>NZ_CP096514.1:0-277500 GCF_056530405.1 Rhizobium sp. PK7-22
CGACACTCAACTCAAAGAACCTGGAAGCCCTCGGCGTTCAGCGCCTCGCAGAGCTTCTCATCGAGATCAGCACCGGCAGCGCCGCCCACAAACGACGGCTTCGCATGGAGCTTGCCGGCAGTCACAGCAGCGCCGAGGTCGCGCGCGAGGTCAGAAAGCGCCTCTCCAGCATTGCCCGCGCCAGAACTTTCATCAACTGGCGCAAGGTGAAATCCCTCAAGGCCGATCTGGAAACCCAGCGCAGGACGATCGTCGATGTCGTCGCTGCCGACGACCCGGAGGAAGGCTTTGAGCTGATCTGGCAGTTCCTCGCCATAGCCGTTCCCGTCTTCGAGAGATCCGACGACGGCAGCGGCTCCCTGGTCGAAAGCTTCCACCAGGCCTGCATCGATGCCGGAAGCATCGCCGAAACGGCAGCGATCGGTCACGACGTCCTGGCGGAAAGGATTTTCTCAGCCGTGCAGGACAATGGATACGGCCAGTATGACCGGCTGATCTGTGCCATGATTCCGGCGCTCGGCGAGGATGGGCTTGAGCATCTGAAGGCCTTGTTTTTCCAACGTCTGAAAGAGCTTGAGGAAATGCCTGGGGATGGCAACCGCCGGGTGGTCGGCTGGAGCAGCAGGAACCCGATCTACGAGAACGATGTGGATGGGAGCTACCGGGAGCGGACGTCGCGTATCGCGTTGCAGGTGATCGCTGATGCTCAAGGCGACATCGATGCCTATATCGCCCAGCAGCCGGAGAAAACCCGCAGGGCGCCTTTGGTGGCTGCGGACATCGCCGGGCGCCTGCTGTCTTCAGGGCGGGCGCCTGAAGCACTCGAGACCCTGGATCGAGCCGATACGGCAGGGCAAATCGACATTCCCCTCGAATGGCAGCTCGCCCGGCTTCAGACGCTGGAAGCGCTTGGACGCGCCGACGAGGCCCAGGCCGATCGGTGGACCTGGTTCGAGCACTCGCTGACCGATGTGCACCTGCGTGCCTTCCTCAAGCGATTGCCGGACTTCGACGACCTGGAGGCGGAGGAGAAGGCCTTCGCCTACGCCCAGGTCTTTCCGGACGTCCACAAGGCGCTCGCTTTCCTGCTGAGGTGGCCAGCGCTGGCCGAGGCTGCAAACCTCATACTCAAGCGGAGGGCAGACCTTGACGGCAATTTATACGAAGTAATGACGCCGGCTTCTGAAGCACTGTCTGCAAAGCACCCGTTGGCGGCCACCCTTGCCTTGCGGTCCATGATCGACTTCACGCTTGAGAGCGGGAAATCCAGCCGCTACAGGCATGCGGCGCGGCATCTTGGCGACTGCGGCGCCCTTGCCGCGCATATCGACGACTTCGCCGACTTCGGATCCCACCATGCCTATACCGCCGACCTGAAGCGCCGACACGGCAAGAAGCACGGATTCTGGAGCCTGGTGCCGTAAGGTGGCTCACCGAAATTCCCTGAGCACGCGGAGGCTGCAGGGGATCACGGCCTGCAGATCAAGCCACTCATCCCGGGCGGCGTTCATTCACGCCAAAGGTGGCTTGGCAAACCGTCAGGTTGATTTACCCTATCCTCAGTATCCGCGCTCCACGGCCACGTTACCTACCATCGGCTTTCCCATGCGGTGGCGTTCCAGATTGCCTGCAATAGCCGTCGCCAGCATCTCCACGCGCGTCATGCAGGCAACGTGCGGGGTCATGATGATCTTCGGATGCCGCCAGAACGGGTGCCCGTCGGGCAGCGGTTCCGGATCGACCACGTCGAGGAAAGCGGAGCGGAGTTGCCCGGTCTCGAGGGCCGACAGGAGATCATCGTGCCGCAGATGCTGTCCGCGCCCGGCGTGGACGAGCGACGCTCCGGTGTGCAGGCGATCGAAGAGGTCCTTGTTCAGAATGCCGCGGGTCTCGCTGGTGAGCGGCAGAAGACAGACCAGGATGTCCACCGACGGCAGGAAGCGCTGCAAGCCGTCTTCGCCGTGGAAGCAGTCGACGCCTGCGATCTGGTGCGGGCTGCGGGCCCAACCGGAAAGCTGGAAACCGAAGTTGGCGAGGGCAGCGAGAGCACCCTTGCCGAGTTCGCCCAGTCCCATCACGCCGACCCGGCGCTCGGTCGCCGGCGGCGGGAGGGAGACCTGTTTCCAGACGGCCTGCTCCTGCTGGGCAACATAGGCGGGCAGATCGCGATGGAGGCTCAAAACCGCCATCGTCACGTACTCCTGCATCATCGCCGTCAAGCCCGGATCGATCAGCCGCACCAGTGTCACGCCCTGCGGAACGCCCGTGGCCACGAACTGATCGACGCCCGCACCCACCGAGAAGATGATCTCGAGACTGACCATGTCCGCCAGGTCGTCGGGAATCTTCCAGGTGAGGAGATAGCGGACATCCTTCTTCTCGAAAGCGTCGTCCGGCAGGACCAGCACCTGCTCCGGAGAAACCTCGCGGAAGCGCTGCTTCAGCCGCTGACCGCGTTCGGCGTCGATATTGGCAAGGAGAACCATGGCCGTCTCACATGTGGTCGCTGCGGACATCGAGCGCATCGCGCAGGCCGTCGCCGATGAAGTTGAAGCTCGTCACGGCAATGGTGATGGTGATGCCGGGGATGATCGCGAGCCACGGCGCCGTCGACAGATACTGCTGCGCGCCGTTCAGCATATTGCCCCAGCTCGGCAGCGGCGGCTGGATGCCGTAGCCGAGGAAGCTGACGTAGGCCTCCAGCAGGATCGCCCGCGCCACCGTCAAGGTTGCGGCCACGATGATGGGCCCGATGGCGTTGGGCAGGATTTCGCGGAACATGATGTGCGCGCTGCTCAGGCCCATCATCCGGCTCGCCTGCACGAAATCGCGCTCTCGCAGCGAACGCACTTCGGCCTCGACGATCCGCGCGACCTCCATCCAGCTTGTCAACGCAATGATGATGGTGATCATGATCGGGGTCGGCTGCAAGAGGGCCGCCAGCGCCAGCAGCAGGAAGATCGACGGGAAGGACAGGAAGGCGTCGACGACGCGCATGAGGCCTGCGCCGACTGCGCCGCGATAGTACCCCGCGACGACGCCGATCAGCGTCCCGATCATCGTCGACAGCAGCATGGCGAAGAAGCCGACGAGCAGCGATATGCGCCCCGCTTCCAGGAGACGCGCGGCAACGTCACGCCCCAGCGGGTCGGTGCCGAGGAAATGGTAGCCGGTCAGCGGCGGCGCAAACCGTGCCCGCAGATCGATGTAGAGCGAGTCGTAGGGGAGAAGATATGGCCCCACGATGCAGGCAAAGGTCAGCAAGGTGATCATCACGAGGCCGATGATGGCCAGGCGATGGCGGGCAAATCGACGGACGCCGCGGCTGCGCCACCAGGGCGTATGGACGGGTATGGCAAGAGCGCTCATGGGTTTTGTTCCTGCTTCGGGCACATCGATCGACATCAGCCGACCCGGATGCGCGGATCGACGATGGCCACCAGAAGATCGGCAATGAGGCTGCCGAGCAGCACGAGGATGGCCGAGACCATGAGAAGCCCCATGACTACCGGATAGTCGCTGTAGCCGAGACTATCGAGGAAGAGGCGGCCCATTCCTGGCCAGGTGAAGACGGTTTCGGTGACGAGCGCGCCGCCCAGAATGCCCGGCAACTGCATGCCGGCGAGCGTGATCATCGGCACCAGGGCATTGCCAACCACGTGCTTCATCAGAACCCGCCGCTCGGTCAGCCCCTTGGCACGGGCGGTCTTGACGAACTCCTGGTTGATCACGTCGAGCGTGGCCGTACGCATGTAGCGGCTCCAGACGGCGACATTGACCAGCGACAGCACCAGGCTCGGCATGATGAGGTGGTGAAGGTAGTTCAGCAAGGAGCCGTCGCCGATCGTGTACATATTGCCCGCCGGCAGCCACCCAAGTTCCAGCGTGAAGATGTAGATCCCCACCAGCCCGAACCAGAAGGTGGGAATCGACAAGGCCACCATGGCACCGATCGTCATCGAATAGTCGAAGATCGAATAGGGACGCGTCGCGCCGTGGATGCCGATCCATGTTCCGATGGCAATGGAAAAGGCGGTGGATGTGCCCATCAGCAGAAGCGTTGCCCAGATATGCCGGCCGATGACGTCCAGCACCGGCTGGCCGTCACGGTAGGACGTCCCCCAGTCACCCTGCAGCAACCGCCAGCCCCATTCGAGGTACTGCACCGGCAAGGGCCGGTTCAGCCCCATCTGCTCAGCGATGCGATCCATCGCTTCCTGCGTCATGCCGGGCGTGAGCGCAAATTGCGACAATGGCCCTCCGGGCGTGAGGTTGAGCACCGCAAATCCGATGATCGAGACGATCACCAGAAGGATGAGGCTCTGCCACAGGCGATTGAGGAGATATCCCGCCATGGTGTGCTTCCTGCTTGTGTTGAGACATCAAGGATCGGCGGCGGCGCTATTAGCGCGCCGCCACCAATCTCGAAGTTTAGCTTGCCCAGTAGTAGGAGCCGGTATTCCACGTATCGATGCGCGTGTTGATATTGGGCGCGACGCCTTGGATGCGCTCGTCGCGTCCGCGCACCGTCATGTTCTGGAACAGCGGCAGGAATGGAAGGTCGGCACGGATCTTGTCCTGCACCTCGCGGTAGATCGTCTTGCGTTTCTCCTGGTCGAAAGTCTTGCCCCCTTCTTCCAGAAGCGCATCCACTGCCGGGTTCTTGTACTGCCCGGTGTTGGCACCGCGTCCGCCCTGTGCCGGAATGGCCTTGGAGTGGAAGCGGTAGGTGACGTCCGGATCGGCACCGATCATGAAGATCACCCCGACCATCGCGCTGTCGAACTGCGACTGCGTCCAGAACTCGCCCCACATGACGGCGGGCGGCAGGTTCGAGATCTTCATCTCGATGCCGACCTCGGCCAGCGACTGCTGAATGAACTGCTGGGCCTGCTCACGCAGATGGTTGCCCGAGGTTGTGGAGTTGGTGAAGGAAAGCCGCACGCCGTCCTTCTCGCGGATGCCGCCGGCACCGGGAACCCATCCGGCCTCGTCCAGCATCTGCTTGGCCTGCTCGGCATCATAGGCCTGCTTCGGCAGGTCCGGATTGAAGTAGGCTGACTCCTGCGGCATGTAGGTCTCGGTCGGCGTCGGCAGGCCGTAGTAGAGCGCATCGATGATGGTCTGCTTGTCGATCGCGGCATAGATCGCCTGACGCACCGCGAGATCCTTGAACTGCGGGCGCTCCATGTTGAGGTAGATGGACTCGACCGTCGCGGTGGACACGGTGGAGACGACTTTGCCGGGAAGGGTCTTGGCCTCTTCGTAATTGTCCGGCGTGATGTACTGCGAGCCGATGATGTCGATGTCGCCGCTCTTGAACTGGGTGTAGAGCACGGTGAGATCGGGAATATACTTGTAGATCAGGCGCTCGATGTAGGGGCCGTCGCCGAAATAGTCCGGATTGGCGACGAGCTCCAGATGGTCGCCGGCGGTCCGGCTGCTCCACTTGAACGGCCCCGTGCCCACCGGCGCGTTGTTGAACGGTGCAGTATTGGGATCTTCGGCAGCACCGAGGATATGCTCCGGCACGATGAAGGTGTCGGCCAGGAACGAAAGGTAGGGTGCGAATGCGCTCTCCATTTTCCAGGTGATCTCGGTGGGGGAGACAACCGTGAGATCGCGAACGAGCGTATGGCCCGTGGTCCGCCAGCTGCGGAAATTCG
This sequence comes from Rhizobium sp. PK7-22, assembly GCF_056530405.1. Taxonomy (NCBI): domain Bacteria; kingdom Pseudomonadati; phylum Pseudomonadota; class Alphaproteobacteria; order Hyphomicrobiales; family Rhizobiaceae; genus Rhizobium; species Rhizobium sp. PK7-22. The sequence continues at coordinate 5,667 of NZ_CP096514.1, forward strand.
GATTAATGATAAGCTCCAGCGTGTACTTCACGTCCTCGGCCGTGAAGTCTTCGCCGTCATGCCATTTGACGTCGTCGCGCAGCTTGACGCGCCATTCGAGGCCATCCTCGGAAATCCCGCCATTCTCGATGGAGGGGACCTCCGTGGCGAGACCCGGTGTGAACGAGCCGTCCGGCGCGATCCGGAACAGCGTGTCGAAGAGCGAAAAATGGACGCCGTCGTCTACTTCGATACGCGGCATCAGCGGGTTGAAGACCGTGGGTTCCTGCGAGAACCCGACCACGATCCGGCCGGTCGGTGTTTCCGGAGGTGTTGCGGCAAAGGCCGGCCTGCCGAGAAGGTTCGGCAGGAACACGCCTGCGGCGGTGGTGATGCCCAGCATCTTGAGGGCTTCGCGACGTGTCGCGGCGAATTTCTGTTTCTGATCGGTCATGCGCATGTTCCCCTGCTTGTTGAAGTTATGAACCGTCGATGGTGGGTGTCTTGCTAGGCCGCGATTCTCTCTCCCGGAATCGCGGCAACCAGTTCGCGGGTGTAGTCGGACTGCGGGTTGCGGAAGATCTGCGAAGGCGGGCCGTGTTCCACGATCACCCCGCGCTGCATGACGAGGATCTCGTCGCAGATCTGGCTTGCGACCCTCAGGTCATGGGTGATGAAGATCATCGCCACGCCCGTCTCGCGCTGGATGTCGTTGAGCAGTTCCAGGATCTGCGCCTGGATCGAGACGTCGAGCGCGGAGACCGCCTCGTCGGCCACGAGAAGCTTCGGCTTGAACATCAGTGCGCGCGCAATGCCGATACGCTGGCGCTGGCCGCCAGAGAACTCGTGCGGATAGCGGTCGAAGGCGCCGCCATCGAGACCGACATGCTCGAGCAGTGCCCTCGCCTCCTGGCTGGCCTTCGCCGGCGCCATGCCATGCGCGACCGGCCCGGCAGTCAGAATGCGGCCGATGGTCGATCTCGGATTGAGCGAGGCAAAGGGGTCCTGAAAAATCATCTGGATCTTGGGGCGGAGAGCGCGGAACTGGGCTTCCTTCATCGGCGCAATGTCCTGGCCGTCAAAGAGGATCCGTCCGCCATCGCTGTCCATGAGCTTGACGAGAAGTCGTCCGAGCGAGGACTTGCCGGAGCCGCTTTCCCCAACGATCCCGAGGGTTCGTCCGGGTTGGAGCGAGAAGGAGGCTCCCTGAACCGCCTTTACCACCCGCTCCTTGCCGAAGAAGATGCTGCCGCTGCGGTATTCCTTGCGGAGATTGTCGACCTCGATGACCGGCGCGCTGCCAGTCACCTCTTCATGCGTGCGATCGTTGTCGGACAGATGCGGAACGGCGGCGATCAGCCGTTTCGTATAGGGATGCTGGGCGTTGCGCAGCACCTGTTCGGCACTCCCCTGCTCCACGATGACCCCCTGCTCCATGACGATGACGCTGTCGGCAATCTCCGCGACGACGCCGAAGTCATGCGTGATGAACATCACGCTCATGCCCTTGCGCCGCTGGATATCGCGGATGAGATCGAGAATCTGTGCCTGGGTGGTGACGTCCAGAGCGGTCGTCGGCTCGTCGGCGATCAGTATGGTCGGCTCGAGGGCGAGCGCTATGGCGATCATCACCCGCTGTCGCTGGCCGCCCGACAGCCGGAAGGGATACTGGTGGTACATCAGCTCCGGATCCGGCAGGCCGACCTCCGTCAGCAGTGCGAGCGACCTTGCGCGCCTATCTTCTCGCGTGCCCTCGCCATGCGCAAACATCACCTCGTCGATCTGGTCTCCGACGGTCATCAGCGGATTGAGCGCCGACAGCGGATCCTGGAAGATCATCGAGACGACACGACCCCGGAGATCGCGGAGCACCTCGGATGACGCATGGGTGAGATCGGTGTCGCCACATTGGATGCTGCCGCCCGAAATGCTGATCGCGCTTGGAAGCAGACCCATGACGGCATTGGCGGTCACCGATTTGCCTGAACCGGATTCACCGATGATGCAAAGGATCTGCCCGGTCTTCAGATCGAAGGAAATGTCGCTGACCGCGTGCTTTCGCTCCATGCCCTTCGGCAAGTCGATCGTCAGGTTGCGGACCGATAGCGCATTGGCAGGCGCACCGATAGGATCACGATTGGCCATGGCCTAACTCCAACCCCTCTTGTTCTCATTTTCATCGATGATAGGCTTATATTGAAAATTTTGACAAGAGCCGATCGAGGCGCAATTGCATCATCAAATTTCTAGAGCGGATGTGACGATCATAAGTATCTGGGAAAAATACATAAATTGCGAATTTTATTTTTTCGTCGCATTTTCATTGGATGCTACCGAACAAACATATTGAAAATTCGCACAGGATATTTCAATTTCTTGTAGGGTGGCCAGAGGGGTGGTTTAGGAATGTCCAAGGGAACGCAGTCTTTGATCGGAGCCACCGTCAGGCAGTTGCGCAATGCCAAGGGCATGTCCCTTCAGCAATTGGCGGACAGCTCCGGAGTATCGGTCGGCATGATCAGCCAGATCGAGCGGGATCTTGCCAATCCATCGATGCGCGTGCTGACCGCGATCCGGCGGGCCCTCAATGTATCCATCCAGGAAATGTTCGGCGAACAGCCGGACGAGCCGCCGGAACAGGGTGATCCGCCCTTCGTGCGCCGGCTGAAGGATCGCCCCCAGATCGATCTCGGACTGCTCAAGAAGGAACTGCTGACCGCCAGCGGCCATCATCACCTGCAGATCATGATCCTGCGCGTGGAGCCCGGCGGCGTCTCCGGCAACACGGCGTTGAGTTATCCGGCGGAGAAGGGGGGACTGGTGCTTTCCGGCGAGTTGACGCTGACGGTCGGCGGGCAGGCAGGCGTATTGCGCACCGGCGACAGTTTCGTCTTCGACAGTTCGCTCCCGCACAGTTTCAAGAACGTCACGCAGTCCACTGCGGAGATCCTCTGGATCATCGGCGCGGTGCAATTCGACCGTCATCTCTAACGAGCTCAATACAATAAGGGGAGCATCGAGACCGACATGCCCGAGAACAATCCAGCGCCCGCCCACAGGACCACCCCCTTCTGGTGGGAGGCGGCGCCCGTTCGGCCGCTGACGGAAAGCCCTCTGCCGGCGACCGTCGATGTCGCGATCATCGGCGCTGGCTACGCCGGCCTCAGCGCCGGACTGCATCTTGCGCGCGCCGGTCGATCCGTCGTCTGCCTCGACAAGATGAACCCCGGAGAGGGTGCTTCCTCGCGCAACGGCGGCATCACGAGCGGCAATATCCGCCTCGACCATGCGACGCTGGTTCGCCGCTTCGGAGAAGCCCGAACCATGGCGATCGAGGCGGAGGGCAAGAAGGCACGTGAATTTCTCTACCATCTCCTGGCCACCGAAAACATTGCCTGCGACTTCAGCCTCTCGGGCCGGTTCAGCGGCGCACTGGGGCCGGACGACTACGAGAGCCTCGCCCGCACGGCTGAAAAGCTCCAGAAAACGCTCGGCATCGAAGCCCACGCGGTGCCGCAGTCGGAACAACGCAACTATCTCGGCACCGATTTCTACCGGGGAGGATCCGTGCGCATGGACATCGGCGGCCTGCAGCCTGCGAAATTCCACGCTGAACTGCTGCGCGTGGCGCTGGCAGCGGGCGTAGAGGTTCGCTCGGGCGCAGCTGTGACGGCAGTGGAGAAAGTGGGAAGCGGCTTCCAGGTGACCACCGAGGCCGGCCGGATTTCGGCCCGGCAGGTCCTCGCCTGCACCAATGGCTACACCGACAATTCCGACCGCTGGCTGCGCCGGCGCATGGTGCCGATCCGCAGCCGCATCATCGCCACGGAAGAGCTCCCGGAAGGCCTGATGGCGACCTTGATGCCGAAGCTGATGATGTGCAGCGAGACCCGCAACCTCGGCTTCTATTACCGCCCCTCACCGGACAACAAGCGCATCCTGTTCGGCGGCCGCGACGGCTCCACGTCCGGCGAGCCGATCGAACCCACGCTCCACCTCAAGCGCAATCTGATCGAGATTTTCCCGGAACTGAAGGACGTCGCGCTTTCCCACAGCTGGTACGGCCATGTCGCCATGCACCGCGACATGATCCCGCGCATCTTCGAGCGGGACGGCGTTGTCTATGCAACCGGCTTCTGTGGCTCCGGTGTCGTCTGGGCCCCCTGGATCGGGACGCAGGCTGCCAGGAAACTGATGGGCGACAAGGACATGGAGCCCTCGGCGTTCGACTTCCGCCCGCCCTCGGCCGTCCCCTTCTACACCGGCAAGCCCTGGTTCATGCCGGGCATCATGGCATGGTACCGTCATCTGGACCGCAAGCTCATGCGGCGCGCCGGCCGCTGAGGCCGGCGCGCCGCATGCCAGGTGCCGCGCTTGCCGCCCGTCTTCACCTGCAAGGGAAACGCCTGCCGATGACCGTTCCATCTTTCGCGCACTATGACGTGCATGCCCCCGGCTCCCGGTACGCGCTGAACACGCCCGCACTTGTCCTCGATCTCGATGCCTTCGAGCGGAACGTCGCGAGAATGGCGGACATCATGCAAGCCCACGGCAAGAACCTGCGGCCACATGCGAAGTCCCACAAGTCGCCGACGATCGCCAGGGCCCAGATCGCGGCCGGTGCGGTGGGCTGCTGCTGCGCGACGCTGGATGAAGCCGAGGTCATGGCGGCAGCCGGAATAGCGGGCATCCTCGTCACCTCGCCGGTGACGACCCTGCCGAAGATCGCCCGCCTGATTGCGCTGGCCGGCAGAGCCCCCGACACGATGATCGTGATCGACAATCCGGCCAATGCCGAGGCGCTTGCCGAAAGGGCCACTGCGGCCGGCGTCAGGCTGAACGTGATCATCGACGTCGAACTGGGCTTCGGACGGACGGGCGTCACATCGCCGGAAGCCGCCGTGGCGCTGGGTGAGACGCTCGCGACGCTGCCGTCCCTCGCCTATCGCGGCCTCCAGGCCTATGGCGGACACATCCAGCACACCGTCAACCCCGACAAGCGCCTGGCGCTCTGCAGGCAGGCGCACCTCATGATCGATGCCGTGATCTCGGCACTGTCGACTATCGACATGAAGCCGGATATCGTTACCGGCGGCGGCACCGGCAGCCACGCATTCGACGTGAGGGAGGGCCCCTTCACCGAAATCCAGGCCGGTTCATACATCTTCATGGATGCCGAATATGAGACGGTGATCTACGAGAGCGGCAAGGCCTGGCCCTTCGAAAACGCACTGTTCGTCCAGACGGCAGTGATCAGCACCAATGTCGCGGGCTTCGTGACCACCGATGCCGGGACAAAGGCCTTCGCGCTCAACGGCCCGCCACCGCGCGTGATCAGCGCCGGGTTGGAGACGGCCACCTACAGCTACGCGGGCGACGAACACGGGCGCCTGCACCTGAAGGATGATGCTGTTCGTCCGGTGATCGGCGACGTCATCGAATGCGTCGTCTCCCACAATGATCCGACTGTCGCGCTGTATGGTCACTATCACTGTGTCCGGGCTGACAGGCTCGTGGAGCTCTGGCAGGTCTCGGCCCGTCGGTAACCGGTCCGGCAATTTGCGTGCATGGTGATGGCCAGAGATGCAGTGGCCGCAGACGGTTCGTCGACTGCCCCGAGCGTCATGACTGAGAACGCCATCGCTGGCCACGTCCGCGCAAAGGCGGAGGTCTAGCCCGCTCTTGTCGCCCATGACGAGGGCGCCGCCAGGCTTTGGTCATCCCCTACCACCAAAGGCTGCTGGCGATCGGTCGGCATGGCTGACGCCAACTTGTGATGACTGGATGAAATCAGACTGCCAGCAGTGAACGTTCCGCTGCTGGCAATGCAGGGCCAAGCCAGCCTTGAGCGGGGAAACTCAACGACATCTGAGTGACCCGAGACATAGGTGACGTTTTGTACCGGACACATGGGTAACACTTTTCGCTTTGCGGGAGGTGTTGATGCCGTGGAGAGAGTGTTCGGTGATGGAAGAACGTCTACGCTTCGTGGCTCGTCTTCTCGATGGAGAAGGCATGAGCGATGTGTGCCGCCAGTTTGGCATATCGCGCAAGACTGGCTACAAGATCTGGGATCGCTATCGGCAGGAAGGGCTGGAGGCGCTCACCGACCGCTCGCGCCGCCCGGTGCGCTACGCCAACCAGTTGCCCGCCCAGATCGAGCAGTTGATCGTCGAGACCAAACGCAACAAGCCGCATTGGGGCGCCCGCAAGATTAGAGAGCTCCTGGTCAGGAAGCTGGCCGGCGACATGCGCATTCCGGCGAAGTCTACGGTGCATGCGGTGCTCGACCGGCACGGCCTCGTGAGCCGCGCCCGCAAGAGGCGAACGGCGAACAAGGCGGCAGGCACGGCGCTGTCGCAGGCCGCCCTGTCCAACGATCTGTGGTGCGCCGACTTCAAGGGAGAGTTCAAGCTTGGCGACGGCCGATACTGTTACCCCTTGACGGTAACGGACCAGGCCTCGCGCATGATCCTCTGCTGCGAAGCCCTTGAGAGCACGAAGGAGGCTGCAGTCATCGAGACCTTTGTCAGCCTGTTCCGGGAGCGCGGCCTGCCAGCCGCCATCAGGAGCGACAACGGCCTGCCCTTCGCCAGCCCCAACGGGCTCTACAACCTGTCGAAGCTGTCGGTGTGGTGGCTGCGGCTCGGCATTGCGATCGAGCGCATCAAACCCGGTCACCCACAACAGAACGGCCGCCACGAGCGCATGCACCGCACCCTGAAGCAGGAGACGGCGCGTCCGCCGGGCATGAACGCCCTGCAACAGCAGGACCGCTTCGACCAATTCGTCAGCGAGTTCAACGAGGAACGCCCCCATGAGGCTATCGGCATGAAAACACCCGCCGAGCTCTATACGCCCTCGTCGAGAGCCTATGAAGGCCTGCCAGACGTCGAATACCCCTTCCACGACAGGGACGTCCTCGTCACCGCCTGCGGACGCATCTGTATGGCACGAAAGAAGATCAACCTCTCCACCGTACTCGCCGGTCAGAGGCTAGGCATCAAGGAGGTCGACGACGGCATTTGGCTCGTCAGCTTCATGCACTATGATTTGGGTTACATCGACCTGGAACAGAGAACCTTGCAGACCATCGACAACCCGTTCGGCACGAGGTTGTCACCCATGTCTTAGGTACAAGCTGTTACCAATGTCTCCGGGCTGTACAATCGGTGAATGGCGGAGAGGGTGGGACTCTCCGCCAATTAGGCCCGCGATACCTGAGAAACCTGGGTTTCCCGTAAGGGTCTGCTCCCATTCGGGAAATTACGATACCGGGAGGTGTACCACGCGCGATACCCGGATCTCAAGGACCTCATTCTTCGACGCCGTGCGGAGATACAAAACTTCCCGATCGGGTTAATTGTGGGGCTCGTTTGCCCCTGCTTCCCGATCGGTAAGGATCGCACTGTCTACGAGGAATCTTCCTGTACGGTAAGCCACCTCAGGAGATGCTCAATGTTCAGGTCCGCAAGGGATTACGGCGCTGTCATCCGGGAGAAACGCAAGGCGCTTGGCTGGACGCAGACCGAGCTTGCCGCCCGGTCCGTCACGGGCGAGCGCTTCATCGTCGAGTCGAAGCCGGCAAGCCAAGCTGCCAACTTTAAAAGTCCTCATCGCGGCACCCACTGTCGACATCGATATCGGTGATCTCCAGGACGGCCCAACCCACCCTGGCCTCGCCCGACGATGACTTGGGCTTCCTGCCGACCTTCGGTGACGGTCGATGAGGACGATCTTCTACGAGCCCTGCCCGTCTCCAGTCTGACCTTCGATGGCGGGAGGAGGCTCGATTATGATCCAAGTTGGGAAGGGCGTAATTCAGCTTTGCCGGTGTCGCTGACGTGCCGCTTCTGGTCCGGCTAAGAAGATGTGTCGAGGCAAGTGACGGGAAGTGCCTTCACCTTCGGGCGCGTGGCGATGTCAGCTATCAGCTCGCAAGTGACGTTCAGCGCGACGACTTGAGCGTGCGGATTTCATACGGCATGCGTTAATCTGGCTGTGCGACCCTTGTGCTCCAAACATAATTGTGAATCCTCGCGTCTTCTCACGCGGTCGTTTGTGGAATGACGGCGGGAGTTAACTGACGAGGGGGGAGTATGTTTCATCTCACGATGCGCGTAGCTTGGCATGGTTCACGCTGGAACGGGCGGGTCTGCCCGAGTCCGTCCTCCAACGCGTTTTGTGTTGCGCTTGATCGTATCCGGGAAGAGAAGGACGACGTCGCACAGGACGCGCTCGCCGGCAGGCTGTGGCACGAGCTGACGCAGGAAGAGCTCCCACCCTGCAAAGCTGAATCGGGCGCCTTCATGAACGAGACCGAGTGGACCCGTCGGTTTGCGCACCCCTACACGTCAATCAAAAAGGCGGAGGTGACCCACGGCCACCTGAAGCCTACTATCGTGAAGGTGCCACCCTTCGCAACCTTCGCTGTTCCATTCGGCTGGATGTTGCGTAGCGAGCAAGCCTCCATCGACGCAAAGCTGCCGAAGCCGTTGCCGCCTGACGAGAAGTCGCCGTTTAATAGCCCGTGGGTGTTTGGTCGCGCCCGTCAGACGGCGATAGTCGACCATGTATTCGATCGCCTGACCCCTGAGCGCTCGCTCGTCTTCTTTTATTGCAAAGAGGGCCAGCCGCTCGGCGACACGATCTCGCGGCTGGTGGTCGGCGTCGGTCGCATCCAGTCGATCGCCCCGGTGAAGCAATACGATGCTCCCGTGGGCAAGAGCACTTATCCGATGTGGGATCGCCTACTCCGACATTCAATCCGGCCGGACGGCTCCGACGGGTTCCTGCTGCCTTATCACGACTATCTCGAGCCGACGGGCGACGCGGCCGAGGACGCGCGCCGGGCCGAGCTCCTGACAGAGATCGCCGTCCCCGCCGACCCGGCCCACATGCGTGTGTTCTCCTATGCCGCGGAATTGGCCCCTGCGGATGTTGCGCTCTCGACGCTGATTCGGTGCCTAGAGTCGGTGCGGAAGATCCGCTCCCACGGGATCGCCAAAGGACCATGGGAGCGGCGTGAGGAATGGCTCAACACGCAGATCGGCCTGGCTTGGAAGGACCGAGGGGCATTTCCCGGTCTCGGCTCAGCTCTCGAGGCGCTTGGCATGCGGCTAGGCACGGCACTGACGCTAGAACTACTCGCTTCGCGAGCGGTGGATAGCGATGCAGACCCATGGCCACACATCGATGGGCTGCTCCGCGGCACGGTGAAACCTCCCCAGACTGCCTATGACGCCGATCTCGCGGCCGTGCGCGACACCTGGCTCAATTTGCCGGACGAACGTCGGGTGCTTCTGAAGCTGCTTTCGCGTTTCGCGCTGACTCCGGCGCAAGCGAGCCGCTGGTTCGATCCGACCAAGCGGGCAGCAGCCAGTACGGCGCCGACGACCGATGCTGAGGTTATCGCTAATTCCTATCGGATCAGTGAGGTTGATCTGGGCGACGCGAAGGAGTCCCCTGTATCGGTCGGGACGATCGACCGTGGCCTCCTGCCCGATGCGACGATCGCGGCGAAGCATCCGGTGCCCGATCCGTCTCGGGTCAGCTCCGCGGCCGACCCCCGCCGCCTTCGAGCGACGCTCGTTTCTGTGCTGAGACGCGCTGCCGAGAACGGCGACGCGCTGCTTAGCATCACGGAAGCCGTGGAGAAGGTAGCTGCGCTTGAGCTAGCTCACCCTTGCCTGATCGGTGTGGACTGGCCCGCCACCAACACGGCTGCGCTGACCGGCGTGGTCGAACTGATCGACCTTCCGACGCCGCATGGGCAACAGGGCGGGATTGCCGCACTCCAGCTTACTGAGCTGAAGACGCGTGAGGACAAGCTGAGGAGCGTGCTTTTGAAGCGGGCAGGCAAGGCGGCTCCCGCTGTGACCGCTGATTGGAAGAAGCTGCTGGTTGACGCCATCAAGGCGGCCGGCGGCGCGTTCGATCCGAAGAACGCGCGGCACGTCCTTGCCATCGACGAACAGGCGACCGCGCTAGCTCGCGTGACCTCTCGTCGTCTGACCGCCTTAGTCGGGCGAGCCGGCACCGGGAAGACATCCGTAATGGGCGCGCTGCTGCTCAACGAGATACTAGCTCGCGACGGAATTCTTCTGCTTGCCCCGACGGGGAAAGCACGTGTCCGGCTTGGGAAAGCGGCCAATGCCGAGGCAATGACCGTGGCTCAGTTTCTGAACGAACTCGGCCGATATGACCGCGTTCGCCAGCGTCCGCGGTTTCAGGGCAAGGAGAAGTATCGTAAAGAAAAGACCGTAGTCATCGACGAGTGCTCGATGCTGACCATGGACGATCTTGTAGCTGTGCTGGAGGCGCTCGATCTTGCTCACGTCCAGCGCCTGATCCTCGTCGGCGATCCCAACCAGCTCCCGCCGATCGGGGTTGGACGCCCCTTCGCCGACCTGACGTCTCATTTGCAAACGACCGAAGCGAAGAGCGATACTGACATGGCGCTTGGCGAGGCGCTGGCACGGCTGACTGTCGAGGTTCGCGCTGTCGCAGGCGCGGATCAGGCATCGGACACGCTGCGGCTCGCTTCCTGGTTCACGCGAGAGACCCAGCCCGTGGACGCCGATCGCGTCCTTAGCGATTTGGAGAGCGGTCGGCCGTTCAACGACCTCGACCTGTTCTATTGGACGACACCCGACGAGCTGCGAAGCCGCCTGAGCGAGGCCTTTCAGAAGCATCTGGGGCTAGAGCAGGCCGGAGACGTCGCCGGCTTCAACGCCTCGCTCGGCATCGACGAGCGCGGCTGGGTCCCGTTCGACGATCCCGACGGCTCCGAGCAGTGGCAGATCCTTTCACCGGTGCGCATGCACCCCCACGGGGTGCACGATCTGAACCGTTGGACGCAGCGTCGCTACCGTGCGCGCGAGCTCGAGGCCGCGGCCGAGCCCTGGGTGGTCAGCCTCGGTGACGAAAGCATCGTCATTCGGGACAAGGTCATCCAGGTCTCGAACCAGTGGCGCGACGCCTATGACGGGAATGTGTCTGGCGACCACTATGTGGCCAACGGCGAGGTCGGGCTCGTCGGTAACGGCAAATCGCCTTGGCTGAACGTGGTGTTCGCCGGCCGCCCCAACCTCCGTTTCGGCTACAGCAGGCGCGATTTCCCAGGCGGCTCGGGACCGCTCGAGCTCGCCTACGCCATCACGGTTCACAAGTCGCAGGGCAGTGAGTTCCAGAAGGTGTTCGTGATCCTGCCGAAGAACTGCCGGCCGCTCTCGCGCGAGCTTCTCTACACTGCCCTGACCCGGTCACGCCGACAGCTTGTGTTGCTGATTGAAGGCGACAACCCATCCGTCCTCTTCGACTACACCCGGCCGGAGCGGTCAGAGACCGCGCGGCGGAACACCAACCTCTTCCAGTGCGTGCTCCGCCGCGTCGAGGCCGAGGTTCCGTACGCCGAGAACCTGATCCATCGGACGGAGAAGGGGCATCTGGTTCGCAGCAAGTCCGAGCTGGTCATCGCGAACATGCTGTTTCAGTCCGGTGTCGAATACGAATACGAGCGCGTGCTCGACGGCGAGGTCGAGCCGGGCCGTCTCCGCCCGGACTTCTCGTTTGTTACGGCTGACGGCGACCTGATCCTGTGGGAGCACCTCGGCATGATGATGCGCGAGGACTACCGGAAGGGGTGGGAGTGGAAGAAGGCGTGGTACGAGGCCAATGGCTTCGGCGTGGGTCGGACGCTGTTCACGTCGCAGGACGATGACCGCGGAGGGCTGGACTCGGCGAACCTGCGCTCCAACGTCGATGCGATTAAAGCTTTGCTGGATTGACGTGCTGCCTAAGCTGAAACGTGCCCCGGCACTGAAGTTCATTCATCGCGCCAGCCCAGGCAGCCCGTTCCGACGAGCAATAGGCGCAGGATCCGATCCGAAGCAAAAATAAGGTGTCGGTCGCGGGTGGCCTGCTCGGACTTCTCGCCATGAAACAGATTGCAGCGGACCTGATAGAGCGTACGCAGTAACTGCTCCCAGCTCGGCGAAATGCCGGGAACCCAGTTAGCTGGCTGCCGTTTGACGCCTTGCGCGTCGCATGCAGCAAGCAACGCTGCTCGGTCATAGCGGCGGAAAGCGTCATAACCGAGCACGGCGCGGACATTCGCAACATTGAGCACCGGCCAAAGCGCGGCGAATGCGTCGACTTCTGCCTTAAAGGCCGGATCATCGGCGACCAAATGGTCGTATGCCGCGATCATGCGCGCCTCAGCGGCTATTGCGTTGATCATCTGATAGTCGCGCTCACAGCCCGTGACCGCCGCCAGCCACCCGTTGTAGCCCATCCAGCGTAATGTGAAGCCAATCATAGATACCGGCTCACGCTCCGCGAGATCGATCAGATCAATCGATACTTGGCGTGCAGTAGGGTCGAGAGTTTGAAAATGGGTGTAGTGGACCATCGCATTAGCCTGGAGGAAGAGTCGCGTGCTAGTGCCACTCCGGTTAGTCGGTGGCGCCAAGCTTATGAAATAGAGCATCGCAGACTGGGGATCAAACGCTCATCAAGTGATCGCTGTAACCAATCCACGCGTCGTCGGCCGATTCGATAACGACAGCAGGATCTCAAGTGCACCGGCTTCGCTGACCATCTCCTTCGGGACCGCAAGTCTCCGTCATTTACATAAGCTTACCGTAAGTGAGACCAGTTCACCGGTGTCCGCCTCTCTTCGGAGGAACTCGCCACGTTTGTCGCTCAGAATTGTTGGTTTGAAGCCTGCGGAAATAATTTCCGCTTTTTGATCAGTAACTTTCAGAAATTAGATCGCTACAAGTCCAGTTTGCCTGCTCCCATGACGTGTGGCATGTTCACCACGAAGAGGTGAGCATCTGGGTGGGGCATTGTCGGTAAACTTCGATCATTTGACGGAGATCAGCCCGGAGCTGCATCGCCTCGCCACGCTGGCTGAGCGCTTCTTTGCCGAGGATGCCAATACCTCTCTCATCAAGAGCCGCCAGTTCGGTGAATACATGGTCAAGGAGATTGCTGCCCGTTCCGGCATCTACGATCCGGCTGCGCGGGAAACCACCCATGATCTTCTACGCCGGCTCGGCACCCAGCAGGTGCTGCCGAAGGAGGTCGCCGATATCTTCCACGCGATCCGCAAGCGCGGAAACGACGCGGCGCACAGTCTCTCCGGATCGCCGGCCGAAGCGCTGGCTGCGCTGAAGTTCTGCAGTGCCTTGGCGACCTGGTATCGCCGCACCTATGGGCGCGATCCGAACTTCAAGCCGGGTCCGTTCGTCCCGCCCAGACCCTCGGGCGATACCGACCAGGCGACGCAAGCTGAACTTGCCGCCCTGCGTGCCCAGGTCCAGGAAGCTGAGGAGAAGCTCGCGGCCGCCCATACCTCCGCAGAAGAACTCGCCAAGGCCCGCGCCGCTGCCGAAGAGCTAGCCCGCCAGGCTTCAGCCGATGGTGCTGTCTGGGAGCAGACGGCCGTCGAGATGGAGGCCAATCAGGTAGCGCTGGCCCGCAAGCTTGCTGAGCTACAGAAGACGGCCGAGGCTCAGCCCCAGCAGTTGCAGATCGAGTTCAAGCAGGCAGGCCTTAAAGCTGCGAGCAGCCTGGAACTCGATGAGCGCCAGACCCGACGGCTGATCGATGTCCAGCTTGTCGATGCCGGATGGGAAGCCGACAGCGATCGTCTGACCTATCAGAAGGGCGCTCGGCCGGATGAAGGCCGCAATCTCGCCATCGCCGAATGGCCCTCGGACGGTGGGCGGGCGGATTATGCCCTCTTCGTTGGCCTCACTTGCGTTGGTGTCATCGAGGCCAAGCGCGAAAGCGTCGATGTGCCGTCCACCCTGCAACAGGCCGAGCGCTACGCTCGCACCATCGTGCTCGCGCCGGAAAACGCGCATCCGCATGGCCCCTGGAAACACGGTCTGGATGAACCATTCCGCGTTCCATTTGTCTTCGCCACGAATGGCCGACCCTATGTGCGCCAGTGGGTGACAAAATCCGGGATCTGGTACCGCGATGTCAGGCGCGAGACCAACCACGCCGTCCCGATGACGAGCTGGTTCTCGCCAAAGGATCTCCTCGACAAGCTGACCACCGATGTCGACACCGCAGCTCAAGGGCTCGCCGAAGAGAGCTTCGGCAAGGGCCGGATGCGCCCTTATCAGGAAGAGGCTATCGGGGCGATCGAGAATGCCGTGGTCGCGGGCCAGCGCGACATCCTCGTTTCCATGGCGACCGGCACGGGCAAGACGCGCACGGCAATCGCGCTGATGTATCGCCTGCTCAAACACAAGCGCTTCCGCCGTATCCTCTTCCTCGTCGACCGCAAGGCGCTCGGCCGGCAGACGAGCGACGCGCTAGAGACCACCGAGATTGAGGGCATGCTGAACTTCGCCCAGATCTACAAGGTCGCCGGGCTGGAGCAGAAGCTGCCCGAGGATGAGGACCAGGTGCAGGTGGCGACCATACAATCGCTGATCGCCCGCGTGCTCAACGAGCCGGACCCGGCAAAGCGCCTGACGCCCGGCACCTTCGATTGCATCATCGTTGACGAAGCCCATCGCGGCTACACGCTGGATGCCGAGCTGCGCGAGAGCGACATCGGCTTCCGTAGCATCGACGACTACCAGTCGGCCTATCGCCAGATCCTCGACTACTTCGATGCCGTGAAGGTAGCGTTGACGGCCACCCCCGCGCTGCACACCCGTGAGATTTTTGGTCACCCTGTCTTCCACTACGGGTATAGGCAGGCCGTTGTAGAAGGCTATCTCAACGATCATCTACCCCCGAAGCGCATCACCACGGCGTTGTCGGAAGCGGGCATTCACTTCAATGGCGGGGAGGAAGTCGAGATCATCGATCGGAAGAGCGGACAGGCCGAGCTCTTCGAGCTGCCGGACGAAGTTTCGCTCGATTACGACATCGCCGATTTCAACAAGCGCGTCTATTCAGAAGCCTTCAACCGCATCGTCTGCCGGGCAATTGCTACCGAAATCCCACCGTCGAAGCCAGGAAAGACGCTGATCTTCGCCGCCCGAGACGCCCATGCGAATGACATCGTGCGACTCCTCATCGGGGAACTGCAGGAAGAATACGGCAAGGAGGCAGTGCCGCATGGCATGGTCGTAAAGATAACCGGCAATGTTGACAAAGTCGACGATCTGATCCTGAAGTTCAAGAACGACCCCTATCCGAAATACGTGGTCACCGTCGATCTGCTCACCACCGGCGTCGACGTGCCCTCCATCTGCAATCTCGTCTTCGTCCGCAGGGTCAAGAGCCGCATCCTCTACGACCAGATGATTGGCCGCGCCACACGGCTTTGCCCGGATATCGGCAAGGAGCATTTCCGTATCTTCGACGCCGTCGATCTCTATGCCGAGCTGCAGGAGATGAGCGACATGCGCCCGGTCGTCGTCAAACCGGATATCGCACTTGGCCAGCTCGTCACGGATCTGCACAATGCGGAGACGGAGGAGGACAAGAGCTGGGTTGCCGCCCAGGTGATCGTGCGCATGCGGAGCCTTGTAAAGCGCATGGATGCCGAAACCCGCGAGAGCTTCGAGCGCCACACGGGCGAAAGCCCCGACGAGGCGCTGCAGCGGCTGTCCACCCGCTCCGGTGCCGAATTGCAGGAGTGGCTGGCCGACCATCCCCGCGCGGTCGAGCTGCTCGAACGCCGCCCGCTCTATACGGACAAGAACGATGGCGTTGTTATCTCCACCCATGAGGACGAGCTGCTGCGCATCGAGGAGATTTTTGGCAAGAACACGACGCCGGAGGATTACATCACCGGCTTCGAACGCTTCGTGCGCGAGAACATGAACCAGGTGCCGGCGCTGATTGCCGTCACACAGCGCCCGCGCGATCTCACCCGCAAGGAGTTGTCCGAACTCGCCGGCCTGCTTGACGAGAAGAACTATTCCGAAGCCATGCTGCGGGCCGCTTACGGCCGCGCCCGCAATGCCGATATCGCCGCCCATATCATCGGCTTCGTTCGCCAGGCAGCTTTGGGCGATCCGCTTATCCCCTATGCCACCCGCGTCGACAAGGCGATCGTTAAGATCGAGGCCTCGCGACCCTGGACGCAAAAGCAGAAGGAGTGGCTGCGCCGCATCGGCCGGGCGCTGAAGGACAAGCCGGTGGCCGATCCGACGCTGCTCGACCAGGGCGCCTTTGCCGACAAGGGCGGCTTCAAGCGCATCGCGCAGGAATTCGACGGCGAGCTCGACGAGGTGCTGCACGCCTTCAACGAAGCGATCTGGGCGACACCCGCCGCCTGACGTCTCAGACAGTCGTTGACCGAGGACCTGCGCTCGCTACAACCGCCATCACGATCCTGATCATATGAGAAGCACGCCATGAATGCCAATGCCATCGTCCAGAAACTCTGGCGCCTCTGCACGGTCCTGCGTAAGGACGGCATCACCTACCAGCAATATGTCACGGAGCTGACCTATCTGCTGTTTCTGAAGATGATGGCCGAGCGCAACCGCGAGACCGGCAGCCTGCCCAAGGGCATGCGCTGGACGGATCTGGTAAAAGCCAATGGTCTGGCGAAGCTGGAGCACTATCGCCATGTGTTGGTCACACTGGGTGCTACCAGCACGCGGCTGGGCGAGGACGATGTTCTCCTTATGCCACCCGGCGAAGGTGCCAGCCCGGCAGACCGCAAGCGCTATGCGGATGGACGCCTGCTGCCGGAGATGGTGCAGAAGATCTTCGACAACGCCTCCACCTTCCTGCGTGAACCGCAGAACTTGACGACGCTGGTGACCGCCATCGACGAGCTCGACTGGTTCTCTGAGGAGCGCGACCAGTTCGGCGATCTCTATGAAGGCCTGCTGCAGAAGAACGCGGAGGAAACAAAGCGTGGCGCCGGGCAGTATTTCACCCCCCGCGTGCTGATCGAGCTTCTGGTCCGCCTCATGCAGCCGCAACCCGGCGAAGTCATCCAGGATCCCGCCGCCGGCACGGGCGGCTTCCTGATCGCCGCCGATCGCTACATGAAGGCGCGCACCGATGACTATCTGGAGCTTGGCGAGAAGGAACAGGAGTTCCAGAAGCGCCGCGCCATTCACGGCATGGAGAATGTGCCGGGTACGCTCCGCCTGCTGCTAATGAATCTCTACCTGCACGATATCGACGGCGACCATGTCGATCTCGGCGACACGCTCTCCGACAAGGGCGAGAAGCTCGGGCGCGCCAATCTGATCCTCACCAACCCGCCCTTCGGTCCGGCGGGTGGCACACCGACGCGGAAAGACCTTTCAGTCACCGCGAACGTCTCCTCCTACCAGCTTCCCTTTGTCGAACACTGCATCCGTGCGCTGCAGCCCGGTGGTCGCGCGGCGATCGTCGTGCCCGATAATGTCCTCTTCGAAGACGGACGCGGGCGCGAACTGCGCCGGATGATGATGAACTGGTGCGATCTGCACACCATCCTGCGCCTGCCGACCGGGATATTCTACGCGCAAGGCGTCAAGACCAATGTCATCTTCCTGACGCGCGGCAAGACTGAGAGCGCCAACACCAAATCCGTCTGGATCTATGACCTGCGCGCCCAGATGCCGAAATTCGGCAAGACAACACCTTTGACGGAAGCGCATTTCGAAGGGTTTGAACAGGCCTTCGGCACGGACCCTTATGGCAAGGAGCGCGGCCCGGACGAAGGTGAGGCCGGCCGCTGGCGGGAGTTTAAACGCGAGGCCATAGCCGCCAGTGGCGACAATCTCGATATCGCCTGGCTGCGCGAGGCGGAGGAGGAGGCCGAAGAAGGGCTCATCGAACCCGACGACATTGCCGCCGCCATCTTCGGCCATTTGCAGGCTGCGATGCTGGAAATCGAGGCGCTGATGGCGGAACTGGGCGATGAGTTGCCGGAGGCGGCGGAATGAGCGAGCTGCCGAGGGGGTGGGTCGAAACCCGCCTTGAAGATATTGCGGATGTGATTTCTGGGCAAAGCCCTGACGGCTTTCGTATCAACGAAGAGCGTTTTGGTCTCCCGTTCTATCAAGGAAAGGCTGAGTTTGGGGAAGATTTCCCCCAACCCCGAAAATGGTGTGATTCCCCTGAAAAGATTGCTCGGAAGGGTTCAGTCTTGCTGTCGATTAGAGCGCCGGTTGGGCCCACTAACTTCGCGAAAGAGGAAAGTGGAATTGGTCGAGGACTCGCGTCGATCAACGGACTTGGTGGGATTAGCAATCTTTTCGTTCGTCGAGTGCTCAAACATGTTGAGCCAGCGTTGAAAGCAAAAGCAACCGGGACCACGTTCGAAGCCATAACCTCAACTGTTTTGAGGCAACAAGAAATTCCTCTGCCCCCGTTGGCCGAGCAAAAGCGGATCGTGGCAAAGCTGGATGCGCTGAGCGCGAACTCCGTCCGCGCGCGCACCGAACTCGCCCGCATCGTAACCCTCGTCTCCCGCTACAAGCAGGCCGTGCTCAGCAAGGCGTTCAGCGGGGAGTTGACGCGGGAGTGGCGGCAAGACGATGAGTGGCCGGCACTCGTTCGACTAGGTGATGTCGCAGGTTCTTTCGCATACGGGTCCGCGGCGAAATCGCAGAAGTCGGGATCTATTCCCGTGCTTAGGATGGGTAATATTCAAAACGGTAAGCTCGATTGGGCGGATCTGGTATACACGGACAACAAGGATGAGATTGAAAAGTATCGACTTGTCCCGGGCGACGTCCTTTTTAACAGAACAAATAGTCCAGCGTTGGTCGGCAAAACGGCTATGTATAACGGCGAGCGCGACGCGATCTTTGCCGGATATCTTATAAGAATCGTCGCTGGGCCCCATCTGGACGCTCGCTATCTCACTTACGCTCTGAACAGCCCGTCCGGCCGTGAATTTTCATGGAACGCCAAGACGGATGGCGTAAGCCAATCTAACATCAGTGCGTCGAAGCTAAAGGAGTTCGCGCTCGCGGTCCCACCCATCGAAGAGCAACACGAAATCGTCCGCCGCATCGAATCCGCCTTCGCTAAGATCGACCGGCTGGCGAAAGAAGCTAAGCGCGCGCTGGAGCTGGTGGGCCGACTGGACGAGGCGATCCTGGCCAAAGCCTTCCGCGGCGAACTGGTCCCCCAAAACGAAAACGACGAACCCGCCAGCTCATTGCTGGACAGAATTAGGGAGGCGCGGACGAGCGAGCCCTCTCGACCAAAGAGACGGGCGTCTGCAACGAAGGGAAAGGTTCACGACATGGCACGCACGATGATCGAAGCGCTGGCCGAAGCGAAAGACTGGCTCGCAGCGCAAGAACTCTTTGCAAGCTGCGGTGTCCGAGATGGATCCTCAACCGAAGATGTTGAAAAACTCTACAGGCAGTTGTTGGATTTAGAACGGCAAGACAGAGTTGAGATAGAAGAAGTGTCAGACCCCCTGACCGGCGCAAAGTTGGGCAATAGGGTCAGATTGCGAAAGTAAATTTCGATGAGGCTCGATAAATTCAGGATTGGCAGCGCCAAAGACAGCCCTACGCATGCCTACAAAAACCTCAAAGATGTCTGCATCGATTTTGAGGAAAAACAGTGGGTAACAGTCGTCATCGGCTGGAACGGCACCGGGAAATCCAACGTTCTGGAGGCACTCTCCATAATCTTCCGGGAACTGATCAGCCCGCGGAATCCGCCGCGACCTCAGATCGATTTCGCCTTTGAACTGTCCTACGAGATCGGCAAGGGTTCTGATGCTCGCAAAATCTATCTCCAAAATGATCCGGATGGTTCTGAAGCACTGAAGGTTGAAGTGCAGCAAATCGCACCTCTGTCTGCAATTGAAGAGATGCCGAGCAGACGTCCTCTGCGCGTCTCGGAATTTCTGAAGGATGATAAGAACTTACCACGTTTCGTCTTCAGCTACTATTCTGGAGAAAGCAGTCGATTGAAGAACGTGTATGCGCCGTATCTAACCAGATACGACAAGCAGTTGAGGTCCGGAGAGGATCCCGGCCTCAAGCGCCTGTTTTTCGCATTGCCGGAGCACAGCCAGTTCGTGCTCCTGGCTTTTCTCATAGTCGAAAGCCCTGTGGTCCGAAAATTCCTTGCGGAACAGCTCAATCTGGACCCTGAAACCGGGTTGGATTCCGTTTTGTTCGTTTTGCGACAACCTCCTTGGAACTCGAGGGATGGCGACAGCCGCTTTTGGAACGCGAAGGGCGTGGTGCAAGGTTTTCTTGATCGACTGATGGACATCTCGCTCTGTCCAATCACCATCAAACGTAGCGAGATCATTTCTCAATGGGACAATCGTAAGACGTTAGAGTTCAAGTACTTACTCATAAAAGATTTGGACGCACTGCGAACGCTGGTCGGAGAGCAGACGCCAGCGCAGTTTTTTCGCGATCTTGAGAGCACGCACGTTTCTCAGCTTATCGACGAGATCCGTATCAATGTGCGGGTAAAGAAGAACGAAGCTCCAATCACATTTGCAGAGTTGAGCGAAGGGGAACGACAGCTCCTTACTGTCCTGGGATTGATGCGCTTCACTGCCGGTGAGGAGAGCCTGTTCCTCCTGGACGAGCCGGACACACATCTAAATCCCCGTTGGAGCGTGGATTATCTCAGATATATCGAGGATTTCATTTCCGAAACGGAAGGGAAACCGGATTCGTTCACCAGCCATGTGGTGTTGACCACGCACAATCCCATGGCAATCGCTGAACTGCAGCGCGAGCAAGTCCAGATACTGGTCGTGCGGGAAAGCGAAGATCAGCGCAAGATCGAAGCAGTTTTTCCCGAAGAGAGCCCAAAAGGTATGGGCTATGCGTCCATCATAACGAGCGACATGTTTGGGATTGCGTCTACCTTGGATCGTGACACGCAGACCCTTTTGGAGAAACAGCGTGAGCTTGGCAGTCGAGACAAGCTGACGGAGCAGGAAGCGCAAGAGCTAACTGAAGTTAACATTGATTTAGAGGGGCTTGGATTCAGATTCGATCATCCAGATGATGAATATAAAAGATATCTCAAACTTCGAAGTGAATTGCTTCACAAGCTTTTTAGGACACGGGAAACCGAAGATATACTGCGTGGGGTCGTTAGGCTGAGCCGAGAGGAGAGGGAGAGAATTGCAAACGAGGCGGTCGAGCAATTGCTTAACGGCACTGACGATGAGGACGATTGATGCACTGGATCGACCAGGAGCAGATTGAACTTCCCGAGGGGTGGCTGGCCAAAGCGGCGGCGGCCAAGAAGAAGATGGAGGATGAAGGTTTAAAACCTGATGATTTGTCTGAGGTGTGGACAGACCTCAAAGGTCACTTGGGAAAGTTAACTAAGAAAAGGTGTTGGGTTTGTGAGGCGCCAGCCACACGGTCCGACAACTCTGTCGATCATTTCCGGCCGAAGAATCGGGTAGCGGAGGCCTTGAAGAGCCCATCGGGATACAGATGGCTAGCATTTGACTACAAGAATTTCAGGTACCTATGCACCTTTTGCAACAGTAGGCGCATAGATGTGATTGGCGGAACCGATGGCGGAAAGGCTGATCATTTTCCTCTTCGCGACGAAGCTGCTAGAGCCTACATAGAAGCTGATGACATTGATAACGAGGAACCAATGCTTCTCGATCCCTGTGATCCGGAAGACTGGAAATTACTTGGCTGCTCGCTTGAATCGGGTCACCCTGTCGCTGCGACTAACGATCAACACGAAGAGGAGCGGGTTAAGTTATCTATCAAATTCTATCATCTCCACCAAGATGACTTGAGTAAGTTACGCCTTACTCAAATAAGAATTCTTGATCAGCGGATATCTGACGCTAAGGATCGCTTTGAGGAGATAGATGGCACGCCGAAGAGAACCAAGAAGTTCAATTCCGCATTGGCGAACATCAAGAGATTGATAACTCCTGGTTCTGATTTTAGTGGGGAAATGTATAACCACGTGAAGAGGTGTCGGCACAACGGGTACTCGTGGCTTGAAAAGCTGGTTGGCTGAAGAAATGGGAATACCCGATTATCAGACCCTCATGCTTCCAGTTCTTCGCTTTGCCGCGGACAACGAAACGCGGGTTGCTGATGTCTCGGAACGCATCGCGTATGACCTTGGCCTCACCCAGGCAGAGCGAGACGAGCTTCTCCCGAGTGGTCGTCAGCGCCTGCTGCACAATCGCGTCCACTGGGCCAAGTTTTATATGAGCAAAGCCGGGCTAATCGCCTCGCCTGCACGCGGTCGTTTTGTGGCGACCGATAAGGGCAAGGCGCTGCTGGCGACGTCCCCGGAACGCATCGACGTGGCTCTTCTGATGCAGGAGCCTGAGTTCCGCGAATTCTACAGGAACGAAGGCGCTGCAGCAGAAGAGAATGGCATTCCTGCCAAACCCGTCCAGGACACCTCGGTCCGGACGACGCCGGAAGAGCAGATCGATGCGGCCTATGCTTCAATGCAGGCTGCCCTGCGCGATGAACTGCTTCAGCGCATCCTCTCCAACAGTCCCGCCTTCTTCGAACAGCTTATCGTCGATCTGCTGGTCGCCATGGGCTATGGCGGCAGCCACAAGGATGCCGCGGCACAGCTTGGCCGCTCCGGTGACGGCGGTGTGGACGGGATCGTCAACGAAGATCGCCTCGGCCTCGACCGCATTTATATCCAGGCGAAGCGCTACGCTCCCGGCAATCCCGTAGGTCGTCCCGATGTCAACGGCTTCGTCGGAAGCCTCGTCGGCCTCGGCGCCACGAAGGGCGTCTTCGTCACCACCTCCAGCTTCAGCCAGCCTGCGCGCGATTACGTCAAGCATCTGGCGCAGCGGGTCATCCTCATCGACGGGAAGGAGCTAGCAGATCTGATGATTGAACACGGCGTCGGCGTCCGCAGCTATCGCACGGTCGAATTCAAGCGGCTGGACGAAGACTTCTTCGGGGAGGAGTGAGACATCTGCCCAGAGCGGAAATCATTTCCGCTGCCTCATCCCTTGAACACCTTCTCGCGATGGTACTGCAGAAACTGCGAATGCGGCCGCTCATCCGCGCGTCTCGGCACGAGCAGGCGCCGCTCGGTGTTCATGAGCCGCGTGATCGTGTCGGGCACGCCGCCGCTTGCAATCAGCAGGCTGTAGTCATCATCAACCGAGATCAGGCCGCGATCGAACATCCAGTGCACGGTCCCGGAAAGCGCGATCCCGTTGCGTACGCTATCCGGGCCGCCGTGCGCCACCGGGCGGATATGCGCGGCCTGGACCTCCGAGCGCCCTCCGCCATTGATCAGCTTTAGGCCGGTGACGGCACAGGTGTCCTGATAGGCGGACTTGATGGCCACGGAAAATGCCCGGTCTCGGAAGGGGCGCTGCAGCACCTGGGAAACGATCCGTCGATCAACGTTGTCGATCTCGAACGGCATCTGCGGGTTGTGACCAAATCCGATCCGCGCCTCCTCGACCGGGTCTGGCGCCGGCCGCTCGCGGTCCCGCTTTCCGAGGACGTGCGCGAAGCCGGTGGCGAGGATCAGATCGTACTCGGCGTCGGAGATGTTGCGCACCGCCCGACCAAAAGCGCCTTTGTTCGTCGAACCGTCGTTCTTACGTAGCCCGCTCTCATAGTATTTGTCCGCCTCCTTGAAAGGGACGGCGTGATCGAACGGCAGAAAGTCGTCGATCAGCGCGTAGAAGTGATCCGCCTTCGAGGGATCCTCGATGAAGTCGGTAATCCTGGCGGTTGCGAAGTACGCCTGCTTGCCACCCGTCTTCATTAGATTACCGCTCGGTCGCCGCGGCTCATAGTAGATGATCCAGTCGCCGCGTGCCGCCTCAACCTGGCGCAGGTAAGTGCGCGGGAAATGGTACCGCTGCTCCGGCAGGTCGTCATAAGTCGGATCGACCTTGGTGGTGAGTATGGCCTTTGACATGGTGAGGCTTTCGATCCCGTTGCCTCACCGCTACCAGGTCCGTGAGCACGCGGAAACAGCTTGTTTTCTCAATGGCGGCACAACCTAGGGGCGTTTTTCATACTGTACGTGATGTACTTTCGAATGGTCCAAACCTTCGGATATTAGAAGTATTCGTAAGCAAAAAGTATAGTAAAAAAGGCCTTTTGCAAAGCAACGAATCGGACGCAACTATCAGTAAATATTGACTTATTCAAAACGGTGTGCGATAATACATACATCAATCGCGTGATGGCGGTTTGATGCTTTTGCAATTCAGCAAGGATCTTTGACATGATGAAGAATACCAAAAAGCGGTCTTCCGGCCGCTTTGACTACGGCGCGCTCGACATAGACGCGCAGAGCAGGAAGCAACTGGAGGCGGCAGCCGCCGGCATCCAAGCTCTCGGGCGCCGATCGACTGACCAGGCTTTTGAGCTGGGTGGTCTGCTGGAGCAAGCTTCCGAGCTTGTCGAGCCGGGGACTTTCGAGAAATGGGTCTCGCAGCGATGCGACATCTCCTCGAAGACGGCCCGCAACTACAGGGCCGTTGCACGCAATCTCTCGCGCTACCGGGAGCGAGCGGTCGAGCTTGCAGTGAGCCCGACAGTCCTTTTCCATTTGGCGTCCGCGCCTGAGGAAAAGATTACGGCCGCCTTGGCTCATGCCGAGGAGCATGACGGCATCCGCGTCAGCGAGGTTAAAGCCTTGCTCGCGGACGGCGTCGAGACGGCCTCCAGGGAGTTGACCAGCGTGGAACTTGCGGACATCGGAGGACTGTCAGGACTCCGGGCGATGATCGATCTCAAGACGAAGACCGGCATTGCCGCCTTCGTCGAGAAGGCCGCAGCTCTTGCCGCGGCAGTGGCCAAGGTTCTCGATAGCAAGCCGCAGGGCAAGCGTCTGCAAAAGAAGGGCCTCATCCCCTTGCTAGAGCCTCTGGCTCGTATCGCCAAGCGCAGCTTGGGGAATGTGCTGCTTCTGGATGCACCCGGTGACATCGACGCCCGCAAGCTCTCGGAGATTGAGCTTCCCGCGGGAAGCCACTGGTACCTCGTTTTCGATATGCTCGATGACATGGGCGACCGTGAAGCGTGGCCCGAGGCGAAGGAGCTTGAGGTCTGGTTGAGCCAGAAAGTACTGCCGCTGCTCCAATGGGCGACGTGCCGGACGAAGCAACCAGACTGGCCTCTTGACGGTCCAGTCGCTTCGAAGTCGGCAGACGCGGTGATGCGAAGCGGTCTTGAGGCGCTGGGCGGCGTCGTGCGGGTTAAGGCGCCAAGCCTGGATCCGGCCAATGACGAGGACGCCGCCGTCAAGGCGTACCAGCCGCCAGCGTTTCTGGCGCGCCAAGCTCCAGCGGCAGAAGGCGGCGGCTCTAACGTGTTTCCGTTCGGCTCGACGGAGACGCGGTCGGGGCTACGGAAGCCGAAGGCCTTGGCCCGGAAAACTGCCGAGGCGTCGGCAGACTGAACACAAGAAAGGGGCTCTCAGGCCCCTTTCTTGATTCCGACTTGACGGTGACGGCTTAGATCGGGCGGTCCGCACGTCGCTTTATCGGCTGTTCACCATCAAGCGCGGGACAGAATTCGGGCGTGAGCCCGCCGTTAACCGCGTTCGGGATCTGTTCTCTTTTTGCCTGACGGGGTCCTTGAGATCCGGTTCGGGTCCTGCCAGGTATGGGCGGCTCCGAGGTGATCGGAGCAAGCGGCCCAAGGTAGCGCGCCAACGCTGCCAAGGGCCTGACCCTCAAGCCTTCTAGGAAAAGGAATCGGGCTATGACCATCCATACTGCCAAGACCCCTGCCGGGGAAGTTTTGCGTGCCGCTATCGCGGCGTCTTCCAACTATCATGCCATCACAGCCTCGACGCCGCGCCGCCACTTTGCGCATCGCCTTGCGGTGCAGACGGAGCCGCCGGCCCTGCGTCGTTATCCTCACATCGTCTTCTACCCGGAAGTCCAAGCTGACTTTGACCTGCTGATCGAGAAGGCGATCGTCGCAATTGCCGATGGCGAGCCGGTCGAGGACGAAATCCTCGGGCACTATGTCAACGTTGCCTCTCTGGTGCGTGCAGTCAGCTTCCGCGAAGGAAAGCTCCTCGAGCAGGCGGTCGAGCGTCTCTCCAAAGCCAATCCAAACCTCGTCGTCCTGATGCAGTCAATCAAGCTGCCGCTCGTCAAGGCGGCGATCGAAGCGGTTGCTGGAAATGACTGGCGGCACCTGGAGGAGATCCGGCTCGACTGTGAAGCGCCGGCCAAAGGAAGCTATACACCCGATCTCATCGTAGTGAACCGGAGGCGGCATTCGGCCTTCATTCTGGACCTCAAGCGATCGCTGGCGTCGTACGGAGACACAAGCCGTCTGGAAGAGCTTAAGATGAAGATGATGGCAGCGGCCTTGATCCTTCCGGACTGGCTCTACAAGACGCAGAAGCGGATCATGGTCGATACCGTCGGCGTTGCCATTGTCGATGGCGCGAGCCGTCCGAGCGACCATGCCGCCGGCGTCTGGGCACTGTCGGAGATCGACGACCTGCTGGAGATCGATGGCGCGGCCGCTTGTATGGCCGAGCTTCGCCACCGCTTCGGCCGCCGGGTCCAGCAGCTCCTCCAGACTGAGGCACGCCGGGCGCTCGCCATCGACCAGCCCGCCTCTGTTCCGCAGGTAGCTGCTTTATCTCCGTTGTCGTCACGCTTCGGTGCGCTGCGGGGTGAAGGTCGCCTGATCGCTCGCTGCGAGCCTGACGATGAAGCATTCGACAGCGATGGGTTCGATGCCGCAGACGTTAGCGCGGATAAACCGGACGAGGAGGAGCGGACCTCGTGGCCGCCGGAGCGTATCCGCGTCGGTTTTGCGCGAAGGCTGCTCGACGCCTAATCGGCGCCCGCTGGGCTCCTGCCCACGCTGAGGCTGCGGCTCTGACGCTGCAGCCTGCCCATCCCCTTTTCCCGTTCATGAGCGCTGACCGTCCCGCGGTCCGGCGAGGAGACATCGTATGTCCGAACGTCACCACTACCACTCAGGTCACGGCCTTCCGTGCGACGCCATTACTCCGACGAGCGGTTTCGCAAGCCGAACCTGCACGTACGACAGCGACCCTGCGATCATCATCGGTCTTGCTCTCGGCCATGCCCGCCAGGGCGGCAACGACAGCCGGTCCATTCCTGCACCCGTTATGGCACGGCTCGATGCGCTTGCCGACCATGGGGATCCCACCTGTCACCTGGTCCGCAACTGGATCAGCGGCAGGATGAACCCGCCCCCAGAGACTTTCGGACTGATGCGACGCCGATCCCCCAACGGCGGCGTCACAGAGGAAATCATTTCCGCCGCCTTCCCCAGCGAGGTGCTGTGATGGATCGGCTGTCTTCTTTTCTCGTCCGGCGCCTGCGGCACATGAGCCGCCGCGAAGTCCGACGTCTCGCCGTCTGCAATGGGCTGCTGACGATGACGGTCGCCCAGGTCGACCGGCACATCGTCGGTCGCTACCTGCCAGCCTTCGATCCCGCGCATCTCTCCGGAAATGCGGAACGGGACCGGATCTGGGTGCGTGAGAAACTGGCATCATTCCTGATCGAGCCGGAGCAGTCGAAGGCAGGAGGCACCGATCTAATGAAGCCGGTCCCCGTCTTGCCTGGCCACTTACGGCGCCTCAGCCCCGACCCGACGGTTGGCAGCGCCGCTGCAGCCCATGCCGCTCGCGTCGTTGGCGAAGCAGGGGAGGCCTCCAACGTGAAGGCCATCGCGACCGTGCTTCTCCTCGCTGCCGCAATGCATGAGTCAGGCGTCGCACTTCGTGACCTCGTAAGGTTTCTGCGTCGGCGAGCGCCGGTGGTCTCGATCCATCTCCAGGTAGAGGGCTTCGAAAAGGCACTGCTGAGGCTTGTTGAGAAGACGCCACTGGCGCCCTTCGGCCCTTACGTTGGGATGTCTGCAGATTTTGCTTTCGATGAAGCGCTGTGGGCGTGGGGTGAAGGCGAGGCCAAGCGCGTCTTCGTCCACGTCCTGGTCGGCGACGATCTACGTCTCAACCGGCAGACCATGCGACGACAGCTACTTCGGGCCCTGACACATGGATCTCCCTTTCTTGCCGTCTCCGAATCACAACAGGAGATCCCCGACCAGATCGACCTCACCTGCGACGTCAGGCTCACGGGCGGCGGCATCGACACAGCATTGCTCCTCGATCTGTTCGAAGCCGTCTACGGCCATGAACCGGCGTCCGGTCACAAGATCCTCATCCGCAAGATCGACGCGGCGGCGCTGACGCTGGACGACCTCGCCATCGCTATTCGGCCGGAGCGGCCCTTGCACCTCAGCATCGAGGCGTTGGTTGGACTTGCTGCGCACAATCGTCAGGAAGAGGCAGAGAGTGACGGCGAGAAAGAAGGGAACTTCAAGCGGCGCCTGATTACCCAGAGCTCGAGCGAGAGACATCGCAAGAGAGCTGAGGCCGAGGAGGGAGAGGTCGAAGACGCTTCCAAAGTGGGCAAGAACAACAAAGCGAAAAGCAAACCTACCGGCGCCGAGGTCATCCAACCGCAGACGAGTGACGAGGACGACGCCGGCAAGCCACCCCTAATCGTCGAGTCTTTGTCCGGTTACGGCGCCGCAAGGGAATGGGCTCTAGGGCTGAAGGCGGATCTCGCTGATTATTTGAGCGGTGATCTGTCGTGGTCTGACATGAGCACCAAGCTCCTGCTTTCCGGCCCTCCAGGAACGGGCAAGACCACGTTTGCACGGGCGATGTGCAACAGCCTGCAAATCCCGCTGGTCGTCACTTCGGTTTCGACGTGGCTGCAGGGCGAGTACCTTCACTCGGTTCTCGACCGAATGGCAGACACTTTTGCGGAGGCGCGAGCGCAGGCACCATGCATTCTCTTCATCGACGAAATCGATGGCATCGGAATGCGGGTATCGGCTTCGCGGCAGTACGCAGACTATTGGAACGCTTGCGTCAACAAGCTGCTTGAACTGCTCGACGGCACCGTGAAGTGCGAAGGCGTCATCATTGTCGGAGCCACAAATCGACCGCATGAAATTGACAAAGCGATCCGAAGGTCCGGTCGGCTGGAGACGCATATCGAGATCCCGAAGCCGGATATCCCGGCTCTCGCTGGCATTCTCGCGCATCATCTGGGGGCCGATCTCGACAGAATTACAGCCGTTGGACGAGAAGGAGCCGCATCGTGATCTGGACAAGCGAACATGGATCGCGGCCTAGCCGCAGCGAAAGTGCGCAGGAGAACGGGCGAGGACAGGACCTTCTATCCACGCAGGACGATGCGGCGGAGCATGCTTTGCTGCGGCTGGCAACACGAGCCATGGGTCTCACGGGAGCAGATATCGAACGTGTGGTGCGTGAGGCGAGACTGAAGGCACGACGCGAGAAGCGGCCTCTCTCATATCAGGATCTCGAAGCTGGCATCCGCGGTCACCGGCCGCCTCTATCCCCCGACGTCCGCTGGCGCCTTGCGATCCATGAATCCGGACATGCCATCGTTCACCACGCGCTGCGCCTCGGCTCCGTCAAAGGGCTCACCATTGATGCCAGGGACGGTGGACACAACGCGATCGTCTTCGGTGATGGTCCGGATACCGTCGAGTGGTATGAGCGGCTCCTCGCGCTGCTGATGGCAGGTCGGGCGGCAGAACTCATCGCGTTCAAGACCCCTTCCGCCGGCTCCGGCGGCGCCGAACACAGTGATCTCGCCCGCGCCACCCGGATTGCCACCAGCATGGAGCAGACACTGGGCTTTGGAACCAGACATCCACTGCTCTATCTCGAACATCCAGATCCGACCGCGATCCTCAGCCGTGACGCCGACCTTGCAAAGCGCGTTCATCAGCGGCTTGAGTTCGCTCAGGCGCGGGCGACGGAAGTCATTCTGGAAGACCGGAGCGTATTTGACCGGCTAGCCCGCACGCTCTTTGATGCCCAGGCGCTCGACGGTGATGCGGTGATGGACATCCTGACCTCCAGCTCCTAGACCTCCTAAAAACCGGGAGGGCGGGATGTCTGTGGCTGTTGTTGCGCACTGCGATTGGAGTGTCGACCGGAAGAAGCGGTGGATGTGCGCAGCCTTGCGCCTTGGCAAGGCCTGGATGATCTCAGCGCCTGAACAGGTCGGCGATACCGCCGACCTGTTACCGCGGCTACGACACCGTTCCAGAACAGACGGAGGCCTTCTGATGGGCTTCGACTTTCCAATTGGCCTGCCTGCGGCCTATGGCGGCGCCTTAGGTCTTGTTGATTTCCGCTCCGCGCTACGCGCATTCGGATCGGAGCCATATGCACAATGGTTTGAGGTCGCAGAACACCGCGATGACATCTCTCTTCATCGCCCATTCTATCCGATGCGGCCGGGTGGCACGCAGCGCCAGCATCTATACGACGCCCTGAACTTGAACGACGGCTCCGCTCTCCTGCGTCGCTGCGAGCGGAGAACTACCGATCGAGGTGACGCCTGCATGCTGTTCTGGACGCTGGGCGGTAACCAAGTCGGGAAGGCCGCTATCAGCGGCTGGCGCGAGATCATCATCCCGAACCTGGTTGATGTCGCTCTATGGCCGTTCGACGGTGCTCTCTCCGAACTCGTAGCGCCCGGCGCCACAGTTATCGCCGAAACCTATCCTGGCGATGTTTACGGGCAGCTCGGGATTCCGCGCAAGCCGGTCTGGAGCAAGCGGCAGCAGTCTGGCCGCCGTAGCGTCGGCGCCCATCTTCTCCACTGGCTAGCGAGCCGGCCGCATGTCGACGGTGGGGCAGTCGAACCTTTGATCCGGGACGGGTTCGGCGCCGATAAATCTGGGGAAGACCGGTTCGATGCGCTCGTGGGACTTTTCGGTATGATCGATGTGGTCGAAGGACGAAGGACTGAGGGCGCGCCGACTACGGAAGACGTCATGACCTGGGAAGGTTGGATCCTCGGTCAGCAGGCCTCAGCCCCGTGACATGAAGTAACTTAAGGCGAAATGACGCGACATCGGTCCCCTGCAACCGAAGTCAAATTGCGTACATCCGATTCCGAACCATCGGCGTCCGATTCAAAAGTCTCTGCGGACGATTCAATCCTAACGGCAGACGATTCACTTCCTCATATTATCGATTCTTCTTCTGGGAGGGGCGTCTTTCGAGTTCCCGAACGCGAGAGCAGGGCCGTCGAAGAAATCCCCGAGAACGCATCTCAACGTGTCCGCACGTCGAAACAAATTGCGCTCATTCGATTCAGAACGACGGATTTCCGATTCAGAAAATTATGATTTCGATTCAACCGAAAACGGCTTGCGCCGCTCCGCCGGTCCTCTGACCATTGAAGGTGCCATCCATAACAAAAGGGAGGGAAAGCATGGCACGACAGACACAGCGCGAACGCAACGCGAGGCAGCGAGAGAGGCAGCGGCTGCTGCGGGACCGGCACAAGATTGAGCGGCGCCCGGCACGGGATGACTTCGCCCGCATCCTGCTCTTCAGGGTGATCTCGGGCTTGCTGAAAACCGGACGGCTTTCCAAGCTGGAAGAGCTGGAAGACGAACTGGTGGAAGAGCTGGCCACCCAAGGATTTGACGAACGGGCCTCATGCGAGGTCTTCAGCGCTCTCGTCGAACAGTATGGGAGTGGCGACAGCCCCTTCCGCCGCAAGGTTCATCTCGTTCATTGACCGTAGCCCTGGCGCCGATCGGGAAGCCTTCTCGCCGGGGTAAGCACTCACCTGATGCAAACGGCGTTCCCTCGATGGGACTTCGTCCCCCTGTTACTTCGTGAAACGCCGTTTGCCTCTGAATCGAATTTCCAGGATCCGATCACAGCAGGCTCTGACACTTGAGCTGGACCCAGGGGCGGCGACGGATGAGCTGGCGCTCCCTCAAAAGACGGAAATCATTTCCGCTTCGGCGGACCGGCAACCCGCTTGCGCTTGGCGATCGCATCGAAATCCAGTCCCCTGAAGATCGAGTAGTCGATCTCCGGATCGAGCGGCAGGACCTTGAGCTTGCGCGCTTCCTTTTCCGTCGCGACGTCAAAGCCGTAGAGGTCGTGCTCGTCGCTCCCGGCGCTGTGACCCGCCTGCACACGTCGATCGCGCGGATCGACGCCCGAGTCGCGCATGTCCTGGATGTTGCCGCCTCGAAGAGAGTGGAACACCTCGCGTCGACCGACACTTTCCTCGCCAGCCTTAGGCTTAATCCCTGCTTTCTTGAACAGCCGTTGCATATAGGAGGAGCCGCTCTTGCTCGGGTCCACAAGCCTCATGATGTTGGGAAACAGAAAGTTCGAACCCTGGCGGCTCGCCCAGTCGATAAACCCGATTTCCTTTAGGAAGTCGTGCAAAACGAAGTATCGTTCGCTGTCCTGTGTCTTGACGGGGACGGTGGTCCAGATGCCCTTGATCTGCGAAAGACGCGTCACCTGCCCCACCCATACCTCCGGGAACTGTTCGCGGATGTCGTTTCCGCGCAGATGGATCAGCAGCCCTAGTCGTCGAGAGGTGAGATGGCCGAGGAGAGGCAGCATGATGTCCTCCATCAGCCCGGACTCAATACCCGTTCGGAACAGGGTATTCATCTTCGAAGTTCCGATGGGTGTTGCCTTGCGCGGGCTGGCCGCCGTCTTCGGAATTCTGATCTTTGCCCCGGCGAAAGGATCGGTGAAACCGCCAGAAGTGATCTCGGAGCGGATCACTGCCTTGATGACGGCCAGATAGCCTTCTTGGAGCGTTTTCTCGGCCAGCGGTTTCAGGTGAAGGTCCTTGTTATTTTCGATGACCTGCCAGGGCGTCATTTCCGGATCGCGCTGGTTGTTGTCTCCTGGCCAGTACTGCATGTAATTGACGAACGCCTGAAGATCCGCAGGAACATAGGTATTTACGGGGTGATCACCGATCAATTCGATGAATAGAGCAAGCCGACTTTCTGCTGTCGAAAGGTCGCGGGCGATATTGGCTCCGCCGGAGTTTCTCCGGGCAGACAGATACGTCGGAATGACGTCGCTCAGCCGCTTTTTTTCTGACTTTGGCCGCCACACCGTCCGGCGGTCCAACTCGAAGGCGGGGATCAGTCTCCCATTGGCGTCGCGAGGATTTTCTGGTGGGCTTGTTGGATTGCTTTCGGGCGGGATACTTGGCTCGACGTGGTCCGCAGCTTGATGTGACATCGACATGGAGCTCATGCTCCGTACCGGTTGCTGCGCAGTATTTGTGAGCGCAGACGATGCAGACAACTTTGCGATTGCCGACTGCTGCAGAATGTCCGCATGGCCGACGACAAGTTCGTTGAACGGCTCACCTTCAGCCCGCTTCTCTAGTTCGCGGTTGAGGTTGACGAGGTCTCGGATGCCTGCGGCCTTCTGCAATTCCTCGACGGGGATCGGTGCGTCCGAGCGATCGATGATCCCAAGGTAAGCCTTCAGCTCGCCCTTCATTTCGATGACGAACTCACGCGCCCGCATCTCGCTGTCTTCGTCATCCTGCATACTGCTACCGTGCCTCATCGAATCGAACATCAATCTGGCCCTGGCCGCCAGAAGGTCGGCCAGCAGCCGGGCGCGCCTGTGAGAGCAGGCACCGAGGCTGAGCCGCAAGGGCGGGATGGCTTTCGTGCCACCGCTCGTCTTCGGCAGCTTAATCTGGAAGATGTAAACGGACCCTGATTTCGCGAGATAAGGGCCCGGCCCTCTGGCAACCGGCTTGGTGGCCGCTGCTTGATTCGATGGATCGGGCGATACCCCGACGTGTACCGGAAGGTGTACCGGGCGCGATACCTGCATCATTTTCACTCCTCAAGGGCCGCTGGCGAGCAGAGGTTTTGCGAGGAAATCCAAGGGTTTGCAGGTAACTGGCGGAGAGTGAATACAACCTGGCGGAGAGGGTGGGATTCGAACCCACGATACGGTTGCCCGTATGCCGCATTTCGAGTGCGGTGCTTTCGACCACTCAGCCACCTCTCCGCGGGTCTGGTCGGCGCTTGTCGGCGCGGGCTGTCTCATAGCGAAGGTTGGAGTGGCTGGCAAGCGGCAAATGGCGGTCCAGGAAGCTTTCATCTTGACAGATTTTGAGGCCTCGCGTATGCCCGCATGCGATCAGGCGTGGAAAACTCTCCATGCCTCTTTCTCTGTTGCGCGACGTGTCATGCGGCACGCAATTCACCGGCAGGATCGGTCCAAAAGGCCCGCCTGCTCAACGACTGATAAAAAGACGGCCGCCCCTCGGGCAGAGCCGGAACGAACATGAAAGGATAACAAATGTTCGCAGTCATCAAGACCGGCGGTAAGCAGTACCGCGTTGCAGCCAATGATGTTCTCACCATCGAGAAGCTCGACGCTGAAGCCGGCACGACGATCGAATTCAACGAAATCCTCGTCATCGGGGTCGGTGCGGATGCCAAGTTCGGCGCGCCCTTCGTCTCGGGTGCAACGGTCAAGGCCGAAGTGGTCGAACATAACCGTGGCAAGAAGGTTCTGTCCTTCAAGAAGCGTCGCCGTCAGAATTCCAAGCGGATTCGCGGCCACCGCCAGCATCACACGGTTGTCCGCATCACGGACATCTTGGCTTAAGTCGATCGGGATTTTGTAAGGTTTAAGGAGAACACCAATGGCACATAAAAAAGCTGGCGGCTCGTCGCGCAACGGTCGCGATTCTGAGTCCAAGCGCCTTGGCGTGAAGAAGTTCGGTGGCGAGGTCGTCATTCCGGGCAACATCATCGTGCGTCAGCGCGGCACGCAGTGGCATCCGGGCAGCAATGTCGGCCTCGGCAAGGATCACACCATTTTTGCACTGACCGCCGGCAACGTGAACTACCGTACGAAGGCCAATGGCCGCGTGTACGTGTCTGTTATGCCGAAAGCAGAAGCAGCGGAATAAGCCGGTAGCGCTCTAAAACAGCCGGCGTCTCATCGACCCGGCTGGCACCACCAGGTTCAGTCCAAAAGAAAGGGAAGATGGGGCGCCGCCCCTCTTCCCTTTTTCTTTTGTTCCCCACGGAGGACTGAAACCATGCAAGGCGAATTGTTAAGGGCAAGCCAATCACGGCTGCCCGAAGAACGGCTGAGGCCCGAGAGGCCGAGGAGCGATTGCCCCGTCTTACTGTCGCAGAGACTTGTTCTGCGTGCACCCCACGAGGAAGACATCGACGCCCTTGCCCATCTCGCCAACAATGCGAACATCGCCACCATGGTGTCGCGCATGCCGTACCCCTATTCGGCAAAGGACGCCGCCGATTTCGTGCGACGCGCGAAAACCGGCGAGATTGGCAAGTGCGTCTATGCCATCACCCGCGGCGATAACGGCGCCTTTCTCGGTTGCTGCGGCCTGGAACCGCAGGAAGACACCCAGACGGTGGAGATCGGCTACTGGCTGGGCGAGCCCCACTGGAACCAGGGCTATGCGACGGAAGCGGCGCATGTCCTGATCGACATGGCCTTCCGCACCCGCGAAATCGACTACATCGATGCCCGTTGCCGGGTGACCAATGTCGCATCGCGGCGGGTGATCCAGAAGTGCGGCTTCCAGTTCCAGGGTTCGGGCATGTTCGGATCGCTCGCCATGGGTGGCATGGTGCCGGTCGAATGGTTTCGGCTGGATCGCAAGACCTGGATGTCGCTGCGCAGTTGGGGAGAACTCAGATGAGCACCGTGCTTGATACGCGTGCCGGAATTGCCACCGGCACGCCCGGCCCCTGCCCTGTCATCACCAGCCGTAGCCTCGTGCTGCGGCCGCACCGGCTGGACGATGCCGATGCGGTGGCGCAATCACTGTCTGACTACGCCGTCGCCGGCATGCTGGCGCGCATCCCGCAGCCCTACCACCGGGAGGACGCGCTTGACTGGCTGCAACTGCATCTGTCCGGCGCCTCGACGGAATGGGCGCTGGCTATCACCACCGGTGACGACGTCCACATCGGGGTGGTCGGACTGGAGCCGCGCGGCGGCGACTGGCATCTCGGCTACTGGCTGAACCGGTTCTACTGGGGCAAGGGCATCATGACGGAGGCGGTCGGGGCAGCTCTCGACAGGTTCCTGCGGCGCATGCCGGGCATCGAGATCCACTCCGGCGTCTTCGTCGACAATCCGGCCTCCCTGCGCATTCAGCAGAAGCTCGGCTTTGCCATCACCGGCTGCGGCGACCTCTTCAATCTGTCGCGCAACGCCATGGTGCCGCATGTGGAGACGAAGCTTCGCCCGGAGGATTTTCGCCGCCCCTGAAAGCAAGAAAGTCGGCGGGGTGACCCGCCGGCCTTCTCGTCAGGTCAGTTCCAGCCAGACGGGGAAGTGGTCCGAGCCCAGCGCCCCATTGTCCACCCGCGCAGACTTCAGCCGCGCCGCCAGCTGCGGATTGACGAAGCAATGGTCGAGATGCCTCCGCACGCTTCCGTCCCCCGGCGATTTGACCCAGGTGTAGCTGTCCGGCGTCATCGCCCCCAGCCGAGCGCTGGCATCGACCACCTGGTTGGCGCGAAGGACCCTCTCACCGTAGCTGTCGGTGCTGCCTACCATCTCGAGATACTCGGGCGATTCCGGCGTCATGTTGAAGTCGCCCATCATCACGAAGTCTTCCGGAAGCGGCGGGTTCGCAAAGCCGAATTCCTCGCCCCCCGTCAGGGCGCCGCCTTCGGAAAGATAGTTCAGCGCCCGCGCCTTGAGGAAGCGGATCTGCTCAATCCGCTCATCCGGGGAGACATGGTCGAGATGAACGGAATAGACGCGCAGCGGCCCCGATGGGGTGCCGATCACCGCTTCCACGGCGCCGCGCTGCAGGTTGAGCTTCTCGAAGGTGCGGCTGCGCGGCAGAAGCAGGTGGCGGATGGCGAGCATGGGCCAGCGCGACAGGACCATGTTGCCGAACTGCAGGCGACGTTCCACAGTGTGGCCCTCCGCCTCGTCGATGCCGAGCAGCACGTCGCAGGGTGCGGCAAAGCTGGAGAAGTAGCGCGGAAACAGCGCCTTGAGCTCGGCCACCATGTCGACGTCATCGTTGCGGGAGAAGCCGCGGGTCACCTCCTGCAGCAGGATGATGTCGGCATCGGCGATGCTGTCGGCGATCCGTTTCAGGTCGTAGCGACCGTCGAGACCGACGCCGTACTGGATATTATAGCTTGTCAATTTCATGATAATCTTTGACCTCCGCCTGCACGGCCTATATCGAACCCGGACAATGTCTATGACAATGGCATTGCCGCTAACACAAGACTGATGGCAGTAAGATGAAGTTTCTCGACGAAGCGAAAGTTTACATCCGCTCCGGCGATGGCGGCGCAGGCGCCGTGTCGTTCCGGCGCGAGAAGTTCATCGAGTTCGGTGGTCCCGATGGCGGCGACGGCGGCCGCGGTGGCGATGTCTGGGTCGAGGCGGTCAACGGCCTGAACACGCTGATCGACTTCCGCTTCCAGCAGCACTTCAAGGCGCAGATCGGCACCCATGGCATGGGCCGCAACCGCACCGGCGCCAACGGCGAGCATGTGACCCTGAAGGTGCCGGTCGGCACGCAGATCTTCGAGGAAGACAACGAAACGCTGATCGTCGACCTGACCAAGGAAGGCGAACGCTTCCGGCTTGCCAGGGGCGGCAACGGCGGCTTCGGCAACACCCATTTCAAGTCGGCGACCAACCAGGCACCGAACTGGGCGAACCCGGGCCTCGAGGGCGAAGAAAAGACCATCTGGCTGCGGCTGAAGCTGATCGCCGATGCCGGCCTCGTCGGGCTTCCCAACGCCGGCAAGTCGACGTTTCTCGCAACCGTGACCCGCGCCCGGCCGAAGATCGCCAACTATCCGTTCACGACGCTGCACCCAAACCTCGGCGTGGCGACCATCGACGAGCGCGAATTCATCCTGGCCGATATTCCGGGCCTGATCGAGGGTGCCCACGAAGGCGTCGGCATCGGCGACCGCTTCCTCGGCCACGTCGAACGGACGCGGGTGCTCCTGCATCTGGTGTCTAGCGTCGAGGAGAACGTCGGCAAGGCCTATACGACCGTCAAGCACGAGCTGGAAGCCTATGGCGGCGGCCTGATCGACAAGCCGGAGATCGTTGCGCTGTCGCAGATCGACGTGCTGGACGAGACGGAGCTGAAGAAGAAGGCCAAGGAGCTGGAGAAGGCCTGCGGCCGCAAGCCCTTCCTGATCTCTGCCGCCACCGGCAAGGGCATGACCGATGTGCTGCGGGCGCTGCGCGATGTTATCGTCAACGCGGGCGGCGACACGGCGCTGCCCGACCGCAGTGCGCGGTTCCTTCAGGACGACGACGCCTCCGAGGACGATGCCGGATGAGCGCATCGCGCAGATCGCTTGCCAGCCACCGCCGGATCGTCATCAAGATCGGCTCGGCTCTGCTTGTGGACCGCAAGAGCGGCCTCAGGACGGAATGGCTCGACGCGATCTGCACCGACATCGCGCATTTGAAAGCCAAAGGCGTCGATGTCCTGGTCGTCTCGTCGGGCGCTATCGCGCTGGGGCGCACCGTGCTGGATCTGCCGTCCGGTGCGTTGAAGCTGGAGGAAAGCCAGGCGGCCGCGGCCGTCGGCCAGATCGCGCTGGCACGCGCCTGGTCGGGTAGCCTGTCGCGCGACGCCATCGTCGCCGGACAGATCCTGCTGACGCTGGGCGATACCGAAGAGCGCCGCCGCTATCTCAATGCCCGCGCCACCATCAACCAGCTCCTGAAGATAGGTGCGATTCCGATCATCAACGAAAACGACACCGTGGCAACTTCGGAAATCCGCTACGGCGACAACGATCGCCTCGCCGCACGCGTGGCGACCATGACGGGAGCAGACCTTCTGGTGCTCCTCTCGGATATCGACGGCCTCTACACGGCACCGCCGCACCTCGATCCCAACGCGCGGTTCCTCGACACGATCGCCGCGATCACGCCGGAAATCGAGGCCATGGCCGGCGGCGCCGCATCCGAACTCTCGCGCGGCGGCATGCGCACCAAGATCGACGCCGGCAAAATCGCCACGAGTGCCGGTTGCGCCATGATCATCGCCTCCGGCAAGACGGAACATCCGCTGAAGGCCATCGAGGACGGCGCCCGGTTTTCCTGGTTTGCCCCCTCGGCGACCCCCGTCACGGCCCGCAAGACCTGGATTGCCGGGCAGTTGCAGCCGGCCGGCGAACTGGTCGTCGATGCCGGCGCCCAGAGAGCTCTCGACGACGGCAGAAGCCTGCTGCCCGCCGGTGTCGTCTCTGTTACCGGCCATTTTCACCGAGGCGACACCATCGCCATCATCGGCCCCGACGGCCACGAGATCGCCCGCGGCCTGGCAGGATACGACGCCGATGAAGCGCGCCGGATCACGGGACGCAAATCGGCGGACATCGAGGCCGTTCTCGGTTACGCCGGACGGGCCGCCATGGTGCATCGAGATGATATGGTCGTGACGCGCTCGGGACGACAGGACGAAGACAAACAGGGTTCGAAAGAGGAAGCCGCCCATGCTTGATCTGGTGGCCCATGCGGCAGAAGACGTCACCGTGCTGATGGACCGGATCGGCCGCCAGGCGAAAACCGCGGCGCGCGCCCTTTCGACGGCCTCGCCGGATGCAAAGAGCCAGGCTCTGCGGGCCATGGCCGAATCTATCCTAGACGCAAAGCAAGAAATCCTGGTCGCCAATGCCGAAGACCTGAAGCAGGTCGAGGGCAAGGGCCTGCAGCCGTCCTTCATCGACCGGCTGACGCTGACGGAGACGTCGATCGAGGGCATGGCCCAGGCGCTTCGCGAGATCGCCGCGCTGAAGGACCCGGTCGGCGATGTGATCGGGGCCTGGGAGCGCCCGAACGGCCTGAAGATCGAGCGCGTTCGCACGCCGCTCGGCGTCATTGGCGTCATTTACGAAAGCCGCCCCAATGTGACCGCCGATGCCGGTGCCCTGTGCCTCAAGGCCGGCAATGCCGTGATCCTGCGCGGCGGCTCGGACTCGCTTGCTTCTTCGCGCGCCATTCATCGCTGCCTGGTTGCGGGGCTGAAGGCGGCCGGCTTGCCCGAGCACGCCATCCAGATCGTGCCGACCGTTGATCGTGCCGCTGTCGGTGCCATGCTGGGTGGCCTCAACGGCGCGATCGACGTGATCGTGCCGCGCGGTGGCAAGAGCCTCGTCGCCCGCGTCCAGAGCGAAGCGCGCGTACCCGTCTTTGCCCACCTCGAGGGCCTCTGCCACATCTATGTGGATGCGTCGGCGGACCTCGAGATGGCCAGGCGGATCGTCGTGAATGCGAAGATGCGCCGGACCGGCGTTTGCGGCGCAGCCGAAACCCTCCTCATCGATAGCGCCGCCATCGGCAGCCACCTGATCCCCATCCTGACAGCACTGGCCGAGGCAGGCTGCGAAGTGCGGGCATCTGCAGCTGTCCTCAAGGTGGTTCCGGGACTGAAGCCCGCATCCGAAGAGGACTGGCGCACCGAATATCTCGACGCCGTCATCTCGGTTGCGATCGTCGACGGCATTTCGGGTGCGATCGCCCACATCAACACCTATTCGTCCAACCATACCGAAGCCGTCATTGCGGAAGATCCTAAGGTCGTGGAGCGCTTCTTCAACGAGATCGACTCCGCCATCCTGCTGCACAACGCCTCCACCCAGTTCGCCGACGGCGGCGAGTTCGGAATGGGCGGCGAAATCGGCATCGCCACAGGCAAGATGCATGCGCGCGGACCGGTGGGCGTCGAGCAGCTGACATCCTTCAAATATCGGGTGCATGGCACCGGTCAGATCCGGCCCTAGCCGCCGTGACAGAAGAGCGCATGGATCGGCAATATCTTTCGATGCCGCATGTCCAGCCCGGCATGGTGGTCGGCCTGTTCGGCGGCTCCTTCAACCCGCCCCATGAAGGCCATCTACTGGTTGCCGAGATCGCACTTCGACGCCTGGGACTGGATCAGCTGTGGTGGATGGTGACGCCCGGAAACCCACTGAAGAGCCGATCCGAGCTTGCGTCCCTCGCCGATCGGATCGCAATGAGCGCAAAGCTGGTGCAGGATCCCCGCGTCAAGATCACGGCGTTCGAGCAGGCTCTGGGCGGACCCTATACGGCCCATACACTTTCGCATATCGCTGCCCGACATCGCGGCGTGCATTTCGTCTGGATCATGGGGGCCGACAGCCTTCGATCATTCCATCGCTGGCAGAAGTGGCAGTCCATCGTCCGCACCTTCCCCATCGCCGTAATCGACCGCCCCGGTTCGACCCTCTCCTTCCTGTCGTCGAAGATGACGCGCACCTTTGACCATGCCCGCATCGACGAGGACGACGCCGGCATCCTGTGGCGGAAACCGGCGCCTGCCTGGACGTTCATCCACGGCCCTCGCTCGGCCCTAAGCTCGACGAACCTGCGCCTCGGCGTGTCCTGAAGCCGATTCCGAGCTTCAATCACGATTTTCGCAGATATCTTGAAAGATTTACATTTCGATGCCACCTTTGATCAGCGGCCGGGAAGCCGGATTCGCTGACAGTGCTGTAGCTGTTACCTGCAAGAAAGGACGAACCCTGACAACAGTACACACCAAGGGAAAGATGCACGCCATCCTCCCGCAGAGCACAGAACGTGGCGCCGATGCCGCTGCCCGTGCTCTCGAACTGGTCCTCGCAAGCCTTGAGGACTCCAAAGCAGAAGATATCGTCACCATCAACATCGCCGGCAAGTCCGCACTGGGAGACTACATGGTCGTAGTGTCCGGGCGCTCGAACCGTCACGTCGCAGCCATTTCGGATCACCTGATTTCCGACCTGAAGGACGACGGCCTGGGAACAGCCCGCGTCGAAGGTCTCGAGGCGGGAGACTGGGTGCTGATTGACAGTGGTGACATCATCATCCATGTGTTCCGCCCCGAAGTCCGGGAGTTCTACAACATCGAAAAGATGTGGTCCGCTCCCGACCTCGAGGAAGAAACACGGCACTGATCCGCGCGCAGGCGCCCCCTGCCGCCGGTAAGAGCGATACGCTAGCGGCTGCGCCTTGCGCGCATGCCGACCAGCAGATGACGGGCCGGACGCCGGCGGGACAGACATGCGCATCAGCCTCTTTGCCGTCGGTCGGCTGAAAGCCGGACCGGAGAAGGATCTCGCGTCTCGCTACCTTGATCGGTTTGCCAAAGCAGGTCCGGCAATCGGGCTGGAACTGGTCCGCGTGACGGAGGTCACGGAAAGCAAGGCGACCAACGCGGAGACCCGCAAACGCGACGAGGCCACGGCACTGGAAAAGGCCCTGCCCGATGGCGCCCTGCTCGTGCTTCTCGACGAGCGCGGCAAGTCCCTCGACAGCGAAGCCTTCGCACACACTCTGGGTCGCTTCCGCGATGGCGGCAAGCGCGACCTGATGGTGGCAGTCGGAGGGGCCGATGGGCTCGACCCCGCCCTTTACGCCAGGGCCGACATGGTTCTCAATCTCGGCAGCATGACCTGGCCGCACCAGTTGGTGCGCATTCTGATCGCCGAACAGCTCTATCGCGCCGTCACCATCCTGTCCGGCCATCCCTACCATCGTGTCTGACCCGTCGATCAGACACACGTGGATGTTTGTGGCCACGGCGCGCAAATCAGCATAGGTTTGCCCGGCGCGGCAACCGGAACGTCTATGAGCTCAGCTTCACGCCATTTCCTGTCTTCAAGGCTGCCCGTTTGGGCCGCTGCGTCTGCGCTCGCCCTTGTTCCGCCAATGACATCGGGGCGCACTGCGGCCTATGCGCAGCTTGTGGAACAGCCTGCCACGCCAGCCGATCCGGCGCTGGACCTGGAGCGCAAGCGCGATGAGGCGCGACAGGAACTCGAAGATCTCAGCGGCACGATCAGCCTGTCCGTCGGAAAGGCCGAATCCATCGAGCAAGACATCGCCGAACTGGAAAAGACCACGGCCAATCTGCGCCAGGCGCTGATCGAGTCCGCCGCACGCCGCAAGGACCTGGAAGAGAAGATCCGCGCCAGCGAGGAAACGCTTGCGAGACTCCGGCTGAGAGAAGCCGAGATCCGAACGTCCCTGCGCGGTCGTCGCGATGTTCTGGCCGAAGTTCTCGCCGCCCTGCAAAGGATGGGGCGCAATCCGCCTCCCGCGCTGCTCGTCACCCCTGAAGACGCACTTGCGTCCGTCCGAAGCGCGATCCTTCTCGGCGCAGTGGTTCCCGGGATGCGCGCTCAGGCAGAAAGACTCCATGCCGATCTCCAGGCGCTGACCACGCTCCAGGCACAGGCTACCGCGGAAAGAGCCTCGGTGTCGGACACCATCGCCGCAAGCCTTGAAGAAGAAAAGCGCATGGACATGCTGCTCGCCGAGAACGAGAAGCTCAGCCTCCAAAGCACTGCGGAGCTGGAGGCCGAGCGTCGCCGGTCGGAAGAACTGGCGGAACAGGCCACGAGCCTGGAAGGGCTGGTCCAGTCGCTGGAGGGCGAGATCGCCTCAGTGCGGGAAGCTGTGGAACAGGCCAGACTGGAAGAAGAACGCCTGCGCCAGTTGTCTCAAGCCGAGCGGGAACAGGCCAGGGAGCGGGCCCAGAACGCCTTGCCTGACAAAAACCGCATTGCACCGGCATATGCGTTTTCGAGCCTCGAGCGAAAGCTTGAGCTACCGGTAGCCGGCGACATTCTCCGGAAATTTGGTGATGCGGACGGGACTGGACACACGGCTGTAGGAATGACGGTGGCTGCAAGCCCAGGCTCCGTGGTAACGGCACCGGCAGACGGTTTGGTCGTCTTTGCCGGAGCTTTCCGGAGCTACGGGCAGATGATCATCCTGAACGCGGGAGACGGTTATCACGTCGTGCTTGCAGGCATGGACGACGTGAGGACACGGCAGGGCAGATTTGTGCTGTCGGGCGAGCCAATTGCCGTGATGGGTGCGAAAAAGGTGGCGAGCGCTGCAGTATTGACGCTGGAAACCGATCGACCAACACTTTACATTGAATTCAGGAAGGACGGTTCACCAGTAGATTCGAAACCATGGTGGACTGCCAAGGAAAGCGGAAGGGCACGAAATGATTCGTAAGGCTTCTCTTGTGATCGTCGGTGCGCTGATGGGTGCTACGGCCATGAGCGTCATCTATTCGGCTGGAGTGCCTGCGCAGGCTGCAGGCCCGTCCACCTATAAGGAACTGTCGATCTTCGGCGACGTCTTCGAGCGCGTCCGCGCGCAGTATGTGACGCCGCCGGATGAGGAAAAGCTGGTCGAGAATGCCATCAACGGCATGTTGACCTCGCTCGATCCGCATTCGAGCTTCCTGAATGCCCGTGACGCCGAAGACATGCGTACGCAGACCCGCGGTGAGTTCGGCGGCCTTGGCATCGAAGTCACCATGGAAGACGAACTCGTCAAAGTCATCGCACCGATCGACGACACACCAGCGTCCCGCGCCGGCATTCTCTCGGGCGATCTGATCGCCGAGATCGACGGCACCGCTGTTCGCGGCCTTAAGCTTGAGGAAGCGGTGGAGAAGATGCGCGGCGCGGTCAACACGCCGATCAAGCTGACCGTCATTCGCGAAGGCGCCGACAAGCCGCTCGACATCACGGTGGTGCGCGACATCATCGCCGTCCGTGCGGTCAAATCCCGTGTTGAAGGTGACGTTGGCTATGTGCGCGTGATTTCCTTCACCGAGAAGACCTACGACGACCTCGAAAAGGCGATCGAAAAGATCAAGGCCGAAGTGCCTGCAGACAAGCTGAAGGGCTACGTCCTCGACTTGCGCCTGAACCCGGGCGGCCTGCTCGATCAGGCGATCAACGTCTCTGACGCCTTCCTGGAGCGTGGCGAGGTCGTATCGACCCGCGGCCGTAATGCGGACGAAACCCGGCGCTTCAACGCCGGCCCGGGAGATCTGACCGACGGCAAGCCTGTGGTCGTGCTGATCAA
The DNA here is from genome assembly GCF_056530405.1 of Rhizobium sp. PK7-22. Taxonomy (NCBI): domain Bacteria; kingdom Pseudomonadati; phylum Pseudomonadota; class Alphaproteobacteria; order Hyphomicrobiales; family Rhizobiaceae; genus Rhizobium; species Rhizobium sp. PK7-22. The sequence continues at coordinate 50,316 of NZ_CP096514.1, forward strand.
CGGCGGCTCGGCTTCGGCTTCGGAAATCGTTGCAGGCGCTCTGCAGGATCTGAAGCGCGCCACCGTTTTGGGAACGCGTTCCTTCGGCAAGGGGTCGGTCCAGACGATCATTCCGCTGGGCGAAAGCGGCGCATTGCGCCTGACCACTGCGCTCTACTACACGCCGTCCGGCACCTCGATCCAGGGCACCGGCATCAAGCCGGACATCGCGGTGGAGCAGCCGCTGCCCGAGGAACTGCAGGGCAAGGTCCGCGCCGAAGGCGAATCCAGCCTGCGTGGCCATATTCCTGGACAGAACGAGACCGACGAGGGTTCCGGCTCCGTCGCCTATATTCCGCCGGAAGCCAAGGACGACATCCAGTTGAACTACGCGCTCGACCTCCTGCGCGGCAACAAGACGGATCCGAGCTTCCCGCCGAGCCCGGATAAGGCTGCTGCCAAGCAGTAACGAACCTCTTTGAGAGGGAGCCGCATGGTCGGCTCCCTCTTTTTATCACAGACCACCCGCGGACAATTTCCTCTTGGGCACCGATCTTCACGCACCGCTCGGACGAGAAAAGCCGGCCGGCAAACGGCGACGCCTGCGGCTGCCCCCCCTTTTCTTTTTTTCGCTAATATCCGTCGCGGCGATCGTCGGCCTGTCTGTCTATTCCATGATGGGCGAGGCCGCTCTCGAAGGGACGCAAACCGCAGCCGTCGCGGTGCCCGCCGAAACGGCAGAGTCTGTGCCCGGGCCGGCAGCCCCCGAGGCGGCCGAAAGCCTGCGCAGGGCCAACCCGCAATCCGGTGCCAACGTGGAGCGGACGCTGACGGACGACGGCAATGTGGTGACGACCTATTCGCCGCGGTCGCGCGCCGGCGACGGTCCGGTGATCGTCGGCACGCCGCGCATCGGCCAGGATCCGAGGCTCGCGGGCACACCCAACGAAGACCTTCTTGAAGAGTCACCCTATGGGCAGCTTCCCGTTGTCGGCGAAGACGGCTTGCGTCCCATGGACCAGTATGCCCGTCCGTGGTCGGGTGCGCGCGGAACGCGCATCGCCATCGTCGTCGGCGGTCTTGGTCTCAGCCAGACGGGGACCCAGAAGGCAATCGAGGACCTGCCTGCGGAGGTCACCCTCGCCTTTGCCGCAAGCGGCAACAGCCTTCAGCGCTGGATGCAGGTTTCGCGCCGCGATGGCCACGAAATCCTGATCCAGGTTCCTATGGAACCCTTCGGCGCGCCCGACGCCAATGCCGATCCTGCGACGCTGCAGACCGGCCTTCCGCCGGAGGAAAACCTGGGGAGGCTTCACGAGGCGCTGGGCAAGATCAGCGGCTACACCGGGATCATGAACTACCTTGGCGGTCGGCTTCTGTCGGATCCCGACACGCTGGAGCCCTTGCTTCGCGACGTGACCACACGGGGTCTGCTCTTCCTCGACGACGGGACATCGGCCCAATCCACCAGCGGCACCATCGCCAAGGCCATCGAACTGCCCCACGGTTTCGCCGACATGACGCTGGACGCCCAGCTGGAAAAATCGGCGATCCTGAAGAAGTTGGACGACCTGGAGCGGCTTGCCCTGCGCAAAGGCAGCGCCATCGGCGTCGCCTCCGCCTTCGACGAAAGCGTCGAGGCGATCCGCCAGTGGGTCGAGGAGGCGGGCAACCGCGGCATAGAAATCGTCGGCGTCTCGGCTCTGGTCGACGACCCTGCAGACTATTGATCGAGATCGAATGATGAGCAAACAGCCGTTGAGACCCGAAGACCTCCCCTATCGCCCCTGCGTCGGCGTGATGATCCTGAACGAGAAGGGCCTGGTCTGGGCCGGCAGGCGGATCGCCGAGGGCAACAGCGAGTACGATGGTTCGCCGCAGCTCTGGCAGATGCCGCAGGGCGGCATCGACAAGGGCGAGGATCCGCTGGCGGCCGCTTACCGGGAACTCTACGAGGAAACCGGGATGCGCACGGTCAAGCTGATCGGCCAGTCGCGCGACTGGATCAACTACGACCTGCCGGCGCATCTCATCGGCATCGGCCTCAAGGGCAAGTACCGGGGCCAGACGCAGCGCTGGTTCGCCTTCCGGTTCGAGGGCAACGAGGACGAGATCCAGATCAACCCGCCGCCCGGCGGTCATTCGGCAGAATTCGATGCCTGGGAATGGAAGCCGATGCAGGATCTGCCCGGCCTGATCGTTCCGTTCAAGCGGACGGTCTACGACCAGGTGGTGGCGGAATTCGCGCATCTGGCCCAGCAGCCCGTCTGAGCCTCGACACCTGCAGGGAAGGCATCACCTATCCCGCGGCGGCAAGCTTCATGGTCGAGAACTCCACCGCCTTGCCGGTCATGGCCGACTGCTGCGCCGCAAGCCCCATCTTCACGGCCCAGCAGCCATCGTCCAGCGTCACTTCGATCGGCCCCTCGCCACGAACCTTCCTCGCAAACCGCAGGTGCTGGTAAAACGTCGATCCATTGTGGTCGCCCGCCTCCAGCAGTTCCGGATCGACCGGTATCTCCACCTTTCTTGGCCCCTTGGGCTCACGCGGCGAGACGATGACCTGCGCCACCGGCGGCTCGCCCAGATGCTCCGGCCAGAAGCGCCCGGGGCCCGGAACCTTGCACTCGATCTTGCCCATGGGGCCGATGGCAGAAATCTCCTCCTGGTAGCGGGCGCCTTCGGCGAACATGCAGAGCTCCAGCATGGCGCGTGCACCGGAGGCGAAATCGACGATCACATAAGCATGGTCCCAGATGTCGGGCGTCCGGCCCTCATGGACCTCGTCCAGATGGTTGACCGCCTGCCCGCCCGAGGCCATCACACGCACAGGATCCGACTGCAGGATGTGGCGCATCAGATCGAAGAAGTGGCAGCATTTCTCGACGAGCGTCCCACCCGTCTGATCGTTGAAGCGGTTCCAGTCGCCCACCTTCTGAAGGAAGGGAAAGCGGTGCTCGCGGATGGTGAGCATGCGGATGCCGCCAGTAGCAGCATTCGCCTCTTCGATCAGCCGCGTCACCGGCGGCATGTATCGATACTCCATGGCGACCCAGATCGGCGCCGGATAGGCGTGGCGAAGTGCCTCCACCCGCCGCATCTCCTCCGGATGGGTGAAGAGTGGCTTTTCAACGAGCACGGGAAGCGGCCGGATCGACGCGATCCTCTCAAGCTGCCCTAGGTGATACTGGTTGGGACTGGCGATCAGCAGGCAGTTGACCGCATCGACAGCCAGAAGCTCTTCGATGGTATCGACGAAAATTGCTCCGGGTGCGGCTTCCGCTGCGCGCGCCCGCATGGTGGCATCCGGCTCCAGGATGACCGCCACCTCCGCATCCGGCAGCAAAGCGATATTGCGCAGATGCTCCTGCCCCATCATGCCGCAACCGATGACACCGTAGTTCAACTTCATCTTCCACACACCCTATTTGAGCCGCGACACGTAACGGGCGACAGCATGGTCAAGCCAGGTGCGGGAAACCTCCGCACGCCTGCCGTCCTGCGCCTCGCTGATCCTGAGAATATGGACGACCGGAGCCCCCTGCTCCGGCCCGAAGCCGTCCGGGCTCCAGTCCGGGACGACATCGAGCCCGATCCGGTCTTCCGCCCGCGCAATCCAAAGGCCGATCCGGGTGCGATAGTAGAGGTAGAGGGATTCGGAGAGGTCTTCCAAGGCGACATGATCGATGTAACCGCCGTCCAGCCAGATCTCCTCGATGGCCGCCACCTTTCCCGAAAGACGGCGGAGACGGCGGATCCGATGTCCCTCGGAACTCGTCCCGAATTCCGGGAGGTCGCCAGGCTTGGCAAGCCGCTCCACGCTCAGCACTTCAGCTGTGGGAAGCCCGCCGCCCTCCAGCAGTTCCAGGCGGAACATGGCGTAGACGCTTTTCGGATCGCTGATGGCGCGGACATAATTGCCCGATCCCTGAACCCGCTCCAGCATCCCGCGCGACTGCAGTTCCGACAGCGCTTTCCGAAGGGTGCCGATGGCGATCCCCAGCCGTTCCGCCATCTCCCGTTCCGGCGGCAGCTTCTCTCCATCGATCAGCCGCCCTGCCGCGATGTCGCGGATCAGAAGCTCGGTGATCTGAAGATAGATCGGAAGACTGCCGGCGGGCTGGTTCATGAGGCTTGTCAGGGCTGGTTGTGGGGCTCACCAAATTGATACACTATTGATTTACATCAAGGCGGATGCTACGCAAGAGGAAAATCGTGATCGGGAGAGATTTTTCATGACAGTCGTGCCGGTTCGTTCTGCCGACCTTGATGCCGCGGAAGTGTCGTGGTTCGCGGCCCTCTGTTCCGATGACTACGAATATCTCGGCGTGCCGGACGGGACGCTGAGATCAAGCTGGGAGCACTGCTCCGGCATCGTCCGCAAGGCGGAAGCTCTTGGCTTCCGCAACATCCTCTGCCCCTCCTCCTACCAGGTCGGTCAGGATACCCTGAGCTTCGTTGCCGGCTGCGCGCCGATCACCGATCGGATCAACATGCTGGCCGCCATCCGCTGCGGCGAGATGCAGCCCATCATGCTGGCCCGCACCGTCGCCACGCTCGACCACATGCTGAAGGGGCGCCTGACGCTCAACGTCATCAGCTCGGATTTTCCGGGCGAAGTGGCCGACAGCGCCTATCGCTACAAGCGCAGCCATGAGGTCGTGCAGATCCTGCGCCAGGCCTGGACGCGCGACACGATCGACCACGACGGCGAAGTCTACCGGTTCAAGGGCGTATCGACCGAGCCGGCCCGGCCCTACCAGCAGAACGGCGGCCCGCTCCTCTACTTCGGTGGTTACTCACCCGATGCGCTGGAACTGTGCGGCGCGCAGTGCGACGTCTACCTGATGTGGCCCGAGCCGAAGGAGCAGCTCGCGGAGCGCATGCGGGCAGTCCATGCGCGAGCTGAAGCGCATGGCCGCATGCTGGACTACGGTCTGCGCGTCCACATGGTCGTTCGCGACACCGAGCAGGAAGCGCGCGAGTACGCCGAGCATCTCGTCTCGAAGCTCGACGACGAATACGGCAAGCTGATCCGCTCACGGGCGCACGACAGCATTTCGCTGGGAGTTGCACACCAGGCGCGGGCCCGGGAACTGGCCGATCAGTTCGGCTATGTGGAGCCCCATCTCTGGACCGGCATCGGTCGCGCCCGCTCCGGCTGCGGTGCGGCGCTCGTCGGTTCCGTGGATCAGGTGCTGACGGAAATCGAGGCCTATCGGAAGATGGGGATTCGCGCCTTCATCTTTTCCGGCTATCCGCATCTCGACGAGGCGGAACACTTCGGCACGAAAGTGCTTCCCCACCTGAAGACCTGCTCGCTGCCGCATGCCTACGGCCGCGTCCCGAACGAAACCCCGGCGACACCGCTGGGCACTGGAGAACGCCACTGATGGACCGCATTTCCCTTTCGCCAGACCTGACCGTCAGCCGCATCATCTACGGCATGTGGCGGCTGGGCGACGCTGTAGACACCTCCCCCGCCCACGTTCAGGCCAAGGTGGAGGCGTGCCTGGAGCAAGGCATCACCACGATGGACCAGGCCGACATCTACGGAGGCTACACGGCGGAAGCCATCTTCGGCGGAGCCCTGAAGGCGGCACCGCATCTGCGCGAGAAGATCGAGATCATCACCAAATGCGGCATCGTAGTTCCGGCCGGTCGTCATTCCGCGTCTCGGGTCAAGCATTATGACACCAGCGCTGCGCACATCGCCGCCTCGGTCGAAGCTTCGCTGCGCGACATGGCGACCGACTATGTCGATCTTCTTCTCATTCACCGCCCCGATCCACTGATCGACCCCGACGAGACGGGAACGGCGCTCGATGAACTGGTCGCATCCGGCAAGGTGCGCGCCGTCGGCGTCTCGAACTTTAGGCCTTGGGATTTCTCGCTGCTGCAGTCTTCGATGGAGACACCCCTCGTCACCAACCAGATCGAAGTGAGCCTTCTCGCCACCGATGCCTTCGTCAACGGCGACCTTGCCTATCTCCAGGAGCGGGTGATCCCGCCGATGGGCTGGTCGCCGCTTGGTGGCGGCGCGCTGTTCTCGGGTAACCATCCCGCACTGCAGGCCAGGCTTCAGGCGCTTGCGGCCGAACAGGGCGTCGAGCCGAGTGCGGTCGCGATCGCCTGGCTGCTGCATCACCCCGCGCAGATCCTGCCCGTCATGGGCACCAACAATCTGGACCGCATCCGCAGCCTTTCGGATGCGGCCAAGGTGACGCTGGACCGGCAGACCTGGTTCGAACTCTATACCCTGGCGATCGGCAAGGAGGTCCCCTGATGACGAGCACCACGGATAGCACCGTCTCCTCGGAAATGCTGATCGTCCCGGAGCAGGGCGACCAGCGCGCCTATAGGAACGCGCTTGGGAGTTTCACGACCGGTGTGACCGTCGTCACTGCCATGGCCGACCAGGGACCGATCGGCATGACGGTCAACAGTTTCGCCTCCGTCTCCCTCGACCCGCCCCTGGTGCTCTGGTCGCCCGCCAAGAGTTCGACGAAGCATGCGCTGTTTACCGCAGCGACGCATTTCGCCGTCCACGTTCTCGGTGCCGAGCAGGATGCCCTGTGCAGCGCTTTTTCGCGCGGTGGCTCCGCTTTCGCCGATTTGCCATGGACGCTCAACACGGAAGGCACACCCATACTGCCGGGCACGATTGCCCGCTTCGAATGCCGCCGCTCCGAGGTCCATGACGCTGGCGACCACACGATCATTCTCGGCAGGGTGCTGAGGGTGGCGCTGCGCGACGGCGAGCCGCTGTGCTTTTCAAGAGGCATGTTCGGGCGTTTCGCCGAACGAAGCTGATTTTCGTCAGAATTTCCTTATGCACCACGTAGATTAGCCCCACCCGCGGGCTGATCACTCACGTTATCTCTTTGTAGAATATCCGGCGGTGCACCCGCCGCCGCTGCGCTCAGGCGGACAGACGGCGTAGCGTGCCGGTGGTCGAGAAGATCCGCATGCCGTTCTCGTCGAACAGATGCAGCGGAGCCGCCTCGAGATCGAGAGGCACTTCGTCGCCCGCCTGGTAGCGCTGCTGGCCGGGCAGGACCGCCATCAACCTTTCGCCGTTGATCTCGCCATGGATCACCGTCTCCGAGCCCAGCGCTTCCACGAGCCGAAGCTTGACCTTCGGGCTTGCGGCGTCGGCGCTGACGGTCAGATGCTGAGGTCGAACGCCCACCGTCAGTTTCTGTCCCTTGGCGAGTGACCCTTCCACCGGGAGATGGAGCCTGACGCCGCCCGCCACGGAGATAATGGCCGAATCCCCGGTGCGCTCGATGACCTCTCCCTGCAGGAAGTTCATGTGCGGCGCGCCGATGAAGCCGGCGACGAACCGGTTGGCGGGCGTGTTGTAGAGCTCGAGCGGCGTACCGACCTGCTCGATCCGCCCGGCCCGCATCACCACGATCCGGTCGGCGAGCGTCATGGCCTCCACTTGGTCATGGGTCACATAGATCATCGTCGACGACAGCCGCGCATGGAGAGCGGCAAGTTCCGCCCGTGTCGAGACCCGAAGCTCGGCGTCGAGGTTGGAGAGCGGCTCGTCGAGCAGGAAGGCGACGGGACGGCGCACGATGGCACGGCCGATCGCCACCCGCTGGCGCTGACCGCCGGAAAGCTGGCCGGGCCGACGGTCCAGATAGGCATCGATCTCCAGCATGCGGGCCGCTTCGCCGATCCGTTCAGCGACTTCGGCCTTCGGCATCTTGGAGTTTTCCAGCCCGAAGGCGAGGTTCTGGCGCACCGTCATGTGCGGGTAGAGCGCATAGGACTGGAAGACCATGGCGAGCCCCCGTTCCGCCGCCGTGACGTCGTTGACGCGCCGGCCGTCGATGTCGATGCTGCCGCCGGTCACCTTCTCCAGGCCGGCGATCACCCGCAGCAGGGTCGATTTCCCGCAGCCCGACGGACCGACGAAGACAATGAGTTCGCCGTCATCGATATGCAGGTTGATATCGTGGAGCACGTCGATGGCGCCGAAGGACTTCTTGATGTCGGTGAGCGTTATCTGGCCCATTTGCGGATCCTCATTTCAGTCCGGTGCCGGCAATGCCGGTGGTGATGAAGCGTTGCAGGAAGATGAAGACGAGGACGACCGGGATCATGGTGACGACCGTCATGGCCAGGATGAAGTGCCACTGCACGTTCAGCTCGCCCGCGTAGATGCTCAAGCCCACCTGCAGGGTGTAGAGTTCGCGGCGCGAAAGCACGATCAGCGGCCACAGGAAGTCGTTCCACCGCCAGACCACCGAGAAGATGGCGAGCACCGCAAGTGCGGGCGCCGCCAGCGGCAGTACGATACGCCAGTAGATCTGCCACTCGGAGGCCTTGTCCATGCGGGCGGCATCGATGAGCTCGTCCGGGATCGTCAGCATGTATTGCCGCAGGATGAAGACGCCCGTCGGCGTGGCGACCGTCGGCAGGATCACCCCCCAGAGGTTGTTGAACAGGCCGATCGCCGAGATGATCGAGTAGAGCGGCACCATGATCACCGAGAGCGGCACCATGAGCGTCGCCAGGATGATCAGCATGGCCACCGACCGACCTTTGAACTCGTACTTCGAGAGAGCGAAGGCGGCCATCGAGTTGACGACGAGGGTGATCAGCGTCGCCGTCACCGTCACGAACACCGAGTTCCAGAGATACTGGACGAAATCGAACTGCACGAAGGGTTCGGTGTAGTTCTCGGTGGCAAACGACATGGTGCGAACAGGCGTCCGATCGCCGATGTTGACGCGGATGATCTCGCCCGGCGCATTCGGATCGACCATCTGGCTGACGATCCCGATCCGCCGCACCTCGGCCAGCACCTGCGTGCTCCCGTCCGGCAAGGTCGCCTCGTAGAGCGCCAGCGGCTGGTCGTAACCCTCGACCTGAACCTGCTGCGTCACATAGGGCAGGATGGTGGGCGGAAACTCGGCAAGTGCCGCGGGTGACTTGAACGAGGAGAAGCCAAGCCAGACGGCCGGGCCGAACATGATCAGCAGCCCGCCGACGAGCCAGACCCAGGTGACGATATCCGTCCAGTGCCAGCCCTTGCCGCCCCGGCGGCGGAAGATGAACCGTAAAGCAGCGCCCATTATGTCTTCCCCTTCTTGGGTTCGGTCTTGCGGCCAATACCGAGCTGGAACAGCGTCAGGACCACAAGCACCAGCCCCATCAGGATCGAGGCCGCAGCCGCCAGCCCTGGATTGCGTAGCTGCGAGGCAAAGCCGGTCTCGTAGATGTACTGCGTCAGGAACATCGTGCTGGTGCCCGGTCCGCCGCCGGTCAGGACATAGACCTCGTCGAAGACCTGCACCGCCTTGATCAGGGCGAGCACGACGACGACGAGCAGGTTCGGCGCCAGCAGTGGCAGCGTGATGCGCCAGAAGACGCGTGAGGCCTTCGTCCCGTCCATTTCGGCAGCTTCATAGAGATCCTTGGGGATCGCCTGCAGGCCGGCCAGCAGGATCAGCGCGTAGAAGCCCATATGCGCCCAGATCGAGACGCCGACGGCTGCGACGAAGGCCCAGGTGCGGTCGGTCAGCCAGTTGTGCGGCTCCATGCCCATTTCGAACAGCGCGAAATTCAACAGGCCCTGCCGCTGCAGGATCCATTTCCAGATCAGGCCGACGACGACCGGCGACAACAGGACGGGGAAGAAGAAGACGGCACGCCAGAAGGAGCGGGCCCTGAGTTCACGGTTGAGGATCAGGGCCGTACCGAGCGCGACCAGGATCATCAACGTCACCTGCAGCACGACGAACCAGCCGGTATTGCCGACGGCGGTCCAGAAGGCATCCTCCTGGCAGGACATCGGATCGAGGTAATTGGAGCATTCGAACAGGCGGTCGTACTGGTCGAGCCCGATGAAGGTGCGGTCGGCCAGAAAGAAGGCCGTGCCGCCCGTCATCGAGTAGACGAAGTTGATCGCCAGCGGCAGCAGCACGAAGATGCCGAAGATCAGCATGTTCGGCGCCAGGAAGAAGATCGCCATGCCGGAAATGCCGGTGGCCTTCTGCAGTGCCCGCAGGGGGATGTCGATCACGCCCATGACGAGTTTGACGGGCGCGAGAAGGATCGATCCGAACGAGCGCGATGGCGCGGGGCTGCCGGCAGCGGGCGGTGTCATGCGGCTCCTCCAGTGGGCAGATAATCACGAATCCAGAGTTGAAGCTCTCCCCCGCGGGGGAGAGCCAGTCTTGGCAGATCAGGCGTGATGGCCATCAGAGGCCGGCATCCTTGACCTTCTGGGCGATGTCGGAATCGATGCGGGCAAATGCGTCCTCGAGCGACAGCTCGCCCGCCAGCGTCTGGCCGACACGGGTGACAATGGCGGCATAGACCGTATCGGCCCAACGCCATGCCGGCAGCTTCAGCGCCGTTTCCGAAGTTGCCTTGGACGCCTCCACAAAGGTCCCGAGCGCGGCCTTGGCCTGCTCGTTGTCCGTCTGGAAGTTCAACCCGCCCTTCTCGACGACCCCCTTGTGGGCAGGCAGGAACAGCGTGCGCTCGGAGAACTCGCGAACGATCTCCTCCCGCGCCATCCAGTCCATGAAGGTGGCCACTTCTTCCGGGTTCTTCGTGTATTTCACCGCTACAAGCGCGGCGCCGCCCGGCATGCCCGTGCAGGCAGCGGGGCCGCAGGGGCTGCCGGTGGCGACCCAGTCGAAGTTGTTACCGATCTTGGTGGTCAGGTTCGCCACCTGCCACGAACCAGAGTAGTAGAATGCAAGCTGGCCGTTGATGAAGTCCTCGGCCGCGGCACGATAGGTGTTGCCGGCCGCAGATACCCAGACGTCCTTGGCAAAGACACCTTCTTCGGTCCAGTTGACGAAGCTGGTCAGGAAGTCCTTGGCACCCTGGTCGAGAGGGGCGGGCTTGCCGTCCTCTCCGATGTAGTTGACGCCGTAGGACAGCATTGGAGCGGTAAGCCGATGGCCGGAACGGTCGATCGCCATGGCGAACGGCACCTGCTGGCTGTCGGCCACCTGCTTGGACGCTGCCGCCCATTCCTCCCAGGTTGCCTGCGGACCCGGCATGGCGACCCCCGCCTGGTCGAACAGTGTCTTGTTGGCAAAACCGCCGGTCAGCGTCAGCTGCGTCATGAAGCCGGAAATCTGGTCGGAGCCGTCGGGTCGCATCCAGTCGGCCTTGTCGCCGAAGTTCTCGTCCCAATAGGCGGGATCCTTGACGAGCGGACGAAGGTCCAGCCAGTGCTTGGCCAGATCCTTGATCGCCGTGACGCGCGCGACATCGGGGCCGTTTCCGGCTTCGAGCTGCACCGGCAGCTGCTCCTTGATGACGCTGTAGGCGACATTGTCGAGAATCACGTTGATGCCCGGATTTTCGCTCATGAAGCGATCGACGAGATCCTTCATGACTTCGCCCTCTACGCCGTCCGAGTACCACATGACCCGGACGTCGCCGGCGCTGGCGGCCGTGGATGTCAGAAGTGCGAGCGCAAGTCCCGCAATGATGGATTTGGTCTGCATGCTAGTTCCTCCCTTTGGTGGACAGGGCCTCCTCCCGTCCGGTTGTTGCGGATCAAAGCATAATTGCTTCACCCGTGACGGTATAATCACTTCGCTGAATCCGACGCCCCTCCGCATCGACGGAGCCGTCCGGATGGAAGCGCACGGCGCCGTATTCGGGATCGTCGATTACCAGAATGCCGTCGGCCTCTCGGCTGACGGCGAGCGTTGAAAAGCGATGTTCGACGGATGACAGGTCGTCTGCCTCGCAGACGCGAACAATCCAGCGGCTCGTCATCCCGTGTTGGCGCAGCTCATTTCCTGCCGATGGCCCCTCCTCCACCGCCACGAGATCTCCGCTGCCCTTGAGGAACAGCGCCCCGCGGCCGCTTCTGGCGAGCGCCGTATCGCCGGACACGCGCACCTCATCGAAGTCGCCTTGCGGAAACCAGGCATGGGTGAAATCCGGCTGCTCCGGCTTCAGCGTGAATTCGGCGACCGCAAGGCCGCGGTACTGCTGCACCCGCGGCACGGTCCCGCATCCGCCCCAATAGGACGGACGCCCGTACCCGAACTGGATGCTCTCGCCCGGATGGTTGATCCAGACGGCCGCCTCCGGCTTTTCGCCGAGCCGCAGGTGAAGCACCGTTTCCTGGTAACCCCATTCGTCCCACCGGTAGTGGACCGTGGATCCCATGGCGAAATGTTCGCTCTTGTAGTGATAGAGCGCCGCAAAGCTGCCGTCGCCCTGCGCGAACCGCCATTCCTGATGCTGGGTCGTCCGGTGGTCGGCGATGGCCTCCAGCGCCGGCGGGATCTCGAGCCCGTGGTCGCGCAGGCAGACGGCCAGCTGCGGCAGGGCATGCACGCGCCGTCCGTACCAGCCCTTGCCCCAGAGCAGACGCGCCACCCCGGAAAGCTCCAGCGAGCGGCCGGCGCAAAGCGTGTGCTCGTAGGATCGGCCCTGGGCCGCCGTGACCATGCCGTGATGTGCCGACCGGGCGATGATCTCGCACAGGCGCACGATGCCCGCCTTGGCGCGCTCGGCGATGTCCTGATCCGGCGAAAGTGCCGCAAGTGCGGTCAGCCCCTTCAGGTCGATCGGGAAATAGGGAGCCGAGTTGAACTCCGCCATCTCCCACTTTTCGAAGTGATCGAGCCAGTCTCGCACACGGGCGGCACCCACCTTGCTCTGCTCGGCGCCTGTACGCCCCGAGCGTACGAAGGTCGCCTCGGGAAGCAGGTGGCCGGCGAGATAGGCGGAGGTGTGGAACAGCAGCGCGTGGTTCTCGGAAAAATACCACTGCACGTCGTTGCCCGGCTCATCCATCCAGTAGCGATAGTGGAGGATGGCGGCGTCGATCCGGTCCCGTGTCGCTTCGCCGATGTCGCCGCCCCAGGCGGTGCGCGACCAGAGCAGCGGCACCAGGGAGAAATCCGCGCAGTCGTGGCAATCCTCGATCGACGGCAGGATCTCCTCGATCATCGCGTCCGTATCATCGCCGCCGCGACCACTCGCCAGGCGCGCGAAGGCGCGGACGGTATCGCGCTCGGAATGCTCCGAAACCTCGTCCAGCGTTTCCACGATCCGGTCGGAGAGCGTCGCCCCAGCCTTGCCCTGCCGCTCCGTGTGGCAGATCTCCACGCCGAGCGAGCGGGAGGCGACGAACCCGCCCGTGCTCAGGGTGACCCGGAAATGCCGGAAGTCGGCGGGCGCGCGGTCGGACGGCCCGATGGCAAGCGTCCTGGCACCGGCGGGCAGCGTGAAGTCGTCGTCGAAGCGCTCCCTCGACATGAAGTCGCCTTCGATGGCGACATTCGCATGAACCTCCACCGGCAGCGGCTTAGGAAGGTGCAAGGTGATGTCACCGCCGAAGTAATGCGGCCGGTCGAAATGCATGCCGTCCAGCGCCGTCTCCAGGCTTTCCGCTACCGAACCCGCGACGGGCACGGGCAGCGACAGCCGGGCCTTCGGCCCGGAGAGATAGTCGAGCTGGAAGAAGTAGCGCGCGTCGCGCTCCGCCAGATCGTCGAAGAAGATGGTAACCTCGTTCAGCCCCGCCACCAGCGGCAGATCGAACTCCTGCTTCACTTCCAGATTGCGGCTGTAGGGCGCCATCCAGCCGATCTCGCTGCCGTTGGCCCAGATCACCGCGCCACCGCAGGTTCCAAGGCGGATCCGGGCAGTACCGGCGGCTTCGGCGTCGATGTAGGTGCGCACCCAGGTCGAAAGACGGGTCGGGCGGAACCAGAAGCCCGACAGATCGAGCCTCGGCGACCCGAACGGCAGCCACCAGCGCTGGGGCTCGAACTCCCCGCGGACTTCAGGCCGCTTCCCACGAAAGGTATCCGCAAAGATCGTCCGGCACGGATATTCGTGTGGAATGAAGTTCTTGACCTTCGTCAGGAAGAAGAAGGGGTCCATCTCACCCTTCATCGGCGCATCCGGCACGTCGAAGCGCTCTTCGGCGACGGCTCCGATCTGCCAGTAACGGATCGGGTCGCCGGCGTTCAGCGTCTTCTGCATCCAATGGGTCTGTGCGTTCATCGCAATCTGCTCATCTCAGTTCGGAAAGGGCCACCGGGGCGACGTCGTTGTATTCCTGGTTTTCTCCCGTCATACCCCAGACGAAGGCATAGGGACCGGTGCCGGCTCCCATGTGGATCGACCAGGCCGGAGAGAGCACGCCGTCGCCATCGGCAACGACCAGATGCCGGGTTTCCTCCGGCCGTCCCATCAGATGGATGACCCGATCCTCGGGCGAGAGATCGAAGTAGCAGTAGGCTTCCATCCGCCGCTCGTGCAGATGTGGCGGCATGGTGTTCCAGATGCTGCCTTCGGCAAGATCCGTAATCCCCATCAGGAGCAGGCAGGACGGCGCAACCTGCGGATGGATATACATGCGCAGCCGACGCTTGTTCGACCGCCGGGCTTCGCCGAGATCGAGCGGCTTCGATTCCGCCTGCGTGATGAGGCGGTGCGGGATTTCGGCCCCGGCCGGGACCGAGTTCATGTAGAAGCGCGCCGGCGTGTCCGAAGACGCGCTCGATGCCGCGATCTCCTGCGCACCGCGGCCGACGTAGAGCACGTCGCGGTTCTCGAGCGTGAAGCTCTGCCCGTCGACGGTGATCGTGCCGGTGCCGCCGAGGTTGGCGATCCCCATCTCGCGTGCGGACAAAAGGAAGGGTGTACCGATCTCCTCGCCGCCGCCGAAGGTCAGCGTCTTGGTGGACGGCATGGCACCGCCGAGGATGAGGCGATCCACATGCGTATAGACGAGGCGAACCTCATCCGGCTGGAACAGGCCTTCGACCAGGAACTCCGCCCTCAGCCGTTCGGTGTCATAGCCTTTGATGTCCTCAGGACCCGCTCCGTAAAGTACCTTCATCGTCATGCGGCCTGTTCTCCTGCGTCTGCGTGGCGAAGCGCCTCAGAAAGGCAGAGGATCGATAGCGCCTGACCGTAACCGGTCGGCTGGATCGGGATGTCCCTGTAGAACTGCAGGTCGTGGCCCATGCGCGTACCATAGGAGACGTTCAGCACCGTGCCTGTCTCGTCGATATTGCGCATGACGGCCTGTGCCGCTTTCAGACCTGCGGCCTGCCAGGCCCGTCCACCGAGCCCCAGCCGGTGGCCTTTCAGCAGGCCATAGCCGATCCCGGCGGTGGCGGAAATCTCCTCGTAGGAGGTCGGATCGTCGAGCAGAGTGCGCCAGGCGCCGGAACTCGTCTGCAGGGGGAGCAGCGCATTGACCTGCGCCACCAGCACGCCCCGCAGGAAATCCTCGACCGGCTTCGGCAGTTCGGCGAGATCGAAGAGGTCCAGCATCCCCGCCGTGATCCAGGCGTTGCCGCGGGCCCAACGTGCCTCGGCGAAATTATGGCGACCATCGAAGGTCCAGCCGTGGAACCAGAGCCCGCTTCTGGTATCGGCAAGGTAGCGGGAATGCACCATAAACTGACGCGCGGCCTCATCCACCAGCTCCCGTCGTCCGCTGGCCTGACCGTAGGAGGCCAGGAACAGCGCCACCATGTAGAGCGTGTCGTCCCAGAGTTCGTGATGGTTGATCTTGTCCGACACGTGATGCTCGAAGGCACCTTCCTCCGTGCGAGACATATCGGTCATCACGCGGTTGGCCCAGTCGTCCAGCGGCTTCTGCCAACGGGGGTCGCGGGTTTCCCGCCAGAGGACGGACAGTCCCAGCATCGGCGCGGTCGTGTTGACGTTGAGGGAGGGAAGCCCGGCAGAAAGTCGTGCGGAATACCAGTCCTCGACAAGCTGCTTCAGATCCTCCCGCCCGGTGAACAGCCAGAGGCGGATCAGCCCATAGAGGCCGACGCCCTGTGGCCATTCCCAGCTGTCAAAGGAGATGTAGTCGCCGGCGGTGCCGTCGAGATTGGGCTCGTCGAAACGTCCGTCGTGGCGCAAGCCCGTCATTCCTGCCACCAGCAGGTCCAGCTTGCGACGGATGTCTCCCGCCGGTTCATGCATGCCATTTCCTCCCAGACTGTTCAGGCTATCCGAACAGACCGCTCTCCAGGCGGCGAGTGAATGTAAGCATTTGAAAAATTCTTGCGCAATCTGAAAATTTTTTGCAGTTTGTCAAAACGGGAGGGCGAAGTCATGGACACGGGATCCGGCAAGCGAGGAAGAAAGCCACGGCGTGTGCGTCTTGAAGACATCGCGAAGAAGGTCGGTGTATCGTTGAGCACAGTCTCGCGGGCGCTCTCCGGAGAGAAAGGCGTGCGCGACGACGTCCGCATCCGCATCCTCGAAGCCGCCAAGACGGCGAATTACGCACTCCCCAATCCCACGCCGGGCACCAAGGTGATTCTCGCCGCATCCAGTGCCGCGATGATCGACTACGTCCGCAATCAGTTCACCCTCTACGTGCTGGAGGGCATCCG
The DNA here is from genome assembly GCF_056530405.1 of Rhizobium sp. PK7-22. NCBI lineage: Bacteria > Pseudomonadati > Pseudomonadota > Alphaproteobacteria > Hyphomicrobiales > Rhizobiaceae > Rhizobium > Rhizobium sp. PK7-22. The sequence continues at coordinate 66,671 of NZ_CP096514.1, forward strand.
GGAGCGCGCCCAGACGCTCGGCATCGACATCGTCACCCGGCCGATTGCCAACGAAGCGGAGGAGCGAAGGGTGCTGGACGAAGCGCGCACGGATCCGGAAGTGGCGGGTCTGCTGTTTCTGACCGTCGATGACGAACGGATGCTCGCAGCCACCCGCGATGTCGGCAAACCGGTCGTGCTCGTCAACGGCGACGATCCCTTCATGCGCCTCTCCAGCGTCACGCCCTGCAACCGCTCGGCGGCGCAGGTGGCGACCGACTACCTGATCGAGCAGGGACATGAGCGTGTTCTTTTCCTGATGCGCCCGGGGCGAAGGACGATCGTGCGGCGTCTGGAGGGATGGCAGGATGCCCTCGCGCATCGCGGTCTGCCGCACCCGCCAGACCTGGTCATGGCCGTCGACGACTGGCTTCCGGAGTTGGCGCAACAGGCGATCGCCCAACGGATTGCGGCGCGGGGTCTGGATTTCACGGCCGTCCTGGCCGCCGGCGAGAGCTTGGCCGTCGGCACCATGGCGGCACTCCAGAGCGCCGGCTATTCGGTACCCGGCGACGTCTCGGTCATGGGCATGGACGACCTGCCGCAGGCCGCTTTCCTGAACCCGCCCCTGACCACCGTTCACATCCCCGCGCGCGAGATCGGCATGACCGCGGTGGATCTGCTCCGCGACATCTGCTCGGGGATGCCGGCACTGCCGCGCCGGATAGAGCTCGCCTGCCACATCATCGAGCGACAGTCCGTCGGACCGCGCAGGTCGATGGCGCAACAGACCGATTGACGCCTTTCACTGGCGCCTATTCGGTCGGCACGTTGTCGCGAAGTTCCGCAAGCCAGACCTTCGCGCTGGCGTCCGACGGTGCGCGCCAGTCCCCTCGTGGCGACAGGGAGCCGCCGGAGGAAATCTTCGGGCCGTTCGGTGCGGCCGAGCGCTTGAACTGGTTGTTGAAGAAGCGCCGCAGGAAGACTTCCATCCAGTGCCGGATGTCCGCCATCGCATAGGCCCGCTTCTGGTCTTCCGGAATGTCCTGCGGCCACCCGCCGCTCTCCGCATCGCTCCAGGCGTTGTACGACAGGAAGGCGATCTTCGACGGCCGATAGCCATAGCGGGTGAGATAGAAGAGATTGAAATCCTGCAGCGCATAGGGCCCGACGATATCCTGCGTCGACTGCAGGACGCCCTCCTCGCCCGGCGGCACGAGTTCCGGTGAAATCTCGGTGGCGAGAATGGCCTCCAGCACCGTGGCGGTTTCCGGGGTGACATCGCCCGAACGGGCGACGAAGCGGATGAGATGCTGGATCAGCGTCTTGGAGACCGACGCGTTGACGTTGTAGTGCGACATGTGATCGCCGACGCCATAGGTGCACCAGCCAAGCCCGAGTTCCGACAGATCGCCAGTACCGACCACCAGGCCACCGATCTGGTTGGCCAGACGGAACAGGTAGTCGGTGCGCAGGCCAGCCTGCACGTTCTCGAAGGTCACGTCGTAGACCGGCTCACCGGCGCCGAAGGGATGGCCGAGATCGGCCAGCATCTGGCGCGCTGCCGGACGGATGTCGATTTCCTCACCGGTCACGCCGAGACTGTTGATCAGCGTCCAGGCATTGCTCTTGGTTGAATCGGACGTGGCAAAGCCTGGCAGCGTATAGGCGCGGATATTCTTGCGATCCTCGCCGATCAGGTCCATCGCGCGCGCGGCGACGATCAGCGCCTGGGTGGAATCGAGCCCTCCGGAGACGCCGATCACCGGATGCTTGATGCCGGTTGCGGCCAATCGCTTGGCGAGGCCTTGGACCTGGATGTTGTAGGCCTCGTAACAGTCTTCGCGCAGGCGCGCCGGGTTCGACGGCACGTAGGGGAAGCGCTCGATCCGGCGGCGGAGCGGCACGACGTCGGCAGGCTTGTCGAGCGTGAATCCGACCTTGCGATAGCCGTGTCCCTGCGGAAGCTCCTGCCTTGCGCAGTCGGCAAAGCTGTTGAGCCGCATCCGCTCCTGGCGCAACCGACCCAGATCAATGTCGGCGGTCACGAAGGTGCCGCCGGTTGGAAAGCGTTCCGTCTCGGCCAGCAGGTCGCCGTATTCGTAGACGGCCGCGTGGCCGTCCCAGGCAAGGTCGGTGGTGGATTCGCCCGGACCCGCCGCCGAATAGGCATAGGCCGCAACCGCGCGGGCGGACTGGCTGGCGCAGAGCATCCGGCGGGTCTCCGCCTTGCCGATGGTGATATTGCTCGCCGACAGATTGAGCAGCACCTCCGCACCCGCCATGGCCGCGCGCGTCGATGGCGGCAGGGGCACCCAGAAGTCCTCGCAGACCTCGACGTGGAAGGTGAAGGGCACTGAACCCTCGGATCGAAACAGCAGATCGACGCCGAAAGGAACGCGGTGTCCCGCGACCGGGATGGTGGCGTCCGTGAGGCCGGCGCCCGGAGAGAAGTGGCGCCGCTCGTAGAACTCCCGGTAATTCGGCAGATAGGCCTTGGGAACGACGCCAAGGATCTTGCCGCGATGGATGATCACGCCAGTGTTGTATAGCCGCCCGTCGCCCCGCAGCGGCGCGCCGACCGCCAGCACCGGGTAGAGATCCTTGCTGGCCTCGACGATGCTGCCGATTGCCCGCTCGACGGCATCGAGCAGCGCATCCTGGAGCAGCAGGTCGTCGATGGCGTAGGACGAAAGGCCGAGTTCCGGAAACAGCATGACGGCCGCACCGTCGGCGTGTCCGAGCTCCGCCAGCCGCAGCGTTTCAGCGACGGCAAACTCCGGATCCGCGACTTCGGTGGCAGGGACACATGTCGCCACGCGCAGGAACTCATGGCTGTACAGGGAATAGAACGCGTTCACGACCTGGCCTCTCCTCGTCTGATCTCTCGCCTTGGGTGTGACATTGGGCGTTCGCCGCCACCGGCAAGTAGAATGATGCCGAAGATCATCATCTCGATCCTGTTTATCGTGATCCTGCGCCGAAGCAACTGGTCGACCTCAACCGGTCTTCATCTTCGGCGCACTGTCAAGCAACTGGCGGGTATAGGCATCGCGGGGAGCCTTGAACAATTCCTCCGTCGGCGCCTCTTCAACGACCCGACCATGGTGCATCACCGCGACGCGGTCGGAGATCGCCTCCACCACGGCAAGGTCGTGGCTGATGAACAGATACGAAAGGCCGAACTGCCGCTTCAGGTCGCGCAGGAGTAGCAGCACCTGAGCCTGTACGGATACGTCGAGGGCGCTCACCGGCTCATCAAGAATAAGGATCTCGGCCTCGGCCGCCAGCGCCCTTGCGATCGCGATGCGCTGCGCCTGACCGCCGGAGAACTCGTGCGGGTAGCGATCCAGCGTGTCCTTCGGCATCCGCACCGCATCGAGCAGTTCCGTCATCCGCGCCTGCCGCTTGGCGGTGTCATAGCCGTTAAGCAGTTTCAGCGGCGCCTCCAGCGCCTGCCGGATCGTCCTGCGCGGATTGAGAGAGGCGACCGGATCCTGAAACACGTATTGAACCATCTTTCCGAAGGCCCTTGGGCCGTCGCGACGAAACTCCCCGGCGTCGCGTCCGGCAATCCGCATCTCCCCGGACGTCGGCTCTTCTAGGCCGACCAGCATGCGCGCAAGCGTGCTCTTGCCCGATCCGCTCTCGCCCACCACCGCCAGCGTTTCGCCCCGCTGCAGCACGAGCGAAACCTGATCGACGGCTTTCACCGCATGCCGCGCCGTTCCGAACAGCGAGCGCCCGCCGCCAAACGTCTTGGTCAGATGACGAACCTCGATCGCGCTGCCGCTCATGATCGTTCCTCCGCATCAGCTGCAAAGAGCGGTGCCACCCTGTCGAGAAAGCTTTTGCCGGTTCCGATCTCCGGCACGCAGGCGATCAGGCGCTTCGTGTAGTCGTGCTGGGGGTCGCCGAGCACCGCCTGCGTCTTGCCTGTCTCCACGATGCGGCCGTCCCTCATGACGGCGACGCGATCGCAGATCTCCGTCACCACCCCGAAATCATGCGTGATGAAGAGCATGGCCATACCCCGCTCCCGTTGCAGCTCACGCAACAGCGCAAGGATCTGGGCCTGGACGGTGACGTCGAGCGCCGTCGTCGGCTCGTCGGCAATGATGACATCCGGATCATTGGCGAGCGCCATGGCAATCCCCACCCGCTGCCGCTGCCCCCCGGAGAGCTGGTGCGGGAAGTGACCCGCCCGCTTCTCAGCGTCCGGGATCCCGACGCGATCCAGCAGCGCGATGCTTCTCTCCCGCAGGGCCTGCCGGCTCAGTGTCTGGTGCGCGGAGATCGCCTCCTCCACCTGCGGGCCGATCGAATGCATCGGGTGCAGCGTCGTCAACGGGTCTTGGAAGATATAGGCGACACGGCTTCCCCGGGCGGAGATCAGCCGGGTCTGTGGCATCGACAGCACGTCCTCGCCATGCAGGTAGATCGCCCCGTTGCGGATGATCCCCGGCGGTGAGCTGACCAGTCCCATGATGGACAAGGCGGTCACGCTCTTTCCCGAACCGCTTTCGCCGATCAGTCCCAGGCATTCGCCCGGATGAAGATGCAGGGAGACATCCCTGACGGCCGCAGAATAGTGACCATTGCGCGTGAACCCGGTTTCCAGTCCCTCGACCGCGAGGATCGCACTCGGCATGCCGTTCTTCGGCCGGGAGCGTTCGGGATCGACCGCCGTCACCGGACTGGGACGAAGGAGGGCGCCGGACCTGAGACGCGGATCGAGCACGTCGCGGATGCCATCACCCAGCACGTTCAGGCTGATGACGATCAGGAAGATCATCACGCCCGGCACCACCGAGACATGCGGCGCCGTGAAGAGCTGCGCCCGCCCCTCGCCGAGCATCGAGCCGAGGTCGGCCTGCGGCGGTTGCGCCCCGAGGCCCAGAAAACTGAGGCCGGCCGTTTCCAGGATCATCCAGCCGGCGGTGGTCGACATGGTGATGACGATGACCGGCAGGACATTGGGCAGGATCTCGGTCAGGACGATAGACAGATGCCCCTTGCCGGACAGCCGTGCGGCATCGACGAATTCCTGGTGCGAGAGCCCCAGCGTCACGCCGCGCACGTTGCGTGCGAAGAAGGGAATGTTGACGACGGCAATGGCGTAGAGGGCGTTCATCAGCCCCGGGCCGAGCACGGCGACGATGGCCAGCGCCAGCAGGATGTAGGGAAAGGCCATCAGCATGTCGATGCCGCGCATCATCAGGTTGTCCGTCCGCCCGCCGGCATAGCCCGAGACGATGCCTATTGCCGACCCGATCACCGCCGCGACCAGGGTGGCCGAGAAGCCCACGACCATGGAAACGCGGCTGCCCCAGATCAAGCGGCTGAGGATGTCGCGGCCCAGCTGGTCGGTCCCGAGAATATGGCCTGGCGAAAACAGTGGCTGCAGACGATCCGCGGGCGCCGTGGCATCCGGATTGGGCAGCGGCAGTACCGGCGCCAGGAGCGTCAGCAACACCAGCGCCGACAGCATGCAGAGTCCAACGGTCGCCAGCCGGTTGTTGAAGAGCAGCGTCCAGGAGGAGACGCGGCCGGAACCTGCCGCCGGCTGCGATGGGGTTGCGAGAGCATCGCTCATGTGCGGATCCTCGGATCGAGCATCGTCTGGACCACGTCGGCGATGAGGTTGAAAAGCACATAGCTGCCCGCCACGACCAACACCCCGCCCTGCACCAGGAGAATGTCGCGGGTGGAGATCGCCTTGACCAGCATGGCCCCGACGCCCGGCCACTGGAAGACGGTCTCGATGTAGACGGCACCGCCCAGCACGAAGCCGGCCTGGATACCGATCACCGGAATGACGCTGACGAGCGCCGCCCGGAAGGCATGCCGATAGATGACGCGGCGTTCCGGCAGACCTTTTGCTCTGGCGGTGCGGATAAAGTCCTGGCGCAGCACCTCGAGCATGGCGGCGCGTGTCAGCCTGGCGATGACGCCGGCCGCGACCACGGCAAGGGTGGAGGCCGGCAGGATGAGGTGAAGCAAGAGGTCCTTCAGGTCGCCACCGCCGTAGACGGCATACATGCCGCTGGCGGGCAGCAGCCGCCACTTCACGGCAAAGAGCAGGATCAGGATCAGGCCGAGCCCGAAGGACGGCATGGAGATGCCGGCAAGCACACTAAAGGTGATCACCTTGTCGACCCAGCCGAACTGCCGGACTGCCGAAACCACGCCGGCCACAAGACCGATCACCGAACACAGCACGAGCGAGACGCTGGCCAGCACCAGCGTCGCCTGGAAGCGCTCCAGCACCTCGTCCAGAACCGGGCGATTGAGCGCAAAGGAGCGGCCGAAATCACCCTGCAGGACATTGCCGATCCAGATGAAGTATTGCTGCACGAGCGGCTTGTCGAGGCCGAGATCGCTGTTGATCCGCGCGACATTCTCCGGCGTCGCATAGGCGCCGAGGATGGCGATCGCCGGATCGCCCGGGATCATTGCCATCACCAGGAAAACGATGACCGACAGTCCGAACAGGACGGGGATCATCGAAAGCAGCCGCTTGAGGATATAGGACGGCATGAACTGCCTCCGCAGACGCGTGCCGGCCCGCCGCCGCAGCGGCCGGACCGGCAGCGGTGATTACTTGCTGACGTCTTTGAGATGCAGCAGGAACGACGGCTGAAGCTTGAAGCCCTGGATGGCCGCGGTCGTCACGGCGTTCTGCTTCCAGTTGGCCACGAAGAGCCACGGCGCGTCGTCGTGCACGATCTGCTGCACCTCACCGTAGAGCCTGCCGCGTTCCGCCTGATCCGTGGAGGTCCGCGCCTGATCGAGAAGCGCGTCGAGCTCCGGGTTCGAGTAGTAGCCGGAGTTGAAGCCGCCGTTCTCCGGCTGCGCATCGGTGCGCAGCGTCAGATAAGGCACGGTATCGGGATCGTTGGTCATCCAGGCCATCTCGGCCATATCGGCCTGACCTTCGAGCCCGGCATTGACGCGGCCGAGGAAGGCATTCCATTCATAGCTCTCGATGGTGACGTCGAAGCCGACAGCCTGGAGGTCCGCCTGAATGGCCGCTCCCATGGTGACGGGATTGAGCATGCCCGAGCCGCCCTCGGTGACGTAAAAGGTAAGCTCGGGATTCTCGACACCGGCCTCGGCGAGCAGCGCCTTCGCCTTCTCCGGATCGTATGGATACGGCTCCACCGAGTTTTCGACCCAGTTGAACGCCGGCGGGATGGGGCCGGCGGCAACGGTCGCGGTGCCCTGCAGCACGTCGTTGACCAGCGTCTCCTTGTTGACGGCATAGTTTGCCGCCTGGCGAACCCGCTTGTCGGCGAACGGCCCTTCCTTCGTGTTGAGGATGGAGAACCACACGTGCGGGCCGGCCTGCTCGGCAACCGAGAAATTGGCGTCCGACTTGAAAGAGGCGAGGTTGTCCGGCGGCACTTCGACCATCACGTCGATGCCTCCCGACAGCATCTCCGCCACGCGCGTGTTGGAATCGGTGATCGGACGGAAGACGACCGCCTCGAGCGCGGGCGCGCCGTCCCAGTAGTCTTCGTTCCGCTCCGCGGCGACCAGCTGGTTGGACTGCCATTCCGCAAACCGGAAGGGGCCGGTGCCTGACGGATTGCGCCCAAATTCCTGACCATGCTCTTCAACCGCGGCGGGAGATACGATGAGGCCTGTGGGATAGGCGAGATTGGACAGGAACGGCGCGAAGGCCTCCTTCAGCTGGAATTCGACCGTGGTGTCGTCGATGACGTTGACCGCGTCGATCGAGGCGAAGTTGAAGGACAGCGGAAACGGCCCCGTGTCGTGGAACGGGTGGTCCTCTTTCAGCATCCGATCGAAATTGAACTTGACGGCATTCGCGTCGAAGGCCGACCCGTCATGGAAGGTCACGCCTTCCCGAAGCTTGAAGGTGTAGGTCTTCCCGTCATCGGAGATCGTCCAGCTTTCCGCGAGAGCCGGCTCCACCTCGAGCGTCCCGTCCTTGTAGCGGACAAGCCCGTCATAGAGGTTCACGAGGATACGGAAGTCGTTGGTCGCCGTCACCGCGTGCGGGTCGAGCGACTGCGGCTCGGCGATTTGCCCGACGATCAGAACATTCGGGGGTGTCTGAGCCGCCGCGGATAAGCCGGCCAGCGCGAAGGCAACGGCGAAACTCGCCCTTTGAAACAGCCTCTTCATGGGGAAGATCCTTTCGATTTGGCCTGGTTCGGAAATAAGGTAGATCCGTCATCTACGATGACAAGGCATTGGCCGCATTTGCGGATAAAGCTCAGGCGCTATAGCCGGGTCCATGACCCTGCCCGGCCAGCAGCCAGCCGACGCTGACCTGCAGCACGCCCGCGAGCATGCCCAGACGGTTGGCGCGCGGCTCGGCTCGGTCGTTTTCCCAGTTGGCCCAGGTTGCCGCTTCGACGCCCAGCACCGCCGCCGTTTGCTCGACGGACATCGCGGCCGCGTCGCGTGCCAGCGAGATCCGCCCGCCCAGCGTATTGTCGTCGACAATTTCGGGATCATGAATCATGGAAGCCTCCACCAGGGTCTCGGAAGAGCGCCGGCCGGGCGCAAGCCCGGCCGGTGTTTTACTCGTTACTCGTCGCCGACCCAGGCCTTTACCTGGTCCGGATGATCGGCGATGTACTTCTCGATTGCCTCGTCATAGGAGGTATCCTGCGCCGCAAACATGCCGGCCTCGAGATCGGAGATCGGCAGCTTCATGCGTGACAGGAAGCCGGCCACGTCCGGGTTGTCTTCCTTGAAGCCCTTGCGAGCCAGGATGTCGACATGCTCTGCCTCACCGAGGGACTTCTTCGGGTCCTCGATGTAGCGGATGTCGTATTTGCCGAACATCCAGTGCGGGCTCCAGGACGTGGCCACGAACCAGTCTTCCGAGCGCATGGCACGGTCGACGGTCGTCAGCATGCCGGCTTCGCTGGAGATCTGCAGGTTGTAGTCGTCGAGGCCGTAATCCTTGACGGCCTGCTGCGAGAGACGCGTCAGGCCAGCGCCTGGATCGATGCCCTGGATGGTGCTGTCCAGCTTCTCCTTGACTTCGTCCTTCGACAGGTCCTCGATCGAGCTGATCATGTCTTCGGGGATATAGGCGGGTACGACCCAGCCGAGCTTGGCGCCATCATAGACGGTGCCGAGCGTTTCGACGTCGTCTTTGATCTTGGCGTAGTAGTCCGCATGCGTCTGCGGCAGCCATGCCATCATCATGGCGTCGAGGTCGCCACGGCTGACGCCCTGGTAGAGAGGCGCGACATCCGTCTGGACCAGTTCGACTTCCTGGCCGAGTTCATCCTTGATCAGCTTGGCGGCAAGCTTCGTCACGAATTCCGCGTCGGACCATGCGGCCCAACCGATCTTCACGGGTTCTGCATCCTGTGCCAGTGCCGAGGTTGCAACACTGCTTGCCATCGCTGCGGCGATGCCCATGGAAAGAATCTTCTTGATCATATCTGCTCCTTTTTGGAAGGTTCGCATCGGGCGTCTTGCCCGCTTTGACGCATCGCGACGATCAGGCTGGTGCCTGTTCGGTCTGTTGCCGCGCTGCCTTCGGGAAGAAGCTGCGCCAGAAGACCGGCCGCTCCTTTCCAAAACTCTGGGTGATGCGGTCGAGAACGACCGCGAGAATGACGACCGCAAGGCCGCCTTCGAAACCGGTGCCGACATCCAGGCGCTGGATGCCCGTCAACACGGTGTTTCCGAGACCACCGGCGCCGATCATGGAGGCGATCACCACCATGGACAGCGACAGCATGATCGTCTGGTTGATGCCGGCCATGATCGACGGCAAGGCGTTCGGCAGTTGGACCTTGAAGAGCAGCTGCGACGACGTGCAGCCGAAGGCCTGACCCGCCTCGACGAATTCGACGTCGACCTGACGGATGCCGAGATTGGTGAGACGCACGACCGGCGGCATGGAAAAGATCACCGTCGCAATCGTCCCCGGCACGGCGCCGAGGCCGAAGAACATCGCCGCCGGAATGAGATAGACGAAGGCCGGCATCGTCTGCATCAGGTCGAGAACGGGACGGATGCTGGAGGCAACGGAATCCTTGGCGGCCATGGCAATTCCGAGCGGCAGACCGATCAGCATGGCGATCACCGTCGAGGCGATGACGAGGGACAGCGTTTCCATCATCGCCGGCCAGAGACCCATGGTGTCCACCAGCCAAAGGGCAACAGCCGTGAAGATGGCGAAACCCGCGCCGACCCGCCACAGCGACAGGAGGACGAAGATCGCCAATCCCACGAGCATGGGCATTGCCGCCAAGGTATCCTGAATGCCGTCGGTGACGAAGCCGATGGCCGCAGCAATGCCTTCGAGGGCGGGAGAGAAGTTGTCAAGGATGTAATTGACGATCGTATCGACGCCGTCACCAATGTCGAAATTCATGATTGCTTCCAATCCGTAATGTGTCAGTTGGCGCGATCAAGCGTCTCGAGAAGAACCGATTTGCTGATCGATCCGACGTAACGGCCCTGCTCGTCGACGACGGGAAGTGGCCAGGCGCTGCCGGCGACCCGTCCCAGAACGGTGGCCAGAGGTTCGCTCGCTGCAATCGGCTCGATGTCGGCCAGAAATGCGTTTCGGTAGGGATCGGTGGAACCGGTCCTGACCTTTTCGACCAGCGAGGATTGGCTGACCATGCCGTGGTACTTCTTGTCGCGGCCGAGCACGATCGCGTATTCCCGGTCGAAGTTCTGCATGCGCTCAAGCGCTGCCGCGACCGAAACGCCCTGCCGGTCGATGATCGTCACCTGCGTCTTGCGCGCGATATCGCCGGCCTTGAAGACCTGGGTGACATCGACATTGCGGAAGAAGGACCGGACATAGTCGTTGGCCGGCTGCGTCACGATCTCGTCCGGGGTTCCCACCTGGATGACGCTGCCGTTCTGCATGATGCAGATCCGATCACCAATGCGCATCGCCTCGTCGAGATCGTGGCTGACGAAGACGATCGTGCGGCTGTGCTCCGACTGCAGGCGCACCAGTTCGTCCTGCATTTCGGTGCGAATCAACGGGTCGAGCGCCGAGAAGGCCTCGTCCATCAGCAGGATCGTCGGTTCGCTGGCCAGCGCCCGGGCAAGCCCGACACGCTGCTTCATGCCGCCCGAAAGCTGGTTGGGACGACTGTCGGCATAGCCTTCGAGCCCGACGGCCCTCAGCGCAACCATCGCCTTCTCTGTCCGCTCCGCCTCGCCCACACCGGCAACCTCCAGCCCGAAGGCGGCATTGTTGAGCACGGTGCGGTTCGGCAGCAGAGCAAACGACTGGAACACCATGCTGATGTCGCGGCGGCGAACATCGATGAGTTCCTTGCGGGACATTTTGGTGATGTCGCGACCGTCAATCTCGATGGAGCCGGCAGTGGGCTCGATCAGGCGGTTGAGAAGGCGAAGGAGGGTTGATTTGCCCGAGCCGGAGAGCCCCATGATGACGAAGATTTCGCCGTCCTTGACGTCGAAACTGGCATCGTTGACGCCGATCGCACAGCCGGTCTCGGCGTGGATCTCGGTCTTGCTCCTGCCGGATTTGACCATGGCAAGCGCCTTGTCGGGCCGTTCGCCGAAGACCTTGAAAACATTCCTCAGGCTGATCTTGAGCCGGCGATCCTCTTCGGACACCGGAACAGAAGTATTGGCTTCCATATTTTTTCTGCCTTGCGCCACGGCAAAGCAACCCTCCATCAACGGTGATCATTGGCGCAGTATCGCACCAAGCAATTGGTCAGATCCTCAGATTATCGCAGCGCCGGCCACAACAACAACACGCCCTCGAAAAATGTCTCGAGAGCGCCAAGGCTGATTATAAGTCACGAAACTGTTGCCGCCCCGACAAATGCGCCAGGGCCGGCCAGCAGCGACTGCGATGTCTACCTAACCCAGGAGAACTACGATGTCCATAGAAAATTCGTCCCTCCAGAAGCCAATTGCCAAAACAACATACCCGGAAACTGACTTAAGCGGTTAAGAATTCGCAACTATCTGCCGATGGTGACCAATTACCATTTCGAACCTCCGGCCCGCCCTAGCGACGCAATTGCCGCCGTGCCACGGCCAGTACCGCCAATGCTGCGACGCCCGCTCCGGCCATCAGCACGCGTGCTGCTGTTCCCGAGATCGCGCCCACTGAGGGCAAGGACTCCCCGCCGAACCGCCCCTTGGCAGCGACATCGAGGTCCACGGGTTCGAAGAGGTTGTCCTTTCGGGCGGGATCGTTGCGGATGTCATCCATCTGACCTTCGTAGGCTTGCGATGCCGCAAGACGATCCGCCAGTGCCGGCACGAAAAGACCGCCGATGATCGTCTTCACGGTCGGCCGGCCGATCCAGAGTTCTCGGGGTGCAGTCAGGCAACCGCTATAGATCTGCGCTGCGACAGCCTCGGGCGCAAACACCGGAGCGACGGGCCGCGGCTGCCGGTCAACCTTGCAGCGAGCCCAGTCGAATTGCGGCGTGTTGACCGCCGGCAGATGAACCATCGACAGCCGGATCGGCGAGCCGTCGTGGATCAGTTCGGAGCGCAGTGCATCCACGAAACCCCGGACGGCGGCCTTCGCCCCGCAGTAGGCGGATTGCAACGGGATGGAACGGTAGCTGAGAGCCGAACCGACGCAGACGATCGTGCCGTGGCCTTGCGGCCGCATGTACCGCAAGGCAGCCTGGGTGCCATGCACCTGCCCAAGATAGGTAACCTCCGTCACCCGCTTGAATTCGTCCGGGCCAATCGTCGAGACCGGCCCGAAGACCGTCACCATGGCATTGTTGATCCAGAGGTCGATACCGCCCCAGGCGGCCTGCACCGTGTCGGCCACATCATTGACAGCGTCGGCATCCGCCACATCCGCAGGGAGGACTAGCGCTTCCCCGCCCAGCCTGCGCACATCTTCGGCCGTCGCCTCCAGGCGCGCCAGCCCTCGCGCCACAAGCGCCACGCGCCAGCCCTTTCGAGCAAACACCTGCGCTACCGCACGGCCGACGCCTGCTGATGCGCCCGTAATGACCACGACGGGTCTTGAGGCTGGTAGAGTCACAATCGTCTCCGGTCGGCTTGGCGTTGGCGACAATGCCCGCGTAGATGCGGTGGCATGAACGGCTTGGCTGCGGTCAAGGCAGCTTGACGAGATCCGAGGCCAGCCGAAGTCGCTGGTCCGCCGTCTCGATTGCGAGCCTTACCTCCTCGTTGTCGGGAAGAGCCGCGGGTATGGCGATGGCCGCCTCAACGCGACCATTGTCATCGCTCGTGAGCTTTTGCAGCTCGACGAAGCGACCGTCCTCAAGCCAACCGAGGCGAACCTCCTGGCTACCCGGCAAACCGGCAGCCACGATCTGCAGCTCGCCATCCGTGGTGGCGGTCACATCCAGGGCCGAGCCGCGTGCGGGAGCGGCTTCAAAGCCTGGAACTCCCAGGCTCTGCCCGAACTCGATGACTTCGCGATTGAGGTCGGGGTTGTCGGCGAGATATTCCGAAGCAGAGCGTCCCGTCGCCGTTGCCGCCTCCCCAATTTCACGGCCTGCCTCTCCCACGGCGCGTCTGGCGCGATCCAGCCATCCGTCACCGCCTTCCGCATCTTCGGCGGACACGGTCGATTGCTGTTCGGCGGCATCGGGAGCTGCCTCATTCTGCGCCACCAGCACCTCGAGCGGCATCTCGCAGGCCTGCGTCTGGCAAGTCGACTGCGAAAAAGCGGCTCCGGGCAGCAAGACGACAGACGCCGACAATGACAGGATCAATAGGTTCTTCATGCGGATCTCCCTTTGGCGATACAACCCCCTGACGGGAATGCGGTTCCAGCTGGTCGGTCCAGCGGGCCAGTGTGACGGCTACCGTGCGGTGCCAAACACCGCCACCGCCACTTTCTTGCCCTCCCCGTTAGCCCTCAGGGCCAAGCCGAGGTGGCTGGCACCGGCGTCCAGCAGGCTTCTGCGGTATGTCTGCTGGTTGGCCCAATCTTCAACAAAGGCCTCTATATCGCTTGGCGCAGGCTCGCGACCACAGCCGCCGCAGGCCCCGACGATGGTGGCAATCTCCTCCCAGCGGCTGCGATCCAGATCGAAAGCAGCCGACTTCAGTCCCGGAAGTTCGTCGGGGTCCGGAACATCCGCAGGAATGAGCCGACGGGCAATGTCGGTGAGAGCTGGAGAGGCAGACAACGTCGGAACGCCCGCCTCCTATCTCAGAGTATTGATCGCATCGAGAGCGACCGGCACCTGCCGATCCATCGCCATTGCCTTTGTCGCCGCACCGGCGTCGCCGCGAGGAGTACCGGGGCCGGCAAAGGTCTGGACGGCATAAAGACCCCGCTCGGGATCCACGACCACCGCAAAGCCGAACCGCGACAGGCCGGGCCTGAGAATGTTTTCCCTGTGCCCCGGACTGTCCATCCAGCCCCGCTGCAGCCTCTCGACGGTCGCGACGTCAGGCGTCTGCACGCAGTTCCCGCAACGGGAGATGTTCTCGGCCACGAGCTCCCACCGGCGTCCGCCTGCAGCGATGTAGCGATCCTGGACATCATCCCCCTCCGGTGAGGAATGGGCATAGTAGTCTCGGCTGATCATATCGTTGGCATGTGCCAGCGCCGCTTCATTGAGATCTTTACCGAGCGCCAGCGGTTCGAAACCCTGCGCCTGTCGGTCGTCATTGACCTCTTCAAGCGCTTCGGCCCGCAACATCTCCAGATCGTCGGGGTCCTGTGCGTGACCGGGAACGATGCTCATCATCACGAAGAGCAGAACGGCCGGAAGCAAGGCAGCCTCACGCATATGGTATCTCCCTGAGGGGCGGCCGACACGGCCAGGAAAGCGTAAGGACGCGACGGAGAAGCTGCCGTCGCGTCCCGGTTAGGCGAAATGCCCTGCAGGTTGTCAGTCCTGCTCGGCGGAGTCTTCAGTCGAGCCGCTGCTCGAGCCGGAGCCGGAGGTCGAGCCGTCGCTCATGCCGCTCATCGGCGGGTCGATGACCATGAGGACGGTGTTGCCGTCTTCGGTCTGCGCACGCACGAGGTATGATGCATCGAGGATCTCGACCTGCTGGAAGCCGGCCTGAGTCAGCTGATCGCGAACCTTCTGCTGCGACGCCGCAGACATCTCGCTCGACGTGCCGGACTGTGTCGACTGGTCGGCCTGTCCTGCGGTCTCATCGCTGCTGGAGCTGCCGCTCGTCTGGGCAAACACGGGAGCGGCGAGAAGGCCGAATGCCATTGTCATTACGATGGTTTTCATGGGGTATCTCTCCTTCCTTGATGATGACTATTGTTGAGTAAGGTCATGTGACCTCCCTTGTCGGACCGGCAGCATAGATCGCCGGGCCCCTATCCCGACCGCCTCCCATGAGCCGGTCGGAACTCTCGCCGCGGCTGCGGCCTGACGTTTCCATCAACCTCCGTTGAGGCGATCTTCATCGAAGGGCTCGATCGCCGTTGCCTCGTCGCGGCTGTAAGGCATGTCGTAGTACCGGCTGCCTGGAGCCCAGCCATAGCCATAGCCATAGAAAGGATAGGCAAAGCGTCCGCGTGTTCCGTAGCCCGCATCACGATCCACCACTGCGGCAACGATCTTGCCGTCATTGAAGATCAGGTCATTGACATACCCGAAGCCCTGGTAGGGCATCCGCTGGCTCGTCTGGGCGGCGGCATTTTCCTGCACCGGCTCAGCCTGCCCGGCGTTGTCGCCACGGATGCGGGCGATATCGCCGATCAGTTCGGACGCCCGCCATGCACGCGGACCCAGTTCTTCGTCATCGAGGTTCGACACGATGTTCTGCGAAACCTGCTCCTGCGTTGGAATGGCGAGGACACTGAAGTCATCCGCGTTCTCCTCCGTCACCGGAAGCGTGATGGACCCGTCCTGACGAAAGGCCACCTGGTCCCACGGCACGCCGACGTGCGTGTCGCCAATGTCCCAGAATCCGCCGACTTCGGCCACCAGTGCCAGGAGCTCGCCATTGGAGCCGACGATCAGATCCTCGACGTCGCCAATTTCCTCGCCGTTCTCGCCGAAAACCTGGCGGTCGAAGAGAGCTTCCGCGCTCCAGGCAGACTGGTACAGCGCTTCAGCATCCCACTCGTTCAGTGAGATGATTTGCCCGACCTCGACGTTGGACGCAGACTGATTGGCCGTAGCTGATGTGCCGGCATTGCCTGGCTCGACAGCTGTGGTCTGCTGAGCTGTCCCGGACTGCTGGGTTGCGCCCGCAGTCTGCTGATCCATGTTAGCGCTCCGCTGACCGGTGGCTGCAGTGCTGGTATCATCCGGCACCAGCACGCCGACGACGGCGATCAACTGATCGATTTCCTGCTGATCCAGAGTGCCGCTGCGGTCGCGGTCGCTGACGGTGTTGAGACCCAGCCGGAATTCCTCCGGCGTGAGATAGCCGTCATCTGCGCCCTGCCACTCGCCGCGGAGATCGGAGTCGCTCAAAGCAACACGGAGCTCTTCCTGGGACAACATACCGTTGTCGTCCTCGTCGAGCTCGGCGAAGTCTGGAACGTCGGCGGTAAACCAGTTGTTCCAGTTGCTCTTGAAAGCCTGCTCGTTCAGCTGGCCGGCCTGTCCGCTCCACGCGCCATGCAAACCACTGACAAACTCGTCACCTTCCAGACGATCATTGCTGTTGACGTCCCACTGGGAAAACGCGTTGTCGCTGACGCGGCGAATCTCATCGGCGCCTCCTGCGGCGGTCGTGGTTGCGGTCTGGGCACTCGCGATTGATGGCGAAACGGCCGCCGCAAGAATCAAGGTGAGTGCTGTTTCTAGCTTTCTCATGTCGTTCTCCTTCTAGTGGGAGCCAGGTGGCGAGTTTACGCCATCCACGAACTCGCGCCCGCCGACCCTTTGCTCCTGTTGAGTTCACTTACCTTTGCGTCCTAGGACGCAATCAGCGCTGCTCGATGACCGCGCAGGCGATCCGGTCGCCGGCATTGCCCGAAGGCTGGCTCCGGTAGTCGTCAGCCGTGGAATGGATCACGATGGCCGATCCATCGTCGTCCAGCACCGCCGCATCGCCTTCTGTCAGTCGAAGGTTCTCGTTGAAAACCTCCACGACCATCGTCCCGTCTTCTCCAGCGGTCTGATTGGCCATGTCGCCGGCGTGAGGACCGTTCTCGACCATGAAGCCATGGTCGTTGCCTTCCGGTGCAAAGTGGCCACCAGCGGACTGGAACCCGCCTTCGGCATCGCATTGACCGGTCTCATGCACGTGAAAGCCATGGACGCCGGGCGGCAGATTGGTCACTTTGGCCTGGATAAGCAGGCCGCTGGGTGTTTCCTGGAGCGTCGCGGTTCCGATGGAATTTCCATCCGCGTCGATAAATGTTGCCCTCGCAACGTCTGGGCTCACGGTCGCCTCCTGCGCCGCTGCCGGCGATAGTATCGCAGCCGATAAGACTGCGGCTTCGACTATTCGTCTCATCCGCTTCTCCCATTCTGGTTCTGCTAGCGTGCCCGACGCAATTGCAGCAAACAGGAGCCTCTTTTCGGCCTCCTTTAGGACACACAGGGCCAACCGGACCGGACGCCCGGAGTTCCAAACTTTCCATGATAAAAGTGTCGTTCGGTGCGTCCACGGCATACAGGGACGGCCCCGAAGTAGCGCGATCAGACCCTGCGGGGCCAGGTGTCGGCCAGCCGATAGCCGTCAGGCCAGGGGTCGGCAGGGTCCAGCATGTACTGGTGCGTTCCGGTGATCCAGGCGCGGCCGGAGATCTGCGGCACGATCGCTGGTCGCCCCGCAACCGAGGTTTCCGAGAGGATGCGGCAGTCGAAGGTGGAGCCGATGATGGAGTGCCCGACGAAGCTCTGCCCGACCGCGATCTGCCCGCGCGCATGCATGACGGCCATGCGGGCGGAGCAGCCGGTGCCGGTCGGCGAGCGGTCGAGCTTGGCCGGCTGGATCACCACCGTGTTACGGCCGTGCAGCGCCCCATCCTTTGTCTCGACGGGAAGCGTCAGCTGACAGAAGGAGATGTGGTCCCAGTCGGGATTGAGAGGATGCGAAAAGCCGATCTGCTCGTTTGCCGCCTTGGTGATCCTGATGCCCGTCTCGGCCAGTTCGCGCGCCTCGTCCGGTGTCAGTGCGAAGTCGAGCGAACGCGCGTCCGTGATTACGAAGCTGTCGCCGCCATAGGCCGTGTCCACGGTAATGGTACCCAACCCTTCGACCTCCAGCGCCACATCGAGCTTGTCGGCAAACGACGGCACGTTGGTGACGGCGATGCGCTCGGCCTTGCCGTTGCAGCAGTGGGCGACCACCTCGACGAGGCCGCCGGGCGCTTCCAGCACCATGCGCGTCTCCGGTTCGACCATCGGCACGATCCCGCTGTCGAGCAGCACGGTCGCAACGCAGATGGAGTTGGAACCGGACATCGGCGGCGTATCTTCCGGCTCCATGATGATGAAGCCCATGGTGGCACGCGGGTCCTTGGGTGGAACAAGCAGGTTGACATGCCTGAACACGCCGCCGCGCGGCTCGTTGAGCATGAAGTTGCGAAGCGACTGGTCGGTCGCGACATGGCTCCGCTGCTCCCAGAGCGTCTCGCCGGGCGGCGGCGCAACGCCACCGACGATAACGTCGCCCACCTCGCCTTCGGCATGGCACGAGACCACATGGATGACCTTGCTGCTACGCATGCAATCGCTCCCTCGCCCGCCCCGTCGTGGCGGCCTCCGCACAGTCGGCGATGCTGCCGAGACGTACGGTGCGGCCACTGAGACCGGGACCGTAATGGGCGTACTTGCCGGAATTGGTCATCACCGTCCGCGCCGACGGCGGAAACACCGGCTCGCTGATCGTACACCAGCAGAGGTCCTGGAGGACCCGAACGCCTGCGTCCTGAAGGCGGGTCAGGGTCCCATCCGCGCAGGCTGCGGCAATCACGTCGCGGCCCGCCGTGATGATCACGGCAACATCCGGATGCCGGCGGCGCCCCGCCAGCGCATCCGCGAAGGCCCGACATTCGGCAAGCGACGCATGCGGACTGCCGATGGCGACGAGGTCGACCTGTTCGGGGCCGGCATGAAGATGCGCCCACGCCTCCCGCAACGCGTCGCGCCCGATCACTGCGTGATCGGCATCCTCCGCAGGCGCCATGTCGGCTTCCGGAGTTACTCCTTCGATATGGAGCATCGGCGCGGCAGATGTCGTCCCGAAGGCGGCGCACAGGGCCTTGAGGTCGTCCGGCGAGGGACGCGCATGGGCAAGGCCGCGCAACAGCGGGATCCGGTCCGGCGACAGCTGGCCGGCGACATAGCCTAGGAGCGGCCAGAAGGCATCGTCCAGCCGATCCGGCAGCGCGACGTCGATGATCCGCCTGGGCCGCCGGTTTTCGTCGAGATAGACACCTGCGGCAGGCGCGCGTCCCGTGATGGCCATGCAGAGATCAAGGAAATCCGGATGCTTCGGCGTCCGCGCCCCGAGCACGGAATTGGCGAAGATGACCGCATTAGATTCCGACCAGGCGATCACTTCGCCAGCGACTGGCGCGGCTGGCAGGAGGTAGGGCGAACAGGTGAATGTCGGCTGGCAGCCCATCGCCACATAGGCCTCAGCCAGTTTCGCCGCCGGCCCGCCGAACTCTGCCGGCACGCCCTGCGCTGCCCAGTTCGCAAGGTCGACGGAGATCGCGTTCATGGTGGTGGGAATGCGCACCCGCGCGCCGAGCGCCGCGACCTTCTGCGCGAAGATGAGGTTGGCAGGGCTGGCATAGATGCAGCCGTCGATATGCGCCCGGGTGACATCGAGAAGGCGCCTGGCGCCCTGCTGGACTGCCACAGCACAGATGATCCGCATCGCCTGCTGCGCCGCCGGCCCCTCTACGCCCTCCAGCATGCCGCGATCGGCATCGCTGAGTTCAAGTGCCTCCACAGGCGGCGGTGCCAGCGCAATCGTCAGGCCATCGGCTTCGATGGCATCCGGCGTAATGGTAACCTGTGCAGCGCCCGACACAGCCGCAAACACGTTGGCCGGCAGCCGCACCACCGGCAGAAGCCTGCCGAACATCTCGTGCGCGACGAGCGCGCCCAGCGTCAGTACGTCCTCGGCATCCTGGAAGACGAGCGCCGCGGGCGCACGACCGGTCAGCACCAGGTCCAGAAGCACGCCGGACCCACTGCACGAGCCGCGGCTGGAAGGCACCACCAGCACGGTGCCCGTCAGGCATTGTCCGTGCAGCGGATGGTGGACATCGATGATCCGACCGTCGTCGGGCGAGACCCCGCCCCAAAAGCTCAGCGGCTCAATGGTGGCCAGAACAGGCCCTTCGGCCGTGCCCGGCAGGACGCTGAAGGAGGCCGAGGCTTGTGTCATTTCACCACGAAACCGTGCGCGAAGGGATCGCGGTCATCGATGAAGATCGTGTTGATCCCGGTCATCCGGGCCCAGCCGGCGATGGACGGTATGATGGCGTCACGGCCCGCAACCGTGGTTGCCGCCTCGACCCTTCCCTTGAACAGCGAGCCGATGATCGATTCATGGACGAAGTCGTCGCCGACCTTCAGCTTGCCCTTGGCGGCCAGTTGCGCCATGCGGGCGGAGGTTCCTGTTCCGCAGGGAGACCGGTCGATCGCCTTGTCGCCGTAGAAGACGGCGTTTCTGGCGTGCGCCTCCGGATGCGTCGCCTGCCCGGTCCACTGGATGTGGCTGAGACCCCGGATCTCCGGATGTTCCGGATGCACGAATTCGTATTTCTCGTTCAGGGCCGCGCGAAGCTTTGGGCTCCAGCCGATCAGCTCGCCGGCCGTGTGGTCGGCCATGTCGCGGAAATTCTTCTGCGGCTCGACGATCGCGTAGAAATTGCCGCCGTAGGCGACGTCAACGGCGATTTCGCCCAGCCCCTCGACTTCGGCCGTCAGCCCCTCGGCGTGCAGGTAGCCGGGGACATTGGTGAGGCGCACCTCTTCCACGAACCGGCCCTCCTGCCGGTAGGTGATGTCCACCTTGCCGGCGGGCGCATCGATGGACAGCCGGCCGGGCTCCCGCGGCGTGATCAGGCCGTTCTCGATGGCCATGGTGATCGTGCCGATGGTCCCGTGGCCGCACATCGGCAGGCATCCGGAGGTCTCGATGAAGAGGACGGCGACGTCGCAATCGGGACGTGTCGGCGGATAGAGGATCGATCCCGACATCATGTCGTGGCCACGCGGCTCAAACATCAGCCCGGTGCGGATCCAATCGAACTCGCGCAGGAAATGCGCCCGCTTCTCCAGCATGTTGGCGCCCTCCAGTCGCGGGCCGCCGCCCGAGACGAGGCGGACAGGATTGCCGCAGGTGTGTCCGTCGATGCAGGAGAAGGTGTATGTGGCCATGATTGCAGTCTCTATCGGAACCGTTGGGGCGAGAAGGGTGATATGTCGACCGGAAGCAGCTGATCCGTCAACAGGTCGGCAACAAGACGTGCCGTCCCGGTCGACTGGGTGAGGCCAAGGTGGCCGTGGCCGAAGGCGTAGATGACGCGCGGCGCAGCCCGGGCGCGGCCGATCGCAGGCAGGCTGTCGGGCAAGGACGGCCGGAAACCGAACCACTGCGTCCCGTCGCGATCATCGAGGCCCGGCAGGAAGGCCTTCGCCTTTTTCAGCATCGCCTCGGCACGCCGGAAGTTCGGCGGCAGTTTCAGACCGCCGAGTTCGACGGCGCCGCCCACCCGGATCCCGGAGGAGAGGCGGGTGACGACGAAGCCGTGGCCGCCGAAGGTGATCTGCGTCCGCAGGTCGAAGGCACTGTGCGGCAGGGTCGTATTGTAACCACGTTCAGTCTCCAGTGGGATCCTCTCGCCAAGCGTCGCGGTAAGCTGGTGGGAAAAGGCGCCGGCCGAAACCACCATCTGCCCTGCGCGCCGGGTTTCACACTCGGTGGCAATCTCCACCTGCTCGCCGATCTGCCGAAGCGCCTTCACTTCCGCGCGCTGGATGCTGCCGCCCATGGCCCGGAAGTGATCCGCGAGCGCAAGCACATAGAGTTTCGGATCGCTGATCGAATACCAGCCCGGCGTGAACGTGCCGCGCGTGAAGCGGGGCGAGAGGCCGGGCTGGATCTCACCCATGGCGGCAGTGTCGAGATGCCGGAATTCGATATCGTGTTCGGCGCGAAGCTGCCATCCCGGCAGTGACGCCTGGAACTCCGCCTCGCCCTCATAGACCTGGAGATTGCCCTCCTTGCGCAGCATCGGCATCGTGCCCGTGCGGGCGAGAAACGGCTCGAGCTCGTCCCTGGAGAGCGTCATCAGCGCCACCTGAGCGTCCGTCGATGCCTTCACCCGGCGCGGCGAACAGGCCCGCCAGAACTGGAACATCCACGGCGCGATCTTGAGCGCGTAGGCCGGCGGCACCGACAGGGGGCCCAGCGGATCGAGGAGCCATCCGGGCGCCTTGCGCATGATGCCGGGCGACGCCATCGGCAGGATATCGGTGAAGGCAAAGGCCCCCGCATTGCCGGCCGAGGCACCGGCGGCGGGACCTTCGCGGTCCAGAACCGTAACCGACAGACCTCTGGCCTGCGCGGCGATGGCGGCGGAGAGGCCGATCACGCCGGCCCCGATGACGATGACGTCGGACGCGCCCATAAGCGGGCGCTCGCCGGCAATGGCCGTTACCCCTTGCAGGTCTGGACCGCGCCCGGGAGCTTGCTCCAATCGGCGTACCAGGAATTGAACAGCTTGAACTGCGCCTCGACATAGCCGCGCTGGCTGTCGGTCAGCGCGTCCGTCTCGATGAAGTGGAGCGCGTATTCCTCATCACCCTTCAGCACCATCATGTGCTTGAAGTAGAGGACGAGGTCGGGACCTTCATCGAAGGAGGAAAGCACGGCAAGCGCCTGCTCCAGTTCCTGCGCCCGCAGTCGCGCATCGGCATCGCCGCCGGCCGCGGCCTGGCAGAGGTTGGCAAGATGCAGGACTTCCTTGGGCAGGACGTTGCCGATGCCGGTGATCGCACCGGTCGCGCCGCAGTTGACGAAACCATGAAACACGGCCGTATCAACGCCGATCATCAGGGAAACACTCTCGTCCGGGCTGGTGATGAATTCAGCCGCATAGCGCAGGTCCTGAGGCCCACCGAACTCCTTGAAGCCGACGAGGTTGGAGTGCTCGGCGCGCAGCGCGAAGAACAGGTCGGCGCGGGTTGCAAAGCCGTAGTAGGGGCTGTTGTAAATGACCGCCGGCAGATCGGGCGCCGCCGACAGGACGGCCTTGAAATGCGCCTTCTGGGCGGTGATCGAAGAGCCGCGCGACAGCACGCGGGGGATGACCATGAGGCCCTGTGCGCCGACGGCCTGGGCATGCGCTGCATGCGCTACCGCCGACGCGCTGTTGACGGCACCCGTCCCGACGATCACTGGGACGCCTGCCTTGACGAGCCGCTCGACGCCCTCCATGCGCTGTGCATCGGTCAGAAGCGGCCAATCGCCCATCGAGCCGCAGTAGACGACAGCCGACATGCCCAGCTCGACCAGTTCCTTGGCCTTGCGCACCAGCGCATCGAAATCGGGGCTGCGATCCGGCTTGCAAGGGGTCATCAATGCGGGAACGACGCCGGAAAAAATGGGGGCTTTCATCAACAACTCCTGATGGCGCGGAGGCGGCCACACCGCCCTGGTTTGATTTTCACTCTACCAATACCGCAATTGTATTCAGATTGTCGACAAGAATGTGCAGCAGCTAAAGCGGCACCTCCAGCCTGTCCTTGCGGACGAACATTTTCTGAATCTGCAGGACGATCTGCTCGGCATGCTCTTTGGCGATCCGGTCTGCGGAATCGACGTCCCGCGCAGCGATGGCCGCGATCATCTCGTCGTGCTCCTCCACGAAACGTTGCGGCAGGCGGTCGTCGTAGGACTGATAATAGAGGCGCAGGATCCGACGGCCTTCATCGAGAAGGCGGCTGAAGAGCGCGGTGAAATAGGGGTTCCGTCCCGCCTCGGCGATCGCCAGGTGCAGGGCCGCATTGGTCGCGATCATGGCGAGCGCATCCTGCGCCCGGACGGCCGCGGCAAACTCCTGCTGCCGGGCCGCGATCGCCTCGAGGTCGTCCGGCCGATGATACTGCGCCGCAAGCCGGGTGGTAACCCTGTACATCAGGATTAGCGCATCGAAGAAGGTGTGCATGTTGAGGAAGTCGATGTTCGAAACCATCGTCGAACGATTGGGAAGCGTCGTGATCAGCCCCTCACCGGCCAGCCGTACCAGCGCCTCCCGGATCGGCGTCCGGGACATCTGGAAACGCTCGGCGAGTTGAACCTCATCGATCGGGCTGCCCGGCGGCAAGGCGAGGTCGAGGATCTCGTCGCGCAGCAGGTCGTAGACGACCTTCGCACCCGAACCACGTTTCCGTTCGGGCCTCACACTGACTTCGAACTTGCTCATCGTCTCAGGTTCCTCCGGGCGCAGTCGATCGGACAACGTCATGACCACTTATATTCGCCCCATGGTGATTCCGTGCCTGCCCAGGTGCTGGGGCGGGATCTGCTGCTTGCAACTATATCGGCAGGTGCAATCCTGCAAACCGCCTACAATGATGGAAACTTCGGTCCCGCGGCAAACAGTACCGATGCGCCCAAGGCCCGCGAGGAGCACGCCAAGGAGCAGGACGAATATCTGGAGGAGACGCTGGAGGAACCTGTCCTGCGAGCGATCCGATCGCACCCACAGACCCTTCGTGCGACTCTGCGACTACGACTAACGGAGGATGTACGCAAACCGAGCGATTGGTTACTGCTTGCTACTTGCCTATTTCGCTGTGGGATTCGTTGGGCGGCGTGGGCAAGGAGGGACCGGCGTCCTGAGGGACGCTCTTTGGGAAAAGGGAGGAGCGCACGTGGCGGACAATACTTCGTCCAATGCCTATTGGGCAGCAAACATTCGCATCATCACAATTTGCTTGGCGATCTGGGCGATCGTCTCTTACGGCTTCGGCATTCTGCTGAGGCCGATGCTGTCCGGCATCAGGTTCGGCGGAACGGATCTCGGCTTCTGGTTCGCCCAGCAAGGCTCGATCGTCATCTTCATCGCGCTGATTTTCTACTACGCGGCGTACATGAACCGGCTGGACCGCAAGTTCGGCGTCGAAGAACAGTGAGGCGATAGAGATGGACCAATATACTCTCAACCTGCTGATCGTGGGCGGATCCTTTGCGCTCTACATTGGCATTGCAGTCTGGGCACGCGCCGGCTCCACCGCGGAATTTTACGCGGCCAACCGCGGTGTCAACCCAGTCCTGAACGGTATGGCGACGGCCGCTGACTGGATGTCGGCAGCCTCGTTCATCTCCATGGCCGGCCTCATTGCCGGCGTTGGCTACGGCAACTCCACCTATCTGATGGGCTGGACCGGCGGCTACGTGCTGCTCGCCCTGCTTCTGGCTCCCTACCTGCGCAAGTTCGGCAAGTACACCGTTCCGCAGTTCATCGGGGACCGGTTCTACAGCCAGGGCGCCCGTCTGGTCGCCGTCATCTGCCTGATCATCGTCTCGGTAACCTACGTCATCGGTCAGATGACCGGTGCAGGCGTGGCGTTCTCCCGCTTTCTGGAAGTCGAGGTTTCAACCGGCCTCTGGATCGCATCCGCGGTGGTCTTCGTCTATGCGGTTCTCGGCGGCATGAAGGGCATCACCTACACCCAGGTTGCGCAGTATGTTGTTCTGATCGTCGCCTATACCATTCCGGCGATCTTCATCTCCCTGCAGCTGACGGGTAACCCGATCCCACCACTGGGCCTCTTCTCGACTCACCAGGAATCGGGAATACCGCTGCTGCAGAAACTGGACCAGGTTGTGACCGATCTTGGTTTCAATGCCTACACGGCCCAGGGTTCGATGCTGAACATGACCCTGTTCACGCTCTCGCTGATGATCGGTACGGCCGGCCTTCCGCACGTCATCATCCGCTTCTTCACTGTTCCGAAAGTGGCTGATGCGCGCTGGTCGGCAGGTTGGGCATTGGTGTTCATCGCGATTCTCTACCTGACGGCTCCAGCCGTGGGTGCGATGGCGCGACTGAACATCATCGACACCATCTTCCCGGGCGGCGTCGAGCAGCCGGCGGTGTCATACGAGCAGCGCCCTGACTGGATGCGCAACTGGGAAGTGACCGGTCTTCTGAAATATGATGACAAGAATAGCGACGGCCTCATCCAGTACTACAACGACGCTGCTCCGGGCTTCACCGCCCAGGCAACGGAACGTGGTTGGGCCGGCAACGAGCTGACCATCAACAACGATATCCTCGTTCTGGCCAATCCGGAAATCGCACAGCTTCCGGGCTGGGTTATTGCTCTCATTGCCGCCGGTGGTCTCGCAGCCGCGCTGTCAACCGCCGCTGGCCTGTTGCTGGCTATCTCCTCCTCGGTCAGCCACGATCTGATCAAGGATTGGCTGGTTCCGAATATTTCGGAAAAGAACGAACTGATGGTCGCCCGTGTTTCCATGGCCGGCGCCATCCTCGTTGCCACCTTGCTCGGCCTCAACCCGCCCGGGTTTGCGGCCCAGACGGTGGCGCTCGCCTTCGGTCTTGCCGCAGCGAGTATCTTCCCGGTCCTGATGATGGGCATCTTCTCGAAGCGCGTGAATTCGGCCGGTGCGACGATCGGAATGCTCGTGGGTCTGGTCGTCACCTGCCTCTACCTGTTCACCTATCTCGGATGGTTCTTCATCCCGGGCACGAACATGAT
Organism: Rhizobium sp. PK7-22; assembly: GCF_056530405.1. NCBI lineage: Bacteria > Pseudomonadati > Pseudomonadota > Alphaproteobacteria > Hyphomicrobiales > Rhizobiaceae > Rhizobium > Rhizobium sp. PK7-22. Next base: position 93,283 of record NZ_CP096514.1, read on the forward strand.
GGAGAACATCCCGGCCAACTACCTGTTCGGCATCCCTCCGACCGCCTTCGGCCCGATTGGTGCCTTGCTGAACTTCGCTGCAGCCTACGCAGTGTCGGCAATGACGGCAGCTCCGCCACGCCACATTCAGGAACTGGTGGAATCGATCCGCGTCCCGCGCGGCGCCGGTGGTGCAATCAGCCACTGACATCACGAAACAGAACGGGCGGCCACAGGCCGCCCGTTCGCATTATAAGCTCCCACGGGCACCGAAGGACCACGAAAGGCTCAGCAATGGCGAATGCCGCTGCAGACATCGCCAAGTTTGTGGAAACCGTCCACCCCTACGACAGCCTGCCCCGGGACGAACTGGAACGCGTCATTGGTCGCTTCCAGCGCCACAAGCTGAAGGCAGACAGCAAGATCTACGATCTGAACGAGCCGTTGCCAGGTCTCTACCTGATCATGGACGGCAAGGTCGAAGTCCGGGACTCGTCCGGCAGCCTGATCTCCCAGCTCTTCCCCCGCAACACCCTCGGCGAACGCGGCCTTCTGGCCGATGGCCGCGCCGCCACCAATGCGCGCGCACTGACCGACGTCGTGCTGTTGATGTTGCCTGCAGCCGATTTCAAGCGCCTCATAAACGATTATCCGGTCTACAGCCGGTTCTTCACCCGCGGCAAGACGAGCGACAACCGGCGCAATGACCTCAGTCTGCGCAAGGTGAGCGACCTGATGTCGACGCCGCCGCTGGTCTGCTCGCCTGATGACAGCGCACAACACGCCGCTGCCGTGATGCGCGATCGGAAGGTCTCTAGCCTTGGCGTCGTCTACAACGAGCGGCTGGTCGGGATTATCACCACCGGCGACCTTTCAGCCCGCGTGATTGCCGAAGGCCGGGACCCCGCCACGACGCATGTGTCCGCCATCATGACGTCCGCTCCGATCGGTCTTGGCGAAGATGCCCTTGTCTCCGACGTGCTCAATCTGATGCTGGAGCGCAAGATCGCTCATCTGCCGATCGTCGACGGCGAACGCATGATCGGCATGGTGACGCAGACGGACCTGACGCGATTCCAGGCCATTTCTTCTTCATCGATGATCGGCGAGGCGGCAAACGCCGAGAGTGCGACGAACCTGAGCAAGATAACCGCCCGCATTCCGCAACTGCTGGTGCAGCTTGTCGGCGGCAATCACGCCCACGAAGTGGTCACGCGGCTGATAACGGACATTGCGGATGCCGCAACCCGACGGCTGATCGTCCTTGCCGAACAGGAACTCGGTCCCCCACCTGTCCCTTATCTCTGGCTCGCCTGCGGCAGCCAGGGCCGGCAGGAGCAGACGGGAGTAAGCGACCAGGACAATTGCATCATAATCGATGACAGTTTCCAGGAGAGCCAGAGGCCATGGTTCGAGAAGCTCGCGCAGTTTGTCAGTGATGGCCTGAACACATGCGGGTACATCTACTGCCCCGGTGACATGATGGCCACCAGTCGACGGTGGTGCCAGCCGGTCAGGATCTGGCGCGATTATTTCCGCCGGTGGATCGAGACCCCGGAGCCCATGGCGCAGATGCTGGCGAGCGTCATGTTCGACCTGCGGCCCATCGCCGGCAAGCTTTCTCTTTTCGACGATCTTCAGGCGGAGACGTTGGAACAGGCAAGCCGGAATTCGATCTTCGTGGCGCACATGATCGGCAACTCCCTGAGCCACGCCCCGCCGCTTTCATTGTTGAGGGGATTTGCCACCATCCGCAGCGGAGACTACCGCAACCAGATCGACATGAAGCACAATGGCGTGGTTCCGGTTGTCGACCTCGGACGCGTCTATGCACTGATGGCCCGGCTGACGCCGGTCAACACCCGCGCCCGTCTTCTTGCCGCGGAGGAAGCCAGGATCATCTCGGAAAGCGGTGCGCGGGATCTGATTGCCGCCTATGATCTGATTGCCGATCTCAGGCTTCGCAACCAGGCAAACCAGGTAAAGTCCGGCGCGCGTCCCAACAACTACCTCGGCCCCTATGACCTCGGCGATTTCGAGCGCTCCCACCTTCGCGACGCTTTCGTTGTCGTACGAACCATGCAATCTGCGCTCGCCAACGGCGGCGCCGCCAAAGTCTAAGAGGAAATCCCATGCTGTTCGAGTTGATCGCTGCCATTGTGGCCGGTGTCGCAATTGCGGGGGTCGCAATGGCATTGCGGTGGGTAAGCCGCGGCCGCCTGCCGAAGTGGATCGTCCCTGCGGCAGCCGGACTGGGGATGCTCTCCTATGCCCTCTGGAGCGAGTACAGCTGGCTGTCCCGCATCACGCGCGCCATGCCGGAGGGTGTGGTCGTCGCCTGGAACAACGAAGACCGGGCTTTCTGGCGTCCCTGGTCATACTACCGCCCAGTCGCCAGCCGTTTGTCCGCGGTCGACACCCGAACGGCGCAGCGGCATCCCGATCAGGCCGGCCAGGTGATGGTGGACCTCATCCTTGCAGCGCGCTGGCAGCCGTCGGCACGTGTCAGGGTCGTCTATGACTGCAACAGCAACAGACGGGCAGACCTGATCGGCTCCGACATTTCCGTCGCAGAGGATGGGGCGATTGTCGGCGCACAATGGCTGCAACTCGAACCCGATGATGCGGCACTGCGCATCGCCTGTCAGACCGAGTAGACGGCGGATCGGCAGCCGTTTCACGGGCTCTGATGTGACTTTCTGGGCACTGCTGGCGTCCGCCATGGTCAGGGTCGTGCGTAGTGTTAATCGACAGCGAAGACGTTAACCTTTTGTTAACCAAATCGCCCGTAGACATGGTCAACACACCATTAACCAAGATCACCAAAGTGCTAACAGACGCTCGCTCCATCCGTATCAAAGGCCGCTCGTTTCTGGCGGTCGTCCTGTCTCCCGATCTGCCGCTGGATGAGTGGCTGGTCAGGCTGGACGATCTTGCTGCCCGCTCCGCCGGCTTCTTCCTGGGACGCCCCGTCGTTCTGGACGTTACCGATCTGGACATTGACCGGACACAGCTCACGGACCTCATTGCAGGCCTTGTCCAGCGCAATGTCAGCATCATGGGCATCGAGGGCGCAAGGCCGTCGATGCTGAGCCCGGGCATGCCGCCGATCCTCAAGGGCGGACGCCCGGTCGCGGATTTCGAGCAGCCGTCGACAGAGCCATCCGCAGCACAGCCGGCGCCGCAGCCAAAATCGGCACTCGCCGAAACGCGGGCGCCCTTGCAGTCGATCATCATCCACGAACCCGTACGCTCCGGCCAGTCGGTCATTTTTCCGGAAGGTGATGTGACGGTGATCGGATCGGTGGCATCCGGTGCCGAGATCATCGCTGGCGGATCCGTGCACATCTATGGGGCGCTGCGCGGGCGGGTTATGGCGGGATCGGTTGGAAATGCTTCTGCACGCATCTTCTGCCGCAAGCTTGAGGCGGAGTTGCTGGCAATCGACGGAATATACCAGATGGCAGAAGACATGGCGCCGGGCCTTCGCGGACAACCTGTCCAGCTCTGGCTCGAGGGCGACGTGATGATGGCCGAAACAATTAGCTGAGCCGGGGCGGCCAGGAAAAAAACAGGAGAGCAGAATGGGGAAGGTGATCGTAGTTACTTCCGGCAAGGGCGGGGTTGGCAAAACGACGTCGACGGCAGCACTGGGTGCAGCCCTTGCGCAGAGGAACGAAAAGGTGGTCGTCGTCGATTTTGACGTCGGCTTGAGAAATCTCGACCTCGTCATGGGTGCCGAACGGCGCGTGGTCTATGACATGGTCAACGTCATCCAGGGCGATGCAAAGCTGCCCCAGGCTCTGATCCGCGACAAACGACTGGAAACCCTGTTCCTGCTGGCTGCCTCGCAGACCCGCGACAAGGACAGCCTGACACCCGAAGGCGTCGAGCGCATCATCGGCGAGCTGAAGAAGTATTTCGACTGGATCATCTGCGATAGTCCGGCCGGCATTGAGCGCGGAGCAACGCTTGCGATGCGCCACGCGGACATGGCGGTGGTGGTCACCAATCCCGAAGTCTCTTCGGTACGTGATTCAGACCGTATCATCGGCATGCTGGATTCCAAGACGTTGAAGGCGGAAAACGGCGAGCGTATGGAAAAGCATCTTCTGCTGACCCGCTACGACGCCCACCGCGCCGAGCGCGGCGACATGCTGAAGGTGGAAGACGTCCTCGACATCCTTTCCATCCCTCTGCTCGGGATCATCCCCGAAAGCATGGACGTGCTGAAGGCATCCAACGTCGGCGCACCGGTTACCCTGGCCGATGCCCGCAGCGCCCCCGCCATGGCCTACTTCGATGCCGCCCGCCGGCTCGCAGGTGAAACCGTGCCGATCGTCATCCCCGGAGAGAAGCGCGGGCTTCTTGGCAAGATCTTCGGAAGGAAGGCGGCATGAGCATTTTCGGCCTTTTTCGCAGAACAAGTTCCGCCCCGATGGCGCGCGAACGGCTCCAGGTACTGCTTGCTCATGAGAGAGCGTCGATAGGATCTGACCTGGTCGCCATCCTGCGCGAGGAAATCCTGGCCGTCATCGCCAAACACGTGCAGGTCGACGCTGATAGAGTGCAGGTGACGATGGATCGTGATGAGCATGTCTCGATCCTGGAGATCGAAGTTGAGATCCCTCTGCCCAGCGCCAGACAGGCAGCTTGATCCACACGATGTAAACAACCTAACAAGAGAGCCGCCCGAAAGGGCGGCTTTTCTGTTTCTGCTGGAGCTTCCAAAAAAGCGTTAACGGAACATCCCCAAGGGAGACACCTTTTTTTGTTCCGGCACCTTTCGAGAGTGGTGACGTTATGGAGCGGTGCATCCATCGTTTCGCGCGATTTTCGATGACGAATGCACGGACATCTGCAAGGCTGCGGAGCGCAGCGTGGGGGTTGGGTCGCATGGGTGTCGAACGGGTCAGTTTCTACGTTCTTCTGGTTCTGGTAACGGTTGCCTTCGTCGCCGTGATCATGCCCTTCTATTCGGCGATCTTCTGGGGCCTTGTGCTGGCGATCCTGTTCTTCCCGCTCCACGTCAGGTTCGAGCGCGCCCTGAAGGGGCGCTCGAATGCCGCCGCAGCGCTCTCGGTGCTTGTCTGCCTCTGCTTGGTGATCGTCCCGGGGCTCGTCATCCTCACCTTGCTGGTCCAGCAGGGAAATGAAGTCTACCAGCGCATCGACAGCGGCCAAATCGACATCCGGCAGATCCTGACCCAGATGCAACAAGCGCTTCCGATGTTCATCCAGACGCGCATCGAGACCCTCGAGCTTACCGGTTTTCAGGAACTGCAGGAAAGGTTTTCCGGCGCCGTCATGAGCGGCGGCAGTTTCTTTGCCGGTCGGGCACTGAGCTTTGGCCAGAACACCGTTCAGTTTTTCATCGCCTTCGGCGTGATGCTGTATCTGCTGTTCTTCCTCTTTCGCGACGGTCGATCCCTGGCGAGGATAATCAGGCGATCGATCCCGCTCAGCAGCGGGCATACGAGCAAGTTCATGGCGAAGTTCACCTCCGTCGTTCGCGCAACGGTCCGCGGCAACGTCATCATCGCGATCATTCAGGGAACCATTGGCGGCGTCGCCTTCTGGGCGCTGGGCGTGCAGCCCGCACTGCTTTGGGGCGTCGTCATGAGCTTTCTCTCGCTCCTGCCGGCCGTCGGCGCCGCTTTGATCTGGGTTCCGACGGCGATTTATCTTGCCTTGGCTGGCTTCTGGATCAAGTCGGTGATCCTGACCGCCGTCGGTGTCCTCGCGATCGGCCTCGTAGACAACCTGCTGCGTCCACCGCTTGTCGGCAAGGAGGTGAAGCTGCCCGACTATGTGGTGCTGATCTCCACCATCGGCGGGATATCGTTGATCGGCATCAACGGCTTTGTCATCGGCCCGCTGATTGCGGCACTGTTCATCTCAGCCTGGGGTGTCCTGACCGAAGAACGTTTTGCCGAAAAGCCGTTGCGCGACAATCGGACCTAGGATCGTCCGGAACCCTATCGGCGTGAAAAGGTTCGCCGTCCGTTGAGGTCTTCACACGGAACGAGGAGAACCGTCATGGACGACAAGGAACACCGCATCCGGGAGCGGGCGCATGAAATCTGGGAGAGCGAAGGCAGGCGCGAGGGCGATGACATGGCGCACTGGCAGCGCGCCCGACAGGAACTGGGCGAGCCGGACGTGCAACAGGTGAACGAAGAGGCGTCCAGGCAATTCAACGAAGGCGATCAGAATAACGAAGCCGCGACCGGCATGGACATCACCAGGGCGCGCTTCGGAAGCCCGGATTAGACCGTCCTGACGCTGTAGCTTCACGCCGGAACGGACCGGGTGGATGACGCCGCTGTTAAACGGACGGCGGCGTCTGAAATCTATCTAGCTCATTCGTGTGAATGATTGCTCAGCCTGCTGACTCGCTGGCATAGAAAGACTGTAGTTCCATCTGCACGGCATCCATGAACTGCCGTGCCTGCTCGGCGATGTGCGCTTCATCGACACCGATACGACGCAGCGAAGACGCGAGCTTCGTCATCTCCTCCCGCCAGAAATGGTTCGCATCGGCACCGTGAAGATCTCTTAGGATCATCGCGCAACGCATGATGTCGCCGCTGCGGCGGTGGGTGGGGAACTGGACTAGGGTCATAAAAACTCGCGAACAGGAACCGAATCAACAAAGGAGTGCCCAGTGTGTCGCGGGGTTCTTCACAAAACCCTAAACCGCCGTCGAATTAACATCGACTAATTGAGGAGAAGGAGAAGCGACATTTACTAACGAAATGTTACTAACGACTACAAGTTCATGCACCTATTAAGTTAAAGACATCGCTAATGAGAAGTTAAGCTCCGATGCCTATCTGTTGTACATCCAGACATCAGATTCGCCGGCCTGTCCCGGCGCATCCCCAGGAGCCGCTATGAACAAGACATCGAAGACCGCCGACCTCCATGACCGGCTTGAATTTGTGGGACTCGGTGCCGACCAGCGCCGCAGCTTGAGCGCCATTCAGCCGATCATCGCGTCTTCCATAGGAGCGGCTCTCGATGTCTTCTACGTCAAGGCCTCCCGGCATCCCCTGACATCCAAGTTCTTCTCGAACCAGGCGCATATTCAACACGCCAAGAGCCGGCAGGCCGCACATTGGGAGATGATTGCCTCGGGCAGATATCAGGAAGATTATGTCGATGGCGTCACTACCGTCGGCCAGGTCCATGCCAGGATCGGTCTCGAACCCCGCTGGTACATAGGCGGATATGCGCTCATTCTCGACGGGATCATGCGCGCCATCATCAACGACGAACTCAAAGGTTTCCTTCACGGCCGGAAGGCGGAAAAGGTCGCCAACGACGTCACTGCTGTCGTCAAGGCCGCGCTGGTGGACATGGATTACGCCATCTCTGTCTACCTCGAATCGCTGGCCGAGGAACGGGCCCGCGTCGAGGCCTTACGCCAGACGGATCAGGCGGAGCAGCAAACTGCCCTGTCGGCGCTTGAGGCCGCGCTTGTTCGACTGTCGGAGGGCGATCTCACCTCCGAGCTGCGTGAGACATTGGCACCGAGCTTCGAGGGCCTAAAACACAATTTCAACTCGTCGGTCGCTTCGCTCGAAGAGGCGATGCAGGAAATCCACAACTCGGTCGATCAGGTTCGTGCCGAAGTGGGCGGCATTGCTTCGGCTGCCGACAACATGGCCAAGCGCACCGAACATCAGGCCTCCGCACTCGAGGAAAGTGCCGCGGCCCTTGAGCAGATCACCAGCATCTCCGGCCAGTCCGCACTGCGGGCCCGCGAAGTTCAGACCGTGGTTCAGGAATCCGCCAAGGAGACCGAGAAGTCGGGCCAGGTCGTCAAGCAGGCGATCGTTGCCATGGGTGAGATTGAAAGCTCATCGCAGAAGATGACCCAGATCATTGGCGTCATCGATGAGATTGCCTTCCAGACCAACCTGCTGGCGCTGAATGCTGGCGTAGAAGCCGCACGAGCCGGTGAACAGGGCAAGGGCTTCGCCGTGGTGGCTCAGGAAGTCCGCGAACTGGCGCAGCGCTCCGCCGCCGCTGCCAAGGAGATCAAGGAACTCATCGACAAATCGTCCGCAGACGTTCGCCGCGGTGTCGAACTGGTCAATCTGACGGGCGAATCGCTGACGGCCATCGGCAACCGCGTCGGGTCGATCAACGAGAACATCAACTCCATAACCAAATCGGCGCAGGAGCAAGCCGCCGGCATCGACGAGATCAACTCGGCCGTTCGCAGCATGGACCAGATGACGCAGCAGAACGCCGCTCTGATGGAGGAAACCAATGCTTCGGCACAAAACCTTTCGCAGATCAGCAGCAGCCTGGCGTCTCTGATTGGCCGCTTCCGCACCGGCACGGCGACCCGGCAGGCGAGCCACTCCGCTCCCGCCCGGCGACGCACTGCCGCCTGATCTATCGGTGACAGAGCAGGCCGCCAGCACAGCGGCCTGCTCCCGATGCAAAAGCACCTGAGCACTGCCGCTCTCTTGTCTTTCGGCGGGTGGCTGCTTAGAACATCGGCAACGATCAGCTGCAGCATGCCGGAGGGAAAGCCTTGGTCGATGTCGTCGTCCAGCATCCTGACCTTGCCGACAAGGGCGTCCTGATCACCGGCGGAGCCACGGGCATTGGTGCGGCACTGGCGGCCGCGTTTGCAGCACAAGGTGCCCGCGTTTCCTTCGTCGACATTGCGGACGAAGCCGGGCGGGAGCTCGCAGCGCGTCTTTCCCGATCGTCCCGCCATCCGGTCACGTTTCTGCACGCCGATCTCAGGCAGGTCGCGGAAATCCGGTCCGCCGTCGATGAGGCCGCCCGCGCCGCGGGATCGCTCTCGGTACTGGTCAACAACGCCGGCTGGGACGATCGCCATGACGTCGACACCGTCACGGAAGCTTATTGGGACGAAAGCCAGGCAATCAACCTGAAGCAGATGTTCTTCACCACGCAGGCGGCCCTGCCGCACCTGCGCAAGGCGACCGGCAGCTCCATCGTCAACTTCTCCTCGATCTCCTATCTGCTCAACATGGGGGACCTTCCATCCTATGCGATGGCCAAGGCCGGCATTGTCGGGTTGACGAAGAGCCTGGCCGGCCGCCTCGGTCCCGAGGGCATCCGCGTTAACGCCATCCTGCCGGGCATGATCGTGACGGAGCGTCAGAAGCGCCTGTGGCTGACGGATGACGGCATTGCGGAGATCGTCGGGCGCCAATGCCTGAAGCGGACCCTGACCGCCGATGACCTCGTCGGACCCTGCCTATTCCTTGCATCGGCCGCTGCAGCCGGTATGACGGCGCAAACCATGATCATCGATGGAGGACTGCTTTGACCCAACCCGCCTATGCCGCCGTTGACTGGGGCACGAGCAGCTTCCGCCTCTGGCTGATGGACGCGGAGGACACGGTACTTGCGGAGCGGCGCAGCGGCGAAGGCATGACGTCTGCGGCGCAGGCAGGCTTCCCGGATGTTCTCGCAGCTCACCTGACTGCATTGGAAGCACCGGCGGATCTGCCGGTAATCGTCTGCGGCATGGCCGGCGCCCGGCAGGGCTGGGTCGAGGCGGGCTATGTCGACGTGCCGGCACCCTTGCCGTCTGTTCTGGCCGGCGCTGTGCAGGTGCCCGGCATCGACCGTGACGTCCGCATCCTCCCTGGCCTTGCGCAGCGGCGCGCCGATTGCCCGGACGTGATGCGCGGCGAGGAGACACAGCTTCTGGGCGCGCTCCAGTCAGCAACAACGGAAAGCCCCCAGATCGTCTGCATGCCTGGCACGCATTCCAAATGGGTGACGGTCGCGGCTGAAAGCGTGACGGGCTTTTCGACATTCATGACCGGCGAACTCTTCGACCTTCTCTCGAAGCACTCGGTGCTTTCCCATTCCGTCAGCGGGGCAGGATCCTTCGATGCGGACCGCCCAGCGTTCCAAAGTGCAGTCGAGGCTGCCTTCCGGACGCCGCAGCGAGTGAGCAACATCCTCTTCACCGTCCGCTCCGGAACGCTTCTCCAGGACTTGTCCCCGACCGATGCTGCAGCGCGCCTGTCCGGCACGCTGATCGGGCTGGAGATCGCCGGCGCGCTGGGCTCTGCCGACGAACGCCCGATGATCCGGCTTGTTGCCTCCGGGAAACTGCGGGCGCTCTATGAGAGCGCGTTTACCGCCCTCTCGCTCCCCTTTCAGACAATCGACGCCGATGACGCGGTGCGGCGGGGCCTGTCTGTCGCCGCCCACAAGATCCTGCTTGCCCAGCCCGAGGAACAGCCATGAACCGCATCCCCTTCCCCTCAATGCAATATCCGCTGGTCGCCATTCTTCGGGGACTGCGCCCGGAAGAGACCGAGGGCGTGGTGGGTGGTCTGATCGACGCGGGCTTCACCGCCATCGAGATTCCGCTGAACTCTCCCGAACCGTTCCGCTCCATCGAGATTGCCGCGAAGATGGCACCCGCCGAATGCCTGATCGGCGCCGGGACCGTGCTGACCGTGGAAGACGTGGCGAGCCTGGATGCCGCCGGCGGAAGGCTGATGGTCAGCCCAAATGTCGAGGCGGAGGTGATCAAGGCGGCCGTTGCGCGTGGCATGATCACCCTCCCCGGCGTCTTCACCCCGACGGAAGCTTTGGCTGCCGCCCGCGCCGGTGCAACCGGCCTGAAGTTCTTCCCGGCCAATGTTCTCGGGCCCGCCGGCATCAGCGCCATTCGCGCCGTCCTGCCGAAGGACTTGCTGATCGCTGCCGTCGGTGGCGTCTCCGAGGTGAACTTTGCCGACTACATGGGCGCCGGCATTACAGCGTTCGGGCTTGGTTCCAGCCTTTACAAGCCGGGAATGACGGCGGCCGAGGTGGTCGAACGGGCAAAACTGACTCTGATTGCCTACGACGCAGCGCGTGCCGGCTAGGCTCCTATAAAACCTGAACCTGCCGTAGTCTTGCCTCCACGCACGAAATCTCCTACAACCTGTATGAGAGGTTTTAGGAAGCGGTAGGATATGTTGGCGGTACAACTCCATGGAACGGGATCGGATTTCGTCGGCAGCGCCGTGTCGGCTATTGCCCGGCTGATCCGTGAACAGGATCTGAAACCGGGCGACCGTCTGCCTGCCGAAGCGGCCCTGTCGAAGGATCTGCAGGTCTCCAGAACCGTCATTCGCGAGGCTCTCCGTTCCCTGGCCGCACTCCGGCTAGTCGAACTGGGCGCAGGCAAACGACCGACGGTCGCCAGGCTCAACGACGATGCCTTCGGGCTGATGATCGAACACGGCGTGGTCATCGACCAGATCGACATCCAGCAGATCTATGACGCGCGGCGCACCATTGAGGCACGCACCGCGGCACTGGCCGCGCTACGTCGCACCGAGGCTGAGGCGCATGCCATTGTCGCTCACGCAGATGCGATGGCCACCGATTTTCATCGGCCGGAGAAGGTGATGGAGCATGACATCGCCTTTCACCTCGCGATCGCCCGCGCCTCCCGCAACCGGGTCTTTGCGCTTATTCTGGGAGCGTTCCAGAACGTCACTCGTGAGACGTGGCCGATCGGTTGGCGAAGCCGGTCGAGCGATACCGATCGGCAGGCGATGAACGCGCTTCACCGCGAGATCGGCCAGGCCATCCTTGCCGGTGACCCCGGTGCTGCCACCACAGCCATGAACCAGCATTTTGACACCAGCCTGAAGGCGCTCGTCACCGCAGGCCTTATCTAGATTCAAAGGACACTCCATGAAGATCACCAAGCTTGAAACCGTCCGCATTGCGGAACGCTCCAACCTGCTCTGGGTGCTGGTCCACACCGACGAAGGCATTACCGGGCTGGGAGAGACCTTCTTCGGCGCAGAGACCGTCGAAAGCTACATCCACGAATATGTCGCGCCCCGCGTGCTCGGCCGCGACCCTCTGCAGATCGATCTCCTCGCCAGCGATCTCGTCGGCTATATCGGCTTCCGATCTTCAGGCGCCGAAGTTCGCGGCAACTCGGCCTTCGACATCGCCCTCTGGGACATCTTCGGCAAGGCCGTGAACCAGCCGATCGCCCAGCTGCTGGGTGGCTTCAGCCGCAAGGAGATCCGCACCTACAACACCTGTGCCGGCACAGAATACATCAAGAAGAACAGCGGCCAGACGACAGCCAACTACGGGCTGACCGGCGGCACCGCCCATGACGACCTGAACGGTTTCCTGCACCGCGCCGACGAGCTTGCCGAATCGCTTTTGGCCGACGGCATCACAGCGATGAAGATCTGGCCCTTCGACGCGGCCGCCGAAAAGACGCGCGGCCAGTACATCTCCATGCCGGACCTGAAGCTCGCACTCGAACCCTTCGAGAAGATCCGCAAGGCCGTCGGCGACAAGATCGACATCATGGTCGAGTTCCACTCCATGTGGCAGCTCCTGCCCGCCATCCAGATCGCCAAGGCGCTCGAGCCCTACAACACCTTCTGGCACGAAGACCCGATCAAGATGGACAGCCTGTCGAGCCTGAAGCGCTATGCCGACGCCTCGCCAGCCCCCATCTCGGCGTCCGAGACACTGGCAACCCGCTGGGGCTTCCGCGACTACCTTGAAACAGGTGTCGCCGGCATCGTCATGCTGGATATCTCGTGGTGCGGCGGCCTGTCCGAGGCTCGCAAGATTGCCTCCATGGCAGAGGCCTGGCATCTGCCGGTGGCGCCGCACGACTGCACAGGCCCGGTGGTGCTCTGCGCCTCCACCCACCTGTCGCTGAACGCGCCGAATGCGCTGGTACAGGAGAGCGTTCGCGCCTTCTACAACACATGGTACCGGGATCTCGTCACGGCGCTGCCGGAGGTAAAGAACGGCATGATCACCGTTCCGCCCGGCCCAGGGCTTGGCATGGAACTTCATCCCGACCTAGAAGAGAACTTCACCGTCAGCCGGCGATTCTCCGACATCGCCGCTATCTGACGACTGTCGATATTCTGGGAGGAAGAATTGAATAAGATCGCATCGGCCGCGGCCGGCCTGGGAACCTCGTCGGCCGCCGGACCTCTGGTAATGCTGCTCGGCATGCTGTTTTTTGCCCTGAACGACGCCATGGGCAAATGGCTTGTCTCCTCCTATGGCTTGGGCCAGGTCATCCTGATCCGCAGCATCGCTGCGCTCATCATCCTGTCTCCCCTTCTCTGGAAGGCCGGCCTGGCACCGATCCTCGGAGCCGAGCGAAAGGGGATGCAGCTTGCCCGCGTGATTTTTTCGACCTTGGAGGTATTCTGCTTCTACTATGCGGTGATGTACCTGCCGCTCGCCGACGTCATGACCTTCTGGCTGGCCGCCCCGATATATGTGGCGGCGGCATCCCCTCTTCTTCTGGGAGAGACCGTAGGCTGGCGTCGCTGGACGGCGATCGCCATCGGCTTCGTCGGCGTCATCATCACGCTTGAGCCGTCGAGTGCCATGTTTACAGGCCCGGCGATCATATCGATCATCGGCAGCGCCGCCTTCGCCTTCATGATGATCTCCGGCCGCTTCCTGCGCGCCACCCCCGACAGCACGCTGGTCCTTTTCCAGACCTCGGCCGCCGCCCTCGCCGGGCTTGTCTTTGCCCCCTTCGACTGGGCACCGATCGCTTCCGGCATCGACCTGATGCTGCTCGGCCTCCTGGGCGTGGTAGCCATGAGCGCGCACATGCTCGTCAACCGCGCCCTGAAGATGTCGGATGCGGCGACGGTCGCACCGCTGCAATACACGCTGCTGCTCTATGCGGTCATCTTCGGCTGGATGTTCTTTGGCGACGTGCCCCGGCTCAGCATGATGATCGGCGCCGGCCTCATTGTCGCCTCTGGCCTCTTCATTTTTATCCGGGAGCAGATCCTCAAGAAACGGCAGCAGGACCGGCCGATCGAGGTCCCGTGACCGCGCCGACAACCTGATTGCCGACAGAAAAACCGCCTCCCCAACGAGGCGTTTTTTTTGTTGCATGGTGAAAACGAAAAGAGCCCGTGGGATGACCACGGGCTCTGAAGGAACCCGACTGGACCGAGGCCCAGCCGGCGAGGCACGAGAGACTACTTACGGATCTCTTCGAGGTTAGCGAGGATAGCGTCGACCACGTCGGCACCGATAGCGGCCTTATGCTTTTCGTAGACAACCATCGACTTCTCGCGAATACGTGCCTGCTCTTCTTCAGACAGCACGTTCACTTCCAGACCGGCTTCCTTGATCTTCTCCAGCGACTTCAGGTTGAGGTCCTGGATCACCTTGCGCTCTTCGTCGCGGCCAACGGCTGCGCACTCGCGCAGAGCAGCCTGCTCTTCAGGTGTATAGCTGTCGAAGATCGGCTTGGAGAAGAGGAAGAGGAACGGCGTGTAGGCGTGGTTCGTCTCGGTGACGAACTTCTGCACTTCGTAGAACTTCGACGTGTCGATCGTGACGTAGGGGTTTTCCTGGGCGTCGATCGCGTTTGTTTCCAGAGCCGAGAACACTTCGCCGAAAGCCATCGGAGTAGCGTTCGCGCCGAGGTTCTGGAAGGTGTCGAGGAAGATGTTGTTCTGCATGACGCGAACCTTCATCCCTTCGAAGTCTTCCCACTTGGTAACCGGGCGAACCGAGTTCGACAGGTTACGGAAGCCGTTCTCCCAGTAGCCGAGGTTGACGAGGCCAGCTTCTTCGAGCTTCTGGTTCATCATGTTGCCGAAGTCGCCGTCGAGGACCTGATAGGCCTCCTGGGCGTTGGCAAAGAGGAACGGCAGGTCGAACACGCCGAGAGCCGGAATGATGCCAACCAGCGGCGAGGAAGACGTCACGACGGCTTCCTGAACGCCCGAACGGAGCGCCTGGGTTGCCTGAAGGTCGCCGCCGAGTGCGCCGCCCCAGAAGGCGGTGAGCTTCAGCTTGCCGCCCGACTTGTCGTCGAGGCAGGCCTGCATAGCCTTGATGCCGTTACCGACCGGGTGGTCTTCGTTGATGCCGTTCGAAACGCGGATGTTGCGATCGTTGAATTCCGCGAAGGCCGGAGCTGCAGCCGAAAGGCCGAAAGCGATGGCAGTCGAAGCAAGAAGCAGTTTTCTCATGGTAGTATCCTCCCTAGGATAGGTTGTTGAGGGGTTGCGGATTAGTAGAGCCACCGTGCGGGCACGAGGACGATATCTGGGAACAGAACCAGAAGGAAAAGAACCAGGACCTGCGCGACCAGGAATGGCCAGACGCCGATGGTGACTTGTCCCAGCGGGACGCGGCCGACGCCGCTGACGACGTTCAAGACGACGCCGACCGGCGGGGTCAGAAGGCCGATGCAGGTGTTCATGATGAACAACACGCCGAAGTAGACTGGGTCGATCCCCGCCTGCTTGACGATCGGCATCAGCACGGGCGTCAGGATCAGGATCGTCGGGGTGAGGTCGAGAGCGGTTCCGACAACCAGAACCAGCAGCATGATCACGAACATCAGCAGCATCGGGCGGTCGATCAGGGGCTCGATGTAACCGGTGATTTCAGCCGGGATGTTGGCAGCCGTAATAAGCCAGGCCGAAACCAGCGCCGCGCAGACGAGGAACATGACGACTGCGGTGGTCTTTGCCGCCTGAAGGATGACGCGTGGCAGATCACGCGGCGCAAGCTCGCGGTAGATCACCATCCCGACGAACATGGCGTAGACCGCAGCCACGACGGCGGCTTCCGTCGGTGTGACGACACCCGCCTTGATGCCGCCGAGAATGATCACAGGCATTCCCAGCGCCCAAAGAGCGCGGCCCGTCTCACTCAGACGCACCTTCATGGAGGTCTTCGGAAGCGGCTGCACGTTGTCCTTGCGGACCACGATCAGCCAGGTCACGACCAGCGAGAGACCCATCAGAATGCCCGGTACGATGCCGGCCATGAACAGTTGGGTGATGGAAACATTGGCCGAGACACCGAAGACAATGAAGGCCATGGACGGTGGGATCACGGGCGCGATGACGCCGCCGGCGGCAATCAGACCCGCGGAGCGCGGGACGTTGTAGCCTGCCTTCGCCATCATCGGAATGAGGATCGCAGCCAGAGCCGCGGTATCGGCAGCTGCAGAACCGGAGATGCTGGCCATGATGATGGCAGCCATGATGGCGACGATGCCGAGCCCGCCACGAATGTGCCCGACACAGGCAATCGCGAAATTGATGATGCGCCGCGACAGTCCGCCCGCATTCATCAGTTCGCCGGCCAGAATGAAGAAGGGGATGGCCAGCAGTGTGAAGGTATCGGCACCCGCGATCATGTTCTGGGCGATGATCTGCGTGTTGAACATGCCCATGTACCACATGAGCATGACGCCACAGAACATCAGTGAAAATGCGACCGGAACGCCGATGGCCATGGCCCCGAGGAGGGACGCAATAAAGACGCCGAGTGTCATAGGCTGCGCTCCGCGAGATGTTCGGCCGTCATGTTTTCGCCGGCAAAGGCTGCAATTTCTTCTTCTGTCACGCGGCCTGTCAGCAGACGCACCAGGCGCTCAAGCGCAATGATGACGACACCTGCACCGGTAAAGAAGCCGATACCATAGACCCAGATCATCGACAGCTGCGTGACCGGAGCGTCCATTGTGGCGTTGATCGGCGCCTGCTTCCAGGTTCCCCAGAAGAAGATCGCCGAAACGCCGATGATGATGATATTCGACAGGATCATGCAGATGATGCGACCCGTTCGGCCAAACATCATCACCAGCGTTTCAACGCCCACATGCGAATGCTCCCGGAACGCCACGACCGCGCCGATGAACGTCAGCCAGACGAAGAAGTAGCGCGACAGCTCGTCCGAAACGTTGATGCCGGAATTGAACCCGTAGCGCAGCAAGACATTGAGGAACACCATGACCGCCATGCTACTGAGCAACAGGATCAGCAGGATTTCCAAACATTTGTAGAAGAGATCGATAGCTCTTTGCATGTGACTCCCCCCGCCTCGCCTAAAGCAACGCGCGTTGTGCAAGATTTTTCATCAGCGCAGCAATTCCGAACGTCCACTGCGGGCACCGATTGCTGTGTTCGACCCAGTTTACCAGCCGGCCGAGACGTGGCGAAGAAATTTCTACCCGGTCGCCGATTTCGTGGGTGAACCCGAGACCCGTGCCGCGGCGATCCTTGACCGGCGCAAACATCGTGCCGAGGAACAGGACCGCGCCGTCCGGATACTGGTGATTGTCGTTCAGCAGCTGGGAAACCAGGTCTTCCGGCGTACGGCTGATGGCGGCCAGCGGGCTGACACCTGTCATGGTGAAACCGTCGACACCTTCGACAGTCAGGGCAATTTCAGCTGTTTTGACGTCTTCGATGCTGAAGCCGGCATCGAAGAGACGAATGAACGGACCGATCGAGCACGACGCATTATTGTCTTTCGCCTTGCTGAGCAGCAGGGCGGAGCGGCCTTCGAAGTCGCGCAGGTTGACGTCGTTGCCGAGCGTGGCGCCGACGATCTTGCCGGTGGACGTCACCGCCAGCACGACTTCCGGCTCCGGGTTGTTCCAGTCCGACTTTGGATGGATACCGACGAGGGCACCGCAGCCGACGGAGGACATGGGCTGCGCCTTCGTGAAGATCTCGGCGTCCGGCCCGATGCCGACTTCCAGGTACTGCGACCAGAGACCGAGTTCCTGCAGCAGCGTCTTGACCTCGGCAGCCTTCTCGGATCCCGCGACCAGCCCCTTGAGGTTGTCGCCGAGAACCGGCGCCAGACGGCCACGGATCTCCTGCGCCCGCAACGGATCGCCCTTGGCCTGCTCCTCGATGACCCGCTCGAGCATGCTGTCGGCGAAGGTTACGCCCGCGGCCTTGACGGCCTGCAGGTCGACAGGAGCAAGAAGCTCGCCCGCGGTACCATTCAGGAACACATCGATCGCGCCGAGGTCGGCAAACTGGGTTGTATCGTTGAGACGTGCGGTGAGGTCTTCGATCTCCAGGAGACCGGACAGTGTCGACGACAGTGACGACAGATCCAGCAGCCGGCCGTCCTTGAACAACACCGGGCATGGGCCGCCGGCGTCCTTTGACCAGACCCGACCGACCAGGAGTGCGTCGTTTACGTCTTGCGGCAGGATCATCTGCGCGCTCAACACTTTCTCAGAATTCACCAAGTTCCTCCCTGGCATGCGATGAAATCGCCCTGATTGTCAGGATGTCTGACAACAAAAGTGGGCTTTTCTAGTATGACTTTTGAGCCCTGTCCAGATGTCCTGCACCAATGTGGGAAAAAGTCCGTGAACGTCCGCTAGTCATATTTCGTTCTTGGCCGTTTCCAAAGTAAGATCCAGCCGCATTGCCGCCTGTATCAGATGATTGCGCATGGCGTGGCGTGCTTTGACGGGATCCCCGATCGCAACCGCATCGCGGATCACAACATGCTCTGCGATCGTCACCTCGACGATTTCCTCCAGAACAGCCTTTGCTCGGGCGGCCTGGATCGCAAGGCTTATCCGCTCCGCGATAAAGCTGGTGAACAGCGGAAAATACTCATTTTGCGTTGCGGTCGCGAGCGCACGATGGAACGCCAGATCAGCGATGATCCCCTGATCGGTCCATTTCTCCGCACCCGTCATCTGCTCCAGAGCTTCGTCAAGGCGAGCCAGATCGGCCGAGGTACGATGGATGGCCGCCAGGCCGGCCGCTTCGATCTCCAGGGGTATGCGCAGTTGATAAAGATTGTGGAAAGCGAGCTGATCGGTCGGATCTCCGTGCTCGATCCGCAGCGACTGGCGCCGCTCGAACTCGGTGGCGAAGGCGCCGACACCCTGCCGCGTTTCCACCAGCCCTTCGTTGCGTAGCTGGGCGATCGCCTCGCGGACGACCGAGCGGCTGACGCCGAAGGTCTTGGCAAGCAGGTGCTCTGTCGGCAGCTTCTCACCGGCGGCGATCCGCCCTTCCGTGATCTCACGACCGATCTGCGCTGCAATGCGCGCAGGCAGATGTTCGCTCCGTCTGATCTGGTTGAAATCGGCGACCGCCACCTCTGCCCTCCCTGGCTTCCCTTCCTTCTTCTATGAGTTCTGGTTGAAATTCAATTGGCAGCCCGGATTCATCATGAAATCCGGATCGATGGCCTGTTTGACAGCCGTCAACAGCTGACGCCGCACCGGCGACAGTCGCGCCTCGAAATCTTGCCGCTTCAGGCGACCGATGCCGTGCTCGGCGCTGATGCTTCCCTGATAGCGATCGAGAACCGCGTTGATCGCGCCCTTCGCCTTATACATCTGTTCGAGCTGCTGCTCCGGCGTCGCACCGGCGGCCGGCAGCACGTTGAGATGAACATTGCCGTCGCCGACATGCCCGTAGGAAACACAGGTGACGCCGGCAACGGCATCAGCGACCGCGCGCTCGGCATCGGCGACGAAGGCCGCCAGTTGCGACAATCGTACCGAAACGTCGGTTCTCAGATGCATGCCGCGCTTGGCCTGCCCCTCGTTCATCCCCTCCCGGATCAGCCAGAGGTTCCGGGCCTGCGCCTGGGAAGCAGCAATGGTCCCGTCGACGACCATGCCCTCCTCCATCACTGCTTCCAGGAAACGACCCATCAGGTCGTCGATGTCGACGAGCCCCGACCCGGAGATCTCCATCAGCACATAGGCCGGATACTCCGCCGAAATCGGGATCGGCAGGTCCGGCATGGCTTCCTTGGCCAGCGTGAAGGCGAGCGGCGGCATGAACTCGAAGGCAGACATCAGGTCGCAGCAGTCGCGGCGCGCCCTGCGGAAGAGCGTGATCGCATCCTCGAGCGAGGCCAGCCCCAGGAGCGCGGTCGCGACCTGGTCCGGATAGGGCGTCAGCTTAACGGAGACGGCGGTGATGATGCCAAGGGTTCCCTCGGCGCCGATGAACAACTGCTTGAGGTCAATGCCGCGATTGTCCTTGCGCAAGGTCGACAGGCCTTCGAAGATGCTGCCGTCCGGCAGCACCACCTCCAGCCCGAAGATCAATTCGCGCGTCATGCCGTACCGCAGCACGTTGATGCCGCCGGCGTTGGTGGACACATTGCCGCCAATCCGGCACGTCCCCTGCGCACCGAGCGCCAGCGGGAAGAACATGCCCTTTTCGGCAACCGCATCCTTGAGTTCGGACAGAATGCACCCCGCCTCGACAACGGCGGAAAAATCATCGGCGTCGATCTGTCGGATCCTGTTCATCCGCTCCAGGCTGAGAACCACCTGGTTCTGGCCGGCGTCAGGAATCCCTCCCAGCACGAGACCGGTGTTGCCACCCTGCGGCACGATCGACAGGCCGAGTTCGCGGCACAGCCTGACAGCCTCCGCCACCTGTTCGGTCGAGCGGGGCCGCAGGACCGCAACCGCCTCGCTCGTCACGTCGCCGTGCCAGTCGCGGCAATAGGGGATCATCGCTTCGGGCTCGCTCAGCACCAGGTCGTCGCCCAGTTTCGCCCGCAAAGCCGTGCGCCATTCGCCGACCGATGCACTTACTTCGGATGTCATGCCCAAGGCCCTTCTCTTGCATCAGCGGGGTGCCCGGATCACTCTCGGGCATCACCTGCGGGTGCTGAAATAACTATTTGCAAGGCGACCATATAAAGTTATCAGACAACCTTACAAGATGGATTTTTCCTGCCTCAGCGGCTCGATCGCCGCTGGCAGTTTCAGTGGAGGAGCTCTCTCATGCATATCCTGATCATCGGCGCGGCAGGCATGGTCGGCCGCAAACTCACCCAGCGCCTCGTTGCCGACATGGCCCTCGACGGCAAGCCACTTGAGAAGCTGACGCTGGTGGATGTCATCAAGCCAGACGCACCTGTCGGCTTCTCCGGCAAGGTCGATCTCCGCGAGAGTGACCTGTCCGCACCCGGCGAGGCTGAGGTGCTGGTGGCGGGCCGTCCCGACGTGATCTTCCACCTGGCCGCCATCGTGTCGGGCGAAGCAGAGCTCGACTTCGACAAGGGCTACCGCATCAACCTCGACGGAACCCGCTATCTCTTCGATGCGATCCGCCTTGCCCACAACGAGGACGGCTACAAGCCGCGCGTCGTCTTCACGTCCTCGATCGCCGTAGTTGGCGCGCCACTGCCCTTCCCGATCCCGGACGATTTCCACCTGACACCGCTGACGAGCTACGGCACCCAGAAGGCGATCTGCGAACTTCTTCTCTCCGATTACAGCCGCCGCGGATTCTTCGAAGGCATCGGCATTCGCCTGCCGACCATCTGCATCCGCCCCGGCAAGCCGAACAAGGCAGCCTCTGGCTTCTTCTCCAATATCCTGCGCGAGCCGCTGGTCGGCCAGGAAGCGGTGCTGCCTGTTTCCGATGACGTCCGCCACTGGCACACCTCGCCGCGTTCGGCCGTCGGCTTCCTGCTTCACGGTGCAACGATCGACGTCGACAAGGTCGGCCCTCGCCGCAACCTGTCGATGCCGGGCCTCAGCGCCACCGTCGGAGAACAGATCGAGGCCTTGCGCCGCGTCGCCGGGGACAAGGCCGTCGCCCTCATCCGCCGCGAGCCGGA
Organism: Rhizobium sp. PK7-22; assembly: GCF_056530405.1. Lineage (NCBI taxonomy): Bacteria > Pseudomonadati > Pseudomonadota > Alphaproteobacteria > Hyphomicrobiales > Rhizobiaceae > Rhizobium > Rhizobium sp. PK7-22. The sequence goes on from NZ_CP096514.1 coordinate 114,679, forward strand.
TGAAATGATCATGAAGATGGTCGCCGGCTGGGCACCCGGATTTGAGGCAAAGCGCGCAACGGAGCTTGGCTTCACGGCCGAAACATCGTTCGATGAGATCATTCGCGTCCACATCGACGACGAGCTCGGAGGCAAGCTTGCATGAGTAACCCGCAGAAGAAGCAGATCGCCTTCCTCGGCACCGGACTGATGGGCGCGCCCATGGTGCGCTGTCTGCTGAAGGCCGGCTACCCGGTGACGGTCTGGAACCGTGATCCGGCAAAGGCCGCACCGCTTGTCATCGACGGCGCAAGCCAGGCGCAATCGCCGGTCGAGGCCGTAGCCGGTGCAGATGTCGTCTTCACCATGCTGACCAATGGCGCAGCTGTCGCCGATGTCCTCTTCGACAAGGGCGTCGCCGATGCCATGGCGAAAGGCACCATCGTCGTGGACTGCAGCTCGATCGCGCCACCGATCGCCCGCGAGAATGCTGCGAAACTTGCCGACCGCGGCATCCGCAATCTGGATGCGCCCGTCTCCGGCGGCACGGCCGGCGCTTCTGCCGGCACGCTGGCGATCATGGCAGGCGGCGACGCGGCCGACGTTGACGAACTGAAGGACGTTTTCGCCGCCCTGGGTCGCGTCACCCACGTGGGGCCAAGCGGTGCCGGGCAGATCTGCAAGCTCGCCAACCAGCAGATCGTCGCCGTCACCATCGGCGCGGTCGCCGAAGCCATGATCCTCGTGGAGGCCGGTGGCGCATCGCGCGCCGCCTTCCGGGACGCCATCCGCGGCGGCTTTGCCGAAAGCCGCATCCTGGATCTGCACGGTGCCCGCATGGTCGAGCGCAATTTCGTGCCGGGCGGCGCCTCCGCCAACCAGCTGAAGGACCTTGACGCCGTGATGGCCATGGCGGAGGAACTGTCGCTGACGCTGCCGCTGACCCGAGAGGTCCGTCAGGAATTTCGCGATTTCGTGGACCAGGGCGGCGGCGAGAGGGACCACAGCGGCCTTCTGCTGCACCTGGAAAAGCTCAACCCGAGGACAGGCAAGACATCATGAGTGCTGAGAAGACACCGACACGCCGCCTGCGGTCGCAGGACTGGTTCGACAATCCCGACCACATCGACATGACGGCGCTCTATCTGGAGCGCTTCATGAACTACGGCGTGACTCCGGAGGAACTGCGCTCCGGCAAGCCGATCATCGGGATCGCCCAGAGCGGCAGCGACCTGACGCCCTGCAACCGGGTGCACGTCGAACTCGTCAAACGCGTCCGGGACGGCATTCGCGACGCCGGCGGCATTCCGATCGAATTCCCGACCCATCCGATGTTCGAGAACTGCAAGCGGCCGACAGCGGCGCTCGACCGTAACCTCGCCTACCTGAGCCTCGTCGAAGTGCTCTACGGCTACCCGCTCGATGGCGTCGTGTTGACGACGGGCTGCGACAAGACGACACCCTCTGCCCTGATGGCAGCCTCCACGGTCGACATCCCGGCGATCGTCCTGTCCGGCGGCCCCATGCTCGACGGCTGGCACGAAGGTGATCTCGCGGGGTCGGGTACGGTGATCTGGCGGATGCGGCGCAAGTTCGCAGCCGGCGAGATCGACCGCGAGGAATTCCTTCAGGCGGCACTCGATTCCGCCCCCTCCGTCGGCCACTGCAACACCATGGGCACCGCTTCGACCATGAACGCCCTGGCGGAAGCGCTCGGTATGTCGCTCACCGGATGCGGAGCCATCCCTGCCCCCTACCGCGAGCGCGGCCAGATGGCCTATCGCACCGGCAAGCGGGCCGTCGAGATCGTCTGGGAAGACCTCAAACCCTCCGACATTCTCGACCGTGCCGCCTTCCTGAACGCCATCCGCGTCAACTCGGCGATCGGCGGCTCCACCAATGCCCAGCCGCATCTCGCCGCCATGGCAAAGCATGCTGGCGTCGAGCTCTATCCGGAGGACTGGCAGGTTCACGGCTTTGACATCCCGCTGCTCGCCAATGTCCAGCCGGCCGGCAAATATCTCGGCGAACGTTATCACCGTGCCGGCGGCACGCCGGCCATCATGTGCGAGCTGCTGCAGGCCGGCAAGCTGGATGGCAGCTGCCGCACCGTCACGGGCAAATCCATGGCGGAAAATCTCGTGGGGCGCGAAGCGACGGACCGCGAGGTCATCTTCCCGTTCGACCAGCCCTTGCGAGACAAGGCCGGCTTCCTGGTGCTGAAGGGAAATCTCTTCGACTTCGCCATCATGAAGACCAGCGTGATCTCGGAGGCCTTCCGCGGCCGCTATCTTCAGGAGCCGGGCCGCGAAGGCATCTTCGACGGCAAGGCCGTCGTCTTCGACGGCTCGGAAGACTACCATCACCGCATCAACGATCCGGCTCTCGACATCGACGAGGACACCATCCTGGTGATCCGCGGCGCCGGGCCGCTCGGCTGGCCGGGTTCGGCCGAGGTCGTCAACATGCAGCCACCGGATCACCTGCTGAAGCGCGGCATCATGAGCCTGCCGACGATTGGCGACGGCCGCCAGTCGGGGACCGCCGACAGCCCGTCGATCCTCAATGCTTCGCCAGAAAGCGCCGCCGGTGGCGGGCTTGCTTGGCTGCGGACGGGCGACATCATCCGCATCGACCTCAACGAGGGCCGCTGCGACATGCTAGTGGAGCCCGAGGAGATCGAGCGACGCCGCGCCGACGGCATACCGCCGGTGCCCGCGGACGCCACGCCCTGGCAGCGGATCTACCGTCAATCGGTAACGCAGCTGTCGGACGGCGCCGTCCTGGAGGGCGCGGCAGACTTCCGCCAGATCGCCACCAAGTCGCCGCCACGCCACAACCACTGAACAAAAAAAGGGGGCCGATACGGTCCCCTTTTTTGTTGCAGATGGCCGACTTAGATCACCGCGCTCATGCCGCCGTCGACATAGATGATCTGGCCGTTGACGTAGTTGGACGCATCCGAGGCGAGGAAGACGGCGGCGCCGATCAGTTCGTCCGGCCGGCCCCACCGCCGCGATGGCGTCCGGCCCTTTACCCAGCTGTCGAACTCCGGATTGTCGATCAGCGCCTGGTTCATGTCGGTGAGCATGTAGCCGGGTCCGATGGCATTCGCCTGGATGCCGTGCTCGGCCCATTCCGCGGCCATCGCCTGCGTCAGCGTCTTGATGCCGCCCTTGGCCGCCGTATAGGGCGCAACCGTCGCGCGGCCGAGACCGCTCATCAGTGACCCGATGTTGACGACCTTCCCGTGCTTGCGCGGCAGCATGCGCTTGGCCGCCTCGCGCGAGACCAGGAAGGCACTGGTCAGATTGGTGTCGATGACGCGGCTCCAGTTGGCGAGGTCCAGTTCGACGATCGGCTTGCGGTACTGGATCCCGGCGTTGTTGACGAGAATGTCGATCGCCACGCCCTCCGCATCGAAGCGCTCGAAGGTGGCAACGACGGCCGCCTCGTCGGTCACGTCGAAGGCGGCACTGCTGACGGAGAACCCTTCAGCCCTGAGCGCTGCAGCAGTTTCTTCCAGCCGCTCCGCATTCACGCCGTTCAGCACGATCGCGGCGCCCGCTTCGGCAAGACCCCTGGCGATCGCGAGGCCAAGCCCACGCGAGGAGCCTGTGACGAGGGCGGTGCGGCCGGCGAGGCTGAAGAGCGGATTGGTCATGGATTGGGTCTCCCGTGGATGTCATCGCGATAGGTCCAGCCATACGTGCGGCGTGCTGGCGATGTCCAGACTTTTGGGGAGAAATTGGCGTCTTCGCGGCTTGTCGGCACGAAGGGCCGCTGCGGACCGGGACCCGGCCGGGCAGAAAGATGGCGCCAGAATTTTCCGGCGCCATCTCATTTATCAGGCGGCGCTGCGGGCGTAGTCGGCCGTCGGCACTTCGGCGATCGTCTTCAGGACGACGGACGCGATCTGGTAGGGGCAGCCTTGGCTGTTGGGGCGGCGATCCTCGAGATAGCCCTTGTAGCCATTGTTGACGAAGGAGTGCGGAACGCGGATCGACGCGCCGCGGTCGGCAATGCCGTAGGAGAACTTGTTCCACGGCGCCGTCTCGTGCTTGCCGGTCAGGCGCAGGTGGTTGTCCGGGCCGTAGACGTCGATGTGATCCTGCCAGTTCTTGCCGAAGGCAGCCATCAGGGCCTCGAAGTAGTCCTTGCCGCCGATTTCGCGCATGAACTTCGTGGAGAAGTTGCAGTGCATGCCCGAGCCGTTCCAGTCGGTGTCGCCGAGCGGCTTGCAATGGAATTCGACGTCGATGCCGTACTTCTCGCAGAGACGCAGCAGCAGGTAGCGGGCGATCCAGATCTGGTCGGCGGCGCGCTTGGAGCCCTTGCCGAACACCTGGAATTCCCATTGGCCCTTGGCCACTTCGGCGTTGATGCCTTCGTGGTTGATGCCGGCCTCGAGGCAGAGGTCGAGGTGCTCTTCGACGATTTCGCGGGCGATCGAGCCGACGTTCTTGTAGCCGACGCCGGTGTAGTAAGGACCCTGCGGAGCGGGATAGCCCTGCTCCGGGAAGCCGAGCGGACGGCCGTTTTCGTAGAAGAAGTATTCCTGCTCGAAGCCGAACCAGGCGTCTTCGTCGTCCAGAATGGTGGCGCGGCTGTTGGAGGCGTGCGGCGTGACGCCATCCGGCATCATGACTTCGCACATCACCAGCGCACCGTTGGTGCGAGCAGGATCGGGATAGATCGCAACCGGCTTCAGCACGCAGTCCGACGAGTGACCTTCGGCCTGCATCGTCGAGGAGCCGTCGAAGCCCCAGAGCGGCAGCTGCTCGAGCGTCGGAAACGTGTCGAACTCCTTGACCTGCGTCTTGCCGCGCAGGTTGGCGACCGGGGTGTAGCCGTCAAGCCAAATGTATTCGAGCTTGTATTTGGTCATCTTACTCTCTCTCAAACCATGCTGCGTTCGTGGCGCCACCCGCTTTCCGAGAACTCTCGAAGGGCTTGGCAGTCGCCGGATGAACGAGATGATGCATACGGCGTGCCAATTCGCGACCAAATGACTGACAGGTCAAAAATGCGGCATGTTAGGAGGCACTGAAGCACAACACATTTGACGATTTTCCCTGATTCTTCTCGTCTCGTTATCGTGGGCGAGTGCTTGGCCATGGAACTGTCAGCCATCGCGCCCGTTGGACGAAGTGGACAACAGAAACGGCGACTGATGCCGATCATTGCAGCTCATGATGAATATGAGTGCAATTGCGCAAAATATGTGCTAATGGACTGATGTCAGGACCGCCACGAGGAACAGCGCCATGACTGCAGGTTTCGAGCGTGTAACAGCGAAGATCTATCAGTTCCCGATCAATCGGGTGGCAAAGCGCACCCCCCTGAGCGAGCAAGGCAATGACGCGACGAGGTTTTCGGACCTCGCCTTCGACAGTTGCTGGTATCATGACGAGGCCGTACGCGATGACGTCAAGCCGACGCGCCACGACTGAGAGCATCTCCTTCAGAGCCGATCTCGCGAAAAACATGAGCTGACAGAACCATCTCCGTGATCGCTGCGTAAGTGAACGTATGACGACCGGAGACATAAGCATGGCTTCCCCAGACACCTCTCCCTCCAGCACAAGCAAGATCGCTTGGATCACGGGCGCAAGCTCTGGTATCGGCCGGGCTGTTGCTCTCAGACTGGCCGACGAGGGATGGCGGGTAGCCGCAAGTGCCCGCAGCACCGACAAGCTTGCTGAACTGGAGGCACTTCGGCCGGGCCTTATTCATTCCTTTCCACTCGACGTGACACAGCAGGATGCCGTGGCCGCGACAACGGCCGAGATCGAAAACAAGCTCGGGCCGCTCGACCTCGCCCTTTTCTCCGCCGGCAGCTACAAACGCGACAGCGCCACCCGCTTCAACGGCAAGGACCTTGCCGAGGTCATGAGCCTCAACGTCATCGGCACCGGATACTGCCTTGATGCTATCATCCCGAAAATGATCGCGCGCCGCGCCGGACATATCGCGGTCGTCGCCTCCGTGGCCGGATATGTCGGACTGCCGGGAGGCTCCTTCTATGGAGCGACGAAGGCAGCCCTGATCAATCTCTGCGAGGGCCTATACCCGGAGCTTGAGAAGGAAGGTGTGCGCTTGACCGTCGTCAACCCCGGTTTTGTCGAGACGCCACTGACCCAGAAGAACGATTTCCCGATGCCGTTCCTGATCGGCGTCGACGAAGCGGCAGAATCGATTGTGAACGGTCTTAAGAGCGGCCGCTTCGAGATTATCTTCCCCTGGAAGATGGCCGTCGCCATCAAGTTCCTGAACGCCCTGCCGCGACCGCTGCTGTTCATGATCACGCGCAAGATGCTGCGCCGCTGATCGTTTAGGTTCAGAGCTTCGAAAGCTTGAACTGCACCACGTCGATCCGGCCGGTGCGGAAACCCACCGCACAGTAGTGCAGGTAGTAATGCCACATCCGGAAGAACCGCTGATCGAACCCGAACTTGGCGATCGAAGGCCAGTTGACGCGGAAATCACGGTCCCATGCCAGAAGCGTCCGGGCGTAATCCTCTCCGAATCGAAACTCGTCTTGAACAGAGAGCCTGGCCGCCGTCGCCTGTTCATAGAAGGCGGTGACCGATGGCAGCATGCCGCCCGGAAAGATGTAGGTCTGGATGAAGTCGGCATTGCGCCGATAGCTCGCAAAGCGATCCTCGGCGATCGTGATCGTCTGGACCAGAGCTTCGCCGCCTAGCGCCAGCAGCGCACGCACCCGCTCGAAATAGGTAGGCCAGTTTTCTTCGCCCACGGCCTCGAACATTTCGATCGAGACGATCTTGTCGAACGAACCGCCGCAGTCGCGGTAATCCTGCAGCCGGATATCGGCTCGGTCGGCTAGCCCCTCCCGCTGCAGCCGCGCCCGTGCAAAAGCTGCCTGCTCGCGCGACAGCGTGAGGCCGGTGACCCGGCAGCCGGTCTCCTGGATGGCGATTTCGGCAAATCCGCCCCAGCCGCAGCCGATTTCCAGGACATGATCCTCAGGCCCGATATTGAGGGCCCTCAGGATCCGCCGGTATTTTTCCCGCTGCGCATCCGCAAGCGTCATGTCGGGCTGGGTATAGATTGCCGACGAATAGGTCATGGTCTCATCCAGCCACAACCGGTAGAATTCATTGCCGAGGTCGTAGTGGAAGGCGATGTTGCGGCGGCTGCCGGCGCGCGAATTGCGGCGCAGCCGGTGCTGGAGGAAGGCGACGGCAGCCCTGAGCGGGCCCGCCAGCGTGACCGGCCGCCAGACATGGTCATTGGCAACCACCAGCTCCAGAACCGCACCCAGGTCGGGCGTCTCCCAATCGCCGTCCAGGTAGGCCCGCGAGAACCCGAGCGCACCACCGCTGAGCAGCCGCCGCACCGGCTTTGCATTGTTCAACTGGATCGTCGCTGTCGGGCCGCGCTCGTCACCGAAGAAGCGCCGCTCCTGCCCGTCGGGAAAACGCACCGTCAGGTGCCCGACGGCAATTCGTTCTGCCCAGCGGCAAAGGGACTTCTGCCACATGGGCATTGATCTCGAGGCAAAGGAAACGCGGCTTTCGGGAACGTGACTCATCTGCTTACTCATTGACCGGAACAAGTGAACTTGCCCTGCGCTGCAGGCTCGGCTTGTGCCGGTGGACGGGCACACCCTTGAGCCAGAGCTTCAGCGCCTCCCAATGGATGCCAGCCATGATCTTGAGCGTCATCAGCGGCAGTGCGACCAGCGCCTTCAGCAGCGTCGAGTCTGTCAGGGGACGGCGTACACCGACGAAGCTGGCGTAGAGGAGCGGGCCTGCCTCGTCGCTCTCGTTGATCGCGATCATCACGGCCTCTGCCGGGCGGCCGATGCGAAAGTGATAGGTGCAGTCCATGGGAACGAAAGGGGAGACATACATCTCCTTCTGGCAGGAATGCCTCACCGTGCGCTGCCCACCATCGCGAACGGGGATGACATAGGTATGGCGCTCGTGGAAGGTGTTGCAGACCTCGTAAAGGACTGCGAGCAGACGCCCATGGCCCGTTTCACAGAAGTAGACGGTAATCGGATTGAAAACGTAGCCGAAGATGCGCGGATAGCAAAGGATGCGGATACGGATGTCGTCGCATCCGACCCCGGCACTCTCCAGGTGATCTTCCACCCATTTGCGAAGCGTTCCCGTCTCTCCGGTTCCGTGGTCGGCATCCCGGAAGCTGACGGCAGCTGCGCGGTTGTGACCAAACAGCCTAAGTCGGCGGTCCAGTCCTTCGAGCTCATCGAGATCCAGCAACAGTGAAAACACCCGGTATCGCATCTTGTGCGACGCCGGCCGGAGCCGCCGATGCACGACATCCCCCCGGTAGAACGCCGAAGCTTCCGTCATTCGGCGGCCTCGAGCATGGTCGGGGCGAAGATGCGGCCCGATTGATTGGCGACCTGCCACGGGCGGCGTGTCCCGGTCAGCGCTTCCGCCACGGCGAGGCCCGCCTGCAACCCGTCTTCGTGGAAGCCGCTTCCAAAATGGGCGCCGCAGAACCAGATATTCCGCCGACCCTGAAGATCCCAGATCTGCCTCTGGGCCTGCAGCGCAGCCTCGTCGAAAAGTGGATGAGAATAGTCGAACGTCCCGAGAATGGCATCCGGATGGATCTGACGACAAGGGTTGAGCGTCACGAACAGCGGATACTGCGGATCGATATTCTGGAGCCGGTTCATCCAGTAGGTCACGCAGAGAAGGCTGTCGGACCCCTTTCTGTCGCTGATGTAGTTCCAGCTCGACCAGACAGCCCGGCGCTTCGGCATCAGGCGCGGGTCACTGTGCAGGACAGCCGTATTGGACGTATAGCGGAATGCCCCCAGGGTCTGCCGCTCGAGATCGTCAGCATCGACCAGCATGGCAAGGGCGTCGTCCGCATGGGTGGCAACGACCACATCGTCGAACCGCTCGTTGCCGCCAACGGCATCGACGACGACCACCTGGTCACCGTCGCGCTTCAATTCCACGACTGCGCTGTTAAACCGGATGGTGCCTGCATAATCATTCTCGAGGCGTTTCACGTATTCTCGGCTCCCCCCCTGGACCGTCCGCCATTTCGGTCTTCCCGACACCGAGGTCAGTCCATGATTGAGGAAAAAGCGAAGGAAGGCCTTGAGCGGATAGGATCGCATCTCTCCGGAAGAGGTCGACCAGATTGCAGCTCCCATCGGAAGAAGATGATCGCTGACAAACGCCTGAGAATAGCCGCCACGATCGAGAAAGTCCCCGAGGGAGATGCCGTCCAATGCCGGATCGGCGAGCAGTTCCGGGGATTTTTTGTAGAAACTCAGGATGTCCGACATCATGCGCCAGAACCGCGGTCGGGCCACATTGCTACGCTGGCCGAGAAGGCCACTGATGCCGGTACCCGAATATTCGAAGGCACCGCCGTCGAGCGAAGCGGCAAACGACATGTCTGAAGCGGCTGTCGGCACATTCAGGTGCTGGAAGAGCGCCACAAGATTGGGATAGTTGAGCTCGTTGTAGACTATGAAGCCGGTATCGACGCTGACCGTGCCCTCCCCGGCGGGCACCGTCACCGTATTGGCGTGCCCCCCCAGTCGGCCTGCAGCTTCATAGAGAGTGACGTCATGGCTCTTTGCCATCAGCCATGCGGCGGAAAGCCCGCTGATACCAGCCCCGATAACCGCGATGCGCTTTCCTGCCGTGTCGGCCAAGCTGTTCTGCCCCATGTCCCGCAAATTCTCTGCTGTCGTGTTGCGATCTACGGCTACACTGCGTAGCCGGATTGCTGAGAGCATTTTTTTCTGCGGCAGACAATTTCCAATGATCCGGAGCAGAAAGGCTGCCGTAAAGGCGACCATGAGCTTGAGCATTCACATTGGGTCGGAGACATGCCAGAACGAGACGCTCGCCATCTTTCGGCGGCGATCCCTAAGGCGTGACATCGGCATGACGCAATCCAATTCCCCCAAGCTCAAGGGCGGCGATGTTGATCCCGCGGAGTTGGCGCGCCTGCTCGTGACTGTGGGAGAACACCGCAATGTCAAAGCGTTTGAAGCCTTGTTCCGGTTCTATGCGCCAAAGGTTCGCGCTTTCATGGCGATGAAGACGAAAGACAGGCAGGCGGCAGAAGAACTGATGCAGGAAACGATGACTTCGGTTTGGACCAAGGCGGCTCAGTTCGATCCGGATCGCGGTAATGCGTCGGCCTGGATCTTCACGATCGCAAGAAATATTCGCATAGACGCCTATCGCCGCAAACGCCCGGCTCTCGATCTTGACGACCAGGCATTGATGCCCGAGGAAGCACCTCAGGCCGACTGGGAACTGGAAAAGACGCAAGAAGCCAAGCTGCTTCAAAACGCGCTGGCGACACTGCCACCGGAGCAGCAGGATGTGCTGAAGATGGCCTTCTTTGAAGACAAGCCGCATTCCGCGATTGCCGAACAGATGGGACTGCCGCTCGGAACGGTGAAATCCCGTATACGGCTGGCGTTTTCCAAGCTGCGCGATGCCTTGGAGGGTCGGCGATGAGTGTTCATCACCACATCAGCGACGAGCTGTTGCTGGATTATGCAGCCGGCACCCTGTCGGAGGGTTGGAGCCTTGCAGTTGCCACGCATCTGGCTTTGTGCCCTGCCTGCCGTCGCCAGCTTGACGCGATGGAGGGCGCAGCCGGAGCTCTTCTCGACAAGATCTCAGTCGAGCCGGTTTCAGACGATGAGTCGTGGCAACGGATGCGGGCCCGTATTGAGGTCGGTAATGCACCCCCGCTTGAAAGCAAGCCTCAGCCACGGAGCGAACGCCGGCCAGCTGCCGTCATTCCTGAACCACTTCGCTCCTATTTGGGAAGCGACGTCGAGGGTCTTAAGTGGCGCGCATTGGGCCGCGGCGCCTATCACATTCGAATTGCGACCGAGGACCCCTCGACGCAAGTCCGTCTTTTGAGAATTCCCGCCGGCAAGCCCGTGCCGGAGCACACGCACAGCGGGCGCGAGCTGACGCTGGTTTTGTCGGGCAGCTTTCGTGACGGAGAAACCGTCTTTGCGCGTGGGGACATAGAAGAAGCGGATGACGATCTTCTGCACACGCCGACCGCGTCTGAAGGCGAAGACTGCATTTGCCTGGCAGTCACCGAAGCGCCACTGAGGTTCACGAGTTGGATTGTCCGCATGATCCAGCCGATTCTAAAGATCTGACCGATTGTCGATGAGGAAACAACAATGCTGACGCCCGTGGTAGCATATGTGTCCACCGCCATCGTGTTCCTCGGAATCGATGCCCTGTGGCTCGGAAAGGTAGCGACAACCTATTATCGCGGCTGGATCGGCAATATGATGCTGGATCAGCCGAATTTCGTAGCGGCGGCAGTCTTCTATCTCGTCTACGTGGCGGGCGTTGTGTATTTCGCAGTGATGCCGGCCCTCAATGGCGGTGGCTGGAGCCAAGCCGCGATCGCCGGCGCGATCCTCGGGTTTATCGCGTACGGCACTTATGACATGACCAATCTCGCGACTCTGAAGAATTGGCCGATCATCATGACGGTTGTTGACATGTCCTGGGGGACAATCTTGACGTCCTTTGCAGCTGTCATGGGCTTTTTCATCACCCAGAAGTTCGCCTGAGCGCTAAGCTACCCAGTCGGAGCAGCCGAAGGCGTGTTTACATCGTGTGTCCGATGGTTATCCTGCGGCCCGCTCGTTGGCGACTGATACCCGGCGCCTTTGTCGCAACACACGTTCGACCCATCGGAAGGTGGGCGGAGGAACAGTAATCGTAGATATCGCCACACCGGATCTTGAAGCCTGTGAACGCGAGCCGATCCACATCCCGGGCGCGATCCAGCCACATGGCGCGCTCTTCGTGATGCGTGCCACGGACTTGGTCGTCGTTCAGGCAAGCACCAACACAAGCGATCATCTCGGCGATGACGTCATGGTCGGCGCACGCCCGCGGGGTGCCCTTGCCAGCTTGGTTGATTCCATTTCCCGGTGGCATCCGACTCCGGAACCGACCCTTCAGATCTCGATAGCTGAGCATTGTCTCACCGCCGTCGCTCATCGCTCAGACCGCTCCATCATTGTCGAAGTCGAACGGGAGGAGCCACAAAGCGCATCGGAGACATTCACAAGTCTTCGCAGCTTCGTGCAGACGTTGACGAATCAGGTGGATATCGAATCTTCCCTGCAGGCGACTGCCCGGTTCCTCCAGAAGCTGACCGGATTTGATCGCGCACTCGTCTATCGGTTCGATGAGGATTGGAATGGGCAGGTGGTTGCGGAAGCCGGCAATGGCGCTTTGCCCTCCTACCTCGATCTGCGCTTCCCAGCCTCCGACATCCCGGCACAGGCACGGGCGCTTTATGCGACCAACCGGGTCCGCATCATTCCCAATGCCACTTATGACGCTGTTCCGATCGTGCCAGCCGCCGACCCTCAGACACAGGCGCCGCTGGACTTGAGCTTTGCCCAGCTTCGCAGCGTGTCGCCCGTCCACCTTGAGTACATGCGCAACATGGGGACAGCCGCGTCGATGTCCGTGTCGATCATGATCGAAGGGCGGCTCTGGGGGCTGGTTTCGTGCCATAGCGCCGCGCCGCACTACGTGAGTATTGTCACGCGCGATATCTGCGACCTCATCGTCCAGTCGCTTGCCATGCGCATCGCGGCACAGCAGCGTGAAGTGGCCTCCGCCAGCCGCGTTCAACTCGGGCGGATTACATCACGCCTTCTCACCTCGATGTCGTCCGGCACAAGCTGGCCGGAGGAGCTGATACGCGCAGGAGACGACCTGCTGGCTCAGGTTCGTGCCGATGGCGCGGCCATCATTACGGAAACCGACTATCTGACCGTCGGCAAGTGTCCGGGCGAGGATCACGTCCGAACCATCGTCAAATGGCTCGAGAAAGAACGAGGCGATGCTGACCTCTACGCCAGCCATTCCCTCGCGACGGAAATGCCACAGGCATCAGCATTCTCCGCATGTGCAAGCGGTGTCTTGGCGGTGCGCATTTCCGAGCTTTACCCAAGCTGGCTCATCTGGTTCCGACAGGAACTGGTCAGTACGGTGAAATGGGGCGGCAATCCGCATAAACTCGTAATGGAAGAAGGGCGAATTCACCCGCGCAACTCGTTTGAGGCCTGGCGTGAACAGGTTCATGAGCAGGCGATACCATGGACCGAATCTGAGCTCTCTGCAGCGCGCGATCTGCGTCTTGCCATCGTCGGCATTGTCCTGCGCAAGGCGGAGGAACTGGCCGAGCTGACAAATGAGCTCCGCCGATCGAATAAGGAACTGGAGGCCTTCTCCTATTCGGTATCGCACGACCTGCGTGCGCCCTTCCGCCATATTGTTGGATTTGCACAACTGCTGCGGGAGCGAGAAACTGCGCTCGACGCTAAATCTCAGCATTACCTGCGAAATATTTCGGAATCCGCGTTGGCCGCGGGCCGCCTCGTGGACGATCTCTTGAACTTCTCGCAGCTTGGACGAGCATCGTTAGCGGCGAAGAAGGTCGATATGAACAAGCTCGTCGAGGAGGTCATCAAGAGCGTCATGCTGAGCCGGCCGGATCGACAGGTGGAATGGAAGCTAAACCGCCTTCCTGTCGCCTGGGGCGACGCCACACTGCTGCGCCAAGTCTGGTACAATCTGATCGACAATGCCGTGAAATACACGCGTGATCGGGAGCCGGCGATCATTTCTCTTGAAGGTTCGACAGCGGACGACTTGACCGTCTATTCGATCTCGGACAATGGCGTCGGCTTCGATATGGCCTACGTAGCGAAACTTTTTGGGGTGTTCCAGCGTTTGCAGCGCGCCGAAGACTTTGACGGAACAGGAATTGGTCTTGCGCTCGTTCGCCGTATCGTTGAACGCCACAACGGAACCGTAAAGGCAACCGGCGAAAAAGGTAGGGGCGCAACCTTTACCTTCGCCCTGCCAACAGCTGAGAAGAAAGGCCGCGCGCTTGCCTGAACTGCGACCGATATTGCTCGTGGAGGATAGTCCCCGCGATCTGGAACTGACGCTGGCCGCTTTGGAGAAATGTCAGCTTGCCAATGACATCGTCATTGCACGCGACGGCGCAGAGGCAGTGGACTATCTCTTCTCGACCGGCCAGTACGCCGAACGGGACGCGGGCGACCCGACCGTAGTCCTGCTGGACCTGAAGCTTCCAAAGGTCGACGGCCTGGAGGTCCTTGAGCGCGTAAAGCAGGACCCCAAGCTGCGTCATATCCCGATCGTCATGTTGACTTCCTCCCGCGAGGAACAGGATCTCGTGCGTAGCTACGAGCTCGGGGTCAACGCCTTTGTCGTCAAGCCTGTCGAATTCAACGAATTCTTCAAGGCGATTCAAGATCTTGGCGTCTTCTGGGCGCTCTTGAACGAACCCCCACCTGGATATCGGCACAATGCCGCAAGCTAGGGCCCCGCGCCCACCGCGCATCCTCATGCTTGAGGACAGTAGTCTTGACGCGGAGTTGATCCGTGAGCAGCTGGAGACGATCAGCCCCCAGCCCGTGCTTCATCATGCGACGAATCGGCGAGAATACGCAGAGGCACTCGCGGCAGCTGACTTCGATGTCATTCTGTCGGATTTCTCGCTGCCGGACTTCGACGGGATGAGCGCGCTGGAGATGGCCCGGGAGGCCGTCCCACACGTGCCCTTCATCTTCGTCTCCGGTGTCCTGGGAGAAGAAGTAGCGATTGACTCGTTTCGGTGCGGGGCGACGGACTACGTGCTGAAGCAACGGCTGATCCGACTGCCGGCGGCAGTCGAGCGCGCTCTGGCGGAGGCTCGTGAAAGGGTGGAGCGCCAAAGGGCTGAAAGCCAGAAGGAGCTCCTGGTCCGGGAACTAAGTCACCGGGTCAAGAACACGATGGCGGTGGTCATGTCGCTGGTGCGCAGGACCGTCAAGACCAGCGACACTGTCGATGACTATGTCGACAACCTGCTGGGAAGATTGCGGGCAATGGCCGATGCTCACGCTCTTCTGTTTGAAACGAACTGGAGTGAGGCGGAGCTCCTTCAAGTGGTCAAGCGAACGATCGCACCTCAGGATCGTAACGGCACGCGCATTATACTGGAGCCGGGGGCACTCACGCTGCTATCGCCCAAGGCAGCGCTTGCGCTGAGCATGGTCCTCAACGAGCTTGCCACCAACGCCGTGAAGCATGGAGCGCTTTCAAACGATCATGGTGTGGTGAAGATCTCTTGGGACCGGAGTGCCGCAAATAGGGTGGCTATACGCTGGCAGGAAGTTGATGGCCCCGCTGTGCGCGTGCCCGAAAGCCATGGCTTCGGCGCGACGCTCATAGATCGCAGTATCCGCTATGAGCTGGAAGGCGACGTGACGCTCCGCTACAATCCTACGGGACTGCTCTGCGACATCAGCTTTCCACTCGCAGCCGCCGATTAACGCCCCAGGCTACGCGTTGCGAGCACCCTGCTCCGGCTTTACGGGAAAATGCTCGTCCATCAGGTTAGCGAGCTTCTGAGGGTTCCAGGGCTTGGGAAGAAGAGGCAAGCCGGCAAGCTTCGACTTCAGCTCCGGTAGTTCGGCGTAACCGCTGCATACGATGAGCGGAACGCCTTTGGCCTTCAGCGCCTCAATCACTGGAAAGGACAGTTCACCGTTCAGGTTCAGATCCAGAATGGCGCCATCCAGGTGCACGCGCTCCACAGCCTCAAGGGCCTGGGGTATCCGGCCGTATGGCCCAACCACGCCCACGCCCTGCTCAGTCAGGTGATCTTCAACGTCCATAGCTAGAAGCACGTCGTCTTCCAGGACCAGAACTTTCATGATGCTGCGGCCTCTTTGCTTTCAACCAATCGACACTCACCCGTCGCGTTCCCTGACAAGCAGACAACGGTGATCTATCTGTTTCTCCTGCCAAGGATTTCAAGATGAAAGACGGAATGCAGGCGAAAGCGCAACAAGATGTAATAGGGATGCAACTGTGCCCATTGCTCACTCGAGGCGACGTTACTGGTCGCCGCGCTCCTGCCTTTTAAGCCACGCATCAAGCGCCTTCACCATCGACAGGCGCAGGCTTGCGCCCTTTGCCAGCGCCCGAACCAGTGCTTTTCCCTCACCTGGATACCCGATCTCGGACGCAACCCCGTCGGGCCGAACGCTCCGCTTCGTCATGATCCGCTCGATCCGCGTTACCGTCGACGGAAACAGATAGCGGCCGTCGGCGATCAGCTGCTGCCTGTCGGGATTGATGGCGGACCATACCTCGACGTCCTGGGCCGCAACCGTCTGCAGAAACAGCAGCCGCTCTCCGGTGCTCGCTTTGATCCACGCCTTCTCCAGCTTTGCCAGCCGCGACAGCTCAGCCTCTTTTGACGGCCGCTCACGATCCTTCAAACGTTTCTGCTTCTTCGGCATGCTGTCGATCCTGATCGCCTCCGCATTGGTCGGGACAAGTTGGCACGGTTGGAGCAGGTCGGCGCACAGTCGGGGCGATGCGACTTTGATCTGCTTCATCGTTTCTTGAGCAGTGGTGGGATATCAAGATGATGCGCAGTTGGCCAGTCCGTCGGGGTTTATCGGGAGATGCATCAGGACACCATATGGGCCTCCAACGAGGAGGTTCGCGAGTTTTCCCTCCCCTTCTCCCGGCAGATGGCCATGATGCTGGGCGCCTTCTGGCAATCCGGCGTGCGAAACCGCGTCCTGACCTATACGGTGGCGCTGCTCGCTGTCATTCTTGCCACGGTCTACGCGCAATACCGCCTGAACCAATGGAACGTCCCCTTCTTCAATGCCCTGGAACGCCGTGACCTGGACGTCTTCGTCCAGCAGCTGCAGGTTTTCGCGGTTCTCGCAGGCTCGCTTCTTGTGCTCAACGTCGTCCAGGCTTGGCTCAACCAGATCACGGCCCTGTTCATGCGCGAGGGACTGACCCGCGACCTGATCAACCTCTGGCTCAAACCCAGACGCGCGCTCAAGCTGGCCCATCTCGGCGCCATCGGTGTCAATCCGGACCAACGCCTGCACGAGGACGCGCGCAACCTCTCGGAGTTGACGACATCGCTGGCGATCGGCCTGGTCAACTCTACCATCCTGCTGGCCAGCTTTGTCGGCGTGTTGTGGGTGATTTCCGACACCTTCCGCTTCCGCCTTGGCGGCGAAGAAGTGGCCATACCCGGATACATGGTCTGGGCGGCCTTGCTCTATGCCGGCCTGGCGTCCCTGCTCAGTAACGTTGTCGGACGCCGGCTTCCCGCTCTGAATGCCGACCGCTATGCCAAGGAGGCGGAGCTGCGTTTCGCCCTGATGCGCACCAACGAGAACCTGGTGGCCATCACTCTGGCGAGGGGAGAGGAGAACGAACGCAAGCGCATCCATGGCGCAATCAGCACGGTCCTCCATGTTATCCGCCGCCTGGCCGTTGGGTATACGCACCTCACCTGGGTCTCCGCAGGCTTCGGCTGGCTATCGACCGTTGCCCCTATTCTCATCGCGGCGCCGGTCTATTTTGCCGGCAACCTGACTTTCGGGGGACTGATGATGGCCGTCGGCGCCTTCAACCAGGTCAATGCGGCCCTGCGCTGGTACGTCGACAATTTCCGCCAGATCGCCGACTGGAAGGCGACGTTGATGCGGGTCTCGACCTTCCGAAACGCCCTCACCGCCCCGGAGAAGGAGCCGCAGCGGGAAGGCATCCGCTATTCGACGACCGGCGATGGAACGATCGCGCTCAGGGGGCTGAAGCTCTATGCGGCGCAGGGCGGCTCATCGCGCAATCACGGACTGCGGCTGGACACCGATGAGATCTTCCGGCGCGGTGAGCGGCTGATGATCAACGGCGAGGCAGGAGCTGACCGCCACTTCCTGTTCCAGGCGCTGGCGGGAGCCTGGGAATGGGGAAGCGGAGAGATCGCAACGCCGACCGATGGGAGAATGCTGTTCATGCCGCAGAAGGGCTATTTCCCTCATGCCAGCCTGAGAGAGGCGCTGGCCTACCCCTTCGATCCGGGAGCTTTTCAGGAAGACCGGCTTCTGGCCGTGCTTGAAGAGGTAAGGCTTTCGCCCCTTGCTGCTGCGCTCGATCTTCTGGAGCGTTGGGATCGAAAGCTCGCCGAGGACGACCAGATCCGGCTGCGGATCGCCAACGCACTGCTGATCGAGCCCGACTGGCTTGTGCTCGACGACATCCTGGAAGGGCTGGAAGAGGAGACCCAGCACGAGCTGGCGCAAGTTCTGTCGCGCATGGCTGATACCACCCTCATCTATATCGGCCGGTGCTCGGCGTTCGAAGCCGTCGCCCAACCGCGGCTCATCCACCTCCAGCCACTGTCGTTCGGAACCTCAGAGATGCCCCCTGCTGCGCCGTCGCCAAGCCCTTTGCGAGGAACGAGCTGACGGATCTTTTCTTGGACGGCGTTTCGGGAGATAGTTGTCCCGGAGTTGTCGAAGAGGGGGAGTGCATGAAATTCAGGTGGACACTTATTTTGGCGGCGGCGCTGCTGGCAGGGCCGGTGCAGGGACAGCAGGATGCCTTTGCCCGAGCCGATAAAACCGGGGACGGTGCCCTGACACCGGTCGAGTTCAGGGTCTTCATCGATCAACTTGCGGAGGCCGGCCGAGCGCAGGCCCAGAAGGTGAAGGCTGCGGGCCGTTATGGGCTCGCCTTTGACCGGATCGACCGGAACGGCGAGGGTCTGGTGACGGCGGACGAAGTCGCTGCCATGCGCTGACTGCCGGAGAAGCGGCAGGACGCTACGCGTTTCTCATCAAGTCTTCGCGAGAAGACCAGGATGGACAAACATCCGTCCGACGAGTGGTGCAGTTGTCCACCGGGGCGCCCTACATCCTGGTGCTCGCTGCACCAAACAAGGGAGACCGTCTTGTTCTTTCACCGCATCCTGTCCTGCTTCGTTCTGATCACTCCATTGCTCGCCTTGCCCGCCCTGGGTCAGGAGCAACCGCCTCGGGATGACGTGCAGCAGCAGCAGTCTCAAGACGGCATCTTCGGTCTCCTGCCAGCGGACTCGCTCACCGAGCATGTCCTGCAAACAGGAGAAGGCGAACTTGCCTATACGGCCACGGCGGGGACCCTGAGCCTCTATGGCCAGGACGGCAAGGAAACCGCCAAGATCTTTTACACCGCCTACAAGGCAAAAGACCGCGCCCCGGACCGACCGGTGACCTTCGCCTTCAATGGCGGACCGGGCGCTGCCTCCGCCTATCTCCATCTCGGGCTTGTCGGTCCGAAGATCCTGCCTTTCCAGGGAGAAAACAGCGATGGCACCCGACCGGAGCTGAAGGACAACCCGGAGAGCTGGCTGGCCTTCACCGATCTCGTTCTGATCGATCCGATCGGAACCGGCTGGAGCCGGGCAGCCAACAACGAGGCTGCCGAGCGCTATTACAACGTGCGCCAGGATGCCGAGAGCATCGCCAAGGCCATCGCCCTTTACGTTCAGAAGAATGACGCGCTGGCGGCGCCGAAATACCTGCTGGGCGAAAGCTATGGCGGCTTTCGCGCCGCCAAGGTCGCCGTCGCCATGAAGAACAGCCAGAACATGGTTCCCGCCGGCATCATCATGGTCTCGCCGCTGATCGAGGGACGCTTCCTGTTCGGTCTCGACCAGGATCCGCTCGCCTCCGCGCTGCAGTTCCCCGCCCTTGCCGCAGCCGAGATGGAACGTCGAGGCAACTTCGACCGGGAAGCCCTGCGCGAAGCGGAACGCTTTGCAATGAACGAATATCTGACGACGCTCGCGGGCCCCGCGCCCACAGGACCGGAGGCAGAGGCATTCTATTCGCACGTCGCCGGCCTTACAGGACTGCCGCTGGCTGTCGTGGAGCGCACGCGCGGCTTTGTGAGCGATGCCTATGCGAAGGAGGCCGGTGGGGTCGGTCGCATCGTCAGTCCCTATGACGCGGGCCTGAGCCTTCCTGACGCCTACCCCGAGGCAAGCATCGGCAGAAACGATGATCCCGTGCTCGACGGCTATACCCGCGCCTATGGCTCGGCTTTTGCCGACTACGCGCGCGACACCCTGGGATTTGACACGCCCATGACCTACACACTCCTCAACGAGGACGTGAACCGCCGCTGGGAATGGAACGGCGGCCGGGGCGGAGACAGCCGGGCAACGGCAGGCGTTTCCACCGACATCCGCGACCTGCTCTCCGTCATTCCCTCCTTCAAGCTCATGATCGCCCATGGCTATAGCGACATCCTGACGCCTTACGGCGTGAGCCGATATGTCATCGACCACCTGCCGCCGGATCTGGCACGGGATCGGCTCGGTCTGAAGGTCTATCGCGGCGGCCACATGTTCTACACGCGCGACGAGGACCGCAGGGCGATGTTTGAAGATGCACGTACGTTCTACTCAGATGATTAGCCGGCTGATCCCTGCCACGCCGATCTCGCGAAGGGAACCGATGGTGCGGCAGATCCATTAGCGGAGAAAGGAGAGCGCCATGTCACGACCATCGCGAATGGGTTACACCGGGGATCCGGAATACCAGCCGACCGCCGGCGAACGCATCAAGGACACCGCCGTCGCCCTGCGGGACGATGCTGCCATGGCGGCCGCTGCCGCCCGCGATTACCCCGCCGCCACCACCTCTCTGGTGCTGGCCGCGGCAACCGTCGGTCTGCTGGTGGGCTATTTTCTCGGCGTGGGTCAATCCAGGAGCGGCTCCGAAGACCACCGCCCCTGGTAGGACTGTCCGCTGCAGGATCTGCCTCAGGAGAGGACGTCACACGCGTTCCAGCACCACGGCGATGCCTTGGCCGACGCCGATGCACATGGTGGAGAGGGCGTAGCGGCCACCCGTTTCCCGCAGTTCCAGAGCGGCGGTACCGGCAATCCGGGCGCCCGACATGCCCAGCGGATGGCCGAGCGCAATGGCGCCGCCATTGCGGTTCACCCGACCGTCGTCGTCGGCAATGCCCAGATCCCGCAAGGTGGCAAGGCCCTGGCTGGCAAAGGCTTCGTTCAGCTCGATCACGTCCATCTGCTCCTGGCTGAGGCCCAGGCGCGCGAGAAGCTTCTTCGATGCCGGTGCGGGACCAAACCCCATAATGCGCGGCTCGACACCGGCCGTCGCGCCGCCGAGAATGCGGGCAATCGGGGTGAGACCATATTTCTTCGCCGCTGCCTCCGAGGCAATGATGAGCGCAGCCGCACCATCGTTGACGCCGGAGGCATTGCCGGCCGTCACCGTGCCGCCCTCGATCTTGTTGATCGGCTTCAGCTTGGCCAGCGCCTCAATGGACGTGACGCGGGGATGCTCGTCGGCGCCCACGATGACAGGATCGTCCTTGCGCTGCGGCACGCTGACCGGCGTGATTTCCTTGGCCAGCCGACCATTCGCCTGCGCGACTGCCGCCTTCTCCTGGCTGCGCACTGCAAAGGCGTCCTGATCCTCGCGCGAGACCTTGAAGTCGATCGCCACATGGTCGCCCGTCTCCGGCATGGAATCGACGCCGTACTGCTTTTTCATCAGCGGGTTGACGAAGCGCCAGCCGATGGTGGTGTCGTAGATTTCGGCGTTGCGCGAAAAGGCGGTGTCCGCCTTCGGCATGACAAAGGGCGCGCGCGACATGCTTTCCACCCCGCCGGCGATCATCAGTTCCGCCTCGCCGGCCTTGATGGCGCGCGCCGCGGTGATGACGGCATCCATGCCGGAGCCGCAGAGGCGGTTGATCGTCGTGCCGGTGACCGAAACGGGCAGGCCAGCGAGCAGCAGAGACATGCGCGCGACGTTGCGATTGTCCTCGCCCGCTTGATTGGCGCAGCCATAGATGACGTCGGCGACGGCTTCCCAGTCGACAGAGGCGTTGCGCTCCATCAGCACCTTCAGCGGCACTGCGCCAAGATCATCGGCTCGCACCGAGGAGAGCGTGCCGCCGAAGCGGCCGATGGGGGTGCGGATGTAGTCGCAGATATAGGCTTCCGTCATGACTTGGGTCCTTCAGAGTGTCGGCACGGTGAGCTCGGCCACGGGACCATCCGTGTGCAGCGGTGCGCCGGTCATGGCCTGCAGTTCGTCCATGGTCATCGCCGCAAGCTTTTCACGCACAACGAAACGGCCGTCCTTGATGTCGACCACGGCATGGCTCGTATAGACGCGGGTGATACAGCCGACACCCGTCAGCGGAAAGGTGCATGTGTCGACCAGTTTCGGCTTGCCGTCCTTGGTGACGTGTTCGGTGATGACGAAGACCTGCTTGGCGCCATGCACGAGATCCATGGCGCCACCGACGGCCGGTACGCCCTTGGAGCCGACCCGCCAGTTGGCAAGGTCGCCGTTCTGCGCGACCTGATAGGCGCCGAGGATGGCCACATCCAGATGTCCGCCGCGGACCATGGCAAAGCTGTCGGCATGGTGGAAGAAGGCCGCCCCCGGCTTCAGCGTCACCGCCTTCTTGCCGGCGTTGATCAGGTCCCAGTCTTCTTCGCCGGCGGGCGGTGCCTCGCCGAAGTTGAGGATGCCGTTTTCCGTGTGGAAGATCGCCTGCCGGCCCGGCGGCTGGAAGCGCGCGACCATTTCCGGGAAGCCGATGCCGAGGTTGACGTAGGCGTCGTCTTCGATGTCCTGCGCCGCACGCCAGGCGATCTGGGCATTGGAGAGCTTGATGTCTTCGCGGGTATCGAGGGTCATGCGTAGGCCACTCCGGCTCGGATGAGCTCTTCTTCCTGTTGCGGATCGGCGACCTCGACGACCCCGTTGACGAAGATGCCGGGAGTGATGACATGCTCGGGATCGATGTCACCCGCCGGCACGATCCGGGAAACCTGTGCGATTGTGACCGCGGCTGCCATGCACATCAGCGGATTGAAGTTGCGGCCCGCCTTGTTGTAGGTGAGGTTGCCGTAGGTATCGCCGAGCTGCGCCTTGACGATGGCGAAATCCGCCTTCAGCCAACGCTCCTGCACATAAGGCTGGCCGTCGAATTCGGCGATCACCTTGCCTTCCGCAAGCTCGGTCCCGTAGGCCGTCGGCGTGTAGAAGGCGGGGATTCCGGCACCACCTGCGCGAATGCGCTCCGCAAGCGTGCCCTGCGGCACGAGTTCCAGCTCGATTTCGCCGGCCAGGTAGCGATCCGTGAAGGCTCGCGGATCGGAGGAGCGTGGGAAGGAGCAGATCATCTTCTTGACCATGCCGGCGTCGATCATGGCAGCAATGCCGATGCGCCCGTTGCCGGCATTGTTGTTGATCACCGTGAGGTTCTTCGGGCCCCCCGTGTTCCGATACTGGTCGATCAGCGCATGAATGAGCTCGATGGGCGCTCCCGATCCGCCGAAGCCACCGATCATGACGATGGCCCCGTCAGGGATTGCGGAGACGGCCTCCGCCGTGCTCCCGACTGTCTTGTCCATGCGAAATGCTCTCCCGGTGGTTCAGGTGTCGCAACACTTAGCCTCTCGTACGGAACCGTCGTCAATGATTTTGTGCGTTATTTGACTTTTGTTTGTATATCGCACAAACTCTGGCCAGGAGCAGTCGATGCGAGAAACGGATTTTATCGGGAGTTTTGCCAAGGGCCTGAAGGTGATCGAGGCTTTCGGTGAAGCCAGCCCGCGCCTTTCCATCGCCGACGTTTCGAAGGCCACGGGGCTTGATCGAGCCACGGCACGGCGCTGCCTCCTCACCCTCGCGGAGCTCGGCTACGCAGACTACGACGGAAAGTTCTTCGCCCTGACGCCGCGGATCCTGCGGCTGGGCCATGCCTACCTCTCGGCGACCCCTTTGCCGCAGATCGTCCAGCCTCTCCTCGATCGCCTGTCGGACGAGGTCGGCCAGAGTGCGTCCGCCAGTGTCCTCGACGGCACCGAGATCGTCTATATCGCGCGCGCCTCGCAGCGGCGGGTCATGTCCATCAATCTGATGGCCGGCAGCCGCCTGCCCGCCTATTGTGCCTCCATGGGCCGAGTTCTTCTGGCCGCTCTGCCGGAACCGGATGCGCGCGAATTGCTCCGCCGAACGGAGCTGCGTAGCTTTACCCCTTTGACAAAGACCGATCCTGACCAGTTGGCGGACGAGCTGGCACAGGTGCGCAGTCAGGGCTTTGCGGTTATCGATCAGGAGCTGGAGCTCGGCCTCTGCTCCATCGCCGTGCCGCTTGTCAATTCCCGAGGTGCGGTGATAGCGGCCATCAATATCGGTGCACCGGCAGCGCAGTTTCGCGCCACGGAATTAGCGGAGCGGTTTCTGACATCCCTGCGGGCCGTCGCATCGACGCTCCAGCCTATGCTGCAGTGAGTATCGACCCATAGCGTCCAGTCTGGCGGCAGGCGGCGATCAGGACGGTCACGGAACCGTGAGGTGTTGTGAGTTGCCCCCTGCCGGGGGAGGCAACTATCAGCGGGTCTGCAGCATTCGTGGAACGCAATAAGCGACAGCGGATCCTCCCCTTCCCCTGAAATGATGGACTTTCCTCCGTGCCGAACCTGACCCGCCGCGCCCTTCTGATATCGACACCTTTCGTGCTTGCCGGATGCACGACGGCCACCCGCGAGACGGTGGTGAGGAAGCCGGCCATACCGGCAGAATATCTGTCCATGTACGCCGCCGTCGAAGGAGAGCCCTTTCCGGTCGACGCGGCCGATCTGACGCGCGTTGATCCGGCTTTTCTTCGTCGCGAGGTCCCTTACAGCACCTCCGAACCGACCGGCACGATCGTGGTCGATACGCAGGCACGCTATCTCTACCTGGTCGGTGAAAACGGAATGGCTCTGCGCTACGGGATCGGCGTCGGCAAGGCCGGACTGGAGTTCTCCGGTGAGGCCCTGGTGCAGTACAAGCGGCAATGGCCGCGTTGGACGCCGACCCAGGACATGATTGCACGCGAACCGGAACGCTATGGTCCGCTCGCGGCAGGCATGGAGCCGGGTCCTCTGAACCCGCTCGGTCCGCGTGCGCTCTACCTGTTCAAGAATGGCGTGGACACGCTCTACCGCATTCACGGCACCACCGAGGACTGGACCATCGGCAAGGCGGTCTCCAGCGGCTGTATTCGCCTGCTGAACCAGGACATCATCGACCTCTACCGCCGCGTGCCGCCCAAGACCCGGGTGATCGTGCTGCAGGGACCGGCGTCAGGCTACGGCGTCTAAGCTTCAGTGCAGCCCACGGCGGGCGGCCATCTATTAGTGAAGGCCGCCGACGCCGAGCAGTCGGTCCACGGTCTCGTGTTCCCCCGCCAGCGTCGTCGGAGAGCCGGACCAGGCGATCCTGCCGCGTTCCATGATGATGACGTGGTCGGCGAAATCGAGAGCCATCTGGATCCGCTGCTCCACGAGCAGGATCGTCATGTCCCCCGAGGCTGCAAGCCGGGAAAAGGCGGCCATCAGTTCCTCGCAGATCACCGGCGCCAGCCCCTCCAGCGGCTCGTCCAGCAAAAGCACGCTCGGCTTTCCGAGAATGCTCCTGGCTGTCGACAGCATCTGCTGCTCGCCGCCGGAGAGCTGGCTGCCGAGGTTGCGCCGCCGCTCCTTCAGCCGCGGGAACATCTCGTAGGCTTCTTCCACCGCAGTTTTCGGCCTGGTCTTCAAACCGACGAACAGGTTCTCCTCGACCGTCAGGGTCGGAAATACATCCCGGGTTTGTGGCACGTAGCCAAGCCCGAGGAGAGCCCGAGCGGCGCTCGGCTCCCGGGTGATGTCGCGGTCGCCGAGGCGGATCTCGCCACCGTAGCGGCGCGTCTGCCCGGCCAGGGTCGCAAAGAGGCTGGTCTTGCCCATGCCGTTGCGGCCGAGCACGGCAAGCCGCGAACCGGCCGGCACGGAGAATGAGACCTCTTCGATGACCCGCGTCGGACCATAGCCCGCCGACAGGTCCTTGATATCAAGCGGCGCTGCCGGCATTCGCATAGCTCCCGAGGTAAGCTTCCCGCACGCGCGGGTCCTGTGTGACGTCCTGTGGCGATCCGTCGAAGATCACCGTGCCTGCAGCCAGCACGATGACGCGCTTGGCAAAGCGGAACACCAGGTCCATGTCGTGTTCGATCATCAGCACCGCCAGATCCGACGGCAGTCTGTCCAGCGCCTGCTCGATCCGGGCCGTTTCGCTCTGCGGCACGCCGGCGGCGGGCTCGTCGAGCAGCAGCACCTTCGGCCTCAGTGCCAGCGCCAGCGCGATCTCCAGAAGGCGCTGCTGCCCGTAGGCGATCTCGCGGACCTTGAGGTGGGATAGCGCCAGCAGGCCGAGCTGGTCGAGGATATCGCGCACTTCCTCCATCACGGCCGGCATGTTCCGGTACCGTCCGATCACCCGGCCGGACTTGCCCTCCCGCTGCAGGATTGCCAGCGCCACATGTTCTTCCGGGGTCATCTCGTAGAAAAGCCGGGTCACCTGGAAAGAGCGCACCAGGCCCAGCCGGACGCGCTGCATGGCGCTGAGGTGGGTGACATCCCGCCCGGCGAGATGCACGCTGCCGGAACTGGGCGGCAGGGTGCCGGTGACGATGTTGACGAAGGTGGTCTTGCCAGCCCCGTTCGGGCCGATCAGCGCGAGGCGGTCGCCTGCCGAAAGCGACAGCGACACATTGTTGGTGACCGCGAGCCCGCCGAAGTTCTTGTTGAGGCTGTTGACTTCGAACAAGGCACTCATGCGCGCCGTCCCCTCATCCGTTCGGCAAAGGCAGCGGCCGTCCCGTAGAGCCCCTTCGGCGCAAACAGAACGACGGCGATCAGAAGCGCCCCGACCATGGTCAGCCAGTGGAACGGGTTGGCGGCGGAAACGACGTCCTCGAACCACATGAAGACCACCGTCCCGATCAGCGCCCCGAAGAGGCTGCCTGTCCCGCCGAGCACGAGCATTACGAGCGACTCCGCCGAAAGGGTGAAGGACAGGCTGTCGAGCCCCACGACTTGCGTGGAGATGGCATTCAGCGCGCCACCGATGCCGGCGACGAGACCCGAGATGACGTACATCCGCAGCAGAACCGACTGCACGGAGGCGCCCATCGCAGAAATCCGCACCGGATCCTCCCGAACGCCGCGCGCCAGCATGCCGAAGGGCGAGCGCACGAGGATCTGGAGCAGGATGAAGACGACGAGGAGAAGCACAAGCCCGTAGACGTAGGAGGTCCGCCCCCAGAGGTCGAATTCGAACATGCCGAGCAATGCGGCAGGCGCAATGCCCGACAGGCCGTCGCTGCCGCCGGTCCAGGAGGAAGCCTTGTTGGCGGCTTCATGGAACAGGTGGATGACGGCGATCGACAGCACCAGTTGCGGCAGTCCATGAGCCCGAAGGATGATGAGGCCGGAGACCAGCCCGGCCAGCGCTCCGGCAAGCGCGCCGACGACCGTCATCAGCAGCGGGTCCGATATTCCGTAGTGCGCCGAGGCGATACCGGCCGCATAGGCGCCCGCACCGAAGAGCGCGGCGTGCCCCAGCGTCGCAACCCCGCAATAGCCCGTCACCAGATCGACCGACAGCACCAGGAACGCGATCGCGATGATCCGGGTCAGCAGCGCCAGGTTGTTCGGGAAAAGGTAGTAGCCGATGATCCCGACAGCGATGATAGCAGCAATGCCGATCAGGCTGCCGAGGATGTTTCGGCGGACCGGCGGGCCCGCAAGGATCGGATCATTCATGCTTGCAGCCATTATTTGAACCGCCCGGCAAGACCGCGGGGGAAGAGGATCACGATGATGATGACCGCGAGGTAGAAGAAGAACTCTCCATACTCGGGTGCAAGGTATCGGCCGGTGGTATCGATCGCCCCGAGGAGGAGACAGGCGAGCAGGGCGCCGAGAATGGACCCTGCGCCGCCCACCGATACGACGACGAGGAAGGTCACCATGTAGCGCAAGGCGTAATAGGGCTCGACCGGCAGGAGCTCCGCGCCCACCACGCCGCCGAAGGCCGCCAGGCCGATCGCCACGGCGAAGCTGACGGCATAGACGATCTCGGTCCGAACCCCGAGCGCCGCCGCCATGCCGGCATTGTCGACGGACGCCCTGATCTTGATGCCGAAGGCGGTGCGCTCGATCAGGAACCAGAGGCCGCCAGCCACGGCAAGGCCGCAGGCTATGGCGAAGATGCGGTGGGTGGCAATGGAGCGGAAGCCGAGGTCGATGGATCCCTGCAGCGTTTCCGGCAGCGGAATGGTCTTGAGCGTCGGCCCGAAGACGAAGTTGGCGATGCCGATGACGCAGAAGGTGATGCCGATCGTCATCAGCACCTGCGTCAGTTCCGGCGCGCCATAGATGCGGCGGTACAGGAAGCGCTCGATGGGGATGGCAATCAACACCGTGCCGACGACCGCAAGCAGCACCGCGGCCGCATAACCGACCCCCAGGTCGCGCGCGGCGTAGGAGGCGATATAGCCGCCGATCATGGCGAAGGCGCCGTGGGCAAGGTTGACGACACGCATCAATCCCATGGTCACGGACAGGCCGATCGAAATCACGAACAGCACCATTCCGTAGGCCAGCGCGTCGACGGCTATGCTGAACACGGTCTGCATCGGCGCCACTCTCTCCCTTTTCGACGTCAGGCGCGGAACCGGCATCCGCTCCCACGCCTGACGAAATGCCTAGATGATGTTACTTGGCAGCCGCGAGACCTGGGTCACCCTGGTTCTCGAAGGTCTGGATCTCCTTGTTGAAATAGGAGCCGTCTTCCGCCTTGGTGACTTCGCGCAGATAGATGTTCTGCGTGATGTGGCGGCTTTCCGGGTCGATGGTGACCGGACCGCGGGGGCTCGTCCACGATAGGCCCTTCACCGCGTCGACCGCCTTCGCGGCATCCTGCTCTCCGCCGGTGGCCTCGATCATCTTGGTGATGACATACATGCCATCGAAGGCGCCGATGGCCGGAAACGAGAGCTCGGCCGGATTGCCGATGGCCTTGCGGGCCGCCTCGACGAAGGCCATGTTCTCCGGGGAATCATGCGAAACCGCATAGTGGAAGGTCGTCTGCATCCCGAGGGCGGAATCGCCGAGCGCCGGCAGATCCGATTCTTGCGTCAGGTCGCCCGGCGCAAACAGCTTGATACCGCCATCCTTGAGGCCGTTCTGGTTGAAGGCCTTCACGAAGCCGAGGGTCGTCGGACCGGACGGCAGGAAGGCAAACACTGCCTCCGCGCCGGAATCCTTCACCCGCTGCATGATTGGCGAAAAGTCGTTGGTCGAGAGCGGCATCCGGATGGCCTCGACGACAGCGCCGCCTTCCTTCTCGAAGGCTGCCTTGAAGGCATTTTCGGCATCGACGCCCGGACCGTAGTCGCTGACGATCGAGATGACCTTGTTGACGCCGGCATCCTTGGCGACCTTGGCGATCGGGGTCGATGTCTGCCAGGTTGTGAACGAGGTCCGGACGACGTAGGGGCTCTTGGTGACGATGGCGGACGTTGCGGCGTTCATCACCACCATCGGCACATTGCCCTGCTCCAGGATCGGCGTCGCCGCCATGGCATCCGGCGTGAAGTAGAAGCCGGCGAGATACTGCACGCCTTCCTTGACGACCAGTTCCTGGGCAAGCGCCTTGGACTGCGCCGGATCTGCCTGCGGCACGTCGCGGTAGATGACTTCAATCGTATCGTCGCCGACGGTATTGCCGTTCAGCGCGAAATAGGCGTCGATACCCGCCTTGAAGTTCTTGCCCTGAAGGGCGAACGGACCGGAGAACGGCCCGACGACGCCGACCTTGATCGTGTCGGCATAGGCCGCGCTCGACAGAACGACAGCTGCAATGGTTGCGGTGATGAGCTTCTTCATGGTTCCTCCCTGGCCGACCGCCTGTGCTCAGACGTCCTCGTATCAGCATCTTGGTGCGGGGACTTTGCCACACAAAGGGGTAATGTAAAATGAATTACTGGCGGCAAACCATATTGAAATGGTTATGTTAGGCGCGGCCGAACGATCGGATGTTTCGGACAAGTTCGGCGGCGATTCTCAGCGACGCGCCTGTGGCGACGACCATCTGCGGCAGGAGCAGCCATTCGAGCGTCCAGGCCGCTCCGGAGCGCTCCTGCTCGTGAACCAGTGACTGGTGCAGACCCGAAATCTGCACCGCATTGAAACGCGCCAGTGAGACAAGGACTTCTGCGGACACCGGGTTCTGCTTGTGCGCCATGGCCGAGGACCCGCCGCCACCCGAAAGTTCGATCTCTCCGCCAAGTTCCGCCAGAAGCGCCACGTCCTGCCCGAATTTTCCCAGGCTGCCGGAAACGAGCGACAGGATCCCGCCGAATTCGGCAATGCCATCCCTCTGGCTCTGCCATTGCGGCATATCCGCAAGCCCCAGTTCTTTAGCAATGGCGGCACGGATCACGACACCTCTGTCGCCGAGCCTGTCGAGCGTGCCCGCGGCCCCCCCGAACTGAACCGGAAAGCCTTCAACCGAAAACGCCTCCAGCCTCTCCTGATGCCGCTGGAGCGGCGCCCGCCACGCCCGGATCCGGTCCGCCACGGTGATCGGGATTGCCGCCTGCATGCGCGTGTGGCCCATCAGGGTGCGGCTGCCGGACCGATCGTCGAGATCCCGGAAGAGATGATCAAGGTCTTCGAGCCGGCTCACGAAAAGTGTACTGACCCGCTGGAGCCGCAGCATCAGGGCAGTGTCGATCACGTCCTGGCTGGTGGCGCCGATATGGACGTGCTTGCCCGCCTCTGCGCCGACGGCAGCCTTCAACTGCCGGACCAGCTCGGGGACGACGACACCATCTTTGGCGACACCGGCGCCCAGGGCTGCCATATCCGGCACGAAAGAGCCGCACGCGGCGTTGATACGCTCCGCGGCTGCCGCCGGAATGACGCCCGCCGCAGCCTCGGCATTGGCAAGCGCCCGCTCGAAGGCAAGCATGGCCGCGATTTCCGCTTCCGCGGAGAATTGCCTTGCGGTCTCCTGGTCACCGAGAAGACCGCAAAGATAGGGATGGCTGAAGGCGGATAGGGTCATCGGCGTCCGATCAGATGTCGAAGAAGATCGTTTCCTTATCACCCTGGAGGTGGATGTCGAAAGTCACCGTGTTCCCCTCACGCCTGCCGATCAGCGTGGGCACGCGAACCCGGTGCTCGATGCGCATCAGGATCGGATCTTCCCCGTTCGCCTGTTCCTCGTCGGAGAAATACATGCGCGTGTTGAGGCCGAGGTTGATCCCGCGCGCAACGATCCAGAAGTTGACGTGTGGCGCCATCGGCCTGCCGTCGCGGAAGGGCACGCGGCCCGGCTTGATCGTCTCGAAGACGAATTCGCCGGTGTCCATGTCTCCCGGGCAACGGGCCCAGCCGAAGAAGTTCGGGTCTGCCGTGCCGCGCGTTTCGGAGGGGCTGTTGTAGAAGCCGTCTGCATCCGCCTGCCAGATCTCCACGAGCGCGTCCTTCAGCGGCGTTCCGGCGCCGTCGAAGACATGGCCGCGGATGGTGATCCGCTCGCCGCGCGTCTGCTCGCTGACCATCGAGCCGGAGCCGAGATCCTGGTCATAGACGCCATGGATGCCGGTGAAGTTCGGCGTGCAACCGATGTGGACGTAGGGACCGGCTGTCTGCGACGCCGATTCCTTGAGATAGCCGAGTGGCTGGACCATGTCAGTTGCCCTCCTTGCGGTTCTCGAACAGCGTCGAGCGGCGGCCACGCAGCACGATGTCGAACTTGTAGGCGTTCATGTCGTGGGGAATGCTGGCGTTGATGTCGAGTGGCGCGATCAACTGCTTGATCGCCTCCTCGTCCGGGATCGTCTTGACGATCGGACAAATCCAGATCAGCGGATCGCCCTCGAAATACATCTGCGTGACCAGCCGCTGCGCGAAGCCGTGCCCGAAGACCGAGAAATGGATATGCGCCGGACGCCAGTCGTTGACGCCGTTCGGCCATGGATAAGGGCCGGGCTTGATCGTCTTGAACCAGTAGAAGCCGTTCTCGTCGGTGAGGGTGCGCCCGAAGCCTCCGAAATTGGGATCGAGCGGCGCGAGATAGGTTTCCTTCTTGTGCCGATAGCGGCCGCCGGCGTTGGCCTGCCAGAACTCCACCAGCGCGCCGGGCACGCCGATCCCACGCTCGTCCAGCACCCGGCCATGCACCAGGATCCGTTGGCCGATCGGCCCCTCGCCGGGCTTGGCGTAGTTGACGATCAGGTCGTTGTCGGTCTCGTTGATGATATTGTGCCCGAAGACCGGGCCGGTGATCTCGCTCTTCGTGCCTTCGAGCGAAATCAGCGCCCGCTGCGGCGACCGCAGAACGGTGGTCTTGTACCAGGGCGTATAGGCCGGCGGCTGCATCTCCCGGTCGCGGGCGAAGAAGGGTGTCGTCTCAGGCGGTGCGTTTCTCATCGTGATCTCCCCCGGTGTCTTGTCCGGCCTCCTGTTCTGCTTCCATTTCCGCGTAGACCGCCTTTGCGATCTTGAAGGCATGATTGGCCGCCGGCACGCCGGCATAGACGGCCACATGCATCAGCGCCTCGCAGATGTCGTCCTTTGTCGCACCCGTTTGGGCAGTCGCGCGCACATGCATGGCGACCTCCTCGTGGTGGCCGAGCCCCGCCAGCAAGGCAATCGTCACGATCGAGCGCTCCCGTTTGGAAAAGCCCGGTCCGGACCACACCGTCCCCCAGGCCCCTTCGGTGATGAAGGTCTGGAAGGAGCGGTCGAAATCAGTTTGCCCCGCCAGCGCGCGATCCACATGCGCCTCGCCGAGAACGGAGCGGCGCGTCGCCAGCCCCTGGCGATAGCGCTCCGATTGGGAAGGAGTGTCGTCCATGATCTCAGTCCTTGACGTCGTTGACGATGAAGCTGCGCACGACGGCAGCGAAAGCGGCAGGCGCTTCGGCGCAGGGAATATGCGCCGCCCCCTCGATGACCTCGAACTGCGCGCCCGGAATCAGATTGGCAAGCGACCGCACCAGATCCGGCGGCGTCGATCCATCCTGCTCGCCGACGATGCAGAGAGTAGGAACGGCAATGGCCTGTGTTCGCCTGGTGAAATCCGCATCCCGGATCGCGGCGCAGGTGCCCGTATATCCGGAAACCGGCTGGCGAAGCAGCATGTTGCAATAGGCGGAGTAGGCGGCGTTCTCGGAAACCCGGAAAGGCTCGGTGAACCAGCGAGACATGACGTCGTCCAGGACGGACGCGATGCCACCGGCTTCAATAGCCGCAATGCGCTTGTCCCACATCTCGGCGGTACCGATCTTGTGCGCGGTGTCCGCAAGCACCAGCGCTCGGACCAGATCAGGCCTTTGCGCGTAGAGCCCCTGTGCGATCAGCCCTCCAACCGACAGGCCGCAGATGATGGCATCGGAGAATTCGAGATGGTCGAGCAGCCCGGCGAGATCGGCGACGTGATCCTCGATCCGGTAGGGCGGATTGCCGAGATCCGACAGGCCATGGCCGCGCTTGTCATAGGTGACGACGGTGAAGTCTTCGGCAAGCTTCGGCACCACGAGGTGCCAGATGCGGGCATCGGTCCCGAGCGAATTCACCAGCACGAGGACGGGGTTGGCGGGATCCGCCGTGGTCACGTCATAGGCGATCGCCACGCCTTCGATGCGTACAAACTGCATGAACCAATTCCTCCCTGATATACAATGCCCCATAATTCTGGTTAGGTAAAATGACTTTCGAGACGCTTCCATTAACCGGAGGGTTATGACTGTTGATCGATTCTCGGGTTAAGTTTCGGCACCTGCATACATTTCTTGAAGTTGCCCGGCAGAAAAGCGTCGTCAAGGCGGCCAATGTCCTGCATGTCAGCCAGCCCGCCGTCACCAAGACGATCCGGGAGCTCGAAGAGGCTCTCGGCGTCGCGGTCTTCGAGCGCGACGGTCGGGGAATCCGCATCACGCGCTATGGCGAAGTCTTCCTGCGGCACGCCGGCGCAGCACTGTCGGCGCTGAAGCAGGGGATTGATTCCGTCTCGCAGGAACTTTCCGATTCAGCGCCACCCGTCCGCGTCGGAGCGCTGCCGACGGTCTCCACAAGGATTATGCCCCGCGCGATGACGCTCTTCCTGCAGGAGGCGACCGGCAGCCGCATCAAGATCGTCACCGGTGAAAACGCCGTCCTCTTGGAACAACTGCGCGTCGGCGACCTGGATCTCGTCGTCGGCCGCCTTGCCGCACCGGAGAAGATGACCGGCTTCTCGTTCGAGCATCTCTATTCCGAGCAGGTGGTGTTTGCCGTGCGAGCCGGACATCCCCTTCTTGACGGCGGTCGCTCGGTCTTCGAAGGCCTCCCCGGCTATCCAGTCTTGATGCCGACCCGCGGCTCCGTCATCCGACCGGTGGTCGAGCAACTGCTGATCGCCAACGGCGTCGGCAACATTCCGACGCAGGTGGAGACGGTGTCCCATGCCTTCGGACGTGCCTTCGTCCGCGCCAGCGATGCCGTCTGGATCATCTCGCAGGGCGTCGTCTCCAACGATCTTGCGGAAGGACTGCTCGTGGCGCTTCCGGTGGACACGAGCGAGACCAAGGGACCGGTCGGGCTGACGTTGAAGGCCGACACGCCGCCCTCCGCACCGCAGGCGATCCTGATGCAGACGATCCGCCAGGCGGCAGAGGAGATCATGCCCCGGCGCTAGACGCGTCCGCTATCCGCCGGTTGAGACTGCTTCAGCCAGGCCTGGCGGCGCAGCAACATGCCATAGAGGTCGCGGGGTTCGTCCGGATCTGCCAGCAGGTCCAGTTCGATGAAATGCCCGGTGCCGCGGAGTTTCTCCCGGACATACCGCAAGGCGGAGAAATCTTCCGTCGCGAAACCGACACTGTCGAACAGCGTGATCTGGCTGTCGGACGAGCGGCCAGGCGTCTGCCCCATGATGACGCGCCAGAGTTCGCTGACCGGATGATCGTCGGCCAGCTGCTGGATCTCTCCCTCGACCCGCGTCTGCGGCGGGTATTCGACGAAGATATCGGACCGCAGCAGGATGTCGCGATGCAGTTCCGTCTTGCCGGGGCAGTCGCCGCCGACGGCATTGATGTGCACCCCGGGCCCGACCATGTTGTCCGACAGGATCGTGGCGCACTGCTTGTCGGCCGTCGCCGTGGTGATGATGTCGGCCCCCTCCACCGCCTCTTCCGCCGTGGCGCAGGCCCGGATGTCGAGCCCCAGCCCCTCCAGGTTCGTGATGCAGCGCTTCGTCGCCGCAGCGTCGATGTCGTACAATCGCAGCCGATCGATGCCGAGCAGGGCATGGAAGGCGCGCGCCTGAAACTCGCTCTGGGCACCATTGCCGATCAGCGCCATGGTGCGCGAATCCGGGCGTGCCAGATGACGGGCCGCGACCGCCGAGGTGGCAGCGGTCCGGAGCGCTGTGAGGATCGTCATCTCCGAGAGCAGCAGCGGATAGCCGGTCTCGACGTCGGCCAGAACGCCGAATGCCGTCACCGTCTGCTTGCCCGTCCTGGTGTTCTTCGGATGACCGTTCACGTATTTGAAGCCGTACAGCCGCCCGTCGCTCGTCGGCATCAGCTCGATCACGCCCTCCGTCGAATGGGAGGCGATGCGCGCCGTCTTGTCAAAGGCCTCCCAGCGCCGGAAGTCGTCCTCGATAGTGCCAGCAAGCTCCACCAGGAAGCGATCGATGCCGATCTCGAGCACCAGATCCATCATGTGTTCGACGCTGACAAAGGGGACGAGGTTGAGGCTCGGGGTCGGCATCAGAAGCTCCTGGTCGGACGATCGAGAACCTTGCGGCCCATCAGGCTGGCCGTCAGGTCGACGAGAAGGGTCGCGGTGCGCCCGCGCTCGTCGAGGAAGGGATTGAGTTCCACGAGGTCGAGGCTGGAGACGAGGCCGCTGTCGTGCAGCATTTCCATCACCAGATGTGCCTCTCGGAAGGTGGCGCCGCCGGGAACCGTCGTGCCGACGGCGGGCGCCACGGCTGGATCGAGGAAATCGACATCCAGGCTGACATGCAAAAGACCGTTGGCATCGGCCACGCGCTCGAGGAAACCGCGCAGCAGTGCCGCGACGCCATGTTCGTCGATGGAGCGCATGTCATGGATGGTGATGTCGGCTTTTGAAAGCGTTGCCCGCTCGGCCGGATCAACGCTGCGGATGCCGATCATGCAGACATTGGCGGCATCGACCGGTGCGACAAGCAGCGGGAACGTCCCGTCGAAGCCGGGCTGACCCGTGAAATAGGCAACCGGCACGCCGTGCAGATTGCCGCTTTCGGTGGATGTCAGCGAGTGCAGGTCCGTATGGGCGTCGAGCCAGAGAACGAAAAGGGGCCGGGCCGTTTCGGCGGCGCGGCGTGCGACTCCCGACACCGTGCCCGCCGAAAGAGCGTGGTCGCCGCCCAGAAAGATCGGCATGCCCTCTGCGCTTTCGCGGTAGGCGACATCCGCCAGCAGTTCCGTCCAGGCCACGATTTCCGGCAGGTTTCGGACCGCGGAATTTGCATGCGCGACGTCGCGCGTCGGCGGTGGCGACAGATTGCCGAGATCGCTCACCTCATGCCCCAGATCGGCCAGTGCCGCAGCAAGCCCGGCGACGCGCAAGGCGCTGGGTCCCATTTCGCAGCCAAGCTGCGACGCACCGTCCTGCAGGGGTATACCGATCAATTTGCAATGCATTGCGTTCTCCTTTGAGCACAGGAGAACATATCGGCATGGCAATCTGAATAGTCAGAATTGCCAATCTTCTGGTCCGATGTTAGCAAAACGGCAGTCGAAATGAGCAAAGTGATATGGATGATCTTGACGGCAAGCTGATCACGCTGTTGCGCCACAACGCTCGTCGCAGCATTTCCGATCTGGCCATCGAAATCGGCGTATCGCGCGCGACGGTGCGGGGCCGGATGGAGAAACTGGAGGAAAACGGCAGCATCCTCGGCTACACGGTCATCCTGCGGGCCGACGCGGTGGAGCTGCCGGTTCGCGGCATCATGATGATCGAGATCGAAGGCCGGGTGACGGATCGGGTGATTTCCGCTCTGGGTGCCCTCCCCGAGATTTCATCCATTCACACGACGAACGGCCGCTGGGATTTGATCGCAGAGTTGGGCGCCGCCACGCTGGCAGACTTCGACAGCGTCCTGAGGCGCATCCGACTGATGCCCGGCATTACCGCCAGCGAGACCAATCTTCTGTTGGCCACGCCACGGAGCACGAAAGCCCGCCTTTAAAGAGGGAGAATACACGGTCGCGCGAAGGACCAAGTGCGCGAGAAATCAGCTCTCCGCGACTTCCGGATAGGAACGGTTGAGTTCGTCCATGTCAGCGCACACAACGTCGTCGGCGCGCAGCGTGATGGCGACGTTATCAGTCACGTCCACGGCATCTTCAGATCGCACGGGAACAGTCTCGCCGCCCTTGCGCAGCAGCGTCGCCTCCTGGCTGAAGCCGTGCTTCAAAAGCCAGTCGCGTGGTGCGGTCAGACTGATGGCAACATGGATCGACCCATCGTCTTCCTTGCTGGCCTTGAGCTTGTAGGACGCAGGCGAGCGATTTCCGTTGATATCGATTTCGCCCGGATAACTGGCTTGCGTGAGGTATTCGCTCATGCTCTCGTGCTCCTCGATGCAGGGTTCCACGGACAACCCGTCGCCCCGGAGTTTGTTCCGGCAACAACCAGGGCGATCGGACCGGGAGCGTGGGCGGCTGGTGAGGGAGGATTGGATGGATGACAGGGATCTGCTAACGGCGCTTTTCCGCGCCGCGGTCGCGGCTGCCGATCCGCTGACCGGCATTCGGGCGCATCTGCCCGAGCCGCCGCAACAGGGGCGCACCGTCGTGGTCGGGGCTGGCAAGGGTACTGCGCAAATGGCGGCCGCGCTGGAAAGCCTGTGGCCACAGCCGCTCTCCGGCGTCGTCGTCACCCGCTACGGCTACGGCTGTCCGACCCGCTCCATTGAGATCGTCGAAGCCGCTCATCCGGTTCCCGACGAGGCCGGCCTTGCCGGAGCCCGTCGACTGATGGCGACCATCCGCAGCCTCGACAAGGACGACCTCGTCATCGCCCTGATCTGCGGCGGCGGTTCCGCTCTCCTTCCCGCCCCGCCCGAAGGCTCCGATCTCGCCGACGAGATCGCGCTGAACGAGATGCTGCTCGCCTCCGGCGCCCCCATCTCGGCGATGAACGTCGTGCGCAAGCATTTTTCCACCATCAAGGGCGGGCGTCTTGCTGCCGCCACGGCAGCACGGGTTGTGACCCTCATCGTCTCGGACATACCGGGAGACAATCCCGCCTTCGTCGCCTCCGGTCCGACCGTCCCCGATGTCACGACCCGACAGGATGCCCTGGATGTCATCCAGCAATATCGCCTGCAACTGCCCGACAGGGTGCTCGCGCACTTTCACTCCTCCGCAGCCGATGCGCCGCAGCCGGATGACCCGGTTTTTGCCCGCAATCAACATCATGTCGTCGCCTCGGCAGGCGTCTCGCTGGAAGCGGCGGCACAGGCTGCACAAGCTCACGGTCTTCAGGCAGTCATACTCTCGGACTCCATGGAAGGCGAAGCGCGCGATGTGGCGCTGGTGCATGCGGCGCTAGCCCGGGAGGTTGTCCTGCGGGGACGGCCCTTCCCGCGCCCAGCGGTTCTGCTGTCGGGAGGCGAAACGACGGTGACCTTACGCGGTAAAGTCGGCCGCGGCGGCCGCAACGGCGAGTTCGCTCTGGCGCTTGCCCTTGCAATCGATGGCTCTCCGGTGACCGCGCTTGCCGCCGACACCGATGGCATCGACGGATCGCAGGACAACGCCGGCGCCTTCGTCGATGGCACGACGGCCCGACGCCTGCGAGCATACGGCCTCGACGGTCGCTCACTTCTCGCCGGCAACGACAGCTATTCCGGCTTCGAGGCGATCGGCGATCTCTTCGTCACCGGCCCGACCGGCACCAACGTCAATGACTTCCGCGCAATCCTGATCCGCTAGTCATGCCGCACTGAGCTTCTGCCGCTCGCTTCGGCGGAAGGCACCGGGGGTCTGACCCGTCCTGTTGCGGAAACAGCGGGAAAAGTAGGCGGCATCCGAAAAACCGAGGGTGTCGGCGACCTGCTGGATGCTGGAGGGTGTGAACACCAGCGCCCGCCGCGCCTCGTCGATCACACGCGCCATGATGAGATCATGCACCGAGGCTCCCGTCACGGCGCGCACGATCCGGTTTAGATGCGTCGGTGAAAGATTGAGAAGCCCGGCATAATGCGCTGCCGGCAGATGCTCGCGGAAATGTCTGCCGATCAGCTCCTTCAACGTTTCGACCCGGAGCTGGCGCGCATC
The DNA here is from genome assembly GCF_056530405.1 of Rhizobium sp. PK7-22. NCBI lineage: Bacteria > Pseudomonadati > Pseudomonadota > Alphaproteobacteria > Hyphomicrobiales > Rhizobiaceae > Rhizobium > Rhizobium sp. PK7-22. Next base: position 153,774 of record NZ_CP096514.1, read on the forward strand.
CTTCCCGGCATCGGCTGGTTGCGGCGCCGCACGCCGGCCGATCAGTATCAGCACCGTGGTGATATAGGCATCGATGAGATCGTTGCGGCCCGTCCGACGTGCCTCGAACTCTTCGGCAATACGCACGATGGTCGCGTCGATGTAGCCGCCATCTTCCCCCTCAGGCGACAGAACGTGGGGCGTCGTCAGCCAATCCTGAGGCCGCTTCTGAAGCTCAGCGATCAACCGCAACTGATCGGCGACCACGGTGATGACGAAACCTTCCACGTCGCGGGAAAAACGGTAGCCGTGGCTGATCCCAGGCGGCATCACCACGATGCATGGGGGCGCGAGCGTAACCGTCCGCCCCTCGAAGAGGGCGTCACCGGCGCCGTTTCGAATGTACAGGAGCTGGAACAGCCGCTCGTGGCGATGCAGTCCTATTTCCCATTGATAGGTGCTGCTGCGGGCGGCGATTGTCTCGCAATGCACCCAGAAATCAGGGCGTTGCGCGTCATGCTCGCCGTAAAGGTCGAAAGTCGGAACCTGCCGATCCATCGCAAGCCTCTCCTGTCCATGTTCCAATAGTCCCATAACAGGGTGCGAAAGTCCATTTCCGCTGCCCCTCCAGCCGATTAGCATTTCGCAAGTTCAGGGAGGATCCATCACATGCGCACCCAGGTCGCCATCATCGGCTCCGGGCCTTCGGGCCTGCTGCTCGGACAGTTGCTCACCAATGCCGGCATCGACAACGTCGTCATCGACCGCGTGAGCAAGGACTACATTCTCGGCCGTGTGCGCGCCGGCGTCCTCGAGGAGGGCATGGTCGGCCTTATGGACCGCGCCGAGGCCGGCGGCCGGATGCATGCGCAAGGGTTGCCGCACGACGGCGTTCTTTTGGCATTTGACGGGCAGGACCACCGGATCGACCTCTTCGGCCTGACCGGCAAGCGCGTGACGGTCTATGGCCAGACGGAAGTCACCCACGACCTGATGGACAAGCGCGAGGCGACGGGGGGCGTCACGATCTATGACGCTGTCAACGTGACGCCGCACGAGTTCGCAGGCGACCAGCCCTATGTCACCTACGAGATGGACGGCACGACCCACCGCATCGACTGCGATTTCATTGCGGGCTGCGACGGCTACCACGGCATCAGCCGCAAGTCGGTTCCTGAAGCGGCGATCAAGACCTTCGAGAAGGTCTACCCCTTCGGCTGGCTCGGCATCCTAGCGGACGTGCCACCAGTCAGCCACGAACTGATCTACGCCAACCATCCGCGCGGCTTTGCCCTCTGCTCGATGCGCTCGGAAACCCGCAGCCGCTATTACGTCCAGTGCGCCCTGGACGAGAAGATCGAGGACTGGAGCGACGACCGCTTCTACGACGAACTGCGCCGTCGCCTGCCGCCAGCCCATGCCGAGGCCATGGTCACCGGGCCCTCATTCGAGAAATCCATCGCGCCACTGCGATCCTTCGTGGCCGAGCCGATGCGCTTCGGGAGGCTGTTCCTGGTCGGGGATGCAGCCCATATCGTCCCGCCGACCGGCGCCAAGGGCCTGAACCTCGCCGCCAGCGACGTCCATTATCTCTTCGAAGGGCTGCAGGAGTTTTACGGCGAGCGGTCGACCGCAGGCATTGAGGCCTATTCGCCGCGGGCACTGAAGCGCGTCTGGAAGGCGGAGCGTTTCTCTTGGTCGATGACCATGATGCTGCACCGTTTCCCGGACACTGAAGGCTTCGGCCAGAAGATCCAGGAAGCGGAGCTCGATTATCTGGTGCATTCGACGGCTGCCTCGACCGCACTGGCGGAAAACTACGTCGGGCTACCGTATTGAATGGGCTTCAGGGATCGGTATAGCCGACGGCGCGGATCCGGATCTCTCCCCCGGCTGGGTCCTCGGCAAACAGAAGTGCGCCCCGCGCACTCGATTTCCCAGGAACGTAATCGAAGGTGACCTGGGCGCTTTCCAGGGCGGAGGCGCCACTCAGCACTTCGCCGCGCACCTCCACGGCGGCGGCCGTGGTCGATCCGTCGTTGAACAACTCGAACTCGACCCGGAATCCGCCGGCCACAGCCTGGGTGGAATGGATCGTCGACCGGAATTCGGGCGGCGTATCCCGATCCAGGATGGCTTGGCCTGCGATCCAGCCCACGATCCCCAGCACGAGGATTGCCGACAGGATGCCCGTTACCCATTCAAGCCAATCTGGCTTGCTCGCTTCCGTATGGCGGCTCTTCGAGGTAATCGTCATCTGGGGTTCCTACAGGATCAGACGGGCTGCGGCTGCGCCGATGGCGCCCGGAAAGCCGAGAACAATCGCCGCCATCAGCACTTGCGTCGATGCAGTGTCGTCCAGTCGCCCGAAGGTCCAGAGGACGTAGAGACTGATGGCAAGCGCGATGACATAGCCCGGCAATGTGAACCGCACGAGGGCGTGCCAGCGGGGGGTGCCGCGGCTGAGCTGATGCGCGCCCCGGAAGGCGACGGCATAGACGAAGGCATGCATGATCAGGATGGAGAGCGCCAGGGTGGCCAGAGCGTGCCATGGCGTCATCTTATACGAGATGAGGATGATCTCTTCTGTCGGCGCCACGTTCAGGCTGAGAAACAGCGCGCCGATCGCCATCAGGAAAAGCTCGCGGCCGTAGCTCGTGATGACTTCGCCCTCCGTCTCGCCTTCCTCCTCCGACGGCTCGTCGTCCTGCTGGCCGCCCAGCTGCGAGCGCCCGAGCAGCGCGCCGATGCTGGCGGGCACAGCCTGTATCGCGATCTTCCCAAGCATCTCGGTGGCAGGCACCTCGAGCTTGACGATACCGAGCAGGAACAGGACGACAGCACTCATGACGATGGCAATGGCATAGGCGACGGTGGCGTCCCGTATGGCTTCGCGCCAGGTGGAGGTTTCCTCAAATCCGATCCGCTGTGCGAGGATGACAAGCAGAGGTATGTTGACAAGCATCAACAGAAGCAGCCGGTAACGCTCGATGTAGAAGCCGAGCGACCACAGCTCCATCGTCATCAGCATCGGAAGGCCAAAGATCAGGGCTCCGGCCCCGCCGCGGCCAAGGCCGACAAGGAACTGTCGCGAGGCCTGCGATGTTGGCGAAACCTGTCCCTGGCTCAGGCTGGATTGATGGGTCATGTCATGGTTCTCTCCGCGGGTCACACCATGTTCAAACGCATCAGGCGATTGCCGGGGTTGCCGTCAGTATGTCGTCGTCTGCCGCAGACCGCTTCATGATGATCTACTGCTTTCCGGCGGTTTGGCAATGTTCAAAGCTACGTCGCAGAAGAAACCGGAGGGATCAAACCGGATATCGGTCTTGCCGCCCGCCTCGCCGGGCAGCATCCCCTGCAGGAGACGCAGGCCGAAGCCACGTCTTTGCGGGATGGAGACCGCCGGGCCATGGAACTCCTGCCACCGAAAGTGAAGCCGGTCCGGCTCAAGCCATTCCCAGCGAAGCTCTGTTCGCCCCTCGCCGCACGACCAGGCGCCGTGCTGGCGCGCGTTGAGGCCAAGCTCACCGAACGCCATGGCGAGCGATTGCATCTGCGCCGGCACCAGGAAGACTTCCGGCCCATCGACGACGATTCGGTCGGCACCAGGAGCGGTGAGGCGGAGAATGCGTTCTGCGAGCCGTTTCAGCTCTGCTCCCCGCCAGCCGTTGTCGGCCAGCAGTTCCTGCGTGGTCGATAACACCATCAAACGGGTTGTCAGGCGCTGTTCCGCGTCCTTCGGCATGGCAGCAGACGAAAGGCTCTGCCGCACCAGCGCCTGTACGGTGGCCAGAACGTTCTTGACCCGATGGTTGAGCTCGCTGAGCAGATCCTTTTGGCCGTTCTCGATTCCCCTCTGGTCATGCACGTCGATGCAGGACCCGAGATAGCCGGCAAACTGGCCGTTGCGGTTGAATGGATTGCCATTGTCGGTGACCCACCGATAGGCACCGTCGTGGCGCCGCAACCTGTAGTCCGTCGAGAACGGTTCGCGGCTGTCGAGAGCGGCGCGATAGACCTCAAGACAACGGTCCAGATCGTCCGGGTGAACGCCCTCCAACCACCCCGCACCCAGCTCCTTCTCCAACGGGCGGCCGGTGAATTGCAACCACGGCGCGTTGACGAAATCGCGGAGCTTGTCTGTACCGGCGCGCCATATCATGACGGGAGCATTGTCGGCGAGTTCTTCAAAGAGCGGATCGCCCACGACGTCTTGCTTTACCATGGAACGTTAGGTAGCCGCGGCCGTGTAACCGTCAAGGCACACGAGTGTCGATTGGAAAGATCGGCACGGTCTGGATCAACCTGATTGGGCAAAGCCCCGTCAGGCTATGGACGCGAAAAGCAAGAGAGTCTCGGACGAGCCCGCTCGACGGGAGACAAGAGGCGCTGTTTACCGATCCAGGTAGTTCTGCCACTGGCGCTCGCCGATCATGCAGTCGGTTCTGTCTTCTGCGACCTTGCGGACGCCGGAGGCAGGCGTTTTTCCGCTGACCTCCAGGACAAGTTTGCGACGAACAGCGATGGCGAAATCCTCGATCTCGTGGACCGGCAGTACGAAGGAGCCGGGCCCTCCGGTGACGCAGTCCTCATAATAGCTGTCGAGTGGTGCGCCGCCGGAGGGTCGCAGCATCATTGCCAAGCCGTTGATGATGATACCCGCGTCAACAGCCTTGTCGCGCGCCGGTGCAACCGGTTGCCCGACATTGTTGGGTCCGTCGCCTGAGATGTCGATCACCTGCCGCATACCGCGGAATTCGTTTGAGAGGAGCATCGTGGTACCCTCGGCAATCGCCGCGGAGATGGACGTGCGCCGTTGGGTGGCGATGGGGCGATCTTCCAGCTTGGAAGCAAATGCTTGAGCGTCTTCGGCAGTCTCGATTACCTGCCACTCCAGCACCGAGGTTTCGTCGACAGTGCCCGCCCATTCGTAGTAGCTGATGGCGATTTTGCCAATCAGGCCATTTCTGACGGCATTGAAGAAGTCGGGGTGCCGGAGGGCGGCCACATATCCCTCTCTCTGTATTCGGACTTCTTCGTAATCCATGGACCGTGAGACATCGACGGCAAGAACCAGCTCAACGTCCACCTCACCGACCGCCGTGGTTTGAGCCAGCAGGGACGGTGCGGCCGAAAAACTGAGCATCAATGCAATTGTTGCAAGCATGGCCACCTCGCAGCGTCAGTGGCCTACCCTAACACAGGAGGTTCCAGGTGTGAGGGCCTGGTACAGCGGCAGGTTCAACTCTTGGTGAGCCTGCCGCTGCGATAAAGGCCTACTTCTTCAGGATCACCCACAAGGCGTGGATGATGCCTGGCACCCAGCCGAACAACGTCAGCAGAATGTTGAGCCAGAAGTGCAAGCCGAGCCCCACTTGAAGAAAGACCCCAAGCGGGGGCAGCAGAAATGCGAGCAGAATGCGGATAATGTCCAAGATCAGCCTCCAAGATTGATGGCACCACAACGCCCGTAACGCCGACAAGTTCAATTGTCCGGCACGACTTCGGAACACATGCGCCGATCCTGCCGTTGTGGCCGCATCAAAAAAGGAGCTTCCTGATGAGCAGCAAGACACTGGCCGACATTTCGTCGGTAATGCGCGATATTGACATAACGATGTTGTCCACTCACGCCGAAAACGGTGCCATCGCGGCCCGCCCGATGAGCAACAACCGCGACGTGGATTACGATGGCGACTCCTACTACTTCACGTGGGAAGACTCCCACATGGTCGGCGAGATCGAGCGCGATGCCAACGTCTCTCTGGGCCTCCAGGGCGACAAGCACTTCCTGATCGCGGTGGAAGGGAAAGCCGAGATCATTCGAGACCGGTCGGCATTTAAGGACCATTGGAACCCGGATCTCGACAAATGGTTCGAGAACGGAATCGAGACCCCGGGCATCGCAATGATCAAAGTCCACGCAACTCGGATCCACTATTGGCAAGGCGAGGAGGACGGCGAGATTGTTCTGTCGTGATCCATATGATCGCTTGTTCGAAGCCGCCATGGCCAGCCGACTCGTGAGGACAGTGCCATGACGGCGGGTGTCGAGAGGGCGCGACAGATTGCGGAGCAGTCTCTGCAGGGACAGACGAAAAAGACCGGCGGACTGGTCATTGACCATGTCTCGCGGGTCGCTGGTTTTGTGTCTGGAGATGCGGAGAAAACTGTGGCCTGGCTTCACGACGTCCTGGAAAGATCGCCGGACTGGAGCCTGGCGCGTCTGCGCCAGGCGGGCTTCGCCGAAGATGTCATCGCAGCGGTGAACGCACTAACCAAACGGCCGGGAGAGGATCACGCCGACCTTGTCCGCCGCGGAGCACGAGATGCGCTCGCGCGAACGGTGAAACGCGCCGATCTCACCGACAACCTGAGGGAAGCCGAACGCGCGGGCCTTGACGGCAACAAATATCGGAAGGGGCTTGAGCTCCTGGACCACGGTCTCGACGTGTAGATCGATCCTCTCACGTCCGAGCGCCGCCGCACGGCGGCCATCAAACAGCAGAGAGTTGAGCAGCATGGAACTTCAGGCACGGGTAGCATTGGTAACCGGCGGCGGATCCGGCATCGGCAAGGCAACGGCTGTCACGCTGGCACGCGAAGGTGCGAAAGTCGGCGTGCTTGGTCGTACGCGCAGCGAGCTTGACGAGACGGTGGCGGAAATCACGTCAAGGGGCGGCACTGCAATTGCCCTGAATGCTGACGTTGCCGAAGAGGATGCCATGCACGCTGCGGTGGAGAAGATCGTGGCGGTCTACGGAAGGCTGGACATTGTCGTGGCAAATGCCGGCATCAACGGCGTCTGGGCGCCCATCGACGATCTGAAGCCGGAGGAATGGGATCAGACGATCCGCGTCAACCTCCGCGGCACATATCTCACGCTGAACACCACGGTGCCACATATGAAGGCGCACGGAGGCGGCTCGATCATCATCGTCTCGTCGATAAACGGCAACCGCACATTTACGTCCCCGGGCGCGACCGCATATTCGGCCACGAAGGCTGCTCAGGTGGCCATGGTGCAGCAGCTTGCGCTAGAGCTCGGACGTCACAAGATCCGCATCAATGCTGTCTGCCCCGGCAAGATCGATACGGATATCCAGGACAACACCCACATCAGGGACGCACACGAGACAGCAGTCCCGGTCGAATGGTCGGAAGGCGACATACCGCTGACCGAAGGCAAAGCTGGTGCATCGGTGGACGTGGCAGACGTCATCCTTTTCCTTGCTTCCCACCGCGCCCGTCACGTAACCGGTGTTCCCATCTTTGTTGACGGTGGTCAAAGCCTGTTGCGCTAGCCTCTGGACGTTTCAACGCAGCGGCCGGTAAAAAGCTGTGCCAATCTCAAGATGCCGGTGACTCCTTACGTTCCGTTAACAACCGATCGCTAAGTCATGGGTAGCGGAGTGATGACTATGCCGACACTATCCATGCTGAATCCCTTTGCTTTTTCCGGCGCCGAAATCAGTTCGGATCAGCAGAAGCAGGAGACGCTGGCGGAGCTCTTCAGCCTCACGCCGCACCTTGCGGCCACTGCAGGGATGATGCTCGCAGCCATCAACGCTGCCACCATGGCTGGGTCCAAGCTGAATGCCCTCATTGCCTTCGCAGCGGTGCTGATATCACTTGCACTAAGGGCAACGCTTCAGTGGCACTACACTCGGCGCGATGCAGACCTCCTTCAAAAGGCGTGGATCCACCGTTTCGTGGCAGGCTCGCTGTTTTCCTGTGCCAGCTATGGTGCGGCTGGAGGCGTGCTCCTGATGGGCGCCACGCAAGGTACGCAGTTGCTTGTTGTGGCGGTCGCCTGCGCCATCGCCCAGGGCGTCGCCGCGCGGGCCTACATGATGCCGGGGACGGCCGTCTTGAACCTTCTGCTCATTCTCGGTCCGATAAGCGCTGCAGCCTTTCTCGATGGCACCTATCTCATGGCGCCCGCCGCGCTTGTCTACCTGGTCTTCCTGATCTCGTTCATTGTCATGATGGTGAAGCTGCGGCTGCGGCAGTTGAAGGCTGAGCGGTTGTCCGAGATGCTGCTCGAGCAGATCCTGGAAAAGAATAGCGAGCTGGAGAATGCCAACGTGAGGCTCGCAGTCCTTGCCACCACCGACAGTCTGACTGGCCTTGCCAATCGACGTCAGCTCGACGAGCAGCTGGCATCCTCCCTGAGACAAGCCGCGGAGAAGAGGCAGCCGCTCTCCTTGCTGCTGATTGATGTGGACCACTTCAAGCTGTTCAACGACAGCTATGGGCATCAGATGGGAGACGCATGCCTGAAGAAGGTGGCCGCGGCCCTGGCGTCCTGTGATTGGGCCGAAGGAAGTCTGGTGGCACGCTACGGCGGAGAGGAATTCGCAGTCCTGATGCCCGGCACCGGCTCGACGGAAGCTCTGCGCGCGGCCGAACAAGCAAGGATGGCGGTGAAGTTGATGGACCTCTCATCGCTTGCTGGTAGCCCCCAAAGACAGACGATCAGCATCGGCGCCCTCAGCCTTGAGCCCGACGAGAAAACCACCACCGATGAACTGTTACGCCGGGCCGATCGCGCCCTCTACCGGGCTAAACAAGGCGGGCGCAATCGCGTTTGCAGCAGTGATGAAGCGAGCGAGGCCGCCACAGCGTCCTCGGATCAGGCACAAGAACTGGCTTGAGATGCCGAAATCGTCGGCATGGCCTGCAGCCGAGAACTGACGCTTCAACGGTCCTGCTGGTAACCCTGGTTCGTGGTATTGACCTTGGTGTTGCCCTGCTGACCCTGCTTGTCGAAGTTTTTGTCGCCAGGGTCAATCGCGCCAGCCTCGGATGGGTTCGCTGTTGCCGGTTCGCCTGAGCCCTTGTGGCTGCGGTTTTCTTCCGGGACTGGTGGGAGCTTGCTGTTCATCGGAACCTCCTTGCGGTTGTGTCGAGTCCTCCAACCATCCGCCCAGACTGATGTTCCCGACATGCGGAACCCTGACTGCTGTGCAGCGTTCGTTTGCGACAGCCCCGCAACGGAGACCGTCCATGAGCCAGCCAGCACCCCAGCCGCTTGCGACGCCGGCGATCGACCGCAAATGGTGGCACACCGCCACCGTCTACCAGATCTATCCCCGCAGTTTCTGCGACAGCGATGGCGATGGCGTAGGCGACATCCCTGGCATCATCTCCAGGCTGGATTACCTTCAGTCGCTCGGCATAACGGTGATCTGGCTCTCGCCGATCTTCACCTCCCCGATGGACGACAACGGCTACGACATCTCCGATTACCAGGGCGTTGCCCCGGAATTCGGTACGCTCGCCGATTTCAATCGACTGGTCGTCGAGGCAAGGAAGCGCGGCATCGGCATCGTTCTGGACCTCGTGGTCAACCACACATCCGACGAGCATCCTTGGTTTCGGGAAGCGCGAAGCTCGCCTGATAGTCCCTACCGCGACTACTACGTCTGGCGCCGACCGTCTGCGGAAGGCGGACTGCCGAGCGCGCTCGAATCGACCTTTGGCGGTCCCGCCTGGACGCTGGATCCGCAGACCGGCGAATACTACCTGCACCTCTTTTCGCGCCGTCAGCCGGACCTCAACTGGGAAAACCCGAAGGTGCGGGCAGAAATATACCGCATGATGAACTGGTGGCTCGACCGCGGCATCGCCGGCTTCAGGATGGACGTCATCGACCTGATCGGAAAGCAGGTGGATGCCGGTATCACCAGTGACGGCCCGCATCTGCATGACTATCTGCAGGAAATGAACCGCGAGACCTTCGGCAGCCGCGACGTGCTGACCGTGGGAGAGGCGTGGAGCGCTACGCCTACATCCGCTCTGCTCTACTCCGGTCGAGACCGGCAGGAACTGTCGATGGTCTTCCAGTTCGAGCACGTCACCCAGTTCTGGGACGAGACCTACGGCAAGTGGCGGCCAAGGCCGTTTGACCTCGTTGCGCTGAAGGCCGTCTTCGGCAAATGGCAGACGGCGCTCGCCGACGATGGCTGGAACTCCCTGTTCTGGGGCAATCACGACCTGCCACGCGCCGTCTCCCGCTATGGCGATACCACCGGCTTCCACGTGGAATCAGCGAAAATGTTGGCAACTGTTCTGCACCTGATGAAGGGCACGCCCTTCGTCTATCAGGGTGAGGAGATCGGCATGACCAACGTCCCGTTCACCTCGATCGATCAGTACAAGGACATAGAGACGCTCAACATGCACCGTCTGCATGTCGAGGCGGGTTTGTCTCCCGACGATTTCATTCGGGGCGCCAATGAAAGCGGACGCGATAATGCCCGCACGCCGATGCAATGGAGCAGTGCGTCGCAGGGCGGCTTCACTACCGGCTCGCCTTGGATCGAGGTGAATCCCAATTTCTCGACCGTGAACGCCGAGACGCAGGTCGGCGACGACCAGTCGATCTGGAGCCATTACCGGAAGCTGATCGAGCTGCGAAAGCACCATCAGGTCATCGTCTACGGCCGCTACCAGTCCTGGCTCGATCAACACCAGGATGTCTTTGTCTATAGCCGAACGCTGGAAGGCGACCGTCTGGTCGTTCTCGCCAACTTCAGGCCGCACGAGGTGACCGTGACGATCCCGGATGAGTTGCAGGGGCGTGGGCGCTGCCTCATCGGCAATTATGCCGATAGAGACGTGATCGGCGAAACTGTAACCCTGCGGCCATATGAGGCCTTCGCCTTGCTCCGCGACATCGAGAGTGCCTAGACGCTTCCGGATCGCCCGGATTGGCAGGTGACAATCGGAGCGTTTCCTGTAAATCTCCGCGTTGACAGGGGCGTCCGCGATTGCGGGCTGAGATGGACCCTTTGAACCTGAACCAGATCATGCTGGCGGAGGGAGTCGCATCGGCGCAATTCAGAAATGGCGCCTGCGCCTGCCCCGCAAGAAAGGGCATTTCCAGTGACGATATCAACACCCTCTTGCGGCAAGCTTCTCGGGGGGATGCGCCAGACCAACCCCTTGGTCCAATGCATCACCAACGATGTAGCGATGAACATAGCGGCCAATGTACTGCTCGCGGCGGGCGCATCGCCCGCTATGGTCAGCGCCGAGGAAGAGGCTGGAGAGTTCGCCCAGATCGCCGGTGCCGTGACGATCAACATCGGTACGCTCTGGGCCGGCGGCGTGGCCGGCATGCTGGCAGCGGCGAACGCGGCCAATGGCGCGGGAAAGCCCTGGGTACTTGATCCTGTCGCCCACTACGCCACCGGCTTCCGCAGGCGGGTCGTCGCTGAGCTGATGGCGCTGGAGCCCACCATCCTGCGCGGCAATGCCTCCGAAATCATGGCCTTGGCTGGCGAAGCATCCCGTGGCCAGGGCGTCGATAGCGGCGACAGTGCCACGACGGCACGGAACGCTGCGCTGACGCTGGCACGACGCCATGGGTGCGTCGTCGCCGTGACGGGTGATGTCGATTTCGTCACCGACGGCACCAGATCCGCCATGATCGAAGGAGGGTCGCCGCTGATGCCGAAGGTGACGGCACTGGGCTGCGCGCTCACCTGCCTGGTCGGCGCCTTCGCCGCCAGCACCCCGGACCAGCCCTTCGAGGCGACGATCGCAGCACTCGCGCTCTTTGCCGTCAGCGGCGAGGATGCCGGAGGACAGGCCCGCGGCCCGGGATCCTTCCAGCCCCTGTTTCTGGATGCTCTGTCGGCGCTCGGCAGCGAGAGGTTCGATGCCGAAGCAAGGATCACCATGCTATGAAGCGCTTTGATCTCTCTCTTTACCTGGTGCTCGATCCCGAACTCTGCCGCGGGATCGGAATGGTGGAAACCGCAAGAATGGCCGTTGCCGGTGGCGTGACCATGGTGCAGTTGCGGGACAAGACGGCGGCCACCTCTGCCATGATCGAAACCGGTCGGGCGCTGCAGCAGGCGCTTGCCGGTACCGGTGTTCCCCTGATCATCAACGATGACGTTGAGGCTGCCATCGCGCTCGGCGCCCAGGGCATCCACGTCGGCCAGAGCGACCTTGCCGCCGCGGCAGTACGCCGACGCATTCCAGAGACGATGATCCTCGGAGTTTCGGTGGAGACGGTGGAACTGGCGCGCCGGGTGGACGCGGGTCTCGTCGACTACGTCGGCATCGGCCCGGTCTTTGCCACGGGCACCAAGCCGGACCACAAGACGCCGATAGGCTTCGATGGCCTCGCGCGTATCGTGGCCGTAGCGCCCGTCCCCGCCGTCGCCATCGGCGGGCTGAAACAGGGGCACGCCGCGCCGGTTCTTGCAGCCGGAGCGCATGGCCTTGCCGTGGTGTCGGCCATTTGCGGCCAGCCGGATCCGGAGACCGCGGCCCGTTCTCTTGCCCTGGAAATCGAGGAGGCGCGCCGATGATCGCAAATATCCTGTCCATCGCAGGCTCTGATCCGTCCGGTGGTGCCGGCATTCAGGCGGACCTGAAGACGTTTGCCGCGCGGAGTACCTACGGCATGGCCGTGATCACGGCGTTGACAGCCCAGAACACCCAAGGAGTGTCCGGCGTGCATCTCGTGCCGGCATCCTTCGTCGCCGATCAGATCCGCGCCGTCTTCGCAGACGTCCGTGTGGATGCGGTCAAGATCGGAATGATCGCAACGGCCGAGATTGCCGAAGCCGTGGCCGATGCCCTCTCGAAACATGGCGAGGGCGTTCCGATTGTCGTCGATCCGGTGATGGTCGCCAAGGGCGGCGCCTCGCTTCTGGCCGCGGATGCAGTGGAGGCCCTGAACCGGCGGCTGCTTCCGCTCGCGACCCTGATCACCCCCAATTTGCCGGAGGCCGCCGCGCTGCTCTGCGAAGCGGAGGCCGGGGATCGAACAACGATGGCCCGTCAGGCCGAAAGGCTTTTGGCGCTGGGGCCACGTGCGGTTTTGATAAAGGGAGGCCATCTTCCGTCAGACGAAAGTCCAGACGTGCTCGCTACCGGGAGCCGGCTCACCTGGCTGGAAGGCAGGCGGAGCGAGACGCGCAATACCCACGGCACCGGCTGCACGCTATCAAGCGCCATCACGGCCGAGCTCGGAAAAGGACTGGACCCGCTGCAGGCGGTGACGGAGGCAAAAGCCTATATCGCCGCAGCGATTGCCCGCGCGGATGACCTGTCGGTCGGAGCCGGGCACGGGCCCGTGCATCACTTCCATCATTGGTGGTGAAGAGAGCCGCCGCCCGGGCGCTCGGCGCCTGGACGATCAGACCTTCGCGCTGCGCATCTCGGAAAATGCGCGTGCGATTTCCTCGGTGACAAACGGCTTCTTCAATAGCACAGCGCCCTCCACGGCCCCATCGTCCGGGATCCGGTCTCTTCCCGTGGCGAAGACAACGCCAATCTCGGGCGCAAGGCTCCGGGCCTTGCGTGCGAATTCGCCACCACTAAGGCCCGGAAGACCATAGTCGGTCATCAGGATGTCGAAGCTGCCGCTCTCCAGCAACGTCAGCGCTTCCTCGGCATTGGCTGCCTCTTCGACCTGATGGCCCAAGTCAGCCAGCATGTCAGCAGTACTCATGCGGATCAGGAAGTCGTCTTCGACAAGCAGAACGCGGTAGACAGGCATGGCAGTAGGATCCAGTTTCGTGGCAGCCGCATCGCCGGTCTCGGCTGTGGCGCGGGTACGATTGCGATGTAGTTGATTGTTCAGCACCTGACGCACCTTGCGTGCCAGCGCTTCCCGCGAGTACGGCTTGGACAGGAGATCGACATCTGCGTCGAGGCGGCCGTCATGGACGATCGAATCCTGGGTGTATCCGGAGGTGAACAGGACGGCGGTGTCTAGACAGAGCTCGTGCACCCTGCGGGCCAGTTCCGTGCTTTTGACTGGCCCTGGCATGACAACGTCGGTGAAGACGAGGTCGAGCGCCTCCCCGCTCTCGACAACCTGGAGCGCCGCAGCCGCATCCTTCGCCTTCAGGACACGGTAGCCGAGATCGCTGAGCATCTCCACGACCGTTGCCCTGACCTGCTCGTCATCTTCGGCGACAAGAATTGTTTCGGTCCCGCCGGCAATGGCCCCGTCATCGGGAGCCGCGATGGCATCCTCCCGGCGACGAATGCGGGGGAAGTACAGCTTTACCGTCGTTCCTTGGCCGACTTCGCTGTCGATCTTGATGTGCCCGCCGGATTGCTTGACGAAGCCGTAGACCATGGACAGCCCGAGGCCGGTCCCTTTTCCCACCGGTTTCGTCGAGAAGAATGGTTCGAAGACCTGCGCAAGCACGTCCTGGCTCATCCCGGTTCCGGTATCGGCAACCGTCAACAGGGCATAGTCTCCGGGAGCAACATCCGTTGCCTGCCTGGTATAGACCTGATCGAGAACCGCATTGCTTGCCGTGATGGTCAACTTGCCGCCGTTGTCCATGGCGTCACGAGCATTGATGGCCAGATTCAGCAGAGCGTTCTCGATCTGCGTCGGATCGAGGAACGTGTTCCAGAGATCGCCGTCCGTAACGATGTCGATGTCGATGTCCTCGTCGAGCGTCCGCCGCAGCAGATCATCCAGGCCGCGCAGGAGCTGGCCGACATTGACCACCTTCGGTTCCAGCGGCTGGCGGCGCCCGAACGCCAGCAACTGGCTGGCGAGCTTGCTCCCTCTCTGGACGCCGGACAGAGCGTTCTCGACCCGTTGTCCGGCCCGGTCGTTGCCCGCGACATCGCGGGACAGAAGCTGCAGATTGCCGGAAATCACCTGCAGCAGGTTGTTGAAGTCATGGGCGACGCCTCCAGTCAGTTGCCCGAGAGCCTCCATCTTCTGGCTTTGCCGCAACGCCTCCTCAGCTTTCAGGCGCTCGGAGATTTCTTCCGCGACCTTCTGCTCGAGGCGGGCATTGAGCTCCTGCAAAGCTTCTTCTGCGCGCCGCCGCTCGGCCAGCTCGTTCTGCGCCGCTTGAAAAAGCCGTGCATTATCAAGCGCAATCGCGACCTGGCCAGCAGCACCGACCAGCAGTCGTTCATGCTCCTCCTCGAAGCGGTGCGGCTCCGGATGGCCAAACAGCAGTCCGCCGATGGCCTCGCCCGACCGGGAAATCACGGGAATGGCTAAATAGCTGCGAACGGGGATATGGTCTTTGGGCGTTCCGAAATGCGGGGCCGAATGGCCGTATTTCGGATCGGCGAGAATATCTCCGGAACGGACGACGCCTTCGCCTTTGAAGGTCGGTGCGAAAACCTGCGTGTTGCGCGGCATCGGAAAATTCTCGAATGCCGCTCGGTCGACGCCCGAGAGAGCATAGAGCCGGTAGCTCTCGCCCGTCTCATCGAACACATTGTAAAAGAATGCTCCGAAAGCTGCGCCGGTCAGTTCGACCGCTGCATCGGTTGTCAGTTGGACGACCTTCTCCACGTCAAGTTCCGCGGCAAGCTCCGCCCCCAGTCTGTTCAGAACTTCAAGATGCCGTTTTTCGCGCAGCAGTGCGAACTCCGCTCGGCGCTGCTCTGTCACATCGTTCCCTTGAACGAAAATCCCCTCTGTGTGACCGCCTTCGTCCAGAATCGGCTGGAATACGAAGTCTATGAACCGTTCTTCCGGAGGAGATCCGGGCGTGCGCGCAAGCGCGACAGGTACGCTGCGGCCGATATGGCGCTGTCCCGTCTCCCGCGCCTCGTCAAGCATCTCGACAAAGCCTTGTCCGACAATCTCCGGCAAGGCTTCCCGGACCGGCTTGCCGAAGATCGGCCGGTTGCCAACCAGCGACAGATAGGCAGAATTCGCTTCCTCGAACACATGATCCGGACCGACTAGGGTCGCCATGAACCCGGGCGCCTGCTCAAACATCTTGCGCAGCCGCTCGCGTTCTCCACGCAGTTGCCGTTCCGCCCGCACCTTGCCTGTAGTCTCGACGACGACGGCCATGACGCCGACGGGGGCGCCGGAATCGTCCATGATCGGCGAGTAGTCGAGGTTCATCCAGACCTGCTCCGGAGCCCCGCGCCGGTGGAGCGTCAGCTCCTGGTCGGCATAGGCGAGAGTTTGACCGGTCAACCCGACTTTCATGACATTGTCGTTGAACTCTGCAACTTCGGGCCAGCCCTCGCGCACCTTGGAGCCAAGAAGTTGCGGGTGTCGTCCGCCCGCGAACACGGAATAGGCGTCGTTGTAGATCATCACCCCATCCTCGTTCCACAGGGTTACGATCGGAACGGGAGACTGCAGGATGAGCGAGACCACGGCCTTGGTCCCCTCGGGCCACTGAGTGATCGCCCCCAGCGACGTGCCGCTCCAGTCGAACGCGGCGATCAGCCGGGCAAGTTCGCCGTCATGGTTGAGAAATGCGGTTGCGGACGCGGTCATTGAAAGATCCCGGCGGGCGGCGTTGACGTCGTCCACCCGGCTCAAGACAAACGTTACATCTCGCGGCAGGCTTCATGACGGCAGGAAACTAGCGCTTCAGCCCGGAATTACCAGATGCAGGCTGTCAATTGCCTCAATCCTGCACCTACGTCGTTGGCACCATCGTGCCCATCGTTCGAGCCTGCTCATGCCAGGACAGTGCCTCTTCCAGAAGATGTGGCGTATGGCCACCTCGAGCGCAGGCGCGGCCAAAGTAGTCGGAGAGTGCTTCCTGGAAATCGGGATGAACACAGTGCTCGATGATCTGCAGGGCGCGCTCCCGTGGCGCCAGTTCGCGAAGATCCGCCAGTCCCTGCTCGGTGACCAAGATGTCCACGTCGTGCTCGGTGTGATCGACATGCGGGACCATCGGGACAACGGAGGAAATCCGTCCGCCCTTGGCCAGAGACTTGGTGACGAAGATCGACAGATAGGCGTTGCGTGCAAAATCGCCTGAACCGCCGATGCCGTTCATCATATGCGTGCCGCCGACATGGGTCGAATTGACGTTCCCGTAGATGTCGAATTCCAGCGCCGTATTGATGCCGATGACGCCCAGGCGGCGGATGACCTCCGGATGATTGCTGATTTCCTGCGGCCTGAGGACGATGTGCTCCTTGTACCTGTGGAAGTCGGCAAAGACCCGCTCCGCGCAGGCCGTCGACAGGGTGATCGACGACCCGGAGGCGAAGACGAGCTTCCCGGCGTCGAAGAGATCGAAGGTACTGTCCTGCAACACCTCGCTGTACATGCGCAGGTGGTGGAACGGGCCTTTGGCAAGCCCGCTGAGCACGGAGTTGGCGATGGAGCCTATCCCGGCCTGCAAAGGATGCAGCGTCAGGTCTAGCCGCCCCTTGGCCACCTCGTCCTCGAAGAACCGGATCAGATGCCCGGCGATCGCATCCGTGTCGGCATCTGGCACCTCGATCGAAGACGCACTGTCCTTCTCGTCGGTGACGACGATCGCGACGATCTTGTCGGGATCGATCGGCACATAGGAAAAGCCGACGCGACTGTCGCAGGCAACAACCGGGATCGGCACGCGCGACGGACGTCGTCCGGGAAAGTAGATGTCGTGCAGCCCCTCCAGCTCGGCCGGCTGGCTGAGGTTGATCTCGATGATGATCTTCTTGGCCAGCACCGCAAAGCTCGCGGAATTTCCCACGGAGGTCGAGGGAACGATGCCGCCATCCTCGGTGATCGCCGCCGCTTCGATGATAGCGTAATCGATCGGCCCGAGCTGGTTCGAGCGCAGGTGCTCCACCGTCTCCGACAGATGCTGGTCGATGAACATCACCTCCCCGCGGTTGATGGCCGCCCGCAACGTCCGGTCGGCCTGGAACGGCATCCGCCGGGCCAGGATATGCGCCTCCGTCAGAATGCGATCGACATCATGCCCCAGCGACGCGCCGGTGATCAGGGTAATCTTGAACGGATCCGTCCTGGCGCGCTCCGCCATGGCGATTGGCACGGCCTTGGCGTCGCCGGCTCGGGTAAAGCCGCTCATGCCGATGATCATTCCGTCCTTGATCAGGGCGGCGGCGGCCTCCGCCGTGGTGATCTTGTCGAGGAGCGCGGGGCGACGGATACGGTCGGCAATCATGGATGGTCTCTTCCGGTTATGGGCTGGCAGCATCGGCGCGACTGCGCCGTGCCGATGCCGGACC
The DNA here is from genome assembly GCF_056530405.1 of Rhizobium sp. PK7-22. Lineage (NCBI taxonomy): Bacteria > Pseudomonadati > Pseudomonadota > Alphaproteobacteria > Hyphomicrobiales > Rhizobiaceae > Rhizobium > Rhizobium sp. PK7-22. The sequence goes on from NZ_CP096514.1 coordinate 171,717, forward strand.
TGCCGGTGACGAAGGAAGGTCCGGTCAGAAAGCGGAGCTGCCTTCAGCGCGGCGAACCTAGGCGAGGGGCACCCGTGGAGCTTTGATCAAAGTCAAGCTGTCGTCCAACGACTACGCCTGCGCCGGTACCTTCTCGACGCCGAGATGCTGCCCAAGAGCTGTCTCGTCCGCGAGCAACTCGCTGCTCGATCCCTGGTAGACGACGGCGCCCCGATCGAGAATGATCGCTTCGTGCGCCAACGGCAGAACCTTTCGCGCCTTCTGCTCGATGATGATCGCCGACATGCCCTCGCCGTCGACGATCTGCCGCAACGCCGCCAGAAGCTCGTCCACGATGATCGGTGCGAGACCTTCCAGAGGTTCGTCGAGAAGCAGCAGACGGGGGTTGACCATCAGCGCGCGGGCAACGGCCAGCATCTGCTGTTCGCCACCGGAAAGCTGGCTGCCCAGGTTGCGCCGGCGCTCCTTGAGGCGCGGAAACATGGAATAGGCCCGATCGACGGTCCAGACGCCGGGACGGGCGATTGCCGTCAGGTTCTCCTCGACCGTCAGGGATTTGAAGATGTTGCGCTCTTGCGGCACCCATCCGATCCCGGCCGCGACCCGCCGGTCTGCCCGCATCCGGGTGATGTCCTGCCCCATCAGGTGGATCGTGCCGGCGTGATGAGTCGTGAGCCCCGCAATTGTTTCGACAAGCGTCGTCTTGCCCGTTCCATTGCGCCCGAGCAGCGCCAGCGTCCGCCCTTCCTCCAGCGTCAGGTCGATCCCGGCCAGCACGGCGGCTTCGCCGTATCCGGCCACCAGCTTGCGCGTGACGAGCAGCGGCGCGGTCATGCGCTCTCTCCGAGGTAGACGGCCTTGACGCCCCGGTCGGCAGCGATCTCGGCCACCGTCCCTTCGGCGTAGATCGCGCCGGCGACCAGAACCGAGATACGGTTGGCGAAGGAAAACACGAGATCCATGTCGTGCTCGATGAGCACGACCGTAACGTCTGTCGGCAGATCCGAAACGATCGACAGCACTTCGTGGCGCTCGTCTTCCGGCACGCCGGCTGCCGGCTCGTCGAGCAGAAGCACCCGAGGCTTGGAGGCAAAGGCCAGCGCAATTTCCAGCAAACGCTGTTTTCCATAGGGCAGCCGGTCGGTCCGCTCCTGCATCACCGGCGACAGGCCGAACCGCGACAGCAGCGCCGCGGCCTCGTCGATCAGGTCTGCATGGCCCGCAACCGGAGACCACAGGTTGCTGCCCAGCCCATCCCGTTCGAGCATCGCCAGGGTGACCGTCTCGAGCGGCGTGTAGTCGGCGAACAACTGGTTGATCTGGAACGTCCGCGTCAGCCCCTTCTTGACACGCTGGTGGGAGGGCACGCGGGTAATGTCCTCCCCCTGCAGGATCACCTGCCCTGCGCTCGGCTGCAGCACGCCGGTCAGGAGATTGATCAGCGTCGTCTTGCCGGCGCCATTCGGCCCGATCAGCGCGTGACGGGCTCCCTGCTCCACCGTCAGCGAGACATCATTGGTGGCAAGGAAAGCTCCGAAGCGCCGATGCAGTCCGCGCGTTTCCAAAACGACCGTCATGGCTTGCCTCCCATCGCTGCCGTCAGCCGCTGCGGGATGTATTCGATCCAGCCCGCGATCCGCCCGCGTCCGACGAGCACCAGGATCACCAGCAGAAGGCCGATCCAGAACATCCAGTATTGCGGTGTCACGACGGACAGCCAGTCCTTCAGCAAGGTAAACCCGATCGCGCCGAAGATACCGCCGTAGAGATAGCCCGTGCCGCCGATCACCAGGATCAGCAGCACGTCCGCGGATCGATGGAAGGCCAGGACGTCCGGCGACACGAAGGAGGTCGTCTGGGTCAGGAGCGCACCCGCAAAGCCCGCCATGACCGCGGCGATCGTGTAAACGATCACCAGACGTCGGCGCGCCGGAACGCCCACCAGCGCTGCTCGAGTGGGATTGCTCTTGATCGCCTTCAGCGCCAGGCCAAACGGGGAGAAGGCGATCCGTCGTGCGACCATGGTGGTGATGAACAGCACGGTCAGGCAATAGATATAGCCGTTGCGGCCCCAGAGATCGAACTCGAACAGTCCAAGGATCGGGCCGAGGCTGAAACCGCTCAACCCATCCGCGCCGCCGGTAAGCCAGCCCATCTGGTTGGCGGCCTCCCCGAGCATCAGGGCAATGCCGAGCGTCGTCATCAGCCGCGTCAGGTCCGAGCCGCGCAGGATCAGGAAGCTCGTCGCAAAGCCGAGGATGCCGCTGACCACGCCGGCGACGAGAAGCCCGGTGACGGGCTCGGCAAAATAGTGCCGCGCAAAGAGCCCGGCCGTATAGGCGCCTACTCCGAAAAAGGCCGTGTGACCGAGTGAAACGATGCCGGCGAACCCGAGCACGAGATCCAGCGACACCGCAAACAGCGCCAGGATGGCGATCTCGGTCAGGATCAGCATCTTCGACGGCAGGAGAAAGATTGCCGCAACTGCGGCCGGCCAGATGATGAACTCGAAGAAGCGAATCCGGCTTCGCCTGCGCATCAGCCGCATGGCGCGTGCCTGGTCGTCCTGCCCGTCCTCGACCGGAGCGATACCGTCCCGTGTCATCACACTCATCGCCCGCCCCGTGCAAACAGGCCCGCCGGGCGCAGGATCAGCATGATGATCATCAGTCCGTAGATCACGAACGGACCGATGGCCGGGACGTAATATTTGCCTGCCACATCGGCGATGCCCAGCAGCAGCGCTGCAAGAAAGGGCCCGCTGACCGTGGAGGTGCCGCCAACCGCCACGACGATCAGGAAGTAGATCATGAACTTCAGCGGGAAATTCGGGTCGAGGCCCAGAATTTCCGCTCCCATAGCGCCGCCGAGGCCGGCAAGGCCGGAACCGAAGGCGAAGGTGAGCGCGAAGACGGCCGAGACGTTGATGCCGAGCCCGATCGCCGCCCGGCGATCGTCCACGGCTGCGCGAAGGCGACTGCCGAACCTCGTCTTCGCCAGGATGAGCTGGAGCGCCAGCGCCAGCGCGGCGCAGATGACGATGGTGAACAAGCGATATCGGCCGATGCCGACACCGAAGAACTCGGCGCGGCCGGAGAGCTCCGGCGGCAACTGGATCAACTGCTGCTGGCCGCCCATGATGTAGTCGGCGGCAGCCACCGACATGAACACGAGACCGACGGAAAACAGCACCTGGTCCAGGTGGCTCGCCTGGTACAGCTGCCGGTAAAGAGTACGTTCGAGGATCGCGCCGAGCGCAGCGCTGACCAGGAAGGCGGCCGGCAGGCACCAGTAGAAGGCAATGCCGTAGCGGTTCATCATCACGACCGTGACGTAACCGCCCGTCATGGCGAAGGCGCCGTGCGCAAGATTGATGAAATTCATCAGCCCGAGCGTGATCGTCAGTCCGCACGCCAGGATGAACAGAAGCATGCCATAGGCGATGCCGTCGAACAGGATGGTCAGCATTGGCCCTCACCGGTGGGGCGGCCGGCCGTTGACCGGCCGGCCGTCTTGTCTGTTACTTGGCCGTGTTCGGGTCGCGGATCTTCTCGTACTTGGTGAACTCGACGTTGTAGAGCTCGCCGTCAACCTCCTTGACCTCGCGGATGTAGATGTCCTGAACGATATCGCGCGTTTCCGGATCGATCATGATCGGCCCGCGCGGGCTCGTCCACTCCATCCCCTTCATCGCTTCGATCAACTTTGTGCCATCGGTGTCGCCGCCGGTCTTTTCCAGGGCCGCATAGGCAAGATGCATGGCATCATAGCCGCCGACAGACATGAAGTTCGGCCGCATGTTGTTGTTGTCCTTGCGCACCTGCTCGACGAAAGCCTTGTTCTCAGGGCTGTCGTGGTTGGCCGAATAAAAGTGGCCGGTGATGACGCCCATGGCAGCGTCGCCGATTCCGTTCAGGAGGTCATCGTCGGTCACGTCGCCGGTGGCGATCAGCTTGATGCCGGCATCCGCCAGGCCGCGTTCGACGAACTGCTTCATGAACAGCGAGCCGACGCCGGAAGGCACGAAGACGAACACGGCATCCGGCTTGGCATCGCGAACGCGCTGCAGGAAGGGCGCGAAATCCGGGTTCTGCAGCGGCACCCGCACAGATTCGACGATTTCCCCGCCTTCCTTCTTGAACTGGTCGACGAAGCCCTTTTCGATGTCGTGGCCCGGGCCGTAGTCGGTCACCAGGGTCACCACCCGCTTCAGGTCGTTCTCCACCGCCCAGGTCGCCACGGGAACGGCCGACTGCGGCCCGCCCATGCTGGTGCGCACGAAATATTCCGATTGCGGCATGATGGCCGAGGTCGTTGCCGAGGTAATGATCGCCGGGATCTTCGCCTGATTGAGAACCGGCGCCACGGACATCGCAAGCGGCGTCAGGCCGAAGCCCATCAGCATGCTGACGCCCTCGTTGACGACCAGTTCCTGCGCGATCCGGCGTGTCTGGTCGGCGGTGCCGGCATCGTCGCGCAGCACGATCTCGATCTTCTTGCCGGCCGCCTCGTCGCCGTTCAGCGCCATGTAGGCGCGCACCCCTGCCTCGACCTGCCGGCCCGTGGACGCGAAAGGCCCGGTCATCGGCAAGACGAGCCCGATCTTCACCGCTTCCTGCGCCTGGGCTGGAAGCGCCAACAGGCATCCCAGCGCCACGCCCGCGGCGGCCATGAAACTTCTTCTCTTGAGCATGCCTTCTCCTCCTCTTAAAACCCAAAACCTCAGCCGGGATAGCTGCGGCGGTCATAGGTCTCCACCCCTATGACCATCGAAATGGCTCCGAACCTCATCGGCCCGTCAAGCACATCTCGAATGCGTTTGACTTTAATGTATACATCATCTGGCAATATCTACAGCCACCTGCGCCAACACTAGCGAACACATCTGCGTGCTCCTGCTGCAACGGGCAGCCTTGATTTAAGCGGCAAGCTGATCTTTTAGCCACGGCCTCCCACTCCGCCAGACAAATGCTTCTCCTCTCCAGCAGCCTATGGGTTGTATACAGTGCCTGTCAATATCGCAGCCACCCGAACCTCCCGTTTCGTCAGCCTCTTCACGCGGCATGTATCGCGCCTCTCGCGACAGGTTGGAGCAAGCCTGCCTGCCGATAAACGCTTACGGGTGCGCGTATGGCAGGCAGCAGTTTTGCTGCTTCCCGTGGCATGCGAAGGGGTCGACGGAAGCGAGACGAAAATTCGCTCTGCCGCCCTCCGCGTTGCCGCAGGCTGATTTGAATGATGCATTACATCAAGGGGCTTATTCATGACTTCCACCATTCCCTCCCTCGGCGTCAGCCAGATCAAGGCTCTGAAATCTTGGGAGATCAAGGCCTGGACGACGGAAGACATCAACGCGCTGTCCACGGCGCAAATCAGTGCCCTGTCCGCGATCCAGATTGCGGCACTGGAATTGGAAGACCTCGACGCCTTCTCCACCTCGCAATTGCGGGCCATATCGGCACCCGCCATGGTCGGGCTGACGCTGGATCAACTGGCGGCTTTCACCACCCAGAAGATCGAAGCCCTGGCGGCCAATCAGGTCGGCGCCTTGAGCGCAAGACAGATCGGCGGACTTGACTCCTTCCAGATCGAAGCTCTGACGCCCACACAGGTCGCGGCGCTGAACGCCTCCCAGCTGTCGACCCTGACGACTGACGAAATTGCCACCTTCTCCACAGCCGACATTGCCGCCATCAGCTCCTCCGCCATTGCTGGCCTTTCACGTGGAAGCGTCATGGCGCTGAGCTCGGAGCAACTGGCGGCACTGACGCCGACACAGGTTGCCGCCCTGAAGACGACGCAGATCGCGGCATTGACGAGCGACCAGATATCGGGACTCACGACCTCCCAGATCGGCGCCTTGAGCTCCACGCAATTGAGGGCACTGACCACCGCCAGCATCGCGGCATTGTCGACAAACCAGGTTGCGGCCTTGAATGCCAAGGCTATCCCGGGTCTGACGACGGCACAGATCACAGCCCTTTCGAGCAGTCAGGCAGAAGCCCTGGCTCCTGGGCAGGTTGGCGCCATGAGCGCCCAGCAGATCGGCGCCCTGTCGTCCGCTGACATTGCCACCTTCTCGACGGCCGACATTGCGGCCATCACCTCGCCGGCCATTTCCGGCCTGTCCACGGCCTCCATCGCAGCCTTGACGACGGAGCAACTGGCGGCGCTGAAGACCAGCCAGGTCGCCGGCATGAAGAGCACGCAGATCGCCGCACTGACAACGGATCAGATCTCAAGCCTGAGCACCGCGCAGATCGGCGCGCTGACAGCGCTCCAGCTCAAGGGATTGTCATCGGCCAGCATTCAATCGCTGTCGACGAGCCAGATCGCCGCCATCAACGCCAAGGCGATCTCCGGCCTGACCGCGACGCAGATCGCGACGTTCACCACGGATCAGGCGGAGGCGCTGACCTCGGCACTCGTCGGTGCAATGAGTTCCACGCAATTAGCGGCGCTCTCGTCCGAAGACATCGCCACCTTCTCCACTGCGGACATCGCCGCGATCAGCGCCGGTGCTATTGCCGGCCTTTCCAGCGGCAGCATCGCCGCCTTGGGCTCCGACCAGGTCGCCGCACTGAAGGTCGCCCAGGTCGCAGCGCTGAAATCCAAGCAGCTTGCGGCCCTCACGACCGATCAACTGGCTGCCCTGACAACCTCGCAGATCGGCGCCATCAGCCCCGCCGCCGTCGCGGGCCTCTCTACGTCCAGCATGGCAGCCCTCTCGCTCGACCAGGTGTCGAGCCTCAGCGGCAAGGCCATCGCTCTCCTCTCCCCCGCGCAGATCGCCGCCTTGTCCACCACGCAGGTGGAGGCGTTGAGCTCTTCCCAGGTGGGAAGCCTCACCTCTCGCCAGATCGCCGCCTTGAGTGCCGAAGCATTGGCCACCTTCTCGATTGCCGATATCCCGGCACTCAGCCCGTCCGCACTGTCGGCGCTCAGCGCCGCCAATATCGGTATCCTAAGCGCCGAGCAGATCGCTTCGCTGCGGACAAACCAGATTGCGGCGATGAAGACGGCACAGGTTGCCGCACTCACCACCGGTCAGATAGCTGCGTTCGATAGTGCCCAGATCGGCGCCCTCAGCGCCACCCAGGTCAAGGCTCTGTCCGTCGCGGCCGTCAGCGCCCTGAACCTCGACCAGACGGCGGCTCTGAACGCCAAGGCCATTGCCGGATTGACGACAGCCCAGATCGCCGGGCTCAGCAGTGAGCAGGCCGAGGCCCTGACGTCATCGCAGGTTGCCTACCTCACCTCATCGCAACTGGCGGCACTCGGAACGGCGGGGCTGGCGACCTTCTCGGCGGAGGATGTGGCTGCCCTCAGCGCCTCGGCGCTCACCGGTCTATCCAGCACCGGGATCGCCGCCCTCACCGCCGACCAGATTTCGGCACTGAAGGTCAGCCAGATCGCAGCCATGAAGACAGCGCAGATCGCTGCACTGACGAGCGAACAGCTTGCAGCGCTGACGACCTCCCAGGTTGCGGCACTGTCAGCCCTCCAGCTCAAGGCTCTCTCCACCGAAAGCATTCCGTTGCTGTCGACCGAACAGATCGCAGCCCTCAGCACCAAGGCCATTTCCGGCCTGACGACGGCCCAGGTGGCGGCACTGACGACGGACCAGGCGGAAGCCCTGACGTCCGTTTTGGTTGCCGCCATGACGTCTGCGCAAATCGCCGCCTTGTCGTCAGAGGATATAGCCACCTTCTCCACGGCCGACATTGCTGCAATCAGCGCGGCCGCACTCTCCGGCCTCTCCAGCGAGAGCGTCGCAGCACTGAGTGCCGAACAGGTGGCGGCACTGAAGGCGACGCAGATCTCGGCGCTGAAGACCGGGCAGATAGCAGCCCTGACAAGCGAGCAGCTGGCCACCCTGACCCCCACTCAGATCGGTACCTTTAATTGGGCGGCGATCTCCGGACTCTCCACCGCACAGATTGCCGCCCTGTCTCCCGAGCAGATTGCCGGATTGAATGCCAAGGCGATTGGCGCCTTGTCATCGACCCAGATCCAGGGACTTTCGACCGCGCAGATCGACGGCCTGACGTCGACCCAGATCGGCAGCCTGAGTTCCGCCCAGATCTCCGCCTTCAGCACCACCGCACTGACAAGCCTGTCACCCGAGCGTCTGGCCGCGATCAACGCAGCGGCCGTCGCCGGATTGTCGAGCGACAGCATTGCGGCATTGAGCGAAGACCAGGTGGCAGCACTGACCGCTGCCCAGATCGCCGCGCTGAAGACAGGCCAGGTCGCGGCAATGACGACATCCCAACTTTCGGCCCTTGGCTCCGCACAGATCGGCGCGTTCACAGCCGCACAGGTGGCGGCACTTGCCTCCGAAACCATCGCGGCTCTTTCGACCGATCAGATCGCTGCACTGAGCGGGAAGGCCATTGCAGGGCTGACTGTTGACCAGATGGAGGCTCTCTCCACCGATCAGGTCGAGGCACTGACCTCTACGCAGGTCGCCGCTCTCAGTTCGACCCAGGTGGCCGCCTTGACGACGGCCGATCTCGCCACCTTCTCGATCGACGACATCGCCGCCCTGTCCGCCTCGGCCATCAGCGGGCTGCCCACAGAAAGCGTGGCCGCCTTCAGCAACGAACAGGTCGAGGCTCTGAAGGCCGGCCAGATTGCCGCCCTGACCACCGCCCAGATGGCCGCGCTGACGACCGATCAGCTGGCAGCCCTCAGCACCACGCAGGTGGCCGCCCTTGGCTCGGCGCAAGTGGCCGCACTCTCGACCGACGCAGTCGCCAGCCTTTCGACCGATCAGATCGCGGCACTGACCACCAAGGCCATTCCGGGCCTGAGCTCGGCGCAGATCGATGCCCTGAATCCGGAACAGGCGGAGGCACTGACGCCGGGCCTTGTGGCTTCCATGAGCTCCGCGCAGGTAGGCGCACTGTCGTCTGCAGACATCGCGACCTTCTCGACCGCCGATATCGCCGCGATCGGAACAGCCGCGCTCGCGGGCCTCTCCAGTGCGAGCATCGGAACGCTGAGTTCCCAGCAACTTGCAGCCCTGACATCCAGCCAAGTGGCGGCGCTTACATCGAGCCAGATCCAGGCTCTCACCCTGACGCAGATCGTCAGCTTCACGACCGCACAGATCGGCGCCCTGAGCTCGACGGCGATCTCCGGCCTGTCGACCTCCGCGCTGGCCGCTCTGACGACGGACCAGATCGCCAGCCTCAACCCCAAGGCCGTGGCAGGACTGACCACCGCCCAGGTGGAGGCGTTGTCGACCGCGCAGGTCGACGCCTTCACGACGGCTCAGGTCGCGGGCCTCAGCTCCACCCAGGTCGCGGCGCTGACGCCGGCAGTCCTCGCCAGCCTCTCGACCGACGACATCGCTGCGTTGAGTTCGTCCGCGATATCCGGTCTTCCGGCTGGAAATCTCGCCGCCCTGTCGACCGAGCAGATTGCCGCATTGGCAGGGAAGACAGTATCGGGGCTGACAACCGCACAGATCCGCGCCCTCTCCTCGGCGCAGATCGAGGCCCTGAGCCCCTCTCAGGTTGCCAATCTGACCTCAACGCAGCTCTCGGCCCTGAGCACATCGGCATTCTCGACCTTTTCGACGGCCGACATCGCAGCGATCAGTGCGGCAGCAATTCCCGGCCTTTCGCCCGCCAACGTCGGCGGCCTGACAACGGTACAGCTTGGAGCTCTGACCACAAGTCAGGTCGCCGCGCTGACATCGGAACAGCTCCAGGGTCTGGGAACGCAGCAGCTTGCAGCCCTGACGACGAGCCAGATCGGCGCTTTGGGTTCTTCCGCCATCTCGGCTCTGCCCACGTCTGCAATTGCAGCATTCACCACGGACCAGATCGCTTCCTTGAGCAATGGTGCGATCGCAGGACTGACGACGGCGCAGATCGATGCGCTGTCCACCACCCAGGTTGAAGCTCTCTCCGCCGCGCAGATCGCTGCGCTGAGCTCGACCCAGGTGAGTGCACTGTCCGCCGAGGATCTGGCTGCCTTCTCCAGCAATGAGATCGCTGCGATCGGCACCGCGGCGCTGGCGGGCCTTTCCACCAGCACCATCGGCAGCCTGAGCTCCGAAGACACCGCCGCCCTGACGACGACCCAGATCGCGGCACTCGGTTTCGGCCAGGTTCGCGCTATGAACCCCGCGCAGATCGGCGCGCTGACCACCGGTCAGATCGGCGCCCTGAACGCCATCCAGCTCGCCGCGCTCGGCACCGGCAGCATCGCTGCCTTCACCACCGAACAGATCACCGCCATCAGCGGCAAGGCCATCATCGGCCTGACGACGGCCCAGATCAGCAGCATGTCGACGGCCCAGATCGAGGCGTTCACGCCCTCCCAGGTTGCCGGCATGAGTTCTGCCCAGATCGCGGCACTCAACGCCGACGATCTGGCGGTCTTCTCCTTGGAGGATATCGCCTCGATCAGCGCAACGGGCATCGCCGGCCTGTCGACGGACGACATCACCGGCCTGTCGAGAAGCCAGCTCCAGGCAATTACGGTGCCACAGATGGAGGCGATGAACTCTGCGCAGATCGCGGCCGTGGTGTCGGCCTACGAGGGGTATTGATCATCGGCTAAGCGGCGACCCTCAGCGCCGGCGCAGTCCGTCGACGAACACGTCGACCATCCGCAGAGCCACCGGCTGCCAGTCGCCCGGGCCCTGCGAATAATAGATGCCCACCAGCGTCCGAAGCAGGTCTTCGGGCGGAACATCGTCGCGGACCTCGCCGGCCTTCACGGCGCGGTCGAGCAGCAGCCCGATCGCGTTGATCATGCGGTCGTAGGAATAGACCTTCAGCTCCGATGAGCCGACGGTTGCCAGTTGCAGCGCCTCCATCATTCCCTTCTTGGTCGCCACGAGCCGAACATTCGCCTGTAGCCATTTCCTGAGCGCCTCGACGGGCTCATTGTTCAGCGCAAGCTGTTCCGCCAGCTCCCCGAGAAGATCGACCTCATGGCGGTAGACCGAGTCGAACAGATCCTCGCGCGTCGGAAAATGACGGTAGAGCGTGCCGATGCCGAGCCCGGCCCTGCGGGCCACGGCTTCCAGGCTGGCTTGCGGGCCGCCGGTGCTGAAGATCTCCGTCGCCGCCTCGAGCAGCCGCTCCCGGTTCCGGATGGAATCGGAGCGTAAGCGTCGTCTTGTCTTCCCGTGTTCTTGTTCCATCTGAGTCTGCTTAACATTGCCTCTTGCTAACCGGAGGCGTCCTCCGTATAAATAACACAGCCGGCCCGCAGCGAACACGCATTGCTGAAAGCGGTGGCCAGGCCCGCTTTCAGCCCGTGCATTCCCCCGCCGGAGCCACCGGCATTTGATCCTTACAACACAATCACTGAATGGAGTACCGCATGTCACTCTCCATCAGCCTCACCATCAACGGTCAGCCGCGCACGATCGCGCTCGATGACCCGCGCGTGACGCTGCTCGATCTCCTGCGCGAGCGGCTTGACCTGACGGGCACGAAGAAAGGCTGCGACCGGGGCCAGTGTGGTGCCTGCACCGTGCTTGTCGATGGACGGCGTATCAATTCCTGTCTCTCGCTTGCCGCCAGTCTCGACGGCGCCGACATCCAGACGATCGAAGGTCTCGCGGACGGCGACGTCCTTCACCCCGTCCAGGCGGCCTTCATCGAGGCCGACGGCTTCCAGTGCGGCTTCTGCACGCCAGGCCAGATCATGAGCGCGGTCGGGCTGATCAAGGAGGGCCACGCAAGCGGCGACGCCGAGCGTGTCCGCGAACTCATGAGCGGCAACATCTGTCGATGCGGCGCCTACCAGGGCATCACCGAAGCGGTCCTCGAGGCGCAGAAGGTCATGGCGGAAGACAAGGGGAGGGATGCCGCATGAACCGGTTCGATTTCGTGTCCCCCAACAGCATTTCCGAAGCCGTGGCCGCCGCTGCCGAGCCGGGCTCCGCCTATCTCGCCGCCGGCACCAATCTGCTCGACCTGATGAAGATCGGGGTATCGCAACCCCTGCGTCTGATCGACATCACAAGGCTGCCCGGCCTTGACCAGATCGAGTGGCAGGCGGATGGCGGCGTCCGGATCGGCGCCATGGTGCGCAATTCGGACCTCGCCTACGACCCGCGTTTTGCCAAGGCCTTCCCGGCTGTTGCCGAGGCTCTGCTCTCCGGCGCGTCGGCGCAGTTGCGCAATGCGGCCAGCGTCGGGGGCAACCTGATGCAGCGCACCCGCTGTGCCTATTTCCAGGACACCGCCAGCGCCTGCAACCGCCGTGTCCCCGGCTCCGGCTGCGACGCGCTCCACGGCGAGAACCGTCTCCACGCCGTTGTCGGCTGGAGCGAGCACTGTATCGCCACGCACCCGTCGGATTTCTGCGTGCCCCTGGCCGCGCTCGATGCCGTGGTCGAAGTGGAGGGACCTCAGGGGAACCGCGAGATCCCGCTCGAAGACTTCCACAGACTGCCGGGCGATACACCGGAGCAGGAAACCGCACTCGCGCCCGGAGATCTGATCGTCGCGCTCCGGCTCCCGGCAGAGGCAGCACGCTTTGCCGCCAACGCCCGCTATCTGAAACTGCGGGAACGCACCTCCTACGCCTTTGCGGTGGTCTCGGCAGCGGCAGCCCTGGAAATCAACGATGGCGTCATCAGCAATGCCCGACTCGCTCTGGGCGTCATTGCCGCCAAACCATGGCGCGTACGAGAGGCGGAAGCTTCGCTGGCGGGGGCCGCACCGACGCTCGAAGCCTTTACCAGGGCTGCCGGGATTGCCCTCGCCGAGGCAAAGCCCTCGGGCGACAATGCCTTCAAGATCGAACTGGCGCGCCGCATTGCCGTGCGGGCGCTGATCCTCGCAGCCGAAGGGACGCCGGAGGTCATGCCTGCCCTCCCCGCCTCGCCCTTCTCAACGACGCCGGGAGCCAGCCATGTCGCTTGATGCACCGTCCACGAACGCCCGCTACGGCTCCAACGCCGGCCAGCCGCTGACGCGCCGCGACGGCGTGCTGAAGGTCACCGGCCGCGCCACCTACGCCGCCGACAATCATCCGGACGGCATGCTCTATGCCGTGACTGCCGTCAGCAGGATCGCCAGAGGTCGCGTGACCTCGCTTGACGTCGAGGCTGCCAAGGCCCATCCCGGCGTGGTCGAAGTCATGACGCCCGCCAACCGCCCGCCGCTCGCCCACGACCCGGAAGAGAAGATCCCGCCCTTCGGCTTCCGGATCGAGGTGCTACAGGACAGCACCGTCCGCTACGCCAACCAGCCGATCGCGCTGGTCATCGCCGAAACTCTGGAAGCGGCAACCGAAGGCGCTGCCCTGCTCAACCCGCAGTACGAGGCCGATGACCCACGGACCGGCATCGATGACGGCCTTCGCTTCGATCCGCCCGCCGTCGGTGTCGGCGGCCCACCGAAGGCTGCATTCGGCGATGTCGAGGCGGGGCTTGCGAATGCGACCCAGGTGCTGGAGCGGGATTACGTCACGCCGGCGCAGTACCACAACGCCATGGAACCCCATGCCGTCGTTGCCGAATGGGACGGCGATCGCGTCATGCTCGATATGCCCAACCAGGCGCTGGTGATGAGTTGCGCGTCCTACGCCACCTATTTCGGCATCCCGCCGGAGAACGTCACGATCCGGTCGCCCTTCCTGGGTGGCGGCTTCGGGTCGAAGGCCATCATCAACGGACCGCAGATTCTGGCGATCCTCGCGGCGCGGACATTGCAGCGGCCCGTCAAGCTGGTCCTCAGCCGAGCCCAGATGTACGGACCCGTCGGCCACCGCGGAGCGACCTGGCAGAAGCTGCGCATTGGCCTCGACAAGGACGGACACCTGACGGCGCTTCACCACAAGTCGATCTCCGCGACGTCCTCGTTTGATGACTTTCTGGAGCCGGCCGCGAACGCCTCGACGCATCTTTACGCAAGCCCGGCACTGCTGTCGGAACACGAGGGCATTCGGCTGGATACTGGTACGCCGGGTCCGATGCGGGCGCCGGGCGAGGCATCCGGATCGGCGGCGCTGGAAGTTGCGATCGACGAGGCGGCGGACGCCTGCGGAATGGACCCGCTGGATTTCCGCCTGCACAATTACGCAGAGACCGAGCCGGGCAGCGGTAAGCCCTTCTCCTCCAAGGCCCTGCGCGAATGCTATGCCGAGGGTGCCAGGCGTTTCGGCTGGGCCGGCCGGCCGCTCGCCTCCCGCCAGATGCGCGACGAGAACGGTTTCCTCGTCGGCTGGGGCATGGGTACCGCGCTCTTCCCCTGCCCGCATTTCCCGGCGGAGGCGCGCGCCACCCTGCGCGCCGACGGCACGGCTCTGGTGGAGACGGCCGGCGCCGACATGGGCCAGGGCGCCTGGACGGCGCTGGCGCAGATCGCGGCAGAGGCGCTGGGTCTCGATCCGGATCAGGTCGAGCTCTACTCAGGGCTCTCGACCCTTCCCGACGGCGGCGTCGCCGGCGGCTCGGCCCATACGGCAAGCGCCGGCCTGGCGCTCAACAACGCAGGCAAGGATGCCATCGCCAAACTGGCGGAACTTGCCACCAAGGATCCAGCCTCGCCGCTTTTCGGGGCCGGCAACATCGGGGTCGAGGCACGAGATGGAAGGCTCTATCGCCGCGACGACGAGACCCGCAGCGACAGCTACGCGGAGATCCTCTCCAGGGCAGGACAGCAGGAGATCGTGGGGACGGCCAAGGCCTCCCGCGATCCGGAGGCCGCCGAAGCGCACGCTATGTTCTCACATGGCGCCGTCTTCGCCGAGGTCAAGGTCGATCCCGATCTCGGGCAGATCCGCGTGACGCGTCTGGTCGGAGCCTTTGCCGCCGGCCGGATCATCAATCCCCGGCTCGTGGAAAGCCAGTACTTTGGCGGCATGATCTGGGGCGTCTCCTTCGCCCTGCACGAGGAGGCAATCATCGACCGCCGAACCGGCCGGATCATGAATGCGGACCTGGCCGAGTACCATGTGCCGATCAACGCGGACATCCCCTCGCTCGAGGCGATCCTCATCCCCGAGAAAGATCCCTTCGTGAATGCCATCGGCGTCAAGGGCGTCGGCGAGATCGGCATCACCGGCACCGTCGGAGCGATCGCCAACGCCATCTGGCACGCGACGGGCGTTCGGGTGCGCAAGTTCCCGGTCCGTCTCGAAGACATCGTCGCCTGATCCAGCTTTCGACATGGCCGGCATGTGCCGGCCATGTCCCCTCTCAAACACCTCCAGAAATCCGCCAAGCTTTCCGCTAGACTCCCGCAACATTGTTCGCTAGCGTGATTAAACGATTAATCATCACCGAGCGACTGTCTCTTGGCCAACCCGCGCCCAGGCCCGACTCTCACCATGATCGCCGCCGCGCTCGACGTCTCGGCGGCGACGGTGTCGAATGCGCTTTCGGGCAAGGGCCGGATTTCGGCTGAACTGATCGACCGGATCCGGGCGAAGGCGGACGAGCTGGGCTATGTGCCGAGCTCCGCCGCCCGAGCTCTTCGCACGGGCCACAGCCGCGTGCTTGGCCTCGTCCTGCCCGACATCTCCAATCCGCTTTTCCCGCAGATCGCCCAGGCGATCGAGTATGCCGCAAGTGCCTCCGGCTACGGCGTGCTGATCGCCGACTCCCGCGGCAGCGTCGCCATGCAGACGGAAGCGATCAACCGGCTCATCGAGCGCGACGTGGACGGGATCGTCATCGTTCCGCGGCTGGGCACCCGCATCGTCGACATCGGCCGGCCGCTCGCCGTCATCGACAGCCCGTCCACCCCCAACAGCACCGTATCCGCCGATCACTGGCAGGGCGGACAGCTGGTGATGGATCATCTGGCGGCCCTGGGGCATCGCAACTTCGTCCTGATCGGCAACAATCCGGCCTCGAACGTCCAGAACGACCGCATCGGCGGCATGAAATCCCGGCTGCCTGCCGGTGGCATGGCCGAAATTCTCTGGATCGAGCAGCACGAACAGGTGCACGGAAAAGCGAGCCCTCTGCGCCTCGCCGAGCGGGCCGAGAAGGGTGCCACCGCTTTTGCGGCCGTTTCCGACCTCCATGCCCTGCGTGCCCTGACCGAATTGCAGAATGCCGGCATATCAGTCCCAGGCCGCGCGAGCGTTGCCGGCTTCGACGATCTCGCCTGGTCGGCGATGATCACGCCGGCACTCACCAGCGTCCGGATGGACGTTGCCACCATCGCCCGCATCGCCATCGACGCGCTGCTCAGCGCCATCGAGACCGATACGGCTGCCGACGTCACCAGAGGCGTTGTGTCGGCCGAAACGACCAGTGTGCCGATGACGCTGGTGGTACGCCAGACGACCGGCGTGCTCACAGCACCGACGCATCCAGAAAAAACCCCAGCAGGAGAACCCGCATGAACAAGCTCTTCTACCTATCCGCTGCCGCGCTCGCCTTGGCCGCCGGCTCTGCGCATGCGCAGGACAAGACACTGACGATCTCGGTCTATGCCTTCGCCCAGGACGAGTTCAAGGAGATCGTCTACGATCCCTTCGAGGCGCAGTGCGGCTGCAAGCTCGTCGTCGAGACGGGCAACAGCGTCGAGCGTCTGGCGAAAATGGAAGCCAACAAGGCCAATCCCGTCGTCGACATGGCCGTCGTCTCCATGGCTGACGCTCTGTCTGCTGCCCGCTCGGAGCTGACGGACAAGATCGACACGTCGAAGCTCTCGAACTACGACAAGCTCTACGACATCGCCAAGGATCCGAACGGCGACGGCATGAGCGTCGGCTACACCTTCTACGCCACCTCGATCGCCTACCGCACCGACAAGGTGAAGATCGAGTCCTGGGCCGACCTCCTCAAGGACGACGTCGTGTCCCACGTCGCCTTCCCGAATGTCACCACCAACCAGGGGCCGCCGGCGCTCTACATGCTCGGCCAGGCGCTCGGCGCCGACACGCCAGACCTGAAGGCCGCCATCGAGGCCGTCGGCGAGAAGAAGGACGAGATCGTCACCTTCTACGTCAAGTCGTCGCAGCTGGTGCAGCTGATGCAGCAGGAGGAAATCTGGGCAGCCCCGATCGGTCGCTTCTCCTGGGCGCCCTTCACTAAGCTCGACCTGCCGATCGGCTGGGCGACGCCCAAGGAAGGCCAGACAGGCGGCATGAACGTCATGATCCTCGCCAAGGGCTCGCAGAACCAGGACGTGGCGCACCAGTTCATGGATTTTTGGCTGTCCACCGAAGTCCAGACCAAGCTGGCCGAAGCGCTCGTGGACAGCCCGGCCAACGCTGAAGTTGTGGTCTCGGATGAAGTTGCCGGCAACATCACCTACGGCGAAGAGACGGCCAAGAGCCTGAAGCTCATCCCGTCCGACGTGGCGCTCGACAACCGCGATGCCTGGCTCTCGGAATGGAATGCCAAGGTCGGCCAGTAACCACAAGGACGTCTCAGACGTCCGATCCCATGCCTCCCAAGGCGAAGGGCGCAGCCGGTGGACTTCGGTCCCGGCTGCGTCCGACTTGGACTCATTTGCGGGTTGAAGAGAAATGTTTCAAAATCGGACGGAGGCTCTGGCCCTTGCGCTGCCAGCCGCCGTATTCGCAGCCCTCATCTTCGTGGTGCCCGTCGTCCTCTTGTTGTCGGAAGGCTTCAAGTCTGCCGATCAGTGGACGCTTTCGGCCTATGTCGACTTCTTCTCGCAGTCGCTGAACCGCACGGTCTTCCTGCGCACGCTGAAGCTTGGGCTCCTGGTGACGCTGGCGGCCGCCGTCATCGGCTATGCGACGGCCTATGCCATCGTCTCGCTCCCGCCCGGCGCCAAGGGCAAGATGATCGGCCTTGTCGTGCTGCCGCTGATGATCTCCCCGGTCGCCCGCACCTATGCCTGGATTGTCATTCTCGGCCGCACCGGCATCGTCAACCAGGCGCTGATGGCGGTCGGCCTGACGGACGAGCCGTTCCGGATCCTCTTCACGGAGACGGCGGTCTTCATCGGACTGCTCCAGCTCTTCCTGCCGCTAATGGTCATTTCGCTGATCAGCGCCCTGGAAAACCTGCCTCGCGACGCGGTGCCTGCGGCCCGCGTTCTCGGCGCCAACTGGTTTCAGGTGTTCTGGAAGGTCATCCTGCCCCTGACGCGCGAAGGTCTCGTCGTCGGCGGCACGCTCGTCTTCACCGGCTCGATGACCGCCTACATCACGCCCGCCATCCTCGGCGGCTCCAAGGTCCTGATGCTCGAGACGCTGCTCTACCAGCAGGTGACGGTCGCCAACAACTTCGTCTCGGCCAGCGTCATCGCCTTCATCCTGATCGTCATGAGCTTTGCTGCCAATATCCTTCTCAAACGGATCGCAACGGCGAGGAACAGGACATGACCCAGAAGCTGTATGCCCCCATCATCCTCCTGCTGGTGATGATCTTCCTGATCGGCCCGTTCTTCATCATTGTCGCGGCATCCTTCTCCGCCGGAGATACACTGGCCTTCCCGCCGCAGGGTTTCTCGCTGAAGTGGATCGCCAAGGTCTTCACCGTCGAGAGCTTCCGGCAGAGTTTCGCCGTCTCGATGTTTCTGGCCATCGGCGGCACACTGACGGCCCTGCTGCTCGGCATCCCGGCATCTTACGCGATGTCGCGCTACAAGCTGCCGTTCTCGGAAACCGTGCGTTTCCTGGTCTCGACGCCGATCATCGTGCCGGGGATCATCGTCGGCCTGGCGCTCTTGCGCTACTTCGTGATCCCGGTCGGCCTGTCGATCACGCTGGCGCTCTTCCTCGCCCATACGGCGCTGGTCCTGCCTTATGCCGTGCGCGTCGTTTCCGCCAGCCTTGCCAACCTCCGCTCCGACATGGAGGAGGCAGCCGTGTTGCTCGGCTCCTCGCGCCTCGGCGCCTTCTTTCGCGTGGTGCTGCCCAATATCCGCGGCGGCATCCTGGCCGCCTTCATCCTGGGTTTCGTGACGAGCTTCAACCAGGTGCCGGTCTCGCTCTTCCTCTCGGGCCCCGGCGTGCGCACCCTGCCCATCGACATGCTCGGCTACATGGAGATCGTCTTCGATCCCTCGGTCGCGGCTCTGTCTGCGCTCCTCGCCTTCCTTTCAATCGGCATCGTCTTTGCCGCCGAACGCTTTTTAGGCTTTTCCCGCTATGTCTGACGCCTCCTTCCTCTTCCTCGACAAGCTGTCGCTGGCCTACGGCAAGACGGTCGCCGTCAAGGATCTCGACCTCGACATCCGCAAGGGCGAACTGCTTGCCCTGCTCGGCCCCTCCGGCTGCGGCAAGACGACGACCATGCGCGCCATCGCCGGTCTGATGACGCCGGTCTCCGGCCGCATCACGCTCGATGGCACCGACATCACCCGCGTGCCCGCCAATCGGCGCAACATCGGCCTCGTCTTCCAGTCCTATGCGCTCTTCCCGCACCTGACGGTGTTCGAAAACGTCGCCTTCGGCCTGAAGCTCCAGGGAATTGGCGGTGACGAGCTGACACGGCGGGTCGACGCGGGCCTGAAGTCGGTCGGCCTCACCGCCTTTTCCGGCCGGAAGACGCCGGACCTTTCGGGCGGCCAGCAGCAGCGTGTCGCGCTGGCGCGCTCCATGGTCATGCAGCCGAAGGTGCTGATGCTCGACGAGCCGCTCTCCAACCTCGACGCCCGGCTGCGGCTGGAGATGCGCACGGAGCTGCAGCGCATGCAGAAGGAAACCGGCGTGACGATGATCTTCGTCACCCATGACCAGGTGGAAGCGCTGGCGCTCGCCGACCGGATCGTCGTGATGCGCGACGGCGCCATCGAACAGATCGGCACACCGGAGGAGATCTATAATAATCCGGTCTCGAGCTTCGTCGCCGATTTCGTCGGCTTCGAAAACCTCTTCGCGATCCGCAATGGCAAGCTTGTCGCCGCAGGCGGTATCGAGATCGACCCTGCCGGTCCGCTTCCGGACGCCTCGGGCCTCGGCTGGCGCCCCCGCGCCATCGCTCTCGGAACCGGCCCCTTCACCGGCACCGTTCGCGGAGTCTCCTTTGCCGGCGGCACGCGGGAATATCTGTTGGAAAGCGGCTTCGGCACCGTCAAGGCAGAAGCCGACGTCAGCCTGCCGGCCTATCCCTTGAACGCCGAGGTCGCCTTCGACATGCCGATCTCCGCGGCAGCCCCTCTCCACCGGTTCGGATGACGTCCATGTCCGTCTGGATCGACACCGACATGGGCTTCGACGACATTGCCGCACTGCTGGTCGTGCAGCACGCGGGCCTGGAGATCGACGGCGTTTCGCTGGTGTTCGGCAATGCGCCGCTCGATCAGGTGCGCGCCAATGCCGCCGGTGCAGCCCATGCTTTCGGCTGGAGCATGCCCATCCATGCGGGCCGCGACCGTCCGGTGATGGGACATCTCGAAACCGCCCAGGTCATCCTCGGCAATACGGGCATTCCGACGACCGGCGAAACGCTGCCGAAGGCGGAAGATCGCGTTCAGGATGACGCCTTCAGCGCCCTCTGCCGCTGGCTGTGGACCGCGCCGTCGCCACGCCGCATCCTGGCGCTCGGCCCGCTCACCAATCTTGCCGCACTCGTGCTGGCACGGCCGGAACTGGCGCGCCGCATCGATGATCTGGTCTGGATGGGCGGCGGCCTGACGCGCGGCAACCATACCGCATCGGCCGAGTTCAACGCCTATGCCGATCCGGAGGCCGTCGCGATCGTCCTGGCGCACGGGCTTCCCCTGCGCATGGTCGATCTCGACTTCTGCCGCCAGGTCCTAGCCACGCCGCAAGACGTCCCGCCGGTTCGTGCCGCCGGCGGCCGCAATGCCGGACTGATCGCCGACATGCTGGACGGCTTCGTTGCCATCGCCACGAGCCGTGGCCGACCGGCCATGGCGCTCTATGATGCGGTCGCCGCCGCAGCCTTCGTCCGCGAAGATCTCGTCGAATTCCAGCCGGCCAATATCGAGATGGAATGCGCTGGCCGCCTGACCCGCGGTCGGACGGTGGTCGAGACGCGGGACACCCATGCCGCCTTCAACGGCAGCTTCGCCGTCCGTGGCGATGTGGCGGCACTGCGTGCGCTCATCCTTGAGACCCTGCGTTTAGAGGCAGCCAGATGAGCTTGAGCCTGAACAGTACCGATATCAACGATCCGGACCTGCGCAGCCGCGCGGTGGCTGCGGCACGCGGTACAGCAGCCTTCGACCGGCTCATCGTCAATGGCACCGTTGTCGACATGGTCACCAGCGAGCGTCGTCCTGCCGACATCGGCCTCGTCGGTCCGCTGATCGCCAGCGTCCATGAACGCGGCACCCGCTCCGACGCGGCCGATATCGTCGATGCGGCCGGCGCCTTCGTCAGCCCCGGCCTGATCGACACCCACATGCACATCGAGAGCTCGATGGTGACGCCGGCGACCTATGCCGGAGCGGTCTTGCCCCGCGGCGTCACCACCATCGTCTGGGATCCGCATGAGTTCGGCAACGTCCACGGCCTCGACGGCGTGCGCTACGCCGCGGAGGCGGCAAGATCGCTGCCGCTCCGGATCATCCTCCTGGCCCCCTCCTGCGTGCCGTCTGCCCCCGGGCTGGAGTTGAACGGTGCGGACTTCGATGCCGAGGCCGTGGCCGAGATGCTGCGCTGGCCGGAAGTCGGCGGCATCGCCGAAGTCATGAACATGCGCGGCGTCATCGATCGCGACCCGCGCATGAGCGCCATCGTCCAGGCGGGTCTCGCCTCGGGCAAGCTGATCTGCGGTCATGCCCGCAGCCTCGCCGGCGCCGACCTTGCCGCGTTTCTGGCCGCCGGCATCACCTCCGACCATGAGCTCGTTTCCGCCGACGACCTTCTCAAGAAACTGAGGGCGGGCCTGACGATCGAGCTGCGGGGATCGCACGACCACCTGCTGCCCGAGTTCGTCGAGGCCCTCAACACCCTCGGCCATCTGCCGCAGACGGTGACGTTGTGCACCGACGACGTCTTCCCGGACGACCTGTTTTCATCCGGCGGCCTGGACGACGTGGTCCGCAGGCTGGTGCGCTATGGAATGAAGGCGGAATGGGCGCTACAGGCGGCAACGCTGAACGCGGCACGGCGCCTTGGCCGCAACGACCTTGGCCTCGTTGCACCCGGTCGCCGCGCCGACCTCGTGCTGTTCAGGGATCTGGTGGACCTGGAGGCCCTGCAGGTGATCGCCAACGGCGAGACGATGGCCGCAGGCGGCACGATGTCGAGCAGCCTACATCCCACCGACAGTGCTGCTCTGACGGGTTCGATGAAGCTCGCGACGCTGCAACCGGACGACTTCAAGGTCAGCGCGACAGGGACGAAGGTGCGCATCGCCACGATCGACCAGCCGCGCTTCACCCGCTGGGGCGAGACGGAGGCGGCTGTCGAGAACGGCTTCGTCGTTCCGCCCAGAGACACGACCATGATCGCCGTGGTTCACCGCCACGGTCGCGCCGACAGCCATCCGCGCGTCGGCTTCCTCAGGGGATGGGGCGCATGGCGCGGAGCTTTTGCCACCACCGTCTCGCACGACAGCCATAACCTCACGGTCTTCGGCGGCAACGTCGAGGACATGACCGTTGCGGCAAATGCCGTCATCGCCGCCGGTGGCGGCATGGCAGTCGCATCGAACGGCAAGGTCGACGTCCTCCTGCCCCTGCCGCTCTCCGGCCTCGTGTCCGAAGCGCCGCTCGCCGAGGTCGCCGAGGGCTTCTCGACATTGCGCCTGGCGATGGATGGCATCGTCGACTGGCAGCCGCCCTATCTTATCTTCAAGGCCTGCTTCGGCGCGACGCTTGCCTGCAATGCCGGGCCGCACCAGACCGATCGTGGCATTGCCGATGTCACGGCGGGGATCCTGATGGAAAGCCCGGTTCTCACCTAACCCGGCGGAAGGAACGAACGATGCAGCCGCATGATTTCTGGCAGGATCTCCATCCGCCGGCGAGCTTCCCGGGGGACGACAGCCATTCCGGTTTCTTCCCCGCCACCCTGCCGGACGGGCGTCAGATCAGGCTGCCGATCCGGCCGCTCTCCGACGGTCGCCATGCGCTGGCCTCGCTGATCATCAACCAGGCGAGCTTTGCGGTACAGGATGCCCTGGCGAAAACACTGGCGGAGAGGCTCCGTCCGTTCGAGCCGGAGATTATCGTCGGCCTTCCCACCCTCGGGTTGACGCTCGCCAGTGCGGTGGCGCGCGAACTCGGCCACAGCCGGTTCGTTGCTCTCGGCACCTCGCGCAAGTTCTGGTACCTCGATGATCTGTCCGTCCCGATGTCCTCGATCACCACCCCGGACCAGATCAAGCGGCTCTACGTCGACCCGCGCATGCTGCCGCTCCTGGAGGGTCGCCGCATTGCGCTGATCGATGACGTGATCTCCAGCGGAAGCTCCATGCTGGCCGGTCTGCGCCTCCTGTCCTCCTGCGGCCTCGAGCCTGTCGTGCAGGGCGTCGCCATGATCCAGACGGCGCGCTGGATTCCCCGTCTGGAAGAGGAATTTCCTTCGGCGTCACAACGGATGACAGGGGTCTTGTCCACTCCGCTTCTGGTGAAAAGCCCGGACGACGATTGGATTGCGGAGAATGAAATTGAGTAAGCCTGCATGCGGCAGGCGCTGCCGGCCAGCCTATGCGACGTCATCTTTGTCCTGTCACCTTTGGTTTGCGCCTGATATACGATGGCTCTCTCCGCACCGTCTCTTCGAGAGATCCGCTATGCGGATCAGCTTTCTCCAAGTCACTCGGATCATTGGATGACGATATTCTCCGTCCGGCACGTCACCTCCTATCGCTACAGGAGGCCGGTGGAATTTGGTGTGCACCGGCTGATTTTCCGGCCGCGCGACAGTTTCGACCAGCGACTTCTCAGCGCGCACCTGGATGTCCGGCCGAGGGCTGATCATGTGCGGTGGATCCATGACGTCTTCGGCAACTGCATTGCCCTGGTGACACTATCCGGATCTGCCCGCGAACTGCGCTTCGAGACCAATATCTCCCTGGATCATACGCCGCAGGCCGCGGTAGATTTTCAGATCGACGATGAGGCGCTCACCTATCCCTTCGCCTATGATCCCGAAGAGGCCTTCGACCTGCAGAGGACCATGCACCGCCACCATCCCGATCCTGCCGACGAGGTTGGACGATGGGCAAGGCGATTTACCCGCATCGGCCAGCCGACAGAAACCGGCCATCTTCTCATGACCCTCTGCAACGCCATCCACGAAAGCTTCACCTACGCGCGCCGTTCGGAGCACGGCACGCAGACGCCCCTGGAAACGCTAGAACTCCGCCGAGGGACCTGTCGGGATTTTGCACTGCTGATGATGGAGGCTGTCCGTTCGCTTGGCCTCGCGGCCCGTTTTGTCACGGGCTATATCTACGTTCCGGATCGCGACGGCTCGGTCACTCTCGGCGGCGGCTCGACCCACGCCTGGTGCCAGGTCTATCTGCCCGGCGCGGGCTGGGTAGAGTTCGACCCGACCAATGGTATTGTCGGCAACCGTGACCTGATCCGCGTCGGTGTGGCGCGCGACCCGAGCCAGGCAGTACCGCTCTCCGGGAGCTATAACGGCGAAGCATCCGATTTCGACAGCATGCACGTCCAGGTCAATGTGACAACCAAGGAGGGTGCCGAACTTCTCCATGCTGACGGAACCGCGGGCTAGCTTGCACGTTGCAGCGGAACGGGTATCTTTATCCTACTCTTTTAATGAGGTAACAGTTGATGAAGATCCGTGCGGGCTTTCGCATAGGCTATGAATGCCAGTTCGACACGCCGATGCTCCTGGTCCTCGGCATCCATCCGTCCCGCCAAGGCGACCTTCTCACGCAACAGGTGCTGAAATTCGACCCTCCGGTCGAGGCACGCGATTATGTTGACGGGTTCGGCAACGACTGCTGCCGGATCGTCGCACCTGCGGGGCTGATCACGATATCCACGGAGTTCGAGATCGAGGACGACGGGCTGCCGGATCCGATCCCGGCCGATGCCGTCCAGCATCCGATCAACGATCTGCCGGACGAAATTCTGGTCTATCTGCTGGGCAGCCGCTATTGCGACACGGACAAGCTCGCCGATTTCGCCTGGCAGACTTTTTCATCCACCCCGCTGGGCTGGCCGCGGGTGAAAGCCATTCTGGACTTTGCCCACAACCAGATCGCCTTCGACTACATGAAGGCAGATGCGACGCGGACCGCGTTCGGCGGGTTCAACGATCGCACCGGCGTATGCCGCGACTACGCTCATCTGGCGATCACCCTCTGCCGCTGCATGAACATTCCGGCCCGCTATTGCACCGGCTACCTCGGCGACATCGGTGTTTCGAAAGACACCAACCCGATGGATTTCAGCGCCTGGTTCCAGGTCTACCTTGGCGGCGCGTGGCACACCGTCGACGCCCGGCACAACAAGCCCCGCATCGGCCGCATCCTGATGGCGACCGGACGCGACGCGACAGACGTCGCCCTCTCCACCGCCTTCGGCCCGGCCCTGCTGCGCGAGTTCGTCGTGACGACGGACGAGATCGCTTGAAGACAACTTGTCAGAGGACGAGGTGCAGTGGGCGGCAGTAACGCCACCCACTTCACCTATTCAGATCGCCGCGCGCTTGTCGCGCCGGCCGAGCCGCTCCAGCAGATAATCCACCTCGGCGCGCGCCGTCGCAGATAAAGTCAGCGCCGGCTTGCGCTGCGCGTCGGAGGCAATGACACCGCGGCGCATCAGCACATGCTTGCGCACGGCAAGCCCGATGCCGAGCTGCTGCTCGTAGCGGATCAGCGGCAGATGCGCGTCGAAAAGATCATGGGCCTCCTCGCGTTTCCCTTGAGCAGACAGATCGACCAGCTCCGCCAGCATGTCCGGGAAGCCGTAGCCGGTCATGGCCCCGTCGGCGCCGCGCTCCGGCTCGAAATCGAGGAACATGCCGCCATTGCCGCAGAGGATCGAGAAGGGCCGCAACTCGCCGGCCTTCTGCAGGGCGCGAAGCTTCGAGATCTTCTCCAGCCCCGGCCAGTCCTCGTGCTTCAGCATCAGGCAGGAGGGGTGGTTGGCGATGATCCTGGCGACGACGCCGACCGACATCACCACCGAAAGCGTCAGCGGATAGTCCTGCAGCACCCAGGGCACGTCGTCGCCGACGGCCTCGATAGCCTGGCCGAAGTAGTTGACGATCTGCTCGTCGGTCCGAAGCGCAGGCGTCGGCGCGATCATCACGCCGGCGGCGCCCATGTCCATGGCGCTGCGGGACAACGAGCGCATGGCGGCAAGCCCTGGCGCCGAGACGCCGACGATCACCGGGATCTTCGAGCGTCGGACCACCTGCTGGATGATCGCGCGGCTCTCCTCCGGCTCCAGCTTCGGCGCCTCGCCCATGATGCCGAGGATGGTGATGCCGGTGCAGCCGCTCTCCTGGTAGAAATCCGTCAGCCGGTCGAGCGACACCATGTCGATCGACCCGTCCGCCAGGAAGGGCGTCGTGGCGATGGCGTAGACGCCCTTGGATGTGACGCTGAATGTCATTCTTTTTGTTCCTCTCAGATGTTTTGCATGAAGACCCTGCCGCCTCCACATAAACGCCGAAGCGTGCCGGCAGGGGTGTTGAAATCAGTCCTTGGCCACCTCTTGCCCCTTCCGGTATTCCTCGACCGTCGGAGTCCTGACCTCGAACTGATCCTGCGTCCGCGTATAGCGGAAGCCGCCGAGCCTTCCAACGGCATCCATCAGGGTCTGGTCGACATGCAGGTTGTCCGTATTGACCGCATCGCGACGGATGAAGACGCCCAGAACCTCGCCGATGATAATCTCCCGCGCCGGCCCGACCTCGAGCGTCGTGTGAAGGCGGCATTCGAGTGCGGCAGGCGCCGCGAGAATACGGGGGCTCTGCACCATCTGGCCCGGCACCGTCGCCAGCCCCGCCTCCTGCAATTCGTCGACCTCGGGACCGAATTTGATGGCGCAGATCTCCATCTGGTTCACCAGCCCCGTGTCGATGATATGGACGGTGAAATCGCCGGTCTCGCGGATGTTGCGGGCGGTATCCTTGAAGCTCCTGTCCGCGTGGTTCTCCACACCGATCGCCACGAGCGCCGGATCATGCGTCAAGACGTTGAAGAAGCTGAACGGACCGGCGTTCGCCTGCCCGACCCGGCTCACCGTGGTAACCAGAGCGATGGGTCGCGGCACCACCGTGCCGATCAGCAGCTTGTAGCGCTCCCGCTCGTTCAGTTCGGCAAAATCGAAATGGGTGTGACCGATGTCATCCTTCATCGCGCAAGCTCCCCTCAGAGCCGGTCTGCAGGCCCGAAGCCTGGAAATCCGACAGCGCCCTTCGCATCTCGGAAATGAAGGCATGCTGCAGTCGCGAGCGCGGCACCCCCTTGCGGGTAATCAGCACCGCCGGCACCTCGATCGGCGGCAGGAAGGAGCGCTCGACAATCCCGATCGACCGGTTGAAGGCAGCCGTATAGGGGTCGATGACGGCAGTGCCGATACCGGCGGTCACTAACACCGCAGCCGTGGCGCAGTAGCGTACTTCCACCCGCGGATTATAAGGCGCGCCATCGCGCTCGAAGGCGGCACGGACCATCTGTCCCAGCCGCGATTCGATCTCCAGCCCGATGAAATCGCCCTGCGAAAGCGTCTGGGCGCTCACCGTGCTCTCCACGGACTTCTCCGTCTTCGGCAGGACGGCGACCATATGGGTCCGGGCGATGACTTCTATGTTGACGGCGAGATGTCGCTCCAGCCCGAGCGCCAGGCCGATGTCGGCGTTGCCGCTCTGCACCGCCTCCACGACATGCTCGAGGCGGCGCACGTCGTAGGCGACCGACACGCCCTTGCGGTCCTTGAGAAACCGCCGCATGGCCAACGGCGCGACCGTGTGGCCGAGCGGCGGGGTCGAGATCACCCGCAGCCGCCCGGAAATGCCCTGGCGCATGTCCTGCGCCCGCGAGGCAAAGCCCCGCAGCAGTCCGAACACCGGCTTGATGTCCTCGTGCAGCGCAACCGCCTCTTCCGTCGGCTGCAGGCGTCGGTGCAGCCGCTCGAAGAGCGTCACGCCGGTCTGGGCCTCAAGTTGCCGGATGCCGTTGGATACGGCGGGCTGAGAGATGCCCAGCTGTTCGGCCGCTTCCACGGTCGTGCCGGAGCGCATCATGGCGTCAAAGATCTCCAGCAGGCGCAGGGAAATCTCCGGCTTGGGAGGTAAACCGCTCATGCCGAACCGGTCACCAGATTGCCGAAGGCCATGGCGACCGCCGCCTGCGTCGGATCGATGATGGCGACGCCCGTCTCGTCCTCGAGCCGCCGGCGGTGCCCGGACATGCCGGCACATCCGAGCACGATCGCGCCTGCCCCGAGAGTCTTCAGCTTTTCGGCCGCCCGCAGCAGCAGCCCGTAGCTTTCCTCGCCATGGCCGCTTTCCGCTACGCTGACGGAGCCTTCGAGCGCCACCTCGCCGGCGAGCCGCTGATCGACGCCCAGACGCCGCAGATTGCGCAGATGCCGTGGAATGGAGCCTTCCGCAACCGCAATCACGCCGAAGAGGTCAGCCAGGGCGAGTGCCGAGAGGACGCCGGCGTCCTGGATACCGTAGACCGGCCGCCGGGTGATGGAGCGGGCAAGATCAAGGCCGGGCTGGGAATAGCAGGCGAGCACATAGGCCGCCGCCTCCGGCCGTGCCTCGATCACCGCGGCAGTGTTAAGTGCGGCCTCGTCCACATGCCGCTGCGTGACGACGCCGGGAGGTCCCTGCTCGATCGTCACGCATTCGATCACCGGCCCGCCGGCGAAGGAGAAGCCGGACAGCGCCTGGCGCAGCCCCTCGGTGACGCTTTCCGAGCTGTTGGGGTTGATGACGAGGATGGGACCCGATGCGGCACTGGTCACGGTGCGATCTCCTTGCCGTATCTCGCGGCAACCTCGAACTCGACGGCCCGGTGGCCGGGCATGGCGCCGGTATCGACGGGCTTGCGGGCGATGAACCGACCCT
Source organism: Rhizobium sp. PK7-22 (assembly GCF_056530405.1). NCBI lineage: Bacteria > Pseudomonadati > Pseudomonadota > Alphaproteobacteria > Hyphomicrobiales > Rhizobiaceae > Rhizobium > Rhizobium sp. PK7-22. The sequence goes on from NZ_CP096514.1 coordinate 200,616, forward strand.
CGCCCCGGCCAGCCTTCAGCACGCCCTTCTCCACGACGGTGCGGCCGTGATTCATGACGAGCTCCGGCCAGCCGGTGATCTCCATGCCCTCAAACGGGCTGTAGTCCATGTTGTCATGCTGCGCCTCGAGCGTGACAGTGCGCTTCTCATCCGGGTTCCAGATCGCGATGTCGGCATCGAAGCCGGGGACGATGGCACCCTTGCGGTCGAGACCGAAGACGCGGGCGGCGTTCGTGCTGGAGAGGCGCACGAAGTCGCCGAGCGTGATCTTGCCCTTCGCCACGCCGTCGGAAAACAGATAGGGAAGCCGCATGGCGATCCCGGGCATGCCGTTGGCGATCTTCGGATAGGGCGCATCCGCCCCGTTCATGAACTTGCCCGTGGCATCGGCGCGGTAGGGTGCGTGATCAGACGAGACGCTTTCGAAGGTGCCGGCGCGGATATGCTGCCACAGCCCCTCCTGCGTCGCGTGATCGCGAAGCGGCGGCGAGCAGATGTATTTGGCGCCTTCCATTCCGGGCCGGTCGAGATCGTCGCGGGTCAGGGCGAGGTATTGCGGGCAGGTCTCGGCAAAGAGCTTGGTTCCGGCAAGCTTTTCCCGGCGCACGATCTCGGCGCCGCCGCGCGTCGAGACATGCACGATGAAGAGCGCCGCATCCACGAGCTTGGCAAGCGAGACTGCCCGATGGATCGCCTCCTCCTCGGCGAGCTCCGGACGGCTGAGCGCGTGATACTTCGGCTCGGTCAGGCCGGCGGCGGCAAAGCGCCGGTTCATCCATTTGACCATCTCGTTGTTTTCCGCATGCACCATGGTCAGCGCGCCATGCGTCTTGGCGATCGTCAGAATGTCCAGCATGCCGGCATCGCCGATGTTCATCAGGTCGTAGGTCATAAACACCTTGAAGGAGGTGATGCCGCGGGCAAAGACGCCCGGCAGTTCGTCCAGCACGGCCGGCGACGGGTCGGAGATGATCAGGTGGTAGGAGTAGTCCAGCACCGAATTCGGCGCCGCGCGCCCGTCATAGGTGGCGATGACATCGGCGATAGACTGCCCGCGATGCTGGGCCGCGAACGGGATGAAGGTCGAATTGCCGCCGAAGGCTGCCGACACCGAGCCGGAATAATAATCGTCCGCCGTCATGACGCCCGACGAGCTTTCCTGCGCGATATGGCAATGTCCCTCGATACCGCCCGGCATGACGAGCTTTCCGCCCGCATCGATCCGCCGCTCGCCACCGGCGATGCGCTCGGCCACGGCGGCGATCACGCCGCCATTGATGCCGATGTCCGCCTTGAAGGTTTCCGACGGCGTGACGACGGTGCCGTCGTGGATGACTGTCTCGAACTGCATCTTGCTTTTCCTGTCTCTCAGACCTCGACCACGGCTCCGGTCTGCGATGTTATGCGACCATAGTGCTCGACGCGACGGTGCCGCGCAAAGTCGAAGATCGTCGTCTTGCCGAAGGCGCATTTCTCGAAGTCGCAGTCGGCCCAGATCAGCTCGTCCTCCTCCGTCTGCGCGCGCGCCAGCACGAAGCCATCCGGATCGACGATAATCGAGCCGCCGATCAGCGGATGCCCATCCTCAAGCCCCGCCTTGGCGACGCCGATCACATAGGTTGCGTTCTGGTAGGCGCCCGACTGCAGCGAGAGGTCGGAGTGGAACAGCCGCTTCTCCAGGCCCTCTGCGTTCATCTGGCTGTTCACCGCCGGCGTGTTGTAGCCGATGGTGACGAGCTCGACGCCCTGTAGGCCCAGGCAGCGGTAGGTCTCCGGCCAGCGGCGGTCGTTGCAGATCGCCATGCCCATGATCGCGCCTTCGTTGCGCCAGACGTTGAAGCCGAGGTCGCCCGGCTCGAAGTAGCGCTTCTCCAGGTGCTGGAACGCCCGCTCCGTGTCATATTCGTCGTGCCCCGGCAGATGCACCTTGCGGTACTTGCCGACGATCTCGGCCTTGCGGTTGGTGAGGATCGAGGTGTTGAAGCGGCGGCCCTCCGGCGTCAGTTCGGCGTAGCCGAAGGTCATCGCCATGCCGAGTTCGCGGGCTCGCTCGAAGAGCGGCATGGTCGCGCCATTGGGCATTTCGCGCTCGAACCAGGTGTCGACCTCGTCCCAGTCAGGCATGTACCAGCGCGGGAAGAAGGTGGTGAGCGCCAGTTCGGGATAGACGATGAGGTCCGCGCCCTTGTCGGCTGCCATGTTCATCAGGTCGATCATCCGCGCCACCACGGCCTCGCGGCTCTCCGCTCTCTGGATGGCGCCGAGCTGTGCCCCGGCAATGATCATTCGCGTCATGAAACTGTCCTTCTGTTGTCCCCCGTCATGCAGCAAGCTTGCGCTGGAAGCGGCTGACGAGCCGCACCACGGGCCAGAGGATGACGAGATAGATGAGTGCCGCCAGAACCAGCGGCGAGGCGTTGTAGGTGATCGAGCGCGCCATGTTGGCGTTGTAGAGGAGCTCGGAGAGCGAGACGACCGAGGCGAGCGAGGTCAGCTTCACCACCTCGACCGTGTTCGACAGGAGGTCCGGCAGCACGTTTCGGATCGCCTGGGGCAGCACCACCGAGCTCAGCGTCTGCGCCTTCGTCAGCCCCGTGGATCGTGCGGCCTCCCACTGGCCCTTGCCGACGGAGAGGATGCCTGCCCGGTAGACCTCCGCGTAATAGGAGGAATTGTTGAGGAGGAAGGCGAGCGCCACGGCCGCGAACGGCGAGATCTCGACGCCCGCGAACGGCAGGCCGGAGTAGATGAAGATCAAGAGCACGAGCGGCGGAAGCGCCCGGAAGATGTCGGTGAAGACGATGGACGGGATCCTGAGCCAGGCCCGTGGGCTGATGTTGGCGAGTGCCACCAGCAGCCCGCCGATCAATCCCAGCAGGATAACGGCGGCGCAGAGTTGGGCGGTCATCCATAGTCCCGACAGCATCAGCGGCAGGGTTTTCGCCATGATCGTCAGGTTGAAGAACTGGTCGGCAATGCTCTGCATGACTACCGCCCCCGCCGCATTTCCTGCCGGCGTTCGACCATTCGGGCCACGAACACCAGGGGCAGGAAGAGAATGAGATAGGCGATCGCGGCCATCGACAGCGGCGTTGCGCTGCCTGAAAAGCTCTGGGCAGTCGTCGCTGCCGACAGGATTTCAGACACGCCGATGACCGAGCCGAGCGCCGTCATCTTGGTGATCGCCAGAACCCGGTTGACGAGCGGCGGCATGGCAAGACGCACCGCCTGCGGCAGCGCTACGTAGATCAGCGTCCGGCTGAAGCCGAGCCCGGTGGAGATCCCCGCTTCCCATTGTCCCTTCTCGATGGAGGCAAAGCCCGCCCAGAAGATCTCTTCGGCGAAGGCCGCCAGCGTCAGCGCCAGCACGATGAACAGGACCATGGGCCCCGACAGCCGGATACCGGCACCCGGCAGGCCGAAATAGAGCAGCAGGATCAGCACCAGCGGCGGCAGTGCGCGAAAAATATCGGCAAAGCAGATGATGAAGAAGTTGAGGCCTCGGACCCGATAGGTGCGCAGGCAGGCGAGCGCCAGACCTCCGGCAATCCCCGCGACGACGACCGCCAGCCCGATCCAGATGGCGACCAGCATGCCGGCCAGAATGTCCGGCAGGTACTGCGCCATGACAATGGGGTTGAAGAAGGTCTGAAGGAAATTCTGCACTGCCCGTCACCGTCTCACGCGTGACAGGAAGGCGCGGGTGCGGTCCGCCTTGGGAGCACCGAAAATTTCCTCGGGCGCGCCCTCCTCAACGATGAGGCCGCCGTCCATAAAGACGACGCGATCGGCGGTTTCGCGCGCAAACTCCATCTCGTGGCTGACGACCAGCATGGTCATGTCCTTGGACTTCAGGTCCTTCATCACCGCCAGCACCGATCCGACCAACTCGGGATCGAGCGCCGAGGTCGGCTCATCGAAGAGCATCACGAGCGGATCGAGTGCCAGCGAGCGGGCGATCGCCACCCGCTGCTGCTGCCCGCCGGAAAGTTCGGACGGCATGGCATCCGTCTTTTCCGCGAGCCCGACCCTGTCCAGCATGTCCCTCGCCCGGGCATTCGCCTCCTCGGTCGACCGACCGAGCGCCTTGCGCTGCGCCAGTGTCACGTTCTTCAGAACGCTCATGTGCGGATAGAGGTGAAAACCCTGGAACACCATGCCGACCTTGAGCCGCATCTGGTCGAGGTCGCGGCTGGTGCCGCTCATGATGTTGCGGCCGTCGAGGATGATGTCACCCTCGGTAGGCTCTTCCAGTCGGTTGCAGCACCGCAGCAGGGTGCTCTTGCCGGACCCTGAAGGCCCGATGATGAAGACGAGTTCGCCGCGGGCGACCTTGAGGTTGATGTCGCGCAGGATGAGGTTGTCGCCGAAGCGCTTCTGCAGCGAAACGATCTCCAGCATGGGCCGGTTGTTCATGGGATACTCCTGCAGACGCCGGCGGCAGAGGACTGAGCCCCTGCCCCCGGCGCCCCTGCTCAGTTCAGTTCGCAGGATGGCTTGTGATCGTCTTCGGCGTAACCTTCCATTCCGGGGACGCCGTAGCCCTTGGACGGCGTCACGATTGTCGTGCCGACCGTCGGCACGACGCCGAACCACTTCTCCGAGAGCATGGCCATGGAGCCGTCGATCTTCAGGCATTCGAGAGCCTTGTCGATCAGGTTGCGGCCTTCCACGTCATCCTTGCGGAAGGCGAGGCCCCAGACGAGTCCGGTCTGGATTTCGTAGGACAGCTTGACCTGGGGGTTCTGCTTGGCAGCCCAGGCGGCAACGGTCGCACCAGCGAGATTGGCGTCAGCCCGACCAGCGAGGACGGCGGCGACGGCATCCGTGTTGGTGCCGTAGCTTTCGATGGTCCAGCCGAATTCCGCCTCGCGCTCGCGCAGATAGCTGTCATAGGCAGAGCCCTTGTTGACCGCGATCGTCTTGCCCTTGAGGTCCTCCAGCGAGGCATATTCCGGGGCATCGGCCGGGACCACGAAGGCGAAATTGGTGTCCATGAAGCCTTCGGTGAAGAGCAGATTGGCTGCCCGTTCGGCATTCACGGTCACGGGCGCCGCCAGAAAGTCGTAGGTCTTGGCCTGAAGTGCGGGGATAAGGCCTGAGAACTGCGCCGAGGTCAACTCGACCTCTTTTCCGAGTCGCTCGCCGATCAGGTTGACGAGGTCGACATTGAACCCCTCGACCTTGCCGTCGAGGGTGGGCATGGCATGGGGAGCAAAGGTGCCGTCCAGGGCAGTCTTGATGGTGCCTTCGGCATGTGCAGATGAAACGACGATAAATAGCGATAGCCCGGCGATGCCGGATTTCAACAGGGTCTTCATTTTCCGTTCTCCACTGGAAGTGCCGGTTTTCCGGCTTGTTATTCGGAGAATGATTTCACGCCCGACGCTGCACCGCAATATAATCTCGTATTATAAAACGTATTGAATTATTCATTTTGTGAATTCGACAAACGGCCCCTCTGCGACCAACAGGAGGGCCTGCACATATGGAATCAGTACGTTAGCGGAGAGTCCATAGAGGCAGGCGTGATGTCGGCACGTGCCGGCCTCGGCGCTGGCTTATCCTCCTCCTATTGCCTCGGCTTATGCGCAGTGCAAAAACAGGCCGACGCGCAGCGAAGACAAGGACATGCACACATGATGGATAGGACCGTTTATCTGAACGGAGAATGGCTTGCAGAAGCGGATGCGAAGGTTTCGGTCTTCGATCGAGGCTTCCTCTTTGCAGATGCGATCTACGAAGTGACCGCCGTGATCGACGGCAAGCTCATCGCCTATCCCGGTCATGCCGCCCGGCTGCGCCGGTCGCTCGAGGCGCTCGGCATTCCCATGCCGGTCGAAGAGGACGAACTGCTGGCGCTTCACAAGGAAATCGCGCGCCGCAACACTATCCGGGAAGGCCTCATCTACCTGCAGATCTCCCGCGGCGCACAGGACCGTGACTTCGTCTTCCCGCAGGATCTGGCGCCGACACTGGTCATATTCACCCAGGCCAAGCGGGTTCTGGACAATCCGAAGTGGAAGACCGGCCTCTCGCTCCAGACCGTGCCGGAAGGCCGCTGGGCGCAGCGACAGATCAAGACGGTGCAGCTCCTCTACTCCTCGCTGATGAAGACGGAAGCGTCCCGAAAGGGCTACGACGACGTTCTCTTCGTCGAGGACGGATACATCACGGAGGCAAGCTCCGCCAACTTCCATATCGTCACCACGGACGGCATTCTCGTCACCCGCGACCTGTCGAACGCGCTGCTGCACGGCATCACCCGCGGCTCCATTCTCGACCTCGCACAGCGGGCCGGGCTGAAGGCAGAGGAACGGTCCTTCACCGTGGACGATACCCTCTCGGCCGCGGAAGCCTTCATTACCTCCGCATCGAGTTTCGTCATGCCGGTGGTGCGCCTCGACGGCCAGACGATCGGCGACGGCACAGTCGGTCCCGCCAGCCGCCGTCTGCTGGAGATCTACATCGAGGATCAGCTGCAGCAGGGCGACCCAATCGCTCCTTGAAAGGCGCCCCCAAACCGCCCATTGTGATCCTGTCCGGGGCGGCTCGTCAGCCGCCCCGAGCACCATTCTGCAAGGATTGCTCGGCTCCAAACCGCAAGCAGTTCCATCTTTATTTGCGGATATCTGAGAATACAGATATGCTGAGGATATCAGGGATGGATCATCTTGCCTCTGGCGCCGATCCCGCCATCGGTCCCGGATGGCCAGCAGGACAGCATGGAGATCGACATGGACGAATTGCCCGCAGCGGTTGCCGAGCACCTTCGGATGCCCGACCTCGAAGCCTTGCGCCCCAAAGCCTCGACCCACCGCCCGCGCATTCTCATCCTCTACGGGTCCCTGCGGGAGACGTCCTACAGCCGCCTTCTCGCGCACGAGGCAAGGAGACTGCTGGAGCACTTCGGCTGCGAGGTTCGCGTCTTCGACCCGCGGGGCCTGCCGTTGCCCGACGAGGAGCCGGTAACGCATCCCAAGGTTCAGGAGCTTCGCTCGCTCTCGGAATGGTCCGAGGGACAGGTCTGGGTGAGCCCGGAGCGCCATGGCGCCATGACGGGCATCATGAAGTGCCAGATCGATTGGATCCCGCTGGCCATCGGGTCCGTTCGCCCGACGCAGGGAAAGACGCTGGCGGTCATGCAGGTCTCCGGCGGCTCGCAATCCTTCAACGCTCTCAACCAGCTCAGGGTGCTTGGCCGATGGATGCGGATGATCACCATTCCCAATCAGTCGTCCGTGGCCAAGGCCTTCCTCGAGTTCGATCAGGATGGCCGGATGAAGCCCTCGGCTTACTATGACCGCGTCGTCGATGTCTGTGAGGAGCTGGTCAAGTTCACGCTTCTGACGAGAGACGCCTCTCCCTATCTCACCGACCGCTACAGCGAACGCAAGGAGACCGCGGAGGAGCTGTCGAAGCGTGTCAATCTGCGCGAGGCCACCGGCTCCTGATCCGGACCCGGCGGATGCAGGCGGTCCGCATCGAGCGGCGACCACCCCTTGAGCTCACTCCGCCGGCGCGCGTTCGAGCCTGCCGCCATAGAGCCGTCGCCCCATCCACAGGGCGAACTGGACGAGGATGATCAGCACAGGCACCTCCACCAGCGGTCCGATGACCGCCGCAAAGGCGACGGGCGACGCCAGACCGAAGGCGGCGATGGCGACTGCAATGGCGAGCTCGAAGTTGTTGCCGGCCGCGGTAAAGGCGACAGCCGTCGTCCTCGGGTAATCGGTACCGATGGCGCGCGCCATCAGGAAGCTGACGAAGAACATGATCAGGAAGTAGATCGTCAGAGGGATGGCGATCATCACGACGTCGAACGGCAGGCGAACGACCTCGCCGCCCTTCAGGCTGAACATCGCAGCGATCGTGAACAGCAGCGCGCCAAGTGTTATGGGGCTGATCGCCGGCAGGAACTTTGTTTCGTACCAGTGCGTGCCCTTGGTTCTCGTCAGGATGCGGCGCGACAGATAGCCCGCCAGGAAGGGAATGCCGAGATAGATCAGGACGGCCTCCGCGATCGTCCAGAAGGACACGTCGATGACGCTCCCTTCGAGACCGAACAGCGGCGGCAGGAAGGTCAGGAAGAACCAGGCATAGACGCTGAAGAAGAGGATCTGGAAGATCGAATTGAAGGCGACAAGCCCCGCCACATACTGGTTGTCACCGCGCGCCAGCTGGTTCCAGACCAGCACCATGGCGATGCAGCGCGCCAGACCGATCAGGATCAGCCCCGTCATGTACTCCGGATAGTCCCGGAGGAAGAGCACCGCCAGCCCGAACATCAGAACCGGCCCGATGATCCAGTTCTGCAGGAGCGAAATCACCAGGATCTTCTTGTCGGAAAAGACCAGATGCAGTTCCTCGTAGCGCACCTTCGCCAGCGGCGGATACATCATCAGGATCAGGCCGATGCCGATCGGAATGTTCGTGCTGCCGATCGACAGGCTGTTGAGCCAGCCCGGAAAACCCTCGAACACCGTGCCCAGGGTGAGCCCGAGCGCCATGGCGGCAAAGATCCAGAGGGTCAGGTACCGATCCAGAAACGATAGGCGAAGTGTAGGCTGGGCAGGCTGCATGGCAGGCTCCAATCGCAAGTTCAGCAGGATCCCGGGACTGGGACGAGGTCAGGCGAGCCGTCGGCCCTGCGCATCGACAACGGCTTCACCGTCTTCCTTGACAAAAGCACCCAGTTGCGGCGCCGGCAGGAGATCGAGCACGGCCTCCGAAGGCCTGCAAAGCTTCACCCCCTTCGGCGATACCACGATCGGCCGGTTGATGAGGATCGGATGCTCCATCATCGCATCCAGAAGCGCATCGTCGCTGAGCGCCTGGTCCTGCAGCCCAAGATCGGCGTAGGGCGTGCCTTTCTTGCGCAGAAGCTCTCGTGCCGAGATGCCCATGCGGCCGATCAGCTGGATCAGCATGTCACGGCTTGGCGGCGTCTTCAGATACTCGACGACATGCGGCTCCAGGCCGGCGTTGCGGATCATCGCGAGCGTGTTGCGCGAGGTGCCGCAGTCCGGATTGTGGTAGATGATGATGTCAACGGGTGCCGTCATGCTACGTCGGGCCTCTTCATGGTGGATCCTTCCATCTCGCCGATCTCCTTGAGCTTCGCGCTCAGGCTGAGGCGCCCCAGGCTTTCGACGGGAAGCGCCCCGAAGGCCGCGAGACGAAGCTTCATGTAACGGAGCGTCTCCCCGAAGGCGAAATGCTTCTCGGTATCCGTCCCCTCCACCGCTGCAGGATCCTCCAGCCCCCAGTGCGCCGTCATCGGCTGACCGGGCCAGGCAGGGCACGCCTCACCGGCTGCATTGTCACAGACGGTGAAGACGAAATCGAATTCGGGAGCACCTTCAGCGGCGAACTCGTCCCAGCTCTTGGACCGCAGTCCCTCGACCGGATAGCCACGGCCTCGCAACACATCGATCGCCATCGGGTGAACCTCGCCCTTCGGGTGGCTGCCAGCGGAATAAGCCTTAAATTTTCCGGCGCCATCCTTGTTCAGGACGCTCTCGGCAATGATCGAGCGAGCGGAGTTACCGGTGCAGAGGAAAAGGACATTGAATGTGGTCTTGGTCATGACGACACCTTCTGTGGAGGGCAACAGGGACTGAGTTGGGCAATCAGCGGCTCGCAGAGTTCTGCCTTGCCGCCGCAGCAGTCGTTGACCAGGTAGAGGGTAAGGTCCCGCAGGACGGAGAGCTCCGCGCGATAGATCATCAGGCGGCTGTGCCGTTCCGCACGGATCAGTCCCGCCCGCGCCAGCACGCTCAGATGCGAGGACATCGTGTTCTGGGGCACGGCCAGCATCTTTGCCACGTCTCCGGCCGGAACGCCCTCCGGCTCGTGCCGCACGAGGAGGTTGAAGGCCTGCAGCCGGGTGGGCTGCGCCAGCGCTGCCAACGCGAGTATTGCTTTTTCCTGATCCATATATCCAGGATAATCGATATATAGGATTGGTCAAGCTTCATGTTCGATGGTCTCCCAACCGGCGGTCAAACGAGGTGTCGGCAGAATCGCCAGTTCATCGGCGCGCAACCTATGGCGGGACAGCGAAACCAGTCTCCGCAAAACCAATGGTTGACAGGGCCGCCGAAGTGCTCTATCACTGGTTTATCGATATTTTCTTGCTGAGCTTTGTTTACCACGCGATTAGCACCGCGTTCCTGACGAACCCTCCATTTAAAGCATCGTTATCATCATCCGCAGCGCGTCTTGGCGTCGCGGTCGTCTATCTTGCTAAGAAAGGGTTCATCATGACCACTGGCACAGTAAAATGGTTCAACGCCACCAAGGGCTTCGGCTTCATTCAGCCTGACAACGGCGGCCCGGACGCTTTCGTCCACATCTCGGCTGTCGAACGCGCTGGCATGCGCGAAATCGTCGAAGGCCAGAAGATCGGCTACGACATGGAGCGCGACAACAAGTCGGGCAAGATGTCGGCCTGCAATCTCCAGGCTGCTTAATTGGGATCTGCTTTCCGCTGACCACGGATGTACTGGCAACGTCGAAAGCATGAGACCAAACGAGGTCAGGCATATTGCCTGGCCTTTTTTTTATGGCCGCACCTCCGGGCGCGTGGCCGATGGAGCGGCTTTGCTGCCCTTCGCGTTTGTGATCAGTTGCAGCAGATACCGTTCGCCAGCGCACTACGGTCGGCTGTGACGGACACACGTTTCTGCAGGTCGCGGATCTGATCTTGAAGGGGGCTTTAAATGTCAAATGCCCCTGCACTGCAGGGGCATTTGCTGAAGAATAGGGCCTACAGGTCAGCTCCCCCAGTCATGAGGCCAGCTGTCCGGAAATGCCTCAGGCAGCGGCCAGCGCCTTCTCGATATCCTGTATCGAATGGCCCGTCAGGTCCTTGTCGATTTCGCCAATGAGAACGTCCGACAACGACTTGTGGTAGCTCTTGCGCATTTCGCCCAGCGTGCGCGGAGCGGCGACGACGACAAGATTTTTGATCTTTCCGTCGAGCACGTGCTTGTTGAGCATTTCGGCGACACCATTGCTGAACCCGTCCTCGTCCTGCTGGCTGTCGTCCGGATTTGCGGAACTGCTGGAATGGCGGCCACCGGAGGCAATCTTCGAGCTGTCGACATCGCCGGATGGCATCGCCTTGAGCCTGACGTTGGCTGCATCGCCTTCATTCTGAAACAGACTAAGCTTTTCGCCATCCGCAACAGCGATGATCGTGTTCGGGGGAAGCTGCATGTGTGATCTCCATTATCGGCACCGTCCGCTCAACCTTCTGGATGAACCAATGTGTGTTTCGGCGCGTACAGTAATCCCACGGTCGCCGATCGGTTCCGTCCGGTGATGACCCACCATGTCCGCCGCGCGAGGCGCTGTCGCAGGATTTAGCCGAGCTCCAGCGTCGTGACGGCGAATACACCGGCAAGCGAAGACGAGGGAGGCTTGCCGCGATACATGCGCGCCGTGGTGAAGCCCGGCTGGAAACCGAGCCTCTTCAGAACGTCTGCAAAGCCGATCTGGTGATTTGGCACATCGAGATGGATGGTAGCGCTCGCGTGCTGGCATAGACAGGCGGCAAGGAGCTCTTCCGCAATCGGCTCGCTTGTCGCAAACAGTGGTCCGATCTTCGCCCCATCCGCACAATCGCGAAGCACTGCATAGCCCTCGATACGCCCCTCCCGCTCCGCCATCAGCGAAACCCGAGGCGGCTGCAGCCAGAGGTCGAGAAACGATGCTCTGTGCGCCGGGAAATGCAGTCGGTCGAAGGCCTCGAGACCCGCCAGGTCGCTAGCTGCTACGTCACGGATCTCTGTCGCTCTCGAGAGCCCGGCTGACGCCCGGCCTGACCAGCGAACGGTCCTATAGACCGGCGCGAACCCCATGCGAGTATAATTTCCCTGCTGCTCTGGAACTCCGTCCAGACCGATGACCCGGCCGCTGAGATGCGCCATCGCCGCGTTCCAGACAAGACGACCGTAGCCGTTGCCGCGGTGATCGGGGTGACAGAGGTAGAGGCCGATGAAGCCGAAGTCTTCGCCGTAGCGGACCGCCGAGATCCCGGCCACCATCGCACCGTTGAGAAAACATCCGATGAACCCGTCGGGATCGGCAGCCTGCATGGGAGCTGCGTCATCGCGACCCGGGTTCCAGCCCTCGCTGCGCGCCCAGTCGATCAGGGTCTGGACCTCGGAGAGAGTGAGTGTGCGAATGCTGGGCAAGGCGGTCATGCGCGTCAACTCACTCCGACGAAGCGTTCATCAGCTTATGTTCGGCTCCTAGGCTACCATTGCAGAGATATTCGGCTAGGTCGCAACGAAATGTTTCGGTCCAACCTCGCGATAGCGGATGGGACTGACCTCGTAATCCACCGGCCGAATGGGGCTCATCAGCTCTTCGACGGCCATCGCCCGCTTGGTGGCACGCCGGCTGGGGTCGGGGACCGGGACGGCGGAAATCAGCTTCTTCGTATAGGCATGCTGTGGATTGCCGAACACGGAAGCACGCGGACCGATCTCGACGATCTCGCCCAGATACATGACGGCGACGCGGTGGCTGACCCGCTCGACGACCGCCATGTCATGGCTGATGAAGAGAAAGGCCAGGTTGAGGCTGACCTGCAGGTCGAGCATCAGGTTGATGACCTGCGCCTTCACGGAAACATCCAGTGCCGAGACGCTTTCGTCTGCAATGATCACCTTCGGCTCCAGCACCAGCGCGCGGGCGATGCAGATCCGCTGCCGCTGCCCGCCGGAGAATTCATGCGGATAGCGGGAGACCATGTCGGCAGAAAGCCCCACCCGCTGCAGCATGTCGACGACAACCTCTCGCGCCTGTTTGCGCGTGCCCATGCCGTGCTCGATATAGGGCTCTGCGATCGCCGCACCGACGGTCATCCGGGGGTTGAGGCTGGCGAACGGGTCCTGGAAGATCATCTGCACGGACTTGCGCATCTCGCGCATGTCTTTCTTGCCGAGCGCCAGAACATCCTTGCCGTCGGCGATCACCGAGCCTCCATCGGGCTCGATAAGCCGCATGATGGCGCGCCCGGTCGTCGACTTGCCGCAGCCGGACTCGCCGACCAGCGACAGTGTCTCTCCCGCATGCAGGTCGAAGGAAACGTCCTCCACCGCATGTACCCGGCCGCTCACCCGCCCGAAGAGGCCCGAGTGGATGTCGAACCGCTTGGTGAGGTTCTTCACCTCCAGCACCGGCCGATTCTTCGAAACCGTGTCCGGCACCTCGACCGGGACATCCGAAAGCCCGGTCTCCGTATCGACCAGCGGAAAGCGCAAGGGGCGCTGATGATCCCTCATCGAGCCGAGCACCGGCACCGCCGACAGAAGCGCGCGGGTGTAGGGATGCTGGCCGCGATGGAAGATGTCGGCCGTCGACCCCGTCTCCACCTGCTGCCCGCGATACATCACGACGGTCCGGTCGGCGACTTCCGCCACGACGCCCATGTCATGGGTGATGAAGAGGACGGACGTTCCCTCCTCTTCCTGTAACACCTTGATGAGGTCGAGGATCTGCCCCTGGATCGTTACGTCGAGCGCCGTCGTGGGTTCATCGGCGATCAAGAGCTTCGGCTTCGTGGCAAGCGCCATGGCGATCATCACACGCTGGCGCATACCGCCGGAGAACCGGTGCGGATACTCGTCGAAGCGGGATGCGGCCGACGGGATCCGGACCTTTTCCAGGAGCCGAATCGTCTCCAGCCTTGCGTCCGCGGCCGAGATCGACGAATGCGCCAACAGCGCCTCGGAGATCTGGTCGCCGATCGTGAACAGCGGATTGAGGCTCGTCATCGGCTCCTGGAAGATCATTGCGATCTCGTTGCCGCGCACCTTGCGCATCTCGTGCTCCGGCAGCGCTAGGAGCTCCCGCCCCGAAAGCGCGATCCGTCCCGTGATGCGGCTGGTGTCGGGCTGCAGCAAGCGCATGACCGAGAGCGAGGTGACGCTCTTGCCCGAACCGCTTTCGCCGACAATGGCAACCGTCTCGCCGGGTGCCACCATAAACGAGACGTCGCGGACGACCTCCTTCCATTCTCCGTCGACGAGAAATGACGTCGTCAGGTTCTCAACCGAGAGCACCGGTTGGTCGGCCGCGAGAGGCAGGGTCTGGACAAGAGCCATGGGTCGATCCTTCTTTCCGTTCTGTCCGTGCGTCTTCCGTTTCTAGTCCGGCCAGCGCAGGAGGCCGTCGAAGCGGTGGCGGCTCAGATCCTCGATCGGCGTGGCGATGATGTCGTTGGAGGCCCGCGCCTTGTCGAATTCCTCGGCCAGGCGGCTGGCAACGACGGTTTCCTGGCCCGGATGCAGGTTGCAGGGGTCGAGATAGAAGTAGTGGTGCTCCACCTCATGGTCGCGCACGATGATCGGCGGCGAACCTTGGCGCAAAGCAGCCGCCATGTCCCAGGCGGTGATATGCGCCTCCTGCGGGGAGACGATCACCCGCATCCGGTCGAGAGGATTGCTGGTCGGGTCGGGTTCGATCAGCGCCGTGACGCCCGGGCGACCCTCGAGGGTACGCTTCCAGAGATCAAGGTATCCGGTCTCCCGCTCCCGCACCGCTTCATGATCGCGCGTCTCCCAGGCCTCCAGCGCCGCCATGACGCCGAAGATGCTTTCCTTGCCGACCTTCATGCCGCGGCCGACGCCCATGTTCTGCAGGAAGGCATGACGGACCAGTTCCTTGGCGCCGGCGACGATGCCGCTCGTTGGCCCGCCGAGGAACTTGTGACCCGAATAGAGGACGATGTCGGCGCCCTGTTCCAGGAAGATCCGCAGATCGTATTCGGACGCTGCATCGACGATGACCGGGACGCCCTTCGCATGGGCGATCTCGACGAACTCCTTCAGATTGAGCAGGCCGTAATCCACCACGTGGTGCGACACGACATAGACGGCAGCGGCCGTCTTGTCGGTGATCGCCTGCTCCATGTGGAAGCGGTGGGTGGAGGTCGCCTGGCCGACGAGCACCACCTTGCCGCCGCCCATCCGGATCGACTGGTCGACAGGCGCGCCGTAGCTCACCACATGGCCCATCTGCACCAGGACTTCGTTCTTCTCCGGCGCCACGTCCGGCAGTTTTTCGATCGCCAGCAGGTTGTTGCCGGTGATTGCGCCGGCCACGGCCAGAGTGATGCCGGCCGAGCAGGAGGCGGTCACGAAACCGGCCTCGCCACCGGTTAACCGAGCAATGACGGCGCTTGCCTTGCGCTGCAGGTCGTTGATCTCGACGAACTGCGGCAGGATCTTCGCCATGGCGTCGATTGCCTCCGGCACCACGATCGAGGCGCCGAGGCTCGTCATCGTGCCGGAAACATTGATCACCGGGCGCAGGCCGAGGGACGTGCGGATATCGTCAGACATTCTTGATCTCCAATGCTAAGGGCCTTCGCCGAATGTGATCGACAACTATGCCACAGTAATGTAATAAGTGCCCATGTTCGTATGGGGAGCCCCGAGTTGGACGCCAAGACTTCATCCCGCACCGTCTCCGCGGAGGCTGCTGCAAAGCCCGACACCGCTGTGGCGCCGGCAGAGCGCCGCTCGCGCGTCAGCGGCATCGACCGGGCGCTGCAGATCATCGACCACCTGTACGAGACCGGAGCGCCGGCTGGCGCCTATGCCATCGCCAAGGCCGTCAAGGCGCCGCTCTCGACCGTCTATGTGATCATCGACGACCTGGTCGAAAAGAACATGCTGGCCCGCAGCGCCGACGGTTCCATCTGGCTTGGGTCGAGGCTCTACCACTACGGCCTTGCTTATGCCCGGTCGCTGGACTTCATCAGCGTCGCGACACACGAGATGCACGACCTCTGCCGCGTCTCCGGCGAGACCGTGCAGCTGTGCGGGCGCGACGGCGACCACATGCTGGTGCTCGCGATGGCCGATGGTCCGAACCATTTCCAGGTCGCCTCCCGTGTGGGCACGCGCGTGCCGCTCAACTGGACCGCCTCCGGCCGCCTGCTCGCCGGCCATCTGCCGGAGCGGGAGAGGATGGAGCTTTTCAAACGCTGTGCCCGAAGCTCTCCGACCGGCCGTGCGGAGATCGATGCGGCCACGCTGTCTGAAGCGGCAGGCCGCGCCTTCCAGGATCGCCTGTCCATCCAGGTCGCCGAATCCGACTATGCCGTTGCCTGCATCGCCTCGCCCATCGTCGACCGGGACGGCCACTGCGCGGCGACGATTTCCATCGTGCTGCCCGAGCAGAAGGTCCTTTCCGACGAAAGCCGCTACACCGAGCACGTGCGTGCTTCGGCAAACCGGATCGAGACGCTGATGGGATGGCGCAACCACTGAGCCTGCCTCTCAATCCTGCAGCGAGATGATGGCTTCGATCTCGACGGTGATATTGCCTGGCAGGGAGCCGAAGCCGACGGCGGAGCGGGCATGCTGGCCGGCCTCGCCGAACACCTCGATGAGGAGATCGGAGCAGCCGTTGATGACGCTCGGATGGTCTTCGAAGTCCGGCACGGCATTGACCATGCCGAGCAACTTCACCACCCGCTTCACGCGACCGAGATCTCCCAGCGCCTCGTGCATGACGGCCAGAAGGTTGATGCCCGTCAGGCGGGCATGCGCATAGGCCTCGACGACGCTGACCTCGGCACCCACCTTGCCGGCATGCAGATGACCATTGACCTCGCGCGGCCCTTGTCCGGACAGGTAGAGAAGATTGCCCTCCTGCACATGTGTGACGAAGTTGGCGATCGGCGGCGGCGGCGGCGGAAGCTGGATGCCGAGCGCTGCAAGCCGCTCGTAGGGCGTGCCTTGCATGAGGTCTGCGGCCAGAAAAGATTGTTTCACTAAATTTCCTCGTGAATTGAACGGCAGGCGGCTAGCGCCAGGCGTAGCCGTGGCTGTGGCGGACGAGCTTGCGGGCCCGCGGGATATAGCGGCTGGCCTGAATGGCCTCCGCTCCGATGACGGCGTAGCGGGGCTCGAACAGCTTCGTCAGTCGCGAGACGTCGCCGTTGGAATCGGTGGCTTCCAGATCCGCATCGACCAGCTCGAAGATGGTGAAATCCGCCCGCTCGCCGGCCGCAAGCCGGTTCTCCATCGACAGCTTGATGACGGAGGCAGGCGCATGCGTCACCGCATCGACAACCTTGTCGAACGGCATCCCGACGGAGAGAAGCTTCGACATGGTGGTCGCGAGATCCCAGACCGGGAAGTTCATCGAATGCCCGTGCAGGTCCGTCGAGATCGAGAAAGGCAGCAGGCCGCGCGCGATCGCCGCTTCCGCAACCTTGAACGAGAAGGACGCGCCGCCATGACCGATGTCGAGGCGGATGCCCTCGCCGGCGCATCGTTCGGCGAGGTTGAAGAGATCTTCGTCCTCCATGATGCTCGATCCGGCCTTGCCGTTGAAGCAGTGGGTGACGACGTCACCAGGCCCGAGGATCTCGAGAACCTCGTCATAGAGGGCCGGCGGCTCGCCGACATGCACCATCATCGGCACCTTCAGGATCTTGGCGATCTTCTTGCCGAGCTTGACCGGGGTGACACCCCAGGAACCGGTGATCACATGGCTGGCGCGCACCTTGATGCCGACGATGTGCTCGCTGTTCTCCGCGTAGCATTCCAGGATGCGGTCAAGGTCGATGTCGCGGATGTCGCGCAGCTCCGCCACCCGGTTGCAGGCAACCAGGCCGATCGAGCCTAAGTTTAGGAAGGCCTTGATGCGCTCCTTGGAGGGCTCGATGATGTACTCGCGAAAACCGTGGAAATTGGCCTCACCGGCAGAGCCCGCATCGACGAGCGTCGTCACGCCGCGCTCGGCGCCGCATTCGGAAGGACGCAGCGAGATGTCGGTGCCGCCATGCCAGATGTGGACATGCAGGTCGACCCAGCCGGGCGAGATGAAGGCGCCCTTGCCGTCGATCCGGATCGCGTCGTCCGGCGCGGGAAGAGCGGAGCCGGTGCTGATGATCTTGCCGTCGGAGCCGACCAGGATGTCGATCGCGGTACCCGAAGTCGCGCCGCCGAACGACATCGGCTTCACATTCGAGAGGAGAAGCGGTTTGTGCTGTTCTCCGGATGTCATTTCACAGTTCCCTTCGAAGTTTAGGATCAAGCATGTCCCGCAGGCCATCGCCGACCATCTGCAGGGAAAGCACTGCGAGAATGATGGCGATGCCGGGGAAGAGGGTCATCCAGTCCGCCTGGCCGATGTACTGGCGACCGGCTGCAATCATCGTGCCCCAGGTCGGCACCTCGGGACTGACCCCGAGACCGAGGAAGGATAGGCCCGCCTCTGCCAGCATGGCGCTGGCAAACAGGAAGGTGCCCTGCACCAGGATCGGGGATATGAGATTGCGCAGCACGTGCCGCGTCATGATGTGGAAGGTCGAGATGCCGAGCGCCTGGGCCGCCTCGACATAGGGCAACTCGCGGATGACCAGCGTCGAGGCCCGCACGATCCGGGCGAGCCGCGGCGCATAGACGATGGCAAGCGCGATGATCACCGTCGTCAGCGACGGGCCGAGCGCGGCCACGAGCGCGATCGCCAGCAGAATGTCCGGGAAGGCCATCATCGCGTCGATCAGCCGGGCGATCGGCGTGTCGAGACGCTTGAAGAATCCGGCCAGCAGTCCAAGGGTCACGCCGATCAGCGCAGAGAGGGTGACGACGGCGGCCCCCACCATCAGCGAAAGACGAGCTGCGAAGATCGTGCGCGAGAACACGTCGCGGCCGAACTCGTCGGTGCCGAACCAGTAGACCTCGCTCGGTGGCTTCAGCCGGTTGACGATCGATAGCTTCGACGGGGAATAGGGCGCGATCCACGGCGCCAGGACGGCGAGCAGCACAAAAATTGCCAGCACGATCACGCCGGCAGCAACCGTCTTGCGCTTCAGGAAACGGCGGAAGAACTTCATGCCTTCGCTTGAGGCCGGCTTGGATGTGGTGATGTCAGTCATCAGTAGCGCACCCTTGGATCGACCAGCAGGTAGAGCATGTCGATCGCGAAATTGATCAGCACGTAGAGCGCCGCGATAACGAGAAGCGCACCCTGGATGACCGGATAATCGCGCCGCAGGACGGCGGAGACGACAAGGTTTCCAATCCCCGGAAGGCCGAAGACCGTCTCGGTCACCACCGCCCCCGAAACCAGCACGGCAGCCGTGAGGCCCAGCACGGTGAGGATCGGGATCAGTGCATTCTTGAGCGCATGCTTCAGCACGACCTTCCGTTCCACCATGCCCTTGGCGCGCGCCGTGCGGATGTAGTCATCCCCCAGCACGTCCAGCATCGACGCCCGCGTGAAGCGCAGGATGAGCGCGGAGGAGACGAGCCCCAGGGCGACGGCCGGCAGCATCAGGTGGTACATCCGCTCCCCGAAGCTGGAGCCGGGCCCGCCGTAGCCGGAAACCGGAAAGAGGTTGAGCCGCACCGCGAAGAACTGCATCAGGATCAGCCCCAGCCAGAAGCTCGGAATGCTGGCCGCCAGCATGGCAAGCGTCGTGGCCGCCTGGTCGATCAGGGAGCCTCTGCGATAGGCGGCATAGATGCCGATCGGAAGCGCGATGGCGCTGGCAATCAGCAGGGAGAAGACCGTGAGGAAGAAGGTCGGCTCGGCGCGCTGCAGAAGCGCCGTTCCGACGGGAATGTTGAGAAAGATCGACTGGCCGAGGTCGCCCTTCAGCAGCTGCCCGATATAGAACAGGTACTGGACGATCAGCGTCCGATCGAGCCCGAGGCGGCTGCGCAGGTCGGCGATGTCCTGGGCCGTTGCGTCCGGGCCGAGCATGACGGCTGCTGGATCGCCGGGTGTGACACGAACGATGACGAAGACGATCGTCACCACCAGGAACATCACGACGATCATTCCGGCGAGACGCTGAAGAATGTAGCGGATCATTGAGCCAATTTCCTTGTCCCCCACGAAAAGCAGGTTCGAAAAACGAATGCCGGCGCCAGGGACGCCGGCATTCGTTGTTCTTCGTCTTACTTCGCGATGGAAGCATTCCAGAAATACGGCCATGGGGCCGGTTCGACGCCTTCAAGCTTGGTCGACTTCGCAGCCACGGCATTGAAGTCGCCGATCTTGATCAGCGGCAGCTCGTCATAGATGACCTTCTGGACATTGCCCCACAGCTCGACGCGCTTGGCAGGATCCGCCTCGGACGTGAAGGGGTCCACGGCGGCCTTGCGCGCCGGCGTATCCCACCAGCCCGGCGAGCTCGCCGAAAGCGCGCCGATCAGCGCCGGCTCGGGCAGGAACGGGCTGTGGGTGATGTAGACGTCCCACAGCGCCGGGTCGGCGCGGCGCTGTGTCAGCGTCGCCCAGTCCACCACCTGCATGTCGACGGTGAAGCCGGCGAGCTTCAGGTATTCCGCGGCCACCTGCGCCATCTTGTAGTGGAACTCGTACTGGCGGCTGGTGAGAAGGCGGATGGGAGCGCCGTCGTAGCCGGCAGCCTTGGCCGCCTCGGCAGCACCTTCCGGATCGCCGAGATTGTAGTTGCTTTCGACGCCAGCGTCGGAGTGCCAGCTATAGCTTTCGGGATAGTACGAGCCATCAAGCGAATAGAAGTCCGTGCTGCCGAAGGCCGCCGCCAGCATGTCTTCCATGTTGAGCGCCTGCGTGATCGCCTTGCGGATCTCAAGCTTGGACGAGACACCCTCCTTCGTGTTGAAGACGAAGACAGGATAGCCGAAGGGCTCGAGAAGCACGGGCTCGGATGCCGATGAACTCTTCAGCTTGTCGAAGGATTCCACCGGGATGGAGTCCACATAGGCATATTGTCCGGAGACAGCCGCCTCGACCCGCGTGTTGGGATCGGGAACCGGCACGAAGCGGATCTCGTCGAGATACTGGTGGCGCGCACCGCCATAACCGTCGCTTTCACCGTCGCGCGACATGTAGCCGTCGAAGCGGGCAAGCTGGATGTACTGGTCGGCCTTGCGCTCCTTCAGCATGTAGGGCCCGGTGCCGACGAACTCCGTCATCGGCTCCGCCTGCTTTTCCGACGGAATGACGATCGCTGCGGAGTTGTTGAAGGCCAGCAGCGAGGTCAGAGGCGCGTAGGGCTGCGTCAGCTTGATGACGACGGTGTCGGCATCGGGAGCCTCCATTGACGCGATGAAGCCTGCTGCCTGCTTCCCGCGTGAGGCAAGCTTCGTCCACCGCCCCAGCGAAGCGAGCACGTCCTCGGACGTCATCTCGCTGCCGTCATGAAAGGTGATGCCGGTCCGCAGCTTGATGGTGTAGGTTTTTCCGTCGTCGGTGATCTCGGGCAGGCTGTCGGCCAGAAGCGGCGTGACGTTCCAGTTCTTGTCGAACGTGTAGAGCGTCTCGAACATGTGCTGTGTGACGATGCCGACGAGGTCGGCGGTCGATGCCATCGGATCCAGCGTCGGCGGCTCGCCGATCGTTGCGACGTCGATGACCCCGCCCTTTTCCTGCGCCGTCACGAAAGAGGGCGCCGCGATCAGGGCTGTGGTCACGAGGAATGCCAGTTTCATGCGCATATTTCAGTCTCCCGTTTGAGTTCCACAATTATGTATTATGATTTTTAACTGTAGAATAACTGACATGAAGGCGGTGTCAATCCGCCACCCTCTGCGATGTCACACTGCATTCGCTGCAATGACGTCACGCAACCAGTAGTAGGAGCTCTTGGGGATCCGCTGCAGTGTCGGGTAATCGACATAGACAAGCCCGAACCGCTTGGAAAAGCCGCGCCCCCACTCGAAATTGTCCATCAGCGACCAGGCGAAATAGCCGCGCACGTCATGGCCCTCGTCGATCGCGTCGAGCAGCTTGTCGAGATACAGGTGGAAGTAGGATATCCGGTCCTTGTCGATGACCTGGCGCTCGCCGTTCAGCGCATCGGGATAGGAAGCCCCGTTTTCGGTGATGTAGATCGTCGGATTGCCGTAGCGGGCGCTGGTGTCCCGGATCTGCTCCAGAAAGGCATCCGGATCGACAACCCAGTTGACGTCTGTCAGCGGCCCCATCCCGGTCGGAGGTGCAGTCTCGGCGACCCCGAACGTGGTATTTGGATTGGGGCCGACGAATACCGGATTGTAGTGATTGAGACCGAAGAAATCCATCTTCTGGCTGATGTCCTTCATGTCGTTCTGCTGGATCAGCGGCTCCATCGCCTCCGCCAACGGCTCCGGATAGGTCCCGAGCCAGAGCGGATCAACCATCACCCGGCGCCAGAGGCAGTCACCGAGAACACGCGCCTCCTCGTGGGCGGCATCGTCGTAATGCGGACGCACGGGACCGAGCGAGACGATGTTGCCGACCTCGGCGTCTCCGGCTTCGGCGCGCACCGCCTTCACCGTCAGCCCATGGGCGCGGTTGAGGTTGTGGATCGCTTTCAGGCTGGACTGGTAATCCTGCTTGCCCGGTGCATGGCGGCCGACATTGTAGGCGACCCACGGAATCACGTTGGGCTCGTTGATCGGCGCGAAGCGCTTCACGCGGTCGCCGAAATGCCGGATCACGGTGGCGCTGTAATCGGCGAACATCTGGGCCGTGTCGCGGTTGCGCCAGCCGCCCCGCTCTTCCACCGACACCGGCATGTCCCAGTGATGCAGGCAGATCCACGGCTCGATGCCCTCGTGCAGGAGAAGGTCGATCACCCGATCGTAGAAATCCAGTCCACGGGTGTTCACCTGCCCGTCGCCCTCCGGAAAGATGCGCGGCCAGGCGGTGGAGAGGCGATAGGCTTTCACACCCAGCCCGCTCATCAGCGCAATGTCCTCCGGATAGCGGTGGTAATGATCGCAGGCGACGTCGGCGGTGTCGCCGTTCGTCGTGCGGCCGGGCGTATGGGCATAGACATCCCAGACACTTTGACCGCGACCATCCGCATGGACGGCGCCTTCGGTCTGATAGGCGGAGGCGGCAACGCCCCAGAGGAAGTCGCTTGGGAAGGCTCTTGTCATGGCAATGGCTCAACAATTGAAGGAAGGGTCGGCGCGCGATGGCGCGCCGACGGGAGCGTTTACTTCTTGTCGGTCGAGACATTCCAGAAGTACGGCCACGGCGATGGCTTGAGGTTGTGCAAGGTCTTCGCCTCCGCGCTGAGGGCGTTGAAATCGCCGACCTTGAAGACCGGCGCCTCCTCGTAGAAGGTCTTCTGCACCGTGCTGAACAGTTCGATGCGCTTCTGCAGGTCCGGCTCGGCCAGGAAGGGCTCGACGGCCGCATGCTTGGCATCATTGTCCCACCAGCCGGGATAGCTGTCGGACATCCAGCCGTTCAGCGCCGGATCGGCCGGGAAAGGTCCGTGGGTGATGAAGATGTCCCATTGCGCGGGATCGGCACGGCGCTGCGTCAGCGTCGCCCAGTCAAACACCTGGAGATCGACCTGGAAGCCCGCGGCCTTCAGGTATTCGGCGGCAACCTGCGCCATCTTGTAGTGGAATTCATACTGCCGGCTGGTGAGGATACGGACGGGCTTGCCGTCATAGCCGGCCTCCTGCATCAGTTCGCCCGCGGCTTCCGGATCGCCGGACCCATAGCGCTCGATACCCTCTTTCGTGTGCCAGACGTAGCCCTCGGGATAGAGGGCGCCATCGACCGCGAAGAATTCCGGATTGCCGAAGGCGGCAAGAAGCATGTCTTCCGGATTGAGCGCCACCTGCACCGCATGACGCAGCGCCTTGCTGGTCATCATGCCCTCCTTCATGTTCATGACAAAGACCGGCGCACCGAAGGGCTTCAGCACCACGGGCTGCGATTCGGTCGAAGCCTTCAGCTGGTCGAAATTCTCCGGGGCGATGGAGTCGGTGTAGTCGAACTGCCCGGAGATCGCGCCCTGCAGGCGGGTGTTGGAATCCGGTACCGGGACGAAGCGGATCTCGTCGAGGATCGCCTCGCGGGCGCCGCCGAAACCGTCCGCCTCTTCGCTGCGCGGCGTGTAGCCATCGAAGCGGACAAGCTGGATATACTGGTCTGCCTTGCGCTCCTTCAGCATGTAGGGCCCGGTGCCGATTATCTCGGTGAGGGGATCGGCCAGATTTCCCTTCGGCAGGATGATGGCGGCCGAGTTGTTGAAGGCAAGGAGCGACAGCAGCGGCGCATATGGCGTCTTCAGCGTGATCCGCAGCGATGTATCGCCGGTCGCCTCGACCGTGGCGATGTAGGGTGCGGCCTGCTTGCCGCGGGATGCGACCGACATCCAGCGCTGGATGGAGGCAACGGCATCGGCAGAGGTCATCGTGCTGCCGTCGTGGAACTTGATCTCCTTGCGCAGCGTGATGTCATAGGTCTTGCCGTCGTCGGAGATGCTGGGCATCGTTTCGGCCAAAAGCGGAATGACCTTCCACTCGGCGTCGAAGGTGAACAGCGTTTCGAAGATGTGCTGCGTGACGATGCCGACGAGGTCGGCCGTGGAGGCCATCGGATCGAGCGTCGGCGGCTCGCCGATCGTCGCAACATCGATCACGCCGCCCTTTTCCTGACCGATCGCCCACGAGGGCGCAGCGATCAGTGCCGTGGCCATCAGGAATGCCAGCTTCTTTCGCATAGGATACTCCCAGTTAATTGTTCCATTATTATGATACATCAACCAATATAGAAGAATACAGTTTCCGGAGACTGTCAAGCAGAACGAAGAGCGGTCGCGCGTATCAGCGGGCGTTGATAATGATGAAGGAGGGTAGGACGGAGCGGCGCAGGTGGCAGGCAGATTGGCAACAGCTGTGACCCCGGTTCGCCACGTCGCGCCCCGGACCACGCCGGTGGGGAAAGGCAATCGGAACCGCTGCCGTTGCGCCGCCACCCGACGTCACTGATGACAGCAATGGCAAGAGCAAGAGGATCTTGTGTTGGCCGTTGCGTGCCTCGATGCGCGGCACGCCCGTATCCCTGGACTTGACTAAAGCGAGGCGGCGGCGCGCGCCGCATGATCGTAGTGCCCCGACAACGCCCGCAGGCGGGACGCCATGTCGGAGAGCGCTTCGGCAGAAACTTCAGTGGCAAGGACCGAGCGCACCAGCAGGCTTTCCCGCATCGCCTTGTAGCGTTCGCAGGCATCGGCCCCTGCGTCGGTGACCATGACCAGCTTTTCCTTGCCGCGCCGTCCCGACCTGATCAATTTGAGTCGCTCCAGCTTCTTCAGTGCATAGGTGACCACATGCGTGTCCTCGATGTTGAGCACGAGGCAGATATCGGCGAGCGTCTTGGGCTTGTCGCGGCTGTTGATGTTGTGCAGCACGAGGATGTCGACGGCGGACAAATCCGGGACGCCTGCAGCCGACATGCAACGGACCATCCAGCGGTGGAAGGCGTGATTGAGCATGATCAGCCCGAACTCGATCTCCGACAACGCCGGAAGCGCACCGGTGGCCAGATGACCGGACGAGACGATCGGACCCAGGAGGTCCTGTTTCTTGATGGGCATGCCGCTCCTCCTCGAAAGACGCCGCCAGCAGGGCTGGCGGCGTCTTTGGTGGATTACATCTTTTTGTAGGCGTCGACGATAGCCTTGCCTTCGTCACCGGCCTTGGCCAGCCAGTCTTCCGTCAGCTTGGCACCGACTTCGCTGAGACCGGTCTTCAGTTCCTCGCTCGGCGTCACGACCTGCATTCCGTTCGACTTCAGCGTCTCCATGTAGGCAGCGGTCTTTTCGGCAGCGAGGTTCCAGCCGCGGGCTTCGGCGGCGGATGCGGCTTCCGTCACCGCCGTCTGCACGGCCGGATCAAGCGCGTCGAAAGCTTCCTTGTTGACGAAGATGACGTTCTTCGGGATCCAGGCCTGGGTGTCGTAGTAGTGGGTGAGCGATTCCCAGATCTTGGAATCCACGCCCGTGGCGCTGGAGGTCATCAGGCCGTCGACCACACCGGTGGCCAGTGCCTGCGGCAGTTCGGCGGCCTGCACGGTGACGGGCTGGGCACCGACGAGTTCGGCGATGCGCGAGGTGCCGACGTTGTAGGCGCGCCATTTGAGCCCGGCCAGATCGGCGACGCTGTTGACGTCCTTCTTCGTGTAGATGCCCTGCGGCGGCCAGGGCGTGGTGTAGAGAAGCTTCAGCCCCTGCTCGTCGAGCGCCTTCTCGACTGCGGGCTTGGAAACCTCCCACAGCTTCTTCGACTGCTCGAAGCTGGTGGCCAGGAACGGAATGACGTCGATGCCGAAGATCGGGTTCTCATTCTCATGCAGCGACATCAGCACTTCGCCGGCCTGCGCCTGGCCCGTCTGCACCGCCCGCTTGATTTCCGGCGCCTTGAAGAGCGAGGCGTTCGGATGAACGGTGATCTTCAGCTGGCCATTGGTTGCCGTATCCACATCGGATGCGAACTGGTTGAGGTTCTCCACGTGGTAGTTTGCCGGAGGATAGGCCGACGGAAGGACCCAGGCGGTTTGTGCGAGAGCCGAGCCGGCGGCGGCGAGAATGGCCGCGGAGGCGATCCCCGCTTGGATAAGGCTTGTCTTCAGCGATTGCATTTGCATTCCCCTTTTCTTGGATTAACCCGGAAACGCCATTCGCGGCAGGAACATCACGATATCCGGGAACACCGTGATGATGGCGGCAGTCGCCACGAGCAGGAAGAAAAACGGCAAGGCCGCCCGAGCCACCGTCAGACTGTCTCGGCCGCTCATCGTTTGCAGCACGAAGAGATTGAAGCCCACCGGTGGCGTGATCTGGGCCATTTCAACCATCAGCACCAGGAAGATGCCGAACCAGATCAGGTCGAAGCCGGCCTGCTGGATCATTGGAAGGACGACGACGGTGGTCAGCACGATCATCGACAGGCCGTCGATCGCGCAGCCCAGCAGGATGTACATGATCGTCAGAACGGCGATCAGGGCGTAGGGGCTGAGACCGAAGCCGTCGACCCAGCTGGCGAGGGCCGCCGGTATGCCGGTGTAACCCATGGCAATCGACATATAGCCCGCACCGGTGAGGATGAGCATGATCATGGCTGTCATGCGCGTCGCCCCCATGACGCTCTCCTTGAAGCTTTTCCAGGTCAGCGCCTTCTGCCAGGCGGCGATGACGAGCGAGCCCAGCACCCCCCAGGCGGCGCATTCGGTGGCGGTCGCCCAGCCCATCAGTAGGGCGGAAAACACCGTCGCGATCAAGAGAGCGAGCGGAATGAGGTTGAGGGTCTCCTTCAGCTTGCTCGCCAGGCTCGTCTTCGGTTCAGGCGGCGGGCACTTGTCGGGATTTCTCAGGGCCCAGACCACGATGGCCGCGATATAGAGGACCATGACGATCACCGCTGGAATGAGACCGGCAAGGAACATCTGGATGATCGAGACATTGGCGGCCACTGCATAGACGATCATGGTGATCGACGGCGGCACGAGAAAGCCCAGCGTTCCCGCACCGGCCAGCGAGCCGAGACTGATCATCTCGTCATAGCCGCGCTTCTTTAGCTCCGGCAGCGTGATCTTTGCCACCATGGCCGTCGTTGCGGCCGAGGAACCGGAGACGGCGCCGAACAGGCCGCATCCCAGCACGTTGACGTGCACGAGCCGACCGGGCAGCCAGTTCAACCAGGGTGCAAGGCCGCGGAACATCTCGTCGGAGAGCCGCGTGCGGTAGAGGATCTCCCCCATCCAGACGAACAGCGGTAGGGCCGCCAGGCTCCACGACGCCGTGCCGCTCCAGGCGTTCGTTGCGAGCGCTGCGCCGATCTGAATGCCTGCGGGCGCAAACTGCATCGCGATGAAGCCGCAGACGAGCAGCGCCACCCCGATCCAGACGCCCCCCACCAGGAGGAGCAGCAGAGTTCCAAGGATGATGCCGGAGACTTCGATAAGCAATCCGTTGTCCATCGTCAGACCCCGCTTTCCATGACGCGCTCGATGATCTCGTCCGTGCTGGTCGCCGGTGGCTTCTCGTAGCGAGGGGTCCCTCCGAAGAGGACGTGCAGGAGTTCGTCGACGAATGAAATGGCGAGCACCGACAGCCCGACGGACATGCCCAATTGCGGGATCCAAAGGGGGACGGCGATGACCCCCATGGAGACGTCGTTGAACTTCCAGGACACCCAGGTCATGTCGATGGCATACCAGGCGAAATAGGAAACGGCCGTCGCGCCGATCGCGGTGCAGGCGATCTCGATCAGCCGCCTGCGCCATCCGGTGAAGCGGTCGATGACAAGGCCCATGCGGATGAGCTCAGCGGACCGGAACGTATGCGCGAGAGCCAGAAAGGCCGTCGCTGCCATGCACCAGGCGGCAAAGTCGTCGCCGGCGGGAACGTCGATCCCCAGCGGACGGCCGGCCGACAGCGCCAGCATGATCAGGAAGATGGCGACCAGGAACACTCCCGCCAGATAGCCGGAAGCAAGATAGAGGCCGTCGAGCGACTTCCTCAGCCATTCGGGAAAGATACTGTGACGCGGATCAATGGAGGACACAGGTCATCCTCCCGTAGAACATACGGTTCTCATGCATCGTCGGCTCCCCTCGGTTGCCGTTGCGAGCGGGGCACTTGCGGCCCTTCTGCCCGTTATGCAGGCATGATGCAGCAATGTGCAATTTGCTGTCAATCAATCATTGACGTTTTATCGACGAAATGCATTCGTTAAGGAAAATACTCTTCCATGGAGGCGGGACATGACAGACGCGAGATGGGATTTCTGGATCGATCGTGGCGGCACCTTTACCGACATCGTCGGGCGCCGACCGGATGGCCAGCTCATTGCTCACAAGCTCCTGTCGGAAAATCCGGAAGCCTATCGGGACGCCGCCGTGCAGGGAATCCGCGAGCTCCTGGGGCTGAAGGCGGGCGAGCCTGTTCCTGCCGGTTCGATCGGCGCCGTGAAGATGGGAACGACGGTCGCCACCAATGCGCTGCTGGAGCGCAAGGGCGAGCGGACGCTGCTCGTCACGACCCGCGGTTTCCGCGACGCGCTGGCGATCGGCTACCAGGCCCGTACGGACATTTTTGCCAAGAAGATCATCAAGCCGGAATTGCTCTACAGCGCTGTGGTCGAGATCGACGAACGGGTGCGCGCCGACGGACAGGTCGAGGCGTCGCCCGACGAGACGGTCGTTCGCCAAGAGTTGCAGGCCCGCTTCGATGCGGGCTACCGCGCCCTCGCCATCGTCTTCATGCACGCCTACCGCTACCCCGAGCACGAGCAGCTGACCGCGCGGATCGCCCGCGAGATTGGTTTCACCCAGGTGTCCGTCAGCCATGAGGTTTCGCCGCTGATCAAGCTGGTCGGACGTGGCGATACGACCGTGGTCGACGCCTATCTCTCGCCGATCCTGCGCCGCTACGTCGAGCAGGTCGCATCGGAACTCGGCGCCGATGGCCAGGACGGCGCGCGCCTGATGTTCATGCAATCCTCCGGCGGACTGACGGCGGCCGATCTCTTCCAGGGCAAGGACGCGATCCTCTCCGGCCCGGCCGGCGGCGTCGTCGGCGCCGTGGAGACTTCCAGGCTTGCCGGCTTTACCCGCATGATCGGCTTCGACATGGGCGGCACCTCCACGGACGTGTCCCATTACGACGGCGAACTGGAGCGATCGTTCGAGACGGAGGTGGCGGGCGTGCGAATGCGCGCGCCGATGATGTCGATCCACACGGTGGCGGCCGGCGGCGGCTCCATCCTGCATTTCGAGAACGGCCGCTTCCGCGTCGGCCCCGATTCGGCCGGGGCCAATCCCGGACCCAAGGCCTATCGCCGCGGCGGCCCACTGACGGTGACCGACGCCAACGTCATGCTGGGCAAGCTCTCGCCCGACCTCTTCCCCGCGATCTTCGGCCCCAACCGCGATCAGCCGCTGGATGCGGACGCCGTGCGCGAAGGCTTCGAGTCGATGGCCGAGGTCATCGGCGACGGACGCACGCCGGAAGAGGTGGCCGACGGCTTCCTGGCCATCGCGGTCGAGAACATGGCGAATGCCGTCAAGAAGATCAGCGTTCAGCGCGGCTATGACGTGACCCATTACGTGCTGACGTGCTTCGGCGGCGCCGGCGGCCAGCACGCCTGCCTGACCGCCGATGCGCTGGGCATCTCGACGGTGATGATCCACCCCTTCTCCGGCATCCTCTCCGCCTATGGCATGGGGCTTGCCGATATCCGGGCGACCCGCCAGAAGACCGTGTCCGCTGAACTATCCGACGCCCTGGCTGCGCTCGGCCCGGTCCGCGACGAACTGACCTCCAGCGCGCTTCAGGAGATGGCGGCACAGGGTGTGGCCGAGGCCAATACGCAGGTGCTGCACCGGGCGCATCTGCGCTACCAGGGCACCGACACGACGATCGCCCTGCCGATTTCCGATGTAGCCGGGATGACGGAGATCTTCGAGGCGCTTCATCGCAAGCAGTTCGGCTTCATCTTCGAAAACCGCGACATCATCTTCGAGTCCTACGAAGTCGAGGCGATCGGCGGCGGTGCCGAGGCAAGCGAGCCGACGCATCCGCTCGACGCCTCTGTTCCCACGGCTGCCGACGAAACGCGCTTCTTCTCCGGCGGCGAGTGGCGCCGAGCACCCGTCTACCGCCGCGCCGACATCCGGCCGGGCGCGAAGGCTTCCGGTCCCTGCCTCATCGTCGAACCACACCAGACGATCGTCGTCGAGGACGGCTGGGCCTTCGAGATCACCGCGCTCGAACATGTCATCCTGAAGCGGGTGAAGGTGCTGGCCCGCAGCAAGGCGATCGGCACCGAGGCAGATCCCGTGCTGCTTGAGGTCTTCAACAATCTCTTCATGTCGATCGCCGAGCAGATGGGCGTGACGCTGCAGAACACCGCCTCCTCGGTCAACATCAAGGAGCGGCTCGACTTCTCCTGCGCCGTCTTCGATGCGCAGGGCGCGCTGGTCGCCAATGCGCCGCACATGCCGGTGCATCTCGGCTCCATGGACCGCTCGGTGGAATCCATCATCGCCGCCAACGCAGGAAAAATCCGCCCCGGCGACGTCTTCGCACTGAATGCGCCCTATAACGGCGGCACGCATCTGCCGGACATCACGGTGGTGACCCCGGTCTTCGACGATGCCGGCAGCGGCATCCTGTTCTACGTCGCCTCGCGCGGCCACCACGCCGATGTCGGCGGCACGGCGCCGGGCTCCATGACGCCGCTTGCCACGACCGTCGACGAGGAGGGCGTCCTCTTCGACAACGTGCTGCTGGTCGACCGGGGACGTTTCGACGAGGCCGGCATTACCCGGCTTCTCTCCGACCATCCCTACCCCGCGCGCAATGTTGCCCAGAATGTCGGCGACCTGCGGGCGCAGATCGCCGCCAACGAGAAGGGTGTCCACGAAATGCGCAAGATGATCGCGCAGTTCGGGCTCGACGTGGTGCAGGCCTACATGGGCCATGTGCAGGACAATGCCGAGGAAAGTGTACGCCGCGTCATCGAGAAGCTCGGCGATTCCTCATTCTCCTACGCCACCGACCAGGGCAGCACGATCGTGGTGAAGATCACCGTCGACAAGGCAAGGCGCGAGGCGACCGTCGATTTCACCGGCACCAGTCCGCAGAAGCCGAACAACTTCAATGCGCCGGAGCCCGTGACACGGGCAGCCGTCCTCTATGTCTTCCGGGTCATGGTCGAGAGCTCGATCCCGATGAACGCCGGCTGCCTGCGTCCGATCCGCATCATGGTTCCGGACGGCTCCATGCTGAAGCCGCAGTATCCGGCAGCCGTCGTCGCCGGCAACGTGGAGACGAGCCAGCACGTCACCAACGCGCTCTTCGGCGCGCTCGGTGCCATGGCAGCCAGTCAGGGCACGATGAACAACCTCACCTTCGGCAACGATATCTACCAGTATTACGAAACGCTCTGCTCCGGCTCGCCCGCCGGGATCTTCAACGACGGCTCCGGCTTTGACGGCACGGATGCCGTGCATGTGCACATGACCAATTCGCGCCTGACGGACCCGGAGATTCTCGAGACGCGCTACCCGGTGCTGTTGGAGGATTTCCACATCCGCGAGGGTTCCGGCGGCAAGGGGGAGTGGTCGGCCGGCGACGGCACGAAGCGCACCATCCGCTTCCTGGAGACGATGGACTGCGCCATCCTCTCCTCGCACCGCACGATCCGACCGCATGGGCTTGCGGGCGGCGAGGAAGGCGAACTGGGATCGACAACCGTCCGGCGCCTCGACGGACGGCTGGAGGATCTCGGCGGCTGCGGCCAGACGGTGCTTGAGGCGGGCGAAGCGGTCTGCGTCGTGACCCCGACGGGCGGCGGCTACGGCAGGCGCCGCTGATCCTTCGCGGAGGAAACTGGAGCCGCCGGAACGCGGCTCCGTCTATTGTCAGCCACCGGAGACCCAGATCGCATCGGCATCACCGAGGCTGCGCCGCACCGCGGCACTCTCGCTGGCGGGGATATCGACCGACACCTCGATCTCGCCTTCGAGGGCCGCGTCTTCGCGAGCACCGCCCTCATGCGATGCATCGCCGCCTGACGGCCGGGAGCCTGCCGTATTCTCATCGCCCGTGGACTGGATGAAGATGTCGGGCCGCGAGATGCCATGCTGCTGAACGAGATGTTCGACAGCGAGGTCGGCCGCCGCCCGCGTTGCGAAGGTTGCCCGGATCGTCATCGTGCTGTCGTCTGCCATGAGGCTGTCTCCTGCTTTCCAAGGTTCCAGGCACAAACGCCTGGATGACCCAGTGGTTTCGCAGGCCGCGTGTTTTGGCAGCAGGATGACGGCTTGTCGCGCTTAGCGCGCCACGATTTTGGCCCTGAACAGACCGGCCTTGTCCGCCGGCAGGCCGCGCCAGTAGGAGGGCGGTGCCTCGATCGTTTCGCCAAGGGCTGCCGCAGCGCGCCAGGGCCAGCGGGGATCGAAGAGGAGGCCGCGACCGAGCGCCACGAAATCCGCCCTGCCCTCGGAAATGATGGCATTTGCCTGCTCGGCCTCGGTGATCATGCCGACGGCGAAGGTCGCGACACCCGCCTCCGTCTTCAGCGCCTCGGCGAAGGGAACCTGATAGCCGGGGCCGGTGGTGATCTTCTGCTGCGGCACCAGCCCGCCGGACGACGTGTCGACGAAATCGACGCCCCTTGCCGCCAGCTCCTTGGCGAAGGCAACCGTCTGCGGCAGGTCCCAGCCGCCCTCGACCCAGTCCGTCGCCGAGACGCGCACGCCGACCGGCCGATCGGCCGGAAAGACGGCCCGGACGGCCTCGAACACCTCGAGCGGGAAGCGCATCCGGTTCTCCAGCGAGCCGCCATAGGCATCCTCGCGGCGGTTCGAGAGCGGCGACAGGAACTGGTGCAGGAGGTAGCCGTGGGCGGCATGCACTTCGATCCCGTCGAAGCCGAGCCGGGCCGCACGTCTGGCCGCATCGACAAAGGCCTCGCGGATCCGGACGAGCCCGGCCGCATCGATCGCGGTGGGCGCGCGGTCGCCCTCCTTGAACGGAATGGCCGAGGGCGCGGATGTCTCCCAGCCGCCCTCTTCCAGGCTCATCAACGGGCCGCCTTCCCATGGAACGTGACTGGAGGCCTTGCGCCCGGCATGGCCGAGCTGGATGAAGACGGCGCAGTCCTGCACCACCCGCACCGCCTCGATTGCCGTCTGCAAGGCCGCTTCCGTCGCATCGTCGTAGAGGCCGAGGTCGCCCGGCGTGATCCGTCCGGCGGGCTCGACGGCCGTCGCCTCGATGATCACGGTGCCGGCGCCCGACAGCGCCAGGTTGCCCATGTGGACCGTGTGCCAATGGTTGGCCCGGCCATCCTCGGCGCGGTACTGGCACATGGGCGACACCACGATGCGGTTCTTGAGCGTGACGCTCTTGAGGGTTGCCGGTGAAAACAGGTGGGGCATCTGGGTTTCCTTCAATGGCTCGAAATAGGTCTGCGGTCAGGCGCCGAGAAGCTGCAGGATGTCGTCGTCCAGCACCAGTCCGTTGGCAAGCGCCTCGCGCCGGTGCGTGGCGCCGCGCTTGCCGGGAAGCCGGGCTCCCGGATCACTGCCGATCATCTCGGCGAGCATGGAGAGGCGCGGCAGCATGTCGGCGCCGCCGGACGCCTTCGGGTCGATGACGATGATGGTCTGGCCGAGGGACGGCGGTGGCCCCTTGTCATCCAGCAGCGACGAGGCCTCGAATGCGTATTGCGCGCCGGTGATCCCGGCCGCGAGGATTTCCACCATCAGCGCAAGCGCCGCACCCTTGGCGTCCCCGAGCGGCATCATCGTGCCCTCCACGGCCCTTGCGGCATCGGTCGTCGGATGGCCGTCGGTATCGAGCGCCCAGTCCGCGGGGATGGCGACACCCTTCTGCTTCGCGGCAACGATCTTGCCGCGGGCGACCTTCGACATGGCCAAATCGATGACGATCGGATCACCATCCGGCAAGGGGGCGGCGAAGGCGATCGGGTTGGTGCCGTAGAGTGCCGTCCTGCCACCCCAGGGCGCCATGGCCGCGGGTGTATTGGCGACCATCAGCGCCACGAGCCCCCGTTCGGCGAAGCGCTCGACCGTCAGCCCCATGACGCCGGCGTGGTGCGAGCGGTGGATGGCGGCAAGCGCAATCCCCGTCTTTGCGGCAAGCGGCGCAAGCTCTGCCACCGCAAGATCGAGCGCCGGATAGGCAAAGCCGAAGGCGGCATCGATGCGCAGGACGGCCTCGGCCGTCTTGGCCGCCACCGGGGTCGCAAAGCCGTCCACCTTCCCGGCAATCGCCTGCGCGGCATAGGTCGGAACCCGGCGCAGCCCGTGGCCGCCCTGGCCGGCAGCCTCGGCGGCGACCAGCGCCCTGGCCACGGAGCGGGCATTGTCTTCGGTCACCTTGCTGCGCAGCAGGATGGAGACGACGAGGTCTTCGGCTTCGGAAACGGTAAGATGCATGACGAGACCTTCTAGTCAGTATCCGGCCATCCGCAAGGCGGCCGGAATTGCTGGCAGGGCGAGCGAAGCACCTGACGCGCAGAGGAGAACGAAGACGATCAGCTTCAGCAGTCGCGGCGAAATCGGCGGCGGCAGGCGGCGGGCAAGCTGCGTGCCGGCCATCACCGGAAGGATGGCCAGGAAGGCCGCCCAATATTGCCGGTCCGGAAATGTGCCGTCGGCAAAGACGACGCCGAGCCGGATCAGCGCGTTGACGCCGAAGATCGCGACCAGCGTCTCGCGGATGGCCACCATCGGAAAGGGCTGGCGATAGAAATGATAGACCAGCGGCGGACCGCTGGTGGAAAACAACCCGCTCATCAGCCCGGAGAACACCCCGAAGCCGATGAAGGACCCGTCTCCGGCTTGCCGTTCCTCACGCCGTGGCGGCATGATCAGTTGCAACGATGAAACGATGATGATCGCGCCGAGCAGGATGCGCAGGACCACCAGGCCATTGTCCGCCAGATGCGCAAGCAGGAGATAGCCGATCACCAGCGACGGCAGGCTGCTCAGAAGGACGAGCACGAACTGCCTCTTCAGCACCTCGGTCCAACCCTTGGTGAGCATGATCGCGGCATTGACCAGCGTCAGCACGCCGGTGACGACGGCGGCATCGCGCAGCGGCAGGATCTCGCTCAGCGCCACCGCTGCCATCAGGATCAGCCCGAAGGCGAAGCCGGTCAGCGTCTGCACATAGGCGGCAAAGCCCGCCATGACCATGAAGGCGAGAGCCTGCAAAGCGGTCAAGCGCGACGCTCCCCACTGCCTGGAGCCACACCGATCATGGCCGGTCGGTTCATGCCTTGCTGTCCAGCGAGGCGATCAGGTTGGCGAGGAGCACCGTTCGCGGCACCAGGCTGCTGACCAGGATATGCTCGTCGAAGGTATGGGCGCCGGCGCCATCGGCCCCGAGCCCGTCGAGGGTCGGCACGCCGAGGGCTGCAGTGAAATTGCCGTCTGAACCGCCGCCGGTCACCATGCCTTCCAGCGTGATGCCCAGTTCGGCCGCGATCCTGGCCGTGTGGTCGAAGAGGCGACGCCCTTCCTCGCTCTGGGCGAAGGGCGGGCGGTTGAGATCGCCCGAAATCTCGAAGGTGATGTCGGGATCGACAGGCGTCATCCCGCGGATCTTGTCGATCACCTCGGCGGCTATTGCCGCGTCGGGCAGGCGCAGGTCGAGCTGCAGGCGGCATTCCGCCGGAATGGTGTTGCGCCCGGTGCCGCCGTGGATCATGCCGGTTGTCACGGTGATGCCGCGGACCGGATCGTTCAGCGCCTCGAGCTCCAGAACCAGGCGGGCGGCGGCCCGGATCGCCGAGCGACCGTCGAGCGGGCGCACGCCGGCATGCGAGGCACGGCCGCGAACGACGATATCGAACATGCCGACGCCCTTGCGGGCCGTGACGATCTTGCCGCCGTCGCGGGCCGGCTCGACGACGAGCGCATAGGCCGCGTTGCGGGCGTACGCCTCGATCAGCGGCCGGGAGCTCTTGGAGCCCACTTCCTCGTCCGGCACGATCAGCAGGTCGATCGGCAGGTTGTGGCCCATCTTCGTGGCGAGCTTCATGGCCTCGAACGCCATCAGCACGCCAGCCTTCATGTCATAGATGCCCGGACCGTAGAGACGGTCGCCATCCTCGCGGAGCGGCAGTTTCTCCCGGATGGTCCCGGTCGCGTGCACCGTGTCGATATGGGCGAGGATCAGGACGCTTTTGGCGTTGTATCCCTCCAGCCGCGGCGTTCGGACGGCAAGGATGTCGCCGAAGCCGAGCCTACCGGGCGTTCGTTCGACGCAAAAGCATGTATCGCGTGCCAGGACTTCGATACGATCCGCCAGCCGGTTGACGGCGGCGGCATCTCCGCTGGGCGTTTCCATCTCCACCCACAGGCGAAGTTCGTCGAGGAAGGCGGCAAGATCGACGTCGCCCGTGGTGATGGGAAGGGTCATCGCGGTATCACTCCTCGTTGTCTGCGGGCACGAGCCGGATCAGATGGGCGGTTGCGGCATCCACTTTGTCGCGGCTGTAGAGCAGCGGCACATAATCTCCGCGCGACCATGGGCCGGACAGATCGTCGTAATGCGGCGATCGCGGATCGCCCGACTGACCGGGCGTGTTGACGCAGACGCTGTCGTCCCAGGAGCCCACATCCATGACGAGGCGAACAGATGCGCCGGAATTGACGACGAAGTCGCCAAGCCGGTAGGCCGCGTGCATCGGGGTGGAGCGGCTGCCGCCGACCGGCAGCGGACCGACATTCCATGCGGCATCCGCTTCGGGCTTCACGCGACTTGCCGCATGCTCGAAGAGCGCCCGGTGCAGGTCACCCCATCGCCATGCGGACGGGTCGGCGCCGAGCCGGGCCGCGCAATCCTCCCAACCCTTCGCCAGGGTCGAAAGCATCAGCGCGTCCCGCTCTTCGCCGCTCCAGAGGTGTTCGGGCGCCTGGAGCAGCGAGAGAAGCCGGTCGAAATCGCCAGGCAACAGAAGCTGGCGCACAGCCTGGTCCGGCGCAAAACGCGCCAGGAGGCCGGGCCGCAGATGTTTCATCCACCAGACCTCAAAGAGCGCGGCAGCGGCGCTGTCTGCCTCGAGGCGGTAGTCCCAGCCCTGGAAGAGCTTGATCCCGTGCAGACGGACAGCGTCTGCCGACATTCGCGAGGCCACCTCCTTGAGCAGGGTGACGATCACCTCGGCAGGTCGCGAATAGACATCCGTCTGCAGCGCCATGGAGGCGGTCAGCGTATGGCTGCGGTCGGCGGCGAGCACGGATTTGATGCGCCTTGCCCGGCTTCCCTCCGCCCATTCGTGGCCGATGGAGGGAGCGGCGGGATCGCGATCGGCGGGCAGGTTCATCTCGTTGGCGGAGGCCACGAAGCCAGTGGCAGGGTTGAAGCTGCGCGGCAGGTCCTCAGGCGGCAGAAAGCCGTCCCATTCGTGGCTGCCGTCGCCCGGCACCGGCAGCAGTCCCTGCCAGTTGCGGCGCACCGGCGTGAAGCCGGCCGTGAACCAGCCGATATTGCAGTCCACATCGGCGCTGACATGGCTGACCGAGGGCGTGCCCCAATGGCCAAGCGCATCCGCGAACGCCGCAGCCGATGGGCTGCGCATGTAGGAGAGGCTGCCGAGATAGGCGGCAGACCCCGGGGAGTGCCAGACGGTGCGCATGGCGACGGCGCGGCGGCGCGCCCGGTCCTCGTGCAGCACCGGCCCGTGACGGGTGAACGACAGCGTCAGCACCTGCGCGGGGTGGCCCTTGACGGCGAAGCCCTGCTCGACCCGCTCGATCTTTTCCCAGCCCTCCGCGTGGCGGTAGAGGTCCGGGTCGCCATCCTTCGTCTCGTAGACGTAGATATCCTCCTGGTCCGCCCCGAAGATGGTGAGGCCGAAGGCGGTGCGGTCGTTGTGGCCGATCGAGACGCCGGGAGCGCTGGGTTCGCCCGTCCCGATGACGTTGAGGCCCGGTGCTTCGAGGTGAACGAGGTAGCGCAGAGAGGGCACGGCATGGGCGCGGTGCGGGTCGCTGGCGAGGATGGGTCGTCCGCTTTCCGTCCGCGAGCCGTGGACCGCCCAGTTGTTGGAGCCTTCTTCGGCGCTGCGCTGCACGACCTCGCCGAGATCCGTCACTTCGGTCCAGATCCAGGCGTCGGCGAGACCAGCAGCAAGCCGCTCCTTTTCGAAGGTCACCGGCGCGGTCGCAAGCTTGAAGAGCCGCACCGCCTCCAGTGGAATGTCCGCGAAGGAAAGCCCGTCCGCCAGTTTCGGCTCCACCGGCGGGTCGAGCTCGAACCGCAGGAGATCGGTGGTGGCATCGGCCATCGCCATGACGTTGGCGCGCAGGATTTCGGAGACGCCATTGCGGGTCAGCGCGTGGCTGCGGATCCGCACCACGTCTTCCGGCTGCCATTCAGCGGGGCGGGTGCCGAAGAGGGAAAATTCCAACGGCAGGCGCTCGGGCTCCCGTTCGCAGAGCGCAATATAGGCGTTCACCCCTGCAGCAAAGGCGGTGCAGATCGCCTGCGTGTCATCCGCATAGGCAAGCCATTCTGCTTGCATGTCGCCGCGATAGAGGAAATGGCGCGCCGCATGGTCCTGGGCGAGATAACCGGGACCGAAATCGGCAGCCAGCAGGCCGAGGCCGCGCTTGCGCCAGAGGTCGAGCTGCCAGAGCCTGTCGCGCGCGGCATTGAAGCCCTGCAGGAAAAACAGGTCCGTCTCGCTCGCCGCCCGGATGTGCGGGATGCCCCATCGGTCGACCCGGATCTCGGCCCCGGCGCTCAGTCCCGAAAGCCCGATGGTTTCTTCAGTGGCGCGATCGGTCATGGCATGTCTTTCAGGCGTGGTGGCAGGCAACGCGGGCGCCGTCGGGACGCGGGGTCAGTTCCGGTCGCACCTTGGAGCAGATCTCGGTGGCCAGCGGACAGCGCGTATGGAAGGCGCAGCCGGAGGGGATGTTGGCGGGGCTCGGCAGCTCGCCCTGCAGGATGAAGCGCTGCTTGCCGCGCTGCACGACGGGATCGGCCTCCGGCACCGCCGACATCAGCGCCCGGGTGTAGGGATGCTTGGGATCGGCAAAGAAGGTGTCGCGGTCGGCAATCTCGACGAAGCGCCCGAGATACATGACCACCACCCGGTCGCAGATGTGGCGCACGACGCTGAGGTCGTGGGAGACGAAGAGGTAGGAGACACCCATGCGCTGCTGCAGCGCCACGAGCAGGTTGAGGATCTGTGCCCGCACCGAGACGTCGAGGGCCGAGACCGGTTCGTCGCAGATCAAGAGATCCGGCTCCAGGACGAGCGCCCGGGCAATCACAACGCGCTGCCGCTGCCCGCCGGAGAACTGATGCGGATAGCGGTCGGCATGTTCCGGCCGCAGCCCGACCTGCGTCAACAACTCTCCGACGCGCTCCTTCAGCGCCTTGCCGCGCGCAATGCCGCGCACGATCAGCGGCTCGCCGATGGTCGCCCCGATGGTTGAACGCGGGTCAAGCGACAGCGCGGGATCCTGGAAGATCATCTGCACCTTGCGGCGGATGTCGTTGAGCTTGCGGCGATCGGCGCCAACCACCTCTTCGCCGCTGATCCTGACGCTTCCCGACACCGGCGCCTGCAGTCCGACGATGGTGTTGGAGAGCGTGGACTTGCCGCAGCCGGATTCGCCGACGAGGGCCACGGTCTCGGCCCTCTTGATGTCGAGATCGACGCCGTTGACGGCTTTTACCACCACGCCGGACGAGCCCAGAAGCCCGCCGCGACCACCGAAATGGACGGCGACGTCGCGCAGTTCGAGAACATTCTGCAGGTCTTCGGTCATGCGGCTATCTCACGGATTTCGGCCATGCGGTCGATGTGCCAGCAGGCGGAGCGGTGGCCGCCGCCGCAGTCGAAGAGTGGCGGCTGCTCGACCCGACATTTCTCGGTCGCCAGCGGACAGCGATCGGCGAAGCGACAGCCGGCGCCGAATTCGTTGGGCGTCGGCACCCGGCCCTCGATCGTCGCGAGATCTGCCTTCGGCGCGTCGCTGAGCTTGGGAACGCTGGCGAGCAGCAGGGCCGTATAAGGATGCTTGGGTGTCGCGAA
This sequence comes from Rhizobium sp. PK7-22, assembly GCF_056530405.1. Taxonomy (NCBI): domain Bacteria; kingdom Pseudomonadati; phylum Pseudomonadota; class Alphaproteobacteria; order Hyphomicrobiales; family Rhizobiaceae; genus Rhizobium; species Rhizobium sp. PK7-22. The sequence goes on from NZ_CP096514.1 coordinate 240,968, forward strand.
AAGTGCCTCGACGGGCGCCAGTTCCGCAATACGCCCGGCATACATCACCGCCACGTCGTCGGCGATGTCGGCGACCACGCCCATGTCGTGGGTGATGATGACGATCGACGTGCCGCGGTCGGCGACGAGCTTCTTCATCAGGTCGAGGATCTGCGCCTGGATCGTGACGTCGAGCGCCGTCGTCGGCTCGTCGGCCACCAGCACACGCGGGCTGCAGATCAGCGCGATCGAGATCATGATGCGCTGGCACATGCCTCCCGACAGTTCGAACGGGTACTGGTGCAGGCGGTGGTCCGGATCGGGAATGCCGACGTCGGCGAGCATCTGGCGTGCCTTGGCGTAGGCCTCCGTGCGCGACACCTTGTGGTGCGTGCGATAGGCGGCGGCAATCTGGGCGCCGACCGTCGTCAGAGGATCGAGCGAGGCGCTCGGCTCCTGAAAGATGATCGATATCTCCTTGCCGCGCGCCTTGCGGAACTCCCGCTCCGATAGCGCGGTGAGGTCGCGGTCACCCAGACGCACACTCCCGGCCGACAGCCTCGCCGCCGGCGGCAGCAGGCCGAGCATGGCATAGGAGGTCAGCGACTTGCCGCAGCCGGATTCGCCGACCAGCGCCATCACCTTCCCCGGAGCGACGGTGAACGAAATTCCGTCGACGACATTGGCACCGTCGATCTCGATGGTCAGGTCTTCAACCGACAGCAGCGGGCGCGGGTCCATGTCCATCCGATACTCCTCAGCCCGCACTTGCCGGCGCGGCCGGCTCGGGTCGCTTGTAGTTGCCGATCGAATTGCCGCCGTCGACGCTGAGGACAGCGCCGGTGATGAAGGCGGCCTGGTCGGAACAGAGATAGGCGATCGCACCCGGCGCATCGTCCGGGCCGCTGGCGCGCCCAAGCGGAATGTTCTTCAGCATGTTTTGCACATAGGCGTCGTCCAGCGCCGAGACCTCGCTGCCCGGCGCAAAGCCCGGCTCGACGATGTTGACCCGGATGCCGTGGTGGGCAAGCTCCATGGCGAACCCCTTCGACAGGCGCTCGATGGCGGTCTTGGAGGTGCAATAGGGCACGGAGTTCTGGTTCATCTTGCGGGCGGCACCGGAGGAGATGTTGATCACCGACCCCTTTTTGCCCTCGGCAATCATCAGCTTCGCCATTTCGCGCGTCAGCACGAAGGGCGCCCGCAGGTTGACGCCGAAGACGCGATCCCAGTCGGCGAACTCCATGTCGAGCAGGCTGAAGCGGGTGTAGATGCCGGCATTGTTGACGAGAATATCCGGCGCCTTCCATTCGCGGCGAACCAGATCCACCAGATCGAGCATCGAGGCGTCACTCGTCAGTTCGGTGGCGTGCAGCAGCGTGGTGGCCGGATCGAGGTTGAGGTCGGCCGCTACCTTCTCCAGCGCATCCATGCGGATGTCGCTGAGGCAGAGCTTTGCGCCGCGCTTGGCGAAATAGGCCGCCGTCCAGCCACCGAAAATGCCGGCAGCGCCCGTGATGACCATTGTCTTGTCTTGGAATTCCATGGGGTACCTCAGCGGGAACGGGAGCGCGGGTCGAGCTGGTCACGCAGCCAGTCACCGAGCACGTTGACGGAAAAGACGAGAAGGAAGAGGCAGACGCCCGGGACGGCGACAATCCACCAGGCGCGCTCCAGATACTGACGACCGACGCTCATGATCGAGCCCCAGCTTGCGGACGGCGGCTGAATGCCGAGGCCGAGGAAGGAAAGACCCGATTCCATCAGGATCATCAGGCCGAACTCCGCCGTCGCCACGATCAGGAGTGGACCGGCGATATTGGGCAGGACGTGATGGAAGAGGATGCGCACGGCACCCGCCCCGGCAAGCTCCGAGGCCTTGATGAACGGCAGGTTCGATACCTGCAGCGTCTGGGCATAGGCGACGCGGGTGTAGCGCGGCCAGCGCGTCAGGCCGAGGACGAGGACAAGCTTCAGGAAGCCCGGGCCGAGCACGGCGACCGTGAGGACCGCCAGCAGGATGGCCGGGATCGACATCATGATGTCGACGAGCCGCATGATGATGGTCTCCGTCCAGCCGCGAAACCACCCGGCGAGCATGCCGAGCGTCACGCCCACCAGCGTGGAGACGACGACGGAGAGAAGGGCAACGCCCAGCGAGATCCTGGCACCATAGAGCGTGCGGGAGAGCAGATCGCGACCCAGGTCATCGGTCCCGAACCAGTAGGTGACGTCACGATAGGAGAAACCGGGTGCCTTCAGGCGGGCGAGCAGCACCTGCCTGTTGGGATCGGCCGGAGCAACAAGCGGCGCGAAGACGGCCAGCATGATGATCGCCGCCAGGATGATCGAGACGATGATCACCGATGTTGGGACGCGACGGAGACGCTGGCGGACGGCATGGGCGCTGGCGATCACGGACATCTCCTCACTTGACCAGACGGATGCGCGGATCGACGACGACATAGACGAGGTCGGCCAGCACGCTGGTCAGCACATAGACGAAGGAAATCAGCAGCACGATCACCTGGACGACCAGGAAGTCGCGCGACTGGATGGATTGGATGGCGAGCTGCCCGATGCCCGGCCAGGCGAAGACGGTCTCGATGATCACCGCACCGGCCAGCAGATTGCCGATTTCCAGCGCGGCGATGGTGATGACCGGAATGGACGCGTTGCGCAGCACGTGACGAGAGACCACCTGCCCGAGCGACAGCCCTCGTGCACGGCCAGCCCTGACATAGTCCTTGCCGAGCTCGTCGATGATCGCGATCCGCGTCATGCGTGCGAAGGTCGACATCGACAGCGCCCCGAGCGCGATGGACGGCAGGATCATGGCGGAGAGCTCGCCTGCCCCGGAGGTCGGCAGCCAGCGCAGGGTGACGCCGAAGATGAAGATCAGCAGGATGGCCGACAGGAAGGTCGGTACGCTCTGCCCGGTGACGACGACGGCCGTCAGAATGCGCTCGATGACGCTGCCGCGCATGGTGGCCATGACGATGCCGGCGGGAATGCCGATGCCGATGGCGACGACAAGCGCACCGGCGGCGAGCTGGATCGTATAGGGCAGCCGCGAGGCGACGATGTCGAGGGCGGGCACGCGCTGGACGACGGAAATGCCGAAGTCCAGCTGGGTGAGACCGTAGAGATAGTCGAGATACTGGATATGGATGGGTCGGTCGAAACCGAGCTGGTGGCGCAGCTCGGCAATCATTTCGGCAGAGGCATCCTGGGGGACCAGAAGAAGCGTCGGGTCCCCCGAGAGATGCATGACGACGAAGACGATCGTGAGCACGCCGAAGATTGCGACGATGGCCTGTATCAATCTCTGGACGGCGTAATTCAACACGATCGTTTCCTCGCCTTTTACTGCTGCCAGCTCATGTCCATGACGAACATGGCTTCGTTGGCGGACGGCTCCCACTGCAGGTTCTTGGCTGCGCCGAAGAGCGCATAGACCTGGTAGAGGCCGAGACCCGGAACGTCCTCGCGCAGGATTTCATAGGCCTGCTTGTAGAGTTCCTTGCGCTTCTCCTCGTCGAGGATCGTGCGGGCTTCATCGACCAGGGCGTCGTACTTCTCGTTCTTGTACTTGGCCCAGATGCTGCCGCTGCGAAACAGCGGGAAGATGATGCCGTCGGCATCCTGGCAGGCGCAGGACCAGGCGCCGAAGGCCATGCCACCGGCATTTTCGGCGTCGCCCTGGCGGCGCTTCAGGAAGGTGGCCTGGTCGCTGGAGGAGATCGTCACGTTCAGCCCGACCTCGTTGACCATCTGCTGGATGGCCTCGACGAGCGCGCGCGGATAGGACGGCGATGTCAGGAACTCGACCGTCGCGCCTTCGGCACCGGCTTCCTTGACCAGTTCGGCAGCCTTGTCCGGATCATAAGGATATCCTTCGACAGCGTCGGTATAGCCGAAGATCGGCTCGGCACCGACCACGTTCACCGCCTTGCCGTAGCCTTCCAGAAGCGCGTCGACGAGGCCCTGCTTGTCGATCGCATAGGCGATCGCCTGGCGCACCCGCACGTCCTTCGTCGGGCCGGCTTCGGCGTTGATGTAGAGGTACCCCACGCGCTCCGTCTCGCCGGACAGAAGCTTCGTGTTGCTGTCGCTCTCGATCGTCGATGCCTGGTCGGGCGGCACGTCGCGGACGAGATCGGCCTTGCCCGTCTTCAGATCGGCGATGCGGGTCGAGACGTCCGGAACAGCACGGAAGACGACCTTTTCGAAGGGCGGCTGGCCGCGCCAGTAGCCATCATAGGCTTCGAGGTTGGTCGCGATGCCCTTCTGCCATTCCACCAGCTTGTAGGGACCGCTGCCCATCGGGTTCAGGTTGAACTCCTGGTCGCCGACCTTCTCCACATAGGCCTTGGGAACGATGGACAGCTTCACGAGCTGGGCCAGCAGTGCCGGATAGGCCGACTTCGTCGTCACCTTCACCGTCGTCGCATCGACGGCTTCCGCGGTGGCGATCTGGTCGAACTGCGACAGCTGCGGGCTCTTCAGGGCGGGATCGACGATGCGGGCGATCGAGAAGGCGACATCTTCCGCGGTCAGCTTGGTGCCGTCCTGGAAGGTGACGTCGTCGCGGATCTTGAAGGTGATCGTCGTGTCGTTGTCGTAGGTCCATTCGGTGGCGATCTGCGGCACGATCTTGCCGGAGGTATCGCGCGTCAGCAGGTTGTCGAAGATGTTGCGGTAGACCGTGTAGCTGTCGGTGTTCCACTGCAGATGCGGGTCGAGAGTAGCCGCATCGTTCGGCAGATCGATCGTCAGCGTGTCCTTGGTCTGTGCGATGGCGGTCGACGTCATCAGCGCCATGACCACGGCCGCGATGGATGCTAGTCCTGTTTTCATGTCTTCACCCTCTTCCTTATTGGTTTTCTAGCTTGATGGACCAGCGTCAGCTGGCAGGCGCGGCAGTGGAAAGGCCGCATTCGTCGGCGCAGTAGCGGGCGAGTTCCGCGTGCGTGCAGAACCAGACGTCACCCTTCGACTGCGCAAGCCGGATGGTTTCCTCGAGAATGAAGATGCGGGAGCGGTGCCCGACGTGGTGCGGGTGCAGGGTCACCTGGAAGAGGCCGCCCTCCTCCCATGCGACATCCAGCTCGCGCCGGAGAATGTCGGCGACCATGGCCGGCCCGCCATAGGGGCGCGCACCGGTCATCCGGTCCATCGCCACATAGGGAGCATCGTCGCGGATCCATTCCACCGGGATCTCGACCATGCCTGTCGGCTCGCCGTCTTCCACAAGCTCGTAGGGTTCGTCATCGGCCATCAGCGAGGAGTCATAGAGGAGGCGCATCTCGCGGGCGATGGCCAGCGTATAGGGGCTGAAATCCCAGGATGCCGTGCGCATGCCGACCGGGCGCACGCCGGAGAGCGTTTCCAGCATGTCGGATGCCCTGAATGCAAGATCCCGTTCGGTCGCATGGTCGAGGCGCGAATTGAACTCATGGATCCAGCTGTGCATGCCGATCTCATGGCCGCCGGCAATCACGGCCCTCACCTCGTCCGGATTGATCATCGCCGAGACGGCGGGCATGAAGAAGGAGGCCGGAACACCGTATTTTTCGAGGAGCGCCAGGATCCGCGGCATGCCGCGGCGGGCGCCGTACTGGCCCTGGCTCAACCGGCTGATGGACTCGCCACCGTTCCTCAGCTCGAAGGTTTCGTGATCTGAATCGAAGGAGATCGCTACAGCCATGCGGGCGCCGTTTTTCCAGGCGGCCGGCTTCAGCGATCGTCCGGCGCGGGCCTTGCCAATCTTCTGGCGCCAGATATCCTCGGGCCACATCCAGGGTTGGTGCTGATCGTGATCTCGCGTGGCGCTCATCGGTAGCCTTCATCCTGCGGCGCATCGCGATCTGCGTTTCGCACCTGCTCCAAAAGTGTTACAAGCCCAAGAATTAATCAGCAATCGAGGTTTTGTTCACGTACATGAACTCCGAGGTGAAGAGCGCTGGCCGCATCCTTGATCTTCTCGAGTATCTCTCCCATTGCCGGGAAGCGGTATCCCTGTCGCAGATCATCCGTGACCTGGGTTTTCCAAAGTCCAGCGCCCACGGCCTGCTCCAGACCCTGACGGCTCGCGGGCACCTGACGCAGGACGAGGCGGGACGCTACATCCTGGTCGAATCCAGCCACGGCTTTCCCTTTCGCCCACACGAGGAGCCTCTGGTCGTCACCGCCCGCCCCTACATGGAGCGGCTGCGCGACGATTCCGGCGAGACGGTACTGCTCTCGACAATGAACGCCCATTGCGACATCCGCAGGCTCGCCAAATGCGTCAGCCACCATCCGCTTCGCTACGACGTCAACCTGGATGCGGCGATCACCCCCTATTGTACCGCCACCGGACGGCTTCTCCTGGCCCATGCCCGACCCGAGGTTCTGGAGAGCTATCTCTCGCGGGTGCAGTTCCTCACCTACACCCGTTATACGATTACCGATCCAGCTGAACTGCGCAAATTGCTCGTCAAGGTGCGCCGTGACGGCTATGCGCTGAACGACCAGGAGTTCGTCACCGGCTCCACCGGCATCGCCGCACCCGTCTGGAACGCCGAAGGCGAGGTGATCGCGGCGCTCAATCTCGGCACCCTGACATCCCGTTTCCTGGAGAGACGGGAACTCCTGATACTGATGGTGCGAGAAGCTGCCTTCCAGCTCAGTCGCGCCATGGGATACCGTCCCTAGGAAATGGATCAGCCTCTCGGCTGCAGCCCTCACGCGCGCGCCGTAACGGTCGCCCATTTCCCGCCGGGCGAAACGCCTGCCTTTGTTTGGGTGTACCATGCACGTCGCAGAGTCGAGGTGCGGTATTGGTTCATTCGGCAGGCTGAGCCGCTCGAAGCCCGGAGGCCACATAGATCGCATCCAGCGCCTTCATGTTGCCGATGGCATCCTGACCGCCGGTGGGTAGCCTCGTTCCGTTCTCGACTGCTTCTACGAATGCCGCCAGCTGGTAATCGTAGGTGGTGCCTGCGGCCAGCGTGAACTCGCGGTAGCTGTCACCGAACCATTCCCGGATGGAATGTCCCTTGTGCGGCAGGCAGGGGTTGTCGAGCTCGATCACCCCCTTTTCGCCCTCGACCCGCAGCAATCCCCGAAACGGCGGACTGGCGATGTCTGCAACCAGTTGCGCCTCGACGCCACCGGGAAAGCGCAACTTGACTTCCATTCTCTGATCGACGTCGAGCGGCGTAAGCTCTGCCTGCGCGGACAGGATCTCGGGCTCCTCGCCCATGAAGCTGCGCAGCCAGTGCAGCGGATAGCAACCGAGATCCATCATGGCGCCGCCACCCTGCTTGGGGTCGTGCCGGATATTGTGCGGATCAAACGGGATATCGACATGGAATTCGGCCCGCAGCGCGCGGATCTCGCCGAGCGCTCCCGACGTCTTGCACGCAAGCAGATGCAGGAAGACGGGGTGGTAGCGGTCGTGAAATGCCTCGGCCAGCACGCGGTCGGCCGCCTCTGCGGCTTCGACCATGACCTCGGCCTCGCCGGCCGTCATCGCCAGAGGTTTTTCGCAGAGCACATGCTTGCCGGCCTTCAGCGCCCTGATCGACCATTCGGCATGGGCGGCCGGCGGCAGGGCATTGTAGACGATGGTGATGTCCGCATCGGACAGGAGATCATCATAGCTCTCATAGGCCTTCGTGATCCCGTGCAGCCGCGCATAGTCCCCGGCAGCGGCGGGACGTCGGGAGGCGACCGCATGGATGCGGCAGTCGTCACGACGACGCGCTGGCTGGATGATGGAGCGCGGCGCGATGCCGGCCGCGCCCAGAATGCCGATCATGTGCATCGGTCTGCTCCTCAATCGAAAAAGTCTTGGTCTTCCGGCGACAGATAGGCCTTGGCGCGGTCGGCGATGATCTCGACGCCCATGCCGGGCCGGTCCGGGACGTCGATCATGCCGTTCGTCACGATCGGCGATGGAAAACCCTCCACCAGATCCGTCCACCATTCAGGATCTGCTGTCGTGTATTCGAACGCGATGAAATTGGCGGGAAGCGTGGCCGACACCTGAACCAGGGCCGCCAGCCCCAGCAAGCCGTTCGCAGTGCCGTGAGGGGCGATGGTGATGCCATGCAGATCCGCATATTCGGCGATCCACTTCAGTTCGGCGATACCCCCCACGTCCGCGGGATCCGGACCGATGACGTGAACGGCGTGGGATTCGATCAGCTCCTTGAAGTTCTGGCGCAGATAGATCTGCTCCCCCGTATGGATGGGCGTCGTCGAGCATCGGGTGAGTTCCCTGTAGACGCCTGCATTCACCCAGGGCGTATAATCCCCCGACAGGAGATCTTCGAGCCACAGGAGGTTGAAGGGTTCCAGCATCCGCGCCAGACGGATCGCATCCGCCAGCATCCAGCCCGGGCCGCAGTCCAGCGCGAGGCCAACCCTGTCGCCCGCCACCTCCTTCATGGCAGCCACGCAGTCCACGAGGTGCTTCAGGCCTTTCTCCGTGACCGGGCCCCGGTCGAGCGCCCCGTGGAACGGGCTGGCGTTCGGCTCGCCGTAATAGAAGTTCGGCACCTCGCGCTTCATCGCGGAATGAAAGCCGATGGGCTGCTTGATGATGGTGAAGCCCTCCGAAAGCGCCATCATCTTGGCGATGTCGTCGGCGTAATCCTGCGGCTCATAGCCGGCGAAGGGAAAACGCATCGAGCCGTTGTAGACACGCACCCGGTCACGGACCTTGCCGCCCAGCAGCTTGTGGACGGGCAGGCCCGCCGCCTTCCCGGCAAGGTCCCAGAGCGCCATTTCGATGACGCTGACGGCACTCCCCCAGGGCTTGAAGCCGCCTCTCTGGCGGATCTTCAGCATGACCCTCTCGACGAGAGTCGGATCCTCGCCGATCAGCGCATCGCGAAAGGCCAGGATGTGCGGCTTCAGATAGGGCTTCCACGTTTCCGCCTGGGCGAAGCCCGAGATGCCTTCATCCGAAACGATGCGCACGATCGGGCTCTTGCCGATGACGGCACATTTGATGTCGACGATTTTCATGCGGGCTCCCCCCAATGCACTTCAGACTGGAATGACGGCGCTGATGGCCTTTGCGGTCTCCATCGCCGCCACGCGGATCTCCTCCATGCGGCTGGGCTGGGTGCCGGCCAGGAAAGGCACGCTGACCGCCGCCAGCATCCGGCCGCTGCGCGTGAACACGGGGGTTGCGAAGGCCTGGATGCTGGGCGCATTCTCCCCTTTGTCCTGCGCCCATCCCAGCCGCCTGATGCGGGCGAACTCGCTGCGCAGCCGTTTGGGATCCGTGATCGTCTTGGCGGTGAAGGCGACGAGGGGACGCGAAAGCCAGAAGTCGAGGTCTTCGGGCGGCAGATAAGCAAGCAGCAGCTTGCTTGCCGCTCCGGCATGGATAGGCATGCGCTGTCCCGGCGCCACCGTCAGGGCATACTCCCGTTTACCCTGGGCGGCGGCAAGAACAAGGATGCCCTCCTGATCGAGGATGCTCAGCTTCACCCCTTCGCCCAGTTCCGCAGCCAGCTTGTCGAGAAACGGCTGGCAGAGGGCGGCGAGGTCGAACTCCGTCGCCCGGACACCGACATGCGCGGCAAGCGACAGCAGCCGCCGGCCCAGGTGATAGCTGCCCGTATCGTCACGGTAGACGATGTCATGCTGCTGCAGCGAGTTGAGGATCCGGTAGATGGTCGTTCGGGGAAGCTTGAGCGCCTCCGTCAGGTCGCTGATTGAAAGCCCCCTGTCCTTGCGTTCGATCTCGCACAGCACATCCATCATCCGGTCTATGACCGGGATCGTGTGCTTGCTCACGCCATCGTCTGCGGCTTCGCTCATTGGCACCTGCCCTGTTGACAAAACTCAGCCCGTCATTAGCATACATATGTGAACTGTCAAAGTTCATATTTGGATAGCCGGAGGAGGCGGATGTCTGAATTCGGTTTCACGCTGAGGCACCGCGACAGTGCATCCGCACGGCGGCAAGATACTCGACAGCGCAACAGAAGCCACCAGCACCCTCCTTCATTGGCCAAACACAGGGGCTCAGAATGCTGACCGTTTCCGCGATTACCCATGTCGCCATCAGGGTGAAGGATATCGACCGCACCCTCGATTTCTACATCAACAAGCTCGGATTTTCGGAGCTTCTGCGCCTCGACCGCGACGGGCGTCTCTGGCTGGTCTATCTGCGCATCACCGACGATCAGTATCTTGAGGTCTTCCCGGAAGGCCAGGGCGGCGACGCGCCGGGAGCAGAAGCCGTGGGATACAACCACATGTGTCTTGCTGTTCCCAGCATAGATCAGACCGTGCGCGAGCTCGAGACTGCAGGGATCCCGCTGTTCCGCCCGAAGGTCCAGGGCGCCGACGGCAACTGGCAGACCTGGATCGTCGATCCGGACCGGCACCGCATCGAACTGATGGAGATGGCCGTAGACGGAATGCAGGCAAAGGCGATCGCGCGCCTCCGGGGTAACTGACCATGCCCAGGATCAACTATCTGACCGCGATCGATTTTGGCCCAGGCGAACTGCAGGGCCTGCCCGCCGCCATGGCCGAACTCGGGATCTCGCGACCGCTCTTCATCTCCGACCGCGGCCTGGCCGCGTCGGGGCTCGCCGACAAGGTACAGGCTCTGATGCCCGGGGTAACCGCCGCCTATCTCGATACCCCCTCGAACCCGACCGAAGCTGCCGTCTGCGATGCGCTCGAGGTCTATCGCGGGAATTCCTGTGACGGCGTCGTCGCCCTTGGCGGCGGCTCGCCGATCGACCTCGCCAAGGGCGTCGCGCTCCTCGCCACCCATGACGGATCGCTGGAGCAGTACGCCGCCATCTACGGCGGCATCGAGCGTATCCGTCCAAGCGTCGCCCCCGTCATTGCCATCCCGACGACGGCCGGCACCGGCGCCGAGGTCGGGCGGGCGGCACTGCTGACGCTCGACGATGGCCGCAAGCTCGGCTTCATCAGCGCACACCTCATCCCGCGCCGCGCCATCTGCGATCCGCTGCTGACACTGGCCCTGCCACCGGCCCTCACCGCCGCCACGGGACTGGACGGGCTTTCCCACTGCATCGAAACCCTGTTTTCGCCGCGCTTCAATCCGACGGCAGAGGCGATCGCGCTGGACGGTGCCGGCCGCATCTGGAGAAATCTGCCGCAGGCATTCGATACTCCGGACGATATTGCAGCCCGTAGCGAGGTCATGCTCGGCGCACTCCACGGCGGACTGGCGTTCCAGAAGGGTCTCGGCGCCGTTCACTCGCTCAGTCATGCCCTTGGTGGCCTGAAGGAGCCTAGACTTCATCACGGCACGCTGAACGCGATCCTCATGCCGATCGTTGTGCGCTTCAATGCTCCGGCTGTCGCCGACAAGCTGAACAGGCTGCGGGCGGCCATGGGACTGGCCGCGGACGCCGATGTCCCCGGCGAACTGGAAGCCCTGAACCGACGCCTGAACATGCCCTCCGGCCTGGCGGCCATGGGCGTGACACCGGATTGTTTCGACTGGGTCATCGAGCGGGCGCTTGCCGATCACAGCCACGCCACCAACCCTCTTGCGCCGTCGGCAGAGGACTACCGCGCCATGCTCGAAGAAGCCTTGGCCCAACCTGGCAGGAGACACCCATGAAGATCACCGCTCAGAAAGTATTTGTCGCCAACGCCCAGCGGACGAACTTCGTCTTCGTCAAGCTCTACACCGACGACGGGATCGAGGGCGTCGGCGAGGCGACGCTGGAATGGAAGACGAAAACCGTCGTCGCGGCTCTGGAAGAGCTGGAGCGGGTCCTTGTGGGTCGCGATCCCTTTGCCGTGGATGCGATCATCGAACAGCTCCATAGGGACAGCTACTGGCGAACGGGCGCCGTCTTCCGCACCGCACTCGGCGGCATCGAGGCCGCCCTCCTCGACATCAAGGGCAAGGCGCTCGGCGTTCCTGTCTTCGAACTGCTCGGCGGCAAATTCCGCGATCGCGTCGAATGCTACGCCAACCACTGGTTCTTCGGGGCAACGACGCCCGAGGAATATGCCGCAAACGCCCGCAAGGCGGTCGCCATGGGATACCGCGCCCTGAAATGGGATCCCTTTGACACGGCCGACCTGGAGATGGACCGCCGGCAACGTCGACAGACGATCGAAATCGTCGAAGCCGTCCGTGACGCTGTCGGACCTGACGTCAACCTGATGCTCGATGTCCACGGCCGCCTCAACGTCCCGACGGCCATTGCCATGTGCCGGGCACTGGCACCCTTTGATCTGACCTGGATCGAGGAGCCGACGCCGCCGGAGAACATCGACGCGCTGGCGGACGTGCGCGCGGCCAGCCCGGTGCCGATCGCTGCCGGAGAACGCTGGTACGAACCGGGCAAATTTCTCGAGGCCCTGTCCAAGAAGGCGGTCGACATCCTGCAGCCCGACGTGTCGCACGCTGGCGGGATGGGCGAAACGAAACGCATCGCGCATCTGGCGCACACGCACCTCATCCCGGTCGCGCCCCACAATCCGGTCGGACCGGTGATGAACGCCATGACGCTGCACGCGTCGGTCGCCATGCCGAATTTCTCGGTGTTCGAGACCGTCTCGGTGGACGTTCCCTGGCGCAAGGAACTCGTGCGGGAAACCCTGCAGTTTGAAAACGGAGCGATTCTGGCGCCGACAGCGCCGGGCCTCGGCGTCGAACTGATCGAGGAGGCCTGCGAACGGTTTGCCTACCAGCCGACCAATGTCCCGCTCTTCGACGGGTCCATGAACACGACCGGCGTGGCGACGGGCGCTCGCACATTCGCAGCCAACGAAAGCGAATAGAAGTCGCGGGAAAGGGAGTTGACACCAGCTCCCCTTCACCACATAGTTATATTTAGAACAGGTGCAGTTCAAATATGAACTCGCCTAGGCAGCAACGGGAGGAGAGCTGCTTGAAGGTCGGAATCTCATTGTATGGGCCGCTTCTAAGCGAAGCGGGTGCCCGTTTCGCTAGCCAGCTGGGTGTGGAAGACGTCGTCGTCCACCTGACCGACTATGGACGCAATGCCGACGCAAGCGCCTATGCGGCGGGTGGCGTCGGCCCGATCAACGGCGATTGCATCGACGCGCCTTTGTGGTCCTATGATCGCCTGGCGGACCTGGTCGCCATGCTGTCCCGACACAATCTCAAGGTCGCCGCCCTGGAGAACATCTCGCCCAACTTCTGGTCGGACATTCTGCTCGATGGTCCGCAGAAGGACGCGCAGATGCGCGACCTTCAGGACCTGGTCCGGAACATGGGGCGCCTTGGCATCCCCGTTCTCGGCTATAATTTTTCCATTGCCGGCGTCTGGGGATGGCAGCGCAAGCCGATCGCCCGCGGCAACGCGGTGACGGCGGTCTTTGCCATCGACGAATTCGACGCGGAAAGCCCCGTCCCCGACGGCATGGTCGGCAACATGCGCTACCGCTTGGCTATTGCCGGCGCAGAGCCTCAGACGGTGGACGAAGCGACGCTCTGGGCGCGGCTTCAGTGGTTTCTGGAGCAGCTTGTACCCGTGGCGGAAGAGGCAGGCGTCCGATTGGCCGCCCATCCGGACGATCCGCCGGTCGAGCGCCTGCGCGGCACCGCGCGGCTGGTCAACAGTCACGCCAAATACGACCGGCTTCTCTCGCTCCTGGAGAGCCCCGCCAATGCGCTGGAATTCTGCGTCGGCTCGCTAGCGGAAATGCCCGATGGCGACGTCTACGAAACGACCCGCCGCTTCGCCCGCCGGAACGCCATCGCCTACGTCCATTTCCGCAACGTCCGCGGCAAGGTTCCGAACTACGTGGAAACCTTCGTGGACGACGGTGACGTCGACATGGCCCGGATCGTGCGCGTGCTGCACGAAGAAGGTTACGACGGGATCCTGGTTCCCGACCACGTTCCGGAACTCGATTGCCCGGCCCCATGGCACGCCGGACATGCCTACACGATTGGCTACATGAAGGCGCTTGTCGCACACGCCGACGCCTTGACCAGAAGCTCTTTCGCATCCGCCGGCCATAGGGCCGAGGAGCCCTCGGCGGCTGCGGAATAGATCATGCCAGCGCACGGCTGGAAAACGAACAACGAATTCAGTTGGGAGGTAAACATGAAAACGTTGACTATGAAACTGGCGATGGCCGCAACGGCATCGTTTCTGGCCATGTCGGCCGGCGCTTGGGCTGGTGAAGTGGTCTGGTGGACGCCGAATTTCAACGAGGCCCGCGCCCGGGATCTCGTGGAGAAATTCCAGGCTGCCAATCCGGACGTCACGGTGAAACTTGAGGTCACCACCACCGACGGACTGCCGCAGCGCATCCTGACATCCCTGCAGTCGGGAGCTGCACCGGACGTCATCGACGTGCAGCATGGCTGGGTGAACGGCTACGCCCAGAACAACCTTGTCCTGCCGGTCGACGACGTCTTGACCGATCGCGAGGACTACATTCCAGCCGCCCTGGAATACGATACCTGGGATGGCAAGCTCTGGGGCATTCCCTACCGGATCGAAACCCACGCCGTGATTATCAACAAGGGCGACTTCACGGCTGCTGGTCTTGACCCCGCAAATCCACCGACCAGCTGGACCGCCTTCAAGGACGCTGCCAAGAAGCTTACCACCAACGGAAAATCCGGCTTTGCGATCACCGGCGGCGGAGAGGTCGGCAACACCATCTTCCGGTCCCTGCCCTTCATGTGGATGCTGGGTGGCGGCATCATCTCGGACGATGGCAAGCAGGTCCTGGTCAACAGCCCGGAATCCATCGAAGCCGTGACCTTCTACACCGACTTCCTCAAGGAAGGCATTTCACCGACCTCGACACTGGAGAACGACGGCACCGCCAATCGCCGGCTGTTCATCGCCGAGACGGTGTCGATGTATCAGTCTGGTCAGTTCGATATTCAGTCCATCCGCAAGGAAAATCCCAATATCGACATCGGTGTTATCCCCGTTCCGCATCCTGACGACGGAAAGACGGCAGCCATCCTTGGGGGATGGAGCTTTGTCATTCCGAAAGACGCCAAGAATCCCGACGACGCCAAGAAGCTCCTGAGCTTCCTTGCCGAGTCGGAGAACCAGGCCGTTCTGACCGACACCTTCCCGGCCCGCATCTCTGCCATGGAGGCCGAGCGCTTCAACGACCCGATCCTGCAGGTCTTCAAGGAAATGCTGCCGTTCGGACGGCCTGTGCCGGCCCATCCGAATTGGGTCCAGATATCCCAGGCCTACTTCGACGGGATCCAGCGCATCCTTCTCGGTGACGAGGACGTCAAGACCGCCATGGACGGCGCCGCCGAAGAAATCGAAGGGCTTCTTTAGATCCCTCCCGTCCGGAAGGCGCTCGGCATCCTGCCGGCGCCTTCCGGTTCTCCTATCAGGGATGAAATCGGATGCAGAAACAATCCACGGGCTATCTGTTCGTTCTACCCGCACTGATGGTGCTGGGCATGCTGATCGCCTATCCGGTCGCCTATACCGGACTGCTGAGCGTCACGGACAATGCCGGCAACTATGTCGGGCTCGACAATTTCCGGCGCGTTCTGGCCGCGCGCGCCACGCCGACGGCCTTCTGGAACACTCTTTGGTGGGTCTTCGGGTCCATCGTCTTTCAGGTCATCCTCGGCGTCCTGACGGCGATCCTGCTGAACCAGAATTTTCGCGGACGAGCGGTGGTCCGCTCCGTCACGCTGGTCCCCTGGGTGGTGCCCGGTATCGTTGCCGCGACCACCTGGGCGTGGATGCTCCACACCGAGTTCGGCATCATCAACTACATGCTGACCGGACCCGGTCTGATCGACGAGCCGGTCGGCTGGCTGACGAACGGCAGCACCGTGCTGCCGGTGATGATCGCGATCAACATCTGGAAGATGTTTCCTTTCGTCGCCATCATGGTGCTCGCCGGACTGCAGTCGATCTCCAACGATCTCTATGAAGCAGCCCGCATCGATGGAGCAAGCTTCTGGGAGGAAGTCCGCTACGTCATGCTGCCGCAGGTGCGCACAGTCATCGTCGCGGTCACGCTTCTCCTGGTCATCTGGGCCTTGAACCACATCACCATCATCTATGCCATCACCCGCGGAGGACCGGCGAACCGGACCCTGATCACACCGATCCAGATCTTCAGGACTGCCTTTGAAAGCGTCCAGTTCGGACAGGCCGCGGCTCTTTCCGTCATGTTCTTTGCCGTCGCGATCGTGGTTGTGCTCATCTACATCCGGACGCTGGCCTCCAACCCGGAGGAAACACGTTGAACAAGCCTCAGACCCTCAAGCGCCCCGGCCTGCCGGGCTGGCTGATCCTCACCGCCTCTGTCCTGCTGGTCCTGGTCTGCCTGTTCCCCTTCTGGTGGATGGTGCTGTCGTCGGTGAAGACGCTGCGCGAGCTCTACACCGTTCCGCCGATCTGGTGGCCCGCAGCCCCCACGTGGGAGAACTACCGCACGGTCCTGTTTGAATCGAACATCCCGCGCTATTTCCTCAACAGCATCATCATCTCGGTCGGGTCGACGGCACTGGCGCTGGTGCTCGCGATCTTTGCCTCCTACGGCTTTGCCCGTTTCAACTTCAAGGGAAAGCCGCTTCTCCAGTCTTTCGTGCTGGTGGGCCAGCTCCTGCCGACAGCCGCCATCATCGTGCCGCTGTTCGTCACCCTTCGGGTGCTCAACCTCGTCAACACCTACTGGGGCCTGATCCTCGTCTACATGATCATCACCCTGCCGCTCTCGGTATGGATGCTCACCAGCTACTTCAAGAACATCCCGGTCGAGCTCGAGGAAGCAGCGATCATCGATGGCGCCAGCCGTCTGGAGTGCCTGTTCCGCATCACGCTGCCGCTCTCCTTGCCGGGGCTTGCCTCCGTCATGGTCTACGCCTTCGTGACGACCTGGAACGAGTTCATCTTCGCGCTTTGCTTTGCCACCGATTCCTCGGTGAAGACGCTGCCAATCGGGCTTGCGGAGTTCTCGACGGAGTTCAACACCGACTGGGGTGCCGTCATGGCCGCCTCCGTGGTGATGACCCTGCCGATCGCCATCCTGTTTCTATCCATGCAGCGGCTCTTCGTCGGTGGCCTCACCGCCGGCGCGACCAAGGGCTGAGAGAGGAACGCAATGACCTATACCTCCCCGATCCCCCAGCTTGGCCTCGGCACGTTCGGACGCACGGGCGACGCGGGCATCCAGGCGATCCTGTCCGCGATCGAGGTCGGCTATCGTCACATCGATACGGCCCAGAGCTATGACACCGAAGGCAGCGTCGGCGAGGCCATCCGCCGGTCCGGACTGCCACGCGCCGACTTCTTCGTCACCACCAAGGTTGCCGACACCAATCTGTCCAAGGCAGATTTCCTGCCGAGCGTCGAGAAAAGCCTCGAGACGATCGGCACCGATCAGGTCGACCTGCTGCTCATCCACTGGCCCTCGCAGAATGACGAGGTGCCGTTCGAGGACTACATGCTGGCACTGGCCGAAGCGCGCCAGCGCGGATGGACCCGCCATATCGGCGTATCCAATTTTCCGATCGCGTTGCTCGACAAGGCCCTTGCTCTCCTGGGCGAGAATGCGATCGTCACGGATCAGGTCGAGATCCACCCCTACCTGCAGGCACCCAAGCTCGTGAGCCACTGCCGCAGCAAGGGGTTGGCGCTGACCGCCTACCAGCCCCTCTACAAGGGGGCCGTCAACGATGACCCGCTCCTGAAGGCCATCGCCGAGAACCACGGCGTCACCGCCGCGGCCGTCGCGCTCGCCTTCCTCATGGCGGAAGGCCACGCCGTCATTCCGGCCTCCTCCAGCATTGAAAATCTGAAGAACAACTTCGCGTCGCAGGACGTGAACCTCACCGCCGACGAGATCACGCGGATCCGCACGCTGGACCGCTCCGCACGGCACATCAATCCGGCCAAATCACCCCGCTGGGATGATTGAGACGCCCCGCTGACAGGAGACTGCAATTGGCACCGGTATCGATCAACAACGTTCGGAAATCCTATGGCGCACTGGAGGTGCTGCATGGTGTGTCCATCGACATAGCCGATGGCGAATTCGTGGTTCTCGTCGGCCCGTCCGGCTGCGGCAAGTCAACCTTGCTGCGCATGCTGGCCGGACTCGAGGACATTTCGGCAGGCGAGATCTCCATCGGCGACCGCGTCGTCAACGGCCTTCAGCCGAAGGAGCGCGACATCGCCATGGTGTTCCAGAGCTATGCGCTCTACCCGCACATGACGGTGGAGCAGAACATGGGCTTCTCGCTGAAGCTGGCGCGCGCACCCAAGGAAGAAACCCGTGACCGGGTCGCCAAGGTCGCGGCCATGCTCAACCTCGGCGACTATCTCGACCGCTACCCGCGTCAGCTATCGGGCGGTCAGCGCCAGCGCGTCGCCATGGGACGGGCCATGGTCCGCAACCCGGAGGTCTTCCTCTTCGACGAGCCGCTGTCCAACCTCGACGCCAAGCTGCGGGTTCAGATGCGCTCGGAGATCAAGCAGAACCATCATCGACTGAAGACGACGACCGTCTATGTCACCCATGACCAGATCGAGGCCATGACCATGGCGGACAAGATCGTCGTGATGCATGGCGGGATCGTGGAGCAGATGGGATCTCCGCTCGATCTCTACGATCACCCGGCCAACCTCTTCGTTGCAGGCTTCATCGGCTCACCGGCGATGAACGTCATCGGCGGCAAGGTGAGCGGCGGCGGCTTCGTCGGCGACGACGGCACCCGCATTGCCCTGCCCTTCCCGGTGATGGAATTCGAGGGACGGGAGATGAAGCTCGGCATCCGGCCCGAACATCTCTTGCTTGATGCGAACGGGCATGCAGCGGAGATCGTCACCATCGAACCGACCGGCGCGGAGACGCAGGTTCTCCTGCGGCTTGCCGGTCACGAAATCGTCGGCGTCTTCCGCGAACGCATCCTGCAGAAGCCTGGCGAGATCCTGCATGTTTCGCTCATCCCCGAGCGCATCCAGCTCTTTGACGGCAAGAGCGGACAGCGCATCGACTTCCGGGAGGCGGCGTAACGATGGCCATCTATCCGGACCTGAAGGGAAAGACGGTCCTGATTACCGGGGGCGCAAGCGGCATCGGTGCGGCGCTGGTCGAAGCCTTTGCTGAACAGGGCGCCAGGGTCGGCTTCCTGGATCGGGACGAAGCGGCTGGCAGAACTCTCCGCGATGCGCTGACGGCAAAGGGGCAAGAGGTTCTCTTCGTGCCGCTTGACCTGCGCGATACGGAAGGGCTTCGCGCCGGCATCGAGACCGTCAGGCGTGAGGTGGGCGCCGTCACCGTTCTCGTCAACAATGCCGCGCATGACGAGCGCCATGCGACGGAGGATGTGACGGAGGCCTATTTCGACGATCGCATCGCCACCAATTTCAAACACCAGTTCTTCGCTGCGCAGGCCGTGCTGCCCGACATGAAGGCGGCAGGCGGCGGCGCGATCATCTGCATGAGCTCGATCTCCTGGATGGCAGGCTTTGGCGGCATGGCGCTCTACACTGCCTCCAAATCCGCCGTGATCGGGCTCGTCAGGTCTCTCGCCCGCGATTTCGGCCCTTTCAACATCCGCGTCAACGCCGTGTCGCCCGGCTGGATCATGACGCAGCGGCAGCTGGATCTCTGGCTGACGCCGGAAGCGGATGCCATGCGTCAGGAACGCCAGGCCCTCAAGCAACGGCTGCTGCCGGCCGATGTCGCTAAGCTCGCTCTCTTCCTGGCATCCGACGACGCGCGGGTGATCACCAGCCAGAACTACATCATCGACGGCGGCTGGGTATGACCGCCGCCTTCCCATTCCCACATCGAGGTTCATGACATGCAGTCTCCCGCAGATATCAAAGACATCACTCGTCCGGCCCGTGAGTTGTGCGACGCCCTGGCCGTGATCGGCACCGCCACCGCCAGCAGCGAACTGAGCCTGATGGGCATCCGGGACGTCCAGATCCGCGGCCCGCTTCCCCTGAAACAGGGACGCTCGGTTGCGGGTCCTGCGCTGACGCTGCAATGCATGCCGAAGCGCGAGGATCTCTACGGCTCCAACGAATACGAAAACCCCGAACTGCAGTTGCACCGCCACGTCCTCTACCCGGCCCAGGCCGGCGACATGGTGGTGGTCGACGCCCGCGGCGACATGGCAAGCGGCATCTTCGGCGAGATGATGCTGACCTTCCTGGCCGGCCGCGGTGGCGCGGGCGTGGTCGTCGACGGCTGCATCCGCGATTCCGCCAAGGCCAAGGAACTCGACCTCGGCATCTGGGTGCGGGGTGTAACGCCGAACTACCATGCCCAGACGGGGTTGATTCCGTTTGCCGTCAACGTGCCGGTGGCATGCGGCGGTGTTCTGGTCATGCCTGGCGACATCATCGTGGCCGATGATGACGGAGTGATTGTCGTGCCGGTCGCGCTGGCGTCCGAAGTGATCGCGCGTTCGAGCGAGCATGCCGAATGGGAGGAGTTTGCCCGCTTCCGCCTGTCGCAGGGGGGCGACCTGCGCAAATATTACCCGCTCACGGAAGGCGTCCAGGACGAGTATCTCGCGTGGCGCAATGCCCAGCCGGCCGACTGACCGACGTCCGCAACGAGGGCCCAGGCGCAAGGAAGCGGCTGGGCCGCTTGGCCAGACGACCGATACATGCAGGAGCAGACATCACCATGGCAGCGGCACCGACAATGGAAGAGTTGATCGCCCAAGAGGAGGCCGTCCAACTTGGGGGCTTCGACTACGACCTGGCTTGGCGGCTCGGCTGCGCGCTCCGCGAGACGGCCGCGGCCGGAAAACTGCCGATCGCCATCGAGATCAGCCACCACGGCACCGTCGTCTTTTCGGCACTGCTGCCGGGAGCCTCTCCCGACAACCTGGCATGGGCTGGTCGCAAGCGGGCGGTGGTCGAACGGTTCAACCGCAGCTCGCTCTACATGCGCCTGCTGTGCGAGCGCAACGCGAGCGAATTCCACGCCCGCTACCGCCTTTCCAGTTCGGACTTTGCCGCCAGCGGTGGCGGCGTTCCCATTCGCGTGAGGAACGTCGGGATCGTCGGCACCGTCGCCATCAGCGGCCTGCCGGACGTGGAAGATCATGCGATGGCGATGCGGGCGCTGGAAAAACTCGCCTGAAGAGAGGTTAGGACGATGTACACGTTCATGAAGGGCTCGACCCACGCGCTGGCCTCGGCGGAAATCGCCATCAAGGCCATACCGGACGATCCGCGGGTCTGGGTGCCCCAGGCTCCTGACGTATTCTTCCGGCCGATGTTTCTCAACACGCTGACAGGGCAGTGGTGCAACCTCCTGAAGGTGACCCGCTCCGGCATCCTGTCCCGGCATGTGCACCCCGCTCCGGTCTTCGGCATGGTGATGAAGGGCAGATGGCACTACTTCGAGCACGACTGGGTGGCGGAGGAAGGCTCTTTCGTCTTCGAGCCGCCCGGCGAGATCCACACGCTGAACGTCCCGGAAGACTGCGACGAGATGATCACCTTCTTCAACATCTCCGGCTGCATGGTCTATCTCGACAAGGACAACAAGCAGATCGGCTACGAGGACGTCTTCACCAAGATCGACATGTGTCGTGCCCATTACGAAGAGGTCGGATTGGGGGCGGACTATGTCGACCAGTTCGTCCGCTGACACCGCCGCATGGGCCCGTGGCTGGATGGAAGGCCGCACGGTCCTCGTCACCGGGGGAACGGGGGGAATCGGCGGGGCCATTGCGCAGTGCTTCCGTGACGCCGGCGCAATGGTTCACGCCACTGGCGCAACGGACGCCGAATGTGAGGAGGCACGAGGCAGCGACGCATCCGGTTCGATCCGTTACGGCGTTCTGGATGTCCGGTCCAACGATGCTGTCCGCGCCTTCATCGCGACGCTCGGAGACCTCGACGTCGTGGTCAACTGTGCCGGCATCATCCGCCGGGGGCAGGAGCGTGATCCGGATGTCTTCGACACCGTGGTCGACATCAATCTGAACGGCACGATGCGCGTCTGCGAGGCCTCGCTTGACCGGTTGGCTATCAACGGCGGCTGCATCATCAATATCGCCTCCATGCTGAGCTTCTTCGGCGGCGGCCTTGTGCCGGGCTATTCGGCGTCCAAGGGCGGCATCGCCCAGCTCACCAAGTCCCTGGCGATCGCCTACGCTCCACGGGGCGTCAGGGTCAACGCCATCGCGCCGGGGTGGATCGCAACGCCGCTGACCCGGGCGCTGCAGGAGGATCCGGCCCGCGCCGGACCAATCCTGGCACGAACGCCGATGGCCCGCTGGGGTACGCCGAAGGACCTGCAGGGCATCGCGCTTTTCCTGACAAGCCCTCACGCCGGCTTCATCACCGGCACGATCATCCCGGTCGACGGTGGCTACGCCATCTCCTGAGAACGGTATCCGCTTGAACCAGAACTATTGCTTGAGCCGCACCTGCGGTCCTGGCCCGGTCCGGGCGGCCGTCGAGAACTCGAGTGGCAGATCCCGGCTGTCGCGCGATCCGGCGCTGATGCGCGGCCGGTCGCGCCGACAGTACTCGGAGGCGCATGCATTCTGCTCTGCGGAGCGCTCAGTCAATGCCCGGTTACGATAGGAATGCACTGCGCGCATCAAGCCCTCTCCTGAGCCACCTCTCGCTGTCGGTATTCTCGTGGTCGACCGCCGCTAGGGCAAAGACCCCACCGATCCCGATGAGGACGGGTTCGTCGTAACCGATCTCCGCAATGCCGGCGGGAAGGTCGTCAAGGGTTCCGCTCCAGCAACGCTCGGTGGCCCGCGCGACCGAGCTGACGATGACAGCCGGTGTCGCACTGGGCATCCCTTCAGCGAGCAGATGGGCGTGGATTTCACCCGCCGTTCGACCTGCCATGTAGAAGACGGTAGTGGTCGTCGGATCAGCGAGCCCGTGCCAGTCGAGTGTTTTCGGCAGCTTCCCGTCCCGCGCATGTCCGGTCACGAACCGCACAGCCTGGGCATGATCGCGATGGGTCAATGATACCCGGAGCCTCGCCGCCATGGCGCTCGCGGCGGTAATTCCGGGAACGACGTCCACCGGTATCTGGTGCTCCCGGAGAATCGCGATTTCCTCACCGGCCCGGCCGAACACCATGGGATCACCGGACTTCAGCCGCACCACGTGTTTTCCCGCCTTGGCGAGATCGATCATCATGGTGTTGATGTCTTCCTGCCGGCAGCTCTCCCGCCCGCCGCGCTTGCCGACCAGCATGCGCTTGGCCTCACGGCGGGCAAGCTCCAGGACCTCGCCGGAGACGAGGTCGTCGAAAAGGATGACGTCCGCTGCCTGAAGTGCCCGTACTGCCTTCAGCGTCAGGTATTCTGCATCGCCTGGACCTGCACCGACGAGCGTCACCCGACCGTTCGCCCTGACGTCGGCCATTCCTGTCGTCGCGATAAGCAGATCGTCCGCGGCAGACGCCTCCGGAGCGTGATTGCCGGCAAATGCGCGATCCACGAATCTCTCCCAGAACGCCCGACGCGGCGCCCCCGGCAGGAGCCGCCGGTTGACGGTGTCGCGCACGGATTGCGCCAGCGCTGCCCAGTCCTTGAGCGCCGGCGGGAGAAGTGTCTCGATGCGGCGGCGGATGGCCTGCGCCAGGATCGGTGCCGCGCCGTCGGTGGAGATGGACACGACCACTGGCGAGCGATTGACGATGGAGCCGAACTGGAACTGGCAGAATGCGGGTTTGTCGATGACGTTCACGGGAACTCCGGCGAAGACGGCGGCACAGAAGAAGGCCTTCGCTTCTGCGTCATCCTCGCAGTCGGCAATGGCGATCGCCGCGCCCTGCATGATGTCCGTCGCCCAGGGCCTGTCATGGTGGATGAACCGCCCGGTTCCCTCTGCGCGCGGTTGTTCGAGCAGGGTCTGAAACGTCTGAGACAGGTCCGCCTGTGGCGCATAGACTTGGACGTCCGCACCGCAGGCGCAAAGCAATTCCCCCTTCCAGGCCGCGGCATCGGAGCCGCCTGCCAGCACAACGCGCTTGCCGGTCAGGTTCCAGAACACCGGCAGCACGGCAAGCGGCTCCATCCTTGTCGGCCTGTCGTTCACGTCAGGAGATCTAGGCTGCAAACGGGTCATGGCGAAAAGGCTCCTCTTTCAGGACTTGTCTAGGTGGCGCCCGGCGCAGCGCGGACGGTCAACGGGCGGCCGTCAGGCCAGAACAACAACGAACAGAAGCCCAAGCGCCAGCAGCGCCTGTGCCACCGAAAGCATCTGCCAGAACAGCAGCGGGTCGCGCTCCAAAAGCGGCAGACTGCGGCGCTGGACAAACCGGGGGTTGGGGTGTGACAGGTCGTGGATGAACTCCGAAAGCGTCTCGTATCTCTTCGCGGGGTCGGGATGGACTGCCATCCGGATCGCCCCCTCCACCCAGTCCGGAACGTCGGGGCGCAGGTCGCCGATGCTCTGAAATCTGAGCCTGGACTGCTGCCTCCTGCTCCTCGTGCGGGCCACGCGGGCGCCGTAGGGAAGGCGTCCGGTCAACATCTGGTAGGCAACGACGCCCAGAGAAAAGAGGTCGGAGCGCTCCGTGCCGCGCTCGCCCAGGAAATATTCCGGTGCCGCGTACTGGAACGTTCCGAGGATATCATCGCTCTCCAGCGCGGGGGCCGCCTCGGCAAGGCCTGCGACCTGCGCGGAGCCGAAGTCGATGATCCTCACGGTCCCATTGCCGTCGATCATGATGTTGTCCGGTCGCAGGTCCTGATGGATGATCTCCTTGCGATGGAGGGCGCGAAGCCCGTCGGCGATCTGGGAGACGATGTCGCGGACCGCGCGCAACTCGCCTTGTGGCCGATCCTTCATCCATTGCGACAGGGTTTCGCCCTCGACATAGTCGGTGACGAGATAAAGGGAGCGCCGCGGGAGAACAGGCCTCCTGCATTTGAGCACATGGGCGCTGGAGACGCGACGTAGGACCCATTCCTCCATGGCAAAGCGGCGAAGGTATGCCTCGTCTTCCCGCAGATCCACGGATGGAAACTTGAGCACCACGGCATCGCCACTGCCCGGCTCGGTCGCGAGAAAGACGTGGCTGCGGTTGCTGGCATGGATCTGTCGATGGATGCGGTAACCCTCAAAATCCCCCGGCGCGTGCGGCACCGGTGCCGCCGGAAGCAAACCGGCCGCATCGAAGACCGGCTCCAGGTCCCCCTCGTCCAGCTGGTCGACCCGAACGATCTGGATCGTCAGGTTGTCGTCGCTGCCTGCCTCCAGGGCAAGCTTCGCGATAGCGGCGGCAGCCTGGTCGAGATCCACGTCGGTGGTGATGCAGGCTGCCATCCGCCGCGCTTCGAGATGGTCGTGAACGCCGTCAGTTGACAGGACGAAGACGTCACCGGCCTGGAGGCTCAGCTGGCGGTAATCGATCTCGACTGCAGGAAACAATCCCAGGGCTCGCCCCAGATAACTTACGCCGGGCGACGGCTTCAGGCGATGTTCGCTTGTCAGCGGATCGAGGTCGCGGCCGACCAGCCGCGAGATGCGGCTGTCACCCACATGGAAGACGTGAGCCCTCGCGCCCTTCAACACCAGCGCCGAGAAGGTCGTCACATGCGCATGGTCGCGGTTCTCTACATGACGGCTTTGGGCGTGGAGCCAGGAATTGGTGGCATCGATGACACGGCTTGCCGCCGTCTTTACGGTCCAGGCGTCGCAGGTGCAGTAATAGTCCGTCAGGAAACTCTTGACCGCCGTCTCGGCCGCCACCTGGCCGACCGGGCTTGAGGATACGCCGTCGGCGACAGCCAGCGCGATGCCCTTCATGGTCAGGGCCGACCCTTTTGGAACGATCGCGCCATGGAAGTCCAGGTTGGCGGTCTTGCGCCCGGCCGAGGAAAACTGCCCGATGCTCACCCGGAGTGCTGTGATGTCAGCTATCTGTTGCATCGCCGGACCTATCTTTTCATCAGGCCCCGCCGCCGCGGCGGGACCTGCATTGTTCAGGGCTTCAGCGCTATTCAGCCGCGACAAGGCGTGTGGCGGGCTTTTCCGTAACCTTGCGGCTCGGCGACGTCTTGTAGTGGGTGGCGTAGATCATGCCGCCGACGAAGGTCAGTCCGCCGACGAGGTTGCCGACAACGGTGGGGATCTCGTTCCACAGGAAGTAGTCCATCCAGGTGAACTGGCCGCCGAGCATGATGCCCGAGGGGAAGAGGAACATGTTGACGATCGAGTGCTCGAAGCCGAGGTAGAAGAAGACGAGGATCGGCATCCACATCGCGATGACCTTGCCGGAGACGGAGGTCGACATCATCGCCGCGATGACGCCGGTGGAGACCATCCAGTTGCACATCACCGCGCGGATGAAGAGCGTCAGCATGCCGGAGGCGCCGGCGGCGGCATAGCCGAGCGTGCGGGCCTCACCGATCATGCCGATCTTCTGGCCTACGGCGTCGGGTGCATGGGTGAAGCCGGTGGTGAAGATGATGGCCATGAACACCGCCGTCGTCATGGCGCCGGCAAAATTGCCGACGAAGACGAGGCCCCAGTTGCGCAGTATCCCGCCGACCGTGACGCCGGGACGCCTCGCGATCAGCGCCAGCGGCGCCAGGGTGAAGACGCCGGTCAGGAGATCGAAGCCCATCAGATAGAGCATGCAGAAGCCGACAGGGAAGAGCAACGCGCCGAGCAGCGGATTGCCTGTGTTCACGGTGACGGTCACGGCGAATGCAGCCGCCAGAGCCAGGATGGCACCGGCCATATAGGCTCGGATCAGGGTGTCTTTGGTGGACATGAAGACTTTGGATTCGCCCGCGTCGATCATTTTCGCAGCGAATTCCTGAGGTGCTACATAGGACATGCAATTTCCTTTCACGGTGCAGGAAACGGCTCAGCAAGCCGCAGTGGTTGGCAAAGTGGTTGGCAGTAGGTCGAGATAGACGTTGCGACCTTCGATCCGGACGGGGAAGGTGGAAGTCCTTCCGTCGTCGGCACCTTGGGCCTCCCCGGTTTCAAGTGAAATCACCCAGTTGTGGAGCGGGCACGTGACGCAACCGTCGTGCACGATGCCGGCGCTGAGCGGCCCGTTCTTGTGCGGGCACTTGTCTTCGAGCGCGAAGATGCGGTCGTCGGCAGTCCTGAAGACCGCGATCCGCGTTGCACCTTCGTGGACACGACGAGAGCCCTGGCGCGGGATGTCGTCGATGGTTCCGATGAGAACCCAGGCTGCGTCCATGGAAATGGAAAGGGCGTTCATTCCGCTGCCTCCTTGTGGATGACGGCCATGGGGCTGAATTCGTGCTTGTCCTTGCCGGAGACCCGCTCCGACCACGGGTCCACCTGGGCGAATTTCTGGGAGAAGACGAAGCGCTCGTAGTAAGCCTGCCGCTTGTCGGTATCTTCCATGATCTGGCGGCGGATCTCGTCGAGCCCGATGCGCTTGGCCCATTTGTAGATGCGTTCGAGATATCGGCCCTGCTCGCGGTACATCTGGGTGAGGGCAACGATGTGATGCAGCGCCTCATCCTCGGTTTTCACCAGCCCAAGGACCTCGGTTCCCTTGATGTCCAGCCCGGCTGCCCCGGCGAAGTGGATCTCGTAACCGGAGTCGACGCAGATGACGCCGACGTCCTTGCAGGTCGCTTCGGCGCAATTTCGCGGACATCCCGAGACGGCCATCTTGACCTTGGCAGGCGTCCAGGAGCCCCACATGAACCTCTCGATGCGGATGCCGAGCCCCGTGGAATCCTGCGTGCCGAAGCGACACCAGTCCGTGCCGACGCAGGTCTTCACTGTCCGCAGGCCCTTGGCATAGGCCTGGCCGGAGACGAAGCCGGCCTTGCCGAGATCGGCCCAGACCGCCGGCAGGTCTTCCTTTCGGATGCCGAGCATGTCGATGCGCTGTCCTCCCGTCACCTTGACGGCGGGGATCTCGAATTTGTCGACCACGTCGGCGATCGCCCGCAGTTCCTTGGACGAGGTCATTCCGCCCCACATGCGCGGCACGACGGAATAAGTCCCATCCTTCTGAATGTTGGCGTGGACGCGCTCGTTGATGAAGCGCGACTGGTAATCGTCGGCATATTCGTCCGGCCAGTCGCAGACGAGGTAGTAGTTGAGCGCCGGGCGACACTTGGCGCAGCCGCAGGAGGTCTTCCACTCCAGCTCCTGCATCACGGCCGGGATGGATTTCAGTTCCTTCGCCTTGATCAGGCGGCGCACGTCGTCATGGCCGAGATCGGTGCAGCCGCACATGGGCTGCACCGCTTTCGGGTTGTAGCGGTCGCCGAGGGTCAGCGCCATTAGCTGCTCGACGAGGCCCGTGCAGGTGCCGCAGGAGTTCGACGCCTTGGTATGGGCGCGGACCTCGTCGAGGGAGGAAAGGCCCCTGGCGGTGATGGTCGATGTGATCTTGCCTTTGCAGACGCCGTTGCAGCCGCAGATTTCGGCGTCATCGGGGAGGGCAGCGACTGCGGCCGCCGGATCGAGAGGCGAGCCGCCCTGATAGGCCTGGCCGAAGATCAGCGTGTCGCGCATCGCCGAGATGTCGGTGCGCTTCTTCTTCAGGTCGTTGAACCAGGTGCCGTCGGCAGTGTCGCCGTAGAGGACGGTACCGATGATGCGGTTGTCCTTCAGGACGACCCGCTTGTAGACGCCGGCGGTCGCATCGCGCAGGACGATTTCCTCGCGGTCGTCGCCGTCGGCGAAGTCGCCGAGCGAGTAGAGATCGATGCCGGTGACCTTGAGCTTGGTCGGCGTGTCGGCATGCACGAAGGCAGGTGTGCTGTCACCGGCAAGATGGGACGCGGCGATCCGCGCCATCTCGTAGAGCGGCGCCACGAGGCCATAGACCATGCCATCCACCTCGGCGCATTCGCCTACGGCGAGGATGTCGCCATCCGAGGTTCGCATTCCGGCATCGACGACGATGCCGCGGTTGACGGCAAGCCCCGCGTCCCTGGCAAGCGACGCATTCGGCCGGATGCCGACGGCCATGACGACGAGCGAGGCCGGAATGACGGTGCCGTCATCGAGCTCGACGCCCTCGACCCTGCCGTCGCCGAGGATAGCCTTGGTATTGGCCTTGCAGATGACCTTGATGCCGCGCTGCTCGACGGCCTTCTGGAGAAGGTAGCCGGCTGCCGGATCAAGCTGACGTTCCATCAGTGTCGGCATCACGTGCAGCACGGTGACATCCATGCCGCGCTGGGCAAGGCCTGCCGCCGCCTCCAGGCCCAGCAATCCGCCGCCGATGACGACCGCCTTCTGGCGCGACTGGGCGGCCAGCAGCATGGCGTTGACGTCGTCCAGGTCGCGGTAGGTGATGACGCCCGGCAGGTCCTTGCCGGGGACCGGGATGATGAAGGGCACGGAGCCGGTGGCGATCACGAGCTTGTCGTAGGGCGCGGTGATGCCGTGGTCACAGGTCACGGTCTTTGCGGTCCGGTCGATGGCGACGACCTTGTGGCCCTTGTGGAGGGTTATCCCGTGGGTCTCGTACCAGCCGTCGCCGTGAATGACGATCTGCTCATACGACTTCTCGCCCGACAGAACGGGGGACAGCATGATGCGGTCGTAGTTCACGCGCGGTTCGGCATTGAAGATGGTGACCTGGTAGCGGCCGAGTGCCTCCTCGAGGAGGTGCTCCAGCATGCGGCCAGGTGCCATGCCGTTGCCGATGATGACGAGCTTCTCAGTCCAGGTATTCATGGCGCTCCCTCGGTCGGGCTCGGGGTCGTTCGGAAAACAAAAAAAACGCCGCTCGGAAGTTGCGCTTCCGGGGCAAGACCGGGCTGCAAAATCCTTGCGACGTCGATGTCACTGCAGGCGCTTCTGGAGCGCCTGACTGCCCGGTCGCCGTTGACCGGATGCAAGATGTCCTGCAAGCGCCATGCCAGATTTGGGCGCAAGAGTTTACCGACTGAAAACGCTTGATTTCTCAGAAGCGAAGGGAGAAAGACCAAGCATGTGGCGCGGCATGACCTGCACAGGGATTAGGCGCGATGGACAAGATCCCTGCTCTCTGGCGAGCAGCAGTCCGCGACAGGCATTCTTGTTTGGCCGGTCGATCCGGCCTCCTGTCGGGCAATTCGATGACAGCGATAGTGGACTGACGAAGATCAGTCGAAATCCGGGCCGCGGGACTGTCGATCGATCCGCGGGCTCGTGACCGCAAACTGCTGGACGTATTCCTCGATCCTGCGGGGGTCGAAGACATGGCCGTCCATGAAGCTGTCGTCCGATCCGTCGCCTTCGATCCTGAAGTCATCGTCTATCGGAGCGGCATCTGCACCAAGGGCTGTCCGGTAGAGATCTGGCCGGTAGGCACGAGCCGCCGCAGCCATACCTTCTTCCGAGTAGGTCACCTGCCCCCAGCGGATCATCTGGCTGTAAATCCACAGGGCGTGGCTCGGCCTGGGATAGCCGGCATATTGGGCGTGGAATGTAAAATACCTTTCGATCACGCGTCGATTGCCGTGAGCATCAAGGCTGAATTCCCCCGACAGCACATGGCGAATGATGTCGACCGGCGCGCCGATCAACCTCGGATCGGCCAAAGCCGCCGCGAGATCGCCGTGGTTCTCCGCATCGTCACACCAGCGCGCCGCTGCATCGAGGGCAACCAGCAACCGCATCGAGGTTTCCTGCTGGCTCTCCGCCCAGTCGGGCCGCATGGCCAGCACCTTCTCCGGAGCGGACGGCCAGATGTCCTGCTTGGCGGCGACGATGCGGCCGACGCCGCGCTCGGAGGCGACCATATTCCAGGGGGCGCCGACGCAGAAGCCGTCGATCGCACCGGCGGCCAGAGCATCCGAGGTCATCGGCGGCGGCACAACCACCAGCCTGACGTCCACATCCGGATCGATCCCTCCCGCCGCCAGCCAGTAGCGGAACTCGTAGTTGTGGGAGGAGAAGGGGTAGGTCATGCCGAGCGTCAGCGGAGGCTCTCCCGCAGCCTTCATCACCGCGACCACCTGCGCGAGAGCGCGGGTGGAAGCCAGTGAGCTGGTATCGCCAGCGATGTCGGCGACCGATTGCATGCGGGCAAACAGGCGCGTTGACAGAGTGATCGCGTTGCCGCCGCGCCCTAGCGAAAAAGGCGTGATGGTGGGGGAGGGATTGGAGCCGAGGCCGAGCATGGAAGCCACCGGCATGGGCGACAGCATGTGGGCCACGTCGAACTGGCGAAACGCCAGCCGGTCGCGAATGTTGGCCCAGGAGACGTCTCTCACCAGTTCGAGCCGAAGCCCCTCGCGTTCGGCAAACCCGAATTCAGCCGCAGCGATCAGGACGGAGGCGTCCACCAGCGGGATGAAGCCCGCCCGCACCACGCGGGAACCTTCTCCGCCGATGACAGCGGGAGTGGGCAGGTTCGACCCGGACGTGTCGCATTCTGTCGTCGCGTTCATACCAGCTTTCTCCGAACGATGGCGGGCATCAGGGTATTCACAGCAGCAGCCGCGCCGCTGTAACAATGCTCTGGGCAATGTCCGTCATTTTCTTTTTCTCGTTCATGGCTGACTGGCGAAGGAGAGCAAATGCCTCGTCTTCCGAAAGTCCGCGCATCTTCATCAGGATGCCCTTTGCCCTCTCGACCAGCTTGCGCTCCTCCAGTGCCGAGCGAGCGTCGGCGAGCTCACGCTGCAGCCGACTGAAGGCGTTGAAGCGGCTTACGGCCATGTCGAGGATTGACTTGACCCGCTCTTTCCTCAATCCGTCGACGATATAGGCGGAGACACCCGCATCGACGGCCGCCTCGATAGATGCGGTGTCGGATCGATCAACGAACATCGCGATCGGCCTGCTGACCGTCCGCGTCAACTGGAAGAGGTGTTCCATCATGTCACGATTGGGATTTTCGATGTCGATGATGATGACGTCCGGCTGCAGCGTCTCGATGATCCGTGCGACTCCGTTCACCTCGTGAATAACCGTGACACGCGCATGCCCCGCCTCCCGTAGGCCCTCTTCAATGATTGAGGCACGAATGGCATTCTCGTCGATGACCAGGATGGCAAGCTCGGTGAGGTTCATGGCCAATTGATGCCGCAGTGCCGCAACGATGGCAAGAACTGTGGAATAAATTTAGGCTGATTGTCGACCTGTATAAGAATCGTGCATCTCCACCGGTTGGCCTGACGGCGAAGTTGCCCCTCGCTCGTGCCCCTCGACCATCACCGGGGCATGCCGGATGTGATGCCGGTGAAGCTGGCGGCGGAGATGAGTGCCCTGTCAGGTTCGACGGAGGATTGTCAGGACACTATTGCGAAGCTGTAGGCCTCGTTCAACCCGGCCAACATGGAGATCATCGTCCGCAAGATGATCTTTCCTGCACGCAGCAACGCCGACGAGCATGCCAAGCAGCAACTGATGCCTCGTGTCTGGAGTTGGTCGAAAAGGTGGCGATCGGCAAGCCCCCCCCTGGGCCCCAGCCGGCAGCCCTGCAGGTCCATGGCTCGATCGCCAACATCATGGCATCGATGGAAGCACTGAACGTGCTGGGGCAGCAGTTTCGAATGCCTCAGTGTTGGTCACCGCAGAGCAACGTCCGGGATCCTGACCGTCACGACCAATGGACAGTCCACAAACGCAAAAAGCCCCACGTGAGGGGCTTTGTTGGGATATGGATTGGGACCGTTGATTTGGTTGCGGGGGCAGGATTTGAACCTGCGGCCTTCAGGTTATGAGCCTGACGAGCTACCGGGCTGCTCCACCCCGCGTTATTGGTTTTATGTTTTGGGTCTTTTGACCGAGATCTGTTTTCGTTGAGAAGATTGTTTTGATTGCCTTTAGCAGACCTGGCAGCGACCTACTCTCCCGCGTCTTAAGACGAAGTACCATTGGCGCTGGGGCGTTTCACGGCCGTGTTCGGAATGGGAACGGGTGCGGCCGCCCCGCCATGACCACCAGGTCGGCTAAGGGCAATCCACCGATGCGGCTACGCATGGGTGATGTGTCGAGAAGCTGGTTTTGTTTAGAACACGTCGGTTTGTTCTTCGATGGCCTGGAGGAGTGCTTTGGGCACCCATACAGGCCGATAGGCCGTCGCGCCGAGTGGCGCGGGGCCGTCCGCAGCCTAGCATCCGAAGGATGCGTCAGCGTCAGGACAAAGAACGGCATCATCACCGCGCCGAAGGCGCGTTGATGAGCATGGTCAATGAGAACGATCAAGCCAATCGGGCTATTAGTAAGGCTAAGCTTCATGCATTGCTGCACGTCCACACGCCTCCTATCAACGTGGTCGTCTTCCACGGCCCTGATAGGGAACACTCGTTTTCAGGTTGGTTTCCCGCTTAGATGCCTTCAGCGGTTATCCATTCCATATATAGCTACCCTGCTATGCCCTTGGCAGGACAACAGGTCCACCAGAGATATGTCCATCCCGGTCCTCTCGTACTAGGGACAGATCCTGTCAATATTCCTACACCCACGGCAGATAGGGACCGAACTGTCTCACGACGTTCTGAACCCAGCTCACGTACCGCTTTAATTGGCGAACAGCCAAACCCTTGGGACCTGCTCCAGCCCCAGGATGCGATGAGCCGACATCGAGGTGCCAAACAACCCCGTCGATATGGACTCTTGGGGGTCATCAGCCTGTTATCCCCGGCGTACCTTTTATCCGTTGAGCGATGGCCCTTCCACGCGGGACCACCGGATCACTATGACCGACTTTCGTCTCTGCTCGACTTGTCAGTCTCGCAGTCAGGCGGGCTTATGCCATTGCACTCGACGACCGATTTCCGACCGGTCTGAGCCCACCATCGCGCGCCTCCGTTACTCTTTCGGAGGCGACCGCCCCAGTCAAACTACCCACCATACACTGTCCCGGATCCGGATGACGGACCGCGGTTAGACATCCATGACGATAAGGGTGGTATTTCAAGGATGGCTCCACGAGAACTGGCGTCCCCGCTTCAAAGCCTACCACCTATCCTACACATGCCGACACGAATGCCAGTGTAAAGCTATAGTAAAGGTGCACGGGGTCTTTCCGTCTGACCGCAGGAACCCCGCATCTTCACGGGGAATTCAATTTCACTGAGTCTATGTTGGAGACAGCGGGGAAGTCGTTACGCCATTCGTGCAGGTCGGAACTTACCCGACAAGGAATTTCGCTACCTTAGGACCGTTATAGTTACGGCCGCCGTTTACTGGGGCTTCAGTTCAGAGCTTGCACCCCTCCCTTTAACCTTCCAGCACCGGGCAGGCGTCAGACCCTATACGTCGTCTTTCGACTTCGCAGAGCCCTGTGTTTTTGATAAACAGTCGCTACCCCCTGGTCTGTGCCACCCCAAAATACTTGCGTAAAATGGGGTCACGCTTCTTCCGAAGTTACGCGTGCAATTTGCCGAGTTCCTTCAACATAGTTCTCTCAAGCGCCTTGGTATACTCTACCTGACCACCTGTGTCGGTTTCGGGTACGGTCTATATTGGTGGAGCTATTTCCTGGAACCGCGTCCCTGCACAATCAATCCAATAAGACTGTACAAGTTGAGCAATCCGTCACTACCACCAGGCCCACGAATATTAACGTGGTTCCCATCGACTACGCATTTCTGCCTCGCCTTAGGGGCCGGCTAACCCTGCTCAGATTAACTTTAAGCAGGAACCCTTGGTCTTTCGGCGAGGGGGTCTCTCACCCCCTTTATCGTTACTCATGTCAACATTCGCACTTCCGATATCTCCAGAGGCCCTCACGGGTCCTCCTTCACAGACTTACGGAACGCTCCGCTACCACATACACGTTAAGTGCATATCCTCAGCTTCGGTGCATGGCTTTAGCCCCGTTACATTTTCGGCGCAAAGACCCTTATTTAGACCAGTGAGCTGTTACGCTTTCTTTAAATGATGGCTGCTTCTAAGCCAACATCCTGGTTGTTTTGGGATCCTCACATCCTTTCCCACTTAGCCATGACTTGGGGACCTTAGCTGGAGGTCAGGGTTGTTGCCCTCTTCACGACGGACGTTAGCACCCGCCGTGTGTCTGCCGACTAGTACTCCTCGGTATTCGGAGTTTGGTTAGGATCAGTAAGACGGTGAGTCCCCATAGCCCATCCAGTGCTCTACCCCCGAGGGTATTCGGTCGACGCTCTACCTAAATAGATTTCGCGGAGAACCAGCTATTTCCGAGTTTGATTGGCCTTTCACCCCTAGCCACAAGTCATCCCGATCTATTGCAACAGATATGGGTTCGGTCCTCCAGTTGGTGTTACCCAACCTTCAACCTGCTCATGGCTAGATCACTCGGTTTCGGGTCTAATGCAACGAACTGAACGCCCTATTCAGACTCGCTTTCGCTACGCCTACACCTACCGGCTTAAGCTTGCTCGTTACACTAAGTCGTTGACCCATTATACAAAAGGTACGCAGTCAGGCTTTCGCCCTCCTACTGTTTGTAGGCATCCGGTTTCAGGTTCTATTTCACTCCCCTTGTCGGGGTGCTTTTCACCTTTCCCTCACGGTACTTGTTCGCTATCGGTCATGCACGAGTACTTAGGCTTGGAGAGTGGTCTCCCCATGTTCAGACAGGATTTCACGTGTCCCGCCCTACTCAAGGACAATGAGTGTTCTACGCCTACGGGGCTGTCACCCACTATAGCCAGGTTTTCCAACCTGTTCAGCTTTATTCCTCATTGCCACTGGCCTGGTCCGCGTTCGCTCGCCACTACTTACGGAGTCTCGGTTGATGTCCTTTCCTTCAGGTACTTAGATGTTTCAGTTCCCTGAGTTCGCTTCTAACCCCTATGTATTCAAGGTTAGATACCTTATCGCAATACCTAGAAACCTAAACCGTCCCAAAGGGCGGCTTAAACTTTCTAGGTATTTAAGGTGGGTTTCCCCATTCGGAGATCCATGGATCAAAGCTCATTCGCAGCTCCCCACAGCTTATCGCAGCGTATCACGTCCTTCTTCGCCTGTGCATGCCAAGGCATCCACCAAATGCCCTTACGACACTTAATCGTTCTCATTGCCAATGCTCATCCATATGGAAGGCAATCACCAATAGGCATGAGCCAACAGATCCTAAAACCCATTGCCTAATGCCTAAATCCTACTGCCCGACCAAACCCGGTTACCTTTTACAACCGGGCCATTTCAGATGCCATCGACGTGTTCGACAAGCCTGCTTGATTGGGGTCACGCCGAGCGACCCGCTTGCAAACCTGTCTTTAAGACCAGCTTCTCGAGATTAAATCCGGGATCGCGCGGTCAGGCAACGATCATCAGTGATCCGTCAGAGGCGCTCCGAAGAACACCAACAACGGACGACCAGAGTGACAAGCTTCCTACCTCTTCCGGTCCCTCTTTCGTATCCGGCCGGCTAGGCCATCAACGACGTCATTGGAACCGGCCTCGGACATGGGTCAAAACCCACACCTGGAAGCCTCCAGATCAATCTTCTCTTCACGATTTTTGCAGAACAGGCACAAACGCAAATTGCGTCGTGCAAACTTGTTTTTCTTCAGAAGACAATTTTTGTGCTCACGCGCCGCAGGCGCTCCACAGGGGCGCCAAACTCTTGGCGACGCGCACCCGCGCTGTATGGCTGCCATACTCAACCTCGAGCAAGCCACCCATACAGACCAGAGGTCGTCGGCCATCGTTGGCCGCGCCGTCCGCAGGCAG
>NZ_CP096514.1:280000-680000 GCF_056530405.1 Rhizobium sp. PK7-22
GGATCGACGCCAAAAACCCCGGTCCGCCGCCTGCAATGCGAGGCTCCTCTGCTGCCGCCGCCATATCTTCACAATTCTGCTGTCTAAGCCGGGCCAGGCGATGCGCTTCTTATAGAGGGAACGCATCGCTGCCCCGATTTGACACTGACTGGCAGAAGGGGCACATGTTTCAGCCAAGCTCCCGCCGCCACACTTCCGGGCGAGCGCAGAGGAGCAGAGGGGACCGTCAGGACAGGCATGATCAGCGCCCGCAGCATGATCCGAACGCT
This sequence comes from Rhizobium sp. PK7-22, assembly GCF_056530405.1. NCBI lineage: Bacteria > Pseudomonadati > Pseudomonadota > Alphaproteobacteria > Hyphomicrobiales > Rhizobiaceae > Rhizobium > Rhizobium sp. PK7-22. The sequence goes on from NZ_CP096514.1 coordinate 280,270, forward strand.
CGGCAACGAACCGCCGCTTCTGGCCGACGGTCGGCGCGCACCGGATCGCCGCGAGATTTCGCTGCGTTGGCTTTCGGGCACCTTTCTGACCGGCATCACCTCTTCCATCTTGATGGGTGTTGCCCTGTTTGCCGCCCTCGACGGACGCCAGCAGCTGGCGATCCCGGCGGAAGCCTCGGTCGCCCTGCCGCTCGAGGCCGATGCCGACAGCGTCACCCGCGGCAACCGGCTGCTTGGCGGCAACATCGTCGCGATGCCGACCGACCGCAAGGTCATGGAGGTTTCCACCGTCGTCCAGGAAGGCCAGCGCGAAGTGATCCGCCGCCGACCCTTCGCGCACGTCAAGATGAACCTCGCGGCCAACCATGTGGCCCAGGAGGATTATCCGGCCTTCGACCCGCTGACGATCTTCGCCTCCAGCGAGGGCCCGGATCCGGCCCCCGGCAGCACGGCCATCATCTACGGCTCCGAGGTCGAATCCGAAGTCAGCCTGCGGGCCCTGCCCTTCCCCAAGAAAGGCGCGACCTACCCCTTTGCCGCCGCCATGACGCTGGACGAGGTGGAGGAAAACGTCCGCAGCAACGGGTCCGTCCTGACCGACGGCGACACCCAGCTGTCGGCTCTCTATTATGTCGACCCGCGCCGCTTCTCTTCCCACGAGGACGAACTCGACCTTACGGCAGGCCTTGCGGCCCGCATCGTCGAGCAGAACATGACGGTGACGCCGGCAGAGCCGGTGACGCCGAAGACGCGCGACTATGCCGATGACGTCATCCCGATCCGTACCGAGAAGGACGTCAGGACCGCTCTCACCGATGTCGGCTATCCGGACGGCAAGGCCGAGGAAATCGCCGGCCATCTCGGCAACCGGATGAAGGAACCGACGCTCAACCCGGGTGACGTGCTGCGCATCGGCGTGCTGCAGCAGGGCGACATGGTTCTCGTCGTGCGCGCTTCGGTGTATCGCCGCGGACAGCACGAGGTGACGATCGCGCTGAACGACCACGGCCGCATCGTCGACGCCGAGGCGCCGCCGCTCCTCGACGCCGTCGCCGGCGCATTCAGCGATCAGCCGCCGCAGGTGACCGCGGGTCGTGACCTGCCGCGCGTCTATGACGGCATCTACCGGGCCTCCCTCTCCTATGGCATGACCAGCGAGATGACCGGACTGCTGGTCAAGCTGCTCGCCAGCAGCGTCGATCTGCAGGCGCAGCTGAAACCCACCGACACGATCGAGGCCTTCTTCTCCGTCATGGACAAGAGCGGCCAGGCGACGGATCAGTCGGAGCTTCTCTATGTCAACGCCCATTTCGGCGACACGACCACTCGCTTCTATCGCTTCCAGGATCCCGACGACGGTTCGATCGATTATTTCGACGGCGAAGGCAAGAGCATCCGCCAGTTCCTGCTGCGCAATCCGGTGCCCAACGGCCGCATGACCTCGGGCTTTGGCATGCGCCGCCATCCAATCCTCGGCTTTTCGCGCATGCACACCGGCACCGATTGGGCCGCCCCCCGCGGCACGCCGATCATCGCCTCGGGCAATGGCACCGTCGAATCGGCCGGATGGTCGTCCGGCTATGGCAACCAGACGATCATCCGCCACGCCAATGGCTACGAGTCCTCCTACAACCACCAGAGCGCCATCGCCAAGGGCGTCAAGCCGGGCGCCAAGGTGACCCAGGGTCAGGTGATCGGCTACGTCGGCTCCACCGGCCTCTCGACCGGAGCCCATCTGCACTACGAGCTGATCGTCAATGGCACCAAGGTGGATCCGATGAAGATCCGCCTGCCCGGCGGCAAGTCGCTGGCCGGCGAGGATCTTGCCCGCTTCAAGGACGAGCGCAGCCGCATCGATGCGCTGCTTGGCACCGGCGGCGACCCGGCGGAAGTCGCCAGCCGCTGATCCCACGACAGGACTGATCTAGATGGAAAAAAATGGCGGCCCCAGAGGCCGCCATCTTCGTCGTGCGCTGCGTGGCTACGCCGCTTCGCGGACCTGACCTTTTACGCCGCTTCGCGGACCCGACCTTTTACACCGCTTCGCGGACTGGCCGCGTGACGCGGAAGAGCAGGCGATCGGTGCCGGCGTCGACCGCCACTGCCGATTCGTCCGGGATCTGCCCGCCTAGGATCTGCTCGGCCAGCGGATCCTGCACGAACTTCTGGATCACCCGCTTCAGCGGCCGCGCCCCATAGACCGGATCGTAGCCCTTGGCTGCCAGCCACTCGCGGGCGTCCGGGTTGAGCGTGATGGCGATCTTGCGCTCGGCCAAGAGCGACACCAGCCGTTTCATCTGGATGTCGACGATCGTTCCCATCTCGTTGCGCGCCAGGCGGTGGAAGAGAATGATATCGTCGACGCGGTTGAGGAATTCCGGGCGGAAGGAGGCTTTGACCACATCCATCACCTGGTCGCGGACGCTGTCCACATCCTCGTGTTCGCCGAGTGCGGTGAGATAATCCGCCCCGAGGTTGGAGGTCATGATGATGATCGTGTTCTTGAAGTCCACCGTCCGGCCCTGGCCGTCCGTCAGCCGCCCGTCGTCGAGCACCTGCAGGAGCACGTTGAAGACATCCGGATGCGCCTTCTCGATCTCGTCGAAGAGCACCACCTGATAGGGCTTGCGCCGCACCGCTTCCGTCAGCGCGCCGCCTTCCTCGTAGCCGACGTAGCCGGGAGGCGCACCGATCAGCCGGGCGACCGAATGCTTCTCCATGTATTCCGACATGTCGAGGCGCACCATCGCCGTCTCGTCGTCGAACAGGAAGCGGGCGAGCGACTTCGTCAGCTCCGTCTTGCCGACGCCCGTGGGCCCGAGGAAGATGAACGAGCCGATCGGCCGGTTCGGATCCTGCAGGCCGGCGCGCGAGCGGCGCACGGCCCGCGACACCGCCTGGACGGCATCGCCCTGGCCGACCACGGACTTGGCGAGTTCGTCTTCCATCCGAAGCAGCTTGTCGCGCTCGCCCTCCAGCATCCGGTCGACCGGAATGCCGGTCCAGCGGGAGACGATATGGGCGATATTGTCCGGGCTGACGACCTCCTGGACCATGGCATTGACGCTCGTGTCCTGGGCTTCCGCCGCGGCGAGCTCCTTCTCCAGGCCGGGGATGACGCCATAGGCAAGTTCGCCGGCGCGCTGGAACTCGCCCTTGCGCTGCGCGATCGCCAGTTCGTTGCGGGCCTCGTCAAGCTGTCCCTTCAGATCGGCGGCAAGCCCGAGCTTCTGCTTCTCCGCCTGCCAGCGGGCCGTCAGCGCCCCGGCTTCTTCCTCGAGCGAGGCGAGTTCGGTCTCCAGCCGGTTCAGCCGGTCGCCGGACGCCACGTCGGTTTCCTTCTTCAGCGCCTCGCGCTCGATCTTCAGCTGCATGATCCGCCGGTCAAGCTCGTCGAGTTCCTCGGGCTTGGAATCCACCTGCATCCTCAGCCGCGAGGCGGCCTCGTCCATCAGGTCGATAGCCTTGTCGGGCAGGAAGCGGTCGGTGATATAGCGGTTGGACAGCATGGCGGCCGCCACCAAAGCGGAATCGGAGATCCGCACCTTGTGGTGCTGCTCGTACTTCTCCTTCAAGCCGCGCAGGATCGAGATGGTGTCCTCGACCGTCGGCTCGTTGACCATGACCGGCTGGAACCGGCGGGCAAGCGCTGCATCCTTCTCCACGTGCTTGCGGTATTCGTCGAGCGTGGTGGCGCCGACGCAATGCAATTCACCGCGGGCAAGCGCCGGCTTCAGGAGGTTGGAAGCATCCATCGCCCCATCCGCCTTGCCGGCCCCGACCAGCGTGTGCATCTCGTCGATGAACAGGATGATCTCGCCGTTTTCGGACTGGACCTCGTTCAGCACCGCCTTCAGGCGCTCCTCGAACTCGCCGCGGTATTTGGCACCCGCAATCAGCGAGCCCATGTCGAGCGCCATCAGCCGCTTGTCCTTCAGGCTCTCCGGCACGTCTCCATTGACGATGCGCAGCGCCAGGCCTTCCGCGATCGCCGTCTTGCCGACGCCGGGCTCGCCGATCAGCACCGGATTGTTCTTGGTGCGGCGCGACAGCACCTGGATCGTCCGGCGGATCTCGTCGTCGCGGCCGATCACCGGATCGAGCCGGCCTTCGCGGGCTTCCGCCGTCAGGTCGCGGGCATATTTCTTCAGCGCGTCGAAACCCTGCTCGGCATTGGCGCTGTCGGCCGTGCGACCCTTGCGCAGGTCATTGATCGCCTGGTTGAGGGCATTCGCCGTGAGCCCCGCCTTCTTCAAGGTCGCCGCCGTCGAGGCGCTCGTCTCGATCACCAGCGCCAGCAGAAGCCGCTCGACGGTGACGAAACTGTCGCCTGCCTTCTTGGCCGCCTCTTCGGCGGTGGAGAACACCTTCGCAAGCGGCTGCGACAGATAGATCTGCCCCTCGCCGCCGGACACCTTGGGCAGTTTTGCAAGGGCTGCGTCGTTGGCGATGCGGGCCGCCTTGGCATCGCCGCCAGCGCGTTCGATCAGTGCCGCGGCCATGCCCTGGTCGTCGTCGAGCAGCACCTTCAGCACATGCTCCGGCGTGAACTGCTGATGCCCGTCAGACAAGGCCTTGCTCTGGGCCGACTGCAGGAAACCGCGCACCCGTTCCGAATATTTCTCGATGTTCATGTCAAACCTCCACGGATCGTTTCGCCCAGTATACGGCACGCAACGATGATTGAGATTGAGCTCCCTCAATAGGCGAGCCCGTCTGCCGAAACTTTCGGCGTCGATCCAGATATGGGAGGCGATTTTGCGCATTTAAAGAAGCCGTTGAAGGATTTGGCAGCGCCTGCCGCCAGCCTGCAGATCCGACATCACCGGACAGGCGAACGCCGGCATTCACGTCAGATCGGTCGCGGGCGGATCGTCCTTCCATTGATCAGCCCCAGATCAGCCCCAGAATCATCCCCATAATCAGCCAGGGTGACATTGCGGCAATCCTGTGCCATCCAGCCCTGATGAAGATGCTGCGCCGCGTGATCGGAGACCGGACTTCGGCCACTGCCATGGCAGTGCTCGCCGCCTATCTCCTGTTGCTGCAGGGCTTCGTCGGCGCCGTGACGCGAAGCGCCATGGCGGCCTCGGCCATGGATCCGCTGCACATCATCTGTGTCTCCGACGGCACGATGGCCGGCGACCTGCCATTCGGCGGCGACGGTTCCTCGAAGGGGGCAGCCGATTGCCCCTGCGCTTCGCTTTGCCGCCTGACCGCAACGACGCCGGTGGCGATCCTTCCCGGCACGGCCTTCCTCGGCCTGCGCAATGTCTACCAGCTCTACACCGCATCCTTCGCGGCTCCGCAGGATGTCGTCGTGGCGCTGCGGGGCTTGCTGCCGCAACCGCGCGCACCTCCCATCTCCTGACGTCAACCGGCCATCGGCCGGTCCCGCAATGATGACATCCCAGGAGACGACCTATGTCCGACATCACCCTCGGGCGGGAGAGCACCGGCGCTGCCGTGCGATCCCCATCCGACCTCTATCGCGCCGTCTGGCGCTGGCACTTCTACGCCGGCCTGCTGGTGCTGCCCTTCATGATCACGCTCGCCGTCACGGGCGCGCTCTATCTCTTCCGCGACGAACTCGACGCCGTCATTCATGCCGATCTGCTGCGGGTGGAGATCCGCCAGGACGCCGGCATGGCCTCGCCGGCGGCCATGGTCGCGGCAGCCACGGCAGCCTTTCCAGGCACCGCCCTGAAGTTCACCGATCCCGCCACGCCCGACGCCTCCGCCGAAATCACGGTGAACACGGCGGACCAGGGCAAGCTTGCCGTCTATGTCGATCCCTATGGCGGCCAGGTGCTGGGCTCCCTGCCGGACCGGGGCACGGTGATGTGGACCGTCCGCACTCTCCACAGCCTGAAATACTTCGGCACCGCCACCCGCTGGCTGATCGAGATCGCCGCCGGCTGGTCAATCCTGCTCGTCGGGACCGGCATCTACCTCTGGTGGCCAAGGAACCGGACCGGCGGCGTCCTCAGCGTCCGGGGCACGCCCAGACGCCGTGTCTTCTGGCGCGACATGCATGCGGTCACCGGCATCTTCGTCGGTGTCTTCATCGTGTTTCTCGCCGTCACCGGGATGCCCTGGTCGAGCGTCTGGGGCGCCAAGGTCAACGAGTGGGCGAACGGCAGCAACTTCGGTTATCCGGTCGGCGTGCGGGTGGCCGTTCCCATGTCGGACGAACATCTCGACCATGTCGCCAAGACCTCCTGGTCCATGGAGCAGGCACAGGTTCCGCAGTCGCCGGAACACCCGCAGGGCGCGGGGACCATCGGCCTCGATCAGGCGGTCCAGACCTTGGAGCGGCTGGGTCTGCATCCCGGCTATGCCGTCAACATCCCGACCACGCCGACCGGCGTCTTCACCGGCTCGGTCTATCCCGACGATCTTTCGCAGCAGCGTGTCGTGCATCTCGACCAGTATTCCGGCGAGCCTCTGATCGACATGAGCTTCAGGGAATACGGTCCGCTCGGCAAATGGCTGGAATGGGGCATCAACGTCCACATGGGCCAGGAATTCGGCCTCGCCAACCAGATCGTGCTCGCGATCGCCTGTGCCGCCATCGTTCTGCTCGCCGTCTCGGCCGGCGTCATGTGGTGGAAACGTCGACCCGCCGGGTCTCTCTCGGCGTCCCGCCCATGCCCTCCGACCGGCGGGTCTTCCGTGGCCTGTTGGCGATCCTGGTCATCGGCGGGTTGTTGTTTCCGCTGGTCGGCCTGTCGCTCATCGTCATGCTGACGCTTGACTGGGCTTATACGCACCTCAAGGGCAAGCGAACGACCTGAAGATCGAGGCTTCGGCGCACCCTCGGCGACGCGACCGGAGCCTCCTGTTCAGACAGCATCTGGACATGCCCAATTCTTGGCTATAAGTAATGTTATTACATATCGCTTTGGAGACGGCGCAATGACGAATTACTGCCTTCCTCGCCCAAACCCACACCGCTCCATCGGGCTTGACCATGAGGCCCGCTTCACGTTTAGCTGATTGCGATGGTTCCCCGACGGTGACTCGAAGGGGATTAATAGGGAACACGGTGAGGCCCGAAGAGGTGCCGAGACCGTGGCTGCCCCCGCAACTGTAAGCGGATTGCCACTCATCCTCGGGCGTCGCAAGGCGCCATGCCACTGGGTTTTCCCGGGAAGGCAGATGAAGGGCGGATATCCGTGAGCCAGGAGACCTGCCATCGAACACCACTCAGTCGGCCGGGCGGGGATGCCCGGCAAGGGAACAGATATGACCGACCTGCACCTTTGCCCCCAGGCACCACCCCTCCGTCTCGACCGGTTTTCCGCCCGCGGCCGCGCCGCCGATGCCGTCTGAACCGCGGCATTCGCCTCCTTTCCTCCTGATCGAGATGATTTCATGCACAAGCTTGTTGCCAGCCTCACGCTTTCGCTCGGCCTTGCCGGCCTCGCCACGCCCTCTCTTGCAGCCACCGCCTACCCCTTGACGATTAGCAACTGCGGTCAGGAGGTCACCTTCGACAAACCGCCTTCGCGGGTGGTCTCGATCGGTCAGGGAATGACCGAAATCCTCTTCTCCCTCGGTCTTGCCGACAAGCTCGTCGGCACCGCCGTCTGGGTCGGTCCGGTGCTGCCGCAATACGCCGAGGTCAATCGCGGCATCGAGCGGCTGGCCGACAATGATCCGAGCTTTGAATCCGTCGTCGGGCAGGAGCCGGATCTGGTCACGGCCGAATTTGAATGGCACGTCGGCGCGCAGGGCTCCGTCGGCAAGCGCGAGCAGTTTGCGCAACTGGGCATCGACACCTATGTCGCGCCGGCCGACTGCGTCGCCAAGGTTAATACCAACGGTGGCGACGGCGTTCGCGGGCAGCTCTTCACCATGGACCTGGTCTACCAGCAGATTGCCGAGCTCGCCGAGATCTTCGACGTGACGGAACGCGGCGACGCCCTGATCGCCGATCTGAAACAGCGGGAAACGGCAGCGATCGCCTCCGTTGCCGGCGCATCCGGCAAGAACCTGCCCGTCGTCTTCTGGTTCTCCAGCAAGGAAGTCGACGGCGACGCCTTCATCGCCGGCAGGAACGGAGCGCCCGCTTACATCCTCAAGACGCTTGGTGCCCGCAATGTCGTCGACACCGAGGAAGAATGGCCGCTCGTCGGCTGGGAGACGATCGCTGACGCCGATCCTTCCGTGATCGTCATCGCCACCATGGATCGTCGCCGCTATGCCGCCGACAATCCGGAGGTGAAGATCGACTTCCTGGAGAACGATCCGGTCACGCAGGAGCTGGACGCCGTCAGGAACAGGCGCTTCGTCATGATGGACGCGCAGTCGATGAACCCGACGATCCGCACGGTCGACGGCATCGAGCTCCTGGCGGACGGCATCAAGACCTTCGGTCTTGCACGGTGAGCCTGGCTTTTCCCGCGCGTTCGCCACGGTGGTCGCTTTTCGCGCTTGCCGCGGTCGGCCTTCTGCTTCTCGCCCTGATGGTGAGCCTCGCCGTCTCAATCGGCGAGATCGCCATCCCGCTCGCCACGACCGCAAAGGCCGTCGCCAACCGGCTTTTTGACGCTGGCTTCGAACTCAGCCGCATCCACCAGGGGATCGTCTGGGACTATCGCTTCAGCCGCGCGCTGGTCGCCGCCAGCGCCGGCGCCTCGCTGGCGCTCTGCGGCGCGGTGCTGCAGGCGCTGCTGCGCAATCCGCTCGCGGAACCCTATGTGCTCGGCATCTCCGCCGGCGCATCCACCGGCGCCGTCTGCGTCACCATCCTCGGGTTGGGCTCAGGCGTGCTCAGCCTCTCCGGCGGCGCCTTTATCGGTGCGGCCATCGCCTTCCTCCTGGTCGGCATCCTGGCGGCGGGCGTCGGCGGCACTAGCGAGCGCGTCATTCTCTGCGGCGTCGCCGGATCGCAGCTCTTCAGTGCACTGACCTCCTATATTGTCACCACCTCCGCCAATGCCGAACAGGCGCGCGGCGTCCTGTTCTGGCTGCTCGGATCACTGAGCGGCGTGCGCTGGCCGGACGTCTATCTATCGGCTCCCGTCGCGCTCATCGGCCTTCTGGTGTGCCTCGCGCATGTGCGGGCGCTGGATGCCTTTGCCTTCGGCACCGATGCCGCCGCCGCCCTCGGCGTCTCCGTCCGGCGGGTGCAGGTCGTGCTGCTCGGCACCACCGCCGCCATGACGGCCTGCGTCGTCAGCATGGTCGGGTCGATCGGCTTCGTCGGCCTCGTCGTTCCCCATGCCGCCCGTTTCCTGATCGGGCCGGGCCATGCGCGCCTGCTGCCGGTCGCCGCCCTTTTCGGTGCCATCTTCATGGTCGCCGCCGATATCATGTCACGCATCATCATCCCCCAGCAGATCCTGCCGATCGGCGTCGTCACGGCGCTCTTCGGCGCTCCGGCCTTCGCGCTGATCCTCTACCGGGCGAGGAAGACAGCATGAGCATTACCCTTGATGACGTGAGCTTTGCCGCCGGCGACACCCTCATCGTCGACGGCGTCAGCCTTCATGCGGAAAAGGGCAAGGTGCTCGGCCTGCTCGGACCCAACGGATCCGGGAAATCCAGCATGCTGCGGCTGATCTGTCGCTTACGAAAGATCAAAAGCGGCGTCATCCGTCTGGGAGACGACGATCTCTCGTCAATTGCCCGCGGTTCGCTCGCCCGGCGCATCGCGCTGGTCGAACAGCAGTCGGAGACGGACACGCAGATGACGGTGCGCAACGTGGTCCAGCTCGGCCGCACCCCGCACCGCGGTTTTCTCACCCCCTGGACGACGCAGGACGAGGCGGCCGTCACGCAGGCACTCCAACGGGTCGACATGCAGGAGCGCGCCGGCCGGCTCTGGCAGACACTTTCCGGCGGCGAGCGGCAGCGTGTCCATCTTGCCCGGGCACTCGCCCAGGAGCCGGACGAATTGATCCTGGACGAGCCGACCAATCACCTTGATATCCAGCACCAGCTCGAGATCCTCTCGCTGGTCTCCAAGCTCGGCATCACCTGCATCGTCGCATTGCATGACCTCAATCTCGCGGCCATGTTCTGCGACAGGCTAGCGGTGCTGCAGGAAGGCCGTGTCGTCGCAGTCGGGACATTGGAGGCGGTGCTGACTGAGAACCTGCTGCAAACCGTCTTCGGCGTCCGCGCCCATGTGGAGAAATCGCCGGTGCATGGCCGCTGCAATATACAGTACCGCATGGGCTGAACTGTATCGGGCAGGTGGCATCCCGCCCCGAAAGGGAGCGGCCCGAATGTGATCGCCCCGTTTCACCTCGCCCACACTCCCCGGAAAAGAAAAACTCCGGCCTTTCGACCGGAGTTCTCGTTCAAATCACAGCTTTTGGGCTGGCTTACTCGCTGGCGACGTCCGCCATGGCAGGCTGGCCATCGTCGGCGCCGCCTTCGGAAGGTGCGTCACCTTCGCCGCGACGGGTCCGGCGCGGCCGGTTGCCGGCATTGCGGCGGCGCGGCTGACGCGCTTCGCCCGTTCCTTCTTCGGCTGCAACTTCGGCCGGCGTGCCTTCGATTACAGGCTGCGGGCCTGAACCATCGACCACTGGTGCCTCGACTGCGGCGGCGACAGGCGCCTGCTCACGGCGTGGTTCGCGGCGCGGCTGCTGCTCCCGGCGAGGCTGCGGCGGCTGTTGCTGCGGCTGCGGCTGCTGCTGGGGTTCGTGGGGATACTGCGACCGGCCGTTGCCGTCGTCGTCCATATCGTTGTTGTCGTTGTCGTCGCCGTCCTGGCCGTCGCGATCCTGGTAGTCACCGCGCTCGTCGCGCTGGGACCGTTCCTGCATCTGCGCCTGGGCAGTGGCGATGATCCGATTGTAGTGCTCGGCGTGCTGCAGGTAGTTTTCCGCCATGACCCGATCGCCGGCACTGTGGGAATCGCGGGCAAGTGTCGAGTATTTCTCGGCAATGTGCTGAGCCGTACCACGGATTTTCACGTCTGGGCCGGAGCTGTCGTAAGTGCGGGTAAGCGGGTTGCCGCCCTTGCGGTTGAAGTTGTTGTTGTTGCCGCCGCCGCTGTTGTTGCTGGAGCCGCCGCGCCCTCGACCGCGCTTGTTCTGCTGTCCTGGCCTCATAGATCGTTCACCTGAATTTTCTGTTTTCCGCTGATAAGGGACCACGCGGCCATGCTGGCTCATGCCAGACCAGGACTTCGCGCGCCACGGACAGGACGAAACAAGGTCGCCTGCCGCTTGTGAAAGTCAAATTAACTGATTCACGCACCAGGAAATATTCAACCTTCGAAACTCTGTAATAGAGCCGGTCTCAAGGTTGACTTAAACCCGAACGAATCTCCGTTCATTCCCAGCCGCCCAGTGCGTGGCCGCAAGCTATCGCGCTTCCCAAGTAAATCCAAGCCTTTTCTTTCGCCGTGCAAAATCAGGGACCTGGCTTTTCGGGAGCAAAGATGAGGACGCGGTCGTTATCCCCATAGTCGCGGACCGCCTGCCGGAGCACGAAGCCCGCGGCAATGAAGATTTCCGTGACGCTGTCCTTCTGGTCGAAGCCGATCTCGACGCCGAGAATGCCGTCGGCCTGGAGCGCCGCACCGGCGCCGGCTGCAATCGCGCGGTAGGCATCAAGCCCGTCAGGTCCGCCGTCGAGAGCCCTGGGGGGATCGAAATCCCGCACCTCCGGCTCCAGCGCTGGAATGACATCTGCCCTGATATAGGGCGGGTTTGACACGATTATGTCGAACCGTCCGGGGATGTCCGCAAACCAGTCGCTGCGCACTGCCTGAAACCTGTCGCCGAGCCCCAGCCGCTCCGCATTGTCGCGGGCCGTGCGCAGGGCGTCCTCGGAAACATCGGAGCCAACGCCCTGTGCGGCAGGGCACTCCTTCAGGAGAGCCAGCAGGATGGCACCCGTTCCGGTTCCCAAATCAAGCACGCGGGCCACGCCCTTGGCTGCGACAATCCGCCTCACATGCATCAGCACCGTCTCGACCAGCATTTCCGTGTCCGGCCGCGGCTCCAGCGTCTCCGCTGAAAGCCTGAGGGTCATGCCGTGGAAGTCCCGTTCCCCCAGGATCCGGTGCACCGGCTCGCGCTTCAGGCGTCGCGCGACCGCGTCCCCAATGACCGCGGCCTCCGCCGCCGTCAGCACCCGATCGCCGCCGGCAAACACCTGCGTACTGGTCAGCCCCATCAGGCCGCCGATCAGCAGACGTGCCTCGATTGCGGCATCCGGCAGGCCGGCTGCGGCAAACTTCGCCCGCGCGCCCGCCACGGCAGCCTCGAGCGACGTCACCCTCTCTTCTCGCCCAGTTGCGCCAGCTGCCCGGCCTGATAGTCGGAGATCAAGGCGTCCACCACCTCGTCGATCTCCCCCATCATCATCCGGTCGAGCTTGTAGAGCGTCAGGTTGATGCGGTGGTCCGTCACCCGTCCCTGCGGAAAGTTGTAGGTGCGGATGCGCTCGGAACGGTCGCCCGAACCCACCTGGCTCTTGCGGTCGGCAGAGCGCTCGCTGTCGACCTTCTGCCGCTCGATGTCGTAGAGTCGCGAGCGCAGCACCTGCATCGCCTTGGCACGGTTCTGGTGCTGCGATTTCTCTGAACTGGTGACCATCAGGCCGGTCGGCAGGTGGGTGATGCGTACCGCGGAATCGGTAGTGTTGACGTGCTGGCCGCCGGCGCCGGACGCGCGCATAGTGTCGATGCGGATGTCTTCGGGACGGATCTCGATGTCGATTTCCTCGGCCTCCGGCAGCACCGCCACCGTCGCGGCCGAGGTGTGGATGCGCCCCTGGGTTTCCGTATCCGGCACGCGCTGCACGCGATGGACGCCGGATTCGAACTTCAGCTTGGAGAACACGCCGCGCCCGCTGACGGTCGCGATGATTTCACGAAAGCCCCCGGCCTCTCCCTCGCTGGCCGACAGCACCTCGACCTTCCAGCCCTTGGCCGCCGCGTAGCGCTCGTACATGCGAAACAGGTCGCCGGCAAAGAGCGCGGCCTCGTTGCCGCCGGTGCCGGCGCGGATTTCCAGGATCGCGCTCTTCTCGTCGGCGGCGTCCTTGGGCAGGAGCAGGACCTGCATGTCCTTCTCCAGCGCCTCGACCCGCTCCTCCGCCTCCGGCAGCTCCATCTCCGCCAGCTCGCGCATCTCCCGGTCGGTCGCTCGGTCGTTGAGCAGCGCCCGCAGATCCGTCACCTCGGCAGTCGCCTTCTCGTACTCGCGGATCTTGCCCACGACCGGCTGCAGTTCCGAATACTCCGAGGCCAGCCGGACGTAGACGTCCGCCGCCGGACCTTCGGACATGCGCGCCTCGATTTCGCCGAAGCGCCGCTCCAGCTCGCGCATCTTGTCTACAGGAAGCTTCGCCACCCTGATGTCACTCCATTTTCTTGTTCTTCTTAGAGGGCTATACCGTGTTCTGACGCAAAGCGGGTCAGAAGCGTGCGGATCGGCTCCTGCGAGCGCTTGTCGTCGAGTGCCGCATGCAGTTCCTCCGCCAGTCTGTCGACGTCAAGCGACAGCAGCATCGCCTTGACCGGACCGATCGATGTCGGCGCCATCGACACGGCCCGGAAGCCGATCCCGAGCAGCGCCATGGCCGAGAGCGGCTTGCCGGCCATTTCGCCACAAAGCGTCAGCGCCGTCTGGTTGCGCTCCGCCGCCCGCACGATATCGCGCAGGATCCTGAGGAACGGCTTGCCCAGCATGTCGAACCGGTCGGAGACGCGGGCATTGCCACGGTCGGCGGCCATCGAGAACTGGAAGAGGTCGTTCGATCCCACCGAGACGAAGTCCACCTCCGCCATCAGCTCGTCGAGCTGCCACATCAGCGCCGGCACCTCCAGCATGGCGCCGAACTGCAGTCGGCGCGGCAGGCTGTGCCCGAATTTCGAAAGATGCTGCACCTCCTTCTGCAGGAGCTCGCGCACCGCATGGATCTCGGCCACCTCGGTCACCATCGGCAGCATCATTTTCAGCTCCGAATCGGCGGAAGCCCGCAGCAGCGCCCTAAGCTGCGTGCGCAACAGCCCGGGCCGGTCGAGCGACAGGCGGATCGCCCGCCAGCCGAGCGCCGGGTTCTCTTCCTCGTGGTTCCTGAAGTAGGACACCACCTTGTCGCCACCGATGTCGAGCGTCCGGAATGTCACCGGCAGCCCGCCGGCCTGGCGGATGACATTGCGGTAGAAGGCCTCCTGCTCCTCGAGCTTCGGCATCGTCGAGGCGATCATGAACTGCAGTTCGGTGCGAAACAGCCCGATACCGTCGGCGCCCGATTCAGCCAGCTGCGGCAGGTCCACCATCAGTCCGGCGTTCATCATCAGGCTGATGCGCTTGCCGTCCTTGGTCAGCGGTTCGACGTCGCGCAGCGCCCGGAACTGCTCCTGCCGGCGCGCCCTCAGCCGCACCTTCTCCTCATAGGCCTTCTGCAGGTCCGCCATCGGCCGCAGATGCAGCTGCCCGTCGTCGCCGTCGATGATGACTGTGTCGCCGTTCTCGGCCAGCGCCACGGCGCCCGCCGCCTGGCCGACCACCGGAATCCCCATGGCACGTGCCACGATGACCACATGGCTGGTGACGGCGCCGTCCTCCAGCACCAGGCCGCGCAGGTGATCGCGGGGATAGTCGAGAAGCTCGGCCGCCCCCATCGCCCGGGCGAAGATGATCGCGTCCGTCGGCAGTCCCTCGCCCATGGCGCGCCCGCTGTATCCGGTCAGCTGCCGCAAAAGCCGGTTGGCGAGGTCGTCGAAATCATGCATGCGTTCGCGCAGGTAAGGGTCGGTCAACCGCATCATCCGCGCCTTGGTGTCGCTCTGCACTTTCTCGACCGCCGCTTCCGCCGTCAGACCGTTGTGGATCACCTCTTCCATGCGCCGGACCCAGCCTTGGTCGTGGGCAAACATCCGGAAGGTCTCCAGCACCTCGCGGTGCTCCCCCTCCGTTGCCACGTCGCGCCGGGACAGCATGTCGTCGATCGAGATGCGCAGCGATCCCAGTGCCTCGGCCAGTCGCCGCACCTCGCTGTCGGCATCCTCGTTGAGCAGATTGGTCACCACCACGCGCGGCTCGTGCAGCACCACGTGGCCTAGCCCGATACCCTCACTGTAACCGTCGCCCGCGATGGTGATGGCGCGCGTCAGGTCGAGCTCGAGCCCCGGCTTGGTGATCTTCTTCAGTTCCCCGGTCGCAATCATCTCGGCGATCACCATGGCGGTGGTTTCCAGCGCCTCGACCTCGTCTTCCCGATAGGTCCGGCTGGTCTTGTTCTGGACGACGAGCACGCCCAAAGTGCGGCCGGCCCTCAGGATCGGCACACCGAGGAAGGAATGATAGATTTCTTCGCCCGTTTCAGGCAGATAGCGGAATGCGGGGTGAGCCTGGGCGTCCGAAAGATTGAGCGATTGCGCCGAGGCCGCAATGGTGCCGACAAGTCCCTGCCCCATTTTCAGCTGTGACAGGTGGACGGCTTCCGGATTGAGACCTTCGGTGGCGTAGAGCTCCAGCACCCCGTCGGAGCGCAGCACGTAGACGGAGCAGACTTCCGCCACCATGTTGCTGGCGATCTGCCGCACGATGCGGTCGAGCCGCTCCTGCGGATCCAGCGGTTCCGCCATCAGTTCGCGCAGCCGGCGCAGCAGAACGCGCGGACCAGCCGACAGGTCTCTCATCGGCATAGATGCTCCCGAAAAAAGTCGATCCCACCCGACAGGCCCGCTGCGATACGACCGCGGGGCATGGCCTGTCGGCTCAAGATCAACTCTTATCGAGACCGTAGGCAGAATGCAAAGTCCGAACCGCGAGTTCGGAGTAGGCGCCGTCGATCAGGATCGAAATCTTGATTTCCGAGGTGGTGATCGCCTTGATGTTGATGCCTTTTTCAGCAAGTGCCTTGAACGCGAGCGCCGCAACGCCGGCGTGGCTGCGCATGCCGATGCCGATCACCGAGACCTTGCAGAGGCCTGATTCGTTCTGCGCCACGTCGAAGCCGATGGTCGCCTTGTTGTCGTCCAGCACCTTCAGCGCCTTCTGAACGTCGCCGGACGGCACCGTGAAGGTCATGTCGGTGCGCGACCCGTCCTCGGAGATATTCTGGACGATCATGTCGACGTTGATGTGCGCCTCGGCCAGCGGCCCGAAGATTGCTGCCGAAACCCCCGGACGGTCGGCAAGCCGACGGAGCGAGATCTGCGCCTCATCCTTGGCATAGGCGATGCCGGTGACGACTTCCTGTTCCACGATTTCTTCCTCGTCGCAAATCAAAGTACCGGGCGGGTTGATGAGGTCGCCCATGCCCGGTGCATCGGGATCCTCGAAACTGGAGCGCACGAAGGTCCGAACCTTGTGCACCATGGCAAGCTCGACCGACCGCACCTGCAGGACCTTTGCCCCGAGCGACGCCATCTCGAGCATCTCCTCGAAAGAGATCTTCTTCAGCCGCCGCGCCTTCGGCACGACCCGTGGGTCGGTGGTATAGACCCCGTCGACATCGGTGTAGATGTCGCAGCGGTCGGCCTTGACGGCGGCAGCGATCGCGACCGCCGACGTGTCGGAGCCGCCGCGCCCGAGCGTCGCGATGCGGTTGTCCGGGCCGATCCCCTGGAAGCCGGCGACGACCGCCACCTGGCCCTCGCCCATCCGGCGCACGATATCGCTACCGTCGATCTCCTGGATGCGCGCAGCGCCATGCGCGTTGTCGGTCTTGATCGGGATCTGCCAGCCCTGCCAGGATCGGGCATTGACGCCCATCGACTGCAGCGCGATCGCCAGGATTCCGGATGTGACCTGCTCCCCGGATGCGACGACGGCGTCATATTCGCGCGCATCGTAGAAGGGAGAATTGGCGCCGGCGACCTTCGGCATGTCCTGCACCCAGCCGACAAGCTCGTTGGTCTTGCCCGACATTGCCGAGACGACCACCGCCACCTCGTGGCCGGCGTCGACCTCACGTTTCACATGGCGCGCCACATTGTGAATGCGCTCCAGATTGGCGACCGACGTGCCGCCGAATTTCATGACGATGCGAGCCATGCTGACCAATACCACCCGTTCGCCCCGCCAGGGAGCGTCTGTCTACATCCGTGTCGTGAGAACGGAATTTGGCGGTCTCATATCGAAAAGGGGTAGCGTGCGCAATGGCACGACAGGCTCCAGCCGTCGCGTCAGGACGAGGCGGGCTCCATGGGAGCCCGCCAGTTCGCGTTGCCCGTGCCAGGCACGTGGCGAAAGCGGTTCAGTCCTGGCGCAGGCAGCGCTCGTCGCCGACGGGGCAGAGCCCGCCGTCCTGCCGTTCGATGACGCGGACCTCGCCGCTTCCGAGCTGAGCCGGGTCGCCGCGTCTGTCGCTCCGTTCGCCATCCCACCGATCGCGGCCGCTGTCGCCGCGATCCCGGTCTCGGCGATCCCGGTCCCAGTCGCTACGGTCCCGGTCGCGGTCCCAGTCGCCCCGGTCCCGGTCTCGGCGGTCACGATCCCAACCGCCCCGATCCGGGCCACGACCACCCCTGTCCCAGCGATCACGGTCGCGGTAGAAGTCCCGGCCCCGGTAGTGGCGATCCCAGTAGTTGCCAACCTGGAAGGTTACCGTTGGAATGCCGAGCGGCTGGTAGTAGCGCGGACCGACGTTTACCCGACGCTGCTGATAGGCAGCTTGGACATAATTGCCCGACACCCAGCCGCGCCCGCCGGAAAAGGCCACATCGCACCAGTTCACGCTGCTCATGCAGCCATGGATGGTGACCGGTGCGCCCACCGGAATGACCGTCACCGCCGGATAGGAGGTGCTCGGACCCGAGCGCATGTTGACGTTGGCAGTCGAAAATCCGCGCACCGCCGCATCGGCGATCGAAGGCACGGCAACCAGCGCGCACAAGGCCGCGGCAGCGCTCATCAGAAATGTCTTCACCTGTGTTCCTCCTGCGAAACCCATGCAACCTGCCTTTCCGGCAGTTGGATCCGCTCAATGCTTGACGAGTGCCATTGTTCCCCATGCGCCCTGAACGGGCCATGAACGATGGGAAGCTTCATCCGCGCTCACAGGCGATCGCTCCTCAAAGATAGTTGTGCAGGAAGGCAATCAGTGCCCGGCGCATGGCCGCGGTTTCCCGGTGCCCGACGTCCGGTTGCGACAGGAAGACCAGCGACGCCTGCGCCGCGGCATCCGCATAGGCAGCCTGGGTGGCTTGCAACGCCGTCGCGACGGCCGCAGGCGGCGTCAACGGATCGTCCGCGCCGACGCAGATCAACTGCGGTCGCGGCGCCACGAGCCCGACAATTTCCCCCGTCGAGGTCTCACGCAGCAGTCCCGGCACCGTCAGATAGTGGCCATGAAGGTCATGCGCCCCGGTGTCCACCAGGGCGGCGAGATCGGCGTAGCAGCAGAGATGCGCCACCGCCGCGGGACGTGGATCGACGGCCGCCAGGAAATAGGCGAGCGTCGCCCCCATCGACAGCCCGGTGACCGCGATACGGTCGGGATCGACGTCCGGCCGCTTGCAAAGCCAGCTCAGCGCCGCAGCCTGTTCAGACACCATTCGGCCGAAAAGCGTCTTGCCGTGCCAAAGCGCCGCCTTCGCGGCGGCGTCTTCCTTTTCGTCGGCGCGCCCGCCGAAGGTCGGCATGTCGATCGACAGCACCACGAAGCCCTCGCGCGCCAACGCCGGACCAGGCGGATCGAGAAGCGCCGGACGCCCATCGAGCAGTTCTGCCGCGCCGATGTCGTAGCGTCCGCCATGGGCGTGGCAATGCAGGATCGCCGGGCGCCTCTGCATTGGCCCAGGCGGTCGCGTCAGCAGGCCGCGCACCGGCCGACCGTCGGGAAGCCGGAACCGCAGCCGCTCCATGACATGGCCCTCGGCGGGCGCGCTGACCAAGTCCTCAAGAGTGGACGACAGCGCCTCGAAGGCAAGCAGCGCCTTCAGCCTCTCTGGTGTCATGCCCATGTCCACGTCCCCCTGTCCGCCGCAGAGTTCCTCAGCTCGCGAAACTGGTCAAGCACGCTGAAGGCGGGGACATCTCGAAAAGCTGTTTCGTTTGAAATCAACCGCTTGCACGAATTTTCGTCCTCCTTCGTCCACACCCCCAAGACCTGCGCCTAGACTGGTGCCGTTCCGCCTCGGCTACACCGGCCCGCATTGCCGGCGAAGCGGAGCCGGTGCCTGCAGGGCTTGTCGTGATGCAAGCACGTCCTGCAGGGCTGCGCAGAAAGTGGCTCCCCTCTCGCCTGCAAACGGCGGGGCGTGCGTGTGTCGCACACAAACCGGCCTCGGCAACGGGGGCGGAAGCAGAGGAGCCGGAGTTGCGTTGGCAAAGAACACCGAACGGGGCACGTCGCGTGTCACATATAAAAATTTCATTCGAGGCACACGACGTGTCCCGGCCGAACTGAAAGATCAACATCGCCAAGGGCGGAGTCTGTCTGGCGAAATTGCGCCGCAATGACGATGACGCGGGAGCAGCCGATCGACCAGGATCACAGGGCGGCGGGGCTTGCGGGACGAAAAAGGGTATTGGACAGGGAGAACGGCAATGGCATCGGAATACGAGCTGCTGCGGACGCAGCACCACGAACTGCTGCATCGTTGTGTGGCAACGAAGCTGAATGTGCCCTTCATTCTCTGCGGCATCCGCAAGTGTCGGCGCGACAAGGCCTGCACCGGTCCGATGCAGCCAAGCCGTCACACGCGAGGTGCCGTTCAGGCCCAGCAACTGCTGGGAATGTCCGGAAACGCCTGCGCGCGATTGCCCGCTTGTATCGCCGCCCAGGAGGACGACAACTACGCGGTCTACCAGACCCACGCCAGACAGGAACTCGAAGCTGCGAGTTCAAGAAAAACGTCAGGAAAGCAGCTCAGGCAGCTTGCCAGCCGGCCCTGGCCGTCCGCTGCGGCAACCAGCCTCTTGACTTCAAGCCGCCGTCATCCGACTTCAAACGCCAAGAAGAAGGAATGACCCATGACCGATGCTGCCAAGACAACCATCGACCAGAGCGAGGTCGACCGTTTCTCCGCCATGGCCGCGGAATGGTGGGATCCGACCGGCAAGTTCAAGCCGCTTCACAAGTTCAACCCGGTGCGTCTTGCCTACATCCGCGACCGCGTCTCCGAAAATTTCGGCCGCAATGCCAGGGACCACCTGCCGCTTACCGGCCTGCGCGTCCTCGACATCGGTTGCGGCGGCGGCCTTCTCTCCGAGCCAATGGCTCGCATGGGCGCCACGGTGGTCGGTGCCGACCCGTCGGAAAAGAACATCCGGATTGCGCAGACCCATGCGGCCGAAACCGGCGTCACCGTCGATTACCGCGCCGTCACCGCCGAGCATCTGGCAGACGCCGGCGAGATGTTCGACGTGATCCTCAACATGGAGGTGGTCGAGCACGTGGCGGACGTCGATTTCTTCATGCGCACCTGCGCCTCGATGGTGAAGCCCGGCGGCCTGATGTTCGTCGCCACCATCAACCGTACGCTGAAGGCGCGCGCGCTGGCCATCTTCGCCGCCGAGAACATCCTGCGCTGGCTGCCGAAGGGCACCCACCAGTACGAGAAGCTCGTCCAGCCGCAGGAGATCGAGGCGCCCCTCACGGCCGGCGGCATGGAGATCATCCACCGCACCGGCGTCTTCTACAACCCGCTCCAGGACCGCTGGAACCTCTCGCCCGACATGGACGTCAACTACATGATGCTGGCGAAGAAGCAGGGGTGAACGGCCGCTTTTGCGGCAGGCGATGGCTGTGGTAAACTGCCCCATAGTTGGGAATGGAAATCATGTCGGAAGCCGTAAAAATCACAGTGACGCTGGAGCCGGACATCGAGGATTTCGTCCGCGACGAGGTGGAGCGCGGATCCTTCGCCTCGCCGAGCGACTACGTCGAAGACCTGATCCGCAGACGCCGGGAACGCGGTCTTGCCCAACAGAAGCTTGATGCCGCACTCCAGGCGGGCATCGATGACATAGAAGCAGGCCGATACTCGCCGATCGATGACGCTTTCGCGGAGGTTCGCTCGCGGCTCGGCTTGGAGGCCGAAAAGATATGAGGGTCGTCCTCGCTCGCAAAGCGATCGAGGACCTCGTGGCAATCGGTGAGTATATTGCAGCCTCCAATCCGGAGCGCGCCGAAAGCTTCGTGAATGAGATCCAGGCGAAGTGCTTCAAACTCGCGGACAGTCCCAAGGCATTTGCCCGTCTTCCCCATCGATCGGACCGCGTCATTCGCCGGCGGCCATTCGGGCAATATCTGATCTTCTACGAGATGGGTGGGGAACGGATAGAGATCCTGCGCGTCATCCACGGGGCGCGCGATTACAAGACAATTCTCTTTTCGGACGACTAAACGTCCCCCTGCCCCCCTTGGCTGCTACACTCTGCCGGAAATGTAGGACAAGCGCCGGACCGGAGTTTGGCTGGCGGATCTTTGAAATGGAAATAAGCTTGCCGAAGCGCTAGTTCGCATCGTCCGGCAGCACCGGCAGCGGCGCCACCTCGATGCCTTCGTCGACCAGCGCGCGCACCTCCTCGACACTCGCCTTGCCGATGATGCCGCGGGCGTCCGCCTCGCCGTAGTGGATCTTGCGCGCTTCTTCGGGAAACTTCTCGCCGACATCCTCGGCATTGGCCTTGATGGCCGTCACCGCCTCGCGCAGCTTCGCCATCACCTGCTTCTGCGCCATGTCCATGGCCACCGCCCGCTTCTCGTCCTTGCGCCGTGCCGTCGAGACCGACGGCGCCATCAGCGATTTAGAGACCGCGGCGGAGTTGCAGGTCGGGCACGTCAGGAAGCCGGCCGCGACCTGCCGGTCGAAATCGGCGCCCTCCGAGAACCAGCCTTCGAACGCATGGTCGTTGTCGCAGACGAGGGAATAGCGGATCAAGCGGCTGCCCCTTCCGCCTCCGCCGCCACGGTGTCGAGCGTGAAGTCGCGGGCGTTCTTGAGATTGGGGATCTTGGCCCGAGCGGCCTTGACCTGATCGACATCGATTTCGGCCAGCACCACTCCCTCGCCGCTGCCGCCGGCCGATGCCAGCACCTTGCCCCAGGGATCGATGATCATCGAGTGCCCGTAGGTCTCGCGGGTGTCCTCGTGGACGCCGGCCTGCGCCGCCGCGATGACGAAGGCGCCGTTCTCGATGGCGCGGGCCCGCAGCAGGACCTCCCAGTGCGCCTCGCCGGTCTGGCGGGTGAAGGCTGCCGGAACCGTCAGCACCTCGGCGCCGGCCACCGCTTCGGTTCTAAACAGCGCCGGAAAGCGGACGTCGTAGCAGATGGCAAAGCCGAGCTTGGCAAACGGCAGTTCGGCAACCCGCGCCGTCTCGCCGGGGCGGTAGGCAGCACTTTCGCGCCAGCTCTCGCCGTTGTCGAGATCGACATCGAACATGTGGATCTTGTCATAGGTGCAGATGCGGCTGCCATGGGGGCCGAACAGGAAGCCCCGGTTGGCGATCTTGCCGTCGTCGAGCGCAATGGCGGTCGAGCCGACATGCACATGGATGCCGAGCTCCTGCGCCAGGCTCCGGGCGGTCGCGACGATGATGTCGCCGGCCTCGTCCCTCAGCACCGCCCTCAGCCCCGCGCGGTCCTTCTGCACCGCACCGGTCATCTCCGGCGTCTGGACATAGACCGCGCCCTGACCCGCCGCCTCGCGGACAAGGCGCACCATGTCGGCCGCGTTCTTCTGCGGATCGACGCCAGAGCACATCTGGATGGCGGCGGCCTTGAACCCCATGTCGGTCTCCTAGTTGGCGAGCATCGGGTCGAGCTTGCCGGAACGGTCGAGCGCATGCAGCTCATCGCAGCCGCCGACGTGTTCGCCGTTGATGAAGATCTGCGGGAAGGTCGAACGCCCGTTGGCCTTTTCGATCATCTCCTGCCGCAATTCCTGCGAATAGCTTGCGTCATGCTCGGTGAAGTCGACGCCCTTGGAGGACAGGAGCGACTTCGCCCGGGAGCAATATCCGCAGCCCTGACGGGTATAGATGGTAACGTCTGCCATGAATTCTCTCCGCGCACGGCCTTCAGGAAATGCCGTGTAAACATTGTCTTCCGACCTTCATATAGGCCCGGCCACCGCCATTGCAAAGGTCAAAACCG
Organism: Rhizobium sp. PK7-22; assembly: GCF_056530405.1. Classification (NCBI taxonomy): domain Bacteria; kingdom Pseudomonadati; phylum Pseudomonadota; class Alphaproteobacteria; order Hyphomicrobiales; family Rhizobiaceae; genus Rhizobium; species Rhizobium sp. PK7-22. The sequence continues at coordinate 303,303 of NZ_CP096514.1, forward strand.
TGACCTCCGCCGCACCCGCCCGGCGCAAGGCCCGGCATGCGGAGGAGACGGTTGCGCCCGTCGTATAGACGTCGTCGACGAGGACGATGTGCTTGCCGGCGACGTCCGTTTCGCGTCCGGCCACGACCCGGAAGGCGGCCCTGACATTGTCTTCCCGGGCATGCGCCGTCAGGCCCACCTGCCGCGCGGTATTCTTGACCCGAACCAGCGTGCGCGGCAGGAAAGGCTGGCCCGACTGGCGCGACAGGTGCCGGGCAAGCTCGGCCGACTGATTGAACTTGCGGCTGGCGAACCGCCGGCGATGCAGCGGCACCGGCACGATGGCGTCGCAGGCCGCCACCTGTCCGTCGGAGGCGCGCAGCATCCAGAGCGCCATCATCGGCGCCAGATCCGTCCGGTCTCGGTACTTCAGGCCATGGACCAGATGGCGCACCGGTCCCTCGTGGATCGCCACGCTCCGCATCCGATCAAACACCGGAGGCTCGGCAATCGCCTCCGCCGAAACCATGCCGTCGCCGGGATCGTAGCTGAAAGGGATGCCGAGCACCTCGCAATAGGGCCGCTCGATGAAACGGATCTCGCGCCAGCAGCGCGGGCAGAAGCTTGCATGGCGCCCGGTCAGCACCCCACATGCGGGGCAGACCGGCGGATAGACGAGATCGCCGATCCACCGCAGCCAGGCGGGGAACCGCAGCACGGGCTTCGACGCTGTCTCTGTGTCATCTGCCGCCATGGATTGACATTAGGACCGCCGACGCGCCTTTGCGCAACAGATTCTTGAGGACGTAAGGCAAGATGGAGATAATTTTCGATCAGGCGCTGGCAACGGCGCGACGCGAACGGGCGGTGTCCGCCGGCGATACCGGCGCGGGCTTCCTGCTCGAGATCGCGGCCAAAGAGATCGCCGAGCGGCTTTCCGTCGTCGAACGGTACTTCGACACCGCCGCCGAACTGCACGGCGGCACCGGTACGGTCGCCCGTCAGGTGCTGGAAACCGGCAAGGTCGGCAGTCTCGAACGCATCGAGACAAGTCCCGGTTTCGCATCGCCCGGCGTGAGCATCAAGATTGCCCCCCTCGACGACGTGCCCCTCGATGCAGCCTCCGTAAACCTCGTCGTCTCGCCGCTCTCGCTGCATCTGGTCAACGACATGCCCGGAACGCTGGTGCGCGTGCGCCGTGCCCTGAAGCCGGACGGCCTGTTCATGGCCGCCATCCCCGGCGGCGGGACACTCGGCGAACTGCGCGACGTGCTGCTGGCAGCCGAGGCGGAAATGACGGGCGGCGCAAGCCCGCGTGTCATCCCCTTCGCCGATGTGCGCGATATCGGCGCCCTGATGCAGCGGGCGGGATTTGCCCTGCCTGTCATCGACGTCGAGACCTACACCGTCCGCTACGATTCTCTCTTTGCATTGATGCGCGACATCCGCGCCATGGGCATGGCCAATCCGCTGACGGGCCGCAGCCGCACCCCTGTCGGGCGGCGCTTCTTCCTGCGGGCGGCGGAACTCTATGCGGAGCGCTATTCCGATCCCGACGGGCGGATCAGGGCAACCTTCTCGATCATCTACGCGTCCGGCTGGGCGCCGCACGAAAGCCAGCAGCAGCCGCTGAAGCCGGGATCGGCCAAGATGCGGCTTGCGGATGCGCTGCGTGTCCCGAAGGACGCCGACAACGGAGATCGCTAGTCGGTAACGGTATCGAGCCGTTCCTCGACGGTGCCGAACACGTTGAGCAGGGCATCGGAGAAGGCGCCGACGCCGGCGATCAGCGCAACGGCGATCATGGCGGCGATGAGGCCATATTCAATCGCCGTCGCACCTTCGTTCGACTGCGACAGGGACCGGAGAAGACGCATTCGATTTCCTTTCGCTGGGCCCTGCGGTCGTGACCGCTCAGCAGCGGCTGCCGACATCATACGGCTGGATGATGCAGACGGAGCCGGGGGTTTCCTGCAGGACGCTGCGGCGGATCGTGTAGTGTTTCGAGTCTGAACCGGACGGCGCGATGGAGCCGGTCGTGATGCGGTCGAACTCCTCCTGCACATGCGCCAGGTTGCGGTCGTCGCGGTTCTCGGCGAGCATCGGCGTGACGATCAGGGAAAGTGCGATCGCCGCCGTTCCGAACAGCAGTGCAATATTGAGGGCGCCGGTCCTGCCGGATCTGTACGTCCGCTGGCGGACACGCACGGTCTTCCAGAGTTCATCGTCCATCTCAAAGCCTCGTCACGCAATTACTGCCTTGGTGAAAGACAACGTTAAGACAATTGGATAAACGATCTGTTAACGGCGTTCCAATTCGGGCCGCGGGCGTGACATTAAAGCAAGTCCTGCAGGAACGGGATCAGCGGCTCGTCCGCCGGCGGCATCGGGTAGGAGCGCAGGTCGCGGCTGCGCACCCATTTGATCGCCTGTCCCTCGCGCCCGGCGGGAATGCCCTCGTAGCGCCGGCAGATGTAGAGCGGCATCAGCAGGTGGAAGCTGTCGTAGGTGTGGCTGGCGAATGTCAGCGGCGCCAGGCAGGCGATCTTCGTGACGATGCCGAGCTCTTCCTCCAGCTCGCGGACCAGGGTCTCCTCCGGCGTCTCGCCAATCTCCACCTTGCCGCCCGGAAATTCCCAGAGACCCGCAAGGCTCTTGCCCTCCGGACGCTGCGCCAGCAGGATGCGCCCGTCCGTATCGACAAGTGCGCAGGCCGCCACCAGGAGCAGGCGCCGGGGTTCGACCGTCATCGCTGCACCTCGCGCCAATAGTGGTACTCGTAGGCCTCGCGGAAACCGAACCTGCGGTAGAGCGCAAGCGCCGGAGCATTGCTGTCGAGCACCTGCAGCCAGGCGGCCCGGGCGCCGCTGATGCGCGCCCAGCGGAGTGCCGAGGTCAGGATCTCGAGCCCGAGCCCTTTCCGGCGAAAGGGCTCGGCCACGGCAAATTCCATGATGCCGGCAAGATCGTTGTCCTGCACGCAAAGAGCGACCGCCACGGGACCATGCGGCGGCTCCTCCATGACGAACAGGCCGCTCGGCGGCTTGATGGCGCTCAGCACCTCCGCCAGCGCCGGCTTCAGCCCCGCATCCTCGCCCGTGACGGAAAGGCTCGCATCGACAAAACGGCCGATGTCATGGCTCGGCAAATGGTCGATGGCATCCGGCAGCGCCAGTCCGGCCAGCTCCGTGGTCATCACCTTCACCGTCTCGAACCGCTCCCAGCCCTCAGCAGAAAGGTGTTCGATCAGCTGCGGTGATGCCAGCGGCGTCTGCCGCAGCAGCAGCGGCCGGCCATAGGACTGGAAGCGCTTGCGGGCCTTCTCCAGTCGCAGGTCCATGTCGCGGCAGTCCGAGGGGTCGAGCGGCACCACACAATTGAGCCGTTTGGAAGGGTGGCCGCCGGCCAGCCGCACCTGCCAGCTGCCGTCGTAGATGACGGTCGCAGCCGGCCAGGCGCGAAAGCCGACGGCTTCCAGGCGCCGGACGAGCGGCAGATTGCTGGCGGGGGAGCTTGCCTGCATGGTCACCTCAGCTCCGGTAGTCGCCGTTGATGGCGACATATTCCTTCGTGAGATCGCAGGTCCAGACGGTAGCCGAACCGGTGCCGAGCCGGAGATCGACCCGGACCGGAATGTCTTCCTGCTGCATCACGGCGGTCGCGGCAGCCTCCGAGTAATGCGGATCCCGCTCGCCGTCGACGGCCACGCGCACGTCGCCGAACCAGATCGCCAGCCGGTCCCGGTCGGCCATCTCGCCGGCCTTGCCGACGGCCATGACGATGCGACCCCAGTTGGCGTCTTCACCGGCAACCGCCGTCTTCACCAGCGGTGAATTGGCGATCGACAGCGCGATGCGCTTGGCCGCCTGGTTGGTCTCGGCACCCGTGACGGTGATCTCCACCATCTTGCGGGCGCCTTCGCCGTCTCGCACCACCTGCAGCGCAAGATCCTTGAGAAGATCGTTCAGCGCGGCCCGAAAGCCGGCGAGCCGCGGATCGTCAACGGACGTCACCTTGCCCTGCCCGTCGGCCGCCGCCGCACCGGTCGCAAACAGCATCAGCGTGTCCGACGTCGAGGTATCGCTGTCGACCGTCATGGAATTGAATGTCGGTTCGACGCCGGCCGACAGGAGAGACTGCAACACGGCAGCGTCGATATCGGCATCCGTCACGACGAAGGAAAGCATGGTCGCCATGTCGGGCGCGATCATGCCGGCACCCTTGGCAATGCCGTTGATGGTCACCGCCACGCCGCCGATCTCGGCGGAGCGCGTGGCGACCTTCGGGTAGGTATCGGTGGTCATGATGGCCTTGGCGGCCTCGAGCCAGAAGTCCGGCTGCGCGCCAGTGTGCATGTCGCCGAGTACGCCGGCAAACTTTGTCGCGTCGAGCGGCTCGCCGATGACGCCGGTGGAAGCCAGATAGACCTGCGCCTCGGAGCATCCCACGGCAGCGGCCGCCGACTGCGCCGTCAGTTCCGTCGCAGCTCTACCCTTGGCGCCCGTAAAGGCGTTCGCATTGCCCGAATTGACGACGACGGCCCGCGCCGCGCCCTGCGGCAGGTTGCCGCGGCAGAAGTCGACGGGGGCAGAGGGGCATTTGGAGCGGGTGAAAACCCCGGCCACGGCCGCCGGCTGGTCGAAGACCATCAGCAGCACATCCGTCCGGTTCTTGTACTTGATGCCGGCCGCGGCAGTGGCCATGCGGACGCCGCGCAAGGCCGGCATTTCGGGATAGGACTTGGGAGCGAGGGGCGAAACGGAAGTGGACATGAGACAACCCGGACCGACAGATTTCCTAGAATAGCCAAAGGGCCCGCGAACGGCGGGCCCTTTGCTGAAGCGCGTCTGGCTCAGAGAGCCTTGTTCACGTCCTCATAGCCCTTGCGCAGGGCTTCGTCCATGATCTCGACCTTTTGCTCGGTCTTGGCTTCCGCGATCAGTGCGAGATACTTGTCGCGCATCACCAGCTGGCGGATCTGCGGCTCGACCTCTTCATAGGCCGGCGGCTGAACGTCGCGGCGATCCTCGAGCTTGATGACGTGAAACCCGAACTGCGACTGGACCGGCGTCTTCGTGTAGGTGCCCTTTTCCAGCGCGAAGGCTGCTTCCTCGAACTCGGGAACCATGCGGCCCTTGGCAAACCAGCCGAGGTCGCCGCCGTCGGACTTGTTGGAGTCCTCCGAGGTTGTCTTGGCAAGTTCGGCGAAGTCCTTGCCGGCGTCGAGTTCCGCGATGACCGCCTTGGCCTCTTCCTCGGTCTTCACCAGGATGTGGCGGGCATTGACCTCTTCCTGCTTCGGAAGAGCCGCGATTTCCTTCTCGTAGCGCGCCTTGACCTCGTCATCGGTCACGGCATCCACCACATGGGTGCGGAAATAGGAATTGTGCAGCTCGCGGTCGGTGATGTAGCTCATGCGCTTCTTGAAGTCTTCGGTATCTCGGATACCTTCATCGACGGCACCCTGGGCAAGCAGCTTTACGTCGATGGCGCCGGAAAGCGCGGCAACGCGCTTCTGCTCATCGGGAAGCTGCTGCAGCTGCGGGTCAAGGTTGGCAATGGCAAGATCGAGCTCGGACTGGCGGATCTCCATTTCGCCGACCTTGGCGACAATGGCGTCTTCCTGCGCAAAGGCAGGAGCGCTGAAGGAAACCACGACAGCAAGCGCAGCCGAAGCGAGGAATTTGTGGCGCAACATCAAGTCACCTTTCGAGATTGGACACCGGTCTCAGAAGCGCCTGAAACCGGCCGGAATGCCTTCACAAACATCGGAATGTGGCCTTTGTGTATCGGCCGTCACCGTTGACATCATTCGACCCCCCTCTTATCTGTCACGCAACTTTGCGTCCAGAAGAGTTTCCGGGCGCGGCGGGGGTTTACCGGACTATAAAACCCGGTCTGCAGCTTCGCAATCTTAGTAAAGATGTTGGGAAAGGACCATTCTGATGGTCAACTTTGGCGGTTTGGCCCGCAAACTATTCGGCTCTGCAAACGAGCGCCGTGTACGCTCCTACAAATCCTCGGTGGAGGCTGTCAATGCCCTCGAGGATCAGACCAAGGCGCTCTCCGATGCGGAGCTGGCGGCCAAGACCGCGGAGTTCCGCCAGCAGCTGGCGGCGGGCAAGACGCTGGACGATCTCCTCGTGCCGGCCTTCGCCGTGGTTCGCGAGGCCTCGCGCCGGGTTCTTGGCATGCGTCCCTTCGACGTCCAGCTGACCGGCGCCATGATCCTCAACGACGGATCGATTGCCGAAATGAAGACCGGTGAAGGCAAGACGCTGGTGGCGACGCTTTCCGTCTATCTGAACGCGCTCTCCGGCAAGGGCATTCACGTCGTCACCGTCAACGACTACCTGGCCAGCCGCGACGCCGCCACCATGGGCCGCCTCTACGGTTTCCTCGGAATGACGACGGGCGTCATCGTTCACGGCATCAGCGACGACGAGCGCCGCGCGGCCTACGCCTGCGACATCACATACGCAACGAACAACGAGCTCGGCTTCGACTATCTGCGCGACAACATGAAGTTCGACCGCGGCCAGATGGTGCAGCGCGGCCACAACTACGCGATCGTCGATGAAGTGGACTCCATCCTCGTCGACGAAGCGCGCACGCCGCTGATCATCTCCGGGCCGCTCGACGACCGTTCCGATCTCTACACCACCATCGATGCCTTCATTCCGCTGCTGAGCGAGGAAGACTACGAGATCGACGAGAAGCAGCGCTCCGCGAACTTCTCCGAGGTCGGTACCGAGAAGCTCGAAAACCTGCTGCGCCAGGCCGGACTGCTGAAGGGCGAAAGTCTCTACGACGTCGAGAACGTTGCCATCGTCCACCACATCAACAACGCGCTGAAGGCCCACAAGCTCTTCAACCGCGACAAGGACTACATCGTCCGCAACGACGAGATCGTCATCATCGACGAGTTCACCGGCCGCATGATGCCGGGCCGCCGCTATTCCGAAGGCCAGCACCAGGCGCTGGAAGCCAAGGAAAAGGTGAAGATCCAGCCGGAAAACCAGACGCTGTCGTCGATCACCTTCCAGAACTACTTCCGCATGTACGACAAGCTTGCAGGCATGACCGGCACGGCCTCGACGGAAGCCGAGGAATTCGGCAACATCTACGGCCTGGAAGTCGTCGAAGTGCCGACCAACCTGCCGATCCAGCGTATCGACGAAGACGACGAGGTCTACCGGACCTTCGAGGAGAAGTTCAAGGCGATCATCGTCGAGATCAAGGCGGCCCACGAACGCGACCAGCCGGTTCTCGTCGGCACCACCTCGATCGAGAAATCCGAACTCCTGGCCGCCATGCTGCGCCAGTCGGGCTTCGAGAACTTCCACGTTCTCAACGCCCGCTACCACGAGCAGGAAGCTTATATCGTCAGCCAGGCCGGCGTTCCCGGCGCGGTAACGATCGCCACCAACATGGCCGGTCGCGGTACCGACATCCAGCTCGGCGGCAACCTCGACATGCGCCTGGAGCGCGATCTGGAAGGCATGGAGCCGGGTCCGGAGCGCGACTCCAAGGAAGCCGTCATCCGCGACGAGATCAAGGTTCTGAAGCAGCGGGCGCTGGCCGCCGGCGGCCTCTACGTGATCGCCACCGAACGCCACGAAAGCCGCCGTATCGACAACCAGTTGCGTGGCCGTTCCGGACGCCAGGGCGACCCCGGCCGCTCGAAGTTCTACCTGTCGCTGCAGGACGACCTGATGCGCATCTTCGGCACCGACCGCATGGACGGCATGCTGCAGAAGCTCGGCCTCAAGGAGGGCGAGGCGATCGTCCACCCCTGGATCAACAAGGCCCTGGAACGCGCCCAGAAGAAGGTTGAAGCGCGCAACTTCGACATCCGCAAGAACCTGTTGAAATACGACGACGTCACCAACGACCAGCGGAAGGTCATCTTCGAGCAGCGCATCGAGCTGATGGATGCCGACGCCGCGGGTCTCGAGGAAATCGTGTCCGACATGCGCAACGAGGTGATCGAGATTATGGTCGCCAAGCACATCCCAGAGCGGGCCTATGCCGAGCAGTGGGATGCAGTCGGCCTGAAGACGGACGTCGAGCGCCTCCTCAACCTGAACCTGCCTATCCAGGAGTGGGTTACGGAAGAGGGGATCGCCGAGGAAGACATCCGCGAGCGGATCACCATGGCAGCCGACAAGGCCGCCGCCGACCGCCATGAGCGCTTCGGCGCCGAGGTGATGAACTATGTTCAGCGCTCCGTCGTGCTGCAGACGCTCGACACCCTGTGGCGCGAGCATATCGTCAACCTCGATCACCTGCGCTCCGTCGTCGGCTTCCGCGGCTATGCCCAGCGTGACCCGCTGCAGGAATACAAATCGGAGGCCTTCGAGCTCTTCCAGGCGCTGCTGGTCAACCTGCGTGAGGCGGTGACGGCCCAAATGATGCGGGTGGAACTGGTACGCGACGCCTCGCCGCCCCCGGAGACTCCTCCCGTCATGGAAGCCCATCATATCGACGCCACCACAGGTGACGACGATTTCGCCGGCGGCAATGATTCCGGCCTGCAGGTGCCGCCGGACGATCGCGATCCGACCAATCCGGAAACCTGGGGTCGCGTCGGACGCAACGAGGCCTGCCCCTGCGGCTCCGGCAAGAAGTACAAGCACTGCCACGGCGCCTTCGAGCAGGAGGCGTAAGCCAACGCTCCTGAGATCGCCGCGACTGCGCAGAATGCCGCCTCCGGGCGGCATTCGTCGTTTCGGCCCCTGTGGAGAACGGAAGAATGAACGGTCGACCCGATGGTTCGAAAGGATTGTTAACCCTGTCGTGGCAAGACTGGCGTCAGCGTTTTTGTTTGATGTGAGTATTGCGTGCCGATCATGGCGATCATCGACACAGCGGAGAGGTTCCTGCCCCAGAGGCTGCGCATCCGGCTGGCGCCGTGGCGCGACCGGCTGGCGGGAACGCTCGCGAACGACGGAGAAACGGCGCGGGCGCAGGGCCAGGCGCTGACCGCCTTCGCGATCCGCCTCGTCAGCGCCGCCATCGCCTTCGTGTCGCAGATCATCCTGGCGCGGCTGATGGGTGAATTCGAATACGGCATCTTCGCCTTCGTCTGGGTGCTGGTCATCCTCGGCGGCAGCCTGTCCTGCCTGGGCTTCCAGAGTGCCGTCATCCGCTTCCTGCCGCACCACGAGGCGCTCGGCGATCTGGCCGCCGCCCGTGGCCTCAACGTCACGGCCCGACTTTCCGCCATGATCTCCGCGACCGTCCTGGCGGCTATCGGCTTCCTGGTCCTGGAACTCTTCCCGCATCTGTTCGAGAGCTACTGGCTGGTGCCGCTGTTTCTGGCGCTCGCCACCCTGCCGATGATTGCACTCGGCGACGTGCTGGACGGCACGGCACGGGCGAACGGCTGGACGGTGACGGCGCTCAGCCCGACCTTCCTCGCCCGTCCCACCCTGATCCTCGTCTTCATGGTGGCGGCCGTCTGGATGGGCGCGCCCGATACCGCCGTGACGGCCATGCAGTCGGCACTGGCGGCGACCTATCTCACCACGCTCGTGCAATACGTGCGCCTGCGCCGCCGGCTGCGGAAGACCTACGGGCAAGGCAGGCTGCGCCTCGCGCCGGCGGAATGGCTGGCCTACACGCTGCCGATCTTCCTGATCGACGGCATCGGCTTCCTGCTGACCAATGCCGACGTCGTGGTCGTCGGTCTCTACCTGCCGCCCGACCAGGTGGGGATCTATTTCGCCGCCACCAAGATCATCGTGCTGGTCCAGTTCGTCGCCTTCGCCGTGAAGGCTGCCGCAGGGCCGCGCTTCTCCATCCTGCTGGCCACCGGTGACCGGGCGGCCCTGGCGGATTTTGCCGGCCAGGCGGCCCGCTGGAGCTTCTGGCCGGCGCTGGCGATCGGCTTGACGCTCCTCCTCGTCGGCAGGCAGTTGCTGGGATTGTTCGGCGAGGCCTTCACGGAAGGCTATTGGCTGCTGCCGATCCTCTTTGCCGGCATCCTGGCCAAGGCCCTGATCGGCCCCGGCGAGGTGCTGCTCAGCATGGCCGGGCATCAGAAGCTCTGCGTGCTCGTCTATGGCGCCGTGCTGGCCGCCAGCATCGTGCTGAACATCATCCTCATCCCTCGCTTTGGCCTGACGGGCGCCGCGATCGCGACCGCGATCGCCATGATGATCGAGACGCTGCTTCTGCATCTGGCCCTGCGACGCACGCTCGGTATCGTGCTGTTTGCTCTCCTGCGTCCCCAACCACCCGCGCATTCCAAGGCTGCATGACGATGGCTCCACCACCCAACAGCCCTGACTTCGAAAACATGCTGGGTTCGGGCTGGCCACAACCGCCGTCGCCCGCCTGGCAGCGCGACCGCCCCGACGCCGACATCCAGATTGCCATCGGCCTGGGAGGCCGGGATCTCTGCCTCTATCCGGCCTCCTTCGGCTACGAGATGCAGCAGGAGCTAGAGTTCCTGACGAACCGGGCGATGGAACCGAACATCTTCTTCAGCGCCGGCCTGCTGGCACCCGCCATGCCCCGAGTCGAGGACAAGCAGGTCCGCTTTGCGCTGATCCGCGACGAGCACGGGGACCGCAGCCGGATGCGGCTCCTGATGCCGTTCACGGTTGAAAAACCGGGCTTCTCGATGGGACCGGCGATCATCCGCGTCTGGGCCAATCCCTTCGGCCCGCTGGGCACGCCGCTGGTGGATGCCGAGGGTGCAGCCGAGACGCTCGACAATCTTCTGGAGGCGCTTGCCAAACCGGAGGCCCGCCTGCCCTCGGTCCTGGTCATCCCCCAGATCCGCGTCAACGGCCGCTTCGCGCAGCTGATGCGCGCCGTCGCCGTCTCGCGCGACCTGCCGGTGACGCTCACCGACACCATGGTGCGGCCGATGCTCGACAGCGCCGAGCCGGCGGAGACCTATCTGAAGGATGCCATTTCCCCCCACCACTACCGCGATCTCGGCCGCCAGTGGCGCCAGCTCGCCAAGAAGGGCCGGTTGGAATATGCGGTGGCCCGCCAGCCGGAGGCGGTACGCCTGAAGATGGAGGAATTCCTGGCACTCGAAGCGAAAGGCTGGAAGGGTCGCAAGCGCTCCGCGCTGATCAACGACCGCTACCGCTCCGCCTTCGCCCGCGAGGCGATCACCAATCTGGCGGAAATCGATGCGGTGCGTGTCCACACCGTCGAGTTCGAGGGCAAGGCGATTGCCTCGATGATCGTCTTCGTGATGGCCGGCGAGGCCTTCACCTGGAAGACCGCCTACGACGAGGATTTCGCCCGTTACTCGCCCGGCAAGCTGCTGATGGTCCGGTTGACCGAATGGCACCTCGACGACGCCAACATCCTGCGGTCGGACTCCTGCGCCGTGCCGGATCATCCGATCATGAGCCGGTTCTGGAAGGAACGGGAGGAAATGGGAACGCTGGTGATAGGCCTTGCCCGCAACAGCGACAGGGACGTGCGCCAGGCCGCCAACCAGCTTCACATGTACAACAGCACCCGCAACATGGCGCGCCTGCTACGGCAGAAGATCCTGTCCATCGCACGTCGCCCGGAATAGCCGAAGCCGTCAAAGACGGATCTCACTCCGCCGCGGCGCGCTGCCGCAGGATGCGGCGGATCACCTTGCCGCTGGTGGTCAGCGGCAGGTCGTCGACAAAGGCGATCTCCCGCGGATATTCATGCATCGAAAGCCGATGCTTCACCCATGCGCGAAGGTCTTCGGCAAGCCCTGGGCCTGGCGTGTAGCCGTCGGCCGGCACCACATAGGCCTTGACGATCTCGGTGCGCAACGCGTCCGGCTTGCCGACGACGGCCGCGAGTTGCACGGCCGGATGGCCGCAGAGACAGTCCTCGATCTCGCTCGGCCCGATACGGTAGCCTGAGGAGGTGATGACGTCGTCGTCGCGACCGACGAATTCGACATAGCCTCCATCGTCCATCCGCCCCAGGTCGCCGGTCAGCAGCCAGCCGGCGGCAAATTTCGCAGCCGTCGCCTCCGGGTCGTTCCAGTAGCCGAGGAACATCACCGGATCCGGGCTCAGGATACCAATCTGGCCGGTCTCGCCCATCGGCAGCTCGGCGCCCGCCGCATCGACGATTGCGACCCGGTGGCCCGGCACCGCCCTCCCGATGGCACCGGCGCGCGAGACACCGAGGGCTGCCGAGGATCCGAGCACGAAATTGCATTCCGTCTGCCCGAACAGCTCGTTGACGGTGACGCCGAGCACCTCCCGCGCCCATTCGTAGGTCTCGCGGCCCAGCGCCTCGCCGGCCGAGGTGATGGTCCTGAGGTCGAGTGCGTAGCGATTGCGGGGATCGCGCACCGATTTCAGAAGCCTGAGCGCCGTCGGCGGAATGAAGGCATTGCGGACCTTCATTTCCGACAGGATACGGAAGGCCATTTCGGCATCGAATTTCTGCGGCGGCGAGGAGACGACCGGAATGCCGAGCATCAGCGCCGGCAAAAGCACGTTGAGCAACCCGCCGGCCCAGGCCCAGTCGGCGGGCGTCCAGATCCGGTCGCCCGGCTGCGGCGCCAGGTCGTGCCCCATCTGGAAGCCCGGGATATGCCCGGCGAGCACCCGGTGGCCATGCAGCGCCGCCTTCGGCGGACCGGTGGTGCCGGAGGTGAAGATCATCAGCGCCGGATCCTCGGGCAGGGTTGCCACCACCGGAAACGGCCGGGAATGCCGGTCGATCAGCTCCTCGAAGCCAAGACACTCCGGCGACGCGGCCCCGTCTCCCGTCACGATCACATGCCTGAGGTCCGGCAGCGCGGGAAGGATCGCCCGCAGCCGGCTCAACCCGAAGGCGTTGGTGACGATGGCGGCGGCGCCCGCCGCCTTCAGCCGATATGCCAGCGCCTCCTCGCCGAAGAGGAGCGCCAGCGGCAGGGCGATGCCGCCCATCTTGTAGATCGCGACATGCGTGGTGACTGTCTCGAACCCCTGCGGCAGCAGGATCGCGATCCGGTCTCCGCGGGAAAGGCCGAGCGCGCAAAACCCGCTGGCGAGCGATCCGGAACGCGTCGAAAGTGCGTCATAGGTCATCGAGAGGTGCTGACCGTCGGGACTGAAGTGCTGCAGGCAGACGCGCGCGGGATCGATTGCAGCCCAGGCGTCGCTGACCGCTTCGCCGATGTTGAGAGGCGAAGGGATCTCCCATGCGAAATCGCGGGCAAGCTCGTTGTAGGATGAGGTAAGGGGCAGCAGCATGAACGGGTTTCGCGTGGGGCTCCGTCTCTGCTAGCACCGGGGAATGGGAGCCACAAGGAGCGGCCGCAGCCGCTCCCGATGTGCATCGGCAACCGCCGCCTAGCGCTGTGCGGTCATCCGCAGCATGCGGCAGAGGTTCCTGAGTTCGGCATCAGCGTTGCTGTAGAGGAGACCGCCGCAACGGGTCAGCAGCCGCTGGCGCTGGTCGTCCGGCATGGTGCTGAAAGCCTGCTGCTGGTTGGGCGTCAATCCGGGATTGGACCCGCCGGCTCCGGGGCCACCGACCCCTGGACCACCGGCACCCGGACCACCCGTTCCCGGGCCACCCGTGCCAGGTCCGCCGGTCCCGGCCCTGCCGATCCCAACACCAGCATTGAGACCGACGCCCGATCCACCGCCGATGCCGGCGCCGACATTCGCATTGACGCCGTTCGAGCCGCCAATCGAGGCGGTGACCCCGGTATCGAGTCCACCGCCACCGCCGACATTGGCACCGGCGTTGACACCGCTCGAACCACCGACCGAAGCATTGGCATCGGCCAGGCCGCTGCTGCCTCCGACCGTGGCATCGGCATTGACCCCATCGGAACCGCCGACCGAGGCACTGACGCCCAGCCCGTCGCTGGTGCCGACACCGACGCTGACGCCTCCGACCGAGACACCGAGATCCTGCGCATGAGCCCCACCCATCATGGGCAGGACGAGGCAGGCGGAGATCAGCATGATCTGTTTCCTGTTCTGCATGGCACTTCCTCCTTGAACCCACACATCATCGGCGGGTGCGTCAATTCAACGCAGGGATTACGAGAGGGTTTCTGCCGAAACACGCGATCGGGCAGATTAATTAAGAAAGATCTAATATAGCTGGATCCCATGTCTCAGCTGGAGACACGCCGGCAAGATGCCCGACTTCCGCCTTGCATGCCGACGGCACCCCATGATAGAGCGCTTTTCGGACCATCCGTGCCCCGTTGGCGGAATTGGTAGACGCGCCTGACTCAAAATCAGGTTCCGAGAGGAGTGCTGGTTCGATTCCGGCACGGGGCACCACGATCACCTTCATCAGACGACCACGCCATGCTCATACGAGACGGTGTGAACCAGCCCGGTGAGACACCGCAGCAAACGGCGCGGCAAGCGACGTCGTTTACAGCCGGCCAATGTTTGATCTATGGGAGCACCGGGCGCGCGTTCGCCCTTTGCAGGAGAAGCAGATGGCCCGCGTTCTTTCCCACGTCGCCTCACGGACCTATGCCGCCTATGCGGCGGCGCTGACCCTGGGCATGGTGGCCACCGTCGGCGGCGCGCTCGGATTCCAGCACATCGGCGGCTACATTCCCTGCGCCCTCTGCCTTCTGCAGCGCGATCCCTACTACTATGGCATCCCGGTCGGCATAGCCGCCATCCTGGCGGCAAGCTTCCGGCTTCCGGCCTGGACCGTGCGCAGCCTGCTCGCCGTCATCGGTCTGCTGATGCTCGTCGGCGCCGGCATGGGCGTCTATCACTCCGGCGTCGAATGGGGTTTCTGGGAAGGCCCGGCGACCTGCGCCACCAGCGTCACGGGGACTGCCACCAATGCCGGCAGCCTGCTCGACGACCTGAACGCCTTCCACGGCCCCTCCTGCACGGAGGCTTCGCTGCGCGTACTCGGCCTGTCGTTTGCCGGCTGGAACGTCATCGCCAGCCTGGTGCTCGCCGCCATCGCCTTCCTCGGTGCATCGAACAAACGCGCCTAGGGCTGCAGTTCGGTATCCCAGTAGAGATAGTCCATCCAGCTTTCATGCAGGTAGTTCGGCGGGAAGAGCCGGCCGTTGTTGTGAAGGTCCTGGACGGTCGGCTGGTAGGGCTTCTGGTGCGGGAACATGCTGGCCTGCCTGGGCAGCTTGCTGCCCTTGCGCAGATTGCAGGGGGAACAGGCGGCAACGACATTCTCCCACGTGGTCTGGCCGCCGTGCGCCCGCGGAATGACGTGATCGAAGGTCAGTTCGTCGTGGGCACCGCAATACTGGCACTCGAACCGGTCACGCAGGAAGACGTTGAACCGGGTAAAGGCCGGGTGCCGTGTCGGTTGGACGTAGGTCTTGAGACTGACGACGCTTGGCAGACGCATGGAAAAGCTCGGCGAGGAGACCGAGTGTTCGTATTCTGCGATGATGTTGACACGGTCGAGGAAGACGGCCTTGATCGCGTCCTGCCATGACCAGAGCGACAAGGGGTAATAACTCAAAGGCCTGTAATCGGCGTTCAGCACGAGCGCCGGCAAGGACTGGGGAGACACTGCAATCGTCAAGGGCTGCTCCTTGATTTGGCATCTGCAGATTTATATTAGGTCCGATGCCACAGAATTGTGAAGCCATATTAACAGGCATCGGTCGAATACTCAGACGACAAGCGGTGCGGCATCCTTGCGCAGGCTGACCGAATAATAGGCCCAGAACAATCTGGCCGCCACGGAACGCCATGGGCTCCAGGCTTTTGCCATCAAGACGACCTCCCGCGCCGCCGGGCGCGACGGCAGTCGGAAGGCGCCGGCAAGGGCTGCCTGCAGCGCCACATCACCGGAGGGAAAGACATCCGGATGCCCGCCGCAGAACATCAGATAGACCTCTGCCGTCCATGGGCCGATCCCCGGATGCGCTGTGAGTTCGGCCATGGCCGCAGCCGCATCCAGCCGGCAGACGGCGTCAAGGTCGAGACCGGAGCGGGAGACGGTGTCGGCCAGATGCGTGAGCGTCGCCGCCTTGGCGCGCGACAGCCCGAAGGTTGAAACCGTCTCCGGCGAATGCGCCAGATAGGCCTCCGCCGTGACCGGCCCCGCCTCGCTGATGCGAACCCAGATCGCCGCGGCGCTGGCCTTCGAGATCATCTGCGAGACGATGATGGACGCGAGCCCCGCAAAGCTCGGCGCCATCAGCCGCAAGGGCAGCGGACCGGCGACCTCGATCACCGGCACGAGCCGGGGATCGGAAAGCCGCAGCGCCGCCAGCCCCTCGCGCAGATCCTCCTCGTCGCGAATCACCCGCATCGCCTCTCCTGTGGCCGTTGTCTCCATTTCATGCCAGAAGAAACCATGCCTGCGACACCCGGTCAAAGTCCCGTCTTCCGTTTTGCCCCGAGCCCGAACGGGCTCCTGCACCTCGGCCATGCGCTGTCGGCGATCCTCAACCATGACATGGCCCGCGACAGCGGCGGACGCTTCCTGCTGCGCATCGAGGACATCGATCTCGCTCGCTGCACGCCCGAGCTGGAGGCAGCCATCTACCGCGACCTCGCCTGGCTCGGCCTGAAATGGGAGATGCCGGTGCGCCGACAATCGCAATATTTTGCCGGCTATGCAAATGCCCTAGAGAGGCTTCGGGAGAGGGGGCTCGTCTATCCGGCCTTCATGACCCGTGGCGAGGTGAAGGCCCGCGTGACCGCGACGGAAGAGGAAGGCGGCGTCTGGCCGCGCGATCCGGATGGCGCGCCGCTCTATCCCGTAGACGACCGGCATAGGAGCGAAGACGAGCGGCAGCAGCGGATTTCCGGCGGGACGCGGCATGCCTGGCGGCTCGACATGGAAAAGGCGCTCGCGACGGTCGACCGGCAACTGACCTGGGTGGAAACCGGCGACGGTGGGCAGGCGACGATCAACGCCGATCCTGCCGCCTGGGGGGACGTAATCCTGTCACGCTCCGACGCACCCTCGAGCTACCATCTTTCGGTGACGGTGGATGACGCGGAGCAGGGGATCACCCGCGTGGTGCGCGGCCGTGACCTCTACTCGGCGACCTCGGTGCACCGGCTGCTGCAGGACCTTCTCGGCCTGCCGCAGCCTGTCTACCACCATCACCGGCTGATCCTGGGCGATGATGGCCGAAAGCTCTCCAAGAGCGAGAAGTCGACCGGCCTGCAGGCTTTGCGCGAGGCGGGAGCCTCAGCGGCCGACATCCGGCGCCGGATCGGGCTTTGAGGCGGTCTTGATGCGGCCATTGCGCTTGCGCCGCGCGTGCGACACCACGGAATAGACCCGGTACTTCATCAGCGCAGCGTTGATCTCCGCGCCGAGCATGAAGATGACGCCGACCATGTAGAGGAAGACGAGGACGATCATCACCGATGCGAGGCCGGCGTAGGTGGCAGCGTAATTGGCGAAGGTGGCGAGATAGGAGGCAAACAGGAGCGCCCCGGCCGTCCACAAGAGCAGGGTCAGCACCACCCCCGGCAAGACATCGACAATGCGGCGGCGGCCATCCGGCAGCCATTTGTGCGACAGGATCAGGCCGGCCATCAAAACCAGCACCGTGCCGTAGATGCCCCAGTCCGACGCTGCCCGCAGCAGGTCCTCGAGCCACGGAAAGAACCGCTCCGTATAGCGCAGCGCAACCGGCACCGCGACGAGGAAGGTGCTGATGATGGCAAAGATGATGACGGCGGCAATGACATAGCCGAGGCTTGCCAGGCGGGTAATGTACCAGGAGCGGCTCTCGGTGACGCGGTAGGCGCGGTTGAGCGAGATACGCAGCGCCTCGACGCCATTGGAGGCGAAATAGGCGGCCGCCAGGACGGACACCGTCAGCAGGCCGCCGCGCGGAATGGTCAGCACCTGACGGATCTCGGAGGACAGCGGATCGGCGATGCTTTCCGGCCAGGTGTCGAAGAGCAGGTGGACGGCGGTCTCCGAGAACGTGCTGGCGCCGAGAAAGCCGGCAAGCGCCGTTCCGAAGATCAGAAAGGGGAAGAGGGCCAGCAGGCCCGAGAGGGCCACATGGCTCGCCATAGCCCAGCCGTCGTCCTCGTTGAAGTGACAATAGGCGTCCCAGGCCACCTTATAGGCCAGACCCAGTCCGCGAATCCTGCTGCTGTTTTCAGCCAAGGTCAGCTCCGTTGTCACCGCCCCCCGAATATGGGATGGAGGGCCGCCTTGTACAGGAGGAATGATGCAGCAGCGCAAGAGCATTATCGTCACCGGCTGTTCTTCCGGGATCGGCGCCCATTGCGCCAGGGCCTTGCGGGCGGACGGCTGGCGCGTTTTTGCCACCGTCAGAAAGCACGATGACCTGGCGGCACTGGACGCGGACGGCATCGAAGCGCTGTTGATGGACTACACCGACGAGGCGACGATCACGGCTTTGGTCGAGACGGTCAGGGAGCGGACAGGCGGCCAGATCGACGCCCTCTTCAACAATGGCGCCTATGGCCAACCGGGCGCCGTCGAGGATCTGTCGACGGCAGTGCTGCGCGCGCAGTTCGAAACCAACCTCTTTGGCTGGCATGAGCTGACACGACAGGTGATCCCGGTGATGCGCGGCCAGGGCCGGGGCCGGATCGTCAACTGCTCCTCGATCCTCGGGCTCCTGCCCTACCGCTACCGTGGCGCCTATACCGCTTCCAAATATGCCCTGGAGGGCCTGACGCTGACGCTTCGCATGGAGCTTGAAGGCAGCGGCATTCACGTGAGCCTGATCGAGCCGGGGCCGATCGCCTCGCGGTTCACCGCCAATGCGCTGGCAAAGATCGAAGAGCATATCGACCTGCAGAATTCCGCTCACGCCGAAGAGTACAAGCGGCAAATGGCGCGCCTCACCGGAACGGGTCCCGAAAATCGCCACAAGCTGGGGCCGGAAGCCGTTTATGACGTCTTGACGCACGCCTTGACCGCGGCACGGCCCAAACCACATTATCTGGTGACCACCCCCGCAAAACAGGGAGCACTCCTGAAAAGGCTGCTTCCCGCTGATCTCTTCTATCGGTTGATGCGTAGGCTCGACTGACACAACAAGGCAGCACAGCATATGTCCACATTCACCACCGTCCTTGCCGTCATTGCCATGGGCCTCGTGGCCATCGTCCTCGTCCGGGGGCTCTTCAACATGGCGCAGGGCACCGACGCGAACAAATCCAACAAGCTGATGCAGCTGCGCCTGATGTTGCAGGCGGTGGCGATCGTGCTCATCATGCTGACACTGTGGATTACGGGCGGCGGCAGGTAAGATGGTCAGGCTGAACAGGATCTACACCCGCACCGGCGACGAGGGCACCACTGCACTGGTGAGCGGCCCCCGCCGCGACAAGCACGATCTGCGGGTCGATGCCTACGGCACCGTCGACGAAACGAACTCGACGATCGGCCTGGCGCGGCTGCACACCGCCGGCATGGCCGAGCTCGACGCCATGCTGGCACGTATCCAGAACGACCTCTTCGATCTGGGTGCCGATCTTGCCAATCCCGAGATCCTCGACAATCCCGAATACGAGCCTCTGCGCGTCGTGGAGGCGCAGGTCGATAGACTCGAGTCCGAAATCGATGCGCTGAATGCCGCGCAGGAACCGCTGCGCTCCTTCGTGCTGCCGGGCGGATCGCCCGCCGCAGCCGCCCTGCATCTGGCCCGCACCGTCTCGCGCCGCGCCGAGCGGCTGATGGTGGAGCTGTCGCGGCAGGAGCCCGTCGGAGCCCCGGCCCTGAAGTACATCAATCGCCTCTCGGACTTCCTGTTCGTGGCGTCGCGGCACGCCAACGACGATGGCAAGGCGGACGTCCTGTGGGTGCCGGGCAAGAACCGGTGACGACGAACGGGATCCCAGCACATGTTCATCCCGCTCCATGACGCCAACACGCTGAAATACATCCGCGTCCAGTATGTGACGATCGGACTGATCGCGGTGAACGTCCTGGTCTGGGCGGTCACGGCGGTGGCGCCGTCGGCGGTCGGGGAACTGGCGGCGCTGGGCCTCGGCTTCATACCCGCCGTCATCTTCGACCAGGCCTATCTGGATCCTTCGGTGGTGCTGGTGCCGGAGAATGCCACCTTCCTCACCTATGCCTTCGTCCATCTGGACGTCTGGCACCTGGCCTCCAACATGCTGTTCCTCTGGGTCTTCGGCGACAATGTCGAGGACGCCCTGGGGCATGTCCGCTTCCTCGCCTTCTATCTGCTATGCGCCGCAGCCGGAGCGCTGTTTCACGCACTCGTCACGCCGGCCTCGCAGGGGCCGCTGATCGGTGCCTCGGGTGCCATATCGGGGATAGTCGCGGCCTATTTCATCCTGCATCCGCGGGTGCGGCTCTGGGTCCTGGTGTTCATGCGCATCCCGCTTCCGCTGCCGGCCTTTATCCCGCTGGCCCTGTGGCTCGTGCAGCAGTTTGTCATGCTCGCCTTCAACCTCGACGGCATGGTGTCCTGGGGTGCGCATGTGGGCGGAATTCTATCCGGCGCCGTTCTCGTGCTCGTCATGCGCCGCAAGGGTGTGCCGCTTTTCGACCGCAAGGTCGTGCTACCGAAGGCCGTGGTGACGAGGCCGAGTGTTCCGCTGGTCCCACGCTCGTCGTCATAGGGATATGACCAAACGACAGGACTTGCAGCCCGAAACCGCGTTGTAATCGTCACAAAAATGCGTATCCATGTCGCCCACTGACGAGAACACGAACGGGAGAGGCTGCATCTTGCGGCCCGATGAGAAGTCAAGGAAGGACCCCATGAAGATCCTGGTGCCTGTGAAGCGAGTGGTCGACTACAACGTCAAGATCCGCGTCAAGCCGGATGGAACCGGCGTCGAACTCGCCAACGTCAAGATGTCGATGAACCCCTTTGACGAGATTGCCGTGGAAGAGGCGCTGCGGCTGAAGGAAGCCGGCAAGGCGGAAGAGGTCATCGTGGTCTCGATCGGTCCGGCCAAGGCCGAGGAGACGCTGCGTACAGGTCTCGCCATGGGCGCCGATCGGGCGATCCTGGTGGAGACGGACCAGCCGGTCGAACCTCTGGCGGTCGCCAAGATCCTCAAGGGCATTGCCGAAGCGGAAGCACCGGGTCTCGTGATCATGGGCAAGCAGGCGATCGACGACGACAGCAACCAGACCGGCCAGATGCTGGCCGCCCTCCTGAACTGGGGCCAGGCGACCTTCGCCTCGAAGGTCGAGATCGGCGACGGCTCCGCCAAGGTGACGCGCGAGGTCGACGGCGGCCTGCAGACCGTCGAGGTCAAGCTCCCGGCCATTGTCACGACCGACCTTCGTCTCAACGAGCCGCGCTATGCTTCGCTGCCCAACATCATGAAGGCGAAGAAGAAGCCGCTCGACAAGAAGACCCCGGCCGACTTCGGCGTCGACACCACGGCGCGCCTCACCGTGCTGAAGACCGAGGAGCCGGGCGGACGCAAGGCCGGCATCAAGGTGGCAAGCGTTGCCGAACTCGTCGAGAAACTCAAGACCGAAGCCGGCGTGCTTTAAGTCGGAAGAACAGGGAGACAACATCATGGCAATTCTTCTTCTGGCCGAACACGACAACAGCACCCTGTCCGATCAGACCGCCAAGGCATTGACGGCGGCCAAGTCGATCGGCGGTGACGTGCATGTGCTGGTGGCCGGTTCCGGCGCCCAGGGCGCGGCCGACGCCGCTGCCAAGCTCGACGGCGTTGCCAAGGTCCTGCTGGCCGACAGCGGCGATCTAGCCAACGGCCTGGCAGAACCCCTCGCCGACCTGATCGTCTCGATCGCCGGCGACTACGACACGCTGATTGCGCCGGCGACAGCATCCGCCAAGAACGTCATGCCGCGCGTTGCAGCCCTGCTCGACGTGATGCAGATCTCCGAGATCACCGAGGTGATTTCGGCCGACACCTTCAAGCGCCCGATCTACGCCGGCAACGCCATCCAGACGGTACAGTCGACCGATTCCAAGAAGGTGATCACCGTCCGCACCGCTGCCTTCCAGGCGGCCGGCGAAGGCGGCTCGGCTTCCGTGGAAACGGTTTCGGCATCCGTCAATGCAGGGCTTTCGAGCTTCGTGTCCGATGCGATCGCCTCCTCCGAACGCCCGGAACTGACCTCGGCGAAGATCATCGTCTCGGGGGGTCGCGCACTCGGCTCCGCCGAGAAGTTCCAGGAGGTCATCCTGCCGCTCGCCGACAAGCTCGGTGCCGCCGTCGGTGCGTCCCGCGCCGCGGTCGACGCGGGCTACGCACCGAACGACTGGCAGGTCGGCCAGACGGGCAAGGTGGTCGCCCCGGATCTCTACATTGCTGCCGGCATCTCCGGTGCCATCCAGCACCTCGCCGGCATGAAGGACTCCAAGGTGATCGTCGCCATCAACAAGGACGAGGAAGCACCGATTTTTCAGGTTGCCGACTATGGCCTCGTCGGCGATCTCTTCGAACTCCTGCCGGAGCTTCAGAAGGCACTTTGAACCGTTGTTCGCAACTGCGAACGGCGATAGAAAGAGACGACAGGCCACATGAACGCGTGTCGGTCCAGGAATGGGCCGGCATCAATTCGGGCGCTATCAGACGCCTGCGGGAGAGACACCATGGCGACAATTCAGAGCATCGGTGTGATCGGAGCGGGCCAGATGGGGTGCGGCATCGCCCATGTCTGTGCAGCAGCCGGCTACAAGGTCCATATCTACGACCTCTCGCAGGACCGGATCGAGGCCGGACTGGCCACGATCAACGGCAACCTCGCCCGCCAGGTCAGCAATTCCAAGCTGACCGACGAGGAGCGCAAGGCGGCGCTCTCTCGGATTTCCGGTTCCGCCGACATCAATGATCTCGCCCCTGTCGATCTGGTCATCGAAGCAGCCACCGAGGAGGAGGCTGTCAAGCGCAAGATCTACGCGCAGCTCTGCCCGATCCTGAAGCCCGAGGCACTGCTGGCGACAAACACCTCCTCCCTCTCCATCACCCGCCTGGCCTCCGCGACCGACCGTCCCGAGCGCTTCATGGGCATCCACTTCATGAACCCTGTCCCGGCGATGAAGCTGGTGGAACTGGTGCGCGGCATTGCCACCGACGAGATGACATTCACCACCGCGCGCGAATTCGTCTCGACGCTCGACAAGACCGTGACGGTCGCCGAGGACTTCCCGGCCTTCATCGTCAACCGTATCCTGCTGCCGATGATAAACGAGGCGATCTACACGCTCTACGAGGGTGTGGGCTCCGTGGACGCGATCGATACCGCCATGAAGCTCGGCGCCAATCATCCGATGGGGCCGCTGCAGCTTGCCGATTTCATCGGCCTGGATACCTGTCTGTCGATCATGCAGGTGCTGCACGACGGACTGGCGGATTCCAAGTATCGGCCCTGCCCGCTGCTGGTGAAATACGTCGAGGCCGGCTGGCTCGGCCGCAAGACCGGCCGCGGCTTCTACGACTACCGCGGCGAGACGCCGGTTCCGACCCGCTAGGACCCTTTTGCGGCGGCGATCATTGCCTTGGCATCGGGGCTGTCCCAGGCCGCCGGTCCGTTCATGGCCGACATCAGGCAGCCGTTCCTGTCGAGGAGCAGCGTCACCGGAAGTCCGAAGGCGAGGCCCTCCTTCTTCAGTGCATTGAAGACACCCATGCTGCTGTCGCGGTAATACCCCAGCGCGTCGACGCCGGTTTCCGCCAGGAACGCCTTCGGCTTTTCGTCCGACCCCGTGTCGATGTTGACGGCCACCACCTCGAAATCCTCGCTGCCCATGTCTGTCTGCAGGGTGTTCAGCGCCGGCATCTCCTCGCGGCACGGACCGCACCAGGTGGCCCAGAGGTTGAGAAGCACCGTCTTGCCCTGGAAGTCGCCCGTCTGAAGGTCCTGCCCCTCCGACCCCTTGAACGAGAGGGTAACCGGACGCGGCGGCTCGACCGGCGTCATGGCCGCCACTTCGCCGCGCGCCAGCTCGTCGACCCTGCGCGCCAGTTCGGCCGTCCCCTCGCAGGCCCCGCCTGCCGCAGCCACTTCCGTGCCGGCCACGTTGGCATTGCCAGACCCCGCGGTCCTCACGTATACGGCAACAGCCCCGGCGATCAGGCCGGCAACGGCGGCGATCACTATCAATCTGGCGGGGGGAAGGCCAAGCGGTCTCTTGTTCGTCATCAAGCACTCCAGGACATTGCACTCATGGCTGACGGCACGAAGGACACGGTATCCTCCAACCAGATGTGGGGCGGTCGTTTCGCCTCCGGGCCGGATGCAATCATGGAGGAGATAAATGCCTCCATCGGCTTCGACAAGAAGCTTTTCGCCCAGGACATCCGCGGCTCAGTGGCGCATGCGAGCATGCTGGCGGAGAAGGGCATCATTTCGGCGGAAGATAAAGACAAGATCGTTAAAGGCCTGAACACGATCCTGTCAGAGATCGAAAGCGGAAGTTTCCAGTTCTCCCGCAAGCTCGAAGACATCCACATGAACATCGAGGCGCGCCTGGCGACGCTGATCGGTCCGGCCGCCGGACGCCTGCACACGGCCCGCTCGCGTAACGACCAGGTGGCGCTTGATTTCCGCCTCTGGGTCAAGGAGGAGCTGGCCAAGACCGAAAAGCTGCTGACCAACCTGATCCTCGCCTTCCTCGATCGTGCCGAAGAGCACGCCGACACGGTGATGCCGGGCTTCACCCATCTGCAGACCGCCCAGCCCGTGACCTTTGGCCATCACTGCATGGCCTATGTGGAAATGTTCGGCCGCGACCGCCAGCGGGTTCGCCATGCCATCGATCACCTCGACGAATGCCCGATCGGCGCCGCAGCGCTCGCCGGCACCGGCTTCCCCATCGACCGGCACATGACGGCCAAGGCGCTCGGCTTCCGCGAGCCCACCCGCAACTCCATCGACACCGTCTCCGACCGCGATTTTGCCCTGGAGTTCCTGTCCGTTGCGGCCATCTGCGCCATGCATCTGTCGCGCCTGGCAGAAGAGATCGTCATCTGGTCGACGCCGCAGTTCGGCTTCGTCCGGCTCTCGGACGCCTTCTCGACCGGCTCGTCGATCATGCCGCAGAAGAAGAACCCGGACGCCGCCGAACTGGTGCGCGCCAAGACTGGCCGCATCAACGGCTCGCTGGTTGCCCTGCTGACGATCATGAAGGGTCTGCCGCTGGCCTATTCCAAGGACATGCAGGAGGACAAGGAACAGGTCTTCGACGCCGCCGAGAACCTGGAACTGGCGATTTCCGCCATGACCGGCATGGTTCGGGACATGACGATCCGCGTCGACCGGATGCGCGCCGCCGCCGGCTCCGGCTATTCGACGGCGACCGACCTCGCCGACTGGCTGGTGCGCGAAGCCGGCCTGCCCTTCCGCGACGCCCACCATGTCACGGGCCGGGCCGTGGCTCTGGCCGAGGAAAAGAGCTGCGAACTGGCCGATCTTTCGCTGGACGATCTCCAGGGCATCCATCCGGCCATCACCGAGACGGTCTTCGACGTTCTTACCGTCGACGCCTCCGTCGCCAGCCGCACGAGCTTTGGCGGAACGGCACCGTCGGAGGTGCGCAAGCAGATCACCTGGTGGCGCAGCCGCAACTAGGCAAACATTGACGGCTAACCGTACTGCACAAGCGGCGTAAACTTCGCTATGTACGATCGCAGTTCGCGCCCGTAGGGCCAGACCAGCAACAAGGAAGTGAAACGTCGATGGGCTTGCAGAAATTCGGCACCACAATCCTGACGCTCGCCATCGCGGGTATAGTCCTTGCCGGATGCGGCCGAAAGGGCGATCTTGATCGTCCGAGCACGCCGGTCGACCAGCAGAACATCCGCAGGACCGGCGAGGACCGCAGGCCCGAGCCGGTCGCCGACAAGTCCTTTTTCCTCGACCCCCTGCTCTGAGCGGACGCTGACGTGAATCATTTCCATTATGTCGACGGCGTGCTGCACGCCGAGAATGTGCCGATCCCGGAGATCGCCAAGGCAGTCGGCACGCCCTTCTATTGCTATTCGACGGCGACGCTGGAACGCCACTACGACGTCTTCTCCAAGGCCTTCGCCGACGTCGATGCCATGGTCTGCTATGCCATGAAGGCCAACTCCAACCAGGCGGTGCTGAAGACGCTCGGCCGGCTGGGCGCCGGCGTCGACGTGGTCTCCGGCGGCGAACTGCGGCGGGCGCTGGCGGCCGGCATTCCGGCAAGCCGCATCATGTTCTCCGGCGTCGGCAAGACGGCCGCCGAGATGGACCTTGCGCTGGAAGCCGGCATCTACTGCTTCAACGTCGAGTCCGAGCCCGAGCTGGAAGTCCTCAACCAGCGCGCCAAGCGGATGGGCAAGCGCGCCCATGTCTCCTTCCGCATCAACCCGGACGTCGATGCCCGCACCCATGCGAAGATCTCGACCGGCAGGAAGGAAAACAAGTTCGGCATTTCCTACGAGCGTGCCGGCGAGGTCTATGCCCACGCCGCGACACTGCCGGGCATCGAGGTCACCGGCATCGACATGCATATCGGCAGCCAGATTACCGAGCTGCAGCCCTTCGAGGATGCCTTCCGGCTGCTGCGCGAACTGGTCGACAGACTGCGTACCGCCGGCCATCGCATCGACCACGTCGACATCGGCGGCGGCCTCGGCATTCCCTACAAGGATGACAACAACCCGCCGCCGCTGCCCGATGCCTATGCCCAGATTGTCAAGACGCAGCTGAACAGCCTCGACTGCCGGATCGTCACCGAGCCCGGCCGCCTGATCGTCGGCAACGCCGGCATCCTGGTGACCGAGGTGATCTACGTGAAGGATGGCGGCGAGAAGACCTTCGTGATCGTCGACGGCGCCATGAACGACCTGATCCGCCCGACGCTCTACGAGGCCTATCACGAGATCCGTCCGGTGGTGGTGCCCGCCGCCGATGCACCGCGCATCCGGGGCGACATCGTCGGCCCTGTCTGCGAGACCGGCGACTATCTGGCCCTCGACCGAGAGATGGCGGCACCCGCGCCCGGAGACCTCATTGCAGTCGGCTCGGCCGGTGCCTATGGAGCGGTCCAGGCCGGCACCTACAACTCCCGCCTTCTCGTGCCGGAAGTACTGGTGAAGGGGAGCGAGTTCCACGTCATCCGCCCGCGCGGCAGCTATGACGACCTGATCGGCTTGGATTCCCTGCCCGAATGGCTGGCCTGACGCTCTGATCTCGTCTGTTCACTTTTGCTCGACCCGCCGCGGAAAACTGCGGGCGAGAGAGCCGGCGCCCTCGTCTTCGCCACAAAGACTGCTATCTTGACGGCTTGGTTCGCCCGACGTGGCGCGACCTCTATTTTGCGCCGCCACAGGAGACGGTCTGCATGAGCAACACCCGCAAAGGCGCCTTCGACGCCCTTCCTGTGCTGGCCCGGCGCGTCGCGTTGAAGCGGTCGCTTGCAAGGCTCGTGCTTTTCCTGGAGCGGCTGACACCGCGGCTCCTGCCGCCGCTCGCCGTCGCCGCCGTGTTTCTCTCCGTCGCGTGGCTCGGCGTCTTCCGGACCGACATCGACCTCCTGCGCTGGACGCTGGCCGGCCTCTTTGGTCTCGCCTTCCTCTTCAGTCTCCTGCCGCTCGTGCGCACACGCTGGCCGAGCGCGGGTGACGCCGATCGTCTTCTCGAGGACCGCAACCGGCTGGAGCACCAGCCGGTTGCCGTCCAGGAGGACATGCCCGCATTCGACACGCCGTTCGCCAGGGCGCTGTGGAAGGAACACCAGGTCCGCATGGCCGAGCGCATCGCCGCGCTCGATGCCGGCATGCCGCGTCCCGACATTGCCCGCCACGACCGCTTCGCCCTGCGCGCGATTCCGGCGCTGCTGCTGGTCGTCGCCTTCGGCTTCTCCTTCTCCAACGGCGCGGGCCGGATCGCCGATGTCTTTCGCGCACCGGCTGCACCGTCGAGCATCAATCCGGATCTGCGGATCGACGCCTGGCTGACGCCACCCTCCTATACAAGCCGCGCACCCGTCTTCCTGACCGGCGGCGAAGCGAGCGCCAGCACCTCCATCTCCGTTCCGCAGCATTCCGACCTGACGGTCCGCGTGACCGGCGGCGAAGGCGAGGAAGCCGTCGTCTTTGCAGCCGCGTCCAGCGACACGCCGGCGACGCTCGTCAGCGAGGAAACGGCCGCAGGGCAAGCCGCGGCAGCCGGAGCGGAAGGGGCGGAAGGGGCGGAAGCCACAACGCCGGCCGCTCCGGCCCCGGACAACCGGCCGCTCGCGCCCCGCACCTACCTCATGAAGGTGGCCGAGAGCGGTGCGCTGACGGTCAACGGCGAGACCTGGACCTTCGACGTCATCCCCGACCTGCCGCCCGAGATCGCCTTCGACGGCCAGCCGAAACGCGCGGTGAACGGAGCTTTGGAAATCGGCTTCACCGGCAAGGACGATTATGGCCTGCGCGAGGCTCATGCGCTGATCGAGCCCGTCGAAGCGCCGGCGCCGGACGCCACGCCGCTCTATCCCGCGCCGGAGTTCAAGCTCGACCTGCCGCGCCGGGATCTGCGCAACCCGAAGGGGCTCACGAGCCGGAACCTGACCGAGCATCCCCTGGCCGGCAAGCGGGTGCGTGTCACCCTCGTCGCAACCGATGGTGCCGGCCAGACGGGCAGAAGCCCGCCTCACGAGATGGTGCTGCCGGGCCGCCCCTTCTCCGAACCGCTGGCGGCGGCAGTGGCCGAACAGCGCCAGGTCTTCTCGCTCGACACCCGCCAGATGCCGCATGCCATCGCCCTCAACGAAGTGCTGGCGCTGCGCCCCGACGAAACGATTCCCAACCTCGCCCACTTCCTGCTGATCCGCTCCGCGCTTGGACGGATGGAGCTCTCACGGGGTGAGGAACAGCTGAAGGAAACGGCGGACTATCTCTGGGAGATCGCCCTCGGCATCGAGGACGGCGACCTGTCTGCTGCCGAGAAGCGGCTGCGCGATGCCCAGAACGCCCTGAACGAGGCGCTCGAGAACGGTGCCACCGACGAGGAAGTCGCCCGTTTGATGCAGGAACTGCGCGAGGCGATGCAGGAGTTCATGTCGGAACTGGCCCAGCGCATGCAGGACAGCCCCCGCATGCAGCAGAACATGCAGGCGGAGAACATGATCCGCCAGCGTGACCTGCAGAACATGATGGACCAGATCGAGAATCTCGCCCGCTCCGGCAACCGGGATGCGGCCCAGCAGATGCTGTCCGAGCTGCAGCGGATGATGAACAACCTCCAGGCCGGCCGGATGCCGCAGGGCCAGCAGGGTCAGCAGCAACAGCAGAACAGCCAGATGCGCGAGCAGATCGACAAGCTCGGCGAGATCATGCAGGAGCAGCAGCGGCTGATGGACGAGACCTTCAAGCTGGACCAGGCGTTGCGCGACCGCATGCAGCGCGGCGATCCCGGCGAGCAGGGTGAGCAGCCCTACGAGCAGGGAGAGCAGCAACAGCAAGGCCAGCAGGGTCAGCAGGGCCAGCAGGGCCAGCAGGGATCCCCCACGGACCAGATGACTGCCGAACAGTTGCGCGAGGCGCTGAAGAACCTGCGCGCGCAGCAGGAAGGTCTCGGCAAGCAGCTCCAGGAACTGCAGAAGGGTCTTGCCGAGCTCGGCATGCAGCCGGGCGAGGGCTTCGGACAGGCGGAACGGGAAATGGGCAATGCCGGCGAGGCGCTGGGACAGGGCGAGGGCGAGCAGGCCGTCGAAGGCCAGGGCAATGCGCTGAACGCGCTGCGTCAGGGTGCCCAGAACATGATGCAGCAGATGATGCAGGCCATGCAGCAGGGCCAGGGCCAGGGCGAAGGCCAGGGAGAGGCGGCGCAGGGCAACCAGAACGGCCGCGACCCGCTCGGCCGCCCGCGGGCGACCACCGGCCCCGACTTCAGCGACCAGGTGAGGGTGCCGGACGAAATAGACGTCCAGCGGGCCCGCGAGATCCTGGAAGCGATCCGCGAGCGGCTTGGCAATTCCATCTCCGGAGAGTCCGAACGCCGCTACCTGGAGCGGCTACTGGAGATACGCTGAGCGGTTCACGCCGCGCAGGAGCTTTCTTCCGCAAGCGCCCGGGCCACGGCCCGGCGGATCTCGGGAAGCGCGAAGGGCTTCTGCACTACGTCGACGATCTTCGACGCCAGGTCATCCGCCCGCTCCCGCTGCTCGGCATAGCCGGTCATCAGCAGGATCTTCAGTCCGGGATGGCGCGCGGCCGCCTGATGGGCCAGTTCGATGCCGTCCATCACCGGCATGCGGATATCGGAAAGCAGGAGATCGAATTCCGACTCCGACAGCTTTTCCAGCCCCTCGGCGCCGTCACCGGCTTCATGGGTCTCGTGACCGTCGAGACGCAACGCCCGCGCCACGAACATCCGCAGCGCACTCTCGTCTTCGGTTACCAGGATCTTTGCCATGATGATCGCTTTCTCCCGTTTGTGTTTTACATTGGGAGCAAATCACCAGACTTTAGTTGTCGAGGAGTAAACGCGGCCCCGGTCGACGCTAACCATGGTTAAGGAAGTGCGAGGAGATCGCTAGCCGTCGGAGGGTGCATCGCCGGTGACGACACCGACGAACGGCAGCTCGCGAAAGGCATAGGCGACGTCCATGCCGTAGCCGACGACGAAGTAGTCGGGGCATTCGAAGCCGACGTAGTCCGCTTCCAGTTCTTCCTTGCGCTTGACGCTCTTGTCGAGAAGCACGGCGATCGAGACGTTGCGGGCGCCACGCTCGTAGAGCAGTTCCTTGGCAAACAGCAGCGTGCGGCCGGACTCCAGGATGTCGTCGATCAGCAGGACGTCGCGGTCCTTTACGTCGCTGTCGATGTCCTTGACGATGCGCACGCCCTGGGAGACGGTGCCTGCGCCATAGCTGGACAAGGTGATGAATTCGACCTCCGGTGCCAGCCCGACATCATGCAGGGCGCGCAGCAGATCTGCCGCGAAGATGAACGAGCCCTTGAGGATGGCGATCACGAGAAGGTCGTTGGTCGGCCCCTTGGCGATCTCGGCGGCAATGGCGCGATTGCGCTCCGCGATGGCGTCGGCGGTGTAAAGCGGCTCAATGTTCTTGCCGCGAACAACGGGCATGGGGCTCTCCTGGGCGGTTCCGGGTGGTCGCCGATAGCATAATCAGGAGCGCGAAGCATCCTGTGTCACGAAGGAAAGCTTCAACTCCGGCGTTTTTCCACCGGGGTGCGGTATTCTGGAGGAGAACCCGTGGCTCTGCAGGCCCTCGATGCCGGTGACCGGCGGCTCCATGACCGTCGCCGCAAGAACACGCCCATCGGAGACAAGCTCCGCACGGATCGCCGGAAGCGACAATCGACTTGGGCTCCGGTTCTCCACGATCCCGTTGATCAGCAGGACGCGCATGCCGTTCACATCCTGCGGGGTGAGGGTGACATGGGTAAAATCCAGAAGTGACGCTTCGACGGCACCATTCGTCTTGCCCACGAACAGCGAAAAGCCCCCGGCCATGCCGAAGACGAGAAGAAAGACGAGCGCGACGATGGCGGAGAACATGTCGGCGGAAAGCTGGCACAGCGCCTTCTCCGCCCGCTCCATGAACGTGGAAGATGGGTTCTGCGGTGCAGCGCGTCTGGATTGGGGTTGGCTCTGGCTGCGGTTGTTGGCCTCCGTCCGGAAACGGCGGTCTCGCGCGGCACGCGCGACGGTGACAAACTCGGCATCGACAACACTTCCGCGTCCCGGATGGCTGCGCCGCACATGCCTCACGACAGGTTCAGGTGGCAGGATATCGATGACGGCCATCGTTCTCCCCTTTCGGGCACGAGTTGCTCGGGACCTTTCGTCACCATCAGTGATAGAGGTCAGTCTCGGCATTGAATCGAATCCTACTCAGTCGTAAATTCGAATGGTTAATGCTTCGCAAACGCGGCCCTCAAAACGACCTATTCGGGTGGCCGTTGCAATTGGCTGCCGCACGACGGATTGTGGCAGCCTGACTATCAGGATTCGGATTTTCCATTGATTCACTTCGAGAATGTCGGCCTCCGCTACGGTATGGGCCCGGAGATCCTCCGGGACATGACGTTCGACATCCCGAAAAAGTCATTCCAGTTCCTCACCGGCCCGTCCGGCGCCGGCAAGACGACGCTGCTGCGCCTTCTGTTCATGTCGCTGCAGCCGACCCGCGGACTGATCAGGATGTTCGGCCGCGACCTGTCGCAGATCCCGCGCAGCGAGCTGCCCATGCTGCGCCGCCGCGTCGGCATCGTCTTCCAGGATTTCCGGCTGCTCGACCACCTGACGACCTACGAGAACGTCGCCCTGCCCCTGCGTGTCCGCGGCAAGGAGGAGACGAGCTATCGCAACGACGTCATCGAACTTCTGAAGTGGGTCGGGCTCGGGGAGCGCATCAATGTTCTGCCGCCCGTCCTGTCGGGCGGCGAAAAACAGCGTGCGGCCATTGCCCGCGCGCTGATGGACCGGCCGGAGATCCTGCTGGCCGACGAGCCCACCGGCAATGTCGATCCGCCGATGGCGCAGCGCCTCCTCAATCTCTTCCTCGAACTGAACCGGCTGGGGACGGCGGTGGTCATCGCCACCCACGATCTCGGACTGATGGATCAGGTCAATGCACGGCGCATGATCCTGACGGAAGGGAGGCTCGATATCTATGAATGAGCTAACCCGCATCAAATCCGACAAGAAGGCCCCGCCGCGCCGCACGCAGATGCATGTCCGTCCGACCGCGCCGATCCTGCCGCCGACCAACATCCAGGGCACGGCCCTCATCGTCGTCATCGCCATCATGGCCTTTCTCGCCTGCCTGACCTTCGGCGCCGTCACCATGGTCAGAGCCACGGCCGCTGGCTGGCAGAGCCAGATCTCCCGCGAGATCACCATCCAGATCAAGCCGACAGAGGGGCTCGACATGGATGCCGCCCTTCAGACCGCCAAGAACCTGGCCTTGAGCTTCGTCGGCACGACGCAGGGCACGATCATGGACGACGCCGCGACGGCGCGCCTCCTGGAGCCCTGGCTCGGCACCGGTCTCGATCTGGAGGAGCTGCCCGTGCCGCGCCTCGTCATCATCACCATCGACGAGCAGAACCCGCCCGATTTCACCGCCATGCGCGATCTCCTGTCGAAGGAGGTGCCACAGGCCTTCCTCGACGACCATCGCACCTGGGTCGACCGGCTGGTCTCCATGGCCAGCACCACCGTCTGGATCGGCACCGGCGTTCTGGTGCTGGTGTTCACGGCCATGGTTCTGACCGTCGTCTTTGCCACCCGCGGGGTCATCTCCGGCAACCGGCATATCGTCGAGGTGCTGCACTTCGTCGGCGCCGAAAGCTCCTTCGTCGCCCGCGAGTTCCAGAAGCACTTCCTGAAGATCAGCCTGAAGGGGTCGGCCGCCGGCAGCGCCATGGCAGCCATCCTGTTCGCCTTCCTCGGCGCTTGGCAGGCAAGCTCCCGCGCCACACCGGAAAGCGACCAGGCAACGGCACTGTTTGGAGCTTTCTCGCCAGGCGTCATCGGCTATGTCGGCATCTTCGCCACGATGATCCTGATCGCGCTGCTGACCACTCTGACGGCGCGGCTCACCGTGATGAAGACAATCGACGAGATCGATCTCGTGCGCTCCGACCCGGCCAGATCCGAAGGGCTGCCCGCCTCGTGAGGCGCGGCACGGGCTGCCTCCGCACAAAGACCTGTTCTCCGCCATTATCTCGGTTTATGCACTGAACCATGAGCACGACTCGTCCGATCAAGGGAAACGGATCAACTGGCGCGCCGCCACCACGCGGCATGTCGCGCCAGCTGTTCTCGCGCCGCAGCTGGCTTCGGCGGGCCGTGCGACGTCTGATCCTGATCAGTTTCCTGCTCCTGGCCGGTGTCTTCGGTGGATTTCTGTGGTTTGCCGACTCGGTTGCCTCTCTGAAGCCGCCGGAGGGCGTTAAGGCCGATGCCATCGTCGTGCTGACCGGCGGCTACCAGCGAATCGACCAGGCAATGGGGCTCCTGCGCGATGGTGCCGGCAAGCGCCTGTTGATCTCCGGTGCCCATCCCTCGACGACACCGGCACAAATCCGCAAGATGACCCAGGCGCCCTCGGATCTCTTCTCTTGCTGCGTCGATATCGGCTACGATGCTCTCGACACCACCGGCAACGCCAACGAGATCGCCCGCTGGATCCACGACAATGGATTTGCGGTCGTGCTCGTCGTCACCAATAATTACCACATCCCCCGCAGCCTGCATGAACTGCGCCGTGTCGACACCGTCACCCGCTTCATTCCCTATCCCGTCGTCAACTCCGACCTGACCCGCAAGGCCTGGTTTGCCGATCCGGACGTCCTGCGCACCATGATGTCGGAATACGTGAAGGTGGTTGTCGCCAATGCCCGCGACTGGATCGGCATCGAGCGGCCGAGCGGCCTACGCAACGGCGACAAGGTCTGAAGCGCCTTCAACAGCTGCTTTCGCTTGCCCGCAATCTCGTGTAGGCAGCGCTGGTCCAAGAGGGTACTCCACATGCTGATGGTTCGGTCCATCCTTTTCAACCTGGCGTTCTATGCCAATCTCATCCTTCAGATGATCGTGCTGACGCCGTTTTACTTCAGCGTGTCGCGCGAGAGAGCCTTTTCGGTACCGAGGAACTGGGCACGCTCCAACCATTGGCTGATGAAGACGATCGTCGGCAC
This sequence comes from Rhizobium sp. PK7-22, assembly GCF_056530405.1. Taxonomy (NCBI): domain Bacteria; kingdom Pseudomonadati; phylum Pseudomonadota; class Alphaproteobacteria; order Hyphomicrobiales; family Rhizobiaceae; genus Rhizobium; species Rhizobium sp. PK7-22. The sequence goes on from NZ_CP096514.1 coordinate 337,814, forward strand.
CACCTTCGAAATCGAGGGACTGGAAAACATTCCGGAGGGCGGCTGTATCTTTGCCCCGAAGCACCAGTCCTTCTGGGACACGTTTGCGCTGCTGCCCTGGCAGAAGGATCCGGTCTACATCCTCAAGCGCGAGCTTCTTTGGATCCCGCTCTTCGGCTGGTACGTGATGAAGCAGCGGATGATCCCGGTCAATCGCGGCGCCCGCGGCAAGGTCATGGTCGAGGTCATGGAGCGGACCAAGCAGGAGATGGCCAACGGCCGGCAGCTGATCATCTATCCGGAGGGCACGCGCCGCCCGCCCGGCGCCATTCCCGAATATCGCTACGGGATCGCCCGCATCTACCGGGACATCCAGGTGCCCGTCGTCCCGATCGCCATGCATCCGGGCCTGTTCTGGCCGCGACGCCGCTCGGTCCGCTTCCCCGGCCACTTCAAAGTCCGCATCCTGCCGCCGATCATGCCGGGCCTCGACCCGGACACCTTCTTCGAGACCCTGAGGACGACGCTGGAGAAGGCCAGCGACGATCTGCTGATCGAAACGGTGGAGGCCAACCCGCACCTGCGCCTGCCGCCGACGGCCGTGACGCGACTGGCGGAACTGCGCGCCGAACGCGCCTAAGGGGTTGCGACGAGGCGCTCGACCCCTTCCAGCCAGTGGTCACGGATGCCCATCTGCCGCAGATGCGCTACGGTATTGATCACATATGTCGGGTTGGGTCCGGATTTTCCGATCGCCTCACGTACGATCCGCGCCGCCTCGGGAACGTCGAGCGCACCGGCATATTGCGCATGCGCCCGATCGACCACGTAGCCGACTGCCGTGACCCGTTGCCGATCGGCAAGCGTGATCGGCAGGAGCCTTTCCTTGTAGACGTGGGTTACGAGCTCCCGCGCCCGCAGATAGTCGAGCACCTCTGCCCGGTCGTCCCCGGCCACGCGAAAGGCGACCCCGCGGCAGGATCCACCCCTGTCGAGCCCGAGGACGAGGCCCGGCCGCTCGGGGGTGCCACGGTGGACATGCGACCGGACGCAGAGGGAGCGGCGATAGCCGAAGACGTGGGCACCGGCCTTCTGCAGATAGGGGAAGCCCGGATTCCACATCAGCGATCCGTAGCCAAACACCCAAAATTCGTCCATATCCGGCGCCATGCGTTCCCTACAGCGCTCACCGCGCTACATCAGGGCCACCATTGGAGATCATCATGTCAGCGTCAAGCCGAACCAGCGTCAGCCGCAAGATTTGGCTCCTTGCGACGGCGATCATCCTCGCGATCGCTCTCTACACCGGCGGCTGGTTTTACGCCGCCTCGGCGCTGAAGGAAGAGACCTTGGCGCTTCTGGGTGGCCAGGAAGCCAACGGGATCACCGTGGAGTGCGCCGACGCCACCTACCGCGGCTATCCCTTCCGGATCGGACTGTTCTGCTCGCGGGTGGCCCTCGACGACCGCAACAACGGAATTTCCGCGACGCTTGGCGCGCTGCGCTCCGCCGCGCAGGTCTATGCGCCGGGCCAGATTGTCTGGGAGGCCGATGCGCCCGCACAGGTGCGGACCAGCCACGGGCTGACGGTGTTGAGCACCTGGGAGAACTTGCAGTCGAGCCTGACGGCCAAGAATGGCGGTGTCGAGCGGAGCTCCACCATCATCGAGGACGCCACAACGAGCATCGTCTCCTCCGGCGCCGGCCAGTCCTTCAACGTCAGCGCCGAACGGACGGAGATGCACCTGCGCCAGAACGGCCAGGATCTCGATGCCGCCCTGCTGCTCCAGAACGCCCGCACCACGGCCGAAGGCCTGCCGGAACTGCTGCCGCCGCTGACGGCAACCGTCGACGTCACGCTCGCGGGACGGGCGGGACTGATCGACGGCACCGACCCGAACGGTATTGCCCTCTATGGCACGCAGGGTGAGATGCGCGCGCTGTCGGCAGATCTGGGCGAAGGGCGCGTCATCACCGTCACCGGCCCCTTCTCGATCGACGAGGAGGGCTATCTCTCGGGGCGCCTGAAGCTTCAGGTCGAAGAGATCGACGCCTGGCGCAACAGTCTGGCACAGGCCTTCCCGGAGATAGCACCGGTGCTGCAGACGGTGGCCGGCATGCTGTCGGCGCTGAACGGTGGCGGCCAGAGCGCTTCCATCGACCTCACCGTCAACCGCGGCAAGGTGTTTGCGGGAGGTTTCATCCCGCTGGGTGAAATTCCGCGGATCTGAGGCGGCTCACTTCTTGTCGAGGGCGTGCCGGCCGAAGTCCGGCACGTCGACATCCTGCCCCGCCTCGATGATCGAGCGGCGGATGGTGCGGGTGCGGGTGAAGAGCTCGAACAGCTTGTCGCCCTCGCCCCAGCGGATCGCCCGCTGCAGGTAGGCGAGATCTTCCGAAAACCGCGCCAGCATCTCGAGGATCGCTTCCCGGTTGTGCAGGCAGACGTCGCGCCACATGGTCGGATCGGAGGCGGCAAGCCGGGTGAAATCGCGAAAACCGGAGGCGGAATACTTGATGACTTCCGATTCCGTCACGGTCTCCAGGTCGTCGGCCGTGCCGACGATGTTGTAGGCGATGATGTGCGGCAGGTGCGAGACGATCGCCAGCACCTTGTCATGGTGCTGCGGGTCCATCTCGTCGATGCGCGAGCCGAGCGCCGTCCAGAAGGCGGTCAGCTTGTGCAGCGCCTCGGGGTCGGTGTCGGGGAGCGGCGTGAAGATGCACCAGCGCCCCTGGAACAGGCCCTCGAAGCCGGCATCCGGACCGGATTTCTCGGTCCCCGCCAGAGGGTGCCCCGGAATGAAGTGAACGCCCTCGGGCATATGCGGCGCCATCTGTGCGATGACCGAGGCCTTTGTCGAACCGACGTCGGTGACGATGGCTCCGGGTTTCAGCGTTGCTGCGATCTGGCGGGCCACCTCCTCGGAGGCACCGACGGGAACCGAAACGATGACGAGATCGGCACCCTTGACCGCCTCTGCCGCCGAAGCCGTATAGCTGGTTCCGAGCTGCAGCTCCTCCGCCCGGCGCAGCGTTTCCGCGCTCCGCGTGGAGATCACCACCTCCTTCGCCAGCCCCAGCGCCTTTACGTCCCGGGCAATTGAGGAGCCGATGAGGCCGATGCCGATCAGCGCAATGCGGCTGAAGAGGGCATCCGTCATGCCGTGCGCCCCATGAATTCGCCGAGCGTCTCGATCACTCCCCGGTTTGCCTCCTCGGTGCCGACCGTCATGCGCAGGGCGTTCGGGAACCCATAACCTTTCACGGCGCGCAGGATATAGCCGCGGCTGGTCAGGAAGGCATCGGCCTCCTCGGCGCGCTTGCCGTCGACGTCCGGGAAGTGGATCAGCAGGAAGTTGGTGACCGACGGCGTCACCCGAAGGCCGATGGCCTCGAAGGCATGCGTCAGCTTGTCCAGCCAAAGGGTGTTGTGCTCCACGGCCTTTTCGATGAAGGCCTGGTCGCGCACGGCGCTGGCCCCGGCCGCGATCGCCGGTGCATTCATGTTGAACGGACCGCGCACCCGGTTCATCGCGTCGATGATGGCGGCCGGCGCATACATCCAGCCGATGCGCAGCGCCGCAAGGCCGTAGGCCTTTGAGAAGGTGCGCGTCATGACGACGTTGCGGCTGGTGGCGACGAGCTCGAGACCGGCCTCGTAGTCGTTGCGGCGAACGTATTCGGCGTAGGCGGCGTCGAGCACCAGGATGACGTTCTTCGGCAGGCCCGCGTGCAGTCGGCGGATTTCCGAGACAGGGACATAGGTGCCTGTCGGATTGCCCGGGTTGGCGATGAAGACGAGTTTCGTCTTCTCGGTGACGGCCGCCAGAATGGCGTCGACATCGACCGTGGCATCCTTCTCCCTGGCGACGACCGGCTTGGCGCCCGCGCCCATGATCTGGATCTTGTAGACGAGGAAGCCGTGCTCGGTGATGACCGCCTCGTCGCCGGCGCCAAGATAGACGTGGCAGAGGAGGCCCAGCAGTTCGTCCGAGCCGTTGCCGCACAGGATGTTGGCAACATTCAATCCATGCACGGAGCCGATCGCCTCGCGCAGTTCCGTCGCCAGGCCGTCGGGATAGATCTCGAGGTGGCTTGCTGCCGCCTTGAAGGCCTCGATGGCCTTGGGGCTGGCACCGAGCGGCGTCTCGTTGGCGGACAGCTTGAAGACCCGCGCCACGCCCGGCGCATGTTCCTTGCCGGGCACATAGGCGGCAATGTCCAGGATGCCAGGACGCGGAACAGGCTCGGTGACGACGATGCTCATGGGATCGACCTTCTGGAAGGGTGCAGGTAACGACGGATGATCCATCGGCATTAATGCCGAACGGCGGCTTTGTCGAGGGTCAGCCCCTGGCGCGGGGCGCCTTTGCCGCAGCGCGCGTGGTCGGCACGCCCTGCGGCGCGAGCACCGGCACGAACACGCGACGCGAGGCCCGCGCGGCAACCGGCAGCCCCTGGTAGAGCCGCTTCTGGGCCTCCACGATGATGACGCCGGAGAAGACCGGCCAGAACCGCCGGCCCATCCGCTCCAGCATGTTGCGGAACTTCAGGACCATGCGGATCCGCGACGGCGGAAAGAACAGGGCATCGGCACTGGCCGCCGGCGTGAAGTTCGTTTCGCGCAACAGTCCAATAAGCTGCCCGCGCGAATAGGGCCTGCCGGAGCCAAAGGGCGTATGCTCCATCCGCGCCCAGACGCCGCGGCGGTTCGGCACGACGATCACCAGCCGCCCGCCGGGCGCCAGCACCCGCCAGAGCTCCTTCAGCGTCTCGCGCGGATTTTCCGCAAACTCCAGCGAATGCACCATCAGCACCCGGTCCACCGAGGAATCGGGTAGCGGCAGTTCCTCGTCGAACACCAGTGCCGTCGTCGACCGTTCGCCGACCGGCCAATTGACCGCCCCCTGTCCCGCCGACATGAAGGCGAAGGTCCGCTCGGTATCGGCCCGGAAACGCTCCAGATAGGGCACGGCGTAACCGAGCCCCACAAGTCGCTCCTCCGGCAGCCGCGTCCACAGCGAAGACAGCGCCAGCGTGATCGACCGCTCGGCCAGCCGGCCGAGGGCGGAATGATAAAACTCGCGAAGATCGACGATATCGGTTTGCATGGCAAAAAAGCTGCGTGACGGCGGTTGGAGATCAACGGCACGACCTCTACATTGTTCTAACGCCGATGTCTGCAAGGAGGGAGCCTCATGAAGTCACTGGAGATCGAAGTCTTTCAATGCCGTAGCGACAATTACGGTGTGCTTGTCCATGATCCGGAGACGGGGCTGACGGCAACGATCGATGCTCCCGAGGAGCAGCCGATACTGGACGCCCTTGCCCGCCGCGGCTGGCGGCTCAGCCATATCCTGACGACCCATCACCATACCGATCACGTCGAGGCAAACCTCGGCCTGAAGGGAAAGTTCGACCTCGAGATCATCGGGCCGGTCAACGAGGCCGTGGCGATCCCCGGGCTCGACAATTCGGTGATGGAGGGCGACGAGTTCCAGTTCGGCAGCCACACGGTCCGCGTCATCGAGACGCCGGGCCATACCGCCGGGCACATCTGCTACCACTTTCCCGACGACAAGATCCTGTTTGCAGCCGACACGCTCTTTGCACTCGGTTGCGGTCGTCTCTTCGAGCGCCCGGCAGCCGACATGTGGCATTCGCTCCAGAAGCTCGCGGCGCTGCCCGACGAGACGGCGGTCTATTTCGGGCATGAGTATACGCTCTCCAACGCCCGCTTCGCCATCAGCATCGACCCCGACAACATCCGCCTGCAGGAGAGGGTTCAGGACATCGAGGCGGCCCGGGCAGCCGGGAGGTTCACCATCCCGACGACGATCGGGCTGGAAAAGGAAACCAATCCCTTCCTGCGCCCCAACGATCCGGGCATCCGCCGCACCCTGCTGATGGAAACGAAGTCGAACGAGGAGGTCTTTGCGGAGATCCGCAAGCGCAAGGACAACTTCTAGGATGACGGCCGAAGACATCATCCAGACCCTGGGCATGCAGCTCCATCCGGAGGGCGGCTGGTATGTGGAAACCTTCCGCGACGGCCATGGCGGCCCGCGCGGTCATTCCACCGCCATCTACTACCTGCTGCAGGCGGGGGAACGCTCCCACTGGCACCGCGTCCGTGACGCGGCGGAGGCTTGGCATTTTTACGCCGGCGACCCACTTCGGCTGATGATCTCGCACGATGGCGAGCAGGTGGAGACCGTCGTGCTGGGGATCGATCTCGCGCAGGGCGAGCGCCCGCAGGCGATCGTGCCGGCCAACGCCTGGCAGGCGGCGGAACCGAAGGGCGACTTCACGCTGGTGGGTTGCACCGTGGCGCCGGGCTTCGACTTTGCCGCATTCGAGATGGCGCCACCGGGCTGGGAACCGGTCAGCGCCTGAACAACACGCCGTCGGTCTTGCCTTGACCGGGTCGCGCCGGCCGAACATGTGGCGCGTGGCCAAGACTGCGCCGCCGTGATCAGCAGGCAGGCAAGAGCGATCAGCACGTCCGGTCCGGCAAGGCGGCTGGCCACCAGGATCAGCGGGCGGTCGCCCCATTCAGCCGCCGTATTTGGCGGCCTTTACATAGACATCACCCATGCTCGTTGGAATGCGAGCGTAGACCGGGGCATAGACATTCACCGACTGCGCCTTGGCAAACCAGATCTCCATCGGCGTCTTCTTGAGATGCTCGATATCGCTGCGACCACGGCGAAAGCCGGATTTCGGCACATACTGGATCTCGCAGACGATCGCCTCGCCTTCGAAACCGTCCGTCGAAAACGACTTGCGGCCCTTGGGCGTCAGCACCAGATCCATGCGGGACTCTCCGTCGTAGATCTTGAGCCGGCTGGGGCAGACCTTGGAATCGCCGGCGAAGATCAGCCCGCTTAAGGGATCCAGCACCGAGCGCAGGTCCGCCTCCGTCACCGGCACCCAGTTCTCCGGCCGCGCCTTCGGCTCCGGCTTCATGACGGACCGTGTGACATTGCCATTGCGGTAGGTGACGTCGTAGACGCGCGTCCGCTTGCCCGTCGTGTAGACGAGGTTGTAGCGCTCCGCCTCCAGCCGGTCGCCGCGCTTGCGTCCACTGACTGTCGTTTCAGCGGAAATCTTGGTGATCAGCTCCGCAAGTCCCCAGGAGCGGAAGCTCCCGGAGATGCGATAGTCGCTGCCGCCGAACTCGCTGGCGAACGAGGCCTTGGCGATCGGCAGGATGCCGAGCGAGATGTCGTATTCGCTGACATGCCGGATGCCTGCCGTGCCGGCAGGTCCGGCAAGGAGGATAGCGGCGGTTGCAGCTGCCAGGAACGATCGGCGGCGTTCAAGCATGGGATGGTCTCCGGGGGAGAGGGAGGACGTCATGTCTCTCTGTTGCCATCATATATACTGTCCACTATGGCAGGAAAGAGCCCTCCTCGCCGTACCTGCGCACAATCTCACGGACCAAAGCCAAGGTTTGGCTTGACGCAGGCGACCGCACTGACTATAGAACCGCAACTTTCCAATCAGACCAGTTGGATCGGCGCGCCGGGCATTGCCTGGAAGTACCATCCGATTGCATAAGAACAAAGGTGTATCATGACACGTATGTGCGAATTGACCGGCAAGGGCGTCCAGACGGGCAACAATGTCAGCCACGCCAACAACAGGACCCGTCGCCGGTTCCTGCCGAACCTGTGCCAGGTCACACTGATTTCCGACGCTCTCGGTCAGCGCTATCGTCTGCGCGTCTCGGCACACGCCCTGCGCTCGGTCGAGCACCGCGGTGGCCTCGACGCCTTCCTGCTGAAGGCCAGCGAAACCGACCTGTCGATGCGCGCTCGCCTGCTGCGCCGCCAGATCGTCAAGAAGACTGCCGAAGCTGCAACTGTTGCTGCTGCCTAAGCTTTAAAAGACTATCACCGGTTCTGAGGAGGGCTTGACGGGAAACCGGACAGGCCCTTTCTCGTGACCTTCATCAAATCCAGCTGGTGGCATCACCCAGGGTAAAAAAATGCGATACCTTCGCTATACATCCGTCTATGCGCTTCTGATGGCGGCCATTGTCGTTGCCTCCAACTTCGCCGTTCAGTTTCCGCTGTCCGGATCCCTGTTCGGGATTGCGCTCGGCGATCTCCTGACCTGGGGCGCCTTCACCTATCCCATCGCCTTCCTCATCACCGACCTCACCAACCGCCAGTTCGGGCCGGCGATTGCCCGGCGTGTGGTGCTGGCAGGCTTTGTCGTCGGGGTCGCCGTGTCCTTCTGGACAGCGATGCCGCGCATCGCCATTGCGTCCGGCACGGCCTTCCTGTTCGGCCAGCTCCTCGATATCTCCGTCTTCAACCGTCTGCGACGGCAGACGTGGTGGCAGGCGCCGCTGGCGGGATCGCTGGTCGGCTCGGCGATCGACACGGCCCTGTTCTTCTCGCTCGCCTTTGCGCCGGCCTTCGCAGTGCTGGGGCCCAACGAGCCGTTTGCGATCGAATGGGCGCCAATCCTCGGCATCATGGCGGCAGAGGCACCACGCTGGATGTCCTGGGCTCTGGGCGATCTTGGCGTAAAGATCATGGTCGGGATCGTCATGCTGCTTCCCTACGGCGCCCTGATGACCGTGCTGAAGCCCATGCCTCCGGCAAAGGCCGCCAGCTGATCCTCTCGATCACACCCGGCTGACGCTCAGTCCGTCAGCCGGAACTCCAGCATCAGGTTGCGCTGCAGGAACGACCGGTTGTCGTCGGAAACGAGGATGATCCGCGTGTCACCTTCCGGTCCCCGGATGACATCGAGACCTTCCATGTTGTCGATCTCGGCGCTCATGTCGGCTTCGATCAGGACCTTGCCGTCGACGACGGCTCCAGGCTGGATTGTGCGGCCGTCGATCCGGCGGATGCGCATGCCGACGCCGCCGGTGAAGCTGAACCGTCGCTCCAGCAGAAGGAGATCGCCGTTCGGCAGGAAATCGCCGTCGGTGACATCCCACGGGTCGTCCTTGGAAACCTTGAAAATCCCCTTCAACGGACCGTCCAGGACGGCAGCGAAGAGGTTGCCATCGCCATCGATGCTTCGCTCGGCAACGGCCACGATCGCACCCTTCAGCGCACTGTCAGATGGTGCGACCGCGAGTGTCTCTATGCCGCCATTCGACCGCAGTTCGCGCTTCGGAATGACCATGTCGACGGGACGCGGCTTGGAGGTCTCGAACCCCGGATCGGAATAGGCCGCGACACGGTGTTGCCGCTCATAGCTGACGATCAGCTCACCAGCGCGGGAGGCAAGTCCCTCGGAATCCATCTCGGATTTGGAACCCGGCTGGCCATCGGCGCCCAGCATCGGGGTGACAGAGAGTTCGGCGATGCCGCTGAGATGACCGGCGCCGTCGCGAACGATCTTTCCGGTCATCCAGTCCCCCGTGTCAAGAACAGCCACGAAACTGCGACCATCCGGCCTGAACCGGATCGACGAAACGCCGCCGAGGCGCCTGTCGGACGAGGAGTACTCAAGCCCGCCCAGGAACTGGAGCGGACCCAGTTCGCTATTGGACGAGCCCTGTCTGAAGATCTTGATGACCTGCGCGGTGACAGGCATGAATTCACCAGCCGGCAAGACAGGAAAGGCGACGAGCGATAAGACGCCCGCTGTCCAGGCAAGCAGTCGCCCTGTCTTCGCAAGACTGTGCTTCAACCGGCCCGCCGCATCTTGCCTGCGTTTTCCTCAAACAGCGCGGCCAACTGCTCGGTCATTGCACCGGCAAGCTCGTCGGCGTCAACGATGGTGACGGCCTTGCGGTAGTAGCGGGTCACGTCGTGGCCAATGCCGATGGCGAGCAGTTCTACCGACGAGCGCATCTCGATCTGCTCGATCACGGCCCGCAGGTGCCGCTCCAGATAATTGCCCGGATTGACCGAGAGGGTGGAGTCATCGACCGGCGCGCCGTCGGAGATCATCATCATGATCTTGCGCTGCTCGGGTCTCGCGATCAGACGGTTGTGCGCCCACATCAGCGCCTCGCCGTCGATGTTTTCCTTGAGCAGACCTTCGCGCATCATCAGCCCGAGATTGCGGCGCGACCGGCGCCAGGGCGCGTCCGCCGACTTGTAGACGATGTGGCGCAGGTCGTTGAGGCGGCCCGGATTGGCGGGCTTGGCATTCGCCAGCCATTGCTCGCGGCTCTGCCCGCCCTTCCACGCCTTGGTGGTGAAGCCAAGGATCTCGACCTTGACGCCGCAGCGTTCCAGCGTGCGGGCGAGGATGTCGGCGCAGGTCGCGGCAACCGTGATCGGCCGGCCGCGCATGGAGCCGGAATTGTCGATGACCAGCGACACCACCGTATCCCGGAACTGCGTATCGCGCTCCCTCTTGAAGGAGAGCGGTTGCATCGGGTCGATGATCAGGCGGACGAGACGGGCGGGATCAAGATAGCCTTCCTCGAGATCGAAGTCCCAGGAACGGTTCTGCTGCGCCATCAGCCGGCGCTGCAGACGGTTCGCCAGCCGACCGACAGCGCCCTGGAGGTGCGCAAGCTGCTTGTCCAGGAAGGCGCGCAGCCGGTCGAGCTCGGCCTCGTCGCACAGCTCCTCGGCGTGCACCTCTTCGTCGAATTCCTGCGTGAAGATGTGATAGTCGACCTTGTCGTTGAAATCGTCGAAGGGGCTGTGCGGCCGGCGCGTCTCACCAGGCGTTTCCGAATGGTCGTCTGCCTCGTCCGACATCTCGTCGTCGGACATTTCGGCCCCGTCCATCTCGCCCTCGTCGAGCTCGTCGTCGGCTGCCTCGCTCTGCTCGGCCGGCGCCGCATCGGAACCCGCCTCCTCCTCGACCTCCTCGTTGTCGGCCTCGTTGCTGCGCGGCTGCTCCTCGTCGGTGGGGTTGTCCATCTCCTCGGGTTCGGACTCGTCGTCGCCGAGGTCCTCCGCCATCTGCATGGACGACAGCATGTTCCGGACGAGCTTGGCGAAGGCCTGCTGGTCTTCGAGCGCACCCTTCAGGTTATCAAGGGCAGGACCGGCCTTTTCCTCGATGAACGGACGCCATAGGTCGAGCACCTTGCCGGCACTGGCCGGCGTCCGGGTGCCGGCGAGCTTTTCGCGCACCATCATCGCCATGGCTTCGGCAAGCGGCGCGTCCTCCTGGCGCTCGATGCCGGAGAAGTTCGCCTTGGCGTATTTCTCCGCATTCATGGACTCGATGTTCGACGCCATGCCGGTCATGCGCAGCGCGCCGATCGATTCGACGCGCGCCTGCTCCACGGCGTCGAAGACGCTGCGCGCATCGGCGCCCTGGGGCGAGAGATTGGCGTGGACATCAGTATCGTGGCAGGCAATCCGCAGCGCCATGGAATCGCCAAGGCCGCGGGTGACCGCCAGTTCCTGGGCAGTCGGTCGCTTGGAAATTTCCGGCAGGCGAACCCGCTCGCCGGCAAGCCCCGGACGGTCGTTGCTGAAGCTGACCTCGACCTCGCCGTCGCCGGCAATCGAGCGGACGCAGCCGGTAATTGCCCGGCGCAGCGGTTCCACATCGACGGGACCGCCCGCTTTGCCCTTCAGATTATCGCCGCGTCCTGCCATCCGTCAGTCTAACCTCAGGCTCCGAGTACGATGTTGGCCGCACTCTCTTTCAGCTCCACGCCGAAGGCCCGCTGGTACTGTTCGGCCACCAGGGTGCGCTCAAGCTCGTCACATTTGTTGAGGAAGGTGATGCGGAAGGCAAAGGCGATGTCGCCGAAGATATCCACGTTCTCCGCCCAGGTGATGACCGTCCGCGGGCTCATCAGCGTCGACAGGTCGCCGTTCATGAAGGCCGAGCGGGTGAGATCGGCAACGCGCACCATCTTAGAGACGGTCTCGCGGCCTTCGGCCGTTTTTCCGAAGCTCTTCACCTTGGCGACGACGATGTCGACTTCCTTGTCGTGCGGCAGGTAGTTCAGGGTGGTGACGATGGACCAGCGGTCCATCTGCGCCTGGTTGATCTGCTGCGTGCCGTGATAGAGACCGGTGGTATCGCCCAGGCCAACCGTGTTGGCGGTCGCAAACAGCCGGAACGCCGGATGCGGCCGGATGACTCGGCTCTGGTCGAGAAGGGTCAGGCGGCCCGAGGATTCCAGCACGCGCTGGATGACGAACATCACGTCGGGCCGGCCCGCATCGTACTCATCAAACACCAGCGCGACATTGTGCTGGTAGGCCCAGGGCAGGATGCCGTCCTTGAATTCAGTGATCTGCTTGCCGTCCTTCAGCACGATCGCGTCCTTACCGACAAGATCGATACGGCTGACGTGGCTGTCGAGGTTGATGCGCACGCAGGGCCAGTTCAAACGGGCAGCGACCTGCTCGATATGGGTCGATTTGCCGGTGCCGTGAAAGCCGGACACCATCACACGACGGTTATGGGAGAAACCGGCCAGGATGGCGAGCGTCGTGTCGCGGTCAAAAAGATAGTCGGGATCGAGGTCAGGAACATAGGGGTCGCCGTTGCTGTAGGCGGGGACCCGGATGTCGGAGTCGATGCCGAAGACCTCGCGGACTGAAACAGTGGTGTCGGGAAGGTTTGAAATATCAAGATCGATCTTGCTCATTATCTCTCCAAGGCGCGAGCCACCGCCCGCCGTCAGTCCTCTTTCAACTGGTTTATCGCTTAGCAGAAACCTGCTTGCTTCAACAACTGATATGCTTGGATCACCTCTCGAAAACGTTCCTCCGAGCCGCGATCGCCGCCGTTGGCGTCTGGATGGTGCATCTTCACAAGTTCCTTGTACCGGCTCTTGATCTCCGTCGAGCTCGCCCTGGCGCCAAGACCCATCGTGTCGAAGGCCTTGGCCTCCAAAGTCTTCAGCTTGCGCGCCTGCGGCTCCACGCGCGGGCCGGCACCACGGCTAGAAGCGACGAAGCCGAAGGGATCCTTGATCTTCTGGCTGGGCCCTCCTGGCCCCGACCGGATCGTCGAATGCATCGATGCATGCTTTGCATCCTTGTTGACCCCGACGGCCCAGGTCGGGCGATGACCGGTGATCGCTTCCTTCTGGTAACGCGCGATCTCGGTGTCGGACAGGCCCGAGAAGTAGTTGTAGCCCTTGTTGTAGTCCTTCACGTGCTCGAAGCAGAAGAGGAAGAACTGACCTTCGGCGTTGCGCCCGACCGGTGCCCGGTGTGCGCCCGGACGGTCGCACCCGTCCCATTGGCAGGTCGGCGCCTCGGCGACCGTTTCCTGCTGTGTTTTCCGGCGCGTCCGAATGCGATCGAAGTATTTGGAATCCAGTTTCATTTGACCTCATTATGGGGTGCGCGAAGAGCACGAACAAGAATTGACAAACCCCTTTGTTGCTGCTCTCTGGAGCACCCCTTATCGATCTGCGAAGGCTGCTCATGTCCGTCAAATCCCGAATAGAGACCCTGCTCCAGGACGGCCTTGCTCCAGAGCGCCTGGAAGTCATCAACGAAAGTCATCAGCACGCCGGCCATCAGGCGAGCTTCGACGGAACTGGCGAAACCCATATGCGGGTCCGTATCGTCTCGGAAAAATTTTCGACAATGAGCCGTCTCGAGCGTCATAGGGCGGTCAACGCACTGTTGAAGCCGGAGCTTGATGCAGGGCTGCATGCGCTGGCTGTCGAAGCGTCCGCTCCCGGCGAACCGACGCGCTGGTGACCTATTCCGCCGGCAGGTTGACTGAATCCGCCGGACGAATTCGAAGTCGGGTGATGCGGTTCTTTTCCCGCTTCATGACGATGAAGCGCTTTCCATAAAAGGTGAACGCCTGCCGCTCTTGCGGGATGAGCTTTGATTCGTGGATGACCAGACCGGCAATCGTCGTCGCCTCGTCGTCGGGAAGGTTCCAGTCGAGGGCACGGTTGAGGTCGCGAATCGGCACGGAGCCATCAACGATGATGGAGCCGTCTGCCTCCTGCCGGACGCCCTGGATCTCGAGATCATGCTCGTCGGCAATATCCCCGACGATCTCTTCCAGGATGTCTTCCAGCGTCACAATGCCCTGTACCTCGCCGTATTCGTCCACGACCACCGCAAAATGTACCTTGCGGCGCAAAAATGCGTTGAGCTGATCCTTGAGGGTCGTGCTGTCGGGCACGAACCAGGGTTTCTGGGCGATCTTGACGATGTCCAGGTTCTCCGGCTCGACATTCGGTTCGGCAAGCGCGCGCAGAAGATCCTTCGCATGCACGACGCCGATGATGTTCTCCGTCGAGTTGCGCCACAACGGCATGCGCGTGAAGGGGCTCTCAAGCACCGTCCGCACGGCCACCTCCGGCGGGTCGTCGGCATTGACAGCCCGCATGACGGTCCGGTGCTTCATGACGTCGGAAACCTCGAGCTCCTCGAGATCCAGAAGCCCCCCCATGCGGTCGCGGTCGGCCTTCTTGAACCCACCCTCGCGGTGCAGGTGGTCGAGCGCGCTGCGCAGTTCCTCGTGTGCAGAGAGCATCGAGGCTTCCCTGGACAGGTTGATGCCGAAGATCGCCAGAATGCCGCGGACAATGGCGTTGACGCCGCTGGAAAGCGGCCCGACGACGAGCACGAAGAGCCGCACGAATGGTGCGACGAACATGGCAAACCGGTCGGGCGCCGAGATCGCCCAGCTCTTGGGGAGCACTTCGGAGAAGATCACGAGCAGGGCCGTCATCAACAGCGTGGCAATCGCGACGCCGGAATCGCCGAACAACGCCAGGAACAGACTGGTGGTCAGCGACGAGGCAAGGATGTTGACCGCGTTATTGCCGATCAGCAATGCCCCGATCAGCCGGTCACGGCGCTTGATCAGCGCTCCCACGACGCCTGCCCGTTCATCGCCATTGCTTTCCAGCGTGTGCATGCGCGCCGGCGACGCCGCTGTCAGAGCCGTCTCAGACCCCGAAAAAAATCCCGAGGCAATGATCAGCAACACGATGGAGACGAGCGTCAGCCAGTATTCGGCGACGACGGAGAAAAAAGCTTCCAAAATGATTCCTAACGCATGTCCTCAAGGAAATTGAACACTTCCGACGTAGGCACGTCGTCCGCAACAAAAGATTGGCCGATACCGCGCGTGAGGATGAAGGTGAGCTTGCCGCTCTTGACTTTCTTGTCCTGCGCGATCGCCTCCATCAGTATCTGGGTCGGTGGCAGCTCACCTTCAATATCCGTCATCCTGGTGGGGAGGCCGACTTCGGCCAGATGCGCGGCGACGCGCTGGCCATCATCTGGGCTGGCAAGATTGAGGCGGGCTGAAAACTGATGAGCGAGCACCATGCCGATCGCCACGCCTTCGCCGTGCACCAGCCGACTGCTGTCGTAGCCGGTTGCCGCCTCCAGTGCATGGCCGAAGGTATGGCCGAGATTGAGAAGCGCCCGACGTCCCGTCTCCCGTTCGTCCTCAACAACGACATCCGCCTTCGCCTGGCAACTGATCGCGATCGCCTCGATCCGCTCCGGTCCGCCCTCGAACACCTGCTTCCAGTTCTTTTCCAGCCAGTGGAAGAAATAGGGCTTGTCGATCAGGCCGTATTTGGCGACCTCCGCATAGCCGGCGCGGAGCTCCCGCGGCGACAGACTGTCGAGCACCGAAGTGTCGGCCAGCACCAGATCCGGCTGATGGAAGACACCGAGCAGGTTCTTGCCGTGCCGGGTGTTGATGCCGGTCTTGCCACCGACGGAGGAATCGACCTGCGCCAGAAGCGATGTCGGGATCTGGATAAAGCGCACCCCGCGGCGCACGATGCCGGCCGCGAAACCGGCCAGATCTCCTATGACGCCGCCGCCGAGAGCGATCACGGCGTCACCACGCTCGATGCGGGCCGCGAGGATCATGTCGGTCGCTGCGGCAAGCGCGTCCATGTTCTTCGTCTTCTCGCCCGCCGGCAGCACCAGCGAAACCGCCTCGAAGCCGTCGGTCTGCAGGCTGTCCATCAGCTGCCCCAGATAGAGCGGACCGACGGTCTCGTCGGTGACGATCGCCACGCGCCGGCCCGACATCCTGGTGATGATCTCGCCGCCGGCCCTGGCAATCAGCCCCGGCCCGATCAGGATGTCGTAGGCGCGGTCTCCGAGCGGCACATGCACCATCCGTTCGCCGGCCTTGGACGAAGAAGCATTCATTGCACGTCACCTTTCTCTTCGGGACCAGCCAGTACCGACAGCACGTTCGTAACCGTCGCCTCTTTGCGCACATTCCCCGACGGCACGGTCAAATCCGCCTCGGCGTAGATCGGGTAGCGCTGGTTCATCAGTTGCTCCAGCGTTGCCTTCGGATTTTCCGTCTTCAGCAGAGGCCGATGATCGCGCTTGTTGACCCGCTCCCAGAGAACGTCAAGGTCAGCCTTCAGCCAGACCGAAACGCCGCCCTCCTTGATCACCTTGCGGGTACTCTCGTTGATGAACGCGCCGCCGCCCGTCGAGATGACCCGAGGCCCGCCGTCCAGCAGGCGGGCGATCACCCGGGTCTCCAGCGAACGGAACTCCACCTCCCCATAGGCTGCAAACAGTTCGGCAATCGTCATCCGCGAAACCCGCTCGATTTCCGCATCTGTATCGATGAACGGAACGGAGAGCGCCTGCGCCACCATGCGGCCGATCACAGACTTTCCCGCACCCATCAACCCGACGAAGATAAGGTTACGCTTGCCGAGCGCCGCACGCGCCTGACTGGCGAGGGAGGGTACCGCAGCGGGCATGAGAAGGTCATTCATCGTCCGAGATCCATTTAGAGAAGGGTATCGACAAATGGACCCGCAGCGTCAAGCCATGCGGCGCGCAAAGTCCCGGCTCAACGTCAGCTTGCGCATCCAGCAGCCATTTCGCATATAGTTGAACCGTCTCCATCCGGATTCGCGAAGGAAATCCCGACCGATGCCCACCCTTTTCCGCTTCCTGTCCGTCATCGCGGTCATCGCCGCGATCATCTACGGGAGCATGCTGGCCCTGGTCTTCCTCGTCGAGCCGCGAGAACGCGATGTCACCGTTCGTGTCCCGTCGGAACGCCTGAACCCCGCGCCACAGGAGTGAGGTCCGCGTGGCCGACCTGACCCGAGCCCATATCGAGGCCTTCCTGGAGATGATGAGCGCCGAACGCGGTGCCGCCGGCAATACGCTGATCTCCTACCAGCACGATCTCGAAGACCTCTTCGGCTTCATGGCGTCCAGACGCGTGCAGACGATCGAAGCCAGCAGCAGCGACCTGCGCGCCTATCTCGCCGGTCTGGGCAAAAGCGGATTTGCATCGAGCTCCCAGGCACGGCGACTGTCGGCGATGCGGCAGTTCTACAAGTTCCTCTACGCCGAGGGCCTGCGGGGGGATGACCCCACGGCAGTTCTCGACAGCCCGGCAAAGGGCAGGACGCTGCCGAAGACCATGAGCGAGGCGGAGGTGACCCGGCTCCTGGCCCGTGCGGCCGAGGAAGCGGACGACGCCTCCCCCGGGCAATTCTCCCGGCTGCGGATGCTGACGCTTCTGGAACTGCTCTATGCGACCGGCATGCGCGTCAGCGAACTGGTATCGCTCCCGGCGCGGGTCCTGGATCAGGAAGGCCGCTTCCTGATCGTCAAGGGAAAGGGCAACAAGGAAAGGCTCGTTCCCCTGTCCCGCTCGGCGATCGAAACGGTGCGGCGCTACGGCGCGGCACGGCGCGCGGAGATCCCGGACGCCGACGACAACCCCTGGCTCTTTCCCTCCTCCGGCAAGGAGGGCTATCTGCCGCGGCAGGTCTTTGGCCGCGACCTGAAGGGGCTTGCCGCCCGCGCCGGCCTCAAAAGCTCCGCAATCTCTCCGCACGTGATGCGGCACGCCTTTGCAAGTCACCTTCTGCAGAACGGTGCCGACCTTCGCGTGGTGCAGGAACTGCTGGGCCATTCAGACATTTCCACCACACAGATCTATACCCACGTGCTCGAAGAGAGATTGCGGCAATTGGTACAAACGCATCACCCTCTTGCAAAACTGGCAAAAAACCGGGAATAGAGGGCCCGCCGACCTGGCTAGAATGATCGGAACACGGATCTCATGCAGACATATCTCGACTTCGAAAAGCCCATCTCAGACCTCGAGGCAAAAATCCACGAGCTCAAGAAGATTGCCGCCGAAGACGAAAGCATCGATACCTCCGATGAGATCGCACGCCTGGAAGTCCGCGTCCGCGAGGCGATGGAAGACATCTACGGGAAGCTGAACGCCTGGCAGAGAACGCAGGTCGCGCGCCATCCGCAGCGCCCGCACTTCATGAACTATGCCGCCCAGCTGTTCACCGACTTCACGCCACTGGCCGGCGATCGGAATTTCGGCGAAGATGCCGCGATCCAGGCCGGGCTTGCGCGCTTCCGAGGCCAGCCCGTCGCCGTCATGGGCCAGGAGAAGGGCCATGACACCAAAAGCCGCCTGAAGCACAATTTCGGCAGCCCGCGCCCGGAAGGCTATCGCAAGGCCGTGCGCGTCATGGAAATGGCGGACCGTTTCGGCCTGCCGGTGATTTCGCTCATCGATACGGCCGGCGCCTACCCAGGCGTTGGCGCGGAAGAGCGCGGTCAGGCGGAAGCTATCGCCCGCTCCACCGAAATGTGTCTCTCCCTGCGGGTGCCGATGGTCTCCGTGGTGATCGGCGAAGGCGGCTCCGGCGGAGCGATTGCGATCGCCACCGGCAATCGCGTCTACATGCTCGAGCACGCCATCTATTCGGTCATTTCGCCGGAGGGAGCAGCCTCCATCCTGTGGCGCGATTCCACGCGCGCAAAGGAAGCCGCGACCAACATGCGCATCACGGCACCCGACCTGAAGGAGCTGGGCGTGATCGACGACATCATTCCCGAACCGACCGGCGGCGCCCACCGCGATCCCGAAATGGTCATCAACACTACCGGCGATGTGATCTCTTCGGCGCTTGAAGAGCTTGGCCAGATGTCGGGGGACGAGGTGCGCACTGCACGTCGCCAGAAGTTCCTGCAGATCGGCCGCAACCTCTAATCCGCGTCACCGCCTTCAAATCGCCCCATTAAAGCGGATGTTTTGCATAAATCCCGAAGCGAATGCGGGGTTTTGCTGGACA
The DNA here is from genome assembly GCF_056530405.1 of Rhizobium sp. PK7-22. NCBI lineage: Bacteria > Pseudomonadati > Pseudomonadota > Alphaproteobacteria > Hyphomicrobiales > Rhizobiaceae > Rhizobium > Rhizobium sp. PK7-22. Next base: position 356,796 of record NZ_CP096514.1, read on the forward strand.
GACGGACGCCAGCGTTTAAGAAGATGTAAAGATTACCGCTTCATTATTATAGCTCTTGTGCCCGTTACTCGCCCGCAGCAATCCAAGTGGTGTTCATGCCGATACGCCTGAGAAACATTGCCCTCGCCCTTCTCTTCGCGACTGCACTGGCAGGCTGCAACGACACTCTCGATTCCGTCGATCTGTCCCACGTCAAGAACAAGGTTGAGCAGCCTCTTCCGTCTCGCATCGTGACCGAGATGCAGAAGAAGAACATGCCCCGCAACTCTCCGATCATGATGCGCATCTTCAAGGAAGAGGGCGCTCTTGAGATCTGGAAGGCGAAGGCGGACGGACGTTTTGACGTGATTGCCAGCTATTCCATCTGCGCCTGGTCGGGCAAGCTCGGCCCGAAGGTGAAGGAGGGCGACCGTCAGGCGCCCGAAGGTTTCTACAACCTGACGCCGGCGCACCTGAACCCGAATTCCAAGTACTACCTTGCGATCAACACCGGCTTTCCCAACCGCTTCGATCAGGCCCAGGGCCGCACCGGGTCCAACCTGATGATCCACGGCGCCTGCTCGTCATCCGGCTGCTATTCGATGACGGACGCCCAGGTGCTGGAGATTTACGCCTTCGCGCGGGACGCCTTCAAGGGCGGCCAGACGGCAGTCCAGCTGCAGGCCTTCCCCTTCCGGATGACGGCCGAGAACATGGCCCGCCACCGCGACAGCGAACATACCGATTTCTGGAACATGCTGAAGGTCGGCTACGACAACTTCGAGGTGACCAAGCGTCCCCCCGAGGTCAATATCTGCGAGAAGAAGTACGTCTTCAACCAGCAGATCGACGGCACGATCAGCAACGGCGCGGCAGCATGCCCACCGATGTCGACGCCGCCGGCGCTCAACGTCGCCCTGGCCTCCTACCAGAAGACCTACGAGGTCGCCTACGAGAAGGCGATGAAGAAGCTGGACGGCATGGTCTGGTACGAGCCGACGGAAGCCGAGCGCAAGGAAGTGGTTGCTGCAAAGCGAAAAGGGCGTGATCTTGCCTATGCACCGACCGGCACCTCGCTGGAGGCCGGAAAGCTTCTGAAGCGCCAGGAATTCGAAGCCTTCATGGCAAAGCGGTCAGGCCCGCAGAGCACGCCGGCCACGCCAATGCTTGCCTCAACTTCCACCTCGGACCGTCCGGCAACCGCCGCCGAGCGGATGAAGCAGGACCGCCTGCCAGAAACCGCTACGACATTGGAGCCGGCCCCTGGGGAGACGGCGATTGCCGACGGCTCCTCGACAACCACCACCGTTCCGATCCCGGCACCCAATCCGCTTGCCTATGCGGCACCGCCCGTCAGCACCGCCGACAAGAAGCCGCTGTGGAAATTCTGGGCGGCGGAATGACCGGCGAGACGACCAGTCTCTACGACCTGAGGGGGCTGAAATGCCCCCTTCCCGTTCTCAAGACACGCAAGCGCATGAGCGCGATGCGCTCCGGCGAGGAGCTGGTGGTCGAGACCAGCGATCCGCTGGCGGGCATCGACATCCCGCATTTCTGCCGAGAAGACGGACATCACTTGATCGAAGGCCAGACGACGGAAGACGGGCACCGCTTCCGGATCCGCAAGGGCTGATCCTCACATCCGCAAGCCGGGAACGGCGAGCGGGTTGTCCTCCAGCGCCGCCCGGTCCGGCCGGTCCACCCGCGGCGTGCCGGTGAAGGCGGCAAACAGGTCGGCGACGAATTCCTCCGGCAGATCCTGCGTGATCAGCACCATGCGCGTGCGGCGGTCCGACCCTTCGGGCCAGGCGGCCAGCCGCTGAGGGGGGTGGAAGATCGACTGCACCCCATGCAGAACGAGCGGCCGATCGGGATTGTCCGACAGCGCAACGATCGCCTTCATCCGCAACAGCTTCTCGCCATGGGCCGAACGCAACAGGTCGATGAACATCTCGATGGCCGCAGGGTCTATAGGCCGGTCGTGAAGAATCGAGAAGGAGCGGATGTCGGCGCCGTGGCGAGTGACGTCGTGATGATGGTGATGGTGGCCGTGATCGTGGTGATGGTGATCTTGGTCATGGGCGTGGTGGCTGCTGGCCATCTCGTCGCGCAGCCAGCGGTCGACATCGGCGATCTTCGTCGTCGGGTCGTAAAGCCCGTTCTGCAGAACTGAAGCGGTCGCCGCCTCCGGCGCATCGCCATCCATCCGCACCGCCCGCGGGTTGAGCCGGTCGAGCCGCGCATGCAGATCGAGCAGTTGCTCCCTGGTCGCCATGCCCGACTTGGAGACGATGAGCCGATCGGCGACCGCAACCTGCTTCACCGCCTCGACATGCCGTTCCAGCGTCGAGGATCCGTTGACGGCATCAACGACCGTGATTACGCCATTGAGCTCGAAGCTCTGCGCCATCGCCGGGTGCCCCATCACCGATTGCATCACGGGCGCCGGATCGGCAAGACCGGTGGTCTCGATGACGACGCGGCGGATCGGCGTCATACGGCCCGTCTGCATGGCATCCATCAGCGAGGCGAGCGTATCGATGAGCTCGCCGCGCACCGTGCAGCACAGGCAGCCGTTCGACAGCTGCACCAGCGTGTCGCCAGAGGACTCCACCAGCAGGTTGTCGATGCCGACTTCGCCGAACTCGTTGATGATGACGGCCGTGTCGCTGGTTGCCGGATCCTTGAGAATACGGTTGAGCAGCGTCGACTTACCCGCGCCGAGGAAGCCGGTGATGATGGTGACCGGAATGCGGTCTTGAGGAGCCGACATCGTCTTCGCGGCTCAGAAGGTCGGACGCGGCAGCGGGATCGGCACGTTGGCGATCTGGTTCTGCCCGGTCTTGCCCGCAGCAACCTCCGAGCCGGGAATCAGCCCGGCGAAGCTGTAGCGCGGCGGCTGCGTCATCTCGTGGATGTAGGGCGAGCGAACGACCATCCGCCCCGCATCATCGCGGCCTTCGCTGCGCACCTTTGCTGCCTTCGGATTGCAGATCTCGGCGCTGATGTCGTTGACTGCCGCGGTGTCGCCATAGGGCGCAAGCGATGCAAGCGGCACCCCCTGGCCTGCCGGCGAGGTCAGCGCCTTCTGCAGGAGATCGGCCGAGTCGTCCGCGCGTCCCGCCAGGCTGTCGGAGCCGAGCACGATGGAGATCACCGTGCGACCATTGCGTGTCGCTGACGAGACCTGGTTGAAGCCGGAAGCGCAGATGAAGCCGGTCTTCATGCCGTCGGCGCCGTTGAAGCGGCCCACCAGCATGTTGTAGTTCGGATAATTCTTCGCGCCGGTGCTCACGCCTTCCAGCGCGAAATATCCCGCATATTCCGGAAACTCACGCTTCAGCTGCAACGCCAGCACGGCAAGATCGCGCGCCGTCGTGTACTGACCCTTGCCCGGCAGCCCGTGCGGATTGATGAAGCGCGTCGAGGTCATGCCGAGGCGCTGCGCCTCCGCATTCATCATTCCGACGAACTGATCGAGGGATCCGCCGACCGTCTCGGCCACCGCGACAGCCACGTCGTTGGCGGACTTCACGAGCAGGAGCTTCAACGCACTGTCGAGCGTCAGCTTGGAGCCGGGCTTGAAATACATCTTGCTGGCCGGCTGGTCGGCAGCCTTCTTGCTCATGGTCACCGGCGTCTCGAGCGAGAGCTGGTTTCCCTTCAGCGCCTTGAAGGTGAGATAGGCCGTCATCAGCTTCGTGAGCGAAGCCGGGTACCACTTCCTGAAGGCATCCTCGTGCATGATCACGCGCCCCGTGCGCACATCCACGACCATCTGCGGATTGGCGAACGCGCCTCCTGCTGAGACAAAGACGGCCGCAGCCGTCAGGGCTGCAGCCAGCCTGGAAAGGCGCGGCAAGGTGGAGTGACGCTTGAGCAAAACGATAACCTCGTTGGCGGGTGAACGAGAGCGGCAATAGTTTGCCTATGTGGCCAAGCAATGGCAAAGATCGTTGATTGCGTCAATCGTGAGGAGCACAATGGCCCGGGAGGGCGATTCACGATCTCGTACAAAGACAAGAACAGGGGACCGAATGCCGATCATCAATCGTGCCGCCGAGCTACAGGCGGAAGTGACCGAGTGGCGCCGCCATCTTCATCAACATCCCGAAATTCTCTATGATGTCCAGGATACCGCAGCCTTTGTGGAAGCGCGCCTGCGCGACTTCGGCGTCGACGAGGTCGTAACCGGCATCGGCCGCACCGGCGTTGTCGGCCTCATCCATGGTCGCGGGCCCGGCAGCCGCACGATCGGCCTGCGTGCCGACATGGACGCCCTGCCGCTTGACGAGGTGACCGGCAAGCCGTGGTCTTCCAGGACGTCCGGCAAGATGCATGCCTGCGGCCACGACGGCCATACCTCCATGCTTCTCGGCGCCGCAAGACACCTGGCCGAGACCCGCAATTTCAACGGCACGGTCGCCGTCATCTTTCAACCGGCCGAAGAGGGCGGCGCCGGCGCGCTGGCCATGATCCAGGACGGGCTGATGGAGCGCTTCGGCATCGACGAGGTCTACGGCATGCACAACATGCCGGGCATCCCCGTCGGCCAGTTCGCCATCCGGCGCGGCGGCATCATGGCCGCACCCGACAAGTTCACGGTCACCATCAAGGGTCGCGGCGGTCATGCCGCCCAGCCGCACCGCACGGTGGACCCGATCCTGATCGGCGCGCAGCTCGTCGGCACCCTGCAGACGATCGCCGCGCGTAATGCAGACCCTCTGAGCTCCGTCGTCGTCTCGGTCACCCGTTTCCAGGCAGGCACCACCCACAACATCATTCCCGACAGCGCCATGATCGGCGGCACCGTGCGCAGCCTCAGCGAAGAGGTGCGCGATCTCGCCGAGACCCGCATCCGCCAGATCGTCGAAGGCACCATGCTTGCCCATGGCGCGAGCGCCGAGATCGACTACGAGCGCAACTGCCCCGTCACCACCAATCACGACCACGAAACGGAGAACGCCATCCGCGCCGCCTCGGATGTCGTGGGGCCGAAGAACCTGGACATTGAAGTCGAGCCCTCGATGGCCGGCGAGGATTTCGCCTACATGCTGAAGAGCCGCCCCGGCGCCTTCATCTTCATCGGCAACGGCGACAGCGCACCGCTGCACAACCCGGCCTACGACTTTGCCGACGACGCCATCGCCTACGGTATCTCCTATTGGGTGCGCCTCGCCGAACAGCGCCTCAGCGACTGAAGACACCCATCAACCGGACGCGTGGCGGGGTCATGTGCCCGCCACGCCCCTTCCGAAAAGGCTTGGCATCGGCGGGCGCCTTTTGTATGGATGCTCACCAGTGGTTCCGTAGCTCAGCAGGATAGAGCACCAGATTCCTAATCTGGGGGTCACGCGTTCGAATCGCGTCGGAATCACCACTTGCCGGTATCGTAGAAGGCAGCCCGTAGAGCCGGAAGGTCGTTGGCTGCAATCCGCCGCTGGAGCGGATCACAATCTTGCCTTCCAGGACTCTTCTGATTGTCACAGGCGGCGCAAACGCGTTGAAGCCACAGCGCCGTCTGTGTTGCAGGAAACTTCGTCAGCCAATGGCGCGAAACGCGGTGCGGACATGATTGACGAAGGTTTCCGGGTTTTCCATCGCGGCGAAGTGACCACCCCGATCCGCTTCGGCGAAATAGCGCAGGTCAGCAAAGCGCCGCTCGGCCCAACGGCGTGACAGGCGCAGCTGCTCTCCCGGAAACATGCTGACCCCGGCCGGCAATGGAACTGGCTCTCTGGGCATTCCCCCGGCCATCTCGCGCGCAGCTTCCCAGTAAAAACGAGCTGAACTTGGCCCGGCGGCGGGAAGCCAGTAAAGCATGATATCGTCGATCAGGTGGTCGAGCGCAATGATCCGTTCCGGTTCGCCTCTAGTGTCGGATACATCCTGGAAAAGGGCATAGATCCACGCGGCAAGGCCGACCGGCGAGTCGGCAAGCGCGAAGGCGACCGATTGGGGCCGACTGCTCTGCAGCTTCATGTAGGCAGAATATTCACGATCATACGTCTGCGCATCGGCTAGCATCTTGCGCTCCTCGGGCGTCGCTGCTGCGATCTCCTCAGCTGTCGGCTGGAACATGGCCATGTTGAGGTGAATTCCTGCGAGACCGGGGACTTGCATGTGCGCGAGCGCGGTGGTCACCGCCGCGCCCCAGTCGCCGCCTTGTGCCAGCCAGTATTCGCCATACCCGAGGCGCTGCATCAATTCCGCCCATGCCGCCGCAGTCCGCCCTACTCCCCAACCGGATGTTTCCGGTTTGTCGGAGAAGCCGAACCCCGGCAGCGAAGGAATGACAAGGTGGAAGGCATCGGCGGGATCTCCGCCATGCGATGCCGGCTCGCACAGGGGAGCGATCACGTCCCTGAACTCAAGCACGGATCCCGGCCACCCATGGGTCAGGAGGAGTGGCCTTGCACCGGCTTCCGAGGAGCGGATGTGAAGGAAATGGATGCCCAGGCCGTCGATCACCGTGCGGCTGCTTCCCCAGCCGTTCAACAACTGCTCCGTCGCTCGCCAGTCGTAGCCGTCGCGCCAGCGGTCTACCAGGACCTTGATGCGGTCCAGTTCCGGCCCTTGGCTGCCGTCCTTGACGGTCCCGGCATCGGGCCAGCGCGTGGCTGCAAGGCGGCCGGCAAGGTCGTCGAGATCTCTCTGCGCAATCTGGATAGGGTACGGCAGCACGGCATTCTTCATGGATAACTCTGAGGTTGGATGGCGGGATGCCATAACTGAACACCATCGTTCAGTTGAACTATTCGGTCAATGGCCTTAGGCTCCCGGCATGACAAAATCACGATCACGCGGTGGCAGACCAAGACGCGAGGACGCAGGCGAAGTGGACCGGCGGCTGCTGGATGCGGCGTTCGATCTGTTCATCACGCGCGGCTTTGCCGCAACCTCGTGTGAGGCAGTGGCCCGACAGGCAGAAGCGGGCAAAGCCAGTCTCTATGCGCGCTTTCCAAACAAGAACAGCCTGTTTGAAGCCGTCGTTCGGCGCCAGGCCAGCACGCTTCCTGCCGTAGCGGAAGCCCACCCGGATCTGCGACTGGAAGAACGCCTGCGGATGGCGGGCCGGCAGATCCTTGATCATGCGCTGAGACCTGAGACGCTTGCGATGATGCGGCTGGTCGTTGCGACGGCTGACCGTTTTCCGGACCTCGCCGTCGAGGCCAGCAGGATCGGCTGGGAGGGCGGACGCAGCAGCGTGCGCAATGCAATACTGAGCGGACCGGATCGTCCTGCGGATGTGGACGATGTCGTGGAACAGTTCATCGATCTGGTCTTCGCGCCGCATCAGCTTCGCGCACTGCTTGGAGAGAGCAGAGAGAAGCTGCTTGATGGGGTTTCATCCAGGGTCGATCATGCGATGGTTGTGCTCACGGCCACGGGTGCCTTGAGGCCAACGTCCTAAGCGATGCCGTTGGCTTGCGCGCTCGCCGGAGGTGAGTGGGTAAGCCGCAGGTGCACAGTCAGGGCACCCTCAGCTGACACTATCCAGGTTCAGTGCCGCCTTGAGGCTCTCCTCGCTCTCGGTCGCCTGAAGGACAACGCCGTGCCATCCCAGACCGTCGTAATCCTCGTATCCGAGGGTCTTGGCAAAGGCGACGATGGCGCCGCTGCGGTCGTAGTAGCTTCCCTTGTCCTCGCCGTTCTTCTTCTGCAGCGCGAAATGCGTGAACATGCGCGACGGATCGGTTGAAGCGATGACCCGGCTGCCGCCGTCGAGGAGCATGATGGTGGTCTTGTCCGCCACCTGCGGCGGCAGGTTCGGCTCCTTGTCAACGATGGCCTGGCCTTGCGCCTGCCAATCGAAGTATACCCCGAGCGTGCCGAGCAAAGCGCCATCCATCCTGCCGCCCTCACGAACGCCGGTCGCATAGACGAGCCCGTTGCGACCGCCGTGCAGGGGACTGGGTTTGACGTCGTCGACGATGTAATCATCGCCGGTCCGGCAGTGGCGGGCGCTCGCAAACCAGGGTTCGGAGGCCAGCGACACACCAAGGATTTTCTTCTGGAAGGCAGGGTTGGCCGAGGCGATGATGCAGCCGTTGAGATCGGTCAGCACCAGGTCGAGGTAGACCGTGTAGAAGCGATTGATGACGCCGAGCCTTTCGGAAGCGAAGACGGCAGCTTCGGCATCATTTCCGGCAAGCGCTTGCCAAAGGGCGGAGTCGGTGGCCCACCATCGGACGTCGGCGGTTCGCTCGAAGAGGTTGCGGACGATCAGCTGAACGAGCGTCTGCGCGAGATCCGTGAGGCGTACTCCCTCCATCTCTTCGACGAGGGCATCGGCCATCCTGCGCCCGAGGCCGATGCGCCCGAGCACCCGGCTCTCGAATTTCTCCGCGATGTCCGTCGCGGTCTGCGCCAGACGCTGGACCTCGTTGGCGACCACCGCAAAGCCCTTGCCCGTCTCTCCCGCCCGCGCCGCCTCGATCAGCGCATTGATCGCCAGGAGCCGGATCTGCTTGACGACGCTGGCATTGTCGCTGCTGAAGCGCTCGAGTTCACTGCCAATCCCTTCGGTAACAATGCGCATCGTCCGCGGGGTCGCTGCAATCCGGCGATGATCAGGCTTCGGCGCCAACATGGTAACGTGCCTCTACTGCAAATATTTGAGAACAACTGCATATATTACGAGGACATATACTTACCGAACACGGTTAAAATATCGTTCTTCTTTGATAGGACTGCTGCTTGGAGAAGAGACTGCTTTGCGTTCGCACAGTCCGTCAGCGTGTCGGAACGGCGCGCAGCCCTCAGCGGGGGCGCACATGCTCCATGCGGAAGCCGAGGCCGATCAGCCGGCCGGCCAGATGTGCAAGGACCGGCCAGCGGGCGATGCCACGGATGAAGGCCGACGGCCCTTTCCGCTTTTCGCTATCCCCTTCGTCCTTACGCCGCCGGCTGCGCATCATCAGCTGCAGCTTCTGGGTGGCCTTGGTGGGAAACAGGCGCCGCTTCTCGACCGCCGCGAGATCGGCGTCCGCCAGCCGGCCTTCCCGCAGCGGGGCAGCAAGAATATTCGCCGTTGCCACCGCATCCTGGATGGCGAGATTGACCCCGACCCCGCCAATCGGCGACATCGCATGCGCCGCGTCGCCGATGCAGAGAAGCCCGGGCCGCCACCAGCGCTTCAGCCGGTCGATGCGCACGGTCAGCAGGCTGACGTCGTCGAAGCTTGCGATCTCGTCCATCCGCTCCGGAGCAAGCGGAGAGATTTCCCGCACCCTGTCCCGCAGCGCGGCGATCCCCTCGGCACGGATCTCTGCAAAGGTGCCTTTGCGCACCACATAGCCGCATTGCCAGTAATCGCCGCGGTTGATCAGCACCAGTCCCTGGCGCGGCCCGGCATGGCCCATCACCTCGTCTGGATCCCCCGGCTGCCGGCTGAGCTTCATCCAGAGCACTTCGCTCGGCACGCCGAAACTTTCCACCTCGAGGCCTGCCTTCTCCCGCACCGCGGAATTGCGACCGTCGGCGCCGACCACGAGCGGCGAATGGATCGTAATGATCCCTTTCGGCGTCTCCACCCGCAGGCCCTTCACGCGTCCATCCGCCTCGACCAGATCGAGCACCTTCGCCTGCATCAGCAGTCGGAATCCCGGATACTGTCCGGCCTTGGCCGACAGGAAAGTCAGGAAATCCCATTGCGGCATGAAGGCAATGAAGCGGTTGCGGACCGGCAAGCGCGAAAAATCGGCGATGGTGACGGTGTGCCCGCCCATCTCGGCCGAAAGCTTCGGCGCCTTCGTATGCGGCAGGGCGAGGAATTCGTCCGCGAGGCCAAGCTCGTGCATCACCTCGAGCGTCGATGGATGGATAGTGTCGCCGCGGAAATCCCGCAGGAAGTCGGGATGCTTCTCCACCACCACGACGTCGACGCCGGCGCGCGCGAGAAGAAGCCCAAGCATCAGCCCGGCCGGGCCGGCGCCGGCAATGACGCAGCCGGCATGCAGTTCGTCTTGATGATCCATGCGCCAGCATTGCGCGAACCAGGATGTCGATCAAGATACACTTGGTCGCAGCCGGCATCTATCCGTGCCAACCCTTGTGAGCGATGGCTTTCGCCTGTAGACGATGGGCACAATTTTCATGGATTGAACGCATGGCAGGCGGCTCCGGCACGCATCGACGCATCTCCATCCTCGGCTCCACCGGCTCGATCGGGGTCAACACGCTGGACGTCGTCGCCCAGTTGGGTGGCAGGGACGCCTTCGAACTCGTGGCGATCACCGGCAACAGCAATGTCGAGCTTCTGGCCCGTCAGGCGCAGGATTTGGGCGCCCGCATGGCGGTCACCGCCGATGACGCGAACTATGCCGCTCTGAAGGATGGGCTGGCCGGCACCGGCATCATGGCTGCGGCCGGTCGCGAGGCGCTGATGGAGGCGGCCTCGGCGGATGCCGACTGGGTGATGGCCGCCATCGTCGGCACGGCCGGACTGGCGCCGACGCTCGCCGCAGCACGGCGCGGCGCCGACATAGCGCTTGCCAACAAGGAATGCCTGGTGTCTGCCGGCGATCTCTTCGTCACGGCCGTGGCCGACGGCGGCGGACGCCTCATTCCGGTCGACAGCGAGCACAGCGCGATCTTCCAGTCGCTGGAGGACGACCAGCATCACGCGGTCGAGCGGATCGTCCTGACGGCCTCCGGCGGTCCCTTCCGGACCTGGTCGCGCGAGCAGATGGCGGATGTCACCGTGGAGATCGCCAAGGCGCATCCCAACTGGTCGATGGGCCTGAAGATCTCCATCGGCAGCGCGTCCATGTTCAACAAGGCGCTGGAGATGATCGAGGCCAAGCACCTCTTCAACCTGCGCCCCGACCAGATCGAAGTGATCGTCCACCCCCAGTCGATCATCCACTCCATGGTCGGCTACACCGATGGCTCGGTGATCGCCCAGTTGGGCGCACCGGATATGCGAACCGCCATTGGCTATGCGCTGGCCTATCCGAACCGGCCGAAGCTCAACGTCGACCGGCTCGATTTCGCCAAGCTGGCGCGGCTCGACTTCGAGGCGCCGGATGAGGTGCGCTTTCCGGCGCTGCGGCTGGCTCGCACGGCACTGGAGCGCGGCGGCATGCAGGGCGCGGTGATGAATGCCGCCGAGGAAGTGGCCTTCCAGGCCTTCTGCGACGGCCGCATCGGCTTCCTAGCCATGGCAGACATTGCCGAAGGCGTCATGGAGGCGATGACGGATTATCCGGCCGCCGCGACGATCGATGCGGTCTTTGCCGCCGATGCCGAGGCAAGGCGCAGGGCCGCAGAGCTGATCTCGAAAAAGGAAATGGCCGCCTAGGCGACCATTGTTCTGATTCGACAGTCCGTGAGACGGATCAGGCCACCGCGCGGGCCAGCGCGCAACGCGCCCAGAGCTGGTGCAGCGAACCGACCAGATGTTCCAGATCGCCATCCGAATGCAGCGGCGTCGGGGTGATGCGCAGACGCTCCGTCTTGCGCGGCACCGTCGGGTAGTTGATCGGCTGCACGTAGATGTCGAACGAATCCAGCATGATGTCCGAGATCCATTTACACTTGGCCGCGTCGCCCACCATCACCGGAACGATGTGGCTGGGGTTGTGCATGTGCGGGATGCCGCGAGCGTCGAGCAGTGCCCGGAGCTTCTTGACGCGATCCTGATGACGAACCCGCTCGAAGGGGCTGGCCTTGAGGTGCCGGATCGAGGCGATCGCGCCGGCGGCCAGCGCCGGCGGCAGCGCCGTCGTGAAGATGAAGCCGGAGGAGAACGAGCGGATAAAGTCGCAGAGCGCCGTGGACGCGGCAATATAGCCGCCCATGACGCCGAAGGCCTTGCCGAGCGTGCCCTCGATGATGGTGAGCCGGTCCATCAGCCCTTCGCGCTCGGCAATGCCGCCGCCGCGCGGGCCATACATGCCCACCGCATGCACTTCGTCGAGGTATGTCATGGCGCCGTAGCGGTCGGCCAGGTCGCAGATCTCCTTGATCGGCGCGATGTCGCCATCCATGGAATAGACCGATTCGAAGGCGATCAGCTTCGGCGCATTGGGATCGGCTGCCGCCAGCTTCGCTTCCAGGTCGTTCAGGTCATTGTGCTTCCAGATCACCCGCTGACACTTGCCGTGGCGGATGCCTTCGATCATCGAGGCATGGTTCAGGGCGTCGGAAAAGATGATCAGTCCGGGGATCTTCTGGCCGAGCGTACCGAGTGTCGCCCAGTTTGAGACATAGCCGGAGGTGAAGACGAGCGAGGCTTCCTTGCCGTGAAGATCGGCCAGTTCCTGCTCGAGACGAACATGATAATGGGTCGTGCCAGAGATATTCCGGGTGCCTCCCGCACCCGCGCCACAGTGGTCGATCGCCTCTTTCATGGCTTCGATCACGGCCGGATGCTGGCCCATGCCGAGGTAGTCGTTGGAACACCAGACGGTAACGTCCTTGGGACCTTCAGGCGTGTGACGCGTGGCGCGCGGAAAATTTCCGCGGTGCCGCTCGAGATCGGCGAACACGCGATAACGGCCCTCCTGGTGAAGGCTGTCCAGCTCGCTCTTGAAAAATGCCTCGAAATCCATTTCACACTCCAGAACCTGTTTTGGTTTTGGTTTCTCGCTCGCATTTCGTCAACCCCGCAGATTGGAATAAATCCAGAGTGCGGCAATTGGACATTCTCGCAAGCAATCCCGAAATGGACTTACCCGACCGGCACCGATGGAAACTTGATCCACATCAAGTTGACGGAGCCTTCCAGGTAGGCTGCCTCAGTCTGCCGCCATCACGGCGCGCTTTGCCATCACCTTCACGAGATTGGCTCGGTAGACGGGACTGGCGTGCATGTCCGAGAGCAGGTTGGCGGGCGAGACCTCCGCATCGGCCACGGCATCCGCAGACCAGCTCGATGCCAGGGCCGCCTCCATGCCGGCGTGACGGAAGACGCCATCGGCGCCCGCCCCGGTGACCGCCACGCGAACGCCATCCGCACGCTTTGCCACGAACACGCCGGTCAGCGCATAGCGGGAGGCAGGGTTCGCGAACTTGGCATAGCCCGCCTTTTCAGGCGCCTCGAAGGAGATGGCCGTGACCATCTCGCCCTCTTCCAGCGCGGTCTCGAACATGCCGGTGAAGAAGTCGTCGGCGGTCAGCCAGCGGCGGTCGGTGATGATCGTTGCCGCGAGACCCAGCATGGCGGCCGGATAATCGGCGGCCGGATCATTGTTGGCGATCGACCCGCCGATCGTGCCCATGTGGCGGACGTGCGGATCGCCGATCATTCCGGCGAGCTCGCAGATGGCGGGACAGATCGAACGCAGCGCCGATGAGCCGGCCACATCCGCATGCGGCGTTCCGGCGCCGATCCGGACATTGCGGCCATCGACAGAGACGCCCTTCAGATCCGGGATGTGCCTGAGGTCGATGAGATCGCTCGGCGCCGCCAGGCGCTGTTTCATCGTGGCGATCAGGGTCATGCCGCCTGACAGATAGCGGCCCTCCTCGTGTTCGCCCCGCAGTCTGACGGCATCCTCCACGGAGGAGGCGCGATGATAGCTGGTTGCATACATGTCGGTTCCTCCTCAGTGGGTTGCCTGCATGGCGAGCCACACCTTCATCGGCGTGGCGGGCATGGTGAGATCATTGGTGCCGATCGCATCCGTGATCGCATTGATCAGCGCCGGCGGCGATCCGATCGCTCCGGCCTCGCCGCAGCCCTTGATGCCGAGCGGATTGCTGGGGCACGGCGTGTTTTGGTGCGAAAGATCGAATGACGGCAGGTCGTCGGCCCGCGGCATGGCGTAGTCCATGTAGCTTGCCGTCAGCAGCTGGCCGGATTCCGGGTCATAGCGCACCTCCTCGAGCAGCGCCTGCCCGATGCCCTGCGCCAGCCCGCCATGCACCTGGCCTTCGACGATCATCGGATTGATGATGTTGCCGAAGTCGTCGGCCGCGACGAACTGCACGATCTGCGTCTTGCCCGTCTCCGGGTCCACCTCCACCTCGGCGATGTAGCAGCCGGCCGGGAAGGTGAAGTTGGCCGGGTCGTAGAAGGCGGTTTCCTTCAGCCCCGGCTCCATGCCGGAAGGCAGGTTGTGCGCCGTATAGGCCGACAGCGCCACCTGGAACCACGGCACCGTCTTGTCGGTGCCGGCGACCTTGAGCTCGCCGTTCTCGATGACGATGTCGTTCTCGTCCGCTTCCATCATATGGGCGGCGATCTTCTTCGCCTTCGCCTCGACCTTGTCGAGCGCCTTGACGACGGCCGACATGCCGACGGCCCCGGAGCGGGAACCATAGGTACCCATGCCCATCTGCACCTTGTCGGTATCGCCATGCACGATGTTGACGCTGTCGATCGGGACCCCGAGCCTTTCGGCGACGAGCTGCGCAAAGGTGGTTTCATGGCCTTGGCCGTGGCTGTGGGATCCGGTCAGCACCTCGATGGTGCCGACGGCGTTCACCCGCACCTCCGCCGATTCCCAGAGCCCGACCCCGGCCCCGAGCGACCCGACCGCCGCCGACGGCGCAATCCCGCAGGCTTCGATATAGCAGCTCATGCCGATGCCGCGCTTCTTGCCGCGCCCAGCTGCCTCCGCCTTCCTGGCCGGGAAGCCATCCCAGTCGGCAGCCTGCATGGCGGCAGAAAGAGAAGCTTCATAATCGCCGGCGTCATAGTTCATGATCACCGGCGTTTGGTAGGGGAAGCTGCGGATGAAGTTCTTGCGGCGCAGCTCCGCCGGCGAGAGGCCGAGCTCGCGGGCCGCCGTCTCCATCGTCCGCTCCAGAAGATAGGTGGCTTCCGGCCGCCCGGCGCCGCGGTACGCATCGACCGGCACGGTGTTGGTGTAGACGGTGCGGACGTTGGCGTGGATGGCGGGGATCGCGTATTGGCCCGACAGAAGCGTCGCATAGAGATAGGTCGGCACCGCCGAGGAGAAGAGCGACATATAGGCGCCGAGGTTGGCGATGGTGTCCACCTTCAGCCCGACGATCCGGTGATCGGCGTCAAAGCCCATCTTGACCGTCGAGACATGGTCACGACCATGGGCATCGGTGAGGAAGGCCTCGGTGCGGTCGGAGGTCCATTTAACCGGCACGCCTGTCTTCTTCGACGCCCAGAGACAGACGATCTCCTCCGGATAGATGTAGATCTTCGAGCCGAAGCCGCCGCCGACGTCCGGCGCGATGACGCGCAGCTTGTTTTCCGGCGCCACATTGTAGAAGGCGCTCATCACCAGCCGCGCCACATGCGGGTTCTGGCTCGTCGTGTAGCAGGTGTAGTGCTCTTCGGCGCTGTCGTAGATGCCGAGCGTCGAGCGCGGCTCCATCGGGTTCGGCGACAACCGGTTGTTGTGGATCTGGATTTCCGTCACATGCGCCGCAGAGGCGATGGCTCGGTCGGTGGCCTCCTGATCGCCGATCTGCCAGTCGAAGATCAGATTGCCCGGCGCTTCCGGATGGATCTGCGGCGCCTCCGCCTGCAGGGCGGACACTGCCTCGGTGACGGCCGGAAGCTCCTCATAGTCGACCGCCACGGCCTCGGCCGCATCGCGCGCTTCGGCGTAGGTATCGGCCACGACGATGGCGATGGCATCGCCGACATAGCGAACGGTCTCGAATGCCAGCGGCCGCCAGGCGCCCATCTTCATCGGCGAGCCGTCCTTGGAATGGATCATCCAGCCGCAGATCAGATTGCCGATGCCATCGGCCTGAAGCTGCCGGCCCTCGAGGATGTCGATGACGCCGGGCATCTCCCGTGCCGCCGTCGTGTCGATGCCGCGGATCCTCGCATGCGCATAGGGACTTCGCACGAAACAGCCGTGCTTCATGCCCGGTACCGACATGTCGTCGGTATAGCGCCCCTTGCCCGTCAGAAAGCGCTTGTCCTCCTTGCGGGTCACCCGCGCACCGATACCTTCAATACCCATTATCGTCTCCTCCAGAGAATAGGGATTAGGCAATTGGCACCAGGCAGTAACGGGGTCTGTGCAACGGCGGCGTGCCGTAGACAAATGCCCATTGGCTACTGCCTACTGCCTTATTCCGCCGCCTGACGCGCGGTGTGCATCTCTTCATTGGCGGCAAGCACGGCCTTTACGATATTGTGGTAGCCGGTGCAGCGACAGATATTGCCCTCAAGCTCGTGGCGGACCGTCGCCTCGTCGAGCTGTCCTCCGTGGCGATGGATCATATCGACCGCCGTCATCACCATCCCCGGCGTGCAGAAGCCGCACTGCAGACCATGATGTTCCTTGAAAGCGGCCTGGACAGGATGCAGATCACCCTGCACTGCAAGGCCCTCGATGGTCGTGACATCGGAACCGGCCGCCTGAACGGCAAGGATCGAACAGCTCTTCACCGAGCGGCCGTCCATATGCACCACGCAGGTTCCGCACTGGGTGGTATCGCACCCCACATGTGTCCCCGTCAGTCCCAGCTTGTCGCGGATGAAATGAACGAGCAGCATGCGATCGTCGCAGTCTTCGCTCACCCTGCGGCCATTCACCGTCAGCGTCACTTTCGCCATCATGTTCCTCCCCGTGCCTCCTCCAGACACTCGGACATCATTTGCCTTTTTTCGCAGCTGATCAACCTCTAGTTTGCCGGTGCGACGGGCTTTTTCAGGTCTCCGCCGGGCAGCGGATCCGCGGCCTTCAGGAGCGACCAGTCAGGTGGTGAATCCTCTCCAATCCTCTCGGCTACATCTGGACTTCCCCTGCAGCCGATCTATTGTTTTGCGTGATGCGCTGTCCGGAAGCCATGGGCGAAGGCGTTGCCGCCAGCCATTGAAAGTCTTCGCAACCATGGAGGAAAAAATGAAGAAAGCCATCATCCTGATGATCGTCGGCCTGTCGGCTGCAAGCTGCACCCAGACCGAACAGGGCGCAGCCATCGGCGCCGGAACCGGTGCCGTGATCGGCGGCGTCGCCACCGGCAACGTACGCGGCGCCGCCGTCGGCGCAGCGATCGGCGGTGTCTCCGGTGCCGTGATCGGATCCGTGGCGCAGCAGCCCGGCCAGTGCTACTACCGCGACAGATATGGACGTCGCTACATCGACGATTGCCCACGCAGATACTGATACAGTATCTGAGCTTTGCGACTGTTGCCCCGGAGCACGCTCCGGGGCATTTCTCGTTTAAAAGAACAATGGAATATGAAAAAAGGTATTCGTTTCCGCCGTTTGCAGCTACAGAAGCAGACTGGGCCGCGACGAGCTGGGTAAACAGGCGAAAACCGACTTTGGACAAGCATGCAACAAAAGGTGAGGCAGCTACTGCCGGCAAGCTGAGGAAAACGGCAGCGCTTGCAGCCTCCGCGGCAGCGATTGCCTTTTGCACTGTGTCCGATGCCCATGCCTTCAAGCTGTTCGGGATCACGCTCTTTGGCAGCGAGGACGAGGCGGTCGAGGTGATCAATCCTGTCGAGTACGAGGCGACGATCGAAACCGGAACAGCCGACACGGATCTTGCCGAACGGTTGGAGAACGCAGCCTCTCTGGTAAATGACGACGAAGATCCTGTTTCAGGTGATCTGGGTCTGGTCGTGAAGGCTCGCGAAGATCGTGATCGTCTGGTCGCAGTTCTTTACGAGGACGCCCGCTACGGCGGCATCGTCCGCATCACCATCCAGGGCCAGGACCTCGACGAGCTGCCGCCCAATCCGACATTCGATCACTCGCAGCCCATACCGGTGACCGTCGCGATTGATCCTGGCCCGGCCTTCACGCTCGGATCCGTCAGTTTCGAAGGCGACGCCGCAGGTCGCGACCCGGAAGAGTACGATCTGGTTCGCGGCGAACAGGTCGGCTCGCGCACGATCCTGAGGGCAGGCGAACAGCTTCTGGTGGACATCAAGGCGGAAGGGCGGCCCTTGGCTCAGCTGACGGAACGCCAGGTTACTGCGGACCATCCCACCCGAACGGTGCACGTGGTGCTGGGCGCCATCGGCGGGCCGGTCGCAAATCTGGGCGCAGTAACGGTGAAGGGCTCCCGCACCGTTGAGACAGACTTCATCCAGCGCTATTCCCGCCTGGACAGGGGCGAACGATATTCGCCCGAACAATTGCAGAAGGCCTCCGAGCGGCTGCGGGAACTGGGTGTCTTTTCCAGCGTCAATATCCGCGAGCAAGACAGCCTGACGCCAGAAGGCACCTTGCCGCTTGTGATCGAGGTCTCGGAAGGAAAACACCGCTACTTCGGCTTTGGCGCAGAATACGCGTCATTGGACGGCGCAGGCGTGCAGGCGTACTGGGGACACAGGAACCTCTTCGGCGAGGCGGAATCCCTTCGGATCGAAGGCAAAGTGTCGGGGATCGAAGCTACTACCGACGTTGAGACCTTCAACTATTCGGCAGGCATCACCTTCATCAAGCCGGGCGCCCTTATTCCGGAAGGAACATTCGAAGCAAAGCTGCAGGCATTCAGCGAGACGCCGGATGTCTATGAAGCCCAGAGCATCGTCGGATCTGCCGCCTATTCCTATGAACTGAACGAGACAGACGTCGTGAAGGCGGGGGTTGAAATTGCCTATACCCGCGCCGACGATGCATTCGGCGAGAACGAATACCTGACGTTCGGCACGCCGATCTCCTTTGAGCGCGACGCCAGAGACAACAAGCTCAACCCGACCGAGGGCTACCGTGCCACCCTGGAGGCCTCCCCCGCATACGAGGCTTTCAACGGCACCATCTTCTCCTCCTTCGAGGGCTCGGTGTCCGGCTATCTGGGCTTCGGCGAGGAGGATCGTTTCGTGCTGGCCGGCCGCCTTGCGGCAGGAACTTTGATCGGTGCGGACGAGTTGTCGGATGTACCTGTTACCCGACGCTTCTTTGCCGGCGGTGGTGGTTCCGTCAGAGGATATGGATACCAGGAAATTTCGCCCTACAATGATGCGGATGAGGCGCTGGGAGGACGATCCTACACATTGGCCTCCTTCGAGGTGAGGGCAAGGGTCACGCAGAACATCGGTATCGTGCCCTTCATCGATGTCGGCACTGTTTCCACCGAACTCGTGCCTGATTTCTCGGATATAAGAGCAGGTGCAGGTCTGGGGCTCAGGTATGCGACACCGTTCGGCCCCCTGCGTATCGATGTTGCGGTCCCTCTTCAAAGCTATGAAGGCGGCAGCAAATACGGCATCTATGCCGGAATTGGACAAGCGTTTTAACGGAGCCGACGTCGCCGGCCGAAACCAATGAAATCGGGCATGACGCTGATGGTTCGCTTGCTGAAATGGATCCTGGTGCTTGCGGCGGCGGCCGTGGCCATCGTCCTCATCATGGGGCTTGGTATCTTTCTGTTCGTCGGCTTGACGCCGGTGGGTGGCCGCATTGCTGCCGAACGCGTCGCGGAGATCCTTTCGACACCGGATCGAACCGTCGAATTTTCTCGACCGGAAGGCCTCCTGAGCGGCGAGCTGCGCCTCGAGGACCTGACCCTGTCCGACTCGCAGGGCCCCTATGCCCAGCTCAGCGGCATCGAAATCGACTGGTCGCCCACCGCCCTCGTCAGCGGTGTGTTCCGGGCAGACCATGTTTCCGTCAGTCAGATCGACGTGTTGCGCGCGCCCGAACCCGCCGAGGTAACGGAGCCCGTCACGAATGAATCAGGATCCGGCTTTTCCCTGCCGATCGGGGTGAAGGTGGCACAGATCGACATGCCGGACATCGATCTGGGTCCGGCCCTGAGCGGGCGGGACTTCTCGCTCTCGCTCAAGGGCTCGATCGACGCGACCGGTCCCGATGTTTCGGTTGAACTGGAAGCGCGCCGCAAGGACGAACCGGACGCCCGCGCGCTGGTGGACCTGCGTTACGCCCCGGAGGAGAACCGGCTTTCGGTCGATGCCACGGTATCGGAACCGGAAGGCGGGCTCCTTGCGAGCCTGCTGCGCCTGCCCGGTGCCCCGGCCATCGATCTCGCCCTTCAGGGCACCGGTCCGCTTTCCGATTGGAGCGGCGACCTCACAGGCAGCGTGGCCGGCGATCCGGTCATCGACGTGAACGCCCGGCACCGGATGCTCCCGGACGGAAGCCGCAGCATCGCCGTCACCGGCGGCGGGCAGCTCGCCACCCTGCTGCCGCCGGCGTTCCGCCCCCTTTTCGAGGGCACCACGGAAATCGATGTGGCCGCCAACATGAACCCCAACGGCCGCATCGGCATCGACAGCGGCCAGATCACCTCTGGTGCGGTCAATCTCGTCGCTTCCGGCGTCTGGAATCCGAACGGCGACAACAGCCTGACCGCAAGTCTGACTGGAACCGACGGTCCCGTCGATCTCGTCTGGCCGATCGCCGGCGAGGAAAGCCGATTTACCGTCGATACCATCAACTTCACCCTCAATGGCGCCGCGACCTCCGCAAGGTTCAATGCAACGGCCTCCCTACCGGCTGCCACTCTCCCGCAGGGCAGCTTCCGTCAGATCCGGATTCAGGCCGAAAGCGAAGACCTGAACATCGCCGCGAACACCGGCAGCATCCGGACGCGCGTCCGCATCGGTGAAACCGATTTCGTCAACGAGGAGATCGACCGCGTCATCCAGGGTCCCCTGACCCTCGATGCTCCTCTGCGCCTCGATCTGCCTGCAGTCGGTCTCGATGCCGCCACCTTCGACAGCGCCCGCCTGAGCGGCACCGTCAGTGGAGCATTCGATACGCAGACCCAGGCGGTAAGCGGCAACTTCCGCCTGACCGCTGCACCGGCTGTCCTTCCCCCATCTCTGGCCGGCCGGTTTGAAAACAAGATCAACGCCGAAGGCTATATCGAGCGGACGAGCGACGGAGGCATCAGCCTCGAAAACCTGGTGCTGACAGCCAGTGCGCTCGAGGCACATGGAAGCCTTGCCTTCCTCAACGACCAGCTGAGCGCGGATCTGGCAGGACGCATCCCGGAAATTGGTCGGTGGATCGAAAACGCCGATGGCGCGGCAGGCTTCAGGATGACGGCAGCCGGCCCGATCGGTGCCCTCTCGGTCGATGCGGTGGTCAATTCCGCCGAAGCGCGCCTCGCCGGACGGTTGCTGGAAGACCTGCGACTGACCGTCGAAGGGACCGCCGATCCGCAGTCCCCGAGCGGCACCGTCGCCGCGACCGGAACGATCGACGGACAACCCCTGCGCATCAACGCCGGTCTCGTCTCCACGGAAGGCAGGATAGAGGCCCCCGAGATCACTGCCGAAGTCGGCCCCAACCGCCTGAACGGCTCTCTTGTCTTCTCGCCCGAGTTCTTGCCGGAAGGCACGGTCAACTTCGCGTTTCCGGATGTCTCCCTTCTGGCCGCGCTGGCCGCACAGGAAGCGGCAGGAGATCTAGCCGGCACCGTGACCTTCACCAGGCAAGAGGGCCGCACAGCAGCCCGGGTCGAGGCCTCCGGCAGCAGTCTCAGCCGGGATCCCGTCACCATCTCCGAGCCGGCTGTGAACCTGACGATCCCGGACATCACGCAGCTTGCCGCCGATGGTACGGTCCGGGCTTCACGCATCGGGACAGCAGCTGCTGCGGTCACGGGTCTGAACCTCGGGTTTGAATACGAGGATGGTGCGACCCGCCTCGACCTCGATGCGCAGTATGACGATGCACCGCTCACTGCCGTCGCGACGATCCGTACCGGCGACCAGCTGACCGTTGCTCTCGAAAGCTTTGCCGCGACGCCGCGCGAAATCCCGATCACCCTGGCGTCGCCGACCACCGTCGTCGTCGAGAACGGCAGTGCTGTGCTCTCGGACCTGACGCTGGCCACGGGAAGCGGAGAGGTCAGCGTCACCGGGACTGTCGGCAACAACCTTGACCTGCAGGCCGACATCGACCGGCTGCCGGCGAGCCTCATCAACAGCTTCGTTCCCGCCATCAATGCGGGTGGCTCGATCTCGGGGACGATCCGCGCAAGCGGCTCGATCACCGAACCAGCGGTTCAGTACGACCTGGAGTGGTCGCAGGCCCAATTGCAGCAGACGCGGGACGCCGGTCTGGCGCCTCTGAACCTGCAAGCAGCAGGCAGCTTTTCCGACAACACCCTGGTTCTGGACGAAACCCGCGTTGCGGGCGGCGATGGTCTCGATGTCACGGCTGCCGGTCGGGTGGTTCTGAACGAGAACGGGCCGCCGACGCTGGATCTGAATGCGGACGTGCAGTCCGTCCCGGCAAGCCTCGCAAACGCCTTCGTGCCGGCACTCGGCGCCCGGGGAACGATATCCGGCGATGTCACTGCCTCAGGCACGCCTGAGGCACCAGCCGT
This sequence comes from Rhizobium sp. PK7-22, assembly GCF_056530405.1. Taxonomy (NCBI): domain Bacteria; kingdom Pseudomonadati; phylum Pseudomonadota; class Alphaproteobacteria; order Hyphomicrobiales; family Rhizobiaceae; genus Rhizobium; species Rhizobium sp. PK7-22. The sequence goes on from NZ_CP096514.1 coordinate 378,978, forward strand.
TCGATACGACCTCACCTGGTCGGACGCAGCCGTTGCCCAGAGCACCGCCGCCGGTCTCTCTTCCCTCCAGGTGCGCGCGACGGGAGAATACGCCGGTGACAGCGTCACCCTCGACACCACCCTGTCCGGCGAAAACAGTCTTTCACTCTCCGGCGGCGGAACGATATCTCTCACCGGAGACCGGGCGCTCGATCTCGACTTCCAGGGCCAGATCCCCTTTCAGGTTCTGGCCGGTCAGCTTGCCAGCCAGGGATTTGTCCTGGAGGGTGACGGCACCGTCGATCTTTCGATTGGCGGAACACCGTCGGCACCGTCGATCACGGGATCCGCTTCCGCCTCCGGCGCGAGATTTATCGATGTTCGCCGCAACCTCGCGATCGAGGAACTGAGCGCCAACGTCAATTTCAGCGGCGATCAGGCCGTCATCACCAATCTCTCCGGCGAACTGGCCACGGGCGGCAGCATCAGCGCGAGCGGCACGATCGGCATAACCCCAGGCTCAGGGTTTCCGGCCGATCTGACGATCAACCTCGACGATGCCACCTATGTGGACGGCACCATCGTGACGGCGACGGCCGACGGCACCCTTACCGTCACCGGTCCGCTGACGGGTGGCCCGACGCTGGGTGGCACAATCGATCTGAGCGAAGCGGCGATCACCGTGCCGGCCAGACTGCCAAGCTCGCTTGCGGAAGTCGAGGTCCGCCACCGCAGACCTCCGCCCGCCGTGGTGGAACAGGTCGCCAAGCTGCAGCCGGAACGGGCGGCGGGCACCTCTGCCGCTCTTGGACTGGACCTCACACTGAATGCCCCAAACAGCATTTTCGTTCGTGGCCGTGGCATCGACGCGGAACTCGGCGGCAACCTGACCATCACCGGCACGACCGCTGCCCCTGAGGTGTCTGGCGCTTTCGACCTGCGCCGCGGACGGATCGTCATTTTGGCCAAGCGCCTCGACTTCACGTCGGGCCGCATCACCTTCGGTGGCGGCTTGATACCGGTTCTCGACATGGAAGCCACAACCACCTCCGGCCAGACGACGATTACCGTCAACGTAGCCGGGCTCGCCAACGACCCCGACATCACCTTCTCCTCTGCTCCGGCATTGCCTCAGGACGAGGTTCTGGCGCAGCTGATATTCGGGCAATCAATGTCACGCCTCTCGCCACTGCAGATCGCCCAGCTCGCAGATGCGGTGAGCCAGCTGGCAGGCGGTGGTGGGACGTCGCTGCTGCAGACGCTACGCAACAACCTCGGCGTCGACGACCTCGACATCAATACTGATTCCACGGGACAGACCACCGTCTCCGTCGGGCGGTACCTCAACGACCGCACCTACCTGCAGCTCGAACAGGGTGGCGCTGCAGGCGCCCAGGCGACGATCAACCTGGATATCGGCCGCGGCGTCAAGCTGAAGGCAGGTGCCGGCACGGAAGGCGGCACCGCCGGCATCTTCTACGAGCGCGAGTACTGATCATGGTCCTCGGCGGCAGGCCGTTACCGCCATTCAGGCCTGCTTCATCCGCGCATTAATAGTCTGTTCAGCATGTCCTGAAGCGACCGGGATCCCTTTTGAACCTAATCTTGGTGGCTGCGTTCTGGGGGCCTTGACCAACTTCGCCGATGCGCGTCGTGGCTGGGACTTGATAAATCGGCACCTCTAGAAGCTTGACCGTTTATTAAGTCTCAGCTGCTAGTTCTCACCCGTCTGTACAGAGGGCGTGGGACTTTGCGCATCACCTCCATGATGGAGGTTTGCTGGTCTGGCCGAGAGACATCCTAAGGCACATCCTCTTCCACCGGAGCATTCCATGTCGTTTCTTTCGTTCGGCTCGGACAGCAGTGCTGTCCTGGCTTCCTTTTCCAAGTCCCAGGCCATCATCGAGTTCGACGTGACCGGCCATATCCTGACCGCCAACGAAAACTTCTGTCGCGCCATCGGCTACGAGCTGACCGAAATCGTCGGCAAGCACCACAGCCTGTTCTGCGAACCGACCTATGCGGCATCGCGGGAGTATCGCGAATTCTGGCAACGGCTCGTCGCCGGGAATTTTGAATCCAGTGCTTTCAAGAGGATCGCCAAGGGCGGTCGCGAAATCTGGATCCAGGCCTCCTACAATCCTGTCATCGTGCGCGGCAAGGCTCGCAAAATCGTCAAGATCGCGACCGACATCACAGCGGCGACGATGAAGGCTGCGGAAAACGACGGCAAGGTCACGGCGATTTCCCGCACCCAGGCGGTCATCGAATTCACACCGACCGGCAACATCCTGCACGCCAACCAGAACTTCCTGGATTGCATGGGCTACGAATTGAACGAAGTTGTCGGCCGCCATCACAGCATCTTCTGCGAACCCTCCTTCCGCGACAGCAGCGAATACCGCGAGTTCTGGCGCAGCCTTGCCGCCGGCCAACCCGAGGCCGCAGAATTCAAGCGCATCGGCAAGGGCGGCAAGGTCGTCTGGATTCAGGCGTCCTACAACCCGATCCTTGATGCCGATGGCAGGGTCTTCAAGGTCGTCAAGTTTGCGACCGACATTACGGAACGCGTCAGAGCCGTTGACGAGATTGCTGGGGGCCTGACCAGCCTTGCCGCCGGTGACCTGACATGCACCATCGACAAGCCGTTCATTCCGGGTCTCGAGAAGATCCGCGTCGACTTCAACGGCGCCATCTCGGAACTCCGCAACGCCATGCGCACCGTCGGTGACAATGCCGAAGGCATCGCTGCCGGTTCCGGCGAAATCCAGCAGGCCTCCGACAGTCTGGCGAAGCGTACCGAGCAGCAGGCGGCCGCCGTGGAAGAAACCGCAGCCGCATTGGAAGAGATCAGCCGCACCGTTACCGACAGCGCCAAACGTGCCGAGGAAGCAGGATCTCTGGTGGCAAAGACCCGCAAGGGTGCCGAGCAGTCAGGCGAGGTCGTACGCAATGCCATTAACGCCATGGGGCAGATCGAGGCGTCCTCGAAGGAAATCAGCAGCATCCTCGGTGTCATCGACGAAATCGCCTTCCAGACCAATCTGCTGGCGCTGAATGCCGGCGTCGAAGCGGCACGCGCCGGTGACGCTGGGCGAGGTTTCGCTGTCGTGGCGCAGGAAGTACGCGAGCTGGCTCAGCGGTCCGCCACCGCAGCGCGCGAGATCAAGGCCCTGATCACCACCTCGACGGAGCAGGTGTCGCGAGGTGTCTCGCTGGTCGGCCAGACCGGCAAGGCTCTGGAGGACATTGTCGGCCAGGTGGTCGAGATCAATGGGAACGTCAAGGCGATCGTCGAAGCCGCGCGTGAACAGGCTACCGCGCTTCGCGAGGTCAGCCATGCGGTCAACACGATGGACCAGAATACGCAGCAGAATGCTGCCATGGTCGAGGAAACGACCGCCGCCAGCCATAGCCTGGCACGTGAAGCCGAGAATTTGCGTGATCTTTTGACAAGATTTAGATTTGCGCAACAATCTTCCGTTAGGGTCGTCTCATCGCATCACGACAGGCAGCCAACAGCCTCCCCGGCTCGGCAGCTTCAGGCCCGGATCGCCCGCGCTGCGTCGAGCGCCGCCTTGCTCCAGGCACCGGAGAGTTGGGAAGAATTTTGATGGCTACGACAACCAGTTCTGCGAACTACAGCGGCGAAACGCTCGAAATCATCGCGTTCCGTCTCCATGATCAGGAATTCTGCGTCAAGACGACGACCATCCGCGAAATCCGGGGATGGGCACCCTCGACACCCATTCCGCATGCTCCTTCCGATGTCATCGGGGTCATGAACCTGCGCGGTTCCGTGATCCCGATCATCGATCTGGCGCAGAAGCTCGGCATGAAGAGCGCAGTCGCAACGGAACGCAGCGCCATCGTGGTCGCCGAAGTCCACAACATGGTCATCGGCATGCTGGTCGATCAGGTGTCCGACATCCTGACCATCCCCTCGAGCCAGGTGCAGCCGGTCCCGGAAATCTCGGCCTCCTTCGACAAGTCCTTCTCGGAAGGCATCATCGCCAATGAGCATGGCATGATCTGCTTCCTGAACCTTGCCAAGATGTTCAGGGGCTCGGAGATCGAAGAACTCGCCGCTTAAGTTTCGCCGGCATCCAGACTTTTGAAAGGCCACCCCGATCCGTCAGGGTGGCCGTTCTGATTCTGTTGAAGAGAGTGGCCCGGTGGTCGCCACGACCGGCACCTGCCCCACGAAGAATGGCGGCCCTGCGGCCGCCATTCTTGTCTTCCCCGTGAAGCTTCGGATCCTTTATCCGAAGATCACCAGGCTGCTTCTTAGCGTCACCCATACACCCCAGAGGAGCGGGATGCCGACCACGGCCCAGGCGGCGAGCGCCTTGCCGTCAAAGCCGCCCTTGCCGATCCCGAAGGAGCCGGTCGGGCCCGCATTCGCAGCAGCTGTTTTGGCCTGCAGCGATGCCACTTCCTCATCCGACATGAACCATTTCTGCGGAAGCGGCCGGATCATGGCGTTGGCGATCAGGCCGAGCACCAGCATTCCCGCCAAGATATACATAGTTCCGGTATAGAGCGCCGGTCCGGCGGGTACGCCGGCGGCAAGCTGAGCTTCGCGAATGTAGTTGACCACGACCGGACCGACGATGCCGGCCGTTGCCCAGGCCGTCAGCAGGCGACCATGGATTGCCCCGACGAACTGCGTCCCGAAAATATCGGCGAGATAGGCGGGAATGGTCGCAAAGCCACCGCCGTACATGGACAGGATGATGCCGAAGGCGAGCACGAAGAGCGCCTTGTTGCCCAAGTCGGCAAGCGTCGGGGCGGCAGCGTAGAGGATGATGCCGATCACGAAGAACGCGAAATAGGTGTTCTTGCGACCGATCTTGTCCGAGAGCGATGCCCAGAAGAAACGACCGCCAATGTTGAACAGCGACAGCAATCCTGCAAAACCTGCAGCGATGGCGGCAATCTGGCCCTTCTGACCCGCGTCAAGCTGCGCGAAGGTGAGATCCGGAAGGCCGATCAGCGACCCCGCGAAGATTTCCTGCAGCATGGGTGACGCCATGCCGATGACGCCGATGCCGGCAGACACGTTGAGGCAGAGCACCGCCCAGATCAGCCAGAACTGCGGCGTCTTGTGGGCGTTCTTCAGGTGCACGTGGCGCATGGTGATCATCGTGTTCTTGGAAACAGGCGGTGTCCACCCTTCCGGACGCCAGCCGGCAGGCGGGATCCGGTAGCCGAAGGCCCCGCCCATCATGAAGACGAAATAGATGATCGCCATGACGACGAAGGTCTGCCAGACGCCGACCGAGAGATCCGTCTTGAAGTGGTTCATCAGGAGGTTGGCAAGTGGTGCGCCGATCATCGCCCCGCCACCGAAGCCCATGATCGCCATGCCGGTCGCCATGCCGCGACGGTCCGGAAACCACTTGATCAGGGTGGATACCGGAGAGATATAACCGAGGCCGAGACCAATGCCGCCGATTACGCCGGCACCCAGCCACATCAGCCACAACTGATGGGTCATGACGCCGAGCGCTGCGACCAGGATGCCGCCACACCAGCAGCACGCGGCCACGAAACCGGCCTTGCGCGGGCCGGAACGCTCCAACCAGCCACCCCAGATGGCAGCGGAGCAGCCGAGAAGCACGAAGAACAGCGTGTAGATCCAGCCAAGATCCGCCACGCGCCAGTTGCAGGCCGTGGTGAAGAGCGCGCCGATGAGGTTCATCTCGGTGCAGGCGGCCGGCGTCTCAGTCCCGAGAGCCCGCGACAGTGGCAGCCAGAAGACGCTGAAACCATAGGCCATGCCGATGCAAAGGTGGATTGCCAGCGCTGCCGGGGGAACAAGCCACCGGTTGAAGCCTGGTTTTGCGATGATGCGTTCCCTGTCGAGAATGCCGGGCTCTGAGAGCCCTTCCGCGGTTGTTCCTGCGACTGCCATTCCAATCCCTCCTGTGGAAAATAGGCTTCACAAATCTGCAAAGCCGCGTCGGCCCCTCGACCTACGATTGATCTCTATGCTGTGCTTTCCGGAACGCTGGGTTCCGAAAGAGACTCGCCCGCGACGGCGCCCTTGCCGCCCGGCGCGCCTTCTGCCGCCTCGTCACCGACGCCGACACCCGCTCCGCCCGGTGCATCCGGACGACGGATCAGCATCGACGCCTGCATCACCAGCGGCAGCAACCCCTCGCCGCCGCTGTCGATGTGTTCGAAGAGATGCCGGCGCATGCGCGGCTCCCAGAACTTGTTGATATGCGTGGCCACCCCCTCCGCCCGGATATCCTCAGGCTGGGACAGGAAGAATGTCGCAATCTGGTTGGCCATCCGGAGGAGCTTCTCGCGGGTCTGATCATGCGACATGGGACATGGCTCCGGTATTGATGCGATCCGCGCGGGTGAAGACTTCGAAATCGGCGCCGCGTGCCAGCGCAACGAGCGTCATGCCGGCGTCCTCCGCCGTGCGGATGGCGAGCGCCGTGGGCGCTGAAATGGCAATCAGGATCGGCGCACCGAGGATCGCCGCCTTCTGCACCATCTCGACGGAAACCCGGCTGGTGACGACCACTGCGCCCTCGGCACCCTTGATGCCCTGTGCGGTGACCGCGCCGATGAGCTTGTCGAGCGCGTTGTGACGACCCACGTCCTCCCGGACCGCGACCAGGCCGCGGCCCGGAACGAAGAACGCCGCCCCGTGCACCGCGTGCGTTTCCCCATGCAGAGGTTGCGCGTTGTTGAGCGCGCCGATGGCCGCCGCGACCTCCTGCCCTGTCAGGGTGATATCGACCGTACCGAGCTCAGGCACCGGACGGATCGCCTGTTCGATCGATTCGATGCCGCAGAGACCGCAGCCGACCGGCCCGGCCATGTGACGACGACGCTGGCGAAGGGCATCCTCCTTGTGCTCGAGAAGGGTGATCTGGACGTCGATCCCTTTCGCTTCCTCGAGGATTTCGATTTTCTCGATCTCGGCAGCAGAGGCGATGATCCCCTCCGTGAGGCTGAAGCCCATTGCGAAATCAGCAAGGTCGGAAGGCGTTCCCATCATCACCGCATGCGTCGAGCCGCCATAGGAGAGGGCGATCGGCACTTCCTCCGGCACCACCCGGACACCGGCGCGGACGGTGCCCCTGTGGCAGACGATTTCCTGTACTGCCGTCTTTGGTTGAAAACCCTGCACTGCCAGATCCTATTCCGCTGCTTCCAGCTTGCCGGCAATCCGCCGCGACCGCCGTCCCAGTTCCTCGTAGTCCTGCTGCCACTCCGTGGGCCCGTTGGAGGGCGAGACCTGTACCGCCGTCACCTTGTACTCGGGACAGTTCGTCGCCCAGTCGGAGTAGTCGGTGGTGATGACATTCGCCTGCGTGTCCGGGTGGTGGAAGGTCGTATAGACCACGCCAGGTGCCACACGATCGGTGATCAGCGCCCTCAGTGTCGTGTCGCCGGACCGGCTGGCGAGCTTGATCCAGTCGCCCTCCTTGATGCCCCGCTGCTCGGCGTCATGCGGATGGATCTCCAGAAGATCCTCATCATGCCAGACGACGTTCTCGGTGCGCCGCGTCTGGGCGCCGACATTGTACTGCGACAGGATGCGGCCGGTGGTGAGCAGCAGCGGGAAGCGCGGACCGGTGCGCTCGTCGGTCGCGACATATTCGGTCCGGATGAACTTGCCCTTGCCGCGCACGAAACCATCCACATGCATGATCGGCGATCCGACCGGGAATTTCTCGTTGCAGGGCCACTGAACCGAACCCATTTTCTCCAGGTACGCGTAGGAGACGCCGGCAAAGCTTGGCGTGGTCGCGGCGATCTCGTCCATCACCTGCGAGGGATGCGTATAGGCCCAGTTCAGCCCCATCGCCTGCGCCAGCTTCTGGGTGACCTCCCAGTCGGCATAGCCGTTCTTCGGCGACATGACCTTGCGGACCCGGTTGATGCGCCGTTCCGCGTTGGTGAACGTGCCGTCCTTCTCCAGGAAGGTGGAGCCGGGCAGGAAGACATGCGCGTAGTTCGCCGTCTCGTTGAGGAAGAGGTCGTGGACGACGACGCATTCCATGGCGGCAAGACCGGCGGACACATGCTTGGTGTCCGGGTCGGACTGCAGGATGTCCTCGCCCTGGATGTAGATGCCCTTGAAGGTGCCCTCGACGGCAGCGTCCAGCATGTTGGGGATGCGCAATCCCGGTTCGTTGCTGATCGTGACGCCCCACATCTTTTCGAAGGTGTCGCGCGTGGCGTCGTCGGAGACATGCCGGTAGCCCGGCAGTTCGTGCGGGAAGGAGCCCATGTCGCAGGAACCCTGCACGTTGTTCTGTCCGCGCAGCGGGTTCACGCCGACGCCGGGACGCCCGATGTTGCCGGTCGCCATCGCAAGATTGGCGATTGCCATGACGGTCGTCGAGCCCTGGCTGTGTTCGGTGACGCCGAGGCCGTAGTAGATCGCGCCATTGCCGCCCGTCGCAAAGAGGCGCGCTGCCCCGCGCACGAGCTCGGCTGGGACCCCGGTGAACTTTTCGGTCTCCTCCGGGCTGTGCTGCGGTTCGGCGACGAAGGCCGCCCAGTCTTCGAACTCGGACCAGTCGCAGCGCTCGCGGATGAAGGCTTCGTCGAAGATGCCTTCGGTGACGATCACATGGGCGAGCGCCGTCATGACCGCGACGTTGGTGCCGGGCTTCAGCGGCAGGTGATAGGCCGCCTCCACATGCGGCGTCTTGACGAGATCGATGCGGCGCGGATCGATGACGATCAGCTTTGCACCCTGGCGCAGCCGCTTCTTCAGCCGTGAACCGAACACCGGGTGACCGTCGGTCGGATTGGCGCCGATGACGACGACGACATCGGAATGCTCGACGCTATCGAAGTTCTGCGTGCCGGCCGAGGTGCCAAAGGCCTGGCCGAGGCCGTAGCCGGTCGGCGAATGACAGACGCGGGCGCAGGTATCGACATTGTTGTTGCCGAAGCCGGCGCGGATCAGCTTCTGGACGAGAAAGGTCTCCTCGTTGGTGCAGCGCGACGAGGTGATGCCGCCGATCGAATCACGGCCATACTGGTACTGCAGCCGCTTGAACTCGCTCGCCACATGCGCGAAGGCCTCGTCCCAGGTGACCTCCCGCCAGGGGTCGGTGATCTTCTCGCGCACCATCGGGTTGAGGATGCGGTCCTTGTGGCTGGCGTAGCCGTAGGCGAAGCGCCCCTTGACGCAGGAGTGGCCGCGGTTTGCCTGACCATCCTTCCAAGGCACCATGCGCACCAGCTCCTCGCCGCGCATCTCCGCCTTGAACGAGCAGCCGACGCCGCAATAGGCACAGGTCGTCACCGCCGAATGCTCCGGCTGGCCGATGGCGATCACCGATTTCTCGGTGAGCGTCGCCGTCGGGCAGGCCTGCACGCAGGCGCCGCACGAGACGCATTCCGATTCCAGGAAATTCTCGTGCATGCCGGCGGAGACCCGGCTGTCGAAGCCTCGGCCCTCGATGGTCAGCGCAAAGGTGCCCTGCACTTCCTCGCAGGCCCGCACGCAGCGCGAGCAGACGATGCATTTCGAAGGATCATAGGTGAAATAGGGGTTGGACTCGTCCTTCGGCATCCACTGGACGTTGATCTCGCCGTTGGTGCGCGCCTGGACGTGGCTGTCGCCCTCATAGCCGTAGCGGACATCGCGAAGCCCGACGGCACCGGCCATGTCCTGCAGTTCGCAGTCCCCGTTGGCGGCGCAGGTGAGACAGTCGAGCGGGTGGTCGGAGATATAGAGCTCCATCACCCCCTTGCGGATATCCTTCAGCCGGCCCGTCTGCGTGTGCACCACCAGGCCCGGCATGACCGGCGTGGTGCAGGAGGCCGGCGTCCCGGCGCGTCCTTCGATTTCCACCAGGCAGAGCCGGCAGGAGCCGAAGGCATCCACCATGTCGGTGGCGCAGAGCTTCGGCACCTGAATGCCGGCCTCCATCGAGGCCCGCATGACCGATGTCCCTTCCGGAACGGTGATCTCGCGCCCGTCGATGGTGACCGTCACCTGCGCTTCCAGGCGGGAGGCGGGCGTGCCGTAGTCGATTTCATGAATGAGGGACATGGTCTTACTCCGCCGCTTCGACGAGGGGTGTGGGAGCGAAATCCTCCGGGAAATGGTTCATCGCGCTCATCACCGGATAGGGGGTGAAACCGCCCAGCGCGCAGAGCGAACCGAACTTCATCGTGTTGCAGAGATCCGCCAGCAACACCTTGTTCTTCTCTGGCTCGATGCCTCGGGCAATCTTGTCGGCCGTCTCGACGCCGCGGGTCGAGCCGATGCGGCAGGGCGTGCACTTGCCGCAGCTCTCGATGGCGCAGAATTCCATCGCAAAGCGCGCCTGCTTCAGCATGTCCGCCGTGTCGTCGAAGACCACCACGCCGGCATGACCGATCAGGCCGTCCCTGGCGGCAAATGCCTCGTAGTCGAACGGCGTATCGAACAGGTCACGCGGGAAATAGGCTCCCAGCGGTCCGCCGACCTGCACCGCCTTGACCGGGCGACCGTTGGCCGTGCCGCCGCCGATCTCATCGATGATCTGTCCCAGCGTCAGCCCGAAGGCCGTCTCGAAGAGGCCACCGTATTTGACGTTTCCGGCAATCTGGATCGGAATCGTGCCGCGGGAACGGCCCATGCCGAAATCCCGGTAGAAGGCCGCGCCGCGGTCCATGATGACCGGCACGGATGCAAGCGAGATGACATTGTTGACCACGGTCGGACGACCAAGGAAGCCCTGCAGCGCCGGAAGCGGCGGCTTGGCGCGGACGATACCGCGCTTGCCTTCCAACGAATTGAGAAGCGAGGTTTCCTCACCGCAGACATAGGCACCTGCCCCGGCACGGACCTCCATGTCGAAGGCATACGCCGATCCCATCACCGAGGCCCCGAGAATGCCGGCTTCCCGTGCAATCACGATTGCCGCGTTCATCGTCTCGATCGCGTGGGGATATTCCGAGCGCGTGTAGAGGTAGCCCTTCGTGGCGCCGGTGGCGATGCCGGCGATGATCATGCCCTCGATCAGGACGAAGGGATCGCCTTCCATGATCATCCGGTCGGCGAACGTGCCGCTGTCGCCCTCGTCGGCATTGCAGACGATGTATTTCTGGACACCTGGCGCTCCGGCCACGGTCTTCCACTTGATGCCCGTCGGGAAACCGGCCCCTCCGCGGCCACGCAAGCCGCTGTCTGTGACTTCCTGCACGATCTCCGGCGCCGACATCGACAGCGCCCGCTCCAGACCCTTCAGGCCCTGGTAATGACGGTAGTCGTCGAGCGAGAGGGGGTCGGTGACACCGCACCGGGCGAAGGTGAGCCGTGTCTGCTGACGGAGGAACGGAATTTCCTTCGTCAGCCCCAGACAGAGAGGGTGATCGCCGCCGCTGAGGAAGCCCGCATCGAAGAGGCTGGCCACATCGACCGCCTTGACCGGACCGTAGCCGATCCGCCCGGCGCTGGTGCGAACCTCCACCAGCGGCTCCAGCCACGCCATGCCGCGCGAGCCGTTACGGACTATTTTTGCGTCCAGCCCCCGCAGCTCGATTTCCTGGGCAATGGCAGTGGCAACCTTGTTGGCGCCGAGCGCCAGGGAGGCAGCATCCCGGGGCACGAAGATGGTGACGGTCATCGGCGAGCCTCCGCAACAATTTCGGTGAGACAGTGTTCGTCGACGCGGCCATAGACTTCATCGTCCAGCATCGCGGCAGGCGCGCAGGCACAGAGACCGAGACAGAAGACCGGTTCCAGCGTCACCGCGCCGTCGAGCGTCGTCTGGTGGAAATCGATGCCGAGAAGCCGGCGGGCCTGATCGACCACCTGATCGGATCCCATGGCTTGGCAGGCCTCGGCACGACAGATCTTGAGGACGTGACGGCCTGCGGGCGCATCGCGAAAGTCGTGATAGAACGTGACCACCCCATGCACCTCGGCGCGGGAGAGGTTGAGCTCACGCGCTAGGACAGGCTTCACCTCCTCCGGCACGAACCCGAATTCGTGCTGGATGGCATGGAGAATGGGCAGCATCGGACCTTCAAGATGCTTCAGGTCATGGATTATGGACAAAGCCCGCTCGGCGTAGATGCCGGTCGCTACATGTACGTTCATTGTTCTAGCCTCCCCGCAAGGGACGCATCGATGGCATCCCCCCGACACCTGCTTCGGCGTTCGATGTGTACAGTGTTGCGGAACCGGCGCTCAGCGGTCAATAAACCTGTTTCGTTACGCGATAGAAAAAAACTATCAAACGAGGTCGGCGGCACTCAGGCTGCGGGCCTGATGTAACAAAGCGGAAACCAGCGGGGTGAAGGGTTCGCGGTGGGTTGCCACGAGGCCGACGATGTGGCTGGCTTCCGGATCAATCAGCGGGATCATCTTGATCTGCTTGGCAAACCCGAAGGACTTAGCGACATTTCGCGGCATGATGCTGGCCCATTGGCCCGTTCCCACATGCGAAAGCAGGACGACCATGGAATTGGATTCCAGCGTGGGCTTCACGGTGACTCCTGCATCCGCCAGATGCTGGTTGATGATCCGACGGTTCTGCATGTCGGGAGTCAATAGGCATAGCCTAACGCCGTTCATTTCCTTCCACGTCACAGCCTCCCGATCCGCGAAAGGCGTGCCCTCTGCCGTCACGAGGATATAATGCTCGGCATACAGCGGTACGCTGGTGACACGTCCCAGCGGCTCGTTGTCGAGATAGGTGATGCCGGCATCGATTTCGAAATTGTCGAGCTGGCTGAGAACCTGCAGGGAGTTGCGCGAGACCACCGAGAAGGTAACGTCCGGGTGCTTCGCCTGGAAGGGTTCCGTCAACCGCGGGATCATGGCCAGAGCCGTGGGGATAGCTGCCAGTCGGATGTGACCGGAGAGGCCGGTCTTGGCGGTCCGCATCTCTTCGCGCATGGTACGCGCGTCGCCGACGATGCGCCTCGCCCATTCCAGCACCCGCTGCCCCTCCGGCGTCAGCCCCTGGAAACGCGAGCCGCGCACGACCAGAACGACACCGAGCTGATCCTCGAGTTGGCGAATGGCGGCCGAAAGCGAGGGTTGGGAAATCCCACTCTCCTCCGCGGCACGACCGAAATGCCGCTCCCGCGCCAGGGCAATAAAGAATTCCAGTTTATCGATCATGCCGACGTCTCCTCGCCGGGAGCACAGCAAGCGCGGCGCCTATAAGCAACAAAAAAAGCGGCCATTGGCCGCTTTCCAGGTGTCACTATGGTGGAATCAAGCAGGCAGGATCGCGCCATTCAGATTGGTGAGCGCCGCCATGTATTCCTCGATCTTCGTCTTGTGTGCGTGATCGAGTGCTGAATCCGCATCCTTGCGTGCCGCGTCAATGCGCGCCTGCAGCGTTTCGCGCGTCACATCCGAAAGCTTGACGGCAGATTCGGCCAGCAGCGTGCAGCCCGTTGGCAGGATATCGGCAAACCCGCCGAACACCACATATTTGGTCACCTCGCCACCGGCGAGCTTCACCGAGACGACACCCGGCTTGATCGTCGTCATGGTCGGTGCGTGATGGGCCATCACCGTCATCTCGCCCAGCGTCGCCGGGATCACCACTTCAGTGACCTTTTCGGAAACGAGAAGGCGCTCTGGAGAAACGAGTTCAAAATTGAAGGCGTCAGCCATGGCGGTTCACTTCTTCACGTGTTGCATGCAATGGCGCGCCACCGAAGTGGCGCACCTGCGTTTCGTCAGCTTAGGCGGCAGCAGCGAGCTTCTTCGCCTTTTCCATGGCTTCTTCGATCGAGCCGACCATGTAGAAGGCCGCTTCCGGCAGATGGTCGTACTCGCCGTTGACGAGGCCCTTGAACCCCTTGATCGTGTCTTCGAGAGCCACGAGCTTGCCCGGCGCGCCGGTGAAGATTTCGGCAACGAAGAACGGCTGGCTCAGGAAGCGCTCGATCTTGCGGGCGCGGGCAACCGTCAGCTTGTCCTCTTCCGACAGCTCGTCCATCCCGAGGATGGCGATGATGTCCTGGAGCGACTTGTAGCGCTGCAGCGTCGTCTGCACCTTGCGGGCGATGTCGTAGTGTTCCTGTCCGACAACCATCGGGTCGAGCATGCGCGACGTGGAGTCGAGCGGGTCAACGGCCGGGTAGATGCCCTTTTCGGCGATCGAACGCGACAGAACCGTCGTTGCGTCCAGGTGGGCGAACGAGGTGGCTGGTGCCGGGTCGGTCAAATCGTCGGCGGGAACGTAGATGGCCTGGACCGAGGTGATCGAACCCTTGGTCGTCGTGGTGATGCGTTCCTGCATCTGGCCCATGTCGGTGGCGAGCGTCGGCTGATAGCCCACGGCCGAAGGGATACGGCCGAGCAGAGCGGACACTTCGGAACCGGCCTGGGTGAAGCGGAAGATGTTGTCGACGAAGAACAACACGTCCTGACCCTTGTCGCGGAAGTCTTCGGCGATCGTCAGACCAGTCAGAGCCACGCGAGCGCGGGCGCCTGGAGGCTCGTTCATCTGGCCATAGACGAGCGCGGCCTTGGAGCCTTCGCCGCCGCCGTGCTTGTTAACGCCGGATTCGATCATCTCGTGGTAGAGATCGTTGCCTTCGCGGGTGCGTTCACCCACGCCGGCAAACACCGAGTAACCACCATGCGCCTTGGCGACGTTGTTGATCAGCTCCATGATCAGAACCGTCTTGCCGACGCCGGCGCCGCCGAAAAGGCCGATCTTGCCGCCGCGCGCGTAAGGCGCCAGGAGGTCGACGACCTTGATGCCGGTCACGAGGATCTGTGCATCCGTCGACTGGTCGACGTAGGCCGGAGCTTCCTGGTGAATGGAGCGCTTGTATTCGGTGTTCAGGGGACCTGCTTCGTCAACCGGCTCGCCGATGACGTTCATGATGCGACCGAGCGTCTCCATGCCGACCGGCACCGAGATCGGAGAACCGGTGTTCGTGACGCGCTGGCCGCGAACGAGGCCTTCGGTAGCATCCATCGCGATGGTACGGACCTGGTTTTCACCAAGGTGCTGCGCAACTTCGAGAACCAGACGGTTGCCATTGTTGTCGGTTTCAAGCGCGTTGAGAATCGCCGGCAGTTCGCCATCGAATGTCACGTCGACAACGGCGCCGATCACCTGCGTCACCTTGCCGACCGAAACGCCGGCTTCCAGGGTAGCTGCAATAGCCATAATTCTTACCCTCTTTCCTTATCTCAGAGCGCTTCCGCGCCCGAAATGATTTCAATGAGTTCCTTGGTGATCTGGGCCTGACGCTGACGATTGTAGGACAAGGTCAGCCTGTTGATCATATCACCGGCATTGCGCGTCGCGCTGTCCATCGCGGACATCTGAGCGCCATAGAAGGATGCGTTGTTTTCGAGCAGCGCCCGGAAGATCTGCACGGCGACATTGCGCGGCAACAGGTCCTCGAGGATTTCTTCTTCGCTTGGCTCGTATTCGTAGAGAGCGGCCGCACCCGTCGCAGCTTCCGTCTTCTCGAACGTCGCCGGGATGATCTGCTGGGCTGTCGCCACCTGGGAAATCACCGACTGGAAGCGCGCGTAAAAGATGGTTGCGACGTCGAACTCACCCTTGTTGAAGAGGTGAAGAACCTTGCCCGCCACTTCGTCGGCGTTCACGAAGCTCAACTGCTTGACCTCGCGGAAGGTGATGTAGTCGACGATGTTCTCCTTGAACGTCCGCCGCAGGATGTCGTTACCCTTGCGACCGACGGTCAGGATCTTCACCGTCTTGCCCTGCGAAAGCAGCTTGAGCGCATGGTCGCGCGCCAGCCGGATGATCGAGGAGTTGAAGCCGCCGGCAAGGCCGCGTTCACCCGTTGCCACGACGAGAAGGTGAACCTGGTCGCGACCGGTGCCCGTCAGCAGCAGAGGCGCTTCCGCGCCGCCTTCCGAGGCGGCACTGACGTTGGCCAGCACCTTGTTCATCCGCTCGGCGTAGGGACGAGCGGCCTCGGCCGCCTCCTGCGCACGGCGCAGCTTCGCCGCGGCGACCATCTTCATCGCCTTGGTGATCTTCTGCGTCGCCTTGACGGAGGCGATCCGGTTTTTCAGATCCTTTAGTGAAGGCATCCGTTCTCGGTCCTTAGGGCTAGATCTCTTCTCAGGCGAAAGACTTGGCGAAGCTGTCGATGGCCGCCTTGAGCTTTGCCTTGATATCGTCCGACAGGGCCTTCTCGGTGCGGATCGCATCGAGGACGTCCTTGCCTTCGGAGCGAAGGTAGTTGAGCAGGCCCTGCTCGAACTTGCCGACATCGCCGACCGGGATCTTGTCCAGGTAGCCGTTGACGCCCGCAAAGATCACCGCAACCTGCTCTTCCGTCTTGAGCGGCGAGAACTGCGGCTGCTTCAGGAGTTCCGTCAGGCGCGCACCACGGTTCAGCAGGCGCTGCGTCGACGCGTCGAGGTCGGAGCCGAACTGGGCGAAGGCCGCCATTTCGCGGTACTGCGCAAGCTCGCCCTTGATCGAACCGGCCACCTGCTTCATCGCCTTGACCTGCGCGGCGGAGCCGACGCGGGAAACCGACAGACCGACGTTCACGGCAGGACGAATGCCCTGGTAGAAGAGGTCCGTCTCGAGGAAGATCTGGCCATCGGTGATCGAGATCACGTTGGTCGGGATGAACGCCGAAACGTCGTTACCCTGGGTTTCGATGACCGGCAGTGCCGTCAGCGAACCGGCGCCACGCTCGTCGGAGAGCTTGGCTGCGCGCTCGAGAAGACGCGAGTGCAGATAGAAGACGTCGCCCGGATAGGCTTCGCGGCCCGGCGGACGGCGCAGCAGAAGCGACATCTGACGGTAAGCTACGGCCTGCTTGGACAGATCGTCATAGGCGATCAGGGCGTGCTGGCCGTTGTCGCGGAAGTATTCACCCATGGCGCAGCCGGCGAATGGTGCCAGATACTGCATCGGCGCCGGATCGGAGGCGGTCGCAGCAACAATGATCGAATACGGCAGAGCGCCGCGCTCTTCGAGCACCTTCACGAACTGCGCGACGGTCGAACGCTTCTGACCGATGGCGACATAGACGCAATAGAGCTTTTCCGCATCCGGGCCGTTGTCGTGGATCGGCTTCTGGTTGAGGAAGGTATCGAGAATGATGGCGGTCTTGCCGGTCTGGCGGTCGCCGATGACGAGCTCGCGCTGGCCGCGGCCGACCGGGATCAGCGCGTCGATGGCCTTGAGGCCGGTCGACATCGGCTCGTGAACCGACTTGCGCGGGATGATGCCGGGCGCCTTGATGTCGACGCGCGAACGGCGGGTCGTGGCGATCGGGCCCTTGCCGTCGATCGGATTGCCGAGAGCGTCGACGACGCGACCAAGCAGCTCCGGACCGACCGGCACTTCAACGATGGCACCCGTCCGCTTGACGGTGTCGCCTTCCTTGATTTCGCGCTCGGAGCCGAAGATGACCACGCCGACGTTGTCGGCTTCGAGGTTCATCGCCATGCCGCGCACGCCGCCAGGGAACTCGACCATCTCGCCGGCCTGGATGTTGTCCAGACCGTAGACGCGAGCGATACCGTCACCCACCGAGAGAACCTGGCCGACTTCGGAAACCTCAGCCTCCTGGCCGAAGTTCTTGATTTGATCTTTCAGAATTGCGGAAATTTCCGCGGCGCGGATATCCATCAGCCAACCTCTTTCAGTGCAAGCTTAAGGGTGGAAAGTTTGGTGCGAAGGGAGGTGTCGATCTGGCGCGATCCGACCTTGACGATCAGGCCGCCAAGAAGCGTGGGATCGACCGTCACGGCGATGACCACATCCTTGCCAGTGACGCCCTTCAGCGCCGACTTGAGTTCGTTTTCCTGGGCCGGCGTCAACGCGTGAGCGGACGTCACTTCGGCCGTAACTTCGCCGCGATGGGCAGCGGCAATTTGTCGAAAGCCCCGGATCATGCCCGGCAGCGCAAAGAGGCGCCGGTTGCCGGCAACCACCTTCAGGAAATTGCCGACGACGCCGGTGATACCTGCCCGGTCGGCTACAGCCGAGATCGCGCGCTTCTGCTCGTCGGCCGAAAATACCGGGCTGACGACGAGGCGCTTCAGATCGGCGCTGTCGCTCATCATGGCTTCGAAGCGAGCGAGATCTGCGCTGACGGCGTCGATCGAGTTCGACTCGAGAGCGAGTTCGAACAGCGACGATGCGTATCGTTCCGCTACACCGGAAATCAGCTGGGACGTGTCAGCCACGGGCACAGTTTCCCTGAGTTTTTGTCAGGCGCCAGACCTCCGAGAGGGAGACGGACAAGCTCCTGAAATTATTTGCTATTTGATTGAAAACAGCCAGCTTTCTCGCTGACCCTTTCACACGTTCGCGGTTCGTCTAGCATAGGAGCTATGGACTCGCAACACGGCAGATAGGCTAAAAAGCCGCAGCTCCAAGGCTCTGAGCCCAATTTATGATGTGCCGGCCGTCAATCTTTGGTACGGGGGGCTCAAAAATAACCGAATACGTAGCCAAGCGGCAGGCTCGCCAGCGCAATCTGCAGCACCACGGCCAGCACATTGCGCCCGGTCCAGCCGCGGTCCAGCAGCAGCGACAGCAGGCGCCCGAAAGCCCCCATCGCCAGCGCGCTGCCGAGCATCAGGTACGTGAAGTCCTGTGCGAGAGCCAAGGCCGCAAGGCCGAGCCCAAGCTGCAGACCGCCCGAGGAGCGCGCGGCACCAAATCCCTCAGCGCCAACTTCACCTGTGGTGAAGCCGGCAGCCCGGAGCATGGGTGCGGGAAAAAGCAGCGTCAGCAGGCCGACAAAGGCCACCACTGCCGCGGAGAGGAACGCCAGTTGCTCCGGGAGTTCGCTCGGAAAGTAGAGTTCCACCATTCTCTCCTGGAATGCGAAAAAGGAGAATGCCCCATAGCAGCCGGCTCATGATTCTCAAAGGAAGCTCTGCGGATCGACGTCGATCTGCACATGCACCGACCCCCTTATCTTCGGCCCCTTGTCCATCATCACCTGGAGAAAGGCCTGCATGTCGGAATTGCGGCGCCCGTGAATCAGTAGCCGGAACCGGTGTCGCCCCCGCACCAGCGCCAGGGGCGCCTCAGCTGGCCCCAGAACCGATATGCCGGAGATATGCGGCGCGGCGGCCCGCATGCCCCGTGCGTGCAGTTCTGCATCCGCCCGACCTTCCGCCGAGACAATGATCGACGCCAGCCGCCCGAACGGCGGCAGGATCGCCTTCTCCCGCTCGGAAATCTCCCGTTCGTAGAAGGCTGTGGGATCGCCCGAGACGATCGCCTGCATCACCGGGTGCTGCGGCTGGTAGGTCTGCAGCAGGCCATGGCTCTTGAGGCCCGTTCTTCCGGCCCTCCCCGTCACCTGGCTGAGGAGCTGGAAGGTCCGCTCCGCCGCGCGCGGATCGCCATTGGCGAGCCCAATGTCCGCATCGATGATCCCCACCAGCGTCATCAGCGGGAAGTTGTGTCCCTTCGCCACCAGTTGCGTCCCGATCACGATGTCGGCATCGCCGCGCGCAATAGCGTCGAGTTCCAGCCGCAGGCGCTTCACGCCGCCGAGCAGATCGGAGGACATGACGATGGTGCGAGCGTCGGGGAAATGTTTCTCGACCTCCTCCGCAATCCGCTCCACCCCCGGCCCGCAGGCGACGAGATGGTCGAGCGTGCCGCATTCAGGGCAGGCCTCCGGCGTCGGCTCGTGGTAGCCGCATTGATGACACTGGATCTGGTTGCGGAAGCGGTGCTCGACGAGCCAGCTGGAGCACTGCGGACACTGGAAGCGGTGACCGCACACGCGGCACAGCGTCAGCGGCGCATAGCCACGGCGGTTCAGGAAGAGCAGCGACTGGTGGCCGTTTTCAAGCGTCTTGCCGATCGCCCTGAGCAGCACCGGCGACAGGAAGCCACCTCTCTGGGGCGCATGCCGTCGCATGTCGATCAGATGCAGGTCGGGCATGGCGGCATCGCCGAAGCGTGTCGGCAGATGCACCAGATGATAGCGGCCGGCCTGGGCGTTCACCTTGCTTTCGACGGAAGGGGTCGCCGAGACCAGCACGATCGGGAAGTCGCCGATCCTCGCCCGCACGACCGCCATGTCTCGGGCATTGTAGAACACCCGGTCCTCCTGCTTGTAGGCGGGGTCGTGCTCCTCGTCGACGACGATCAGGCCAAGGTTCTCGAAGGGAAGAAAGAGCGCCGACCGGGCGCCGGCAACCACCTGCACCTCACCGGTGACGATGCCGCGCCACACTCTTTCGCGTGTCCGCGGTGAAAGGTCCGAATGCCATTCGCCTGGCTTGGTACCGAAGCGGTCCTGGAACCGCTCGAGGAAGCTTGACGTCAGCGCGATCTCGGGCAGCAGGATCAGCACCTGCCTGCCCTGCCGCAGCGTTTCGGCAATCGCCTCGAAATAGACTTCGGTCTTGCCGGAGCCCGTCACCCCGTCGATCAGCGAGGACGAGAAGCCACCCTTGCGCACGAGCGCGACGATTTCCGCCGCAGCATCCGTCTGCGGCCCCTCGATGCGTGCGAGGGCATAGTCGGGATCCGGCCGCGCCACCACCGGCGGCGGCGGCATGAACACGGTCTCGAACAGCCCGCGCCGCGTCAGGCCGTCGATGACGCTCGTGGAGACGCCGGCGGCATGTGCCAGCCCTGCCCGCGTCCAGGAAATGTCTTCCTCAGCGACAAGATCCAGAACCCGCGCCCGTGCCGGCGTCATCCGCTCCGGCTGGCCGCCGACATAGCGGATGCCCTCGACCATCGGCTCGGGCTCCAGTGCGGCAGGCGCCCGGATGGCCATCCGTGCCACCAGTCCGGGCGGCGAAAGCGTGTAGCCGGCTACCCATTCGATGAAACGACGCATGTCGGCCGACAGCGGCGGGCAATCGAACACCTGCGTAATGGGGCGAAGCTTCTTCGGGTCCAGCTTGTCGTCGGCCTGGCTGTCCCAGACGACACCGATCACCTGGCGCGGACCGAGCGGCACCTGGATGATCGAGCCGGGCTCGACGTGCATCCCCTCCGGCACCGCATAGCTATAGGGACCCGGCGCCGGCAACGGCACGAGAACCGGCACCACCTGTCGGGCTGGCGGCGTTTCGAAAAGCGCGCCGAAGAGATTGGTCGATTCTGTGGACATCCGGCGGGACATTGCCCCGAAGCGGAACAAAAGGGAACCCTTGCGGTGGGTATCAGATCCCCGAAGACTTGATGGGCTCGAAGACGGCGTCTCCATCCGCTCCAAGCTTAGAGACGGTATGCGTTTCGATGGCCTTCGTGACATCCGCAAGATCGCCGTCCAGCTGATCCGGCCGAATCATCTGGCCGATGGTGATATCGAAGCGATTGCCCTTCTTGTTCAGAAGCTCGTAGAACACCGTCATGTCACGCAGTTCCGTCGACCACTTGGCGAACCAATAGAAAAGACCGGAGTTGCGCGCCTTCATATGGATCGGCAGGATCGGCAGATTGTATTTCTTGGCAAGCCCCACCGCTGAGGTCTTCCACGGCCGCTCGTTTAGCTGTCCATCGGCCCAATATGCAATGCGGCCTGAAGGGAACAGCACCATCACCTTGCCGTCGTCCACCGTGCTGTTGGTCAGCACGAGAGTTTCGCGTGTCTTCAGCTTGCTCTTGTGCTCCTCGCGCCATTCCACCGGGATGATCATTTCTGCAAAACGCGGATTGACCCGGACGGCATCGCGGTTGGCAAAGATCATCAGGTCGGGACGGCGTTCCTTGAGGAGGTCGAAGACGGCAACGCCATCCGCAATCCCGGTCGGATGATTGCTGACCAGGATGAAGCCGCCGGATTCCGGAATGCGCTCGGCATTCGTCACCCGCACATCGAGCTTTAGGGTCTCGCTGAGGTATTCAAACGACTGGAAACCCGACATAGCGGCAATGTCATTGGCGAATTCGATCGCCCTGTCGTAGCGCAACAGGGTGTAGAGAAACGGTCGCATGACCGGCCAGAGCGGATGCCTGACGATCCGCTGTCCACGCTCGGTGATGAGCGTATCAACGATATGACCAGGCTTTCCTTGGGAAACCAGAGAAACTGCTTCGGCGAATTGCCCCAGAGGGGACAGAGAATCGCGGCGCGCCATACAAACTCCTGCAGACAGGATAGGGGCTATATCGCAGTCCCGTATGATCGAACAATGACAACGTTGCATCTTTAGCAAATTGTAACGCCGCCCCCTGCAATCTGTGTCGGATACCTGAGCAATTCAATAGGCGCGAAATTGAACGAACTTCTGACGATCGCCGCACCGGACCTGCTCGACAAGCGCCGGGAGTGGCTGGAAAGCCTATGCGACGAGCGCCGCCTGTCGCCAAACACCCTGGACGCCTATGAACGGGACAGCCGGCAATTCCTGTCGTTCCTGACCGAACACCTGGGTGGACCGGCCCGAATCGCCGACATCCATACGCTGCGGACGGCGGATCTGCGGGCCTTCCTCGCCTTCCGCCGACGCCAGGGTGCAGGCGTCCGCTCGCTCGGACGCCATCTGGCCGGTCTGCGTTCTTTTCTGCGCTACCTGGAGCGCCAGGGCCTTGTGAATGCGGCCGCCGCCGGGGCCATTCGGGCGCCGAGGCAGCCGAAGTCGCTGCCGAAGCCGTTGACCGACCAACAGGCCGTCGCAGTGGTCGCGGCCGAAACCCAGCTCAATGAAGAGCCCTGGATCGCCGCCCGGGATGCTGCTGTCCTGACGCTGCTCTACGGCTGCGGTCTGCGCATCTCTGAGGCGCTGGGCCTTCGCCCCGCGGATGTTCAACCGGGCAATACGGTGCTGCGGGTGACCGGCAAGGGCGGCAAGACCCGCATCGTGCCCCTGCTGCCGCTCGTCATAGAGGCGGTGGAGACCTACAGGACACTGTGCCCCTATGTCTTGGCTTCCGATGCCCCCATGTTTCGCGGCGCGCGCGGCGGGCCGCTGCAGCCGGCCATCATCCAGCGCGGCATGCAGAAGCTGCGGGGCGCCTTCGGCCTGCCGGAGACAGCAACGCCGCATGCCCTGCGCCACTCGTTTGCCACCCATCTCCTTTCGGGCGGCGGCGATCTGCGAACGATCCAGGAGCTTCTCGGCCATGCCAGCCTCTCCACCACACAGATCTACACAGGCGTTGACAGCGCCCGGCTGCTCGATGTCTACGACCGCGCCCATCCCCGGGCCTGAGCAGGGCTTTATTAGACGTTAAACATATGCGTTAATCTGTTGTGGAGCCGACGCAATTAGGGTGCGCGGAAATTTCGGACGGATGACATGATGAACCCCGGCTCTTCCCGTATCTCCCGCAGCCTGCCGCGCTGGCTGCCGTCTGTCTCGCTGTGGCTGATGGCCGGGCTCCATCTTCTTCTGCTGGCGTCTCTCATGATGGTGCTGGGCACGCTGTCTCCTGCCCGGGCAGAAACCGAGTGCCGCGGCGAAAACCTGCTCGAGACGCTTCGGAAGGATGATCCCGAACGCTACGTCGAAGTGCTCGACGAAGGCCGGCAGATTGTCAACGGCCAGGGCCTGTTCTGGAAGATCGAACGCTCGGGGAGCCAGCCATCGTACTTGCTCGGCACCATGCATGTCACCGACCCGCGCGTCCTGAAGATGCCTCCCGGCGCGGCAGAAGCACAGGCCGGCGCCCGGACGATCGTGATCGAATCGGACGAGATCCTCGACGAGAAAAAGGCGATGGCTGCCATTCTGGGCAAGCCGGAGCTCACCATGTTCACCGATGGCCGGTCGATCGAAATCCTGCTGGCGGCCGATGATCTCGCTGTGCTCCAGGCAGGTCTGAAAAGCCGCGGCCTTTCTCTCTCCGCCGTCTCCCGGATGAAACCCTGGATGCTGGCGGCCTTCGTCGCCAGTTCCGCCTGCGAAACGGCGCGCAAGGCCGAACGTGCCGTCTTCCTCGACAAGCAGATCGCGCTTGACGCGGTCGCCGCCGGAAAGCCGGTGAAGGGGCTTGAGACGCTTCAGGAGCAGCTTGAAGCGATGACGAAGATGCCGATCGAATTCCACCTCGAGGCACTGGTGGAGACCGTGAAGCTCGGTGACCGCATGGACGACGTCGTGGAGACCATGACGCAGCTCTATCTCTCCGGAGAAACCGGCCTTACGATCCCGGCACTGAAGGCGCTGACCCCAGCGGAATCGGGCGATGACGAAAGCGCCTATGCGGCCTTTGAAAGCGCCGTCATCTCCGACCGCAACAAGCGCATGGCCGAACGGGCAGCGCCGATGCTGGCCGAAGGCGGTGTGTTCATGGCCGTCGGCGCCCTGCATCTGCCGGGCGAGGAGGGCCTTGTCGCCCTGCTCCGCGAGCAGGGCTTTACGGTTACTCCAGCACCCTGAGCCTGGCTCAGCCGACCGTCATCCGCCGCAGGATATTGGTCTTCCAGTAGAACTGGTGCACCAGGACGCCCAGCACATGGGCCACGATGACCAGCCACAGAAGCAGCTTCAGCGGCCCTCCATGGACCGCGCCCGCCTGTTTGATGCCGAAGTAATACGCAGCCATGCCGCTGAACGGTAGGGCAATGGTGATGAAATAGAGAGCACCATGCGCGATCTTCGCCGCCAGACGAAAGAGCGGCGGCTCTTCGGCCGGCAGTGCCGCGGCCTTCATCGTCAGCCTCAGACCGATCCGACAGAGCGTCAGGATCAGGATCGCGATGCCGGCATAGGCGTGGAGATTGGCGCTTGCCACCTGCTCGGCCGTCGCCGTGCCAGCTTGGCTGAACGCTAGGCTCCAATCCTGCATTCCATCGGGAAGCAGCAGGTTGAAGAAGACGAGAGCGACGACCAGCCAATGCAGGATGCGCTGGGAGACTGAATAGGAAACAGGATCGGAAGCCATTTACTTGCCTTTCGTCAATCACTGAGCGGCAATTGCTTCCAGACGATAAAGGCCGCAGCGCGTTAGACAAGCTGCGGCCTTGAAGATGAAGAAGATGTAATTCTGGATTTGCGTTTTTACATGTGGATCGGCTTGAAGAAGGTGGCGAGAGCCGACTCCTTCACCGCTTCCGACATGGTCGGATGCGCATGGCAGGTGCGACCAAGGTCTTCCGAAGAGCCGCCGAACTCCATCAGCACGGCAATCTCGTGGATCATCTCGCCCGCGCCGAGAGCAATGATGTGGCCGCCCAGAACGCGGTCGGTTTCCTTGTCCGCGAGGATCTTCACGAAGCCATCCGTCGCCAGCATGGCGCGCGCGCGGCCGTTGGCGGTGAACGGGAATTTACCGACCTTGTATGCGACGCCAGCGGCCTTCAGCTCCTCCTCCGTCTTGCCGACGGAGGCGACTTCCGGCTGCGTGTAGACGACGCTTGGAATGACGTCGTAGTTTACGTGGCCATGCTGGCCGGCGAGGATTTCGGCAAGCGCCACACCCTCGTCTTCCGCCTTGTGCGCCAGCATCGGACCCTTCACCACGTCTCCGATCGCGTAGATGCCGTCGACATTCGTCTTGTAGTGACCGTCGATCTCGACGCGGCCGCGGTTGTCCAGCACCACGCCTGCCTCTTCCAGGCCAAGCCCGGCCGTAAACGGCTTGCGTCCGGTGGACACGAGCACGACATCCGCATCCAGTGTCTGCGCCTCGCCGCCCTTGACGGCTTCGAAAGTCACCTTCGCGCCGGTGCCTGTCTTCTCGACACCGGTCACCTTGGCGCCGAGGTTGAAGGCCATGCCCTGCTTTGCCAGCATCCGCTGGAACTGCTTGGACACATCGCCGTCCATGCCGCCGAGGATGGTGTCGAGATATTCGATGACGGTCACCTTGGCGCCGAGGCGCAGCCACACCGAGCCGAGTTCGAGGCCGATCACACCGCCGCCGACGACGATCATGTGCTCCGGCACCTTGTCGAGCGCGATGCCGCCGGTGGACGACACGATTACCTTCTCGTCGATGTCGACGGCGACACCCGGAATGCCGGCAATGTCCGAACCGGTGGCGATGACGATGTTCTTCGTCTCGAGTTCCTGCGTCTTGCCGTCCTCGCCCGTCACAGAGACCTTTCCGGCCGAGACGATCTTGCCGGTGCCCTGGAAGCCGTCGATCTTGTTCTTCTTGAACAGGAACGACACGCCCTCGACGTTGGACTTCACGGTCGCATCCTTGTGCGCCATCATCTTCTCGAGGTTGAGCTTCGGCGCCGCGATCTCGACGCCGAGTTCATCCATCCCGTGGGCGGCATGGCTGAACATCTCGGAGGCATGCAGCAGCGCCTTGGAGGGAATGCAACCGATGTTCAGGCAGGTGCCGCCGTAGGTCGAACGCTTCTCGACGACCGCGACCTTGAGCCCGAGCTGTGCCGCCTTGATGGCGCAGACATATCCGCCGGGGCCGCTTCCGATGACGACGAGATCATATGCCATTTCAGATTCCTTTTTAGTGAAACGCCGCGTCGATCAGGCGAACAGGGCAAACATCATCATCAGCAGCCCGAGGATGCTGACAAGCCAGACGAGCGAGCGGATGTAGGGTATTCCGGCAAGGTAGAGCGGAACATAGGCGATCCTGGCCACCAGCCACACGGTGCCGCCGACGAGCCCGAACCCGGACGCATCGCCGGTGAACGACAGTGCAAGCAGCAGCCCGACAAAGGCTGGATAGGTTTCCCGAAAGTTCAGGGAAGCCCGCTCCGCCCGGCCGGCCAGGGCACCCTTCGGCGCCCTGCCTTCGTCCCTGGGCCCCGCGTTCCAAGCGGACCCCAGTTCCTTGGTCGCCAGCATGCCCTGCAGCCCGATGTGGACGAGCAGCAGGACCACGCTGAGGGTGAGCAGCGTCAGGAGATACGTGGCATCTGCCGAAGCGATGTCCATGCTGCTTTTCCTTGCTTAGAGGTCGAGAACCAGACGTTCAGGATCTTCCAGGCTTTCCTTGACCCGCACCAGGAAGGTGACGGCTTCCTTGCCGTCGACGATCCGGTGGTCATAGGACAGTGCCAGATACATCATCGGACGGATGACCACCTGTCCGCCGATGGCGACCGGGCGTTCCTGGATCTTGTGCATGCCGAGGATACCCGACTGCGGTGCATTGAGGATCGGCGAGGACATCAGCGAACCGTAGACGCCGCCGTTGGAGATGGTGAACGTGCCGCCCTGCATGTCGGCCATGCTGAGCTGGCCGTCGCGTGCTGCCCGGCCCAGGCGACCGATTTCCTTCTCGATCTCGGCAATCGACATCTGGTCCGCGTCGCGCACGACCGGCACGACAAGACCCTTGTCCGTGCCGACGGCGACGCCGACGTGGCAGTAGTTCTTGTAGATGATGTCGGTACCGTCGATTTCGGCGTTGACCGCCGGCAGTTCCTTCAGCGCATGAGTGACGGCCTTGGTGAAGAAGCCCATGAAGCCGAGCTTCACGCCGTGCTTCTTCTCGAAGATATCCTTGTAGCGGTTGCGCAGATCCATCACCGCCTTCATGTCCACCTCGTTGTAGGTGGTCAGCATGGCAGCCGAGTTCTGGGCATCCTTCAGACGGCGCGCGATGGTCTGGCGCAGGCGCGTCATCTTCACACGCTCTTCGCGGGACGCATCGTCCGTGCTGGATGGTGCGCGGGCAGCCTTCGGAGCCTCGGCCTGGGCCTGGGCCGCCGGTGCGGAAATGCCCTTGGTTACGGCTGCTATGACATCGCCCTTCAGGACCTGGCCGCGCTTGCCCGAACCATCGACCTGCTCGGCCGAAAGATTGTTTTCCGAGAGCATCTTGGCAGCGGCAGGAGCCGCCGGCATGTCGGAAGGAGCGGACTTGGCAGCGGCTGCCGGCTCTGCAGCCTTGGCCGGAGCGGGTTCGGAAGCCTTGGCCGGCTCTTCAGCCTTTGCGGGAGCAGCGGGAGCTGCCCCTGCGCCACCTTCGGAAATCTGTCCGAGAAGTGCGTCGAGACCGACAGTCTCGCCGTTCTGTGCAACGATTTCGGTCAGGACGCCGGAAGCCGGTGCCGGAACTTCGACCGTGACCTTGTCGGTTTCCAGCTCGACGAGCGGCTCGTCGGCCTTGATGATGTCGCCGACTTTCTTGAACCAGGTGCCGACGGTGGCTTCGCTGACGGATTCCCCGAGGGTCGGGACGCGGATTTCGGTGGCCATGGTCTGTTTCCGTTTTCTCTAGGATGCCGTTATTGGGTGTCGCGAAGGCGGCTGAGGATCAGCCGCCGAGCGCGTCTTCAAGGAATGCTTCAAGCTGTGCCAGGTGCTTCGACATCAGGCCTGTGGCAGGCGAGGCCGCAGCCGGGCGACCGGTGTAGCGGACGCGCTGGTACTTGGCGTCGATATGGGCAAGCACCCACTCCAGGTACGGATCGATGAAGGACCAGCTGCCCATGTTCTTGGGCTCTTCCTGGCACCAGACCATCTCCGCATTGCGGAAGCGCGACAGCTCGTTGATCAGCGCCTTCGCCGGGAACGGATACAGCTGCTCGATGCGCAGCAGGTAGACGTCGTCGATGCCGCGCTTCTCGCGCTCTTCCAGAAGGTCGTAGTAGACCTTGCCCGAACACATCACGACCCGACGGATCTTGGCGTCCTTCTGCAGCTTGATCGGGCCATCCTTGATGACCTCCGCATCATCCCACAGCAGGCGGTGGAAGGAGGATTCGCCTGCAAACTCTGCGAGCGCCGAGGTGGCACGCTTGTGGCGCAGCAGCGACTTCGGCGTCATCAGGATGAGCGGCTTGCGGAAATCGCGCTTCATCTGGCGGCGCAGGATATGGAAGTAGTTGGCCGGCGTCGTGCAGTAGGCGACCTGCATGTTGTCTTCCGCGCACATCTGCAGCCAACGCTCCAGGCGTGCCGAGGAATGCTCTGGTCCCTGCCCCTCGTAGCCGTGCGGCAGCAGGCAGACGAGGCCGGACATGCGCAGCCACTTGCGCTCGCCCGACGAGATGAACTGGTCGAAGACCACCTGCGCGCCGTTGGCGAAGTCGCCGAACTGGGCTTCCCACAGGGTCAGCGCATTCGGACGCGCCAGCGAATAGCCGTATTCGAAGCCGAGCACCGCCTCTTCCGAGAGCATCGAATTGATGACCTCGTAGCGGGCCTGCGTCGGCGACAGGTTGGCAAGCGGAACGAAGCGCTCCTCCGTCTCCTGATCGTAGAGAACCGAATGGCGCTGCGAGAAGGTGCCGCGTTCGACATCCTGGCCGGACAGGCGGATCTTCGTGCCCTCGACGGTCAGCGATCCGAAGGCCAGTGCCTCGCCCATCGCCCAGTCGATCCCCTCGCCGGTCTCGATCATCTGCGCCCGGTTGTCCATGAAGCGCTTGATCGTCCGGTGCGCGTTGAAGCCTTCCGGAATGGTCGAAAGCTTGCGACCGATCTCCTTCAGCTGCTTCATCGGCATGGCGGTCTTGCCGCGGCGCTGCTCGTCGGCATTGTCGGCGGAGCGCAGACCGGACCAGACGCCGTCCAGCCAGTCGGCCTTGTTGGGCTTGTAGCTCTGGCCCGCCTCGAACTCCTGCTCGAGGTGCGCGCGCCAGTCCGCCTTCATCTTCTCGAATTCGCCATCGCTGATCAGGCCTTCGGCGATCAGGCGATCGGCGTAGATCTGCGCCACGGTCTTGTGGCCGCGGATGACCTTGTACATCTTCGGCTGCGTGAACGCCGGCTCGTCGCCCTCGTTGTGGCCGAAGCGGCGGTAGCAGAAGATGTCCAGGACGACCGGCTTGTGGAACTTCATCCGGTATTCGGTGGCGATCTTGGCGGCGTAGGTGACGGCTTCAGGATCGTCGCCGTTGACGTGGAAGATCGGCGCCTCGATCATCTTTGCCACGTCCGACGGATACGGCGATGAGCGGGAGAAGGCCGGATTGGTGGTGAATCCGATCTGGTTGTTGATGATGACGTGCATCGTTCCGGCGACGCGATGGCCGCGCAGGCCGGAGAGACCGAGGATTTCGGCTACGACGCCCTGGCCGGCGAAGGCCGCATCGCCGTGCAGGAGCAGCGGCAGCACCTTGGAGCGTTCGGCCAGCGGAACGATACCATCCTTGTCGGCGGTCTTGGCAAGCATGTCCTGCTTGGCGCGCGCCTTGCCCATGACCACAGGATTGACGATCTCAAGGTGCGACGGGTTTGCCGTCAGCGAAAGGTGGACCTTGTTGCCGTCGAACTCGCGGTCCGAAGACGCGCCGAGGTGATACTTGACGTCGCCAGAGCCTTCGACGTCGTCCGGCTTGAACGAGCCACCCTTGAACTCGTGGAACACGGCGCGATGCGGCTTGCCCATAACGTTGGTCAGCACATTCAGGCGGCCGCGGTGGGCCATGCCGAGAACGATTTCCTCGAGGCCGTCCTGGCCACCGCGCTTGATGATCTGCTCGAGTGCGGGGATCAGCGATTCACCGCCGTCGAGGCCGAAGCGCTTCGTGCCCTTGAACCGGACGTCGAGGAACTGCTCGTAGCCTTCAGCCTCAACCAGCTTCTGCAGGATGGCCTTCTTGCCGTTCGGAGTGAACTCCACGCCCTTGTGCGGGCCTTCGATGCGTTCCTGAACCCAGGCTTTTTCTTCCGGGTCTGAAATATGCATGAACTCGACACCCATCGTCGAGCAATAGGTGCGCTCCAGGATGTCGATCATTTCGCGAATGGTCGCGAACTCGAGCCCGAGCACGTTGTCGATAAAGATCTTGCGGTCGTAGTCGGCCTCGGTGAAACCGTAGGCGCTGGGCGACAGCTCGTTGTAGTCCTCCACCGGAATGGCAAGACCGAGCGGATCGAGCTTGGCGTGCAGGTGGCCCCGCATGCGGTAGGCGCGGATCATCATGATGGCGCGGACGGAATCGCGCGTCGCCTGCAGCACGTCGGCCTCGTTGACCGTCGCTCCCGTGGCAACCGCTGCGGCCTCTGCCTTCGCCTTGACCTTGCCTTCGATCGCCTTTTCAACGACCGGCCAGTTGCCGTCGAGCGCCGAGACGAGATCGCCTCCGGCATCGATCGGCCAGTTCTTGCGCTGCCAGGATGCACCCTTGGCGGCCTTCTTCACATCGTCCGGACTGTCGGCGAGCGCCTTGAAGAAGGACTGCCATTCCGGGCCGACCGAATTCGGATCGTCCTCATACCGGGCATACAGCTGCTCTATATAGGAGGCATTCGCGCCGTCGAGGAAGGAGGTGATGAGGAACTGCTCGTTGGCTTCTTGCCGTGCCATGATTTTCTTGCGGACGCCGCGCCCGCCTCCCGACGAAACTGAGGGCCAAAAGATGAGCGTCGGCCGTCGCTTTGATGGTCTTGTCTCTGAAGCCGCCTGAGACGGCCATGGTCCGCGCCGTTGACGCTGAACCCGCAAGGACGACACCTGTTCCGCACCGCCTTGCCGATTGTGTGGCCGACCGGCGCAAGCCGGGCGGCCTTGATGCCTATGTGGCCTTAGCCCTTGAGGACTTCAACCAGCGTCGTGCCGAGACGGGCCGGAGAAGGCGACACCTTGATGCCGGCCGCTTCCATGGCCGAGATCTTCGATTCCGCATCGCCCTTGCCGCCGGAAACGACAGCGCCGGCGTGGCCCATGGTGCGACCCTTGGGCGCCGTACGACCGGCGATGAAGCCTGCCATCGGCTTCTTGCGGCCCTTCTTGGCTTCGTCGATCAGGAACTGAGCCGCGTCTTCTTCCGCAGAACCACCGATCTCGCCGATCATGATGATCGACTGGGTGGCCTCGTCGGCGAGGAACATCTCCAGGATGTCGATGAATTCCGTGCCCTTGACCGGATCGCCGCCGATGCCGACAGCCGTGGTCTGGCCGAGGCCTTCGTTGGACGTCTGGAACACGGCTTCATAGGTGAGCGTGCCGGAGCGCGAGACGATACCGACCGAACCCTTGCGGAAGATCGAGCCCGGCATGATGCCGATCTTGCATTCTTCCGGGGTGAGGACGCCCGGGCAGTTCGGGCCGAGCAGGCGCGACTTGGACCGGTCGAGGCGAGCCTTGACGCGAACCATGTCCATGACCGGGATGCCTTCGGTGATGCAGGTGATGAACGGGATCTCGGCGTCGATCGCCTCGATGATCGCGTCGGCGGCGCCTGCCGGCGGAACGTAGATCACGGATGCATCGGCGCCGGTTGCTTCCTTGGCTTCGGCCACGGTCGCAAAGATTGGCAGGCTTTCGCCCTTCGAGCCGGTCCAGGTTTCGCCACCCTTCTTCGGGTGGATGCCGCCGACCATCTGCGTGCCGTAGTAGGCCAGCGCCTGTTCGGTGTGGAAGGTGCCGGTCTTGCCGGTCAGGCCCTGAACCAGGACCTTGGTGTTCTTGTTTACAAGAATTGACATTGTTTCCGGTCCTTCAGATTAGGCGTTGATCGCCGCGACGATCTTCTTGGCGGCATCGTCCAAGTCGTCGGCTGCGGTGATGGCCAGGCCCGATTCGTTGAGGATCTTCTTGCCAAGCTCGACATTGGTGCCTTCGAGGCGCACGACCAGCGGAACCTTGAGGCCCACTTCCTGCACCGCGGCGACGACACCCTCGGCGATCACATCGCACTTCATGATGCCGCCGAAGATGTTGACGAGGATCCCCTCGACCTTCGGATCGGCCGTGATGATCTTGAAGGCAGCCGCGACCTTCTCCTTGCCGGCGCCACCGCCGACGTCGCAGAAGTTTGCCGGCTCCTTGCCGTAGAGCTTGATGATGTCCATCGTCGCCATGGCAAGGCCTGCGCCATTGACCATGCAGCCGATGTTGCCGTCGAGGGCGACATAGGCGAGGTCCCACTTGGAGGCTTCGATTTCCTTGGCGTCTTCTTCGGTCTCGTCGCGCAGCGCGCGGACGTCGTCGTGGCGGAACAGGGCATTGCCGTCGAACGACATCTTGGCGTCGAGAACGCGCAGGTGGCCGTCGGTCATGACGATCAGCGGGTTGACCTCGAGCAGCGCCATGTCCTTTTCGACAAACGCCTTGTAGAGCGCAGGAAACAGGGCCTTGGCGTCTTCAGCGGCGGCACCCGTGAGTTCGAGAGCCTTCGAGATTGCCGCAACGTCGGCATCCGTGACGCCGGCTTCCGGTTCGATGGCGATCGTGTGGATCTTCTCGGGCGTGTCGTGGGCAACGGCTTCGATGTCCATGCCACCCTCTGTCGAAACGACGAAGGCGACCTGACCCACCGACCGGTCGACCAGGATCGAGCAGTAGAGCTCGCGGTCGATGTCGGCGCCGTCTTCGATGTAGAGGCGGTTGACCTGCTTGCCGGCATCGCCGGTCTGCGCCGTCACCAGCGTGTTGCCGAGCATGTCGCGGGCGTGGGACACCACTTCCTCGATCGACTTGGCAAGGCGTACGCCGCCCTTGGCATCGGGGCCGAGTTCCTTGAACTTGCCCTTGCCGCGGCCACCCGCATGGATCTGGCTCTTGACCACATAGAGGGGACCTGGCAGCGACTTGGCAGCCGCTTCGGCTTCCTCGACCTTGAGGATGGCCACACCTTCGGCAACCGGAGCGCCGAAGCCCTTGAGCAGAGCCTTGGCCTGATATTCGTGAATATTCATCAGCGTTTCCTTGGATGTAGCTGGCGCGATTACTTCAGCGCGGGAGCGATGTTGATGCAGGCTTCGCAAAGACCGGCGACCGCGCCGACGGACTTCTGGAAGGCCTCTTCCTCGCTCTTGTTGAATTCGACCTCGATGATGCGCTCGACGCCGCCGGCGCCGATGACTGTCGGAACGCCGACATACATGTCCTTCACGCCGTACTGGCCCGAAAGATAAGCAGCGCAGGGCAGCACGCGCTTCTTGTCCTTGAGGAAGGAGTCGGCCATTTCGATCGCCGCGGCGGCAGGCGCATAATAGGCCGAGCCGGTCTTCAGCAGGCCGACGATCTCGGCGCCACCGTCACGGGTGCGCTGGATGATTTCTTCCAGGCGCTCCTTGGTGATCCAACCCATCTTCACGAGGTCGGTCAGCGGAATGCCGCCGACGGTCGAGTAACGGGCAAGCGGCACCATGGTGTCGCCGTGACCGCCAAGAACAAAGGCGGTGACGTCCTGGACCGAGACGTTGAATTCTTCGGAAAGAAACAGGCGGAAGCGGGAAGAGTCCAGCACGCCGGCCATGCCGACGACCATGTTCTTCGGCAGGCCGGAGAACTTCTGCAGCGCCCAGACCATCGCGTCGAGCGGGTTGGTGATGCAGATGACGAAGGCGTCCGGGGCATACTTCTTGATGCCGGCGCCGACCTGTTCCATGACCTTGAGGTTGATGCCGAGAAGATCGTCGCGGCTCATGCCCGGCTTGCGGGCAACGCCGGCGGTGACGATGCAGACATCGGCGCCTTCGATGGCAGAATAGTCACTGGCGCCGGTCAGCTTGGCGTTGAAGCCTTCGACCGGGGAGGACTGGGCAATATCCAGACCCTTGCCCTGCGGAATACCATCGGCGATGTCGAACAGGACGATGTCGCCCAGCTCTTTCAGGCCGGCGAGATGCGCCAGCGTTCCACCGATCATGCCAGAACCAATAAGTGCGATCTTCTTCCGCGCCATCGAAAAGCTTCCTCTCCAGATCATTGTCCGCAGCCAGACATGCGAGCCGGCCGCCAATGTTCACATGCCCTTAGCCGAACCGGCTCGAAATAGCAATCGGTTCTTTGAAAGCCAGTATTTTCAATCGGTTAAATAAAGAAATTCTTACGTAAACGTAAGAATTGTCCAACATGTCACGGATGACGTTGCGCGTGCACTGCCGCATAATCAGCACTGCGCATCTCGAAAAGGCGCGAAACGGTCCGGTCGAATTCGAAGCCCTCGGTCCCGTGCCGCTCAGTCAGAAGATCATCCGGTGAGGTTGCGGCGGAGACGTAAAGCCGCACGGCGTTGTCGTACAATGTATCGACAAGATTGATAAAGCGTTTGGTCTCGTTTCGCTTCTCCGGACCAAGCTGAGGGATCTGCTCGACGAAGATGGAATCGAAACGCTCGGCGATCGCCAGGTAGTCGGCAGCCCCAAGTGGTCTCTCGCAAAGATCGGCAAAGCGGAAGCGGGCGGCCCGGCCCACCGCACTGGGGACCTTGATCACGCGTCCCTTGCGCGGGACCTCCGACGGCATTGCACGTTCGCCATCGGTCACCTGATGCCAGGTGGCCTCCATGGCCGCATCGGCCTGAGGACCGAGAGGCGTCACGTAGACGGGAAGGTTTGCGAGCTTCTCCATCCGGTAGTCGGTCGGAGAGTCCAGCGATACCGTTTCGACGTACTGCTGCAGCAGATCGATGAAGGGCAGGAAGAGCCCGCGGTTCAGTCCATCCTTGTAAAGGTTCTCCGGCGCGACGTTGGACGTCGCGACAAGCACGCAGCCGAGGGAGAAGAGTTCGTTGAACAGCCGGGCGAGGATCATGGCGTCGGTGATGTCCGTCACCGAGAATTCGTCGAAGCACAGGAGCTCCGCCTCGGCGTAGATCTCGGCGGCCACGGGCGGAATGGGGTCCGCCTGCTTCGTCTCGCCGCTCTTCAGCCTCATCCGGTGCTCATGCACCCGGCCATGCACATCCGCCATGAACTCGTGGAAGTGCACCCGCCGCTTCTTGTCGGTGGCCGCCTTCTTGAAGAACATCTCCATGAGCATGGTCTTGCCGCGGCCGACACTGCCGTGGATATAGAGCCCGCGCACCTTGCTCGGCCGGGCGCTGCCCTTGGAAAACAGCCACCCCAGTGCGCTTTTCTTCTTGGCCGGACGCGCTCCTCGAAGGTCGCCGAGAACGCGGTCGAGCTTTGCCGCAACCTCGATCTGGGAGCGGTCAGGAGTCAGGCTTCCTGCCGCGGTCTTGACCTTCAGCTCTTCTACGACGCTGTGCGTGTAGTCGGGAATGGCTTCCATCGAGGAGGAACGTGCTCCCTGGGGCCGCTAGCGGCTGAGGCTGACCGGCTGGCCGGAGTTGGTGGTGCCGTCGAAGCGGTTGTCGGCGCTCTTGTAGACGCGGCCGATGACGTTACCGGCGCGGTCCTTGAACTGCACCATCTTGCCGGACACTTCCCAGGACCCCATCGCGGTCAACTCGCCGGCGCAACCGCGCGTGCCGCCGCGCGAACCGCTTCCGAGGTTGGTCAACGTCAGGAACATGTCGCAGGAACTGCCGGCGTTCGAAACGCGCCAGTTGCCCACCATCTGCTCCTTCGTCACATCCAGGGCCGTCGTCGGAGCCGCGGCATTGGGATCGAGCGATGCCGTTTCCTGCATCGGCGCCGTCGGAAACTGCGCTGCGCCACCCGGCGGTGGCAGCTGGTTCGACTGAACCTGGGGAACAGGCTGAGCCTGCAGCGGGGCAGGCTGCGAAGGGAGATTGTCATAAGGGCTGTAGGAGGTGCGCTGGCAACCGGCGAGGGAGACGGCGACCATCAACCCGGTGGCGACATACCTGAACTGCATCATTTCACTCCGATCTTTTGCTGCATCCGGTGCTAGTGATGAAACACGGCAGAATTATCGCCATAGACGGGAACGAATCAACCGCAAGCACATCCCTGACTTAGCATCACAGGCTCTTGCCCGCAAAATGGAACAGGAGGCGCGAACATCAACCGGCGTCGCGCCCGAATTCCGGCCTACACCCGACGCTCGACCATCATCTTCTTGATCTCGGCGATTGCTTTCGCCGGATTCAGGCCCTTCGGGCAGGTCTGTGCACAGTTCATGATCGTGTGGCAGCGATAGAGCCGGAAGGGATCTTCCAGATCGTCGAGACGCTCACCCTTGGCCTCGTCGCGGCTGTCGATAAGCCAGCGATAGGCCTGCAACAGGACGGCCGGACCGAGATAGCGGTCGCCGTTCCACCAGTAGCTGGGACAGGACGCCGAACAGCAGGCACACAGTATGCACTCATAGAGACCGTCGAGCTTCATGCGGTCTTCGTGGCTCTGCTTCCACTCCTTCGCGGGCGGCGGCGACACCGTCTTCAGCCAGGGCTCGATGGAGCGGTGCTGCGCGTAGAAGTTCGTCAGATCCGGCACGAGATCCTTGACCACCGGCATGTGCGGCAGCGGATAGACCTTCACGGTCCCACCGATGTCCTCCATGCCCTTGGTGCAGGCCAGCGTGTTCGTGCCGTCGATGTTCATCGCGCAGGAGCCGCAGATGCCCTCCCGGCAGGAGCGGCGCAGCGTCAGCGTCGGGTCGATCTTGTCCTTGATGTACAGGAGACCGTCCAGCACCATCGGGCCGCAGTCGTCGATGTCGATGTAGAAGGTGTCGATGCGCGGGTTCTGGCCGTCGTCCGGGTTCCAGCGATAGACCCTGTATTCTCGAACGTTCTTCGCATCGACCGGCTTCGGCCAGACCTTGCCTTCGGTCATCTGAGAGTTCTTGGGAAGAGTGAGTTCAACCATGTCCAGATCCTCTCGAGATCAATACACGCGCGCCTTGGGCTCGATCTTTGCAGGATCGATGCCTTCGGCGATGAGTTCGGTGTGAACCGGGCGGTAATCCAGGCGCACGCTGCCGGCGTCGTTCAGCCAAGCCAGGGTGTGCTTGCGCCAGTTGACATCGTCGCGGCCGCCGAAAGGGCCATCGGTATAGTCTTCGCGGGCGTGTGAGCCGCGGCTTTCCTTGCGCGCCTCGGCGCCGTAGACGGTGGTGATCGCATTCGCCATCAGGTTTTCAAGCTCGAGCGTCTCGACAAGATCGGAGTTCCAGATCATCGACCGATCCGTGACCTTCGTATCCTTCAGCTCGCCCCAGATGGCCGACATCCGGCGACAGCCCGATTCCAGCGACTCCTGGGTGCGGAAGACGGCAGCGTCTTCCTGCATGGTGCGCTGCATCTTGTCGCGCAGCACGGCCGTCGGCGTCCCGCCATTGGCATTCCGCAGGCGGTCGAAGCGCTCCATGATCTTGTCGCAGGCCGCCGTGTTGAGCGCCGGCACCGCCGCCGCCCGGTCGATCACCTGCCCCGCGCGGATGGCCGCGGCACGGCCGAAGACGACAAGGTCGATCAGAGAATTGGAGCCGAGACGGTTGGCGCCATGCACGGATGCGCAGCCCGCTTCGCCGACGGCCATCAGGCCGGGAGCGATGCGTTCCGGATTGTCGCTGTCGGCGTTGAGCACCTCGCCCCAGAAATTGGTCGGTATGCCGCCCATGTTGTAGTGAACGGTCGGCAGCACCGGGATCGGCTCGCGCGTCACGTCGACACCGGCGAAAATCTTCGCGCTCTCGGAGATCCCCGGAAGCCGCTCGTGCAGGACAGCCGGATCCAGATGGTCGAGATGCAGGAAGATGTGGTCCTTGTTCTTGCCGACGCCACGGCCTTCGCGGATTTCGAGCGTCATGCAACGGGAGACCACGTCGCGCGAGGCCAGATCCTTGGCCGAGGGTGCGTAGCGCTCCATGAAGCGCTCGCCTTCGGAATTGACGAGATAGCCGCCTTCGCCGCGCGCGCCTTCCGTGATCAGGCAGCCGGAGCCGTAGATCCCGGTCGGGTGGAACTGGACGAACTCCATGTCCTGCAACGGCAGGCCAGCGCGTGCAATCATGCCGCCGCCGTCACCGGTGCAGGTATGGGCGGAGGTCGCCGAGAAATAGGCGCGGCCGTAACCCCCGGTCGCCAGTACCACCATCTTCGCCGTGAAGCGATGGATCGTGCCGTCGTCGAGGTTCCAGGCCACCACGCCCGTGCATTGGCCATCGTCCGACATGATCAGGTCGAGGGCGAAATACTCGATGAAGAATTCCGCATTGTGCTTCAGCGACTGGCCGTACAGCGTGTGCAGAATGGCATGACCGGTGCGGTCTGCGGCAGCGCAGGTGCGCTGCACCGGCGGTCCGGCACCGTAGTTCTGCATGTGGCCGCCGAACGGACGCTGGTAGATCTTGCCTTCCTCGTTGCGCGAGAACGGCACGCCGTAGTGCTCCAGCTCGTAGACCGCCTTGGGCGCTTCCATGGCCAGATACTGCATGGCATCCACGTCGCCAAGCCAGTCGGAGCCCTTGACCGTATCATAGAGATGCCACTGCCAGCTGTCGGGCGTCATGTTCTGCAGCGAGGCGGCGATACCGCCCTGGGCCGCAACGGTGTGCGAGCGCGTCGGGAAGACCTTGGTGATGCAGGCCGTCTTGAAGCCTTGCTCGGCCATGCCGAGCGTCGCGCGCAGGCCTGCTCCGCCGGCGCCCACGACGATCACGTCATAGGAATGGTCGACGAAGGTATAGGCCTTGCCGGTCTGCGCGATGGGAGTGATGGATGCCATGGCGGGTTATCCTGCGAATGCGATTTTCAGGACGGCGAAAAGACAGAGACCGCCGATCAGAATTGAGAAGAAGCCGTTGAGCATGATGGCGACCATCTTCATGGTCTCCGAGTGGACGTAGTCCTGGATGACTTCTTCCATGCCGAGGCGCATGTGGATGACGCTCGCGATCACCGTCAGCGCATTGATCGTCGCGATGAAGGGGTTGGAGAGCGCGCCCACCACTTCGGCATAGGGACGTCCCACGTACATGACCAGGAAGCCGACGTAGAAGAGAAGCAGCGGCGTCAACGCGATCGATGTGGTCCGCACCTTCCAGAAATGCTCGGTTCCGCTTTTTGCAGAGCCAAGGCCGCGGACTTTCGCAAGGGGTGTACGCATATCCATGAGCCGTTCCTCCTCAGCGAACCAATAGCACAACAATCCAGACCAGGACGGTCAGACCGATCGAAGCAATGAGATTGGCTTTCGCCAGCATGGTCGAGAATTCTTTCTCAAAACCGTAGCCGAGGTCCCACATCATGTGGCGAATACCACCGATCAAATGATGAAGCAGAGCCCAGGTGTACGCAAACAGGATGATCTGGCCGACCAGCGACCCGAACAACCCGTTGGCCTGGTTGAAATTCTCTTCGCCGGAAGCGGCTGCGATCAGCCAGGCGGCGACCAGCACCGTGCCGAAATAGAGCGCTGCACCGGTAATCCGGTGCATGATCGACATGGCCATGGTGGGGATGAATTTGTAAATCTGCAGATGCGGCGACAGGGGCCGGTTTTTAGTCACGTTCGCCATCAGGACCTCACGGCGTTGAAGCGTTTCCGGGTATTGCACCCGCCAATGCACCTTGCCGAAGAAATGTGCATTGCATCATTTAGCGTGGTTTAGTTCCCGATATGCTCTACGACAAGCGATTTCAAACGGATCTTAAATTTTAATCGATTGGTGCTCGGACCCGTCGATTCCGTGTTGGCGCCCGCTGATCGATCCCATCAGGATTTTCCCCACAGCCTTGGCGACTTCGGTATCCGAACTGTGTTAACCTTGCGTTAACGCTTGCGACGGAGGCTGAAGATGATCTGGAAACATGTGCTCGCAGGAGCCCTCGCTTCGACCCTGCTGGCCGCCATGGCGCTACCGGCAGCCGGTGGCAACGACTGGCATGATGGTTATCGCGGATACAGTTCCCACGGGCGTGACTTGCGCGGCCATCACTTGAGCCGGCACGGGGACCGCGGGCATGGCCGTGCCGATACCCGCAAACTCACCCCGTCCATCGGCTATACCACACCGGTGACCCGCGTCCGCGGCGTCGGCACCTTCAGCCGTTCCGTCTGGGTCATCCACAATGAAGGAAAACCCGACCGCCTGCAGCCGGCGCCCAAGGCAACAATCATAAAGGTCGATGACCGCTACTTCCGTCGCTCCGACCCCTGCTCCTACGAATCGGGCGTCTGCGTCATCCGCGCCGCCAATTAGGTGAAGCGCCACACGGTCGTCTTCTTGACCTCGGCGTCCTCCAGTGCCCGGGTCACCGGCACTTCATAGGATGCCAGCGGCTCGAGACAATCCTTCGGCAGATAGCTTCGCCCCGGATCCCCGACGAGA
Organism: Rhizobium sp. PK7-22; assembly: GCF_056530405.1. Taxonomy (NCBI): domain Bacteria; kingdom Pseudomonadati; phylum Pseudomonadota; class Alphaproteobacteria; order Hyphomicrobiales; family Rhizobiaceae; genus Rhizobium; species Rhizobium sp. PK7-22. The sequence continues at coordinate 419,657 of NZ_CP096514.1, forward strand.
ACGAGGCGCCCCTCTCCGGCCAGCCGGCGAAACCAGGGCAGCAGCGCTTGTGCGAAGGCCTTGTCGTAGAAAACGTCGCCGGCAAGCACCACCTCGGCATCGACCGCCGTTCCGATCAGGTCGACGCGCCTGAAATCGACCGTCACACCGTTCGCCGCGGCATTGAGGGCAACGGCATCGGCAGCCCATGGATCGACGTCCACCGCCAGCACGTCGGCGGCACCGGCGTATTTCGCCGCAATCGCGACCAGCCCGGACCCGGTGGCAAAGTCGAGCACCCGTCTTCCGGACACAACCTCGGGATGGTCGAGGATGTAGCGCGCCAGCCCCTGTCCTCCGGCCCAGGCGAAGGCCCAGAACGGCGGCGGGAGGCCGATCTCCTGCAGCTCATCCTCGGTCTTCTGCCACAGATCATGCGCCTCGTCGGCGAGATGCAATCGAACCTCGGGCACATGCGGCGGCGCAAGAAGGCTGGTGTTGGCGAGAATGAAGCTGCGGGGATCCGTCTTCACACCAGCCTCAATCGGGCGAGCGCGGCGGATTTTCCAGCCCGCCGAGGCGGCAGATCTCCACGTACTCCTCGTCCGTGACCGGTTGAACCGAAAGCCGCATCGATGTCACGAGCGACATCGTCTCGAACTTCGGATTGGCCTTGATCTCCTTCAACGTGATCGGCTTCGGCAGGTCGCAGACGGCACGGATATCCACGCAATCCCATCGCGCATCGCCATCCGCCGTCGAATCCGGATGGCTGAGCGCACAGACCTCTACGATCCCGACGATCTCCAGCCCTTCGTTGGAGTGATAGAAGAAACCCTTGTCGCCGATCTTCATCGCCCGCATGTGGTTGCGGGCCTGGTAGTTGCGGACGCCCGACCACTCCTCGCCGGCATCGCCCTTGGCCTTCTGCATCTCCCAGGACCACTTGAAGGGCTCGGACTTGAACAGCCAGTATGCCATCGCCGCTCAAGCCTCCGGCTTGTTGAAGACCCAGTTGTAGGGCTTCACCTCGACCGTCTCGAAGAGACCCGCCTGATAGTAGGGATCGGCCTCCGCCAGAGCGCGTGCAGCGGCCATGTCCTCGGCTTCCACAATTACCAGGCTGCCGTTCGGCTTGCCCTCGTCGTCGAGGAATGGACCAGCCATCTTCAGCGTACCGTCCGTATTGAGCTTGTTGAGGTGCTCGAGATGAGCGGGCCTCGTGTCCATCCGGACGTTGAGGTGGCCGGGCTTGTCGGTGCACAGGAAGGCAAAAAGCATCGAGATTTCTCCGTGGTCTGTCTTATTCGGTGGTGATCGGGCGGGTCATCAGCCGTTCCACAGCTGCGGAAACGTCGAGCATACCCGCAATGATGTCGGCGACGGCATTGGTGATCGGCAGGTCTATCCCATGCGTGCGGCCAAGCCCGGCGGCGGTCGAGGCGGCGAAGGCGCCTTCCACAAGCTCGCTGCCGGCGCCTTCCGGCACCTGTTTGCCGAGCGCGATGCCATAGCGCAGGTTGCGCGACTGGTGGCTGGTTCCGGTCAGCACCAGGTCGCCGAGACCGGAGAGCCCCCGCACGGTCTCCGGACGGCCGCCCATGCGCTCTGCGAGCCGTGACATTTCCGCAAGTCCGCGCGAGATCAGCGCAGCTCTCGCCGATTCTCCCAGTCCCGCGCCATCAACGATGCCGCAGGCGATCGCCAGGACATTTTTCAGGGCCCCACCCAGTTGCACTCCGACACGATCGGTCGATGGGTAGAGCCGGAACGTCGGCGTCGAGAGGGTATGCGCCAGCCGTTCCGCCAAGGCGCCCTCGCTCGCTGCAATCGTCATTGCCGTCGGCAGGCCGCGCGCGATGTCTGCGGCAAAGCCGGGTCCACTAAGGGCCGCCGCCGGTCTACCGCGCAGCTCCCGCTCCAGAACCTCTGTGAGAACCGCACCGGACGTCCGATCGAGACCCTTGGCGCAGGTCACCACCGTCGCATCCTCGGTCAGATAGGCACCGTAATATCTTGCGGCATCCGCATGCGATTGCGACGGCATCGCGAACAGCACGATCGCGGCCTCGGAGATTGCATCCGGTTCGGCGGAAAACTGCAGCGCATCCGCGAGCGGCACGCCCGGAAGCGCCGCATCATGCGTGCGCAGGTCGCGCAGGTCGCTCATCAATCCCGTGTTGCGACCGATCAGGGTCACGGTCGATCTGCTCTCACGCGCCATTATCGTGGCCAAGGCCGTGCCGAAGGCCCCGGCCCCGATGACGACGATGGTTGCTGTCGCACTCATGCCTTGGCTCCGCGCTTGCCTGATCCAAGCAAGGTTTGGGCATTGCTGTCGAGGGGCCAGCGGGAGCGCGGCTGGACGTCGAGCGCGTCCGCAGGAAGCTCTGCTGCCATCCGCTCCAGCCCGGCCCAGGCGATCATCGCCGCATTGTCGGTGCACAGGCGCATGGGCGGCGCCACAAACCGAAATCCATATTCCAGGCAAAGCGCCTGCAGGGTGCGGCGGATCTCCTGATTGGCGGCAACACCTCCGGCCACGACCAGGGCGGCTTCCGTGTCCAATCCTGAAAACTGCTCGCGAAACCGCGCAAGGCCCCGGCCGATCCGATCCTTCAGCGTGCCGGAAATGGCCTTCTGGAAGGAGGCGCAGATGTCGGCCACGTCCTGGTCGTTGAGCGGCGCGATGTCCGTCGCCGCCTGCCGCACGGCCGTCTTCAGGCCGGAAAAGGAGAAATCCAGCCTTGCCTCGCCGACCAGCGGCCGCGGCAGCTTGAAGCGATCCGCATCGCCATTGAGCGCCGCCCTCTCGACCGCCGGCCCGCCCGGATAGGGGAGCCCGAGCAGCTTTGCGGTCTTGTCGAAGGCTTCGCCGAGCGCGTCGTCGATCGTCGTCCCCCAGCGCTCGTATTCGCCCACGCCATTCACCAGCACCAGCTGCGTATGCCCGCCGGAAACGAGGAGCATCAGATAGGGGAACGGCAACCCGTCCGTCAGCCGCGCCGTCAGCGCATGGCCTTCGAGATGGTTTACGGCATAGAGCGGCTTGCCCGCCGCACGTGCGATGGCCTTTCCCGTCATCAGCCCGACGAGCAGTCCGCCGATCAGCCCCGGTCCGGAGGTGGCGGCGACAGCATCGATCTCGGCGAGCGAGACGTCGGCCCGCTCGAGCGCCTCTTCGATCAGTCCGTCGAGCGCCTCCACGTGGGCCCGCGCCGCAATCTCAGGCACCACGCCACCGAAGGCACTGTGTTCCTCCAGTTGCGACAGCACCACGTCCGAAAGAATTTCGCCACGACCGTCCGCATGCCGCACGACGACGGACGCCGCCGTTTCGTCGCAGCTTGTTTCGATACCGAGGATGCGAAGAAAGGTCGCCATGGGCCGATCGTTGATTGCGGGGCTGAATAAAGCCGGTTACCAAGGCTTCCGGTTAACAACGGACGAATACGGATGCAAACGAAACCTTTCCGGATCGGCACGCGCGGCAGCCCCCTGGCCCTGGCGCAGGCCGCAGAAACACGCGCCCGGTTGATGGCAGCGCATGATCTTCCCGAGGAGATGTTCGAGATCGTCATCCTGTCGACCACCGGCGACCGGATCGTGGACCGTCCGCTGAGCGAGATCGGCGGCAAGGGCCTGTTCACGCTGGAGCTGGAGGAGCAACTGATGTCCGGCGAGCTTGATTTCGCCGTGCACTCCTCCAAGGACATGCCGACCGCGCTGCCGGACGGTTTGTGCCTGTCCGCCTATCTTCCGCGCGAAGACATCCGCGATGCGCTGATCGGCCGGACGGCCGCAAGCCTGACAGCTCTGCCCGATGGCGCCACCGTCGGCACGGCCTCGCTGCGCCGGCAGGCCCTGGTCCGTCGTATTCGTCCCGACATCCAGGTGACGATTTTCCGCGGTTCCGTCGGCACCCGCCTGCGCAAGCTGAACGAGGGCCATGTCGATGCCACGCTTCTGGCCTTCGCCGGCCTGAAGCGTCTGGCGAGAGAAGAGGTGGTCACCGAACTTCTCGATCCCACCGAGTTTCCGCCGGCGCCCGCCCAGGGTGCGATCTGCATCGAGAGCCGGACCGGCGACAGCCGGGTGGCCGATTTCCTTGAGGCCATCAACGACCGTCCGACCTATGATGCCGTCAGCTGCGAGCGCGCTTTTCTCGCGGCGCTGGACGGTTCCTGCCGCACGCCGATTGCAGGCTATGCGCTCTGCGACGGCGACCACCTGCGATTCTCGGGCCTCATCCTGACACCGGACGGTCGTCAGGAATATGCGGTGGAGCTGGAGGGGCATCGCTCCGAGGCCGAAAGTCTCGGCAGACAGGCGGGAGAAACGGTCCGCACGGCCGCAGGTCCCGGCTTCTTCGAAACCTGGAACTGAAGCCGGTGCGCGTCCTCGTCACGCGACCCGAGGAGGCCTCGCGGCGAACGGCAGCGAAGATTGCAGCGCTTGGCCATCAAGCCGTGCTCCTGCCGCTGATGGCGGCGGAACATCATCCGGACGCGGCTCTGGATGCCCTCCGTCAGCCCCATGCGGCCGTTGCCGTCACCAGTGCGGAGACGGCAAGAGTTCTGCAGACCCTCGGCGATGACCTTCACCCTTACCTTCAGGACACCGTCCTCGCCGTAGGACACGCGACGGCCGATGCCCTCCGCGCCATCGGCTTCGCATCCGTTCAGGCGGCGGAGGGAACCGGCGCCAGCATGGTCGAATGCTTCCAGCCGCAGCTTCGCCAGCTGACATCTCGGCACCCGCTCCTCTACCTCGCAGGCCAACCCCGCTCGCCTGTATTCGAAGAAGACTTGGAGGCGGCAAGCATTCCGGTCGCCACGGTTGTCAGCTACACGATGAGACCGGTTCCCATCCCGCAATCCGCGCTATCCTCGGCACTCGAACAACCGCCCGTGGATGTCGTCCTGCTCTACTCGAGGGCAACGGCGCAGCGGTTCTTCCAACTGCCGCTGTCCGAGGGCAGCTTGGTCGTCCTGTCCAGAAGCCGCATTCTCTGCCTGAGCGACAACGTCGCGCAAGCCGTGCCGAATGCTCTGAAGGGCAATCTCGCGATCGCAGACAAGCCGGACGAAGACAGCCTGCTGGCCCTTCTTTAGTCGTTTCCGGACCTCAAATTTCAGTCACCTCTTCCCATACTTGGCCTTGCCCCCTAACTTCCCCCTGTAATGATGCAGGAACGAGGTCTCGATGGTCACGGATAAACCGCCCCGCCGCACGAAGTCCAACAAAGAGCCCGTGACGATCGATGGCACGGCCTCCAAGCCGGATGTGGTCGCCGAGCCCGTTCGCAGCAATGATTCCGACGACACGGCGTCCTCGACGGATAAGCCTGCCGAACAGGGCGTTACCTCCACATCCCTCCCGGTAGGCGACACGACGACCGGATCGGACCCGGGGACGACCGCAGCGACCGAAGCGAAGCCGCAAACGGTCGCCGCACCCGTTCACAGCAGCGACACGGATCAAACGGCGGGATCGGTGTTGGCGACACCCCCCAAGCAGGACGCCGCCCCGAAGAACGGCCCGAAGAACGAAAAGACGCCCGAGCCGGGCCCGGAAACGACAGGCAGCAATCCGGCGCGTCCTGAAAGATCATCCGGATCGGACGAAGCTTATCCGAAGGCGGCCCCCTCATACCGGAGCGCCGAGACGACCGCATCTGCCGTGCCGCCATCCTCGCGGACACAACCTGCAGGCAAGGGGACCGCGACCTCCACCCTGGTCGCCGCCGGCATCTTCGGCGGCATCGTCGCCCTCGCGCTGGCGGGGAGCATGCAGTACGCCGGCTACCTTCCTGCTGCATCGCCGGATGGCGACGTCACGAACGAGATTGCATCGCTTCGCCAGCAGGTCGAGACGCTGAGGCAGGCACCCGCAGCCAATCCCGAGATCGACACGAGGCTTCAGGCCGTCGAGTCAGCGATTGCAGCCGCGTCCGATGGCCCCGACGAAGAGCTGACCGCACGCCTTTCCACCCTGGAGCAGGAGCTCGCAGCGCTGCGGACATCCGCGGAAGGCGCATCGAGCGAAACCTCGGGCCGCCTCGACCAGCTGCAACAGCGGCTGGAGGCCGCCGAGACGGAGCTGAACGAGCCGGGAGCCGAGGAGGCCGCCGCCCGGGCGATCGCTGCCGCCGCTTTGAAGGCCGCCGTGGACCGGGGAAGTTCTTTTGAAAGCGAGCTGCAGACATTTGCCAGCGTCGCGCCGGAGGATCCGGCGGTGGCCCAGCTGGAATCGTTCAGCGAACAGGGTGTGCCCACGCGTTCGCAGCTCGTCGAGCAGTTTTCGGCCCTGTCTGACGACATTCTCGAGGCCGCCCAGCAGCCGGACGAGGATCAGGGCATTGCAGGCCGGCTGATGTCGAGCGCCATGTCGGTGGTCAAGGTCCGTCGGACGGGCGACGCCGAGGGTGAAACTGCGGAAGCCATCGTGTCCCGAATGGAAAATGCGCTGCAGAACGAAAACCTTCAGGCCGCAGCCTCCGAGTGGGAAAATCTGCCCCAGGAGGCGAAGGCGGTATCGCAGGATTTCAAGCAGGCGCTTGATGCCCGGATTGCCATCGACTCCTTGCTTGGTGACACGCTCACGCGTGCCGTCAGTGAAACCAGAAGCTCCAACTGAAAGACGTAGAATGATCAGATTGTTTGCGTTCATCCTCGTCGTCCTTGCTCTCGGATGGAGCTTTGCCTGGCTCGCCGACCGTCCGGGCTTGATCACCATCGCCTGGCAGGATTACCTGATCGAGACGAGCCTCATGGTGGCCGCGACAGCCGTCGCGGCCGTGATCATTGCGATCATGGTGCTGTGGTGGCTGTTCCAGGTGATCTGGACCTCGCCGCATTTCATCCGCAGGCACTTTCGGGCCCGCAAGCGGGATCGTGGCTACCAGGCTCTTTCGACGGGCCTGATTGCGGCAGGAGCCGGCAATGCGCTTCTGGCGCGCAAGATGAGCCTTCGGGCCCAGTCACTGCTGCGCGCCGACCAGGAACCGCTGCTGCACCTCCTCGAAGCCCAGGCCGCCCTGATCGAGGGCCGACACGACGATGCGCGCCTGAAGTTCGAACGCATGGCCGAGGATCCGGAAACCCGCGAGCTCGGACTGCGCGGCCTCTACGTGGAAGCGCGCCGGCTCGGCGCCGATGAGGCAGCCCGTCAATACGCCGAACGCGCCGCTGAACATGCGCCCTATCTGCCCTGGGCCGCACAGGCGACGCTGGAATATCGCTGCCGCGCCGGCCGCTGGGACGACGCCATCCGCCTCCTGGACCAGCAGAAGATCGCCAACGTCATCGAGAAGAAGCAGGCCGAGCGCTGGAAGGCGGTTCTGCTGACGGCCAAGGCCGGCGAACGGCTGGAGGGCGATCCGAAGGGCGCGCGCGACGATGCGCTCGCCGCCCTGAAGCTTTCCAAGGATCTCGTCCCCGCCGCGGTGATCGCCGCCAAGGCCTATCTCCGCGAGGACAACAGCCGCCGCGCCGCATCCGTTCTCGACAGCGTCTGGAAGCTGTCGCCGCATCCGGACATCGCCCGGGCCTACGTGCGCGCCCGCAGCGGCGATAGCGCGGTCGACCGCCTGAAGCGCGCCGAGAAGCTGGAGGCGCTGCGCCCCAACAATGTCGAGTCGCTGATCGCCGTTGCGGAAGCCGCCCTGGATGCGCGGGAACTCGAGAAGGCGCGCGCCAAGGCCGAGGCCGCCGCCCGCATGGAACCGCGCGAAAGCGTTTACCTGCTGCTGGCCGACATCGAGGAAGCCGACACCAACGACCAGGGCCGCATCCGCCACTGGATGGCACAGGCGCTGCGTGCGCCGCGGGACCCTGCCTGGGTTGCCGACGGCATCGTCTCCGATCACTGGATCGCCATCTCCCCGGTCACTGGCCGTATCGATGCCTTCGAGTGGAAGGTGCCCTTCGGACAGCTTGAGGGACCGATCGAAGACGGCAGCCTGGGCGCGAAGGCCATCGCCGAGCTACCGCCCGTGAGCCCGTCACCCGCACCCGTCATCTCCCCCGAGACGATGCAGGAGCGCGACCAGACCGCAGTGGACACGATCGACGCGCCTGCCGGCCCATCGGACGTCAAGACATCGGAAGCCGGGACAAAGGATGTCGGCACGCTGGACAACAAGGAACCGGAGAAGCCGGAGGCGTCCAAGGATCGCCCTCAGCAGGCCAAGCCGCCAATGGTGATCGCAGCAGACAGCTCTCCAGAAAAGCCTAAACCTGCGCCGGCAGAGGCCGCAAAGGGCGTGGACGAGAGCGATGACGAGCCGTTCTTCCACCGCCCTCCGGACGATCCAGGGGTGAAGGATCCGAGCGCGTCGCAAGAACTTCCCAATCGCCTTCGCCTCTTCTGACAGGACCACACGCATGTTGTTTGAACGGGTTCAGACCTTCATCCAGAACCTCGCATCCCGTCAGCCGGAGGACGGGTATGCACCCGGCGACCCGCGGGTTGCCTTCGCCGCTCTCTGCTTCCAGGTGATGGAGGCGGACGGCAATGTCTCGGCGGACGAGCAAGACATGCTCCGCGCGCTGCTGCGGGAACGCTATCAGCTGGATGGCGAGCAACTTGCCGCGCTCATCGAGGCCGGACGCGAGGCCGGACACGAGGCAGTTGACTATTATCGATTCACCTCGGATCTTAAGCGCCATCTCGACGAGGAAGAACGCGTCGAACTGCTGGGGATCCTGTGGGATCTCGTGCATGCCGACGGCGAGCGCAGCGAGATGGAGGATCACGTGATCTGGCGGATCGCCGATCTTCTCGGCGTTTCCGCGCGCGACCGGGTTCTTCAGCGTCAGCAGGCAGCCGCACGTCAACCGGGAGGAGACGTGGAAGGCGAGTAGAAAGGCAAAGGATGCAAATGACACCGTCCCAGGGCGCGAACAAACTCCCGGTTCTGATCGTGCTCCATCAGGAAACCTCCTCTCCCGGCCGCGTCGGGCAGATGCTGGTGGAGATGGGCTATCCGCTCGACATCCGCCGGCCTGTTCTGGGTGATTCGCTTCCCGTGACCCTGGCTCATCATTCCGGCGTCGTGATCTTCGGCGGGCCGATGAGTGCCAATGATCCCGATCCTTTCGTCAAGGCTGAGACGGATTGGATCGCCATTCCGTTGAAGGAGAACAAGCCCTTCCTGGGCATCTGCCTCGGTGCCCAGATGATGGTGCGTCACCTTGGCGGCACCGTCGGGCCTGCGAAGGATGAACTTACGGAGATCGGCTGGTATCCGCTCCGCCCTACCGAACACGGCCGACTGCTGATGCCGCATTGGCCGAAGATGGTCTATCACTTCCACCGCGAGGGCTTCAGCCTGCCCCACGGTGCGCAGCGCCTTGCCGAGGGCGACATCTACCCGAACCAGGCCATCCGTTACGGAGACAACGCCTGGGGCGTGCAGTTCCACGCCGAGCTGACGCGGGCGATGATGCAGCGCTGGGTGGTCCGCGGCGAACATCGTTTCATCATGCCGAATGCGCAGAAGGGCAGCGAGCATCTGGAAGGCAGGATGATCTTCGATGCTCCCCTGCGACACTGGCTCTCGAGCTTCCTGTCGCTCGTCTTCGAACGCGAGGATGAAACCCAGCGTGCCGCAGCGGACATGAGCCGGCGCAAAAGCGCCTGATCGCGTTACCGATCGGGCGCGTCCAGGCTGTCGATCTTGCGCAGCTGCGGGAAACGCATCGCCCACAGCGCGGCAACAGCCAGCGTTCCCGCTCCGCCGATCACGACCGCGGGCACCGCCCCGAAGACCGAGGCCATCGTGCCGGCACGAAATTCGCCGAGTTCGTTGGAGGCACCCACGAACACCATGTTGACGGCGTTGACGCGGCCTCGCACCTCGTCCGGCGTCCAGAGCGCGATCAGCGTCTCTCGCACGAACACCGAGATCATGTCCGATGCGCCCATCAGCATCAACGCGACGACCGACAGCCATACGGTTTCCGAAAGACCGAAGACGATGGTGCCGGCCCCGAACAGGGCCACCCCGACGAACATGAACGCACCGGCGTGGTGCCGGATCGGGTAGAAGGCCAGGCAGAGCGCAACCGTCACCGCTCCGATCCCGGGCGCCGCGCGCAGAAGACCGAGCCCCCAGGGACCCAACACCAGGATGTCGCGTGCAAAGATCGGCATCAGCGCCACGGCGCCGCCGAGCAGGACGGCGAAGAGATCCAGCGAGATCGCGCCGAGCACCACCTTCTCCTGGCCGATGAAGCGGAAGCCCGCCAGGATCTCGCTCCAGCTCACCGTTCGCGTGCCGGTGTGCTGCGCCGGCTTGGGGATCATCAGGATGAGCACGCCGGCGAGACCCAGAAAGGTCAGTGCCACCGAATAGGCGGCCACGGCACTAAGGCCGTAGAGCAAGCCGCCGAAGACCGGCCCGACGATCGAGGCGGTCTGCCACGAGGAGGAGTTCCAGGCGATCGCATTGGCAAGATCGCGCTCTGGAACAAGGTTCGGAGCGAGCGACTGGACGGCAGGCCCCATGAAGGCACGCTCGATGCCGAACACCGTCAGGATGGCAAACACCAGCCACGGCATGAACAGGTCAGCGATCGTCAGCATCAGCAGGGCGGCTGCGCAGACGGCACCGACTCCAAGGCAGATCGCCACGATCACGCGGCGATTGTAACGGTCGGCGACGGAACCGGTCACGAGGATGAGCAGCAGCGAGGGCAGGAACTGGAAGAGGCCGATCAGCCCGAGATAGAGCGCGCTGCCCGTCTCGTCATACATCTGCCAGCCGACGGAGACGCTGATGATCTGGATGGCGAAGGCGGCGAGAAAGCGCGAGGTGAAGAAGCGGGCGTAGGATGCGTGCCGGAAAGCCGCAAACCGATCATCGGCAGGAAGGATGGACATCAGCGGGGGACTTTCAACACGCCGGACACAACCGCGACCCACGTTCAACATGATTCGGATCGCGCACCGGCACGGCACTTGCTCGTTAGTTCCCCAATGTCTACATGTCTGTCAACAACAAATGGAGACCTGAATGCTCGCGCTGTTCCAGACGATTGACATGGCCCTGAACCTTTACACTTGGGTGCTGATCGCCAGCGCCATTTTCTCCTGGCTCTATGCCTTCAACGTTATCAATTCGAGCAATCAGTTCGTCGGCGCGATTGGCAGCTTTCTCTACAACGTCACCGAGCCTGTGCTCCGGCCGATCCGACGCATCATGCCGAACCTCGGCGGCATCGACATCTCGCCGATCATCGTGTTGCTGCTCATCTTCTTCCTGCGGTCGCTTCTCTGGAACAGCATCTACCCGCTCTTTGCGTGAAGTCCCCTATAGCTGCCATTCGGATCATGTCCGCCTGACCGTCCGGCTGACGCCGGGTGCGTCACGGGATGGAATAGAGGGCTTCGCGACGCTGGCCGATGGCGAATGCGTCCTGAAGGCGCGCGTCACCGCTATCGCCGAAGCGGGCAAGGCCAACCAGGCCTTGATGGCGCTCCTCGCGAAATCCCTGCGTCACCCGAAGAGCGCGATCACCATCATCAGCGGCGAAACGGCACGCAAAAAAATCCTCCGGATCGAGGGCGACCCGGAGGATGTCAGTGCAAGACTTCTGGCGCTTGGCGCCGGCTGATTACTTGCTGGCCTTGTAGCGCTCGATGGCTTCGACGATCAGCGTCTTGGCGACGTCGACGTCCTGCCAGCCGCCGATCTTCACCCATTTGCCGGGCTCCAGATCCTTGTAGTGCTCGAAGAAGTGCTCGATCTGCTTCAGCGTGATCTCGGGCATGTCGGTGTAGTTCTTGATCTTGTCGTAGCGCTGGGTCAGTTTCGGAACCGGCACGGCCAGGATCTTCTCGTCCTTGCCGCCGTCGTCTTCCATCACCATCACGCCGATCGGGCGGACGTTGATGACGCAGCCAGGCACCAGCGGGCGTGTATTGCAGATCAGCACGTCGATCGGATCGCCGTCTTCCGACAGCGTGTGCGGGACGAAGCCGTAGTTCCCGGGATAGGTCATCGGCGTGTACAGGAAACGGTCGACGACCAGCGCGCCGGCCTCCTTGTCCATCTCATACTTGATCGGGTGGCCACCAACGGCGACCTCGACGATCACATTGATGTCTTCAGGTGGGTTCTTCCCTATGGAGATCGCATCGATACGCATTCTGGTTCCCGGGGTGAGGTTTGAGGATGGGTTTCGATACTGGGAAAAATGCTGCGAGGCAACACGCCTTTCGTCGCCGAAGACGCAGAACATGCAGACAAGCTGATGCTTACGCCAGGCGCGGCCAGACGAAGCCGATCTTGCGCAGCGGGGTTCCGCCGAAATCTTCGACGCCCTCGACCATGTCGAGGCCACCATGTCGACGGAAGAAGCGGGATGCGTGCTCGCTGTCTTCGAGGCACCAGACGACCAGCCCTTGGCAGCCCAGCGACTTCAACAGACGCCGGCTCTCTCCGAACAGGCGACGGCCGAGGCCAATTCCCTGGAATTCGGGGCGCAGATAGATCTCGTAGATCTCGCCGTCATAGGGCAATGCCTTGGCTCGGTTGAGCCCGATCGTCGCATAGCCCGCAATGGTGCCCGCGACATCGAGCACCAGAAGGGTTGCGGGGCCACGGCTCGCCTTGCGCCACCAGGCTTCCCCGCGGCGTTCGATCATATGCGTCAGCGGCTTGTGCGGGATGAGCCCGGCATAGGCCTGGTTCCACGACAACCGGTGGGTCTCGGACACAGCACGCGCATCCTGCGGCTCCGCGCGCCGCACATCGATAGACAACGTTTTCATAACGTCACTCTGAACCCATTCATCGGGCTTAACGAGAACATGATACATCATCGGAACGGCTGTCCCCAGACTTGGAACAATCGCTCTCGGATCTACGTTAACGCCTTTTTAACCGCTCCTACAAGTCTGCCTCAGTTAAAGACACAAAAGAAAAACCCGGCACATGGCCGGGTTTTTTTGATCTTGCCGTTCGCTTAGATGGCAGCCTTTGCCTTACCGAATCGCTTGCGATCGTTCGCATCCAGGTAGGTCTTGCGCAGCCGGATCGACTTTGGCGTGACTTCCATGAGCTCGTCGTCCTGGATCCAGGACAGTGCCCGGTCGAGCGTCATGCGGATCGGCGGCGTCAGCCTCACGGCTTCATCCTTGCCCGCAGAACGGATGTTGGTCAGCTGCTTGCCCTTCAGGACATTCACTTCCAGATCGTTCTCGCGCGAGTGGATGCCGACGATCATGCCCGCATAGACCTTCTCGCCCGGCTCGATGATCATCGGGCCGCGATCTTCCAGGTTGAACATGGCATAGGCAACCGCTTCGCCGGACTGGTTGGACAAGAGAACGCCGTTGTTGCGGCCGCTGATTTCGCCCTTGAACGGCTGGTAGTCGTGGAACAGGCGGTTCATGATCGCCGTGCCGCGGGTATCGGTCAGAAGTTCGGACTGGTAGCCGATCAGGCCGCGGGTCGGCGCGTAGAACACCAGACGAACGCGATTGCCGCCGGACGGACGCAGTTCCGTCATCTCGGCCTTGCGCTCGGACATCTTCTGCACGACGACGCCGGAATGCTCTTCGTCGACGTCGATCACGACTTCTTCGATCGGCTCCATCAGCGTCCCGTTGTCGTCCTTGTGCATCACGACGCGCGGACGCGAGACGGCAATCTCGAAACCTTCGCGACGCATGGTCTCGATCAGGACGGCCAGTTGCAATTCGCCGCGACCGGAAACGTAGAACGAGTCCTTGCCTTCCGATTCCTCGATCTTCAGCGCGACATTGCCTTCGGCTTCCTTGAACAGGCGGTCGCGGATGACGCGGCTCGTGACCTTGTCGCCTTCGGTGCCGGCGAGCGGGCTGTCGTTGACGAGGAAGGACATGGTGACGGTCGGCGGATCGATCGGCTGGGCCGACAGCGGCTCGCTGACCGAAGGATCGCAGAAGGTGTCGGCCACGGTACCCTTCGACAGGCCCGCGATCGCCACGATGTCACCCGCATGAGCTTCGTCGATCGCAGTGCGCTCGATGCCGCGGAATGCGAGGATCTTGGAGATGCGGCCGGTTTCGACCACCCTGCCATCCTGGCCCAGAACCTTGACGGACTGGTTCGGCTTGATCGAGCCGGAGTGGATGCGGCCGGTGATGACGCGGCCAAGGAAGGGGTTGGCTTCGAGCAGCGTGCCGATCATGCGGAAGGCACCGTCCGCGTCGCCGACGCTCGGCTCGGGCACATGCTGCATCACCAGGTCGAGCAGCGGCGCAAGACCCTGGTCCTTCGGACCTTCCGGGTTGACGTTCATCCAGCCATCACGACCCGAACCGTAGAGGATCGGGAAGTCGAGCTGCTCGTCGGTGGCATCAAGGCTTGCGAAGAGGTCGAAGACTTCGTTGATGACTTCCTCGTGGCGGCCGTCGGGACGGTCGATCTTGTTGATCGCCACGATCGGGCGAAGGCCGACCTTGAGAGCCTTGGAGACCACGAACTTCGTCTGCGGCATGGGGCCTTCGGAGGAATCGACGAGAACGATCGCGCCGTCCACCATCGACAGGATGCGCTCGACCTCACCGCCGAAGTCGGCGTGGCCGGGAGTGTCTACGATGTTGATGCGGGTGTTCTTCCACTCGACCGAAGTTGCCTTCGCCAGAATGGTGATGCCGCGTTCCTTCTCGAGGTCGTTGCTGTCCATCACGCGCTCAGCGACACGCTGGTTCTCGCGGAAGGAGCCGGACTGCTTCAGCAGCTCATCGACGAGGGTCGTTTTTCCATGGTCAACGTGCGCGATAATCGCGATGTTGCGAATTTTCATAAGTTGGATCTCTGGCCTTGGGCGCGAAAACGGGAGGAGGCGCCAAATTTCGTTGGCGCGCTCTTAGCCTATTTTTCGCATTTGCGAAAGAGGGACCGCGCAGGCTTGCTGAATGACAGCTATGCGCGACTCATGCGTCGCTGCCGGAAAGCTCCTCGAGCATGGCCAGGCCCTTCTTCCTCAACATCGCCTTCGGATCAGGCAGTTTCCCCCGGAAAGCCTTGTAGGCCTCTTCGGGATCGATCGAGCCGCCCACCGAATAGATGTTGTTCTTGAGCTTGCGCGCCGTCACCGGGTCGAAGGCGTCGCCGGCTTCCTCGAAGGCTGCGAAGGCGTCGGCGTCGAGAACCTCCGACCACATGTAGGAATAATAGCCGGCCGAATATCCGTCACCGGAGAACACATGCTGGAAATGCGGCGTTGCGTGACGCATGACGATGGACTGCGGCATGCCGATGCGTTCCAGCACGTCCGCCTGTACCTTCATGGGCTCTTCGACACTGGCCCGCGTGTGGAAGGCCATGTCGACGAGCGCCGAGGAGGTGAACTCGACCGTTGCAAACCCCGCGTTGAACGTGCGGGCAGCGAGCACCTTGTCGAGCAGTTCCTTCGGCATCGGCGCGCCGGTATCGACGTGGACTGCGTATTTCTGGAGGATCTCGGGAACCGTCAGCCAGTGCTCATAGAGCTGCGAGGGCAGCTCTACGAAGTCACGTGCCACGCCGGTTCCGGCCACCGAGGGATAGGTGACATCCGACAGCATGCCGTGCAGGGCGTGCCCGAACTCGTGGAAGAGCGTGCGGGCATCGTCGATCGACAGCAGCGCCGGCTTGCCGGCCGAAGGCTTTGCGAAGTTGCAGACGTTGTAGATGATCGGGATCTCGCCCTTCGCGCCGTTCTTGAGCGTCAGCCTGTGCTGCGACTGGAACGAACTCATCCAGGCGCCGGAACGCTTCGACGACCGCGCAAAATAGTCGCCGAGGAACAGCGCCTTCAGCGTTCCGTCTTCGTCATGGATCTCGAAAACCCGCACGTCCGGATGATAGGCCGGCACATCCTTCACTTCGACTGCGCGGATGCCGAACACCCGGTTGGCGACATCGAAGCAGGCTTCGATGATCTTCTCCAGCTGCAGGTAGGGCTTCAGCTCCGACTCGGAAAAATTGAAGGTCCGGTGCCGCAGCTTCTCGGCATAGTGGCGCCAGTCCCATGGCATGACATCGTGATTGCCGCCTTCCTCGGCGATCAGCCCGGCCAGGCTCTTCTCCTCCTCCAGGGCCCGGCTCCGCGCCTTTTCCCAGACCGCCATCAGCAGGCCGTTCACCGCTTCCGGCGTCTTGGCCATGGTGTTGTCGAGCTTGAAGGCGGCAAAACTGTCGTAGCCGAGCAGACCTGCCCGCTCTGCGCGCAGTTCCAGGGTTTCCCGAACGATGGCGAGATTGTCCGTCTCGCCGCCGTTGGCGCCGCGCGCGGTCCAGGCGCGGAAGGCCTGCTCCCGCAGGTCACGCCGCTCGGAGAACGTCAGGAACGGCTCGATGATCGACCGCGAGAGGGTCACGGCATAGCCGGCCTCGTGCCCACGATCCCGGGCGGCCGAAACCATGGCCTCGCGCAGGAAGGGCGGCAGTCCGGCCAGATCGGCCTCGTCCGTCAGGACCAGATCCCAGGCCTTCTCGTCCGCAAGCACGTTCTGGCCGAATTTTGCGCCAAGGCTCGCCAGCCGTTCGCTGATGGCTGCCAGTCTTTCCTGATCCGGCTTGGCAAGCTTCGACCCGCTGCGGACAAAGCCCTTCCAGTGCCGTTCGAGGACCCGCCCCTCCTCGACGGAAAGCTCAAGGGTTTCGCGCGCCGCCCAGAGATCGTCGATGCGCTTGAACAACACCTCGTTCATGGAGAACCGCGAATAATGGCGCGACATCTTCGGCGCAATATCCCGCTCCAGCGCCTGGATCACGTCGTTGGTATGGGCGCCCGCCTTGTTCCAGAACAGGGCCGAGATGCGTGACAGCTCGTCACCGGCAATCTCCAGTGCGACGATGGTGTTTTCCATCGTCGGCGCTTCGGGGTTGTCGGCAATGGCGTCGATCTCTGCGTCGTGCTTCTCCATCGCCGCATCGAAGGCGGCGGCGAAATCCTCGTCCTTCACCAGATCAAAGCGCGGGAGCCCCTGATGTCCGTTCCAGTCGATGAGCGCGGGATTGATGTGAAGCTGCGGCATGCGAAACCCTTTGTTCTGTCGCCATCTGGCGATGGGAAGGAGGCGGTACCATCTCTATCTGGGACGTTAGCCGATCCATGCAACCAGCCAAGCCATAAAGCACACGGTAATTCGCCCGCGGCACAAAGTCTTCGTGCAAAGCCTTGCCTGCGAGAGGAAAGGGCGTAAGTCTTCCCCAACCCCGGCCGTCCGCTGCTGAGCAGGCCGGATGCAATGCAGCTTATTCGGCAAGGTTCGACTTTGCCCTCCATGGCGAAGAATGAAAGCCGATCATCAGCTCCCCATCCCGACCATGTCCGCGCGCCGCACCTCGCTGCTGGGCGCCCTTCTGGCGGCGCTCGGCCCTGTTTCCATGGCCATTTACACGCCTGCCATGCCGGAACTGGTCCGCGCCTTCGGCACCACGGATGCGGCCATCAAGCTCAGCCTCTCGGTCTATTTCGGTGGCTTTGCCGTCACCCAGCTGTTGTCCGGCCCGACATCGGACGCCTTCGGCCGCCGCAAGGCGACCCTCGGCTTCCTGATGATCTACCTGATCGGCAGCCTGGTGGCCGCCTTCGCCCCGACGGTCGACTGGCTGCTGGCCGGCCGCCTGATCCAGGGCATTGGCGCCTCCGTCGGCATCACCGTGTCGCGTGCCATCGTGCGCGACCAGTTTACCGGCGCTGAAGCCTCTCGCATCCTCAACATGATTGGCATCATGTTGGCCATCGGCCCGGCAGCAGGCCCGACGCTGGGCGGCCTCGCCCTGACGTTCTTCAACTGGCAGGCGGTGTTTTTCCTGATGGTCGGCTTCGGGCTGGTCAGTTGCATTGTGGTCGGCCTGCTGATGAAGGAAACCACGATCCCCGATCGTGCCCTCATCCGCCCGTCACGCCTGATTGGCTCCTACCGAACGCTGATCGCCGACCCGCAGGTACTCCTCTCCGCCCTCGTGCTGGCCGGCACGGTTGGCGCGCTCTATGCGCAGGCGACCATGCTGCCCTTCGTGCTGATCAACAAGGTGGGGCTGACCCCCGGCCAGTTCGGCCTCGGCATGCTGATGCAATCGGGCTTCTTCTTTCTGGGCTCCGTCAGTCTACGGTTCTTGGCAAAACGCCTCGGCGAGAACGGCGCCCTGCGCACCGGGCTGACCCTCGCAGGTCTCGGCGGCACGATGATCGCTCTCTCGGTCCACCTGGTCGAGCCTAGCTTCCTGTCCATCATGGTACCGGTGGCGTTCTGCGCCTTCGGCATGGCCTTTGTCATTCCCGATATCACGACAGCGGGGTTGGCGCCCCATCCCAGGATCGCCGGATCGGCGGCAGCCCTTCTCGGTTTCATCCAGATGGGCGCGGGCTTCCTCGGTGGCGTTGCCGCAGCCCTCATCGGCGACCCGCTGATGGCCTTTGGCACCGTGATACCGCTGATGAACCTCATAGCGATTCTGGCCTATTTTGGTTTTCTCAACGTCCGCAAGCGCCGGACATGAAAAAGCCCACCGTCGCGGCGTGCGACGGCGGGCTCGTCGGGTCAGTAGTCCGAAAGGCTCAACCCTTCAGATTGCGCTTGGCCAGCGTGCGCAGACGCAGCGCGTTGAGCTTGATGAAGCCGGCCGCATCCTTCTGATCGTAGGCCCCCTGGTCGTCCTCGAAGGTGACCAGCTGGTCCGAATAGAGCGACTTCGGCGACTCGCGGCCGATGACCATGACATTGCCCTTGTAGAGCTTCAGCGTCACTTCGCCCTCGACATGCTCCTGGCTGCGGTCGATGGCGGCCTGCAGCATCTCGCGCTCCGGCGAGAACCAGAAGCCGTAATAGATCAACTCCGCGTACCGCGGCATCAGCTCGTCCTTGAGATGGGCCGCGCCGCGGTCGAGCGTGATCGACTCGATGGCCCGATGCGCCGACAAGAGGATCGTGCCGCCCGGCGTCTCGTAGACGCCGCGCGACTTCATGCCGACGAAGCGGTTCTCGACGAGATCGAGACGGCCGATGCCATTGTCACGGCCGTAGTCGTTGAGAGCCGCCAGCAGCGTGGCCGGGCTCATGCGCACGCCGTTGATGGAGACGGCATCGCCCTTTTCGAAGCCGACCTTGATGACGGTTGCCTTGTCGGGAGCCGCTTCCGGCGAGATTGTGCGCATATGCACATATTCCGGGGCCTCGACAGACGGATCTTCCAGCACCTTGCCCTCGGACGAGGAGTGCAGCAGGTTTGCATCGACCGAGAAGGGAGCCTCGCCCTTTTTGTCCTTGGCGACAGGGATCTGGTGCTGTTCGGCGAAGTTCAGGAGATCCGTGCGGCTCTTGAACGACCAGTCGCGCCAGGGTGCGATGATCTTGATGTCCGGGTTCAGCGCATAGGCGGAAAGCTCGAAGCGGACCTGGTCGTTGCCCTTGCCGGTCGCGCCATGGGCGATGGCATCGGCGCCGGTCTTCTTGGCGATATCGATAAGGTGCTTGGAAATCAGCGGACGGGCGATCGAGGTGCCGAGCAGGTAGACGCCCTCGTAGACGGCATTGGCGCGGAACATCGGGAACACGAAATCGCGGACAAACTCCTCGCGCACGTCCTCGATGAAGATCTCCTTGATCCCCATCATCTCCGCCTTCTTGCGCGCCGGCTCGAGCTCCTCGCCCTGGCCGAGGTCGGCCGTGAAGGTCACGACTTCGGCGCCGAGTTCCGTCTGCAGCCACTTGAGAATGATCGAGGTATCGAGTCCGCCGGAATAGGCGAGAACGACTTTCTTCACGTCTTTGGGAAGTACCATGTTGGTTTCGTCCGTCCGCAATGATGATGGGCTGGTGCCACAAGCTTGGAATGCCGGCACTTTTAGCGAGTTTGCCAAGAGGTGCAAGATGTACCGCAGTCCCAGTGTTGACGCTCCCGGATGCAGCACCACATTGATGGCTTGCCCCCTAGCGACCAAAGGAGCCTAGCATGGCCGATATTCATCCTGCCCTGATCAAAGGCAATGTCGCCGTCATCACCGGTGCGGCGTCCGGAATTGGCCTCGCAGCCGCCAAGCGCTTTGCCGCGCTTGGCCTCTCCATCGTGCTGGCCGACCTGGAGGGCGATGCCCTGGCAGACGCCTGCCGTGAGGTTGCTGCAATCGCCGAAGGTGGCGAAGCGGACGTCACGCCGATCGGCACCGACGTCTCGCAGCCGGACCAGCTGGAATCCCTGGAGCGCGCCGTCCTGCAGAAATACGGCCGCGTGCATGTCCTGATGAACAATGCCGGCATCCAGCCGGGCAGCGCACTCTTCGGACCGCAGGCGAACTGGGACAGGGTGCTGGGCGTCAATCTGATGGGCGTGATCAACGGCAGCCGCATCTTCGGGCCCGGCATGATGGCCCATGGCGAGCCTTCGCTGATCATCAACACCGGCTCCAAACAGGGCATCACCACGCCGCCGGGAGACCCCGCCTACAACGTCTCCAAGGCCGGCGTGAAGGCCTTCACCGAAGCGCTGCAGCATGAACTGCGCAGCACGTCGAACTGCGCCGTCACCGCCCACCTTCTGATCCCGGGCTTCGTCTTCACCGGACTGACCGCGCGCGGACGGGTGGAAAAGCCGGACGGCGCCTGGACCCCGGAACAGACGGTCGACTTCATGCTGGACGGCATCGCCCGCGGCGACTTCTACATCCTCTGCCCCGACAATGAGGTCGATCGCGCCACCGACGAACGGCGTATCCTGTGGGCAGCAGGCGACGTGGTCGAGAACCGGCCGCCCCTGTCGCGCTGGCACCCGGATCACGCGGAAGCGTCCAAGGCCTTCATCGCCAGCCGCGGCTGATTGGCAGGGGCAGAAAAGCCGGATAAGAATGCGGGCCAGACCAGCCTGTTGAGGGATCCATGGACCTCCTGCCGAACCTGCCCACGCTTCTCGCATTCACGGCGGCCAGCCTGCTGCTCGCCGTAACGCCCGGCCCCGACATGACGCTCTCGATCAGCCGGGCGCTGGCGCAGGGGCGCGGCCAGGCGCTTTATGTCGTCGTCGGCACATCCACCGGCATCCTGATCCACACGCTGCTCGTGGCGTTCGGAATTTCGGCGCTGATCACCGCCTCGCCCACCGCCTTCTTCATCCTGAAAACTGGTGGCGCCGCCTATCTTCTGTGGCTCGCCATCCAGGCCATCCGCTTCGGGTCCAACCTCTCCATCGAAAGGGTCGAGGGCGCGAAGAGCTCAGCGCTGGCCAACATGTCGACGGGGCTCTGGGTCAACCTGCTCAACCCCAAGGTCATCATCTTCTTCATGACCTTCCTGCCGCAGTTCGTGACGGCGGGCGACCCGGCCGTCACCGAAAAGCTGATTTTCCTCGGCGTCTACTTCATCGTGGTGTGTTCGCCGGTCAACGTCATCGTCATCCTGCTGGCCGACCGCCTGGCGGGCTGGCTGCAGGCAAACCCGAAGGTCTTGCGCGGCATCGACTACACCTTCGCGGGCGTATTCTCGGTCTTTGCGATGAAGATCTTCCTCACCCAGTCGCGCTGAAGCCTAGTTCCGTTCAGGCGAGATCGAGACCCATCTGCCAGAAGTCCGCCTCCAGGCGGGTGGCATCGCCAAAAACCATCGACAACTGGTCCATGCGCTGCGCGTCGACGCCCGCGAGCCGCCGGTTCAGCCATTCGAGCTCGGAGGCGACCAGCGCCTGGTATTCGTCGCCGCCATACATCGCGATCCACTCCGCATAGAGGTTGCCGTCGTGCCGGGTGAACGGCTGACGCAGGATCCAGTTGGCAATCTCGCCATAGCCGATGATGCAGGGTGCCAGCGCCACATGCAGGTCGAGCAGATCGCCGCTCATGCCGGCGTCAAGAACATAGCGGGTATAGGCAAGCGTCGCCCGCGACGCCGTCAGCTTCGAGAGCGCCGCCTCATCAATGCCCCAGGAAGCGCAGTAGTTCACATGCAGGCCGATCTCGACGTCGACGATCGCCTTGAGGCTGTCGAGCCCCTGCCGGATCTCGGAGAGGTCGCGGCTCTTGTAGACCGCAAGCCCCCATGCCCGGGCGAACTGCACGAGGAACAGATAGTCCTGCTTCAGGTAGTGCTGGAAGGCCGCCTCCGGCAGCGTGCCCGCTGCCAGGTCCCGCACGAAACGATGCTCGCGATAGGCCTGCCAGTCGGTGGCATTGCGCGCCTTCAGGCTCTCGAACGGCGTCGTCACGGGATCAGTCGTCGTCTTCGCCGTGGCCGGCGATCATCATCGCCTCGAAGGCCATGCGTTCGGTCTTGCGCATCCGCTCCGATTCCGACTTCAGCTGCCCACAGGCCGCCAGGATGTCGCGACCACGCGGCGTGCGGATCGGCGAGGCAAAGCCCGCCTGGTTGACGAAGTCGGCGAACCGCTCGATCGTCGCCCAGTCGGAGCACTGGTAGTTCGTGCCCGGCCAGGGATTGAAGGGGATCAGGTTGATCTTGGCCGGCACGCCCTTCAGGAGCTTCACCAGTTCCTTGGCATCTTCGAGGCTGTCGTTCACATCCTTCAGCATCACGTATTCGAAGGTGATGCGGCGCGCGTTCGAGAGGCTCGGATAGGCGCGGCAGGCTTCCATCAGCTCCTTCAGCGGGTATTTCTTGTTGATCGGCACCAGCATGTCGCGCAGTTCGTCACGCACCGCGTGCAGCGAGATCGCCAGCATCACGCCGATCTCCTCGCCCGTCCGGTAGATTTCCGGAACGACGCCGGAGGTCGACAGCGTCACGCGGCGCTTGGAGAGCGACAGCCCGTCGCCGTCGGTGGCAATCAGCAGCGCCGTCTTGACCGCCTCGAAATTGTAGAGCGGCTCGCCCATGCCCATCATCACGATGTTGGTCACCTTGCGGTCGCTCGACGGGATCATCGACCCCTGCGGCACATCGAGGTCCGGAAAGTCGCCGAGACGATCGCGGGCCAGCAGCAGCTGCGCCAGGATTTCCTCGGCCGTCAGGTTGCGCACCAGCTTCTGCGTGCCCGTGTGGCAGAAGGAACAGGTGAGCGAACAGCCGACCTGGCTGGAGATGCAGAGCGTCCCGCGGCCTTCCTCTGGAATGTAGACGGTCTCGATTTCGACCGGGCGACCGGCGCCGCGCGGCGGAAACCGCAACAGCCACTTGCGGGTGCCGTCAGCGGAAACCTGCTCCTCCACCACCTCCGGACGGGCGATCGTGAAATGCCTCTTCAGCATTTCCCGCATGTCCTTGGCGACATTGGTCATCGCGTCGAAATCGGAGACGCCGCGGATGTAGAGCCAGTGCCAGAGCTGGCTGACGCGCATGCGCACCTGCTTTTCCGGCACGCCCTGTTCCCGGAGCGCTGCACCCATCTCCTCGCGCGTCAGTCCGATCAGCGACGGCTTTGTGCCGGCAAGCTCGGGTCTTGCGACAAGCGGGGCTTTGACCGCAGGATCGAGAACGGCTTCGGAAACTGACATCATCTTGTCCTGTTCAAACGCATGCGCCATCGCGGGCGGCGGCTGGTCGGGCATGTTTGTGGCTTGAGCACTTCGCGTCGGCAAAGGCCGAACGATCAACTTTGGCGCGGCACATACCATCAAATCGGGACGGCGTCACCAGTCTTCAAGACGCGCAAAGGGCCGGTCTGCGGACCGGCCCTTTGCGGAAGGCGTGACTATGGGGCGGCTACTTGCAGGTTTCGATCTGCTTGAGCGCCGCCGAGATGCCCGAGAGCGAGTAGGAATAGGAGGTGGCCGTGCCGCGACCTGACGTGGCACTCACCGTCATCGCGGTGCCGCCCTTCATGGCCGCGACGAGAGCGGGCTCTTCAGCCGCGTTCTCAACCCAGGCAGCCTTGTCCTTCGTGAACATCACGAAGGTCTTGCCGTCGATGGTGACGTTGACCTTCGAGCTTGCCTGCAGCGGATAGCCCATCATCGCCTGCGGCTCGTAGGAAATGTTCTGGCCCGGACGCTGCGACACGATGAAGAAGATGTCGCCGTGATCGACGCTCGCCGGCTCCTTGGCGGTCGGGACCGACAGCACATAGCAGACGGTGCTGCCCGACGAATTGTAGGAATAGGCACCCCATGCCTTGAACTGCTGGATACGGGTGGGCGATTGCGCCGATGCAATGCCGGCGGTTGCCAGCACGAGGGCCAATGCGGTTGCTACGGTTTTTACAGACATGGTCTCCTGCCGCTTCTTCGATTGCGCCGATAAGGCAAGCCTGGTCAGGCATCATCACGATTCGGTTTAATTTGACTTAATTGCGGTTACCAAACCGTCAACGGTAGGCATATGAGATCATCACCCGTCATCCCCTATGCCTCGACCGACTGACTGTAGCCAAGGGAACTGCTCCGGCAGTCACAGACACAAGGATTAGGGCAAGAGTTTGTCCCCATGCGGGGGCGCGACGCCTTGCAAGGGCAGGTCCGATCAAACCAGGAAGCGACTGTCTCGGCCTATCTCGCGGGCGCAGGCTCTTCGTCACCTGCCAGTGCCTTGTCGGCCGCCTGGTAGTGACGGTCGCCGATGTGGCCCTGGATCATCCTTAGAGCCGCGGCGAACACCGCCATGTCATCGGTGAAGCCGACGACGGCAAAGACGTCCGGAAGCAGGTCGAACGGGAGGATGAAATAGGCGAGAGCTGCCAGCAGCACCCCGCGCACCCGGGTTGGCGTCTTCGGATCGAGAGCGCAATAATAGGCCGCGACGAGGTCTCGGCTGAAGGGCACATATCCGGCGACCCGCTTGAGCTTCGGCCAGAACCGGGCCCGCACCTGCTTTTCGCGCCTGTCCTGTGTTTCCTCGTCCCCCGGCAGCAGGATCTCGCCGATCTTCACGTCTTCCATAGACAGTCCTCGTCCATTCACGTCGTCGGTGAATGTGGGGCAGATGCCCAGAGACTTCAATCGCCCCGCCGTGCGGCGGCACGATCCATGGCTTTCGCCAGCTTGAGATCCAGAGACGTCAGCCCCGACACGTGATGCGTGGTGAGCACCACCTCGACGCGCGAATAGACGTTGAACCATTCCGGGTGGTGGTTCATCCGCTCCGCCACCAGCGCACATTCTGTCATGAAGCCGAAGGCCTCGGCGAAATTGCGAAACTTGAACGTCCTTGTGATCGCCATGTGATCGTCACGCAGAGCCCAGCCCGCCAGCTCCGAGAGACCTTGTTCGACATCGGCGGTCGAAAGACGGTCGTAGGCTGCGGGCTTGTCCGTCACACGAAGCTCTTCATCGGTTCGACGGAAGAGCGGTTGGTGCCGGTGCGGACCTCGTTCAGCGGGAAGCCTTCCTCGGTGAGATAGGGTCCGCCCCCGACCGAGTCCTTCGAGGACATCAGCACGAAACGCGAAACCTTGAACGGCAGCGTGTGAAAGTCGCCGCGCCCCGCCAGGTAACGAACCACATCGTCGAGGCGACAGGCCTTCAGCCGGGCGAGCGAGACATGCGGCATGAACTTGCGGGGATCCGGCGGCAGGCCGACACGCTGGCAGATCCGCTCCATCTCCGCCTGAAGCGCGGTCATCTCCTGCGAAGGGGAAACACCCGCCCAGACGGAGTGCGGCTTCTTCGATCCGAATGACCCTATCCCGTTCAGACTGACCTGAAACTCCGGCCGGTCTACCCGGTCGAGACGATCGACGATCTCGTCGGCGGTGCGCCCGTCCACATCACCGATGAACCGCAGCGTGATGTGGTAGTTTTCCACGTCAATCCACCGCGCGCCGGGGAGCCCTCCCCGCAGGAGGGACAGACTCATGGCGACATTGCGCGGGATTTCGAGGGCGGTGAAAAGTCTCGGCATTGCGAACCTCCTCGAATCTCTTGCGATCAGGCATAGCGAATCACGGGCGCCGGCCGTTCGCAAGCGTTAATTTCCGCTGGACTGAATCTGCTCGACGAACTGTTCGACCGCCGGCAGCGAGCGTTCCACCATGATCGCGACGCCGCGCGCATTCGGATGCATGCCGTCCTCGAGCTGCGTGCCAGAGACGGCCACTACCCCATCGAGGAAGAACGGATAGAGCGGCAGGTTATGCTTCTCGGCGAGCCGTGGATAGATCTCGTTGTAGCGCGTCGAATAATTGCCGCCCATGTTGGGGGGCGCAATCATCCCCGCGAGCAGCACCGGGATGCCTCGTTCCTTCAGTCGTGTGATGATCGCATCGAGGTTCTTTTCAGTCTGTTCTGGCGGCACACCACGAAGCGCGTCGTTGGCGCCGAGTTCCAGGATCACGCCGTCGGTGCCATCCGGAACCGACCAGTCGACCCGCGAAAGACCGCCTGACGTGGTGTCGCCGGACACGCCCGCGTTCGCGACGGTGACGGAGCGCCCCTTGGCCTTCAGCGCTGCCTCGAGCTGCGCGGTATAGGATTCGGTCGGCGCCAACTGGTAACCGGCCATCAGGCTGTCGCCGAAGCCGACCAGCTCGACCGCCTCTTGCTGGGAGGCGGCCGGAGACGCGGAGAGCCCCGCCATGACGAGGAAGTGAAGGAAGATTGCTTTAAATCTCAAGGCCTGGCTCCTAAATGTTGCACTGCCGTAGCGCGGCTTCGATTCTTGCTTAAAGCCAATATAGGAAGCTTTCCTTTGACTGAAACCATCATCGAGCTGAAGCGGGCCGATCTGACCCTCGGCAGTGCGGCAGCCTCCGTGCATGTCCTCAAGCAGATTGATCTTCAGGTGAACAAGGGTGAGGCCGTCGGCATCGTCGGCCCCTCCGGTTCCGGCAAGTCGACCCTTCTGATGGTACTGGCCGGGCTCGAGCAGCTGGACGGTGGGGAAATCCACATCGCCGGCGAACCCCTTCACGCGTTCTCGGAGGATGCGCTGGCGGATTTCCGCGGCCGCAACATCGGCATCGTCTTCCAGTCCTTCCACCTGATCGCCAACATGACCGCCTTGGAGAACGTTGCCGTGCCGCTCGAGCTGGCAAATACGGCGAATGCCTTCGAGATCGCCCGCCAGGAACTCGCCGCCGTCGGGCTTGGCGAGCGCCTGAACCACTATCCGGGACAGCTGTCGGGCGGAGAGCAGCAGCGGGTGGCGATCGCGCGCGCCCTCGCGCCCTCGCCACTGGTGCTGATCGCCGATGAGCCGACCGGCAACCTGGATGCGGAAACCGGCCGCCAGATCGCCGATCTCCTGTTTGCCAAGCAGGCCGAACGCGGCATGACCATGCTGCTTGTCACCCATGACAGTTCTCTGGCAGGCCGATGCTCGCGCCAGATCCGCGTCCGCTCCGGAGAAATCGTCGGCGACTCCTCGAGCGTCCTGCCCGCCGAGGCTGTCGGGGCATGAGCGCCTTCAGCTCCCGCCTGGCAATCTCGTGGAAACTGGCCCTGCGTGAAATGCGCGGAGGATTTTCGGGCTTCTACATCTTCCTCGCCTGTATCGCCCTCGGCACGGCGGCGATTGCGGGCGTCAACTCTGTATCCCAGGCCATCACAGGCGCCATTGCCGGCCAGGGGCAGGAGATCCTTGCCGGCGACCTGCGGTTCGAACTCGACAATCGCGAGGCTTCTGCGCAAGAGTTCCAGTTCCTCGAAAGCCTCGGCGAGATCTCCGTCTCGACGGGTCTGCGGTCCATGGCCCGTGTGGCGGATGGCTCCGAGCAGGGACTGGTGGAGGTGAAGGCAGTCGACGACGCCTATCCGCTCTACGGCACCTTCCGGGCGGAGCCGGACCGGCCGCTCACAGAGCTGCTGCAGCGCGACGGCAACACCTTCGGCGCCGTCGCAGCACCCCTTCTCCTCGACCGCCTCGGCCTGCAGCCGGGCGATGAGCTTCTTGTCGGCAATGCCCGCCTGCGGCTCACCGGCACCGTTCAGGCGGAACCGGACACCGCCTCCGAAGGCTTTGGCTTTGCGCCGCGGCTGCTGATGAGCCGCGAAGCGCTGACCGCCTCGGGTCTGGTCCAGACCGGCAGCCTGGTGGAGCACGCCTACAAGATCCGTCTCGACAACCCCGGCCAGCGCAACGCCGTGCAGGACCGCGCTTCGGCGGAGTTCCCGAATGCAGGCTGGTCGATCCGCACCAGCGATCGCGCCGCGCCGTCGTTGACGGAGAATGTCGAACGCTTTTCCCAGTTCCTGACCCTGGTCGGACTGACGGCGCTGATCGTCGGCGGCGTCGGCGTCGCCAATGCGGTCCGCGCCTTCTTGGACTCCAAGCGCACGACCATCGCCACCTTCAAATGCCTCGGCGCGCCGGCCGGCGTCGTCACGACGATCTACCTGATCCAGATCCTGGTCCTGGCCGCCGTCGGCATTCTGATCGGCCTGATCATCGGCGCCATCGCGCCCTTCATCGCCATCCGCTTCCTGGACGGCGTGCTGCCGGTTCCAAGAGGGATCGTCTTCTATCCCGGTGCGCTGGCACTCGCAGCACTCTTCGGTTTCCTCATCACCTTCGCCTTTTCCGTGCTCCCGCTTGGTCACGCCCGCCAGGTGCCGGCGACCGCCCTCTTCCGCGAGCAGAGCTTCGAAGGCAGCGGCCTGCCTTCCTGGCCCTATGTTCTGGCCGCTGGCGTCGCGCTTGCCGCCCTCGCGGCGATCGCCGTCATCACTGCCGAAGAACGGTTCGTGGCAGGTATTTTCCTCGCCGCGGTTGCCGGAGCGTTCGTCCTGCTTCGCCTCGTCGCCCTGCTGATCGCGGCTCTGGCGCGCCGCAGCCCGCGCGTTCGCTCGCCGGCACTTCGCCTGGCGATCGGAAACATCCACCGCCCGGGCGCGCTGACGCCCTCCGTCGTCCTGTCCCTCGGGCTCGGGCTTGCGCTTCTCGTCACATTGGCCCTGATCGACGGAAATCTTCGGCAGCAGCTGACCGGCCGCATGGCGCAGCAGGCGCCCAATTTCTTCTTCGTCGACATTCAGAGCGGTGAGCGCGAAGGCTTCATCGACATCCTGCAGCGCAATGCACCGGAGGGCGCCATCAGTCAGGTGCCGATGCTGCGTGGCCGGATCACAGCCTTCAACGGCCAAGACATCAGCCGGATGGAGGTGCCGCCGGGCGGCCGCTGGGTGCTGCGGGGAGATCGCGGCATCACCTACGAGGAGGTCCTGCCGGGCAACGCCACGCTGACGGAGGGCGAATGGTGGCCGGCCGATTACGACGGCGAGCCGCTCGTCTCGTTCTCTGCGGAGGAAGCTGGAGAACTGGGCCTCGAGCTTGGCGACACCGTCACGGTCAACGTGCTGGGCCGCAACATCACCGCCCGGATCGCGAGCTTCCGTCAGGTCGAATGGGAGTCCCTGTCGATCAACTTCGTCATGGTGTTTTCGCCCAACACTTTCCGCGGTGCGCCCCATGCCTGGCTGGCAACGCTGACGGACGCCGATGCGACGGCAGCGCAAGAGGCCACCATTCTGCGTGAGGTCACCACCGCCTATCCCACCATCACCAGCGTGCGGGTGAAGGATGCGATCGACATCGTCGACCGTCTTGTCGGACAGCTGGCGACGGCAATTCGCGCCGCTGCGGCCGTCGCCCTGGTCGCCTCCGTCCTGGTGCTCTCCGGCGCCCTTGCCGCCGGCAATCGTGCCCGCACCCATGACGCCGTCATCCTGAAGACCCTGGGGGGAACCCGCGGGCTGCTGATCAGGGCCTTCAGCTACGAGTACATCATCCTGGGTGCCGCGACGGCCGTCTTTGCGCTCCTCGCCGGCGGCGTATCGGCCTGGTATGTGGTGAGCCGGATCATGAACCTGCCCTCCGTCTTCCTGCCGGACGTTGCCGTCGTCACCATCATCGGCGCCCTGGTCCTGACCGTGGGGATCGGTCTCCTCGGCACCTGGCGTGTGCTCGGGCAGAAGGCGGCACCGGTGCTGAGGGAACTCTAGCCATCGAACGGCGATCACATCCGCGTCAGACTGCCGCCCGAGTCGCCGTCGGAGAGGCATATTCCGTCGTATTTACAAGCGATGGCTCTTGTACCGGACGCATTATCACATCATATTTCAAGCAGGCTTGCTGGAGCTCCGCAGCGGCGCCTGGGATTTATCCCGACACCGTGACCAATATCGGAGCTTGATGAGGATACAAATGGCTGACCTACGTAACTACCAGAACCGAATGGCGCAGACTCGCGCGCAGACGAGCACGGGGATCGACGAGGGCCTCCGCGCCTACATGCTCAAGGTTTACAACCTGATGGCACTCGGCATGGCAATCACCGGCGTCGCTGCCTACGGCACCTACGCTCTGGCGGTTTCCAATCCGGCCTTCGCAAATCTGCTGTTCGCTTCCCCGCTCCGTTGGGTGATCATGCTGGCACCGCTCGGCCTGGTCTTCTTCCTGAGCTTTCGCATCAACTCGATGAGCGTGGCAACCGCCCAGGCGACCTTCTGGGGCTATGCCGCCCTGATGGGCGTCTCGCTGTCGTCGATCTTCATCGTGTTTACCGGTGAGAGCATCGTCCAGACCTTCCTGGTGACGGCCGCATCCTTCGGTGCGCTGTCTCTCTACGGCTACACGACGAAGAAGGACCTCTCGGGTCTCGGATCGTTCCTGATCATGGGCCTCTTCGGCCTGATCATCGCTTCGATCGTCAACATCTTCCTGCAGTCGTCCGCCATGGGCTTTGCCATCTCGGCGATCGGCGTGCTGATCTTTGCTGGCCTCACCGCCTATGACACGCAGAAGATCAAGGAAATGTACTTTGACGGCGACGACGCGCTCGTTGCTGGCCGCAAGGCCATCATGGGTGCGCTGACCCTCTACCTCGACTTCATCAACCTGTTCATGTTCCTGCTGCAGTTCCTCGGCAATCGCAACGAGTAGTCTGCTTCGGAATAGACAACGGAAAGGCGGCCTTCGGGTCGCCTTTTTTGTTGCCCGGCATTCATCCCCGTCCTAGGCTCCGGCATTCTCAACAGCCTGCTTCCGGTTTCCGTCCATGAGCTTCAGCCTTCGCGACGCCCACCTCGCCGACCTGCCGGCCATCACCGCCATCTATGCCGACAGCGTCACACACGGAACGGCAAGCTACGAGATGACGCCGCCCGATCAGGCGGAGATGCGAGAGCGCTTCCTCGCCATCACATCCAGGGGCTATCCCTATATCGCCGCGCAAGCCCAGGACGGGACCTTGCTCGGCTATGCCTATGCCTCCGCATTCAGGACAAGGCCGGCCTACCGATGGCTGGTCGAAGACTCCATCTATCTGGCGCCGGAGGCCCGCGGGCAGGGGATAGGCCGGGCTCTGCTGGGCGAACTCGTCAGCCGTTGCACCACGCTCGGCTTCCGCCAGATGGTTGCCGTGATTGGCGGCGCAAGCGCCGCGTCGATCGCTGTGCATCACGCTCACGGCTTCGTGCTGTCAGGCACCCTCAAGGGCACCGGCTTCAAGCACGGACGCTGGCTGGACACGGTGATGATGCAATGCAGTCTGGGCGAAGGAAACACGTCGGACCCAGATCAGCTCGCTTACCCGGGCACGCTCTGACGCGCTAGTCGATCAGCTTCAGCGCCTTGTCGAACACCTTCAGCACCTGCGGCAAGTCGTGGCCACGCTTGAGGATCGTGCCATGGGTGTTCAGAACCGAATAGGCACCTTGTTTGGAGGCAAGCTTGGGGTTCTTCTCTATCCGGTAGAGCGGCACCTCGCCGGACCGCTTGAAAACCGAGAACACTGCCCGGTCCTTCAGCTGGTCAATCGCATAGTCCTTCCACTCGCCATCGCCGACCATGCGCCCGTAGATCCTGAGGATCACATCCAATTCGCGCCGGTGGAACATGACCGGCACGGGGTCCTTGTTCTGGCGGTATTCGGTTAGACTGACGACCACATCACCCTGCGCAATTGCCTTGCCTGGCAAATCCGGTTGATCCGTCATCCTGCCTCCTTTGATGATGTCAGCCTTGTGACAGTGTGCAGTGGCGCACCGAAAATGCAACCCGTAAGATGGGCGCCGCGGCTCGGGCAGAGGTAATTTATTCCCGCCCCAATTCAGACAAAAGACCGCCGAATTCAGAGGCGACACTCCGATTGTGGTTGGCCCCTAGGGCGCCATCACGATCCGGTTCGGTTGCATTGACCCTTACCCCCAGCCCCCCAATGCCTCCGGGCCGGATCGACTTGGGGTTCCTCTTGCTAGCGTTTGGGGCGCCCTCCCGCCATCAGAATGGCGGCGCCCAGGATGGCAGCAGGCTCCCCGCCAGCCCCCGATCGCTGCAGGAGCACGGCGCATCCGTCCTTCTTCAGCTTCCCCATGAGTTTTCCGGGCAGCGTCAGCTTCAGTGGCTTGCCGTCCCAGATGCCGATCGACTGGACGTCATAGACACTGTGCCAGTATTCCATGCGTTTGCCGGCATTTTCGCCCTTCTCGACCTCCACCATCTGCCGCTTGGTGAAATAGGCCACCACGACTTCCGCTTCGCCCTGACCCTCCCCGATTTCGATCTGAATCTCCTTGCCGTGCATGCGGGCTTTCACGGGAACTGACAGCCCCTTGCCGCTCAGCCTGAGGCTATCGATCTTGGAGTTGATCGCCGTGAGCTCGGTACCCTTCACGTGGTCGCGACCGTTGATCACCGCCTGCGGCGTATAGACCCCGCTGCGGCCAAGCGACTGGGCGTAGCCATACTGGCGACCGGTGTTCTCTTTAGAGCTCAGCGTGTCCGTCCACCCGAGATAGTTCCAGTAGTCGACATGGTAGGAGAGCGCCACGACGTCGCCCTGCCCTATCAGACCCTTCAGCGTCTCGTCCGCAGGAGGGCATGACGAACATCCCTGGGAGGTAAAGAGCTCGACGACTCCTCGCGGGGTTCTTCCTTCTTCCGCACATGCAGCTCCGGCCAGAAACAGGCCTGCGAGAACGACGACACTGCGGATTGTCATGGGCATTACGACTGACCTTTTTTGAATGCGCTTCGGTAGCCGCATTGGATGGCGGCAAGCAAGCGCTAACGCAGGAAGCCCGGAAAGGTAACTGTGCCCGGTGCTCAAGATAAAGTAACGATGGGGTGAGGAGGTGAGCCGGACTCACATGTCGGCTGCATGACGCAATTCGGCCACTCATCTCAGCACCTGCTGAAGCCCCTGCAGGAGATAAACGGCACCGACCCCGGTGACGATCCAGCGGGTCCAGGCGCGGAAGCCGACGTCGGTCATCCGCTGCAGGATACTGTTGCCGGCCCGCGTCCCGAGGATGGCAATCGGTGCCGCAAGCGCTATGGCAATCCAGTCCGCCTGCGGCAGGACGCTCGCCGCCTTCCAGTAGAAGATGACCTTGGTGGCATGCGAGACCAGCTGGGTGGCAGCCTTGGTGGCGATCACCGTGCGGCGGTCCATCATGGTGCGGATGAAAAAGATGTCGATCGTCGGTCCGGAGACCCCGACGCCCACCGTCAAGGCTCCGGCTACAAGGCCGCACACCAGAGCGTGCGACGGCCGGGAGGCATCGAGATGCAGCCGCTCAACCGGCAACCAGACGAGGATCGGCATCAGCCCGATCGCGATGGAGACCACGAGGAGGTTCGGTGTGTAGTCCAGGACGAGCAGCACCGCCGCCGAGATCGCAAGCCCGATGCAGAGAATGCCGAGGATGGAGAAATCGATGTAGTGCCGCGAGAACCAGGCGCGGGACCCGTTCGCCACCATCTGGATGACGCCATGGACGGCAATCGCGGTGCCGACCGGCATCAGGAACAGCAGGACCCAGAGCAGGATCAGGCCGCCGGCCATCCCGAAGACGCCTGAAAGCAGGGACGTCAGGAAGACGGTGCAGGCCATGCCGAAGAGGATGGCGAGGCTCAATGAGAAATTCCGCGCAAGAGGCGGCTCAACTCAGCCGCAGAAGGAAAACACCCGCCGGTATCCGGCGGGTGTTTTTGCAAGATCAGGCTGCGAGATCGCGCAGAACGGTCTGGAGGATGCCGCCGTTGTTCATGTAGGTGACCTCGTCGATCGTATCGATGCGGCAGAGGATGTTGACCTCCTTCACCGAACCGTCACCGTAGGTGATCTGGGCCTTCTTCCACTCACGCGGCTTGATCGGGCCTTCGAGGCCTTCGATGGTGACCGTCTCGTCGCCCTTCAGGTCGAGGCTCGCCCAGGTCGTGCCTTCCTCCAGCACGAAGGGCACGACGCCCATGCCGACGAGGTTGGAACGGTGGATACGCTCGAAGGACTGGGCGATGACCGCCTTGACGCCGAGCAGGTTGGTGCCCTTGGCGGCCCAGTCACGCGACGAACCATTGCCGTATTCGACACCGGCGAAGATGACGAGCGGAACGCCTTCCTGCTTGTACTGCATGGCAGCGTCGTAGATCGACATCTCTTCCTTCGACGGATAGTGGATGGTGAAGCCACCCTCCTTGCCGTTCGGCCCCAGCATGAAGTTGCGGATGCGGATGTTGGCGAACGTGCCGCGCATCATCACTTCGTGGTTGCCGCGCCGCGTACCATACTGGTTGAAGTCCGCAACGCCGACGCCATGATCCATGAGGTAGGCACCCGCAGGCGAAGCCGCCTTGATCGAACCGGCCGGAGAGATGTGGTCGGTGGTGATCTTGTCGCCGAACAGGCCGAGCACGCGCGCACCCTTGATGTCCTTGATGCCGGCGCCGGTCTTGCCCATGCCCACGAAGTAGGGCGGGTTCTGGACGTAGGTGGAGTTGTCGTCCCAGGCATAGGTCTGGCCCGGAGGAATCTGCACCGCCTGCCAGTTCTCGTCACCCTTGAACACGTCCGCATACTTGCTCTCGTAGAGCTCGCGGGTGACGTATTTCAGGATGAACTCCTGGATCTCGTGCGAGGTCGGCCAGATGTCCTTGAGGAACACCGGGTTGCCGTTCTGGTCCTCGCCGATCGGCTCCGAGGTGAGGTCCTTCTGGACCGAACCGGCCAGCGCATAGGCGACGACGAGCGGCGGCGAGGCGAGGTAGTTTGCCTGGACGTCCGGCGAGATGCGACCCTCGAAGTTGCGGTTGCCCGAGAGCACGCCAGCCGCGATCAGCCCCTTGTCGTTGATCGTCTTGGAGATTGGCGCCGGCAGCGGACCCGAGTTGCCGATGCAGGTGGTGCAACCGAAGCCGACAAGGTTGAAGCCGAGCTTGTCGAGATCGTCCTGCAGGCCGGCCTTGGCGAGATATTCGGCCACAACCTGCGATCCGGGTGCCAGCGACGTCTTGACCCACGGCTTCGTCTTCAGGCCCTTGGCGACCGCATTGCGAGCCAGGAGGCCGGCGGCGATCAGCACGCTCGGGTTGGAGGTGTTGGTGCAGGAGGTGATGGCAGCAATCGCCACGTCACCATGGCCGAGATCGAAATCCGTGCCCTCGACCGCATAGCGGTTGGTAAGCTGGCCGGGCTTCTTGTAGTCCACGTCCATCGCGCTGGCGAAGCCGGTGGCGATGTTTTCGAGCGAAATGCGGCCTTCCGGACGCTTCGGGCCGGCCATCGACGGCACGACGTCGCCGAGATCAAGCTCCAGCGTATCGGTGAAGACGAGTTCGGAGCCGTCGCCGTCGCGCCACATCCCCTGAGCCTTGGAATAGGCCTCGACGAGCGCGATGCGGTCCTTGGTGCGGCCCGACATGGTGAGGTAGTTGATGGTTTCACCGTCGACCGGGAAGAAGCCGCAGGTGGCGCCATATTCGGGGCCCATGTTGCCGATGGTCGCGCGGTCTGCCAGCGACATCGAATCCAGGCCGGGGCCGAAGAATTCGACGAACTTGGAGACGACGCCCTTCTTGCGCAGCATCTGCACGACGGTCAGCACGAGGTCGGTCGCGGTCACGCCTTCCTTCACCTTGCCGGTCAGCTTGAAGCCGATGACTTCCGGCAGGAGCATGGAGACCGGCTGGCCCAGCATGGCAGCCTCTGCCTCGATGCCGCCCACACCCCAGCCGAGAACGCCGAGGCCGTTGATCATCGTGGTGTGCGAATCGGTGCCGACGCAGGTGTCCGGATAGGCGGTCGTTTCGCCATCCTCGTCCTTGGTCCAGACGGTCTGGCCGAGGTACTCGAGGTTGACCTGGTGACAGATGCCGGTGCCGGGCGGCACGACGCGGAAGTTCTTGAACGCCTGCTGGCCCCACTTCAGGAAGCGGTAGCGTTCGCCGTTGCGCTCGTATTCCAGCTCGACGTTGCGGGCAAAGGCAGTCGGAGTGCCGAATTCATCGACGATGACCGAGTGGTCGATGACGAGATCGACGGGGACGAGCGGATTGATCTTCTCCGGATCACCGCCAAGATTGACCATCGCGTCGCGCATGGCGGCCAGATCGACAACGGCGGGAACGCCGGTGAAGTCCTGCATCAGCACGCGGGCCGGGCGATAGGCGATCTCGTTCTCGACCGTACCCTTGTTGTTCAGCCATTCGGCAATCGTCAGGATCTGCGCCTTGTCGACCGTGCGGCCGTCTTCGTGGCGGAGCAGGTTCTCCAGCAGGACCTTCATGGAAAAGGGGAGCTTGGAGACGCCGGGGAGACCGTTGGCTTCCGCTTTGGGAAGACTGTAATAGACATAGTCCTTGCCATCGACGGTAAGGACGGAGCGACAATTAAAACTGTCGAGAGATTTGGTCACGGAACAACCCCGCTGATTATAGAGCCAACACGCGCGTGCGGACGCCTATGCACTACTGCACATCAGGATGCGGGTGCGACCATTTCCGCTGTCCGCACGAGAAGACGATGTCCTCACGTTCGGCGCAAGATGATTAATCACGCCGGTCGCTGGCGTGGTTGCGAAGCTTATAGATAATTTCTAAGAAGGGTTCCAGACTGCTAAAGTGCTAATTGCGCAAAATTTTTAAGTCCGGTGATTAAAATCCTAACAAAGGCGTCGAGCATGCGGCTGAAGGCCGAAGAACTGGCCGCGCGCCGTGGCGAGGATCTGCTTTTTGCGGATATCTCCTTCGATCTTGGAGCTGGCGAGGCCCTGATTCTGACGGGCCGCAACGGATCCGGCAAGTCGACGCTGCTGCGCGTCGTCGCCGGTCTGCTGCCGGCCGAGGCAGGACGTGTCATCTGGACCGGCGAGGGCGAGGCGATGCGCGCCTGTGAGGCATGCCACTATCTCGGCCACCGCAATGCCATGAAGGCCGAACTGACCGTGCAGGAGAACCTCTCGTTCTGGAAGAGTTTCCTCGGGGATCTCGAAGGCGGAGCGGGTATCTCCGTCGCCGAGGCTGCCGACCGGGTCGGGTTGGGTGGCATTGTGCATCTCCCCTTCGGCTATCTGTCGGCCGGCCAGCAGCGAAGGATGGCCTTCGCCAAGCTGCTCGTCGCCTACCGACCTGTGTGGATCCTCGACGAGCCGACAGCCGCGCTCGACACCCGCGCCGAACAGACCTTCACCGATCTGATCCAGCAGCACCTGGCTGCAGGCGGCATCCTGCTTGCAGCCACCCACCAGCCTCTCGGTCTGGAAAATGCGACGGAGCTGCGGATGACAGGCTTTGACGATCTGCCGGAGGCTTTCCTGCAATGATGGCTCTCCTGCTCCGGGATCTGAAACTCTCCGTACGCGCCGGCGGCGGCGCGCTGATCGGCGTCCTGTTCTTCATGACGGTGGTGGCGGTCATTCCCTTCGGCGTTGGTCCGGATCTCAACCTCCTGTCGCGCATCGGCCCGGCCATCGTCTGGATCGGCGCGCTGCTCTCGGCCCTGCTCGGCCTGGATCGCCTCTTTCAGACGGAGCGCGAGGATGGCTCGCTCGACCTGATCCTGATGCAGGAGCATCCGCTGGTCCTGACCGTGCTCGTCAAATGCCTGGCGCATTGGCTCGCCAACGGCCTGCCGCTGGTGATCGCGTCGCCGCTTCTGGGCCTCTTCATGAACATGAGCGAAAAGGCGATCGGTGCCGTGGCGCTGACGCTGCTGGTCGGCTCCCCCGCCTTGACCTTCATTGGCGCCGTCGGCGCGGCCGTGGCGGTTGCCCTGCCGCGCGGCGGTCTTCTCGTCTCGATCCTCGTGCTGCCGCTCGCCGTGCCGGTGCTGATCTTCGGTGTCAGCGCCTCCTACGCCGCCGTCGAGGACCCTGCCCCGTTTATGCCGCCTTTTCTGATATTGTCGGCGATCACGATGTTTTTCGCAGTCCTTGGCCCCGTCGGTGCGGCGCTGGCGTTGCGCAACGCCGGTGATTGACTAGAATCAAGCCTGAAGCCGCCGTCTTCGCCTAGAAAGCCGCCATGACCGAAAGCCTCGCCATCACCAAGTTCAGCGACCTTGCCAATCCGACGCGATTCCTGGCGCTCGTTGCCCGGCTGTTGCCGTGGCTGGCCTGTCTGACCGCCGGCCTTTTCGCAGTCGGCCTCTACCTCAGCTTCACGACGGAGGGGGATTACCAGCAGGGCGAGACGGTACGGATCATGTATATCCACGTGCCGGCGGCCTGGCTGTCCATGATGTGCTACACCGTGATGGCGCTCTCGGCGATCGGCACGCTGGTCTGGCGCCATCCCCTGGCCGATGTCAGCCACAAGGCCGCCGCACCGCTCGGTGCCGCTTTCACGCTGATCGCGCTCGCCACCGGCTCGCTCTGGGGAAAACCCATGTGGGGCACCTGGTGGGTCTGGGATGCACGGCTGACCTCCGTCTTCATCCTGTTCCTGATGTATCTCGGCCTGATCGCCCTCAACCGCGCCCTCGACGATCCCTCGCGCGCCGCGCGCCTCAGCGCCGTGCTGATCCTCGTCGGCTTCGTCAACATCCCGATCATCAAGTTCTCGGTGGACTGGTGGAACACGCTGCATCAGCCGGCGAGCGTCATCAGGCTCGACGGGCCGACGATTGCGCCGGAGTTCCTGGTCCCGCTGCTGGTCATGGCGCTCGCCTTTACCCTCCTGTTCTTCACACTGCACCTGACGGCGATGCGCAACGAGATCTGGCGCCGCCGGGTGGGCGCCCAGCGCCGCATGGCGGCCCGCATGGCCGGCCGGGAGGCATGAGATGAGCCACGGATTCTACATCGCCCTCTCCTATGGCATCTGCGCGATGATCGTCGGCATCCTGATCTTCTGGGTCTGGCTGGATGGCCGGGCGCGGCAAAAGGAACTTGTGGAGCTCGAGCGTGCCGGTGTGCGCCGCCGCTCGTCCGCAGCCGCAACGGACGAGATCCGATGACCGCCGAGACGAACGACACCGCGCGCCGGCGCGGCATCGGCCGCTACCTGCTCGCCCTGTTGCCGCTTCTCGTCTTTGGCGGATTCGCGCTGGTGGCCGGCAAGATGCTCTACGACCAGGACGTGAACGGCCGCGACATCTCCGCGATCCCCTCCGCGCTGATCGGCCAGAAGGCACCCTCGCTTGCCCTGCCACCCCTGGAGGGGTCCAGCACGCCCGCGCTCACGGATGCCGCGATGGCCGGCAGGCTGACGCTCGTCAACGTCTTTGCCTCCTGGTGCGTCCCCTGCCGTCAGGAGCATCCGATCCTCAAGGAGGTGGCGAAGGACGAACGCCTGACGGTGGTCGGCATCAACTACAAGGACCGCAACGACAACGCCCTTCGTTTCCTCGGCGAACTGGGCAACCCCTACGACGCGATCGGCGTCGATCCGAACGGCAAGGCGGCGATCGACTGGGGCGTGTATGGCATTCCGGAAAGCTATCTCGTCGGCGCTGACGGCACCATCCTCTACAAGAAGGTCGGCCCCTTCGACGAGCGCAGCCTGACCCAGGAACTGCTGCCGGCAATCGAGAAGGCCACAGCCGGCGGCTGAGGCCTTAGCCGAGAGCGCCCTGCCATTCCCGGATCGCGTCGACCGGCCAGAGCAGCATCAGCACGTTGAGGGTGAGATTGTCGCGGATGATCCAGCCGGTCGCGAGCTCGAAGCCGAGAGCGATCGCGATCGTCAGCCAGACCGGCAGTCGGGCGGCGGCGAGGAAGCCGAGCGTCATGAACACCGTGTCCATCGCCGAGTTCAGAATGCTGTCGCCGGTATAGCCGAGCGCCATGGTCGCCGTCCGGTAGCGGTCGATCACCATCGGCGTGTTTTCGAGGATCTCCCACGCCGCTTCGATCAGCACCGCGAGCGACAGCCGGGCTGGGAGCGGCGCACGGCGAAACAGCAGCCAGGCGAGGCCGTAGAACAGGAAGCCGTGGATGATGTGCGAGGGCGTGTACCAGTCGGACAAATGCTGCGAATTGCCGCTGGAATTGACCCCGCCCTCCCACAGCTTGACGTAGCCGCATTCGCAGATCGGCAGGCGCCCCATGGCATAGAGGACGACGATCTGCAGCAGGAAGAGCGCCAGCGCGACGCCCATCCAGACCCGTCGCGAACCCCATCCGGAAGATTGGTTGGCCAGGCTATCGCTCAAGGCTTGGTGTCCGCCGTCGCGTCCGAAATCGTGTGCCGCATGATCAGCGGCATCTGCGCGAAGGTGAAGATGAGCGTGATCGGCATTGTGCCCCAGACCTTGAAGTTGACCCAGACATCATCGGAGAAATTGCGCCAGACAACCTCGTTCAGCACCGCCAGAAACAGGAAGAACAGGCCCCAGCGGAAGGAGAGCTTCTTCCAGCCGAGCGCATCGAGATTGAAGGCGGCGTTGAAGACATAGCCGAGCAGCGCCTTGCCGAAGAACAGGCCGCCCAGAAGAGCCACACCGAACAGCGCGTTGACGATCGTCGGCTTCATCTTGATGAAGGTTTCGTCCTGCAGCCAGATCGACAGCGAGCCGAACACCATGACCACGATGCCCGACACGAAGGGCATGACCGGCAGGTGCTTGAAGACGATTTTCGACACGACCAGCGAGATCACGGTCGCGACCATGAACAGCGCCGTGGCGATGAGCAGCGGTCCGCCCACGGCGCTTAAGGCCGGAAACGTCTCAGCCAGCCATTCCGCACGGATATTGCTGAAGAAGAAGACCAGCAGGGGGCCGATCTCGAGCGCGAACTTCAGCATCGGATGATGCTTTTCTTCAACGGTGGGCTTGGTGTCGCTTTCGAGCGTCATGGGTTCTCAACTTCTCTCGCCTGGAATGGCGGGTGGCAAACCGTGTTTCTGTGGCATCAATGCGTCAGCCCGGCAATGGCCTTGGCGAATTCATCCGCCTCGAAGGGCTCCAGATCCTCGACACCTTCGCCGACGCCGATGAAATAGACCGGCAGCTTGTGCTTGGCGGCGATGCCGACGAGGATGCCGCCGCGCGCCGTGCCGTCGAGCTTGGTCATGATCAGACCGTTGACGCCGGCGATGTTGCGGAAGATCTCCACCTGGCTGAGCGCATTCTGGCCGGTGGTGGCGTCGAGCGTCTGCAGCACCGTATGCGGGGCCTCCGGATCGAGCTTGCCGAGCACGCGGACGATCTTTTCGAGCTCCGCCATCAGCTCCGCCTTGTTCTGCAGCCGACCGGCAGTATCGATGATCAGCACATCCGACTTCTTCGCCCGTGCCTGCTCGAAGGCGTCATAGGCAAGCCCTGCCGCATCGGCACCGAGCTTCGTGCCGATGAACTCGGAGCCGGTGCGGTCCGCCCAGATCTTCAACTGCTCGATGGCGGCGGCGCGGAACGTGTCGCCCGCAGCCAGCATGACCTTCAGTCCGGAGCCGGAAAGCTTTGCTGCCAGCTTGCCGATCGTCGTCGTCTTGCCGGTGCCGTTGACGCCGACGACGAGGATGACGTGCGGTTTGTGGCTGAGGTCGAGTGCCAGCGGCCTGGCGACCGGCGCCAGCACCTTGCTGATCTCCGCCGCCATGATCCGCGACACATCTTCGCCCGTCACGTCCTTGCCGTAGCGTTCCGACGACAGCGCGCCGGTGATGCGCATGGCGGTTTCGACGCCGAGATCCGCCTGGATCAACAGATCCTCGAGGTCTTCCAGCGTCTGGTCGTCCAGCTTGCGCTTGGTAAACAGCGCCGTGATCTGGCCGGTCAGCTGCGAGGAGGTGCGGGAAAGCCCGGCCCGCAGCCGCTGATACCAGGTCATCCGGGGGGCTTCGACCTCCGGCTCCGGGGCGGTCTCGACACGGGTCGAGAACCCCTTCGGCAGGACGGGTTCCACGGGCGCGTCCGCGACCGAGGATTCCTCTGTTCCGGCCTCACTCTCGGCCTCCAGCAGCGACAGCGGCACCATGCCGATCTCGGAAGATGCCCCCAGTCCGGCTAGGAGTGCGGGAACGTCGTCATCCTCGGGAAGGTTGGCATCCTCGGGAAAGTCGGCTTGCGGGCCGACGTCCGGCATGGCAGCCGCATCTGCCGTATCGTCGGCCACCGGTCCGCCGGCCGTATCCATTTCGACCGCCGCAACGGGATCGACCGGCGAGACGGGCAGATCCTCCTGGCGCGAATGCGGTTCGCTCTCCGTGCCGATGGCGGCGGCCTCGGCGGGGGTGAGTGCCTCTCCGGGGGTCGGTTCCTCGACGGGCTTGTCCTTGCCGAAGGTGAAGACCTTTTTGATGAAGCCGAGCGCCATGTTTTTTCCTTAAGCAGCCTGCGCGGTCGCAGGCCGCATCTCGAGATGCTTGCCGTTGTGGCCGGTGATCGTCACCCGCTTCAGATCCCGGGCCTTCAGACCCGGCGTCGCCACCAGCGAGAAGTTGTCGGTATGCGCGAAGCCCTTGTTCTCCGCCAGGATCATCTGTTGCGTGCCAGTCCCTCGGTCAAGAGGCAGGCGCAAGACTGGCTCGCGCAGGCTCAGTCGGATGCAGGCCGCGGGCGTTGCGGACAGGCGAGCGCTCAATGGGCCTGTGCCTCTCTCGCATCATCGCGCACGAACTGGCCGGTGCGCGGATCGAGGTGGCCCGACCATTCCCATTCCGCAGGTCCCGTCATCACGACGTGATCATCCGCGCGCCACTCGATCACCAGCGGCTGGCGGATCGGGCTGGAGGCGACGTCGATGGTGACGGTGCGGCCCGTGCGGCCGGTGCGGGCAGCCGACACGGCGGCGGCGCAGGCGGCCGAGCCGCAGGCCAGCGTCAGGCCGGCGCCACGCTCCCAGGTGCGGGTGCGCAGCGAGGTATCGGACGTCACCTGCGCCAGCGTGATATTGGCCTTCTCCGGAAACATCGGGTGGTTTTCGAGAAGCGGGCCGAAGCGCTCCAGATCGAAGCCCATCGGATCGCGGTCGACCCAGAAGACCGCATGCGGATTGCCCATCGACATGGCCGAGGGCGAATGCAGCACCGGCGCATCGATCGGCCCTATCTGCAGTTCGATCCGGCTCGTGTCGAAGAATTCCTCCGCCAGCGGGATGCGGTCCCAGGCAAAGACCGGCTTGCCCATGTCCACCGAGATCGTGCCGTCGTCATGCTCGACAGCGTTCAGGATGCCGGCGACGGTCTGGAAGGTGAAGGTCTTGCGGCCCGTCTCGGCGGCCAGCGCCTGGACGACGCAGCGTGTGCCATTGCCGCAGGCCTGAGCCTTGGAGCCGTCGGAGTTCAGGATATCGATCCAGGCATCGGTGCCCTGCGCCTTCGGGTCGTGGACCGCCATGATCTGGTCGAACTCGGTCGCAGGATCGGCATTCAGCGCGATCGCCGCTTCCGGCGTCACCTTGTCGGACCGGCCGCGCATGTCGACGACGAGGATCTTGTTGCCAAGCCCGTTCATCCTCGCAAATTCGACCTGATCTGCCATCGCCTTCGATCCCGCTGGGTACCTGCCCACTCGCCGCCGTATATGGCGGAAACCACGGATAATTACCAGAGTGCGGACACGCAGAGCCTCCGCGGCCGGAAGCCGGTGCGGTTGGAGATGCGGTCCAAGGAGAGCCCACGCACATGCGAAACCTCTCAAAGTATATTAAGTGTGGCTCCGCATGTGCGTGGCCTTCGGCGTTCTTTCGGGACTTCCGGTCCCTACAGGCAGTCGTCTCGTCTCGCTGCGTGCGAAAAAGTTTCGCACTTGCACGGCTAAACCGAACCGGGCCTGGCGACCCGGGGGAGACTTGATAGGAAGCGGCATCTTGCAACGCCACCGCCATGACTTCCGCCTCCCTGCCTCTCACCGCACGTTACGGCATCGAGACAGGGCGCCGGCTCCCGCCTGCCCGCGAACGTCTCGCGAAACACTCCGGCGGCGGAGGCGGACATATCTTCGCTCCGCTTCGCAAGAGGTGAATCTGAACTGCGCTAAGTGGTTGAACTACCTGGGGCAGGGGTGCAAAAACGGCCTCTCCCGTCGCCAAATCAGGCTGTTGCCGCAGGCACCTCGAAGACCTCTCCCGGTCGCATCGGCCGGAAGCGTTCGCGCGGCAGGCTCCGCGCGTCGAGCGCGACGTGCAGCGCCACCACCGGCTCCTCGATGCCCTCGTCGGTCAGCTTGAAGGTGCCCCAGTGATGGCCGGCCACATGCGCTGCATTGCAGAGCAGCATGCCTTCCACCGCCTCTTCCGGGTTCTGGTGCTGCGCCTTCATGAACCACTGCGGCTCATAGGCGCCGAAGGGCAGGTTGGCGAGCCGGAAGCCGCCATGCTTTTCGCGCGCCGCGCGGTAGTTGATGCCGCTGTGGAAGCCTGTGTCACCGACATGGTAGATCTTGCCGGCGGGCGTCTCGATGACGAAGGCGGCCCAGAGCGCCATGCGACGGTCGCCGAGACCTCGCGCCGACCAGTGGTGGCACGGCTCGCAATGGAGGGTGACGCCGCGAGCGAGTTCGAGCCGGTCGGCCCAGTCCATCACCGCAATCCTTGCATCGCCCAGCCGCGCGCGCATGATGTCGTCATTGCCGAGCGGCGTCACGAATTGCGGCTTGTCGCGCCCCTGCAGCACCCAGAGCGTTTCCAGGTCCATGTGGTCGTAGTGATTGTGGGTGACGATGACGACGTCGATCGGCGGCAGGTCGCCCATGGTGATGCCGGGCTGGTTGACGCGTTTCGGCCCGGCAAAACGGACGGGGCTGGCGCGCTCGTCCCAGACCGGATCGGTCAGGATGTTCAAGCCAGCCACCTGGATCAGGAA
This sequence comes from Rhizobium sp. PK7-22, assembly GCF_056530405.1. NCBI lineage: Bacteria > Pseudomonadati > Pseudomonadota > Alphaproteobacteria > Hyphomicrobiales > Rhizobiaceae > Rhizobium > Rhizobium sp. PK7-22. The sequence goes on from NZ_CP096514.1 coordinate 464,462, forward strand.
GGAGGCGTGGCCGACCATGGTGACCGCCATCCGGTCACCGGAGACACGCTCTTCCGGTACGGCTTGCGGAAAGGGGCTGGGAAAGCTTTCCGGCCAGGCCTTGTTGTTGCCGCCGAGCTTCCAGCGGATCAGATTGGCAAACCCGCCCGGCTCTTCGCCACCCGGATTGAAGAAGACCTTGCCGTCGAAATGATCGGTGACGGGTCCGGTGTAATACTTATTGCCGGCCATGGCACTCCTTGCCGTGACGCCGCCCGCAAGTGCGGCAAGGGCTGCGAGACCGGACCATTTGAGAAAATTGCGACGGTTCATGCGGTGTATGTAGCAGGATACGCGTGCGAAGGGGAGGATCCGATCTGATGGCACAGGTACACGATCACGCGATCTCGATGTCGGTCCTGGCGAAGTCGTCGCCGACGAAGAGCAGCGGCACCTTCAGCGTTTTCGCCGCCGCATAGGAGAAGCAGTCGCCGAAGTTGAGCCTGGCGGGGTGGCCGACGAAGCGACCAAACGTCTTGGCAGCGCCAAGCGCTTCTTGATGCAGACCGACGGGGAGATTGACTTCAACGGCGTCGACTTGCTCAAGGAACGCGCGGACAAGATCCTGCGTTTCCTCGATCAGGCTCGCAGGCGTGGTCGAATGCTCGCCATAGATGGAGATCTTCTTCTTGCGAGCCAGAGCAATCACAGCCTCGAAGACGACAGTCGAAGAGTAGTAGACGGGCAATTCTGCGAGGCTGATCCTGCGAAGCAGGGAACTTCCCGCTGCTTCCTGTCCGATAATGGCGACGATCGCTGATGCATCGAGAAACATCAGATTTCCCACATCTCGTCCATGAAAGCCTTTTCGTCGAAGTCCGAATCATTCAGTCCAAGTGCGGCATACCGATCCTGAATTTTCCTGACACGCTCTTCCAGCGTCAATTCCTCCCCCGCACGCTTGAGCTCGTTCTCGAGCGCTACACGCACCGCTTCAGTCTTGGTTTTGGTGCCGAGCCGGTGCATGAGTTCATCAGCGAGCTGGTTCACCTTGGCATCACGGATATAGAGGGACATCGCCTTATCGCCTTCAATGGTGATGAATATTCAATCTAACATGCCTGCATATTCACGCAACCCTCAATGATCCAACCTCGCCTGCCTTGACTCCCGCACCCTTTTCCTGTTTATCCGCCGCATCTGCTGACAAGTGACAAGACTTGGAGCCGCCGACCGGGGCCGATTTTACTGAGCCCGGAGGTCAACACCCGACAGCGCGTGGCGCCCTCGGGTGCTTTTTGGCTTTTCGTCTTGCTTTTGCCGGCGCGGATGACGACGTTTCCGATATCCCCGGAAGCGAAGAAGGAAGACACGATGTTTGAAAACCTCCAGGACCGTCTTGGCTCCATCCTGAATGGACTGACCGGCCGTGGCGCGCTGAGCGAGGCGGATGTCTCCGCCGCCCTGCGCGAGGTTCGCCGTGCGCTCCTGGAAGCGGACGTCGCGCTGGAAGTCGTCCGTTCCTTCACCGACCGTGTCCGTGAAAAGGCTGTCGGCGCCGACGTCGTCAAATCGATCAAGCCCGGCCAGATGGTCGTCAAGATCGTCCACGACGAGCTGGTCGAGATGCTGGGCGCCGAAGGCGTCGGCATCGACCTGCATGCGCCCTCGCCGGTCGTCATCATGATGGTCGGCCTGCAGGGATCGGGCAAGACGACGACAACCGGCAAGATTGCCAAGCGGTTGACCGACCGCGACCGCAAGAAGGTGCTGATGGCGTCGCTCGACACGCGCCGCCCGGCCGCCCAGGAACAGCTGCGCCAGCTCGGTGTCCAGACTGGTGTCGATACGCTGCCGATCATCGCCGGCCAGTCGCCGACCGATATTGCCGCCCGCGCCGTGCAGGCGGCCAAGCTCGGCGGCCATGACGTGGTGATCCTCGACACCGCCGGCCGCACCCATATCGACGAACCGCTGATGGCCGAGATGGCCGAAATCAAGCGGCGCGCCAATCCGCACGAGATCCTGCTGGTCGCCGATGCGCTGACCGGCCAGGACGCCGTCAACCTTGCCCGCAACTTCGACGAGCGCGTCGGCATTACCGGCCTCGTCCTGACCCGCATGGACGGCGACGGCCGCGGCGGTGCAGCACTCTCCATGCGCGCCGTCACCGGCAAGCCGATCAAGCTGATCGGTACCGGCGAGAAGATGTCGGAGATGGAGGAATTCCATCCCCGCCGCATCGCCGACCGCATCCTCGGCATGGGCGACATCGTCTCGCTGGTCGAGCGGGCGTCCGAAAACATCGACGCCGACAAGGCGCGCGCCATGGCCGAGAAGATGGCCAAGGGCAAGTTCGACCTGAACGATCTCGCCGACCAGTTGCGTCAGATGCAGTCGATGGGCGGCATGGGCGGCATCATGGGGATGATGCCCGGCATGGCCGGCATGAAGGACAAGATGGCCGCCGCGGGCTTGAACGACAAGCTGTTCGGCCGCCAGATCGCCATCATCCAGTCGATGACCAAGGCCGAGCGCGCCAACCCGGACGTCCTCAAGCATTCCCGCAAGAAGCGCATCGCCGCCGGCTCCGGCACCGACGCCGCCGAGATCAACAAGCTGCTGAAGATGCATCGCCAGATGGCCGACATGATGAAAGCCATGGGCGGCAAGGGCAAGGGCGGCGGCATGATGAAGCAGATGATGGGCGGCCTTGCCGGCAAGATGGGTCTTGGTGGCATGGGGGGTGGCATGGGCGGCGGCATGGGAGGCATGGGCGGCATGCCGGACCTCTCCAAGCTCGATCCGAAGCAGCTCGAAGCCCTGCAGAAGCAGGCGGAAGCCGCGGGCTTCAAGCCGGGCTCCATGCCCGGCCTGCCCGGCGGCATGGGCGGAGGCCTTCCGGGCCTCGGCGGCGGTTTCCCGGGCCTGCCCGGCATGCCGAAGAAGAAGTGAGGGGGAGCATGGCCGAGAAAGACGTCAAGGAACAGCTTTTGGGCTACCGGCAGTCGATCGACAACATCGATGCGGCACTGTTGCACATGCTCGCGGAACGCTTCCGCTGCACCAAGGAAGTCGGGCTCCTCAAGGCCCGTTACGATTTGCCGCCGGCCGACCCGGCGCGCGAAGAATACCAGATCGAACGCCTCCGCCGCCTGGCGAAGGACGCTCATCTGGACCCGGATTTCGCCGAGAAGTTCCTGAACTTCGTCATCACGGAAGTCATCCGGCACCATGAAGCAATCGCTGCCGAACACGGCGGCACCAAACAGTCCGCCTGATCCCAAGCGGCCCCATACAAAGACCCAAGGAGTAAGAAAAATGTCCCTGAAGATTCGTCTCGCCCGTGGCGGTTCCAAGAAGCGTCCCTACTACCACGTCGTCATCGCCGACGCCCGCGCTCCGCGCGACGGCCGCTTCCTCGAGAAGGTCGGCCACTGGAACCCGATGCTGCCGAAGGATAACGCGAGCCGCGTCGAACTGAACCTCGAGCGCATCCAGGAATGGATTGCCAAGGGCGCCCAGCCGACGGACCGCGTTCTCCGCTTCCTCGCCGAAGCCGGCGTTGCCCAGCGCGAGACCAAGAACAACCCGGAAAAGGCAAAGCCCGGCAAGAAGGCCCAGGAACGGACCGCCGAGCGCGCCCAGAAGGAAGCAGATTCCGCCGCTGCCGCTTCGGAAGCCGCCGCTGCCGAATAAGTGACGACCCGCTTCTGGCGGCGAACGGGCGGCACGGAGACGTGCCGCCCGTTTTGTGTTTTCATTTGGCCGCACTCTGAGTAAAAAGCGCCCCTGAATGGTCCGGGACAAGAACGCATGAACAAGCTCCAACATCCGATCCTGATGGCGACGATCGGCGCCGCCCAAGGCCTGCGCGGAGAGGTGCGGGTCCGTTCCTACACGGCAGAGCCGATGGCGCTCGGCAACTACGGCAAGCTTCATGCCAAGGATGGCCGCGTCTTCGAGATCCTGGACATCCGCGAGGCCAAGAACGTCGTGGTGGTCCGCTTCCGCGGCGTCAACAGCCGGGAAGATGCCGAAGCTCTGACGGGCCTTGAGCTCTATGTCGAACGGGAGAACCTATCGGACGAGGAGCTCGACGACGACGAATTCTATTATGCAGATCTCGAAGGTCTCGACGCAGTCGACGAAACGGGCAAGAGCTACGGCACCGTCAGCGGAGTCTACGATTTCGGCGCTGGCGACCTCCTCGAACTGAAGGGCCCCGGACGCCGTCCGACCCTCATCCCCTTTTCCGAAGCCGCCGTCCTGGAGATCGATCTCGAAGGGGGCCGGATCGTCATCGATCCCCGCGCCGCAGGCCTGATCGAAGATCCGGATGAGAAGAGCCGTGGCAAGCCGCCGGAAGGCGAGCGGTAGCCGCCCGTGACCTTTCGCGCCACGATCCTCACCCTTTACCCGGAAATGTTTCCCGGCCACCTGGGTTTGTCGCTTGCCGGCAAGGCGTTGGAGCGCGGCCAATGGGCGATCGACCCGGTGCAGATCCGTGATTTCGCAGAGGACAGGCACCGCACGGTCGACGATACGCCGGCCGGCGGCGGTGCCGGCATGGTGCTGAAGCCGGACATCCTCGCCAGGGCCATCGACCATGTCTCGCCTGACGATCCCCGTCCGCGGCTGCTGATGAGCCCGCGGGGGCGACCGCTCACCCAGAAGCGGGTTCGGGAACTGGCGGGCGGTGAAGGAGTGGTGATCGTCTGCGGGCGCTTCGAGGGTGTCGACCAGCGCGTGATCGACGCACGGGGGCTCGAGGAAGTCTCGATCGGCGACTATATCCTCTCCGGCGGCGAGCCGGCGGCGCTGACGCTGCTCGACGCCGTCGTCCGCATTTTGCCGGGCGTCATGGGCAATGCGCTGTCAGGCACCCATGAGAGCTTCGAAGACGGTCTTCTGGAGTATCCGCACTACACCCGCCCGCAGATCTTCGAGGGTCGAGAGATCCCGGCCGTGCTGACCTCCGGCAACCATGCCGAAATCGACAAGTGGCGGCACCGGCAGGCTCTGGACCTCACCCGCGAGCGGCGGCCGGATCTTCTCGCCGAAGACGATCAGCCCGTGACGAAATAGTAGATCGTCAGCGCCACGCCGATGGCGACGACGACCAGGCGCATTGCCGTCTGCGGCACGCGCCGTGCCATCCAGACGCCGGCATAGCCGCCGAGCGCGACACCCGGGATCATCACCAGCGCCTGCGGCCAGGCAACCACGCCGCCGGACACGAAGATGACGATGGCCACGGCCGCGATCAGGATCGACAGCAGGTTCTTCAGCGCGTTGAGATGATGGTAGGTGCCGCCGGAGGTAATCCCCAGCACGGCCAGCATCATGATCCCCATGCCGGCGCCGAAGAAGCCGCCGTAGATGGCGGTGAAGAACTGCGCAACGACGCTGATGGGCGAATTTACCGGCTTGTCTGCAGATGCCTTTGGCTTCAGCCATGGCCCGGCGGCGAAGATGGCGGTTGCGGCCGCCAGCAGCCAGGGCACGATGGCGCGGAAGGACGGGTTGTCCAGCGACAGCAGCAGCAACGATCCACCAAGCGCGCCGATGACCGAGACAATCGACAGTGCGACGGCGCTGCGCCAGCTTTTGGCGATCTCGTCGCGATAGGCGAAGGTGGAGGTGATGTAGCCTGGGAACTGCGTGATCGAGGAGGTCGCATTGGCGGTGATCGGCGGGATGCCGGCCAGCGTCAGGGCGCCGAAGGTCAGGAAGGTCCCGCCACCGGCAATGGCATTGACTGCGCCCGCAAAGAAGGCGGCAACAAAGAGCAGCAGCATGGTGACGATGGTCATGGTACGATCTTCCCCGGCAATGACGCTGCCGACATAGCCGCCCACGTTCGCGACCGCAAGCACTGCCACCGCGCGATCGGTACGGCAACTATTTCCGGCGCAAAGGGATGACAAAGCCGTATGTTTGGTGTAATGGCCCACGCGGACATGGGGTTTGCCCCTCGACCAGCAAGCAAAGAATGGTGAACCCGCTCTTGGCCCGAAAGGGTCAACTCCCGAGGCATTGACCAAGGGATGACGACCGAGCGCTCTGGCTGTTTCAGAAAAACATAGAGGTTTGACCTATGAACATCATTCAGGAATTGGAAGCCGAACAGGCCGCCAAGATCGAAGCCCAGCGCAAGCTGCCGGAATTTTCGGCCGGCGACACCGTCCGCGTCAACGTGCGCGTGAAAGAAGGTACTCGTACCCGTGTACAGGCCTATGAAGGCGTTTGCATCGCCCGCTCCGGCGGCGGCATCAACGAGAGCTTCACGGTTCGCAAGATCTCCTACGGCGAAGGCGTCGAGCGCGTATTCCCGGTCTATTCGCCGCTCGTCGAAGGCGTCGAAATCGTCCGCCGCGGTAAGGTCCGCCGCGCCAAGCTCTACTACCTGCGCGATCGTCGCGGCAAGTCGGCTCGTATCGTTGAAGACACGGGCACCCGCGCCCGCAAGCTGAACGACGCAGAGCGCGCCGCCGTTGCGGAAGAAAAGGCCCGCATCGAGGCTGAAAAGGTTGCAGCAGCTCAGGCGCTTGCCGCCGAGAAGGCAGCAGCCGAAGCCGAAGAGGCAAAGGCCGCAGAAGCAGCTGCTGCCCAGGCAGCGGAAGACGCAAAGGCTGCAGAGACCTCTGCAGAATAAGCATTTCATCCAGATTGCAAAAAAGGCGGCCTTCGGGTCGCCTTTTTTGTTGCCGTCGCCGTCATTCCGCTCGGGCCGCTACCAGGTCAGCCAGCGCTTTCCGGCGAGATAGCCGGCGCCGGTGACGATGCCGATCGCCAGCGTGTACCAGAGCGCCACGAAGAGCGGGCTGTCATCGGTGCAATTGGCCGCGTAAAAGGCGGCAGCGATGCCGCCCGCCGCCAGTCCCGCCACGGCGCCCGCACGACCCGGATGTTCCGGCGCACCCTGACGCAGCGCGAGAAGGAATGCGCCGAGCGGGCCGACCGAGAGAAGCGGGATCAGCGACAGGCATTCATGGGCATTGTGGCCGATCATCCGCGCCTCCCAGTCCCCTGCCGGAACGGCGACCAGTTCCGCCAGCACCGACACGGCCAGCACGCCCGCAACCAGCAGCAGGCCGAGCGCCCCGGGGAGGACGCGGGCGCCGGGGCGGGCAAGGCGCGCCACGAGGTTTGCCGACACCAGAAACAGCAGCGTCGTCACCACCAGCTTGAAGACGAAGCGCAGGCTGTTCAGCGCCGCCTCGATATCCGGCCGGAAACCCATGGTCGCGAAGAACAGGCCCGCGGCCAACACAATGGCGGCGGCGACAGCCAGGGCCAGCGCATGGCCGAAGCGGAAGCGGAGCGTCGAATCCTCGGACAGCAGGTTGATGAGTTCGTCAGTCTTCACGTCATTGGCTCCCGATAGGTCAGAGATAGCGCCTTCAACGCCCGGTGCAGTGCCACGCGGACTGCCCCCTCCGTCATATTGACCCGGCCCGCCGTCTCGCGAACGCTGCTGCCTTCCAGCGAGATTGCCTGCACGATCGTCCGCTGCGGCTCCTTCAGCGTTTTCAGGATCCGGTCGACATCGAGCCGCTCCTGCGCCTGCCCCTGCTCGTCGATCTGCAAGGTTGCAACGACATCCTCCAGCGGCACGTCCACGTGCCGGCCACGGCGGCGCAGGCTGTCGATCAGCTTGTTGCGGATGATCGTCGAGATCCAAGGCGCGATCGGGCGCGACGGATCCCAGGTGCCTCGCTTGAGATGTATCGACAGCAGAACCTCCTGTACGACGTCTTCGGCCTCGCTGGCGGCAGCGCCGAACTGGGCGCAACGCCGGCGCGCCATGATGCGCAGATGCGGCGTGACCGACGTCAGGAAGCGGTGATACGCAAGCGTATCGCCCTCGAGGGCTGCCCGCATCCAGGCGGACCATTGCTCTTCGCGCGCCAGATCATTCATTCAATGAGCCCTACGCCGCCAATTGGCCGATCGTTACACCTGCATGACAATTTTCCGCGCCCGCCGGGCGTCTTCCTCAGGATAAAGCATGCAGCCGGACCGTCCAGACAAATTCGAAGACGGCGCCCATGGGTCATCCGCGAAAATTTCCGGGGCTCTGTAACGTCGCTTCGCTCGCCGGCGTAGGGCACCATGCAAGCCAAGACGGTTTGCTTACCAGGGAGACCCAACATGAAGACCAGCATCCTTTCACTCGCCATTGCGGCATCCGTCACCTCGGCACTCGCGTCGATCGCATCTCCTGCCTTTGCCCAGGAAGCGGGCAAGGAGAAGTGCTACGGCGTTGCCCTCAAGGGCCAGAACGATTGCGCCGCCGGCCCCGGCACGACCTGCGCCGGCACCTCCACCGTCGACTACCAGCAGAATGCCTGGAAGCTCGTGCCGACCGGCACCTGCCAGGCGATGATGACGCCGAACGGCCATGGCATGCTGGAAGCCGGTCCGGCTCCGGCCTGATCCACAACCTGACGATCTGCGGCGCCGCAACGGATGCGGCGCCCCATTACCTCTGGAGAAGCGTCATGAAAGCATCGCAGCTTCCCGCCCGTGCGGGCGTGGGCTTCAAGCCCGAGCATTTTCCCATGATCGATGCCGAGCGGCAGCCAATGGGCTTCTTCGAGGTTCATGCAGAGAACTACATGGGCGCCGGCGGACCACCGCACGCGCAGCTTAGCCGGCTAAGGGAGAACTATGCCCTGTCTATCCACGGCGTCGGCCTGTCGATCGGCTCGCTGCAGCCGCTCGACCAGGATCACCTGCGGCGACTGAAGGCCGTCTGCGATCGTTATCAGCCGGAGAGCTTTTCCGAGCATCTGGCCTGGTCCACCCACGACACGGCGTTCCTGAACGACCTTCTTCCACTTCCCTACACCGAGGAGACGCTCTACCAGGTGTGCCGGCACATCGACGAGGTGCAGACGGTGCTGGGACGGCAGATGCTGCTCGAAAACCCCGCGACCTACCTGCTGTTTGACGAAAGCACCTTCGATGAGACCGACTTCCTCGACGAGGTGGTGAAGCGGAGCGGCTGTGGCCTGCTGCTGGACATCAACAATGTCTTCGTCGCCTCGACCAACCACAATACCGATCCACGAAGCTATCTGGCGCGCTTTCCAATCCGCCACGTGCGCGAGATCCACCTCGGCGGGCATTCGGAAACCTGCGACGATCTCGGCGCGCCGCTGCTGATCGATTCCCACGATACGCCGGTGCGCGACCCGGTCTGGGCGCTCTACGCGGACGTCATCGCCCGCATCGGCCCCGTGCCGACGCTGATCGAATGGGACAATGACGTGCCGGAGTGGCCGGTGCTGCGGTCTGAAGCCGAGGCTGCGGAAGTCATCCTGCGCCGGTCGGCGCTGGCAGCTTAGGAGGCGATCATGCCCACCATGCAGCAGAGATTTGCGGCAGCGCTGATGACGCCGGACAGCGCGCTGCCGGAGGGACTGACGTCGTGGAATTCGCCACAGCCAAAGGCGCGCTACAATGTCTACCGCAACAACGTGATGATCGGCCTGCGCCGGGCGCTGGCGAGCCGCTTTCCGGCTGCCGAAAATATCGTCGGCGAAGACTTCTTCGCGGCGATGGCCGACATCTACATCCGGGCCAATCCGCCACGCTCGCCGCTCCTCTTTCTCTATGGCGACGATCTCCCCGACTTTGCAGCGGGATTTCCCCCTGCTCAGACGGTGCCGTATCTGGCCGATGTGATGCGGCTGGAGATTGCCCGCGGCCGCGCCTATCACGCCGCCGATGTGGCGCCGTTCGATCCGGCCGGACTTGCGGCGATTGCGCCGGAACGTCTCGCCGATCTCCGCTTCACCCTCCACCCATCCGCAGCCATCCTGCGCTCCTCCTTCCCGATGGTCACCATCTGGGCGATGAATGCCGGTGAGCTGCCGGCAGCGGAGATTGCCGACTGGAGCCCGGAGGATGCGCTGGTGGTGCGGCCGCATCTGGTTGTCGAGGTCCTGCGGCTGCCGCCCGGCGGTGCCGTCTTCCTTGACGCGCTCGCGGCGGGCGAGACGCTGGCGGCCGCGGCGGAAGCTGCGATGGCGGCCGATAGTGGTTTTGACCTATCCGCCAATCTGGCCGGTGCACTGGGCGCCGGCGCCTTTTCAGCCATTCAGACACAAGAGGGAGAGCAGCCATGAGCAGCCCGTTTGCCGTTCCGGCCGACAACAGCCTGTCCCGCCGCCTGCAGGACGGCATCGCCCTGCTGGAGCGCATTCCGCATGATCTGATCGCGATCGTCGCGCGCCTTTCGATCGCCGCCGTCTTCTGGAACTCCGGGCAGACGAAGCTCGACGGCTGGCGTGTCTCCGAAAATGCCGTCTACCTGTTCGAGCACGAATATGCGCTGCCGCTGGTCAACCCGGTGATCGCCGCCCATCTGGCGACACTGGCCGAGCATCTTCTGCCGGTGCTGCTGGTGATCGGCCTCGGCAGCCGGCTGGCGGCGCTGGGGCTGCTGGCCATGACGCTGGTGATCCAGATCTTCGTCTATCCCGGCGCCTGGCCGACACACGGCACCTGGGCCGCCTGCCTGTTGCTGATCGTCGCCCGCGGGCCGGGGCGGCTGTCGCTGGACCAGCTTTTGTCCAGCCGCCTCGCCGGTCCCCGCTGAGGGACCGGCGGCCATCCATCGATATTGAACGGGCGTCGCAAAACTGCTAATAACCACGCCATGGGATCGAAATTCGGATGCCTCGCGAACCAGTTCATCGTGCTGCAGGACCACAAGCGTCTGCCGGCACGCTTCTTCGCGCGCATTTCCGGCGCTCTGAACAGCCGACTTCGCTGAGCTGATCCAAATCGCACCGGCAGCGATACGTGCCGGCCTATTCCCCGCATGAACAGTTCCAATGGATGGCAGCCATGAGCGCACCCCGCACCCTCTACGACAAGATCTGGGACGACCACGTCGTCAGCGACGACAACGGCACCTGTCTCCTCTACATCGACCGTCACCTCGTCCATGAGGTGACGAGCCCGCAGGCCTTCGAGGGTCTGCGGCTGGCCGGCCGCACGGTCCGTGCGCCGCAGAAGACGCTCGCCGTCGTCGACCACAACGTACCGACGACGCCTGACCGCCATATCGGCATCAAGAACGAGGAAAGCCGCATCCAGGTGGAGGCGCTCGCCCAGAACGCCCTCGACTTCGGCGTCGAATACTACTCCGAGAAGGACAAGCGTCAGGGCATCGTCCACATCGTCGGCCCGGAACAGGGATTCACGCTCCCCGGCATGACGATCGTCTGCGGCGACAGCCACACCTCGACCCATGGCGCCTTTGGGGCGCTGGCGCATGGCATCGGCACGTCCGAGGTCGAGCATGTGCTCGCAACCCAGACGCTGGTGCAGAAGAAGGCGAAGAACATGCTGGTGCGTGTCGACGGCCAGCTGCCGCCGGGCGTCACCGCCAAGGACATCATCCTCGCCATCATCGGCGAGATCGGCACCGCCGGAGGCACCGGCCACGTCATCGAATTCGCCGGCGAGGCGATCCGCGCCCTGTCGATGGAAGGCCGCATGACCGTCTGCAACATGACGATCGAGGGCGGCGCCCGCGCCGGCCTGATCGCTCCGGATGAAAAGACCTTCGAATACATCAAGGACAAGCCGCGGGCACCCAGGGGCACGGCCTGGGACATGGCGCTCGACTACTGGAAGGGCCTGCACACGGACGAGGGCGCGCATTTCGACAAGGTGATCGTGCTCGACGCGGCCAACCTGCCGCCGATCGTCTCCTGGGGCTCGTCCCCGGAAGATGTTATCTCGGTGCAGGGCGCCGTGCCCAACCCGGACGAGATCCAGGACGAGAACAAGCGGACGTCGAAATGGCGCGCGCTCGACTACATGGGCCTGAAGCCGGGCACGAAGATCACCGACATCGCCATCGACCGGGTCTTCATCGGCTCCTGCACCAACGGCCGCATCGAGGATCTGCGCGCAGCCGCCAAGGTCGTCGAAGGCCGCACGATCGCCCCCACCGTCTCGGCCATGGTCGTTCCAGGCTCCGGCCTCGTCAAGGAACAAGCCGAGGCCGAAGGCCTGGACAGGATCTTCCTCGACGCCGGCTTCGAATGGCGCGAACCTGGATGCTCCATGTGCCTGGCCATGAACGACGACCGGTTGAAGCCCGAGGAGCGCTGCGCCTCGACTTCCAACCGCAACTTCGAGGGCCGCCAGGGCTACAAGGGCCGCACGCATCTCGTTTCGCCTGCGATGGCGGCAGCCGCTGCTGTCGCCGGCCATTTCGTCGATATCCGCGAGTGGAAGTAGCCATTCTGACCTGATGTTGCTGACTTGAAGATGCCGTCGGCCCTGCCGGCGGCATCTTGCGTTGGAGCTCTGTCCGGACGCATTGCTCAGGAATGGTTGAACCTGCGGATGACGCCGCTCCATGTTAGAATCGCGAAAACACGCGGAGGCGACATCATGGCAGATTACGCGGACAGAAAAGCGCCACCGCGCCAGCGACGACTGCTGCTCCTGCGGCACGCGAAGTCCGCCTGGCCGGAGGACGTGCCGGATCACGCGAGACCTCTTGCCGAACGAGGAGAGAAGGCGGCGCCGGCCATGGGCAACCACATGGCGCGCGAGCACCTCGTTCCCGATCTGGCGATCGTTTCCGACGCAAGACGGACGCAGGAGACCTGGGACCTGGTGAAGAGCCGGCTGCCGGGTACAGTAGCAAGCCGCGTTACGCCAGCGCTCTACGACGCAGCCGCAACGCAGATGCTGGAGGTTCTGCGCGAGACGGAAGCGGAGGCCGATACGGTGCTGATCATCGGCCACAATCCGGGCCTGCAGGAGCTGGCGCTGATGCTGGTCGGCGAAGGACAGTCGCACGGGGCGATGGCCGGGAAATTTCCGACCGGCGCCTTGGCAGTGATCGATTTTGCTGTCGCTGACTGGTCAAGCGTCGAACCCGGCTCCGGCATTCTCGCCGACTTCCTGACGCCACGCATGCTGCGGTAAAGGAGCCCCGCGTCGACGCGGAGCTCCGTTTTCTGCTTCATTCTCGGATCAGACGGCGATCTTGCCGCCGCCGATCTTGGTGATCGCCACGACGGAAGGCCGAACCGGCATGTCGTCCTTGAAGTCCGGCCAGCGGGTCGACAGGTCCTCGTAGTAGGACGGACGGCCGTGGCCATCCCAGTCCTCGCCGCCGTCGGCCGGATGCTGCACGGCAACGAACGCCGTCTCGTCATCGGGCGTGAACAGCGGACCGCACATTTCGGCACCGACCGGAACCCGGAAGAACAGCTTGGACGTCGCGCGGGCGTCGCCCTCCGTATCCACGGCCCAGAGACCGTCGGTGCGACCGGTCGCCTTGTTGCTGTTGCCGTCGGTCGAGACCCACAGGCGGCCGGCCGAATCGACGGCGCAGTTATCGGGCATGCCGAACCAGCCGTTCTTCGTCGTTTCCGTCGAGAAGGTAGCGCCAACTTCGGCAACCGATGGGTCACCGCACTTGAGCAGCACTTCCCAGGTGCCGGAGGTGGCGGCAAAGTCGCCATCGGCTTCCGAGATCTCGATGATGTGTCCGAAGGCATTCTCCGCACGCGGGTTGGCGGCATCGACCTGGTCTGCCTTGCGCCGCGTGTTGTTGGTCAGCATCACGTAGACCTTGCCGTTCACACCGTTGGGTTCGACATCCTCCGGGCGGTCCATCTTCGTGGCGCCGAGCGCGTCGCCGGCGCGGCGCGTCTCGATGAGCACGTCCGCCTGGCTGGCGAAACCGTTGGCCTCCGTCAGCGGGCCTTGGCCGTGGACGAGCGGCAGCCATTCCATGGTGCCGTCCTCTTCGAACTTCGCCACGTAGAGCGTGCCGGCGTCGAGCAGGTCCATGTTGGCGGCGCGATCGTCGGCGTTATAGGTGCCTTCGGTGACGAACTTGTAGACATAGTCGAAACGCTCGTCGTCGCCGAGATAGAAGACGACCTTGCCGTTCTTCGCAACGATCGACTCGGCACCCTCGTGCTTGGTGCGGCCGAGCGCGGTGCGCTTCTTCGGCGTCGAGGTCGGATCCATGACGTCCACCTCGACGACCCAGCCGAAGCGGTTCGGCTCGTTCGGCTCCTTGGAGAGATCGAAGCGGTCGTAGAAGCGGCCCCACTCGTAGCTGCCCTCCGGCACGCCGTAGCGTTCGTAGTTGGCGGCTTCCGCGTGATCGGCCGGCAGGTCGCCCATGAAGTAGCCGTGGAAGTTTTCCTCGGCCATGATGTAGGTGCCCCAGGGCGTCACGCCGCCGGCGCAGTTGTTGACGGTGCCGATGACCTTGGTGCCGGTACTGTCGGCGGAGGTCTTGAGGCGGTCATGGCCCGCAGCCGGACCGGTGAGCTGCATCTCGGTGTTGACGGTGATGCGGCGGTTGTTGGCGCCGTCGCGGACCACCTGCCACTTGCCGTCCACCCGGCGGATCTCGACGATGGTGCCGCCGTGCGCCGCCATCTCGACATCGACCTGCTCCTTGCTGAGCGGGCCCTGCTCCACCTTGCCGTCGACAAGCGTGACGAGGCCCGGGAACATCAGATGCGGGTTGGTGTATTCGTGGTTGACGACGAGCATGCCGTGATCGGCCGCGCCCTCGAGGGGGATGAAGCCGACATAGTCGTTGTTGTAGCCGAACTGCTTGGCCTGTGCGTCCGCAGTCTGGTTCCTCGGATCGAACTCCGGGGAATCGGCAAACAGGCCATCGCCCCATCGCAGCAGCACGTCGGCGTCATAGCCTTCCGCGACGTGATGGTTGGCGTCGACACCGGCTTCCACCTCCGCGAAGGAGAAGGCCGAGCCACCGGCGGCTCTCGCCTTTTCGGCGGTCATCAGCGCAAGCGGACTGACCGTCGCGGCAATCGCGGAAACGGCCAGCGAACCCTGCAGAAAGTTGCGGCGCGAGAAACGGCGGCTGATGATTTCGCCCATTGTATCGTTGGCGCTGAAATTGTGGCCGTCCCCATCCGCCTCTTCCAACTGGGTGGTCGGGAACATCTTCGGACAGTGTTCTTCGGTCATGGCAGCCTCCTGCTGATGGGTTGGATCTACAGGCCTACACTAGGACCCAACCGTTACGGCTATGCGACACCACCGTCCAATTGACCTGCTAAAGCACCCGCACGATCGTTCCCCTACGCAGGAACGGCAGCAGCCGCCGCATGTCCCTGAGACTGATTGCGACACAGCCCGCCGTCGGGGTGTAGCCCGGCTTGATCAGGTGGAAGAAGATGGCAGAGCCGCGGTAGCGGCGGCGCGAGGTGATGTTCCAATTCAGAACGAGGCAGATGTCGTAGACACCATCCTGGCGCAACATCTCTTCGTGACTGGGCCGGAACGGAGCGCGCACCAGGCGGTTGTAACTTGGATGTTCCGGCTGATCACACCAGAGCATGCCGCTGGTGATGCGCCGCATGGGCAGGGGGGTCCGGAGAGCCCTGACGCGATCTCCGCGGGTAAAACCGGATAGCAGGTGCATGGCGCCGATCGGCGTAGCGCCGTCACCTTCCCGCTTGAAGGCCGTGCGGCCGGCGCGTCCGAGCGCTGCTGGAACAGTGATGCCGCCGAAGGAGACGATGCCGCGGCAGGCATTGCCGGGGGCTGACCGTACGGTGACTGCAACCTTCGATTTGCCCGCCGATCTGCGTAAATTCGCCATTTTCCTCACGAGTTGTTGCATTAAAGATGATTTGGTTTGAAATCATAGCACGATGCGACTTAGATCAAGTGCCTGAACCGATTGCCCTCCCGCGTCGTAGACGAGGTAGGGGCGAGGCAGAACAAGAGGCAAGAACATATGGCAGCGCGCACGATATTGCTGGTGGACGACGACGACGATCTGCGTGAAACGCTGATGGAGCAACTGTCGCTTTATGAAGAGTTCTCGCTGTTGCAGGAGGCGAACGCCACCAAGGCAATGCAGGTGGCGAAGGCCACTCAGGTGGATCTGCTGATCATGGACGTCGGACTGCCGGACATGGATGGCCGCGAGGCCGTGAAGCTTCTGCGCAAGAACGGTTTCAAGGCGCCGATCATCATGCTGACCGGCCATGACACCGATTCCGATACGATCCTCGGCCTTGAGGCGGGCGCCAACGACTATATCACCAAGCCGTTCCGGTTCGCCGTGCTTCTGGCCCGTATCCGTGCGCAGCTGCGCCAGTACGAACAGAGCGAGGATGCCACCTTCACCGTCGGTCCCTATATCTTCAAGCCCAGCCAGAAACTTCTGACGACCGACGATGGCAAGAAGATCCGCCTGACGGAGAAGGAATCGGCCATCATCCGCTACCTCTACCGCGCCGACCAGAAGGTCGTCACCCGCGACGTCCTTCTCGAAGAGGTCTGGGGCTACAACTCCGGCGTCACGACCCATACGCTCGAAACCCATGTCTACCGGCTTCGCCAGAAGATCGAGCGCGACCCGTCCAGCGCCGAGATTCTCGTCACCGAGAACGGCGGCTACAAGATCGTACCCTAAGGTCACGCTATGTCCCTCAAAGACGACATCCGCCTCTTCGCCCAGGTGCCCCTGTTCAGGGAATTGAACGAGGACCAGCTGCGGTTGCTTGCCTTTGGGGCGGAACGGCGGGGCGTGGCCGCCGGGCAGGAGCTGTTTCGAGAAGCCTCGCCGGCTGAATCCGCCTTCATCGTCTCGAAGGGCGCGTTCGAACTGGTCATCTCGACGAGGGAGGGTGCCCGACGCCTCGAGACGGTCGCAACGCCGGGTACCTTTCTGTCCGAGTTGGCACTGGTGACCATGGTGGAGCGGAAGTTCACCGCCATTGCGCTGGAGGACTCAGAGGTCCTGCGTATCACCCGCGGCCTGTTTCACCGGCTTCTGGAGGAATATCCACGGGTGGGGCAGCTGGTGGAAAGCCGCATCCGCGACAATATAGCATCCCTGGCCAGCGCCGCCGCCGGGATGCAAGGCCGGTTCAGCTAAATCCGGCTTACGTGCAGCCTAGAACTTGAAGACCGCCGTGACCGGAACGTGGTCCGACGGCTGGTTCCAGCCGCGCGCTTCCTTCAGAACATCGATGCGATCGAGAAACGATCCAAGATCCTGCGACGACCAGATGTGGTCGAGCCGCCGGCCCCGATCGGCAGCCTCCCAGTCCTTGGCACGGTAGCTCCACCAGGTGTAGAGCTTCTCCTCGACCGGCACATGCTGGCGCATCAGGTCCAGCCAGTTGCCCTTTGCCATGATCTCGAGCATGGCATCGGTTTCCACCGGCGTGTGGCTGACGACCTTCAGCATCTTCTTGTGCGACCAGACGTCGTGCTCGAGCGGCGCGATGTTCAGGTCACCGACCAGGACGGAGGCAATGCCCGGCATCGCATCCGCCTTCAGCCCCTTCATCTCCTCGATGAAATCAAGCTTGTGTCCGAACTTCGGATTGACGGTCCGGTCCGGCTCGTCGCCGCCGGCCGGGACGTAGAAATTGTGGATCCTGATCCGCCGCGAGCCGCGCTCGAAGATCGCCGAGATATGGCGGGCATCGCCGACGCCGCAGTAGTTCTGCCGGTGGTCTTCGGTCAGCGGCACGCGCGAAGCTATGGCAACGCCGTGATAGCCCTTCTGCCCGTGGATGATGATGTGCTGGTAACCAAGGTCCTTGAGCGGCTGCAGCGGGAACTCGTGCTCCTGGCACTTGATCTCCTGAAGGCACAGGATGTCCGGCTGGTGGCGCACGATGAACTGCTCGACGATGGGCATGCGCAGCCGCACCGAATTGATGTTCCAGGTGGTGATGGAGAATGTCATGGAGGGTCCTCAGGCAGGTGCCGGAGGTGTAGGCAATTTTTCGCGGCTGGTGAAGTAGAAAAGGGACCCGCGTGGGTCCCTTGCCAGTTCGTAGCGACTAGATCTTGCGGACTTCATCATAGGGGATGCGGAACACCCGTTCGTCGAAGCCGACACCGTTCTTGACGTTGTAGATCATCACCGAGGTGTCCTTGTTCTGCGCATCGGTGATCGTCCACTGGCGCAGTTCAAAGGTCTTGGTGTCAAACATCATGGTGATGGTGGAATCACCAAACACCGTCCGGTTGCCGAGCACGATCGTGGTCAGATCCGGCTCCTCGCGAACGCTTCTGACCGTTTCGTCCGTCAAGTCGATCCGCTCCGCCAGGAGCAGGCTGAGGGGCGTCTTCGACAGCGGGTAGAGATCCCAGGTCTTCAGCTTCGTATTGCCGATGACCACATTGGATCCGTCGGCTATGACGCGGATCGGCGAGGGGTCTTCAAAATTGAAGCGCAGCTTGCCGGGTCGCTCGATGAAGAACTTTCCGCCGGTCTGCTCGCCGCGCGGGCCGAACTGGACGAATTCGCCCATCATCGTTTTGACCGACGAGAAATGGTCGGCGATCTTCTGCGCCGCGGCCGATCCGGCCTGCGCAAAGACGGGAGCCGGCAGCACGGCAGAGGCCGCAAGGCCGATCAGTCCGACAGAAAAGCCTCGGCGGCTGAGGGAGCCTGTCCAGGGGGAGTTGGCAGTCTTTTTCATCATCGTCTTCTGTCTCCTTCCACCGCTTCGTGGAAACAAAACGCGGCAGCTTGATGGCCAACGCGCAATGCTTGTCTAGCGTTCCAGAATGTCGCCTTCCGTGGGCACGAGGATTTCGCGCTTGCCGGCGTGGTTGGCCGCGCCGATCAGCCCTTCCTTTTCCATCCGCTCGATCAGTGACGCGGCGCGGTTATATCCGATGCCGAGCCGCCTCTGGATATAGGAGGTCGAAGCCTTCCCATCGCGCAGCACGATCGCCACCGCCTGGTCATAGGGATCTTCGGAGTCCGAAAGATTGGACGTGCCGGCCGGGCCGCCGCCGTCGTTCTCCTCGTCATCGTCCGCCGTGATCGCTTCCAGGTATTGCGGCGATCCTTGCGTTTTCAGATAGGCAACGATCTCCTCGACTTCGGTGTCGGACACGAACGGCCCGTGGACGCGCTGGATGCGGCCGCCGCCGGCCATGTAGAGCATGTCGCCCATGCCGAGCAGCTGCTCGGCGCCCTGTTCGCCGAGGATCGTGCGACTGTCGATCTTCGACGTCACCTGGAAGGAGATGCGGGTCGGGAAGTTCGCCTTGATCGTGCCGGTGATGACGTCGACCGACGGACGCTGGGTCGCCATGATGACGTGGATGCCTGCCGCACGGGCCATCTGCGCCAGCCGCTGCACCGCGCCTTCGATATCCTTGCCGGCGACCATCATCAGGTCGGCCATCTCGTCGATGATGACGACGATGTAGGGGATCGGCTGCAGATCGAATTCCTCGGTCTCGTACATCGCCTCGCCCGTCTGGCGGTCGAAGCCGGTCTGCACCGTGCGGGTCAGCACCTCGCCCTTGGCGATGGCCTGCTCGACGCGGCTGTTGAAGCCGTCGATGTTGCGCACGCCGATCTTCGACATCTTCTTGTAGCGCTCCTCCATCTCGCGCACCGTCCACTTCAGCGCGACCACGGCCTTCTTCGGGTCGGTTACGACGGGGGACAGGAGGTGCGGGATGCCATCGTAGACCGAGAGTTCGAGCATCTTCGGGTCGATCATGATCAGGCGGCACTTCTCCGGCGTGTAGCGATAGAGAAGCGAGAGGATCATGGTGTTGATGGCGACGGATTTACCGGAGCCGGTGGTGCCGGCGACAAGAAGATGCGGCATCTTGGAGAGATCGGCCACCACCGGCTCGCCGCCGATGGTCTTGCCGAGCGCCATGGCAAGCTTTGCCTTGCTGTTCTCGAAATCCTTGCTGCCGATCATCTCGCGCAGGTAGACGGTCTCGCGCGTGCGGTTCGGCAGTTCGATGCCGATCGCATTGCGTCCCGGAACGACGGCCACGCGGGCGGCGATCGCGCTCATCGAGCGGGCAATATCGTCCGCCAGACCGATGACCCGCGATGACTTGATGCCGGGTGCCGGTTCCAGCTCGTAGAGTGTCACGACCGGGCCGGGACGAACGTGGATGATCTCGCCCTTGACGCCGAAATCCTCCAGCACGCCTTCCAGCATGCGGGCATTCTGCTCCAGGACATCCCCCGACAGGGTCGCGTCGCGCGCAACCGCCTTGGGCTCGGCGAGGAGGTGGACGGAAGGCAGCTGGAAGCCGTCCCGATCGATGAACGAGCCCTGCGCGTCGCGGGCGACACGGGCGCTGGGCTTCGGCGGCGGCGGCGGTGCAATGACCCGCGGCTGAGACCGGGCGCCGGCAGGCGCTGCCGGTCGTGACACGGCGAAAGCCACGTCGTCATCCTCATCCTCCGGCAGGATGCCGGCAGGGCGGACCACGTCGTCGAAGTCATCATCGTCATGCGCCATGGGCGGCGCGAAGATGGACCGCCGGCTTGACCCTTCGGTCGGCCCATCAAGGGAAGGCTCGACCCGCTGTCCCGCAGAGGCGGCCTTCGGCCGCACCGGCTCGTTCAGCGTCCCGAATTCGTCATCGTTGAAATCATAGGGCTGGTCGAAGGTATCGCGCGAGGTCCGCTTGATCCCGAACAGCCGCCGCGTGCGGGCCTGGGCGATGTACCAGTAGTGCGCCAACGCGCCCAGCGCCAGGAAGCCGGCAAATGTGCTGTCGTCGTCGTCTTCCTCGTCGTCGAGAGCCGGGCGACCCCGCGCCGCTGGCACCGCGACCGGCATGCGCTCCTCGTCCTCGTGGTCCTCGAAGGCGTCACCGACGAGGCCGGAGGCAAAGAGCAGCAGCCAGACGGCCGGAACCGCGAACACGATACCGAGGATCGTTGCTAGCATGCCGGTCGGATAGGCGCCGACGAAGAGGGCGGGGAACCGCAGGATCATGTCGCCGATGACACCACCGATTCCGTTCGGGATCGGCCAGGTGAAGGGGGCGGGAAAGCAGCCGAGCGAGGCCGAGGCCAGCAGCGTGCCGCCGCCCCACGCGGCAAGCCGCGCCGGTGTTCGGTTGAACCGGCGGCCGGAGATCAGCGCCAGTGCCACGGCCAGCAGCGGCAGCAGCGCGACGAGGCTGGAGAGCCCGAGGAACTGCATCATCAGGTCGGCGAACGCGGCACCCGCATGGCCGAGCAGGTTGCTGGGCTCATTGTCGGTGGCGTAGGAGAAGCTCGGATCCGCGACGTTCCAGGTGGCCAGCGCGGCAACGGCCAGTGCCAGCCCGAGGAAGATCGCAAAGCCTGCAAGCGCCAGGGCCTGTCGAACGATGAAGGCCGTCAGCATGGCCTTGGCCGACCCATTGCCCATCGCTGCCGAATTGCTTCTGCCCATTGCTCTGCCCGCCGTTTAACGTCTGAAAACAGTGACGGTCGCAGGAGCACGCACGTCGCCATCGTGGCGGCAAGGTAACGCGCGGTTGGTTAACGCGGCTTTAACCACATTCGACGCTGCAGGTCGCCGCGCATACAAAAATGCCCGGGCTGAACGCCCAGGCATTGATTGATCGGCCAAGAGCTGACCCCGATGGTTGGTCCTGGGACGGCTTGCGCCGCCCCCGGGCTGGCATCAGGAGTGGTAGGCCGCTTCGCCGTGCGATGCGAGATCGAGGCCTTCGCGTTCCGCTTCGACCGGGACCCGCAGGCCGACGATGACATCGACGACCTTGTAGAGGATCGCCGAGACGACACCGCACCAGACGATGGTGATGACGACGGCGGTGAGCTGCGTCATGAACTGACCACCCATCGTGACGCCGTCGGCGTAACCGATGCCGCCGAGCGACGAGGAGGCGAAGATGCCGGTGGCAAGCGCGCCGAAGAAGCCGCCAATGCCGTGGACGCCGAAGACGTCTGCCGTATCGTCATAGCCGAACTTGTTCTTGATCACGGCGATGAAGAAGTAGCACAGCGGCGAGACCAGGAGACCCATGACGATGGCACCCATCGGACCGGCGATACCGGCCGCCGGGGTGATGGCAACGAGGCCGGCGATCATGCCGGATGCGGCGCCGAGCATGGAGGCTTTGCCGCGCGTGAAGCTCTCGACGATGCACCAGGACACGATGGCGGCGGCCGTCGCGATGAAGGTGTTGACGGTGGCCAGCATCGCACCGCCCGAGGCTTCGAGGTTGGAACCGGCGTTGAAGCCGAACCAGCCCACCCAGAGCATGGCAGCGCCGACGAGCGTCAGCGTCATCGAGTGCGGTGCCATCATGTCCTTGCCGAAACCGGTGCGCTTGCCGATCATGATGGCGCCGATCAGACCGGCAACGCCGGCATTGATGTGCACGACCGTCCCGCCGGCAAAATCGAGGGCGCCCATGGCAAACAGCAGGCCATTGGCATCCCAGACCATGTGGGCGATCGGGAAGTAGACGAAGGTTGCCCACAGGATGCAGAACAAGAGCGCTGCGGAGAACTTGATGCGCTCCGCGAAGGCACCGACGATCAGCGCCGGCGTCAGCGCCGCAAACGTCATCTGGAACAGCATGAAGATGTACTCAGGAATGACCGCATCCGAGAAGGTTGCAGCCGTCGAGTCCATCGTGATGCCCGAGAGGAAGAGCTTGGCGGTTCCGCCGAAATAGGCGTTTTCCGAGCCGCCGAAGGCAAAGGAATAGCCGTAGATGACCCAGACGAGCATCATCGATGCGCCGACGACCGTGCACTGCATCAGAACGGACAGCATGTTCTTCGCGCGGACGAGACCGCCGTAGAACAGGCCCAGTCCCGGCATCAGCATGAACAGGACGAGGATCGTGCACAGGAACATGAAGGCGGTATCGCCCTTGTCCGGAACCGGTGCGGCGGCAACAGCCTCGGCGGCGGGCGCGGCTGCGTCCTGCGCGAAGGCGACGACGGGCGAAAGCAGGGCTGCGGTGGCAGCACTCAAACGTCCGAACGAGGTTGAAACTCTTGAAAATTGCATTGGTAGCTCCCCAATCAGCCGTTAAAGCGCTTCTGTGTTGGTCTCGCCGGTCCGGATGCGCACGGCCTGCTCGATCGAATAGACGAAGATCTTGCCGTCACCGATCTGGCCGGTCTTGGCAGCGGTGGCGATCGCATCGACGGCCTTTTCGACCAGATCCGTGGCCACGGCGATTTCGATCTTCAGCTTTGGCAGAAAACTCACCGCATATTCGGTGCCGCGGTAGATTTCGGTGTGTCCCTTCTGCCGACCGTAGCCTTTGACCTCGGTTACGGTGAGGCCCTGGATACCGACCGCGGTAAGGGCTTCGCGCACCTCATCCAGCTTGAACGGCTTGATTATGGCCATCACGATTTTCATCTGGCGTCCCATCCTTTGTTGACTCGGCCGGAGCCGACTTCCCTGATCGCTGGCTGATCACGACAGCGACTCGTTCCATACATACAAAGGGCGTGCCAGATTGGAGATGCACTAATAAATAGTTGAAACACGTAGGTTTTCGGGGAAAAGCCTAAACCGGAGGCAGCATAAATTCCGCCGCCAGACCAAAATGTAGGCAAATATTCGAGAATGCCGAATAATTATTCATCTGCCCGTTTACGGATCAACCCTTCCTGGGCAACAGAGGCGATCAGCGTTCCGGAGCGCGTGTAGAGGCTGCCGCGCGTCATCCCGCGAGAACCGGACGAGCTCGGACTGTCCTGCGTGTAGAGCAGCCAGTCATCCAGGGTGCAGGGCCGGTGGAACCACATGGCATGGTCGAGGCTGGCCACCTGCAGCTTGGGATCGAAGATCGAGGTTCCATGGGCATAGAGGGAGGTGTCGAGAAGCGTCATATCCGAGAGATAGGCGAGGACACAGGCCTGGTAGTGTCGCTCAGACGGCACTGCGCCGACGGCCCTGACCCAGATGTCCTGCCGTGGCTCCAGCTTTTCCTTGCTGAGATAATGCACCAGCGACACCGGCCGGATCTCGATCGGCCGATCCTGGTTCCAGTATTTGCGGACGGCCGCCGGCGCCTGCGCCAGGAAGAGCTCCTCGAACTCCTTCTCCCCCATCAGGTCCTCCGGCGGCGTCACCGGCGGCATCGGCACCTGGTGCTCAAACCCGTCCTCCTCCACCTGGAAGGAGGCCGACATCGAGAAGATCGGTCGGCCATGCTGGATGGCAACGATCCAGCGGGTCGCAAAGCTTGATCCATCGTGGATCCGCTCCACCTGATAGATGATCGGCACCGCAGGATCGCCGGGACGCATGAAGTAGGCGTGCAGCGAATGGACGAAACGGTCGCCGTCGACTGTCCGCTGCGCCGCCATCAGAGCCTGGGCGATCACCTGGCCGCCGAAAACCCGCTGCCAGCCCACCTGCGGGCTGAGCCCGCGGTAGAGATTTTCCTCGAGCTTCTCGAGGTCGAGCGTCGAAAGCAACCGGTCCATCGGGGCCTGGGATTGGGGCTGACGCGACATTATGGCGGTCTCCGGCAATAGGAAGCAGATGCCGGATGCTCTATATGGACGGTGTCAACTTCTCAAGTCACACGGGAGTGCCTGCAAATGCTGGATATTTTGGTTGTCGGTGGCGGTTACGTCGGATTGTCGGCCGCTGTGGCGGTGAAGCAGTCGGCGCCGCACCTGAAGGTCGAGATCCTGGAAGCAGCGCCCGGGCATGTCTGGGAGAAGGACGAGCGCGCCTCCGCGATCATCGCGGCCGCCAGCCGCATGCTGCAAGTTCTCAACGTCTGGGACGAGATCGCGCCGGAGGCCCAGCCGATCAACCGCATGATCGTTACCGATTCGCGCACCTCCGACCCCGTCCGTCCCGTGTTCCTGACCTTCGACGGCGCCGTCGAGGAAGGTCTTCCCTTCGCGCACATGATCCCGAACGTCGCCATGGTCCGGGCGCTCCGCGGCGCTTGCGAACGGCTCGGCATCCCCATTCGCCATGGCCTCTCCGCCACCGGCTTCACCACCGCAAGCACCAGCACCACCGTGGCCCTCTCGGACGGCACGACGGTCGAGACGCGCCTGATCGTCGCCTGCGATGGCGTTCGCTCCAAGCTGCGTGACATGGCAGGGATCAAGACGGTGACCTGGGACTACGGACAGTCGGGCATCGTCACCACCGTGGCTCACGCGCGGCCCCACGATGGCGTCGCCGAGGAGCATTTCCTGCCGTCCGGTCCCTTTGCCATCCTGCCGCTCACCGGCAACCGGTCGTCGCTGGTCTGGACGGAGCGGACGGCGGATGCCGAGCGTCTGGTCGCATCCGACGATCTGGTCTTCGAAGCGGAACTGCAGCGGCGGTTCGGGCACAAGCTGGGCGAGATCAGCGTCGTCGGCGGCCGCAAGGCCTTCCCGCTCGGCCTGACCCTGTCGCGCGCCTTCGTCGCCCCGCGCCTGGCGCTGGCGGGCGACGCCGCGCACGGCATCCACCCGATCTCGGGCCAGGGCCTCAACCTCGGCTTCAAGGATGTGGCAGCACTTGCCGAAACCATCGTCGAAGCCGACCGTCTCGGCCTCGACATCGGCGCCCTGAACGTCCTGGAGCGCTACCAGTCGTGGCGCCGCTTCGACACCTTCCGGATGGGCGTGACCACCGATGTCCTCAACCGGCTGTTCTCCAACGACGTGACGCCGATCCGGGTCGCGCGCGATTTCGGGCTGGGTCTCGTGGAACGCATGCCGGGGCTGAAGTCCTACCTCATCGGGCAGGCCTCCGGGGTCTCGGGCGAGGATCGCCCGAAGCTATTGGCCGGTGAAGCGATCTGAGCCGTCAGCCTTCCAGCTTGCGGGCTTCCGAGACCAGCATGATCGGGACGCCGTCGCGGATCGGGTAGGCCAGTCGCGCCTTCTCCGAAATCAGCTCGTTCGTGTCGCGGTCGAGCGTCAGCCGCGCCTTGGTGAGCGGACAGACGAGAAGCTCCAGGAGTTTCGGGTCGACTTTGCTGATACGCTCGTCCATGGCGGCTACTGCAGAACGGTGTCGGAATCGCCGCCGCCACGGGCGAGCAGCATCTCGGTGATGGCAATCAGGGTATCCGCGCGGGTCTTGAGGTCCGGCGCCTCCAGAAGCGCCTGCTTCTCGGCCGGCCCGAACGGCGACATCATCGACAGCGAATTGACCAGGGTCCGATTGCCGGCAAGCTCGACGCTTTCCCAGTCGGCCTCCAGCTTGTTGGCATCCAGATAGGCCCGGAACACCCGCAACAGGGACGCGCGGTCGACCAACCCTTCGTCGTCCTCCGCCGAAAGATCGGCAAGAAGCGGCGCGATCTTGAACGTCCGATAGGGATGCGCGGTACCGGCTTCGTCAAGCAACCGGACACGGCAGACGCCGCTGAGCGAGGCGATATAACGGCCGTCCCCGGTTTCGGCAAAAGAGGTGATGCGGCCGATGCAGCCGACGCTGCTGAGGGCCGGCCGTGACGCTGTCGAGCCGGCCGGATCGGACAGGACGGGCTGGACGATGCCGATCAGCCGGTCTCCCGCAAGGGCCGCGTCGAACATCGCCAGATAGCGGGGCTCGAAGATGTTGAGCGGCAACTGACCGCCCGGCAGCAGGAGCGCGCCCATAAGGGGGAACATCCGCACCGTGTCCGGCAGGTCTTCGCGCTTCACGTATCGTGCATTTCCGACAATCATGGGCCCCAACCTCCAGGACTACAGGCGGCACGGCGGCGCCGTCTGTGGAGTTAATGTGGCGCGGCCTGCGGGGATCGCAAGGCCGCCTTCGGCGCCCGCTCTCAGGCAAACAGGATAGAGGACATCCGCCGGCGCGCCGTGGCGGTGGCCGGATCTTTCGGCCCCCAGGCCTCGAAGAATTCCAAGAGCTGACGGCGTGCACCATCGTCGTCGAACGTGCGGTCCTTGCGCATGATCATCAGAAGATGCTCCGCCGCTTCGTCGCGCTTGCCCTCGGCATTGCGGATCTTGGCAAGCTTCATGCGCGTCTCGTGATGGTCCGGGTTGAGCGAGAGCTCATGCTCGAGGGCAGAAGGGTCCCCAAGCTTGCGGGCTTCCTCGAACTGCTCCAGCTTTCGCGCCACCGCCTGGATGGCAGGATCCGCGGCCATCTCCTCGGGAAGCGACTGCAGCATCTGCGAGGCGCGTGCCGCGTCCCCCAGTTCGATCATGCACCGCATCAGGCCGGCAGCCGCCTTGGCATTCTCCGGATCGGCCTGCAGCACCGCACCGAAGAGCTGCGCGGCAGCCTGGACGTCGCCAGCCACCAGCAGGCCTTCCGCTTCGGCGAGCGCCGCTTCGATTTCGGCCGCCTGATCGGCGCCGGGCGGGCCGGCGACCTTGTCGATGAACTGGCGAAGCTGGCTTTCCGGCACCGCGCCCATGAAGCCGTCGACCGGACGGCCATCCACGAAGGCGACCACGGCCGGAATGGACTGGACGCCCATCTGGCCCGGGATGGCCGGGTGATCGTCGATGTTGAGCTTGACGAGCTTGACGCGCCCCTGCGCTTCCGTGACCACGCGCTCCAGGATCGGCGTCAGCTGCTTGCAGGGGCCGCACCAGGGCGCCCAGAAATCGACCAGAACCGGCTGCCGGCGCGATTCGTCCATGACGTCCGCAGCGAACGCGGCCGTGCTGGTGTCCTTGATGAGGCCGCCCGCCGGCGCCGAAGCCGGCACCGCTGCCGGACCGCCGAACTGCGCCGAGGCCGTCATCTGGCCGCCGTAGGAGCCACCGTCGTAAGGATTGTCTGTGCCGCTCATGAAATGTCTCCGGATCTCGTCGTCCCGCTTCACTTGGGTGGGAACATCGTATGTCAGTCGGTCACTTTCAAGACAAGCGGCGTATGACCTGTCGCCTCGAGGAAGCGTAGGAGATCGTTGCGCTCGATCGACGTGGTGGCATCGTTGGACAGTGGATGCCCGTTGATGACTTCGTTCTGCATCAGGTCCTCGTCGAGGATGAAGGTGACGTTGTTGCCCGTGTCGTTGATGGCGCCGAAGACGGTGACGGATCCCGGCGCGACGCCGAGATACTCCAGCATCTTCTCGGGCCTGCCGAAGGAAACACGGCTTGCGGCGCCGATCACCTTGTGGACCGTCTTCAGGTCCACGGCCGCATTCTCCTCGACCGTCAGGACGAAATACTGGTCCTTCTTGTCCTTCACGAACAGGTTCTTGGTATGCCCGCCGGGGATCTCGTCGCGCAGGCCGACCGATTCGGCCACGGTGAACACCGGTGCATGCGTCCGCGTCGAATAGGAGACGCCGAGATCATCGAGGAGCGCATAGAGCTCTTCGGGGGTCTTGGGAGAGGAAGAAACGTCGTTCATGGTTCCACGCGGTTCAACTGAATCTGCGGCGGGATCGGCTGCCACCCGAGGCTTACCGTGCCGTGGTCACTGCCGCAAGCAGATGCACGGCTGTGGGGTGGAAGAACGGGACGTCTCCGCATGACGATTTTCAGGGCAGCCAGCTCCTCAGCATGTTCGGCGGCCAGAAATTTCTCGATCGGCTTTCATTTCCCTGTTGCATTCGAAAATCACTTGAGCCATATAGCGCCCGTCGCCGCAACAACGGTCGGCCCTCGATCCAACGTTACCCCAGGATCGCGGTTATGAGCGGGTGTAGCTCAGGGGTAGAGCACAACCTTGCCAAGGTTGGGGTCGAGCGTTCGAATCGCTTCACCCGCTCCAATTCTTTCCAGGTTCCAGACATCACCCAAAGCGTCGCAATTCACGCGAACGCCGAAGCGTCACCAGCGCCCAGCCTTCGCCGGGCGCGGGTCTGCAGAAAAGTCTCAGCTCTTCGAGAAGCAGTAATCCGTCTCCTGCCGCAGCACGTCGCCGGGGCGCAGGACGGCCTCGGGAAAATTGCTGTGGTTGATGGCGTCGGGCCAGATCTGCGTTTCCAGGCAGAAGCCGGCGAAGGCGCCGTAGTGGCGGCCGTCGTGGCCCGGCACCTTCACGTCGAGCTTGTAGCCCGAGTAGAACTGGACGCCCGGCTCCGTGGTGCGCACCTCCAGCGAGACGCCGGAATAGGTGCTGCGGGCAAGCGCGACGGAGCGCTTCTCCATGCGTTCGTCGGAGAGGCAG
Organism: Rhizobium sp. PK7-22; assembly: GCF_056530405.1. Lineage (NCBI taxonomy): Bacteria > Pseudomonadati > Pseudomonadota > Alphaproteobacteria > Hyphomicrobiales > Rhizobiaceae > Rhizobium > Rhizobium sp. PK7-22. The sequence continues at coordinate 493,321 of NZ_CP096514.1, forward strand.
AAGTTGTGGTCGAACAGCACCCGTTCGCCATTCTCCTCCCGGTCCATCGGCCCCATCTCGCGCAGGTCGAAGGCGGTCGAGGCCACCGGCAGGAGCACGCCCGTCGGGCACTGGCGGTCGTCGACGGCGGTGATTTCATCCGCCGCGATCATGATGTCGTGGCCGAGCGCCGTATCGCGGCCGTCCAGGTTGAAATAGGTGTGCTGGCAGATGTTGCAGGGCGTCGGCTGGTCGGCGCTCGATTCGTAGAGCACCGTCAGCACGCCCTCGCCGTGCAGGTGATAGGTTGCCGTCACCGTGCAGTTGCCCGGGTAGCCGGCCCGGCCGTCGGGATCGACGATCTGCAGCACCACCCGGTCGTCGGCGAGATCGACGATCTCCCAGTTGCGCTTGGCCATGCCGTCGCTGCCGCCGTGGAGATGGGTGACGCCCTTCTCGTTGAGCTCCAGCTGGTAGGCCTTGCCGTCCAGTTCGAACCGGCCGTCGGTGATGCGGTTGGCGCAGCGTCCGGGCGTCGCGCCGAAATAGGACGAATATTTCGGATAGTCGTCGAAAGCCTCGAAGCCGAGGACGAGCGGCGGCTGGTGGCCATCGAGCCGCAGATCCTGGATGACCGCGCCCCAGGTCATCACCTGCGCCGTCAAACCGCCGCCGGAGATCGTCACCCGGTAGACGGTCTCACCCTTTGCCGTTGTCCCGAAAACTTCGCGCTCGACCATTTCAACCTCCAAATCAATGCGGGCTGAACCTGATCGATTTGGCAGCCATGCGCAACGGGCAAAGCGGCTAGCGGCTCAGCGCCCGCGTCGCCTGCTCCAGACCGCTGAGCGTCAGCGGGAACATCCGCTCGGAAACGATCCGCTGCAGCTGGAGGATCGATTGCGTGAACTGCCAGTGCGCCTGCGGAACCGGGTTCAGCCAGACGCAGCGATGGAAATGATCCGTCATCCGCCGCATCCAGAGCTCGCCGGGCTCCTTGTTCCAGTGTTCGACGGACCCGCCGGCATGGGTGATCTCATAGGGGCTCATCGATGCATCGCCGACGAAGATGACGCGGTAGTCGCTGCCGAAGCCGTTGATGACCGTCTCCGTCGCAAGACGCTCCGAGCGCCGGCTGTTGTCCTTCCAGACGCTCTCGTAGAGGCAGTTGTGGAAGTAGAAATGCTCCAGATGGCGAAACTCGCTCCGGGCGGCCGAAAACAGCTGCTCCACCGCCAGCACGTGATCATCCATCGAGCCGCCGACATCAAAGAACATCAGGAGCTTGACCGCATTGCGCCGTTCAGGCCGCGTCCGGACGTCGAGATAGCCGTGCTGCGCGGTGGACTGGATCGTGCCGTCGAGATCGAATTCCTCCGTCGCCCCTTCCCGCACCCAGCGCCGCAGACCCCGAAGCGCGATCTTGATGTTGCGCGTGCCGAGTTCGACGCCGTCGTCGAGATCGGCAAATTCCCGCCTGTCCCAGACCTTGACGGCACGCCGGTTGCGGGAGCGGTCCTGACCGATCCGCACGCCTTCCGGATTGTAGCCATAGGCGCCGAAGGGGGAGGTTCCGGCGGTGCCGATCCACTTCGAGCCGCCCTGGTGGCGACCGTCCTGCTCCGACAACCGCTGGCGCAGCGTCTCCATCAGCGTGTCGAACCCGCCCAGCGCTTCGACAAGACGCTTCTCCTCTTCGCTCAGATAGCGTTCGGCAAGCTTTCTGAGCCACTCCTCCGGCAGCGCCACCGGGTCGATGCCCGGTTCGCCGCCGACCGACTGCAGCCCGCGAAAATGAGCGGCAAACACCTGATCGAACCGGTCGATGTGCCGCTCGTCCTTTACCAGGCAGGTTCGGGCGAGGAAGTAGAAGGCCTCGACGTCGAAATCGGCCAGCCCCTGCTTCATCCCCTCCAGCAGCGACAGATACTCCCGCAGCGTGACGGGAAGCCTGGCAGCCTTGAGCTTGAGAAAGAAGGGGAGAAGCATCCTAGACCGAGCCTATCTTCTCCAGCTGGTAGGGGGTCGTCTGGTAGATTTCGTTGATCCAGTTGCCGAACAGAAGATGCGCATGGCTGCGCCAGCGGTTCTGCGGCGTCAGCGTGGTGTCGTCGTGCGGGAAGTAATTGTGCGGCAGCTTGATCGGCACGCCCGCATTGACGTCCCGGAAATATTCCTCGGCCAGCGACGTGGAATCATATTCGACGTGGTTGAACATGTAGAGGCGGCGCCCGTTGGCCTCCTCGACAAGACAGACGCCCATTTCCTCGGATTCCATCAGGATCTTCAGGTCCGGCACCTTGTCGATGTCCTCGCGCCGCACCTCGGTCCAGCGCGACACGGGCACCTGGAAGTCGTCGGAGAAGCCGGTCAGGAACACGGAAGCCGGGCACAGGTTGCGGTGACGGTAGACCCCGAAGGCTTTCTCCTTGAGCTCGTGCTTCGGCACGCCGTGGAAGTGATAGATCGCCGCCATCGCGCCCCAGCAGACGTTCATCGTCGAATGAACGTTCGTCGTCGTCCAGTCGAGGATCTGCTGCATCTCGTCCCAATAGGTGACGCTCTCGTAGGCAAGCGTCTCCACCGGCGCTCCGGTGATGATGAAGCCGTCGTACTTGCGGTGCTTCACCTCCTCCCAGGTCTCGTAGAAGGAAAGCAGATGTTCTTCCGAGGTGTTCTTCGCCTTGTGCCCGCCGATCCGCACGAGGGACAGTTCGACCTGCAGCGGCGAGGCCCCCACGAGCCGCGCCATCTGCAGCTCGGTCTTGATCTTGTTGGGCATGAGGTTGAGCAGGCCGATCTGCAGCGGGCGGATGTCCTGTCGCACGGCGACCGTTTCGGTCATCACCCGTACGCCCTCCTGGACGAGGGTTTCGAAGGCGGGCAGCGTATCGGGAATCTTGATCGGCATCGCACACTCACAAAACAAGAAGCCGGCCACGAACAAATCGCAACCGGCGCGTGAAGGTGGATCTCGCGCGGCCCTTTAGCGACTTGTTTAACGTGGCTGCAAGCCGGCCGGCCAAATCACCACACAATAGCGTTCAATTAAACTTCGAAGCCGCAAAGGTCAAGAAAAGAGGAGTCTAACGCTCGCGGCGCGCCATGAAGGCCAGACGCTCGAAGAGGTGGACGTCCTGCTCGTTCTTCAGAAGCGCGCCGTGCAGCTTCGGCAGCGCGGTCCTGACGTCGGCGCCCAGATCGGCGGGATCGATGTCGTCGGAGACCAGCAGCCGGATCCAGTCGAGAGCTTCCGAGGTTGAGGGCTTCTTGCGCAGCCCCGGCATCTCGCGGATCTCGTAGAAGCGCGTCAGCGCCTGGCGGACGAGCGCCTGCTTGATGCCCGGATGATGGACCTCGACGATCTGTGCCAGGGTTTCGGCATCGGGGAAGCGGATATAGTGGAAGAAGCAGCGCCGCAGGAAGGCGTCCGGAAGCTCCTTCTCGTTGTTCGACGTGATGATGACGACCGGCCGGACCTTCGCCCTCACCGTCGCGCCGGTCTCATAGACATGGAATTCCATCCGGTCGAGTTCCTGCAGCAGGTCGTTGGGAAACTCGATGTCCGCCTTGTCGATCTCGTCGATCAGGAGAACGGTCTTCTCCGGCGCCGTGAAGGCCTGCCACAGCTTGCCCTGGCGGATGTAGTTGCCCACGTCGTTGACGCGGGCGTCGCCGAGCTGGCTGTCGCGCAGCCGCGAGACAGCATCGTATTCGTAGAGCCCCTGCTGTGCCTTGGTGGTGGACTTGACGTTCCACTCGATGAGCGGAAGCCCGAGCGCCGAGGCGATCTGCCGGGCAAGCTCCGTCTTGCCGGTCCCGGGCTCACCTTTCACCAGCAAAGGCCGCTCCAGCTGGATGGCCGCATTGACGGCAACCAGCAGATCCTTGTCCGCGATGTAGTCTGCCGTACCCTGAAACTGCATGAGATGCCCCTGTCGATGGTGCGGCAACGTAAAAGCTCGGTTTACTCGGCGCAAGCGGCTTTCCCTTAGCCCCGGCTTTGCGATATGGGCTTCCCATGATCAAAACCACTTTCACCATCCTGCTCGGCGGGGATCTGATCCTCACCGATCGATTGCAGCATGCGCTGGCCGAAAGCCGCTTCATCGCCGCCGACGGCGGCATGCGGCACGCCGAGCCTCTGGGGGTGGAACCGGAGCTCTGGGTGGGGGATTTCGACTCCACGCCGCCGGCGCTGATGGAGGCCTTCCCGCAGGTGGAACGACATCCGTTTCCGGCGGCCAAGAACGAGACCGACGGCGAGATCGCAACGGCAGAGGCCCTGGCGAGGGGTGCCCGGCGGCTGATCCTCGCCGGCGCCCTGGGCGGCGACCGCAGCGACCATGCGCTTCAGCATTTACTGCATGCGCTGCGCCTGGCCGAGCAGGGCATCGATGTGCTTCTGACATCCGGCCTCGAGGAAGGCATGCCGTTGATACCTGGACCACCCAGGGTGCTCGACGTGCCGAGAAGCTCGATGTTCTCCGTCATCGGATTTTCCGACCTGGAAAACCTGACGATCACCAATGCCCGCTATCCGCTCGACGGGTTTTCTTTGCCCTTCGGCTCCGCGCGCACCATATCCAATGTTGCCGAAGGCCCCGTCTCCCTGTCCATCGATCGCGGCAGGGCGATGATCCTGGCCCGCCCCTATGACCTGACTGGAGCCTGAATCCTTGGCACCCCCGATCCTGAAACTCGACGACATCTTCCTCAGCTTTGGCGGCCCTCCGCTTCTGGCGGGGGCAAACCTGCAGGTGGAGCCCGGCGACCGCATCTGCCTCGTGGGCCGCAACGGCTCCGGCAAGTCGACGATGATGAAGATTGCCGCCGGCATGGTGGAGGCACAATCCGGAGAGGTCTTCCGGCATCCGTCCGCGACCATCCGCTATCTCGAGCAGGCCCCGGATTTCGGCAGCTACCAGACGGTACAGGCCTATGCCGAGGCCGGTCTGGGACCTGGCGACGACGCCTATCGCGTCACCTATCTGCTGGAGCACCTGGGCCTGACCGGCGAAGAAGACCCTAACCGCCTCTCCGGCGGCGAGGCACGCCGGGCGGCATTGGCACGCGTGTTGGCGCCCGAACCGGATATCCTGATGCTCGACGAGCCCACCAACCACCTCGACCTGCCGACGATCGAGTGGCTGGAAGATGAGCTGCGCAAGACCCGCAGCGCACTGGTGCTCATCTCCCACGACAGGCGCTTCCTCGAAAAGGTGTCGACGGCCACGGTCTGGCTCGACCGCGGCGTGTCGCGGCGCCTCGACCGCGGTTTCTCGCATTTCGAAGCCTGGCGCGACGAGGTGCTGGAGGCGGAGGAGCTGGAGCAGCACAAGCTCGGGAAGGCGATCGAACGAGAAGAGCACTGGCTGCGCTACGGCGTGACGGCGCGCCGCAAGCGCAATATGCGCCGCCTGGGCGAACTGCAGACGATGCGCGCCGACTACCGTGGCCACAAGGGCGCTCAGGGCAGCGTGCAGGCGACGGCTTCGGAAGGGCGTGAGTCCGGCAAGCTGGTCATCGAAGCCGAGCAGATCACCAAGAGCTATGAAGGGCGCACCATCGTCGCGCCATTCAGCATCCGGGTGCACCGGGGCGATTGCATCGGTCTCGTCGGTCCCAATGGCGCCGGCAAGACGACGCTCCTGAAGATGCTGACCGGACAGCTTGCGCCGGACGGTGGTACGGTGAAGCTTGGCACGAATCTCGAGATCGCCACGCTCGACCAGAAACGCGAGGATCTCGATCCTGAAGAGACGCTGTCCCAGTATCTGACGGACGGACGCGGCGAGACGCTTCTCGTCAACGGCGAACAGCGCCACGTCGCGGGTTACATGAAGGACTTCCTGTTCCAGCCGGAGCAGATCCGCACCCCGATCAAGAACCTCTCCGGCGGCGAGCGTGCCCGGCTGATGCTGGCGCGGATCATGGCGCGTCCTTCGAACCTCTTGATCCTCGACGAGCCGACCAACGACCTCGACATCGAGACGCTCGACCTTCTGCAGGAGATCGTCTCAGGCTTCAGCGGCACGGTTATCCTCGTCAGCCACGATCGAGACTTCCTCGACCGCACGGTGACGTCGACCATCGCGCCGGCCACGCCGGACGCCCCCGATGGCCGCTGGATCGAATATGCCGGCGGCTACACCGACATGCTGGCCCAGCGCCGAGGTGCGCAGGAGGAACGGCGGCGTGTCGAGAAGCAGGAAAAATCGAAGGCCGCAACCAGCGGACCCGCAGCGGAGGCTCCCAGGAACAAGGTCAAGCTGTCCTTCAAGCAGAAGTTCGCGCTCGAGAACCTTCCCAAGGAGATGGCCAAGGCGGAAGCCGATATTGCCGCACGCGAACAGAAGATGGCCGATCCCCAGCTTTTCACGAAGGATCCGGCGACCTTCAACAGGCTTGCCGCGGAGACGGAGAAGCTGCGCCAGGGCCTGACGCGGATGGAGGAAGAGTGGCTGGAGCTGGAGATGCTGCGCGAGGAGCTTGAGGGATAGGGGTTAACTCTCTGTTAGCCATAACAGGTAGCTAATATGCTGCTTCCGCGGAAAATCGGAACAATCCTTCGGGACCTTCGTTCGGTGGTCAGTGTCGATCTGGGACAGACGCTGGAAAGACATCGAACCCTTAGGAGAACTCCAATGCTGGCAAGTGTACCGAGTCGTCGGCTGGATCGGCAAGCGGCGCACCATCGTGTCCTGATTGTCGAAGACGAATTCCTGATCGCCCTCGACGTCGGCGAGACCATTGAGGCGATGGGCTTGCAGATTGCGGGCTTTGCCAGCGGTCGCAGCCATGCCCTGGCGCTCGCCCAGACAGCCGATATTGCCCTGGTCGACGTCAACCTTTCCGACGGAAGAACGGGGCCGGATCTCGGACGTGAGCTTGCCGAGACCTATGGCCTGACGGTGATCTACATGACCGCCAATCCGGAAGAGGTCAATCAGGTCCAGAACAGTGTTCTCGGCGTCCTGACGAAGCCTGTGATGCCGCATGTCGTGGAGCAGTCAGTCGACTATGCCGTTGCGCTACGTACGGGCGCCATCGCCTCGATGCCGCGCGAGCTCCACGTCTTCCAGCGCCCTCACTAGCACTTCGACCCAGCGCGACTGCTTGCCAAGGTTCGCGCAGACCGATACACCTTCGGAAGCTCTAACGGGGTGCCGCATCTGCGGCTGAGAGGCGTTGCCAACCCGCGGAACCTGATCCGGTTGATACCGGCGGAGGGATTAGACGGCTTCTGATCGACGCCTGTTTCCTTTCGGTGAACAAGGAGGCGTCCATGTCGAAGAACCTTCCATTCCTGTGCCTGTTGTCGGCGTTTGCTGTCGCGTCCCCGGCCCTGGCGCAGGAAAAGACGCTGACCATCTACACCTACGAGAGCTTTACCGCTGAATGGGGCCCCGGCCCCAAGGTGAAGGAAGAGTTCGAGAAGACCTGCGCCTGCACCGTCGATTTCGTCAGCGTGGCAGATGGCGTGGCTCTGCTCTCCCGGCTGAAGCTGGAAGGCAAGGCCACTCAGGCTGACCTCGTGATCGGCCTCGACACTAATCTGGCGACGGAAGCCAAGGCCACAGGCCTTTTCGAGCCGCACGGTCTCGACACGGGCGCCATCACGGTCCCCGGCGGCTACAGCGACGAAGTCTTCATTCCCTACGATTACGGCCATTTCGCCGTGGTCTACGACACGCAGGCGATGCCGACACCGCCCAGAAGCCTGAAGGAACTGGTGGAAGGGGATCCGGCCCAGAAGATCGTCGTCCAGGACCCGCGCACCTCGACGCCTGGGCTCGGCCTGCTTCTCTGGGTGAAGTCGATCTATGGCGACGACGCTCCGGCTGCCTGGACGAAGCTCCGCGACAGGATCTTGACCGTGACGCCGGGGTGGTCGGAAGCCTATGGGCTGTTCACCAAGGGCGAGGTGCCGATGGTGCTCTCCTACACCACTTCGCCGGCCTATCACATGGTCGCGGAGGACACGGAGAGGTATCAGGCCGCCGCATTCCCGGAAGGCCACTACATCCAGATCGAACTGGCTGGAATGCTGACGACATCGAATGACAAGACGTTGGCGAGGGAGTTTCTCGCCTTCACCATGACACCCGCCTTCCAGAATATCATTCCGACGACGAACTGGATGATGCCGGCGGCACCGACCTCCGAACCCCTTCCCGACGCCTTCAGCAGGCTCGTCGAGCCGAGCAAAACCCTGCTGATGGATTCCGCAGAGGTTGCCGCCAATCGGCGGGCATGGATCGATGAATGGCTGACAGCCATGAGCGCCCGATGAGCGGAGAGTGAGCCGGCAGCCATGATGATGACGCGGCGGCAGCGGTGGTGGGGACTTGCCGGCAGCGCCATGGCCGTTGCGGCAATCGCTCTCTTCATAACCCTGGCGCTGGCAGCTCTCCTGGTCAGTCAACCGGCGACTGCCGATGGGAGCATTCTTACTGCCTATACGTTCCGGATCCTGCAGTTCACGCTGCTGCAAGCGGTCCTATCGACCTTGCTTTCGGCCGGGCTTGCGCTGCCCGTAGCGCTCGCGCTGGCCCGCCGCTCCCATTTTCCGGGGCGGCTCTGGGTTCTGAGGCTTATGGCGCTGCCGATGGGACTGCCGGTCCTGGTGGTGGCGCTCGGGCTGATCGCCGTCTGGGGCCGGCAAGGGTGGGCCAACGGCCTGCTTCTCTCGCTGGGCACGAGCGAACCGATCAGCATCTACGGATTGAGCGGCATTCTCCTGGCGCATGTGTTCTTCAACCTGCCGCTTGCCTGCCGGCTGATGGTCTCCGCGCTCGAGCGTCAGCCGGGGGAATCCTGGATGCTCGCCGCAAGCCTCGGTATGAACTCCGCCTCGGTCTTTCGCTTTGTCGAGTGGCCGGCGCTGGTGAGGATCCTGCCGGGAATTGCCGGCCTCATCTTCATGCTGTGCGTGACGAGCTTCACCATCGTCCTGGTCCTGGGCGGCGGGCCTGCGGCAACCACACTGGAGGTCGCCATCTACCAGTCCCTGCGCTTCGATTTCGACCCGCCCCGGGCGATTGCCCTCGCGCTGCTGCAAATTGCGCTGAGCGGTCTGGTCCTGGCTCTCCTGGCGACAATGCGCCGACCGGAAGAAGCGACGACGACGCTTGGCGGCGCAAGCCCCCGCTTCGACGGGCAAACCTCCGCAAAGCGCATCTGGGACACAGCCTGGATTGCCACGGCAGTTATCTTTCTCCTTCTGCCTCTGATTGCGGTCGTCTCGGCCGGCCTGCAGGCTGACCTTGGCCGGCTGGTGACCAGCACAGCCTTCGCTAACGCTGCCGCGACAAGCCTGGCGATTGCCATCGCCTCGGGACTGCTCGCACTGGCGATGTCAATCGCTGTCATCAGTGGGCGCCTGGCTGTCGCCGACAGGCAAGGCGCTGGAGCCGGTGCTATGCTCTATGGACGAGTTCTCGGCGCCACCTCGTCCCTGGTCCTGCTTGTCCCGCCGATCGTCCTCGGCACGGGTTGGTTCCTGCTGCTGCGGTCATGGGGCGACGTGAGCCAGTTTGCGCCGGTTCTGGTCGTCGCGATCAATGCCCTGATGGCCCTCCCCTTCGTCGTGCGCGTCCTGGAACCGGCTATGGAAACGCACCACGCCCGAACGGCCCGCCTGACCGCCAGCCTCGGCATGTCCGGGCTCTGGAAGCTGTGGCACATCGACCGGCCGATCCTGATGATTCCCTCCGCCCTCGCACTCTCCTTTGCCATGGCCCTTTCGCTTGGCGATCTCGGCGCCATCGCCCTGTTCGGCTCCAGCGATTTCGTCACGCTGCCCTGGCTGCTGTACAGCCGGCTGTCGAGCTATCGCACTGCCGACGCCGACGGACTGGCGCTTGTCCTCGGAGCCATCTGTCTGATCTTGGCCATCGTCGGCACATCGGGTCAGGAAAACGAGAGGAGCAGGCGTGCAGCAGGCTGAACGAGGACCGGACATTCATCTGCAGGACGTGCGGCTTGCGCTCGGTGCCCGGCATTTTCACTTCGACCTGACCCTGCGCGGCGGCGCCATTACCGCCGTCATCGGTCCCTCCGGGTCCGGAAAATCGACCCTCCTGAACCTCGTTGCAGGCTTCGTCTTTCCAAAGTCCGGGCGAATTGTCATCGGGCTTGAGGATTTGACGCCGAGGCATCCGGCAGACCGGCCAGTTTCCCTGGTGTTTCAGGACAACAATCTCTTCGGTCATCTGGATCTCTTCACCAACGTCGGGCTCGGCATCAGCCCCTCCCTGAAACTGTCAAAAGAACAACGGCTCGAAGTATCCGCCGCCCTCTCGCGCGTCGGTCTGGGTGGAATGGAAAAGCGCAAGCCGTCGACCCTGTCGGGAGGGGAGAGGCAAAGGGCCGCCTTCGCGCGCGCTCTTGTGCGGCACAAGCCGGTTTTGCTGCTGGACGAACCGTTCGCAGCGCTGGATCCCGGCCTGCGCCTCAACATGGCCGCCCTGTTGACAGACCTGCAGGGGGAGAGGCGGAACACCGTCCTCATCGTCACCCATGACCCCGATGAGGTTACGCGCCTGGCGGACGACGTCTTGTTCATAGAAGACGGTCGCGTGGTTCTGCAGGCTCCGGCGGCCGAACTTGACGCGCGTCGAGACATCCCTGCCATCGCCAGCTTCCTGGACGGCTAGCCGGGCCATGCCACAATTTGGACGTGGCGCAGTGGCATCGCAGCAACAGCACCTTTGCGGTTGCGAAAAGGATCCCTATTTAGAAGAGAAGCTCTGTGATTGCTGCGCCAGAATCGCTAAGTCGACAGAATTGCAGTCATCGGCTCTTCCTCGAGATGGACTTGAGCCGGACGCGGATCGGATAGCGGATCTTGATGATGACACATCCGAAAACGACGAGCATGCAGCCGGAGAGGCTGGGATCGCCCGCTTCTGGGCAGGCACCTTCCGCACGCCGGAGGATGACGGGTGCTGTCGTGCTCATGGCGGCAAGCCTTGGCTTGTCGAGCTGCCAGTCGCTTCTCGATCAGGCCTACCAGCCGAATGTCGCCCCGTCCGACTCGCCGCAGATCGTCGACGAGGTTCAGAGAAATGACCCGAGGGCGCAGATGGGGGCGCGCGAGCATCCCCGCATCGTCGCAAGCTATGGCGGCGAGTACCACGACGAGAAGACCGAGAAGCTGGTCGCCCGCATCGCAGGGGCGCTGACGGCCGTTTCGGAAAATCCGAACCAATCCTACCGTATCACCATTCTCAACTCGCCTGCCATCAACGCCTTCGCCTTGCCCGGCGGCTATCTGTACGTGACGCGCGGGCTTCTGGCACTTGCCAATGACGCATCCGAAGTCGCCGCCGTACTGTCGCACGAGATGGCGCATGTGACCGCAAACCACGGGATCGAACGGCAGCGCCGGGAAGAGGCCGAGGTCATTGCCAGCCGCGTCGTCGCCGAAGTCCTGTCGAGCGATCTTGCCGGCAAGCAGGCTCTGGCTCGTGGCAAGCTTCGCCTCGCCGCCTTCTCCCGCCAGCAGGAACTGCAGGCGGATGTGATCGGCATTCGCATGTTGGGTGAAGCCGGCTACGACCCCTATGCCGCGCCCCGGTTCCTGGATTCCATGGCGGCCTATGCGCGCTTTTCGTCGGTCGACCCGGATACGGACCAGAGCCTCGACTTCCTGTCCAGTCACCCGAATGCGCCCCAGCGCGTGGATCTGGCGCGCCGCCATGCACGTGCACAGGGGATGGAAGGTCAGGTTGGTGATCGGGGTCGCGACTACTATGTGGCAGGCATCGACGGGCTTCTCTACGGGGACAGCCCGGAAGAGGGGTTTGTCCGGGGCCAGACATTCCTGCATGGCGGTCTGGGGATACGCTTCGACGTGCCGTCCGAATTCCGTATCGACAACAAGGTGGATGCCGTCCTGGCGACGGGGCCGAACGATACGGCGATCCGTTTTGACGGCGTCGACGCCGGTGACACGGACAACCTCGCCAATTATCTGACCAGTGGCTGGGTCGCCGGGCTGAGGCCCGAGACCGTTCAGACAACGACCATCAACGGTTTGCCTGCCGCCACGGCGCGCGCATCCGCGGAGCGTTGGGACTTCGATGTGACCGTCGTGCGGTTGAACAATCAGATCTTCCGGTTCCTGACGGCGGTTCCCAAGGGCAGCCCGATGCTGGAACAGGTATCGACAGTGCTGAAATCCAGCTTCAGAAAGATGACGCCTCAGGAAGCCGCCGCCCTGAAGCCACTTCGGGTGCGCGTCGTCACCGTCGGTCCGAGCGACACCTTGGCCACGTTGGCGGCCCGCATGATGGGGACCGATCGCAAGCTCGATCTCTTCAAGCTCATCAATGCCATGCCCGCCGGAATGGCGTTGACGCCGGGCCAGCGGGTCAAGATCATTTCCGAATAGTCTGGATCAGACCGCGGCCATCTGCGGATTGGCGGAAACCAGCGCCGACTTCAGCTTCTCGATGGCGCGGCTTTCGATCTGCCGCACGCGCTCCTTGGAGATGCCCAGTTCCGTTCCAAGAGCCTCAAGGGTTGCTCCGTCGTCAGTCAGCCGGCGCGCGCGAATGATCTTCTTTTCGCGATCGTTCAACTTGGTCAGCGCGCCCTGCAGCCAGTTCAGGCGGCGCTCCCCATCGATCATGCCCGATACCTGCTCGTCTGGCAGGGGCTCGGCGCTTGGCAGAAGGTCAAGACGCTCACCACTGTCGGCGTCGCCGGCAATGGTGGGGGCCTGCAGGGATGCATCATTCCCGGAAAGCCGCGCATCCATGGTCTGCACGTCGGCGACGCTCACACCGAGCGCCACGGCAATCTCTTCGTGAATGGCACGAGCCGTCAGATTGCTGTCGCCACGGGAAAGCTTGGCGCGCAGACGGCGCAGGTTGAAGAACAGGGCCTTCTGCGCCGAGCTCGTGCCGCCCCGAACGATGGACCAGTTGCGGAGGATGTAATCCTGCATCGAGGCGCGTATCCACCAGCTTGCATAGGTGGAAAAACGAACGTCGCGGGCCGGCTCGAACCTTGCCGCGGCTTCGAGCAGCCCTACATAGCCTTCTTGAACGAGGTCGCTCATCGGGAGGCCGAAGCCGCGGAACTTCGAGGCCATGGCGATCACGAGACGCATATGGGCCAGTGCGATCTGGTTGCGCGCGTCCTGATCCTGGTCGTCCTTCCAGCGGACAGCAAGATCCCGCTCCTCCTCCCTGGCGAGATAGGGGGCAGACATGGCGATCTTGATCATATTGCGATCCGCGGACATGGCTTTCATCGTCTTCTCCGTGAAGTTGGCTGACCAAGGCAAGCAGGCGCGATGACAATCACCGTGAGCTGACGGTGCGGGTCCAGATCATGCGCTGCTTGGTTCCCTTCTTTTTCGTTTCTTCGAGGGCTTGCCGTTCGCCGGTAGCCCTCTAGATCTCTTTGAAACCGTCGAGAAGTCTGAGCGTAATTGCAGCAAGATTTCGCCGTTCCGGCGGGATAACGTCTTCCGGTGCAAAAAGTTCCAGAACAAAAAACCCGGCCAATGGCCGGGTTTTTGTCAGTATCGATGAAGTTTGGGTGTGTTAGGCAGCTTCGTCCTGCGATTCATCTTCATCGACGACCTTGCCACGCTTTGGGCCTTTGGCAAGGTTGGCCTCGACCAGACGAACGGATTCGGTATCCGACATCTTGTTGACGGCCGCAATTTCACGCGCCATTCGATCCAGAGCTGCTTCGTAAAGCTGACGCTCGGAATAAGACTGCTCTGGCTGGTTCTCGGCGCGGTAGAGATCACGCACGACTTCCGCGATGGAAATCAGGTCACCGGAATTGATCTTGGCATCATATTCCTGCGCGCGACGGGACCACATGGTGCGCTTGACGCGCGCCTTGCCTTGAACCACCTTGAGAGCGCGCTCCACGAAATCCGTCTCGGACAGCTTGCGCATGCCGATGCTAACTGCTTTGGTGACAGGCACCTTGAGCCGCATCTTGTCCTTTTCGAAATCGATTACGAAAAGCTCGAGCTTCATGCCCGCAACTTCCTGTTCTTCGATGGCAGTGATCATGCCGACGCCGTGGGCGGGATACACGATTGCTTCGCCGGTCTTGAAGCCTTGGCGCGCCGAAGATTTTTTCTGCTGGGTCGTCATTCGTTTCACAAACTCCCTGTTACGCACCCGGTTTTAGGACCGGGGCCGGGTCAGGCAGGCCCGGATGAGACGGGGGGAACCGTCGGGTCACTCGATACTGGTCCGACCAACGTGCGCGAAAAAACAACTCGATCGCAGCAGCGACGACACATAGATCACAGTGATGTCACGGAAACCGCGTTAGATGACCGGTCGCTTTCGTGATGTTTTTTGGGCACGCAAGTGCCACCTCGTGGAACAGTTCTTGTTGTCTACCACAAAAAAGTGCCGAAATCAATAATTTGCTTTTATATGCGGCATATCCGCATCAATGGTCGTTTGCTCAAACAACGGGCATCACAACAGACGACAGGATGATCCGGGAGACGTCAGTCACCCTTGCCCGGCTCGGCCTTGAAGAACTGCTCGAACTTGCCCGTCATGCCGTCCATCTCTTTCGCCTCCGGCAGGGGCTCCTTCTTGACCGTGATGTTCGGCCAGATCTGCGCATATTCGGCATTGATCTTCAGCCATTTGTCGAGACCCGGCTCGGTGTCCGGTTTGATGGCCTCTGCTGGGCATTCCGGCTCGCATACGCCGCAGTCGATGCATTCGTCCGGGTGGATGACCAGAAAGTTCTCGCCCTCGTAGAAGCAGTCGACAGGGCACACTTCCACACAGTCGGTGTACTTGCAGCGTACACAATTGTCAGTCACGACGTAGGTCATTCGGCACTCCAGAAAACGCGATTGGACCGTCTGTGTCCAGAGACGCTGCGCCGACCGGGAAAGCAAAGAATGTCTCGCGGCAGTCGGCAGTTTCCGCCTCAATTGACCGTGACGTAGTGCCTTTGAACTCTGTTAGCAAGGATAAAGCTTCCACGGAAACGGCTGGTTCGGGAGCATTATTCTCTTCGCGTGCCTGCGACGACTGCAGCCTTTGCGGTTACCGGCTTTCGTCCTTGCCGCCACGAAGAGGCCGTCTCAGCGCCCGCTCGAAGGGCGTGAGGCGCGTTTGCCCGGAAACGGGGTCGGAAAGATCATCATAGAGTTGCCGGGCCTCACCGGAAGGACCCCGGCGGAACCCGCCGTTGCGCACCACCAGGAGCACGTCCCGTCGCTCGAGTTGGAGCCCGACGGTGTCGCCCGGACGCACAAGAGTGCTTGGATGCCGGATCGGCCTTCCGTTGATGGTGACGCTGCCGGCCTCGATGAGCACCTGGGCACTGGCCCGGGATTTCACCATGCGGGCGAAGAAGAGCCACTTGTCGATGCGCTGGTGCGTCCCGGCCGGTGCGTCTTCCTCTGCCGCCATGGCTACTTCTTCATCTGCTCCTTGAGCGCGGCAAGCTTGGCAAAGGGCGAATCCGGGTCCACCGGCTTCTCCTTGCGAGGAGGCTTGGCCTCGAACCTGGTCGGCTGCGGCGCTTTGCCACGATCGGGTCGGTCATTCCTGTCGCCGCGGTTCTGACGCTCCGGTGGCTTGCCCTCCGGCCGGCGGTTGTCGCGCTTCGGGCGACCGCCTTCGCGGGGCTCGCGTTCACCTTGGCTGCGCTGCTCGCCCTGATCGCGGCTTTCGCCACTCCGGCCACCGGGCCGGCGCTCGCCCTGCGGCGGACGTCCGCCCCTCTGGTTATCGTTGCGCCCAGCCGGTCGCCAAAGAAGCACAGGCTTGGGCTCTTCTGCTACCGCAACCTCGCCCGACGCCTCGCCGCCTTCCGACGGCTGAGCGGCTTCGGCAGTTATGACCGGTTCGGCATCGGCAGCGGTCTCGGAAGGCTGGCTGAGTTCTGCGGGCGGCGCCTCGGCAGGCTGCTCGGCCGGTTCGCCAGCGCCATCAGCCGCTTCGGTCTTGGCTTCCGCATCTGTAATAGGCTGCTGTGCATCGGCGTCTGCGCCGCCTTCTGTGGGCGAGGGCGCGGCAGTCGACGCCGGCTCCTGCGTCGACAGGAACGCTGCCGCCTCGGCAGCGCCCAGCACGTCGGCGCGATAGCCGAGCCCCTTCAGGATCTCTTCCATGTCGTCCGGAGTGGCCCCGAGAATGGAAAGCATGGATGTCGTGGCCGTGAAGCGGCGCCCGTCGTAGGCACCCTCGGGACGCGGCGAGGTGCCCGGCTTCCACTGCAGAAGTGGTCGGATCAGGTCCGCAAGACGCTCCAGGATATCGATGCGCACGGCACGCTTGCCGAGGAAGCGGAAGCCGGCAAGCTTGTAGAATGTGCGCTCGAAGCCCGGATCGGCGACCACGGACGTGCGACCGGCAGCAAGTGCCGGAATGAGTTCGCCGTAGCCCGGCTTGTCGAGGCCGTCGTTCTTCAGCGCCCAGAGCAGGGTGATGAGTTCGGCTGGCGACGGCTTCAGCAAGGCCGGCATGAAGATGTGATAGGCGCCGAAGCGGATGCCGTAGCGGCGCATCGAGGCTCGGCTGTCCTGGTCCAGCGACTTGACGTCGTCGGCGACGTCGCGGCGGAAGAGCACTCCAAGGCCCTCGACCAGCTGGAAAGCGAGTCCCTTTGCCAGTCCCTGCAGGTCCTCGGCGCGGGAAAGATCATCGAGAGGCTTTAGAACAGTGGCGATGTGGTGGTTGACGAAGCGCTCGATTCGCGCCAGCGCATGTTCTCGCGCATTGCCCGACAGAGCATCGTCCGCCAGGAGGATGACGCGCGGGCGCATGATGTGGTCGCTGGCGGCAAGCCGGCCGACGGGATCACCCAGCCACCGCACGAAGCCGTCCGAGCCGACGACCAGGTCGCCGTTTCCAGACGCGTAAAGGCGTGCCGCCCGTGCTTCGAACTCAAGCGACAGCGCCTTTTGGGCAGCCCCCTGGACAGCCTTGGCATCCGGACCCTCGGCCCCTGAAACCGGTGTAAACCGGAATCCCGCCAGTTGCCCGACGTGATGGCCTTCCACGAAGACATCACCATTCACACTGATTTCAGCTTCCAGCATCGCATTCTCTCTTAGGCGCTTCATGAGCACAGATGTCCTGCGGTCAACAAAACGTTTCGTCAACCTTTCATGTAGGGCGTCTGACAGCCTGTCCTCAATTTCTCTAGTCTTTTCTTGCCAGTGTGTCGGATTGGCAAGCCAGCCGGGGCGATTGGACACATAGGTCCAGGTCCGAATTTGAGCGATTCGCGCCGATAGCGTATCGATTTCGCCATCTGTCCGGTCCGCCCGCCTCACCTGTTCTGCCATGAAATCCTCGTTGACTACCCCATGGCGGACGAGGTCGGAAAAAAGCGTCGAAATGAGATCCGCATGCTGCGCCGGCGCGATCCGCCGATAGTCGGGCAATGCGCAGGCCTCCCAGAGCTTCTCGACCCGTTCTGCCGTTGTGGCAGCATCGATGATCTCGGGATAGCGGGTCAGATATTCGAGCGCTTGGCTGTCTGTCGCCGGCAGCGCGCGTGTGAGGCCTGCTATCGTCGGAGAGGTTTCAAGGCTCGCCTTCAGACTGCGGATGGAGGAATAATCGAGCGACTTCGAACGCCACTGGAGGACCTTGACCTCCTCGAACTGGTGGCGCTCGATCCGCTCGACAAGCTCGTCGTCGAAAGGCTGCACCTGACCCGTGACGCCAAACGTGCCGTCCCGGACATGGCGGCCAGCGCGGCCAGCGATCTGTGCCATCTCTGCGGGATTGAGGTTGCGGAACTGAAAGCCGTCGAACTTACGATCCTGCGCAAAAGCCACATGGTCGACATCAAGGTTGAGACCCATGCCGATCGCATCGGTCGCGACCAGATACTCGACGTCGCCGTCCTGATAGAGGCCGACCTGAGCATTGCGGGTTCGCGGGCTGAGCGCGCCCAGAACGACCGCTGCCCCACCCCGCTGGCGGCGGATCAACTCGGCGATGGCATAGACCTCATCCGCCGAAAACGCGACGATGGCGGTGCGTTGCGGCAACCGAGTAATCTTTTTCTGTCCGGCATAGAAGAGCTGCGACATCCGCGGCCGTTCGATGATGGTGATGCCGGGCAGCAGCTTTTCCAGGATCCGGCGCATGGTTCCCGCGCCCAGCAGCAGGGTCTCCTCGCGCCCGCGAAGATGCATGATGCGGTCGGTGAAGATGTGGCCGCGCTCCAGATCGGCAGCCAGTTGCACCTCGTCGATGGCGACAAAGGCCGCTTTGGTCTCACGCGGCATGGCCTCGACGGTGCAGACCGAGAATCGGGCGCCCGGCGGCGTGATCTTCTCCTCGCCCGTGATCAAGGCAACGGCGGAAATCCCGACCTTTTCGACCACCCGCGTATAGACCTCGCGCGCCAGCAGCCGTAACGGAAGGCCGATGACGCCGCTGCCATGGGCGACCATCCGTTCGATAGCGTAATGTGTCTTGCCGGTATTGGTCGGGCCGAGCACCGCAGTCACGCCGCGGCCGCTGAGCATCATGGGCTGAAAATTCAAAGCTGCATCCGCACATCGAGGCTTCGCCGCGCGCGTTACAGCGCGACCGCCCAGAGATGGCCATTTCCCCGACCATTGACAAGTGATTGCGCCGTTTCTCCTCCATTTAAGCCCTCATGACGTGCATTGTAGGGAACAAATCGGAACGTTTGGGCGACGAATCGCTGACTCCGGCGAGTCTGCTTTTGTTCCCTTGGGCGCGCTACGAGGGTTTCCGCAAGCATCATCCCACCACCGCCACGGCATCCTGGAAGATGCCGTTTCGGACACAGACTTGGCCGATGGAACAAAACGGTGGAAGATGCGTTTGTTCCTCCATCCTGAAGAACAGGGAACGGAGAATACAAAATATGCTCGGTACGGTATTGCTGGTCATCGTCGTACTGCTTCTGATCGGCGCTCTGCCGAACTGGGGGCACAGCCGCAGCTGGGGCTATGGCCCGTCGGGAGGACTTGGCCTTGTTCTGGTCATTGTTCTGATCCTCCTGCTCATGGGCAGAATCTAAGTAACAGAGTTATTGAAACGGGAAGGAAGAAACATGAAGAAGATCTTGCTGGCAGGCGCACTCATCGGCTCCCTCGCATCCTGCACCTCGACCGAGCGTGGCACAGCCATCGGCGCCGGTACCGGTGCAGTTATCGGTGGCGTTGCAACCAATAGCTGGGGTGGCGCAGCCGTCGGCGCTGTCGCTGGTGGCGCTGTTGGCGCGCTCGTCGGCGCCTCGCAGGAACGCTCCGGCTACTGCGTCTACCGCGACCGTTACGGCCGCACTTACGAAGCCCGCTGCCGCTAATAACGGTTCAGCTGCGAGAAAAGGCGCCGTTCACGCGGCGCCTTTTCTTTTGACGACCGACCGCACGGCAGTCACTGGAAATACTGACCGCCGTTTGCCGTGAGCGTCGAGCCGGTGATAAAGCCCGCATCGTCAGAGGCCAGAAAAACCACGCAGCGCGCAATTTCTTCCGGCTCCCCCAGGCGACCCACCGGGATCTGCGGGATGATCTTTTCGTTCAGCACCTTTTCCGGAATCGCGCTCACCATTTCCGTTGCGATGTATCCGGGACAGATCGCATTGACGGTAATGTTTCTGGCAGCTCCCTCCTGCGCGAGAGCCTTGGTGAACCCGAGGTCGCCGGCTTTCGCCGCAGAATAGTTGACCTGCCCCATCTGCCCCTTCTGACCATTGATGGACGAGATATTCACGATGCGGCCGAAGCTCCGCTCCCGCATGCCGTTCCAGACCCGGTGCGTCATGTTGAAGAGCCCACTCAGGTTGGTGGCGATTACCTCGTTCCACTGCTCGGGAGTCATCTTGTGGAACATCGCGTCTCTGGTGATCCCGGCATTGTTGACGAGCACCTCGATCGGCCCGATCTCGCTCTCGACCTGATCGATGCCTTGCGAGCAGGCCTGGTAGTTCGAGACATCCCACTTGAAGACCGGGATGCCCGTTTCTTCGCCAAACGCGCGGGCGTTCTCCTCATTGCCCGCATAATTGGCTGCGACGCGATATCCCGCCGCACTCAGCGCTATCGCGATTGCAGCGCCGATTCCGCGCGTGCCGCCGGTCACCAATGCTACTCTGCTCATCAGGTCTCCCCTCCCGTTCGCGGCTGTCCGCATCGACCGATCTTTGCGGCCTCAGACGCGGTATTCTATGCTGTCAGGCATCGGTCCGTCTTCACATCGCCTCGACACAGAGGGCGACCCCCATGCCGCCGCCGATGCAGAGGGTCGCAAGACCCTTCTTGGCGCCCCGGCGCTTCATCTCGAAGACGAGGGTGTTCAGGACCCTTGCACCGGACGCGCCGATCGGATGGCCGATGGCGATCGCTCCGCCATTGACGTTGACGATAGCGGGATCCCAGCCCAGCTCCTTGTTGACGGCGCAGGCCTGCGCCGCGAATGCCTCGTTGGCTTCCACGAGATCGAGATCGCTTGCCTTCCAGCCAGCCTTCTCCAGGGCCTTGCGGGATGCCGGGATCGGCCCCGTTCCCATGACCTGCGGATCGACGCCCGCCGTTGCCCAGGATACGATCCGCACAAGCGGCGTGATCCCCCGGCGCGATGCCTCTTGCTCGGTCATCAGCACGGCAGCGGCCGCGCCATCATTGATGCCTGAGGCATTGCCGGCGGTGACGGTCCCCTCCTTGTCGAAGGCCGGCCGCAGCTTCGCCATGCTGTCCAGCGTCGCACCAATGCGGATGTATTCGTCGGCATCGACCGTTACGTCACCCTTGCGGCCCTTCACCACGAACGGCACGATCTCGTCCTGGAAGCGTCCGGCTGACTGCGCCGCCTCGGCTTTGTTCTGCGAGGCAACGGCGAACTGGTCCTGCTCCTCGCGCGACAGCTGCCACTGACGCGCCACGTTCTCGGCCGTCGTGCCCATGTGGTAGCCATAGAAGGCATCCGTCAGGCCGTCCTTGATCATGGTGTCGATCATCTTCATGTCGCCCATCTTCACGCCGCCGCGCAGATGCGCGCAGTGCGGCGCCATGGACATCGACTCCTGCCCGCCCGCAACGACGATCCTGGCATCCCCGAGCGCGATCTGCTGCATGCCAAGAGCAACCGCACGAAGACCGGAGCCGCAGAGCTGGTTGACGCCCCAGGCCGTCGCCTCCTGCGGTACCCCCGCTTTCATTGCCGCCTGCCGAGCCGGGTTCTGCCCCTCGCCCGCCGGCAGGACCTGTCCGAGGATCACCTCGTCGACCTCTGCGGCCTCGACACCGGCGCGCGCCAGGGACGCCTTCACGGCAGCAGCCCCGAGTTCGTGGGCAGGAATGTTGGCGAACGCTCCGTTGAACGAGCCGACGGCCGTGCGGGCTGCGGATGCAATGACGATCGAAGTCTGGGTCATGGGCGGCTTCCTCCTAAGGCGTCTTTATCGCGAAACTCTGGCAAAGCTTCCTACCGAAGTCAAACTGTCCGAAAGGCGGGCATTGACGCATGGGTGCAGCCCTCTTTCGGTTTGCTGCGCAGCATCCTCCGCGCCGCGCCGCACAAGATGGATTGTCAGTGCCGATTGTTTGGGCTTACAGTTGACGCGGGAGAGACCGTCCGGACGAAGAGACGGCACGAGGAGGCAAAATGGCTAAGCAGGACGGCGATACCATTATCAAGAAATACGCCAATCGGCGCCTCTACAACACCGGCACGAGCACCTACGTGACGTTGGAGGACCTCGCCAAAATGGTGAAAAAGGGCGAGGATTTCACCGTCCAGGACGCAAAGAGCGGTGAAGACATCACGCACTCCGTCCTGACGCAGATCATCTTCGAGCAGGAATCGAAAACGGGCAACACGTTGTTGCCGATCTCCTTCCTGCGGCAGTTGATCTCCTACTACGGCGACCAGATGCAGGTGGTGGTGCCGACATTTCTCGAGCATTCAATGCAGGCGTTCACCGACCAGCAGGTCCAGATGCGCGAACAGATGACGCGCGCCCTTGGCGAGACGCCACTGACCAAGAATCTTCAGGCACCGATGCAACTGATGGAAGAGCAGGTTCGTCGCAACACAGAGATGTTTCGCCAGGCCATGCAGATGTTTTCGCCCTTCGGCTCCCCGGCGGCGGGATCGGCCGGCAAGAGGAACGAGCCCAAGGATATCGATGAGTTGAAGGAGCAACTGCGGACACTGCAGGACCGCATCGACAACCTTTGAGGCAGTACAGGACGCAATAAAAAAGGCCGGGGGAAACCGGCCTTTTCTATTGCGTATCGGCGAAGAAAGCTTACGCGCTTTCCTTCGGCGTCAGAACCTGGCGGCCGCGGTACATGCCCGTCTTCAGGTCAATGTGGTGCGGGCGACGCAGTTCGCCGGAATTCTTGTCTTCCGTGTAGGTCGGGGCCTTCAGCGCGTCAGCCGAACGGCGCATGCCGCGTTTCGACGGGCTCGTTTTTCTTTTTGGTACAGCCATGTTCGTTACTCCACTTTCGTGCAAGACATGATCCCCGGCCGGAATGTGAGCCGAACTGGACATGCTTTGATATCGGAAATTTGGCCGGCTTATACATGCTGAACCGGGGCTTGACCAGTCCCCGGCGCAAAAAATCCGTGCCGCCGGTCAGGCCTCGTCTTCCGCAACGATCCATGTCTCGGTCAGGGCTGCCTCCTGCCATGCGACCCAGGCCGGATGCATCTTCATCGTGGCCATGTATTCCAGCACCTCAGGGTCGGTCACGAGGTCGTAGACCTCGAAGCGATTGACCACCGGAGCAAACATCGCATCGGCGGCAGAAAATGGGCCGAACAGGAAAGGTCCTCCGGACTTCTGGCGGCAGTCCTTCCAGATCGTGGAGATCCGCGCCACGTCATCCAGCACGCCGTCGGGCAGGTTGAGACGCGCCTTCGGACGCCGCATGTTCATCGGACAGGCCCCGCGCAACGCGCGGAAGCCGGAGAGCATCTCCATGCAGATCGATCGCGCCACGGCGCGCTCGGCGGCCGCGTTCGGCCAGATGCCGCGATCGGGAAACAGCTCTGCGACATATTCGATGATCGCCAGCGATTCCCACACGCGCACGCCGCCGTGGTGGAGGACCGGCACGCGGCTCGTTGGAGAGATCTCCTTGAAGCGGGGATTGCCTGCCGGGAAGTCGAAGGGGATCAGCACCTCCTCGAAATCGATCCCGGCAGCGGTGAGAGCGATCCAGGGCCGGAAGGACCAGGAGGAATAATTCTTGTTGGCGATATAAAGCGTCAGCCTGTCCATGTCCCACTCCATCTGATCATGGCCATGACCTATCCCGAACAGCGCCGGACGACCAATGAAAAGGCCGAATGTCACCCATAGATGCAGGTGATATACTCACCGGAACCCCGTGCCCGTCGCTCGACAACCCCAGCGATCCGTTGCATGCCCCGCCCGGGCTTGCTGGCAACGCGGGTCAGGGGATTGGGAAGTGAGACGGCAAGAAGGGCCGCCTGCCGGCGCGTCAGGTCCGCAGCGGAGACGCCAAAGTGATGCCGGGCTGCCGCCTCGGCGCCGTAGATGCCGGGCCCCCACTCGGCGACGTTGAGATAGATCTCCATCAGGCGCCGCTTCGTCCAGACGAAATCGGCCGCGATTGCCAGGGGCAGTTCCAGTGCCTTGCGAACGAAGGAACGCCCGTTCCAGAGGAACAGGTTCTTGACGGTCTGCATGGGGATAGTGCTGGCGCCACGGGTGCTTTCACCCTCCAGCGCCTCTTCGACCACGGCCTTCATCTCTCCCCAGTCGACGCCGCCATGTCGACAGAATTGCCCGTCCTCCGACATCATCACCGACTGCACCAGATTGGGCGAAATTGCCTCAAGGGCAACCCATTGGCGATCATAGCCGTTGAGCAGCACCAGGTCCCGCACCATCAGGGTCGAAACCGGATGCACGAAGGCCGGCGTATAGAGGAGGATCAGCAGATAGGGGGCGACCAACACCGCAAGGCCGATCAGCAACAGCCGGCGCAGGATGCGCGAAAACGGCCTTCCTTTGCTGCGGGTCAAGTCGGCATCACCCTCTACCACGTCATCTTCAGGCTCTGTCGCCACGCTCGCCTCTCGCTTTTGCCGTTTCTTAGCCGCTGGCGGCCTGGATGACCAGTGGCCGCCAAAACTCTTGGCAGTTGAGAAATCGCGTTGCACAGTCCTGTCCGGCATGCCAAACAGCCGCCATGACCGGGCCGATCCACGAATTTGAAACACGCCTGACGAAGAGTGCCGAAGCAACGGAAACGCTGCTGGCGTCACTGCTTTCCGCAACATGGCTGCCGGGCGAAATCAGCCGACCGGAAACGCTGCTGGCTGCCATGCGGCACGGCACGCTGAACGGCGGCAAGCGTCTGCGGCCATTCCTGGTGCAGGAAAGCGCCGCAATGCTCGGTGGCGACCCGCAGGCTGCCGCCAGAATTGGCGCGGCACTGGAATGCGTCCACTGTTATTCTCTGATCCATGACGACCTGCCGGCCATGGACGACGACGACATGCGCCGCGGCCAGCCAACCGTCCATCGGGCTTTCGACGAAGCCTCGGCGATCCTGGCGGGCGACAGCCTGCTCACCTATGCCTTCGACATCATCGCAGCGCCCGAAACCGTGCTTGCTGACCGCCAGAAGACCGAGCTCGTGCTGGCACTTGCCCGCGCCTCGGGTCCGGGCGGCATGGCGGGCGGACAGGCGCTGGATCTCGCTGCCGAAAAATTGGCACCGGACGAAGCCGGGATCGTCACCTTGCAGGCGATGAAGACCGGCGCCTTGCTGCGGTTCGCCTGCGAGGCGGGCGCCATCGTTGCGGGACGGGGGCCGGAAGACCGGCGGCGACTGCGAGACTTCGGCGAGAAGATCGGACTGGCCTTCCAGCTGGCCGACGATCTTCTCGACATCACGGCGGATGCAGCGACCATGGGCAAGGCGACCGGAAAGGATGCCGCGCGCGGCAAAGGCACGCTCGTCGCCCTCCATGGCGCGGCTTGGGCCGAAGAGCGGCTGGCCGTTCTGGCGCAGGAGGCCTGCGAACTGATCTCCGGATACGGTGAGAAGGCAGCCACTCTTCAGGCCGCGGCACACTTCATCGCAGACCGAAAGAGCTGACGGGGGACCCCGATGACAGAGGTGATGAGCTATCTTCCGATGATCTGGCCGGCCTACGTCGCCTATCTGATCGCGGTCATGAGTCCAGGCCCTGCCATTCTGGCCATCATCGGCACCGCCAGCGCCCAGGGCCGCCGGGCCGGCCTCGTCATCGCTCTCGGCATCTTCGGCGGATCTGCGACTTGGGCCGCGGCAGCGGCTCTCGGAATGGCAGCATTGCTACGACACTACGCCTTCGCCCTGGAAATCCTGAAGATCGCCGGCGGTTTTTACCTGCTGTATCTGGGCTGGAAGGCCTATAGATCGGCACGTCTTAGCGACAAGGCTCTGGAACTGTCGCAGAAAACCGGGAACCGCTCCGTAAGGCAGCTCCTGTTGCGCGGTTACGCGATCCACGTCACCAACCCGAAGGCGATCTTCGGATGGTTGGCGATCATTTCACTCGGACTTCCGCAGACCGCCCCCACGACTGCCATCGTTGCGATCATCGGCCTGTGCTTGTCCTCCGGGCTGCTGATCTTCACCGGCTACGCCTTGCTCTTTTCCACGCCACAGGCTGTACGCGCCTATCGCGCCATGCGCCGCTGGATCGAGGGCACCATGTCCGCCTTCTACTGCTTTGCCGGCCTGAGGCTTCTGACGAGCCGCCTCTGAGGCGGCCCGTCACGCAGTGTCCGACTATTGCGAGATCGGCGCGATCAGCACTTCGACGCGGCGGTTCTGCGCCCTTCCGTCCGGAGTCGCGTTCGATGCGATCGGCTGCGACGGGCCGAAGCCCAGCGTCGACATGCGGCGCTGGTCGACGCCCTGGCTGGCGAGATAATTGGCAACCGAGGCGGCACGCCGCTCGGAGAGGCCCTGATTGTGGGCCAGGCTGCCGGTGGAATCGGTGTGGCCGTTCACGTCGATGAGCGTCCGGTTGAACTTGCTGAGGACGAGCGCCACCGAATTCAGCGTCTGGTAGAAGGGTGGGATGACCTGATCCTGGTCTGTGGCGAAGGTGACGTTGGATGGCATGTTGAGCACGATGCGGTCGCCCATGCGCGTCACCGAAACACCCGTTCCCTGCAACTGCGCCCGAAGTTCCGACTCCTGCTGGTCCATGTAGTTGCCGATGGCGCCGCCGGCGAGGCCGCCGATCGCAGCCCCGATCAGCGCATTGCGGCCCTTGTCGCCGCCGCCGACCACGAGGCCGCCGAGTGCGCCGAGACCGGCACCGATCGCCGCGCCTCCGGCGGTGTTCGATACCTTCTGCTCGCCCGTGTAAGGGTCGGTGGTGGTGCAGGCGGAAAGATAGGTCGCGCAGAGCGCGACGAGTGCCAGTCTCTTGATCATCCGAATCGAAGTCCCCGTCGTCTATGGTGAATCGTCATTCACCATAAATTGCGGCAACATCGGGTCAATGGCGTTCATTCGGCCGCGGAGCGGTGCCCGAAACGCTGCTCGATATAGTCGATGACCAGTTGCTCGAAGTCACCGGCGATATTGGGACCCCGCAGCGTCATGGCCTTCTGCCCGTCGATGAAGACCGGTGCCGAGGGCGACTCGCCGGTCCCCGGAAGCGAGATGCCGATATCGGCATGCTTGCTCTCGCCGGGACCATTGACGATGCAGCCCATTACGGCGACGGTGAGCGCTTCCACGCCAGGGTATTTCTCCCGCCAGACGGGCATGTTCTTGCGGATGTCGTCCTGGATCCGTTGCGCCAGTTCCTGGAAGACCGTGGAGGTCGTGCGCCCGCAGCCGGGGCATGCGGCCACCACCGGGATGAACTGCCGGAAGCCCATGACCTGCAGCAGCTCCTGCGCCACCTGCACCTCGCGGGTACGGTCGCCATTCGGCTCCGGCGTCAAAGATACACGGATCGTATCGCCGATGCCGTGCTGCAGCACGTATCCCATGGCGGCAGACGAGGCGACGATCCCCTTGGAGCCCATGCCGGCTTCCGTCAGGCCCAGATGCAGGGCGTGGTTCGAGCGCTCTGCCAGCATCGAATAGACCGCAATCAGGTCCTGCACCTGGCTCACCTTGGCCGACAGGATGATGCGGTTGCGCGGCAGGCCGATGCTCTCGGCGAGCTCGGCCGAAATCAGCGCCGACTGCACGATGGCCTCGTGCATGACCTGCCGGGCGGACAGCGGAGAGCCTTCCAGTGCATTGCGGTCCATCAGCGTCGTCAGCAGGTCCTGGTCGAGCGATCCCCAGTTGACGCCGATGCGCACCGGCTTGTCGTAGCGGATCGCCATCTCGATGATGTCGGCGAACTGCTTGTCCTTCTTGTCCTTGAAGCCGACGTTGCCGGGATTGATGCGGTATTTGGCAAGCGCCTCGGCGCAGGCCGGATGGTCCGCAAGCAGCTTGTGGCCGATGTAATGAAAATCGCCGACGAGCGGCACGTCCAGCCCCAGCCGCAGCAAGCGCTCCTGGATCCTCGGCACGGCCGCGGCACTTTCATCGCGGTCCACCGTGATGCGGACGATCTCGGAGCCGGCCGCATGGAGCGCGGCGACCTGCGCGACCGTCGCATCCACATCCGCCGTATCGGTATTCGTCATCGACTGCACGACCACCGGCGCGCCGCCGCCGACGATGACCCCGCCGACATCGACGGCGACTGTTGCGCGGCGCGGCTTCGGATCATGCTCGATCGGTGCAGACATGGGGCTCTCTTGGTCTGAAAACGTCCCTTTCAGGTGGATGATGCCTTGGCTAATGTCAACCTCGGCGCTTCTCACTTCTCAGCTTGGCTTCCCATCCTGCTCATGATGCACGCCATCGGCATGCCGCGCCAGCGGCGAGAGCATCAGGACGACGAGATGCAGGATCGAAAGAGCCGCGAAGATGATGGCGAGCCCGCTGTATTCCGCAATGAAGCCGATGGCGGAGGGCGCCAGCAGGATGCCGGAATAACCCATGGTCGTGACCACGGAGAGGCCGACGCCCGGCCGCAGGCCAGGCAGGTTACCGGCCGCCGAAAAGACGATCGGCACGAGGTTCGAAATGCCGATGCCGGCAAGCGCGAAGCCGAGGATGGCGACGGTTCCGGTCTGGGCAAAACCTGCGGTCACGAGGCCGATGACCGAGATGACAGCACAGACGCGCAAAGTGCGAACGGCGCCGAAACGATCCCGGACGAGATCGCCTGCAAACCGCATGATGGCCATGGTGAGCGAGAAGGCCGCGAAGGCGAAGCCGGACGCGGTTACCGAGGCGCCAAGTTCCTGGCGCAGGTAGAGTGCGCTCCAGTCGATGACGGCGCCCTCGGGGATCATGCAGAAAAGTGCCATCAGGCCGATCAGCCAGGGAAGGGCGGTGCGGGGCAGGCGCGCTCTCTCGTGAACCTCCTCCGGATGCGGCGCATCGCGCAGGACGACCGTCCAGGCAGCAGCCAGCATCAGTGCCGCCAGGATGGTAGCGAGGATGGCATGCCCCGTCACCCCGAGGCGCTCGATCAGATAACCGCCCGTGACCGCACCCAGAAGTCCGCCCAGGCTCCAGAATGCATGACAGGACGACATGATGGCCCGGCGCATGTGTTTCTCGACGGCCACGGCATTGGCATTCATCGCGACGTCCATGGCGCCGATGAGACCACCAAACACGAAGATCGCAACCGCTCCGAACCATATCCCGTCAGCTAGGGTGAGCAGGAGCAGCGTCGGCACGAGACAGAGTGCGGTAACGCGGGAGACGCGATTTGAGCCGAAGCGGGCAATCTGGCTCCCGGCGATCGGCATCATCACCAGAGACCCCAGGCCGAACACCAGGATCATCACCCCGAGCATGCTTTCCGTCAGGCCGAGACGGCTGGCGAACTCCGGGATCTTGGGTGCCCAGGCGCCCATCAGGAATCCGTTCATCAGAAAGAGCAGGGCGACACCCACTCTCTCCCGTGTGATGTAGCCCGGCCGCAGGCCAGCCGTTTCGCCGCGAGACATGTCCATGATCTGCTCTCCATAGAACCGTCGCGACATTTATTTAAATCGATTGAACGCAGCAAGCGACAACCATCTCTCACCCCCTCACAATTTATGTTCGGGGACGAAGGCCTGTGACTGTCCAGCAACTAGTCTCCGTAGACGATAAGCAGATCCTTTGCATCAATCTGATCCCCGACGCGCACCAGCACCTCGGAAAGGGTGCCGTCCCGCTCGGCATGCAGGGCCGTCTCCATCTTCATGGCCTCGATCGAGAGCAGGACATCACCCGCCTTCACCGTCTGGCCTGCCGAGACGGCCACCGTCGAGACGACGCCCGGCATGGGCGCACCCAGGTGGTTGGCATTGGCGATATCGGCCTTGCGCCGTACAGCCGAGCCCGCAGCCCCGTGGCTGCGATCCGGCACCTTGATGCGCCGCGGCTGTCCGTTGAGTTCGAAGAAGACCGTGACGAGCCCCTTGTCGTCCGTGCCGCTGGTGGCCTGGTTGACGAAGACAAGGGTCTTGCCCCGCTCGATGTCCGCCAGCAGTTCGTCACCGTCCGACATTCCGTAGAAATAGGCATGCGTCGGCAGAACGGAGACCGGGCCGTAGGTTTCGATCGCCTGGGCAAAGTCGGTGAAGACCTTCGGGTACATCAGATAGGAGGCAAACTCGAAGTCGCTGACCGGGCGCTCGAGCTTCGTCTCGATCGCGGCGCGTTCGGCGTCGAGGTCCGCCTGCGCCAGCAACGCCCCAGGCCGGTCGGTATAGGGCTTCTCGCCCTTCAGCGCCTTCTTCTGCAGTGCCTCCGGCCAGCCGCCGGGCGGCTGCCCGAGATCGCCTTTCAGCATCGACACGACAGAGTCGGGAAATGCGATGTCCTTGGCAGGATTTTCGACGTCTGCGACGCTCAGGTCCTGGCTCACCATCATCAGCGCCATGTCGCCCACCACCTTCGACGACGGCGTCACCTTGACGATATCGCCGAACATCTGGTTCGCATCCGCATAGGTCTGCGCAACCCGGTGCCAGCGGCTTTCCAACCCCAGCGAGCGCGCCTGCTCCTTCAGGTTGGTGAACTGGCCACCCGGCATCTCGTGAAGATAGACCTCTGAAGCCGGCCCCTTGAGGTCGCTCTCGAATGCCGCGTATTGATGACGCACCGCTTCCCAGTAGAAGGAGATGCGGCGGATCCATTCCGGATCGAGCCCCGGATCCCGCTCCGCACCAGAGAGGGCCTCGACGATCGAGCCGAGACACGGCTGGGACGTTGTGCCCGAGAAGGCGTCCATGGCCGCATCGACGATGTCGACGCCCGCATCGACCGCCGCCAGAACCGTGGCGGCCGCGATCCCGGAGGTGTCATGGGTGTGGAAATGGATCGGCAGATCCGTGGCTTCGCGCAGCGCCTTGAACAGGACGCGGGCAGCGGCCGGCTTCAGCAGCCCGGCCATATCCTTGACGGCAATGATGTGCGCCCCGGCGTTTTCGAGCTCCTTGGCGAGCGCCGTGTAATATTTCAGGTCGTACTTCGGACGCGCGCTGTTTAAGAGGTCGCCGGTGTAGCAGATGGCGGCTTCGCAAAGCTTGCCTTCCTCCTGCACGGCATCCATCGACACCCGCATGTTCTCGACCCAGTTCAGGCAGTCGAAGACACGGAAGAGATCGATGCCGCCGATGGCCGCCTGGCGGACGAAGTACTTCACGACATTGTCGGGGTAATTGGTGTAGCCAACCCCGTTCGCGCCGCGCAGCAGCATCTGCAGCAGCAGATTGGGCGCAGCTTCACGGATCAGCGAAAGCCGCTCCCACGGGTCCTCCGTCAGGAACCGCATCGAGACGTCGAAGGTGGCGCCGCCCCAGCATTCCAGGGAGAAGAGGTTCGGCAGCGCCCGGGCATAGACGGGTGCGATGCGGGCGATGTCATAGGTCCGCATGCGCGTCGCCAATAGCGACTGATGCCCATCGCGCATCGTCGTATCGGTCATCAGGACGCGATTTTCGCTTCGCACCCACTCCGCGAACTTGCGAGGCCCGAGGCTGTCGAGCATCTGCTTCGTCCCGTCCGGCACGGGGCTGTCGATGTAGGGCACGACCGGCTTTGGCGCCTGCGCCGGCGGCATCGGCCTTCCGCGTGCCTCCGGATGACCGTTGACGCCGACATCGGCGAGATAGGTCAGAAGCTTCGTCGCGCGATCAAGCCGCTTCACCTGCGTGAAAAGCTCGGGCGTCGTGTCGATGAACTTCGTCGTATAGGAATTGTCGCGGAAGCTCGGGTGGCCGATGATCGCCTCGAGAAATGTAAGATTGGTGGCGACGCCGCGGATGCGGAACTCGCGCAGCGCGCGGTCCATCCGGCTGATCGCTTCCTGCGGCGTGCTGCCGGAGGACGTCACCTTCACCAGCAGCGGATCATAGTAGCGCGTGATGATCGCTCCGGTGTAGGCGGTGCCGCCATCCAGCCGGATGCCGAAGCCGGCTGCAGAGCGGTAGGCGGTGATCCGGCCGTAGTCGGGGATGAAATTCTGCTCCGGATCCTCGGTGGTGATCCGGCACTGCAGGGCGTGCCCATTGAGCCGGATATCCTCCTGGCGCGGCACACCGGATTCCACGGTGCCGATCGCAGCGCCTTCCAGGATGTGGATCTGCGCCTTCACGATATCGATCCCGGTCACCACCTCGGTCACCGTATGCTCGACCTGGATGCGGGGATTGACCTCGATGAAGTAGAATCTGCCGGTGTCGGAATCCATCAGATATTCGACTGTACCGGCGCCGACATAATTGGTCGCGCGGGCGATCTTCAGCGAGTAATCCGCCAGTTCCTTGCGCTGCGCTTCGTTCAGATACGGCGCCGGCGCCCGCTCCACCACCTTCTGATTACGCCGCTGGATGGAGCAATCTCGCTCGAAAAGGTGCACGACATTGCCGTGCGTGTCGCCCAGGATCTGGCTTTCCACATGCCGGGCGCGCTCGACGAGCTTCTCGAGATAGACTTCGTCCTTGCCGAAGGCCGCCATCGCCTCACGCTTTGCCTCGGTCACCTCCTTGGCGAGATCCGCGTCGCTGCGGATGACGCGCATGCCGCGTCCGCCTCCGCCCCAGGAAGCCTTCAGCATGACGGGATACCCGACTTCGGCCGCCATGCGGGCGACCTCTGTCATGTCGTCAGGCAGCGGTTCCGTCGCCGGCACCACCGGCACGCCGACTGACACCGCGATATTGCGGGCAGCGACCTTATTGCCCAGCTTGCGCATCGTGTCGGCGGTTGGACCGATGAAAATGATGCCCGCATCGTTGCAGGCCTCAACAAATTCGGGACTCTCCGAAAGCAGCCCGTAGCCCGGATGAATGGCATCGGCTCCAGACAGCTTGGCAACCCGGATGACTTCAGGAATGGAGAGGTAACTTTCGATCGGCCCCAGATCTCGATCCAGATGCGGCCCGCGACCCACCTGATAGCTTTCGTCCGCCTTGAAGCGGTGCAGCGAGAGTTTGTCCTCCTCCGCCCAGATCGCGACTGTCTTGATGCCAAGTTCGTTTGCCGCCCGGAACACGCGGATTGCGATTTCAGATCGATTGGCGACGAGTATTTTCGAAATGGGCAAGGTAGATCTCCTCCATCAACCACAGCCATGCTGCACTGCAAAGCGAGCCTAGCGAGTTGGAAGACGAAGTCAATTTCCCCATTCGTGGTGCAACTGCAAGCTTCGGCTAGGAGACAAGGCCGCGACGAAACGCCAGCGCCACCACATGCTGCCGGTTTCTGGCCTTCATCTTGTCCTGCAGCCCGTTGATGTACCAGTCGACCGTATGGTTTGAAATCTGGAGCTCACGTGCGATCTCATGAGAGGTCCGTCCTTCCGCCAGATGTGTGACAACGTCGATCTCCCGCTTTGTCAGAGATGCTTCGACGGCCCCAATTTTCTCCAGTTCTGATGCCCATCCTCGCAATTCGAGATAGCGCCAGAAC
Source organism: Rhizobium sp. PK7-22 (assembly GCF_056530405.1). Lineage (NCBI taxonomy): Bacteria > Pseudomonadati > Pseudomonadota > Alphaproteobacteria > Hyphomicrobiales > Rhizobiaceae > Rhizobium > Rhizobium sp. PK7-22. The sequence goes on from NZ_CP096514.1 coordinate 526,289, forward strand.
ATGGTGCGCGCCACGGCATCGAACAGGACCACCTCGGCGGGGGAGAGATCGACAGGTTTTCCGCTTACCAACAGGCTCCCGAGCAAGCCGGTTCGCCCATGCACCGGAAATAAGTAGCCGTCGCTCATGCCGTGACGCGCCGCATCCTGTATCATCCGCTGCATCTTGATCCGATGCGGCTCGCTCCTCAGAGCCGAGATGGCGTCGCGTAGCCGATACGGCCGCTGAGCGAGGGGCAGTATTCTTGCCGTGGGATCGACGACGGCATATTTCTTCAACCTGTAGACCTCAGCCCAACCCTTCGGCCACCGGGCTGCAAGCGCGAGGTCGCGGTCGGGACCCTGCACCCTTGGCTGCAAAGAAAGGCGATAGAAGCCAAAGCCATAGACATCCAGCAGGGTCTCGAGACGCTGGGTCAGCTCGTCTGCGTTTCTGGTCTCGCCCGCGACGACCAGAAGCTGCATGATCAGATGAACGCTCACGACCGTCCCCAAGCTTCAAATCGAAGTTCAATGTGCTTCAAGTTGTTGACCTCCTGCCAAACCTGATGATCAGGCAGTCATGGTTATCAATAGTTGAAGTCACATCGCTAGATCTTGCTATAGGTGTCAAACAACTCGACACAGGCGGGCGCCGAAGAGTCCTCGCGTTGGGAAACCTTCCCCCGGAGAGGCGTTGTGCGCTGGCACTGCCATGCTGCTGCCACAACCGTTGACGAAATCGCAAGGTTCAGGCAGCAGAGCAACGACAGACAAAAAGAAGAGGTTTCGGCGGGTGACTCTGTTCCAGGTTTATACGAGAGCTCTCAGATACCTTGCGGAGCATCGCTTCCGAGTGACCATCGTCGTGATCGCCAATATCATCCTGGCTGTCATCACGATCGCCGAACCTATATTGTTCGGGCGCATCATCGACGCGATCTCGTCGGGAGGAGACGTCACACCGGTGCTGATGCTCTGGGCAGGGTTCGGCGTGTTCAACACGGTTGCCTATGTATTGGTGGCTCGGCAGGCAGATCGGCTCGCACACGGGCGGCGCGCATCGCTGCTCACCGAGGCGTTCGGGCGCATAATATCGATGCCGCTTGCCTGGCACCACCGCCGAGGTACCTCGAATGCGCTTCATACGCTGCTGCGCGCCAGCGAGACACTGTTCGGCCTATGGCTGGAATTCATGCGAACGCACCTGGCGACGGCGGTGGCACTGCTGCTGCTGATCCCGACGGCGTTCTCCATGGATGTCCGCCTCAGCCTGGTCCTGCTCGTGCTGAGCGTGCTCTACTGGTTCATCGGCAGGATGGTGATGAAGCGGACGAAAGAGGGACAGGCCTCTGTCGAAGGGCATTATCATACCGTCTTCTCGCATGTCAGCGATTCCATCAGCAATGTATCCGTGCTGCACAGCTACAATCGCATAGAGGCTGAAACCCTGGCCCTGCAGGGCTATACGAAAAACCTGCTGAAGGTGCAGTATCCCGTTCTCGACTGGTGGGCTTTGGCGAGCGCGCTCAATCGCACCGCCTCCACCGTCTCCCTCATGGTGATCCTGGTCATTGGCGCACTTCTGGTGCAGCGGGGCGAACTGCGGGTCGGAGAGGTGATTGCATTCATCGGCTTTGCCAATCTTCTGATCGGGCGTCTCGACCAGATGGGGCAGTTCATCACGCAGATATTCGAGGCGCGCGCCAAGCTTGAGGAATTCTATGCCCTGGAGGACGCGGTTCAGGAGCGGGAAGAACCCGCAGGCATCGCCGAACTGGAGAACGTCAAGGGCGATGTGGAATTCAGGAACGTCTCCTTCGACTTCGCCGACGCGTCGCAGGGCGTGCGGGACATCTCGTTTCGCGCCGCCGCCGGCGAAACGGTGGCCATCGTCGGCCCGACGGGTGCTGGAAAGACAACACTGGTCAACCTTCTGCAGAGGGTCCACGATGCCAAGCAAGGCCAGATCCTCATAGATGGCACGGACATCACCACCGTCTCGCGCCGGTCGCTGCGCCACGCGATCGCCACGGTCTTCCAGGATGCCGGCCTTCTCAACCGCTCGATCAGCGAGAATATCCGCCTCGGCCGTGAAGGGGCAAGCGAGGATGAGATCATCGCCGCCGCCGAAGCCGCAGCCGCAACGGACTTCATCGAAAGCCGGATGACCGGGTTCGATACTGCGGTCGGTGAACGCGGCAACCAGCTCTCCGGCGGCGAACGCCAGCGGATTGCGATCGCCCGGGCCATCCTCAAGAATGCCCCGATCCTCGTGCTCGACGAGGCCACCAGCGCGCTCGACGTCGAGACCGAGTCCCGGGTGAAGGCGGCCATCGACAGGCTGCGCCAGAACCGTACGACCTTCATCATCGCCCACAGGCTGTCGACGGTCCGCGACGCGGACAAGGTGATCTTCCTGGACAATGGCCGCATCATCGAGATGGGGACATTTGACGAGCTGAGCAGAAGCGGCGGACGCTTCACCTCCCTGCTGCGGGCAAGCGGCATCCTGACCGACGAGGATGAACACGAAGAGGCGATCGCTACGTTACCGACGCCCGGCTGATTGGACCCTGTAGGCTGGAAACGAAAGAAGGCCCGCCAGATCCGGCGGGCCTTCTTTGTTTCTCGGTGTTCGATACCAACGCACGCCTGGAACAGGCTCAGGTCGTCTCCACCGTAGTCGAGCGCAGCGGTGCACCCACCTCGATGTCGATGCTTTGACCGTTCACGCTGACCAGCGCCTCGCCTGTCTCGGACCTCTTGACGACGATCCGGTAGACCTCGCCCGCGATCGTCAGCTCGGCGGAGAAGCCGTCCCACTCGGACGGAAGCACCGGGCGCACCAGAAGGCGGTCGCCCTCCCGGCGAATGCCGAGAATGCCCTCGACGGCAGCCCGGTAGAGCCATCCAGCCGAGCCGGTATACCAGGTCCAGCCGCCGCGTCCTTCCAGGGTTCCAGTCCCATAGACATCGGCAGCCACCACATAGGGCTCCACCCGGTAAAGCTCGGCCGCTTCGCGATCGCGCGTGTGGTTGATCGGGTTGAGGAGGTTGAAGCAGCGCCACGCCTCGTCAGCACGGCCCAGACGCGCCAGCGCCATCACCACCCAGGTGGCGGCATGGGTGTATTGGCCGCCGTTCTCGCGAACGCCGGGCGGATAGGCCTTGATGTAGCCCGGGTCCACGGGCGCATGTGCAAACGGCGGCGTAAAGAGCCGGATGATCTCGGAATCATCATCCACAAGCTCGGACAGCACCGCATCCATGGCCTGGTTTGCCCGATCCGTCGCACCGACGCCGGAGAGGACGCTCCAGGACTGCGACAGCGAATCGATGCGGCATTCTGAACTTTCGCTGGAGCCCAGCGGGGAGCCGTCGTCGAAGTAGCCGCGGCGGTAGTAGGAACCGTCCCAGCCGGCAGTTTCGAGCGCCTCCTTGAGCCGCGCGGCATGGGCCGACCAACGGTCCACGCGCGCCTGATCACCCTGCCGGATGGCATAGGCGGCGAAATCGCGAAGCGTTCCCGCCAGGAACCAGCCCAGCCAGACGCTCGATCCGCGGCCGCCGATGCCGACGCGGTTCATGCCGTCGTTCCAGTCGCCGCCCAGGATCAACGGCAAGCCGTGCTCGCCGGTCCGCTCAATGGCAAGATCAAGGGCGCGCGCGGCGTGCTCGTAGAGACTGGCAGTCTCGCTGGAGACCTGCGGCTCGAAGAAGGAATCGTGCTGCTTCGGCTCCAGCTGAGGCCCGGTGATGAACGGCAGCTGTTCGTCCAGGAGGGCCTGGTCGCCCGTGGCCTGGATATACTGATGGGCGGCATGCGCGAGCCAGACGACGTCGTCCGAGATCAGCGTCCGCACCCCCGCGCCGGTCTCCGGCAGCCACCAATGCTGCACATCCCCTTCCGGGAACTGCCGCGCGGCCGCCCGCAGGATCTGGCCTCGCGCGAGGCCCGGTTCCTGCGGCAGGAACGCCAGCGTGTCCTGCAGCTGATCGCGGAAGCCGTAGGCGCCGCTCGCCTGATAGAAGCCGCTCCGGGCGGTGATCCGGCACGCCAGCGCCTGATAGGGCAGCCAGTGATTGACCAGATGGTTGAGGCCCTTGTCCGGCGTTAAGACCGTCAGCCTGCCGGTGAGATCCCGCCAATAGGTCTGTGTGGTTTCAAGGATGGTCCGGGCATCGTCCGCCTTCAAAGCGCGAATGAGAGCCGTTGCCTCTTCGCGGGTCTCTGCATCACCGAGGAAGAAGGTGACCACTTTCTGTTCGCCGGGTGCCAGCTCGATGTCGCAGGTGATGGCTGCGCAAGGATCGCCATCCAGCCCTGCCGTCCCCGACAGGGACGCCGCACCGGCAACCGCTGCCGGTGAGGCGATCGAGCCGAAACGGCCGATGAAGTCACGCCGGCTCGCGGTGAAGCTCGATACTGCTTCGTTGGATGCAAGGAAGGCGAAACGGCCCGTGCTGAAGCGGTTGGTGGCCAGCACGGCTCCGCTCTCCTCGTCCTGGCTGGTCATGATGTAGGGCAGCGACCGACCAGAATTGTCCCCGAGCAGCCATTCGGCATAGCCGTAGAGTCGCAACCGCCGCGTCTCGGCACCGTCGTTGCGGATCGTCAGTGACGACAACTTAGCAGCGCGATGGCGATCGACCGTCTGCGTCAGGGTGATGGCCAGATCAATGTCCTTCGTCGCAAACGTCGAGTACCCCAGTCCATGGCGCGCTTCGAACAGCACCTCCGGGCGCGCAGAAAGCGCCGCAAAGGGGGTGGCGACATCGCCATTGACCTGATCGGCAATATAGAAGCCTTCCACCGGGCGGTTGATCACCGGATCATTGCCCCACGGGGTCAACTGGTAGTCGCGGGAGTTCTGCGCCCAGGTAAAGCCACCGCCTTCGGCCGAGACATGAAAGCCGAAACGATCATTTGCGACGACATTGATCCAGGGCTGGGGTGTCGACTGGCCACCGCGCAGGCGGATGACATATTCGGCACCGTCCTTGTCGAACCCGCCATAGCCGTTCCAGAAGTCGAGGCCCGAGCCATCGACGTCAGCGGCAGGCGGGAGACTATCGCCCGCTGGTAGCGGTCGCTGATAGGCTTGTGCATCGAGCGGCGCTGCAAACAGCGTCACAGACCGGTTGATCTGGTCGATCAGCTTGCCGTTCCGGGCATGGAGGACGACGCGAGCGGCCGAGATGATGGCATCGAACGTTGCGTCGTCCATGACGTCACGGCGAAGCGCGAAGACATGCGGCCGGCCCGACTCGGCCTGACCGGAGCGGCGCAGCTTCTCGCATAGGCCTTCGAGCGTATGCTGCATTTCCTGGGCATAGGACGCGGCGCGCTCGTTGATGATGACGAGATCGGCGGTAACGCCGCGCGAGCGGAGATATTCCTGCGCACTCAGCGCTTCGCGCGCCACGCTCAGGTCCATCTCGTCATTGATCCGCAGCACGAAAATCGGGAAATCGCCGGAGATTGCCATCGGCCAGAGTGCCGATTGCGGCTGCAGCCCGGCCATCAGGGTTTCCTGGTCCGAGCGCAGGTGCATGTCCGGATAGACCAGATAACGGGCGAGATGCTGGAATGCCGCCGCCTGCTGCGAGGTGATGCCGAGGTGTCGCATCTGCACCTGCGTCCGCGTCCAGGCCTGCACCAGTTCATGCGCAAAGGCGTCGGGATGCCGGTAGCGTTCCACCGCCTGATCCAGTTCGTCACGCTTCGGCGCGGCAATCGTCCAGAAGATCACGCTGACCTTCTTCCCGGCCGGGATCCGCACCACCCGCCGCAAGGCCATGATGGGATCGAGGGTGAAGCCGTCGGTGCCAGAAAGGCTTGCATCCGCATCGAAGGCAGCGGCATCCGGCAGGCTGCGACCGCGACCGAGGAACTTGCGCCTGTCCGTCTCGAATTCGGTCGGACGCGCGGAGCCGGCGTTATCGGCGGCGAGATGCGCCACCATCATGTCCGGATCGTTCGGATTGCGCTTGTTCCTCCAGGCGCGGATCACATCCCCGCGCCGGCCGATCTCGGTGCGCACGAACATGCGCGAGAACAGTGGATGGGCATTGTCGTCCTGCTCCAGAGCCAGCACCGGCTCCAGATAGGAGGTGATTTCCACGAAGCGGTCTTCGCTACCCATGTTGAGTAGCGTCACGCGCCGGCCCTCGGCGTCGTATTCGGTCGCGACGATGCATTCGACGACACTCGTCAGATCGTCCACGGTCTTGTGGAACTCGACCTTGTCGTCACCGAACAGCGTTCTCGCAACCTCGCCCGGCGCCCGGCGCGGCTCTGCGGTTGCCGACCACCAGTTGCCACTGGCCGTATCCCGCAGGAAGATATACTGGCCCCAGCGATCTTCCGTCGGATCCGGCTTCCAGCGCGCCACCACCTGGCCATTCCATCGGGAATAGCCGGCGCCCGTTGCCGTCAGCATGACCGAATAATGGCCGTTCGACAGGAGGGCGATCTCGCGATCCCGGTAGGCCGGATTGTCGATCGAACGCACTTCGGAGCGCAGCAGCTCCGCCTGCCCCCTGCCCGGCGTCTCTTCGTATTTGGCGCTGATGACGGGTACATCACGCGGCGCCTTCTCCTGCAGCAGAAGCTCGGCGGCCTCGATCACCGGGTCGGCGTGGAAGAGTTCGCGCAGGTAACCGTTGAAGACCACATTGGCGACGGCGGCAATCGACATGCCGTGGTGGTGGGCATAGTAGTTGTAGACGATAGCGCACCGCGACCCGGCAGGGACGCGTGTCGGGGTGAAGTCGACCGCATCGTGAAAGCCATAGCGCCCAAGCGCGCCCAGCGCCTCCAGGGCATGCAGGTTGTCGATCGCCGCCAGCGGATCATACTGACTTGCGAGAATCGAAGCATAGGGCGCTATGACGGCGTTCTGGCCAAGGCCACGCTTCAGACCGAGGGTGGGCACGCCGAAATTCGTATACTGGTAGTTCAGGAGATGGTCGCGGGCGTTGAAGGCGGCCTCCGAGATCCCCCAGGGCGTCCCGAGCCGGCGCCCGTGCGCGATCTGCTCCTTGACTACCAGATTGTTCGTCTGATTGAGAATCCCGCCCTGTCTCTCCTGCATGACGAGCGGCGGCATCAGGTATTCAAACATCGACCCGGACCAGGAGACCAGCGCGCCCTGCGCACCGATCGGCACCACCTGGCGGCCGAGCCGATACCAGTGCTCGTTCGGAAGGTCCCCTTTGGCGATCGCAAAGAGGCTGGTGAGGCGGCATTCGGAAGCGAGCAGGTCGTAGCACGCTTCGTCCAGCTCGTTGCTGTCCACCCGGTAGCCGATCGACAGTAGCCGACGGTCCTTCCGGAACAGGAAGGTGAAATCCATAGAGAAGGCGATGTCGCGCGCGCGATCGCCCAGCGCGATCAGCCGCTTGCGCAGCGGCTCAATGTTGGAATGGTCGAAGACGCTGTCGGAGATGTGCGCCTCGCACACATCGATCAGTTTGCCTGCCCAATAGGTCAGCTCTTCGCTGAGCCCGGACTTGGTTTCATAGTGGAGGTTGAGGGAAAGCTTGTGGATATCTCGCGCCAGAACCGCAAGGTTGATGATGCGGATCGAGGCGAACTCATGCTCGCGCTTCACCGCTGCCAGCGCGTTGCCGAAGCCATCGATCCGCTCGACCAGACGACGGCGTAGTGGCCGCACTGTTTTGCGGTCATCCGGCAAGGCTTCCATGCTCTCCGACAGGATGCCGACTACGTCGCCAACACCGTCCAGGCTCGCCTGCAGATGCGCCGACGGCGCTTCCGCCCAGGCGCGGCAGGCGGACGAGATCGCAATCAGGTGGCCGGCCAGATTGCCGCTGTCGACCGCCGAGACATAACGCAGCCCAAGCGGCGCCAGGCTGTCGGTGTGATACCAGTTCAGGAGATGACCGCGGTATTTCTCCATCCTGTCAACCGTTGCCACGGTCTGCTCCAGACGCTCGATGGTGTCGGCAAAGCTGATCCAGCCGAACTGGCGAGCCGATACCGTCGAGAGCAGGTAGACGCCGATGTTGGTGGGCGAGGTGCGCCTCGCCACAACTGGCTCCGGCTGTTCCTGGAAATTGTCCGGCGGCAGATGGTTGTCCTCCGGCGTCACGAAGGTATCGAAATAGCGCCAGGTACGGCGGGAGATCTTTCGAAGCTCGACCGCCACATCGTCAGGGACAAAAAGCCTGTCTTCCGTCTCTGCGGACTGACTGACATACCAGGCCACCAGCGGCGACGCGATCCAGAGAAGCGCGAACGGCAGTCCGACGAGAAACGCGTTGTCCCCCGGGATCGATGCGAAGATCAGGCTGAAGATCGCGATCGCCGGCGCGTGCCACATCTGCCTGTAGTAGTCGACGGCGCTCCCTTGCGCGCTGGACTGGATGCTGGCCGCGGTCTTCCACTCCAACATCAGCTTGCGGCTGACGAAGAGGCGGTAGATCGAGCGCGCGATGGCGTCCGTCATCAGGCAGGCCATGTCGGCGATGAAGACGATCCGCAAGGCGACCTGCGCATTGGCGGACTGGATTTCCGACCAGAGCGAATAGAAATGGGCACGCGGAACAATGTCGGTGCTGCGCGGCAGGATGCCGGTGATCAGCGACAAGGTCGGTGCGACGAACAGCAGGAAGATCAGGAAGATCTGCCAGACCAGGGCACCGAGCGGCTCGAAGAAGTACCAGCCGAGCACGGAGGCAAAGAACCAGGCGACCGGCGTCAGCGACCGGCGCAGGTTGTCGATCATCTTCCAGCGCCCAAGCGCTGTGACGCCCCGCGCCGGGTCGATGATATAGGGCAGAAGCTGCCAGTCCCCGCGCGCCCAGCGATGCTGGCGCGACACCTCGACCTCGTAGCGGGTCGGAAAATCCTCGACGAGTTCGACATCCGTGACAAGGCCGCAGCGAGCAAACGAGCCTTCGAGCAGATCGTGGCTGAGAACCGAGTTTTCGTCGATGCGGCCCTTGATCGACCGTTCGAAGGCATCGACGTGGTAGAGGCCCTTGCCGGTGAAGCTCCCCTCGCCGGTCAGGTCCTGATAGACATCCGAAACGGTGAAGACGTAAGGGTCGAGGCCGCGGCCCACCGAGAAGACTCTCTGAAAGACCGAGGCATCCTTACCGGTGGTGAGCGATGGCGTCACGCGCGGCTGAAGGATTCCGTAGCCCTCGATGACCCGGCCCGACACCGGATCGTGGACCGGACGGTTGATCGGATGATGCAGCTTGCCGACGAGCTTGGTCACCGCATCGCGCATCAGGCGGGTGTCGGCGTCGAGCGTCATCACGTACTGGACGCCGTCGGGGACTGCGTTTGCGCCGGGCAGGTAGCTTGTGTCCTGGTCGCCACGCAGCAACAGGTTCAGCTCATGCAGCTTGCCGCGCTTGCGTTCCCAGCCCATCCAGACGCCTTCGCCCGGGTTGAACTGCCGCCGCCGGTGCAGAAGGTAGAAGCGCTGCTTGCCGTCGAACGCATACTTCGCACTGAGCGCGGCAACCTCGGCCTTGGCGTAGTCCAGGACTTCCAGATCCGCGGCAGTTTCCTCCGCCGTGCTGTCCTTCCAGTCGCTGAGAAGCGCGAAATAGATTTGGCCGCGGGGATTGGCGAGGTAGTGGACCTCGATATTGCGAATGAGCTCGTCGACGACGTCGCGGCTGGTGATCATGCAGGGCACGACCAGCAGCGTTCGCGCTTCTTCCGGAATGCCGTCCTTGAATTCGTAGCCCACAAACCGTGCCGGTTTGACGAAATAGGTGACCAGGGTGTTGAACAGCCCGGTTGCTCCTTCCGAGGCAGGCAGAGCAAACAGAAAGAGGAAGAGGACGAGGACGGCCCCCGACATTCCGGCATTGGCAAGGAACCAGCCAACGACGGCCATGGCGAGCAGGGTAAGCAGGATGACGGGCGCCGCAATCGCAACCCAGTGGAGCCGCCGCACCTGCCGGATGCTGCGCTGCAGGAACGGCGGCCTGTAGCCGACCTCCGCTTCCAGCTCCTTCCGCCGACGTCCGACGAGAAAGGCACCGATATTCTGTTCGCCGGAGGCCTGCTCCTCCGCGGGCTCCTGCTCGGCAAGCTCGATTGCGCGCCGCGCGACCTCTATCTCCGTTCCGGGCGAGCGGCGGGCAAGCTGCTCGATGCGGTTGCGGTAGCTGTTGCGCGAGCCGAAATCGAGATTGGAATAGTCCGATCGTTCCCGGAAAATCCGGTCGACATGCGAGACATCCTCGAACCAGACGCTCCACTCAGTGTCGTCGATCTCTCTCAGGCTCTTGATGATATTGCCCATGGTGACGTTGCCGGAGGCAAGGCGGCTGTGCTCCGCCATCATCACGTCCTCGGCGTCCGTCCCAGCCTTCTGAAGCCGCTCCTCAAGCCACGACACGGCAAAATTGGAGGACTGCGAGGCGTTCCGCAGCCGGTAGAAGAACTGCGTCACGAAGGTGTGGTCCTGCGTAAGCGGCTCGATGCCGTTCAGGATCCCGGCACTGGCGGCTTCGTCGTTGAGCCGGATGATGGTGTCTGCAACATCGTTGGCCTTGACCCGCATTCGCCTCGAGCGATCCACGCGCACGGCGATACGGCGAAGGTTTTCGATCAGGACGAAGCGAAGGATCGAAGGAAGCGCCCAAAGCTCACCGATCTCCAACGGGTTTGTTTCCTGGAAACCCTCCACCATGGCGGCAAGCGATTCCTTGGAGATGGTGCTGTGCGTGTGCGCGACATAGAGCCAGGCAAGCGCCATCACCCGCGGCATCTGCTGCCCGTCTACCTTGACCCGCGGCAGCTGCTTGTAGAAGCGCCGCGGGAAGTCGCGACGAACCTCCTGGATCGCTTCTTCGACGACGTAGTGGTTGTCCAGAAGCCACTCCGCCGCTGGCGTGATGGCGGCGCCTGCGTCCACGTCAGCCGCAATGGACCGGTAGACCCGCAGGATCTCCTTGTCGTTGGAGCGATGCCGCGCGAAGAACTCGAACTCCGAAAACTCCGGCAGGTTCTGCAGCCCGTCGCGGCCGAAACTCCGTCCCAGCTCCCGCAGTTCGTCATTGGCCAGATAGCTCGCCCGGATCGAGTCATTGTGGTCGATCTGCTTGGCGTCTGGATCACGAGGCGAGGCGGATGGGGTGCTGTGAAAGGACATGGGTTCGGCTTCTGACTTAGACTGACGTCGAGACTGGCTTAAGTGGTCTTCTGAGGAAAAGCCATTGATCCTTACGCTGATTTAGACGGGCAAAGGGCGGCGAAGCCTTGGTAGATACGGAAGTAGAGGAGGAAGCTGATTTTACAAACAAAACGGACGCCTAAGACGAGAACGGACGATGCCATTATTGCGCATAATTGCTTGAGCCTGAATAACAGCTGAACAATCTGGTAAACGGCGAGCGGCAAGCAGGGGCTTACGACACCTTGTCATGCTTGCTATCGCTGCAAAAAAACATCCTCCACGATCAAGGCGAAGGCATGAGCACTCCCATCTCCAACGACATCCCGGACCTGGTCGCGATCAGGCGTTACCTGCACCAGCACCCGGAACTTGGGCTGTCCGAGTTCAGGACGTCGGATTTCATTGCCGAAAAGCTGGAGGCCATGGGCTACCAGGTGACCCGGGGCCTGGCGACGACCGGGCTCGTGGCGACGCTGCGAAACGGCACCGGTCACCGCTCCATCGGCATTCGGGCGGACATCGACGCCCTGCCGATCCTGGAGGAAACCGGGGCGCCATATGCCAGCCAGACGCCGGGCTTGATGCACGCCTGTGGCCACGACGGCCATACGACGATGCTGCTGGGAGCAGCGAAACGCATCGCCGAGCGCAGGAACTTCGACGGCACGGTCCACCTGATCTTCCAGCCCGCAGAAGAAAACTTCGGCGGCGCCAGACTGATGATCGAGGACGGGCTGTTCGACCGGTTTCCCTGTGATGCGGTTTTTGCGCTTCATAACGATCCCGGGCTGCCTCTCGGCGAGATTTATGTACGTAGCGGGCCGGTGCTGGCGGCCGTGGACGAATGCCGTATCGTCGTCAATGGACGCGGCGGCCATGGCGCCGAACCTCAGGACACGGCAGATCCCATCGTGGCCGGCGCCAGCATCATCATGGCGCTGCAGACGATCGTATCGCGCAACCTTCATCCGATCGATTCAGCTGTGGTCACGGTGGGCGCCTTTCACGCTGGTCAGGCCAGCAACGTCATCCCGCAGCGGGCAAAGATGCTGCTCACCATCCGCTCCTTCGATCCCGAGGTCCGAAACCGCCTGGAAGAACGCATCCGCGCCGTGGCGGAGGGACAGGCCGCGAGCTACGGCATGACCGTCAGTATCGACTACGAGCGGGGCTATGAGCCGACCATCAATCACGCGGCTGAGACGGACTTCGTCCGGGAGGTGGCCGGACGGGTCGTTGGCCCGTCGAACGTCCACGAGTTCCCGCGCCCGAGCATGGGGAGCGAGGACTTTGCCTATATGCTGGCGGCAAGGCCGGGCAGCTATTTCTTCCTCGGAACACGACGCACGGCAGACGACCCGCCGCTCCACCACCCGCGCTTCGACTTCAATGACGACGCGCTCCCAATCGGCACAGCCCTGTGGGTGGAGATCGCAGAGTCCTGGCTGAAACCGTCATAGGTTGGGGATTCAGCCGAGAAGACCGAAGGTGACGGCAATGACGAAGACGAAGGCGATCGTGACAAGCGACGTGTTGACCAGACCGCTCCAGCGGCTGTTGCTGCCGGTCTGACGCGTGAGGGACGCCCGCTGCTCGTATGGGTTCGACTGCATCATTTCCTCCTGAGACTGACACCGACAGGAGAGAATATAGGTTATCTCTACCGCATTGGTAGAGATAACCATTCCAATGACCTCTCCGGCAAGGAAAATCTTACCAAAGAATTAACAGGGCCGGCGACAGACACCCCAGGCGCTATGCGAAGCAGTCCATCGCCGACTTGAAGACGTCTGGATCGATGTTCCCGCCGGACGCAACGGCAATGACGGTGTCGCCCAGCGTCTCGCCATGAAAAAGGGCCGCAGCCAGGGCCACCGCACCGCCAGGCTCCACCACGATCTTCAGCCGATTGAAAGCGAGCACGACAGCGTGCAACGCCTCGTCGTCGTTAACGGCGATGCCTGGACCGCAGAGACGCGACAGGATCGGGAACGTCAGATTGCCGGGCTGCGGCGTGACAATGGCATCGCAGAGCGATCCCGACTGGCTGGCATTGCGCTCGATCCTGCCGGATGCGAGCGAGCGGGCAACGTCGTCGAAGCCGGCAGGCTCGCAGGGGCGTACCCGCAACTGCGGCGCCTTCGCCTCCAGCGCCAGCGCGATACCGGATGCGAACCCTCCGCCGCCGGTCGGGATCAGTACCTCTGCCGTTTGAATGCCCTCCTCCTCCGCCTGCTCGGCGATTTCAAGCCCGGCCGTCCCTTGGCCGGCAATGACCTGCGGATCGTCGAAGGGACGAATGAGTGTCAGTCCCCGCGCCTGCGACAGCTCGGCGCCGATGGCGTCGCGGTCCTCAGTCGCGCGGTCGTAGAGCACAACTTCGGCGCCGAAGGCCCGAGTGTTTGCGATCTTGATCTGAGGTGCGTCGGACGGCATCACGATGACGCTTGAAATTCCGTGGAGTTTCGCGGCAAGCGCGATGCCCTGCGCATGGTTCCCGGAGGAGAAGGCGAGCACGCCCTTGGCGCGCACCTCCGGCGAAAGCGCCGAGATGGCCGACCAGGCGCCGCGGAACTTGAACGAGCCCGTATGCTGGAGGCACTCGGGCTTGACGAACACCCGCCGTCCGGCGATCTCGTCGAGAAAGGGGGAGGACAGTAGGGGCGTGCGCCGCACCCGACCGGCAAGGCGGTCGCGTGCGGCTTCGATCATGTGTATGTCGGTCATGGGCAATCCTGGAGAGGCGCCGAAGACCGACGCAACGATCAGGGCAGCGTATAGGCAGTCTTCACGACAGTGAAGAACTCGGCTGCATATTTCCCCTGCTCGCGCGATCCGAAGGACGACGCCTTGCGACCGCCGAACGGCACGTGGAAATCGACGCCGGCCGTCGGCAGGTTGACCATGACCATGCCGGCTTCGGAATTGCGCTTGAAGTGGGACGCATACTTCAGGCTGGTGGTGGCGATCCCGGCAGAAAGGCCGAACGGCGTGTCGTTGGCGACGGCCAGTGCCTCGTCGTAGTCCTTCACCCGAATGACGCTGGCGACCGGTCCGAAGATTTCCTCGCGGGAAATCCGCATCTGGTTTGTCGCTTCCGTAAAGAGGGTCGGCTGCAGGTAGAAGCCGGGCGTGTCCCGCTCGATCCGCTCGCCGCCGAAGGCAAGCTTGGCGCCTTCCTGCTGGCCGAGCGCGATATAGTCCATGTCCTGCTTGAGCTGCTTCTCGTCCACGACAGGGCCGATGTGCGTGCCCTGCTTCAGGGCGTTGTCGACGTTGAGCCCCTTTAGCTTCTCCGTCAGCGCGGCCACGAACTTGTCGTGGATGCCTTCCGTCACGATGATGCGCGAGGAGGCCGTGCAACGCTGGCCGGTGGAGAAGAAGCCGGAATTGGCGGAAGCCTCGACGGCGACATTGAGATCCGCGTCATCGAGAACGACCATCGGGTTCTTGCCGCCCATCTCCAGCTGGAACTTGCGGTTATGCTCGATGGAGGAGAGCGCCACGCGCTTGCCCGTACCGGTGGAACCGGTGAAGGTGATGCCGGCTAGATCGGGGCTGTCGAGCATAGCCTGTCCGACGACCGAGCCGCGGCCCATGACGAGGTTCAGAACGCCCTTCGGCAGGCCTGCGCGGTGCAGGATGTCGACGATAGCCCAGGCGCAGCCGGGAACGAGATCTGCCGGCTTGAAGACGACGGTGTTGCCATAGCAAAGGGCAGGCGCGATCTTCCACGCAGGAATGGCGATCGGGAAGTTCCAGGGTGTGATGACGCCGATGACGCCGAGCGGCTCGCGGGTGATTTCCACGCCGATACCGGGCCGTGCCGAGGGTACCATTTCGCCGGTCAGGCGAAGTGCTTCGCCGGCGAAGAAATCAAAGATCTGTGCGGCGCGAAGCGTCTCACCGATGGCCTCTGGAAGCGTCTTGCCTTCTTCGCGGGCCAACAGCTTGCCGAGCTCGTCCTTGCGCGCAACGATTTCGTCGGCGGCCTTCCTGAGTATCGTGTGGCGCTCCATGATGCCCGAGCGGGACCAGGCCGGGAAAGCAGCCTTTGCAGCCGCGATAGCCTGCTGGGCGTCGTCGGCCGTGCCCTGGGCATAGGAGCCCACGATGTCATTGGTGTCTGACGGGCTGATATTGTTGGAGGCTTCGCTGCCCACCCACTCTCCGGCAATCAGGTTCTGGTAGATGGTCATGGTCGTCTCCTCTTGTTTTTCGGTCGGCTGATGACTTACGACGTCAGGCCTTGGCGTTCAATAGTATGATTAAATGTTTTGATCGCGGTCGATCGCAGCGGTGATGGGCGCGAGGCGAATGCGCGCCTTGATGGGCAGGTGATCGGACGCCAGCCGGGCGAGTTGGGTATCGTGCGCCTCTACGGGGCCCAGGAGATCGCTCCGGTTGGCCATGATCCGGTCGAGCGCCAGGACCGGCAGTCTCGAGGGAAAGCTCGGCACCGCAGGCGGCAGGCCGAAGACCGATGTCAGTGTGTTCAGCGAAGACCGATCCCCCAGTCGCCACTCGTTGAGATCGCCGAGAAGAATTGTCGGCTGGTCGTCCCGCGCCCGAAGCAGATCGACGATCATCCGCGTCTGCTGGTGGCGCGATCGGTGCAGCAGGCCCAGGTGCGCCGCAATGACCCGCAAGACGCTGCCATCCTTCAGCTCGAGCTCCGTGACCAAAGCTCCCCGCGGCTCGAGCCCCGGTAGCTTCACCTGATGGACGTCGCGGACGAGCCCCTCGCGGAAGAAGACGACGTTGCCGTGCCAGCCATGCGCCTTTGAAAACCCTGCAATCGGCACCGGCAGAAGGCCGGTCTCCCGCTCTAGCCAATCGAGATCCAGGAGGCCCCTCCGCTCCCCGAAGCGGGTGTCGGCCTCCTGCAGTGCCAGCACATCGGCACCGATTTCACGGATGACCTGCTTTGTCCGATAAGGATCAAACTTGCCGTCCACGCCCACGCATTTGTGGACATTGTAGGACGCGATCAGCAGCCCGCCTGGCGCCTCGGATGGTGACACTCCCGATGCAACGGCGCTACGGTTCTTGCGCTCCCGGATGGAGGTGAGGATACTGGAAGAAAGGGTCTGGCGGCGCTTCTGCATGGGTCTGTCAGCTATCTCAACGCACGGTTCCAAAAGTTCTTCCACGAGGGGCGAGCCGAATCACAGATACGGCGACCCGAGCCAGAGTACGCGGTCGAGCAGACGTGAGGCAAAGGGGCGGTTTTGCAACCCCTCCAGGGTTACCTGGGTAGAGGAGGAAATGGCAAGATCCATCCTTCGTTCCAGCGCTTCAGCAAAAGACACGTCCAGTACCTCAAGATCCACTTCGAAATTCAGGCGCAGCGACCGAGGATCGAGGTTGGAGGAGCCGACGAAGGCCCATCGGCTGTCGATGGCCATCAGCTTGGAATGATTGAATGTCCCGGGCGCCCGCCAGATCCGGCAATAGTTCTTCAGGAGCTGGTCGAACTGCGCCGCCATCGCCCTGTCGACCAGCGTCAGATTGTTGGCCGCCGGTACGACGATGTCCACTTCCACGCCGCGTCGCGCTGCGGTGATGAGTGCCGTGATCAGCTCTCGGTCCGGCAGGAAATAGGGCGAGGTGATGCGGATGGAGGTGCGGGCGACTGAGAAAGCCCCCATCAGCATCTTGTGGTTGGTCTCGACGCTCCGGTCAGGACCGGAAGCAACCACTCGGATTGCGACGCCGGATCCGGGCTCGTTCTCCGGTGCGATGACCTGCCAGCCGCCGCTATGCAGATCCTCGCCGGTGGTAAACCGCCAGTCCGCGGCAGCGATGGCGAACAGATCGGCCACCACCGGTCCGGTCACGCGGAAATGCGTGTCGATGGCGCAGTCCGCGCCCAGGAACTCTCCGGAGAAGCCTTCGCGAATATTGATGCCGCCGGTGAACGCGACGCAACCGTCCAGGACAAGGATCTTGCGGTGCGTCCGGAGGTTGGCATACGGCAACCTCAGGCCCATGATGACATTGCCGTTGAAGACATCGACGGTGACGCCCCCGTCACGCAGCATGCCGAGCACGCTGGGAACCGAATAGCGGGCTCCGACGGCGTCGATGAGCACCCGCACCGTCACGCCCCGCTTGGCCGCCCCGATCAGGGCTTCCGCAAAGCGTCGCCCGATCCTGTCCCGGTCGAAGATGTAGGTTTCCAGCAGGATTGAGCGGCTAGCCCCTTCGATTGCCTTTAGCATGGCGCGATAGGCGTCGTCTCCGGTGGTCAGCATGGCGATGGCATTGCCGGTGGTGATGCCGTGCTCGGCCACCCGGTCGCCGAGCGTCTTCATCGCGGCATAGCGCTCCCCGAACCGCTCGATGATCAGTTCGGCGGTCGCATCATAGGTTTCGAAGTGATCGCGAACATGTTCGAGCGTGAAACGGCGGCTGCTGATCGCGCTTCGCCGCATCCGGTTGATGCCGGCGATGAAGTAGAGCGAGGCGCCGATCACCGGTGACAGGATGATGATGCCGACCCAGCCGATCGCGGAACGGACCTCCTCTTTCGTCATCGCCGCATGGATGGCGGCCGCCGCTCCGAAGATGAACGACAGCACGAAGAGGATATGGGCCCAGTATGGCTCAAGGAATGTCAGCATGACGCGGCAACATAGGCTTGAGATCCGCGATAGCAATCGGAAGCCAGACATTCACCTCCCGACCGGTTTTCTTCCATCAGGCGGACTCGAGCTGTGCCTGGAAGGCATCCAGCGACGCCTCGAAGGTGTCAAAGATCGTGCCTATCTGCTGCTCGTCGATGATCAGCGGCGGGCACAGCGCGATGCTGTCGCCGATCGCCCGGCCGATCACGCCCTTCTCCAGCATCAAGGCGGCAAACTTCGGCCCAAGCTGGCCGGCCGTAAAACCGTCCCGCGGCTTCAGCTCCAGTGCGCCGATGAGACCGACACCCCGGGCCTCGATGGCAAGCGGATGACCCTCGAGCGCCTTCAACCGCTTCAGGAACAAGGGACTCAACTCGCGTACATTGCCCACCAGATCGCGCTCCTCAATAATTGCGAGGTTTTCGAGCGCGACGGCCGCCGCAACCGGATGGCCGCTGGCGGTAACGCCATGCCCAAAGGTACCAATCTTCGCCGACTCGTCGGCAAGCGGTTCATAGACCTTCTCGTTGATGAGCAGCGCGGAGATTGGCTGGTAGGACGACGACAACTGCTTGGAGAGCGTCATGATGTCCGGCTGCAGGCCGAATGTCTGGGTACCGAACATCTCTCCGGTACGGCCGAAGCCGCAGATCACCTCGTCGGCGATGAGCAGGATGTCGTATTTGCGCAGCACCGCCTGGATTGCTTCCCAGTAACCGGCGGGAGGAACGATCACGCCGCCGGCGCCCATTACCGGCTCGCCGATGAAGGCGGCGACCGTCTCCGGCCCCTCGCGCAGGATGAGATCCTCGAGATCCTGGGCACAGCGGGCAACAAACGTCTCTTCCGTTTCACCCTCCTGCGCAAATACCCGGTAGTGCGGGCAGGTCGTGTGGAAGATGCCGGCGAGCGGCAGGTCGAAGGACCGATGGTTGTTCGGCAGCCCCGTCAGGCTGGCGCTGGCGATGGTGACGCCGTGATAGCCCTTGATGCGCGAGATGATCTTCTTCTTGTCCGGCTTTCCGAGCGCGTTCGACCGGTACCAGATCATCTTCAGGGCCGTGTCGTTGGCCTCCGATCCGGAATTGGTGAAATGGACCTTCGACATCGGCACCGGCGCCATCTGGATCAGCTTTTCGGCCAGATCCACCGAGGGCCCGTGGGTCCGGCCGGTGAAGGTGTGGTAATACGGCAGCTTCGACATCTGCCGGGTGGCTGCCTCGACGAGCCGCTTTTCTCCGAAGCCGACGGCGACGCTCCAGAGGCCCGACATCGCCTCTATGTACTGCTTGCCGTTGTTGTCGAAGACATGGATGCCTTCACCCCGTTCGATGACCAGCGCCCCGTCACGCTCGAGCGCACGCGCGTTCGTGTAGGAGTGCAACTGATAGGCCTGGTCGCGGGCCTCGACGGAATTGGGCTGTACGGTCACGGGCTGGTCTCCTTGCTGGATCGGCCGCCCACTCATAGACCGACGCGCGGCACGCGTCAGCCTCTGAAGGGAGCGGCATGGCTGTCGCGCTACTTAGCGGTCATCGCCGCGACGGGCGGTTCGGCGCCCTCGGGAATGGGACTTTGGTAGACCTGCCCCCTGTGGCGGCGCTTGAGGTCTGCCCAGGCTGCTTCGCGCAGGTCCGGGTTCTGCAGCGCGGCCATTCCGGTCGCCGCCATGACCTTGGCCGTTGCCACCATGCCCTTGTGCGCCAGCGGGCTCTGGCCCTGCGTGACCACTTGCCAGGTATGAAGCTGCGTGCCGATCGCAAGCGTCGGCCCATAGGCCTGGACCGTGGGGACGACCCAGCTGACATCGCCGACGTCCGTCGAACCGCCCATCTGTCGAACCTCGCTGTGCGGCGGCAGGATGAAGTCGGCGAGCGGCACATCCCTCTGCTCCAGCCGCTCCTGGTTCCAGCTGGCCGCAATATCCTGCGGGCTCAGCGTCGCGCGGATGTCCCGGGCAAAGGCCAGATCAGACTCATCATAAGCAGGCGGACCCAGGCTTTCCCAGATCCCCTGCATTGTGTCCATCAGCGGCGTGTTGACGACAAGGTTGGAGACGCCAGCAAGAATCGTGCTCTCGACGCTTGTCTCTGTCATCAGCGCGGCGCCCTCGGCGACCTTCTTCACCCGCTCGATCAAGGTTAGCAGGCCGGCCAGATCCGGCGAACGCACCACGTAGCGAACCTTCGCATAGCCTTGCACGACATTGGGCGAGATCCCGCCCGCATCGAGAATGGCGTAGTGGATCCGGCAATCGGACGGCATGTGCTCGCGCATGTAGTTGACGCCGACGCTCATCAGTTCGACCGCGTCCAGCGCACTTCGCCCGAGCTCCGGAACGGCCGCCGCATGGGAGGAGCGCCCAGTGAATTCGAAGTCGATGCGGCAGTTCGCCAGCGAGGTCTCCCGCTGCACGCCGGCGAAATTGCTGGGATGCCAGCTGATGGCGATGTCGACGTCGTCGAAGGCGCCGGATCGCACCATGAAGGCCTTGGCGGCACCGCCCTCTTCCGCGGGGCATCCGTAGTAGCGGACCCGGCCGGGGGTTCCCGTCTGCTCGAGCCATTCCTTGACGGCCGTTGCCGCCAGCAGCGAGGCCGACCCAAGCAGGTTATGGCCGCAGCCGTGACCGTTGGCGCCAGCAGTCAGGGGTTCGTGGCGTGTGGCGCCCGCCGTCTGACTGAGGCCGGCGAGGGCGTCATATTCACCGAGGAAGGCAATCACCGGTCCGTCTTGTCCAGCCTCGCCGATGATGGCCGTCGGGATGCCCGCGACACTGTCGGTGATGCGGAAGCCCTCGGCCTGCAACATCTCGCGATGGGCCGCCGCAGACTTCGTTTCCATGTAGCACGTTTCCGGTGTCTCCCAGACGCGGTCGCTGAGACGGATGAAATCCTCTTTTCGTGCCTCGACCACACCCCAGACCGGTGGCTGATTGGAAGTCACTGCTGCCATGAAACTCTGCCCTTTGCTGCAACGCACAGACCGCGACCGTAGCGCCATTCAGCGGTCGCCGCAAACCTTCGGTTCTGCGAAATGCGACATCTAGATGCTCGTCGCAGAGTCGTGCTTGTTCTCCTGTCCTGATCCGTCGGTGGCATCTCGACAAGTACGACTTATTCGCTATTCTCCGCCGCCGCTGCCTGCGCGCAATTTTCGCGGAAGCGTGTCCTTGCGACACAGTTTCTAGATTTCTCTGCGCAACTGAAGGATTTTCTTCTAAGGTAGGGCAGTCAGTTGGAACCCGGCGTGGGAAGAAAATCCCGGCGACGGACTCGATCAGGCGAAGTCGAAAGCCACCCGTGCAACGTTACGGTAGGCTGGCGCTGAGCCGAAGGACGACGTGCGTGCACAGAGCGCGTATCGATGTAGTAGCGGCGGGACCGGTAACATCCGGACCGCCTAACTGGGAGAAAGCCCGTGAAACACAAGTTCGCCATTGCCGCAGCGCTGCTGTCGGCAACCTTCTTCGCAAGCGGCGCAAGCGCCAAGACATTCGTCTATTGCTCGGAAGGCTCTCCGGAAGGATTCGACCCCGGTCTCTACACCGCCGGCACGACCTTCGACGCGTCCGCGCATCCGGTCTACAGCCGCCTGCTCGAATTCGAGCCGGGTACCACGAAGCCGGTTGCAGGTCTTGCCGAAAGCTGGACGGTCTCCGAGGACGGCACCGAGTACACTTTCAAGCTGCGCCCGGGCGTCAAGTTCCACACCACCGAGTTCTTCACGCCGAGCCGCGAGCTCAACGCGGATGACGTCGTGTTCTCCATCGACCGCCAGATCAACGCGGAAAACCCCTGGAACCAGTATGTTGCTGGTGCATCCTGGGAATATGCCGCCGGCATGGGCTTCCCGGAACTGATCAAGTCGATCGAAAAGGTCGACGACATGACGGTCAAGTTCGTGCTCAACCGTCCCGAAGCGCCATTCCTCGCCAACTTGGCAATGCCTTTCGCATCAATCATGTCCAAGGAATACGCCGACAAGCTGCAGGCCGACGGCACCATGGGACAGCTGAACCAGATGCCGCTCGGCACCGGTCCGTTCTCCTTCATCGCCTACCAGCAGGACGCGGTTATCCGTTATCAGAAGAACGCCGACTACTGGGGTGGCGCGCCGAAGATCGACGACTTGGTCTTCGCCATCACCACCGATGCCGCCGTTCGCTACCAGAAGCTGAAGGCCGGCGAATGCCACCTGATGCCTTACCCGAACGCGGCCGACGTCGAAACCATGCGGTCCGACGACACCCTGACGGTGATGGAACAGGAAGGCCTGAACGTCGCCTATCTCGCCTACAACACCACCCAGGCTCCGTTCGACAAGGTCGAGGTCCGCAAAGCGCTGAACAAGGCAATCAACAAGGAAGCCATCGTCGATGCGGTCTTCCAGGGCATGGCGACACCGGCCAAAAACCCGATCCCGCCGACCATGTGGTCCTACAACGACGCCGTTGAGGAAGATGCCTACGACCTCGACGCTGCTAAGAAGATGCTTCAGGATGCAGGCGTCGAGAACCTGTCCATGAAGGTCTGGGCAATGCCGGTCTCGCGTCCGTACATGCTCAACGCACGTCGCGCCGCCGAAATCATCCAGGACGACTTTGCAAAGATCGGCGTCAACGTCGAGATCGTATCCTACGAATGGGCCGAATACCTTGATCGCTCGAAGGCCAAGGATCGCGATGGCGCTGTCATGCTCGGCTGGACCGGCGACAACGGTGACCCGGACAACTTCCTCGACACGCTTCTCGGCTGCAACGCGGTCGGTGGCAACAACCGCGCCCAGTGGTGCAACGAGGAATTCGATGCGCTGGTGAAGAAAGCCAAGGTCACGTCCGACCAGGCGGAACGCACCCGGCTGTACGAAGAAGCTCAGGTTGTCTTCAAGCGCGAGGCTCCATGGGCAACCATCGACCACTCGCTGTCCATCGTTCCGATGCGCAAGGAAGTCACCGGCTTCGTTCAGAGCCCGCTGGGTGATTTCACGTTCGAAAACGTCGATATCGCCGAGTAATCGTGCCTAGTTGACGAATCTGCCGCGGGACGCGTTGCGTTTCCCGCGGCATTTGCTTTATGAGCGCCAGAAAAAATGAAGTGAAACCACTTCAAGCGCCACGAGCGGGGTCCAACACCTGCCGCGGCTCAAGGACAAAAGAAGGTTTCCTATGTTCGGCTTTCTCCTGCGGCGTTTCGCCGTCCTGATCCCGACCTTCATCGGGGTCTCCATCATTGCTTTCTCCTTCATCCGGCTTCTGCCGGGGGATCCCGTTGCGCTCCTTTCGGGTGAGCGGGTCATGTCTCCCGAGCGTCATGCCCAAATCAGCCAGCAACTCGGCATGGACCGGCCGTTAGTCGTCCAGTATTTCGACTACCTCGGTGGCGTGATGACGGGCGACTTCGGATCGTCGATCGTGTCGAAGACCCCGATCCTGGATCAGTTTCTGGCTCTATTCCCGGCAACCGTGGAATTGTCCGTCTGCGCCATCATCCTCGCGATCCTGATCGGCATTCCCGCCGGGATCATAGCGGCGATCAAACGCGGCTCGTTCTTCGACCAGTCCCTCATGGGGATTGCCCTGGTCGGATATTCCATGCCGATCTTCTGGTGGGGTCTGCTGCTGATCATCCTGTTCTCCGGCATCCTTCAATGGACGCCGGTTTCCGGCCGCATCTCGCTTCTCTTCTACTTCCCGCCCGTGACTGGCTTCATGCTGATCGACTCGCTGCTGTCCGGGCAGAAGGGTGCCTTCACCTCGGCGCTGAGCCATCTCGCGCTGCCCTCGATCGTATTGGCGACCATTCCGCTTGCGGTGATTGCACGCCAGACGCGGTCGGCGATGCTGGAAGTTCTGTCTGAGGACTACGTTCGGACGGCACGTGCCAAGGGCCTCTCGCCCTTCCGCGTCGTCGGCATCCACGCGTTGCGCAACGCGATGATCCCGGTCATCACGACCATCGGCCTGCAGATCGGCGTGATGCTGGCCGGCGCCATTCTGACGGAGACGATCTTCTCCTGGCCGGGCATCGGCAAATGGATGGTCGATAGCGTCTTCCGGCGCGACTACCCTGTCATCCAGGGCGGACTGCTGCTGATCGCCGCGATCATCATGTTCGTCAACCTCATCGTTGATCTGCTCTACGGCCTGATCAACCCGCGTATCCGGCACTAGGAGGATCATCCCATGGCCGATACTATTCCTGATATCGACAACTCCCCGGAAGTCCTCTCGAGCGCGGCGCTGCGCCGCCGGATGCTCAAGGATTTCTGGTTCTACTTCTCCGAAAACCGCGGTGCCGTGATCGGGCTCTACGTCTTTGTGGCGCTTGTGCTGACAGCCATCTTTGCGCCGCTGATCGCGCCGCATTCGCCGTTCGAACAATACCGCGACGCCGTTCTGATGCCGCCGGTCTGGATGGAAGGCGGCAGCTTCACCTATCTGCTCGGCACCGATCCGGTGGGCCGCGACATCCTCTCGCGGCTGATCTACGGGTCGCAGTATTCTCTGTTCATCGGCGTCTTCGTGACCACCCTCTCGCTGACCAGCGGCATCCTCATCGGCGTCATCGCCGGCTACTATCGCGGCTGGATCGACACGGTCATCATGCGGCTGATGGACATCATCCTGGCCTTCCCGTCGCTGCTGCTGGCCCTGGTGCTCGTTGCTATCCTCGGACCGGGCCTGATCAACGGCATGATCGCCATTGCGCTTGTCTTGCAGCCGCACTTCGTGCGCCTGACCCGCGCGGCAGTGATGACGGAGAAGTCTCGCGACTATGTGACGGCCTCGCGCCTTGCCGGCGCCGGCCCGCTGCGGCTGATGTTCAAGACGATCCTGCCCAACTGCACGGCGCCGCTGATCGTCCAGGCAACACTCTCCTTCTCGAACGCAATCCTGGATGCGGCAGCGCTCGGCTTTCTCGGCATGGGCGCCCAGCCGCCGGCGCCGGAATGGGGCACCATGCTCGCCGAAGCCCGCGAGTTCATCCTGCGCGCCTGGTGGGTCGTTACCTTCCCGGGCCTCGCGATCCTGATCACCGTCCTTGCCATCAACCTGATGGGTGACGGCCTGCGCGACGCGCTCGACCCCAAGCTGAAGAGGTCCTGACATGGCGCTTCTCCAAATCGATAACCTGACGGTTGAATTCCAGACGTCCGCCGGCTGGTTCCGCGCCGTGGACGGCGTCTCCGTCTCCGTCAATTCCGGTGAAGTTCTTTCGATCGTCGGCGAATCCGGCTCCGGCAAATCCGTTGCCATGCTGGCCGTCATGGGCCTTCTGCCCTGGACGGCGAAGATCACTGCCGACCGCATGCTCTTCGAAGGCCGTGATATCCAGAACATCAGTGCCGCGGAACGCCGCAAGCTGATCGGCAAGGATATCGCGATGATCTTCCAGGAGCCCGTCGCCAGCCTCAACCCGTGCTTTACGGTCGGCTTCCAGATCGAGGAGGTGCTGCGCATCCACCTCGGTCTCGACAAGCAGGCCCGCCGGGCGCGCGCCATCGAACTGTTCAAGCAGGTTGGCCTGCCCAACCCGGAAGAACGGCTCAACCACTTCCCGCACCAGATGTCCGGCGGCCAGTGTCAGCGCGTCATGATCGCCATCGCGATCGCCTGCGATCCCAAGCTCCTCATCGCCGACGAGCCCACGACCGCGCTCGACGTGACCATCCAGAAGCAGATCCTCGATCTCCTGATGGCGCTCCAGGCCAAGAACGGCATGGGCCTCATCATGATCACCCACGACATGGGCGTCGTTGCCGAAACTGCCGACCGCGTGATCGTGCAGTACAAGGGCCGCAAGATGGAGGAAGCCGACGTGCTGACCCTCTTCGAAAATCCGAAGAGCAATTACACCAAGGCCCTGCTTGCGGCGTTGCCCGAAAATGCCACCGGCGATCGTCTGACGACGGTCTCCGACTTCTTCGATGGCATGCCCGAACCAGCGGAAACACGCCTATGACCAACCACGACCCGAACAACATCATGCTTGAGGTCCGCGACATCCGGCGCGATTACGAGCTGCCGGGCGGCCTGTTCAAGCCCAAGAAGATCATCCATGCCGTGAAGGGCGTCTCCTTCGCGCTGGAGCGCGGCAAGACGCTTGCAATCGTCGGCGAATCCGGCTGCGGAAAGTCGACGCTCGCCCGCATGCTGACCTTCATCGACGAGCCGACCGGTGGTGATCTCATCATCGACGGTAAGAAGACCGACACGCGCCCCGGCCATCTCACCAAGGAGATGCGCCAGAAGGTCCAGATCGTCTTCCAGAACCCCTATGGATCTCTCAATCCGCGCCAGAAGATCGGCGACGTGCTGGGCGAGCCCCTGTTGATCAACACCGACATGTCGTCTGCGGAGCGTCGCGATCGCGCCAACGAGATGCTGATCAAGGTCGGCCTCGGTCCAGAACACTTCAACCGCTACCCGCACATGTTCTCCGGCGGTCAGCGCCAGCGCATCGCGATCGCCCGTGCCCTGATGCTGAACCCGAAGCTTCTGGTGCTCGATGAGCCAGTCTCCGCGCTCGACCTCTCGGTCCAGGCACAGGTCCTGAACCTTTTGGCCGACCTGCAGGACGAGTTCGGGCTGACCTATGTCTTCATCAGCCACGATCTCTCCGTTGTGCGCTACATCGCCGACGAGGTGATGGTCATGTACTTCGGGGAGGCTGTGGAGCACGGTACCCGCGACGAGGTCTTTTCGGACCCCAAGCACGAGTATACGCGCACGCTCTTTGCCGCGACGCCGCGGGCGGATCTTGAGTCCATCCGCGCCCGTGTGGCCAACAAGAAGGCGGCCAGCGCCGCCTGAGGTCACTCGACGAAGATCCTGACGCTGGCGGCACGGCCGTCGGCGTCGATCACCGTCAGCGTCGTATGCCCCGCCCCGTCCGGCAGCCATTCGCTCGAACGACGACGGGATAGGGCCTTCAGAGGCTCTCCATTGGCCAGCCAGCGGAACGGTGCCCGCCCGCCCTGCAGCTTCAGCACCAGCGGCATCGCTTCGCCACCATTGCCTGCGCCAAGATCAACTCTTGCTCCTTCGGGAGGATAGACAATCTGTGGCGCCGGCTCGCGTCGGGACGCAGAAATCAGCCCGTTGGCGCTTGTTGAAAAGCGCCTCTGGCTCATCGGCAGATCGGATTGCGGAAGACGAATGGCTCCGGCAGGCGGATTTGGCAATGCGACCGGCACCACGCCCGACCGCGCGAAGGCTTCAAACAGGATGGGAGCAGCCGTCTGATAGCCGGAGATGCCCGGCACCGCGCCGTTGTCGGGTCGGCCCACCCAGACCCCCAGCACATGCTGGCCGTCGAAGCCGATCGACCAGGCATCGCGGTAGCCGTAACTGGTGCCCGTCTTGTAGGCGATGCCGAGCCGACGGCTGCCCTGCGGCGGCAAGACGTCAGAGAGGATGTCGACCACGTTCCAGACGGCCGGCGGCTCGAAAAGCGGCTCGCCGCCGATTGCACCGGGCTGCTCCTCGATCCCATTACCGAGTCGAACCGGCTGTCCGCGGTTGGCCAGCGCCGCATAGGCCTGAACCAGATCCTTGAGCGACATGCCCACCCCCCCCAGACCGATGGCGAGGCCCGGCGCCTCATGGGTCGGCAGGACAGGGTGCACCTCCGCCCGCCTCAGCCGAACCATCAGCAGCGACGGCCCCACCGCATCGAGCAGTCGCACCGCCGGCACGTTGAGCGACAGCTGCAGCGCCTCGCGAACGCTCACGTCGCCCTGATAGCTCATGTCGAAGTTCTTGGGTCGGTAACCGAAGAAGTTCGCAGGCCGATCCTCGATGATCGTCTCCTGCGAGACGAGCCCCTGCTCCAGGGCCAGCCCGTAAATAAAAGGCTTCAGCGTCGACCCCGGCGAGCGGTTGACCCGCGTCATGTCGATCCACCCCGACCGGCTCGCATCGAAATATCCCGCCGAGCCAACTTCCGCGACAATGTCCCCGGTCGAGGCATCGGCCATGACCATCGCCAGTGACACCCTGGGGTCCAACGTCTCCGCGACCTCGCGCGCCACCTGCTCCAGGGACCGCTGAACGGTGATTTTGAGCGTCGTCCGATGCACCGGAGCGCCGGGCTGCAT
Source organism: Rhizobium sp. PK7-22 (assembly GCF_056530405.1). Classification (NCBI taxonomy): domain Bacteria; kingdom Pseudomonadati; phylum Pseudomonadota; class Alphaproteobacteria; order Hyphomicrobiales; family Rhizobiaceae; genus Rhizobium; species Rhizobium sp. PK7-22. Next base: position 554,171 of record NZ_CP096514.1, read on the forward strand.
CCGCATGGCGGCTTCGGCCACATGGGCGGCATAGGCCGGCAACTGTTGCCGACCGCGGAGCACGGGCTCACCGGCCGCCCGCTCGGCTTCGCCGTGACCCGTGACGGCGGCCACGGCCGGCCGCGAGAGAACGCGATCGCGCGCCGCTTCCGCGGCGCCGGCATGCCGGTCCGGTCGGCGAGCTTCGGGCGATTGCGGCAAGGCGACGAGGAGTGCCGCTTCCGCCACCGTTAGCCGCCGCGGCTCCTTGCCGAAGTAGGCCAGACTTGCCGCCCGCACGCCTTCGAGATTGCCCCCATAGGGCGCATGCGTCAGGTAGAGCTCCAGAATCTGCTGCTTGCTCATGCGCCGCTCGATCTGGATCGCCCGGATCGACTGCAGCAGCTTGGCGGACAAGGAGCGCGCCGGGCGCGGCTCGATCAGCCGCGCCACCTGCATCGACAGCGTGGAAGCGCCCGAGACGACGCGACCATGGCCGACAAGTTGCACAGCAGCCCTGCCGATCGCCAGAAGGTCCACGCCGGAATGCTGGAAGAACCGCTGGTCCTCGTAAGCGACCAGCATGTCGACAAGCCTCGGATCGACATCGCCGAGGTTGGTCTTCAGGCGCCAGCGACCCTCCCGCGTCGCAAAGGCGCGCAGCAACTGCCCGTCCGTGTCCACCACTTCGCTGGAGACGAGCGCCGCCGTCTCCAGCGGCGGCGGATAGGCCCGGTCGGCGGCATCGAGCCCCGCGGCCAACCCGACCATCAGGACGAGAGCCGAAAACAGGCCGAGGAAAATCGTGTGCCTGGGCTTCATCTCACGGCGCCGCCACGACCTCCATGCGTCCGGCCGCCGTCGTTGCAAAGAGCTGCGGCCGATACATGTCTTCCACCTGCGCCGCCGGGTGATCATACACCCCCGGCGCCACCGCCCTCACCACATAGGCGAGAGAAATCTCGCGGTTGTCGCCGGTATTCCGGTTGAAGGCCGCGACGAAGCGGTCGTTGCGGAACTCCGTATGCGCCGGCTCCACCTCCCCCACCCAATCGAAGTTTTCAAGCTGGGCACTGTTGACGAGGCTGGGGTTGTCGATTTCGAAACCCGCCGGCAGCAGGTCCTGCACCAGGATCCGCGAGGGCCAGTCGTTCGTCTCGTTGATCGTTAGGACCACCACATAGCGATCGTTCTGGCGGGCTTCCGCCACATTCGCCGGCTCCCCGTCCAGCGTGTAGTAGCTGCGATCGATGGTGAAGCCGTCACCTCCGGCGGCAAGCGGCAGCACCGGCGAGGCGACGGTGGTGATGGCGGCCGACAGGGGATCGGTGCTTCGGTTCGTCACCGTCAGCGGATGATCGAGCACCGCCGCCCCCGCCATCCGCGTCATCAGGCTGCCGCGGTGCTCTGCCCCGTTGACGTCCAGACGCAGATCGTCGTCGCCGCCTTGAAGGGCATTGGCCGCTAGCAGCATCCAGGTCTGCTCCTGCGTGCTGGTATAGGCTTTCTGCCGCCATTCCTCGGCAACGATTTCAGCGAGCGCCGGCACGATCGGCGGCACCGGCCGGCTTTCGGCGGCAAGCGCCAGCACCGCCGCCCCATCCCGAAGCGCCGATCCGTAATCGGAGCGGGCAAGGCTTACCTGCTGGACCTGAGATTGCTCTGCCATGCCGAGAGCGTCGACGAAGAGGCGCCTCGACCGCTGCCCGTCGCCATAGAGCGACAGCGCCGCCGCAAGATGAGCCTTGGCAAGCGGTGTGGGAAATTCGTCCAGCAGCGTATCGGCATAGTAGCGCAGATCGCTGATCGCCGCCTTGCGATTGCGGGCGAGCACATAGAGCGCATAGGCCATCTCGCTGCCCTGGTCGCGGACGTTGGTGGTATAGGCAAGCGTGTTCTGCAGGTTGTCCAGCGCCTGCACCAGGGGAGGTTCAGGCACGTCGTAGCCTTGTTCGCGGGCACGCGACAGGAAGTCGGTGACATAGGCGTCGAGCCAGAGGTCGCCGCCGCCGGGGCCCCAGAGACCGAAGCTGCCGGAGGAGGACTGGTTCGACAGGATCCGCCGCACCGCCTCCTGGACGCGGGTCTTCACCTCCGCATCGTCCGCCAGCCCGTTCTGGACCGCAAGCTGGCTGAGATAGAGCAGCGGCAGCGCCCGGCTCGTGGTCTGCTCCGTGCAGCCATAGGGGTACCGGTCGAGGCTCATCAGCAGCGCTGGAATGTCGAAAGCATTCGAGCGGCTGACGTTCACGCTGACGGACGCATCCCGCAGGATGCTGTCGGCCAGCAGGTCGCCGCTGACGGTCAGGCTGCTGCCGGGCGAGAGCGCCACGACCCGCCGCTCCGTTCGGGGCAGTGTCGCCGGCCGGACCGGGATGTTGAGTACCTGCTCCAGCGAAAGGCCGGAGGCATTTTCCAGGAGGACGGTGACCTGGCCGTTCCCCGGTTCCACGCCCGCCAGCGGAACGTTGACGTCCAGCTTGCCGCCGGAAACCAGATCGATCGTCTGCGCCGCATCCGGCCCGAGCGCGATGGAATCGTTGCTGAGGACGGTAAGATCATACGAACCGGCGGGTGCATCGGTATTGGCGATGTCGATCCGCAACCGGCTCTCGTCCCCCGGCGCCAGGAAGCGCGGCAGGCTGGCCGTCACGACGATTGGATCGCGGATCACCACGTCCTTTACCGCATGGCCGACGCCGGACTTCGACCAGGCAACCGCCATCAGCCGCGCAGTTCCGTTGAACTGCGGAATGTCGAAGGAGATCGTCGCTTTGCCGGCATCATCGAGCCGCACGGGGCCGGAGAAGAAGGCGACCAGTCTCTCTGTCGGCGGACTGCCTTCGATCGCCATGCTGCCACCGTCGCCGCCGGTGCGGATGCGGCCTGCGGCGCCAAGCGACCCGTCGATCAGGCGTCCGTAGAGATCACGGATCTCGAGGCCGAGGCGGCGCTGGCCGAAGTACCAGTCGTCGGGCGCCGGCGGCTCGTAACGCGTCAGGTTGAGTATGCCGACGTCGACGGCCGCAAGGGTGACATACGCCTCCTCACCAACACCGGCGCCGACGAGGTTTATAGAGATGTCGAGCGGCTGGCGCGGCAGGGTCTGCTCTGGCGCCTCGATGGCAATCTCGAGATCGCGATCTGCCGGATCGACCTTGAGCCAGGTGATGCCGATCGCCCGCATGGGCATCCGGCTGTCCTGCGCCTCGCCCGGTCGGTAGAGCGTAGCCGTGACATAGGAACCGGCACCCCAATCTGCGGTCACCGGAATCTCCACCTCGCCGCCTTCAGCTCCAAGGCTTGCCGTCTCGACGGAGATCAAGGCCTCCGCGCCGGCCGCCACCATCAGTTCGCCGGCATAGCGTGAGGAGATCTTCAGCTTCGCGGTCTCGCCGACCGCATAGCTCGGCTTGTCCAGGGCGATCTCCAGGGCATCCGGCGTTTCCGTGGAGCTTGCCGTCACGAACCAGCCGGCGTCGAATTCGACGCTGGTGGCGGGTCCGCCCGGATCATCGCTCTCGATCTCCAGCCGATAGCGTCCCCATGTAACGGGTGCGGAAACGGTCGCTCCCTCCGCTGAAACGGCAAGCACGCCATCCGCCACCTGGCTGGTGCGGGTAACCGGCTCAAACCGCCAGGCACTCCCCTCCCTGTACCACTGGTAGTCCTGTTCGACCTTCAGCAGCGTCCAGGATAAATCGGTAAGACCTGTCTTCTGTCCGTCCGGATCGACGGCAATCACGTCGAAGGTGGCCATGGCGTTTTCCGGCAGATCGCCGGAGAACTGCGGCCTGATGCCGATCCGGGTCGCCTCTGCCTTGACCGGCAGCGTCAATGTCCGCTCAACGGCGCGACCGCCTGCCTCGCGCATGCGCACCACGATATTGGCGGCAAGCAGCTGCGTCGTCGACGGAAACTCGTCGACCGAAACCTCCAGCACGGCCTGTCCATCTTCATCGAGGTCTGCCAGGTCCTGCAGCGGGATGCGGACGGCCTCGCTGGCCTCCTCGTCAGTCAGCCCAAACTGATATCCGGGGAACGCCGTCGCCTCTCGATCCGGTTTCAGGACCACCTCGCCTTCCAGCGAAAGACCCGCAGCCGGCGCGCCGTAGAGATAGTGGCCGTCGATCGTGACCGGCAGCGTGACCCCCGGCTCGATCTTGTCGCCTGCAGCTGAAATGTCGAACTCGATGCGATCGGGAACGAAGTCGTCGACCAGGAAGCTATGCTGCCCGATGGCCGAGCCCTTGGGATCGGTGAACACCTGCATCGTCCAGGTGCCGCGCATGGCGGTTTCCAACAGCGGCAGCTCGAGCGCATGACCGCCGAGCGCACCGTTGTCCACGATACGCCTGTCCTCGACGCCATCCGGCCGGAGGAACACGAAGGTCAGCGGCAGGTTCTCGATCGCCTCCGCCTCTGTGTCGCGCGCCAGCACCGAGGCGTGGACCGTCTCGCCCGGCCGGTAGATGCCGCGCTCCGTCCAGGCCATCACGTCGATGGCACCGGGCGCTGGCCGTCCGGTGACGCCACGGTCGGAAAGGTCGAAGCCGGCACGGGTCATGTCGAGAAAGACGTAATCCTCGTCGCCGTTCCTGGCGGTGATCATCGCCGGAGCCATCGCTGCGGTTCCGCGGATCAGGCCGGCGGTAAACACCGCCCGTCCGTCTTCGTCCGTCGTGGCGGTGCCGAGGATCTCGTTGTTCCTGGCGAGCAGCTGCAGCTCGATGGCGGCAAGCGGCTTGGCGGAGCCGAGCGACCGGACGAAGACGTTCAGACCATCGGTGCCGGCGAAGGTCGACAGTCCGAGGTCGGACACGACGAACCATTGCGTCGCCTTGCTGTCCCATTCCCGATTGGCACCGGTGGAAGCGACCGCCGTCAGCACGTAGACGCCGGGCTTGCGCGACGGCAACGCCTCGTCGACCGGGAAGCTGGTGACCACCTCCTTGTTGAGATCCTGGACAATGTCGATCGAGCCCTGCCAGACCAGTTCGCCGCTCTCATCTTCGATCCGCGAGGCACTGTAGCCGTCCATCTGCGTCAGGAACTGAGAGCTTGTCAGCAGCGAAACGACATTGCGGTCGCCGACCCGGTAGAGCTTGAGGTCGGCCTTGTCGGTGTTGACGGATACGATCGGAAGGCCGCGCCTGGCCGTCGACGGCAGCACGAAGGCGTCGCCGGTGAAGCGCGCCATCGGCTGGCGGTCCTTGACGTAGAGGTCGAGATCAACCTGCGCCTCCAGGTTCTCCTCGACGGAGGACGGCAGTCCCCGCCGCAGCGAGAGCTTCAGCCGCTGGCCATGGGTCAGCCCTTCCAGGCAGATCTGATTGTCCGTTGCCTCGATCGCTGCCGGTGCCTGCCCGTCGACGACCACGAAGGGCGTATAGTCGACGGATTTCACCAGCGGCTCGGAAAACTGGACGCAGGCCCGGGGGTTTGCGCTGTCGGAATCGATCGTGTTGCCCACGACACGGAAGCCCTGGCGTTGATGAAGGTCGGCATAGGCCGCCTGGACTGTGCCGGCGCTGACGAGCGCCAGGCTCTGCTTGTAGGCCGTCAGGGCTGCCCGGTAGTTCGCCTGCGCTTCGAGAGCCGCCGCCAGCACGGCCAGCGCGTCGGCCCGCGTCCCCGCCGTGCGGCTGAGCTGGTAACCGTTGATGCCGGCAATCACGGCCTCGCTTGCCAGGTCGGGATTGTCCGCCGCCGATCCCGCAGCCCGTGAGAGCTCAACCCAGAGAGCACCATCCTCCGGGTCGAGCGAAAGCGCACCACGGTAGTTGTAGACGGCATTGTCCACGTTGCCGGCCAGAAGCTCGCCCTGAGCGATCGTCTTCAGCTCCTCGCCGCCGTAGCCCTGCTGATTGTCGCCGAGTTCCAGCCCGTCCTTCTGCGCAACGGCCTGCTGCAGCAGATCGTCGGACAGGAAGGAGAGGCGAGGTGCGGCACCGAGGTCCGGCTCGTTGGCCGTATCGACGACCTTGCCTGCAACGGCGCCCGGGAAGCTCATGATCTGGTTGAAGTCGGACTTCAGGAAACACCACTGCGCCTTGGTGTTGTAGGTGAAGGCCCTGCAGGCCTTGTCGCCGATGCAGGCAGCCTCGCACTGGTCCTGCGACACGCTCTGCACTGTCCGGAGGTCAAAGCCGAAGTAGTCGGCATCCGGCGTCGTCTCGATGCGCCGTTCGGCAGCGATCGAAAGGAAGCTGAATGCGCAGAAGACAAGAAGAGAAAGGCTGAAGATTACGCGCTTAGACATCATGTCCCCCCGGAACGCAGTCGCCGTGACGGCACTCTTCTGCTTTGGCAGACGGAAGTCAACGCGCGATATGAGGGCGCGTTCGCCTGACCGGAGAGCGAACGCGGAGCAAGATCTCGCGGGCCTTTGCCGGTCGTCCTTCAGCGGTGGTTTGAGGCTCAGATCCCCAGCGCCAGACCATCCTTGCGTGTGTCGGATCCACCCAGAAGCACGCCCCTTTCCCAGTCGATCCAGATCGCCTGGGCACCGCCCATGGCCGAGTCCGGCGTCCGCAGCTCGAACCCGCGCCGGGCGAGCTCCGCACCGATGCTGCCGCGAAGACGGCCCTCGATGTCGACCTGGTTGGTGCCCGGCAGCGGAAACAACCGCGGCAGCTCGATGGCCGTCTGCAGGTCGAGCCCGTAGTCGAAGATCTTCGACAGGAAGTGCGCATGCCCCATGGCCTGGTAATGCCCGCCCATGACGCCGAAAGGCATCACGGCACGACCGTTCTGCGTCACCATGCCTGGGATGATCGTATGCATCGGCCGCTTGCCCGGCGCGATCGCGTTCGGGTGCTTCGCATCGAGCGAAAAACTCTGGCCGCGATTGTGGAAGAGAACCCCGCTCTTCGGCGCCATGATGCCACTTCCATAGGGCGAGAAGATCGAGTTAATGAAACTGACGGCATTGCGGTCGCTGTCGACCACGCAGATGTAGACGGTGTCCGTATGAGCCACGTCGTCGAAGCGCGGCAGTGTTTCGATTGCCCTGTCGAGCCGGATCTGACCCGCGAGCTTGCGCGCCAGCTCGTCCGAGAGAAGGGCCTCGACCGGCACCGGTCCCATGCGCGGATCGGCCAGCAGCTCCTGCCGCGCGGCATAGGCGAGCCGCGTCGCCTCCACCTCCACATGCAGGCGGTCGACATCGAGCGGATCACCCGAGCCCGGAAAGTGCGACAGGATGTTGAGGATCATCAGCGCAATGACGCCCTGCCCGTTCGGCGGGCACTCGTGAACGTCGTATCCGCGAAAACGCGTCTTGATCGTGTCGACGTATTCGCCCTCGGCCCCGCTGAAATCCTCCAGCGTATGCACCCCTCCGTCCGCCTGAAGCCGCACCACCATGTCCTCGGCGATCGGGCCGCGGTAGAAGGCATCGCGCCCGTCCCGACCGATCGCCTCCAGCGTATCCGCCAGCCGCGGCTGGTACTGGATCGTGCCGGCTGCCGGCGGCTTGCCGTCAAACAAGAAGGTCGCTCGTGTCGTCGGGTCCCGTTCCACCGTGGTTAGCTGCGCCGCCAGATCATGCGCCACCCGTGGCGACAGGACGTAGCCGTTCCGCGCCAGGTCGATCGCCGGCGCCAGAACCTCCGCCATGGGCAGCCGCCCGTGATCGGCGACCAGCCGCGTCCAGGCATCGACGGCACCCGGAACGGTCACCGCATGCGGCGATGTGCGTTCAAGCGTCATGACGCCTTTCGAAGCAAGGATCTCCGCAGAGACCGCAGCCGGCGCCCGACCGGAACCATTGTAGGCCAGGATGTTGTCGCTCCCCCCGAGGGAAAGAAGCGCGAAACAGTCTCCGCCGACCCCCGTGGATCCGGCCTCCACGACACATTGAACGGCACAGGCGGCCACCGCCGCATCGATGGCATTGCCGCCATGGCGCAGGATGTCGACCGCAGCAAGCGTCGAAGCCGAATGAGAGGTGGCAGCCATTCCGGAACGGCCGACGGCAAGCGACCGGCCTGGCAGCGAAAAATCTCTCATCGTGTTCGTCTCCCTGGGATAACCGGCGGAAATGCCGTCGGTATACTTGTGACAAGCAACGCGCCCGGTCAACAGAGCCGTGATCGCTCCCACCGCCGATCGCAAAACGACCATCCCAAGGAACATTGACCCCCCGGGAGGTCTCCAGTAGAACGCGGCATTCTGCCTCGGCGAGACTGAGGCTCGCACGCTCGGAGTTGCAGCGGATGGCGCTAATCCCGCCGACATCGCGGGTATTCGATCAGCATTGCAGATCCTCACGGGATTGCTGGCTGTCGCTGGCGCTTGGCCTGTTCCTCATGGCCTTTCTCGGGCTGTTCGTGGACACAGTCAAGGAGGTTCGCCTCAGGGGCGGCGCCGTTGCGACACAGAACTCCTCCGATGTCCCGCATCTCTCCAAACGCGATCCTGCGCGTCTGATATCCGCTGAGGCGCGACGGGATGGGACAGCCTCGACACCTCTGGACAGTGCCGGTGGCATTCTGCCCTTTACGGCGATGTCGCTGTGCACCTGTTGCGGCAGGCCGATCCGAGGCGCCTGGTGCGCCAGCCGCGGCCCTTCCGGCGCAATCTCGGCCGGGTTTCAGCCCCGGGCGCCACCCGCACAGCCTGACGCGATAGCCGTATAAAACGGCCGTACCGCATTTGAATTCAGTGCCCTTGCCGCGATGCGCCGAAGGGCTCAGCAGGAACAGATTTATGAGAAATTCCCCCTGGGTGGTGGCGAGCTACGCCTTCATCGTCTTCCTAGGCATCCTGATTGCCTTGCCGAACGTGCTTCCGCAGTCGACGCTCGACCGGATGCCGTCCTGGCTTCCTCATAGCCGCGTTTCGCTCGGTCTCGACCTTCGCGGCGGTTCCCACCTCGTCCTGGAAGTAGACCGCGCCGATCTCGTCAACGAGAGGCTGCAGAACCTTCTCCAGGACAGCCGGCAGGTCTTGCGCGACAACGGCATCGAGCCCTCGGGTATCCGGCGCAGCGGCGATATCATCACGGTGACCTTGCGCGATCCGGCGCAGCGGGACGAAGCGGTGACCCAGCTCGAGACGCTGGCCAACCCGGTCGGCCTCGGTACCAGCGTCGGCCAGTCCGACCTGGACGTCGAGACCCCCGGTCCCAACGTCATTACGCTCGCCTACACCGAGGCCGGCATCACCTCCCACGGGAGCGCTGCCGTCGAGCAGAGCCTCGAGATCATCCGGCAGCGCGTGGACCAGGTGGGCGTCGCCGAACCCACCATTCAGCGCGTCGGTTCGGATCGGGTTCTCGTCCAGCTTCCGGGCGAGCAGGATCCCTCGCGCCTACGCCAGCTTCTCGGTTCCACCGCCAAGATGAGCTTTCACCTGCTTGGTAACGGTCCGAACGAACCGGGCGTCACGATGCTCTCCGACGAAGAGGGCAACTCTTATCCCGTGATGGACCGGGTGGAATTGTCCGGCGACCGGCTGACGGACGCCCGCGCGGCCTTCGATTCGCAGACCAACGAACCCGTCGTCAACTTCCGCTTCGATACGGCCGGCGCCAACCGCTTCGCCCAGATTACCCAGGCGAACGTCGGACGGCCCTTCGCCATCGTCCTCGACGACAAGGTCCTGAGCGCACCGGTCATCCGGCAGCCGATCACCGGCGGTTCCGGACAGATCTCCGGCGGCTTCTCCGTCGAGGAGGCAAATACGCTGTCGGCCCTGCTGCGTGCGGGCGCCCTACCGGCAAAGCTGACCGTCATCGAGGAACGCACCGTCGGCGCCGACCTTGGTTCCGACGCCATCGAGATGGGCATCTTCACCGGCTTCATCGGCTTCCTGCTGGTGGTCGGCTTTCTGGTTCTGCTCTACGGCGGATGGGGCGTGATCGCCAATATCGCGCTGTTCATCAACATCATCCTGACGTTTGCAGCCCTGACCATGCTCGGGGCAACCCTGACATTGCCCGGTATCGCGGGTATCGTGCTCGGCATTGGTATCGCCGTGGACGCCAACGTGCTGATCAACGAGCGCATCAAGGAGGAGAGCCGGAAGGGGCGCAGCGCCTTTGCTGCCATCGACGCCGGTTTCCAACGCGCCTATTCCACCATTGTTGACAGCAACGTCACGACCCTCATCGCAACGGTCCTGCTCTTCTGGTTCGGCTCCGGACCGGTGCGCGGCTTTGCCGTCACCATGGGTCTCGGCATCGTCATCTCGATGTTCACTGCCGTGGCCATCGTGCGCGTAGCCATGGTATGGACCACCAGCCGCATGAAGCTGAAGAAGATCGACATCAAGCCTCTCCTGCCGATCAAGCTCGTTCCCGACGGGACGCAAATCCGCTTCATGAAGGCTCGTTTCTTCGGCATCGGCGTATCGCTCTTCCTGTCGACTGCCTCGGTCATCCTGTTCTTCACGCCCGGTCTGAACTACGGCGTCGATTTCAGGGGTGGCATCCAGATGGAAGTGGTGACGGAAGGCCCGGCTGACCTTGCCGCCTTCCGCAGCCAGCTCGACGAGCTCGATCTGGGTGATGTGGCCCTCCAGGAATTCGGCAGCCCTAACCACCTGCTCGTGCGCGTCGAGCGCCAGCAGGGCGGCGAGGAGGCGCAGACCGAAGCCGTCCAGCGCCTGCGTACCGCCGTGGTGCAGATCGACCCGACGGCGGAAGTGGAACGCACCGAGGTGGTCGGACCCAAGGTCAGCGGCGAACTGGCAACCGCCGGCATCCTGTCCGTCGTGCTCGCGTCGCTCGCCATGCTGATCTACATCTGGGTCCGGTTCGAATGGCCGTTCGCCGTCGGTGCCATTGCAACCCTTGTCCTCGACGTGACGAAGACGATCGGCTTCTTCGCCATCACCGGCCTCGACTTCAACCTGACGGCCATTGCCGCGGTGCTGACCCTGGTCGGCTATTCGGTGAACGACAAGGTCGTGGTCTACGACCGCATGCGTGAAAACATGCGGCTCTACAAGAAGATGCCGCTACGGGAGCTGATCGACCGATCGATTAACGAGACGCTTGCCCGAAGCCTCTACACATCCGCGACCACCTTCCTTGCCATGCTGCCCATGGCGATCTGGGGCGGCAGCGCCGTGTCGAGCTTCGCCATCCCGATGGTCTTCGGCATTCTCATCGCGACCTCCTCCTCCGTGTTCATCGCTGCACCGATCCTGCTCTTCCTCGGCGACTGGCGCACGCGTCGTGCCAAGGAAGCCGCGACTGTATCCGGCGAGACCGCGACGGAGGAACGCGACGAGTTCCGTCAGGCCTGAGGCAGACGATCATTGGACATCAGAAGGGGCGGTTGATCCGCCCCTTCTTTTTGGAGGAAGAACGGAATGTTGCTGACCCTCGGCGCCTATGCCGGACTATTTGGCGCAGCCTTCGTGGCCGCCACCTTCCTGCCGATGCAATCGGAAGCCATCCTCGTCGGACTGATCCTGTCGGGCGACTACTCCCTGCTGCTTCTGGTGGCCGCGGCCTCGGTCGGCAACACGCTGGGTGCCGTGGTCAACTGGTTCATCGGACGCGGCATCGAGCGCTTTCGCGACCGCCGCTGGTTTCCCGTCTCACCCGAAAAACTGGAAGACGCGCAGCGCTGGTACCGGAAGTACGGCAAATGGTCGCTTCTCCTGAGCTGGCTGCCCATCGGCGGTGATGCGATCACCGTCGTCGCAGGTGTTCTCCGGGAGCCGCTTTTGCCCTTTCTGCTCCTGGTCTTCATCGGCAAGACGGCCCGCTACGTGGTCGTCGCCGCCGTGACGCTTGGCCTGTTTTGAAGTCACCCTTGGAAGCAGCAACCACCACTTACCACGCAGCACGATAGATCGCTTCGGCATCGGTCCCCGTCACCTCACGCGGATTGTTGACGAGCAGCCGCGTCTGCAGCATCGCATCGCCCGCCATCTGCGCCAGATGCTCTTGACCGATTCCCACGTCCCGCAGTCTGGGTGGTATCCCGAGCCGCCGCGACAGGTCCGACAGCCGTTCGATGAAGGCCTCGCACCGCGCCTGCGGTTCCTGTAGGGAGCCAAGATCCGGAAAGGTGTCGACCGCAAGCTCGGCATAGGCGGTCGTCGCCTCCGGTGCGTTGAAGCGCAGGACATGCGGCAGCACCAGCGCATTGGAGAGACCGTGCGGAATGTGGAACCTGCCGCCGATCGGATAGGCAAGCGCATGCACGGCCGCGACCGGCGAATTGGCGAAGGCCTGCCCCGCCAGCATCGAGCCGAGCAGCATCGAACCCCGCGCGGAACGGCTGCCTCCGTTAAACACCGCCTCCTCGATATGGCCCCCCAGCAGATGCAGGGCCTGGCGGGCGAGCATTCGTGAGAGGGGATTGTTGTTGGGGTTCTTCGACGTATAGGCCTCGATCGCATGGACCATGGCATCAATCCCGGTTGCTGCCGTGATCTGCGGCGGCAGACCAAGCGTCAGGTCCGGATCGAGAATGGCGATGTCCGGCAGCAGGATGGGGGAGGAAATGCCGCGCTTCTCGACACCGCCGACCGTGACGATCGCGACCGGCGTGACCTCCGATCCGGTCCCTGCGGTGGTCGGCACCAGGATCAGCGGCAGGCGTGGCCCCTTGGCGTTCCCCACGCCCCAGGCACCTGCAACGTCCTCATCGGAACCGAGAAGGAGGGCGGCGATCTTGGCGACATCGAGTGAGGAGCCGCCTCCGAAGCCGATGATACCGGTCACCTCCCCCTGCCTGCCCGCCTCCACCGCCTTGAGGATCGTATCCAGCGACGGGTCCGCCTCGACCTGATCGAAGACGGTGACCTCAGCACCCGCTGCCGAGAGAGAGGCCAAGGGCGCGTCGCAGAGCCCCAGAGCTCGAAGGCCACCGTCTGTCACGAACAGGATACGGTTGCCGCACCTTGTCGCGGCGACATTACCGATGTCACTGCCGGCGCCGGCGCGAAAGATGATCTGCGCCGCGGTATTGAAGACGAATGGATGCATTGGACTCCCCCCGATGACGCTGCCGAAGGAACCCTCGGCAGCTTCGCCATCAAAGACATAGTCCTCATCCAGTACAAGGGCTGGCTTGGCTAGCCGATCGCCATCAAGCTCGCATTGCCACCCGCCGCCGCCGTGTTGATCGAGGTCGAAACCTCCTCCAACAGCCAGTTCAGGCAATAGGCATCGGTGCCGCGCATCTCCTCGACAGACGCTGCCTGAACCAGCACCAGGGGCCCCGGAAGCGCGGCAATCCGGGTCGTGAAGGAGCGGATCCGCTCCGCATCACCTTCGATCAGCGCGCCGGCATAGGGCCCCTCGACTGACCAGTCCGTTGACCAGCGAACGCGGGCGGCAACGGAAGCAGGAAGGCTTTCCAACAGCGCCTTGAGGGAAGCGATCTCATCGATGACGGCGGTATTGCCGGTCGCCAGCACGGCCGCGAGCTGATGATGGAGCCCGGTTTCCGTCTCCGGCACCAGCAGGATCTGGCCGCGCGCATGCAGGCCGTAGAGGTTGCTCTCGCCGACGGGACCCGGCAGCTGCATGTTCAGCCCCAGCGCGGATGCGCTTCCCATTCCGGCGGCGGTTTCGGCTCCTGCGTCCTGACCGCGCCCCTGCAGCCAGCGGACATAGTCGAGAAGCACCGGATCGGTGTGGACCGAACTGTGCTGCGGCGGAATGGGAGCGGACTGCACCAGGCGCCCGATGTAGAGCGGTCCACCGGCCTTCGGTCCCGTGCCTGAGAGCCCGCGCCCCCCGAACGGCTGCACCCCGACCACCGCACCAATGATGTTGCGGTTGACGTAGAGATTGCCGGCGCGGATGCGGCTCGTGACGTGGGCGATGGTTTCATCCAGGCGGGTGTGAAGCCCGAAGGTGAGCCCGTAGCCCGTGGCGTTGATGTCGTCGATCAACCGGTCCAGCTGGTCGCGCCGGTAGCGGATGACATGCAATACAGGGCCGAAGACCTCCTTTTCGAGATCCTTGAGCGAATCGAGCTCGATGATCGTCGGTGCCACGAAGGTGCCTGCCTGTGTTTCTGCCGGCATCTCGGTCTGCTCGACCTTCCGTCCCCGCCCGCGCATCGCCTCGATATGATCCTCGAGGGTGCGCTTCGCCTCGGCCGTGATCACCGGCCCGATATCGACGCTGAGGCGGTCGGTGCGGCCGATGGAGAGTTCCTGGAGTGCGCCCCTCAGCATGGTCAGCGTCCGCTCGGCCACCTCCTCCTGCAGGCACAGCACGCGCAGCGCAGAGCAGCGCTGGCCGGCACTGTCGAAGGCCGAGGCGATCACGTCAGCGACCACCTGTTCGGCAAGTGCGGAGGAATCGACGATCATGACGTTCTGCCCGCCGGTCTCGGCGATCAGCGGAATGGGCTTTCCGTTCGGCAGCAACCGGCCGGAAAGCTGTTTCTGGATCAGTCGCGCCACCTCCGTCGAGCCGGTAAACATCACCCCACAGGTCTCGGGCGCGCCGACCAGCGCGGCGCCGATCCGGCCATCGCCGGGGACGAACTGAAGGACGGCGGAAGGAATACCCGCTTCATGCATGAGGCGCACTGCCTCGGCAGCGATCAGCGGCGTTTCCTCCGCCGGCTTGGCGAGCACCGGATTGCCGGCCACCAGGGCCGCCGCAATCTGACCGGTGAAGATGGCCAGCGGAAAATTCCAGGGGCTGATGCACACGATCGGGCCGAGCGGCGCATGCGTGATCCCGAGGGTCCGCCGGGCCTGCTCCGCATAATAGCGCAGAAAATCCACGGCCTCGCGCACCTCGGCAATGGCGTTCGGCAGGGATTTTCCGGCCTCGCGCATGATCAGCCCGAGCAGGATCGGCATCCGCGCCTGCATCAGGTCCGCCGCCCTCTCCAGGTGGGCGGCCCGTTCCGACGCCGGTATTTGGGCCCAATCGGGTGCAGCCTGTGCGGCAAGACCCAACACAACCCTTGCCTCGTCTTCCGTCGCCTCGGTGACGTACCCGACGATGTCCTGATGATCGGCTGGATTGGCAACCGGACGCGAATTCCGACTGGTTGCGACACCGGCAATTACGGGCGCCGCGATCCAGTCGAGTGTCGCGCTTTTCTGAAGTTCTTCGCTCAAGCGCTCCAATGTGCTTTCGTCGGAGAGGTCTAGTCCTGCGGAGTTGCGCCGTCCCGTTCCCAGGATGTCCTGCGGCAAGGCGATCATATCGTGCATGCTGCCGGGTGCGGCCATCGCCCGCACCAGATCGACCGGGTCTGTGGTGAGCTCATCAACGGAAACGGCCGGATTGGCGATCCGATTGACGAACGACGAATTGGCGCCGTTTTCCAGGAGCCTGCGCACCAGGTAGGCAAGCAGCGTTTCATGCGTTCCGACCGGAGCGTAGATACGGCACGGACGGTCGAGCTTGTCCTTGCCCACAACCTCGTCATAGAGCGGCTCGCCCATGCCGTGCAGGCACTGGAACTCGTATTTGCCGATCTGGAACTCTGGCCCGGCCAGGTGATAGATCGTCGACAGCGTCTGGGCGTTGTGGGTCGCAAACTGCGGAAAGACAAGATCCGTCGCAGCCAGAAGCCTCTTGGCGCAGGCGATATAGGAGACGTCTGTGTGGACCTTGCGGGTGAACACGGGGAAATCGGCGAGGCCGTCCAGTTGGGCGCGCTTGATTTCCGCATCCCAATATGCGCCCTTGACCAGTCGGACCATGATGCGGTGATGGGAGCGGCGGGCGAGATCGATGATGAAATCGAGCACGAAGGGGCAGCGCTTGCCGTAGGCCTGGACGACAAAGCCGATACCGTTCCAGCCGGTAAGCGCCTGGTCGAGGCAGAGCTCCTCGAGCAGATCGAGCGACAGTTCGAGTCGATCCGCCTCTTCCGCATCGATATTGAGCCCGATGTCGTAGGACTTGGCGATCAGCGCCAGCGCCTTCACCTTCGGCAGCAGCTCCTCCATGACCCGCCAGGCCTGCGCCCGCGTATATCGCGGATGAAGTGCCGAAAGCTTGATGGAAATGCCAGGCCCGTTGTAGACGCCGCGACCGCCGGAGGCCTTGCCGATGGCGTGGATCGCCCTCTCGTAGTCCCTGTAGTAGCGGGCGGCATCATTCGCGGTTGTCGCCGCCTCGCCCAGCATGTCGTAGGAATACCCGAAGCCGCGATCCTCAAGCCTCTTGGCCCGCCGTAGGGCCTCCTCGATCGTTTCTCCAGTGACGAACTGCTCGCCCATCATCCGCATCGCCATGTCGACGCCGCGGCGGACGACCGGCTCGCCGCAGCGGGCGATCAGCCGCGTCAGCGCGGCGGCAAGGCTGCGGTCATTGACGGTGGAGGTCAACTTGCCGGTGACGACAAGCCCCCAGCTTGCGGCATTGACGAAGAGCGATCGCCCGCCGCCGATGTGGGACTTCCAGTCGCCATGGGAGATCTTGTCGCGGATCAGCGCATCGCGGGTCGCCGCATCGGGAATGCGCAGCAGCGCCTCCGCAAGGCACATCAGGGCGACACCCTCCTGGCTGGAGAGCGAATATTCCTGCACCAGTCCTTCGATGCCGGAGCCGCCGCCCTTGGCCCGCAGCGCCTCGATCAGCCGGCGCCCCGTGGCCTTGATCTTCTGCCGGGTCTGGTCGGGAAGCGTGGCCGCATCGGCCAATGTATCCACACATGCGACCTCCGGCAGTCGATAGGCCGACGTGATGGCTGTCCGAAGTGGACCCCTTGGTCGAACCGGAGGAGCGAAATCCGAAAAGGGTGGTCGGGCTGCAGGGGCGTCGGACTGAAACTGGGTGCTCATCTGATGTATCCGGGGCGAGAGACAGATTTGCCGATCTTACCTCAAGGTTTTTCCGCGCCATGACTTTTCACAGCCCCATCGGTGGTGATATTCACCTATCACGGCGGTCAAGGAGGTGAATTTCACCATGAAAGTGCCCAAGGAAAGCGAACTCGATACTTATGATCGCAAGATTCTTGAGATTGTCGCCGACGATGGGCGAATTTCGCTCACCGAGCTGGCAAACCGCATCGGCCTGTCGAAGACGCCGTGCACCGCGCGGCTGAAACGGCTGATCGACGAAAACTTTATCCAGGGCTTCCGGGCGGTGCTCAATCCGCAGAAGCTGGGGCTTGATCACGTGGCTTTCGCGGAGGTCACCCTCTCCGACACCCGCGAAAAGGCGCTTCTGGAATTCAACCAGGCGGTCAGCAGGATCAGGGAAGTTGAGGAATGTCATATGATTGCGGGCCGCTACGACTATCTGCTGAAGGTCCGGACCCCGAATATTCGCCGCTACCGGGAGATCCTCGGAGAGCGCATTTCCAGCCTTCCGCACGTCGCCAGCACATCGACCTCGGTCGCGATGCAATCCGTGAAGGAGAGGTAGCGACCGTACGCCCTTGGGCGGCGCTGATCCGGCGACATTGGTATGTCACCGGATCGGTAGTCTTCAGGCCTTATTCGGCCACGTCTGCGGAAACGGCGTTCAGCAGGCCATAGCGCTCTTCACCGATCTTGCCGAGCAGGTCGAGCTGCGTTTCCAGGAAGTCGATGTGACCTTCCTCGTCGGCAAGCAGCTGTTCGAAAAGCTTCATGGAGACATAGTCTCCGGCCGCGTGACAGACGTCGCGCGAGGCCTTGTAGGCCGTGCGGGCATCGTATTCGCCGGCAAGATCCGCCTCAAGCACTTCCTTGACGTTCTGGCCGATGCGCAGAGGCGCAAGCGTCTGCAGGTTCGGATGGCCTTCAAGGAAGATGATGCGATCGATGATGCGGTCGGCGTGATGCATCTCCTCGATGGATTCTTCACGCTCTTTTTTCGCCAGCTTGGCAAAGCCCCAGTCCGACAGCAGACGGTAGTGAAGCCAGTATTGGTTGACGGCGCCGAGTTCGAGGAAAAGAGCCTCGTTAAGCCGCTCGATGACGCTGATGTCGCCTTTCAATGTCCGCTCTCCTGTTTTCTTCATGGAATTGTTTCAGGCGGGACATATAGTCGATAACTTCCGCTTCCGTCGAGTGGCGGTGAGCGTGATAATCCTCGGTAGTCTTGATGATGAGCTCGACAACATTGGGGAAGCAGCCGCAGCAACGGCCACGCTTGCTCATCGCGTGATACACCTTCGCCGGAACGATCAGCTGCCAGCAGTCCTCATCGAGGAGCTCGACGATGACGTCGCGGATGTCCTTGTCGGTGATGTAATTGCAGCTGCAAACTAGCATTCTTGGTCAACCCATCAAACATGACCCTTAACATCCGCTTTTTGCGAAAGAGCAGCGCTTCTGTCAAGAAAAAATCGCTCACGTATTAGAGAGGGCTTGCAGTCGGTTGCCGCAGCCGCGCCGGGAGACACGGCCTAATGAAAGTTGCGGCCCCTTGGCATGACGTCTTCCGGCCGCAGATCCAGTTGAGGTTGCCCACCCTCCACGGCGTGCCCTGAAGGCTGTTCATCCCCGTCCGGGCTTCTGCGCTTGCGGTAACTTCCACCACCGGATCCCAGCGTCTCGTCCGAACGTGGCGAGCCGAAACGACGCCCCTCCTTCTGGAGGATGCCGAGCATGGGGGTGATGTCTTCTATGTGTTCGACGACCGTGTGGATGACGCCATGCACGCTCTGCAGGCGGCCCCGGATCTTCACCAGCCGCGCGCGCATGACGACGGCCCGGTGGCGCTCGAAGGTCTTCGGCCAGACGATCGCGTTGGCAACACCGGTCTCGTCCTCCAGCGTCATGAAGATCACCCCATTGGCCGATCCCGGGCGCTGGCGCACCAGCACCAGGCCGGCAATCACCGTCATGCGCCCGTTCGGCACCGAAAGCAGGTCGACGCTGCGCGTCACGCCCATCCGGATGAACTCCTCCCGCAGGAAGGTTGTCGGATGTGCCTTCAGCGACAGCGACAGATGGCGATAGTCCTCGATCACCTGCTCTCCGGGCAACATGTCCGGCAGCTGCGTGACGGGTTCCACCTGCAGCTCACCCTGCCTCACCTGATCGAAGAGAGGCAGCTTGTCGACGGCCTTCCGGCCATCGAGACCCCGCACCTGCCAGAGCGCCTCACGGCGGGAAATGCCGAGTGAGCCGAAGGCATCGGCATCCGCCAGACGTTCGACATCCGCCTTGTCGAGGCCGGAGCGCAGCCACAGGTCACGGATGGAAGCATAGCCGGACCCACGATTTTCGATCAGGCGCTCCTTGATGAGCCGCTCCGAAAGCCCCTTGACCTGCCGCAGGCCCAGCCGCACCGCCTTCTTCGTCCGGATTACCTCGCGCATCTCCCGATGCCGCCGATCGATCCTGTCCCGGCTGAACTTGGCGTCTTCCAGTCCGCAGTCCCAGTCGGAAAGATTGACATCGACCGGCCGCACCTCGACCCCATGTTCCCGCGCATCGCGCACCAGTTGCGCCGGCGCGTAAAAACCCATCGGCTGCGAGTTCAAGATCGCAGCGCAGAAGACGTCTGGATAATAGGTCTTGATCCAGCAGGAGGCATAGACGAGGAGCGCAAAGGAGGCCGCATGGCTTTCCGGAAAGCCATATTCGGCGAAGCCTTCGATCTGGCTGAAACAGCGTTCGGCAAACTCCTTCCGGTAACCCTTCTTCAGCATGCCCTGGATGAGGTCGTCCTTGAATTCCTCCACCCGGCCCGAGCGCTTGAAGGTGGCCATCGAGCGGCGCAGCCTGTCGGCCTTGGCCGGTGAAAATCCTGCCGCGGTGATGGCGATCTGCATGGCCTGCTCCTGGAAGAGCGGCACGCCCAAGGTTCGCGCCAGAACCGCCCGCAATTCCGGCCTCTCGTAGATGATCTCTTGTCCCCGATCGCGCTCTTCCCGCCGCTTCAGGTAGGGATGCACCATATTGCCCTGGATGGGCCCCGGCCGCACGATCGCCACTTCGATGACCAGATCATAGAACTGTCGCGGCCGCAGCCGCGGCAGCATGCTCATCTGTGCCCGGCTTTCGATCTGGAAGACGCCGATCGTGTCGGCGCGGCAGATCATGTCGTAGACCTCGCCTTTCTGGTCCTGAAGCAGGCCGGCCAGCGTCTCGCTTCGCTGGTAATGGCTGCGCATCATGTCGAAGGCCTTTCTCAGGCAGGTCAGCATGCCGAGCGCCAGCACGTCGATCTTCAGGAGCTTCAGCGTATCGAGATCATCCTTGTCCCACTCGATCATGTAGCGGCCGGGCATGGCCGTCTTCATGATCGGCACGACCTCGTCCAGCCGGTCGCGGGTGATCAGGAAGCCGCCCACATGCTGCGTCAGGTGGCGGGGAAAGCCTAGGAGCGCGCGCGCATGCGCAATCACTCTTCGGGTGGTCGGATCCTTCACGTCGAGGCCGGCCACCTTCGCCTCGCGTTCCGAAATCCCCTCCTCCGACCACCCCCAAACGGTGCTCGACAGCGCCGCCTGCACGTCCTCGGAAAGACCGAAGGCCTTGGCGACTTCACGGCCCGCCATCCGGGTGCGGTAGCTCGTCACCGCCGCCGTCAGCCCCGCATGGCGATAGCCGTAATGCCGGTAGATGTACTGGATGACCTCTTCGCGCCGCTCATGCTCGAAATCGACGTCGATATCGGGCGGTTCATTTCGTTCGGTGGAGATGAAGCGCTCGAACAGGAGGGTCGTGAAGCTGGGATCCACCTCGGTGATCCCGAGACAATAGCAGACGGCCGAATTGGCCGCCGACCCCCGTCCTTGGCAGAGGATCTTCAGGACATTGCGGGCGTGCCAGACGATATGGCGAACCGTCAGGAAATAGGGCTCGTACTGCATCTCGGTGATCAGCTGGAGCTCATAGCGGATCAGCTGGGCGACCTTGTCGGGAACACCCTGCGGATACCGGTCTTCGGCCCCCTCCCAGGTCAGCCTCTCCAGCGTTCGCGCCATGGTCTCGCCGGCAACGCTCTCGTCGGGATAATTGTGTTGCAGCTCCTCGAGCGAAAACCGAAGCTGGCTAAAGAACCTTTCGGTATTGGCCACCGCTTCGGGATACTTCCGAAACAGGCGCATCATCTCAAAGGCCGGCTTCAGATATTTCTCCCCGTTCGGGGCCAGAAGAAATCCGGCCTCCGCAACCGCGACATGCTCGCGGATGGCCGTGACCACATCGGCCAGCGAACGTCTGTCGGGATGGTGATAGAGCGGTTGGTTGGTGGCGAGTAACGGCAGGCGGTGCCGCTCGGCAAGCCGCGCCAGAATGGCAAAATTCACGCCGTCGCGGCCATCATAGGCCGGCGACAGCGCCATGAAGAGCGAACCGCCGAACCGTTGCCGCAGCCGCGGCAGGCGGTCTGCCAGAATGTCCCCATAATCGCCCTCTTCCAGCCGGGCATGATCCGGCACGACGGCGAGCATCATCTCCCCGCCCCACTCAAGGATGTCCCATTCCTCCAGGATGCATTCGCCCTTTTCCGCGCGCAGATTGCCGCGGCTCAACAGGCGGCAGAGATTGGCCCATCCCTTGCGGCTCTTGGGATAGGCCAGAATATCGGGCGTGCCATCGGCAAAGACCAGCCGGGCGCCTGGCTGAAACCGGGTGGGCGGGACAGCCTCCGGCTCCTCCGGTTTGCGTCCGTGTTTCTGCTGGTGCTGCACCATCTCCTTCATGTCGCGGACATGGTTGAAGGCTCGCACCACACCGGCCACGGAATTGCGGTCGGCAATCCCAAGGCCGGCAAGCCCGATGGCCGACGCCTGCTGCACCATCTCCTCCGGCTTGGACGCCCCTTCGAGGAAGGAGAAATTGGTCCGCGCACCGATCTCGAAGAAGGAAGCTGCCGCCGTCATGCGAAGACCCCCTGCACGTACCAGCCAGGCGCCATGTCCTGATGGTAGTGGCCCTTGCGATAGAGCCACAGGCGCTGCCCCGTCTTCACCTCGAGGCGGAAATAGTCCCGCTCTCCCGGATCCTCCTCGTCCAGCCACCATTCGGGAGAAATCCGCTCCGGCCCTTCTGCGCGCAGCACCTCGTGAAGAATGCGCCGCCAGCGGAAACGGAAGGGCGGCCCGTCTGGAACCTCCGCCACCGCCTCGACCGGCTCAGGATAACGCAACAGGCGCACGGGACGATCGCAAACCTGGAAACCGAAACCGAGATCCTCCCGCTTCGACGCAGCATGCATGTCCAGGGCCGGCAGGAAGATCGACGCCCGCTCCGGGACATGGCTTTGACGCAACGCGACACTTTGCAGGGCATGCTCCCCGAGCCGCGCACTGACCCGGTCGACGAAATCGCCCAGTGACGCTGCATGTTGCCCCTGCCCCTCGAAATCCGCCTGGCTCGATCGGAAATCCTCATGCCGCAGCACGTTGAGGCGAAGGATCTCGAAGCCGAAACCGGCATCCAGATCGTCGTGAACCGCCTTGAGGCGCTCCGAAAAAAGAGCGGCGATCCGCTGGGGCTCTCGCAGCGGCTGGGAGGCACCGGCCTCGATCCGGAAGACCTTGCCGTCCACCCGGAAGAGCACCAGTTCGAAGACACGGCCGCCGGCGCCGCGGGCTTCCAGGCTCGGCAGCAGGAGAAGTGCTACCTGGCCCGCCAGATACAGGATGTCCTCCTCCGCCCGGATCGGCTCGAGAAGCCGCCGCTCGCAGGACAGCACCGGCACCGGGCGGCGCGGAGAGATCGGCTCCTCCACATCACCCAACAATTGGTCCAGCCGCAGCAGGACCTGCGCGCCAAAGCGACGGGCAAGCGGCGCGCGCGGAAGCGAAAACATGTCCCCGATCCGCTTGAGGCCCAGCTTGCGCAGCGCACCCACCAGATCCCGATCGAGCCTGAGGCCCGCCACCGGCAGTGGCGCGGCAATCGCTTCCTTTTCCCCGTCGGCCACGACGCCGCCGCCGCCGAACCGACAGACGGCCCAGGAAAGGCCAGGCCACCCGGAAATGGCGCCCCTTGCATCGAAACCCATCTGGAACAGCCGCAGCATCACGTCGTTCAGCAGCAGCTCCTCGCCGCCGAACAGATGGGCGCAGCCGGTGATATCGAGAAGCAGGCCATTCTCCCCGTCGATCGCCACCAGCGGCGTATAGCGGTCGCACCAGTCCGCCACCGCTTCCAGCAGGGCCCGGTCGGCAACCCTGTTTTCGTCCGCCACCTCCACGGACGGATGAATGGCCCGCGCCTCCGCCAGTCCCTGCCCCAGCGTCAGGCCCAGTGTTTCCGACATTTCGTCCAGCGACGTCAGTCGCATGGCATTCTCGTGGCGTCCGGCGCAGAGGATCGGCGGATGCTCAGGACGCCCGGTCGAACGCCAGGAGGGACCCCACTTCAGCCGGGCGATCCGGTCGGTCGACAGATGCGGCAGGACGATCGACAGGATGCGCTGTCCCGGATGTGACAGGGAGGGCTGGTGGGCGGGCGAGGAGAAATTGACGGTCACGGGAATTCCATTCCAGGGTGAAAGAGAGCGGAGCCGGATTTCGGCTCTTCTCCAGGGTCAGACGAAAAACCGGATGGCCAAGGCTGCCGCCCAGCATCGAACCATCGGGGAGGCGCCGTTCCAGAGCCGGCGCCGGTTCGGCACGAAAGCGGAAGGCGGCACTGCTTGCCTCCTCCTCGCCCGCATGCCGGAGCACGAAAAGCGGCCGCCCTGCCGCCTTTGCTCTGAGGGCAAGTCGCCGGCTTTCGGTCAGGCCGAACGCCGAAAGATTGCCACGAACTTCAAGAATGGTGGCTGAGAGAGCTCTGCTGGCCAGTGCCAGCTCGGCAATCCAGAGGGCCTCTTCCAGCTTTCGCGGCAGGGCAAACAGGAGTTGATCGGGCCTCAGACCGAACTCCCTCAACCCCAGGGCATACGGCAGGCCGGCCTCCTGCACGCAGGCCGTATCGCTAATCCACAGCACCGGTTCCCCTGTCGCCTTTGCATCCTGTCCAGACGTCCCCATCAACCGGGACGTCATTGCCAGAAGAAGAGCCGTTGCGGCACCGGAGTCCCGGAAAAGCTGCGTCCGGATCTCTGTCAGCCCGTCCCGGGGCAGCCCGCCGTCCAGCAGGCAATCCACCTCCTGGACGCCGAAGCAGAACCGGTTTGATGATCCTGCAGCGGCTCCTTCCGCCGCACCGGCAGCCTCGGTCTGTTGGGCCGCTGCCATGGCCGGCAAAGGCTTTCCTTCCAGTCGGGCGATCGTTTCACGCAGGGCAAAAAGTCTCTCCTGCGCCGTGGCATCTTCAGCCATGGCGTCAGCTCCATTCATTTGTTCTCTTTATGTTCTAATGGATTCCAGAGCTGCCCAAAAGAGTCAACAGCCATTTTGGCGCGCAAGCCCGTTTGCTCGGGAGGCTGATGAATCCTCTCGAAAATTTCCTGAAATGAATTATATGAGCTCCCACAAGGAGCATGTATGGCCCGTATTGACCAAACTGACGACTGGCGGGACCGCCACGCGCCCACCCTCAGTGCCTTCGAGTCGTTGGCGATCGAAGCTTACGGCAACCTGCCGGAAGAATTCCGGGCGCTGACCGCGAACCTGACCATCGAGATCGAGGAATTTCCCGACGACGATATCTTCGAGGACATGGCGCTCGAAACTCCCTTCGATCTGCTCGGCCTCTTCGAAGGACGCGGCATCTCGGAGCGTTTCACCATGGAAACGGGTGAACTGCCGAACCGTATCCGTCTCTACCGTCGCCCGATCCTGGATTACTGGGCGGAAAACGAGGAGACACTGGGCGATATCATCACCCATGTGCTGATCCACGAGATCGGCCATCACTTCGGCCTGAGCGACGACGACATGGAGCGGATCGAGGAAAGCGCCGAGGAAGCCACCGAGCGCTGACCTCTGCCTGAAGCGGCCTACTGCTCGCCGAGCTTGATGTCGGGGTGGTAATCCTTGCCGTGCACCGTCTTCACGACGGCCTGGCCGCAGTACATCTTGTTCTCGGCAGCGTTGAAGCTGTGGCTGGGCGATCCGTGCAGGTCCCAACCCTTGTTCAGGGCATCCGTGACCCGGTGGCAGAAGGAAGAATCGTCGGGGCCGGTGAGGAAACGGTAGACTTTCATGCGCTTGTCTTTCTGCTTTCGATGAGCTGCAACCGGGCGAGAAGTCTTTCGGCTTCTTCCAGATGCAGGCGTTCGACCATCCGGCCGTTGAGGTTGATGACGTTGAGATCTGCGGCCTCCGGCTGACGGAAGGCGGCGACGATGGTTTCGGCCTCGGCGATTGCCTCAGGCGCCGGTCCGAAGCTCTCGTTGGCGCCTTCGATCTGTGCCGGATGGATCAGCATCTTGCCGTCGAACCCCATGGCGCGGCCCTGGACGCACTCGGCCAGAAACCCGTCGGCATCGCGAAAATCATTGAAGACGCTGTCGATGACATCCAGACCATGGGCGCGCCCAGCCAGGACCACCTGCATCAGCCAGGGCACCAGATAGGCCCGCCCGGGCTGCGGCAAAACGCCGGTTTCTTTCCGCAGATCGTTGAGGCCCATCACGAAACAGTCCAGCCGCCCGCCCGCCTCACGTCCAGCCGCGGCAATGACCGCTGCGTTGAGTAGGCCCAGTGGCGTCTCCATCATCGCCCAGACCTTCAGGCTGTTCGGCACGTTCCGGAGCGCTTCGGCCATCTGCCGGATCTCGGCCGGATCCTCCACCTTGGGCAGAAGCACCGCATCCGGCTCAAGCTCCAGGACCAGCTCGACGTCCTGGCCGCGAAACGGCGTACCCACGCCATTGATGCGGATCACCGTTTCCCGCGCCGTGAGCGGCGTCTCCCGAAAGAACCGTCGCAGGTTGTCGCGCGCTTCGGCCTTTTTGTCCGGGGCGACCGAATCTTCGAGGTCGAAGATGATCACGTCGCAGTCCAGCCCGTGCGTCTTGTCGAGGGCGCGCCGGTTGATCGCCGGCACGCTGAGGCAGGAGCGGCGAGGAGGCGAAACGGGCGCCGAAGGAGAGGTCACGAATGTCATCGCGATTTTGTGACAAGCTTTTTGACGCGACGCAATATCGCAAGGAGGGAAAAGCCTTGCAAGGCAGACCGGCAAAGACCACATTCAGGTCCACAGAAAGGTCTGGACCATGCAAAACATTCGTTCGTTCTTCCTTTTCACCACCGGTGTCGCTCTCTTCGCACTGGCGGCTCTTCTGACCGCCTCCCTGACGGTCGCCTTCATCGGCATCGTCGGCGCGATTGCGGCAGGCCGCTTCCTGTCGGCGCGACTGAAGCCTGTTCCGGTGAAAGCCAAGGCGCAGAAACCCGACCTTCGCGTCTGGAATGACGGCCGCGGTACCATCATCGATCTTTAAGCAAGACCAGCCAAAAGCCGGGCAGCCTGATTTTCCGGCGCCTGGCGTACCGCCTTGGACCAAAACGGACCTTCAAATCCCCCCTGATTTGCTTTAAGGCCTTCCGCAGACAGTCGATGTGGAGGCAGATCATGGAAAAGTTCGTCAAGCTTACGGGCGTTGCAGCGCCGCTTCCGGTCGTCAACGTCGACACCGACATGATCATTCCCAAGGACTACCTGAAGACGATCAAGCGGACCGGCTTGGGCCAAGGACTTTTCGCCGAGGCCCGCTACCATGAAGACGGGACCGAAAATCCTGACTTCATGCTCAACAAACCCGCCTATCGCAACGCCAAGATCCTGGTCGCTGGCGACAATTTCGGCTGCGGCTCGTCGCGCGAGCATGCACCCTGGGCGCTTCTCGACTTCGGCATCCGCTGCGTGATCTCCACGAGCTTCGCCGACATCTTCTACAACAACTGCTTCAAGAACGGCATCCTGCCCATCGTCGTCAGCCACGACGACCTGGACAAGCTGATGGACGACGCCTCGCGTGGCTCCAATGCCGTGCTGACGGTTGACCTGGAAGCCCAGGAAATCACCGGTCCCGACGGCGGGTCCATCCGCTTCGACATCGATCCGGCGCGCCGTCATATCCTGCTCGAGGGCCTCGACGACATCGCCAGCACGCTGAAGAGCGAGTCCGTGATCGGCAGCTTCGAACAGAAGACCACCGCCCAGCGGCCCTGGCTCTGACCCGGTCAACCGCCGATGATCAAACGCATCTCATCCGGCTCGCCTTTCGAAGCTCGCATCGGCTACTCCCGCGCCGTGGTGGACGCAGAGATGGTCTACGTCTCGGGCACGACCGGCTATGACTACGCGCGCATGACGATGCCGGAGGCCGTGGCCGACCAGACGCGAAACGCTCTGGCAACCATCGAGAAAGCCCTGCTGGATGCCGGCAGCAGCCTCAAGGACGTCCTTCGCGTCCGCTATTACATCACCGACATGAACGACTACGACGCCATCGTTGACGTCCTCGGAGAGGCATTTGCCGAAATCCGGCCGGCGGCGACGATGATCGTCTGCGGGCTGACGACGCCCGAGATGAAGGTCGAGATCGAGGTGACCGCCCGCATCGGAGCCGGAACGTCCTGAATCACAGAGGTTGATCTCCTCCGTGCGGAGGGTAAATCGGCCAGTCAGAGGAACACACGCACATGACCAAGTCTCTCTTCCTGCTTCCAGGCGACGGTATCGGCCCCGAGGCCATGGCCGAGGTGCGCAAGATCATCGCCCACATGAACAGCGCGATGGACGCCGGCTTCGTGATCGACGAGGGACTGGTCGGCGGTTGCGCCTATGACACCCACGGCGCTGCGATTTCGGAAGCCGACATGGGCAAGGCCATGGCCGCGGATGCTGTTCTCTTCGGCGCCGTCGGCGGGCCGAAGTGGGACGACGTGCCCTACGACGTGCGTCCTGAGGCCGGTCTTCTGCGGCTGCGCAAGGATCTGGAGCTGTTCGCCAACCTTCGCCCCGCCATCTGCTATCCGGCGCTCGCCTCCGCCTCGTCGCTTAAGCCAGAGCTCGTGGAAGGGCTCGACATCCTGATCGTGCGCGAACTGACCGGCGGCGTCTATTTCGGCGAACCGAAGACGATTACCGATCTCGGCAACGGCCAGAAGCGTGCGATCGACACGCAGGTGTACGATACCTACGAGATCGAGCGTATTTCCAGTGTCGCCTTCGAGCTGGCCCGCACCCGCAGCAACCGCGTCTGCTCCATGGAGAAGCGCAACGTCATGAAGTCGGGCGTGCTGTGGAACCAGGTCGTCACGGAAACCCACAAGCGCACCTACTCCGACGTCAAGCTCGAGCACATGCTGGCCGACGCCGGCGGCATGCAGCTGGTGCGCGCGCCAAAACAGTTCGACGTGATCGTCACCGACAATCTCTTCGGCGACATGCTGTCCGACGTTGCGGCCATGCTGACCGGTTCGCTGGGCATGCTGCCGTCCGCGTCGCTTGGCGCCCCCGATGCGATGACAGGCAAGCGTAAGGCGCTTTACGAACCTGTCCACGGCTCGGCGCCGGACATTGCAGGCCAGGGCGTTGCCAACCCGATTGCCATGATCGCATCCTTCGCCATGTGCCTGCGCTATTCCTTCAACATGGTGGCGGAAGCGGACCGCCTCGAGAAGGCGATCGCCAACGTCCTCGAACAGGGTATCCGCACCGGCGACATCATGGCCGAAGGCTGCCGCCAGGTCGGCACCACCGAAATGGGCGACGCGATCCTGAAGGAATTTGCCAGCCTCTCCGCCTGAGGCTTCGGGCATGCCACATGGCGTCCCGCAAAACGGGACGTCTCCTGCAGCTGGAGGCCCAGATACCCGCTCGTAGGGCGTGTGGCTGCGGTCTCAGCTTGACTCCGGATCAAAATCTTCTAAAGACCTCACCAAACGGGAAGCATCCTATGAACCGCCGCGAGTTTGACATCGCTGCAGATTTCCAGCCGGCACGGCGTGCCCGACTGAGCGATTGCTTTTCCGCATCCAACACAACCACGGCCAAAAAGACGACGAAAACCGTCTGACGTCTCTGGCCACCGCTCTCTCCCCGGTAAGGCCGGGGACCAGGAAACCGCGACGTTTTGCGGCTTTCCCCCTCACGGATCGAGGAGAGACAGAAAGAGAGCAAAGAGCATGGGTTTCAAGATTGCAGTCGTCGGCGCTACCGGCAATGTCGGCAGGGAAATGCTGAACATTCTCGCCGAACGCGCCTTTCCCGCCGATGAAGTGGTCGCTCTGGCGTCCGCCCGCTCGCAGGGCACGGAAGTGTCCTATGGCGACAAGACCCTGAAGGTCTCCAACCTCGAGAACTACGATTTCTCAGACACCGACATCTGCCTGATGTCGGCTGGCGGCACCATCTCGCAGAAGTGGTCGCCGAAGATCGGTGCCCAGGGCTGCGTCGTCATCGACAACTCCTCCGCCTGGCGCTACGACCAGGAAGTTCCGCTGATCGTTCCGGAAGTCAATGCCGACGCCATCGCCGGTTTCCGCAAGAAGAACATCATTGCCAACCCGAACTGCTCGACGGCTCAGTTGGTCGTTGCGCTGAAGCCCTTGCACGACTTTGCCAAGATCAAGCGCGTTGTCGTCTCGACCTACCAATCGGTTTCCGGCGCCGGCAAGGAAGGCATGGACGAACTCTTCACACAGACCCGCGCCGTCTTTGTTGCCGATCCGCTCTCGTCGAAGAAGTTCACCAAGCGCATCGCCTTCAACGTCATCCCGCATATCGATAGCTTCATGGAAGATGGCTACACGAAGGAAGAGTGGAAGGTTCTGGCCGAGACCAAGAAGATGCTCGACCCGAAGATCCGTGTGACCTGCACCGCCGTGCGCGTGCCCGTGTTCATCGGCCATTCCGAATCCGTCAACATCGAATTCGAGAACGAGATCACCGCCGACCAGGCGCGCGACATCCTGCGCGAAGCACCGGGCTGCCTCGTCATCGACAAGCATGAGGACGGCGGCTACATGACGCCGGTCGAATGCGCCGGTGAAGACGCAACCTATATCTCGCGCATCCGCGAGGACGCGACTGTCGAAAACGGCCTGAACATCTGGGTCGTCTCCGACAACCTGCGCAAGGGTGCGGCCCTGAATGCGATCCAGATCGCTGAACTGCTCCTCAACCGCGGCCTGATCAAGCCGCGCAAGCAGGCTGCCTGATCAGCTTGCGACGGATTTTCTGTCGGTGCCTTCACGCAAGGCACCGACAGTTGTCGCGCGATCCTCACGAATAATTCAGTCCACGCCGGTTGAAGCATTCGCTACGAGTCCCATAAAGCTTCATTCAACGATTAACGGGCGACTGCCCATTGGAAGCGAAACAATTCATGAAGAATACTCTGCGTGCAGCCGCGTTTGTTGCAGCCCTCGTCTCCACGGCCATGCCGGTCGCCGCAGCCCAATGCGGCAATGACAGTGCCGGTTTTGCCAACTGGGTGCAGGACTTCAAGCCACAGGCAGTTGCAAGCGGCATCCATCCGCAGGCGGTCGAGCAGGCCTTCGCCAACGTCTCCTACAACCGCGACACGATCCGTGCCGATCGCGGCCAGCGCAGCTTCAAACTGTCCTTCGACCAGTTCATGGAAAAGCGCGGCGGCGCGACCATCATCGCCCGCGGCAAGAAGATGAAGAACACCCACGCCCAGCTGTTGAGCGCCATCGAGCGCCGCTACGGGGTGCCTGCCGGACCGTTGATGGCAATCTGGGGTATGGAAACCGGCTTCGGCAGCTTTCTCGGCGATCAGCACACACTGTCGTCAGTTGCCACACTGGCTTACGACTGCCGCCGCTCCGACTATTTCACGGAGCAGCTCTATGCGGCCCTGACGCTCGTCCAGCGCGGGGATTTGAGCCCGGCAGCCCGCGGCGCCGCGCATGGTGAAATCGGTCAGACGCAGTTCCTGCCGGCCAACGTCGTTCGCTACGGCGTCGATGGCGATGGCGACGGCCACGTCGATCTCGTCGGCTCGCGCGCCGATGCGCTGGCATCGACCGCCAACTTCCTGGTTGGCCACGGCTGGCAGCCAGGTGCTGGATACCAGCCGGGCGAACCCAACCACGTGGCCATCCAGGGATGGAATGCGGCAACGGTCTATCAGCAGGCCATCGCCCATATCGGCGCAGAAATCGACGGGCGCTAAGGCATTGCAGTCAGGCGGCAGGTTGCGGATCTGCCGCCGCAGGCATCGTGTCTGACGGCCGGAAGAAATCTCCGCTCTTGCCGTCCATCACCCAGAGTTCCCCGCTCGAGATATCGAACCAGGCCCCATGCAACTGCAGCGTTCCCTCGTCTTCCAGGGCGCGGACGTTGGGGAAGGTCCTCAGGTTGCTGATCGAGTTGCGAATGGACACGCGCTCGAGTGCCGTCTGCCGCTCCGACTGCGTCATCAGGTCGTTGCTTTGGATCTGATGCGCTGCCGGCCGGACAAGACCCATCCACTTGCCGATGAAATCGCCGGGCGACAACGGCTCCAGGTTGGGATCCAGCGCTGCCTGGATGCCGCCGCAGCGACCGTGACCCATGATTACGATGTTGCGGATCTTGAGCGCCTGCACCGCATATTCCAGTGCCGCGGACGTCGCGTGATATTGGCCGTCCGGTTCGTAAGGCGGCACCATGTTGGCCACGTTGCGAACAACGAAGAGCTCGCCGGGCCCGCAGTCGAAGATCGTCTCAGGTGCAGCACGGGAATCGCAACAGGCGACAACCAGCGTATGAGGCGTCTGCCCGGATTCCGCCAGAGTCCGATAGCGTTCCCGCTCGTCGGTGTAACGGCCGCTCATGAATTCACGATACCCGTTTAGGAGGCGCTCTGGAAATTGCTGCATGGCTTAGGATTATCCTGAGGTTGTCATAAGTTCAACGGTGCCCGGAGCTACCGTCGCACCCGCTGAAGCGGATGGACGAGGCGCCGCATTTGTACCATCGCCATCGGCGTCGTCAGACTCTGAGAGTCCGTTTCCAGAGTGAGTTCGTCGCTACCGCGTTTGGCGGTTCTCGCAAGAATTTCAAAAACGCTCGCCGTCGCCAGTTGAAGCGCCCGCTCCTCGTCGATGCCCGCCATCAGCCGCGCCAGAAACAGGGCCGACGTCAGATCACCCAGTCCGTTTGGCGGATTGTCGATCAGCCTGTGTTCGGCCAGCAAAGCATGTTTCCCGCTCAGGTAGAGATTGCCGGTCCCGCCGGCCATCATCGGCACGGCCGATGTTACCAGCATTCGGGACGGCCCGAGCGCGAGCGCAGCTTCCATGATCATGGCATTGCTGTCGAGTGCGCTTCCGGCAAGCCACGCGAGTTCGTAGCGATTGGGTGTCGCCACGTTCGCCAGGGGCAGCAATTCGTCGCGGATGGCTTCCGCCGTTTCCTGCGGCACGTAGAGACCGCCGAGGTCTCCGATCACCGGATCACAGACGTAGAGAAGCTCGGGGTTGCGCTCCCGCAGGGCGCGAACCAGCCGGGCGACAGCCTTGGGCTGCCCGGCATTCCCAAAATAGCCCGTCAGGACGGCTTTGATCTCTCCGGCCCAACGCGCTTGGATCAGGTCTTCGATGACTTTGTCGAAATCATCTTCTGAAAATGTCAGGCGGGTCGAGGGACCATGACCCGGATGCCAGGGGAGAATCACTGTCGGCAAGGCCCATACGGGAAATCCAAGCGTCTCCAAAGCAAACACGGCAGCTCGGTTCCCCACGGAGCCGCGGACCACATGACTGGAGATGACGATAACCGCGCTGGGATTTTCCATCTTCGCATTCCGTTTCGGTCCGCTTGATCGTTTTTTCATGCTCGCTTGTCAATAACGCTGATCCATATGCAGTGCCAGCCAGGCTGGTCGGAGGACGCAGGGCAGGATTGCAGGCGGGAGCTGTTGACGGATCGCCGTTTGCAACAGCATGTTGATACATCACGGAGAGAATGACATGGGCAGGCAGAACCCGAAACGGGAAAAGCAGATCGAAACCGCGCGCAAGATCGCAGCGGAAGGGTCAAGGCCCTTCCTCGATCCATCTATCCTGTTTGGGCGGGCAAGCGGCGACGACATCGAGCGCTATACACCTGATATGTTGGCAGCATCGGCAGCCCATGCTGCAGATTGCCTGAAGAACTGGACCAGAGTCCGACCGTCCATCACGCTTCAGGCCCTCGAAGACGTCGAGCCGGATGGCAAGCCTGCCTGGGTCCTGACGGTAGTCGACCGTAACATGCCATTCCTCTTCGATTCCGTGATGGGCGAGGTCACGGCAAGCCATCGCGACCTCTATCTGGCTGTCCATCCGATCCTGCTCCTGGAGCCGGGAGCTGAGCCGGTTCTGCGTTCCGGCGACAACCCCGGCAATCCCGCGCACCATGTCAGTCTGATCCAGATCCACCTTCCACCGCTTCCGGATGCGGAAGCCGAGGCGCTGATCGGCCGTATTCGCAACGTCCTGGAGCAGGTGCATCTGGCGATCACCGACTGGACGCCGATGCTGGATCTTCTGCAGGGAGCAGCCGAGGAGCTTCGCTCCTACTCCGCCAGCCGGAAGAAGGCCGACCGGGACGAGGCGCTTGCCTTCGTCGACTGGCTGCGCCACGACAATTTCACCTTTCTCGGAATGCGCGAATACATCTATTCGGGCAAGGGCGCGACGGCGACGGTCGAGCGCAGCAAAGGGCGAGGCCTTGGCATCCTTTCCGATCCCGACGTTCGGGTTCTGCGCCAGGGCAAGGATTCCGTCACCACCACGCCCGAAATCCTGGAATTCCTGGAGGGGCCGGACTTCCTCATCGTGACCAAGGCCAACGTCAAATCCGTGGTCCATCGTCGCGCCTACATGGACTATGTCGGGATCAAGCGGTTCGGGGCTGATGGCGAGGTGACCGGGGAACTGCGCATCGTCGGCCTGTTCACCGCCACTGCCTACACCCACTCCGTGCGCGAAATTCCCTTGCTCAAGGCCAAGGCGCAGCGCGTCGAGGAACATTTCGACTTCGACCCGAACAGCCATTCCGGCCGCATGCTGGGCAATGCGCTGGAATCCTATCCGCGCGATGATCTCTTCCAGATCGATGTGCCGACGCTGGTGCGCTTCAGCGAGCAGATCATGGAGCTGAGCGAAAGGCCGCGGGTCCGCGTCCTGCCCCGCATCGACCACTTCGACCGGTTTGTATCAGTCATCGTCTATGTCCCGCGCGAAGACTATAATTCGCTGGTACGCGAGAAGGTGAGCGACCACCTTGCGCGCGTCTACGACGGGCATGTCTCCGCCTATTATCCGGCTTTCCCGGAAGGCGGAGTGGCGCGCGTCCACATCATCATCGGTCGCCGGGGTGGTCGCACGCCGCGGGTTCCCCAGGCAAAGCTCGAGGAGGCAATCCGGCTGATCTCGACGCCCTGGGAGCAGCGGTTCGCGGCACTGAGCGAAGAGGGGACGCATCTTTCCGTCAACAAGGCCTTTCAGGAAGCCTTCACGCCGGAAGAGGCGCATGCAGACCTTGGCCATATCGCAGCCTGTGCCGCGGGCGATTCGATCCGGATCGCCTTCTACACCCGCCCGGACGATGACCAGACGACGCTGCGCCTGAAGATCTTCCACCAGCCCGAGCATCTGTCCCTGTCACGCCGCGTGCCGCTTCTGGAAAACCTCGGCCTCCACGTCGTCAGCGAGCAGACGTTCGACATAGATGTCCGCGCCGACGACCACCTGAACCCCGTGGTCCTGCACGACATGGAACTTGAGTTGCGCAACCAGCCCGCCTTTGCTCTCGACCGGGACGCCCGGCGACTGGAGGAGGCATTTCTGGCGGCCTTCGGCGGACGGGCGGACAACGACTCCTTCAACCGTCTTGTCCTGCTGTCGGCACTGACGACACGGGAGACCACGGTGCTGCGAGCCTATGCCCGCTACCTGAGACAGGCGGGCATCGTGTACTCGCAGGCCCTGATTGCGGACACGCTCGCCAGATATCCCATGATCACGGCCGGGATCTTCCGGCTGTTTTACGACAGCTTTGATCCGTCCCTCGCAGAAAAGCCGCGGGCAAAGAAGTTGGCCGGCCATCATACCACGCTTGAAGAAGCCTTGGCCGGGGTTCCGAGCCTCGACGACGACAAGATTTTCCGCCGCTACATCAACGCCATCGACGCCACTTTGCGGACCAACTACTTCCAGACAACCGAAGACGGTCAGCCCCGGGCGACGCTCGCCTTCAAGTTCGACCCGAAGCTGCTCGACGGCCTGCCGCAGCCGCGGCCCTTCCGGGAGATCTTCGTCTATGGCACCGAGGTGGAAGGCGTCCATCTGCGCTTCGGCAAGGTTGCCCGCGGCGGCCTGCGATGGTCCGACCGGGGAGAGGATTACCGCACCGAGGTGCTGGGCCTGGTGAAGGCACAGCAGGTCAAGAATGCGGTAATCGTACCCGTCGGCGCGAAAGGCGGCTTCGTCCCCAAGGCCCTGCCGGCAGGCGGCTCCCGCGACCAGATCTTCAAGGCGGGCCGCGAGGCCTACAAGACCTTCATCCGCACCCTTCTCTCCGTCACCGACAACATCGTCGGCGATGACGTGGTCGGGCCCGAACGGACTTTGCGCGTCGATGGCGATGACCCGTATTTCGTCGTGGCCGCCGACAAGGGCACCGCGACATTCTCCGACACGGCCAACGGCCTGGCGCAGGAAGCCGGCTTCTGGCTCGATGATGCCTTCGCCTCCGGCGGTTCTGTCGGCTACGATCACAAGAAGATGGGCATCACGGCCCGAGGCGCGTGGGAAGCGGTCACCCGCCACTTCCGCGAGATGGATATCAACATCCAGGCGACGCCGTTCACAGTCGCCGGAATCGGCGACATGTCCGGTGACGTCTTCGGCAACGGCATGCTCCTGTCGCGTCACATCCGCCTGATCGCCGCCTTCGACCACCGCGACATCTTCATCGACCCCGATCCGGACACGGAGCGGTCCTTTGCAGAGCGCCAGCGGATGTTCGAACTGCCGCGCTCGAGCTGGCAGGATTATGATCGCACCAGCCTCTCCGAAGGGGCCATGATCATTTCGCGGAGCGAAAAATCGGTCAAGCTGACGCCGCAGGCCATGGCCGCCATCGGCATCGACAGGCCCGTCGCCACGCCCTATGAGATCATGACCGCCATCCTGAAGAGCGCGGTGGATCTTCTCTGGTTCGGTGGCATCGGCACCTATATCAAGGCTGCATTCGAGACGGACGCCGAGGTCGGTGACCGGGCAAACGATCCGATCCGTGTCGTCGCAACCGAGGTCCGGGCCAAGGTCATCGGCGAGGGCGCCAACCTCGGCGTGACCCAGAAAGGCCGCATCGCCTACGCGCTGACGGGTGGGCGGGTGAACTCCGACGCAATCGACAATTCCGCGGGCGTCAATTCCTCGGACGTCGAGGTCAACATCAAGATCGCCTTCAGTTCGGCCATGCGCAGCGGCCGCCTCACCCGCGACAAGCGCAACCAGATCCTGTCGTCCATGACGAGCGAAGTCGCCGATCTGGTGCTGCGCAACAACTACCTCCAGACGCTCGCCATCTCGCTGACGGAATGCAAGGGAACCGGTAACCGGGAAGAACTGTCCCGCCTGATGTCGGTCCTGGAATCACGAGGCCATCTGGACCGTGCCGTCGAGACCCTACCAAGCGATGCCGAAATGGTGGAACGCTACCACGCCGGCAAGCCGCTGACCCGTCCGGAGATCGGCGTCCTGCTCTCCTACGCCAAGATCACCCTGTTCGACGAGTTGCTCGACAGCAACCTGCCGGATGAACCCTATTTTGCAGACGTCCTGAAAGGCTACTTCCCAGCCAAGATGCAGAAGACCTTCGCCGTCGACATCGAAGGCCACCGCCTGCACCGCGAGATCATCGCTTCGGTGCTGGCCAACGAGGTGATCAATCGTGGCGGCCCGGGCTTCATCCAGGCCATGATCGACGCCACGGGCGCTTCGCCGGCCGAGGTCGTCAAGGCGGCCTATCTCGCCCGCGACGGCTTCGACCTTCCCCGCCTCTGGGCTGCGACGGATCTTTTGGACGGTAAGATTTCCGGACGCATCCAGAACGACGTCTACGCCAGGATCACCGGCATCTTCGTTGATGCAACCCACCTGATCCTGCGGACACGCTCGGGCTCCGGGACCATCGAGGCGTCAATCACGGCGCTGAGGAAGGGGGCAAAAGAGCTCCGCGCCACCATCGGCACGCTCGGACTAGCGCCGGAGATCCGGCAGCAGGCCATGGAACTGCAGGCGGAGCGGATTCCCGCCGCTTTGGCCGAGGATGTCAGCCGCCTGCCGACCCTTGTCCTCGTTCCCGAGATGCTGCTGATCGGGACCCGTACCGACAGGGACCTCGGCAACGTGGCACCAACCTACTTTGCCGCAACCGACACCTTCAGGATCGATCGTCTGCTTGCGCTGGGCGAGGCCATCAGCCCGAGCGATCACTACGAAAGCGTCGCGCTGGGCCGCAGCCTTGATCAGATCTCCTCGGCGCGCCGCGATATCGTGGTGTCCGCCCTGACATCTCATCCGAGCGACAAGAAACCGTTGGAGGCGTGGTATGCCAGCCGACGCCTGCAGGTGAACCGCCTGGTCAACGAATTGCTGGTGCTCACCGAGGCGACGGACTTCAACCTGCCCAGGCTGGTGGTTGCTGCCGGACTAGTAAGCGATCTGGCGGAGTCGCGACCCACATGAGAAGAACCTCACCTCCGGTCCACGCGAGGCAGCACCCTTGGTAGCGTCGATCATCCCCGAGATCCCGCCGCCAGCAACCGCGTCCCGGCGCGGGATCTGGGGATGGATGACCTTCGACTGGGCGGCGCAGCCCTTCTTCACGGTCGTCGTCACCTTCGTGTTCGGCCCCTATTTCGTCGCCCGCCTGACGCAAGACCCGGTCTCTGCGCAGGCAGCATGGGCAAACATGGCGACGATCTCGTCGTTGGTCATCGCGATCCTGTCGCCGCTGCTGGGCGCGATTGCCGATCGGTCCGGGCCCCGTAAGCCCTGGATCCTTTGTTTTGCAGCCGTCAAGATCGTCTGCCTGTCGCTCCTCTGGTTTGCGGCACCCGGATCGCCCCTGGTCTGGCCCCTCGTGCTGATGATCTTTGCCTCCATCGCTGCGGAGTTCTCGATCGTCTTCAATGATTCGATGATGCCGCGACTGATCGGCCCGGACGAGGTGGGTCGCGTCTCGAACATCGCCTGGGGTCTGGGATATCTGGGCGGTATGATCGTGCTGATCCTGGTGGTGACCCTGCTTGCCGGCAGCCCGGATACGGGATTGACGCTGATCGGCATCGAACCGCTCTTCGGGCTCGATCCGGCCCTTGGCGAGGACGCCCGCATCACCGGCCCCATTGCGGCTGTCTGGTACTTGCTGTTCATCCTGCCGATGTTGCTGTTCACCCCGGACGCAACAAAGGGCCAGCCTATGCGCCAGGCCGTGCGCAGCGGCCTGCGCGATCTGCGCGGCACCATCGGGGAACTGAGGAAAAAGCCAGGAATTGCGAAATTCCTGATCGCCCGCATGCTCTATCAGGACGGGGTCAACGGGCTCCTGATCCTCGGCGGCGCCTTCGCCGCCGGCATGTTCGGCTGGGCAACGATCGAGATCGGAGTTTACGGCATCCTGTTGAACGTCATTGCCATCTTCGGGTGCTTCATCGCCGGACGGCTCGACCTGCGGCTTGGATCGAAGGCCGTGGTGGTAATCAGCCTCGTCCTGCTGCTGATCGCCACCGTCGGTATTGTCTCCACCGGCCCGGGCTTCGTCTTCTTCGGCCTGTTGCCGCTTGGGCTGGAGGACTCCGGGGGGCTGTTCGGCACTGCGGCGGAAAAGGCCTATGTGCTCTTCGGCCTGCTGATCGGCATCGCCTTCGGTCCCGTGCAGGCCTCGTCGCGGTCCTATCTGGCGCGCAGCGTCAGCCTTGGCGATGCCGGTCGCTACTTCGGCATCTATGCGCTGTCGGGCCGGGCCACCAGCTTCATGGCGACCCTGCTTTTTTCGATGGTCACCTATGCCAGCGGCTCCGCGCGGCTGGGCATGGCAACACTCATCCTCTTCCTGGTGGCTGGCCTGCTGCTTCTGTTGCGCACGCCTTATCCGGCCAGTCGTCCGGATCGCTGAATCTAGTGCCGGAAATGCCGCATGCCGGTGAACACCATCGCCACGCCATGCTCGTTTGCGGCGTCGATAACCTCCTGGTCGCGCATCGATCCGCCCGGCTGAATGACGGCGGTGGCACCGGCGGCAATCGCCGACAGCAGTCCGTCCGCAAACGGGAAGAACGCCTCCGACGCCACGGCCGAACCTTTTGTCATCGGCTCCGGCCAGCCCATCGTCTTGGCGGCCTCTTCCGCCTTGATCGCGGCAATCCTGGCTGAATCGATGCGGCTCATCTGGCCGGCGCCGATGCCAGCCGTCTGTCCGCCTTTGGCATAGACGATGGCGTTCGACTTGACGTGCTTGGCCACCTTGTAGGCGAACTTCATGTCCTCCAGCTCCCGGTCGGTGGGAGCACGCGTCGTCACGACCCGCAGGTCGATGTCCTCGATCATGCCGTTGTCGCGCGTCTGGACGAGCAGCCCACCCGAGACGGTTTTGGCGGTGATTCCGCGCGAACGCGGATCCGGCAGTCCCCCGGTCTCCAGGAGGCGCAGGTTCGGCTTGCCGGCAATGATGGCCTTTGCCTCGTCGGACACCTCGGGGGCGATGATGACTTCTGTGAAGAGTTTGACGATTTCTTGGGCCGTCTCGGCATCGAGAAGCTGGTTGAGCGCAATGATGCCGCCGAAGGCCGAGGTGGAATCGCAGGCGAGGGCCCGCAGATAGGCCTCCTTCAGCGAGGTACCAGTTGCAACGCCGCAGGGATTGGCGTGCTTGATGATCGCGCAGGCAGGCCCTTGGCTCGGAGAGAACTCGGCGATCAGCTCGAAGGCCCCGTCGGTGTCGTTGATGTTGTTGTAGGACAGTTGCTTGCCTTGCAGGAGCTTGGCGGTCGCAACACCTGGCCGGTTTTCTCCGGTCACATAGAAGCCGGCGCTCTGATGCGGGTTCTCGCCATAGCGCATCTCCTCCTTCAGCACGCCCCCGATCGTCCGGTACCGCGGGATCTCGATGTCGAGCGCCTCGGCAAACCAGTTGGAGATGGCCGTGTCGTAGGCTGCGGTCCGCGCATAGGCCTTGGCCGCCAGCTTCTGGCGGAAGGCGTAGACTGTCTGGCCCTCGTTGGTGCGCAGCGCCTCGATCAGCGCAAGATAGTCCGAAGGATCCACGACGACCGTGACATAGGCATGGTTCTTGGCGGCGGCACGGATCATGGCCGGACCGCCGATGTCGATATTTTCGACCGTCGTCGGATAGTCGCCGCCCGCAGCCCGCACATCCTCGAAGGGATAGAGGTTGATGACGGCGAGATCGATCCCCTCAATGCCGTGGGTTTTCATCGCCGCAATGTGTTCCGCATCGTCGCGGATCGCAAGCAAGCCGCCGTGAACGCTCGGGTGCAAGGTCTTGACGCGGCCGTCCATGATCTCCGGGAAGCCTGTCACGGCCGACACGTCGGTGACCGCCAGTCCGGCGGCCTCGATGGCCTTGTGGGTTCCGCCGGTCGACAGAAGGCGAACGCCCTGCGCCGCGAGGGCCTGAGCCAGCTCGACAATGCCGGTCTTGTCGGACACCGACAGCAGTGCCGTGCGGATCTTGACCTGATCCGGGGCAGGAATCTTCTTAGAAACGACGGCCATCGGGATGCTCCTCGGGATGATGCCGCCACGCGGCAAGGGCAGTTGGCGCCGCGTTAGCATAGCTTTCCTCTGGAAGAAACGCCTATTCCATGCGCTTCAACATCCACCGGATCTCCGCAAGCTCGGGCGCAGAAAACGGGATGACGATCTGCTGGCTTTGCCGGAGACCGGAGGCATCGGCGAAAAAAATGTCCTGCTCGATTGCGATCGTGAGCCCGGGTGCAGAAAAATGCCAGGCCTCGCCGTCGGGAGCCACCAGCAACACGCTTTCCTGGTCCTGCCGCGAGAGCGAGATTGCCGGGTGGATATGGAAGCGCGCTTCGGCATCCGCCCGCCCGTCCGGAACCCGACCGCCATCGGGCGAAAAGAGGCGGTCATGACCCTTGATCTTGCTGCCCGTACTGTTGAGACCGATTGACCTCTCGTGAAGATAACCGAATTCCCGCAGGTACCCGTCGTGAACAGCCCGCAGCCAGTCGGCACCATGCTGGTCTTCGGAGCGCTCCACCTCGTCGAGGTCGGCACTGGCCAGGATTGAGGCACCGCAGAAACGCGAGCGGATGAAACGGCTCGAGGAGGTCTCGTTCAGCGTCACCGTCGAATGCGCCGCCGTGGATCGGGAAAGCCGGCGATAATCGCGGCCCGCAAATTTCGGCGCGCCGCAATTGACGATGAAGCGGTGCCGTGCCGACGACATTTCGAAGGAGAGGCAGCCGGCATGGGCTCTGTGCGAAAGATCGGCTGAAAGCGGCTTGCCCGTATCGACGAGGATCGTCACGCCGTTCGCCGCCAGCCGATGATAGTGGACGTGGGGCAACGATTTGAACGGCTTGCCGCCCGTCTCGTCGTAGCGAAGCACCGACATCAGTTCGCTCGCCGGCGTCGACGTCGCACCGTTGAAAAGCGCAAGGTCGCCGTCCTGGTGCCGGAAGAACCGCAGCGCCGGATACATGCGGTCGATGGTCGGGATCAGCTTGGGCGGCACGTCGTGCCCGAGATTGATATAGGTCTGGCGCAAGGGCAGCAGGTCGAGAAGCAGGTCGAGGATGGCGCGCGGATTGCGCGAGACATGTGCCCCGTCCGGAAGGATCTGACGCTCCAGTTCCCGGTCGAGCCGACCTCCCTCACGCTTGATGAACGCATTGCGGGTCGGCATCGAGACGGAGGCCATGGCGAGCGCGATGCGGATCCGCAGCCGCGTCTCGTCCATCGGCAATCCGCGCACGATCCGCCGCAGATAGCGCACCTGAAAGCTGAGGCTCTTCATGAAGCGGCGGTAGAAGCCCGTCTCTGCCCCCTGCAACACCACCGTGGAATGCGACAGCCAGGCAATAACCCTCTCCGCAACCACATTCGGCTCCCAGGCAGTGCCTCTTGTCCTGCGCCCATGCAGCATGATCCAACTGGCAACGATACTGCGGGTGCGGGCGCAGGAGACTTCGGTCCTCTGTGCCCGCATGTGCCGCAGCCAGGCAAAGGAATGCAGTCGCTCCGCAAAAGCCATCGACGGAAGCTCGACGGCGAACGGAGACGCGCCCTCCGTGTCCAGGGAGCAACCCGCGAGCGGAAAACGGCCATCGGCGATCTCTTCGGCAACGAACGGATCAATGGCGCGCAGATCCGTCGGTGCGACCAGCAGCCGGTCCGGGACTTGTGCGGCGAATGGAGAAAGAACAAGCCGCAAGTGCGCCGTCCGTCGGTAGCAGCGACGGACGACTTCCCGCAAGCCGAATGACATCAGTCTTCGGCGATCTGCGAGCTGCATGATCAATTTTGAACACTCCGCAGGATTGAACCTCCGCTTTTGCGCAGGCTCCCCCTTTAGCCTCTTCGAATACAATCGACTTCTATGGTAAAGAAAAGCTTACCGCCTGCGCAGGACGCTGGCGAAGAAGCCGTCCATTCCGCCGGTGAAGCCATCGATCGCCGGCAGCATTGCAGGCGTGGTGCGAAACTCGCCAACCGGGGAGATCGCCGCTTCCAGACCCGGCCATTGCGACGGGTCGACCCGAACCCGTTCAATAGAGGGATCGTGCCGCAGCAGATCCGCCACAAGCTCTTCCCCTTCGAGCCGGTCCAGCGAGCAGTTCGAGAACACGATCAGGCCACCCGGCTTGACCAGCGTCACGGCATGGCGAAGCATCTTGGCCTGCAAGGCTGCAAGTTTGGCTATATCCTCCGGACCTTTGGTCCAAAGAACATCCGGATGCCGGCGCGTAGTGCCGGTCGACGAGCATGCCGCGTCCAGGAGCACGCCGTCGAGAAGCTCTTCCGGCCGGAATTCGAACAGGTCGCCCTGGACCAGCTCGGCATCGAGTGAAAGCCGCGCCAGGTTCTCCTTCAGACGAACCAACCGGTTTGCTGATTGCTCGACGGCAATGACGGTCGCCCCCGCGGCTGCGAGCTGGGCAGTCTTGCCGCCGGGGGCGGCACAGAGGTCGGCGATGCGCCATCCCTTGATGTCGCCGAACAATTTCGCCGGAATGCTGGCGGCCACGTCCTGGACCCACCATTCACCATCATCGTAGCCGGGCAGGGACGTAACTGAACCCTGGAAGACCGGTAGACGGATGCTTCCGGTCGGCAGAACATAGCCGCCGAATTTTTCTGCCCAGCCATGGGGGTCGGATTTGACAGTAATGTCGATGGCCGGCGGGATGAGCTGCGCCTCGGCAATCCGCTGCGCTTCATTCCTGCCATAGGTGGAGACGAGCCGGGTCATGAACCAGTCGGGCACGGGCGAAACGGCCAAGGTCTTGTCAAGAATATCCTGTTTTTCTCGTTCCAGACGCCGCAGCACCGCATTCACCAGCTTGGCGAAACGGCGGTTGCGAGGGTCGCGATGCGCCTGTTCCACGGCAATATCCACCACCGCGTGGGCCGGCACATCGAGATGCAGGAGTTGCGTCGCTGCAACGATCAGAACGTGATGAAGCGCGCGCGCCCCCTCCGGCAGCGGACTGTCCAGCAACAGGGAGATCGCCGCCTCCAGCCGCGGCAGGTGCCGCAATGCGGAATTCAGGATGGCACGCGCCAGGGCCCGGTCGGCATCGCTCAGTTGCTTGTAGGCAGCATTGCCATGGACGAGGTCAAGCATGCCGTCGAGCGGGATCTTGCGGTCCACAGTCGCTGCAAGGATCTTGGAGGCGGTGGCACGAACATCGAACCCCGCCTTGTCCGAGGGTGGCGGGGCTTCTTCTCGACGGTTCACCGCCGGTTGTCTGGACTGGAACGATCTCTTGCTTTTTTTCTCTTGGTTCAAGACCAGGGTCCCTTGCGCGGCTCGGATGATCCGCGGCGGCCCCAGCCGGTTTCGGGAACGGTGCGCGCGGTGCGCGTCGGTCTAGCAGCAGCGAAGCCGGGCGTCGACCCGCCGCTGCCGATCTCGCCTGCCAGCTTCTGGAGAGCGGCGATCCGGTTGTCGGTGTTCGGGTGGGTGGAAAACAGATTGTCCATCCGCTCCCCCGACAGCGGATTGATGATGAACATATGCGCCGTCGCCGGATTGCGTTCGGCATCGTTGTTATGGATCACCTGGGCAGCGCCGGCGATCTTGCCGAGCGCGGACGCGAGCCACAGCGGGTTGCCGCAGATCTCCGCGCCGCGCTTGTCGGCCGAATACTCGCGGGTCCGGCTGATCGCCATCTGCACCAGCATGGCCGCAAGCGGTGCCACGATCATGGCAGCGATGACCCCGATGAATCCGAGCGGATTGTTGTTGTCACGATTGCCGCCGAAGAAGAAGGCGAAGTTGCCGAGCATCGAGATTGCACCGGCAAGCGTCGCGGTCATCGTCATCGTCAGGGTGTCGCGGTTCTGGATGTGGGCAAGCTCATGGGCCATCACTCCTGCCACTTCCTCCGGCGTCAGGCGCTGCAACAAGCCGGTCGATGCGGCCACGGCGGCGTTCTGCGGGTTGCGACCTGTCGCGAAGGCATTCGGCTGCGGGCTGTCGTAGACGTAGACCTTCGGCATCGGCAGTCCGGCATTGGCCGAAAGCCTACGCATCATCTGGTAGAGTTCCGGGGCATTGCCTTCGTCCACCGGCTGTGCCCGATAGGCGGACAGCACCATCTTGTCCGAGTTCCAGTAGGAGAAGAGGTTCATGCCGGCGGCAATGAGGAGGGCGATCATCATCCCGGCGCGGCCGCCGATCAGCAGACCGACGCCCATGAACAGGGCCGTCATGAAGGCCAGAAGCATCGCGGTGCGCATCATGTTCATTGTCAGTCTCCAGAAGGCTTTATTGCCGGGGTCGAACCGTCTATGATGTGGTCTGTCCCGCTTTTATTTTCAATATGACCCACGGCGGCGTGATGATCCAGGAACCCGACAACGACAACAGCAGCACGACGGACAGCGAGCCGGCCGTGAAGAAGCCGCTTTCGCCCGCTGCGAAGCGTGCCCTTGAGGAAGCCGAGCAGCGGCGCCAGCAGGAAGTTCAGGCCAATCTGCCGACCG
The DNA here is from genome assembly GCF_056530405.1 of Rhizobium sp. PK7-22. NCBI lineage: Bacteria > Pseudomonadati > Pseudomonadota > Alphaproteobacteria > Hyphomicrobiales > Rhizobiaceae > Rhizobium > Rhizobium sp. PK7-22. The sequence goes on from NZ_CP096514.1 coordinate 599,104, forward strand.
AACTCGGCGGCCGCGGCGGCGCCGAGCCGTCCCGGTTCGGCGACTGGGAGATCAACGGTCGGGCGATCGACTTCTAGAGGTTATTAATCCTATTGACTTCTGCAGCGTGAAGGAATTTATTCCTTCCATGAAACGTCTGCTGCTGATTCTCCCTGTCCTTCTGCCCCTCGCTGTCGCCGCGAGTGCAGCGCCGCGTGAAGAAATCGCCGGACCCGTGGAGGCCGAAATCCTGCGCATCATCGACGGCGACACCTTGCTCGTCGAAGCGAGACCCTGGCCGCAGCAGAAGGTCGAAGTCTACGTGCGCATCCGCGGTATCGATACCCCTGAGATCCGGTCTAAGTGCTTAAGCATACGCCACGCAGGCGAGACGGCGCGGCGGGCTCTGGAGCAACTGGCGGCAACATCGTCACGCATCCAGCTCAGCCGCATCTCCGGCGATAAATATTTCGGCCGGGTGGTCGCGGATGTCACGCTCGACGGAGGCGTGCAGGCGGCGGACTACATGCTGCTCGCCGGACTGGCGCAAAGCTATCACGGCGGCCGAAAGGCTCCGGTGGTCTGCGAACCCGAGTGACGGGTCTGCCAGCCTTGATCAGCCCGCAGCCGCGAGCAGGTAGAAAAATCCAAGCCCGAATTGGATGTTGAAGGCCGCCCCCTCAAGAGAAAGCGGCCTTCGTTCGGATCAGACCGCCTTGTTCTGGCGGTTCTCGATCAGGTCCTCGACGACGCCAGGATCGGCCAGCGTCGAGATATCCCCCAGCGCGCCGAAATCGTCTTCGGCGATCTTGCGAAGGATGCGCCGCATGATCTTGCCGGAGCGCGTCTTCGGCAGACCCGGCGAGAACTGGATCTTGTCGGGCGTGGCGATCGGCCCGATCTCGCTTCTGACATGCTTGATCAGCTCCTGGCGTAGGGCATCGTCCCCCTCGTTGCCCGACATCAGCGTCACATAGCAATAGATGCCCTGCCCCTTGACGCTATGCGGATAGCCGACGACGGCCGCCTCCGAGACCATGTCGTGCGACACCAGAGCCGATTCCACCTCGGCCGTGCCCAGACGGTGGCCCGAGACGTTGAGGACGTCGTCGACGCGGCCGGTGATCCAGTAGTAGCCGTCCGCATCGCGGCGGCAGCCGTCACCCGTGAAATACTTCCCCTTGTAGGTCGAGAAGTAGGTCTGGATGAAGCGCTCGTGGTCGCCGTAGACCGTGCGCATCTGGCCAGGCCACGAATCGGCGATGCAGAGATTGCCGTCCGCCGCCCCTTCCAGCACCTTGCCCTCGCTGTCGACGAGCTCCGGCTTGACCCCGAAGAACGGCACCGTTGCCGAACCTGGCTTCAGGGCGGTCGCACCCGGCAGCGGCGTGATCATGTGGCCGCCTGTTTCCGTCTGCCACCAGGTGTCGACCACCGGGCAACGGCTGTCGCCGACCACCTTGTAGTACCACTCCCAGGCCTCCGGGTTGATCGGTTCACCGACGGTGCCGAGCAGCCGCAGGCTGGCCCGCGAGGACCGTTTCACGAACTCGTCGCCGGCACCCATCAGCGAGCGGATGGCGGTGGGCGCGGTGTAGAAGATGTTGACCTTGTGCTTGTCGATGACCTCCCAGAAACGTCCCTGGTCGGGGAAGTTCGGCACGCCTTCGAACATCAGCGAAGTGGCGCAGTTCGCCAGCGGTCCATAGACGATGTAGGAATGCCCCGTCACCCAGCCGACGTCGGCCGTACACCAGTAGACGTCCCCGTCGTGGTAGTCGAAGACGTACTCATGCGTCATCGCCGCATAGACGAGATAGCCCCCGGTGGTGTGCAGCACGCCCTTCGGCTTGCCCGTGGAGCCGGACGTGTAGAGAATGAAGAGCGGATCCTCCGCCTTCATCTTCACCGGCTCGCAGTGCGGCTTCGCCTTGGCGACTTCCTCGTGATACCAGAGGTCACGGCCCGGCGCCCAGTTGACCTTGCCACCGGTGCGGCGGATCACCAGCACGTTGTTGACGGTCGCATACTGGCGCGCCGCGATGTGGATCGCCTTGTCGGTGTTTTCCTTGAGCGGTACCGGCTTGCCGCCGCGCACGCCCTCGTCGCAGGTGATGACGAAACAGGACTGGCAGTCGACGATCCGGCCCGCCAGCGCCTCGGGTGAGAATCCGCCGAAGACGACAGAATGGACGGCACCGATGCGGGCGCAGGCAAGCATCGCATAAGCCGCTTCCGGGATCATAGGCATATAGATGGTAACGCGGTCGCCCTTCTTGACGCCGCGCTGTTTCAGGACGTTCGCGAGCCGGCAGACCTGATCGTAGAGCTGGTTGTAGGTGATCTTCTTGTCGATATACGGATTGTCACCTTCCCAGATCAGCGCGGTGCGCTCGCCATGCGTCTTCAGGTGGCGATCGATGCAGTTGTAGGAGACATTGGTGAGCCCGTCCTCGAACCATTTGATCGACACCTTACCCTTGAAGGAGGTGTTCTTGACCTTGGTGTAGGGCTTGAACCAGTCGATCCGTTTGCCGTGCTTGCCCCAGAACTTGTCGGGGTCCTCGATGCTTTCCTCGTACCACTTCTCGTATTTGTCCTTGTCGATCAGCGCCATGCTCTTGGTGGCGCGCGACACAGGATAAACCTTCTCGGACATGGTCTCCTCCCCATTTCGTCTCGACGAAACCGGACTGAAAATCCGGATCATCACGCATACATATCAGGTGCATCCGGACCAGCAATTAGACAAACGGTTCATGTTGCGTGATATTTGCATTTCCGCCGTTTTCCGGATATAGACGCGTCGAATTCCCGGAAATGGTGGTTGATACCCACGGCCCGCGACACCGGCGCGGACGGACAGAGGAACTATATCCATGGCTCAACAATTGCTTATGCCGAAGGCGACGGCGGTCTGGCTGGTCGACAACACGGCACTTTCCTTCGACCAGATTGCGCAGTTCTGTAAGCTGCACCCGCTGGAGGTGAAGGCAATCGCTGACGGCGAAGCAGCGCAGGGGATCAAGGGCCTTGATCCGATCGCCACCGGGCAGCTCTCGCGCGACGAGATCCAGCGCGGCGAGGGCGACATCAACCATCGGCTGAAGCTGTCCGAGCCGAAGGTTCGTGTTCCCGAATCAAAGCGCCGCGGCCCCCGGTACACGCCGGTATCGAAGCGCCAGGATCGTCCCAATGCCATTCTCTGGCTGGTGCGCAATCACCCGGAACTGAAGGATGCGCAGATATCGCGTCTCGTCGGCACCACAAAGTCGACGATCGAGCAGATCCGCGACCGTACCCACTGGAATGCGACCAACCTGACGCCGATGGATCCGGTGACACTCGGCCTTTGCAGCCAGATCGATCTCGACCTGGAAGTCGAACGCGCCTCCAAGGGCAAGCCGCTTCCGACCGCCGCCGAACTCGGCGCGACGCTGCAGTCCGCATCGGAAACGGAAAACCTCGACTTCAACTATCGCAACGATCGCGAAGAAGAGAAGGAAATTGACGCGGACGCCGTCTTCGCCAAGCTGAGCTCGCTGAAGTCCGCCCCGCGCGACGAAGACGAGGACGACAACCGCTACTGATCTCCGGAAGCGATTGCACTAGTTCGAAACCCCGGTCCTGCCGGGGTTTTTTCGTTATGCGCCCTGTTCGACCGCCGCCGCCCGCGCGTATCCCCGCTGCCGCAGGATCTCGGCGATCTCCTCGAGAATACCTGGGTCGTCGATGGTGGCCGGCATGGTCCATGGCATTCCGTCGGCAATCTTCTGCATCGTGCCGCGCAGGATCTTGCCGGACCGGGTCTTCGGCAGGCGCTGCACCACCATGGCCGTGCGGAAGGCCGCCACCGGACCGATCTCGTTGCGGACAAGATCGATCACTTCCCGTTCCACAAGGCCCTGATCGCGCGACACCCTGTTCTTCAGCACCAGGAAGCCGCAGGGAACCTGTCCCTTCAAGGCATCCGCGACGCCCACGACGGCACATTCCGCGACGTCCGGATGCATGGCGCAGACCTCTTCCATAGCTCCGGTCGAAAGCCGGTGGCCGGCGCAGTTGATGATGTCGTCCGTCCGCGCCATCACGAAGAGATAGCCCTCGTCGTCCATCAGCCCGGCATCGGCTGTCTTGTAGTAGCCTGGGAATTCCTCCAGGCATGACTGGCGAAACCGCTCGTCGGCGTTCCAGAAACTGACCAGGCAGCCGGGCGGAAGCGGAAGCTTCACCACGATGTTGCCGAGTGTGCCGCGTGGCACCGGATGGCCGGCGTCATCCAGCACTTCGACGGCATAGCCGGGCATGGGCATGGTCGGAGAGCCTGCCTTGAAGGGCAGGAGGCCGAGGCCGACCGGATTGCCGACCATCGGCCAGCCGGTCTCCGTCTGCCACCAATGATCGATCACCGGAACCTTGAGCACGCTCTCCGCCCATTTCAGCGTCTCCGGATCAGCGCGCTCTCCGGCGAGAAACAGCGCACGCAGGCCGCTTACATCATGGTGCCGGACGTGCTCCCCGTCCGGATCGTCGCGGCGGATGGCACGAAAGGCCGTCGGCGCGGTGAACAGCACCTTCACGTCATAGTCGGACACGATGCGCCAGAAGGCGCCCGCATCCGGTGTTCCGACGGGCTTGCCTTCGAAGAGGACCGTCGTGCTGCCGGCCAGCAGCGGCGCGTAGACGATATAGGAATGGCCGACCACCCAGCCGATGTCGGAGGCCGTCCAGAACACCTCGCCGGGCTTCACGCCGTAAAGGTTCTCCATGGTCCACTGGAGGGCCACCATATGACCGCCGTTGTCGCGCACCACACCCTTCGGCTGGCCCGTCGTGCCGGATGTATAGAGAATGTAGAGTGGATCGGTGGCGGCGACGGGCACGCAATCGACAACCGTTCCGTTGACCTTCTCCACCTCGACCGCCTGCCGGAAGTCTACATCGCCGTGCTCGTAGCGCAGCGGCGCATGCAGCTCGTCGCGCTGCAGGATGAGGCAGAAGTCCGGCTTCACCGTCGCCATGTCGACCGCATGATCGAGCAGCGGCTTGTAGGATACCACCCGGCCCGGCTCCAGGCCGCAGCTGGCGCTGATCACCAGTTTGGCGCCGCTGTCGTCGATGCGCTTTGCCAGCTCGTGGGCCGCAAAGCCGCCGAACACCACCGAATGCACCGCCCCGAGCCGCGCGCAGGCCAGCATTGAGAAAACCGCCTCCGGAACCATCGGCATGTAGAGGATCACCCGGTCGCCCTTGCCGACGCCGTGGTTGCGCAGCACGGCGGCGATCGCCTGCACCTCTGCCAGCGCCTCGTCATAGGTGAAGCTGGTCTTCGTACCGTTCATGGCGCTGTCGTAGATCAGCGCCCTCTGGCTTCCCCGACCCGCCTGCACGTGGCGGTCGAGGCAGTTGTGGCAGGTGTTCGTTTCACCGCCGACGAACCAGCGCCCATAGGCGCCCTGGTCGGGGTCGAACACCCGCTCGACCGGCTTGAACCAGTCCAGCGCTTCGGCCGCCCGCAGCCAGAAAGCTTCCGGGTCCGCCTGCCATTCGGCATAGACGTCGAAATACGTGCTCTGCATCTGCTCCTCCCATGATCCCAGCGCAGCCTCAGGGACACTTGTAGGATGAGCCAGAAGAGACTGGAAAGCCAGACTTAAGGGCTAGGGCCGCTTAGCGATTGCCAAACACGGCCGAGCCGACGCGCACGCTCGTTGCGCCGAACTCCACCGCCGTCTCGAAATCGCCGGACATGCCCATCGACAGTTTATCAACGCCGCTCTCGCGAGCAAGCTTGGCAAGCAGAGCAAAATGCGGCCCCGGATTTTCGTCTGCGGGCGGGATGCACATCAGGCCTTCCACCGACAGCCCCAAATCATCGCGGCAGAGGCGCACGAAAGCCGCGGTCTCATCAGGGGCGATGCCGGCCTTCTGCGGCTCCATTCCCGTGTTGACCTGAACGTAAAGCAGGGGAAACCGCCCCTGCCGCTTCATCTCGTCGGCCAGAGCACGGGCAATCTTCTCCCGATCCACCGTCTCGATCACGTCGAACAGCGCGACGGCGTCCGCGGCCTTGTTGGATTGCAGCGGCCCGATGAGGTGCAGCTCGATGCCTTCAAACTCTTGCCTCAGCGCCGGCCACTTCCCCTGGCTTTCCTGGACCCGGTTCTCGCCGAATACCCGCTCACCGGCCTCGAGCACCGGCCGGATGGCATCGGCCTCGAAGGTCTTGGAGACGACAACAAGGGTGACGGATCCTTCCGGACGTTTCCCGACGCGTTCGGCTGCCACGATCCGGTCGCGAACTTCCTTCAACCTGTCCTGGACGGTCATGCTCTTCCCTCGCGTTTGATTGCAGACGACTTAGGCTGCAAGGCGCGGTATGCCAAGAGGCGTGCTGCCGCAACCCGGCCAACTTCGCTTGCCAATATCCCTGTAAAACTTGACGCTTGCAGGCTTTCGTGGTGAAGGTCTGGCCAATCCTTCTGAAGTTTTCCCGGATAATATTGATATGGCGAGTGAACGTTACAATCCGCGCGAGGCCGAGCCACGCTGGCAAGAGAAGTGGTCGGATGCCAAGGTCTTCGAGGCCGACAACGCCGATCCGCGCGAGAAGTACTACGTCCTCGAAATGTTTCCCTATCCCTCGGGACGCATCCACATGGGCCACGTCCGCAACTATGCGATGGGCGATGTCGTAGCGCGCTACAAGCGGGCGAGGGGTTACAATGTTCTCCATCCCATGGGCTGGGACGCCTTCGGCATGCCGGCGGAAAACGCCGCACGCGACAATAATGTTCACCCCAAGGAGTGGACCTACCAGAACATCGCCTCGATGAAGCTTCAGCTGAAGGCCATGGGGCTGTCGCTGGACTGGTCGCGGGAATTCGCCACCTGCGACGTCGAATACTATCAGCGTCAGCAGCACCTCTTCCTCGACATGATGGAAAAGGGCCTCGTCTACCGCAAGCAATCCAAGGTCAACTGGGATCCGGTCGACCAGACGGTGCTGGCCAACGAACAGGTGATCGACGGCCGCGGCTGGCGCTCCGGCGCGCCTGTGGAACAGCGCGACCTCATCCAGTGGTTCTTCAAGATCACCGATTTCAGTCAGGACCTGCTCGATTCGCTCGAGACCCTCGACCAGTGGCCGGAGAAGGTCCGGCTGATGCAGAAGAACTGGATCGGGCGCTCGGAAGGGATGACGATCCGCTGGGAAGTCGTGCCGGGGACGGCGCCCATCGGCCAGAACGAGATACCCGTCTACACCACCCGTCCCGATACGCTGTTCGGCGCATCCTTCCTGGCGATCGCCGCAGATCACCCCATGGCACGGGACGCCGCGAAAGCGAATCCGGCTATCGAAGCCTTCTGCGCCGAGTGCCGCCACCACGGCACGTCCCTGGCAGCGCTCGAAACGGCTGAAAAGAAGGGGATCGATACCGGCATCCGCGTCAGGCATCCGCTCGACCCCTCCTGGGAACTGCCCGTCTATGTCGCCAACTTCGTCCTGATGGATTACGGCACCGGCGCCATCTTCGGCTGCCCGGCCGGCGACCAGCGCGACCTCGACTTCGCCCGCAAGTACGGCCTGCCGGTGGTGGCCGTGGTGATGCCGGCCGATGGCGACGCGCAGAGCTTCACGATCGGCGACACCGCCTATGACGGCGACGGCGTCATGATCAACTCCCGCTTCCTCGACGGCAAGACCACGACGGAAGCGTTCGATCTCGTCGCGGATCGCCTCTCGACCTCGTCGCTCGGCAACATGCCGCAGGGCGAGCGCAAGGTGAATTTCCGCCTGCGCGACTGGGGCATCTCCCGCCAGCGCTACTGGGGCTGCCCGATCCCCGTCATCCACTGCGAGGTCTGCGGCGTCGTGCCGGTGCCGAAGAAGGACCTGCCGGTCAAGCTGCCGGACGACGTGACCTTCGATCATCCCGGCAATCCGCTCGACCGGCACCCGACCTGGCGCCACGTGAACTGCCCGCAATGCGGTGCAGCTGCCCGGCGCGAAACAGACACGATGGATACTTTCGTCGATTCCAGCTGGTATTTCACGCGCTTCACCGCGCCCTGGGAAGACAATCCGACGGATCCGAAGGCCGCCAATCACTGGCTGCCGGTGGACCAGTACATCGGCGGCATCGAGCATGCCATTCTTCACCTCCTCTATTCCCGCTTCTTCACCCGGGCGATGAACGAGACCGGCCATGTGGACGTCAAGGAGCCCTTCAAGGGCCTCTTCACCCAGGGCATGGTCGTCCATGAAACCTACCGCCGCGGCAGCGGCGCGAACGGCGAATGGGTATCACCCGCGGATATCCGCATCGAGGAAATCGACGGCAAGCGACAGGCAGCCCTTCTCTCCACCGGCGAAGAAATCACCATCGGCTCGATCGAGAAGATGTCGAAGTCGAAGAAGAACGTCGTCGATCCCGACGACATCATTGCTTCTTACGGCGCCGACACCGCTCGCTTTTTCGTGCTGTCGGATTCGCCGCCAGATCGTGACGTGATCTGGTCGGAGGCCGGTGTCGAAGGCGCTCACCGCTTCACGCAGCGCCTCTGGCGCCTGATTTCGGAAGCTGCCCCCCAACTCGTCGAGGTCGCGCCCAAGCCCGCCTCAGACGGCGAGGCCCTCGGCATCTCCCAGATCGCCCACAAGACCCTGAAGGCGGTACAGGACGACTATGACCGGCTTTCCTTCAACAAGGCCGTGGCGCGCATCTACGAATTCGTCAATGCTTTGGCCGCGCCCCTGACACGGGTGGCCTCCGGCGATGCCGATCCGGCCTTCCGGGCTGCCGTACGCGACGCAGCCGAGATCCTGGTGCGGATCGTCGCGCCGATGACGCCACATCTTGCGGAAGAATGCTGGTCGGTTCTTGGCAATTCCGGCATGCTCTCCCAGGCGCCCTGGCCGATCTACGAGGAATCGCTCGTCATCGAGAACGAGATGATGCTTCCCGTCCAGATCAACGGCAAGAAGCGGGCGGAATTGACAATCGCCCGCGACGCGTCGAAGAATGACATCGAGGCTGCGGTCCTTGCGCTGGACGCCGTGCGTGCCGCTCTTGATGGGCAGGTACCGAAAAAGATCATCGTCGTCCCACAGAGGATCGTGAACATTGTCGTTTGATGCTCGCTCTTATCGCCCGCAGCTGTCGAAACTGGCACTTGGACTCACTGCCATGGCCATGCTGGCCGGCTGCCAGGTTCGCCCGCTGTATTCGCAAGCCTCTGGAACCGGCCCCAAGCTGGCGGAAATCGCATTCTCGCCCGCCGATGACAGGGTCGAGCAGGTCGTTCGAAACCACCTGATATTCCTGACATCGGGTGGGGAAGGGGAAACGCCTGCCCCGCAGTATCAAGTCGAGCTGCAGGTCACCGCCGCCTATAGCGATATTCTCGACGATGAGGACGCCGTAGGCTTGCAGCCCGGACGGGTGAATGTCTCCGGCAACTACACCATTTCGCGCATCAGCGACGGGCAGGTCCTGAAGGTCGGGAGCCGCAGGATCGTGTCGCTTCTTGACATCTCGCGTCAGGAGTTTGCCGAATTGCGGGGCGTCAGGGACGCAGAGGACCGGGCAGCGCGGGAGCTCGCCGAGCTCATTCGGGCCGACCTCGCCATCGCCCTCGCCAAAGAGCCGCAGCCCCAGCCGACATGGCAGAAATAAAGTCGCACGAGTTTGATCGCTTCGTTGGACGCGGCAGCGAAACCTACCGCATCTTCGTGATCTATGGCCCGGACCGGGGCCTGGTGTCGGAACGTGCCTCTCTCATCGTCAAGAAATCCGGCGTTGCGCAGGACGATCCGTTCGCGATGCTGAAGATGGATGTCTCGGATCTCCAGAGCGATCCCGGGAGGCTGCTGGACGAGGTCAACTCGCTTGGCCTCTTTGGCGGCGACAAACTGGTGTGGCTGCGCGGCGCCTCCAACGAGAAGGCGCTCCTCGATGCGCTCGGCATTCTTGCGAGCGGACCGGCGCCCGCCAACCTGCTCGTCATCGAGGCCGGCGACCTGAAGAAGGGAAGTGGCCTGCGAAAGCTGGCCGAGCCCTCACGCTCGATTGCCGTCATCCCCTGCTATGCCGACGATGCACGAGCGCTCAATGCCCTGATCGACGGCGAACTGGCCCAGGACGGCTTGGCCATCTCGCCGGCCGCACGCCGGAACCTGCTTGAACTCCTGGGGGGAGACCGCATCGCCTCGCGAAACGAGATACGCAAGCTCGCGCTCTATTGCCGCGGCAAGGGGACCATTGAAGAGGACGACGTTTCCGCGATCATCGGTGATGCGAGCAGCGTTTCGACCGATGAGGCCGTCGATGCAATTCTGACGGGCAATCTTGCCGCGCTCAGACATTCCATGCAGAAGGTGTCCACATCCAAGACGCCGATCTTCCTCGTCCTGCAGTCCTGTCTCAAACAGTTCCAGCTGATGGATCTGATGCGCGCCGAAATGGATGAGAAGAACCTGCAGGTCGGACAGGTGATGATGACGCTCGGGCGGCATATCCACTTCAAGCGTAAACCCTTGATAGAAAAGGCATTACGCAGCTGGAGCGCCAGTGGGCTCCAGCGCGAGACGGAACGGCTTCAGGTGGCCATCCTGCACAGCCGCCAGAAACAGAGCCTGGAGGAAAGTATCGCCTTTCAGACCCTGATGGCGATTACGATCCAGTCGGCACGCAGTCAGCGTTAGCGCACTCGCGGGGCCTACCGACGTTCCAGAAGACGGCAGATCTCTTCCAGCTGCTCGAGATTGCGATAGGTGATGCGCATCTGGCCATTGCCGCCCTTGTGGGCGATCTTGACCTCGAGACCCAGAGAATCGGAGAGCGTTCGCTCCAGCGCGAGCGTATCGGAATCCTTCTGCTCGGCCTTGGTGCCCTGGGGTTGCGTCTGCCCCTTGACATCGTTCTGGGCCAGACGCTCGGCGTCGCGGACCGACATCCCCTTGGCAACAATCGTGCGAGCCAGTGCAACGGGATCCGAGGTTGTGATCAGCGCCCTTGCGTGTCCCGCTGACAACTCTCCCGAAGAGAGCATGTCGCGTACCGGCTCAGGCAGCTTCAGAAGCCTGAGGCTGTTGGCCACATGACTGCGGCTCTTGCCGATAATCCCACCAAGGTCGTTCTGGGTATATCCGTATTCGGCAATGAGCTGATCGTATCCAAGAGCCTCTTCGAGCGGATTGAGATCGGCCCGCTGGACGTTCTCGACGATTGCGATTTCCAGCGCGGTACGATCATCCACATCGCGGACGATAACGGGGATCTCGTGCAGCCCTGCAAGCTGAGCCGCACGCCAGCGACGCTCGCCGGCGATGATCTCGAACTGGCCATTGACCGTCCGCACGACCACCGGCTGGACGATGCCATGCTGGCGAATGGAGCTTGCCAGATCCTGGAGATCTCCCTCATCGAACTGCCGGCGAGGGTTCCGGGGATTGCGGCTCACATGTTCGATCGGTAGCATGCGATCGGGATTGACCGGCTTCGGCGCTTCATCGACCTGAAGCGGCTGATCCATTTCACCGATCAGGGCTGCCAAACCGCGCCCGAGCCGGCGCTTTGAGAGATCATCGCTCATATCATATCACCAATATTCGTCAGGCCGCCTTCCGGCGCCGTTCACGCTGGATAACCTCTGAGGCCAACTGCAGATAGGCCTGGCTGCCAGCACACTTCAGGTCGTAAAGGATTGCGGGCTTCCCATAGGAAGGCGCCTCGGAGACCCGCACGTTCCGCGGGATCAACGTGTGATAGACCTTGTCTCCGAGATAGGTGCGCACGTCATTGACGACCTGCTGCGCCAGATTGTTGCGAGCATCAAACATCGTTAGGACGATCCCCTGGATGTCGAGACCGGGATTGACCGTCTGCTTCACCTGGTTGACCGTTTCCAGCAGCTGGCTCAGACCCTCAAGCGCAAAGAACTCGCATTGCAACGGCACGAGCACGGATTGCGCCGCGGCCATGGCATTCATGGTCAGCAGGTTGAACGACGGAGGGCAATCTAGGATGATGTAGGAGTAGGGTAGGGCGATTTGGGTCAAGGCGCGCTTGAGGCGAAACACCCGGTCCGCCTGCTGGGAGATCTCCATCTCGAATCCTAGGAGGTCCATCGTGGACGGGACGATGGAGAGATTGGGGACTGCCGTCGGCAGAACCGTCTCCTCCACGCTATGCGTCCCCATCAACAGGTCATAGGAGGACACTGCGCGATCGCGACGATCGATACCCAAACCGGTGCTGGCATTGCCTTGCGGGTCAAGATCGATGATCAGGACATGCTCGCCGATGGCGGCAAGCGCAGTCGCCAGATTGATGGCGGTCGTCGTCTTGCCGACGCCGCCCTTCTGGTTCGCGATGGTGATAATGCGATTAATAGGGTTCATGCCGCACCTGACGAACGAGGGCTATCGATCTTTCGGCCGGAGGTTGCTCACTTCAAGAATAATGGAGTCGCTCTCGACGGCACTGGGATGTTCTACCAGATCGAAGTCCCAAGCACCACGCGCTTTACCAACTTCCCGCTGGTAATCCCGCCCTTTATGGAAAAAGCCTCTTGCGCCCGTCCCCGAAAGCCAAGGCGACGCGTATCCGAGCAGAAGATCCAGCTCCGCGAGTGCCCGTGCAGACAGATAGTCACAGGCCTCGATCTGCTTGGCAGCTTCATCGATTCGCGCGGGATAGACTGTCCCTCGAGCCTCGGTTTCCAGTAACGCAACCCGCAGGAACGAGGCCTTCTTCTGATTGCTTTCCACCAGATGAACCCAGCCCCCATCTGTTTCTTTCAGCATAATGGCCGTGATGATCCCTGGAAATCCACCACCTGACCCGAGATCTACCCATGTAGCGGCCTGAGGCTGCAGCTGGAAAAGTTGCGCGCTGTCAGCGATGTGCCGATCCCACAACTCAGCGATTGTCGAGGGCGCCACCAGATTGATGCGCGAAGCCCACTTGCGGAACAGCTCCGCAAAATGTTCAAGGCGCTCCTGCGTTTCACGTGAAACACGCTTTCCGTTCAGCTGCATCAGGAGACTCGTTTGGCGCGATTCGGGTTGCTCTTCTTGATCATCGCCAGCAGAAGCGCGGAGGCTGCAGGGGTCATACCCTCGATGCGCGCGGCTTGAGCAAGCGAAACCGGCTTCAACGTCATCAGTTTCAATTTCAGCTCGTTCGAGAGGCCCGAAATAACCTGATAGTCAAAATCTTCTGGAATCGTGAGAGCTTCATCTCGCCGCAACACGCTGATGTCCGCTGTCTGCCGGTCAATATAGACCGCATAGCCCGCCTCGATCTCCAGAGCTTCCGCGACGCCCTTGGGAACATCACCAAGCTCAGGCCAGCACCCGCGCAGGCTGGCCAGATTCATCTCCGGATAGGCCAGCAAGTCGTAGGCGCTTCGGCGCTGCCCATCCTGATTGATCTTGATACCTTGGGATAAAGCCTCGGTCGGGGTCACGAAGATGGACTGCAGCCGCTCACGCCAGTTCGCCAGATCCCGCACATAGCCACCGAAGCGCTCCGCACGAGCACGCACGACGATTCCGAGCGAAATGGCCTCGGGCGTCAAACGGACGTCTGCATTATCCGCGCGAAGCGAAAGCCGATACTCGGCACGGGAGGTGAACATCCTGTACGGCTCGGTGACACCCCGGGAGGTCAGGTCGTCGATCATCACGCCGATGTAGGAGGTCGAACGGCTGAAGTGATAGGCGGCACCACCGCCCGCCCGCAACCCTGCATTCAGCCCCGCCGCCAGTCCCTGGGCCGCCGCTTCTTCATAGCCCGTCGTTCCGTTGATCTGCCCCGCCAGGAACAGGCCAGAGATCTTCTTGACCTCGAGCGCCTGCGTGAGTTCGCGGGGATCCACATGATCGTACTCGATCGCGTAACCCGGCTGAACGATCTCCACCCGCTCCAGGCCCGGGATGGTCCGGATAAAGGCTTCCTGGATCTCGACTGGCAGGGACGTGGAGATCCCATTGGGGTAAACCGTGGCGTCGTCGAGACCTTCGGGCTCCAGGAACACCTGGTGGCCGTCCCGTTCACCAAAGCGCACGATCTTGTCCTCGATCGACGGGCAATACCGCGGGCCAACGCCCTCGATCTGCCCGGAGTACATCGCCGACAAGTGCATGTTATCGCTGATGATCTTATGCGTTGCCGCAGTTGTCCTGGTCACGCCGCACGCGATCTGCGGGTTTGCGATCTTGTCCGTCATGAACGAGAACGGCACCGGATCTTCGTCTGCTTCCTGCAGACTGACAGAACCCCAGTCGATGGTCGCACCATTCAGGCGGGCCGGTGTGCCGGTCTTCAGACGACCAAGCGCGATATTGTGGCGCGCCAGGGTTGCGGACAGACCCATGGATGGTGCCTCACCCACCCGTCCGGCCGGAATCTTTTCGGAACCGATATGAATGAGACCTCGCAGGAACGTCCCAGTCGTCAACACCACGGCGGCACAGGTGAAGACCTGGCCGTCAGCCATGATGACCGCATTAATCCGACCATCCGTGATCTGAAGGTCACTTGCATCACCTTCGATTACCGTGAGGTTTGCATGCTCTTCGATTTCTCGCTGCATGGCCAGCCGATAGAGCTTCCGGTCTGCCTGGGTGCGGGGACCGCGCACAGCGGGACCCTTTTTCCGGTTGAGGAGCCGGAACTGAATGCCCGCCGCATCCGCCACCCGACCCATCAGCCCGTCCATCGCATCGACTTCGCGCACCAGGTGGCCTTTTCCCAGTCCACCGATTGCCGGATTGCACGACATCACCCCGATGGTCTCGCGCTTATGGGTGATGAGGGCGGTGTGCGCGCCCAGCCGCGCAGCCGCACTGGCCGCTTCGCAGCCGGCGTGCCCACCTCCAATGACAATGACGTCAAATTGCTCTGTCATGCCCGCCTTCCGGATCCGCGTGTTTCACGTGAATCATTTGCCGATACAAAACTGCGAAAAGATGACGTCGAGCAATTGCTCGACATCCACGGCTCCGGTGATCCTGCCCAGCGCGACGGCTGCCGCCCGCAGGTTTTCCGCCCGAAGCTCGGGTTGCCCCGCCTTTAGCGCTTCTGAAAGGGAATTGGAAGCATCTAGCAGAAGATCAAGCTGACGCTGACGCGTCGGCGCCATCGAGCCTGACCAGATCCCGCGCACCCTCTGACGGATGGCCTCCCGCAGAGCGTCCAGTCCCTCCTCGTTCCTTACAGAAATGCAGAGGTCATAGCCCGTTGACGGTGCGTGCAGATCGAGCTTGCTCCCCACCCGCAGCACGTCCTTTTCCTCCGGAATGACGGGTTGTTTCGGGTTCGAATCAATCTCCTCCAGCAACAGGATGAGGTCAGCCTTTGCGATGGCGTCATGGGCGCGGCGGATGCCTTCCTGTTCCACCACATCTTGGCTCTCCCTGAGCCCGGCCGTGTCGAACAGCCGCACGAGGTAGCCATCCATGTCGAGATCGACCTGCAGTACGTCTCTGGTCGTGCCGGCCACCTCGGTGACGATGGCCACGTCCCGGTCGGCGAGCGCATTCAAGAGGCTGGATTTGCCCGCATTTGGCTGTCCGATGATAGCGATCTTGTAGCCATCTCGAATAATCTCTCCGGCGCGTGCGGTCTCAACGTGCCGGCGCAGTTCCTGCTGCAGGAGAAGCAGGTCCGGCCCGACACTGTCGGCCACTGAGCCCGGGACATCCTCTTCTTCGGAAAAATCCAGGTCTGCTTCGATCATGGCGCGGGCATGCGTCAGTCGTTTCGCCCAACCGTTGTATAGGTCAGACTGACCCCCTAAGCTCTGTTCGACGGCAAGCCGTCGCTGCATCTCGGTCTCGGCCGCAATTAGCTCCGAAAGGCCTTCAGCCTCGACGAGGTCGATCCGGCCATTTTCGAACGCCCGCCGTGAGAACTCTCCCGCCTCCGCCGCGCGCAATCCGTCGGCAGCGGCGAGTTCCTTCAGGACGGCGGCGACCACGGCGCGACTGCCATGCAGTTGCAGCTCCACGCAGTCCTCGCCGGTGAAGGACTGCGGCCCTGGGAAGACGAGCACCAATGCCTCGTCCAGCACAGCTCCGTCTGGAGCCACGATAGTCCTGAGCGCCGCCTGGCGTGGCGATGGCAGCTCCCTGCGGGTCAGCGACCGGAGAGCCGGCAACGCTAAGGGACCGCTGATGCGCACCACGGCGACGCCGGCCGGCAGGGCACCACTGGACAGGGCGAAGATCGTCGTTGGCAGCATCGTCATGCAGTTGCACCTGAGTGGTAGAGGCGGAAACGGAAAACGCCCGACACGAATGCCGGGCGTTCCAACGGATGAATCCGGCTAATGTTTAGGTGTTCATCGAATCGAAGAAGTCGCCGTTGCTCTTCGTCTGCTTCAGCTTGTCGATCAGGAACTCGATCGCATCGGTCGTTCCCATCGGCGCGAGGATGCGGCGCAGCACGAAGATCTTCTGCAGATCCTGGCGTGGCACCAGCAGGTCTTCCTTGCGCGTCCCGGACTTCAGGATGTCCATGGACGGGAAGATGCGCTTGTCGGCGACCTTGCGGTCGAGCACGATTTCCGAGTTGCCGGTACCCTTGAACTCTTCGAAGATCACTTCGTCCATGCGGCTTCCCGTATCGATCAGAGCCGTCGCAATGATGGTCAGCGAGCCGCCTTCCTCGATGTTACGGGCTGCACCGAAGAAGCGCTTCGGCCGCTGCAGGGCATTGGCGTCCACGCCGCCCGTCAGCACCTTGCCGGAGGACGGCACGACGGTGTTGTAGGCGCGGCCCAGGCGCGTGATCGAATCGAGCAGGATCACAACGTCGCGGCCATGCTCGACGAGACGCTTGGCCTTCTCGATGACCATCTCCGCAACCTGCACATGGCGCACTGCCGGCTCATCGAACGTGGAGGAGACCACTTCGCCCTTCACCGAACGCTGCATGTCCGTCACTTCTTCCGGCCGTTCGTCGATCAGCAGGACGATCAAATAGCATTCGGGGTGATTGGCGGTGATGGAATGGGCGATGTTCTGCAGCAGAACGGTCTTGCCGGTGCGCGGCGGCGCGACGATCAGGCCGCGCTGGCCCTTGCCGAGCGGCGCAACCAGATCGATGACGCGCGCGGATAGATCCTTTGACGTGGGAACGTCGAGTTCCATCTTGAAGCGCTCGTTGGGATAGAGCGGCGTCAGATTGTCGAAATGGACCTTGTGGCGGATCTTCTCCGGGTCGTCGAAGTTGATCGTGTTGACCTTGAGGAGGGCAAAATAGCGTTCGCCTTCCTTAGGCCCGCGGATCGGTCCCTCGACGGTATCGCCAGTCTTCAGCGAGAACCGGCGGATCTGCGAAGGGGAAATATAGATGTCGTCTGGGCCTGGCAGGTAGTTGGCGTTAGCCGAGCGCAGGAAGCCGAAGCCGTCCTGCAGCACTTCCACCACGCCTTCGCCGATGATTTCCACATCCTGGCTCGCCAGAACCTTGAGGATACCAAACATCAGCTCCTGCTTGCGCATTGTGCTGGCGTTTTCGACCTCGAGAGATTCGGCGAAGGTCAGCAAATCGGTCGGCGATTTGCTTTTGAGTTCTTGAAGCTTCATTTCAGCCATGAAGGGACCACGTTGCGCATAGATGGGGGAAAAGGCGTGCCGGTGAAACTCTCGACCGCGGAGTTTTCCGGGGAGTATGAGCAATTACACGCATGCCACGAGATGAGATGGCGAAAGTAGCGGGTCCCGCAGCCCACCGCAAGGGGCTACGGAGATTTCTTCGCCGAATTCGAAGTGGCGCCTAGAAAGGCTTGACGATGACGAGGATCACGATGGCGATCATCAGCAAGGTCGGCGCCTCGTTCATCATCCGCCAGTAGCGTGGCGATTTGCGGGGACCATCGGCCGCAAATCCACGCACCGCCCGGCTGAACAGCACATGCACCACCGTCAGCAGGACGACCAGTGCGATCTTCGCATGCAGCCAGCCGCCCTGGAAACGAAACACGTCCCAGGCCAGGTAAAGCCCGAGACCCCAGGTGATCATCATCGCCGGGTTCATGATCACCTTCAGAAGCCGCTGTTCCATGACCTTGAAGGTCTCCGACTGCTCGGAGCCGGGCGCCGCATCGCTGTGGTAGATGAACAACCGCGGCATGTAGAGCAGCCCCGCCATCCAGGAGATCACCGCCACCACATGCAGCGCCGTCATCCAGCGGGAAAAACTGTCCGGTTGGCCGAGGTAGAGCCCGATGATGATGGCGATGAAGACACCGATCGCCATATAGGCCCGCAGCCCGGCGCGGCGCCCGGCGCTGGTCGAGACCTGTTTTTCCGTCTCCGTCATCAAGTCGTTCCCCGCACACGCCGCACCAGCTCGGCCACATGCTCCGGATCCGCCTCTGGTGTGATGCCATGCCCGAGGTTGAAGATCAGCGGACCCTGCCCGAGCGCCTGCAGGATCGCATCGATGCCCTCTTCCATGGCCCTGCCGCCGGCCACCACACGCATCGGATCGAGATTGCCCTGCACCGGGCCGTCCTTCTGCAGCTCGGCTGCAAACGACAGCGGAACGGTCCAGTCGAGCCCGATCGCGTCCGCATCCGTGCCCTGCCGGTAGGTCTTCAGGTTCATGCCCGCACCCTTGGCGAAGGCGATGATCTTAGCGCCGGGACGGGCTTCACGCACCCTGCGGATCATCCGCGCCACCGGCTGCAGGGCGTAGCGCTTAAACTCTTCCTCGCCCAGCACGCCGGCCCAGGAATCGAAGATCTGCACGGCATCGGCGCCCGCATCGATCTGCGCGATCAGATACTCTGCGGAGATATCCGCGAGCAGCGTCAGGAGCTTCTCGAAGGCTGCCGGATGACGATAGGCAAACAGCCGGGCAGGGGCCTGGTCCGAGGTTCCGTGGCCAGCGATCATGTAGGTGGCCACGGTCCATGGCGCGCCACAAAAACCGAGGAGAGTCGTTTCTGTCGGCAGTTCCTGGCGCAGTCGACGCACGGTTTCAAATACCGGCTGCAGGTGATCCATGACGCCCGACGGATCGAGCAGGTCGATCTCCGACTCCGAGATCGGATCCATCTGCGGCCCTTCTCCCTGCACGAAACGCACGTTGCGGTTCAGGGCATCGGGAATGACCAGGATGTCGGAAAACAGGATGGAGGCGTCGAAGCCGTAGCGGCGGATCGGCTGGAGCGTGACCTCGACCGCATGCTTCGGCGAATAACAGAGATCGAGGAAGCTTCCGGCCTCTGAACGGGTTGCGCGATACTCCGGCAGATAACGTCCTGCCTGTCTCATGAGCCAGATCGGTGGTGGCGATACCGTTTGGCCTTCTAGGACCGCTATGATCTTCCTGACTGGGGCGGTCAAGGTTTTCCTCCTAAATAATAAAATTGAATCTTAAAGACTTTCTATTTCTTAGAGTCGGTGACTATCAAGGATTAAACGTCCTCCACTCCGGGCGCGACAATCGGCCACTCGAGGCACCGGGTGTGGACAGCCAACGAGACGAACCGGCAGTGTCTGGGGACAAGTCGAAATCTGCCAGATATTTCCGAGACATGCGGCATCGGGTGAGAGGCCCCGCTCTGTGGATAACGCCAGGACGAATGAAGTCCGCTTCGTTGTTGTCACCGTTATCCACATGCGCTCTGGATTCTGTTCCGCTCAGGGCCTTATGTGGATAAGTCGCCGGTTTTCCCCACCCCCCGGCACCGATTTCTCAAACCGACCGGTTCTCCCGAGTTATCAACAAAGGGTAAATAACAACGTGGAGAACAAGAAAAACTTCTTTCATTTGCACCTGATATCTGACTCCACCGGCGAAACGCTGATTTCGGCCGGCCGCGCGGCCTCCGTCCAGTTTCATGGCTCTACCGCCGTGGAGCACGTCTACCCGCTGGTGCGAAACCGCAAGCAGCTCCTGTCGGTCCTCGAGGCGATAGATCGCCAGCCCGGCATTGTTCTTTACACGCTGGTGGATCAGGAGCTTTCTCATCTCGTCGACATGCGCTGCCGCGAGATCGGCACGCCGAGCGTCAACGTTCTTGAACCGGTCATCGCAACGTTCCAGACCTACCTGGGTTCGCCGTCACGCCGTCGCGTCGGCGCACAGCATGATCTGGACGAGAGCTATTTCGCGCGAATGGATGCGCTGAACTTCACGATGGACCATGACGACGGTCAACTGCCGGAGGATTACGATCAGGCGGATGTCATCCTGGTTGGCATCAGCCGCACGTCGAAAACACCGACCAGCATCTATCTCGCCAACCGCGGCATCAAGACGGCCAACATGCCGATCGTGGTCGGTGCCGAACTTCCCGCAAGCCTGCTGCAGGCGAGCAGGCCGCTGATCGTCGGGCTGATCGCCACCACCGAACGCATCTCGCAGGTTCGCGAAAATCGCGAGCTGGGTACGACGCAGGGCTTCGACCGCCGCTACTACACCGACCGGGCAACCATCCAGGAGGAGCTGAAGTACGCGCGAACCCTCTGCGCCCGCCATGGCTGGCCGATCATCGATGTCACCCGCCGCTCGATCGAGGAGACGGCCGCCGCCATCGTTGCGCTGCGCGACAAGCTGCGATAAGCCGCCGCTACAATCTAAGGAGAGAAGGCGCCGTGACTCCACTGCTTGTTCTGGCCTCGTCCAGCCCCTTTCGTCGCATGCTGATGGAAAATGCCGGTCTCGCCTTCCAGGCGATCGCGGCAGATATCGATGAGCGTGGGATCGAGCGCGAGCTGGAGGAAACGGACGCCCGCCCCGAGCAGGTCGCCGTAGAGCTTGCGCGTGCCAAGGCGCTCGACGTCAGCCGACGTATCCCCGGTGCGCTGGTGATCGGCTCGGACCAGACGATGTCGCTCGGCGACCGCGTCTATCACAAGCCGAAGGATCTCGAAGAGGCGAAGCGCCATGTGCTGTCCCTCTCGGGAAAGATCCACCGCCTCAACAGTGGTATTGCCCTTGCCCGGGATGGCGAGGTTTTGTGGGATCATCTGTCACACGCGGATCTGACGGTCCGGACGCTTTCGGCGCAATTCGTCGACGGCTATGTCGCCCGCTGCGGCGAGAAACTGCTGGGCAGCGTCGGCGCCTATCAGCTGGAAGGCGAGGGGATCCAGCTCTTCTCCGAAATCCGGGGAGACTATTTCACCATCCTGGGGCTGCCCATGCTGCCGCTCCTGGACAAGCTTCGGGACCTGCGTGCCATCGATGGCTGATTCACGTGAAACCATGGTTAAGGCTTTCGTTACCGGCTGGCCGGTGAAGCATTCGCGCTCGCCGCTGATCCACGGCCACTGGCTCAGACAGCACGGCATCCGCGGGGAATACCGGGCAGAGCCGGTGTCAGCTGCCGACTTCGCCGGTTTCATCGCGGGTCTGAAGTCCGGCGCTTCGCCCTATGTCGGCGGCAACGTAACGATCCCGCACAAGGAGATGGCCTGCCGTCTCGCCGATAACGTCGACCCGATTGCCGGCGAACTCGGTGCCGCAAACACACTTTGGCTCGAGGACGGCCTGCTGCAAGCGACGAATACCGATGTCCATGGCTTCTCAGCCAATCTGGATGAGCGGCATCCCGGCTGGGATCAGGCGCAAAAGGCCGTTGTTCTCGGTGCCGGCGGCGCCAGCCGCGCCGTCATCTATGCCCTGCGCGACCGCGGCGTCGATGAGATCCATGTGGTCAATCGCACCCTGGCAAGAGCCCAGGACCTGGCGGACCGCTTTGGCGCCAGCGTTCATGCTCACCCCATGCCGGCCTTGGCGGAGGTAACGCAAGGGGCAGACCTCTTCGTCAACACCACCTCGCTCGGCATGGATGGCGAAGAGGCGCCCGTCCTCGATTTCTCCACGATGGCCCCAGGCGCACTGGTGACCGATATCGTCTACGTCCCCCTCAATACGCCGATTCTCGCCCGGGCGCAGACCCAGGGTCTGGCGACGGTCGACGGTCTCGGCATGCTGCTGCATCAGGCGGTGCCGGGATTTGAGAAATGGTTTGGCGTCCGCCCGGTGGTCGATGAGACGCTTCGGGCGCTCGTAAGAGCCGATATGGAGAGGCATGCATGATCATCATCGGATTGACCGGTTCGATCGGCATGGGAAAATCGACGACGACCCGAATGTTCGCCGAGGCCGGCCTCGCCGTCAACGATGCCGATGCTGTCGTCCATGATCTCTACCGCTCCGACGCCGTCGAACCGATCGGCGAGGCTTTTCCCGGCAGCGTTGCCGACGGAAGGGTGGATCGTCAGGAACTGGCGCGGCAGCTGGCTGCGGATCCAGCGCGCTTCAAGGATCTGGAAGCGATCGTCCATCCACTGGTGCGGCAGCGGGAGGCTGCATTCGTTGAGGCCCGGCAGGCCGCCGGCGACGACATGATCGTCCTCGACATCCCCCTCCTGTTCGAGGTCGGTGGTGAGAACCGCGTCGATGTCGTCGTGGTCGTCACCTGCGATCCAAGGGTCCAGCGCGAGCGGGTGCTTGCACGTCCGGGCATGACTGTGGAAAAATTCGAACTGATCCTGGCCCGCCAGGTGCCCGATCAGGTAAAACGCCAGAAGGCGGATTTCCTGATCGATACGGGGCAGGGGATGGAAGCGGCGCGGGCTCGTGTCCACGAGATCATTGCGGCGCTGCGCGCCGGCAAAAGAAGCGAGACATCCGATGCGTGAGATCATCTTCGATACGGAAACCACGGGACTCGAGACGAAGCTCGACCGGGTGATTGAAATCGGCGGGATCGAGCTGGTCAACAACTTCCCGACCGGCCGCAGCTTTCACTACTACCTGAACCCCGGCGACCGAAAGGTTCATCCGGATGCGCTCGCGGTTCATGGACTGACGGATGAATTCCTCAAGGACAAGCCGCGTTTTGGAGAGATCGCAGCGGAACTGCTGGAGTTCTTCGACAGCGCAAAATGGATCGCCCACAACGCGATGTTCGACATCGGCTTCATGAACGCCGAGTTTGAACGCATCTCGCTGCCCCCGGTGCCGCCCGAGAGCATCGTGGACACGCTGTCGTTGGCGCGGCGCAAGCATCCCATGGGCCCGAATTCGCTGGATGCCCTTTGCCGTCGCTACGGCATCGACAATACCCACCGCACCAAGCACGGCGCGCTGCTCGATTCCGAGCTTCTGGCGGAAGTCTACATCGAGATGACCGGTGGTCGTCAGGCAGCCTTCGGACTGGTGGAGGTCGAAACCTCCACGACGGTCAACGAGATGGACGAGATCAACATCTCCGGCATCTCCGGACGTCCCCGTCCCTTGCCCGACCGGTTGACCCCGGCCGAACGGCAGGCGCATCAGGCCATGGTAGCAAAGCTCGGGGCCAAGGCGCTTTGGAGCAGTTACGACGCAAAAAGCCCGGATGGGCAGATCCGGGCTTCCTGATTTGCTTGGAACGAAGGATCAGCTGTTGAGCGTCTGAACCTTGGCTTTCGCCTGTTCCTGCGCCATGCGCTGCGTGAACATCTGTGCGAAGTCGATCGGGTCGATCATCAGCGGCGGGAAGCCGCCATTGCGGGTCACGTCCGCCACGATCTGTCGGGCGAAGGGGAACAGCAGCCGCGGGCATTCGATGAACAGAACCGGCAGCATGTGTTCCTGCGGGAAACCGGTCACCCGGAAGACGCCGCCGTAGACGAGCTCGGCCGCAAAGACGACCTTGTCATCTTCCTTGGCGTCGACGTTGAGTGTCAGAACCACGTCGAAATCGGTTTCCGAAAGCGGGTTGGCATTGACGTTGACGTTGATGTTGATCGCCGGGGCCTTGTCTCGCGCCTGCAGCGAACGTGGCGCGCCCGGATTTTCGAACGAAAGATCCTTCGTGTACTGCGCAAGAATGTTCAGCGAAGGGCTCGGTGCGCCCTGGGTGTTGTCGTCGGCCATGGGATTTCCTCGAGACAAGAGACGTTAGAGCGGCGTCTAACATTTCACCCACGGCCTTACAACCCTTGCGGGGTGGGTGAAGCCGGCCTAGTCGTCCTTCAGCCGACGGTCGGACCAGGGCGAATTGGGGTCCGGCTCCCGCTTGAAATCATCATCTTCTAGGTCGACCACCGGTCCTTTCCGGGACTGCGGATCAAAACCGGCGTCCCGGGCGTAAGTCCGGCCATGGCTGGACGATCGCACGATGACCACTCGTCGACCGATTGCCGACCACAGCAGCCGGCGCACGGCGGGAATAAACAGCGCCAGGCCCACGATGTCGGTGATGAACCCGGGAATGAGCAATAGCAACGCGGCAACCACGATCATCGCGCCGTGGACGATGGTGTCTCCGGGTACGCGCCCCTGCCGCCCCTCGTCGGAGAGCGTCCGCAGCATCTGCAACCCTTGCGCCCTCAGCAACAGCGTTCCGGCAACGCTGGTGAGGATGACGAGGCCGAGCGTGCTCCAGACGCCGACGGCGCGGCCGACGACGACGAAGCCCGCGATCTCCGCCAGCGGCATGAGCAGGAAAAGGATGGCAATCCAGCGCGTACGCATAATCTTTAACCTATGGGACGCAAGGCTCTCGCCTTAGCTATTTGAATGATGTGTCTTTGCAGACTATATGAGAACCTCTAGCAACGATTTAAACGGCATTGCGGGTAAAGATGGGTTCCAACGACTTCATAACTTTGTTCTTTCTCGTCGCGGCGGTCCTGATCTTTCTGCAATTGCGGAACGTTCTGGGTCGGCGGACGGGAACCGAGAAGCCGCCGTTTGATCCCTATACCGCTCGCGATGCCGTCAAGGCTCCGGCAAGCGACGATGGCAAGGTGGTGACCCTGCCGCGCCGCGAGATCAGCGACGAGGAAAGATTTTCCGAGATCGACGCCGTTGCCAAGCAGGGAACGCCGCTCAACGCGTCTCTTCGGGAAATGTTGAAGGTGGATCCGTCCTTCAAGCCGGCCGAATTCTTGAACGGCGCTCGCATGGCCTACGAGATGATCGTGATGGCTTTCGCCGATGGCGACCGCAAGACGCTGAAGAACCTCCTTTCCAAGGAGGTCTACGAAGGCTTCGACGCAGCCATTTCCGAACGGGAAGCGAAAGGGGAGGTTGTCAAATCCACCTTCGTTGGCATCGACAAGGCCGAACTGACCCACGCCAGCGTCAAGGGTCCGGAAGAACAGGTGACGGTGCGGATCGTCAGCCAGTTGATCACCGCAACCTTCGACAAGGCGGGCGCGATCGTCGATGGCGATCAGGAGAACGTGGCCGAGGTTACCGACATCTGGACCTTTGCCCGTGATTCCCGCTCCCGTGATCCGAACTGGAAGCTGGTCGCGACCGAATCCGAGCAATGACCGGGAGTGCGTCGGAATTTTCTCTCCGGCGAACCGGTTTCGGGGAGCTTCCGGGTTGGGCTGAGGACGACCCGAGTGCGCTTTTCCAAGGCATGCTCGCCTGTCTCAAGCAGGTCAGGTCGGTAAAACCCTATCGCAGCGGCTCCCTTGGCCTCTCGACGCAGGAGATACGGCCGATCTACGAGGCGCTCCTTGCCGGGGTCCCGAAAGGCGCTTCTGACTCGCGCCGGTTTTTCGAGGAACACTTCCAGCCGTTTCTGATCCGATTGGCGGATGACGCCTTCGGTCTCGTTACGGGCTTCTACGAGCCCGAGATCGAAGTCTCCGCAACCCCTTCCGGGGTCTGGGCGCATCCCTTCTACAGGCGTCCGCCGGATCTTATCGATATTAGCGCCGAGGATAGGCCCGCGGACATGCTGTCCGACGCCTTCGGCCGCCGCCAGGACGGAGCAATCCGCCCTTATCCGGACCGGCGCGACATCGACCAGGGATATCTGGCCGGCCGCGGGCTCGAGATCGCCTGGGCCCGCGATCGTGTCGACGTGTTCTTTGCGCATGTGCAGGGGGCCGCGCGGCTGCGTTTCCCGGATGGCTCTCTGCAGCGCATCACCTACGCCGGAAAGTCGGGCCATGCCTTTTCAGGGATCGGCAGGCTTCTCGTCGAGCGGGGAGAGATCGACGCAGCCACGGTCTCGATGCAGACGATCCGCGCCTGGCTTTCGATGAATCCGGAGAGGATCGACGAAGTCCTCTGGCACAACCGCTCCTATATTTTCTTTCGCGAAGCACCGGTCGAAGATCCCGCTCTCGGCCCCGTCGCGGCGGCCAAAGTGCCCTTGCTCCCGGGACGGTCGCTGGCCGTCGACCGGATGATCCACACCTTCGGCTTTCCCTTTTATGTCCACGCGCCGACCCTGACCCATCTCGATGCGGGCCGACCGTTCTCGCGGACGTTGCTGGCGCTCGACACCGGCAGCGCGATCGTCGGGCCGGCCCGCGGTGATATCTTCACCGGATCCGGTCACGCCGCCGGTGAGCTGGCGGGAACCGTGCGCAACGCTGCGGATTTCTATATCCTCATCCCGAAGACGGTCGCGGCAAGGTATGGCGGATGACGGGACGCAAGCTCAGCTCCGAAGAGCGGATCCTCTGGGGTAAGGTGGCCAAATCGACCCGCGCCCTTCCCGGGCGCGCGGATGAGGCGCGCCAGTTCGACGAGGAGATCGCAGCCATGATGGCGGCGGAGGATGCTGCCCTGCGCAAACCGATGCCAACTGAGACGGATAGACACGCCGAGCCATCGCGCGCCGCCGCTCGCAAAACGCCGCCGACAAGCCATCACCCGCTGGAAAAACCCGTCCATCGCAAGCTTGCCAAGGGCCGCCTGGCTATCGAGGCGCGCATCGATCTGCATGGTCTCTACCAGTCGCAGGCACACGATCTGCTCCTGGATTTCCTCTTCCGCGCCCATGACCGTGGTCTTCGCCATGTTCTGGTGATCACCGGCAAGGGAACGTCGATGGGAAGCGAAGGCGCCCTCAGGCGTGCCGTTCCCCTGTGGTTCTCCAAGCCCGAATTCCGCTTCCTGATCTCCTCCTACGAATGGGCGGCGCGCCACCACGGTGGAGAGGGAGCGCTCTACGTCCGCCTCAGCCGTCCGAGGGGGCAGCTGTGACGCCCTTCGGTCAGGCGCTCCGGGACCTGAGGCGTCGCCGGGGCGTAACCCAACGGGATCTCGCACAGGGGATCGGCGTCTCGCCGGCCTATCTCTCGGCGCTCGAGCACGGCAAGCGCGGCAAGCCCAGCTTTGATCTGCTGCAGCGCATCGCCGGCTATTTCAACATCATCTGGGATGAGGCTGACGAACTCTTCATGATGGCGGCATCTTCCCATCCGAAGGTGGTGCTGGACACCTCCGGACTGCCTGCGGCCTATACCGCTTTCGCCAATCGGCTGGCGCGCGAGATTCGCACTTTGCCTCCCGATATGGTAGAGGCGTTGGAGAAATGTCTCGATGATGCCCGTCAACCGGGCTGAATGGCGTAAATCCCCTGAATTTGGACCGCCAAGCGAGGCTTGAGCTTTAGAAACCGTCCCAAACTCCCTATATTTCATAGCGGATACGCGGGTGATTCGCTTGTCGAGTACCCCGCCGACGGAAAATTGGAAAGATCATCGATGACCGACACACCCGTGAGCGTAAACGGCGCGAGTGAAGAATACGGCGCAGACTCCATCAAGGTCCTGAAGGGTCTGGATGCCGTCCGCAAGAGACCGGGGATGTACATCGGCGATACCGATGATGGTTCCGGTCTTCATCACATGGTCTACGAAGTCGTCGACAATGCTATCGACGAGGCACTTGCCGGCCATGCGGACCTCGTTACGGTCACACTCAACGCCGATGGATCGGTCACGGTCACCGACAACGGACGCGGCATCCCCACCGACATTCACACCGGGGAAGGCGTCTCGGCAGCAGAAGTCATCATGACGCAGCTGCATGCCGGCGGCAAATTCGACCAGAATTCCTATAAGGTCTCCGGCGGCCTGCACGGGGTCGGCGTTTCGGTGGTGAATGCTCTTTCGGTGTGGCTGAAGCTGCGAATCCGCCGTAACGGCAAGACCCACCAGATCTCCTTCACCCATGGTGTGGCGGATGGCCCGCTGGAAATCGTCGGTGACTATGAAGGCCGCTCCGGAACTGAGGTGACCTTTCTCGCCAGCTCCGAAACCTTCACGATGACGGATTACGACTACAACACGCTTGAGCATCGATTGCGAGAGCTTGCCTTTCTGAATTCGGGTGTGAGAATCCGGCTAACGGACAAGCGTAAGCCTGATGTTCGCGTAGAGGAAATGATCTACGACGGCGGTTTGGAGGCCTTCGTTCGCTATCTCGACCGCGCCAAGAAGCCGCTGGTCGACAAGCCGGTCGCCATCATCGGTGAGAAGGACGGGATGACCGTCGAGGTCGCGCTGTGGTGGAACGACAGCTATCACGAGACCATGCTCTGCTTCACCAACAACATCCCGCAGCGCGACGGTGGCACCCACATGGCCGGTTTCCGCGGCGCGCTGACCCGCCAGGTGACTTCTTATGCCGACAGCTCGGGTATCACCAAGAAGGAAAAGGTGACTCTCACCGGCGAAGACTGCCGCGAAGGCCTGACCGCCGTGCTCTCGGTCAAGGTTCCGGATCCGAAGTTCTCGTCGCAGACCAAGGACAAGCTCGTCTCCTCGGAAGTCCGTCCGGTCGTCGAAAGCCTGGTCAACGAGGCGCTCAGCACCTGGTTCGAAGAGCATCCGGCGGAAGCCAAGGTTCTGGTCGGCAAGGTCGTCGAGGCGGCCGTTGCCCGTGAAGCGGCCCGCCGGGCGCGCGAACTCACGCGGCGCAAGGGCGCTCTCGACATCGCCTCGCTCCCGGGCAAGCTTGCCGACTGCTCCGAGCGCGATCCCACCAAATCCGAACTCTTCCTCGTCGAGGGTGACTCCGCTGGCGGCTCCGCCAAGCAGGGTCGCTCGCGCGAAAACCAGGCGATCCTGCCGCTGCGCGGCAAGATCCTCAACGTCGAGCGCGCCCGCTTCGACAAGATGCTGTCCAGCCAGGAGATCGGCACGCTGATCACGGCGCTCGGCACCTCGATCGGCAAGGACGAGTTCAACATTGCCAAGCTGCGCTACCACAAGATCATCATCATGACGGACGCCGACGTCGACGGCGCCCATATTCGCACCCTGCTGCTCACCTTCTTCTTCCGCCAGATGCCGGAACTGATCGAGCGGGGCCACATCTACATCGCCCAGCCGCCGCTCTATAAGGTCACCCGCGGCAAGTCGGTCCAGTACCTCAAGGACCAGAAGGCCTTCGAGGAATATCTGATCGGCAGCGGCCTGGAAGACACCAGCCTGACGCTTGCGTCGGGGGAGGTCCGCACCGGACAGGATCTCAAGGAAGTCGTCGTCGATGCGATGCGTCTTCGCAACCTCCTCGACAATCTGCACTCCCGCTACAGCCGTTCCGTGGTCGAACAGGCCGCCATCGCCGGTGCGCTCAATCCGGAGCTCACCGACAATCCGGAGCGTGCGAAGCAGACGGCGGACGAAGTCGCACGTCGTCTCGATGTGATTGCCGAGGAGACGGAGCGCGGCTGGAGCGGTCACGTGACCGACGA
Source organism: Rhizobium sp. PK7-22 (assembly GCF_056530405.1). Lineage (NCBI taxonomy): Bacteria > Pseudomonadati > Pseudomonadota > Alphaproteobacteria > Hyphomicrobiales > Rhizobiaceae > Rhizobium > Rhizobium sp. PK7-22. Next base: position 628,564 of record NZ_CP096514.1, read on the forward strand.
AGGCGGTCTCCGCTTCGAACGCATGGTCCGCGGCGTCAAGGAAGTTGCCGTGCTGGACGTGGCCCTGATCGGTTCCGCCGATGCGCGCCACATCGATCAACTGACCCCGAGGCTCAACGAGATCTACGGCGTCCCGCCCGTTCTCCGCCGCAAGGATGACCAGCAGGAAATGTCCGGCGCCGTCGAGCTCCTGGAGGGCATCTTCGCCACCGGCCGTAAGGGCATCTCCATGCAGCGCTACAAGGGCCTCGGCGAAATGAACGCCGAGCAGCTCTGGGAAACCACGCTCGATCCGAACGTGCGCTCGCTGCTGCAGGTCAAGGTCAACGATGCCGCCGATGCCGACAGCCTGTTTGCCCGCCTGATGGGCGATGAGGTCGAGCCTCGCCGCGAATTCATCCAGGACAATGCCCTGAGTGTGGCCAACCTCGACATCTAGCGCATCGAACCTGTCTCACGTGGATCTCGTTAACGATGATTCACGTGAAACACTTTCATTCGCCGGCGAACCGCCCTTCGAAAGCAACTTCCGAGAGGGGCTCCCTCTGGCTCTGGACCTCCCGTTCCCGCAGGTCGTCCGGCAGGGTCTCCTTCGCGGCAATCTTGCCGATTGCCGCCGCCGCCTCGACCCGGTAGCCCTCAGGAATCCCCAGCACCTGCAGGGCCTTGTCGCGGTCCATCCCCTCCATGCCATGCGCATGATAGCCGAGCTTCATCGCCTGACAGGCGATCGAGAACCAGGACGCGCCGGCGTCGAAGGAATGTGTATAGGCCGGTTTCCGCTCACCGTCCTTCGACAGGCGATAGGTGCGGGACACGAAGATGATCAGCGCAGACGCATTCTGCGCCCACCGCTGATTTCCCGGCGCCAGGATGTCGAGAAGCACGCCAAATTCCTCCGTCTCGCGCAGGGCATAGATGAACCGCCACGGCTGGTTGTTGCCAGAGGAGGGCGCCCAGCGAGCAGCGTCCAAAATCGTCAGCATCGTCTCCCGGCTCATGGCTTCGCCGGTGAAGGCGCGGGGCGACCAGCGGTCGAGGAAGAAGGCATCGATTGGATGATCTGAATGGCGGTTGTTGCTGTCGGTCACGGTGTCGTCCTCGGTCGCTTTTCCTGGACCACAAGCATAGCGCTCCGTCTCGACAGAGCAACGCCGCTCGCTCGCAACAGGGGGTGACAATCCACCACCCATCCTCCATAAGGCAGTTGTCAGACAAGTGGAGGCACATCCGTGAAACTCATGCGTGTTGGTCAGCCGGGCCAGGAAAAGCCGGCAATTCTCGATGCGGACGGCAAGGTGCGGGATCTCTCGCAGCACGTCGACGACATCAGCGGTCCAGCGATCTCGCCGGAGGGCCTCGCCCGCCTCGCCGCCATCGACATGAAAAGCCTGCCGGAACTAACGGTAGACCGGATTGGCGCATGCGTCGCCGGCACCGGCAAGTTCATCTGCATCGGCCTCAATTTCTCCGATCATGCCGCCGAGACGGGTGCTGCGGTGCCGCCGGAGCCGGTCATCTTCATGAAGGCGACGTCCGCCATCTGCGGCCCGAACGACGATGTCCTCATCCCACGCGGTTCGGAAAAGACCGATTGGGAGGTCGAGCTGGGCGTCGTCATCGGAAAGACCGCGAAATATGTCTCGGAAGCCGAAGCGATGGACTATGTCGCCGGTTACTGCGTCTCCCACGACGTCTCCGAACGCGGCTTCCAGACCGAGCGTGCCGGACAATGGACCAAGGGCAAGTCCTGCGACACCTTCGGACCGATCGGCCCCTGGCTCGTCACGCGCGATGAGATCGACGATCCGCAGAACCTCGGCATGTGGCTGAAGGTCAACGGCGAAACCATGCAGGACGGCTCCTCGACCACCATGGTCTATGGCGTTGCCTTCGTTGTCTCCTACCTCAGCCAGTTCATGTCGCTCCACCCCGGCGACGTCATCTCCACCGGCACGCCTCCCGGCGTCGGCATGGGTATGAAGCCGCCCCGCTACCTGAAGCCCGGCGACGTCGTGGAGCTCGGCATCGAGCGCCTCGGCAGCCAGCGCCAGACCTTCGTCGCCGACCGTTAACCAGCCGCAAAGGGCGGAACCTTAATCCGTTTCATGCCATTTTGATGCCAGGCGCTCGCGTCTGGCATTTTTCGTGTTGAGGAAACCGGTATCTCCTGATGTTGCACCGCAATGAAAACATGTTAGCCTCCGGCCATGCTCCTGAACCGATGCACCGGGCGACAGCCCAGGACGTCGCGTCCAACCTGGCAAAGGGCGGCACCTCCATGATCTACCAGCTCTACGAGATGAACCACGCAGCGATCGCACCCTTTCGGGCGGCCGTGGATGCGATGAAGTTCTTTCAGTCCAATCCGCTCAACCCCTGGTCTTACACGCCGGCTGGTCGGGCCATGTCCGCAAGCCTGGAGCTTTTTGAGCGGATGACACGGCGCTACGGCAAGCCTGAGTTCAACCTGCCGACCACCGTGATCGATGGCAAGACCGTCGAGGTGACGGAACAGATTGTCTGGTCGAAGCCGTTCTGCAATCTCATCCATTTCGATCGGGCGCTGCCGGCGGGCAGGGCATCGGACCAGAAGCTCTTGCTCGTCGCGCCGATGTCGGGCCATTACGCCACGCTGCTGCGCGGCACGGTGGAAACGCTTCTGCCGGATGCCGATATCTACATCACCGACTGGATCGACGCCCGCATGGTGCCGGTCACGGCGGGCCGCTTCGACCTCGACGATTACATCGACTACCTGATCGAGATGATCCACCACATCGGCCCGGATACCCATGTGGTCGGCGTCTGCCAGCCCTCGGTTCCGGTGCTGGCAGCCGTCGCCGTCATGGAAGCGGCCGGCGATCCGCTGGCGCCCGCTTCGATGATCCTGATGGGCGGACCGATCGACACGCGCGAGAACCCGACCGCCGTCAACACCCTGGCGCAGGAAAAGCCGCTGGAGTGGTTCCGCAACAACGTCATCATGAATGTCCCCTGGCCGCAGCCGGGCTTTATGCGGCCGGTCTATCCGGGCTTCCTGCAGCTGTCCGGCTTCATGTCGATGAACCTTGATCGGCACATTTCCGCCCACAAGGAATTCTTCGAGCACCTCGTGAAGAATGACGGCGAGCCTGCCGAACGCCACCGTGACTTCTACGACGAATACCTGGCGGTGATGGACCTGACGGAAGAATTCTACCTGCAGACGGTCGATGTGGTCTTCATCAAGCACGCCCTTCCCAAGGGCCAGATGATGCACCGGGACACGCTGGTCGACACGAAGGCCATCCGCAGGACAGCGCTTCTGACGGTCGAAGGCGAGAACGACGACATCTCCGGTCTCGGCCAGACGGAGGCGGCCCACAAGATCTGCCCCAATATCCCCGATAACAAGCGGATGCATTACATGCAGCCCGATGTCGGGCACTACGGTGTCTTCAACGGTTCACGCTTCCGCCGCGAAATTGCCCCGCGCATCCTGGCCTTCATCAGCCAGAACGGAAGTGGATCGCAGGAAGCCAAGGGACCGGTGAAGCGGGTCATCAAGGGCGGCAAGGCTGGTTGAGGCCGAATTAGCGATGGCTAATCAGCATCTTCGCCGAATCTGCCACCGATCTTCTTGAAGCGGATATCGCGACCCCCCAAATCGAATCCAACGGGCTGCATGTGGCTGCCCGGGTAAAAAAGGGTGTCACCGATGAACCAGTCTGCAATGATTCGACCGGATTGGACGCCGGCCACCATCGCCCTGATGGTGCTCGGGTTCGTGGTCTTCTGGCCGCTCGGCCTTGCCATGCTCGCCTATATTATCTTCGGAGAAAGGCTGCAGGGCTTCAAGCGCGATGCCAACCGCAAGGCGGATGGCATGTTCGCGGGCTGCCGTCGGGCCAAATCGCGCTACAGCACGCATTTCACCACCGGCAATGTCGCCTTCGACGATTGGCGCACAGCCGAACTCGAGCGTCTCGAGGAAGAGCGCAAGAAGCTCGACGAAATGCGCGAGGAATTCGACAGCTATATGCGTGAACTGCGTCGCGCCAAGGACCAGGAAGAGTTCGACCGCTTCATGCGCGATCGCAAGAACCCGTCCAATGGCCAGAATGGCGTCGTCGATCTGTAAGGATTCACGTGAAACAACCGCAAGCCGGCGCCCTCGGGCGCCGGTTTTTCCATGAGCGGACGGCGCGAATCGGCTAGAGAACTTCCATGTTCGCACTCCTCAAGAAGACCGTCCGCTCGGCTCGGAAACCGCAGGTTCCCGAAAAGCGCGTGCTTGAGGTCGGCAGCCGCGCCTTGCCGCTGACGATACGGGAAAATCCGCGCTCGACCCGCATCACGCTGCGCATCGATCCCGGGGCGAGGGGCCTCAGCCTGACCGTCCCGGTCGGTTTGCGCAGAGCCGACATCGACGATTTTCTGGAACGCCATCAGCACTGGCTGCAGGTGAAGCTCGCCCGCTTCACGGCACCCGACACACTGGCGCCCGGCGCCACGGTCATGCTGCGGGGCGTGCCCCACCGGATCGAGCACAGCGGACGGTTGCGCGGCCTCACCGAACCCACGGAAATCGACGGCGCACCCGTGCTCCGTGTCAGTGGCCAGGAGGACCGTCTCGGCCGGCGCATCTCCAGCTTCCTGAAGAACGAAGCACGTTCGGACCTGGAGCGGCTGGTGCGACTGCATGCCGCCTCCGTGAAGAAACCCGTCCGGTCGATCACCATGAAGGATACGCGCAGCCGCTGGGGATCCTGCTCCTGGGATGGCAACCTCAGCTTTTCGTGGCGCATCGTCATGGCGCCGCCCTTCGTCATCGATTATCTCGCCGCCCATGAGGTCGCGCATCTTGACGAGATGAACCATGGCCCGAAGTTCTGGGCGCTTTGCCATCGGCTCTGCCCGCGAAGCGACGAGGCCAAGGCCTGGCTGAAGCGCCACGGCTCGCAGCTTCACGCGATCGATTTTGCCTGACGGCAGACGCCAGGGCAGGGCGCTTTCCACCGGCCAGACGAATGGCCGATCCCAGGGACGGTCTCTCGAACTCGCCGCAACCTAATCAACCACTTGCACGAAATTTCATCCTCCCTCGTCCACACCCCCATGACCTCGGCCTAGACTTGTGCCGTTCCGCTTCGGCTACACCGGCCCGCATTGCCGGCGAAGCGGAGCCGGTGCCTGCAGGGCTTGTCGTGATGCAAGCACGTCCTGCAGGGCTGCGCAGAAAATGGTTCCCCTCTCGCCTGCAACGGCGGGGCGTGCGTGTGTCGCACACAAACCGGTCTCGGCAACGGGGCGGAAGCAGAGGAACCGGAGTTGCGTTGGCAAAGAACACCGAACGGGACACGTCGCGTGTCACATATAAAAATTTCATTCGAGGCACACGACGTGTCCCGGCCGAACTTTGAAGTACCCGGATCGCCAAGGGAGGAGTCCGCCGTCCTCATCGCCTGTCGCAGCTCTGCCGACGGAAGCTGATCCGCCACATTGGCGCTGTTTTATCTCGACTCCGCCATGATTTCATGCGAACTCGCGGAGCATGAAACCGGACATCAAGATTTGCGGATTGAGTACGCCTGAGGCGGTCGAGCGGGCCGTCGCGCTCGGTGCGACGCACCTTGGCTTCATCTTCTTCCCCAAGAGCCCGCGAAACGTCGCCCCCGAGGTTGCCGCCGAACTGGCCGACCCTGTGCGCGGCCGGGCCAAGATCGTTGCCGTGACCGTCGATGCCGATGACGACGAACTCGACGATATTGTCCATCTGCTGAAGCCGGATGTCCTGCAGATGCACGGCCACGAGACGCCCGAGCGCATTCTCCATGTGCGCGCGCTCTACGGCTTGCCGGTGATGAAGGCCTTCTCCGTCCGCGAGGCGGCCGATCTCGATCGCGTCGATCGTTTCATCGGCATTGCCGACCGGTTCCTTTTCGATGCCAAGGCGCCGGCCGGCTCGGAACTGCCGGGCGGTAACGGGGTTTCCTTTGATTGGGAGATTATGGCCTCGCTTGACGACAGCGTCGATTACATGCTTTCCGGGGGCTTGAACAAAGACAATGTCGGTCTTGCGCTCGCCTCCACACGGGCAAGCGGGATAGATGTCTCCTCCGGCGTCGAGAGCGCGCCGGGTGTGAAGGATCTCCGCATGATCGACGCCTTCTTTGACGCCATTGCAGATGCCGGCTCGCCAAGGGCCTGAGGAGTAGAAAGTGAACGAGACGCCGAAACCCAATTCCTTCCGCTCCGGACCCGATGAGGATGGCCGCTTCGGCATCTTCGGCGGCCGGTTTGTCGCCGAGACGCTGATGCCGCTGATCCTCGATCTGCAGGCGGAGTGGGAAAAGGCGAAGACGGATCCGGAATTTCAGGCGGAACTCCAGTACCTCAACACTCACTACACCGGCCGTCCCAGCCCGCTCTATTTCGCCGAGCGCCTGACGGCAGAACTCGGCGGCGCCAAGATCTACTTCAAGCGCGACGAGCTCAACCACACCGGCTCCCACAAGATCAACAACTGCCTTGGCCAGATCTTGCTCGCCAAGCGCATGGGCAAGACCCGCATCATCGCCGAAACCGGCGCCGGCCAGCACGGCGTCGCCTCCGCAACCGTCGCCGCCCGCTTCGGCCTGCCCTGCGTCGTCTACATGGGCGCGACCGACGTCGAGCGGCAGGCACCGAACGTCTTCCGCATGAAGCTTCTCGGCGCCGAGGTCCGCCCTGTCACCTCCGGTCACGGCACCCTCAAGGATGCCATGAACGAGGCGTTGCGCGACTGGGTCACCAATGTCGACGACACCTACTACCTGATTGGCACCGCCGCCGGCCCGCATCCCTATCCGGAGCTGGTCCGCGAGTTCCAGTCGGTGATCGGCAAGGAAACCAAGGAACAGATGATGGCGGCCGAAGGCCGTCTGCCGGACATGCTGGTGGCCGCCGTCGGTGGCGGATCGAATGCGATCGGCCTCTTCCATCCCTTCCTGGATGACGATTCGGTCCAGATTGTCGGCGTCGAAGCCGGCGGCAAGGGCCTGGACGGCGACGAGCACTGTGCTTCGCTGACAGCCGGCTCGCCGGGCGTGCTCCACGGCAACCGCACCTACCTGCTGCAGGACGGCGACGGCCAGATCACCGAAGGCCATTCGATCTCCGCCGGCCTCGACTACCCCGGCATCGGTCCGGAACATTCCTGGCTGAAGGATGTCGGCCGTGTCGAATACGTGCCGATCATGGACGATGAGGCGCTGGCCGCCTTCCAGATGCTGACCCGGACCGAAGGCATCATCCCGGCGCTGGAACCGAGCCACGCGCTTGCCGAAGTCATCAAGCGCGCGCCGAAGATGGACAAGGACAAGATCATCGTGATGAACCTCTGTGGCCGCGGCGACAAGGACATCTTCACCGTCGGCAAGATCCTCGGAATGGGCCTCTGATATGACTGCACGCATGGACAACAAGTTCGCCGCTCTGAAGGCCGAGGGTCGTCCGGCCCTTGTCACCTATTTCATGGGCGGCGATCCGGACTACGATACCTCGCTGCAGATCATGAAGGCGCTGCCCGAGGCCGGCGCCGATGTGATCGAACTGGGCGCACCCTTTTCCGACCCGATGGCGGATGGTCCGGCAATTCAGCTGGCCGGCCAGCGGTCGCTGAAGAACGGCCACTCGCTGAAGAAGACGCTCGATATGGCGCGCGACTTCCGCCAGTCCGACGACACGACGCCGATCGTCATCATGGGCTACTACAATCCGATCTACATCTACGGCGTCGAGCGCTTCCTCGACGACGCCCTGGAAGCCGGCATCGATGGTCTCATCATCGTCGACCTTCCGGCCGAAATGGATGACGAGCTCTGCATTCCGGCCCGCAAGCGGGATATCAACTTCATCCGCCTGACGACGCCGACGACGGACGAGAAGCGCCTTCCCAAGGTGCTGACCAATACCTCCGGCTTCGTCTACTACGTCTCGATGACCGGCATCACCGGATCGGCGCTTCCCGATCCGAGCAAGATCGCCGGTGCCGTCGCGCGCATCAAGAAATCGACGGATCTGCCGATCTGCGTCGGCTTCGGCGTCAAGACCGCCGAACATGCCCGCCTCATCGGCGCCTCTGCCGATGGCGTCGTGGTCGGCACCGCCATCGTCAACCAGGTTGCGACATCGCTGGACAAGGAAGACCGCGCCACGGCCGATACCGTGCAGTCGGTCGCGACCTTTGTCCGGGGCCTTGCCACGGGCGTCCGTTCCGCCCGCCTTGTTGCCGCCGAATAGTTTCCCCACATTGGGCGATATTTATCAGGAGTACGCCAGATGAACTGGATCACCAATTACGTCAGGCCGCGGCTCAACTCCATGCTCGGCCGTCGGGAGGTTCCGGAGAACCTCTGGATCAAATGCCCGGAGACGGGCGAGATGGTCTTCCACAAGGACCTCGAAAGCAACAAGTGGGTCATCCCCACCTCCGGCTACCACATGAAGATGCCGGCGAAGGCACGCCTTGCCGACATGTTCGACGGCGGAGTCTATGAGTCCCTGCCGCAGCCGAAGGTCGCCCAGGATCCGCTGAAGTTTCGCGACTCCAAGCGCTACATCGACCGCCTCAAGGACAGCCGTCTGAAGACGGACCAGGAAGATACCATCCTTGCAGGTCTCGGTATGGTCCGAGGCGTCAAGCTGGTGGCCGTCGTCCATGAGTTCAACTTCATCGGCGGATCGCTCGGCATGGCTGCCGGTGAGGCGATCGTGAAGGCCGGCGAGCGGGCGCTGGCGGAAAAATGCCCGCTGGTGATCTTCCCGGCCTCCGGCGGTGCCCGCATGCAGGAAGGCATCCTGTCGCTGATGCAGCTGCCGCGCACCACCGTTGCCGTGGACATGCTGAAGGAAGCCGGTCTACCCTACATCGTCGTGCTCACCAATCCGACCACCGGCGGCGTGACCGCATCCTATGCCATGCTGGGTGACGTCCATATCGCAGAGCCCGGTGCAGAAATCGGCTTTGCCGGCAAGCGCGTCATCGAACAGACGCTGCGCGAAAAACTGCCGGAAGGGTTCCAGACAGCGGAATATCTCCTGGAACACGGCATGGTCGACATGGTGGTCAAGCGCCACGACCTGGCCGACACGCTGGCGACCCTGCTGAAGATCCTGACCAAGGCTCCGGCCAACGATGTGGTCGCCCTCCCGGCAGCCGCTCCCGTCGCGGCGAGCGCCTGACCCTGATGAGCCGGAGCGGCGGGATGAGCGCCACCAACATACCCGCCGTCAGCGCGGCCGAACAGGAAATCGACAAGTTGATGGCCCTTCATCCGAAGGGCTTCGACCTGTCGCTCGACCGGATCAGGCGGCTTCTGGACGTCCTGGGCAACCCGCACGAAAAACTGCCGCCGGTGATCCATATCGCCGGCACCAATGGCAAGGGGTCGGCAACGGCCTTCTGCCGGGCGCTTCTGGAGGCGGCGGGACTGGCGGTCCACGTCCATACCTCGCCGCATCTCGTCACCTGGCATGAGCGCTACCGCATCGGTGTCAGGAACGGACGCTCTGCGATCGTTGACGACGAGCTCTTCGCCGATGCGCTGCGCCGCGTCGGCGCCGCCAATGCTGGCCAGACAATTACCGTCTTCGAAATCCTGACGGCCGTCACCTTCGTGCTGTTTTCCGAACAGCCCGCCGACGCGGTCATCCTTGAAGTCGGTCTCGGCGGCCGCTTCGACGCGACCAATGTCGTCGACAAGCCCGCTGTCTCCGTGATTATGCCGATCTCGCTCGACCATCAGCCCTACCTCGGAGACCGGGTGGAACTGATCGCCGCCGAGAAGGCCGGCATCATGAAGCGCGGTTGTCCGGTGGTCATCGGCCGGCAGGAGTATGATGCGGCGCTCGAAGTGCTGTCCGACACGGCGGAACGCCTGTCTTGTCCTGTGAGCGTCTACGGGCAGGACTACTCGGGCCACGAGGAATTCGGCCGCCTGATCTACGAGGATGAGTTTGGCCTCGCGGATCTGCCGCTGCCCCGGCTCCCGGGACGCCATCAGATCGCCAATGCCGCCGCCGCCATCCGCGCCGTCAAGGCTGCGGGCTTTGCACTGACGGATGCCATGATCGAAAAGGCGATGGCGACTGTCGACTGGCCGGGGCGTCTGCAGCGCCTGTCCGAAGGTCGGCTGCTGGAGCTTGTGCCGCAAGGATCGGAACTCTGGGTCGACGGCGGGCATAACCCGGGAGCGGGAGAGGTCATCGCCGAAGCCATGGCCGGCCTCGAGGAGCGCCAGGCGCGACCCCTCTATCTCGTCATCGGCATGATCAACACCAAGGATCCGATCGGCTATTTCCGCGCCTTCGCCGATATCGCCGAGCATGTCTTCACGGTGCCGATCCGGGGGAGTGATGCCGGCCTTGATCCGGTTGTGCTCGCTCATGCAGCCTTCGATGCCGGATTGATCGCAGAGCCTGTCGGCTCGGTAGGGGAGGCGCTTTCCGAGATCGCCGAGCGCCATTCAGCAGAACAGTTGCCGCCGCGCATTCTGGTGGGCGGCTCCCTCTATCTCGTCGGCAATGTCCTGGCCGATAACGGCACGCCGCCGACATAAAAAACCCGACCTCTCGGTCGGGCTTCATCTTGAACAGATCGGCAGATCAGGCGGCGCTGGAAATCCACGCCGAAAGCGCTGTCTTCGGCGCGGCGCCCACTTTGATGTCGGCCACTTCGCCGTCCTTGAACATGGCAAGCGTCGGGATCGAACGGACGCCGAACTTGGCGGCCAGTTCCGGGTTCTCGTCGATGTTCAGCTTGACGACCTTGACCTTGCCGGCCATCTCGTTGGAGATCTCTTCCAGGCTAGGGCCGATCATCTTGCACGGGCCGCACCATTCCGCCCAGAAATCAACGACGACGGGCTGGGTGGATTCCAGAACTTCAGCCTGGAAGTTGCTGTTGTCGACTTTCACGGTAGCCATGGGGGCTCTCCTTGGAATGTTAGGTTGGGCTCAATGTGAGGCTGTGGGAGACTGGTTTCAATACCGCTATCTCACTTTGTCCGAAGCGCCGCAAGCGACTGCGCCATGACGTCGTGGCCAAGGGAAATCACGCGGCCGGTTTCGGTATAGGCGAGTACGCAGCGGAATTCATGGTCCGGGTAGAGCGGCTGCAGGATCTCGCGGTAGATCGCCAGCTGCGCCCGGTAGGCCAGCGGCACGTCCTCTTCCCGGGCAGGTACCTTTCGGTTCGTCTTGTAGTCGAGGATGGTGACGGTGCGCTCGTCGACGGCCATCCGGTCGATCCGCCCGGAGATGGCATAGTCCTTCCCCTCGAGCCGCAGCGTGCCCATGACCGAAACCTCGGCGCGGCTGTGTCCCGCAAACACGGGCTGCAGCTCCGGCTGCTCCAGGATCGCCTGCACGCAACGGATCAACGATTCGCGCTCGCCGGTCGGCCAGAACCGCGCGGCCCGTTCGGCGTAGCGCCGCGCTGCCGCCGCCCGTTCCTCGGCCGGAAAATCGGGCAACACCTGCAACATGCGGTGGACGAGGCGGCCCTTCTGGAGCGCCAGATTGCTCTCAGGCTTCTCGCCGAACAGCGGCGAACCCATGATCAGATCGTCCGTGTCGTCCTCGATCATCGTGCCGGCGCCGGAGGGGCTAAGGGGCCGTGGCAGCGAGACGGAAGGCGGCAGCGCCCTGCCAAGGGCAGGCGGAAGTGGAGGAACTGCGATCTCTTGCCGTGTCCCTTCCGGCCGTTCCTGCTGCGCCACCTGCCGCGCCGCTGCGGGAAGCCGCCAGTGGAAACCGCCCCACTCGCCATCTGGCGCGCTGAAGCGGGCGGCAACGCAGTGGTCGGCATGACTGCAGAGCGCATTGGCCACCATGCTGTTCCAGGTGTCCGGGTTCTGCCGGGCGCCGCGATAGCCGCAGACGATCAGCCGGTCCGCCGCCCGCGTCATGCCGACATAGAGAAGCCGCCGGTATTCGTCCTCGGTCGCGGCCTTCAGTCGCTCGTCGTCGAGCGCCGTCAGCGTATTGGCAAGAGTCTTGGTCGGCACCCAGGCGGGGGTCTCGACGCCCCCGTGCGGCAGCAGGCGCAGCTTCGGCACATGCGAGGAGATAAAGGCCTTCGAGCCGCTGTCGACGAGGAAGACGATTGGTGCCTCCAGCCCCTTGGAGGCGTGCACCGTCATGATGCGGATCTCGTTGCGGCCGCTGTCCTGCTCGCGCTTGATCTCCGGCGCTTCCATCTCCAGTGTCGAGACGAAGGATTGCAGGCCCGGCAGGCCTTTTCCCTCGTGATCGAGCGCAAAGGTTAGGAATTCGTCGAGGATATCGGCGGCTTCCGTGCCGAGCCGGCCGAGGAACTTGCGCCGGCCGCCGAGCGCGCCGAGAACGCGGGCAAAGAGATCATGCGGGCTCATCCGCCGCGATAGCGCCAGAAGGTGCCGCAGATCCCGGACGGCCTGTGAAAAGCGCAGCGGCTGCTCGTCCGAAAGCTGCACGAGATGCTGCCAGACGGATGCGCCCTCCGGCCGCAGCGCCGACACCTCGAAGACATCCTCTTCGGAGAAATTGAACATCGGGCTCTTCAGCAGGGCCGCAAGCGAGAGGTCGTCCTGCGGCAGCACGAGGAAACGGCCGAGCGCCAGGAGATCCTGAACGGCGATATGGCTGGTGAGCCGCAGCCGGTCGGCACCGGCGACGGGGATGTTGTCGCGTCGCTTCAGCGCACGCGTCAGCGCATTGACGAAGGCGTCCCGCTTGCGCACCAGCACCAGGATGTCGCCGGGCTCGATCGGCCGTTCGACGCCCTTCTCGATGATCGTCTCCCGGCCGATCATCTCACCGACGCGATGGGCGATACGGGTGGCGAGAATGGCCGAGGGTGCCTTGTCCGGCGTGGCGTCGAATGGCGCGGTCCAGTCTTCGCCGGCATCCGCCACCTCCGGCACCACGACGTCCCAGAGATCGACAGCGCCGGGATGGCCGTTGCGGTTCGACCGATGCACGATCGGCTCGCCGCCGAAGGTGAGGCCGCGCGCGTTCTCCGCCAGCGAAAACACCTGGTCGACCGCGGCCAGCACGTCGGCGGTCGAGCGGAAGGAAAGGGGCAGGCGCACCGGATTGAACCCCTGGCCGCTCGCTCGGACATCCTTTTCGGTGCGGATGCGCTCCTCGGCGAAACGCTCCGGCCGGGCGCCCTGGAACGAGTAGATCGACTGCTTCTCGTCGCCAACGGCAAAGATCGTCCGGCGGATCTCCCGAGCGCTGCGGCCGGAGTAGAAATCCTCCGCCAGCGACTTGATCACCGTCCACTGCACCGGGCTCGTGTCCTGGGCCTCGTCAACGAGAATGTGGTCGATTCCCTGGTCAAGCTTGTAGTGCACCCAGGCACCGACGCCGTCGCGGGTCAAAAGGTCCGCCGTCTTGGCGATCAGGTCCTCGAAGTCGAGCAGGCTGCGCTGGCGCTTCAGGTCCTCATAGTCATCGTTCAGTCGCTCCGCCAGCATCAGCGCCGCCTTGGTCGCTGTCAGCATGCGCATGATCCGCAACCGGTTGCGGCACTCGACCACATGCGTCCGCGCCTGCTCGACGGCCTCGGCCAGCATGGGCGCTGCGTCGAGCATCTTCTTGGCGATCAGCGAGGCGTCGGCCTTCGGCTTGCCGTCCTTGGTGAGAAAAAGGCCGTCGAGGATGCGGGCGCGAACCCCGGGATCCGCTTCCTTCTCGCAGAGCCGCAGTTCGTAAGCGACGGCCTGAACCTTGGAGCCGCCTTTCTCGTCCGCCAGCTGCAGATAGCTCGCCAGCGTGCCGCCGGAGAGGCCGGCGAGCGGCCAATAGCCCGCGGCAACGGTTGCCTCCGTCGCGTCCAGCGGCAGACCCCAGGCCTGCCGCAGCGCCGGATCGATCCCCCCCTGCGCTTGTGCATGGGCGAGGAAGCGGCGGATCGCCGTGCGCCGGGCGATGATGTCGCCGAGAAGCGTCTCGAGACCAAACTCGTCGCCGAGGTCGAGCACATGCGCAAAGGCCTCGGCAAGCGCTGGATCGTCTTCCGCCGACGTCGCCGTCAGCAGCGACCGGCGCGCCTCTGCAAGCAGCGCGGAGGCAGAGCGATCGTCGAGGACGGAGAAGTGGCCGGCGACATTGGCCTCCAGCGGAAACTGGTGCAGCAGCGCCTCGCAGAAGGCGTGGATGGTCTGGATCTTCAGTCCACCCGGCGTTTCCAGCGCCTTGGCAAACAACCGTCGGGCTTCTGCAAGCTTCAGCGAATCCGGCTCACCACCTTCGATGGCCGCAATCCTCTGAGTCAGCGCCGCGTCGTCCAGCACCGCCCATTCCGCCAGCCGCTGGAATACCCGGTTGGACATTTCGGAGGCTGCCGCCTTGGTATAGGTGAGGCAGAGGATGGAGGAGGGGCGGCAGCCGGAGAGCAGCAGCCGGATCACCCGCTGCGTCAGCACATGTGTCTTTCCCGACCCGGCATTGGCCGAAACCCAGGCGGAACTGACGGGATCCGACGCCAGCGATTGCTGCAGTGTCGTCCAGTCGAGCCAGTGGAGCGGCTCATCGCCTGCAGGCAGAGCGTCATTCATCGGGCTCGCCCTCCTCGTCGTCGGCCGTCGACCATTCCGCGACCCGCGCCAGATGGTCGTAGTCGCCGCCGTAGTCGCTCTGCATGAAGGGCACGAGCCGTGACGCGAAGCCGGCTTCGCCACTGCGCAGCAGCGCCACGAACTTCGTCAGCTGCTCCACCGCGTCGTCACCGAGGTCGAGCGCCGACTTGCCGTTCTTGGCGGCCTCGTTGTTGACGGCCTCGCATTTGAAGCGCTCCCCCGGTTTCAGCCGCACGTAGAGCAGTTCGTCTGGCTCGATGGCGCCGATGGATTTGAAGGCGCCGGCCCGCAGCGCGGCGGCCTCCAGGGAAAGCTGCGGGTCGAGAAGCGACCGCGCCTGCGACGGTGAAGGATTGGAGCCGGTCTTGTAGTCGATGATGGTCGCCAGTCCCGAGCCCTTGATGTCGATGCGGTCGGCAATCCCGGTCAGGCGGATGCCGGCGCCCGGGATATCCCAGCCGGCGCCGCATTCGGTGACACTGCTCCGGATGTCCGGCGCCCGCTGCGCCTCCCAGCGCAAAAATGCCTTGCCCACCTCGACCACGCGTGGCCGCCAGACCCGGTCGATATGCGCCGGCAGCTGTTCGGCGTCGAAGAGTTCGTCGATGATCCGCCGCATGGCCTCCAGCGACACCGGTGTGCCGGGCACATGGCCCTCGCGTGTATAGCGGTCGATGATGGCGTGATAGAGCGTGCCCCGATCCGCCGCTCCCGGATCCGCATTGAAGGCGGCGATCGGATCGAGCCGCATGATCCGCCGGGCATAGATGGAATAGGGATCGCGCCGCAGCCGGGCGACCTCGCTGAAGGAGTATTTCGTGGGCTGCAGATCGGCCGGAGGCTTGGGCGACGGACGCCGCGCCGGGCTCTGGTTGTCGCCCGCATCGATCGCGTTTGCCCACTGGCGGTACTGATTGCCCCGGGCCCGCAGACTGCCGGCGAGATCGTCGCCGCAGAGCGCCAGCAGCCGTTGCAGCCACCTTGAGGCGACCGTGGGGGTCGATCCCTGCCGCAGCGACCTCGAATAGATCAGCTGCCGGGTGCCGTTTGCCATCTCGAAATCATGCGCCAGCTGCCCGATCCGCCGCTCGGGCGGCTCCAGCCCCATCTCCGTCTTCATTGTCCGCGACAGGAAGGGATTGTTGACCGTCTGCCCCGGCCAGGAGCCCTCGTTCAGCCCGCCGAGGATCATCGTGTCGACGCTCTGCAGCCGCGCCTCGAGCGTGCCGAAGATGAAGACGCGCGGGTGGCTGAGGGAGCGTGGCTTGACCGCTTCGCCGGTTGCCAGCGCCTGGACGATGTCGATCCACTGCGGCCCGTCCGCCTCCATCTGGCCGTCTGTCTCGATCACCTCTCCCAGCAGCGATGCCAGACGTTCGCCGGCTTCGCCGGACCAGAGAGGCGAGAGGTCGCCGGTTTCATCAACGCAAAGCGCCTCCAGCGCGCGCCCGGTGCGGCCCGCCCAGTCGGAAAGGGCGAGTTTCGCCGTCATGCCCCGGCCATCGGCCCGCCGCGCCAGGAAGGCGCTCGCCAGAGGCTCGATGGCGGCAGCGAGGCGCTGCGCCAGCCTCTCTGCCGTCTCGAAGGCCTCGTGCGAAAGCGCCAGCCGCCATTGTGGCGGATGACGGTCTGTCGTCTGGGCTGCCCGCTGTTCGTGCAGCAGCGGCTCCAGCGCGGAGATGTCCATGTCGCCGCGGCCGCCACGCAATGCGAGGATTTCCAGCGCCTCGGCGGCCTCCCGCAGCTGCTCCCGATCCATGCCGAGCCGCAGCAGCGGATGCTTGAGCAGCGAGGTGATTGCCACGGGATCGCCGGGCCGAAGCGTGGCTTCCAGGAGCAGTTGCACCAGCGTGCCCTGCGGCGTTGCCGAGAGGGGCGTGCCTGCCGTGTCGTCGGCAACGATGCCGAAGCGCGACAGTTCGGCCGTCACCCGCCGGGCGAGTGTCCGGTCCGGGGTGATCAGCGCCGCCTGTGATTCGCGCCCGTCCGCCCGGGGGGTCTCGAGCGCCAGGCGAAGGGCGATCGCGATCGCCACGGCCTCTTCACGCTCGTTGGCCGCTTCGATCATGGAAACGTCGGCGAAGGCCTCCTGCAGCGCCAGCCGGTCGACCTCCTGGCGCCAGCGGCTCCATTGGTCGGTGGCCGCCGCCGGGATCAGCGCCTGCGACAGCGTTTTTGCCCGCAGATCGAGATCGGGAGCAAGCGAGCCCAGCGCTTCGATCTCGCTGCGGTCGACGCCGAGCTTGCCAAGCAGGCGCGACAGTCCGAACTGCGGGTGGCTGCGGCTCGACGGATCGATCCTGCCGTCCACGCCCTCCGTGCTGATCATTGCCCATTGGTCGTCCGGCATGTGAAGGTCGAGGCCGGGCAGAACCACGGACCCCTGAGGCAGGGCGGAAATGGCGGCGATCAGATCGGCGGCAGCAGGCACCGAGCCGGTCGAACCGGCAACGATCACCGGCCCCTTGTGCTCCCGCTCCGCGATCCGCCGGGCTTCGCCACGCAGCAGCGCCGCCTGGTGACGGGCAGGCGAGGAGCGCCGCAGCTCCTCAAGCCGCGCCGGCCAGAAGGCGCTGGCGATCGACAGGAATTCCGCCGTCAGCTGCCACCAGAGGGCATGCTCGGCCGTGTCGAGGTTGCCGAGGTCCGTCCAGTCCCGCTCTTCCGTCTCCACGGAATCGATGAGTTCGGCCAGCGAACGGGCAAGCCAGATGGCGTCCGCCGGGCTTGCAGGCGCCACCAGCGGCGAATCGGAATGGATGTCGATCACCACCTGCGGCAGGCGGTTTCGCCAGGCGAGAATCAACCGGCCGAGCTCCAGCAGCCGCGCCACCCCGCCGATCGGCATGGCGAGGTCCATTTCCTCAGGCGCTGCGAGATCGAAATAGCCGCTGTCGTCCTCGGTCTCGCCGAGCGGACGGATGACCGGCAGGATCGCGGAGCGGCCGCCGAGAAGATCGACGAATTCCGAGCGCAGCACGCGGGCCGACCGCCGCGTCGGAACGAAGATCGTGACATTGGCGAGCGACAGCGGATCCGCGGGATCATGGCGGAACCCCTCGCTGAGGCGACCGTCGCAGAGCGCCGCCGCCAGCGTCTTGAGGAAGGGCGTTCCCGCAGGAATGGTGAAGATGCGTTTCTGGCGGCGCGCGTCCATCGTCATGCGCCGGCGGCAAAGCGGGCGAGCACCGTCTCCGCCTCGTCAAGCGCCTCTGGCGTGCCCACGGTCAGCCAATGGCCGTCGAGGACCAACCCGTACAGCCGGCCCTTCGCGATCGCCTGGTCGAAATAGCGGTTTAGGCTGAACGGGGTCTTGGGCGCATCGGCACACAAGGCCGAATGCATGGCGATGGCGCCCGCATAGACAAGCGGCTGCGTGCCGTCCGTGTAGCGGCTGAGCCGCCCTGCGTCGTCCAGCTGGAAGTCCTTCTTGCCGTTGTGGCCGGTGGTTTTCTCCAGCGGCACGCAGAGGAGCAGCATGTCCATGGTTTCGGGATCGAAGGCATCGCCTAGCCGCTGCAGGCTGGTCGGCTGTCCGGAAGGCTCGCCGACCCAGAACAGATCGGCGTTCATCACGAAGAGCGGACCGGGCTGAAGCAGCCTCAGCCCCTTCACCAGCCCGCCGCCGGAATCCATCAGCTGGTCGCGCTCGTCCGAAACCTGGATCTCGATCCCGGGGTAGGCGGCAAGATGCGCCTCCATCTGGTCGGCGAAGTGATGGACGTTGACGACGGCGTGATCCACGCCCGCCTCGGCCAGCGCGTCGAGCGCATAGTCGATCATTGGCTTGCCGGCGACGCGCACCAGCGGTTTCGGCATGCTGTCGGTGATCGGTCGCAGGCGGGTTCCAAGACCCGCTGCCAGCACCATGGCCTGGGTGATCTTCATGCCATGCTTTCTAAAGCAGGGCTCCTGATTCGGGTAGCGCTATTCCGGCCGCCCGGCACCAGGCCCTGAGCGGCGCCAGCGCCTCGTGCTGCAGCGCCGTCGCCAGATGGGAGAGCGTGCGGGGCATGTGCTTCATGTAGCCCGGCTTGCCGTCGCGCTGCATCAGCCGCACCCAGAGGCCGGCGAGCTTGCAGTTGCGCTGGGCCGACATGATCGCGAAGGCCTTGAGGAAGGCGGCTTCGTCGAACGGACCTTGCTGATGGCGAAGTGCCAGGTAGTCGGCCATCATTGTCTCGGCAAGTGGCGCGGGAATGTCGACGCGAGCATCCTGTACGATGGAGGCGAGGTCATAGGCTGTCGGGCCGATCATCGCGTCCTGGAAGTCGATGAGGCCGGCCCGCTTCACGCCCTGCTCGTGTTCCCGCCAGATGATGTTGGGCGAGTGGAAATCCCGCAGCAGCAGGTTGGTCTCGGCCGTCTTCAGCTCCGAGATCAGAGCCTGCCAGATATCGTGATAGTCCTGACGTTCGGCCTCGGTCGCCGGATTGCCGCGCTTCCAGGGCAGATGCCAGTCGACGAGCAGCCGGGCCTCCATGGTCATGGCAACGGGGTCGAAGTCGGGAATGTGGTGGAGCCGTCCGGCACCTGCCGGCAGCTCCCGCGGCGCCGGTCGTGCATGGAGATAGGCAAGGCAGGCGACACACTCGCGATACCGCTCGGGGATCGGCTTGCCGTCTGCATCCAGAACGCCATCGGCGCCGAAATCCTCGAGGAGCAGGATGCCCTCGTCGACATCCGCTTCGAGCACCTCCGGCGCCGCCAGGCCGATGCTGCGGAGGTACTCGGAAATGGCGACGAAGGGGGAGGCGTCCTCGGCCAGATGCGCGACCTTCGGGTAGGGCTTGCCGTCGAGCACGGCCGGCCCCTCCGGCTGTCGCGGCCAGTCCATCAGGATCGCGGTGGATCCGTCGGCAGGATGGATGGTCTCATAGGCCCGTACCGACGCGTCGCCGGTCAGGTAGCGGCGTCTGGCTACCGGATAACCCCAGCCCTCCAGCCTCTTGCGGATGTCGAGGGACCGTTGGATGCGCTTCAACGCCGCCGCCGGACCCTCAAAACGGGCAATTCGTCCGTGCCCCTCGTGTCCGAGCCGTAGCGTCAGGCGATCCTGGGGCAGAAGGGACTCCGCCATCTCCGGCCATTCGACGAGGCAGATGCCGGAGGCCAGCGCCTCGTCGAGACCGAGCTCGTCGAGCTCGGATGCGTCGCCGAGTCGATAGAGGTCGAAATGGGAAACGGGAATGCGTAGCTCGTAGCTCTGCACCAGCGTGAAGGTCGGCGAGGGGACCTCCAGCGCCTCGTCGTCGGCGATCGCCCGCAGCAGCGCCCGTGCCAGGGTGGATTTGCCGGCGCCCAGGTCTCCGGAAAGCGCCAGGCAATCGCACGGTCTCAAGGCCAGTGCAAGATCTTCGCCGAGCCGGATGGTGGCCGCCTCATCAGGCAGATTGACGGTGATCGGGTCGGCGTCGTTCATTCGGCCGCGGCGATGGTGCGCATGGTGACGGCGCTTGGAATGCGGCAGCTGACGGTGGTGCCGGCGCCGGGTCGGCTTTCGATCCTCACCTCGCCCTTGTGCAGTTGCACGAAGCTTTCCACAATCGACAGGCCAAGCCCAGCGCCGCTCCGCTTGCCGCCGCGCGGTGTCGAGGAGAAGCGGTTGAAGATGGTGCTCAGCATGTCCTGCGGAATCCCCGGTCCGCTGTCCGAGACCGAGAAATATACGTCAGTCGCGTCGCGCCGGCAGGTGAGGGTGATAGAGCTGCCTTCCGGTGCAAAATTGGTGGCATTGGTCAGGAGCTTGAGCAGGATCTGCTTCAGCCGCTGAGGGTCGGCGACGATCGAGCCGATCCCCTGCGGTGCCGTGATCTCCAGGGTCATCTGGTTCTCCTGCAGCCGGTCGGCGATCTGCATCGCCACGTCGTCGAGAAGATCGTCGATGCTGATCTCTTCGTAGTCGAGCTGCATGATACCCGCATCGACCGTCGCGAGATCGAGGATGTCGTTGACGATGGTCAGCAGGAGCGACGACGAGGTGGAGATGTGTCCGATATACTCAGCCTGGCGCTCGTTCAGCGGCCCGACACCCGGCGTCTTCAGGAGGTCGGTGAAACCGATGATGTTGGTCAGAGGCGAGCGCAGTTCGTAGGACACATGCTGGACGAAATCGTTCTTGATCTCGTCTGCCCGTCGGAGAGCTTCGTTCTTCTCCATCAGAGCCCGTTCGGCGCTGGCACTGGCGGTCATGTCGACGAAGGTCAGCATCGTCTGCGCGTTCGGCAGCGGCGTCACCGCGTAGTCGAGGATCAGGCCGGAGAAGAGTTCCAGCGTACCTTGCAGCGACGGTCTCTCGTCATCGCAATTCGTCAGCATTTGGCCGAAGCGCCGCCAGCCGTCGGGTTGGTCGTAGGACGGCGCGCAGGCTTCCTCTATGGCGCGGATGTGGACACCGGGCTTCGCCTGTTCGGCGGTGATGCCCCAAAGGGCCCGGAACGCCGGGTTCGACAGCCGGATGCGGCCGTCGGGCCCGAACACCGCAACACCTTCGGAAAGATGGTCGATCGTTTCGCCCTGCACCATCACGAGCGTATTGTAGCGGGTCTCGAGATCGACCTGTTCGGTGAGGTTCTCGAACACCCAGGTGGCGCCGCCTTGCGGATGCGCGGTGGCGATCACGCGCAGCGTCTGCCCTTGCGGCAGGTGCCAGAGGTCGGTCTTGGTATCCAGGGCCTGATAGACCGACAGTGCCTCCTCCTTCCAAACCCGCCAGTTGAGCGGCTCGGAAAGCTTGTTTTCGCCGCGCAGGCGATCGAGGAGTTCGTTGTTGTCGGGCCGGGAATCCAGGAAGGAGAGATCGAGAGCCCAGAGGGACACGAATGCCTGGTTGTAGAACTGCAGGCGCCGGTCGCGGTCGAAGATGGCAACCGGCGTTGCCAGGTGATCGAGCGTCTCGGCATGGCTGCGCAGGGTGCGCTTCAATTCTTCCCGGACCGCCTCGGCTTCCGACACGTCGATGGCCATTCCGGCCGAGCCGCTTGCCGCCACGACGTCAACGATCTCGTAAATGGTACGGTTGCCGTGAACCACGGTCGAGACGCGGTCATGATAGGGGGAATCGGGAGTCACGCTGGCGCGGATCTTCTCGCGGGCGACGGTGCCGAGGAATTCGCGTCCTTCGTCAATGGCATGGGCCGGCGCAATCGCGTCAACGGCATCGCTGTAGGCATGGTTGACCCAGGCGAGGCGGCCGGCGTTGTCGCGTCGCCAGACCGGCTGCTCGATCGCATCCATGAGCGATTGAAACAGGGTTATCGAGCCCTGCAGGCGCTCGCGCTCGATCTTGAGCTCCGCCAGCTCCGCCCGCAGGTTGTTCAACGCGATGAATCGGACGAAAGCTCGGCCGCCGGAAACCCGCCCCTGCACCTCGAGGATTTCGTCGCGGTTCGTCTCGACCACCATGTCGAAACTGTGCGCATCGCTGCGCAGCGTCTCGATGGTTCGCTCCAGTTCGCTGGCCGAGCCGGGCCTGAGCCAGCGGCCAAAGGCGAGAAACTCCCGGTCCTGCTGCGGCGCACCCGTTTCCACCGGCAGTTGGCCAAGGAATTCGGGCTTCGAGGTTGCACCGTCCCAGATGACGATCCGCCGGTTCTTGTCGGCAATCAACGCCTCGTATTTCGAAATCTGCTGCCGTGCATCCGTAAGCGCGCTGCGCATCTCCTGGGTTTCGCTCTCCATGTTGCCGCGCTGGCGCACCAGCCAGAGAACGGAGAGGAGTGCAGCGCCGAGGGCGCCGACGACCAAGGAGGAGACGATGACTTCGGTGGAGGTGAAGAGTTTGACGGCCGCCGGACCTGCTTCCTGGGCCAGAACGCCGTGTGCGCCGCCGGCAAACGCGCTGCCGGCCAGAAGGGCGCGCACGGCAAGGCGAATGCGCAACCGGTTGCGCACGCCTGAGGCCGTGGAGACATTATTCCCGCTGCTTTCGCCGCCGCAGGAACTTGCCTCCTGAAGGAGGTTCTTTTGGTTTACCGACATTCCCGGTCTGTCTCCGTCTCTTTGCCGCATCATCGACAAGACATCCCACATCGCCCTTGCCCGAAGCAGGTGCGATTCGATGTCTGACAGAATACTTGCTTAGGGAATCGTCGGGAAGGCTGCGGGCAAAAAAGAAATCGCGGCCTTGGTCAAGGCCGCGATCATCAATATGTTGTGGATAGCGATGGGTAGTTTAGTACCTGTAGTGGTCCGCCTTGAACGGGCCCGACTTCGATACGCCGATGTAGCCGGCCTGCTCTTCGGAAAGCTCCGTCAGCTTGACACCGAGCTTGGCGAGGTGGAGGCGCGCGACCTTTTCGTCGAGGTGCTTCGGCAGGATGTAGACGTCGTTCTTGTATTCACTCTGCTTGGTGAACAGCTCGATCTGCGCCAGGACCTGGTTGGTGAACGAGGCCGACATGACGAACGACGGGTGACCGGTCGCATTGCCAAGGTTCAGCAGGCGGCCTTCCGACAGCAGGATGATGCGGTTGCCCTTGGGGAACTCGACCATGTCGACCTGCGGCTTGACGTTGGTCCATTTGAGGTTCTTGAGCGCCGCAACCTGGATCTCGTTGTCGAAATGGCCGATGTTGCCGACGATCGCCATGTCCTTCATGGCGCGCATGTGGTCGAGACGGATGACGTCCTTGTTGCCGGTCGTGGTGATGAAGATGTCGGCGCTGTCGACGACATCCTCGAGCACGACGACTTCGAAGCCGTCCATCGCCGCCTGCAGGGCGCAGATCGGATCGACTTCCGTGACCTTGACGCGCGCGCCGGCGCCAGCCAGCGATGCGGCGGAACCCTTGCCCACGTCACCATAGCCGCAGACGACGGCGACCTTGCCGGCCATCATCACGTCGGTGCCGCGGCGAATGCCGTCGACCAGCGATTCCTTGCAGCCGTACTTGTTGTCGAACTTCGACTTCGTCACGCTGTCGTTGACGTTGATGGCCGGGAAGGGCAGGAGGCCCTTCTTGCTGAGCTCATAGAGGCGGTGGACGCCGGTCGTCGTCTCTTCGGTAACGCCCTTGATGGCGTCGCGCTGCTTCGTGAACCAGCCAGGCGAGGCCTGCAGGCGCTTCTTGATCTGCGCGAACAGGATCTCTTCTTCTTCCGAGCTCGGGTTGATCAGCACGTCTTCACCGGCTTCGGCACGGGCGCCGAGCAAGATGTACATCGTTGCGTCGCCGCCGTCGTCGAGGATCATGTTGGTGACGCCACCATCGGACCACTGGAAGATCTTGTCGGTGTATTCCCAGTATTCCGTGAGGCTTTCGCCCTTGACCGCGAACACCGGAACGCCGCTTTCGGCAATCGCCGCTGCCGCATGGTCCTGGGTGGAGAAGATGTTGCAGGATGCCCAGCGGATGTCGGCGCCGAGCACCTTCAGCGTCTCGATCAGCACGGCCGTCTGGATGGTCATGTGCAGCGATCCGGAGATCCGGGCGCCCTTCAAGGGCTTGCTGTCGCCGAATTCCTCGCGGCAGGCCATCAGGCCGGGCATTTCCGTCTCGGCAATGTCGAGTTCCTTGCGACCGTAGGAGGCAAGCCCGATATCGGCGACAATGTAGTCTTTCTCAATGCTCATGAAGCTCTCCAGCTGGAAGTTGCCGGTGCCAGTCATCAAGCACCGCCCATCGTCATTCGAGAGCCGGTTTATCAGTCTTGCGAACAGGACGCAACGGGACATAAAGAAGTGTTTATATCTTTATGTCTGGAAGGTTAAGCCTCTTCGCCGAACCTGTTGGCGATGAGCTGTTCGATCGCGTCCAGGGCCTCCGTCGCCTGCGGCCCCGAGGCGCTGACCTCGACGCTGCATCCGGGACTGGCCGCCAGCATCATCAATCCCATGATCGACATGCCCCCGACGGTCATGCCATCGCGGCTGACGGCGACCACGGCATCGAAGCGGCCGACGGTTTGGACGAATTTCGCGGAAGCACGCGCATGCAGGCCGCGCTTGTTGATGATCAGAAGCTCGCGGGTCAGGGGGGGCATGATGCTTTCAGGTTACTTGCCGCTGAGAACGCGGCTGGCGACGTTGATGTATTTGCGCCCCGCGTCGGAGGCCTCCGCGAGCGCTTTGTCCATATCGTTATCGCCACGGACGCCGGCGAGCTTGATGAGCATCGGCAGGTTGACGCCGGCAATTACTTCGACGCGGCCGCTCGCCATCACCGAAATCGAAAGGTTGGATGGCGTGCCGCCGAACATGTCTGTGAGGATGATGACACCATGGCCGTCATCGGCGCGCTCTACCGCATCGACAATGTCCTGGCGCCGCTGGTCCATGTCATCTTCCGGGCCGATCGAGACCGTTTCGATGCATCTCTGCGGTCCGACGACATGCTCCACGGCATGTCGAAACTCCTCAGCCAGCTTGCCATGGGTGACAAGCACTACTCCGATCATGAACTCCCCCTGCTATGGAAACCTGTTGCCCCTATCGCAATGCACAAGGGCCGTCCAGCGGTGGGACGCCATCTTCGCCATGTAACGCTGAAGTGCAAGTCAAAAATACGAGTGGTCCCTTTCACAATGTCGTCGGTATACCGATCCCGGGATGAAGTGCCGCGATGGCCGCGAGCGGCTCCCGGTGATCTTTGACCAGCAGGAGCTGGGGAAGGTCGCCGTGCCCGGGGATCGGATAGGTCTGTTCCAGATCCGGCAGACGTTCGGCTGTAAGCGGGTCCACCAGGAGGATTGCCAGATGCAGGGGCGCCTCCGGGATGCTCGCGATTGCCGCGATGCCGCTGCCGCGGATCTCGATCAGTCCGGCAATGGCAGCAGGCCGGGCGGCAACCAGTCTCCCGCTGCTTTGCGAGACGAAGACCTGGTCATCGGCAACGAGCGCGGCACTCCATCCGGCCCGTCTTGCTGTGGCCAGACACTGCAGCGCCATTGAGGATTTTCCGATCCCGGAAGGGCCGACGAACAGCAGGCCTGCTTCGCCCACGACGATCGCGGTGGCATGGATGTTGACCGGGTCAGGCATCGGCGCGGCCGGCGGGTGGCAGCGACAGCGTGAACCGTGCGCCGATGATCTCGCCGGTCTTCGGATCGGTGTTGTTCTCGGCCCTCAGCGTTCCGCCGTGGGCCTCGGCGATCTGCCGGCTGATCGAAAGGCCGAGGCCGGAGTTCTGCCCGAAGCTCTCGCCTTCTGGCCGGTCCGTGTAGAAACGTTCGAAGATCCGGTCGATGTCTTCGGCCTGGATCCCGGGGCCGTTGTCATCGATCTGGACGTTGATGCGACCGCGGAAATGGTAGAGCCGGATGAGGATTTGCCCGCCCTGGTCCGGAACGAAGGAGCGCGCATTCTCGATGAGGTTGGTGACGATCTGCCCCAGCCGGAGATCGTGGCCATTGACGATGAAAGAGGCCTTTCCGGCCGGCTTGGCGTCTATGCTGAGCTCGATTTGCACAACCTTGCGGCCGCTGCGGATCTGGCGAGAAATATCGACCATGTTGCGCAGCAGGACCTGCATGTCGATGGGCGCCGCATCCGAACGGGCGAGTTCCGCATCGAGCCGCGAGGCATCCGAAATATCGCTGATCAGGCGGTCGAGCCGGCGCACATCGTGGAAGATGATCTCCGTCAGTCTCTGCTTCGATTCTTCCGTTTTCGCCAGCGGCAAAGTTTCCACTGCGCTGCGCAGCGAGGTCAGGGGGTTCTTGAGCTCGTGGCTGACGTCGGCGGCGAAGCTCTCGATCGCGTCGATCCGGTCGTAGAGCGCGGTGGTCATTTCGCGCAGTGCGATCGACAAATTGCCGATCTCGTCCTGGCGGTAAGCGAAATCGGGGATTTCTTCGCGCTGCTTGGCGCCACGCCGCACGCGGATGGCGGCGGCCGCGAGCCGCCGCAGCGGATTGGCGATGGTCGAGGACAGAAGCAGCGACAGGAGGATGTTGACGAGGGTCGCGACCCCGAACACCCGCATGATCGCAAGCCGCTCCGCATGGACGATCTTGTCGATGTCACCCGCCTGCGTCGACAGGAGGAGCACCCCCAGCACGGCCCGGAACCGCTGCACCGGAACCGCGACGGAGACGATCAACTCGCCACGATCGGTGATGCGGACGACCGCACCGCGCACGCCGGTCAGCGCATTCATCACCTCCGGATAGATGGAGCCGTCGCCGCCGGGCGCTTCCTTGTAGAGCGGAAGATTGCTCTGCTGCAGCATGCGGTTGAACAGACCAACGGACCAGTCGCTCCAGCTCGTCGTCTCCTGTTCAACCGGCGGCAGATCGTAGCGCAGCACCTGGCCGCGGGAATAGAGGTGGCGGGAATCGAGCAGCATGTTGGCGTCCGCGTCGAACAGCCGGGCCCGGGTGCGTGTCGGAGAAATCAGCCGCCGAAGCACCGGCGCGACACGGTCGGGATCGATCGGAAAATCGAGGTCCTCGTCGTTAGGAACGGGCGTGATGCTTTGCCCCGCCTGCAGCTCGAGCAGCTTCTCAGGGTCGATCGTGATCGAATTGGTGTCGACCGAAGCAGAGGCCGAAATCGCGCCGGCGATGATCTCGCCCTGTGTCAGCAGGCTTTCGACCCGGGCGTCGATCAGCCCCTCTCGAAACTGGTTGAGATAGAGGATACCGCCCACCAGAACGACGGTCGCCGCGATGTTGAAGAACAGGATCCGGCGGGTGAGGCTTGAAAAGACGGCGTGTCCGAACACCCTGCGGATCATCGTGAAGGGATGAGACCAAACGCGTCCAGACGCGCGCTGTCCATCGTCGTCCACCCCATCAGCAATGTCATCGTCAAGCAGTCGATCTGCCACCAATAGTCCTTTCGCAGGACCGGCTGCGCACCTTGATGGGTGCTCGCTCTCCTGTCGGCCGTGCCGACTTGCCTATGCAGCTTCCCGGAAGCGGTAGCCGACCCCGTAGAGCGTTTCGATCATATCGAAGTCCACGTCAACCATCTTGAATTTCTTCCGCAGCCGCTTGATGTGGCTGTCGATCGTCCGGTCGTCCACGTAGACCTGCTCGTCGTAGGCGGCATCCATCAGAGCGTCGCGGCTCTTGACCACGCCTGGCCGCTGGGCAAGCGAGTGAAGGATCAGGAACTCCGTCACCGTCAGCGTCACAGGCTCGCCTTTCCAGGTGCAGGTGTGCCGCTCCTGGTCCATGGCCAGTTGTCCGCGATCAAGGGTTCTTGCCTGCTGGGCGTCGCTTGCCGTCTTGGCGCCGGTGCCGGACCCTTGGGTCTCGCGGGCGCTGGCGCGCCTCAGGATCGCCTTGACGCGCTCCACCAGCAGGCGTTGCGAGAACGGCTTGGTGATGAAATCATCCGCTCCCATCTTCAGGCCGAACAGCTCGTCGATCTCCTCGTCCTTTGACGTCAGGAAGATCACCGGGATGTCGGACTTCTGCCGAAGCCGTCGCAACAGTTCCATTCCGTCCATGCGTGGCATCTTGATGTCGAAGATTGCCAGTTGCGGCGGCCGCCCAAGGAGGCCGTCAAGTGCGGACGCACCATCAGTGTAGGTCTCGACCTTGTAGCCTTCTGCTTCAAGCGCAATCGATACCGAAGTGAGGATGTTGCGATCGTCGTCCACGAGCGCGATTGTCTGCATGCTCTCCGTCTCCATCACCATCTCTGCGCATCTCCTGGAATGTCCCCAGCCAGGTCCGGCGAATGCCGAAGCGCGTTGTGAGTCTAAAGGTGGAACAAATTGTGGCAAAGATAGAGGCTTTGCCGCGGATTACAACGACAACGCGCCCCCGCTCCACTTGTTCGACTCTGCAAACTAAAAAAGACACTAAACCGATTTAAATAGGAATAGATTTTTTTAAATCGATTAATATATTGATATCATTGCGTTATTGTCATTATCTGGTCTTGCCCTTTGGTCTCGTCGAAGCTAACTGGTGCAGCAGGACAATGCCACGGGAAGGAAGGCGCATATGCAGGAGCTTGGACTTTACAATTCGTCCAACGGGATTTCGACCATTGGTTTTACCGATGTCTCCCGCGCCAAATACAACTTCTCGGAGACGGAACTCTACGAGGAAGCCATCCGCAACGGGGAAGCCGAGTTGACGGCGGATGGAGCCCTGCGCGCCGTCACCGGCCAGCACACCGGCCGTTCCCCCAAGGACAAGTTCGTCGTCCGCGACGAAAACACGGAAGACGTGATCTGGTGGGACAACAACAAGCCGATGTCTCCGGAGCGCTTTGACGTCCTTCACAAGGACATGCTGGCGCATGCGGCCGCCAAGACGCTCTACATTCAGGACCTGATCGGTGGCGCCGACCCTGAAAATGCTCTCCCGACGCGCGTGGTGACCGAGCTCGCCTGGCATGCGCTCTTCATTCGCAACCTTCTCATCCGGCCGAGCCGGGCAACGCTCGAGACCTTCACGCAGAAATTGACGATCATCAACCTCCCAAGCTTCAAGGCGGATCCGGCACGGCACGGCTGCCGCACCGAGACCGTGATCGCCTGTGACCTGGCGCGTGGCATCGTGCTGATCGGCGGGACCTCCTATGCCGGCGAGAACAAGAAGTCGGTCTTTACCGTGCTGAACTACCTGCTGCCGGCAAAGCACGTCATGCCGATGCATTGCTCCGCCAATGTCGGCCCCGATGGCGACGCCGCCGTCTTCTTCGGTCTATCGGGAACGGGCAAGACGACGCTGTCTGCCGATCCGAGCCGTACCCTGATCGGCGACGACGAGCATGGCTGGGGCGAAAGCGGGATCTTCAATTTCGAGGGCGGCTGCTACGCCAAGGCCATTCGGCTCTCGGCCGAAGCGGAACCGGAAATCTACGCCGCCACCCGTCGTTTCGGAACGGTGCTGGAGAACGTCGTCCTCGACGAGAACCGCGTCCCGGATTTCGAGGACGGCTCGCTGACGGAAAACACCCGTAGCGCCTATCCGCTGCACTTCATTCCCAACGCGTCGGAGACCGGGCTTGCCCCGCATCCGAAGACGATCATCATGCTGACGGCGGATGCCTTCGGTGTCATGCCGCCGATCGCCCGGCTGACGCCGGAACAGGCCATGTACCACTTCCTGTCCGGCTACACCGCCAAGGTGGCCGGCACGGAAAAGGGTGTCACCGAACCGGAAGCGACCTTCTCCACCTGCTTCGGAGCGCCCTTCATGCCGCGTCATCCGGCTGAATACGGCAACCTGCTGCGCGACCTGATCGATCGTCACGGCGTCGATTGCTGGCTCGTCAACACCGGCTGGACCGGGGGTGCTTACGGCGTCGGGCGCCGGATGCCAATCAAGGCGACTCGTGCGCTGCTGACGGCGGCCCTGACGGGAGACCTCAAGGGCGCACAGTTCCGCACGGATGCGAATTTCGGATTTGCGGTTCCAGTCGCGGTCGATGGCGTCGATTCGGCCATTCTCGACCCTCGCTCCACCTGGTCCGACGGCAATGCCTACGACGCCCAGGCAATGAAGCTGGTCTCGATGTTCATCGCCAACTTCGAGAAGTTCGAGGATCACGTCGACAGCCGGGTGCGCGATGCCGCCCCGGTGCTGCTTAGCGTGGCGCAATAACGGACCGTCGATCAAACCAATGCCGCCGGCCTGATCAGGCCGGTGGTTTCCTTCCTCCGGCGTTTATGGGATAGAGACGGCGGAGACGAACGATGGCCAGCAATCCCCTTCACATCAGCAGCCGCATCACGATCGCAGGTTGGGAACTGACGGAACAGTTCGTGCTGGCGGGTGGCCCTGGCGGGCAGAACGTCAACAAGGTCTCGACCGCCGTTCAGCTTTTCTTCGATGTCCTCAACTCACCGTCCCTGCCCGAGCGCGTCAAGGAGAACGCGGCCCGAGTCGCCGGCCGCCGGATGTCGAAGGATGGCGTCCTGATGATCGAGGCGAACCGGTTTCGCAGCCAGGAGCGCAATCGCGAGGACGCGCGCGAGCGGTTGAAGGAATTGATCCTCAAGGCGGCGGAGCCGCCGCCGCCGCCGCGCAGGGCCACCCGGCCGACCAAGGGTTCCGTCGAGCGCCGGCTGAAGGAGAAGTCAGGCCGCGCCGGGATCAAGAAAATGCGCGGCAAACCGACGGGAGAGTAGTGACGTGGCCGACCTCCCGAATGACGTCAGATATCTGCCCGGCCGGCTCGATCGGGCAGCACAGGAGCATCTGGTAGAGCTTGTCCGCGCCGTCGTTGCGCAAGCCCCGCTCTATGTCCCGGAGATGCCCGGTACCGGCAAGCCGATGTCCGTGCGCATGACCAATTGCGGATCGCTCGGCTGGGTGACGGACAAGGCGCGCGGCTACCGCTATCAGGATGTTCACCCGGTAACGGAAAAACCGTGGCCCCCGATCCCGCAGGAACTTCTGAGCCTTTGGGAGGAGGTGTTGGATTATCCGAAGCCGCCGCAGGCCTGCCTCGTCAACTTCTATTCCGACGATGCCAGGATGGGGCTGCATCAGGACAAGGACGAAACGGACTTCGCTGCCCCGGTCCTGTCGATCTCCCTCGGCAACACCTGCCTGTTCCGCGTCGGCGGCACGCAACGGAAGGACCCCACTCGCTCCTTCCGGCTGCAGAGCGGCGACGTCGTCGTCCTCGGCGGCGAGGGCCGGCTCTGCTTCCACGGCGTCGACCGGATCTATCCGGGCACGTCAACGCTTTTGAAGAACGGCGGCCGGATCAACTTGACCTTAAGGCGCGTGACGTAATCTGACCGAACAGGGAGAGGTCATGCCGGTCGCAATACCGAAATCTATCGTTCTGAGTGGGACGCTTGTGTGGTTGGCGGGCACGCTGATCGGCCTCAACTATCTCCGTTTGGCTTGGACGCTTGACGGCAACGGCCTTTCCGTCATGACAGGCAGGCTGCCGTACTGGGACTTTACCAACCTCTGGGGCGGCGGTCGCATGGCGTTAGAGGGCCATGTGGCTAATCTTTTTGATGTAGAGGCCTATCGACCCGCTTTGCGGGCGCTTCTTTCTCCGTTGTTGCTCGATCAGGAGTGGAGCTACCCCCCGTCAATGCTTCTCGTCGGCGCTCCGCTTGCCGTGGTGCCGGTGTTTCCGGCCTATCTGGCATGGACGGGAGCGACCCTGGCATTTCTCCTGGTCGCCGCCGGCTGGCTTGGGTTGAAAGGCTGGCACCGGTTGCTGCTGCTGACGGCTCCACCTGTTCTCTTCAATGTACTCTTCGGTCAGAATGGCGCACTCACGAGCTCGCTTCTTCTCGGCGGGCTGTTGCTGGCACCGACGAGACCTCTTCTGGGTGGCCTGTTTCTGGGCCTGCTCACGGTAAAGCCGCATCTGGGAATCCTGGTTCCCTTTTGCCTGATGGCTGCCGGCAACTATCGCGCCGTGGCTTCAGCCACCGTTACCGGTCTTGCGATGGTTGTCCTGAGTGGTGTCTTGTTCGGCTGGGACACTTGGCTTCTGTTCTTCTCCGAGACCAATCCGATGATGCGGGTAATCCTGGAGGCGCCATATCCGCAGGGCTACCAGATGAATGCGATGACGGCCTTCTCCCTTGCCCGATCACTGGGCGCAGGGCTCGGGACAGCTTATCTGGTCCAGGGTATTTTCACCGCAATCGCGGTCGCGGCCGTGATCTGGCTGTGGCGGGGAGCGATGCCGGTGGAGCACGACGTGAGAGTTGCCGTCACCGGACTCCTCGCCTTGTGCGCCACGCCCTACGGCTACACCTACGATGCCATCCCGCTTGCCATTGCGGTTCTGGTCCTGGGCAGGAGGCAGCTGGTACCTATGCTTCTGCTCGCAGTCGGCTGGTTGTACCCGCTGATGAACCACGTGGTGGCGATGAAATACCCGTCTCTGGGGGTCCTTGTCCCTGCACTGATGGCCACGGCCTCCGTCTGGGCAATATCGCGTCGAAACGCCGGCTTCGGGCCCTGCGACGGCGAAGCTTAAAGCTTCCTGAGAGCGACCGTCTCGACCAAGTGATTGGAGCCCTTGCGCAGGATCAGGTCGGCGCGCGGGCGGGTCGGCAGGATGTTCTGCCGCAGGTTCTTCAGGTTGATGTTTTCCCACAACCCCTCGGCGATCGCGCGCGCCGCCTCCTCGCCAATGGTGGCGTAGCGGTTGAAGAAGGAGTTGGGATCGCGGAAGGCGGTCTGGCGCAGCTTCATGAAGCGTTCAACATACCAGTTGTGGATCAGCGTCTCGTCCGCATCGATGTAGATGGAGAAATCGAAGAAGTCCGAGACGATCGGCACGATCTTGCCGTCTGCCGGTAGGTCGCGCGATTGAAGGACGTTGATTCCCTCGAAGATCAGGATGTCGGGCCGGTCCACGACGGTATATTCGTCCGGCAACACGTCATAGGTAAGGTGCGAATAGCGCGGCGCCCGGACGTTCGGCTCGCCGGCCTTGATCGCCGAGAGGAAGCGCAGCAATGCGCCGATGTCGTAGCTCTCCGGAAAGCCCTTGCGTTCCATCAGGCCTTCCCGTCGCAAGATGGAGTTGGGGTAGAGGAAGCCGTCGGTGGTGATCAGATCGACCTTCGGGCTGGACGGCCAGCGCGCCAGAAGCTCCTGCAGGATGCGGGCAGTTGTCGACTTGCCGACGGCCACCGAACCGGCAATGCCGATGACGAAGGGCGTCTTCGCCACGTCCGACATGCTTAGAAAGCGGTTACGCTGCTGGAACAGCAGCTGGGAGGCTTCGACATGGGCCGACAAGAGCCGCGACAGGGAGAGGTAGATCCGCCGCACCTCCGTGAGGTCGATCGGATCGTCGAGGGAGCGCAGCCGCGCCACTTCGTCCGCCGTCAGCGTCATTGGGGTGTCTGCGCGAAACCGGGCCCACTGCTCCGAGTTGAACTGGTGATAGGGCGAGTAATTGGCGCTAGACAGCTGGTCCTGGCCTTCAAGGGGTTGCGTTGCCACGGTCATGACTGCCGGCTTGCCTTTTCCTGCAGACCGGATTGCACCGTCCGCCGCTGGAGTTCGTCCATCACATCCTGCAGCGGAATGCCGGCGATATTCAATACGACCATCAGGTGATAGAGGAGGTCGGCACTTTCGCAGACGAGGTCGGCAGGTTCCTGCGAAACGGCGGCGATGACAGTCTCCACCGCTTCCTCGCCGAGCTTCTTGGCGGCTTTCGTCTGTCCGGCGGCAACGAGTTTCGCCGTCCAGGAGTGGTCCGGAGACGCCTGCGCCCGGGTCGCGACGATCTGTTCCAGATCGGCCAGGGAAAAACCGCTCATGTCATGCCTCCGTCGGCGTCAGTGCAGCCGCATCGCGATACCGTGGTCGGCCATATAACGCTTGGCCTCCTCCACGGTATAGGTGCCGAAGTGGAAAATCGAGGCGGCCAGAACCGCTGTGGCATGACCATCCCGGATGCCTGCCACGAGGTCGTCCAGCGTTCCGACGCCGCCGGAGGCGACCACCGGCACGCGCACGGCATCGGCAATCGTCCGCGTCAGGGCAAGGTCATAGCCGCTCTTGGTTCCGTCGCGGTCCATGGAGGTGACCAGCAGCTCGCCGGCACCCTTGTTCACCACCGTCGCCGCAAATTCCACGGCGTCGAGGCCGGTCGGCTGGCGTCCGCCATGGGTGAAGATCTCCCAGCGGTCCGTTTCACCAGTGGCCGAGACCTTCTTCGCGTCGATCGAGACGACGATGCACTGGTTGCCGAACTTGTCGGCGGCCTCGGCCACGAAATCCGGGTTCTTCACCGCAGCCGAATTGATCGACACCTTGTCGGCACCGGCGAGCAGCAGCTTGCGGATATCGGCGACGGCGCGCACGCCGCCGCCGACGGTCAGCGGCATGAAGCAGTGATCGGCGGTGCGGGCGACGACGTCGAAGATCGTGTCGCGATTGTCGGAAGAGGCGGTGATGTCGAGGAAGCAGAGCTCGTCGGCACCGGCCGCATCATAGGCCTTGGCAGCCTCGACCGGGTCGCCGGCATCGATGAGATCGACGAAGTTGACGCCCTTGACGACGCGGCCGTCCTTGACGTCGAGACAGGGGATGACGCGGGCCTTGAGGCTCATGCGGCTTCTCCCTGGCGAGCCTTGATCAACGCCAATGCTTCGCCCGGATCGATCCGGCCGTCATAGAGTGCACGTCCGGAGATGGCGCCTTCGAGCCGTGCTGCGTCGGGCTTCAGCATCCGCCGGACATCGTCCATGGAGGCGAGGCCGCCGGATGCGATGACCGGAATGGAGACCGCGTCCGCCAACTCCAGCGTCGCGTCCCAGTTGATGCCGGCAAGAATGCCGTCGCGGTCGATGTCGGTGTAGATGATCGCCGAGATGCCGGCGCCTTCGAACTTCTTCGCCAGTTCAATCACGCCGAGTTCAGAGGCTTCCGCCCAGCCCTCGACGGCGACCTTGCCGCCCTTGGCGTCGATGCCGACGGCGATCTTGCCGGGAAATCGCTTGCAGGCCTCGATCACCAGCGCCGGATCGCGCACGGCGACGGTGCCGAGAATGACACGGGAAAGCCCGCGCGACAGCCAGCTCTCGATGTGCTCGAGCGTGCGGATGCCGCCGCCGAGCTGCACCGGGTTTTTCGTCGCCTTCAGGATGGCGTCGACGGCGGCGCCATTGATGCTCTCACCGGCGAAGGCGCCGTTCAGGTCCACCACATGCAACCACTCGAAGCCCTGGTCTTCGAAGGCTTTCGCCTGGGCGGCGGGATCGGCGTTGTAGACGGTCGCCTGCGCCATGTCGCCGAGCTTGAGGCGAACGCACTGGCCGTCCTTGAGGTCGATGGCGGGGAAGAGAATCATGGCTTACGGCTTCCAGCGCAGGAAATTGGCGATCAGTGCGAGACCGAGTGTCTGGCTCTTTTCCGGGTGGAATTGAGAGCCTGCCATGTTGTCCCGTCCGACGAAGGCGGTCATCGGACCGCCGTAGTCGGTGGTGGCGAGGACTTCGTTCGGATTAGTAGCCGCCAGGTGGTAGGAATGCACGAAATAGGCGTGCAGGCCGTCTTCACCTGTAGGGATGCCGTCAAACAGCGGGTGAGGGTGCTTCAGGTCGAGCGTATTCCAGCCGATCTGCGGGATTTTCAGCGTTGGATCGGCAGGCTCCATTTCCGTCACGTCGCCCTGGATCCAGCCGAGACCCTCGGTGACCGTCTTCTCCAGCCCGCGCGATGACATCAGCTGCATGCCGACGCAGATCCCCAGAAAGGGACGGGCTTTCGCTTCGACGGCCTCGACAAGCGCCTCATACATGCCCGGGACGGCATCCAGCCCGGCGCGGCAGTCGGCGTAGGCGCCCACCCCCGGCAGCACGATCCGGTCGGCCGTCGCCACCGCATCCGCCTTGTCCGTCAGGTCGATGTGAGCATCGATCCCCGCCTCGCGCGCGGCGCGCTCGAACGCCTTGGTGGCGGACCGCAGGTTGCCGGAACCGTAATCGATGATTGCGACGCGCATCAGCGTCCTCCGTGATGATCGAAGATCCCGATGCCGCCCTGCGCCCATCCGGTGTCAGGTCGCGGCTCGCTGCGTTTGGCCCAATCCGGGGCCGTCGGCTGTTCGGGTGTCTCCGCAGGCGTTTGCCCTGAAAAATAGATCTCTTCCGCCGTATTCTGCTCGCCGGCCGTCACGATGGCGTCCAGTGTCCAGCCCCGGCGTATGAGCGTTTCGCTATAGAAGTGGCGACCCTCCAGCGCAACCGCAAGATTGATGGCAAGTGCGAAGAGAAAGCCGGCGACTTCGAAGCCCTCGATCTGGATCAATCGCCCGGCAACCACCTGCAACAGGAACACGATGGCCGCCGCAAGCCAGAGGCGCTTGGTGAGCAGCCAGATCCACGGGAAGGCGAGCGCCATCCAGGAGAACCGGTCGGCAAGGAACATCGTCCGCTTGTGGTCGGGATCGGCGCCGCCCGGAGGGGTCAGAACGAGATAACTTTTCAAGACATCTCCTCGGCCGTTAGACCAGCGTGCCCTTCGTGGAAGGGACGCGGTCGGCCTGGCGGGGGTCGATTTCCGTGGCCGTTCGCAGGCAGCGGGCAACCGCCTTGAAACAGGTCTCGGCAATATGGTGATTGTTGGCGCCGTAGTAGTTGAAGATATGCAGCGTGATACCGGCGTTCTGGGCCAGCGCCTGGAAGAACTCCCGCACCAGTTCGGTGTCGAAGCTGCCGATCTTGGGCGCGCTGAAGTCGACGTTCCAGACAAGGAACGGACGTCCGGAGAGGTCGATGGCGGCCTTTGTCATCGTCTCGTCCATGGCCAGGTCGAGCGAGGCATAGCGGGTGATGCCGCGGCGATCGCCGAGCGCCTTGGAAATCGCCTGGCCGATGGCGATGCCGGTGTCTTCCACCGTATGATGATCGTCGATGTGCAGGTCGCCCTCGACGGTGATCTCCATGTCGATCAGCGAGTGGCGGGAAAGCTGGTCCAGCATGTGGTCGAAGAAGCCAACGCCGGTCGAGATCCGGGCGGTGCCGGTCCCGTCGAGGTTGACGGAAACCGAAACCGACGTCTCGTTGGTCTTGCGCGAGACCGAGCCTCTGCGGGCGGCGGCTGTTTCGGCCATTGTCTGCTCCATACGATCGATTTGCGCTCCATAACAGGCGGCCGGTCAAATATCCAGCGAAAGCACCGACCGAAGGAAGCGCGCTCGGCGGCGATTTGCAATCGCACTTGCCCCACTTACATAGGGATCAACCGAGGCGGCGACGCCTCAAGGACAACGCCCCGCAAGGGGCCAACAGGTGACGAATGACAACCATTATTACAGTCCGCAAGGGCGGCAAGGTGATCATGGCCGGCGATGGTCAGGTCAGTCTCGGCCAGACCGTCATGAAGGGAAATGCACGAAAAGTGCGGCGGATCGGCAAGGGCGAGGTGATCGCAGGCTTTGCCGGCGCAACGGCTGATGCCTTCACGCTGCTCGATCGTCTGGAGAAGAAGCTCGAGCAATACCCCGGCCAGCTGATGCGCGCCGCCGTCGAGCTCGCCAAGGACTGGCGCACCGACAAATACCTCAGGAACCTCGAGGCGATGATGCTGGTCGCCGACAAGACCATTACGCTCGCCATCACCGGCAACGGCGATGTGCTGGAGCCGGAGCACGGCACGATCGCCATCGGATCGGGCGGAAACTATGCCTATGCCGCCGCCCGCGCACTGATGGACAGCGACAAGTCCGCCGAGGAAATCGCTCGTACGTCGCTCGATATCGCCGCCGAAATCTGCGTCTACACCAACCACAATCTCGTGGTCGAGACGCTCGAGACCGAACAGTAACACCAGTGAGAACGGGTTCGACTGGCCGGGCTTCAGGAGCCGGCCGGGCAGGGACGCCGAAGAGGAAGACATGACGACATTTTCACCCAGGGAGATCGTCTCCGAGCTCGACCGCCATATCATCGGTCAGCACAACGCCAAGCGCGCGGTGGCGATTGCCCTGCGCAACCGCTGGCGCCGCCAGCAGCTCGACGAGAGCCTGCGCGACGAGGTGATGCCGAAGAACATCCTGATGATCGGGCCGACGGGTGTCGGCAAGACCGAGATCTCCCGCCGGCTGGCCAAGCTTGCGGGCGCCCCCTTCATCAAGGTCGAAGCGACGAAGTTCACCGAGGTCGGCTATGTCGGCCGGGACGTCGAGCAGATCATCCGCGACCTCGTCGAGGTGGGCATCGGCCTGGTACGCGACAAGAAGCGCGCCGAGGTCCAGGCCAAGGCCCATATGAGTGCCGAGGAGCGGGTCCTCGATGCGCTCGTCGGCGCGACGGCATCGCCTGCAACACGCGAATCCTTCCGCAAGAAGCTCCGCAGTGGCGAAATGGACGACAAGGAGATCGAGGTCGAAGTTGCCGACAGCAGCTCCGGCATGCCTGGTTTCGACATTCCCGGGATGCCGGGCGGCAACATCGGCGTCCTCAACCTGACGGAAATGTTCGGCAAGGCCATGGGCGGTCGCACCAAGAAGGTGCGCACCACCGTCGCCAAGTCCTACGGCGACCTGATTCGCGACGAATCCGACAAACTGATCGACAACGAGGTCATCCAGCGAGAAGCGGTCCGGTCCGTCGAGAACGACGGCATTGTCTTCCTCGACGAGATCGACAAGATTGCCGCCCGCGACGGCGGCCTAGGCGCCGGGGTTTCCCGTGAGGGCGTTCAGCGTGATCTGCTGCCGCTGGTCGAAGGGACGACGGTGACGACGAAATACGGACCGGTGAAGACGGACCACATCCTCTTCATCGCCTCCGGCGCCTTCCATGTGTCCAAGCCTTCGGATCTCCTGCCGGAACTGCAGGGTCGCCTGCCGATCCGCGTCGAACTGCTTCCGCTGACGAAGGAGGACTTCCGCCGCATCCTGACGGAAACGGAGGCAAGCCTGATCCGCCAGTACAAGGCACTGATGGAGACGGAGCAGTTTGATCTCGACTTTACGGAAGATGCGATCGATGCACTCGCGGACGTTGCCGTTCACCTCAATTCATCCGTGGAGAACATCGGCGCCCGCCGCCTCCAGACCGTGATGGAGCGGGTGCTCGACGACATATCCTTCAATGCGCCCGACCGCGGCGGCACCGCCGCGATGATCGACGCGGACTATGTGCGCGAGCACGTCGGGGACCTTGCCGCCGATACGGATCTGTCTCGCTACATCCTGTAACGCGTGGCGGCAGAGCAACGGACTGCAAGGACTTGCTGATGTTGACGGCGATTTGATGCAAGACGCCTCGACAGGATGCCCCCCTTTCCCCTAAGGGAGGCATCCATTCGCTCGTGGCGGATGTCAGGTCGCAGCCGGTGTTCTTGAGCGCGCCCCTCTTCATTTTCGCACGGTTTGCAGGTCCGATATCTTGAAGCGACTTCTTCTGGCATTTCTTCTGGCGATGGGCAGTGTGACTGCGGCAGACGCCGCAGGTCTTCGCGCGGTGCCGGAAGGCAATCGCCATGTGGAGCAGCCACGGGTGCCAGGGGCTTCGGTACGCCGTACCCGTGCCGGTCGCACAACGTTCGATGACAAATACGACAAGATCCGTGATCTGCTGGCGACCGACAAGGCATTGATCGGCAAGATCAAGGCCACCGCGGCTGCCTATAGGATCGATCCGATCCACATGGTGGGAGCGATCGTCGGCGAGCACACCTATAATGTCGATGCCTATGATCGGCTGCAGTCTTACTACATCAAGGCCGCGGCCTA
Source organism: Rhizobium sp. PK7-22 (assembly GCF_056530405.1). Lineage (NCBI taxonomy): Bacteria > Pseudomonadati > Pseudomonadota > Alphaproteobacteria > Hyphomicrobiales > Rhizobiaceae > Rhizobium > Rhizobium sp. PK7-22. Next base: position 668,248 of record NZ_CP096514.1, read on the forward strand.
TGCCGGGGATCGGTTCCGGTTTGGCCATGGCGACGAGACGATCAGCGACTTCGTCGCCCGGTCAGAATTTTCCCGCTGCGACCAGAAGGCGGATTCCTACACCCTCTGGACATGCCGCGAAGCCGTCTGGGACAAGAGCTTTCGAGGACGGTCCGTGGGTGGGGTCTCCTATCCCGACAACCGGTTCAGTGCCGTCTTCTTCCAGCCCTTCTATGCCGGCCAGACCTTTGGGCTCGGCCAGGTCAACCCGCTGACGGCGCTGATGCTCTCGGACATGGTCGCCAAGACCTCCGGCTATGAAAAGCTCGACGAGAATAATGCAGCCGGCGTCTATGAAGCCATCATGGATCCCGACCGTTCGCTCGCCTATATGGCGGCGGCCATCCGCAGGTCGATCGACGACTATGCCCGCATCGCCGGAGTGGACATTTCCACCAACCCGGGCGTCACGGCCACCCTCTACAACACCGGCGGTTCCGCCGACCGTGCTGTCGCGCTCCGCTCCCGCGGCGGCCTGCCCGAAGAGAACTACTACGGCTGGCTGGTCAATGATAAGCTCCCCGAGTTGAAATCGCTGCTCTGAGTCCTGATATCTCTGGTTCAGGAAACCAGCATCAGGAGGGCCGTCGATGGACATGCGCCCCGAGCCGTTCGTCCCGCCCGCTCCCATCCCGCGCACCATTCCGCCCTCGCGGCTGGAAATCATCCGGACCGTTCTCAACAACCCCCTCGAGCTGTGGGGGGTGCCCTCCTATACGCTCCCATGGATCGAGACGAAGTTCTTCAGCGAGCGGACACTGATCGTCAACGACCCCGGGCTGATCCGCCACGTACTGGTCGACAATGCTGCCAACTACGAGATGTCCGAGATCCGGCAGCTGATCCTGCGGCCCATTCTGCGCGATGGTCTGCTGACTGCGGAGGGGCCGGTCTGGAAGCGCTCGCGCAAGGCCATGGCACCGGTCTTCACCCCACGGCATTCGAAGGGTTTTGCGACCCAGATGCTGCGCAAGTCCGAAGAATATGTGGAAAAATATGAAGGTCTGGGCGAGGGCAAGGTCTTCGACATCTCCGTCGACATGACCGAACTCACCTTCGCGATTCTCTCGGAGACGCTGTTTTCCGGCGAGATTGTCACGGAAAGCAACGACTTCTCCGAGGATGTCGACAATCTTCTGCACCGCATGGGCCGGGTCGATCCGATGGATCTCTTGCGGGCGCCGGCATGGGTGCCGCGCGTGACGCGGATCGGCGGGCAGCGGGTGCTCGGAAAATTCCGGGAGATCGTCGCCAGGACCATGGCGCGTCGCCAGGAGAAGATCCGCAGGGATCCCGAGGCCGCGCCGCAGGATTTCCTGACGCTCCTCCTGCAGCTCGCCGGACCGGACGGGCTGACCATGGAAGAGATCGAGGACAACATCCTGACCTTCATCGGCGCAGGACATGAAACCACGGCCCGCGCGCTCGCCTGGACGCTCTATTGCGTCGCCAACTCGCCGCATGTGCGCGACCGGATGGAAGCCGAGATCGACCAGGTCATGGCGTCCGGCGCCGATCCGGTCGACTGGCTGGACCAGATGCCCATGGTGCGCGCCGCCTTCGAGGAGGCCCTGCGGCTCTATCCGCCAGCACCCTCGCTGAACCGCGCGGCGATCGCCGACGATGCCTGGGAAAGCCCCGACGGCAAACGCGTCAAGATCGACGCCGGCGTGACCGTGCTGATCATGCCCTGGACCCTGCATCGTCACGAGCTCTACTGGGACAAGCCGCGGGCCTTCATGCCGGAGCGCTTCCTGCCCGAGAACCGCGGTAGCATCAGCCGTTTCCAGTACCTTCCTTTCGGCGCCGGTCCGCGCATCTGCATCGGCGCTACCTTCGCCATGCAGGAGGCGGTGATCGCGCTGGCGGTGCTGATGCGCCGGTACCGCTTCGACGTCACGCCGGAGACGAACCCCTGGCCGGTGCAGAAGCTGACGACCCAGCCCCGCAACGGCCTGCCGATGCGGGTCACCAAGCGTGAGGGAATATCGTCCGCGGCGAATTGATCTTTGTCGTGCATGCGATATTCATCGCATGCAGCCTCATCGGGAATTTCGCGTGCCCCTACCATACCTTCTCGGCATCGACACCGGCGGAACCTACACCGACGCGGTGATTTTCCGGGAGCCGGAAGGCGTGGTCGCCAAGGCGAAATCGCTGACGACGCGGCACGACCTTTCGCTGGGCATCGCAGGAGCCGTCGACCGGGTGATCGCCGAAAGCGGCATCCTGCCGTCGCAGATCGGGCTTGTGTCGCTGTCGACGACGCTGGCCACCAATGCCCTGGTTGAGGGGCAGGGCGGCAGCGCGGCACTCGTGATGATCGGCTTCTCGCAGGAGGATCTGGCCCGCGGCGGCTTGCAGGAGGCGCTGGGGCGTGATCCCGTCGTCTTCGTGCCGGGCGGCCACGACGTCCACGGCAACGCGCTTCCACTTGATCTTGCGGTTCTCGAAGACGCGGCCGCCGCCCTTGCCGAGCGTGTCTCCGCCTTTGCGGTGGCCGGCTATTTCGCGGTCCGGAATCCGGCTCACGAACTGCGTGTGCGGGACCGTCTGCGCGAACTGACCGGCCTGCCGGTGACCTGCAGCCACGAGCTGTCCTCCAGGCTCGGCGGGCCGCGCCGGGCGCTGACGACGCTCCTGAACGCCAGGCTCGTGCCGATCATCGACCGGTTGATCGATGCTTGCGAGCGCTTTCTCGACAGTCGCGGCGTAGCGGCGCCGCTGATGGTCGTGCGCGGTGACGGCGCCCTGATCTCGGCAGCCGAGGCGCGCCTGAGGCCGATCGAGACAATCCTCTCCGGCCCGGCAGCAAGCCTGGTCGGCGCCCGCTATCTGACCGGCCTCGACCGCGCCGTCGTCTCCGACATCGGCGGAACGACCACCGACGTCGCGGTGCTGGAAGGCGGCCTGCCGCGGCTTGCCGAAGAAGGCGCGATCGTCGGCGGACACCGCACCATGGTCGAGGCGGTCGCGCTCCGGACCTTCGGCCTTGGCGGCGATTCGGAGGTCCATATCGATGACCGGGGCCTGACGTCGTCGATCACGCTCGGGCCCCGTCGGATCCTGCCGCTCAGCCTCCTTGCCCACCATCACCGGGAGATCATCCTTTCCGCACTGGAAAAGCAGCTGAAGGCACCGCGACCCGGCCGCCACGACGTCCGATTCGCCGTGGCAACCGGCCTCGTCACGGAAACGGCGCAGGGCCTCAGAGCGCAGGAGCAGATCCTGTTGCAGCGCCTCGGTTCCGAGCCCGTGAGCCTCGACGCCCTGCTGCAGTCGGCACCGGATAAGGTCCTGCTCGACGGCCTTGTCGCCCGCGGCCTTGTTCACCTCTGCGGCATCACCCCCTCCGACGCGCTGCATGTCCTGCGTCGGCAGGGCCAGTGGAATGCGGAGGCGGCGCGCATGGGCTTCGAGCTTTGCGCCTGGCGCAGGGACGGTGCCGGGCGCGCAATCGCTCCGTCAGCGGACGAACTGGCCGAGGCGGTGGTCGCGCGCCTGACCCGCCAGTCCGCCGAAGCGGTCCTGGCGACCTGCCTGGCGGAGGATGGCGGCGAATTCATCGATCCCTCGACGTCTCCCGCAATCGACCGTGCCCTACGACGCAGCCCCGGCATCGTCGGCATCTCGATCACCCTCGATCGTCCGCTGGTCGGGCTGGGAGCCTCCGCGGCGCTCTATTATCCCGCCGTCGCACGCATGCTGGGCGCGGAGTCAGTCGTTCCGCCAGACGCAGACGTGGCCAACGCCATCGGCGCTGTCGTTGGACAGGTCCGCGCCGTCGTGAGTGTCGTGGTGAGCATCTCGGGCGAGGGAGGGTTCGTGATCTCGGGCGCCGGCGACAATCTCATGGCGAGCAGTGAGGCCGAGGCGCTCGAACAGGCTAGCGAGCGGGCACGCGCGGCGGCCCTGGCACGCGCCGCCGCAGCAGGTGCCGATGATGCTGTCGTCACTTTGGAGGAGCATCTGGACCGGCCGGATGTCGACGGATCGCCAAGGCTGCTGGAGGCCCGGATCGTGGCGACGGCGGTCGGCCGTCCGCGAGTGGCCTCACGCGAGATTGGTGCCGTCATCCCTTCGGCGCATTGACAGTGGCGGCTCTGCGCGCAAATTGGCAGGCAATAACAATCAGGGATGAGGAGGAGGCACCGGATGGCGCGCATCACCAAGAACGGCCTCGCAATCGATGAGAAGCTGCATGATTTTCTCCTGCAGGAGGCAATCCCCGGCACGGGCGTCGACGCGGAGCGTTTCTTTTCCCAGTTTGCCCAGATCGTCCATTATCTGGCGCCGAAGAACCGCACTCTGCTGGCCAAGCGCGACGAGATGCAGGAAAAGCTCGACGAATGGTATCGTGCCAACGGTGCACCGGTGGACCTGAAGGTCTACGAGGAATTCCTCCGCGACATCGGCTATCTCCTGCCGGAAGGACCCGATTTCAAGGTCTCGACGGAGAACGTCGACCCAGAGATAGCCGAGATTGCCGGGCCGCAGCTCGTCGTCCCGGTGATGAACGCACGTTATGCCTTGAACGCCGCCAACGCGCGCTGGGGCTCGCTCTATGATGCGCTCTACGGCACCGACGCCATTGCGGAGGAGGGTGGCGCCGAAAAGGGCGGATCCTACAACCCTGTCCGCGGCGCCAAGGTAATTGCCTGGGTGCGCGATTTCCTCGACCAGTCGGTGCCGCTGTCCGGCGCGCGCTGGAGCGACGTGACATCCTTCGCCGTTGCTGCCGGCACCCTCACGGCAGCCGGTCCGGAAGGACGCACGGTCGAACTCGCCGATCCTGCACAGTTCATCGGGTATACGGGCGAAGCTGCGGCGCCGGAAAGCCTGCTGCTCGGAAAGAACAACCTGCATATCGAGGTGCGGATCGATCCGACGACGCTGATCGGCAAGGACGACCCGGCGAAGATTTCCGACGTCCGGCTCGAATCGGCGATCACCACCATTATGGACTGCGAAGATTCCGTCGCCGCCGTCGATGCCGAAGATAAGGTGCTCGTCTATCGCAACTGGCTCGGCCTGATGAAGGGCGACCTTCAGGAAGAGGTGGCGAAGGGCGGCAGGAGCTTCATCCGCAAGCTGGAGCCGGACATCGCGTTTACGACGCCGCAAGGCGCGAGCGGCAGCCTCAAGGGCCGGTCGCTGATGCTGGTGCGCAATGTCGGTCACCTGATGACCAATCCGGCCGTTCTCGACCAGGACGGTCGCGAGGTGCCGGAAGGCATCATGGACGCCATGGTGACCGCTCTCCTTGCGCTGCATGACATCGGACCCAACGGGGGCCGCCAGAATTCTCGCACCGGCTCCATGTATGTGGTCAAGCCGAAGATGCACGGGCCGGAAGAAGTCGCCTTCGCCTGCGAGATCTTTGCCCGCGTCGAAGAAGCGATCGGCATGCCCGCCAACACCATCAAGATGGGCATCATGGACGAGGAGCGCCGCACCACGGTCAACCTCAAGGAATGCATCCGCGCCGCCCGCGAGCGCGTCGTCTTCATCAACACCGGCTTCCTCGACCGCACCGGCGACGAGATCCATACGTCGATGGAAGCAGGTCCGATGATCCGCAAGGGCGACATGAAGCAGGCCGCCTGGATCTCCGCCTACGAGAACTGGAACGTCGACATCGGCCTGGAGTGCGGCCTGGCCGGTCACGCGCAGATCGGTAAGGGCATGTGGGCCATGCCGGATCTGATGGCGGCCATGCTGGAGCAGAAGATTGCCCACCCCAAGGCAGGCGCAAATACCGCCTGGGTTCCGTCGCCGACCGCGGCGACCCTCCACGCAACCCACTATCACAAGGTCAATGTCGCCGATGTCCAGTCCGGCCTGAAGACGAGGGGCCGCGCCAAGCTCTCCGACATTCTCTCCGTGCCGGTCGCATCAAGGCCGAACTGGACGGCGGAGGAGATCCAGCGCGAGCTCGACAATAACGCGCAAGGCATCCTCGGTTATGTGGTGCGCTGGATCGACCAGGGCGTCGGCTGCTCCAAGGTGCCCGACATCAACGACATCGGCCTGATGGAAGACCGCGCGACGCTTCGCATCTCGGCGCAGCACATGGCCAACTGGCTGCACCACAAGCTCATCAGCGAGGCGCAGGTCGTCGAGACGATGAAGCGGATGGCGGCGGTCGTCGACGGGCAGAATGCCGGCGACCCGCTCTACCATCCGATGGCGCCGGATTTTGACGGCTCGATCGCCTTTCAGGCGGCCCTCGACCTGGTGCTGAAGGGCAGGCAACAGCCGAACGGCTACACCGAGCCGGTCCTCCACCGGCGGCGGCTGGAGCTCAAGGCTAAGCACGCGCACTAAACGACAAAGGCCGCCGGAGTAACCGGCGGCCTTTACGTTAGCTTCGCGAAGCAATCTGCTTACTGGATGACGACGACCTTGGTGTTGCGGCCGGGACGGACGCGGTCGTAGAGGTCGATCACATCCTGGTTGATCAGCCGGATGCAGCCCGAGGAGGCAGCGGTGCCGATCGAGGCCCATTCCGGCGTGCCGTGCAGGCGAAACAGCGTGTCCTGGCCCTTCTCGTTGAAGAGATACATGGCGCGGGCACCGAGCGGATTGCTGAGCCCCGGTCCCATTCCATCCTCGACATAGCGGGCGACATCCGGCTTGCGCTCCGCCATTTCCTTCGGCGGGTGCCAGGTCGGCCAGGCCTGCTTCCAGGCCACATAGGCTTCGCCCGACCAGGAGAAGCCCTGCTTGCCGACGCCGATCCCGTAACGGACCGCCTTGCCGTTCGGCAGGATGTAATAGAGGAAGCGTTCACGCGTGTTGACGACGATCGTGCCCGGCTTCTCCTGCGTCGCGTAGTCGACGATCTGCCGGTGGAACTTCTTGTCCACGCGGCTGATCGGAATGGCGGGCAAGGCATAGCCGGCATCGGTGACGGAGCCGTAGGAATCGGCAGGGATACTGGCGGTCTCGACGCGAGTGACCGGGGTGGTTTCGGACGTGGTGGAGCATCCGGCCAGGGCAACGCTTGCCAGGAGGCCGAAGGCGATCATGCTTGTGCGGATGCGCATGGAGATCTCACGGAAAGGGGGAAAAGCGACGCAGGCGGGATGACCGCCTTTCGGATCGGGTTATTTTCGAATAAAACAGGCTTGGCAAGTCGCTGTACCCCCGCCGGGGGTCGCGCCCGCACGATTGGACGCGGATCTGCCTTTTTTGCAACATCCGAACCATGGAACCGGCATTCGACGTCATGACCCGTGTCAGCATCGCAAACAGCAATCCTCTCATCGATGGCCGCCAGTCGGCCCGCGCCATGATGGTGCGCCGTGGCCTGCAGATCCTGCTCACCGACATGCGGCACGCGACGCTGCCGGAACTCGCGCTTGCCAATGGCCGCCGGGCCGACCTCATCACGCTGTCGGAAAAGGGCGAAATCTGGATCATCGAGATCAAGACCTCGATCGAGGATTTTAGGGTCGATCGCAAGTGGCCGGACTACCGCGCCTGTTGTGATCGCCTGTTCTTCGCCACCCACAAGGACGTACCCCTGGAGATCTTCCCGGGCGATTGCGGCCTCTTGCTCTCGGATGGCTACGGCGCCCATCTCATGCGCGATGCGCCGGAACACCGATTGCCGCCGGCGACCCGCAAGGCGGTCATGCTGAATTTCGCAAGAGCATCCGCGCATCGGCTGACGATGGCCGAATGGGCCACCGGCAGGACCTTCGACGAGATGTGATCTATTTCGGCGCCCGCTTGGCGAGGATCCGCTGCAGCGTCCGGCGGTGCATGTTGAGGCGCCGCGCCGTCTCCGACACATTGCGCTCGCACATCTCGTAGACCCGCTGGATATGCTCCCAGCGCACCCGGTCTGCCGACATCGGATTTTCCGGCACGTCCGCCTTCTCCCCGGGTCGCTGTGTCAGCGCATGGAAGACGTCGTCCGCATCGGCGGGCTTGGCCAGATAGTCGAGGGCACCGAGCTTCACCGCCGTGACGGCCGTGGCGATATTGCCGTAGCCGGTCAGCACGATGGTCTTGGTATCCTGCCGCAGCTGACGAATCGCCTCGATCACGTCGAGCCCGTTGCCGTCTCCCAGCCGAAGATCGACGACGGCATATTTCGGCGGATTGGCCTTTGATTTGGCAATGCCCTCGGCAACGGATTCCGCCACGTCGACCGTAAAGCCGCGGCTTTCCATGGCGCGCGCCAGCCGTCGCAGGAAGGGTCCGTCATCGTCGACGATGAGCAGGGACCGATCGGGCCCCAGCAGAAGTTCCGCAGCAGCGTCTGCGGTTCGCATTGGTGTATCCATGTCTCTTCTCCAGAAGCGTCACGGTTTCAAAAGGATCTACGGTCTGCAGACCCTCTCGGACCACCGGCGCCAGCTAACCATCCTCGAGCATCGCCCGGGGCCACTCGATGCGGATACGGGCACCTGCTCCGTCGCCATTCCGATTCTCGAATCGCAATCTCGCCCCGGAGCGTTCCAGCAGCGTCTTGGCGATGAACAGGCCGAGCCCGAGCCCGCCGGCGCGCTCGACTTCCTTGCCCCTCGTCGTCATATAGGGTTCGCCGATGCGGGAAAGAATATCTGCCGAGTAGCCGGTGCCATCGTCCTCGATGACGACCACGACCCGTTCGGCATTATGCTCGACGGTTACGGTCACCTGGCTTGCCGCATAATCCACCGCGTTCTCCACGAGATTGCCGAGACCGTAGAGAATGCCGGCGTTGCGGGTGCAGACCGGTTCGCTGGCGCGGTCGCCCCTCTCGACGAGCCCGATGGCAATCCCGAACTGGCGGTGCGGCGCGATCACGTCCTCGATCATCGAGGACAGCGACAGGCGGCGCATGTGCTCCTCGCTCGCCGCCGACAGCGAGGTCAGGCGCTTCAGGATATCGCGGCAGCGCTCGCTCTGGCTGCGCAGCAGCTGGACGTCTTCCCGGAGCAGCTCGTTGTCGCCGAAGTCACGCTCCATCTCCTTGGCGATCACGCTGATCGTGGCGAGCGGCGTCCCCAGTTCATGTGCTGCCGCCGCGGCCAGGCCGTCGAGCTGCGACAGGTGCTTTTCCCGCTCCAGCACGAGTTCGGTCGCCGCCAGCGCATCCGCCAGCAGCGTCGCCTCGTTGGACACCTGATAGGCGTAGAAGGCGGCAAAGCTCATCATCGAGGCGATCGAGAACCAGATGCCAAGCTGCATGACCGGCTGGACCCGCCAGATCTCTTCCGGATACCAGGGGAGCGGATAGGGCGAGAAGGCGAGCGCCGTGGTGCAGGCGAGCGCCAGCAGGAGGAGTGCAATCGAGTGCCGCAGCGGCTGCGAGGCAAACGAGATGATCACCGGCACGCAGAGGAGGGGCGCGAACGGATTGGCAAGCCCGCCGGTGATGAACAGCAGGCACGCCATCTGCAGGAGATCGAAGCTGAGGAGTGCAAGGGCTGCCTTCGGCCCCAGCCGCTGCGTCGGGGGAAACCACAGCGACAGCATCACATTGGCGAGCGCCAGGGCGCCGATCAGGAAGCCGGCCGGAAGCAGCGGCAGCGGAAACGAGAGCGCCAGCGCCACGATCAGCACCGTCAGCGTCTGGCCGGCGACCGCCAGCCAGCGCAGCCGGACCAGCGTCTGGAGCCGGAACCGCCGGCTGGAGGACCCGAACTGCGCCTCGCGCACCGAAGAGAGGCCGAGGGTTTCCGTCTGACGGCCAGCGCCCATCGTGTCTGCCTTGTTCATGGACTGGTCCAATACAGCTCCTTGCCCCATCTCCCGAGGCGGCATTCTGTCACGTCCCGCGCGGCTTGGCACGCGTGGTGGGCAGCGCCTCGTCGGGCCGCTCCGGCCAGGGGTGCCTGGGGTAGCGCCCGCGCATCTCGGCGCGCACGTCCTTCCAGGATCCCGCCCAGAAGCCCGGCAGGTCGCGGGTCGTCTGGATCGGCCGGTGCGCCGGCGATGTCAGCTCCAGCAGAAGCGGCAACCGTCCGCCGGCCACCGACGGATGCGTCTTCAGTCCGTAGAGTTCCTGCACCCGGATCGCCAGCACCGGCTCCTCCCCGTCATAGCGGATCGGGTGGCGCTGGCCGGTCGGTGCCTCGAAATGGGTGGGGGCCAGCCGGTCGAGGTCGCGGCGCAGGTCGTGCGGCACGAGCGAGCGCAGCCCCTCGGTGAGGCTGCCGGCGTCGATGGCGTCGAGACTGGAGCTGCTGCCCTGGAACGGCACGAACCAGTCCTCCAGCCGGTCGAGCAGCGCCTCCTCGCCCATGTCCGGCCAGGGATCGCCGATGCTCCGCTGCAGGAAGCCGATCCGCTGGCGCAGATGCTGGGCGTCGCGCGAAAACGGCAGCGCTGCCAGCCCGAGCTCCCGCACGCCCTCGGCCAGCGCCCGGGCGGCCGCTTCGCCGCGCGGCTTCGGCAGCGGCGTCTCCTCGAAGACGATGGCTCCGAGCCGCATCACCCTGCGGGCCCGCACCTGGCGGCTCGCCCGGTCGAAGAAACACTCCTCTCCCTCGACGATGACATCGCGCAGGTGGTCCTGCACGTCGGCGCGGGTGACCTCCGCCGCGGCAAGAATGCGGCCCTGCGCGGCGCGACCGGTGAGGTCGGCGATCACCAGCATCCGGCTGCCGGCCAGCCGCTCGGTCTCCGGCAGCTCCGCGCCGCGCCCGTTCGCCATGATGAACCGGCCGCGACCGCCGCGCTGCAGGGCCACCCGGTCGGGATAGGCGTGCAGCAACAGGGGGCCCGCGTTCGAGGGCGCGCCGGATTCACCGGTGCCGGGCAGGCTGCGCGCCAGCCGGGCGGCGAGCCCCCGCGCAGCGTCCGCACGGGCCCCGCGTTCGAATCGAAACCGCCGCAGCCGCTCGTCGAGATCGAGATCCTTGCCGCCGAGGCCCTGCTCGGTCAGCAGCACCGCAAGCTGGCAGGCGAGCAGCCCAAGGCCCTCGGCGGCGGCCGAAATGGCCATGGCCGAAAGCCGCGGCGGCAGGGCGAGCCGCCGCATCAGGTGGCCTTTTTCGGTCATCCCGAAGGTCGCATCGAGGGCGCCGAGCTGCACGAGCAGGGCGCGGGCTTCGGCAAGTGCCGGCGCCGGCGGCGGATCCAGGAAGCGGAGCGTTGCCGGATCCTTCACGCCCCAGTGCGCCAGGTCGAGCGCCAGCTGCGACAGGTCGGAGGAGAGGATCTGCGGCGGCGTGAAGGCCGGCAGCGCCGCCGTCTGCCCTGCATGCCAGAGGCGGATGGTGGTTCCTGGTTCCGTGCGTCCGGCGCGCCCGGCACGTTGATCGGCGGAGGCGCGCGACACCCGGACCGTTTCCAGCCGGGTGATGGCGGTGGCGGGCTCGAACACCGGCAGCCGCTGCAACCCGCTGTCGATGACGACGCGCACCCCGTCGATGGTGATCGAGGTTTCCGCGATCGAGGTCGCCAGCACGATCTTGCGGGTGCCCGCCGGGGCCGGCCGGATGGCGAGATCCTGGTCCTGCTGGCTGAGGTTGCCATAGAGCGGCGCAATCAGGGTCTGCGGTCCGAACCGCCCCTCCAGGCGTTCGGCGGTGCGCAGGATTTCGCCCTGTCCCGGCAGGAAGGCAAGGATCGATCCCTCCTCGCCACCATGCGCGGCGAGGATGGCGCTCGTCACGCTGTCTTCGATCCGCTCGCCCGCTGGCCGGTCGCGATGGCGGATCTCGACGGGAAAGCTGCGACCCTCGCTGACGATCACCGGCGGATGGTCGAGA
>NZ_CP096514.1:685000-3865000 GCF_056530405.1 Rhizobium sp. PK7-22
AAGGAAAGGACATCAACCGAGACTCCGTAAGTAGTGGCGAGCGAACGCGGACCAGGCCAGTGGCAATGAGGAATAAAGCTGAACAGGTTGGAAAACCTGGCTATAGTGGGTGACAGCCCCGTAGGCGTAGAACACTCATTGTCCTTGAGTAGGGCGGGACACGTGAAATCCTGTCTGAACATGGGGAGACCACTCTCCAAGCCTAAGTACTCGTGCATGACCGATAGCGAACAAGTACCGTGAGGGAAAGGTGAAAAGCACCCCGACAAGGGGAGTGAAATAGAACCTGAAACCGGATGCCTACAAACAGTAGGAGGGCGAAAGCCTGACTGCGTACCTTTTGTATAATGGGTCAACGACTTAGTGTAACGAGCAAGCTTAAGCCGGTAGGTGTAGGCGTAGCGAAAGCGAGTCTGAATAGGGCGTTCAGTTCGTTGCATTAGACCCGAAACCGAGTGATCTAGCCATGAGCAGGTTGAAGGTTGGGTAACACCAACTGGAGGACCGAACCCATATCTGTTGCAATAGATCGGGATGACTTGTGGCTAGGGGTGAAAGGCCAATCAAACTCGGAAATAGCTGGTTCTCCGCGAAATCTATTTAGGTAGAGCGTCGACCGAATACCCTCGGGGGTAGAGCACTGGATGGGCTATGGGGACTCACCGTCTTACTGATCCTAACCAAACTCCGAATACCGAGGAGTACTAGTCGGCAGACACACGGCGGGTGCTAACGTCCGTCGTGAAGAGGGCAACAACCCTGACCTCCAGCTAAGGTCCCCAAGTCATGGCTAAGTGGGAAAGGATGTGAGGATCCCAAAACAACCAGGATGTTGGCTTAGAAGCAGCCATCATTTAAAGAAAGCGTAACAGCTCACTGGTCTAAATAAGGGTCTTTGCGCCGAAAATGTAACGGGGCTAAAGCCATGCACCGAAGCTGAGGATATGCACTTAACGTGTATGTGGTAGCGGAGCGTTCCGTAAGTCTGTGAAGGAGGACCCGTGAGGGCCTCTGGAGATATCGGAAGTGCGAATGTTGACATGAGTAACGATAAAGGGGGTGAGAGACCCCCTCGCCGAAAGACCAAGGGTTCCTGCTTAAAGTTAATCTGAGCAGGGTTAGCCGGCCCCTAAGGCGAGGCAGAAATGCGTAGTCGATGGGAACCACGTTAATATTCGTGGGCCTGGTGGTAGTGACGGATTGCTCAACTTGTACAGTCTTATTGGATTGATTGTGCAGGGACGCGGTTCCAGGAAATAGCTCCACCAATATAGACCGTACCCGAAACCGACACAGGTGGTCAGGTAGAGTATACCAAGGCGCTTGAGAGAACTATGTTGAAGGAACTCGGCAAATTGCACGCGTAACTTCGGAAGAAGCGTGACCCCATTTTACGCAAGTATTTTGGGGTGGCACAGACCAGGGGGTAGCGACTGTTTATCAAAAACACAGGGCTCTGCGAAGTCGAAAGACGACGTATAGGGTCTGACGCCTGCCCGGTGCTGGAAGGTTAAAGGGAGGGGTGCAAGCTCTGAACTGAAGCCCCAGTAAACGGCGGCCGTAACTATAACGGTCCTAAGGTAGCGAAATTCCTTGTCGGGTAAGTTCCGACCTGCACGAATGGCGTAACGACTTCCCCGCTGTCTCCAACATAGACTCAGTGAAATTGAATTCCCCGTGAAGATGCGGGGTTCCTGCGGTCAGACGGAAAGACCCCGTGCACCTTTACTATAGCTTTACACTGGCATTCGTGTCGGCATGTGTAGGATAGGTGGTAGGCTTTGAAGCGGGGACGCCAGTTCTCGTGGAGCCATCCTTGAAATACCACCCTTATCGTCATGGATGTCTAACCGCGGTCCGTCATCCGGATCCGGGACAGTGTATGGTGGGTAGTTTGACTGGGGCGGTCGCCTCCGAAAGAGTAACGGAGGCGCGCGATGGTGGGCTCAGACCGGTCGGAAATCGGTCGTCGAGTGCAATGGCATAAGCCCGCCTGACTGCGAGACTGACAAGTCGAGCAGAGACGAAAGTCGGTCATAGTGATCCGGTGGTCCCGCGTGGAAGGGCCATCGCTCAACGGATAAAAGGTACGCCGGGGATAACAGGCTGATGACCCCCAAGAGTCCATATCGACGGGGTTGTTTGGCACCTCGATGTCGGCTCATCGCATCCTGGGGCTGGAGCAGGTCCCAAGGGTTTGGCTGTTCGCCAATTAAAGCGGTACGTGAGCTGGGTTCAGAACGTCGTGAGACAGTTCGGTCCCTATCTGCCGTGGGTGTAGGAATATTGACAGGATCTGTCCCTAGTACGAGAGGACCGGGATGGACATATCTCTGGTGGACCTGTTGTCCTGCCAAGGGCATAGCAGGGTAGCTATATATGGAATGGATAACCGCTGAAGGCATCTAAGCGGGAAACCAACCTGAAAACGAGTGTTCCCTATCAGGGCCGTGGAAGACGACCACGTTGATAGGAGGCGTGTGGACGTGCAGCAATGCATGAAGCTTAGCCTTACTAATAGCCCGATTGGCTTGATCGTTCTCATTGACCATGCTCATCAACGCGCCTTCGGCGCGGTGATGATGCCGTTCTTTGTCCTGACGCTGACGCATCCTTCGGATGCTAGGCTGCGGACGGCCCCGCGCCACTCGGCGCGACGGCCTATCGGCCTGTATGGGTGCCCAAAGCACTCCTCCAGGCCATCGAAGAACAAACCGACGTGTTCTAAACAAAACCAGCTTCTCGACACATCACCCATGCGTAGCCGCATCGGTGGATTGCCCTTAGCCGACCTGGTGGTCATGGCGGGGCGGCCGCACCCGTTCCCATTCCGAACACGGCCGTGAAACGCCCCAGCGCCAATGGTACTTCGTCTTAAGACGCGGGAGAGTAGGTCGCTGCCAGGTCTGCTAAAGGCAATCAAAACAATCTTCTCAACGAAAACAGATCTCGGTCAAAAGACCCAAAACATAAAACCAATAACGCGGGGTGGAGCAGCCCGGTAGCTCGTCAGGCTCATAACCTGAAGGCCGCAGGTTCAAATCCTGCCCCCGCAACCAAATCAACAGTGTACAGCCCGGAGACATTGGTAACAGCTTGTACCTAAGACATGGGTGACAACCTCGTGCCGAACGGGTTGTCGATGGTCTGCAAGGTTCTCTGTTCCAGGTCGATGTAACCCAAATCATAGTGCATGAAGCTGACGAGCCAAATGCCGTCGTCGACCTGCTTGATGCCTAGCCTCTGACTGGCGAGTACGGTGGAGAGGTTGATCTTCTTTCGTGCCATACAGATGCGTCCGCAGGCGGTGACGAGGATGTCCCTGTCGTGGAAGAGGTATTCGACGTCTGGCAGGCCTTCATAGGCTCTCGACGAGGGCGTATAGAGCTCGGCGGGTGTCTTCATGCCGATAGCCTCATGGGGGCGTTCCTCGTTGAACTCGCTGACGAATTGGTCGAAGCGGTCCTGCTGTTGCAGGGCGTTCATGCCCGGCGGACGCGCCGTCTCCTGCTTCAGGGTGCGGTGCATGCGCTCGTGGCGGCCGTTCTGTTGTGGGTGACCGGGTTTGATGCGCTCGATCGCAATGCCGAGCCGCAGCCACCACACCGACAGCTTCGACAGGTTGTAGAGCCCGTTGGGGCTGGCGAAGGGCAGGCCGTTATCGCTCCTGATGGCGGCTGGCAGGCCGCGCTCCCGGAACAGGCTGACAAAGGTCTCGATGACTGCAGCCTCCTTCGTGCTCTCAAGGGCTTCGCAGCAGAGGATCATGCGCGAGGCCTGGTCCGTTACCGTCAAGGGGTAACAGTATCGGCCGTCGCCAAGCTTGAACTCTCCCTTGAAGTCGGCGCACCACAGATCGTTGGACAGGGCGGCCTGCGACAGCGCCGTGCCTGCCGCCTTGTTCGCCGCTCGCCTCTTGCGGGCGCGGCTCACGAGGCCGTGCCGGTCGAGCACCGCATGCACCGTAGACTTCGCCGGAATGCGCATGTCGCCGGCCAGCTTCCTGACCAGGAGCTCTCTAATCTTGCGGGCGCCCCAATGCGGCTTGTTGCGTTTGGTCTCGACGATCAACTGCTCGATCTGGGCGGGCAACTGGTTGGCGTAGCGCACCGGGCGGCGCGAGCGGTCGGTGAGCGCCTCCAGCCCTTCCTGCCGATAGCGATCCCAGATCTTGTAGCCAGTCTTGCGCGATATGCCAAACTGGCGGCACACATCGCTCATGCCTTCTCCATCGAGAAGACGAGCCACGAAGCGTAGACGTTCTTCCATCACCGAACACTCTCTCCACGGCATCAACACCTCCCGCAAAGCGAAAAGTGTTACCCATGTGTCCGGTACAAAACGTCACCTATGTCTCGGGTCACTCAAAGTCCCAATCCATTTGACGACAAAGCCCCTCACGGGGCTTTTTGCGTTTCTGGACTTTATGATTCTAGTCTGTCTGGTTGAAGCCTTTGCGACGGCGGCAATTCTGCCCTCTGCCTGAAGGTGCTCTCTCAGACTTACGAATGAGCGCCCTGCTAGGTCCACCGCAACGCGTCGTTCCGCTAATAAAACGTCCGGCGGAAGGGGATGATCGCCGCGCCCATCGCGGAAGCGTCGGTCGCGATTTCGGAGACGATGAGCTTCGGGTGAGGGCGGTGCAGTCCGTAGCGGGGCCGGTCGAAGATCCGGGTTCGATCCGCCAGCATCTGCGCGAGATCCGGCGGGATCTGGCCGCCGAAGACGATCGCCTGCGGGTCGACGACGGCCCGCAGGGCGTTGACGAGACGATTGTAGGCCGGCGTCACATCATCCAGCCACTCCCCGACCCCCGGCCAATCGGGATCGAAGTGGCGGCGCATGTAGTGGATGGAGGGGACGTTGACGCCGTTGCGGTTCAAGCGGTCGATCAGATATTGCAGGGCCGGGCGGCGTTTCGTCTCCTCGATGTCGAACATTCCGGAAAACTCGCCCGCGTTGCCATTGCCGCCGTGCATGAGCTCGCCGTCGGTGATGACGCCGCCGCCGAAACCGTAATTGAAGCTCAGATAGGCGAAATGCCGGATGAAGCGGCCGGCACCGAACATGGATTCGGCCACGGCACCCGCCTTGCCCGCATTGATGACCCAGGCCGGCCGGTCAAACAGGCTGGAGATGATCGGTCCGAGTTCGATCAGCGACCACTCGTGAAGGGGAAGCGGTGCGTTATGGCGGGTCCCGTCGATGTGATAGCCGGCGATCCCGAACCCCACGCCGAAGAACTGATCCGGCGAGAGCCCGTTCTGTCTCTGCAGTTCGGCCACCTGTTGCTTTACCAGATGGAGCGCCTGGGCCATGGTCTGCTCGCGAAGCGCGACTTCGCTTTCCCCCAGTATCTTGCCGGCAAGATCCAGGATGCAGATGCCGATGATGTCCGTGTTGACCGAGATCCCGCAGGCATAGGCGTGGCTGCCGTTCAGGCGCAGCATCGGGCTTGGCTGCCCCCGTCCGGCTCCCGGCTTAGCGTCGCCGAGCTGAACGATGCCGCGCTCCGACAGCTGGTCGAGAATGCGATGCACCGATTGCTGGGTGAGGTCGGCATGGCCGGTGATCTCGGATCGGGAAATCCCCGGATTGCGCCATATCAGCTGCAGGAGCTTCCGCTCGTTGCTCGAAACGACCACCGTCTCTTCCGGCCGCAGGAAACGATCCGGGATGAGCGCTTCGGCAAGATACAGATCCGCCATGTGTAATTCACAACCTAGGTGTAAATCTATCGACAGTGTCGTTTGACGCGATCCGGCATATTCGGTTTTATCGCCGTTTTCAAGCCTTGTCACCGTCACCTAATTGTTACACCCAAAGTGTAATAAACCCCTCCGTGGCGCCCGGACGTGGCGTGAACGCGAAACAAGGGTTGGTGATCATGAACAAGTTCAAGCTGGCGGCCGTGGCCGCCCTATTGTCCTGCGCGGGGTCCGCACAGGCCGCGAACATCGAATTCTGGTATGGCAACACCGGCAATGTCGAGACGGCCATCAAGGCGCAGTGCGATGCCTTCAACGCCGCGCAGAGCGAGCATCAGGTCAACTGCGTTGGCCAGGGCACCTACGAGGTCGGCATGCAGAAGGCGATCGCCGCCTACCGTGCCAAGAACCATCCCGTCCTGATCCAGTTCTTCGACGCCGGCACGCTCGACCTGATGCTGTCGGACGCCGTCGTTCCGGTGCAGGACATCATGCCGGAAGTCGACTGGGACAACTACATTGCCGGCGCGCGCGCCTATTACGAGACGTCGGACGGCAAGCTCTTCGCGCAGCCTTACAACTCCTCGACGCTCCTGTTCTACACGAACAAGACCGAACTCGAGAAAGCCGGCATCACCGAGACGCCAAAGACCTTCGAGCAGGTCATCGCGGCTGCCCGCACGCTCAAGGAAGCAGGCCATGCCTGCCCGTTCGTCACCGATGGCGATACCTGGCGCGTGCTGGAACAGTTCTCTGCCCGCCACGGCCTGCCGATCGCATCGAAGCATAACGGTTACGACGGTCTCGACGCGGAATACCTGATCAACACGACCTTTGCCGCCGAACACCTCGCCAATCTCGTCGAATGGCGCAAGGAAGGCCTCGTCAGGCTGGCCGCCGATACCAAGGCCGGCAACTACACCGCCGCCTTCAACACCGGCGAATGCGCGATGATGGAACAGTCCTCCGGCTCCTACGGCGCTGCATCCAAGGCATTCGAGGGCAAATACGAGCTGACGGTCGACATGGCGCCGATGTATGAAGGCCACGAGCGCCACAACACCTTCGTCGGCGGCGCCTCCATCTACGTGATGAAGGGCCATGACGACGCGCAGATCGAAGGCGCCAAGGCCTTCCTCAACTTCCTGCGTCAGCCCGAGCAGCAGATGTTCTTCACCGCCGCCACCGGCTACGTCCCGGTGACCAATGACGTGCTGGACGCCATTGCCGAAAGCGGTGAGGCCGATGCGCCGAAATACGCCACCGCGGCGAGCCGGTCGATCTGATGGTGCTGCGTGCCTATAGCTACATGAACCTCAGCAGGCCACACGATGCCTTGCGACTTTTCGAGGCTGCCGCTGCCACCGGTAATAGGGATGCCAGCCGTGGACTGGCCGACGCCAAGGCCGCAGTCGGTTTGAACTGATGCCACGAAACGGTCATCGCGATCGGTTTCTGTACCCTGATTGTCTGCTTAGGCAGCCGGCTTGAAAGCGCGCAAACATATGCGCGAGCAAGACAGGAGATGCTTATGGGAAGCACACTCGCGGCCAATTTGCCGCTGGAACTGAGGCGACTGACGGCGGTTCGTTCGCTTCTGGATGTCCATTTCGGACCGACTCCCGAACTCGCTGCGGCAGCCGAGCTCGCCCAAGGCGTGTTTTCCGTAGCCCGGGCTGCCGTGCATGTCCTTGACGAGAACTGGCTGCGAATTGCCAGTCAGGCCGGCTTGCAGATCGACGAATGCGAGAGCGACATGGCCATCTGCACCCGCGTCGTCCAGAAGCGTGACCTGGTCATCATCCGAGATCTTCGGGAGCATCCCGAGCTGCGCCTCATGCCCTATGTGACAGGTGGTGCGCAGCTGCGCTTCTATGCCGGAGTGCCCCTCGAGCTGGAGCCAGGGCTGATCGTCGGCACCTTCTGCCTGCTCCACGACCAGACCAAGGCGCTTACAGACGATGATATTGCGGCCCTTTATCGCTTCGGTGAGGTTGCTGCTGCGCTGCTGCGCCTGCAGCAAGCGAACTGCATATTGAGGATCAGCGAGGGCCACCTCGTTGATGCAGCGATGCGCGATCCGCTGACCCGTTTCTATAACAGGCTGGCGCTGGAAAAGGTCGTTGATGCCAACCTGAACGCGCAGGATGGGAGGGGCGACCTTTTGGGTGTTCTTTACCTCGACATGGATGGCTTCAAGGCGATCAACGATACCCACGGCCACCGAGCAGGCGACGTGACGTTGCATACGGTGGCAGACAGGCTCCGCCAGATTCTCCGGTCCAGTGACGTGGTGGTGCGCATGGGTGGCGACGAATTCGCGATCTTCATGCCGGATCTGGAAACTCGCGACCAGTTGAAGCGGGTGGCCGAACGTCTGCTCGCAAGTTTCCTGGAGCCGATCCCTGTCGACGGCAAGATCGTCCAGGCCGGAGCCAGCATCGGCGGCATCGTCGTCACCAAAGGAGAGATCGACCGTGACGTCCTCCTTACAACGGTGGATGAGGCCATGTACGAGGCGAAGGCACGCGGCCGGAACCGTTACGTGGAGAAGAGGGCTTAGCCGGCGCGCCAGCAAGGCCGCTCCGCCTGGACCTGTACTATCGTGCTCACGGAGAGGAAAAATCCAAAACCGGACAGCAACTAAATCGTCCTGTTGCCCACAGGGTGTGGACGGACGTTGACCAGGCACACCCTCGTCATCAACCGCTATAATTAAAAGGTTTCACTGCCCGCTCTCCGGCGATTGCGTCACATACGCGATGACCGCGTCGGCGATCATCTGCTTGTGCCGCGCATAGAGTTCCGGTTCCGAAAGGTCGCGGTGGAAGATGGTGCCGAAAGTGTGCCTGTTGGAGACCCGAAAGAAACAGAAGGCGCTGACGAGCATGTGGAGGTCAATGGCATCGACCTCGCGGCGGAACACGCCCTGGCTGCGTCCCCGTTCGAGGATGTCGCTGATCGTCCTGACGATCGAGAGGTTGAGTTCGCCGATCTCCGTGGATCGCTTCATGTGATTGGCGTGGTGAATGTTTTCGATGCTCACCAGCCGCACGAATTCGGGGTTGTTCTCATCGTGGTCGAAGGTGCTGGCAATCAGCGTCCGCAGCGCGTCGATAGGTGGCATGTCGGCCAGTTCCAGATCGGCCTCCAGTGACCGGATCTTCCTGTAGGCCTTTTCCAGCACCGCCAGATACAGGCCTTCCTTGCTGCCGAAATAATAGTAGATCATCCGCTTTGAGGTGCGGGTCTTCTCTGCAATGGCGTCGACGCGCCCGCCCGACAGCCCGTATTCCGAAAACTCCTCCGTCGCGACGGTGAGGATGTCGTCCTTCGTCTTCTCCGGGTCGTTTTTTCGGCCTTCGCGCTCCACAGGGGTTCTCACAATCACTCGTCCGCCGTCGATCTGCAGAGCCCATGCCGGCTCGCTCTTCAATGGTTACGTCTTAAGAGGCTTGCGAACGGGTTTCAATGGTCGTCAGAATTGACACGAACTAGTTCGTACATTATTGCATTGGGCGCGGTGCTGCATGCCGTCGGTTGTTCGGGAGGAGCGCCGTCCGCCCAGGATCCTCCGCGCTCCTGGCCTCGGCGAATACAAAATGAAATCACAGAAGACATCCTTTTGCGCCGGACTTATCGGCAAGGGAATTCAGGCATCGCTGACGCCGGCGATGCATGTCGCGGAAGGACGTACGCAAGGGCTCGACTATGGTTACGAGCTTCTGGACCTCGACCAGATGCAGGTCGGTGTGGATCAGCTTCCCGACGTGATCGCCGATGCCGAAGCCCGAGGCTTCGGTGGGTTGAACGTGACCCATCCGTGCAAGCAGGCGGTTCTCGGCCTCCTCGATACGCTGTCGGAGGAAGCGAAGGTTCTGGGTGCCGTCAACACCATCGTTCTTCGCGACGGCAGGCGGTACGGGCACAATACCGACTGGTGGGGGTTCGCCGAAAGCTTTCGGCTGGGACTGCCGGATGCTGATCTCGGGACCGTCGTTCAGCTCGGCGCGGGCGGAGCAGGTGCGGCGACGGCCTTTGCCGTGCTCCGCTCAGGCGCAGCCAGGCTGACGATCTTCGATCAGGACCATGCCCGTGCCGCCGGGCTGGCAGAGACGATGCAAAGACACTTTCCGCATGCGGTCGTCGAGGCGGGAGACGATCTGCCGGTGGCCATGGCGAGAGCCTCGGGTCTGATCCACGCGACCCCGACGGGCATGGCCAGATACCCCGGGCTGCCGCTGCCTGCCGAACTGCTGCATGCGTCCCTTTGGGTCGCCGAGATCGTCTACTTCCCTCTGCTCACTCAGTTGCTCCTGGAAGCAGGGCGTCGCGGTTGCAGGGTCCTCGACGGCGGTGGCATGGCGGTCTACCAGGCCGTGAAGGCCTTCGAGCTCTTCACCGGCATCAAGCCCGATTCCGAGCGGATGCGGCGCCATTTTGCCGAACTCACCCAGGCGCCACCCCCGGCGCGTGCAGCGGGAGCCGTCTCATGAAGACCTCCATCGCCACCGTTTCTATCAGCGGCGAGCTACCCGAAAAGCTGGAGGCAATCGCCAAGGCCGGTTTCGACGGCGTCGAGATCTTCGAAAATGATTTTCTCGCCTTCGACGGCAGTCCGCGCGATGTCGGACGCATGGTTCGCGATCACGGGCTGGAGATCACGCTGTTCCAGCCGTTCCGGGATTTCGAAGGCATGCCGGAGCCGCACCGGTCGCGGACGTTCGATCGCGCCGAGCGCAAGTTCGACATCATGCAGGAACTGGGGACAGACCTGGTTCTCGTCTGCTCCAACGTGTCGCCCGTCTCTCTCGGCGGCATCGATCGTGCCGCGGCAGACTTTCACGAACTGGGGGAGAGGGCGGCAAGGCGCGGCCTGAAGGTTGGCTATGAGGCGCTGGCCTGGGGACGGCACATCTTCGACCATCGTGACGCCTGGGAGATCGTCCGCCGCGCGGACCATCCCAACATCGGTTTGATCCTCGACAGCTTCCATACGCTTGCCCGCAAGATCGACATCGGGTCCATCCGCTCGGTGCCGAAGGACAAGATCTTCATCGTGCAACTGGCCGATGCGCCCTTGATCGACATGGACCTGCTCTACTGGAGCCGGCACTTCCGCAACATGCCGGGCGAGGGGGATCTACCGGTCGCCGACTTCGTCGCGGCCGTCGCGGCCACCGGATATGACGGCTATCTCTCCCTGGAGATCTTCAACGACCAGTTCCGCGGCGGCTCGCCGAGGGCCATTGCCGCCGACGGGTACCGCTCGCTGGTCTATCTGGGGGACCAGGTGCGGCGAAAGCCGGACGCCGCAAGCCTGACGGTGCCGTCGATGCCGGACCGCGCGTCCGTTGCGGGCGTCGCCTTCGTCGAGTTCTCGGTCGGCAAGGCAGATGCCGAGTCGCTGATCGTGATGCTGCAGTCGCTCGGCTTTCGAAAGACCGCCAAGCACAGGACGAAAAATGTCAGCGTCTACCAGCAGGGGGAGGTCCGCATCCTCATCAACCGGGAAGAGATCGGCTTCGCCAGCACCGCCTACGCCGTTCACGGTGCCTCGGCCTACGCCATGGCCCTGCAGGTGGAGGATGCAGCGGCAGCCATGGCGCGGGCGGTGGCGCTCGGTGCCGAGCCCTTCAGCCAGCCTGTTGGCCCCGGTGAACTCGAGGTTCCGGCCATCCGCGGCGTCGGAGGAGCGCTGATCTATCTGGTTGACGCCGCGTCCAACCTGGGGCGCATGTGGGAGATCGACTTCCAACCCGTCGAAGACGAAGCCGCTCCGGAACCGGCGCATCTGCTGGCGGTCGATCATGTGGCCCAGACGGTGGCCTACGAGGAGATGCTGACCTGGCTCCTGTTCTACACCGCGATCTTCAAGACCGAGAAGTCGCCGATGGTCGACATCATCGATCCATCGGGTGTGGTGCGCAGCCAGGTCATCCAGAACACTGAGGGAACGCTGCGGATCACGATGAACGGCGCGGAGAACCGCCGCACGCTTGCCGGCCATTTCATCGCCGAGACCTTCGGATCCGGGATCCAGCACATTGCCTTCCGCACCGAAGACGTCTTCGCCACGGCCGCAGCACTTCGTGCCAATGGCTTCAAGGCGCTGCCGATCTCACCGAATTATTATGGCGATGTCGAAGCCCGTTTCGGCCTCGACCCGGAGCTGACCGAGCGGCTGAGGGCTGACAACATCCTCTATGACCGCGACGAACACGGCGAGTACTTCCAGCTCTACAGCGGCACCTACGGCGAAGGTTTCTTCTTCGAGATCGTCCAGCGCAGCGGCTACGGTGGCTACGGCGCTGCGAATGCCATTTTCCGGATTGCGGCGCTGAAGAAACAGATCCGGCCGGAGGGAATGCCGGTCGCATGACCGCGAAATCGGGTGAGGGGGAACGAACAGCCGGCGGACGATGATCAATTGACTAAACGAACCATTCCGTACATTCTGAGATCAGTCTTGGTCTTGAGGAATGACCATCGCTCTGGAGGACATTGTCCGAACAGCGGATAATGCAGAAACAACAGGAGGAGAAACCATGAACTTCAATCTCACACGCCGGTATCTCATCGGCGCAACCATGCTGGCTGCAGCCGCAATCACCGTTCCGGCGTTCGCCCAGGACAAGCCGACGCTCAAGTTCTCGGCCGTGTTTTCGGAGCAGGACATCCGCGCCGAGATGACCAAGATGCTGGCCGACGACATCAAGGATGATTTCACCCTTGAGCCCTACTACGGCGGCAATCTCTTCAAGCAGGGGACCGAGCTCGTCGCCATCCAGCGCGGTAACCTGCAGATGGGCAATATCGCCCCCCAGGACATTTCCAAGCAGATCCCGGAATGGTCGGTGCTGACCTCGGCGTATCTGTTCCGGGACGCTGCCCATCTGAGCGCCTTCTTCAACAGCGACGTCGGTGCCGAATTCAAGAAGATGGCCGAAGATCAGCTCGGCGTTCACATCCTCGGCCCAACCTATTTCGGTGCCCGGCAGGTGGGACTGAAGCCGGAAAAGAAGATCATGACGCCTGAGGACATGGCCGGCATCAAGCTGCGCATGCCGGGTGGCGATGCCTGGCAGTTCCTCGGCGAGGCTCTTGGCGCAAATCCCGTCCCGGTCGCCTATGCGGAAGTCTATACCGCGCTTCAGACCGGCGCGATTGACGGCCAGGACAACCCGCTGCCGAACGTCAAGAACATGAAGTTCTACGAAGTCATGTCGCAGATCGCCCTGACGTCGCACCTGATCGGATATGACCTTCTCGTGATTTCCAACGAGTCATGGGCAGCGATGACGCCGGAACAGCAGCAGGCCTTCCAGGCGGCAGCCGACAAGGCTATGAAGTTCAGCGAAGACAAGCATGTTGCGCAGGAAAAGGCCCTGCTCGAGGAGTTCCGCGCCGCCGGCCTCGACATCTACGAGCCGGATCTGGAAGCCTTCCGCAAGTTTGCCCAGGAGAAGTACCTGAACTCCGATCTGGCGAAGTCCTGGCCTGAAGGTATCCTGGAGAAAGTGGCGGCTCTTTAAAGCCGCAGCCACTCTCGCTCGTGGACTGTAAAGAGCGGTGAGGCGGGATCGGAAGATCCGCCTCGCTGCCTCCTGGAGAAATGGACATGCCCCCAAGACTGATGGCCATCGGTGGATGGCTGCGACGGCGCGCGGAAAACCTCCTGTGCCTGATGCTCCTGACGATGTTCGTCGTCTTCATCCTGCAGATCGTCTTTCGCTATGCGCTGAACATGTCGATCGGCTGGACCCATGAGGTCAGCGTGGCGCTGTGGATCTGGATCGTGCTCTTCGGTTCGGCCTTTGTCGTTCGCGAAGTCGATGAAATCCGCTTCGATCTGATCTGGGGCGGCGCCAGCGACAAGAGCCGCCGGATCATGCAGATCATCTGCGCGATAGCTCTCGTGTTCCTGTTCGGCATATCGCTGCCCGCGGTGATCGACTACGTCACCTTCATGAAGGTGGAAAGCACGGCCTATCTCAAGATCCGCTTCGACTACCTCTATTCCAGCTACATCATCTTCGCGGTCGCCACGATCATCCGCTACCTGTGGCTCGCCTTCCAGGCCATCAGGGGCAGTGCACCGGACGCCTTCGATCCAACCAAGGCAGGCTCGGGCGTATGAATTTCGCAAGTCCCTTCTCCATCACCCTCATCGTCATCACCGTCCTGGCCTTCCTGGGCCTGCCGATCGGCCTGTCGATGATCAGCGGCTCGATCCTCTACCTTCTGCTTGTCGGAGCCGACATGGGGATCGTCGCCGAGCAGTTCCTGAACGGCATGTATTCCAACTACGTCATCCTGGCGGTGCCGCTCTTCATTCTCGCGGCCGAATTCATGAACGTTGGCTCGATGACGGAGCGCCTGCTGAATTTCTGCAACGTCCTCGTCGGACGCTTCCGCGGCGGCCTCGCGCAGGTCAATATCGTGCAGAGCATCATCTTCGCCGGCATGTCCGGCTCTGCGATCGCCGATGCGGCCGGCAGCGGCAAGATGATGCAGAGCATGATGACGCGCGAGGGCCGCTACACGCCAAGCTTTGCGGCAGCGCTGACCGCCGTAACGGCTGTCGTCGGCCCGATCATCCCGCCGTCGATCCCGATGATCCTCTATTCGCTCGTGTCCGATGCTTCGATCGGCTACCTCTTCCTCGCCGGCATGGTGCCGGGGCTCCTGATGGCCAGCCTGCAGATGGTGCAGGTGGTGATCACGGCCCGGCGCCGGAATTTCCCCGTGGAGGAGCCTGTGCCGATGCGCGAGATCCCGCGCATCACCGTGCGCGCTTTCCCGGCCCTGATGATGCCGGTCGTGCTGCTCGGCTGCATCTATTCCGGCATCACGACGCCGACGGAAGCGGCCGCCATCGCGGCAGCCTATGCGCTGATCATCTCGGTCGTTCTCTACCGCAGCATCAGCATCCGGAATTTCTACGGGTCGCTGGCCGCCAGCGCCAAGTCGACGGCATCCATCGGCATGCTGATCGCCGGCGCACTGGTCTTCAACTACGTGATCACGATCGAGAACATCCCAGACAGCATCCGCATCATGCTGACGGCCTGGGACCTCAGCCCGACCGGTTTCCTGATCCTCGTCAACGTGATCCTGCTCATCCTCGGCTGCATCCTGGAAGGCACGGCGATCCTGCTGATCATCGTGCCGGTCTTCATCCCGACAGCGCAGGCGCTCGGCATCGACCTCGTCCACTTCGGCGTCGTCGTCGTGGTCAACATCATGCTGGGGCTGGTGACGCCGCCCTACGGGCTGCTGCTGTTCATCGTGGCGAAGATCTCCGGCGCACCGATCAAGGACATCATCGTCGATGCGGCACCCTTCCTGTTCTGGATGGTGGTCTGCCTCGCCTTCATCACCTTCGTGCCCGACAGCGTGCTCTGGCTGCCGCGGTTGCTCGGCTATCAGGGCTGATGGGAGAGCTCATGAAGCCGATCTACATTCTCAATGGTCCGAACCTCAATCGGCTGGGCAAGCGCGAGCCCGAGATCTATGGGACGACCACGCTTGCAGAAGTCGAGGCCTTGTGCCGCGAGGCCGCCGGCGAGCGCCCGGTGGAATTTCGCCAGACCAACAGCGAGGAAAAGCTGATCGACTGGGTCCACGAGGCAATCGACGAGGGTGCCGGCATCATCATCAATCCGGCCGCCTTCACCTTCACCTCTCTGGCGCTTCTCGATGCTCTCAAGATGTTCAAGGGACCCATCATCGAGTACCACATCAGCAACGTCCATCGGCGCGAAGCGATCTACCACCGCTCCTACGTCTCGATGACGGCAACGACAGTCATGGCCGGACTGGGCGCGCAGGGCTATCCGCTGGCGGTGCAGGCGCTGGAGACGCTGATCGACAGACAGATGCGGTGAGAGTTGGCGGCAATTGCTTCCGCTTTCGGACCAGGAATTCGAGGGCGTGCAACCACAAGACGTACGGCAGTGAGCATGGGCTAGCGCGCAAGCGCTTAAATCAAGCCGATGGCCCCGGTGGTAATCGATGATATGCCGAGCGCAATCTTCTGAGGCTCCACTGTCGCCGCTGCGTTCGGAATTCCGGATTCCGATACATTGCCCTTCGGAAATCCGAACACAGCCCCAGTAGCCCGGCGGCAAAAGTCCTTATTTGAAAGCGGTTTTCAGATTGGCATGCCTCTTGCTGTCCAAGAATGGACAACAAGAGGAAGCCATGCCGTGAACTTTGAGTGGAGCATATTGATCGCATTGGCCGGGGCCGCTATTGCCAAGCCGGCTTCGTCCGTGTTCGGGCGGCATACCGGCTGGGTGATGAGTCTCATCCCACTGTCCATCTTCGCATCGTTCCTGATGCAACTTGCACCAGTGGCGAACGGGGAGTTGTTGATGGCCCAGCTTGCCTGGGTGCCCTCGCTCGGCGTTGAGCTCTCTTTCCGGCTCGACGGATTCTCGCTCCTGTTCGCCTTGCTCATCAGCGGCATCGGCACGCTGGTCGTGATCTACGCCGGGGCCTATTTCGCCGAAAAGCCGAGCGCCGAGATCGGTCGCTTCCTGACCCTGATCATGCTGTTCATGACCGCAATGCTGGGGACCGTGCTGTCGGACAATCTCATCGTCATGTTCGTCTTCTGGGAGCTGACGAGCCTTGCCTCCTTCTTGCTGATCGGTTTCGACGGCCACAAGGAAGCGGCGCGCAAGTCCGCGCTGCAGTCCCTCATCGTCACCGGCGGCGGTGGACTGGCGCTGTTTGCCGGCATCCTCGTCATCGGCACGGCGCTTGGCACCTTCTCGTTCACGGAAGTGCTGGCGCGGTCGGATGAACTGGTCGCAAGCCCCTGGGCCGGAACGATCGCGGTGCTGATCATCATCGGCGCCTTCACCAAGAGCGCGCAGTTCCCATTCCACTTCTGGCTGCCCAATGCCATGGCCGCCCCGACGCCCGCCTCGGCCTACCTGCATTCAGCAACCATGGTGAAGCTTGGCGTGTTCCTGCTGGCGCGCTTCGACAGCGTGTTTGCCGCAATGCCGGCCTTCGGACACACGCTGGTCGTCTTCGGGTCTCTGACCATGGTCATCGCCGCGCTGCAGGCATTGCGTGCCGAAGGCTTCAAGGCGGTTCTCGCCCAGTCCACGGTCGCCTCGCTCGGCATTCTGGTGATGCTGATCGGCCTCACCGGCGAGGTCGCGGCTGTCGCCACTGTCGGCTTCATCCTGACGCACGCGCTCTACAAGGCGGCACTGTTCTTCTGCGCCGGCACCGCCATCCATGCAACCGGCGAAGCCCGGCTGCACAGGCTCGCCGAGCTGGCACGCTTCCTGCCGGTCACTGCCGTCGCCGCAGTCCTTGCCAGCCTCTCGATGGCCGGCCTGCCACCCTTCGTCGGCTTCATCTCCAAGGAGTATCTGTTCGAGGCGCAGCTTGCCAACGATTCGAATATCCTGCCCATCGCCGCCGCCGTCCTCGTCAATGCCGTCATGGTCGGCGTGGCGGGCGTCGTGTCGATCCGACCGTTCTACTTCAAGTCGGAAGACGTCAGGGAGATCCACCACGGCGAAACGCCCGGCCTTCTGGCGGGACCGCTGCTGCTGGCGGCCGGCGGTATTCTGATCGGTCTGGTGCCGGGACCAGCGGGGCAATGGCTGATCGGCCCGGCCGCCTCCGCGCTTCTCGGACAGCCGATCGACGTGTCATTCAAGCTCTGGCACGGCCTGACGCCGATGCTGGTCCTGTCGATCCTCGTCGTCTCCATCGGCGCCGTCATCGTCGTGCAATGGACCCAGATCCACAACGCATTGCGCCGTCACGACGGACTGTATGCCTGGCTTGGCGACCGTTTCTACCACAAGGTGCTGAACGGCATACTGGCAGCGGCACGCCTGTCGACACAGGTCCTGCAGAACGGTGATCAGCATCGCTACACCACGCTGGTCATCCTGACCGTTACCGCAGGATTGGCACTCGCCTTCCTGGCTGCACCGTCCGACGATTTCCTGACGTCGGAAGGCAGCATCCGCATCTCGGTCGCGCTCGTCCTGTTGCTGACGGTCGTCGGCGCCGTGGCGACGATTGTCGTTCGCTCTCTGATCGCCGGGCTTGTCTCCGTCGGCATCGTCGGCTTCGGCTCGGCCGTGATCTTCATGCTGAACGGCGCGCCTGACCTGGCGCTGACGCAGATGGCTGTCGAAACGCTGATCGTGATCCTGATGACGGCCGTGCTCCTGAAGTTGCCGTCCCGACGCCGGCACTCGCGCACGCTCTCCGAGCGTCGGCGTGACGGAATGATCGCCACGTGCTTTGCCGGGATGATGTTCATCGCACTGGCCTCCCTCGGCGTCACACCGATCGACCTGCGCCTTTCCGAGTACTTCGGCGAGACGAGCTATCTGGAGGCCTACGGCCGCAACGTCGTCAATGTCATCCTCGTCGATTACCGCGCGATCGACACGCTGGGCGAAATCGTCGTCGTCGCACTCGCCACCATCGCCGCCTGGGGACTGCTTCGCGGCACCCTCAAACCCGCCCGCAACAAGGAGTGACCGGTCATGTCCGTCATCTTTTCCACCATGTCCCGCCTCTTCTTCGTGCTCATGCTTGCGGCCGCCGTCTACATGCTGTTCCGCGGGCACAACGAGCCTGGCGGAGGTTTCATCGGCGGCCTGTTTGCGGCCCTGGCATTTGCCCTGATTGCTCTCTCCGACAGCGTGGCCAAGGCCCGCAAGGCGCTGATCGTCCACCCGGTCGTGCTGATCGGGACGGGCCTTGTGCTTTCCTTCGTCAGCGGCCTGCCCGGCCTCGTGTCGGATGGCTCCTTCCTGACCCATTGGTGGTTCGTGCTTGGCTCGACGCATCTGGGTACCGCGACCGCATTCGATATCGGTGTCTTCATGGTCGTGATCGGTGGTGTCCTCTCCCTGGTATTCCGTTTTTATGAAGGAGTGGAGCAGTGAGCCTGATCTACGCGTTTGTCGTCGCCGCACAGATGGGTGCCGGCATCTACCTCCTCCTGTCGCGCCACATGATGCGCATCCTGTTCGGCGTCGTTCTCCTGTCGACCGCAGTCAACCTGCTGATCTTCATCGCGGGCGGCCTGCAGTTTACGGCGCCGCCGGTCATTCAGCAGGGCGCGCAGACGCTGGGCGAAGGATCAGCCAACCCGCTCCCCCAGGCGCTCATCCTGACGGCGATCGTCATCGGGTTCGCACTCGTGTCGTTCGCAGCGGCCCTGGTGCTCAAGGCCTATTACGCCCTCGGTTCGGTCTTTACCGACGATCATACCGACGCCGAGGCACTCGGCTCGCCGTTCGACAAGGAGGCCACACGCAATGGCTGACACGCTTCTCCTGTGGCCCGTCGTCCTGCCGCTGCTGGGTGCAGCGCTCGCCGCTGCCTTCCAGTCGCGGCCCGCGGTCCAGCGCATCATCGCGCTCGCGGTCATGACACTGACGCTCGGCGCCTCGCTTCTTCTTGCCAATGCGGTGATGGAGGGCGACATCCTGACCAAGGCCTTCGGCAACTGGATGCCACCTTTCGGCGTCGTCTTCGTTGCCGACCGCTTCAGCGCCGCGATGGTGGTGATCTCCAGCCTGCTGGCGCTTTGTGCCTTGATCTTTTCCATGGCCGACCTTCGCCAGCGCCAGGTCCGTGGCGGCTTCTACCCGCTGTTCATGGGGTTGATGATCGGCGTCAACGGCGCGTTTCTGACCGGCGACATCTTCAACCTCTATGTCTGGTTCGAAGTGATGCTGATCGCAACGCTTGGCCTGATCACGCTGGACCGTACACGCGCCCAGATCGACGGCGCGATCAAATATGCGGTCCTCAATCTGTTCTCGACCATCCTATTCCTGATGGCGATCGGGCTGCTCTATGGCGCAACCGGCACGTTGAACATGGCGGATCTGGCCATGGTTCTGCCGCAGACGGAATCGTCAGCGGCGCTGACGCTGTCGGCGATGATGTTCCTGCTCGCCTTCGGCATCAAGGCCGGCTTCTTCCCGATGTTCTTCTGGCTTCCGGCCTCCTATCACACGGCGTCCATCATCGTATCCGCCGTCTTCGCTGGTCTCCTGACCAAGGTGGGCGTCTACGCGCTCTTTCGCGTCTTCACCCTCCTGTTCGAGGTGGATAACGGGACGTTGAAGCCGCTGATCGGACTATTTGCAGCCGGCACCATGGTGTTCGGTGTCTTCGGTGCCGCGGTGCAGTGGGATGTCCGGCGCATCCTGTCGTTCCACATCATCAGCCAGATCGGCTACATCATGCTGGGTCTGGCAATCGCAACGCCGCTCGCACTTGCCGGTGCCGTCTTCTACATCATCCATCATATCGTGGTGAAGGCGAACCTGTTCTTCATCGCCGGCGCCATCCACCGGGCGACCGGCACCTTCGACTTGCGCAAATCCGGCGGGTTAATGAAGTCCTCGCCCATGCTGGCGGTGCTGTTTGCCATACCGGCCCTTTCGCTCGCGGGCATTCCGCCGCTCTCGGGCTTCTGGGCCAAGCTGATGGTGGTAGATGCCTCCTTCCAGGGGGATGCGGCCTGGCTTGCCGGTGTTGCGCTGTTCGTCGGCCTTCTTACGATCTTCTCGATGAGCAAGATCTGGATCGAGGCCTTCTGGAAGGAGCCGGTGCGCCAGGTCCGGCTCCGTCCCGTGCCGGCGGCCATGATCGCTCCGATTGCGGTGCTCGGGGTCATCACCCTCGCCATCGGCTTCAACCCCGAACCCCTCGTCGCCTTCTCCACTCTGGCCGCCGACAGCATCGGAAACCGTGCCGTGCATATCGGCGCCATCTTTGACGGAAATCCCACAGCAGGAGTGACGCCATGACCATCGTCAACCGCATCGGCATGTCCATGACCCTGGGCGCGGTGTTCATCAGCGAGCTCGTCCGGTCGTCCCTTGCCGTGGCGCGCCAGGTGCTGGGTGACAGTTCGCAGCTCAAACCCGCGATCATCGCCGTGCCGCTCGACCTGCGCAGCAGAGCGGGGGTTACGGCACTCGCAAACTGCATAAGTCTGACGCCGGGGACGACCTCGCTCCACGTCAGCGAGGATCTCGCCACCCTCTATGTTCACGTTCTGGATGCGCCGCAGCCCGATGCGGTGGTGGAAAGCATCAAGACCACGTTCGAGACACGCATAAAGGAGATCGAAGGATGATTGAGCTTCTGGATGGGATCCTATCGACATTTGCCGCCGTCATGATCGCGGTCCTGATGCTACCGCTTCTGCTGGCCGCCGTACGCATGGTGACCGGCCCCGGCTATGCCGATCGCTTCATCGCGCTCGACATGCTGACCGGCATCGCCGTTGCGATTGCCGCCCTGACGATGATCGTCACCGGTCGGCGAGAGTTTCTCGACGTCGCCTTCGGGATCGCGCTGATCGGCTTCCTGGCGACCTGTTCGCTGTCAGCGCTCCTCGAGAAGAAGAAGGAGGATCTGTGATGCTTGCGATCCTGTGCATCCTGTTCAAGCTGTCCGGCGTGGCATTTCTCTGCATCGCCGCCCTGGGCGTCATCAAGCTTTCCGATCCGTTCCAGCGCATGCATGCGGCCACCAAGGCTGGAACGCTTGGTGCCGGCCTGGTCATCATTGGCAGCGTTATTGCTCATGGAGAGGTCGATGCGACGCTGATGGGACTGCTGACCGTCATCTTCCTGCTGCTGACGGTGCCTGTCGCAGGCCATCTTCTGGGACGCGCCGCCTATGTCTCCGGTGCGCGGCTGACGCTCACCGGCGATGATGCCCTCGACGGCGTTCTGACGCGGGCCGGCCAATCCCTCGACAAGCGAGCCGGCTGGATTGCCCTGGCTCCAAAAGAACAGGGAGATGCTGGTCGAAACACCTCCGAGCGGCCCAAGGCGACCCTGCGGCCAGGACCGAAGCCCCAAAACAACATGCTGGCGCTGCCGGCCATCGAGGCTGTCCGGTTTGCCGTCATCAACGGACATGTCCTGCCGGTGGCCGAGCGCGCTTGCGCCATTGCCCAGAGGACGGGAGCGAGCCTTTCGGCCTATACAGTCATAGACACGCATGCGATTCATGCTGCGGGTGATCAGGCCCAACTGCGCCGGCTGATCCGCGAGCGTGCCAGCAGCGCCATCAGCGACCTCAAATCGGTCACGGCAGGCGCCGACGTCGCTTCGGTCTTCAACTACGACGAAGGCGATCCCGAACACATTCTTCGCTGTGAAACAGAACCGGGCCGGACACTTCTCGTGCTGCCGTGCCAGGGCTGGTTCCATCATCAGGTCGAGGCGCGGCAGGAACACACGACCTGGGAGCCGGATGGCCTGTTGCGTTTGCCGGACTGCCATCGCGGCCCTGTCCTCTTCGTGGCCGACAAGCCATTGCCCGATACCGCCCGTACGCTGGTGGTGCGCGATTGCGGCGAAGACCACCTGGCTCCCCTTGTGGAATGGGCACTGCTCTGTGGGCTTTGGGATGTGACACAGCTCCTGCATGTCACGGACAAGCAGCTCGGGGATGACCGATTGCCCGAGATCGCGGATCGCTTCGGCTGCAGTTACATCAGGCTCGCCGCGTCAGAGCGCGGATGCGCCATACCGCACGGCATCGAAGGCCTGCGCGCAGTCGTGCTCGGTCGCACGCCACGACCGCTGCGGACAAGGTGGTATGGCAGCTCTTGGCTCGACCGTATCGCACCTGACATGGCTGGTGATGTCCTGATCATGGAACGATGAAGGGGCCAACCGCGATAAAGTGCTGGCAGGCCGACTTGCAGATGGTCTAATCAATCCGCATGTCCTCGCCTCTGCGCCCAAGGCTGCCTCTTTCCATCGCGCTACCCCTGTTTGTGGCGGTCGCGATGTTTCTGGTGGCAGTCGGCACGACCCAGATCGGCGTGATGGTGCTGCGGTCGAGCAATGAGACGGGCCTGCGCGATCAGGCTCTGGTTTTCCTCGATGCCGTCGCCGGCAACATTGCGGCGGAAATCAATGGGGATGATGCGCGGCAATCCGTGCGCAAGACCCTGGCGGCGTCGCTGGAGTTTCGCACCGCGCTTCTGGAAGAAAGCATTGCCGTACGTTGGACCGACGAGTCGGGCCGCCTCGTCACGGTCGCACTGGCCGAGACCGACGGAGACCTGCTGGATGCCGCCTTGACTGACGCACAGTCAATCAGCCCCGACGAGGTCAGCATCAGGGCGGTTCCGGAGCGATCGGTCCTGTTGGTTGCACGCAGCTATGGGATGAATGAGGGTCGCCTGTTTCTGGCCGCAACGTTCGACACGAGACCGCTTGAGGATGCGGCTGATACTGCGTCCGATGCCGCCGTGGGAATAGACATCCTGGTGGCCATCATCGCCGCAATTGCGGCTTATGCCGTGACGCGGCGTGCGCTCAAACCTCTCGATCGCTTCATCGACCGGTTGGCCGAGCCGGCGGGATCTCCCGCGAAAGACTCCGACTGGCGGCGCGGCGACGAATTGCGTCAACTGGAAGCCGCCCTGGTCATGCGCGAGCGATCGGAAGCACAACGGGTCTTGATCCTGGAACAGATGGCACAGCAGGAGCGCGACGGGCTCCTGGCCCGCATGGCGGCCAGCATCGCCCACGAGGTGCGCAACCCGCTTGCCGGGCTCAAGAACGGCATCTCGACGCTCAAGCGCTTCGGCGACCGCGAGGATGTACGGAAGGAAACACTTGAATTTCTGGAAAACGGGCTCGATAGCATCGGCCGCGTGGTGGACGTCACCCTGTCCACCTATCGCCGGCGGTCCGGATCCAGAGGGATGGCCGCCCAGGACATCCGGGATCTCGAGCTTCTGATCGCTCCGGAAGCGAGCCGTGCCGGCGTTGACCTGGTCTGGAAACTTGAGGAGCCGACGCAGTTCGTGGTCGACGTCGATGCCCTGCGCCAGATCCTGATCAATCTGATGCTGAATGCCGTACGGGCGTCACCGCAAGGTTCAACCGTCACCGTTTCGCTCACCCGCAAGGATGCACGAACGGTCATCCTCAGCGTCGCCGACGAGGGACCGGGAATGCCCCCCGAAATCGTCGCCGCAATGATCTCCGGCCGATTGAACGACATCCCCATGGAGCGCAGCATAGGCATCTGGATCGTTGCCACCCTGGTGGAGCGGATTGGCGCCGATTTGTCGATCCGAAGCGAGGACGGTACGGGAACGACAGTGCAACTGACACTCTCGGCCGCACCGGAACGGCAAGCGGAGGCATGAACCCATGAAGGCAGGTCGCATACTGGTGATCGAGGACGACGCGACGCTCGGCATGTCGCTGCAGCAGCGACTGGTGCTGGAAGGGTTCACCGTGCAATGGGCGCGGTCTGCGGCAGAGGCCAATGCAGCTCTGAAAGACGGAGCACCCGACATCATCCTCTCCGATATCCGGCTTCCAGATGGCGACGGAGAAACCGTGATGCGCCGGCACTTCGCCCGCTTTGGCCTGGTTCCCGTGATTTTCATGACGGCCTATGGCGACATCGACCAGGCCGTTCGGCTGGTGCGTGACGGCGCGCTCGACTACGTCAGCAAGCCCTTCGATCTCGATGGACTTGTCGAGACCTTGCGCGGCATCACGCGCCGCAACGACATCGTACCGGAGCTCGGCGCTGCTTTTTCCGGCAGTAGCGCCATGCGCAAGGTTGGCATGACGCTGCTGCGAGCAGCGGACATAGACCTGCCTGTCCTTCTTCTCGGCGAGACCGGAACAGGCAAGGAGGTCGCCGCACGCTATGTCCATGAGACCGGCCAGCGCCGGAGCCTGCCGTTCGTGCCGGTCAACTGTGGCGCCCTCCCGGCAGACCTGGCCGACTCTCTCCTGTTCGGTCACGAGCGCGGTTCCTTTACCGGCGCCTCGGGCGTCCATCGCGGCTTCTTTGAAGAAGCGGAAGGCGGCACCCTGTTCCTGGACGAGATCGGTGACCTGTCGCCGGTCCTGCAGGTGAAGCTGCTCCGCGTTCTCGAGACGCGGGAATTTCGGCGGCTGGGAGGAAGCGAGGTCCGCAATTTTGGAGCGCGCCTCGTCTGCGCTACCAACAGGGATCTTGAAGCCATGGTCACCGAGGGCCTGTTCCGTGAGGATCTCTGGTTCCGCATCAATGTCATTGCCTGCACGCTTCCACCGCTCAGGGAACGAAAGGAAGAGCTTGCATCCCTGCTCGAGACCATCGTCTCCTCCGCCGCCACAAGGCTCGGACGCAGCAGTCTCGTCGTGGACGATACGGCATATGAAGCCGCCAAAAGCCACAGCTGGCCCGGAAACATTCGCGAACTGATCAACCGCGTCGACCGCGCCATCGCAATGGGTGACGGGCGTGTGTTATCGCAGGCGGATCTCTTCCCCGAAGGACCGGTGGCGACGGAAAGCGCCGTCGCGGGCACCCCGGGCGTCAACGCCACGCTGTCGGATGTCCGCGATTCCGCCGAGCGTGCCCATATCAAAGCCGCTTTGGCGAGAGCTGGCGGCTCAGCGAAGGACGCTGCCGAAAGCTTGGGCGTCTCGCGCACCACACTTTGGGAAAAAATGCGGCGACTGAAGATTGCACCGGGCGACCGCTAGGGCATGCGCGTTGATGGACAGAGGCGAAGTGGCGGCTCTGGCGAGGCCGCAAATTCTCAGACTTCTGTTTGCTCCACCGCTCCATCAGAGAAGCCTCAGAACTGCCGGTGATGGTCGAGAGCGGAGAGATCTGGCTCGACGACCGGCCGATCGGCTTGAAATCACAGGCGAGCGTGATCGACCGAATGACCAGAAGCAGGCGCTAAACGGAAAACTATTTCCACGACGTGCTCAAGGCAGTGCCGCATGATCCCTACTATGGCTCTCTCTTACTGCGTTTCGCTTATCACCTTCCATGCGATCCCGAGCAAAGCCGAGACGAGCAACACCGCAATCACGGACTGCCTGAGGGCAAACAGTGCGACGGCGGCCAACAGCGTCAGAGTGAGCGAGGGCCAGTTCACGGAACCGAGAGCCGGGACATCCACCGATAGGGGCCCAAGAGCCAGCGTGGTGACTTCGCTAAATAGCACATGTAGCCCAAACCAGACAGCAAGGTTCAGAATGACGCCGACCACCGCCGCTGTGATCGCGGCCATCGCCCCGCTGAGTGCCGCATTGCCCCGCATCCGTTCCATGAAGGGCGCTCCGGCGAAAATCCAGAGGAAGCTCGGGATGAACGTGACCCAGGTCGTCAGCACGGCGGCGAGCGTGGCGGCGGCCAGAGGGTTCATGGTTCCGGGTTCGCGATAGCCCGCAAGAAAGCCGACGAACTGGGTGACCATGATCAGGGGACCGGGCGTGGTCTCAGCCATTCCCAATCCATCCAGCATTTCTCCAGGCCGCAACCAGCCGAATCCCTGCACGGCTTCCTGCGCGACATAGGCAAGCACCGCATAGGCACCGCCGAAGGTGACGACGGCCATCTGGCTGAAGAAGACGCCGAGCTTGGAGAAGACATTGTCCTGACCGAGCGCCAGCAGCAGCCCGGCAACCGGAAGAAGCCAGAGTGCCGCAAGAGCGCCGGACGTCTTCAGCGACCATGCAAGGTTCGGCGCGGCATGAGGCGGGATGTCTTCGCCAAGAAGGGAATCTCGATCTTCCAGGATTTTACCAGCACCTGACTTGTGCCCGCCACCGATGCGGAAGGCTGAGGCTCCGCTGCGACCGCCGAGATAACCGATGATCCCAGCGGTGACGATGATGAGCGGGAAAGGCACGTGAAGGAAGAAGATCGCCACGAAGGCGGCAGCGGCCAAGCCGATCATCGGGCCGTTCTTGAGCGCCCGGCTTCCGATCCTGAACACGGCCTGGATCACGACGGCAAGGACTGCGCATTTCAGGCCGAAGAACATGCCCTCGACCACGCTGACGTTGCCAAACAGGACGTAGATGTAGCTGAGTGCCAGGATCGAGAGAAAGCCCGGCAGCACGAAGAGGAGGCCTGCGATCATGCCGCCCAAGGTGCGGTTGAGGAGCCAGCCGATATAGATGGCGAGCTGGTGAGCCTCCGGGCCCGGCAGAAGCATGCAGTAGTTCAGCGCATGGAGAAAGCGATGCTCGCCGATCCACCGTTTCTCGTCGACGAGGATACGATGCATGACCGCGATCTGGCCCGCAGGTCCCCCGAAGCTGAGGGCTGCCACGCGAGCCCAGACTTTGACGGCTTCCGAAAGAGGAACGATGTCAGCGTCAGCCACGGAATGATGCTCAACTTTACCGAGGTCCGTCATGTTCTTCATCCTCTCCTCGGATTTGGCCAGTTGTGGCTCTCGCCGGTGGCGTCTCGGCACCAGCGGTAGAAGGCATCATAGAGCGTCAGCCCCGCCTCCAACTGTTCGAGATCGTCGTTGAACATGCGCGACAGCCCGAGCGATGCCGCCAGAAGACCGGGCACTTCCGGGGCAAGGTCAGGCCGTGCCGTATCGGCCCCCCGCACGATCCTTGCCAGATGCAGGAGGGGATCCGTCTTCAGGCCGAACTCCTCCACCATCACATCAAAGGTACACAGCTCGCCGCGATGGCTCCAGAAGACGTCCTCGATGTCGAAAGGCGTCGCGCCGAAGCGGTCTCCCACGAGGACCACCTCGCTCGCGGGGACGAACAGAAAGACTGCAGACGGGTCGATGAAGCGGCGGATGAGCCACGGGCAGGCGATGCGGTCGATCTTCGGTCTTGCCCGGGTCACCCAGACTGTGCGGCCCTGGGCATCTCGGGCCGGAAGCTTGTCTTCCGGAACGAGCGCTCCTGCGCCATCACGCCAAGCCTCAAAGCCGCCTTCGAGCACTTCGGCCTGCTTGCCCATGGCGCGCAGATGGGCGGCCACGCCGTGGCCAAGCTTTTGCCCTTTCTGGCAGAAGACGATTGCGGGACCGGATATGTCAGAGCCCCATTCCGTCACGCGGCGAAAATCGCGGCGGATAGAGCCGGGGATCAGCCTGGGATCGCTGCCGAAGTCCTCGTCGTTGCGCACATCGATGATTGTCGGCAGGTTCGGCGTGCCGATGATGCGGCTGAGTTTGTCAGGTGTGATTTCCAGATATGACGGCATAGCGCGTCCCTCCGTTTGATCGGTTTCATAGGACGCGATTCTTTGGCCGTGGCCTCGTGGGGTGATCGCAACCCCATGGGCGGCATCTTGCTGTGGCCGCCATGATTGTCAAGTGCCCGCAAAGACGCCTCTGATCACCCTCCGTGCCCAGATGGGACAATGCGAGGTTGATGAAGTGACGTCGTGACGCGGTGGGTTCCAAAGGCTTGGCTACAGGCCCTTGTAGCCCTATCTCCGTCGCTTGCCGAGTGTCACCACGATGTTTGGCACGCAGATTGAAGGAGAGTCAGTGCCTGAGAAGCGGGAGTATGGTTTATGGACGCAACGCCATGGCGATCGTTATCTTTATCTCCCGTTTCTGATCGTTGCCGGTCAAATAGGGGTTCTGTTGCTGTTTGGCCGCTCGTGGTTCTGCACCTGCGGATCGATACGTGTTTGGCAGGGCGCGCTGGATCCCCATCAGAATTCACAGCAACTGACGGATTACTACTCTCTCCTTCACCTTGCCTTCGGTGTTGGGCTGTTTGTGTGGCTGAGTGCAATCAGGCCGCATTGGCCTCTGGCTCGCCTACTCACCTATACCGTCGCCAGCAGCGCCCTGTGGGAAATCTTCGAGAACCTGCCGTTCATCATTCGAGTCTTCGTCAACGACGGAAGCGGCCTTCACTACTCGGGGGACAGCATCGCAAACTCGGTTTCCGACACCATCTTTGTGATTGTGGGTTTCACGCTCGCCTCGCGCCTTTCCACCGGCTCGGCCGTCGCCGCCATGATTTTCTTGGAGACACTGACTTTTTTTATGATCGGTGACGGTGTGGTCGCGGGTCTCCTGCGCATCGCCGGGCTGCCGATAAACATCGGCTGAGCGAGTCGAAGGATGCCGAGGCTTGAAGGACGGGTCTTGCCGGCCACATAGATTGTTTTGGAGCTTGGATCTTTCTTTGCACTACGCGTTGATTTGCCCGCCGTTCAAGAGTCACCTGGCTGTGTTTGCAGCACTCGGCAGAGCGCTCGCTTGTCGAGGCCATCGCATCAGTTTGCTTGTAAATGAGGGGGTGGAGCAGGACCTTGACGTCGATTTTCACGTTCAACCTGTGGAAGGAACGGACAAGCGTCGGCTCGACAAGATCATCTCTCGCGCATCACGTCCAAGCGGCCCCTTGGGTATTCTCCGCACGGTGCACGATGGCGCTGTGCTGACGGACGCATTTTGCCAGCATGCACCCAAGTATCTGAGATCACTCCGCGTGGACGCTATCCTGGGCGACCAGATGGAGCCGGCGGCCGGGCTCATTGCGCGGCATCTTGGTCTTCCGTTGCTGTCCATTGCCTGCGCCCTGCCGGTGGAGCGGGATGAGGGCATCCCGCTTCCGTTTCTGTCGTGGCCATACGACCCTAGCCTAAGAGGTCAGCGGCGCAACAGAGGAGGCG
Organism: Rhizobium sp. PK7-22; assembly: GCF_056530405.1. Classification (NCBI taxonomy): domain Bacteria; kingdom Pseudomonadati; phylum Pseudomonadota; class Alphaproteobacteria; order Hyphomicrobiales; family Rhizobiaceae; genus Rhizobium; species Rhizobium sp. PK7-22. The sequence goes on from NZ_CP096514.1 coordinate 714,175, forward strand.
AGCGTGTGGCGAGGCTTCTGCTGACCGAGCAACGGCGGTTGCTCAGGCGATGGGCACTCAGGATGGGCATGCATCCCATCGAAGATCTTCAAGCCTGCATCTCCGAAACGGCGACGATAGCGCAGACGACAGCGGCTTTCGATTTCCCGCGGCTTCACAGCAGCAACCGCCTTCATCCAGTAGGCCCCCTGCGAAGCGATGGCAAAGCCGAAGAGCTTCCCTTCGCTGTGGATCCGGACAGGCCTTTCATCTTCATGTCGCTCGGGACGCTTCAGGGGCATCGCTACCGGCTGTTTCGAGCCGCAGCGACTGCCTGCCGGCAGCTTGATGTACAGTTGCTGGTCGCCCATTGTGGGGGCTTGAGCAAGCAGCAGGAAGACGCATTGGGCGCGACTTGGGTGACCAGTTTTGCACCGCAAAGAGCGGTCCTTGAGCGCGCCGATTTGTGCATAACGCATGGAGGGCTCAACACCGTGATGGATGCGCTTGAGTTCGCCACGCCGCTGCTCGTGCTGCCGATAGCCTTCGACCAGCCGGGGGTCTCGGCCCGCGTCCTTCATCACGATGTTGGATTGCGTCTTTCGCCTCATTACGTGACTGCGGCAAAGATGGAAAAAGCAATCACGAGACTGCTAGCGGATCAAGGTTATGTCGATCGGGCAAGGAAGGTCGGCCGGTCTATCGCCGCCGCAGGTGGTCTTCAAAAGGCTGTCACCATCATCGAAGCTGCGGTGGGGCAGACATCAAATCTCGTGCAGCGCTGACACGCACGATCCAGCTGCCAGCAGCGACCACCGGCGCGCACCTCATCGTCTGCCGTGGCAGCACCTTTGCCTTCAGACCGGCGCGTCGTTCCCGAAGGCCATCTGGTGGATCGATTGCAACAGGATGCAGATCGGCTCCTGCTCGACCCCGCATCGCGCCAGCGCCGCATTCGCCAACTCGAGGTGAGACAGGTAGCAGAGGCGTGTACCCGCTTCCCCCCTGTCGTTGATCATGGTGCTCTTGCCGACATCCTTGCCGATATCCTTGCCAAGTGACCCGGGCACAGCCGTTGCATCGAGAAGGTCATCGAGGGCCTGAAAAGCTGAGCCGATGTGAAAAGCAAGCTCCGAGAGACCTGCGGTTTCCTCTTCAGAGCGATCGCTGAGGATGGATGCCATCTCTGCCATCGCCAAAAAGAATATGCCGGTTTTCAGCCAGTTCTTCTGCTCCACGTCCATCGGGAACTCAGGCGCTTCCGTCAGGTCAACCTCTTGACCGGCTGCCAAGCCTGTATGGCCGACCGCTTGGCTCAGGACAGATACAAGCCTTGCACGTTTGTCGCCCGGTACCCCGTGTAGCGAAGCAATGGTATTCATTCCGCGCGTTAGCAAGGAGATCGCGGCCAGAATGGCAGTCGCTTGACCAAACACCTTGTGGGTTGTCGGCTTGTCGCGCCGCAGGTCTGCATCATCCATGCATGGAAGATCGTCGAGTATGAGAGAAGCGGTGTGGACCATCTCGAGGGCGCAACCAATATCAAGGGCGGCGTCCTGATGGCTCCCTTGGGGCACGGTCAGGATGAAAAGAAGAGGCCGGAACCTTTTGCCGCCGCCGAGGAGGGCATGCTTCATCGCCGCAAGCAGGTTCGGCGGTGCATTTCCCCCGTCCTCCAGCAGCACCTCCAGCCGGTCTTCAACCTGCCGCCTGATGTTCTGGATCCGCAGCCGAAAACCCTTGTGCGACGGATTGTTCTGCATCCAGCTGATCTGCGGAGCAGGCTTCAACGTATCACCGCGGATGACAGAAAGTTGCGACGGTGTGCAGGACATTCAGCAAGCCTAACCTATATCTTAGTTTCAAAGCCGGCTTGCCGGTTCTCAACGTTATATCTGTGGCACGCCCGGCCGTATGAAAGAACCAAATGCTCGCCGAACGAAAAAAACAACATCTTGATATTGTTCTGGGCAGCGGGTCCGTTTCCGGGCTCCTTCGGACGGGATTTGAAGCGATACGGTTCGAGCATGTGGCGCTCCCGGAAGTCGATATGGCGGCAATTGATTTGTCTACGCAATTCCTGGGCAAGCGGATCACTGCGCCATTCCTCGTCAGTTCCATGACAGGTGGGGCGGAACAAGCTCAGGACATCAATCACAATATCGCTATCGCGTGTGAAGCCATGGGCATACCCTTTGCTGTGGGATCTCAACGGGTTGCGATCGATACGGACAGCGACTGGGGAATGAACCTGGAGCTTCGACGTCTTGCTCCGTCGGTGCCGATCCTCGCCAATATAGGCGCTGCGCAGCTGAACACGGGATACGGCATCGAGCAGGCGCGCAGGGCGGTCGAAATGATCGATGCAGACGCACTGATCATTCACCTCAACCCCCTGCAGGAAGCGGTTCAGCCGGAAGGCGACCGCAACTGGAGCGGTCTCACCATGAAGATCGGTGCTCTGTGCGACACGCTTCACGTTCCGGTGGTTGTGAAGGAGGTCGGGAGCGGAATATCGCCGGCCACAGCCAAGGCGCTTGCGGCCGTTGGAGTCAAGATCATCGATGTCGCCGGAGCAGGAGGAACCAGCTGGGCAGCAGTGGAGGCGTTGCGTGCCAGAACGCCGGCCGAGGCCGCTGTGGCTTCCGCATTCGCCGATTGGGGTCAGCCCACGGCCTCTGCCATTGTGGCGCTTCGCAAAGCTTGTCCTGACGCGTTCATCATTGGCTCGGGCGGCATCCGGACGGGTGTTGATGCGGCAAAGGCCATCCGGCTAGGCGCCGATCTCGTTGGACAGGCTGCCTCGGTCTTGAAGTCCGCGACGTCTTCTCCGGAAGAGGTGGCAGAGCACTTCGAGATCATGTCCGCGCAACTGCGCGTGGCGTGCTTCTGCACCGGGTCATCGAACCTCGCCGATCTGCGCGTGGCAAGGCTGGAGGCCGTTCCGTTCGAGGGATGACCTATTCACTCGCACCGACAGCCGCTGTAGACAACCCAATCGGGCCTTCGTTGGTCCGGGAGCACCGGCTTTTGGTCGACCTCGTCGTAAGTGAAGAGAGGAGGTGCGCTCTTGCCTGACGCAAAACCTCCCTTGGTGCTGGTTGGCGCCGGCCTTGCCAGCGCGATCATTGCCCAGCGGCTGTCCCGGCTACCGTTGCCGGGCAAGATCCTGATCCTGGAAGCGACAGCAGAGCCTTTCGGCGAACATACCTGGTCGTTTCACCATGCGGATGTCGAAGGAGCGGACCTGACCTGGCTCAGGCCCCTGATTGCGCATGAGTGGGACAGGCAGTCGGTTCGCTTCCGTAATCTCGATCGCGAGCTTGCCTCCGGTTATGCATCGCTTACCTCGGCCTCCGTAGCAACGGCGATCGAACGGCTGGCCACAGTGGAAATTCGCTCCAACACGCCGGTTGCGTCGCTCGCTCCAGACCATGTCACACTGGATGATGGGACGGTGCTGCGCGCTTCCTGCGTCATCGACTGCCGCGGCTATCGGCCGACCCGAGCCATGGTCCTCGGCTACCAGAAGTTTGTCGGGCTTGAGGTAGAACTTGGTCGGCCTCACGGCCTGTCGTGTCCCGTGATCATGGACGCGACGGTCGATCAGCATGATGGCTACCGCTTCATGTATCTGCTGCCGCTTTCACCGAAACGGATGCTGATCGAGGATACCCGCTATTCGGACCATGCAGGATTGGACGATGGGGCACTGGAGCAGGACATGCTTGCTTACGCGTCCGCGCGCGCTTGGTCGGTCGAACGCATCGTGCGCAAGGAGCACGGTGTGCTGCCGATCTCACTGGCACATGATTTCGAGCAGTTCTGGTCAGAACTGCCCTCCGATATCCCGCACGCCGGGATGCGCGCCGGGCTCTTCCATCCGACGACAGGGTACAGCCTTCCGGACGCAGTCCGCCTTGCCAATCTCATCGCCGCGCGATGGCCGAGCAACAGTCCAGATCTGGCGAAAGCCATTCGCCGATACGCTGCTGCACGACATCGCGGTCAGAAGTTCTACCGGCTGCTGAACCGGATGCTGTTCAGGGCAGCAGAGCCAGATCGCCGCCATCTGGTGCTCGAGCGCTTCTACAAGCTTCCGACGCCCCTGATCGAGCGCTTCTATGCGGGGCGCACCAGTGCCCCGGATATTCTCCGCATTCTGGTTGGAAAGCCTCCCGTACCCATTCATCGTGCACTGGCCTGCCTGCGGGAAGCGCCACTACTGAGAGACAAACCCTCATGACGGATCATCCCACGACCGCGGCAGTGATTGGTGCCGGCTTCGGCGGACTTGCGCTGGCAATCCGCCTCCAGAGCGCCGGCATCCAGACCACCATCTTCGAGAAGCGCGACAAGCCCGGTGGTCGCGCCTATGTCTATACCGATGACGGCTTCACCTTCGATGCAGGTCCGACCGTCATCACCGATCCCGATTGTCTGGAGCAGCTCTGGGCGCTGTCGGGGAGGCGCCTTGCCGATTACGTCACGCTCCTGCCGGTCACCCCCTTCTATCAACTGTGCTGGGAAGATGGGTACCGCTTCGATTACGCCAACGATCAGCAAGAGATCGACCGCCAGATTGGCGAGAAGTCGCCGGATGATGTTGAAGGCTACCGCCGGTTCCTCAGCTATTCCGAGGACCTTTATCGCGAAGGCTACGAGAAGCTCGGGACCGTGCCGTTCCTGAACTTCTGGTCGATGATCAAGGTGGCGCCGCAGTTGATGCGGCTTGAAAGTCACCGCAGCGTCTATTCCAAGGTCAGCCAGTTCATCAAGGATGATCAACTGCGGCAGGCCTTCAGCTTTCATTCGCTGCTGGTCGGTGGCAACCCGTTTCGAACCTCGTCGATCTACGGTCTGATCCACGCCTTGGAGCGCAAGGGCGGAGTCTGGTTCGCCAAGGGCGGTACCGGTGCCCTCATTGCCGGCATGGTGAAGCTGTTCGAGGATCTCGGAGGGACCGTCCGTCTCAACGCCGAGATCGACCAGATGGATACAAATGACGACCGTGTCACCGGCGTCGTCCTGAAAGACGGCAGCCGGCACGCGTTTGACCAGATCGCATCGAATGCCGATGTCGTTCACACCTACAAGCACATGCTGCGGGAGACGTCTCGCGGCCGATCCAACGCTCGTGCGCTGGAGAAGAAGAGCTTCTCCATGTCGCTCTTCGTCATCTATTTCGGGCTCAAGACCGAGCATCCGGAGCTCAAGCACCACATGGTTCTGTTCGGAGCGCGCTACCGCGAACTGATCACCGAGATCTTCTCCGCCGACGGCCTGGCGGAGGATTTCTCGCTCTACCTGCACGCCCCGTCAGTGACGGATGACAGCCTGGCACCTCCCGGGTCCAGCGCCTACTACGTCTTGTCCCCCGTACCGCATCTCGGTACCGCCGATATCGACTGGAGCGTCGAGGGTCCGAAATACCGCGACCGCATCCTGAAATACCTGAACGACCACTACATCCCTGGTCTTCTCGAAGACCTGGTGACCGTGCGCCACTTCACGCCGTTCGATTTCCGCGACGAGTTGAACGCCCATCTGGGCTCGGCCTTCTCGGTGGAACCCGTTCTCACCCAAAGCGCCTGGTTTAGACCTCACAATCGCGACGACGAGATCTCCAACCTCTATATCGTCGGTGCCGGAACGCATCCCGGCGCCGGCATCCCCGGCGTCGTCGGGTCGGCGAAGGCGACGGCAGGTCTGATGATCGAGGACGCTCGGGCATGAGCGATGCCGTCCTGGCCAGCAGCAAGATCGCAATAGCCAAGGGATCCCAAAGCTTCGCCGCGGCGGCGCGTTTGTTTGATCGGCACACCCGCGAGGACGCGGTCCTTCTCTACGCCTGGTGCCGTCATTGCGACGATGTCGTGGATGGACAGACGCTCGGGCACGAGCAGCAGGATGATTTCCGTGAAGGCCAGCAGCAGCGTCTGGATCTCTTGCGCCGGCAGACGGCGAGCGCATTGCAAGGCGAACAGGTGTCCGATCCAGTCTTCGAGGCGCTGAGGAGGGTCGTGGAACGGCACCAAATTCCGGTGCGACACCCGGAGGAACTGCTTGCCGGTTTTCAAATGGATGTGACGGAGCGGCGTTACGAGACCGTCTCCGATACCCTGGACTACTGCTATCACGTTGCCGGCGTGGTCGGCGTCATGATGGCCATGATCATGGGCGTGCGCGATCCGAAGACGCTGGACCGCGCGTGCGACCTGGGCCTTGCGTTTCAGCTGACCAACATCGCTCGTGATGTCGTGGAAGACGCGCGCGCAGGGCGGATCTACCTGCCCGCAGAACTTCTTGCGCGGCATGGACTGGATGCGATCGATCCGGAGGACATGGCGCAGCGGCCGGCGCTTCATGCAGCGGCTCTTGAGCTTCTGGACCTAGCCGACAACTATTATGCGTCTGCCTATGCCGGGATCACGGCCCTGCCGCCTCGCTCGGCCTGGGCGATCGCGGCAGCTCGGCGTGTGTACCGTGCGATTGGCGACAAGCTACGCGCTGGCGGGCCGGCGGCCTGGGACGAGCGGGTTTCCACATCGAAAGGTGAGAAGATCGCCCTCCTGGGGCTGGCGCTTGGCGATGTGGCGCGTACACGCGCGATGACGGATGATGTTCCGAGGCTCGGGCTGTGGCAGCGCCCATGACTACAGCGAGGCGGCCGGCCGATCTTTATCGTTTAGCGCCTCTGGATCATACTTGCGCTTGTTGTCGTGGAGCTTTTTGACCAGCTTGTCGACCGGTTCGGCATAGACGAAACCGAAGGAGACGCAGCCTTCGCGTCCTTCCACCGCGTGGTGCAGACGATGCGCCTGGTACACCCGCTTCAGATAGCCGGTTCGCGGAATGTACTTGAACGGCCAGCGCTGATGCACCAGTCCGTCATGCATGAAGAAATACAGGACCCCGTAGATGGAGATCCCGATGGCGACCCACCACAGGGGCCAGAACCAGTGCGAGCCAATCCAGAACAAGCCAATGGCGAAGACGGCAAAGACGACGGCATAAAGATCGTTCTTTTCAAGCGTCTCGTCGTGGGGTTCGTGATGGGACTTGTGCCAGCGCCATCCCCAGCCGTGCATGATGTGCTCGTGCGACCAGGCGGCGAACCACTCCATGAAGACAACGGTGCCGATGACGATCATCGTCGGGATCAGATAATACATCATGCTTTCCATGCTTCACCTCGGCTCACTCCGTCGCGCACCGCAAGCTTGCGCTGCGCGGGCAACCTCCACCACGGCACACCCGGCCTGTCATGATGCTCATGATGATAACCGAAATGGAAGCAGGTCAGCAAAGACATGATTGGGGAGAAGTCATTGCTGCGCGCCCGGTGGCGATCATCGAAAGGGATCTCGTCGACGCGGTGGGGAAGGTAAGTCCCGAAGTAAAAGAGCTGGATTGACGAGAGGATCGCCGGCAGCGCCCAGAAGACGAGCATTGCCGGAAATTGCTCGCGAAGGATGACCAGGTAGATGACGACTACGACTGTAAGGGTCCCGAATTCGCGCCAGCCGAAGTAGTGACGGAAGAATGTCAGGTACCAGGGCCAAAAGCGAGCCGGATGATCGGCATCAAAATCCGGGTCGTCGGCAGTACCGGCGTGGCGGTGGTGCGCGTGGTGGCTGTCGAAGAGCTTTTCGTAGGAAAAGCCTGCATAGATGAAAACGCAGAACCGGCCGATTGCCTTGTTGAGCCACGGGTACCGCGGAGCCAATGAGCCATGCATTGTATCATGGGCAATGATGAACAAGCCGACACTGAGCCAGCACTGCACCACAATGACGACGGGCGCCAGGAAGATACGGCCGGCCACCGTCCAATCGATGAAGAAGATGCTGGCAACGTGGACGCTCAACCAGGCAATCACAACCAGTGCAGCAAGCGTCAGGCTTACAGCAGTATCGCGTCCTACCCGTGGTTCATTCCTGGTTAAAGTCGCCATGCCACTACCTTAAAGTCGCAGCCTATGCCTGGATACGATAATGGCAAAGACTGTGCCTGTGATCGCCAAGGTCAGCAAACTACCTAGTTCCGGCAGCAGTTCCGACAAGGCTTCCTCCCGCCACAAAACCCCGTGATATGCTTCTATCACCCAAGCATTTGGCGTGAAACTCCCCAGGTCCTGCAACCATGGAGGCATCATGAAACGCGGTACCATCGAGCCCCCGACGGCCGAACAGATAAGCACGACAAATGTGGAGATTGTTTGAGCCTGCTGCTTGGTCGTGCAAGTTGTTACGACTGCAAGCGCCAGTCCGGAAGCCGCCATCGCTGCGGCAATCGTGATGATCAGCCACAGCCACAGGTGGCTCATCACAGTGACGTCATAAGCAACGGCCGCAGCGATGAAGATCAGCCCCGCCTGCATGACGCCTTGCACGGTGAGAAACAGGAACTTGCCGCACACCACCATCTCCGGTCCGGTCGGCACGACAGCAATGCGATCAAGAATTCCGGAAGTGCGCTCCTCGATGAGGATGGCGGAACTCTGCATGGCCGAAAACAGCAAGAAGAGAATTGCCACGGCGCCAGCGTAGTAGGTTACTGCCGCATTGGCGTTCTCCAGGCGTCCTACGAAAGCTGTCTCCACCAAACCAGGCGTATTGCTGGAAGCCTGGCCGGTTGTTGCGCCCGCGAGCTCGGCCATCGTCTTTTTCAGTCGCGCCGATTGCTCCGCCGTAAAGCCGCCAGCCAGGGTCTCGATCGTCGGGATCATTTGAGAAAGCGCCAGATCCGGCATTTGACGAGCAACGAGTTTCTGGATTTGCCCGGCCAGGATTGCACCGGTCAGCGGTTTGCTCGGATCCACGAGGACCACGAGTGGCGCGGCCCGAGGGTCATCCTGATTGCCCTTTATGAACAGGCCCACATCCGCAACTCCGCGCTCGATCTGCCGGCTAACGTCTGCTTGATTGCTGGACGTGGACGCCAGGAGGCGCAAAGAGGGATCGTCGCGCAAGACCTGCTCGAACCGATCCCAGATATCACCGCTAGCAGCCTTGCCCAAGGCGACCTTCAGCGGAAGTCCATCGTTTGTCGTTACCGTGAAGATGGCGGCAAAGATCACGAAGATGACGGGCGGTAGCACGAACGCTAAAACCAGCGCACCGCGGTCGCGGATAAGGCTGAGAGCCATCACACGAAGCATCGTGACGATCATGCTGCAGCCTCTAACTCAGTTGAGGTTGGTTCGCGCAAGAGCCGCAGGAACAGACTGTCCAGGTTCGGCCGTCTGAAATGCATCTCGCGTGGCTTGATCCCGGACTGTTCCAGATCCGCCATCACGTGAGCAGGCGAGCAGTCTGCGACCAGACACCAGCTCAGCCCGCCGCTCGACGCAACGAAGCCCGCCTGCTGTAATCTCCTCGCTTGGTCAGCCGAAACTGGTTCTGCGACATCAATGATTAGCTCGCCCTGGCCCGCGAAAGCCGCATCCAACAAGGTCTTGGGCCGCCCCTGCGGCGCGAGGGTGCCGTTGAGCAAGAAGCCGACCCTCTCGCATAAGAGCTCTGCTTGTTGAAGATCGTGTGTGATCAGCAAGATGCCCATTCCGCCCTTGCTGAGTGTCTGGATGAGGCGATGCAAGGCGTTGCGTGCATCAAGGTCCACGCCTGTAGTTGGCTCGTCCAGGATAAGCAGGGCAGGGCGATGCAGAATCGCTGCAGCAATGTTGACACGCCGTTTCCAGCCACCCGACAGGCGATCCACCCGCTCGCCCAGCCGTTCAGCGAGCTGGGCAGCTTCGGATGCTTCTTCAACCGCAACGTCTGTTTCCTTGTTCGTAAGGCCGGATAAGCGGCCGAACACTTCAAGGTTTTCCCGAATGGTCAAGCTGGGATAAAGCGCGATCTCCTGTGGCACGAGACCGATTGACCGTAAGGCGCTTCTGCCGCTCTTTCTCCCGGCGATCTCGACACTTCCGGCCGTGGGACGCAAGCGTCCGCATATGGCGCGCACCAGGCTTGTTTTTCCAGCGCCGTTGGGTCCGAGCAGGCCGAAGACTTCACCCGGCTCGATAGTAAGGTCCACGCGACGCAGAACGTTCCTGACCCCATATTGGGCAGATAAGCCGCTGACCGTAAGCACAGCAGGACTTTGCACCACGGTCTTCTCCCCTTCTTGAATTTTGGAGACCATTCCCTCCCTTGCACCGCAACCAGAGATCTGACTGTTCAGCTTTCAGAGCCATGTCGGTACATACACTATGCCATCGGTTCCAAAAACCACTTTGCAGTGAAATGTCGCCGCGGGAGAGGAGGCATGGGTGAGGCTCAATTGAGAGTCCTCAGATCCTGATGTGTCCGCCATCATCCACATCATCGTGCGCTCGGCAATTGCGGCGGTGCTGGACGGCGACCTTGTATGCCTCCAAGTCGTGCTGCATGCTCACGGTCGTATTCAGCAGCATTTTCTCCACAGGGCCATCAAGCTCCTCCATCAGCGGGGGCGAGAGGATCTTGCTCATCGTGTTGATCGGCATGGAAAGCTCAGGTCCGGGAATTTCCCATGACGGGTACCACCTCCAGCAGGGCGTCACATCGCGCTGGTCAGGGCTTGCTGAACAGGTTCGGGTGCGAGCCGGTTTCGCGCTCGCCGGGGGCGGCAGCAACCGCGGCGACCGCGCATCAGATGCTCGGCCACCGCGAAGTGTTACCCGTGTGTGGCAGCCTGGATGGCCTCCGCGCGGATCTCCTCCGTCAGCTTCAGCCGCAACGCGGAAAACTCCGGGCTCGCCTTGACGGTATAGTGGCGCGGATGCGGGATATCGACCGGCGTGATCGACTTGATGCGCCCTGGGCGCGCCGTCATGGTCACCACGCGGGAGGCCATGAACACGGCCTCCTCGATGTCGTGGGTGACGAAGACGACGGTCTTCTGCTCCCGCTCCCAGATGCCGAGCAGCAGTTCCTGCATCAGGCCGCGGGTCTGGTTGTCGAGCGCCCCGAACGGTTCGTCGAGAAGCAGGATCTTCGGGTCGTTGGCCAGGGCGCGGGCAATCGCCGTGCGTTGCTGCATGCCGCCGGAGAGCTGTTTCGGCCAATGGTTCTCGAAGCCGCGCAGCCCCACCTTGTCCAGATAGCTGTCGACGATCTCGGCGGTTTCCCTGGCTGCAATACCGCGCTCCCGCAATCCGAAGCCGACGTTCTCCCGAACCGTCAGCCAGGGAAACAGCGTGTAGGACTGGAAGACCATGCCGCGATCGGCGCCGGGGCCGGTGATGGCCTTCCCTTCCAGCAGCACGCTGCCGGTCGTCGGACGGTCGAGACCGGCGATGATGCGCAGAAGGGTTGACTTCCCGCAGCCCGACGGCCCCAGAATGGTGACGAAGTCATTCTTGGCGATATCGAGATCGGTCGGATGCAGTGCCTGCACGGGCGCACCGCCGCGCACGCCGGGAAAGGTCCGGCTGACGCCCTTGACGATGAGTTCGCTCATGCCAGTCTCCAGGCAAACAGGGTGCGGTTCACCGTCTTGAAGGCGAAGTCCGAGATCAGGCCGATAATGCCGATGACGATGATGCCGAAGATGATCTGGCCCGTGGCCATCAGGGCCTGGCTGTTGATGATCATGTAGCCGATGCCGGAAGATGCGCCGATGAGTTCGGCAACGATCACATAGGTCCAGGCCCAGCCGAGGACGAGGCGCAGGGTTTCGGCAATATCCGGTGCATTGGCCGGAACGAGAACCCGGCGCACGACGCCCGCATCGCTGGCCCCAAGCGTGTAGGAGGCCTCCACGAGATCGCGGCGCGTGGCAGAGACCGAGACGGAGACCATCAGGATGATCTGGAACACCGATCCGATGAAGATGACGAGAAGCTTCTGCAGTTCGCCGATGCCCGCCCACAGGATGAGAAGGGGAATGAAAGCGGAGGCGGGCAGGTAGCGGGAGAAGGAGACGAAGGGTTCCAGCAGGGCCTCGATCGGCTTGTAGGCGCCCATGGCGATACCGATCGGCACGGCCACGAGTGCCGCCAGGACGAAGCCGCCGACGACCCGCCAGACAGTCATGCCGATATCCGCGAGAAAGCCCTGTTGGGTCAGCAGATATATGCCGTCCTTCAGCATGGTGATCGGGTCGGCGAGGAAGGTCGGCGACACGAAGCCCCCGAATGTCGCAATGCTCCATCCCGCAAAAAACAGCACGAAGAAGAGGATGCCGAGCAGGATGCGGGCCTGCTGGCCGATTGGTTCAAGAGGACGCATGCTGCCCCGGGTGTTGGTCCGGCGGAGCGTGCTCCGCCGGTGATTGTGAGACTACTGGATGAAGGAGGTATCGACGATTGTCGACAAGTCCGGCTTCGACTTGATGATGCCGATTTCCATCAGCAGGTCGGCCGCCTTCTCCGAAAAGGTCATGAACTCGCCCTCGAAGAAGGTCTTGTTGGCAGCCTTGTCCTGCCACTCCAGGAACTTCGCCGACTGGCCGAAGGCCTCCGCCGACTGCTTCACATCGGCGCCCATGATGCCGTAGGCCTTTTCCGGCTCCGCCTTGATCATCTCGAGGCCTTCGAAATAGCTGGTCGCGAGCGCCTTGGCCGCCTCCGGATTGTCCTTCAGGAATTCGGGAGTGCATCCGAACGTGTCCATCACCGCCGGGTAATCCAGCGTGGTTGCGATGATCTTGCCCTGGTCGGGGGCGGCGCGAACCGTCGAGAGATAGGGCTCATAGCTCATGGCGGCATCGTTCTGGCCTGCCACGAAGGCCTGGGCGGCCGGGCCGGGTTCCAGGTTCACCACCTTCACGTCCTTCATCGTGAGCCCGTTCTCCTTCAGGATATAGGCCAGGAAGAAGTAGGGCGAGGTGCCGGGCGTGGAGGCGGCGATGGTCTTGCCCTTGAGATCGGCAATGCTGGCGATGTCCTCGCGCACTGCCATGCCGTCGGCACCGTGCGACTTGTCCAGCTGGAAAATCTGTGTTGCCGGCACGCCGTTGGCATTCCAGACGATCCAGGTCTCGACCGTGGTCGCCGCGCACTGGATGTCGCCGGATGCAAGCGCCAGATGGCGGCTGGCCTGCGGGATCTTGGTGATCGTCACGTCGAGCCCGTTCTTCTTGAAGATGCCGGCTTCCTTCGCCAGCGTCAGAGGGGCAAACCCGGTCCATCCGGACATGCCGATGGCAACGGATGTCTCTGCCCTCGCAGCCGTGGAGCCGAGCAGGGCCGTCAGGACGGCGGCGGTGATGGTCAATGTCTTCATGGTGGCTGGTCCCCTGTTTGATTTATATTAGGGCAGTTCGAAAGCCTGCCTCTTGAGAGGCATACTTCCATCCTTCAATTATTTTGTCTAGACAAGATATGCTCCGACGGACGCAGCGTGACGACGGTGAGCGCGCCTTCACCTGTCAACGAGATTACCTCTCCCCTGTCGCAGAGCAGAGCATCCTGTGGGCACAGGGTATCGTGATGATCGCCCGACGAGACACGCAGGTCGCCGCGCTTGCAGAAGACCAGACGGCAGTGATCCGAATGGCTGTCGACCATTGGGGCGGGCCTGTGCTCGACGAGGTGCGAACAGGCGCCGCGCCGGCTCATGACGTTCAGGTCGCGAATGGGTCCGTCGATGAGCCGCGCCATCGTCGGTGCATCGGCTGGAAAGGCCAGGGGCGCGGACTGCTGCGTCAGGCGCATTATTCCGCGTCCGTCGATGGTCAGATCGATGCCATTGCCCTCGAGGACGGAGAGGGTGCGGTCCACGCCGGGAAAGACCGAGAACGGCCCGTCCTCCGCCACGCCTGCCATGCTGATGCGCCAGTCGAAGGTATCGACGCTGGCGTCAGGCGGAAACACGACGATCTCCACCGTCTCGCCGCCGCCGTTCTTCCACGGCATCCGCCTGTAGTCGTCCGCCCGCAGGATCTTCATGGCTAGTTACCCAGAATGCCGGGCAACCGCAGGCCTTTCTCGGTGGCGCAATCGAGAGCAACCTCGTAGCCGGCATCGGCGTGGCGCATGACGCCGGTAGCCGGGTCGTTCCACAGGACGCGCTCCAGCCGGCGGTCGGCATCCTCCGAGCCGTCGCAGCAGATGACCATGCCGGAGTGCTGCGAAAAGCCCATGCCGACACCACCGCCGTGATGCAGGGAAACCCAGGTGGCCCCGGACGCCGTGTTGAGCAGGGCGTTCAGCAGCGGCCAGTCGGACACCGCGTCCGAGCCGTCTTTCATCGCTTCCGTCTCGCGGTTGGGCGAGGCGACCGAGCCCGAATCGAGATGGTCGCGGCCGATGACGATGGGGGCCGCGAGCTCGCCGGTGCGGACCATCTCGTTGAAGGCGAGGCCGAGCTTGTGGCGGTCGCCGAGACCCACCCAGCAGATTCGCGCCGGCAGGCCCTGGAATGCGATCCGCTCGCGCGCCATGTCCAGCCAGTTGTGCAGATGCGTGTTGTCCGGCAGCAGTTCCTTCACCTTGGCGTCGGTCTTGTAGATGTCCTCGGGATCGCCGGAGAGGGCAGCCCAGCGGAACGGACCGATGCCGCGGCAGAAGAGCGGGCGGATATAGGCCGGCACGAAGCCCGGGAAGGCAAAGGCATTCTCCAGGCCCTCGTCCTTGGCGACCTGACGGATGTTGTTGCCGTAGTCGAGGGTGGGAACGCCCGCATCCCAGAAGGCGACCATGGCTTCCACATGCGCCTTCATGGACGCGCGTGCCGCGGTTTCGACGCTCTTCGGATCGCTCTCGCGCTTGGCCTTGGCTTCCTCGACGGTCCAGCCGATCGGCAGGTATCCGTTGCGGGGATCATGCGCCGAAGTCTGGTCGGTGACGATGTCCGGGCGCGCGCCACCGGCCTTCATCCGGCGCACCAGCTCGGGAAAGATTTCGGCAGCATTGCCGACGAGACCGACGGACTTCGCCTCGCCCGCCTTCGTCCAGCGATCGATCAGGTCCAGCGCCTCGTCCAGCGTCTTTGCCTTTTCGTCTACATAGCGGGTGCGCAGGCGAAAATCGATGCGGGTTTCGTCACATTCCACGGCCAGGCAGCAGGCCCCGGCCATGACGGCAGCGAGCGGTTGGGCTCCGCCCATGCCCCCCAGCCCGCCGGTCAGGATCCATTTGCCCTTCAGGCTGCCGCCGTAATGCTGGCGGCCGGCTTCCACGAAGGTTTCATAGGTGCCCTGCACGATGCCCTGCGTGCCGATGTAGATCCACGAGCCGGCGGTCATCTGGCCGTACATGGCCAACCCCTTCTTATCCAGTTCGTTGAAATGATCCCAGGTCGCCCAGTGGGGAACGAGGTTGGAGTTGGCGATCAGCACGCGCGGCGCATCCTTGTGGGTGCGGAAGACGCCGACCGGCTTGCCGGACTGGACGATCAGCGTCTCGTCCTCGTTCAAAGTCTTCAGCGTTGCGACGATGCGGTCGAAATCGTCCCAGGTGCGCGCCGCCCGGCCAATGCCGCCGTAGACGACCAGCTCGTGCGGGTTCTCGGCCACATCCGGATCCAGATTGTTCATCAGCATGCGCAGCGGCGCTTCCGTCATCCAGCTCTTGGCGTTGAGTGCGGAGCCGCGCGGGGCCCGGACATCGCGGATATTGTGACGCGGATTGGTCATGGTCGGTTCCCCATTGCTTTCAGTTCGTAGGCGACCGCTTCCAGCCGCAAGAGAATGGCCTTCAGGTGCTCCCGCAGCTTTCCGGCCTTGTCCTCGTCGTAGGCGAACGGCACGGTTTCCCTCGCCAGGTGGGTCAACTGGGCAAGTTCCATCTGGATCGCATGCACACCGGTCGCGGGCGCTCCGTAATGCCGTATCGTCCAGCCGCCCTTGAAGCGGCCGTTGACGATACTGGTGAAGCCTGCGGCGTAGCCGGCGATCTCTGCCGTGACACGCTCGAATTCCAGGGCGCAGGAGGTGCCGGAATTGGTGCCGATGTTGAAGTCGGGAAGGGTGCCCTCGAAGAGGAAGGGGATCTGCGACCGGATCGAGTGGCAGTCGTAGAGGACAGCCACTCCATGGATCGCCTTGACCCGCTCGATCTCCGCGGCGAGTGCCGCATGATAGGGCGCATGGAACTGCTCAAGCCGCGCGGAGACATCCGCCGCCGTCGGCTCACCGCCCAGGTTCCAGATGGCGTTGCCGTCGAAATCGGTCTCGGGGATCAGCCCCGTGGTGTTCTGGCCGGGATAGAGGCTCGTACCCGCCGGGTCGCGGTTGGCGTCGATCACATAGCGGTGGAAGGTCGCCCGCACCGTCGTGGCGTCGTCCAGAAGGCCTGCATAGAGCTCGTGGATATGCCAGTCCGTATCGGCGAGCAGTCGGCCATTGTCGTTCAGTCTTGCCCGGATGTCGGCAGGGACGGCCGTGCCCGTATGGGGGAAGGCGAGGATGACCGGCGAACTGCCTCTTGCGACCTCGAACACGCTCATGATCGAACCTCCAGAACCGGCAGAATGTTGGGCGTCACGACGTCGACCAGCCTTCCGGAGGCAACCAGCTGGCTCGCTGCGTAAAGATCATCCGCCATGTAGCGATCCTCCTCCAGCGCCGGGACCGACGCACGCACGACAGCCACGATCTTCTGCAGTTCCGGGCTCGATTTCAGCGGCCCGCGCAGTTCAACGCCCTGCACCGCGGCCAGAGCCTCGATGCCCAGGATGCCGAACAGGTTCTCCGTCATCGGCAGCAGCCGGCGCGCCCCGTGGCAGGCCATCGACACATGGTCCTCCTGGTTGGCGGAGGTGGGCGTCGAGTCCACCGATGCCGGATGCGACATCTGCTTGTTCTCGCTCATGAGCGCCGCAGAGGTGACCTCTGCGATCATCATTCCGGAATTGAGGCCGGGCTTTTTCGAGAGGAAGGCGGGCAGCCCGTAGGACAGCGCCGGATCGACCAGCAGTGCGATGCGGCGCTGCGCAATCGCGCCGATTTCGCAGATGGCCAGCGCGATCTGGTCGGCAGCGAAGGCCACCGGCTCCGCATGGAAATTACCGCCGGACACGACCTCGTCGTCGGACAGCACCAGCGGGTTGTCGGTCACGGCATTCGCCTCGATCTGCAGCGTACAGGCAACCTGCCGCAGAAGGTCGAGGCAGGCGCCGTCGACCTGCGGCTGGCAGCGGATGCAATAGGGATCCTGGACGCGCTCGTCGCCGTCCACATGGCTGGCGCGGATCTCCGACCCCTCGAGCAGGTGGCGAAGGGCGGCTCCCGCATCGATCTGACCCTGGTGACCGCGCAGGGTGTGGATTTCGGGATGGAAGGGCGCGGACGAGCCCATGGCGGCATCCGTCGACAGGGCCCCGGTGACGAGCGCCGTCTGGGCCGCACGGTGCGCCCGGAACAGGCCGGCCAGCGCCAGCGCCGTCGATACCTGCGTCCCGTTGATCAGCGCCAGCCCTTCCTTGGCAGCAAGCTCGATCGGTTGGAGGCCGGCCTTGCGCAATGCCTCTGCGGCCGGAAGCATGTCGCCGTCGAAGACGGCCTTGCTTTCGCCCATCATCACGGCGGCCATATGCGCCAGCGGTGCCAGATCGCCCGATGCGCCGACCGATCCCTTTTCCGGAATGACGGGAACGACCCCCTTGTCCAGCATGCCTTCCAGCAGTCGCACCAGCTCCAGGCGAACCCCCGATGCACCCCGGCCGAGCGAGATCAGCTTGAGCGCCATGATCAGGCGCACGATATTCTCCGGCAGCGGGCTGCCGAGCCCGCAGCAATGGGAGAGGATGAGGTTTCGCTGTAGCCTGGCTAGGTAGGCACTGTCGATCTTGATCGAGGCAAGCTTTCCGAACCCGGTGTTGACCCCATAGACGGGGGCGTTGCCTGCGGCGATTTCCGCGATGCGCCGGGCGCTCCTCTCGATGCCGGCATCGAAGGCGCGATCGAGCAGGGCGCTGGCATTGCTCCAGTAGATCTCCGAGAGTTCGGCGAGGGAGACCTTCCCCGGATGGAGTGTGATCGTCATGCGCTGACCTCTTGTCCCTTGAAGATGCGGCGGTAAAGCGGGTTGAAGCCCATCCGGTACACCAGCTCCGCCGGGCGCTCGATGTCCCATATGGCGAAGTCCGCCGACTTGCCCGCTTCCAGAGTGCCGGTCTCGCTGAGCAGGCCCAGCGCCCGCGCGGCCTCGCGTGTCGTGCCGGCGAGGCATTCCTCCACCGTCAGCCGGAAGAGGGTCGCCGACATGTTCATGGCAAGAAGCAGGGAGGTGAGCGGAGACGTGCCGGGATTGCAGTCGGTTGCGACGGCGATCGGCACACCGGCGTCGCGCAGCGCCTGGACCGGCGGCTTGCGGGTCTCGTTGATGGCGTAGAAGGCGCCCGGTAGAAGAACGGCGACGGTGCCCGATGTCGCCATGGCGGCGGCACCTTCGGCGTCGAGATATTCCAGATGGTCGGCCGAAAGCGCACCATAGGAGGCCGCCATCCGGGCGCCGCCGAGATCCGAGAGCTGTTCCGCATGCAGCTTGACCGGAAGACCAAGCGCTTTCGCCCTGTCGAAGACGCCCCGCATTTCGTCGACGGAAAAGGCGATGCCTTCACAGAAACCGTCGACGGCGTCGATCAGTCCTTCCGCATGGCCCTGCTCCATTCCTGGCAGCACGACCTCTGCGATATAGTCTGCGTTCCGCCCCTTGTAGGTGGGAGGCGTGGCGTGCGCCGCCAGGTACGAAGTCACCACCCGGACGGAACGGATCCTCTCCAGCGCACGGGCCGCCCGCAGCATGTTGAGTTCGCCGGTGATCGAGAGCCCATAGCCCGACTTGATCTCGATCGTCGAAACGCCTTCGGAGAGAAGCGTGTCCAGTCGCGGCAGGGCAGCATCCACCAGGCTCTCAACCGAGAGCGCGTTGGTGGCCTTGACCGAGGACACGATGCCGCCGCCGGCGCGGGCGACCTCTTCGTAGGTGGCGCCCTCGAGCCGCATCTCGAACTCCATGGCCCGGTCGCCGCCGAAGACGATGTGGGTGTGGCAATCGATCAGCCCCGGCGTGACCCACCGTCCCTCGATGTCATGGACAATGGCGCCCTCCGCGGCGCGGGGGATTTCGCTGACGCTGCCAATCCACACGATGCGCCCAGCCTCCACCAGGATGGCGCCACCCTCGATGACGCCGAGGCCCGCATGTCCGGGGTCGAGCGTGGCGATGCGTGCATTCGTCCAAAGGCTGCGTTGTCCGTCCATCTGTCGATCTTCCTCTTCCGAACACTAATGTATATACATAGAGTCCTCTTTGACAAGGTCCGGTTTTTCGAGAGAGAACGCCGGTGGACGAATGGAGCTGTAGATGGACCCGATGACCACAATTCATGCCAGGTCTGCACTTCTTCCCGAGGGGTGGAAGTCCGACGTCCGCTTTCGGATCGTCGATGGCAGGATCGCGGATGTGCAGCCTGGTGTCGAGCCTCAGCCTGAAGACGACCGCCAGACCGTCGTGGTTCCCGCGCTCGCCAACCTGCACAGCCACGCCTTTCAGCGCGCCATGGCGGGGCTGGCGGAAGTTCGCGGCCCGGGGGATGACAGCTTCTGGAGTTGGCGGACCACCATGTACCACTTCGCCCTGACGATGACGCCCGAGCATGTCGAAGCCGTTGCATCGCAGCTCTACATCGAAATGCTCGAGGCGGGCTTTGCCCGCGTCGGCGAGTTCCACTACCTCCACCACCAGGAGGATGGAACCCATTACAGCGACAGTGCGGAAATGGCGGCGCGCATCGGCGCGGCTTCGGAGGAGGCGGGTATCGGGCTGACGCTTCTTCCCGTCTTCTATGCCCATTCTGGCTTCGGCGGACAGCCGCCCGTCGAAGGGCAGCGCCGTTTCATCCATTCGCTGGAGAGCTTCAACCGGCTGATGGAGGGCTGTGCGAAGGTCGTCGGCTCCCTTCCGGGTGGCGTGCTTGGCATCGCCCCCCACAGTCTCAGGGCCGTGACGGAGCAGCAGCTGGTTGAGCTGATTCCGCTTGCCGGTGGCGGGCCGATCCATATTCACGTCGCCGAGCAGGTGAAGGAGATCGAGGATTGCCTCGCCTGGTCAGGCGCGCGGCCGGTGGAATGGCTGCTCGACAGGATGCCGGTGGATGATCGCTGGTGCCTGATCCATGCAACGCACATGTCCGACGCGGAAACGCGGCGTATGGCGCGAAGCGGTGCCATCGCCGGCCTTTGCCCCATCACGGAAGCCAACCTGGGTGACGGCGTCTTCAATGCCCCGCTGTTCCTGGCGGAGGGCGGTCGCTATGGCGTCGGATCGGATTCGAATGTTCTTGTGTCGGTGCCGGAAGAGCTTCGGACCCTGGAGTACTCGCAGCGCCTGACCCGTCGCAGCCGAAACGTCATCGCGGACGCCGGCGGCTCGACCGGAAGAAAGCTGTTCGAGACGGCGCACCTTGGCGGCGGTGCCGCACTGCAGTCGAACGCGGGTCTCCACGTCGGCGGCGACGCCGATATCGTCGCGCTCGACGCAGACGCTGTTCCCTACCTCCAGGAGGACCGGCTGCTCGACCACTGGATCTTTGCGGGCGGCGTCTCCGTCGAAGCGGTCTGGGCCCGTGGCCGCAAGCAGGTCTCGGGGGGGCGCCACATCAGGCGGGACGCCGTCGAGGCACGGTTCCGAGCGACCATGGTGGATCTCCTGCGGGCGTAGAGGGCTCGCCGGAGGCAGGCGACAATTCCTGTCCTGTGCCGGCTCCTGCTGTGCTAAACCGGACACTCGTTGATTGAAAGCACCCATACGTGACGGCGGCAATTTCCCCCAACCTGACCCTGCACCAGCGCATACTGAGCGACGTAGAAGGCAAGATCGTCTCCGGTGAATGGCCGCCGGGCCATCGTCTTCCCTTCGAGGTCGAACTGGCCGCTCAATACGATTGCTCGCGCATGACCGTGAACAAGGTCATGACGCAGCTGGCCAAATCCGGCCTGATCAAGCGGCGAAAGAAGTCCGGCAGCTTCGTGGCGCGACCTCAGGCGCAGTCCGCGGTGCTGGAGATCACCGACATCGAAGCCGAGGTCAGGTCCCTGAACCTGCCCTATTCTTTCGCGGTAAAGCATCGGGCGATACGGCCGGCCGCCGGTGGCGACCTGCAGGTCTTCGATGTGAGCGCCCCAGCGGACGTCCTGGACATCGTCTGCATCCACTTTGCCGGCGAACGACAGTTCTGCGTCGAGGAACGCCTGATCAACCTGACCAATGTCCCCGACGCGGCGGAGGCGGATTTCGACAGGGTTTCGCCTGGACAATGGCTGCTCGGCGAGGTGCCCTGGAGCACCGCCGAACACCGCATCCATGCCATTGCCGCAACTGCCGAAATGGCTGCGATGCTCGACATTGCCAAGGGGAGCCCCTGTCTCCTCATCGAACGTCGAACCTGGAGCGGCTCCGGTCCCCTGACCTATGTCCGCCTCACCTATCCGGGCGAGAGCCATTCGCTTGTCGCAAGGTTCACCCCGGCGTCTTAGCAGCCGTAGCT
The DNA here is from genome assembly GCF_056530405.1 of Rhizobium sp. PK7-22. Lineage (NCBI taxonomy): Bacteria > Pseudomonadati > Pseudomonadota > Alphaproteobacteria > Hyphomicrobiales > Rhizobiaceae > Rhizobium > Rhizobium sp. PK7-22. Next base: position 735,579 of record NZ_CP096514.1, read on the forward strand.
GCTACTTCAGCCCTTCTGTCGGATGCGACAGTGCCACGGCGATGCCGCGAAGCTCTGCCAGTCCCTTCAGCCTGCCGATGGCCGGGTAGCCCGGCTGGGCGGAACGGCCGAGGTCGTCGAGGATGTCCTGGCCGTGGTCCGGCCGGAAGGGGATGGAGACGTCGGAGCGTCCGGCCTTGCGGCGCTTGTCCTCTTCCCGCAAGGCGGCGGCGATCAGCGCCACCATATCGGTTTCGCCACCCAGGTGCTCGGCCTCGTAAAAACTGCCCATCACCTCGTCGCTTTCGCGGGTGACGTTGCGAAGATGCAGGAAGTGCACCCGATCGCCGAGCCGCTCCATCATTCCGGGAAGGTCGTTGTCGGGGCGCGCGCCCAGCGAGCCGGAACACAGGGTCACGCCGTTGGCGGGCAGATCGACGGCATCCAGAACCCGCCGGTAGTGCGCTTCCGTCGACATCACGCGGGGAAGCCCCAGCAGCGGAAACGGCGGGTCGTCCGGATGGCAGCAGAGCCGCATGCCGAGATCTTCGGCGACCGGAGCGACCTCCGACAGGAAGTCGATCAGATGACCGCGCAGGCGCTCCTCGTCGAGGCCGGCATAGGCGGCCAGATGATCGCGCACGTCATCCAGCGAGAAGCTCTCGGCGGCGCCCGGAAGGCCGAACACCACGTTGCGCGCCAGTTGCTCCTGCTGGCCATCGGACATGGCCGCATAACGCCTCCGCGCCGCCTCGACCACCTCCGCCGGAAAACTTTCCGCGGCCCCCGCCCGTTTCAGAACGTGGATGTCGAAGGCTGCAAAATCGATCAGGTCGAACCGCATGCAGGTGGCGCCATTGGGCCGTCGGTGAGCCAGATCCGTGCGGGTCCAGTCGAGCACCGGCATGAAGTTGTAGCAGACGGTGGTGATGCCGGCCGCCTGCAGGTTCTGCAGGGACGTTTTCCACGCCGCAATGTGGTCTTTCCACGCCCCGGTCTGCCGTTTGATGTCCTCCGAAACGGGAATGCTTTCGACCACGTCCCAGGTAAGCCCCGAGGCGGAACCATCCCTCATGCGGGCAATTTCGGCCTGCCGCTTGGCAATGTCCTCGGCGGTCCAGGTCGCTCCGGTGGGCACATGATGCAGGGCGGAAACCACACCCTCCACGCCTGCCTGCATCATGTCATCGATGGACACACGATCCATCGGGCCGAACCAACGCCATGTCTGCCGCACGTATTTGCCTCCCGCTTCGCTCCGTTTTCGGGGAGGATCCCTAGCATCAATGATATGGGTTGACTAGTATGGCAGTTGCCTCCATTGTTCGGGTGAGGATTGGAGGATCTGATGAATTCCCGCGTTGCAACCATGTTCCCGGTGCCGCCGAAGGTCGCGTTCGACGCTGCCGTCGGTCCGCAGCTGTGGCATGTGGTGCGGGAATGGATCTTGCGTGGTGAACTGCCGCCGGGTTCGCGTCTGTCGGAAGTTGACGTCGCGGCCCTGTTCGGCGTCAGCCGGCAGCCGGTTCGGGAGGCCTTCATCAAGCTGGCGGAAGAATCACTGCTGGAGATCCGCCCGCAGCGCGGCACCTTCGTCAGCCGGATCCGGGTCGATGCGGTGATGTCTGCCCGCTTCGTGCGCGAAGCCGTCGAGTCCGACATCGTTCGCCTCGTGGCGACCCGTCCCACGGCACAGCTCCTGAGCGAACTTGAAACGCTTCTGCAGGAGCAGGAGCGGGTCATGGACGGGCTCGAGCCACAGGCTTTCCTGGCGCTGGACGAACAGTTCCACAAGCGACTGGCGGAAGCTGCCGGGCAGGCGAAAGGCTGGCAGATCATCCAGCCGCTGAAAACGCAGATGGACAGGATGCGCTACCTGAACGCGCGCCACTTCCCTCACGACCAGCTGATTGCGCAGCATTTGCAGGTGGTGGAAGCCATACGCACGGGCGACCCGGATGCTGCGGAAGCAGCCATGCGCAATCATCTCCGTCAGATCCTTAACGACCTTCCCGTCATGGCCCAGGCTTTGCCGCACTTCTTCGAGGTCGAGGAGGGCGTGCAGCCATGATCACGGCACGGGACTTTGCTCACGACTTCGTGCCGGCCTGGATCGGCGTGGCGCAGGATCGGCAGTTCGGCGGCGTCGTCGAGCGGCTGGACAGAGACGGTCACCCGGTCCAGGGCGAACCCAAGACGGCCCTGGTCCATGCGAGAACGATCTTCGCACTGGCCCATCTCTACCTCGTCACCGGCAATGAAACCCTCCTGCTTGCAGCCCGCGACGTCCACGCCTTCATGACCACGCACCTGCGCCTGCCCCATGGCGGCTACAGATATTCCGTCGAACCGAACGGCGACCCGGGGACCGATCCGAAGGGCGCCGTCTGCCGCGCCTACGACCAGTCCTTTGCGCTTCTGGCGCTCGTGACGCTGCAGAAGGCGGATCCGGCACTGGTCGACAGCGATGCGATCGACGACCTGTGGAGCTTCATCGAGACCTTGGTGGAGCCGGCGACCGGTGCGCTTTACGAAGATGATGTCATGGCCGCTCGAGGTGCGCGCGTCGGCGACCGGCGCGCTCAGAACCCTCAGATGCATATGCTCGAGGCACTGCTGCAGGCTTACGAACTCACCGGCCAGAGCTCATGGCTGCAGCGCGCGACGGACTATGTCGCCTTGGCAGAGCGCCATTTCATCGACGCCTCGACCGGTGCAGTCCGCGAATTCGTGGCCCACGATCTTTCGCCTCTTGAAGGCGCCGAAGGTGAGCGGCGGGAGCCGGGGCACCAGTATGAATGGGCATGGTTGCTGGAGCGCTTCATCGAGCTGGGCGGTGATCACAAGGTCAAGCCGCTTGCTGACCGAATGGCCGCATTTGCCGACAGCCATGGCGTAAGACACTCGGGAGATGCCCTTGACGGCGCCCCCTTCGATGCGGTGGACGCCAGAGGCAGTGTCACCGAGGCCACCCATCTGCTGTGGCCGCTGACCGAGGCGGGAAAACTTGCCGCCCTGCGCCATCTGCAAGGATACCCGGGAGCCGCCGATCGCGCCCGAGAGGTGGAGAGGCTGATCTTCTCCCACTACTTCAGCCCAGGCGGTATTCATTGGATCAACCAGCTCGACGGCGCCGGCAACGTCCTCTGGGACGACGCGCTCAGCCGCCTGATCTACCACGTCCTGCTCTTCGTGACCGAAGGCGCCCGCGCCGGCGTCTGGGTCCTGGACCATCACCAGGCCGACTAACGTTTCATCATTCAAGGGAGGAAACCACATGATGAACTTTCTGAAACACACAACAGTACTCGCAGGCGCTCTCACGCTCCTGTCCGGACCGGTGTTCGCGCAGGAGTTCCAGTTCAGCCTTTCGACCTCGCAGCCGGTGACGGATCCGCTCGTTATCGCCATGCAGGGCGCCGAAAAGCGCATCGAAGAGCGCTCGGAAGGCCGTATCGACGTCACCATCTACCCCAGCTCGCAGCTGGGCGAAGACAACGACGTTCTGGAGCAGATCCGCAGCGGCGCGCCGATCGCCGTTCTCGTCGATGCCGGTCGTCTGGCACCCTTTATGGCGGAACTCGGCATTCTCGCCGCGCCTTACCTGGTCGACGATTATACGCAGTATGCGTCCATCACCGAGTCCCCGGTGTACCAGGAGTGGGTCGAGACGCTTGCCGACGACGCCGGACTGCGGCTCCTGAACTACAACTGGTTCCAGGGAACCCGTCAGATGTTCACCAAGAAGCTGATCGAAAAGCCGGCGGATCTGAACGGCGTTCGTGTTCGCACGATCGACGCGCCGAGCTGGATCGCGACCGTGTCGGCGATGGGCGCAACCGCGGCTCCCATGGCCTGGTCAGAGGTCTATTCCGCGCTGCAGCTCGGGGCCATCGACGGCGCTGAGGCGCAGTTGACAGGTGCCGCCGGTATTAAGTTGCATGAGGTAACGACCAATGTCGCCCTCACCAACCACATCCAGCTCTTCACGGGTCTGGCGACCTCCGAACAGTGGTGGTCCGCTCTTCCCGAAGACATCCGCACCATCATCAGCGAAGAGCTGAAGTCGGCTGGTGAAGAAGCCACCCGTATGACCGCTGACAAGCTCGCAGAAGTTCAGACGATGATGGAAGCGGCCGGCGTGACCTTCAACGAGGTCGATCTGGCGCCGTTCCGCGAAGCCACGGCCAAGGTCTACGAAGAGGTCGGGCTTGTCGAGGCGCGCAAGGCGCTGGAGCCCTACCTGCCGAAGGCGCAGTAAGCACAGGTTCAAGACATCCGCAGGCGGGCCACACGCACCCGCCTGCGGAAAACTATCTTTGTTGATGCAAGGGAATGGAAAATGATGTGGCGTCTGTACGACAGGGTCGAGCTTGTCGTCACCCTGCTCTTTCTGACCGCAACGGTTGTCGCGGTGCTCGTCGCGGCCGTCGGTCGCAGTATCGGCCTGCCGCTGACCTCGGCGCCGCAGTTCGCCCAGCTGTTCCTGATCTGGACCTGCATGTTTGGGGCCGATCTCTGCATGCGGCAGGGGGAGCATATCCGGGTCTCGGCGATGTTCGACATGGCATCGGCCAGGGGCCGCAAGGCGCTGTCGATTTTCTCCGGGGTATTGATCCTCATCTTCCTCGCCTGGGTTGCCTGGCACGGCTTCCATCTGGCTGCAGGCAATTGGTCGCGCGAGCTCGGCGGATCCGGTCTCAGCTATGGCGTCGTCACCTTGGCCTTGCCGATAGGGGCGTCGCTGATGATCATTTCCACCCTGCGTCGCATTGTTGAAAAGGGCTGGCTGGGACTCTTTGATCCCGATGCACCCGAGGAGTATCCTCTGTGATCTCGACTTTCGTACTGATCGGCGCGCTCGCCTTCATCGCTCTGGGAATGCCGGTCGCATTCGCCATCGGGATTGCCGGCTCCGCCTATTTCCTGCTGCCCTCCGTCTTCCTGCCCGACAGCACTGCGGTGCAGCGAATCGTGGCTTCAAGTCAGTCGTTTCCGCTTCTGTCGGTCCCATTGTTCATTCTGCTCGGCAATCTGATGAACAGCGCCGGGATCACCTCCCGGCTGGTGTCGCTGGCGACGACGCTCGCCGGCTGGATGCGGGGCGGGCTGGCGCAGAGCACGCTGATCCTTAGCGCCCTGATGGGTGGCGTTTCCGGGTCCGCCGTCGCGGATGCGGCGATGCAGGCCCGCATTCTGGGGGAGCCGATGGTCGCCAAGGGATACCATCGCGGCTTTACCGCAGCGGTGCTCTCCATCGGCGGCCTGATCACGGCCACCCTTCCGCCAAGCCTTGGTCTCATCCTTTACGGCTATCTGGGTGAAGTCTCGATCGGACGCCTGTTCATTGCCGGCATCGTGCCCGGCGTGCTCCTGACGGTGCTGCTCATGGCGGCAACCTGGTGGATTTCCGCCCGTCGCGGATACCAGCCCGAGAATGACCGGCCGCCGGCGCTGCGCGAGGTCTGGAGGGATTTCAAGCGGAGCTTCTGGGCCGTCCTTTTCCCTGTCTGGCTGCTGGTCGGTATCCGCTTCGGCTTTTTCACACCGTCCGAGGCCGGCGCTTTCGCGGTCGCCTATGCGCTGTTCATCGGCTTCGTGATCTACCGGGAACTCACCATTCGCGCCCTCATCGATGCGCTGGTGCGCAGTGTGCGCGACATCGGCATGATCATGCTGATCATCCTCTTCTCAGGCGCCTTCGGCTACGTCATCACCTTCGAGCGGGTCCCGCAGAGCATCGCCGAATTCTCGCTGACGACGATCACCGATCCGACGGTGCTGCTCTTCGTCATCAGCGGCTTCCTTCTGGCGCTCGGAATGCTTGTCGAAGCAACGGTTCTCGTCATGCTTCTGACGCCTATTCTGGTGCCGGTGATCATGGCCGCCGGGATCGATCCGGTGCATTTCGGACTGATCATGATGACGCTCGTCACGTTCGGAGGCATGACCCCGCCGGTCGGCGTGTCCATGTTCACGGTCTGCGGCATCCTGCGCTGTTCCTACAAGGAATACACCGTCGAGATGATCCCGCTGGCGGCGGCCGTTCTGCTGCTCGTCGTCGTGATGATCCTGTTCCCGCAGATCGTTCTGTTCCTGCCGAACTGGCTGATGTGACGTCTGGGTAACGGCCGGCGGATGAGGCGAATGCCAATTTCCGCTGGCCGTCGCAGGACATGCCGCCCTTAGGTCCGCGCCCGGAGACCGGACGGTCCCGCCTCTTAGGCCCCCGAAACGCCACGCTCCCAGTACCAGGCGGCATACATCCGCTTCCGGCTGTGCCCACGGCTCTTGAGGAAGCTGCGGATGGAGCGGACGTCCTCCTTCTCGCAGGCCACCCAGACATAGGCCTCCTCGTCGAGCGAAGCGGCAGCGGTCTTGATCGCTTCCGCCAGCACGTGCTCGGCGCCGGCGGCATAGCCCTTCCGGTGCAGCCACTGCACTTCCAGCGAACCGGCCGCGGGAAGCGGCTGCTCTTCCGCCGCGTCCTGCACTTCGATGATCGCCTTCATGCGAGTGCCGGCCGGCATCTCGGCGGCAATACGGGCGATGGCTGGAAGCGCGCTCTCGTCGCCGGCCAGAAGCAGGGAGGTCGCCACGGGCAGGTCGCCGCCGCCGGGTCCCAGCAGTGCCACTCTCTCTCCCGGCTGCGCATCCCGGGCAAAATCGGCGCCGGGCGTCGAAACGCCGGGCTCCGGATGCTGCACGAAGTCGATCCACAGCTGCCCGCGCGCCAGATCGATGCCGCGGATGGTGTAGATCCGCACCAGAATCGCGTCCTCGCCCTCCGGCCATTTGACGCGGCCATCGTCGCGCAGCCCAGGCCAGACCGGCGTCCGGCCCTTCGGCGGCACCAGCAGACGCACATGCATGTCGCCGCCGAGAAAGGGTGAAAGGTCGTTACAGGCAAAGGTCACGCGGCGCATCCTCGGCGTCACATCCTCGGCCGAAACGACCGTGACCTCGTGAATGTTCGGGAGCTGCCCCAGCGGCGCGGGCTCCGACCAGGTCAGCTCCAGCGGATCGTCTCCGCTGAAGTAGAACAGGTGCTCGGCGATCACGTTGCGGCTGACGTTGAGCGTCTCTTCCGTCGGGCACGAAAGCTCGATCAGCAGCCTGCCGTCGTGCTCGCGAATACCCGCCGTGCCGGTGTCGCTCTTCAGCAGCACCCGGTTGCCAGTGCGCTGCACTTCGGAATGTTCGACGAAGTGCTCGCAGATCTCGTCGAGCATGCTCCCGGCGTCCTTCGGGAGGGCAATGCCCGAGAGCTTGAATTCCTGGATTGCGTTCATGGGCGGTCATCCTTCTGGAAATTTCGGGTGCGGCAAGAGAGGCATGGCTTTGGTGCGGGTATGATCATGAGGCCGGTTCGACGTCGCCTGTTGCCATCCGATGCCGGCCGATCGGAAGCATGATCGGGCGGCCGGAAGTCGGGTCGGTGATGATGCGGCTCTCCAGCCCGAAGACCTCGCGAACCGTCTGTTCGCTCAGAACCTCCTCCGGGCGACCGCAGATGTGCAGCCGCCCGCCGGCCATGGCAACGAGATGGTCGGCGTAACGAGCGGCCAGATTGAGATCGTGCAGCACCATGACGATCGTGGTGTCCTGGGTCCTGTTGAGGTCGATCAGCAGGTCCAGCACCTCGATCTGATGGCTGATGTCGAGAAAGGTGGTCGGCTCGTCGAGAAGCAGGATCTGCGTCTGCTGCGCCAAGGCCATGGCGATCCAGACCCGCTGGCGTTGTCCGCCCGACAGCTCGTCCACGGGGCGTTCGGCAAGCTCGAGCGTCTTGGTCGCCGTCAATGCCGCAGCCACCGCCTCGTCGTCCTGGCGCGTCCAGCGCGAGAACATCCCCTGGTGAGGGTGCCGGCCACGACCGACGAGGTCAGCCACCGTGATGCCCTCCGGGGCAACCGGCGACTGCGGCAGCAGGCCGAGCGTCCGTGCAAGTTCCTTCGGCGGCGTCCGGTGGATCGATTTTCCGTCGAGCAGCACATGCCCCTGGCGCGGCGTGAGAAGCCGCGACATGGCACGCAGCAGCGTGGACTTGCCGCAGGCATTGGCACCGACGATGACGGTGATCTGGCCGGGGGGAATGGCAAGGTCGAGATCGCTGAAGATGGCGGGGCCGTCGTAGCCGGCGGCAAGCTGGCTGACGGTAAGGGAGTGACGGGTCAAAGCGAACCTCCGGCCCGGTTGACGCGGACGATCAGGAAAATCAGGTAGGGCGCCCCCAGTGCGCCGGTGATGACGCCGACCGGATAGCGCCCGGGCAGCAGGAACTGGCCGGCGTAATCTCCCACCAGCACCAGCGTCGCTCCCACCAGCGCCGAAGATAAGAGGAGGGAGCCGTTGCTGCCGATGAGGCGGGCAGCGATCGGTCCGGACAGGAACGCGACAAAGGCGATCGGCCCCGTGACCGCCGTCGCCGAGGCGATCAGGCCGACGGCCGCGACGATGACGATGACCCGTGCCCTTGCAACCCGCACGCCGAGACCGGCGGCGGTGTCGTCGCCGAGCCTCAGCGCCTCGAGGTCGCGACCGCGGCTGATGAGCAGCGTTCCGAAGACGAGAAGACCCAGAAGAAGCGGCAGGGACTTGTCGAGTTGGGCCCCGTTGACGCTGCCGGTCAGCCAGCGCATCGCCTCCTGCAGGCTCCAGGCGGGCGCCTGGGAAAGAATATAGGCGATGACGCTTTCCAGCATGGCCGAAACGCCGATCCCCACGAGAATCAGCCGCGTCCCGGCCATGCCGTTCGAAAACGACAGGCCGTAGACCAGCAGTGCGATGGTCAACCCGGCGATAACGGCGATGATCGACACGATCGGCCCGCTCAGCGACAGAACGACGATGGCAAACACCGCCGCCGCGCTCGCACCCGAACTGATCCCGATGATGTCGGGACTGGCAAGCGGATTGCGCAGCATGATCTGGAAGGCGACACCGCCCAGCCCGAAACTTAAACCCGCCAGCACCGCGAGCACGGCCCGCGGCAACCGCAACTGCCCGACTGTGAAGGTCGCACCGGCGACGTCGTCTCCCAGCAGCACGCGCAGCACGTCTCCCGGCGGCGTAAAGGATTGGCCGAGCGAGAGGGTCAGGGCGAAGGTTGCAGCGACGAGGGTGACGAGAACCACGATGACGAGACGGTGCCGCCGCGCCCGGTGGCGGCGATGGTGGAGGACCAGATCGGTGGCAGGAGACAGCAGCATGGTCACAGCTCCCGCACCCGCTGGCGTCGGACGATCCAGATGAAGAAAGGCGCCCCCACAAGCGCCGTGACGATGCCGACGTCGAGCTCGCCCGGGCGCGCGATGATCCGCCCGACGATATCGGCAATCACGAGCAGGCAGGCGCCGCCGAGCGCGGAAAACGGCAGCAGCCAGCGATGATCGACCCCCACCAGCAGGCGGCAGACATGCGGCACGACCAGACCGACGAAGCCGATCGGGCCGCAGATGGCGGTGGTCGCGCCCGACAGCAGGATCGCCCCCAGCGCCGCTGTAGCGCGCGCCACCGCAACCCGCTCGCCCAGCCCGACCGCCAACTCGTCGCCCAGCGCCAGCGAATTCAGCCTGCGGGCGGAAAGCAGGCTGATGGCGAAGCCGACGGCGAGAAACGGCACCACATATCCGATGCGCTCGAAGGTCGCGCCGCCGATGCCGCCGATCTGCCAGGATCGGATGCCTCCGGCGATATCGTTGCGCGGCAGAACCACGGCGATCACCAGCGAGGAGAAGGCGACCGAGGTGGCGGCGCCGGCCAGCGCCAGCTTCAGGGGCGTTGCCCCGCCGCGCCCCAGCGAGCCGATGGTATAGACGAAGACGGCGGTGACACCGGCGCCTAGGATGGCGATCCAGATATAGGCCTGGGCCGAGGCGATGCTGAACCAGGCGACGCCGATGACGACAGCCAGCGACGCGCCCATGTTGACGCCCAGAATGCCCGGATCGGCGAGCGGATTGCGCGTCACCCCCTGCATGATCGCCCCGGCCAGCCCGAGTGCCGCTCCCGCAAGCAGGGCCAGCAGCGTACGTGGAATGCGCACGGCGACGGCCGCCTGACCGATGCTGTCGACCTGGCCGCCGAGCGCCGCCATAATATCCGGCCAGGCCACCGTCCGCGTCCCGACGGCGACCGACAGCACACACAGTATGGCCAGCAACACAATCAGCGCGCCGAGCCAGAGGGTCCGGCCGCTGCGCGAGGGCGCGCGATAGGAGGCCGGGCCACCGCGCTGTACGCCGTCAACCCTCATTCGGTCTTCCGGGTGGCATTTGCCAGCAGCGCCACATAGTCCTTCAGCACCCAGGAAATCGACAGCGGGGTCGGGTTCGCGGCGGTGCCGAGCGGATTGCGGCCCAGCATGACGACCGCATCATGCGCCACGGCCGGCATCCGCGACATCAGCGGGTTGCCTTTCATGGCATCAAGCAGGTCTTGGGTGCCATAGGTCACGAGGATGTCGACGTCGTCGAAGGCGTCGACTCGCTCGGCGCTGATGGAGCCCGAGAAGCGACCGGTCGTTGAGGCCTCGACGACGCTTTTCGGCGAAGTCAGGCCCAGGTCGGTAAAGAACCGCACTCGGGTGTCGTCCATCGTATAGAAGTTGACCGTGCTGAGATCGGTTGCGTCCAGATGGGTAACGAACATCGCCGACTTGCCTTGAAGTTCGGGATAGCCGGCAACGACCTGGGCAATCTCGGCCTCGATGTCGGCGATCAGCTTGTTGCCCTCGGCAGCCATGCCGAGCCCGGCGCTGTTGAGGCGGATCATCTCGCGCCAATCCGTCGCCCAGGGCGATTGCGGATAGGCCACCACCGGAGCGATCTGGCTCAGCGTATCGTAGTCGGACTGGCTGAGGCCGGAATAGGAGGCGAGGATCACGTCGGGGTTGGTGGCGGCCACCGCCTCGAAATCGATCCCGTCTCCCTCGTCGAAGAGCACCGGCGTCTCGCCGCCAAGCGCCGCCAGCTTCTCGGCCACCCAGGGCAGCAGTCCGTCCCCGTCATCGTCGCCGAAATTGGCCGCAGCCATGCCGACGGGAACGATCCCGAGCGCCAGAGGAACCTCATGGTTGGCCCAGGCCACCGTGGCCACGCGCTCGGGCTTCCTGGCGATGGTCGTGGTGCCGAGCGCATGCGGGATGGTGATGGGATAGCGGGTCGCCTCATCGGCCCGAACGTCACTGGCGACGATCAGGGAGAAGCAGGTGGCGACCATCGGCACGGCGAAACGGAAGAACCGCAGCATCGGCGAAATCTCCATGATTAAAAGTGGACCTCACGTCTCAGGTTCACCGGTCGGCGTCAAGTCGGCTCGGAGGGCCCCGTCGCCGCAGGGGGCGAAGTTTCCATGGATTCCTACAAGAACGATGGATTTTACAATACTGGATATAAATCCTCAAGTTATGTAGGGAGGCTAGGGGACGTCAATTCAGCCAATCCTTCCGCACGGCAAGCCGGATGCCAATCCGATTTGCCGGCAAGGGGCGGTTTCTGCCGATGGACCCGCAATCACTCTTAAGGCGATGCCGGCGCTCCTGCGGTCGGCCGGCAACAGCAACAGCAATTTTGGAACCGGATCCATGCACATCGACACAACTGACGGCAACACCAGGCGCGCTCCCCTCGGGTACAGGACGGCACTGCTTCTGGGCTGCACGGCCCTCGTCGCCTTCGCTCCGATCCATTCGTCGGCGCAGGACGCCGATGGCGCGACCGTCCTCGAAACGATCGTCGTCGAAGGCACCGGTGCCGATGATGATGCACGATCCGTCGTTGCCAAGAGGACGACGGGCGTCGGCAAACTGCCGACCGACATCCTCGTCGCCCCTGCCTCGGTCTCCGTCATCACCTCGAAGGAGATCCAGGACCGTGGCGCCGAGAGCATCGAGCAGGTCGTGCAATACACCGCCGGCGTGGTGACCGACTTCTACGGCTCGGATGACCGCTACGACTACTTCGACATCCGTGGTTTCACGCCCTACACCTACCGCGACGGTCTGGCGATCGGCCGCACCTTTGGCGGAACCCGCGAAGAGCCCTTTGCCTTCGAGCGCATCGAAGTGCTGAAGGGTGCAAGCTCGGCGGGCTTCGGAGCTGCCGAACCCGGCGGCTCGGTGAACTACGTCACCAAGCTGCCGAAGAGCGAACGGTTCGGCGAAGTCTATGGCACCGGCGGATCATACAACCACAAGGAAGTCGGTCTGGATTTCGGCGACAACATCACCGAGGATGACACGCTCTCCTATCGCCTCACAGGCAAGCTCCAGGGGGCGGACGGGGAGTATGACTATTCGGAGGACGACAAGAAGTTCATCATGGGCGGCCTGACGTGGCGCCCGACGGATGTGACGAGCCTCTCCTTCGTCTTCGATCACCTCAACATGGACGGCGTTCCCGGCAGCGGCGGGCAGCCGCTCGGCACGGACTTCGATCGCGACCGCTTTTTCGGCGAGCCGGATTACTATTTCCGCTCGACCAACCGCAACACCTACAGCGTCATGTTCGACCATGATTTCGGCAATGGCCTGACCTTCGGTTCCAATGCCCGCTACACCAATTCCGATGATGCTTTCGGCAGTGCCTATCTCTCCAGGACACGCACGGATGGCTCGAACATCGCCGACCGCTATTTCTTCGGCAGCGACAAGTCGACCGAGCAGTTCGCAATTGACGCCAACCTGATTTATGAGACCAACTTCAATAACGTCGAGAGTCGCACGCTCGTTGGCGTCGATTATAGCGATTTCAAGTCGGTCAATTACGGTCTCTACAATCCGGCCGCTCCGTCCATCAACTGGGTTAACCCGGTCTATTCCGGCGGACCTGCCTCGACGGCTCCGAATTCCGGAACGTCGAACGACCAGAAGACCAACGCAATCTATCTGCAGCAGGATCTGACCTTCTCCGACAGATTGACCGTCAGTGCGGGCCTGCGCAACGACTGGCTTGATCTGAGCGAGACGAACCTCTTCACCGGTGTCACGCGCGCTGATGATCACAGCGAGTTCACCGGTCGCTTCGGCCTGAGCTACAAGTTCACCGAAGAACTGGCCGCTTTTGCCAGCTACGCCGAATCCGCCGCACCTCCCAGCATCGGGAGCGAACCGACGACCGGCAAGCAATATGAAGCCGGCATCAAATACCGTCCGGATGCCTTCCCCGCCCTGTTCACCGCCTCCATTTACGATCTGACGAAGGGCAACATCACCGTCTACGACAGCGTCACCTATCTGCCGCAGACCGTTGAAGAGGTTCGGCATCGGGGCATCGAGCTTGAGGCGAAGGCCGAGGTGACGGACAACATCGAAGTCATTGCCGCCTACACCTACATCGACTCCAAGATCGAAGAGCCGGGTGGCACAAACGACGGCAACCGCCTGATGCGGGTTCCAAAGCATGTGGCGTCGCTCTGGGGCACCTATACCTTGGCAGGCGAGGGTGCCCGTGGAGACATGACCTTCGGGCTCGGAGCGCGCTACACGGACTCCTACTTCACCAACATCACCAACACGATCTCCTCGGAAAGCGCCGTCGTGTTTGATGCGTCCTTCAGCTACAAGATCCAGGAGAACACGACCTTCCAGCTGAACGCCAGCAATCTCTTCGACGAGAAGCATGTCGCCAGCCAGGACAGTGGCGGCGTATACTACAACCCCGGCCGCGCCATCTACGCGACGCTGCGCCAGACCTGGTAAAGCAACTGGTCCCACCCGGAGCCTCTCCGGGTGGGACCAGTCTAAGACCGATCAGCGGAGGAGTTGGAGGCGGCGCCAGGCGGCAGGCGTGTCTCCGGCAATCTGCCGGAAGGCTTTCGTCAGATGCGCCTGATCGGAAAAACCCAGTTGGGCGGCGATGCTGGCCACGGTCAGGCCGCTCTCCAGCAGGAGTTGCTGCGCCAGCTCGATGCGCCGTCCGAGCTGCCATTGCAGCGGCGTCTTTCCCGTCGTCTGCTTGAAGACATGCGCAAACCAGCTCTCGGACAGGCCGACCGTCTCGGCCATTTCGGCTACGCTGAGGCGGCAATCGCCCTGGCCGTTGAAGCGGGCGATCAGCTTGTTGATCTGCGCCTGTGTCAGCCGGCCGCTCGCCTGCTCGCCGTCCTGCTCGGGAATGTCGAGCAGGCCGGTCACGATGCTGCCGACGAGGCTTTCCGCATAGACCGGGTGTTTCGAGGGGGTCGAGACCTCGCCGACCAGCAGGTTGGCCAGGGCGCCGATGGCCGAGATATCCTGGATCTCCACCGGGCGCCGCACCGCCGATCGGGCGGCAGAAGTACCGACCGATGGCGACAGGAAGCGCAGCAGCCGGTCCTTGTGCAGATGCAGGTCCAGATGCGAGAACCGGTGCCCGGCGGTGAACTTCGTCCACAGGGGAACGCCGGCAGGGACATAGACGGCCCGCGTCATGGGGCGGTCATGGTGTCCAAAACCGTTCTCCCGGTTCGACATGCGGATCTGCGACGAGACGTCGTTGAAGAAGATCACGATACGCGGATCCGGAGACAGGTAGTAGGCATGGGCGCCGGCCTGGCCTTCCGCGTCCCAGAACACGCTCATCAGCCCGTCGAGCCCACGCCACTTTGCCGGAGCAAGTGCACGGATGCCGTCCATATGGCAGGTCATTGAATGTTGATAGCTCAATGCCGCAGTCCGCCCGCGTATGGAAGAATAGGGTTTCTGCCTGCATGAGGAGGCATCGCGACAAAGCGTGTCATGACAGCCGGCATCTCCATGGCGTTGGGAGCCAACTGCCATACGGTCTCGATGGCCGGCTCCTTTAACCTGAAGCGAGTTATCATGTTTCGATGCAATGGCAAGACAATTGATGCCTCTCCGCTCGGTCATCTCCATAGCTACAATCTGCTGCCGCCACCGCAAGGCCACCGCCCTCCGCGCCCAATCCCTGTCGCGACCTTGGATGATCCTCGACATTTTTCGTACGGTGCCGGACGGTTCCTCAAAGTGCAAGAAATCACACTATGCAGAGGCTGGCGGTACATTAAGCTTGACTGATGGAAGGCGCTCTTGATGGCCAAAGACCTCAAGAGCCGGGTACGGAGTAGCGTGATGGAGCGAAGTTCCGTATGGATTGTCCGAGAGGATGACAAGTTCATCGTCCGCATTCGTGAAGATGGCGAAATTACCGAAAAGAGCTTTGAGCACGAGCAGTTTGCGCGGTCCTGGGCAACAGGACAGAGGATGCGTGTCGAGGCTCTGGAGCGGGCGTCGCAGCAGCAGCAGTTGTGAACTGGCTGTTGGCCGGCCCGCCTCTGACATTCAGGTTGTGATTGCGAAGATGGCTGGATCGCGGGTCAGTCATGCGGGGAAGAGGGGGCTGAGGCCCAGCCCCCTCCTCGATTGGCCTAGTTTGTCTGCCAGCTCTTCACCAGCTCGTCGTAATTGACCGTAATCGGCTTTTCCTTCTCGTTCTCGATCTTCAGCTGAGGCGCGAGATTGCCGGCCTTCACGGCTTCTGCATTCCAGTACTCGATGTCGTGCTCCTCGGCGAGTTTCGGTCCCATCTCGCCCTGAACGCCGGCGCGTTCGAGACGTTCAAGCACCTTCTCCTGCTCTTCGCACAGCGAATCCATCGCCTCCTGCGGGGTCTTGGCACCGGAAGCCGCATCGCCGATGGCCTGCCACCAGAGCTGTGCCAGCTTCGGATAGTCGGGGACATTGGTACCGGTCGGCGACCACTGGACGCGGGCCGGCGAGCGATAGAACTCGATCAGGCCGCCCAGCTTCGGCGCACGTTCGGTGAAGCTGTCATGCTGGATGGTGCTTTCGCGAATGAGCGTCAGCCCCACATGGCTTTTCTTCACGTCTACGGTCTTGGAGGTAACGAACTGGGCGTAGAGCCAGGCCGCCTTCGCGCGGTCGTCGGGCGTCGACTTCAAGAGCGTCCACGAACCCACGTCCTGATAGCCGAGCTTCATGCCGTCCTTCCAGTAGACGCCATGCGGAGACGGCGCGAACCGCCACTTCGGCGTCCCGTCCTCGTTGACCACCGGCAGGCCGTCCTTGACCATGTCGGCGGTAAACGCCGTGTACATGAACATCTGCTGGGCAATCTCGCCCTGGGCCGGCACGGGTCCGGACTCCGAGAAGGTCATGCCCTGAGCGGCAGCCGGCGCATAGGCCTTCATCCAGTCCAGGTATTTCTGGATCGAATAGACGGCGGCCGGTCCGTTCGTGTCGCCGCCGCGTGCAACGCAGGAGCCGACGGGCCGCGAGTTCTCGTCGACCTTGATGCCCCATTCGTCGACGGGAAGACCGTTCGGAAGGCCCTTGTCGCCGTTGCCGGCCATCGAAAGCCAGGCATCGGTGAAGCGCCAGCCGAGCGACGGGTCCTTCTTGCCGTAGTCCATGTGGCCATAGACCTTCTTGCCGTCGATCTCACGGCCGGTGAAGAACTCGGCGATGTCCTCATAGGCCGACCAGTTGACCGGCACGCCAAGGTCGTAGCCGTACTTCTCCTTGAAGTCCGCCTGGTTCTTCTCGTCGTTGAACCAGTCGTACCGGAACCAGTAGAGGTTGGCGAACTGCTGGTCCGGCAGCTGGTAGAGGTCGCCGTCCGGCGCGGTCGTGAACTTCAGGCCGATGAAGTCCTCGAGATCCAGGCCCGGATTGGTGACGTCCTTGCCTTCGTTGGCCATCCAGTCGGTCAGCGAGCGGGCCTGCTGGTAGCGCCAGTGGGTGCCGATCAGGTCGCTGTCGTTGACATAGGCGTCGTAGATGTTCTCGCCCGACTGCATCTGCGTCTGCAGCTTCTCGACGACATCGCCTTCGCCGATCAGATCGTGGGTGATCTTGATGCCGGTGATGGCCGTAAACGCCGGCGCCAGCACCTTCGATTCATACTCGTGGGTCGTGATCGTCTCCGACACCACCTTGATGTCCATGCCGGCGAAAGGCTGCGCCGCGTCCATGAACCATTGCATTTCCTGTTCCTGCTCGGCGCGGGACAGGACCGACATGTCGCCGATCTCCGCGTCGAGGAACTGTTTTGCCTCCTCCATTCCGGCAAAGGCACTGCCGGTCATCGCCAGCAGCACAGCTGCCGTTGTCGTCATAAGATGCCGTCGCATATCATCCTCCCAGGTTGCGATTGCACGAATTCACGAGATGCCGCGAGGCACCCCATCGACTTGCCTCAGACGGTCCTGAACACCGCGAACGCGTAGATCAGGCTGAGCGCAAGAGACCACCACAGGCTGGAGCCGATCAGCCCCAGCCATGCGAGATTGATAAAGGCCGATCCCAGCAGCGAAATGAAGAGCCGGTCGCCGCGGGTTGTCTCGAACCCGAGGATGCCGACCCTCGGGTGGCCGCCCGGCCGGGCATATTCCCAGACCGCCATCAGGCAGAGGAGCGCCAGGATCGTCAGGAAGAACATCGCCGAAGGGAAGGACCATGCCATCCAGCCACCCGGGGAAAGCGGCGCAAACCAGTCGCGTGCGCCGTCCTCGACCGGCAGGGAAAGGGCGAGCGAACCGGCGGCTGCGCCGTAGATCGCCAGGATGCAGGCCAGCGCGATGGGCCAGCGGCGGCTGCGTCTGGATATGGCGGCCATCAGACCCTCCCCAGGGCAAAGCCCTTGGCAATGTAGTTGCGGACGAAATAGATGACGAGCGCTCCCGGAATGATCGTCAGCACGCCGGCAGCCGCCAGCACGCCCCAGTCCATGCCCGAGGCAGAGACGGTACGGGTCATCGTCGCCGCAATCGGTTTTGCGTCCGTGGTGGTCAGCGTCCGCGCGATCAGCAGTTCCACCCACGAGAACATGAAGCAGAAGAAGGCGGCAACGCCGATGCCGGACGCGATCAGCGGCATGAAGATCTTCACGAAGAACCGCGGGAAGGAATAGCCGTCGATATAGGCCGTCTCGTCGATCTCCTTCGGCACGCCCGACATGAAGCCCTCCAGGATCCACACCGCCAGCGGCACGTTGAAGAGGCAGTGGGCGATGGCAACCGCGATATGCGTGTCGATGAGGCCGAAGGCGGAATAGAGCTGGAAGAACGGCAGGGCAAAGACCGCCGGCGGCGCCATGCGGTTGGTCAGCAGCCAGAAGAACAGATGCTTGTCGCCGAGGAACCGGTAGCGGGAAAAGGCATAGGCAGCCGGCAGCGCGGCAGTCACCGAGATCACCGTGTTCATCACCACGTAGAGGATCGAGTTGATGTAGCCATTGTACCAGGACGGATCGGTGAAGATCACCATGTAGTTGCGGATCGTCGGGCTTTGCGGCCAGAGCGAGAAGTTCCCGAGGATCTCCGAATTGCTCTTGAAGCTCATGTTGACCAGCCAGTAGATCGGCACGATCAGGAACAGGATGTAGAGGGTCGGGATGACCCAGGACCAGCTTCTGTTGGTGTCTGACGTGCTCATGGTCGCCCCCTAGCCTTTCGCGTCCTGGCTCGTCATCACGGTGTAGAAGACCCATGACAGGAGCAGGATGATCAGGAAGTAGATGATCGACATCGCCGCCGCCGGGCCCAGGTCGAACTGGCCGACTGCCATCTTCACCAGATCGATCGACAGGAAGGTCGTCGAATTGCCCGGCCCGCCGCCGGTGACGACGAAGGGCTCCGTGTAGATCATGAAACTGTCCATGAAGCGCAGCAGCACGGCGATCAGCAGCACCCGCTTCATCTTCGGCAGCTGGATGTAGCGGAACACCGACCAGCGCGAGGCGCCATCGATCTTGGCCGCCTGGTAGTAGGCGTCCGGGATTGACACCAGGCCGGCGTAGCACAGGAGCACGACGAGGCTTGTCCAGTGCCAGACGTCCATGACGATGACGGTCGCCCAGGCATCGACCGGGTCCTGCGTATAGTTGTAGTCGACCCCGAGGACGCGCAGGTAGTGGCCGAGAAGGCCGATGTCGACGCGGCCGAAGACCTGCCAGATGGTGCCGACCACATTCCACGGGATCAGCAACGGCAGGGCCATCAGCACCAGGCAGACCGGCACGCCGATGCCCTTCTTCGGCATGTTCAGCGCCACGAAGATGCCGAGCGGGATCTCGATGGCGAGGATCACGAAGGAGAAGATCAGGTTGCGGGCAAGAGCATTCCAGAAGCGGTCGGAGTGGAGGACGTCGGTGAACCAGTCGGTCCCCGCCCAGAAGAACTGGTTGTTGCCGAAGGTGTCCTGCATCGAATAATTGACCACCGTCATCAGCGGGATGATGGCGGAAAACGCGACGAGCAGCAGCACCGGCAACACCAGGAACCAGGCCTTGTTGTTCCATGTCTTGTTCATGGTCGGGCTCCCGTCTCGACGCGCCACGAATTGGCATAGAGGTTGAGGGCGCCCGGCTCAAACGCCACGCGAGGGTCGGCCGGGATCTCCGTGTCCTCCGGCACGACGGCGGAGAGCGGATGGCCCTGGAAGGTGGCACGCACGATCTTCTGGCGGCCCACGTCCTCCACCTTGGAGATCGAGATCGGCATCCCCTCCCGCGACAGCTTCACGAATTCCGGCCGGATGCCGAGCTCGAGCTTCGCATTCGGCGCGATCTCCGGTCGGTGCGCCAGCGCGATCTGCTGGTGGCCCACGGTGATGATCGAGCCTGCAAGCGCTGCCGGCAGGAAGTTCATGCCCGGCGAGCCGATGAAATAGCCGACGAAGGTATGGCGTGGCCGCTCGAAGAGCTCCACCGGCGTGCCGATCTGGACGATCTCGCCCTCGTACATGACCACCACCTTGTCGGCGAAGGTGAGCGCCTCGGTCTGGTCGTGGGTCACATAGACCATAGTGAAGCCGGAGCGTCGGTGAAGCCGCTTCAGCTGCGAGCGCAGCACCCACTTCATGTGCGGGTCGATCACCGTCAGCGGCTCGTCGAAGAGAATCGCGTTGACGTCGCTGCGCACCAGCCCCCGGCCGAGCGAGATCTTCTGCTTCTGGTCGGCGGTCAACCCCTGCGCCTTGCGGCCGGCCCAGTCGGAAAGGTCGATCATCGACAGGATATCGCGCACGCGCTTGTCCACCTCGGCCTCCGGCAGTTTGCGGTTGCGCAACGGGAAGGCGAGGTTGTCGTAGACTGTCATCGTGTCGTAGATCACCGGAAACTGGAAGACCTGCGCGATGTTGCGCTTCTCGGTCGGCAGCTGGGTGACGTCGGTGCCGTCGAAGAGGATCTTTCCTTCCGACGGCGTGAGCAGGCCCGAGATGATGTTGAGCAGGGTGGTCTTGCCGCAGCCGGATGGCCCCAGAAGCGCGTAGGCGCCGCCGTCGTCCCACTCGTGATGCACTTCCTTCAGCGCATAGTCCTTGTCCGCCGATGGCTTTGCCCCGTAGGCATGACGGATGTGGTCGAGCGTGATCCGGGCCATCATGCATCTCCCGTCATGGCATGGAGGGACCGACCGTCGTGGCCGAACGCCATCAGGTGGCGCGTATCGAGATGGACGTCGATCATGGTATCCGGTTCGACCTCGTGCACGCCGTGCTGCAGCATCACCCAGCGGTTGCCGCGATAGTCGATGTGGACGAAGCTCTCGGAGCCGGCGATCTCGGAGATCAGCGCCTGGACGGAAAGCCGGGCGGCTGCGTCAGACACCGGTTGCACCGACAGGTGATGCGGATGGAAGGCGATCGTCACCGGGCCATCCGGCACTGAAACGAGATGCGGCGGCACCGGAATCGCCTGCTGCGCGTCGACGTGAAGCCCGTGCCCCGTCTTCGTCATTGCGATCGTGTTGAGCGGCGGATCGGCGAATGTTTTCGCCGTCAGCAGATCGGCCGGCCGCCGGTAGACCGCGATCGTCTCGCCGTACTGCGTCACCCGCCCCTGGCTCAGCGTTGCGGTCCGGCCGCCCAGAAGCAGTGCCTCCGTCGGTTCTGTGGTGGCATAGACGAAGACGGCGCCCGACTGGGAGAAGATCCGCGGCAACTCCTCGCGCAGTTCTTCCCGCAGCTTGTAGTCGAGATTGGCCAACGGCTCGTCCAGGAGGACGAGGCTGGCGTTCTTGACGAGCGCCCGTGCGAGCGCCGTCCGCTGCTGCTGCCCGCCGGAGAGGTTGAGGGGTGTCCGGTCGAGATAGGGCGTCAGCTTCAGGAGTTCTGCGGCCTTGCGCACCTCCCGGTCGATCGTCGCCTTGTCCTTGCCGGCAACCCGCATCGGCGACGCGATGTTCTCGTAGACCGTCATGGCCGGGTAGTTGATGAACTGCTGGTAGACCATCGCGATATGGCGATCCTGCACCCGGACGCCGGTGACGTCCTGGCCATCGAAATGGATGGAGCCGGCGGTCGGCACGTCGAGCCCCGCCATCAGCCGCATCAGCGACGTCTTGCCGGAAAGCGTCGGTCCCAGAAGGACGTTCAACGTTCCCCGTTCAAGCACGAGGCTGGTGGGGTGGATGTGATGCTCCTCCCCGACAAGCTTTTCGATGTTTCGCAATTCCAGCATTCAGGTTCCCGGGCCTCCTCCTCCGCGGGGACCACATGCGCTATCCCACCGACCTCGCTGGGATAGCCGCCATGTACTCCTCCAGTGCATGTGCTTGATCTGTCGTAAGGCGCAGGCCCTGTTTCGTCCTGCGCCACAGAATATCGTCTGCCCCATGGGCCCATTCGCGGGCAATCAGCCAGTCGACCTCGCGGGCATAGAGATCGCCGCCGAAGAGAGCGCCCAGATCAGCCGGCGATGCGGCGCCCGCCAGCATCTCGAAGGTGTCGGTGCCATAGGCGCGGACCAGGCGCCGGGCATGGGCATCCATGAGAAATGGAAAACGCCCCAGAAGCCGGGCGACAAGCGCCTCGTAGCCGGTGGGCGGAAAATCGCCGCCCGGCAGGTGGCTGCCGGCGGTCCAGGGGCTTCCCTTGACGCCGATGGCGTCGCCGATCTTCTCCAGCGCGTGTTCGGCAAGCCGGCGATAGGTGGTCAGCTTGCCGCCGAAGACGTTGAGCAGCGGTGCCCCTTCGGTCTCGTCCGTCTTCAGCACGTAGTCGCGCGTCGCCTCCTGCGCCTTCGAAGCGCCATCGTCGTACAGGGGGCGCACGGCGGAATAGGTCCAGACGATGTCTTCCGGCCGGACCGGCTCGCGGAAATATTCGCTGGCGGCAGAGCAGAGGTAATCGGTTTCTTCCTGGCTGATATGGATATTCGTCGGATCGCTGCCGAAGTCGCGATCGGTGGTGCCGATCAGCGTGTAGTCCTGCTGGTAGGGAATGGCAAAGATGATCCGGTTGTCCGGATTCTGGAAGAAATAGGCCCGCGGGTCGTCGAACTTCTTCTTCACGACGATATGGCTGCCCTGCACCAGGCGGACCTTCGCCCGGCCGTTGTGCCCCATCGCCCGCGACAGAACCTGATCCACCCAGGGGCCGGCCGCATTCACCAGCATGCGCGCCGTCACCGTGCGGCGGGCGCCGCTGCGGGTGTCCTCGAGCTCGATCGACCAGCAGCCGTCGCGGTGTTCTGCCCGGATCACCTTGGTGCGCGCCAGGATCTGCGCGCCGCGTCCGGCGGCGTCGCGCGCGTTCAGCACCACCAGGCGCGCATCGTCCACCCAGCCGTCCGAATACTCGAAGGCCTTGGTGAAGATCGGCTTCAACGGCTTGCCCGCCGGGTCGCTCCGCATGTCGAGGCTCTTTGTCGGCGGCAGCAGCTTGCGGCCGCCGAGGTGGTCGTAGAGAAACAGGCCGAGGCGGATCAGCCATGCCGGGCGCACGCCGCCCTTCTGGAACGGCAGCACGAAGCGCATCGGCCAGATGATGTGCGGCGCCATCGCCCAGAGCACTTCGCGCTCCATCAGCGCCTCTCTCACGAGGCGGAATTCATAGTGTTCGAGATAGCGAAGTCCGCCATGGATCAGCTTGGTCGATCCGGACGAGGTGCCGGAGCCGAAGTCGTTCATCTCTGCCAGCGCAACCCTGTATCCCCGTCCCGCAGCGTCACGCGCGATGCCGCATCCGTTGATGCCGCCGCCGATGACGAAAATGTCGATGTCGGGCTCAGTCACAGTCACCTCGCATGCTTCGGATGGTATTGATAAATCCGATGCCGGAACATTGGCGAGTTGATCCGAAGATGAAATGAATGTCAAACGAAAGCTTCTGCGTCATCAACTGCCATGTCGGTTTCGATAAGCTCGACATTGTTGTCGGCGCAGATCCGCCGGAACGACGGCAGCGGGCAGTGATCGGTGATGAAGCTGTGGACCTGCGAGATCTGGGCGATCCGCACCGGCGCCGTGCGCTCGAACTTGGTGGAATCCGCCACCAGAATGACGTGGCGCGCATTGGCGATGATGGCCTGCGCCACCTTCACTTCGCGAAAATCGAAATCCAGCAGGGCGCCGTCCGCATCGATGGCCGAGGTGCCGATCACGGCGAAATCGACCTTGAACTGGCGGATGAAATCGACAGCGGCCTCGCCGACGATGCCGCCGTCGGAAGCGCGCACGACGCCGCCCGCGATCACCACCTCCATCGCGGGCAGAAGGCGCAAGCGATTGGCGACATTGATGTTGTTGGTGATCACCATCATTTCGTGATGATCGACCAGAGCCTCGCCGACGGCTTCCGTCGTGGTGCCGATGTTGATGAAGAGGGAGGCGTTGTTGGGGATCAGCCGGGCAGCGGCCAGTCCGATCGCCTGCTTCTCCTGTGCCGCAATCTGCCGGCGCGCCTCGTACTGCATGTTTTCCGTGCTGCTCGGAAACGTCGCACCGCCATGGATGCGGTTGAGCAGCCGCTGGTCGCAAAGGTCGTTCAGGTCCTTGCGGATCGTCTGCGGCGAGACCGCGAACCGGCCCGCCAGCTCTTCCACCAGAACGCGACCATGCGACTTCGCCAGCTCGACGATCTCCGACTGCCGGGACGTAAGAAACATCTGGTGCCTTTCGTTCTGCTTTCGATGCCTGCCGCGACAGCATGAAGGAGAATAAGAACGAAAGCCAGACTACGGTGGCCCGGCGTGACCGGTCCTGCAACTTTTTCCGACCAGGTGAACCTTGTCGGCAGAACCGGCGTTGAAAGACCGACGCACACACCGCCAGAAGGACAAGGTCGAGAGCCGATGGGAGATGCAGATGCGCAGTTTCAAGCTGGCGGCCGCGCTGGTCCTGCTGGTTCCGCTACAGGTTTCCGCCATGGATAGCCTGTCGCAGCTCACCTGGAAGAACCGCATCGCCCTCGTCTTCGGCGCAGCGGGCGAGACGCGGCTGCAGCGGCAGCTGGCGGAGTTCACGCGCTCCAATGAGGCACTCGCCGATCGCGACATGGTTGTCGTGGGGGTGACGGAAGATTCCGCGAAAGCCGTCTATGGCAGCATCGGCAACCTCGACGCTGACGCGCTTCGACGGCGGGCGGGCGTGGCGCCCGGCGAGTTTCAGGTGGTTCTGATCGGCAAGGACGGAGGCGCGAAACTGAAGAGCGGCGAGTTCGTCGACAGCCAGGCCCTGTTTGGCCTCATCGACCGCATGCCCATGCGTCGCGCCGAGCAAGACTGATCCTCGGAGAAGCCGCTACGGAGAAATACCTTGAAACTTCCTCAGCGTTCTATGGTTGGAGAAATCCACAGCAAATGGAGCGAGGCATGGATAGTCGCACCAAAAAATTCATGGTCATCGCCGCGGCGGTGATCGTCGTGGTCGTGGGGGGCTTCTTCATCTTTGTCCAGAATCTTGCCTCGACCTCGACTGTGGTCGTCGAGGAGCCCTACCTGCGCACGGACGAAGCGCCACCGGGCGGCGTGGAGGATCAGACGAGCCATCCCGCCCTCGTCGACGAGCCAAGCGAGCCTGCGCAGTAGTGTCCTTCCCCCTTTCGGCGCGGCAGCGGGAACTTCGACAAAGATCTGCGGTTCGAGGCGAGGAAGCGCCGCTCAGGCGCCGCCGTCTCGCGCATACGGCCGTTTGCCAGCAGGAAAGGATCCCCCATGGCCAGATCAGCATCCCGGATACTCATGCTTGCGATCCTGCTCTTGCCACTCAGCGCCTTGCAGTCCGCAGCGCAGGAGGACCTAAGGCAGTCCTTCTCCGGGCGGTTGGCCAGCCTGAGCCACTTCCTCGTGGAATCGGCGGAGCTGGCGCTTTCCCGTGGGCAGGAGGAGTCTGTGCGCGCCTTCGCCGAGACGGTGACGGAGAACCAGCGCCGGTTTGTGGCGGAGTTGAGAGAGGCGCTCGTCGAGGAGGGCGTGGATCCGGCGGCGGACCTGAGCGAGCAGGATCGCAACGCGCTTCAGGCGCTGGAGACGGCGATCCCGAACCAGTTCGACAACGCCTATTTCTCCGCCCAGGTAATCGCCCTGGAAAGCATGATCCAGCTGATGAAGGATTACGCCGAAACCGGCCCGGAAGGTTCGCTGAAGACATTCGCCACCAATCACATCGGCGGCACCCGCACGCTTTACCTTCGCGCCCAGGACCTGTCGGTTCCGTGATGCGGTCCGCTTGAGCGACCCGCCGCCTCTGTCGGCCTTGCGCCCGCTCAAGGGCGATTGACATTGACGCGGGTCTGCGCAAAACATGACGAAATTCCGAGGGGGGCATCGTAACGGTGCTGAGATGGCGGTGAGCCGGACCCTTGAACCTGATCCGGGTCATACCGGCGTAGGAACGGAAACGGCCATATCAGGCGCCAATTCTCTTCTCCGCTTTACCTGGATCTCCGTGATGTAACCGTCGGGAGATCGTTTGATGGCATCCAGCACCAGTATCCGTGACAGAACGCGGTCGCGTCGCGACCGGGCTCCGGCGCGGTAGCACCCCGCCATGTCGTTGAAGCACATGGGACCGGGCCTCCTGGGTCTGATCGCCCTCTGGCAGGCCGTCGTCTGGCTGGTCGCGGTTCCCCGCTACATTTTGCCCGCGCCGCTGCAGGTGGCGGCAGCACTGGTCCGCCAGCCGGAGTTCCTGCTGCGCAACGGGCTGATCACCCTGTCGGAGATCCTCGTCGGTCTCGCCTGCGGCACGCTGCTGGGCTTTGCCGCCGCCCTGTCGATGGCGGCGTTTCCGCGGCTCGGGCGCCTCGCCTGGCCGATGCTGCTGGTCCTGCAGGCGCTGCCGGTCTTCGTCCTTGCCCCCATTCTCGTCCTCTGGTTCGGCTTCGGCATGGCCTCCAAGGCGGTGATGGCAACGATCATCATCTTCTTTCCGGTCGCCTCGGCCTTCGCCGATGGCCTGCGCCGCACCGATCCCGTCCTGCTCGATGCCGCCGCGCTCACCAGGGCCAGCCACTGGCAGGTGCTGCGCCACATCCGCCTGCCGCTGGCGCTGCCGGCGCTCGTCTCCGGCCTGCGCGTCGCCGCGCCGCTGGCGCCGATCGGCGCCGTGGTCGGCGAATGGGTCGGCGCCTCGGCAGGCCTCGGCTTCGTCATGGTGCAGGCGAATGCCCGCATGCAGACCGACACCGTCTTTGCCGCCATGGCGCTTCTTGCGGCCATGACGCTCCTTCTGCGCGCCGCCGTGGACCGCCTCACCGCGCCGCTCGTCCCCTGGGCCCCGGAATCCGAACCCCGCCCCGTCAATTTAATTAGCCGGAGAATTAACTCATGATTAGACGCCTGCTCCCCCTCCTCGGAGCCCTTGCCCTCCTGGCGCTTCCCCTGCCAGCGCAGGCCGCCGACAAGCTGACCGTGATGCTCGAATGGTTCGTGAATCCGGATCACGCAACCATGGTGGTCGCCCAGGAGCGGGGCCTCTTTGCCGAGCAGGGCCTCGAGGTCGAACTGCTGCCGCCGGCCGACCCGTCGTCCGTGCCGCGGCTCGTCGCCGCCGGTCAGGCCGACATCGGCGTGCATTACCAGCCGAACCTCTATCTCGATCACGCCGCCGGCCTGCCGCTCGTTCGCTTCGGCACGCTCGTCGAGACGCCGCTCAACACGATCACGGTTCTCGCCGATGGCCCGATCAAGTCCTTGGCCGACCTGAAGGGCAGGAAGATCGGCTTTTCGGTGTCCGGTTTCGAGGATGCCATGCTGAAGCGCATCCTGGAGGCGGAAGGCCTGTCGCTCGATGACGTGGAGCTCGTCAACGTCAACTTCGCGCTGACCGCCTCGCTGCTCGGCGGCCAGGTGGATGCGACCGTCGGCGGCTTCCGCAACTTCGAGCTGACCCAGATCCGTCTCGAAGGCGGCGAGCCCCGCGCCTTCTTCCCCGAAGAGCACGGCGTTCCGGTCTACGACGAACTGATCTTCGTCGCCCACAGGGACATGGCCGGCGACGATCGGCTTCCCCGCTTCCTGAAGGCCGTCGAGGATGCCGCCATCTTCCTCACCAACCACCCGCAGGAAGCCTGGGAGCTCTTCATCAAGGCCTATCCGGACCTCGACGATGCGCTGAACCGCCAGGCCTTCACCGACACGCTGCCGCGCTTTGCCAAGCGCCCTGCGGCCCTCGACCGTGGCCGCTACGAGCGCTTCGGCGCCTTCATGGCCGAAAGCGGGCTGATCGACAGCGCCCCGGCCGTCGACGATCTGGCCGTCGAACTGCGGTGAGACGAGGCGAGGGAAGAGGCCCGTTGCCGCCGCAAGCGAAGGCTGGCGCCGCCCCGCCACTACTGCCGCCTCGTGCTGGCGGTCGGCAGCAGAAGAGCGGGCGCGCTGCGGAAGCCATCGAAGCGGCGCTCTCGAGCATAGCAGCGGTCGTCTTGGCGATCCTTCTTGCGCTGGTGCTGGCCTCGGTCGTCCTGCGCTACCTCTTCTCGACCGGCATGGTCGGTGCGGAGGAGGCGGCGCTGTGGCTCTTCCTGCTGCTGGTCGCACTGGGCCTGCCGCTCACCCTGTCGGGCGCGCTGGCCATGCGCCTTGATCTCGCACGCCGTGCAGCGCCCGCGGCCCTTGGCCCGGCGCTGCATCTGGCGGCCGATGCCGTCACGGTCGTCGCCGCACTCGCTTTCGTCAGCGGCGGCGCTGCCGCCGCCGGCATGATGGGCTCCACCTCCGTCGTGCTCGGCCTGCCGGACTGGCTGCGGCCGGCAGCCCTGAGCACAGGCGCCGGATTGCTGCTGGTCCTGCTGGTCCTTCGCCGCATCGTCGAAGGGAAGGGCACGTCGGCCCTGTTGTCCTGCCTCCTCGGCCTTGCGGTTCATCTTCTGCCGGCAGAGATCATCCTCGAGAGCCTCTGGTCCCCCGGTCTCTGGCCCCCGGGTCTGCTCGCGCTGCTGATCGCCGGCTTTGGCCTGCTGCTCGGCGCGCCCCTGGCCCATTGTCTCCTCGCCGGGGCAGCGCTTGCCGTTCCCTTCGGCAGCAGCCTCCCTGAGCCTGCCATCGTCGCGACGGCGGCGAGCGGCCTGTCGCGCTTCCTGCTGCTCGCCATTCCCTTCTTCCTGCTGACCGGCGTGCTGCTCACCCTCTCCGGTGCGGCGGAGCGGCTGGTGCGGCTGGCCGCAAGTCTCGTCGGCCACCGGCCCGCCGGCCTTGCCCAGACGACGCTGCTCACCAGCGTCCTCTTCTCCGGCGCCTCCGGCTCCTCCGTCGCCAATGCCGCCTTCGGCGCCAGCACCTTCTTCCCGCAGCTTCTCCGCCACGGCTACCGGCGGGCGGATGCCGGTGCCCTGATTGCCGCGACCTCGGTCCTCGACAACGTCATCCCGCCCTCGATCGCCTTCCTGCTGCTGGCCGCCGCAACCGATCTTTCCGTCGGAGCGCTGCTCGTCGGGGGTGCCTATGCCGGCCTGCTGATGGCGCTTTGCCTCGGCTTTGCCATCCACCTCGTCCATCGCCACACGCCGCCCATGCCAGCCGCGCGCTGGCGACAGCGCCGGCAGGCGCTGGTCGCGGCGCTTCCGGCGCTTGGCTTGGTGGTGGTCGTCGTCACCGGCATCCGGATCGGCATCGTCACCACCACGGAAGCCGCAGCCCTTGCCGCAGGCTATGCCCTGCTGCTGGCGCTCGCCCGCCGCCCAAGTCTCGGCACTATCGCCGCCGCCTTCCGTCAGGCCGCCGGCGAGGCCGCCGCCATCGGACTGCTGATCGGCGCCGCCGCACCCATCGCCTTCCTTCTGGCGGTCGATGATGTGGCCGGAACGGTCACCGCTCTCGTCACCGGCTTCGGCAATCATCCACTTCAGGTGCTGCTGCTCTGCAACCTCGTCCTGCTCGGCGCGGGGCTGGTGCTCGATATCGGCGCCGCCATCCTGCTGCTCGCCCCGATCCTGCTGCCGGCCGCCGTTGCTGCCGGCATCGATCCGGTTGTCTTCGGCGTCATCATCGTCGTCAACCTGATGATCGGCGGCCTGACACCGCCGGTCGGCATGCTCGTGCTGGTGGTCAGCGGCCTCACCGGGGTCGATGCCGCCCATCTGTTTCGGGCCGTCCTGCCCTATCTCGCCGCGCTGCTCGTGGCGCTTCTTGTCCTCTGCCTTGTCGCACTCACTGTCTGAGAGGTTTCCATGCCCCCCTTCACCCGCCGCACCTTCATCGCCGCCGCCGCAGCGCTCGCGCCGGCCCTTGCAGCACCCGCCCTTGTCCGGCCAGCCTTTGCCCGCACCTCGGTGCTGACGGTCGCCTCGCTGCTCGGCGAGGACAAGCCCGAGACCCAGGTCTGGCACTGGATTGCGGACAGGCTGGAGGAGCGCCTGCCGGGACGTTTCCGGCTGCGGATAGTCCCCAATGCAGCACTCGGCGGCGAGAAGGAGGTCGCCGACGGCGCCCGCCTCGGATCGATCCAGGCCAGCCTCTCGACCGTCTCGACCCTGTCGGCCTGGGTGCCGGAACTCCAGGTGCTCGACCTGCCGTTCCTGTTTCGCGACGCCGACCACCTGAGCCGCGTGGTTTCGGGACCGCTGGGTGAAGACCTGAAGGCCCGCCTTGCCGGCGAAGGGTTCGTCGTCGGCGGGTTCATCGACTATGGCGCCCGTCATCTCCTTGCCCGCGAGGCAATCACGCGGCCGGAGCAACTGGCCGGCAAGACCATGCGCGTCATCCAGAGCCGGCTGCACACCAGCCTGTGGAGCGCCTTCGGCGCCGTGCCGGTCGGCATCCCGATCACCGAGACCTACAATGCACTGTCGACCGGCGTCGCCGATGCCATGGATCTCACCGCTTCCGCCTATGCTGGGTTCAAGCTCTACGAGGTGGTGCCTTACCTCACCCGCACCGCCCACATCCGCTCCTCTGGCGTGATCTTCTACGCGGGCAGCTTCTGGGATGGCCTCGGAGACGAGGAGAAGGCGGTGCTGACGGAGATTTCGGGTGACGCAGCCGGTTACTTCAACGGCCTGATGCAGGCGGACGAGGCAGCCTCCCTGGAGGTCGCCCGGACGCACGGCGGACAGGTGCTGGAACCGGACGCACTGGTGGAATGGCAGAGGGGCGCCCAGTCCGTCTGGTCGCAGTTCGAGGATGTGGTCGGTGGCCGCGACGTCATCGACGCCATCCGCCAGACCGGCTGATCCGGCCGAGCAGTGTGGCCCGCTCCGCCGGGCCCCGACGCTCATGTCTGCAGCAGTTCGCGGATCATGCCGACGCGGTGCAGCGCGTCGTGCAGGCGCTCGCGATCCTGGCGCCGCAGGATGTTGAGATCCACCCGGTTGCTCGGCTTCACCCCGGCCTCGATGTCGGCGATCTGCTGGGTAAGGATCAGCCGCATCAGGAAGCCGTGAATGTCGAGGAGCAGGGCGGCGTCAGCCTCCGGATAGCCGGCCGCCGCTGCCACCTCGCGGATCCTCTGTGCGGTCGGCAGGCTGCCGATTCCCCGTCTGAGTACGGCGGTGCGGGCGCCGGCGACGATCGGCAGCATGGCGGCCTTCAGGTCGGTGCGGCCGGACCCGTCCTTGCGGATGCGACCGAACAGGCCGAGCGCTGCATTGCGGCCACTGGCCCCGTCGCTCATCGCCGTCAGGAGCGCGGGCGCCGCCCGTACGATCGCGGAGGCCTCGGTGCGCAGCGTTTCGGCCAGGCGCGCGCCGGCCGTGGAAGACACATGCACCGGCGTTAAGTCGAAGAAGATATCGACATTCTCGAGCACCTTCGGCGTCGGATGCTCCCCCCAGCCGCGCACCTCGTCCAGCCACTCCGACAGGCGCCGGCGCCAGATCCGGTTGCGGGCCATCACCCCGTTGTCGCAATAGGGAATGCCGGCGCGGTCGAGGATCTCGTTGACCCTTGTGGCAAGGCGGGTGAACCAGTCGTCAGCCGATCCGAGGTCGCCCCGGTAGCCGTCGGCGATCACCAGCGCATTGTCCTGGTCCGGCGCCAGCAGGCTTTCGCCCCGGCCCGCCGATCCGAGCACCAGCAGTGCGTAGTCCGCCGGTGCCGCGCCATGCCCGGCCGCGATCAACTCGCCTTCGGCGATCTCGGCCGCTCGTGTCGCCATGGCGCGCCGTTCGGCAGAGATGACGGCCGCCACGGCGCGCGCGTCGAGCCCGTCGCTGAGGAGGCCGGCGGCCAGCGAGGGAAGCTCGGCCTGGACGCGGGCAAGCTCGCGGGGCCGGCTGGCGGCGGCGATCTCGTCGCCGAGCGTCAGGGTAGCCAGCGCCCGCTCGCGCAACAGCGTGCGCAGCGTGAAGACGCCGACAAGCTCTCCCGAGGCGCCGGTGACGCCGAGGTAGCGCAGGTTCTTGCGTGCCATCAGCCCGAGCGCCCGGTACAGGAAGGTGTCTCCGGGGGCGGCGATCACCGGCACGGTCATGACCGTCCCTGCGGCAACGGTACTCGCCTTCGCGCCCTTGTCGGCCAGCGCCCGCAGGATGTCGCGCTCGCTGAGAATGCCATGGTTGCCGTCGGCGCCGGTAACGATCGCGCAGCCGATGCCCTTCTCCACCATCAGCCGCGACGCCTCGCGCAGCGAACAGTCGGCGTCGATGCAGATCGGCGGGCTGCTCATCACGTCTTCCAGCCGCTGCCGGTAGAGAAAGCTGTCGATCGCCCTGCGGCTGCCGGTCTGGATTGCCGCCGGCTCGAACTCCGCCTTGCCCGCTGGCCGCTCGAACCAGCCGACGCCCTGCTGCTGGGCGACGAGCGCGGTCGCGGCCCGGCCGAGGTTTTCCGCCTCTCCGAGCGTCCGCACGCCTTTTTCCAGAAGCCGCGGCTGCATGGCAGCGTAGACGCCGGCGGTGGCGCGGGCGTCGCCGAGCGCCGTATGACGCCCCTCGATCGTCACGCCATAGGTGAGCGCCAGATTGTCCAGCGACGGGCTGACGAGCCCGGGCGTGATTGCCACCGACATCAGCGCCACGTCGAGCCAGCGCGGTTCCTTCCACGCCACGCCATGGCGGTGCGCCTCGTTACGCAAAACGGCGAGGTCGAAATTGATGGAATGCCCGACGACGACCGCATGGCCGATGAAGTCGAGGAGGTCACCGGCAACCTCCGCGAAGCGCGGCTTGCCGGCGACGTCCGTATCCAAAAGCCCGTGCACCCGGCTCGATCCGGCCGGGATCGGGATGCCGGGATCGACGATCACGTCGAAGACCTGGCTCTCCAGGATATCGGCGCCATGCATGCGCACCGCGCCGATCTGGATGATCCGGTCCTGGCGCACGTCGAGGCCGGTGGTTTCGGTGTCGAGGACGACGACATCGAGCGCGATCAGCGGCGCACTCGCTCCCGCCGCCGCGTCCCCTGAAGTTCGCGGCATCACGCCATGGTCTCCATCCTGCCTCCCAGATCCCTGGCCGCGCCTGGAGTGACGGCACGCGGAATCATGCTTTCGGGTGCAGGTTCGGCCGGATCAAGAGCTTCGGCAAGTAGACTTAAGGCGCAGGCAGCGCCACTCGATCTCACATGCATGCTTTGTCCTTCCTTCAGCGTCCGCTATCTGTTGAGCCGAGTGTAGCAGAGGGGAGAGAGACGTGGATGACGTCGATTGCGTGGTCGTCGGTGCGGGTGTGGTCGGGCTCGCCATTGCCCGGGCCTTGAGCCTTGAGGGCCGAGAGGTGATGATCCTCGAGGCCGAGGAGGCGATCGGCACCCAGACCTCGGCCCGCAACAGCGAGGTCATCCACGCCGGCATCTACTATCCGGCCGGCAGCCTGATGGCGGAACTCTGCGTGCACGGCAGGGTGGCCCTCTATCGCTACTGCGGGGAGCGCGGGCTGTCGCACCGCAACTGCGGCAAGCTGATCGTCGCCACCTCGGCAGACGAGCTTGCCATGCTGCCGGGGATCGCCGCACGGGCGGTGGCCAACGGCGTCTCGGACCTGCGGCAGATTTCGGCGGAAGAAGCGCTGGAGCTCGAGCCGGCATTGTCTGCGACCGGCGCGCTGCTGTCGCCCTCCACCGGCATCATCGATAGCCATGCGCTGATGACCGCGCTTCTTGGCGATGCCGAGAACCATGGTGCACTGCTCGCCGTCAGGGCCCCGGTCGTCTCGGGCCGGGCGACCTCCGCGGGGATCGAGATCGACGTCGGTGGCGAGGCGCCGATGACGCTGCGGACCCGGCTGCTGGTGAACGCCGCCGGCCACGGCGCACCCGGGCTTGCCCGCGCCATTTCCGGCATGCCGCCCGGGCAGGTTCCGCAGGCCTATTTCGCCAAGGGCAGCTATTTCTCCATGACCGGCCGGACACCCTTTTCGCGGCTGATCTATCCGGTGCCGGTCAAGGGCGGGCTCGGCATTCACCTGACGCTCGACATGGCCGGACAGGCGCGCTTCGGCCCGGACGTCGAATGGGTCGACGGGCTGCAGTATGCGGTGGACCCGCAAAGGGCGGAGAGCTTCTACCGCGGCATCCGCCGTTACTATCCGGGTCTTGCGGAGGGCGCGCTGATCCCGGCCTATTCCGGCATCCGCCCGAAGATCGTGCCGCCGGAGATCGCCGCCCAGGATTTTTGTATCCAGGGGCCGCGGAACCATGGTGTCGCGGGGCTCGTCAACCTGTTCGGCATCGAATCGCCCGGCCTCACCGCCTGCCTGGCAATCGGCGACCATGTCGCGGCGATGGTCTTGACCGGCTGAGGGCCTTACACCGGAACAAACCCGTCACCCTGCTGTTCTTCCCTCGAAGAACGGAGTGTTAACCATGAGACGTCTGATCGCGATGGCCGCCGCCACGCTCGCGCTGTCCCTGCCGCAGGTCGCGACCGCGCAGTCCATCACCGACCTGGGGGGCCGGGATGCCGGGCCGCCGGCGGCGCACATGCCGGGTCCCGACCGTCACCGCGACCGCCCTATGGCCGGTCGTGGCGACCGCCGGGAGCGGGGCGCGCATTACCGGATCCAGAACGGCCGGATGAAGATCTCCTTCCGCTGCCCCGATGGAGAGCCCGCGCAGGACTGCGCCGATCTTCTCCTGCAGGTCCTCGACCGGTTGCAGGGCCCAGATCGCGCCGTGGAGCGCTCCGACGACCGCCGCGGCCGCGATGATGACCGGAGACGCGACGACGATCGGGGACGCGACTTCCGCGATCGCTGAGCCGAAGCTGCGCGCCGCCGTGCCTGAGGCGGCGACCCGCGTCAGATATTGCGGCGCTTGCCCTCCAGAAGATCGAGAAGCCTGTTGGCCGCCTCGAGCACATTGGTGCCGGGGCCGAAGACGGCGGCAACGCCGTTCTCCAGCAGATAGTCGTAGTCCTGTCGCGGCACGACGCCGCCGACGACGACGATGACGTTTTCCGCACCCTTGGCCTTCAGCGCCTGCACGAGCTGCGGCGCCAGCGTCCGGTGGCCGGCGGCAAGCGACGACATGCCGACCACCTGCACCTTTTCCGCGACCGCCAGATCGGCGGCCTCCTCGGGCGTCTGGAACAGCGGCCCGGCCAGCACCGTAAAGCCGATGTCACCGAAGGCCGATGCGATCACCTTGGCGCCCCGGTCGTGGCCGTCCTGACCGAGCTTGGCGACCATGATCTTCGGTGCGCCCGAGGCATTTGAATAGCCGGCTAAGCGATTAGCGAGCGTCTTGTACTCCGGGTCGTCCGCATAGGCCGCGCCGTAGATGTCGGAAACCACCTCCGGCACCGCCGTGTGGTCACCGAAGACGGCGCGCATGGCGTCCGAAATCTCGCCGACGGTGGCACGCGCCCGGGCCGCCTCGACGGCGGCGGCAAGCAGATTGCCATCGCCGGAGCGGGCGATCTCGGTGAGGGAGGCGAGTGTCTCCTCGACCGCCTTCGGATCGCGCTGGCGACGGACGGTTTCGAGCCGCTTGATCTGCGAGGTGCGGACGGCGGAATTGTCGATCGCCAGGATGTCGATGTCTTCCTCGGTCTCCAGCCGGAACCGGTTGACGCCGACGATGACCTCCTCGCCGCGGTCGACGGCCGCCTGCCGCTTGGTGGCGGCCTCTTCGATCAGCCGCTTCGGCAGGCCGTCGGCCACGGCCTTCGTCATGCCGCCGAGCTTTTCCACCTCCTCGATCAGCGCCCAGGCCTTTTCCGCCAGCTCATTGGTCAGGCTCTCGATGTAGTAGGAGCCGGCGAGCGGATCGACGACCTTGGTGACGCCGGTCTCGTGGGAAAGGATGAGCTGCGTGTTGCGGGCGATGCGGGCGGAGAACTCCGTCGGCAGCGCCATGGCCTCGTCCAGCGCATTGGTGTGCAGCGACTGCGTGCCGCCGAGCACGGCCGACATCGCCTCGTAAGCCGTGCGGATGACGTTGTTGTAGGGATCCTGCTCCTGCAGCGAGACGCCCGAGGTCTGGCAATGGGTGCGCAGCATCAGCGAGCCGGGCTTCTGCGGCTTGAACTCCTGCATGATCGACGACCAGAGCAGGCGTGCAGCGCGCAGCTTGGCAATCTCCATGAAGAAGTTCATGCCGATGGCGAAGAAGAAGGAGAGGCGTCCGGCGAACTCGTCGACGTTGAGGCCCTTGGCGAGCGCGGCGCGAACATATTCTCGACCGTCGGCCAGCGTGAAGGCAAGCTCCTGCACCAGCGTCGCGCCCGCTTCCTGCATGTGGTAGCCGGAGATCGAGATCGAGTTGAAGCGCGGCATTTCCCTCGCCGTGTATGCGATGATGTCGGCGACGATCCGCATCGAGGGTTCGGGCGGATAGATATAGGTGTTGCGGACCATGAACTCCTTGAGGATGTCGTTCTGGATCGTGCCCGACAGTTCGGCGCGCGAGCAGCCCTGTTCCTCGCCGGCGACGATGAAGGAGGCGAGGATCGGGATCACCGCGCCGTTCATCGTCATCGAGACGGACATCTCCTTCAGGGGAATGCCGTCGAACAGGATCTTCATGTCCTCGACGCTGTCGATCGCCACACCCGCCTTGCCGACATCGCCCTCGACGCGCGGGTGGTCGCTGTCATAGCCGCGGTGGGTGGCGAGATCGAAGGCAACGGAGAGGCCTTTCTGGCCGGCGGCGAGATTGCGGCGGTAGAAGGCATTGGAGGCTTCCGCCGTCGAGAAGCCGGCATATTGGCGGATCGTCCAGGGGCGCCCGGCATACATGGTGGCGCGCGGGCCGCGCACGAAGGGGGCAAATCCCGGCAGGCTGTCGAGGTGGTTGACCCCTTCGAGATCCTGCGCCGTATAGAGCGGCTTGACGTCGATGCCCTCGACGGTGCGCCAGAGGAGCGTCTCCGGCGGCGCCTTCAGCTCCTTCTCGGCCAGCTGCTCCCAATCCTTCAGGGTCTTCTCGGACATCGGATCTCCCTCATACGCCGGTGTTCACGCGCGGAGATCTCCGCCGTGGCTTAAAGCTAGTGTTCGGACGGGGCGCTGAAAGCTGCCTCGTAAGTTATATTTTATGTGGCACCTCTCAGCACCCCGTTCGGCGGTTATTGCCCGCGACTTCGGTCCCTCTGCAAGGGTCTTCGGGAATGGTGTTCGTCTGGTTGCCAAAAGCACGGGCGGACCGATTTACCGCCAACACCTAAGGCACCTTCGCCGAACGCTCGCTGTCGCGACGGACGTATTCATCCGGCGACACCAATCCCCGAGACCCCCCTGTGTGCCGCACAGGCACGCCCGGCGCGCTCTTTCGGGCTTCAAGAGACGAGGGTCCGGTCCGAAACCCGCGCCTCTCCCCGTGTCGCCGGAGGGAGACCATTTTCCGCGAACCCCGAGGATGGAGACTTACGTCGTTTCTCCACCATCGGCGCCGGCCCCGCCTCGCCGGCACGCCTGCCGGTGTATCCGAGAGCGGAACGGCACCAGTCTGCCTCACAATCTGACGGTGTGGAAAATTTCGACATTGATTTTTCTCAAGCCGTTGATTTTCCTGAATCCGCTGCAGAAAGTCTTCCCCGCAATTTGAGTGTCGCTTGCTTCCTCGCGTTTCGAACCGGATCATCCTGCAAATGCCGGAGGTCATCCCTGCCGTTGACCCTGATCCTGCCCAGGATTATTCTCAAGACATGGAGGGACGTCCCATGTCCGTGAAAACGTCTGTCTCAATCACCGAACAGCAGGATGCCTTCGCCCGCACGCTGGTGGAAGATGGTCGATACGCCAGCCTGAGTGCGGTGGTGCAGCATGGGCTGGAACTGCTGCGCGAGGAGACGGAGCTGGAGAGCCCCGACCATGCTGCGTTGAAGGCACTGATCGACGAGCGTATGGCCGGCGAATTCCTGACCATGGAAGAGAGCGACCGACGGATCGATGCGATGATCGCAAAGAAGAAGGCTGATCTTGGCCTATGACATTCGCCGCGCGGCTGGAGTCACACAGGATCTCGATCTGATCTTCGACCATCTTCTCCAATCCTATATTGCGCTCGGGGAGCCGGCTGCGGTGGCGTTCGAACGCGCGGCTCAGAGATTGAACCTGATCAGATCCGACATGGATGCCCTGGCGCGAATGCCCCACAAGGGGAACCTCGACCCGGAGATCCTGCCTGGGCTGCGCCACGTGACAAAGAACCGGGCTATCTTCTACTTCCACGTGAATGATGCCGGAAGAGTCGTCCACGTGCTTGCCGTCTTCTTCGGTGGGCAAGATCATCACCGCCACATGCTGGCACGACTGGCGCCTGGGAAACGATAGCGATAGAAACGCAGCATTCGCGCAAGGCGCATCATGGAGCGAAGCATCATTCGAACTCCATGATCAGCTCGTCGACGGCAAGGCTCTGGCCGGCGGTGGCGGCGACGCGTTTGACGACGCCCTTGCGCTCCGCCTTCAGGACGTTCTCCATCTTCATGGCCTCGACGCTCGCCAGCGTCTGGCCGGCCTCGACGGCGTCGCCCTCCTTCACCAGCACGGAGGTGATCACGCCCGGCATCGGGCAGAGCAGCATGCGGGAGGTATCGGGCGGCAGTTTCACCGGCATCAGCCGCGCCAGCGAGGCGACGCGGGGGCTGCGCACCCGGGCGGTCACGTCCATGCCGCGCCAGCGCAGCCGGATCGCTGTGCCGCTGAGCTCGACCTTGACGCCCATGGCCTGGCCGCCGACGTGGAAATGCGAAAGCGTCTGCCCAGGCAGCCAGTCGGTCTCCACCGACAGCGGCTCGCCCTCGGCAAGACGCACCCTGGAGCCCTGTGCTGTTCTTCCGGCCGTGCCCTTGGCAACAGTCTCGATGGAGCCGGCGATTTCGGCGCCTGCGAGCGTCACCACCCAGTCCTTTCCGACGACGCGACGATGGTTGCCGATCGTGCCGGAGATCTGCGAGGCACGCTGCTGCAGCGTCTGGTGGATCACCATGGCGATGGCGGCCAGCTGGTGCAGCGCCGCCTCGTCGGGCGCGACGCCGGAGAAGCCCTCGGGAAATTCCTCCGCGATGAAGGCCGTGGTGATCTTGCCGGAGCGGAAGCGTGGGTGCGCCATCACCGCCGACAGGAACGGCAGGTTGTGGCCGATGCCCTCGACCTCGAAACCGTCGAGCGCGTCGCCCATCGCCGCGATGGCCGTGTCGCGGTCCTTGCCCCAGGTGCAGAGCTTGGCGATCATCGGGTCGTAATACATCGAGATCTCGCCGCCCTCGAAGACGCCGGTATCGTTGCGGACGATGGTGCCGTCGCCGCGCTCGCCCTCCGCCGGCGGCCGGTAGCGGCTGAGGCGCCCGATCGACGGCAGGAAGTTGCGATAGGGGTCTTCCGCATAGAGCCGGCTTTCGAGGGCCCAGCCGTTCAGCGTCACGTCCTCCTGGCCAAACGACAGTCGTTCGCCGGCCGCGACGCGGATCATCTGTTCGACGAGATCGATGCCGGTGACCAGTTCGGTGACCGGGTGCTCTACCTGC
The DNA here is from genome assembly GCF_056530405.1 of Rhizobium sp. PK7-22. Classification (NCBI taxonomy): domain Bacteria; kingdom Pseudomonadati; phylum Pseudomonadota; class Alphaproteobacteria; order Hyphomicrobiales; family Rhizobiaceae; genus Rhizobium; species Rhizobium sp. PK7-22. Next base: position 774,591 of record NZ_CP096514.1, read on the forward strand.
AGACGGGTGTTCATTTCGAGAAAATAGAAATTGCGTGCGCCATCGACGATGAATTCCACCGTGCCGGCCGAATGGTAGCCGACCGCCTTGGCCAGAGCGACGGCCTGCTCGCCCATGGCGCGGCGCGTGGCCTCGTCGAGGAAAGGCGAGGGGGCTTCCTCGATGACCTTCTGGTTGCGGCGCTGGATGGAGCATTCCCGCTCGCCGAGATAGAGCACGGTCCCATGCGTGTCGCCGAGCACCTGGATCTCGATGTGGCGCGGATCGGTGACGAACTTCTCGATGAAGATGCGGTCGTCGCCGAACGAGCTTTTCGCCTCGTTCTTCGACGACTGGAAGCCCTCGCGGGCCTCGGCATCGTTCCAGGCGATCCGCATGCCCTTGCCGCCGCCGCCGGCTGACGCCTTGATCATCACCGGATAGCCGATCTGGCTGGAAATCGTCACCGCCTCCTCGGCATCCGCGATCAGCCCCATGTGGCCGGGCACGGTAGAAACGCCCGCTTCCGCCGCAAGCTTCTTGGAGGTGATCTTGTCGCCCATCGCCTGGATGGCGTTGACCGGCGGGCCGATGAAGATGATGCCTTCCTTCTCGAGCGCCTCGGCAAACAGCGGGTTTTCCGAGAGGAAGCCGTAGCCCGGATGCACCGCATCGGCGCCGGTCTTTCGGATGGCGTCGAGGATCTTCTCGATGACGATATAGGACTGCGAGGAGGGGGCAGGCCCGATATGCACCGCTTCGTCGGCCATGCGCACATGCAGCGCAGTGGCGTCGGCATCGGAATAGACCGCGACGGTCGCAATGCCCATCGCCTTCGCCGTCCTGATCACCCGGCAGGCAATTTCGCCACGGTTGGCGATGAGGATTTTACGTATCATGTGAATTCACTCCCAGCGATCCCACTCCCTTAGCCGCTATTCCCTGGCCGCTTTTCTCAGGCCCTTCGCCACGCTCTGCTCGTTGTTCACCTCACCAAACGCTTCAGGAAAATTCTTGCGGGCGAGCCCTTCGTTCAGCTTCAGCTTGGCGAAATAGGATTGCGGATCGAAGCCGCGTTCGGCCGCGATGATTTCGCGCCCGAACAGGCGGCAGAGGCGTTCGCCATCCAGATTTCCGCGCTCGAAGGCTTCCGTGCCGAAGAACTGCCAGAGCGCCTGAACGAAGCCGAGGTCGGCCAGCGCGACCGTCGGGTCCATGGTGCGATGACGAGGCCAGTTGGTAAGCGGCGTCACCTTGGGGTTTGGCCGGCGCAGCGTGTATTGCCATTGCGTTCCGGGCAGGCCCGGCGGAAAGCCCTGATGCTTGGGCATGATCGGATCTTTTGCCATCGCATCACACCTCGAACACGTCTTCGAAGGATTCCGGAAAGTTCTGGCGCGCCACCTTTTCGTCGATCATCAGCATGGCTTCATAGGATTGCGGATCGAAGTTCTTCTCGGCCGCGATCACTTCGCGGCCGAACAGCAGATTGAGGCGGGCGGCGTCGAGATTGCCGCGCTCGAAGGGTTCGTCGCCGAAATGGTGCCAGAGCGCATGCAGGAAGGCGGCATCGATCCTGCGCTCGGCGGTGCCCGTATGGGCGTGCCGCGGCAGCGCCTTGATCGGCGTCACCCCCTTCGGATTGGCGCGGCGGATCGTGAACTGCACGCCTGTGCCCGGCATGCCGGATGGAAAGCCGCGGTGTTTGGTCATGTCGGGCAGGGTTGCCATGCGTATGCTCCTCAGGCCTTGCCGGCCATGTTCTGGCCGATCTTGTCCTGCGTCTTGGTGTCGAAATCGGCGGCGTCGTGGCGCTCGTGCAATTGGGTGGAAGGATCGCCGGAGGTGCGGTTGACCATGGCGCCGCGCTGCACGCCGCGCCGTTCGCCGACCTGCTTCGTCCAGCGCTGCACATGCGCATACTCGTCGACGGAGAGGAAGTCGCCCGCGTCGTTATAGGCGTCCTTCTGCGCAAGCCGGCCGTACCAGGGCCAGATCGCCATGTCGGCCACCGTGTAGTCGGCGCCGGCCATATATTCGTTCTCCGCCAGATGCCGGTTGAGCACATCCATCTGGCGCTTCACCTCCATGGCGTAGCGGTTGATCGCATATTCGATCTTCATCGGCGCATAGGCGTAGAAATGGCCGAAGCCGCCGCCGAGGAAGGGCGCCGAGCCCATCTGCCAGAACAGCCAGTTCATCGCTTCGGTGCGACCGCGCAGATCGGCCGGCAGGAAGGCACCGAATTTTTCCGCAAGATAGACGAGGATGGAACCGGATTCAAAGAGGCGCAGAGGCTTGCCGCCGTCCTTCGGCGCATGGTCCATCAGCGCCGGGATCTTGGAATTCGGGTTGATCTCGACGAAGCCCGAACCGAACTGGTCGCCATCGCCGATCCGGATCAGCCAGGCATCGTAGTCGGCGTCGGAATGGCCGGCGGCGAGCAGCTCCTCGAGCATAATCGTCACCTTGACGCCGTTCGGCGTGCCGAGCGAATAGAGCTGCAGCGGGTGTTTGCCGACCGGCAGTTCCTTCTCGCGCGTCGGGCCGGCGATCGGCCGGTTGATGCTGGCGAAGGTGCCGCCGCTCTCGCTGTCCCAGGTCCAGACCTTGGGCGGCACATAGCCGGCGGGAAGGTTATTTTCAGGGGGGAATTTGGTGTCGGTCATGAAAAATGTGTCCTTCTGATCGGGGGCGTCAGCGGGTGACGGAGAGAATATAGGTAGGGTGGCTGCACCCTGCCGCAGGCTGAAATGCTTTTGATGCTTCGTTCAAATTATTCAGCCGCCTCCGCCGGCGGCTTGGCGCCCGGGTATTTCTTTCCCTTCAGCATCCCCTCGATACTCAGATCTTCGTCGAGATCGGGCCAGTGGACACCATAGGGAGACAGCTCGATCCTGTTTCGCTGCTCCGGTGTTGCAGCAAGGAGCGGCGGGTACCACCACAGCGGCGTCGACAAGACGGCTCCATCGACAAGTTCCACGACGAGCTCGGTGGCCGTGCAGTGGGCGCCCTTCGGCTCCAGCAGATCGTCATCGATTTCCAAAGTGCTCATTCCACTTCTCCAGAAATTCCTGCTGATGATCCTTTACGACCCTGAGGAGATCGTTGAGTTCCTGATCGGTACAACGCTTATTCCGCGCGATCGCAAGTCGTTCAATCCAGATCTTGGTTTCCTTGCGATCCTTGCGGATATGTACGTGAGGGGGTTCATCACGATCAAGACTGTAGAATTCAAATCTCCAACCTCGCCACTCGAACACCTTTGGCATCGTCGCCCCCTAGAGCGGGATCGTGTCATGCTTTTTCCAGTGCGTCGTCACCTGCTTGTTCCTGAGCGAGGCGAAGGCGCGGGCGATGCGGCGGCGGGACGAATGCGGCATGATCACCTCGTCGATGAAGCCGCGCTCGGCGGCGACGAAGGGATTGGCGAAGCGCGCCTCGTATTCCTCCGTACGTCCCGCAATCTTCTCCGCGTCGCCGAGCTCGGAGCGGTAGAGGATTTCCGTCGCGCCCTTGGCGCCCATCACCGCGATCTCGGCCGTCGGCCAGGCGTAGTTGATGTCGGCGCCGATGTGCTTCGACGCCATCACGTCATAGGCGCCGCCATAGGCCTTGCGGGTGATCAGCGTCACCATCGGCACGGTCGCCTCAGAATAGGCAAACAGGAGCTTGGCGCCGTGCTTGATGACGCCACTATGCTCCTGCGCCACGCCCGGCAGGAAGCCCGGCACGTCGACGAGCGTCAGGATCGGGATGGAAAAGGCGTCGCAGAAGCGCACGAAACGGGCAGCCTTCCGTGACGAATCGATGTCGAGGCAGCCGGCCAGCACCATCGGCTGGTTGGCGACGACGCCGACGCTCTGGCCCTCGATCCGGATGAAGCCGGTGATGATGTTCTTGGCATAGGCCCCCTGGATCTCGAAGAAATCGCCCTCGTCGGCGATCGCAGCGATCAGCTCCTTCATGTCGTAGGGCGTCGCGGCGCTGTCGGGGATCAGGCTGTCGAGCCGCATTTCGAGCCGCGACGGATCGTCGTGGAAGGGCCTGACCGGCGCCTTCTCGCGGTTGTTCAAGGGCAGGAAGTCGAAGAGCAGCCGCACCGCCTCCAGCGCCTCGACATCGTTCTCGAAGGCAGCGTCGGCGACGGAGGATTTCTTCGTATGGGTCGAGGCGCCGCCGAGTTCTTCCGCGGTGACGATCTCGTTGGTGACGGTCTTCACCACGTCCGGGCCGGTCACGAACATGTAGGAGCTATCGCGCACCATGAAGATGAAGTCGGTCATCGCCGGCGAATAGACGGCGCCACCGGCGCAGGGGCCCATGATGACGGAGATCTGCGGGATGACGCCGGACGCCTCGGCATTGCGCCGGAAGACCTCCGCATAGCCGGCGAGCGAGGCGACGCCTTCCTGGATGCGCGCGCCGCCGGAATCATTGAGGCCGATCACCGGCGCCCCGACCCGCACGGCCATGTCCATGATCTTGCAGATCTTCTGGGCGTGCGTCTCCGACAGCGAGCCGCCGAGCACGGTGAAGTCCTGGGAGAAGACATAGACCTGGCGGCCGTTGATGGTGCCCCAGCCGGTGACGACGCCGTCGCCGGCGATCTTCTGGCCGTCCATGCCGAAATCGACTGCCCGGTGGGTGACATACATGTCGAACTCCTCGAAGGAGTCCTCGTCGAGCAGGACATCGATGCGCTCGCGGGCCGTCAGCTTGCCCTTGCCGTGCTGGGCGGCGATCCGTGCGTCGCCGCCGCCGAGCCTTGCCTCCGCCCGGCGCCGTTCCAACTCCTGCATCACTGCGCGCATGCGTCCTCCCGAATGTCTTTTTTCTTTTGTATCCGCTTGCGGCGCCGGCGCAAACTTATCCCTGCCGGGAGTATGAATATTTGTCGCCACTTCGCATCCGCTACCTTGGTATCGACGCAGGCAGGGATTAATTGTGAAAGCGCAAGACAAGGAGAGTTTACGACATGCAGGCGCTGGTTCTGGAAGAAAAGGGTGTGCTCTCGCTGCGGGAGATCGATCTGCCGCTTGCCGTCGGGCCGGGGGACGTGAAGATCGCCATCCACACCGTCGGCGTCTGCGGCAGCGACGTGCATTACTACACCCACGGCGCCATCGGCCCCTTCGTGCTGCGCGAACCGATGGTGCTCGGCCATGAGGCGGCTGGGACGGTGGTCGAGGTCGGCGCCGAGGTGAGGGACCTGAAGGTCGGCGACCGCGTCTGCATGGAGCCCGGCATTCCCAACATGTCCTCGCGGGCGACCAAGCTCGGGCTCTACAATGTCGATCCCGACGTGCGCTTCTGGGCGACGCCGCCGATCCACGGCGTGCTGGCGCCCTACGCCGTCCATCCCGCCGCCTTCACCTACAAACTGCCCGATACCGTTTCCTTCGCCGAAGGAGCGATGGTCGAGCCCTTCGCCATCGGCATGCAGGCGGCTGCGCGCGCGCGCATCAAGCCGGGCGACGTGGCGGCCGTCATCGGCTGCGGCCCGATCGGCATCATGGTGGCGCTGGCGGCACTCGCCGGCGGCTGCGCCCGCGTCTTCATCTCCGATTTGAGCGCCGAGAAGCTTTCGATCGCCGGCCAGTATCCGGGGATCGTCCCGGTCAACATCACCGAGCGCCCCTTCGCCGAGGTTCTCACCGAGGCAACCGGCGGCTGGGGGGCGGACGTGGTGTTCGAGGCAAGCGGCAGCCCTCGGGCCTTCGACGGGCTGTTCGGCCTGGTGCGGCCAGGCGGCGCGGTGGTGCTGGTCGGCCTGCCGGTCCACAAGGTGGAGTTCGACGTGGCCGCTGCGATCTCCAAGGAGGTGCGCATCGAGACCGTCTTCCGCTACTCCAACATGTTCGACCGGGCGCTCGAACTGATCGCTTCGGGCAAGGTGGACCTGAAGCCGCTGATCACGGGGACCTTCGACTTCGACCGCTCGATCGAAGCCTTCGAGCGCGCCGCCCGGGGCGATCCCTCCGACGTGAAGCTGCAGATCAGGGTCGGCGAGCGGACCTGAGGCCTCAGGCCGCGCGGCGGCTGCGGCGGGGCTTGGCCTGCCGTACGGGCAGGGGCACGCGCAGCACCATCTCGTCAGCAAACATCCGGGCGTTCTCGCGCGCCTTGTCGAGGTTGCTGACCTGTGTCTCGTCCATCGTGTGCAGCGAGCCGCCGCAGTCGAAGACATCGCGGAAGGCGGCGCGTTCGACGATCGGGGTGTTCAGCACATTGACCTGACGTTGCGCCAGAAGACCTTTTACGGCGAGAAGCGCCCGGGTGGTGACCATCGGGTTGACCCGCGTCAGCACCACCGAATGGGCGACCTTGATGCCGGCCCGGCGTTCCAGGTACTGCAGCAGTTCCAGAACATTGGCGCCGCCCTGGGCATCCATGGCGCAGCCCTGGATCGGAATCAGCACATGGTCGGAAAGGCCGATGGCGGTGGCCAGCAGCGAGGTGCGCGCGCCCGGCAGGTCGATGATGAAATAGTCCGTCGTCTCGCGACCATCGACGATGGTGCGCTCGATGGTGCTGGTGTTCACGTAGGGGATGACGGTGATCAGGCCGTTGGGCGGCGACAGCTTGTGCCAGCGGGTGATCCACTGCTGCGGGTCAGCGTCGAGAATAGTGACGCGATAACCTTGTTGCGCAAGTTCGGTCGCGAGCAGCAGCACGGCGGTGGTCTTACCGGCGCCACCCTTGGTGTTGGCAAAGGTTATGACTGGCATTTCGGTCCCCAGAGGCGATCCCGAGCCTCATGCTCCGAGCGGGCACCCTCATGACGCCGTTGAACGCAATGTTCCAGAACATGGTTAACAAAGCATGAAGGGTCGGATGTTGAGGCTAATGCCGACGGTCGGCAGCGAGGATTTCGCGGGCAATCTGCTCCAGCGGCACGACCCGATCGACGCCGCCGCGCGCGATCGCCTCCTTCGGCATGCCGAAGACGACGGAGCTGGCCTCGTCCTGGGCGAGGGTGAAGGCACCGGCTTCATGCATCTCGAGCATGCCGCGGGCGCCGTCGTCTCCCATGCCGGTCATGATCACCCCGACGGCATTGCCGCCGGCGGCGCGTGCGGCGGATCGGAACAGCACGTCGACCGAGGGGCGATGGCGGCTGACGAGCGGGCCGGTCCGCACCGAGACCTGATAGCGGGCGCCGCGACGCTCGAGCAGCGTATGCTTCTCGCCCCCGGGAGCGATCAGCACATGGCCGCGCAAGACCGGGTCTCCGTCGGCGGCTTCCTTGATCTCCACGGCACAGAGGCCGTTCAGCCGGTTGGCGAAGGCGGCCGTGAACTTCTCCGGCATGTGCTGGACGATGACCATGCCGGGCGCATTGGCCGGCAGCGCCTCCAGCATTTCCCGCAGCGCCTCCGTGCCGCCGGTGGAGGCGCCGACGCAGACGACCATCTCGGTGGTTTTCGCCATGGCGCCGGCTCTCGGCGGCGGCAGCACCGCATCGGCGGTCAGTCTGGCGCTGGAGACCTCGGCCGGCTTGTAGCGCCGCAGCTTGCCGACCTGTGCCCGCGCCGCCGATTTGACCACGGTGCGGATGCGTTCGCCCGATTCGGCCAGATGGTCGGCCGCACCGATCTTCGGCTTCAGGATGACGTCGACCGCACCCGCTTCGAGCGCCTGCATCAGCGTTTGCGAGCCGGCTTCGGTCAGCGAGGAGCACATGACCACCGGAATGGGGTGCTGGCTCATCAGCTTGCGCAGGAAGGTGATGCCGTCCATCTGCGGCATCTCGACATCGAGCGTGATCACGTCGGGGACGTCGTCGCGGATCTTGCGGGCGGCCATGAAGGGGTCGTTGGCCGTCCCGATCACCTCGATCTCCGGATCCGCGGACAGAACCGCCGTCAGCGTCTGCCGGACGCTGGCGGAATCGTCGACGATGAGGACCCGGATCTTCTTGATCATGAACTCACACGCGCTTGAAGATGGTATTGGCGACCTGTCGAAGCGGCAGGTCAAGACCAGAGACCGTTTCGGAGTGGCCGATCAGCAGATAGCCCCCTGGCAACAGGCAGTCGCAGAGCCGCGACAGCACCCGCTGCTGCGTCGGCTTGTCGAAATAGATCATCACGTTGCGGCAGAAGATCACGTGCATCAGGTCGCCGACCGGATAGGAGGCATCCATCAGGTTGAGCCGGGCAAAGCCGACCCGTGAGCGCAGCTGCGGCGCGATCCGCACCTCGTTGCGCTGTCGGTTCGACGAGCGCATGACGTATTTCTGCATCATGGCCGGCGGCACCGGTTGCAGCAGGTCGGCGGTATAGATGCCCTTGTGCGCCTTCTGCAGGACTTCCGTGGAGAGGTCGGTCGCCAGCACGAAGAAATCGCGCTCCGGCGCCGAAGCCGCCAGGAAATCGGAGAGCACCATCGCCATGGTGTAGGGCTCGGCACCCGTCGAGCAGGCCGAGCTCCAGGTCCGGATCCGCCGGTCGGCAAAGCTTTTGAGGAGGTCGGGCAGGCCGGTTTCCAACAGATAGTCGAAATGCTTCGGCTCGCGAAAGAAGTCGGTCTTGTTGGTGGTGACCGAATCGATCAGATGCAGCGATTCACTCGCCAGACCGTCGCCTTCGAAGAGATGATCGCAATAGGCGTCGAAGTTGTCGAATCCGGTCACACGCAGGCGCCGGCGCAACCGGCCCTCCAGCATCGTCACCTTGTTGGGCGGCATCTTGATGCCGCTGTAGTCGTAGATGTATTTCGCCAGTCGATTGAAATTCCGCTGGCTCAGGCGGTCGTCGAGAGGCTGGCTCTTCAATGCGGTACTCAAGCAGAGGCTCCGATCAGGCCACGCGGGCAGCTGGTGCGACACCGGACAGGGCGGGTCCGGCATCGGAGAACAGCCGCGCAAGATCGACGATGACAACGAAGCTCTGGTCGCGCCGCACGACCCCGGCAATGTAGTCGGAACGCCAGCGGATGCCGATGTCGGGCGCCGGCTCGATCTGCTCCTGCCGGAACGGCACGACCTCGTAGACCCGGTCGGCAACGAGACCGAGCGCCAGGACGCGGTCGCCGATCGGCACGTCGAGGACGAGGATGCGGGTGTGCGGGGTCTTCACCGTCGCGCTCATCCCGAGCCGCAGGCGCAGGTCGATCACCGGCACGCCCTGGCCGCGCACGTCGCGCAGCCCGAGCAGATAGTCCGGCCCGTGCGGGATCTTGAAGGCCTCCTCGTGATCGAGGATTTCCCGAACCACCCCGACAGGCACGGCGAAGAGTTCCTCGCCGAGACTGAAGGTGACGAATTGGAGTTCTGCAGATGGTGCGGTCATGGTCATGCGCTCTCCCTGAAGTCTGCGTCGTCCGCATCAGGGCCGCCCATCGACATGTCGAGCGCAAATCCCTTGGCGCGCGACTGCTGCGCCGTGACGCTGTGGGCGGATGATCTCGCCGCCGCTGCCGGACGAGCCTTCCCGGCGGGCGCCTGGGCCCCCGTCTGACGCTGGCTCCTCATGCTGCCGGTATCCACCCGGAAGAAGGCGATCGAGGCCTGCAGTTCCTCGGCCTGGGCCGCGAGCTCTTCGGAGGTGGAGGACATCTCTTCCGAGGCGCCGGCGTTCTGCTGGGTCACCTTGTCGAGCTGCTGGATCGCCTCGTTGATCTGCGATGCACCGATGTCCTGCTCGCGGCAGGCCGCGGAGATCTCCGAGACCAGTTCGGCGGTCTTCTGGATGTCCGGCACCAGCCGGCCCAGCATTTCACCGGCTTCGGTCGCAACCTGCACGGTTTCGCCCGACAGGGTGCTGATCTCGGCAGCGGCGGCCTGCGAGCGTTCCGCCAGCTTGCGGACCTCCGAGGCGACGACCGCAAAGCCCTTGCCGTGCTCGCCGGCGCGGGCGGCTTCCACCGCGGCATTGAGGGCGAGCAGGTCCGTCTGGCGGGCGATTTCCTGGACGATAGAGATCTTCTGGGCGATCGTGCGCATGGCGGAGACGGCACGGTTGACGGCCTGGCCGGAGGTTTCTGCGTCGCGCGACGACTGGCGAGCGATCTTCTCCGTCTGGGCGGCGTTATCGGCGTTCTGCTTGATGTTGGCGGCCATCTGCTCCATCGAGGCGGAAGCCTCCTCGGCGGCGGACGCCTGTTCGGTCGCACCCTGGGACAGGGTTTCCGAACTCGACGAGAGCTCCTGGCTGCCGATCGACACGTTGTCGGATGCGGCCAGTGCGTCGGCGACCACGGTGCGAAGGCGCTCGACCATGCTCTGCAACGCAAGCCCGAGGGTGTCGCGGTCGGAGCGTGGCTTCGGTGTCACCATCAGGTCGCCGCCGGCAATCCTGTCGGCGATGACCGAAGTCTCGCGCAGGTTCATCACCATGCTGCGCATCGAGATGCCGAGCTTGTCCTTGTCGGACAGCGGCTTCGGCTCCACGGAAAGATCACCCTCCGCGATGCGGTCGGCCATCTCTGCCGTGTCGCGCAGGTTGCCGGTCATGATGTTGATCCTGTCGACGAGATCCTTGATCTCGTCGTTGGTGCGGATCTCGATCTTCTGGTCCAGGTCGCCGATGGAGACGGCCTGAACGGCTGTCCCAATCTTGCCGAGGCCCCGGTTGATGCCGAGCGCGATCCAGAGCGCTGCGGCGACCGCAATCACCAGTGAGCCGATGGCCAGGGCGGACAGGGCGGCAAAGGTCGCTTCATAATCGGCGTCGGCCGTGGCGTCGGACGCCTTGATGGCAGCTTCCGTCAGTTCGGCCATGGTTTCCGACAGGCTGTCCATCTGACTGGCCGCCTCATGACCCTCGGTCATGTAAAGCTCCGTTGCCAGTTCCCTCTGGCCGTTGAGGGCCAATGTCACGATGCGGTCACTGATGGCGAAATAGTCCTCGCTGAAATCCCGGATCTTCTGCCATTCGGCTTTGAAGGTGTCCGGCGCGTGGTTCTGTCCGTCATTCAGCGCCTGTTCGAAGGCATGCTTCTCCTCCGCGATCACACTGCGCGCCTTGTTGGAGCGCTCGAGCGTCGTGGCCATCAGCAGGTCCGCTTCCGCAAGGGCTATCCCGTCGAATGCGGCGGCAAGGTCGTTGGCGTAGTCATCCTGATGAACCGGACCTTCGATCATCGCATTGCGGACGGCGTTGATGTCCCGGACACCCAGAATTCCGAATGCCGCCGAGCCGCAGCTCAGGAGGATCAGGAGGCCGAAAGCCAGGCCGAGTTTCAGCTTGATGGTAAAGCGCATGGAGCCCTCCTCTGGTGTCTTCTGACAAACCAGGTGCTTGAAATGATATGCCTTGACGGGCGACTCCATTCACCAGCCAGCGGCTCCCCGAAGGGATGATCCGCCGCTACATGCGGCGGAGGGTTGCCGGGCCGCTCAGGGCCCGGCAGAAGTCTCAGGCGCTTTCGCGGAAGTGGGCGTCGTCGGCATCGGGTCCACCCATCGACATGTCGAGCGCGAAGCCCTTGGCACGCGACTGCTGGGCCGTCACCGACTGGCCGGGCCTCTGGACCTTGGGCGCCGGACGAGCGACTTGCCGCGACATGGGTTGGGCAGGCGCCCTGACCTGTGTCGCCGTGGCGGTCTTCGCAGCCTTTCCGCCCGTCGCATCGACGCGGAAGAAGGCGATCGAGGCCTGCAGTTCCTCCGCCTGCGAAGCAAGCTCTTCCGATGTCGCCGACATTTCTTCCGAAGCGCCGGCGTTCTGCTGGGTCACCTTGTCGAGCTGCTGGATCGCCTCGTTGATCTGCGAGGCGCCAATGTCCTGCTCGCGGCAGGCGGCAGAGATCTCCGAGACCAGTTCGGCGGTCTTCTGGATATCCGGCACCAGCCGGTTCAGCATCTCGCCGGCTTCGGTCGCAACCGTCACCGTCTCGCCCGACAGCGCGCTGATTTCGGCAGCGGCGGCCTGTGAGCGTTCGGCCAGCTTGCGGACTTCCGAGGCAACGACCGCAAAGCCCTTGCCGTGTTCGCCGGCACGCGCTGCCTCGACGGCGGCATTGAGCGCCAGCAGGTCGGTCTGACGGGCGATCTCCTGAACGATGGAGATCTTCTCGGCGATCGTGCGCATGGCACCGACGGCGCGGTTGACGGCCTGGCCGGAGGCCTGTGCATCGAGCGACGACTGACGGGCGATCTTCTCGGTCTGGGCGGCATTGTCGGCGTTCTGCTTGATGTTGGAGGCCATCTCCTCCATCGAGGCGGAGGCCTCTTCAGCGGACGAGGCCTGCTCCGTGGCGCCCTGCGACAGGGTTTCGGAGCTGGCCGAGAGTTCCTGGCTGCCGGAAGAGACGTTGTCGGACGCCGCAAGCGCGTCGCCGACGACGCCGCGTAGTCGTTCGATCATCGTGTTGACGTAGCCCAGCATGTCGCCGATCTCGTCACGGCTGGTGATGTCGGCAAAGCGGGTGAGATCGCCGTCGGCCACGTTCTGAACGGCCTGGGTGGCGGTGCGCAGGCCCCGGTTGATGCTGATGGCGATCCAGAAGGCGGCAGCCAGGGCGATCAGAAGGGCTGTGGCAGCAACGGCGATCATCACCAGGCGGGTCTGGGCATAATCCTCGTCCGCACTCAGGTCGGCATCCCGGAGCCGTGTTCCTTCGAGGGCCACCACCTCGTTGAGGAGCGCGTCGATCTCATTGGTAACGGCGCGGGCCTCATTGCTGGAGATCTGCATCGCCATCGCCGTATTGCCGGCCAGCATCAGCGAACGGATCTGGTCGTCCTGCTTGCGGAACTCCGTGGTGAAGCCGTCCAGCTTGCCCCAGAGCAGCTTGCCCTGTTCGGTTGCGAGCAACGTGACGGCAGAAAAGCTCTCGTCAAACTTGCTGCGGGCATCGTCCCCCTTGGCGATGCTGTCACGCATCTCCTGACTATTGCTTGCCAGCAGCAGGTTCTTCTGGTGGCGGATCTGCTGAAGCTGCTCGTTGCTGAGCTCCTGGGCAAGTTTCAGTCGCTCGGCGGGCCCCTGGATCACGGATTCGAGCGTTTGATTGAGGTTGCTCAGGCTGAAAATGCCATAGCCCGCCGTAGCCAGCAGCATCAGGATGACGAAGCCGAAGGCGGCTCCCAGTTTGAATTTGATCGTCGCGCGCATTGCAGTGCCTCTTCGACTTAATTGGTGCTGGAGCCGGATTTCCGGTGCTCGTGATTGGCAAAGAAAATGGCCTGGAGGTTGGGAAGGATGATGAAGTCGCTTCCCCGCTTGACCAGGCAATCGATGAAATCGGGCCGCCAGCGCATGCCGACGCTTGGGGGCGGTTCACCGGCGCTGCGCACCAGGGTCGTAACCTCGTGAACCTTGTCGGTCCGGATCCCGGTGAGGGTCGGCTCGCCTTCGATGTCGAGTTCGATGACGACGATCCGGCTGTCGATCGTGGGCTGCGTGGCCTCCATGCCGAAGGCAAGCCGGATGTCCGCCAGCGGAATGACCTTGCCGCGGAAATTGATGACGCTGCCGACGAAGGCCTTGGCGCCGGGGACAGAGGTTTCCGGCAGGAGATCGAGGATTTCCTGAACAGCCGCGGCTTCGAGCGCGAAGACCTCTCCGGCTATATCGAAGGTGACCACCTCAATCTCGTCGCGCCCATCCCAGAGCGCGTCGGGAAGTGTTCTGACTGCTTCGCTCATCCTGCTGCGCGCAATTGCGCCTCCTGTTGCTGTCCTTCGGAGACCAGATGGCCGACGTCGAGAATAAGGGCGACGTTGCCGTCCCCGAGGATGGTCGCGCCGGAAAAGGTTCCGACGTCCTGGTGGAGCTTCGACATGCTCTTGATCACCGTCTGGTGGTCGCCGATGATCTGGTCGACGACGAGACCGACCCGCTCGGAGCCGGTCGAGATCACCACCACCTTCTGGAAGGGATCGGGCGTCGTGCCGGTGCGGAAGAGATCCCGCAGCCGGATGAAGGGTACGAGACTGTCGCGCAGCGAGATGAAGCTGCGTCCCCGCGAGCGCATGTCCTCCTCGATCGACAGCTCGAGGCATTCCTCGACCGCCGACAGCGGGATCACGTAGCGGCCGGAGCCCACCCGCACGAGAAGCCCGTCGATGATGGCGAGCGTCAGCGGGATTGCCAGCGAGATCTCGGAGCCCTGGCCCGGACGGCTGACGACATTGATCGTGCCGCGCAGGGCATCGATGGTGCGCTTGACGACGTCCATGCCGACGCCGCGCCCGGAGAGATTGGTCACCTGCTGCGCCGTGGAAAAGCCCGGCTGGAAGATCAGCTGGTAGAGGTCCTGGTCCGACAGGCTTGCATTGGCCGCGATCAGGCCCGAGGACTCGGCCTTGGCGCGAACCCGCTCCTTGTCGATGCCGCGACCGTCGTCCTTGATGGTGATGATCACTTCGCCGGCCTGCTGGCGGGCGGAGAGGAAGATCTTGCCCGCAGCCGGCTTGCCGGCAGCCAATCGTTCCTCGGCGGTTTCCAACCCGTGGTCGCAGGAATTGCGCACGAGATGGATCATCGGGTCGGCGAGACGTTCGATGACGCTCTTGTCGACTTCGGTGGTCTCGCCTTCGGTGACCAGTTCGATCATCTTGCCGGTTTCATTGGCAAGGTCATGCACCAGCCGCCGGAAGCGGCCGAAAAGCTGCGTCACCGGAACCATGCGCAGGACCATCATCGTGTCGCGCAGCTCACCCGACAGGCGCTCCACGTCCTCCGAGACCGCCCGCAGCTGAAGATCGCCGCTACCGCCGGCCAGCTGACTGAGGCGCGACTGGGCGATCACCAGTTCGCCGACGCGGTCCATCAGCTCGTCGAGCCGTTCGGCCGGTACGCGAACGTTCTCGGCGGCCTTGGCGGCCTTTGCGTCGACCGTCGCGGGACCCTTCGCAAGGGCTTTGGGGGCAGGGGCAGTCTGTTCGCTTGCCATGACCACGGCCTCGGCCTTGGCGGGCGCGGCCTGCGGTTCGTCCTGGACTGCGGTCACCACAAGCTGCATGTCGTCCATCACGAAGATGAAGACGTCGTCGATGGCCGACCTTGGCTCCGAAGTGGTCAGCTCCACCGTCCAGGACAGGTGAAGATCGACCGGGTTGAGCTGGTCGAGCGCGGGGATGGCGGACCGATCGACGACGATCCGGCAGTCTCCGAGGTCGCGCAGCTCATCGAGCAGCCCGAGCGGATTGGTGCCGTTCGCCATGGCGTCCTGCGGCAGCGAGAACCGGATGGTATAATGGGTCGTGCCGGGATCAGCCTGGGTTGCCGGGGTGCCGGCGCCGTCCACGGCCCGTCGAAGATTGGCCAGCAGTGCTTCGCTGGCCGCCTCATGGTCGCCGACCGGGACATCGACGAGCAGGCGCATATGGTCCTTGGCTTCCAGAACGGCACCCACGAGATCGTGAGTGGCCGGAACCTCGCCCTTGCGCACCCGGTCGAAGGCCGTTTCGCAGTGATGGGTGAAGGCAGCGAGCGCATCGAAGCCGAACATGGCGCCGGAGCCCTTCAGCGTGTGCAGGCTGCGGAAGACGGTATCGACCTGATCCTTGTCGCCGAGGTTCACATTGAGATCCAGAAGGCCCGCCTCGATCAGTTCGAGGAGTTCGGCGGCCTCGATACGGAAGACGGCAATCGGATCGGGAAAGCTCATCGGCCGAGAACCTTGCGGACGATCTTGACCAGGCTTTCCGGGTCGAAGGGCTTGGTGAGCCATCCGGTCGCGCCGGCGGCCTTCGCCTGCTGCTTGATCTCCGCATCGGATTCCGTCGTCAGGAAGATGACCGGCACGCCGGTGTGCGCCGGCAGCTTGCGAAGCTCCCGGATCATGGTCAGCCCGTCCATGTTGGGCATGTTGAGATCGGTGACGATGATGTCGAACTGTCCGCCGTTGAGCTTGGCCAACCCGTCCTTGCCATCGACGGCTTCCGTCACCGTGTAGCCGGCATTGCTGAGCGCCACGCGGGTTGTCAGCCGGATGCTGGCGGAATCGTCTACTGTGAGAATGCTGGCAGTCACTGTGTTTCTCCCTGGTGGAGCCAAAACTGTTTGTCGTCCGCAGACATGCCTTCCATGAAGCCGCCACGGTCCAAGACGCCGAGCAACGCGCCATCGGCCCTTCGGGAAAGAGAGAGATGCTTTCCGGACTGGTCGGCATGCAGGCGCGCCGCCTCGATGATCTGCACGAAACTCAGATCGACGGTGGCACCGCCTGAGATCTCGAGTTCCGTGGAGGGATGACCAGCCAGGGAAAGAAGGATCCGATCCTTCACGTCACCTGCACTTCGCACCGTGAGATTTTCGGGGAGCGAAAGGCGGTTGGGGAGAGGTTCTGGGGACGACATCTTTGTTTCCGATCGCCGTGAATGGCAGCTTGCAGATCTGCGGCCACACTCGCTTCGGCAGCCTTAAGGGAATGCTAAGTCGCAGGGCTCACTTCTTGGGATGTACTAATGGCCTGTGGCATCTCGCACTGCGGCGCCATGGAGTCGTTAACCACCCAGGCCGGTTCCACTTCGGGGTTGTCGAGGAATTAACTCTCGTCGGTGAAACGTGCTGCACAACTCTGGGGCAGGTCTACGTCTCGCTGCGGCTGATCCGAGGCGCAGGCAGACAGTCAAAACCGTCCCATTTCAAGATGGCAGCGCTCGCTGCCGATGCGAGGACACAGTGGCAGCGACTGCACAACAAATCACGATCGAGGCCATCCCGGATCCGGACCTGGCACTCCTGGTTCAGCACCTCGAAAATGCCCGCGGCCGGATCGAGGAGAGGTTCCTGGATGGCGGCAATGCCGTGCTGTCCATCATGGACGTGCTGACGGCGCTGGTGCAGTCGCTCGATCACCTGACCACCTCGCTCGATACCCAAACCGCCGAGCAGACGGCCGATGAACTTGAGAGAACCGCGCACAGACTGGCGGAACTCACTGATCTGGAATCGGCGCGGCAGGAGAGTTTCCAGGTCATCCTGGACTCGCAGAAGGAACTCCGCCCGGAGGTCGGTCGGATGCAGGAAACCCTGCGTTACCTGCGCACCTTCGCGGTGACGGCCAAGATCACCGGCGCCAGCGTTCCCGAATTCTCCGGATTTGCCGAAGAGATCCTGCAGCGGATCCAGGACGGCCGCGTTCAGGTCGACGACCTGTCGGGCAAGCTCGACCTATTGGGCAAGGGGCTCGGGCCGGTGATCACCCGGGGCCAGACCATCCTGCAGAGCTACCGCGGCTCGATCCCGGCGATCGTCTCAAGTCTCACGGAAGGCGTCGGCCGAATTTCCCATCACCACCTGCAGCTTGCCGCGCATGCCGCGAGCGTGAAGGCGGTCGCCGCACGGATCCAGACGAAGCTTGGCTCCGCCCTCTCGGCCATGCAGATCGGCGACGCGACGCGCCAGCGGATCGAGCACTGCCAGGCAAGCCTGGGGATTCTGGAAGAGGCTCTCGCCTCTCCCGATCTGCACGCAGACGAACGGCAGCAGCTGGCCACTGCGGTGCGACAGCTGGTTTCGCTGCAGCTCGACCAGGCAACGCGCGACTTCGCACGGGACACGAAGAAGATCGTCGCAACGGTCGCAAGCTTCCGCTCGGATCTTGAGGAGATCGGCGCCCTGCGCCGGCTGATGAGCGGCGACGGGGACGGCGACAGCGTGCTAAGAGCCCTGGAACTTGCAGTCGATGCAGCCCGGACAGCCGTCCAGCAAGTGGAGGCTGTGACGCTTGAAGCATCCCAATTGAGCCGCAGCACTGCCGACACGGTTGCCGAACTGGCCGCGGGCATCGGCATGATCCAGCTGGTGCGCACCGATATTCATTACATGGCGCTTAACACGAACCTTCGCTGCAGCCGTATCGGCGAGGACGGCAAGGCTATCAACGTGGTTGCGGCGGAGCTGCGCAATTTTGCGGCCCAACTGGATGAGACGGCGGAGCGGGTTCTGGTCGCCCTGCGGGAGCTGGAGACGGCGGCAGGGGAGCTTGTTACCCCGCAAGAGGCTGACGGAGCGTCGCTGGACCATCGTCTTTCCAGTGCGCTGGCCTCTATTCGCGAGGCGGCAGAGAAGATGGAAGACGGCCTGCTGCGCCTGACGGCCCAGAGCGAAACGGCGCAATCGGAAACCGGTGACCATCTGGCCCGTCTGGATTTCGATGCCGAACTGGGCGATGTGCTGCGCAGCTGCGTCGAAATCCTGGCCGTCAATAGCAGGTCGCTTGTCTTCCTGGGCGGCAACAACGGCTTTGCTACCGTCGGGCAACGCATCCTGAAGCTCTACACCATGGCTGCCGAGCGCGAACTGCATGCCAAGATCTTCGGCGCCGGTAGCGAGCCCGCTGCCCCCAAGGTCGCCGATGACCTCGACGATGACCTGATGGACGCGCTGTTCTGATCACACCTCTCGGCCCTACCAAAGAAGCGTCCACGGAGCGGCTGGAAGTGAAGCGGCACGCGCGGCGGTCCGCTCGCGCGTCTACGGAATGCTGGCGGGTATTTGCCCGGATGACCCAAAAACGCGCAGTTGCATGCAATTTTACGGTTCAGTTTAAGCCGCTGAAGATGAGCATTCGATATGATGGTTCACAGCTGAGGAGTTACCTCAGGGCATGACGCCATAACTGCCGGATGAGCCGGTCCAACAACAAGAAACAGCTCAACAGGCAGGACAAGCAACATGTTCAGGAAGATTGCATTCACATTCGCAGCCCTTGCTGCCATGGCCACTTCCGCAGATGCCATCAATCTCGGCGCAACGCGGGCCCTGAAGCCGAAGGCTTCGCAGACACTGGCTGCGCCGGTGGGATACCAGATCTTTTGCCTCCGTTTCAAAGGGGAGTGCCGCAGTAGCGAAGTTTCGTCCGTATCCTATTCATCCAAGACGGCTGCGCTGCTGCGTCGGGTCAACGATCAGGTCAATCGGTCCGTCAGCTACCGTTCAGACAAAGGCGAAGTCTGGAAGGTCGGCGTGTCTGCCGGTGATTGCGAGGATTATGCGCTGACGAAGCGCAAGCGTCTCATCAGTGCTGGTATCCCCGCTGGTGCGCTGCGCATGGCAACGGCACGGACACGCAAGGGCGAGCTTCATGCGGTGCTTGTCGTCAAGACGGACAAGGGTGACTTTGTGCTGGACAATATCCGCACCAGCATCGTCACTCGCGCGCAATCCGGATATCGCTTCCTGACCATTGCAACAAGCAATCCTGCCGTCTGGCAGAACGCAAAATCCGGCCGCGAGATCTAGATCTGACGGCCGGACACGAGGCAGCAAAGGCGCTGAGATCAGGTTGGTGACGAGAACTCGGGGTCGGAAGGCGTTTCGCTGGCTTCTCCGTTCACGCCACCGCCGTCACCAGCACCTGCGCCACCGCCTGCACCAGCACCACCGCCTGCGCCAGCACCACCGGCTGCGGTTCCACCGCCGCCACCAGTAGCGCCTGCGGCCGCGGCCGAAGCGACCTCATCGGCATCAGCGGATGGAGCCGCAGCGGAAACGGCTGCCGCAATCTCGGCAGCAGCCGCTGGGGCGGCAGCTGCAGCGGCAGCGGCAACCTGCGCGGCAGCACCTGGCGCAACAGCGGCTGCGGCGGCGGCAATAGCCGCGGCAGCAGCCGGGTTTCTTGCCACTGCGGCCTGGACGATGGCAGCAATCTCCGCAGAAGAGGCACCGTCAGCGACCGCATCGGCGACAGCTGCTTCAACGGCTGCAGGCGTGCTTGGCTCCTGGGCGTGAGCAAGAGGTGCAAACATCAGCACGCCGCCAAGGGCGGCCGTGGAGAGAGCAAGACGTGTTTTCGTGAATGCATTCATGTTCGACATTCCTCGGTAAGGGGGGGCTTCCGGGATGCGAAGCCGCGCACTTGATGGACACATGATAACGAAGGGGAAATCAAGTTGTTCCTGCGTTAATCACTAATTAACATAGCTAATCGCACATTCCTTAGTAGAAATCAATACTCTACTGTCGGCACGAAAATATATACGGGCAGGATCGCAGGCGACAGTTTTCCGATAGAAGGTCGGAAAGTAGAGGCGCTAATGCGAGACTTGCGGCGCATATGAATGCATCGTATTCGATCATAAGCATAATCTAACGAAGAAACAGCAGGTTGGGCAGAAACAAGACAAGCTGTGGAACGAAGACCAAGAGAAGCGTGACAAGGCTGACCGCGACGAAAAGAGGCAGCGATTCGCGTGTGTATTCGCCGATCTTCACCTTCAGGATAGAGCAGACGGCATACATGGCGGCGCCCACCGGCGGCGTGAAGTTGCCGATGGTTGCCGCAACTACGAAGACCACGCCGAAATGGACCGGATCGCCACCGACGTTGCGGATCAGCGGCAGGAATATCGGCGTCAGCATGATGATCAGCACCGTCGCATCGATGAAGAAGCCGCAGGCGACGATGAACAGCACGATGAGCGTCAGCACGCCGTAGAAACTGTCGGTAATGGAAAGAATGGCGCCGGAGATTAGTTCGGGCACCCTCTCCAGGACAATGCCGTAGCTGAAGATCGCCGACAGCGCGATCAGGAACATTACCGCCCCCACATCAGAGAGGCTGCCCTCGAGCGCGTCGCGAAACGAGGTGAGCTTCAGCTTGCGATAGGCGAGCGTGCCGACGAGCACCGCGTAGATGACGGCGAAGGCACCGATTTCGGACGGGGTGAAGATGCCGAAGCGCAATCCGGCAAGCAGGATGATCGGAAACAGGATGGCCCAGATGCCGCCGCGGAGCGCTCCGGCAACCTCCGGTGCGGAAGCCCTGGTGCTGCGCGCCGCGGGATAGTTCCGTCTCCTGGAGACCATGGCGACGGTGAAGGCGAGGGCTGCCCAGAGCAGGAAGGCGGGAACGAAGCCGGCTGCAAACAGGCGTCCGATCGATACCTGACCGATCGTGCCGTAGATGATGAAGCCGAGGCCCGGCGGGATGATCGGCGTCAGGATCGCCCCGAAGGACAGCACGCCGGCCGTAAACCCTTTCGACATGCCGCGGCCGATCATCTCGTTGCCGAGCATGCGGCTCTGCATGGCCGCATCGGCGATCGCCGAGCCGGACACGCCGCCCATCAGCGCCGACAATGCGAGCGACATCTGCGCCAGGCCGCCCTTCATGCGTCCGGCGATCACCGAGGCGAGATCAAGCAGCCGTTCGGTGATGCCGGAGGCATTCATCAGGTTGCCGGCCATGATGAAGAGCGGGATCGCCAGCAGGGCGAAGTTCTGGGTCGTCGAGATCGTCTGCTGCAGCGGGATCGTGATCGGCAGTTCCGGATGCTGCAGGAAGAAGACGACACCGGAGATTCCGATCGCGAAAGCCACCGGCATGCCGATCAGCATCAGGACGATGAAGGCGATGGTGACGAGAAGCATCGGAGTTGTCCCTCAAGCGGTCGTGCCGGCGGCATGGCCGCCGCGGCGAAGGTCGATGAACTTGACGATCGTCGTCATCGTCAGGAGCAGGGCTCCGAAGGGAAGGCTGGCGGTGACCCAGGAATAGCTGATCCAGGAAATCCCCTGGAAGCTGCGCGCCCGGCTCGTCCATGCCAGCTGCGTCCCGTAGATGACGATGAACAGCAGGAAGGCCATGAGGATCACGTAGTTCAGAGAGGTGAGCGCACGCTGGGCGCGCGCCGGCAACCGGTCGGTCAGCAGGTCGATGGACATCAGTCCGTCACGCCGCCAGGCGATATCGGCACAGATGAAGCAGGCCCAGGCGAAGAAGCAGGTGGCGAAATCGATCGTCCAGTTGAGCGGGTGGGCCGCCAGGCGCGCAAGCCCACCCGCAAAGATCAGCAACACCATCAGGATCAGGAAGATCCCGGCCACCACCGCCTCAAGCTTGCCTATCATGTCGTAGATCTTGCGCATCGGTGTTTCCTGCGGCCGGGACGTCGTTGGATTACTTGCCGAGTTCAGCCTGGATGGCGTTCTTCGCTTCGGTGATGCCGAGCGCCTCATAGGCCTTTTGACCGGCCGTCCTGAAGGCCTCCAGATCGACGTCGGTGACGACTTCCATGCCCTTCGACTGCAGATCAGCCTTGATCGTCTCTGCCATGTCCTGGATCTTCTGCGAGGTCTCGCGGCCAGCGGCCCGGCATTCCTCGGTCAGCGCCGTCTGATAATCCGCCGGCAGCCTGTCGAACCACTGCGCGCTCACCACCTGGAAGTTGATCAGCATGATGTGCTTCGTTTCGTTGGCGTATTTCAGCACTTCGTAGAAGCGGCCGCCGGGGATGTTGGCATAGACGAGTTCAACCCCGTCGATCGCCTGCTGCTGCAGGGCCGGATACATGTCGCCGAAGGCCATGGCTGTCGGGGCCGCGCCCAGCGACCGGATCGATTCCTGCCAGATCGGTGCGGGCGGGGTGCGGATGCGCAGGCCCGCAAGATCCTCGGGGCTGCGAATCGGCGTGTTGGTGAAGAAGTGGCGGAAGCCCTGCACCCAGTCGAAGCAGACCACCTTGAGCCCATGCTGGGTCGCGAGCTCCTCCTCCCAGCCCTGGACGGTCGGGGAGTCCGACAGCTTCCAGACCTCGTCCAGCGAATCCACCAGGTAGGGACCATTCAAGGCGGCGATGCCGGGCACGTAGTTGCCGAGGCGGGCGGAGTCGGTATTCTGTCCGACATTGGCACCCTGCCGGATCTGCTCGATGATGTCCTCCTCCACGCCGAGCTGGGCACTGTGGTAGACCTCCATCTTTAAGCCGCCGTCGGTGCGTTCCTCGACGCGCTTTGCCCAGTTCATGAAGCCCTCGTGGAAGGGCTCGCCCGGTCCCAGAACATGGTTGAAGCGTAGCGTGTAGGTGTCCTGGGCCTTTGCCGTCTGCCCGGCCACCACGGCAATACTGGCGGCCGCCAGCAAGGGCAGCAGTCTCTTTATGAACTTGCGCATGCTCTCCTCCTCTTGTTGTCGGTTTCGACATGTCCCCGCCGCTTCCAAGGGCGGGATCTGCGGTCGGCAGGAGCCTGCCGGTATCCGTCTAAAGGTCGAACGGCGGCGTCAGGCCGTGGCGTTCAGCGAGCGTGGCAAAGGCCTCACGCGTCGCCGGATCGAGGGGCACACCGATCCGTTCGCGCTCCCGCGCAACCTTCCATTCCCGGTCGCCGGGTGCCATCACCGTCAGCCCGTCACGGGCAGGCGATGCCCGCAGCACTTCGACGTAGCGCTGCATGCCGGC
This sequence comes from Rhizobium sp. PK7-22, assembly GCF_056530405.1. Classification (NCBI taxonomy): domain Bacteria; kingdom Pseudomonadati; phylum Pseudomonadota; class Alphaproteobacteria; order Hyphomicrobiales; family Rhizobiaceae; genus Rhizobium; species Rhizobium sp. PK7-22. The sequence continues at coordinate 797,653 of NZ_CP096514.1, forward strand.
CTGGAAGGTCTCCTGGCTGACGAAGGCGCCGGGCTTCAACGCCATTACGAAGGCGCCGAGCCCGCGCGGCGTGGAAAGATCCGGCCCGTTCATCGGCAGGATGTCGAAGCTGAGCTTCATGCCAGAAAACACCGCACTCAGGATCTCGGCAAGCCCAGCCAGGCCCGCCCCCTTGAAACCGAACTCGCCGCCCACCGGCGCCAGCATTTCGACCAGAGAGGGATCGCGCGTGTCGCGACCGTCCGCCTCCGAGGCCACGCCCTCCGGAAGCTGCACGCCGAGGCTGCGGTAGAGCTGTACCCGGTTGTAGGGAACGGCGCTGGTCGCCATGTCGAGCAACCAGGGGTCGTCACCGTCCACCGGCACGGCAAAGGCGATCGGATTGGTGCCGTGGAAGCGCATGGCGCCGTCGTGCAGGCGCACGAAGCTGTCGGAGTTGCAGACGGCAAAGCCGACGAAGCCGCGGGCGGCGGCGGCCATCGCATAGGCGCCGGCCGGACCGAAATGCGAGCTGTTGCGGATGGAGACCGCGCCGATCCCGAACTGGTCGGCCAAGTCTACGGCGTGCTCCATGGCGCGATAGGCCCCAAGTGCACCGTGGCCGTCGTCGGTATCGAGCGAGGCGACCGCTCCCAAGGACTGGACGATGCGGATATTTGGCGTGCGGTTGACGCGTCCGCCTTCCATCACCTTGACGTAATGCCCGAGCAGCCGAACCCCATGGCTGTCCACGCCGAGGCGCGAGCCATGCATCATGGCGCGGGTGGCGGCATCCGCCGTCGCTTCGTCCGCACCTGTCGCGGCAAAGACGGCGCGGCAGAAGCGGTCCACCGCCTCGATGGACGCATGGACGACCGGTTCGCCGGCTGGTGGGGTAGGGGATGCATTCATAAAGTCTGGCCTCCATCGATGATCAAGATCTGTCCGGTCATGAAAGCGGTCTCGTCGCTGGCGAGATAGACGGCCGCTGCGGCCATCTCCTCGACCGTGCCGAGCCGTCCCATCGGCTGGCGGGAGATGAAGGTGCGCTGCATCTCCTCGGGGTCGGGGCTGGCGTCGATGCGGCCCTGCAGTGAGGGAGAGAGGGTTGTGCCGGGGCACAGCGCGTTGACGCGAACGCCGGTGCGGATCAGGTCACGGGCGGCGGCCTTGGTCAGGCCGATCATCGCCGCCTTGCTGGCACCGTAGCCGAGCCGGTCCGCAACGCCGGTGATGCTGGACGCCACCGAGGCGACATTGACGATCGCGCCGCGCCCGCGCTCGACCATCTGCGGCAGGACGGCCTTCATCGTCCGGAAGGCCGAGGTGGCGTTCTGCTCAAGGCTCTTGTGCCAGTCTTCCTCCTCGCAGGTGAGGATAGAGCCGTTGTGCACCCAGCCGGCGCAGTTGACGAGGATATCGAGCCGACCGGCGTCTGAAATCCGCTTTCGGATCATGTCGCCGTCCGTCACATCGAGCTCCGCGATGCGGATCTGAGATGACAATCGAGGAAGATCTTCCAATTTGGAAAGCGTGCGGCTGGTGGCCACGACGTGCGCACCTTCGGCTGCCATGGCAAGGGCGATGGCGCGACCGATGCCTTGACCGGCGCCTGTCACGAAGGCACGTCTATCCGTCAGGCGTCCTCCCATCCGTCCATCCTCCCGAGGCCAGCTGCACAACGTCTTGTGTGTACACTATGCGATAAAATGGCTTTGACAAGTCTCTTTCTCGTCTCCGAATAACGCGTCGGAAAATCACCCGAGGTGTTTGAAGGCCTAGGGCCAACCTGTTAAGTTGGGCAAGGGGCGAGCAACTGGACCTTGGACGATCCAAAGGAGCCGGATTGCAGGGATCGGAGGCAGGATGACACCGGGTGCCAAGGCTGGGCTGGACCCATCTACTGTGAGAAGTCCGGGCGGAACGGTGCCGCGGCTTTACCAGCAGGTCTTCGAGATTGTGGCGGCGCAGATTGCGCAAGGGGTTCTGCAGGAAGGCGTTCGTCTCAGCGAATCGGGGGTTGCCGAGCAGTTCGGGATCAGCCGCGCCCCGGCGCGCCAGGCGCTGGCGGAGCTGGAGCGCATGGGTCTGCTCAACAAAGGCAGCGGCCGCGGCTATCAGGTGAAACGCCAGAAGGGGACGGCGTCGACGGGGGTGGTCGCGGGGGTCGTTCCCGAAATGGACCTCCGGCTCAAGCAGCTTTCCACATGGTCGCGCATCTATGGTGAGGTCGAAAGCGAAATTGCAGCCCGAACCTCCTTTGCCGGATGGCGCGTCAACGAGACCGAACTGGCCCGCTACTACGATGTCAGCCGCACCGTTGCCCGTGACGTGGTCGCGCGCCTGCAGCAGCGAGGACTGGTGCGAAAAGACGAGCGTTCACGCTGGATCGCACCGGCGATGACACCCGATCATGTCGGCGAGCTCTACGAGTTGCGCTGGCTCCTGGAACCGGCCGCCCTTCAGAAGGCGGCGTCGCGGCTTCCCGAGGATCTGCTGCCGGCGATACGCTGCCGGCTGGAGACCGCAATTGCCCAGGCAGGGGTTCTGACGGGCCCCGACCTCGACCATCTGGAAGAGGATCTGCACATCACGCTCCTGGGACACTGCGGCAACAGCTCGCTGATGCAGGCGATCAGCCTGCCGCAGGCGCTCCTGGTGGCCCACCGGTTCCTCTACCGATGGATGCCGAGGCTCTATGGAACCGAGCCCTTCCTGCCCGAACACATGGACATCATCGAAAAGCTGGAGGCGGGAAAGACAGACGAGGCGGCAGACGCATTGCGCCTGCACCTGCAGATTTCCCGAGACCGCGCCATCGATCGCATTCAGCGGGTGACGCGGGAGGTCCAGCCCGAAAACCTTCCCTATCTCGACAAGCTCGATTGAGGCCTATTCCACGTAGTAGCCCGAATAGGAGGAGTAGCCAAACAGCTTGGCGCGCTCCTGCTGGTTGAGCACCGCGATGATCGGCGTGCCGTCCGGCGCGCTTTCCTGCAAGGCTGCCACGGCGCGTTTGGCGCTCGTCTGCGGCGTCACCGCCCATTTCACCACAAAGGCGATGACGTCGGCGTAACGTGCAAGATAAAGCCCGTCGACGACCGGCTCCACCGGCGGCGTGTCGAGAACCACATAGTCGAAGTTGCGGCGGGCGACCGCGATCATCTTCGCCATTTCGGACCCCATGAACAGCTCGTCGGTCGCAAAGTTGCCGCGCCGTCCGGCGAGCAGGACGGTCAGCCCTGTCGGCACATCGGTCACCGTCAGCTTGGGCAGCGTCGCGGCCGTGTCGGAGCCGCGGAGGAAGTCGACGAAGCCGGTGCTGGGTTCCAGCCCCAGATGGCGGTGCAGGCTCGGCTTGCGCAGGTCGCAGTCGATGATCAGGGTGCGTTTGCCCGAGAGGGCGTAGGTCCGGGCCAGCGACAGGGCGATCGTCGACTTCCCCTCGTTCGGCAAGGCGGAGGAAACCATGATGACGGTGCCGCCGCTGCCCTCTCCGGGGATGCCATGCGTCTTATAGAGATGGCGGTCGATTGCCACCCGGATGCGGCGCACCGATTCCGCAAACATCGATAGCGGTGAGCGGATGACGATGTCGGAAAGGCTTTGTCCGCCATCTTCCTTGCGCGCGGGCTCATCCGTCTCCCTAGGCGTGATCGAGGCCAGAGGAAGGCGCAGGACCGTCGACACCTGGTCCTCGTTGGTGAAGCCGCCGACGAAATGTTCGCGCACGAAGGCAAGCCCCACCCCTAATGCCAGGGCCATGATGGCGGCCAGCGGCAGGATCAGCTGCTTTTTCGGGTAGGACGGTGTGCGCGGCGCAAGCGCCTCTGAGACGACTCGGCTGTCGGCCATCTGCAGCGCCGCCAGCGTGTCGAGCCGTTGCAGGCGCGCGGAAAGGTCGTCGAATTCGCGTCTTGCCCCCTCGGCCGTCTGTCGCAGGCCGTAGATGGCCGAGAGCGTTTCGTCCGGCAGATCGCTCTCCAGAACGGCATTGATCAGGTTGGTACTGACCGATGATTCCTGCTGTTCGAAGTTGCGAACGTCCGAGCGCAGCGAACTGAGTGCCCGGCGCCCCTCTTCTGCAATCGCCTCGTCCAGTCTCTGCAGTTCTTCCCGCAGGTCGAAGGCCGCGGTGGTGTCCGGCGAGGCGGAGCTCAACTGAGCTGAAAGCGCCTCGCGCTGTCGTGCAAGCTCCTGGGCCGCCTGGCTCTCCAGATTCTGCACCAGGGTGGCCAGATCGTTGCGCTTCAGCGTCTCGTCGATCGTCTCGACCCGCGACAGTCCGGCGCGACGTTCCTGCTGAATGCTGGTCAACTGGTCGTAGAGGGTACCGACACTGGAGGAGCCCTGCTCCCTCAGGTCGTTGATGTTGCTGAGGATGAATTCATCCACGTTGCGGGCACTGGCGGCAATGGTGGAGCGGGCGTTGTCGACCTGCTTCTGCAGCGTGTCGCGCGAGGCCACCGTGGCTGCAACCTTCGAATCGACCTGCCGACGGATGTAGGTTTCGGTCAAGGCATTCGCGAGCCGAGCTGCCTTTTCCCGGCTCTTGGAGGTGACGGTCACGCTGATCAGGTAGGTCGGGCCATCCCGGCTGATCGCGATCGCATCGCGAAAGTTGTTGAGCACACCGGCAACCGCCTCGGATGGATCCGGTGGTTCGACCGTCTTCAGCCGAATCATCTGCAGGATCCGGTCCAGCATTCCGACCTTCACCCCGAACTCATCGTCCGCCACGAGGTTCTGGCTGTTGACCACATCGACAAGCACGCCGTTCGATCGCAGGATTGCCACCTCGCTCTCGACGCGCGCATTGTCGGTGCTGCCGTTTTGCGCGGCGGCGTCGGACTCGAGGATGTTTTGAGTAGAGGTATCGACGAACACAAGAGCGGAAGCCGAATACCGCGGCTCCAGGGAATAGGTGACGATGGCGGTGATGGCGGTAAGGCTGATCACCAGGGACAGGATCAGCCAGATCTGGCGGCGCACCATGCCGAGCAGGCTGCGGAGGTCAATTTCGCTTTCCATACTATTCCTCGAGGATCCGTTCAAACTTCTGTCGGCAGGCTATTTATTGATCGGAGCCCTGATAGGTGCAGGAAAACGAGAGTATCTTCATTATTGTCAGCCCCTTATCTATCGCACGGCAAGCTTAACAATCTTGCCTCTTCGGTCAATTCTTACGCATGATAATATTCCGGTTGCAAAGGCGCCGGTGTCGACATTGATTCTGCCGGGCCGGGATTCCACGCTGGGAACCGGCGTATGGCCATGGACCGTGACGAAATCGGGCGAGGGAGGATTGTTGCTGTCGTCCGGCCGGATCCACATCAGGTCCTGGTCCGACTGCTGCCGAAGCGGCACGCCCGAGCGCAAGCCAGCATGAACGAAAACGAACCCCGGGATGGAGACGAGCGAGGGCGCCTGGCGCAGGAAGTCGATGTGTTCCAGGGGGATATGGCTTGCCAGGAGTGCTTTCGCCGACGACCGCTTCGCGGCGGTCTCGTCCAGCCCGTAGGAGCGCAAGGTGTCCTGACCGCCTAACCCGAGCCACATGTGGCCCGCGTCCGGCTCGCTCAGGTAGGACAGCATCAGCTCCTCATGGTTGCCCGCCAAGCAATGCCGTGTGAAGCCAGCCGGCGGCGGCAGAAGAAGGTGATCCAGCACATCGGCGCTCTGTGGGCCGCGGTCCAGATAGTCGCCAAGGAGGACGATCCATTTTTCGCCCGTGATTGCGGCGGCATCTTCGGCGATCCGCGTCTCCATCTTACGCAGCAGCTGGTAGCATCCATGGATGTCGCCGACGGCATAGACCACTTCGGGGGCCTCATCGAAGAAGAGCCGGGGCCGACTTTCCTCGAAGGGACGGGAACGCCAGCGTGCCAAGCTTTCCAGCAATCTGCGGACCATCAGGCGCTCTCCGCGATCCGGCTGCGGCGCGCCAGTGGGCCAAGGCCGGCGGCGAGCACGGCGACGAAGAGGTAGGTGACGCCCTGGATCTCCAGGCTGAAGTCGACGATGGAATGAACGGCTGCCACGACGACGGCACCGAAGGCTGCCACCGTCCCCGGATCCTCCACAAGGCGGCGCCGGAGGATGCCGATGAGCTGGAACAGGCACCAGCCGACCATTACCAGCGGAATGCTGCCAAACAACAGACCGTAGCCTGTCCAGAGCGCCAGATAGGTCGAGTGGGTCTTGTCCCAGACCATGTCGAAGTTGACCGGCGCCTGATGATAGAGCGGATAGGCGTATTCGAAGCTACTGCCGCCGAAGCCGAGAAGCGGCCTGTCGCCGATCATCGACCAGATCTGCCAATAGAGGTCTGCCCGGACGTTTGCCGAGGACTCCACCGAATCCAGGCGCTCCACCAGGCTCCCGCCATAGAGGAAGAGAAGGGCTGCCAGCAGGGCGGCGATAGCGACCGCGCCGATGCAGAGCGCCCCTATGGTGAGATGCCGCTGGCCCTGCCAGGCGCTGAGAAGCAGGACGACGGCGACACCGCAGACGGCCGCTGCAAACCCCATGCGAGATGTGGTGAGGGCAAGGGTGACGCCGATGACGAGGCATCCCGCGACCGTCAGGATGACCCCGTTCTTTCCCTCGATGATTTCGAGCAGCCGGTTCTGGCGCCCCGCCTCCCGTGGCGAAAACAGGGTGTTGCCCAGCAGGCTGGCACCGATCACCGCACCGATGGCTAGAAAGGTGGCATAGGAGTTGCGATTGACGAAGCCGCCGGTGGCCGATCCGCGGTAGGCCCATTTCTGGATGAACAGGATGGCGTCCTCGAACTCGAAGAACAGCAGAAGCCCGAAGGCCGCATGCGCGACGACGATCCAGAACAGCACCTTCAGGAAGGCGGTCGATCGAGAACTGTTGGCGGCGATCTGGAGGCAGAGATAAAACATCAGGCCATAGCTCAGCCAGCGAAGCAGGCCGAGCAGGGTGTCTCCGGGGGTGAGCGAGATCCGCGTGCCCGCGTCGACGCCACCGGGAAGGTAGAGCCAGGATTGGGGGAGAAGGTCTGCAATCGGCAGAAACTGCAACACCATGTAGCCCGCCAGTATCCAGAAGAGCCAGGCAAGGACCGCATAGAGCGATGCCGTTGCCCTCAGGTTTGCTTCTGCAAACCCGAGCCGCGCGAAATAGACCATGCTCCAGGCGAAGAGGCAAAGCGCCGACAGCGCCCAGATCGCCGGTCGGTTGCCGCCCAGTGCGACGGGCGTCAGCAGGACGACGGCGGCAACAACGCCAGCGCTCCAGTTGTTGAGCCGGTAGCGCAAGGTCGAACTGGCAGTTCCCCTCATTCCTTCAATCCCCGTGGCAGTTCTTACCGGACGACGCGCCGCACGTTGTTCAAAAAGGCTCTTTGTCTCTCGGGCGGCATCCTTGAGACGACATTGATGATCCGCTCTCGGAAATCCTCGTCCGAAGCGTAGCGCTCTGCGAGCGTTCGGGTGCCGCGGCGGCTGCTGGCAAGCATCGTCAGGTCTGCCTCGTGATAGGCGAGACTATCGGCGTCGAGCTCAGCAAACATGTCTTCCGCCAGCCGCGCGCGGTTTTCCGCGATCCATTGTTCGTTGGGTCCGGTTTCCCGCGAACGCCTGTAGCTCGCCCGGAAATTGCCTACGTCTCCAAGCCGCGCATGGGCCAGGGCGTTGACGTACCACGCCTGCGAATTCGTCGGCATCACGCCGGCGATCTCGCGGCTGATGTTCTCGCACGTCCGCGCCAGGGCCGATTGCTGGTTCACCCCGCCGGCGCGTGACATGTTGAGGAGGGCGAAGCTGCAGTCGCCGAGCACCAGTTTTCGCGAATAGCTGGAAGGCGCATACTGCATGCTGCCCGAAGCGATGTGGTCGTAAAACCCGGCTTCTGCCCGTTGCGGCTGAAACAGCACCCGGACTTCCTGGAGAAGAAGCGATACGCTGGCAAGCGCTGCAAGGAGGCAGGCAAACGACATAGACAACAGTTTCAGTCGACGCATCCAGCCTCCGTGACCGGCTTCGCTTCTCTCAAGACCTGTCTCAGATCAGCAAAGCTTTTGAATAATGTTTGTCAAGTCAAGACAGTAAGAAGGGGCCCGAGGACCCCTTCTTATCGTCAAACATTCGTATAACCGTCAGATCTGGCCGCGGGCAAGATCTGTTTCCCTTTGTCGCTCCTGCTTGTTGTAGCGAAGCGAGGACCACAGCGAGATGCCGATGAGGGTGGCGCCACCAAGACCGGTGATGACTTCCGGAATATGGTAGAGCGTCTGCACATACATGATCACCGACAGGATCAGGATCGCGTAAAAGGCGCCGTGCTCCAGGTAGCGATAGTGCGTCAGCGTCTCTTTCTCCACCAGCATGATGGTCATCGACCGGACGTACATGGCGCCGATTCCAAGACCGATCGCGATCACGAACAGGTTCTGTGTCAGGGCAAAGGCCCCGATGACGCCGTCGAAGGAGAAGCTGGCGTCGAGAACCTCAAGGTAGATGAAGGCGCCCAGGCCTCCGCGTGCCGCTTCAGTCATGGTTTTCTGAGAGGCATCCAGCAGGCCGCCGACCACTTCCACCGCCAGGAAGGTGAGAAGACCATAGATTGCAGACATCACGAAGGTCGACGCGTCGTCGCCGTCGAGCATTCTGGAGAAGAGCAGAACAAGCAGCAGGACAAAGGCGATCTCGATACCTTTGATCGTCGAGTAGCGTGACATGTGCTTCTCGATGACGGTGATCCAGTGGATGTCCTTCTCGTGGTTGAAGAAATAGGTGAGGCCGACCATCATCAGGAAGGTGCCGCCAAAGGCGGCGATGGGCAGATGCGCATCATTCATGATGCGGGCGTATTCGTCCGGCCGGCTTGCGGCGAGAACGAGGGCATCGACGGGGCCAATTCCCGCGGCAACCACGACGATCAGCAGGGGGAACACGATCCGCATGCCGAAGACGGCAATCAGGATGCCCCAGGTCAGAAAGCGTTGCTGCCAGACGGGGGTCATGTCCTTCAGCTTGTTGGCGTTGACGATGGCATTGTCGAAGGAAAGCGAGATTTCCAGGACGGCCAGCACGGCGCAGATGAAGAAGATCGTCAGCATGCCGCCGATGGTGCCGGTGGACTGCCATCCGAGCAGGGCTCCCAGCAGGAGGCCGACGACGGTCACGATGAACGACCATTTGAAGTAGCCATAGATCGAGGTGTGGGAATGCGGCTGGCTCATGCCTGTGCCTCCCCGGTGAAGGACCGATACGAGAAGAAGGATGCAGCAACGCCGCCATTGGCTGTGCTGCAGAGCAGAGAATTGCTTTTCATGATTTTAAGTCCGCCGGCTTATTGCAGGCGGTACCGACATCGCGAGAGCGCCGTAAAACTCTCGCCAGAGGGGCCCGGCACCATAGTCTGATCCACGCGATTTAAGGCACGGAGACGATGCTGTACTTGTCCATTTCCGGCCGGTCGTCAAGATGGCAGCAGATGCAGGTGGGGCAAGTCATGGCTTTTGAGCGGCGGAATGACATTTGGATGACAGACCGTCCTTGACCTTTGCCCCGCCACGAGTCATTGACGCCTTTACTTGACATGAGCGTTGTGCCGCCTTCGGGCTGGGCACCGCGAAATCGCTCCGGAAGAGAATTACAATGACCAAAGCCACCTCCTCGGCGCCATCCCAGCGCATGCTTCGTGTTGGCGAGCAGGTAAGAGCCGCTATCACGCAGGTGCTGCAGCGCGGCGAGGTTCGCGACGATCTCCTGGAAAAGACGGTCATTTCCGTCTCCGAGGTGCGCATGTCGACGGACCTGAGGGTCGCCACCGCCTATGTTACGCCGCTGGGTATTCCTGATCACAAGGCCGTGATCGCAGCGTTGAACAAAAATGCCAAGTTCATTCGTGGCCGGCTCTCCGGCCAGCTGCGACAGATGAAGTACATGCCAGAGGTTCGCTTCCGCGACGACACCAGCTTCGATAACTACCAGAAGATCGACCAGTTGCTGCGGTCGCCCGAGGTCCGACGCGACCTCGATGGCACGACCTCCGAAGACGAAGAATAAGAAGACAAGATGTCCAAGCCGCGCAAACCCAAGGGCCGCCCCGTCTCGGGATGGCTGATCCTCGACAAGCCCGAAGACTTCGGCTCGACGGAAGCCGTTTCCAAGATCAAGTGGCTGTTCAACGCCCAAAAGTGCGGTCATGCCGGCACGCTCGACCCGCTGGCCTCCGGCATGCTGCCGATTGCGCTCGGCGATGCGACCAAGACCGTTCCCTACGTGATGGACGGCCGCAAGGTCTATGAGTTCGCCGTCAGCTGGGGTGAGGAGCGCACGACGGACGATCTCGAGGGCGAAGCGACGCTCACCTCCGACAAGCGCCCGACCGAAGCGGAGATCAACGCGCTGCTCCCCAATTACACCGGCGCGATCAACCAGGTGCCGCCGCAGTTTTCGGCGATCAAGATTGCCGGCGAGCGCGCCTATGATCTGGCCCGCGACGGCGAGACCGTCGAGATCCCCTCCCGCGAGGTCGAGATCCATCGCATCACGCTGCTGAAGGCGGATACGGACCGTGCCCTGTTCGAGGTCGAATGCGGCAAGGGCACCTATGTCCGTTCGCTGGCGCGCGATTTCGGCCGCGATCTCGGCTGCTACGGCCATGTTTCGCAGCTGCGCCGGACCTTTGTCGCACCCTTTTCGGAAGAGCGCATGGTGCCGCTCGCCGATCTCGTGGCGCTCGAGGAGATCGAGGACCGCGACGAGCGCCTGGCGGCTCTCGACACCTATCTCATCGATACCGCGGAAGCGCTCTCCAGCCTGCCGCATCTTCCCATCACCGACGATCAGGCCCATCGGCTGCGCATGGGCAATCCGATCATCGTGCGCGGGCGTGATGCGCCGCTCGAGGAGGCCGACGCCTATGCGACGGCGCGCGGCCGGCTGATTGCGATCGGCGAGATCGGCCAGGGCGAATTCCGCCCGAAGCGGGTCTTCGGCTGAACTGCCGCTGGCCCCTTCCATTCCGGGGGTTAATGGAGTATAGGCAGCGCCAGCATGGCGTGCCCGGGCCACAAGCCCATGGCATTTCCCTTTGCTTCCACGGCCACGGCTGGACGACATCCCGGCCCTTGGCGACCCTATGATCCTCATTAAGAAAGGACCTTCCGATGTCGATTACTGCTGAGCGCAAGACTGCGCTGATCAAGGAATATGGAACTGTCGAAGGCGACACCGGTTCGCCGGAAGTCCAGGTTGCGATCCTCACCGAGCGCATCAACAACCTGACCGAACACTTCAAGGGCCACAAGAAGGACAACCACTCCCGTCGCGGCCTGCTCGCGATGGTGTCCAGCCGTCGCTCGCTTCTTGACTACCTCAAGAAGAAGGACGAAGGCCGTTACACCAAGCTGATTGGTAGCCTCGGTATTCGCCGCTAACGATTTCTGGCGGGCGCCTCTTCAAAAGGCGCCCGCCTTTCTCGATCTTCGGGAAACCGGAGGGTGGCCCCAGAGGCCACGACTGGCGAGAACCGGATGGGCCGGCTTCGCCAAATCAACCGCTGACCTGCCATGGGGCAGGATTGCCGGATGCTTTCGCCAGGCTCTGCCTGGCGCCGATGATTGGATGCGCCTCGAGCCTCCATCTGCAGAAAGCCTCCCGTTGTCTTGCCCGTGTCGCGTCAACACTGCGCGCCGTGCCGTGTTTGTGGCATCGGCAGCGTCTTAGAGGACAAGATATGTTCAATTCGCATTCCGTTGAAATCGAGTGGGCAGGCCGCCCGCTGAAGCTGGAAACCGGCAAGATCGCCCGTCAGGCTGATGGCGCCGTTCTCGCCACCTACGGCGAAACCGTCGTTCTGGCCACCGTCGTGTCGGCCAAGTCCGCCAAGCCCGGCCAGGATTTCTTCCCGCTGACCGTCAACTACCAGGAAAAGACCTATGCTGCCGGCAAGATCCCGGGCGGCTACTTCAAGCGCGAAGGTCGTCCGTCGGAAAAGGAAACGCTGGTTTCCCGCCTGATCGACCGTCCGATCCGCCCGCTCTTCCCGGACGGCTACAAGAACGAGACCCAGGTCGTCGTCACCGTCGTCCAGCATGACCTCGAGAACGATCCCGACGTCCTGTCGATGGTTGCCGCTTCGGCAGCGCTCACCCTCTCGGGCGTTCCCTTCATGGGCCCGATCGGCGGCGCGCGCGTCGGCTACATCAACGGCGAATATGTTCTGAACCCGCATCTCGACGAGATGGATGAATCGACCCTCGACCTGGTCGTTGCCGGCACTGGCGATGCGGTTTTGATGGTGGAATCGGAAGCCAAGGAACTCAACGAAGACATCATGCTCGGCGCCGTCATGTTCGGCCACCGCGGCTTCCAGCCGGTGATCGACGCGATCATCAAGCTTGCCGAAGTGGCAGCCAAGGAGCCGCGCGAATTCGAACCGGAAGATCATTCCGCGCTCGAAGCAGAAATGCTGCAGCACTTTGAAACCGAACTGCGCGCTGCCTACAAGAACACGCAGAAGGCAGAGCGCTATGCCGCCGTCGACGCCGTCAAGGCGAAGGTCAAGGCTCACTTCTTCCCGGAAGGTGTAGAGCCGAAGTATCCGAGCGAAGTGATCGGCGCCGTCTTCAAGCACCTGCAGGCGAAGATCGTTCGCTGGAACATCCTCGACACCAAGAGCCGCATCGACGGTCGTGACCTCGATACGGTCCGCGCCATCGTCTCGGAAGTCGGCATCCTGCCGCGCACCCACGGTTCGGCCCTCTTTACCCGCGGCGAGACCCAGGCGATCGTCGTCGCCACCCTCGGCACCGGCGAAGACGAGCAGTACGTCGACAGCCTGACCGGCATGTACAAGGAACGCTTCCTTCTGCATTACAACTTCCCTCCCTATTCGGTCGGTGAGACCGGCCGCATGGGCTCCCCGGGTCGCCGCGAAATCGGCCACGGCAAGCTTGCATGGCGCGCCATTCGTCCGATGCTGCCGACGCCGGAGCAGTTCCCCTACACGCTGCGTGTCGTCTCCGAGATCACCGAGTCGAACGGCTCGTCCTCGATGGCCACCGTCTGCGGCACCTCGCTTGCACTGATGGACGCCGGCGTTCCGCTGGCCAAGCCGGTTGCCGGCATTGCCATGGGCCTCATCCTTGAAGGCGAGCGCTTTGCGGTTCTCTCCGACATCCTCGGCGACGAAGATCACCTCGGCGACATGGACTTCAAGGTTGCCGGTACCGCTGACGGCATCACGTCGCTGCAGATGGACATCAAGATCGCCGGTATCACCGAAGAGATCATGAAGGTCGCACTCGGCCAGGCACAGGGCGGCCGCAAGTACATCCTCGATGAAATGGCCAATGCCATCACCGAGAGCCGCGGCCAGCTCGGCGAATTCGCGCCACGCATCGAAGTCATGCAGATCCCGGTCGACAAGATCCGTGAAGTCATCGGATCCGGCGGCAAGGTCATCCGCGAGATCGTCGAGAAGACCGGCGCCAAGATCAACATCGACGACGAGGGCACCATCAAGATCGCCTCCTCCTCGGCCAAGGAGATCGAAGCAGCCCGCAAGTGGATCCACTCGATCGTGGCCGAGCCTGAAGTCGGCGCCATCTATGAAGGCACGGTTGTGAAGACGGCCGACTTCGGCGCCTTCGTCAACTTCTTCGGCGCCCGTGACGGTCTCGTGCACATCTCGCAGCTCGCCTCCGATCGTGTCGCCAAGACCCAGGACGTGGTCAAGGAAGGCCAGAAGGTCTGGGTCAAGCTGATGGGCTTCGACGAGCGCGGCAAGGTTCGCCTGTCCATGAAGGTCGTTGACCAGGCCACCGGCCAGGAAATCAAGAAGGCTGAAGGCGAAGCTGCCGAGTAAGGCGTCTCGTTTCCAACCCTGGAGGCGCGGGAGAATTTCCGCGCCTTTTCTGTATCTATCCATTGAAAGCCAGCCGCGATGAGCCGTGACGCCCTGAAGACCCTGTTCCATCCTTTCGCAACCGGCACGGTTCCCGTGCCGGCCGAAGGCGACCGCGTGTTGTTCCTCGGCGCCGAAGGCGGCCACCCGCTGCCGGAGGGCTTCGCCGGAGCCGTCTCTGCCGTACAGCCCTTCCGGCCGCTGTTTCGGACCCTGGGCGAGGGAGCAGTACCCTTGGCCGAAGGCGAGGGCTACGACATGGCGCTGGTGCTGTGCGGCAAGCACCGCGGCGAGAACGAGGCGCGCGTCGCCGAGGCGCTGCAGCGTGTGGCCGAAGGCGGCATGATCGTCATCGCCGGCGGCAAGGAAGACGGTATCCAGACGCTGCGCACGACGCTGCTGAAACTGGAGATCGATCTCGACTACACGCCGAAATACCACGGTGTCGCGATCTGGTTTGCGCGGCCAAAGCACGTCGAGGCCGCAATGACGGCATTGACGAAGCCGAATGTTCAGATCGAGGGCCGCTTCGAGGCCGCGCCCGGCATGTTCTCGCACGACCGGATCGATCCGGGCTCCGAGCTCCTGGTGAGTCGTCTGCCGACCGATTTCGACGGCAATGCCGCCGATTTCGGCGCCGGCTGGGGTTACCTGTCGGTCGCCTTGGCCAAGGTCTCGCCGCGCGTCAACCGCATCGATCTCTTCGAGGCCGATTACCGGGCGCTGGAGTTCGCCAAGGTCAACATGGCCCGCAATTGCCCGCAGTTGCAGGCCCGCTTCTTCTGGCAGGATCTGAGCAGCGAGCCGCCGAAGGAAAAATACGACCTGGTGATCATGAACCCGCCGTTCCACGAGGCGCAGGCGGCCGATCCGGAACTCGGCAAGGCTATGATCCGGGCGGCAGCCGGGGCCTTGCGCAGCGGTGGCCGGCTGATGCTGGTTGCAAACCGCGGCTTGCCCTATGAGTCCGTCATGGCAGAGGTGTTCAAGGAGAGCGGCGAGCTCTGCCGCAATGCCCGCTTCAAGATCCTGCAGGCACGCAAGTAGACCCGGTGAAAGCTGTCACACGGGTGTAGACGTTCTCTGACAGCATTCTCCCGCAGAAGTGGAAGAGGGTGCGGGAGGACAAGCCCATGAAGTTGAAACAGCTGCGCATCGCGACGTTCAATCTCTACAATCTCAACCAGCCCGGCCTGCCGATCTATACCGGCAAAGGCTGGACCCAGGACCAGTACGACCTGAAGATCGACTGGACGCAGCGGGCGATCCGGCAGCTGCGGGCGGATGTCTTCGGCTTCCAGGAGCTCTGGCACGCGCAGGCGCTGTCGGACGCCCTCGAGGCATCAGGTCTCAAGGCCGACTATGATCTCGTCGTTCCGCCAGATGCCGATGGCGGGCGCATCGTCTGTGCCGCACTTGTCCGCAAGGGGCTGATGTCGGGTCAGCCCGACTGGATCGTGCAGTTCCCCGAGGATTTCGTGCTGCAGAGTTCCGGCGATGACGCGCAGACGCCCGCCATCAGCGTCAGCATCGACAGTTTTTCTCGACCGGTGCTGCATCTAACGATACGGCCGCGCGACGAACACAGCGATGTCCATGTCTACGTCTGCCATTTCAAGTCCAAGGCACCGACGCAGGTCGGCCGGGAAGACTGGTTCAAGGACAATCCGGCCTACAGCAAGCACGCCACGGCGCTGGGCTCGGCAATCTCCACGATCCGGCGCACGGCCGAAGCGGCTGCATTGCGCTTCATGCTGACGGAGCAGATGAAGGGCACGAGAACCGGTGTCATTGTCCTGGGAGACGTCAACGACGGGCAGCTCAGCAATACGGCCAATATCCTGACCGGCCAGCCGCGCTTCCTGGTCGGCGATTCGCTGGGGGGAGGCGATGTTTCCCTCTACACGGCGCAGACGCTGCAGGAGTATCGGAGCACCCGCGACATCTATTACACGCACATCTATCAGGATGCGATGGAATCTCTCGACCACATCTTCGTCAGCGAGGAATTCTACGACAACAGCCGGCGCCGGATCTGGATGTTCGACGGGCTGACGATCAACAACGACCACCTGCACTACGACGACCACAAGGAAAGCGGCACGAACGATCACGGTATCGTCTGTGCTACCTTCAAGTACAAGCCGATCAAGGCAGAGGCCGAGGCGATCGTCGACGACGCACCAAACTGATGGCCGCGGTTACTCGACGTCTGCCTTGCGCAGGCGCTCGAGGATCGGCAGCGAGGTGATGTTGTAGCCGGCGTCGACATAGTGGATCTCGCCGGTGACGCCGCGCGACAGGTCGGAGAGCAGGTAGAGCGCCGATCCGCCGATGTCCTCGATCGTCGCCGTGCGCCGCAGCGGCGCGTTCTGCTTGTTCCAGGAGTACATGGCGCGGGCATCCGAAATGCCGGCGCCGGCAAGCGTCCGGACCGGGCCTGCGGAGATGGCGTTGACGCGAATGTCCTGCGGGCCGTAGTCGGCCGCCAGGTAGCGCACGGAGGATTCCAGCGCTGCCTTGGCAACACCCATGACGTTGTAGTTCGGGATCACCCGGGTCGAGCCGCCATAGGTCAGGGTCAGCATGGCTCCGCCATCGGTCATCAGGCCGGCGGCGCGCTTGGCGATCTCCGTGAAGGAGAAGCACGAGATGACCATGGTCCGCGAAAAGTTCTCGCGGGACGTATCGGCGTAGAGGCCCTTCAGCTCGTTCTTGTCGGAAAAGCCGATGGCATGAACGACGAAGTCGAGCTTGCCCCAGCGCTCCTTGATGGCGTCGAATGCGGCGTCGACGGTGGCCAGGTCTTCCACGTCGCAAGGCAGCAGGAAGTCCGACTGGAGCTCGGCGGCGAGCGGCTTGACCCGCTTGCCCAGGGCTTCGCCCTGATAGGTGAATGCCAGTTCCGCCCCCTGGGCGGCGAGCGCCTTGGAAATACCCCAGGCGATAGAGTGGTTGTTGGCGACCCCCATGATCAGGCCGCGCTTTCCCTGCATGATACCCGTCATCAAATCTTATCCGTTCATGCGCTGGAAGACGAGCGTGGCATTGGTGCCGCCGAAGCCGAAGGAATTGGAGAGTACGGTGTCGATCTTGGCGTCATCGATGCGCTTGCGCACGATCGGCACGCCGTCGAACTCCGGATCCAGCGTCTCGATGTGGGCGCTTTCGCCGATGAACTTTTCCTGCATCATCAGGAGGCCATAGATCGATTCCTGCACCCCGGCGGCGCCGAGCGAATGCCCCGTCAGCGACTTCGTCGACTGGATGTGCGGGATCTTGTCGCCGAACACCTGGCGGATGGCGCCAATTTCCTTGCTGTCGCCGACCGGCGTGGAGGTGCCGTGGGTGTTGATGTAGTCGACGTCGCCCTTCACCGTGGCGAGCGCCTGGCGCATGCAGCGCATGGCACCTTCGCCCGAGGGGGCGACCATGTCGTAGCCGTCGGAGGTGGCGCCATAGCCGACGATCTCGGCGTAGATCTTGGCGCCGCGGGCCTTGGCATGCTCAAGCTCCTCGAGGACGAGCACACCGGCACCGCCGGCGATGACGAAGCCATCGCGCGAGACGTCATAGGCGCGCGATGCGGTCGCGGGCGTGTCATTGTACTTCGAGGACATGGCGCCCATGGCGTCGAACAGGTTCGACATCGTCCAGTCGAGATCCTCATGGCCGCCGGCAAACATCACGTCCTGCTTGCCCCACTGGATCATCTCGGCGGCATTGCCGATGCAATGCGCAGACGTCGAGCAGGCCGACGAGATCGAATAGTTGACGCCGTGGATCTTGAACCAGGTGGCGAGTGTCGCGGACGCCGTGGACGACATGGCCTTCGGCACGGCGAACGGTCCGATGCGCTTCGGGCTGCCGTTCTTGATGGTGATGTCGGCGGCTTCGATGAGGGTGCGGGTGGAGGGGCCGCCCGAGCCCATGATGATGCCGGTGCGCTCGTTCTCGCTGTAGTCCTTCTCCTCCAGTCCCGAATCCGCCAGAGCCTGCTTCATGGCAACGTGGTTCCAGGCTCCGCCTTGGCTCAGGAAGCGCATGGCGCGCCGGTCGACGAGATCCGTCGGGTCGAGGTCAGGCTTGCCCCAGACCTGGCAGCGGAACCCGTGCTCGGCGAAATCCGGCGCAAAGGAGATGCCGGACTTTGCCTGGCGAAGAGATTCGGTGACTTCGGAGGCGTCGTTTCCAATGGAGGACACGATGCCAAGACCCGTGACTACAACCCGTCTCATCTTATGGACCTTTTCTGCTTGCTAGAACCATGGCGCAGGGACGCTCAGGCGTCTTTGTCTTTTGACAGACCGACGCGCAGGTCGGATGCTTGATAGATCGTTTCTCCGTCCGCCTTCAGCCAGCCGTCCGCGGTGCCGAGCACCAGGCGGCCGCGCATGACGCGCTTGAAGTCGATGCCGTATTCCAAAAGCTTGGTCTCGGGGCGAACCATGCCCTTGAACTTCACTTCTCCGGTGGAAAGCGCCATGCCGCGGCCCGGCTCGCCGAGCCAGCCAAGGAAGAAGCCGGTCAGCTGCCACATGCCGTCGAGGCCGAGGCAGCCGGGCATGATCGGATTGCCCTGGAAATGGCAGGGGAAATACCAGTCGTCCGGACGAACGTCGTATTCGGCGCGGATATAGCCCTTGTCGAAAGCACCACCGGTCTCGGAAATATCTGTGATGCGGTGGACCATCAGCATCGGCGGCAGCGGAAGCTGCGCATTGCCTTGACCGAACAGCTCGCCGCGTCCGCAGGCAAGGATCTCTTCGTAGCTGAAGCTCGACTGTCTCTCTGTCATGTAAATCAGGTCCCCCTCATGCCGATGTGCGACCTTTATTGCAAAATCGGCAGAAATTGAAGCACAACGATCGTTCCGCGGCCAACGGTTCTCGCAGGGATGCGAGCGCGACAGGCCGCGATCTTTCGTTCGCATATAGGAAGCCTGCAGGCCAAACCAGAGGCTCCGCGTCAATTATGCATTTTTTGCTGCCCTCGCAGGCTATTGAAAGCTGCGCCCGCAAAAGTTATATCCGCTAGTCAAGATAGCGTATGGCGGACAGACGTGGGGCATAACGGCAAGATGGCAGATGCCATGATCAGCATCGAGACGAGATTGCGCGACTGCGGCCTGCGGCCGACCCGTCAGCGCGTGGCGCTTGCCGATCTTCTCTTCGCCAAGGGCGACCGTCATCTGACCGTGGAGGAACTGCACGACGAGGCCATCGGTGCCGATGTCCCCGTATCGCTTGCCACCGTCTACAACACGCTGCACCAGTTCACGGAGGCCGGCCTGATCCGCGTTCTCGCCGTGGAAGGCGCACGCACCTATTTCGACACCAATGTCTCCGACCACCATCACTTCTTTGTCGAAGGCCGAAACGAGGTGCTCGACATCCCGGTCAACAATATCGAGATCGGCAATCTGCCGGACGCGCCGGAGGGGATGGAAATCGCCCACGTGGATGTCGTGATCCGGTTGCGCGAAAAGAAGGCCTGAAGCGGCCTTCATCGTTTCTTCAAGGCATCGTCGGGATCCCGACCGGGCCGCGGCCTATAGCGCGGGATCGTCCATCCGTAGTGGATCGCGCCACCGCGCAGGGCAAGCGCCACGGCAAACCCTACCGCAGAACTGACATGGGCGGGAAGCCCCAGCGCATCGGCCGCCGTGAAGGCGCCGGCGCCGGCAAGCGCCGCCGAGATGTAGATTTCGGGCCGCAGCAGCACAGAAGGCTCTTCGGCCAGAAGATCGCGCAGCACACCCCCGCAGGTGGCCGTCAGCGTTCCCGTGACCATGGCGATTGTCGGCGATCCGGTGGCGGCCAGGCCGAGTGCTGCACCCATCACGCAATAGGCGGCCAGTCCTATCGCATCCAGCCAGATCAGCAGCCGGTATCTCCATTCGATCAGATGTGCGGTGAAGAATACCACCACGGCCGTCGCGACGCAGACGACGATATAGTCAGGCTCGGCGACCCAGAAGACAGGCCCCTGGCCAAGCAGCAGGTCCCGCAGCGTCCCGCCACCGACGCCGGTGACGGCGGCGAGAAACAGGAAGCCGATGAGGTCTAGTTGCTTGCGCGACGCGGCCAGCGCGCCGGTCGCCGCAAACACGACGACGCCTGCGTAGTTGAGGACAGTCAGCACTTCCACCTCCGAACGGCTTCAGGCCACCAGCGTCGCGCAAGTGCGGGGTGCTAGCCTGCAGATTAGAATTTGCCTTCTTACGCGTGCTGTCGACTGAGGCGAAGAGGGTCAAGGAGCTGTCGCCATGAAAAAATACCTGCTGATCGCCGCCCAAATCCTCATTCTGGCCCTGCTGCCTGCCGCCGCATCGGCCCAGCAGGAGCTGCTGAACGATCCGGAGATCTACGAGAAGGATCATTTCCGCAAGCAATGCACGACCGCGCAGTTCGGCAGCGGCTTCCTCACCCGCCTCGACATCAACAATGACGGAATCGTCGATGCCTTGACCAACCATGGCGAACTCACCTGCAACGGCGTGCGCGGCAAGGACTGCAACGAGGACGGCTGCCCCTACAATTTCTACCTGCGGGTCAAGGAGGGCGGCTACTTCATGATCGCCACCGCCCGCATCTATGGCTACGACTTCATCAAGCGCTTCGGCAACATGGTTTTCGTGCTGAAGATGCACCCGCGCTTCTGCGAGCGGACCGACGAGAAGCCATGCGAGACGACGGTGCGCGTGCGCGGCGGGCGTTTCGTTACCATCTCCTCGAAATAGTCAATCGACCGGAAAAACGGTGTCGATCCGGCCGGTGAGATAATAGGCGACGAGGCCGATCCATTCGCGCACCGCCGTCGAGGTGATCTGTGCATTGGACGTCGGTTGGCTGAAATCGACGCCGAGGCTGAGGATGCCGCTCGTCCGGTAATCGACCGGCCAGGGGGTGACCGGAATGCCGGCCTTCCGAAACAGCCCCATCGAACGCGGCATGTGAAAGGCGGAGGTGACGAGCAGGCAGTCGGTCAGGCCTTCGCGGGCCAGAACATCCTTCGTCTGGAGCGAGTTCTCATAGGTCGTACGGGAGGCGTTCTCCTTCACAAGCCGCTCGGGAGAAACGCCGAAGGCGGTGAAAAATCGTTCCGACGCCACGGCCTCGCCTTCGTAGTCGCCGGTGATCGAGCCGTCGCCGCCGGAGACGACGATGCGGGCGTTCGGATGCCGGATCGCCAGGCGGAGGGTTTCGAGAAACCGCTCGCCGGCCTGGTTGAGCTCGATGCCGCCGCGGCTCGTTGTCACCTCGTTTTCCAAAGCACCGCCGAGCACGATGATGCAGGAGATCTCGCCGGGATCATTGGCAGGCTTGGCGAACCGCGCTTCCAGCACCTGCAGCGCCACGCCGCCTGCCGTCGTATAGAGCACGACGAAGAGGAGCAGGGCCGCAAGACCGGAGAAAGCCGCGCCGGTGCGGCGCCAGCCAGAAAAGGCGACGAGTGCCCCAAGCACGCAGAGCAGGAAGGCGAGCGAGAGCGGCTGTGCCGCCAGCCAGAAGATCTTTGAGAGAAGGAACATGCCGCACCCTGTCGCAACAATCCGCGGCGCCTGTCAACGCCGGCGTGGCGCGCCCGTATCGATCCGTTGCTGGAAATGCAGATGCAGCGGGCGCGGCAGGAAGACCGTGGCAACCGCAACGCCGACGATCGACAGCGCCACCACCCAGAGCGCGTCCCTGCCGAGCGCGTTCGTCAGGAAGGCGCCGGTCACCGCCCCGCAGGCCATGCCGGTCCAGGGCACCGTCTGGATCACCCAGCCCGTCGGGTTGCGGTCGCCCATGAACCACCGCCCGATGCCGCGACCGAAGCGCGACAGCGCGCCGGTGATGTAGGTGAGGCCGATCGGCAGCCCCTCGATATGCTCGACAGTGGCGTTGATCATCCCCATGGCGAGGACGATGAGATAGAATTGCACGCGGGGATATCCCTCGCCCGGCACCAGCGCGGCCAGGGCGATGGTCAGGGCGACACCGGTCAGGACCACGAATGTCCGGCGGCTGGAGAGTGTATAGGCCAGGATGATGCCCAGTGCATTGCCGATGACGAAGACCCAGAGCGCGAGGAACAGGATCAGCGCATGGCCATAGTCGCCTTCCGCGAAGAACAGCGCCGCCCGCGTGGTATTGCCGGTCATGAAGGACACGAAGTCGCCGGAAAGCAGCAGTCCGACAGCATCGGTCATGCCGGCGACGAAGGAAATGGCCGCGACCAGGACGAGCCCCGTCACGGTGCGCCGCCTGCGAACCAGGTGTCGTCGTCTGGCAAGGGTCATGCGTTGTCGTCCCCCCGGGTACGGCAACGCAGAATTCGGTTGCCGCCCGAGCCACTCTAGACAGGGATCAGCCTGGTTTGAAAGCCATTCCAAGGTATGACGTCTTGTCGCGGGCCGGGCGGTGCAATCAGCGCCTGGAAAGCCAGTCACTCATGCCCTTGCCCGCAGCCTGTCCGGTCGCAAGGCAGGCGGTAAGCAGATAGCCGCCGGTCGGCGCCTCCCAGTCGATCATCTCGCCGGCGACGAAGACACCCGGCATGCGCGTCAGCATGAAACGGGCGTCGATCTCCGGCCACGCGATGCCGCCGGCCGACGAGATGGCCTCCGCGATCGGCCGCGGCCGCAGGAGCGGGATCGGCAGGGACTTGATCGTCTTTGCCAGCGCGTCCCACGTCATGCGCGGGGCCTCCGGCAGCAGTTCCCGCAGCAGTGCGGCCTTGACGCCCTCAAGTCCCGCACCCTTGCGCAGCCGGTTGGAGAAGCTCGTCTTGCTGCCCTGGCGGGCCAGGTCTCGCGCGAGCCTCTCCTCGCTGCGGCCGGGGGTAAGGTCGACCAGGAGTGCTGCCTGTCCATGACGGGAAAGCTCCTCCCGCAGCGCCGCCGAATGGGCATAGACGAGGCTTCCCTCGATCCCGTGCTGCGAGATGACGAATTCACCCTGAAAGATGCCGGCCGGGGAGCCGGTGACAACAGACTTCAGCGGCGCGCCTGCAAACCGCTCGCGAAAGCTGTCGCTCCAGGCGACGTCGAAGCCGCAGTTGGCGGGTCTGAACGGGTTGATCTCGACGCCCTTGTCGTGGAGCCACGGCACCCAGGCGGCGTCGGAGCCAAGCCGCGGCCAGCTGGCGCCGCCCAGCGCCAGCAGCGTCGCATCCGGACGGATGACGAGACGGCCTTCCGGGGCATCGAACGCGAGGCCGTCGTCCTCGAAGCCTGTCCATCGGTGACGCTTCAGGAGCTGGACACCCATGCTCTCGAGCCGGCCAAGCCAGGCACGCAGGAGCGGCGAGGCCTTCATGGCGGTTGGAAAGACGCGGCCGGAGGAGCCCACGAAGGTTTCGGTCCCGAGTTCTGCGGTCCACGCTCGGACGTGGTCCGGTGTGAAGGCATCGAGCACCGGCCCCAGCCGTTTGGACGCAGCGAAGAAACGGGTGCGGAAGGTGTCGAAATCTTCGGAATGGGTAATGTTGAGTCCGGACTTGCCGGCGAGCAGGAACTTGCGGCCGAGCGTCGGCATCGCCTCGTAGACGCTTACGGCATGACCTGCCGCGGCAAGCACTTCGGCGGCCATCAGTCCTGCCGGTCCGCCGCCAATGATCGCGATCCTGTTTCCACTCATGTCCAAACCCTTCGTCGCGCCTGCCTATCACGGGCCGCGGGACGATGGCAGGTGGTTTTGTCGGCAAGGGGAAGGGGAGAGGGGGCAGGTAATGGGCAGTAGGCAGTAGGAGGAAGGGCCGGCACCTTGGTGATGCCGGCCCAGGTGGTTTCTTATTCGGCCGCCTGGCTCTGCGCCGCGTTTTCACGCGGCAGCTTGCCCATCAGCACCTCTTCGGCGGACGCCTTGTGGTTCTTCACCGAGCTCGTCCACTGGCCCCAGATCGACGGATCGATCGTGTCGCCGTTGCTGCCGAGGTTCTGCAGGCGGCGCTGGTCTTCCTCGGTCAACACCTGCTTCGACAATGGGCCGAGTTTCGCCACGTCGGCGGCGGAGATGCCGAGCTTCTCGCCAACGCGCCGGCCGTAGTCGTCATGGACCAGGAAGAAGTGCCAGACCATGCGTTCCTGCACGTCGCGCTCGCACTGGCCGAGCAGATCGCCCATGTTGAAGATCAGGTCGTCGCGTTCCCAGTCCATCATCGTGCAGAAGCGGCCGCGCGCCTGCACATAGTCGTTGCGCCGCTCGATGACGCTGCGGGTCAGCTGCCCCTTGATCTCCGGCGGATTGTTGGGCTGTTCGACCGGGCTTTCCTGGAGGCCGTCATGGATCGACGGCTCGTAGTTCACATGCGGGTTCTGACCCGGCGCAAGATCACGCTGAAAGCTCATCTGGCCGCCCGAGAGATTGGTCGAGACCTTGGCGCTCTTCGGCTGATTGACCGGCAGCTGCAGATAGTTGGTGCCGACGCGGTAGCGCTGCGTGTCGGAGTAGGAGAACGTCCGACCGACCAGCATCTTGTCGTCGGAGAAGTCGAGGCCGTCGACGAGGACGCCCGTGCCCATGGCGATCTGCTCGTTCTCGTTGAAGAAATCCTCGACGTTGCGGTTCAGCGTCATCGTCCCGACGTGGCGCAGCGGAAAATCCTTCTCCGGCCAGATCTTCGTGTCGTCGAGGGGATCCCACTCGAGCTCGGGATGATCGTGATCCTCCATGATCTGCACGAACATGTCCCACTGCGGATATTCGCCGCGCTCGATGGCGGTGAAGAGGTCCTTGGAGGCCGAGCCGAAGTCCTGGCCCTGTACCTTGGCGGCTTCCTCGGCCGTCAGGCTGGCGAGCCCGGCGCGCGGGTGGAAGTGATACTTCACCAGGAAGGTGTCGCCCTTCTCGTTGACCATCTTGTAGGTGTTGACGCCGAAGCCTTCCATGTGCCGGTAGCTCGCCGGAATGCCGCGCGGCGAAAACAGATGCGTCAGCATGTGCATGGATTCGGGCGTCTGGCTCATGAAGTCGAAGATCCGGTTCGGCTCCTGGCGGAAGGTGACCGGATCGGGCTTCAGCGAGTGGATGACGTCGGGGAACTTGATGGCGTCGCGAATGAAGAAGACGGCGAGATTGTTGCCGACGAGATCCCAGTTGCCGTCTTCGGTATAGAACTTCACGGCAAAGCCGCGCGGGTCGCGGGCGGTCTCCGACGAATCGCGGCCGCCGATGACGGTCGAGAAGCGGATTGCGAGCGGCGTCTTCTTGCCCGCCTGCTGGAAGAGCTTCGCGCGCGTGTAGGTGGAGGCCGGCTCGTCGCCGATCTTGCCGGTGACCTCCAGCTCGCCGTAACAGACGAAGCCGCGGGCATGCACCACACGCTCAGGAATGCGCTCGCGGTCGAAATGGGTGATCTTCTCCAGGAACTGGTAGTTCTCCAGCGTCGCCGGTCCGCGCGACCCCACGGTGCGCTGGGACTGGTTGTTGCTGACCGGATGGCCCTGGCGGTTGGTCAGGACCCGGTCCTCGGTGCCGGGGCGCATGTCGCTGCCGCCCTGAGACATGTTGTTCTTGTCCATCGTGTTCGCTCCTAGATCTCGGATTGGCCGTGGCTTGGGGCGAGCGCGTCGCACGCACCCCGTCGGGAGAGAAACCAGTGGGATCGCGAACAGTTCCAGGAACTGCGCCCTTTGACAATCGCATGGACGCTTCGTAGTTGTGCTGACGGAAAAGACGGGATGCGGGACCTTGCACGGTCTGTCGCGCCGGTTGCCGATGGAGCTGGAATGGCGGATCTGCAGGGCGTAGTCGACGAGATTTACGAAGCGCTGACCCCGCGGCTGGGCGAGGGCAGGGTTGCCGACTACATCCCGCAGCTGGCGCATGTCGACCCGCGAAAACTTGGCCTCGCCGTCGTCGATGTCGACGGCTCCGTCTACAAGGCGGGGGACTGCGATGAGGCCTTTTCCATCCAGAGCGTGTCCAAGGTGTTCACGCTGACGTTGGCGCTCGGAAAACACGGCGAAAATGTCTGGCGGCGCGTCGGCCGCGAGCCTTCTGGCTCCTCCTTCAACTCGATCGTTCAGCTGGAGAACGAGGAGGGCAAGCCGCGCAATCCCTTCATCAACGCCGGCGCCATCGCCATCAGCGACCTGGTGCTGGCTGGCCATACGCCGCGCGAAGCAATCGGCGAGATCGTCCGCTTCGTGCAGTATCTCGCCAATGACGAACAGATCGCGATCGATCCGGCTGTGGCCAAATCCGAGCTTGCCACCGGCTACCGCAACATAGCGCTTGCCAACTTCATGCGCAGCTTCGGCAGGCTCGATCACCCGGTGGACCATGTGGTTGGGGTCTATTTCCACCACTGCGCGCTGGCGATGACCTGCACGCAGCTCGCCCATGCCGGCCTCTTCCTCGCCGCTGCCGGGCGCAATCCGCTGACCGGCCACACGGTGGTGTCGCGAGAGCGGGCGCGGCGCATCAACGCGCTGATGCTGACCTGCGGCCACTACGATGGCTCGGGCGATTTCGCCTATCGCGTCGGTCTGCCGGGCAAGAGCGGTGTCGGCGGCGGCATCCTGGCCGTGGCGCCGGGCAAGGCCTCGATGGCCGTCTGGTCCCCGGGGCTGAACCACAACGGCAACTCGCTGCTCGGCTCCCTGGCACTGGAGATGCTGGCGCATCGCACCGGCTGGTCCGTGTTCGGCCCCTGACCCTGTCGGCGCACAAAAAAAAGGGAGCGCGACCGAAGCCGCGCCCCCTTTCCGTCCTGGGAGGACTATCTCAGTCTTCGTTCGCTGCCATCTGCGACAGAACCTCGCCGCGGCCGCGGGCGCGCATGATCAGCGGCACGATGAAGGCAAGGGCCGCAACGACGAAGAGCACGACGGCAATCGGCGATGTGAAGAGGTAGGTGACGTCACCCTGGCTGATGGCCAGCGCCCGGCGGAGCTGCTGTTCGGCCAGCGGCCCGAGGATCAGCCCGACGACGACCGGCGCGATCGGATAGCCGAACACCCGCATGACGTAGCCGAGCAGGCCGAAGGCCAGCAGCATGCCGAGCTCGAAGACCGAAGGATTGGCGCCGATGGTGCCGAGCGTCGCAAACACGAGGATGCCGGAATAGAGCCAGGGCTTCGGGATCGTCAGGAGCTTCACCCAGAGGCCGATCAGCGGCAGGTTCAGGATCAGCAGCATGCCGTTGGCGATCAGAAGCGAGGCGATCAGGCCCCAGACCAGCTGCGGGTTGGTGGCAAACAGCAGCGGACCGGGCTGCAGGCCGTACTGCTGGAAACCGGCGAGCATGATCGCGGCGGTCGCCGTCGTCGGCAGGCCAAGCGTTAGGAGCGGAACGAGCGTGCCTGCGGCCGACGCGTTGTTGGCCGCTTCCGGGCCGGCAACGCCTTCGATGGCGCCATGGCCGAACTCTTCCGGATGCTTGGTTAGCCGTTGCTCCGCCGCATAGGAGAGGAAGGTGCCGATTTCGGCGCCGCCGGCTGGCATGGCGCCGATCGGGAACCCGATGAAGGTACCGCGCAGCCAGGGCTTCCAGGAACGGGCCCAGTCCTCACGGTTCATCCACACCGATCCCTTGACCGCCTGGACGATCTCCGGACCGCGAAAGCCCTGCGCCGCGATGAACAGCGTTTCGCCAATCGCGAACATGGCAACGGCCATGGTCGTCACCTCGATGCCGTCGAGCAGGTCGGGGACACCGAAGGAAAGCCGGGCCTGGCCGGTCAGCTGGTCGATGCCGACGACGGAAAAAGCAAGGCCCACGAAGAGAGCCGTCAGTCCCCGTAGCGTCGAATCCCCGAATGCCGAGGAGACCGTCACGAAGGCCAGCAACATCAGCGCAAAATACTCGCGCGGGCCGAACTGGATGGCAAACTTCACCACGAAAGGGGCGAGGAAGGCGAGGAGCAGTGTGGCGATGAGACCAGCCACGAAGGAGCCGATCGCCGATGTCGCCAGTGCCGGCCCGCCGCGCCCGGCACGCGCCATCTTGTTGCCCTCCAGGGCGGTCACGATGGAGGCGCTCTCGCCCGGCGTGTTGAGCAGGATCGAGGTCGTCGAGCCGCCGTACATGCCGCCGTAGTAGATGCCGGCGAACATGATCAGCGAGCCTGTGGGGTCGAGGCGATAGGTGACCGGCAAAAGCAGGGCCACCGTCAGCGCCGGGCCGATGCCGGGCAGGACGCCGACGGCCGTGCCAAGCGTCACCCCGATCAGGGCATAGACCAGGTTCATCGGCTGCGATGCCGAAACCAGTCCCTGGAGAAGGAATTCAAAGGTGCTCATAGCGGACTTTCGTGGCGTCGACGATCATAGGAACAGGCGTTCCAGGGGTCCCGCCGGAAGGGAAAGCTGCAGGAGTCCGGCAAAGATCAGCCAGATGACGAGACAGAAGGCGATGCCGATCGGCACCGTCAGCCAAAGCTTGCGGCGACCGAAGCCTGCCGCAACGAGGGCAAAGAGGACACCGGTG
This sequence comes from Rhizobium sp. PK7-22, assembly GCF_056530405.1. NCBI lineage: Bacteria > Pseudomonadati > Pseudomonadota > Alphaproteobacteria > Hyphomicrobiales > Rhizobiaceae > Rhizobium > Rhizobium sp. PK7-22. Next base: position 825,940 of record NZ_CP096514.1, read on the forward strand.
GCAATGGAGAAACCGGCGGTCTTGAGGAGCAGCATCTGCGCCGCAAGTCCGGCAACGACCCAGACCACCGGCCCGAACTCCTGCCGATCGCGCTTGGGGAAATCGCCACGATAGCCTTCGATCGCCGTCCAGACCGCAAGGCCGATCAGGGCAAAAGCGATCCACTCGGGAACCGTTGCCGGGCCCACCTGGGAATAGCCCGCCGTGCCTTTGACGCGCGCGACGTCGAAGAAGATCACGGCCGCAATCACCGCAAGCACCGCGGCAATGGCAAACGCCGCCCAATCAGGGCGACGCTTTTCGGTGGATGTTTCAGGATGGTCCAAGCTCATTTGACCAGCCCGATGTCCTTCAGGATCGTTTCCGTAGCGCTGATGTCCTTGGCGAGCTGCTCTTCGAAGGCGTCGCCTGCGAGATAGGTATCGGCCCAGCCCTTGGTCTTCAGCGTTTCCTGCCAGGTTGCGGACTTGGCAAGCTTTTCGACGTCGGCGAGAACGGCAGCCTTCTGCTCGTCCGTGAGGCCGGGAGGGGCGGCAACCATGCGCCAGTTCTGCAGCACCACGTCGTAGCCCGATTCCTTCAGCGTCGGCGCGTCGACGCCGTTGATGCGCTCTTCGCTGGAGATGGCGAGCAGGCGAAGCGCGCCGGACTCGACCTGCGACTGGAACTCGCCATAGCTGGAGATGCCGGCCGTGACCTGGCTGCCGAGGATGGCGGCAAGCGCTTCACCGCCACCGGAATAGGCGATGTAGTTGATCTTCGTCGGATCAACGCCGGCAGCCTTGGCCAGCAGGCCGACAGCGATGTGGTCGGTGCCGCCGGCGGAGCCGCCAGCCCAGGAGACCGCGCCCGGATCAGCCTTCAGCGCCTCGACGAGCTGGTCGATGGACTGGATCTCGGACGATGCCGGAACGACGATCGCCTCGTATTCGCCGGTCAGGCGGGCAATCGGGGTGACATCTTTCAGAGTAACAGGCGCCTGGTTCGTCAGGATCGCGCCGACCATGACGTAGCCGCCGACGATCAGAGCGTTCGGATTGCCCTTCTGCTGGCTGGCGAACTGGGCGATGCCGATGGTGCCGCCGGCGCCCGGGACGTTGACGACCTGAACATTGCCGGAGATGCCTTCTTCCTGCAGGGCGGCCTGCAGCGAGCGGGCCGTCTGGTCCCAGCCGCCGCCGGGGGCTGCCGGTGCCATGATGGTATAGTCGGCGGCATAGGCAGGCAGCGCGAGCGCGCCCGCAAGAATCGATGCGAGAAAGAATTGTTTCAAGGGTGTATCCTCCATAGGCGCTCAGGGCGCGAAAGTTTGATTATGCGAAGGGATGTCTCTCCGTCGCCTGATCATGGCGCGGCCTTCCTCCCATCGCATCGACGCACCGCCTCCACGGACGCCGAATGACCTAAGCCATCACATCTAGCTGACATCTACCTGACATCGGACAGCCGATTCGCCCCTGAGGTCTGCAGAGCGGGCATTACTGCAGGCGCAGGACCTCGTTCCAGCGCGAAATCAGCCGTGCCCGCTTCACCTGGTCGAGATAGACCATCAGGCCGAGGCTCACCGGAACCGGCTTTAGCTGCCCTCCGAGCATCTCGCGCATTGTGGTGGCGGTATTGTTGCCGGAAACCTCCGGGCTGACCGCCGGGATCTGCAGCTCGCGCGCCATGATCGTCTGGCCTTCCTTCGACATGAAGAACTCCAGGTAGCGGCGTCCGAGCTCCGGCGAAGACGCCGCCTGCGGCACCAGACCGATGCGCGACATCACCACGGTGTAGTCCTTCGGCAGCACGATGCCGACATCGGGGTGGCGCGAGGCCCAGTCGGCGGCATAGGAGCCGAGGATATTGTAGCCGAGGACGAAGCGCCCGTCGGCTACCCTTTCCAGGATCGCCTGACTGGTGGAGTAGAGCTTGACGCCGGCCGCGCCCATGGTGCGGATCACCGACCAGATGTCGCCGAACTGCTCCTGGTCGCGCGACATGAAGAGAAAGCCGACCCCGGAACGCTCGATGTCGTAGGTGCCGATCCGGCCATAGACGGCGTCGCCCCGGCGGTTGAGGAATTCGACGAACTCCGCGCGGGTCGACGGCGGCGCCTCATCCACGAAGCTCGGCTTGTGATACACGAAGACGGCCGGTTCGAAGGTCAGCGCATAGGCGGTGTCGCGCCAGTTGGCCCAGGCGGGCCAGCGGTCGCTCATCGGCAGCTCGCTCCGCTGCGCGTAGCCGTCGTTGGCGAGCTTTACCTGCAGGTCCATCGCCGACGAGAAGGCGAAATCGGCGCTCTTCTTCCCGGCATCGGTTTCCCGCACGATACGGTCGTAGATCTCGCCCGTCAGCATTTCCTCGTAATGCACCGCCACATCCCGGTTGGCGGACTGGAAGCCGGCGATCATCGGCTTGGCCAGCGGCTCGTCGAGCGAGGAATAGACGACGAGAATTTGGGCATCGCCGCGACCGGACAGAGCCGGGTAGACGGTCACCGTCGCCTGTGCCGTACGAGCGTCCAGAAATCCCAAGAGGGCCATGATGAAGAGCAGCAACGGCATGCCGCGACCATGCACCAGTAGGGTATCCGAGACAAGAAGGGGTCAGCAGGGCGCTTGTTTTCGCTGCCGCCCTCATTACCTGTCACCGGTCCCGCAGCCTCGCTGCCTTTTTTAACAAGGACCTCCCCATGTCGCTCTCGCTCTATGACGTCAGCATCCCCGTCTTCCTGCGCGCCTTCCAGAACCTTTCCGAAATCCTGAAGAAGGGCGAGGCCTTCGCCGACGAGAACGCGATTTCCCATTCGGACCTGCTGGAGGCCCGTCTGGTTCCCGACATGGCGCCGCTGACGGCGCAGATCCAGCGCGTCAGCGATACGGCAAAATTCGTCGCCGTCCGCCTCGGCGGCATCGACAATGTGCCGATGGAGGACAACGAGACGAGTTTTGCGGATCTGCAGGCGCGGATCGAGAAGACAGTCGCTCTTCTGCGTTCGCTGCCGTCGGATGCCATGGATGGCAAGGACGAGATTGAGGTGGTGCTGAAAAGCCGCGACAGCTCCAGAACCTTCACGGGCCGCGACTATCTCCTCGGCTTTGCCATTCCGAACTTCTACTTCCATGTCACTACGGCCTACGCCCTGCTGCGGCACAAGGGCGTTCCGATCGGCAAGATGGACTATCTCGGCCGCACCTCGTAGAGCGTGCTGCCACGTCGTGACAGAGCCGGCGCTCCCCGGTAGAATGACACCAGTGGGGAGCGATCGTGCGGATACTTCTAGTCGAGGATAACCAGGCGCTGGCGGAGGGTCTCTCGACGATCCTGCGCGGCAGCGGCTATGCGGTCGATGCCGTGGCCGACGGCGCCTCGGCGGAGGCCGTCGCCGCCGCCGAGGTCTATGACCTGGTGATCCTCGACCTCAACCTTCCCGAGATGGACGGCCTCGACGTGCTGCGCTCCATGCGCGCGCGCCACAACAAGGCGGCGGTGATGATCCTCACCGCCCGCGGCACCCCCGAGGAACGGGTGCGGGGTCTCGACCTCGGCGCCGACGACTACATGATCAAGCCCTTCGATATCGCCGAGTTCGAGGCACGCATCCGCGTCCTGCTGCGGCGACAGGCGGGCCTGCGTTCCTCCATCATCCAGCACGGCGGCGTCACCCTCGATCTCGCGTCGCGCACCTTCAGCAGCGACGGCGTGCCGCTCGACATCCCGGCGCGCGAAGTGGCCCTCCTGGAGCTCCTGTTCCTGCGCGCCGGCAAGGTCGTCTCCAAGGATGCCATCGTCCAGTCGCTGACCGGCTTCGGCGATGATCTTTCGGCAAACGCCATCGAGCAATATGTCAGCCGCCTGCGTCGCCGCCTCAGCCTGCACGGGCTGACGGTCAAGACCGCGCGCGGGATCGGATATTATCTCGAAACGGTCACGCCCGCGTCATGACCGCACTGGCGACGCCTCTCGCAGTACAGGCCTATTCGCTGCGCCGGCGGCTGCTCGCCTGGCTGCTCCTGTCCACCGCCGTGATCGGCATGCTGGCGCTCACCGATACCTGGCGCGAGGCGGTGAAGACCGCAAACGAGGTGTCCGACCGGGTGCTGATGGGCTCGGCGCTGGCGATCGCCGAACGGGTGATCGTCTCTGAAAACGGCGACCTGGAGGTCGACATTCCCTATGTGGCGCTGGAGATGCTGACCTCGGCCGCTCAGGACCGGGTCTTCTACCGCGTCGATGGACCGCCGGGCACCTTCATCACCGGCTACCAGAACCTTCCGTCGATACCGCGCGCGGAGGGACAGGAGACCGCCTTTCGAGACGCCACCTTCCGCGGCGAGCCGATCCGCGTCGCGGCGCTGGCGCGCTCGGCCTCGACGGGTATCAACTCGGTGCCCTTCCTCGTGACGGTCGCCGAAACGACGATTGCCCGTCAGCAGCTGATGCAGACGATCCTCATCCGCTCGGCGGTCAGGCTGCTGTTCATGATCCTCGGTGCGGCGGTGATCGTCTGGGTGGCGGTCACCGTGTCGCTGCGGCCGCTCTACCGCTTCAGCGAGGCGATCGCCCAGCGCAGCCCCGACGACCTCCATCCGATCGTCGAGCGGGTGCCAAGCGAGGTGCAGGGGCTCGTCGATACCGTCAACTCCTTCATGGTGCGGCTGGAATCGGCGCTCGAGGCACTGCGCCATTTCACCGGCAACGCCAGCCACCAGCTCCGCACGCCGCTCGCGATCGTCCGCACGCAACTGGCGATCGCCGCCCGCGCCCCGGACCCGCAGGCTGAAAGGGAGGCGGTGGCAAAGGCGGATGCCGCCGTCGCCGATGGCGAGCGCATCCTGGGGCAACTGCTGCTGATGGCGAGGATCGACGCGGCAACCCGCGCCGCGTCGCTGCAGGACACGGATCTCTCTGCCCTGGCTCAGTCGCTGACGGCAGACCATGTGCCGCTCGCCGCGGAAGCCGGCATCGACCTCGGTTTCGAAGGGCAGGATGCGGCGCATGTGCTGGCCGAACCGCTCCTGATCGGCGAGTTGTTGAAGAACCTGATCACCAACAGCCTGCTTTATGCGGGCCGCGGTGCAGAGGTCACGGTCCGGGTGGCGCGACACGCAGGCGCGGTCGTCCTCGAGGTCGAGGACAATGGTCCCGGCATCCCGCCGGACAGGCGCGATGCGGCGCTGAGGCGCTTTGATCGCGGCGACCGCAGTGATGCCGCAGGCTCCGGGCTGGGGCTGCCGATCGTCGAGGAGATCGCCCGTCTCCACGGGGCAAGCCTGGTGCTGCTCGACGCACCGGCTGGTCGCGGTCTGGTGGTCAGGCTCCGCTTTGCTGCATCTGCCTAGCTAGGCCCGATGCACGACGGCACCGCCGATCCAGGTGCCTTTCATCGCAAGATCGTTGGTCAGCAGCACGAAGTCGGCATCTGAGCCGGGCTTCAGGGCACCCTTGCGCTGATCGAGGCGCGCCGCTTCGGCGGGATAGGCCGAGACCATTCGCAATGCCTCCTCCAGCGGCAGCGCCAGCGTCCGGTGCAGGAAACGGACCGAGGCGAGCATGTCGATGTCGGCGCCGGCCAGCGTGCCGTCCGCAAGTGTCAACCGACCGTCGCGGCGCAGGATCTCGCGCCCGTTGAGCATGAAGCTCGTAAGGTCGGTACCGATCGGCGACATCGCGTCGGTGACGACGAAGATCCGGCCAGGCCCCTGCTTTGCTCGCAGCGCAAGTCCCATGGCCGCCGGATGGACGTGGATACCGTCGGCGATCAGCCCGGCGTGTAGGTGCCCGTTGTCGAGCGCTGCCCCGACCATCCCCGGCTCGCGGTGCCCGAGCGGGCTCATGGCGTTGAAGAGATGGGTCACCGTGCTGGCGCCGGCCTTCGCATAGCGCTCGACGGTGTCGAAGCCGGCGTCGGTATGGCCGAGGCTGACGATGAAGCCGGCGGCGGCAAGCCGGGACACCTGCGCCTCGGTGACGCTCTCCGGCGCAACCGTGATCATCATCGCAGGGAAGACGTCCCGGCACGACAGGAGAAGATCGAGGTCCGCAGTGTCCATCGGGCGGATCAGCGCCGGGTCATGGGCGCCCTTGCGCGCCAGCGAGAGATGCGGGCCTTCCAGATGCAAGCCGGCAAAGCCCGGCATGTTCTCTGCAACGGCCTGCCGTCCGGCGGTGATGACGGCCGCTGTCGTCTCGGGCGTGTCCGTGATCAGCGTCGGCAGGAGGGCGGTGGTGCCGAAGCGGGCATGGGCGCTGCAGATGGTGCGCAGGCCCTCGACGGTCGGCTCGTCGTTCAGCATCACGCCGCCGCCGCCGTTGACCTGCAGGTCGACGAAGCCTGGTACGACGATGCCGCCCTCACAGGAAACGATCTCGGCGCCGGCAGGAATGTCCGTTTCCGGACCGATGGACGCCACCTGGCCACCGGATACGACGAGCGCTGCGTCCTCGTGCCAAGTCTCGCCGTCGAAGATGCGCGCGCCGCGTATTGCCGAAAGGGTCATTTCGTCTCCGTCACCTTCTTGAGTGCCGCAGGGGCGTCGGGGTTGAAGCCGCGCGAACGCGACCACGCCTCCACGAAGCCGTAGAACGGCAGGATGAGGCAGAGCGCGTCCGTCAGCGGGTGTCCCGTTGCCACGAAGGGAAGCGCATTCGCCTTGCCGGCATTGTTCGAGGTGACGAAGGCCAGCGCTCCCTTCTCGACAAGGCCGTCGGCGATCTCGACGACTGAGCCTTCGGCTGCGTCGCGCGCGGCGAAGGCGACGATGGGGAAGCGGTAGTCCACGAGCGCCACGGGTCCGTGAAGGACTTCGGCCGAGGAATAGGCCTCCGCATGCATGTTGGAGGTTTCCTTGAACTTCAGTGCCGCCTCGCTGGCGATCGCAAGGGCCGGACCGCGGCCGAGCATGAAGAGGGACTCCGCGTCGCCGAGCTGGCCGGCAAGATCGTTCCATTCCAGCGCCACCGCCTTGCGGCAGACGGTGGGAAGATCTCGGAGCGCCGACCGCAGCGCATCGTCATCCACCCATTCCGCCAGGACGGCAAGACCGGCGACGATCGAATTGAAATAGGATTTCGTCGCTGCCACCGCGAGTTCCGGCCCGGCCTGGATGTCGATCGCATGGCTGGAGGCATCGGCGATCGGCGATTGCAGCGTGTTGGTGAGCGCGATGCTGAGCGCGCCGGCATCGGTGGCCGCCTGCGCCATAGCGACGATATCCGGGCTCTTGCCCGACTGCGAGATGGCGATGGCGGCGCCGCCGGCCAGCTTCATCGGCGCGTGGTAGATGGAAGCGAGCGACGGCCCGAGCGAGGCGACCGGCCGGCCGGTGGTCAGTTCGATCGCATATTTGATGAAGGTGGCCGCGTGGTCGGAGGAGCCGCGGGCAATGGTGACGAGGAAGGCGGGATCGCGCTCCCTAAGGGCGCGCCCGGCAGCCGCCAGTTCGGCACCGGACTGGTCGAGCAGCCGTGCTACCGCCTCCGGTATCTCGTTGATCTCCTGGCGCATATGGGTCTGCATTGCTTATTCTCCCAGCGTGAGCTCGGCGACGAAATCATAGGCATCGCCGCGGTAAAGGGACCGCGTGAACTCCACCACGCGCCCGGAGGCGAGGTAGGAGATGCGTTCGATGGAAAGGCCCGCGGCACCGATAGGCACGGCCAGCAGCCCGGCGTCCGGGTCCTTCAGGTTGCAGGCGGAAATTCGCTGGATCGCCCGCACCGGGCGGGCATCCTTCTTCTGCAGTTGCGCGTAGAGCGACGAGGTGACCGCATCCGGATCCGGCAGGAATTCAGCCGAGAGGCTTGCCCGTTCGATCGCCAGCGGCAGATCGTTGGCAATGCGAAGCCGGCCGATCCGCGCCACCATGGTGCCGGCCGTCAGGCCAAGCATCATCGTCTCCTCCGGCGACGGCGGGAAGAGGCCTCGCTCCAGCCATTCCGATCGCGTCACGAGGCCGCGGCGCGCCATGTCCTCGGTGAACGAGGTGAGCTGCGAGAGCGGCTGCTGCACGCGCGCAACAGGCTTCACGACGAAGGTGCCGGAGCCCTGGCGGCGCATCAAAAGCCCGTCGCGGACAAGGTCGTCCACCGCCTTGCGGACGGTGACGCGGCTGACGCTGGCGTATTCGGCGAGATCCCGTTCGGCGGGAAGCGCCGCGCCATGGCCGAGCCGGCCGGAACTGATCGCCTCTTCCAGCGTCTGACGGAGCTTGAGGTAGAGTGGCCCGGCGCTTGCGGACTGCAGGCTGGCGAGCGGCAGGATAGCGGAAAGGGTCTCGCTCATGGATCGACAGCCTCCCGCTGGAAGGCCTGCACGGCAAGGGCCACGGCGCCGGTCAGCGCATCCGCCAGCGGTTCGGCGAGACGGCTGCGATGACGGTCTGCGAGATAGGCCGGATAAATGTGCGACAGACCGCCGAGCAGGCAGAGCCGCCCTTCGCCGCCCGTCAGGTCCACGACGGCGTCCAGCGCGTCGTCCACATGCTTTGCCGCCTCGCCCATCAGCCGCAGCGCCGTCGGATCGCCGTCGGCGGCGAATTGCACCACGCGGGGCGCATAGCGACCGAATTCGCCCGGATGCGCGGATCGCGCGAAATCGACCACCTTGGTCGGATCGTGGCTGAATTCGTCGAGGATCGAGGTGGTGAGTGCGCTTGTCGGGCGGATCCCGTCATGCGCCAGCAGGCTCTCCTGAAGGGCCGCATGGCCGATGCGCGCACCGCCGCCAAGATCGCCGACCTGGAAACCCCAGCCGCCGAGATAGTGGAGAATGCCATGACGGCGGGCGATGAAGATCGTGCCGGTGCCGACAATGGCGATGGCGCCATCGGCGTCGCCCACCGCGCCCTGCAGGGCGATCAGTCCGTCCGACACGATCTGCGCCTGCTGGAAGGGCAATCGTGTGGAGACGTAGGAGACGGCATCGCCGACATTGTTGCCGGCAACCCCGAGCAGCGCCGAACATGTCGACAGGAGATCAGGTGCAAGGCCGGCCTCCACCAGCGCCAGCCGCGCCGCCTCCTCGATATGGCGAAGGGCAGTGTCGGGATCGGTCAGGATATTGGAGGCGCCGCTGCGCCCACGGCCAAGGATGCGTCCGTCGCGTCCCGCCACGGCTGCCCGGCAACTCGTGCCGCCACCATCGATCCCGATAAAGTAATCCGTCATCATCGACCTCCGGCGGCAGGATACCAAAAAAATACCAATTACCAATACCGAATAGGAGTCGCAGCTGGTTAATGAAGGCAAGTCTCTGATAGAAATAGCGGAATTTGCCTCGTCAGGACCGGCCTTAGCCGCTTCTTCATAAATGTTAATTTTGTAGCTGGACAATTGGTATTTTTTTGGCATCATTTTGCCAGAGGGAGAAACGGATGAGCAGAACTGCCACCGAAGCCAGGCACGAGGAAGCGGTAGGGCTGGATGCCCGGCCTCCCCATGAGATTCTGGCGCTTCTCGCATCCGGCCAGCAGGCTGCCGCCGCGGCCGTCGATGCAGCCATTCCCGACATAGAGGCAGGCGCGGAACTTGTCGCCCAGACCATTCGCTCCGGCGGCAAGCTCGTTTATGCCGGCGCCGGCAGCTCCGGTCTGATGGCCATGGCTGATGCCCTCGAGCTGCCCGGCACCTACGGCATCGCCAAGGATAAGATCGTCATCCTGCTCGCCGGCGGCGTGTCGAGCCTTACCGATCTGGCGGGTGCACCCGAGGACGATGTTGAGCAGGCGCGCCGGGATGCGGCGATCGTCGAGCCCGGTGATTGCGTCATCTGCGTCTCCGCCAGCGGCTCGACGCCTTCGGCTCTGGCCATTGCAGAGGAAGCGCGCCGGCGCGGTGCCAAGGTCGTCGCCCTCGCCAACAATCCGGGCGCCAGGCTTTTTGCGCAGGCGGACGTCTCGATCCTCCTGCAGACGCCGCCCGAAGTGATTGCCGGCTCGACGCGCATGGGCGCCGGCACGGCGCAGAAGATCGCCTTCAACATGCTCTCGACGCTGGCCGGCATCAAGCTCGGGCATGTGCATGATGGCCACATGGTCAATCTTTATCCCGACAACGAGAAGCTGCAGGCGCGGGCCGCGCGCATGGTGGCGGAAATCGCCGGCGTCGACGAGGGCAGGGCGGCGCAGTTGCTGGATACGGCTGGCGGCTCCGTCAAGGTGGCGGTGCTGCTGGCCTCCGGCGCGCCGGATGCCGATGCCGCCCGCGCTGCACTTGCCCGGTCGGGCGAGGCCCTGAGGCCGGCCCTGGCCGAGTTCGACGAGACACAAGAGTTCCACAAACGCGCCTGAAAGCGCGAACAAGAGGGAGAACGACATGACCCGCATACTGAAAGGCATGCTCTTTGCCACCACCGTGCTGGCCCCGGCCGGCATGGCATGGGCGCAGGAGACGACGCTCACCATCGAGAGCTGGCGTAACGACGACCTGCCGATCTGGCAGGAGAAGATCATTCCTGCCTTCGAAGCCAAGCATCCCGACATCAAGGTGACCTTCGCACCGATGGCGCCGACCGAGTACAATTCGGCTGTCAATGCAAAGCTCGAGGCCGGCACCGCCGGTGACCTGATCACCTGCCGGCCGTTCGACCTGACGCTCGCCATGTTCGAGAAGGGCCAGCTTGCGCCGCTGAACGACCTGCCGGGCATGGAGAACTTCTCCGACGTCGCCAAGTCCGCCTGGACCACGGACGATGGTGCCACAACCTTCTGCGTGCCGATGGCCTCCGTCATCCACGGCTTCATATACAACAAGGCCGCCTTCGAGGAAGTCGGCGTCGAGGTGCCGAAGACCGAAGACGAGTTCTTCGCCGTGCTGGAGAAGTTCAAGGAAGACGGCAACTACATCCCGCTGGCCATGGGCACCAAGGACCAGTGGGAAGCCGCGACCATGGGCTACTACAACATCGGCCCGAACGCCTGGAAAGGCGAGGAAGGCCGCAAGGCTCTGATCGCGGGCACGCAGAAGCTGACGGACGCCCAGTGGGTCGCGCCCTATGCGACGCTTGCCAAGTGGAAGGACTACCTCGGCGACGGCTTCGAGGCGCAGACCTATCCAGACAGCCAGAACCTCTTCACGCTCGGCCGCGCCGCCATCTATCCGGCCGGTTCCTGGGAGATCGCACCGTTCAAGAGCCAGGCCGACTTCGAGATGGGCGCCTTCCCGCCGCCGGTGAAGGCCGCAGGCGACCAGTGCTACATCTCCGACCACAACGACATCGGCATCGGCCTCAACGCCAAGAGCGGTAATGCTGAAGCCGCCAAGACCTTCCTGACCTGGGTCGCCTCGGCGGAATTTGCCGATCTCTATGCGAACTCGGCACCTGGCTTCTTCAGCCTGAACACGACCCCGGTCGTGATGCAGGATGAGCTCGCCCAGGAATTCGTCTCCTGGCGCCAGAACTGCGAAACGACGATCCGCCCGAGCGCGGCGATCGTCGGTCGCGGCGAACCGAACCTCGACCTGGAGATGTGGCGGGTGTCGGCCAATGTCATCAACGGCACGATGACACCGGAACAGGCCGCCGAGGAAACCCAGAAGGGTCTCGACAGCTGGTACAAGCCGGCAAACTGAACCTGCTCTAGAGGCAGCCCCTCATCCGCCCTGCCGGGCACCTTCTCCCCGTCACATCGGGGAGAAGGGAATTGCCGCGATCTCGAGCATCCCCTCTCCCCGCGTGCGGGGAGAGGGCTAGGGTGAGGGGCAGCCTTTACCCATCAAACCGACCTTATCCGGAACCCGAACATGAGCGACATCGACACCGCCGATCCTTCGATCGCTCCGCCGAAGCGCCCCGTGCGCTGGCACATTTTCGTGTTCCTGGCGCCGGCCTTCCTCGTCTACACGGCGGTGATGATCCTGCCGCTGATCGAGACGCTGCGGCTGTCGCTCTTCAATGTCGTCGACGGCACGATGGGTTTCGTCGGACTCGCCAATTTCCGGCGGCTGTTCGGCGATCCGCGGCTGGCCGCAGATTTTTGGAACGCGCTCTGGAACAACACGATCTTCTTCCTCATCCACATGGCCGTGCAGAACCCGATCGGGATTGCGCTAGCCGCCATGCTGTCGCTGCCGGGCCTGCGCTTTGCCGCCTTCTACCGCAGCGCCATCTTCGTGCCGACGCTTCTCTCCTTCGTCATCGTCGGCTTCATCTGGAAGCTCATTCTCTCGCCGATCTGGGGCATCGCGCCGGGCCTGATGGATCTCGTCGGCCTGAAATTCCTGTTCGGCCCCTGGCTCGGCAAGCCGGAGAGCGCGCTGATCGCCGTCTCGCTGATCTCCGTCTGGCAGTATGTCGGCATCCCGATGATGCTGATCTATGCCGCCCTCATCAATATTCCCGATGAGGTGCTGGAAGCTGCCGAATGCGACGGAATCACCGGCTGGAGCCAGTTCTGGAAGATCAAGCTGCCGCTGATCCTGCCCTCGATCGGCATTATTTCGGTACTCACCTTCGTCGGCAATTTCAACGCCTTCGACCTGATCTACACGGTGCAGGGCGCGCTCGGCGGACCCGATGGCGCCACCGACATCCTCGGCACGCTGCTCTACCGCACCTTCTTCGGCTTCCAGAACCAGATGGGCAACCGGCCGATGGGGGCAACCATTGCGACCGTGATGTTCCTGATCATCCTCGCCGGTGTCTCGCTCTATCTCTTCGTCATCCAGCGGCGCATCCGCCGCTATCAGTTCTAGAAGGAGCCGCCGATGTCGAAAGCCCGCTCCTCGCCGTTCCGCAGCAGCCTCATCCATCTGGCATTGATCAGCTACACGCTGATCGCGCTGTTTCCGGTGTTCCTGACGCTGGTGAACTCGCTGAAGAGCCGCAATGCGATCTTCCGCGAGCCCATGGCGCTGCCGACGCCCACGACCTTCAGCCTCGTCGGCTATGAGACGGTGTTGAGCCAGGGCGACTTCCTCGGCTATTTCCAGAACAGCATGGTCGTCACGGTGGTCTCCATCGCGCTGGTGCTTCTGTTTGGTGCCATGGCGGCCTTCGCGCTGTCCGAATACCGCTTCCGGGGCAACACGCTGCTGGGCCTCTACCTGGCGCTCGGCATCATGATCCCGATCCGCCTCGGCACGGTCGCCATCCTGCAGGGCATGGTGGCGACGGGGCTCGTCAACACGCTGACCGCTCTGATCCTCGTCTACACGGCGCAGGGCCTGCCGCTCGCCATCTTCATCCTCTCGGAGTTCATGCGCACCGTCTCCGACGACCTGAAAAGCGCCGGCCGTATCGACGGGCTGTCGGAATACGCGATCTTCTTCCGCCTCGTGCTGCCCTTGGTGCGCCCGGCCATGGCGACGGTCGCCGTCTTCACCATGATCCCGATCTGGAACGACCTCTGGTTCCCGCTGATCCTGGCACCGGGTGAGGAAACGAAGACGATCACGCTCGGCGCCCAGATGTTCATCGGCCAGTACGTCACCAACTGGAACGCCGTGCTCTCGGCCTTGTCGCTGGCGATCCTGCCGGTGCTCGTCCTCTACGTCATCTTCTCGCGGCAGTTGATCCGCGGCATTACCTCCGGAGCAGTGAAGTGAGTTCTTCAGACAAACCCGTCCGCGTCCTCGTCGCCGGCCTCGGCAACATGGGCCGCAGCCATGCGCTGGCCTACCACAACGATCCGGGCTTTCAGATCGTCGGCCTCGTCAACCGGTCCGAGGTGACGCTGCCGGAGGAACTGCAGGGCTACACGATCCATCCCACTTTTCCCGAGGCACTGGCGGCGCTGAAGCCCGACCTCTGCTCGATCTGCACCTATTCCGACAGCCATGCCGACTATGCGGTTGCCGCCTTCGAGGCCGGCTGCCATGTCTTCGTGGAAAAACCGCTGGCAACCACGGTGGCCGATGCCGAGCGCGTCGTGGCAGCCGCGAAGGCAGCCGACCGAAAGCTGGTGATCGGCTATATCCTGCGCCATCACCCGTCCTGGATGCGGCTGATCGAGGAGGCCCGCAAGCTCGGGCCGCCTTACGTCTTCCGCATGAACCTCAACCAGCAGTCCTCGGGCCCCACCTGGGAGACCCACAAGGCGCTGATGCAGACAACCTCGCCGATCGTCGATTGCGGCGTCCACTATGTCGACGTCATGTGCCAGATCACCGACGCCAGGCCCGTGCAGGTGCGCGGGATGGGCCTGCGCCTCTCCGACGAGGTGGCACCCGACATGTACAACTACGGCCATCTGCAGGTGATGTTCGACGACGGCTCCGTCGGCTGGTACGAGGCCGGCTGGGGCCCGATGATTTCCGAGACCGCCTTCTTCGTGAAGGATGTCATGTCGCCGAAGGGCTCCGTCTCGATCGTCATGGATCCCAACGCCAAGTCCGACGACATCGACACCCACACCAAGACCTCGGTGATCCGCCTCCACACCGCCGAGACCGGCCCAAACGGCAAGTTCCTGCGCCCGGACGAGGATCTGGCCATGGCCGGCGAGCCAGGGCACCAGGACCTCTGCGATCTGGAGCAGGCTTATGTGCTCAAAGCCATCCGCGAGGATATCGATCTAGACCGCCACATGGACGATGCCGTCCAGTCGCTGCGCATCTGCCTGGCGGCGGACCAGAGCGTGCGCACCGGCGCGCCGGTCATTCTGTAAGCCGGTCACAGTTTGAAGGAAGACGCCCTTGGGTTCGCTGCAACTGACCTCCATCCGCAAGGCCTTCGGCACCCATGAGGTGCTGAAGGGGATCGATCTCGACGTCAAGGACGGCGAGTTCGTGATCTTCGTCGGACCCTCCGGCTGCGGGAAGTCGACGCTGCTGCGGGTGATCGCGGGACTGGAGGATGCCACCTCCGGCAGCGTCCGGATCGACGGCGCCGAGGTCATCAACACACCGCCCGCCAAGCGCGGCATCGCCATGGTGTTCCAGTCCTACGCGCTCTATCCGCACTTGACGGTGAAGGACAACATGGGCCTTGGCCTGAAGCAGGCGGGCGAGGAGAAGAGCGTCATCGAGGCGCGCGTTGCCAAAGCGTCGGGCATGCTGTCGCTCGATCCCTATCTCGCCCGCCGCCCCTCCGAACTTTCCGGTGGCCAGCGCCAGCGCGTCGCGATCGGCCGCGCCATCGTCCGCGAGCCGAAGCTTTTCCTGTTCGACGAGCCGCTGTCCAACCTCGACGCGGCGCTGCGCGTGCAGACGCGGCTGGAGATTGCAGCCCTGCACCGGCGCCTCAAGGCGACGATGATCTACGTCACCCACGACCAGGTGGAGGCCATGACGCTTGCCGACAAGATCGTCGTGCTGAACGCCGGCGCCATCGAGCAGATCGGCTCGCCGATGGAGCTCTACAATCGGCCGGCCAACCTCTTCGTCGCGGGCTTCATCGGCTCGCCGCAGATGAATTTGATCGAGGCGGGGCGCCTCGGCGAGGCGGGTGCGAAGACGGTCGGCATCCGCCCGGAGCACATCGCGCTGTCGCGCGACAGCGGCACCTGGCAGGGCAGGGTCGAGCACGTTGAGCACCTGGGGGCCGATACCATCGTCTACATCGAGACGGAAAAGACCGGGCTTCTGACGGTGCGCCTCTTCGGCGAACACGCCTACGCGCCCGACGACACGGTCTTCGCCACGCCCGACACGGCAAGCCTCCACCGCTTCGACGAGGGCGGCAGGGCGATCCGCGGCTGATACCCTATTCCGCGACGGTCGAGATGATGGTGTTTTCCAGCGACCGGCCGACGCGGTTGATCTGTTCGCCATAGGTCCGCCGCGTGTTGGGATCGAAGACCGCGATCGGCGCGCTGACCGTGGCGCTGGCCACGCCGCCGACCGTCTGCGCGGTGCCGAGCGCAATGGCGCCGAGCCGGTCGCCGAGTGCCACATCCGAGGTGGTGATCTCCTGGCCGGCGAGCAGCCGCGATCCGATCAGTTGCACCACCTGCGGGCTCTGCGCGAACTTGCCGTGGTTCAGCGTATCGCCGCTCTTCAGCGCGGTGAGGTCGAGCACCGTGATCCCGGCCTTCTCGAACTCCGTGCGATAGGGTTCCACCGTCGGGTCGACCTGGCCCAGCCGGTCGATGCTGCCGGAAATGCGTCGCGACAGCTGCAGCGCCCGGTCGTCGCGCGAGACGAACAGCGTGAAGTTGGGGCCGGGCTTGCCGATGGTGTCGAGCTGCTGGCCGAACACGTCGACGTCGAGATCCGGCGAGGCGAGGATGACGTTGCTGATCTTCGGCGCCACGCGCCCGTCGCGGATCGCCATCTGCCGCAGCGCCTCCACCGTCAGCCAGGAGCCCATCGAATGGGCCATGATCACGATGTCCTTGACCTGCGGATTGTCGGCGATCTGGTCCAGCACATCCTCCAGCCCGTCGCGGGAGTAGTTGGCGCTTTCCTTGTCGTAATTGTAGTCGAAGATCGAGGCGCGCGACGGCCAGGTGAAGAGCACGGGCGCCGCCTCGGTGCCGGAATCATGGACGATCTGCGCGAAGCGGTAGACGGCCTCCTCGTACCGGTTGTTGAAGCCGTGCACGAAGACGAAGACCCGCTTGCTCGGCGGCAGGTGCTGCGACAGCCATCGGCCCGCCTCGGCCTCGCCCTTCACTGGCGCGACGCGGACGGTGGCGAATTCCTTTGACGGATTCGCCGGCAGCCGCTTCGGCCACTGCACTTCGCCTACCTCGCGGTTGGCTGCGGGCGGAATGGAGACGGCAATGTCGGTCGCTTCGAGGTCCCGGCCGCGCTCGCCGGAAAACAGGATACCCGGATCCTTCGACGGCTGACGCGTGGTGGCCACCAGGATATCCACCTGCTCCCCCGGCGCCGTCGCTGCCGCCGCCGTCGGGATCAAAACCCCTTCCGGCCGCCCCGCGCAGCCCGAAAGGCTCACCGCAAGAAGCAGAGGGAGAAGCGCCAGCAGGCGGCGTGGGTGAGGAGCGGCGCCGGTGTTCATGGGGGTATTCAGCGGGAATGGGGGCGGATGTCAATGCTGGGGGGTGGGGGAATTGCAGGTTGTGAAAGGCTGTATCTATGGCAGGATAAAGCAATAAGGGGAGGGGCTTGGCAATGTGGAAGTCGATTATTGCGTGTTCGCTTTGGTTGTTTGCAAGTAGCGCCGCTGCTCAGACGGATGCTGACTACGCACCGTTCCTTCTTCTGGACGAGGTGCCGAACGTCATAGCTCTCAACGGCGAGATTAACTTCCGGGCTCCCTTGGCTTTTCGCCGTGCGCTTGCGGCGAGACCGCAGGTCGATACCTTGGTCTTGAGCAGTGACGGGGGCTCCGTACAAGCGGCGCTGCTGATTGCCGAGGAAGTGTTCGAACGAAAGCTGGCCACGCTCATCCTGCCCGAGATGCAGTGCCTCTCAGCCTGCTCGTTGATCTTCTTCGCTGGTCAGCAGCGGATTGTTGAAGGAAGCTTGGGGGTCCATCAAATATCTGGCGGTGGAGACCTGCAGGAGGCGCAGCTTAACCTGTCAGATATCCTTGAGGTCCTCGCGAAGTACGACGTGCCGCAGCCGGTCATCACCCGGATGCTACGGACATCACCGGATGACATGTATGTCTTTTCAGATGCCGAAGTTGCGAGTTTAGGACTCATCCGCACTCTGGAACCGAAGTCAGAGACCCAAGTGCCCACTCATCCGCCAACTACAAATTTTGCCAACCAAGAAAAGATGGCAGAGGCCTTCATACTTGGAGTGATAATGGCCGGATCGTTGCCGCGTGACGAACTGATCGGTGTGGCCACCAACATCTACGCCGACAACGTGAATTTCTACGGAAAGGATGTCACCAAGGAGGAAGTTCTGGCGGACAAATACAAGTATGTCGAGCGCTGGCCCATGAGAGCTTCAACGGCAAGGCCCGCCACTATCCAGTCGTCGTGCACTCAAGACATCTGTCGGATCACGGGCGTATATGACTGGGCTGTGTTGGATACCAGCCGGAAAAAATCTGCAAAAGGGAGTGCAACCTTCGAGTATTATCTTCGCGTGGGTGCTGGCTACAAAATAATAGCAGAGAACGGAAAGGTCCTTGAAAGAAGCGCAAATCCGTAAAGAAACGTTGGGTGGAAAAATTTGGTGGAGCTAAGCGGGATCGAACCGCTGACCTCTTGCATGCCATGCAAGCGCTCTCCCAGCTGAGCTATAGCCCCATCAGGGTGGTCCGGGAAAATCGTTCCGGTCCTGGGAAACTCCAAGCGTGTCGCCCGGAGTGGCGGCTTGATACTTCCGGTTTGGGGAGAGTGCAAGCCATATTTGATGGCCCGGCGAATTTTCTCGTCCGCCGGGCGTGGGAATTGTGGATCAGACTTCGTCGTCGTCGCCGGTCACGCCGATGATGCCGCTCACATCGTCGTTGTCGTCGTCTTCGTCCGCTTCCAGGAAGGTGTCGTCGTCGTCGTCATCGCCTTCGATCTCGACGTCGTCGTCGCCCATGTCCGGCAGATCGTCGCCGCTGGAATCGTCGCTGTCGTCGGTGGTCGTCAGTTCGACCTCCGGGTTCTCGGCGTCGACTTCCTGGACCTCTTCCTCTTCTGCCTGTTCCATCTTCTTCTGGGTCGTGTTCTCCTCGAAGAAGGAGAGCGGCCAGGATTTGCCGGAATAGGGCGAGACAACCGGGTTACGGTTGAGGTCGTAGAACTTCTTGCCGTTATCGGGGTCGGTGCGCTTGGTGCCGAGTTCCGCTTTTGCCACTGTGAAAGCCTCGTGAGTCTGGCCGATCAAGGTCGGCTTGCCGCCGCCGGAGCGGCTGTCAACGGGTAATGAAAACTAGCCGGTCCCCTTAAGGCCTGCGCCCTTTCCTGTCAAAGGTAAACTTGACCGTTAGAGCAGAGGGCGAAATTAGCTGGATGACCGGCTTGCGCCTTTATGATAACCACGCCCGCAAATTCAGGACAAGAGACAGAAGGACAAGCCATGTCGCATGGTGTTGCGTTGAAGCCGGCCCGCTCGCTGAAATCCGCCGATCTGAAGGGCACCGTCCGCATTCCGGGCGACAAGTCGATTTCGCACCGCTCCTTCATGTTCGGGGGCCTGGCCTCCGGCGAAACCCGCATCACCGGCCTCCTGGAAGGCGAGGACGTCATCAACACCGGCAAGGCCATGCAGGCCATGGGCGCCAAGATCGAGAAGGTCGGCGCCGAATGGATCATCCAGGGCACTGGCAACGGCGCGCTGCTGGCGCCGCAGGCGCCGCTTGATTTCGGCAATGCCGGCACCGGCTGCCGCCTGACCATGGGCCTCGTCGGCGTCTATGACTTCGATTCCACCTTCATCGGCGATGCCTCGCTTTCCAAGCGCCCGATGGGCCGCGTGCTCGCGCCGCTGCGCGAGATGGGCGTGCAGGTCACGGCCGCCGAAGGCGACCGCCTGCCGGTGACGCTGCGCGGACCGGCAACGCCGAACCCGATCACCTACCGGGTTCCCATGGCCTCCGCCCAGGTGAAATCCGCGGTGCTGCTCGCCGGTCTCAACACGCCCGGCACCACGACGGTGATCGAGCCGGTGATGACCCGCGACCACACCGAAAAGATGCTGCAGGGTTTCGGCGCCGACCTGACGGTGGAGACGGACGCGGACGGCGTGCGCACCATCCGCCTGCAGGGCCGCGGAAGACTGAGGGGGCAGGTGATCGACGTGCCGGGCGATCCGTCGTCCACGGCCTTCCCGCTGGTCTCGGCCCTGCTGGTGCCGGGCTCGGAGGTGACGATCGAGAACGTGCTGATGAACCCGACCCGCACGGGCCTGATCCTGACGCTCCAGGAGATGGGCGCCGACATCGAGGTGCTGAACGCGCGGCTCGCCGGCGGCGAGGACGTGGCCGACCTGCGGGTCCGCCATTCGCAATTGAAGGGCGTCACCGTTCCGGCCGAACGGGCACCCTCGATGATCGACGAATATCCGGTGCTGGCCGTCGCCGCCGCCTTTGCGGAAGGCACGACCACCATGCTCGGTGTCGAGGAACTGCGCGTCAAGGAATCCGACCGGCTGTCGGCCACCGCCGAGGGCCTGAAGCTGAACGGCGTCGATTGCGACGAGAGCGAGGATAGGCTCACCGTGCGCGGCCGCCCGGGCGGCAAGGGTTACGGCAATGCGGCGGGAGAGGCGGTCGCCACCCACCTCGATCACCGCATCGCCATGAGCTTCCTGGTGCTCGGCCTGGTGTCGGAACATCCGGTGACGGTCGACGACGCCGGCATCATCGCCACCAGCTTCCCCGAGTTCATGGATCTGATGGCCGGCCTCGGCGCCCGGATCGAGGCGGTCGAGAGCAGGGCGGCCTGATGGGATTCGTCATCGCCATCGACGGACCCGCCGCGGCGGGAAAGGGTACCCTGTCTCGGCAGATCGCCGAGACCTACGGCTTCCACCATCTCGACACCGGACTGACCTATCGGGCGACCGCCAAGGCGCTGCTCGACGCCGGCCTGCCGCTGGATGATGAGGACGTGGCCGAGAAGATGGCCCGCGAGGTCGATCTCGGCGGGCTCGACCGGTCGGTGCTGTCGCGCCACGAGATCGGCGAGGCGGCGTCGCGGATCGCCGTCATGCCCGCGGTGCGGCGCGCCCTGGTGGAGGCGCAGCGGGCATTCTCAGAGCGCGAGCCGGGCACCGTCCTCGACGGCCGCGATATCGGCACCGTCGTCTGCCCGTCATCGCCGGTGAAACTCTATGTCACGGCCTCTCCCGAGGTGCGGGCGCGACGGCGCTACGACGAGATCGTCGAAGGCGGCAAGGAGGCGGATTTCGAGGCCATTTTCGCCGATGTGCGCAAGCGCGACGAGCGCGACATGGGCCGCGCCGACAGCCCCTTGAAACCGGCGGCCGATGCACACTTGCTAGATACCTCGGAAATGAGTATAGAGGCCGCGTTTCAAGGCGCGAAGACCATCATCGACGCTGCCCTGAAGAAAGCTTGATGGCCTTCCGGTTTTGTCCGGGCGTCATCCTATCTCGTAAGCCAGTCCTAGCGCCGGATAGCCTCCAAAGATGAGGCGGGCTTGGCTTCGAGCATCTTTAACGCGAACCACCGGCGCATACGTGTCCGCAAGGGCACTCTCAGGAGATTTCATGTCACTATCTAACCCAACGCGGGATGACTTCGCAGCTCTTCTCGAAGAATCCTTTGGTCATACGGATCTGGCCGAAGGCTATGTCACGAAGGGCATCGTCACCGGCATCGAGAAGGACATGGCCGTCATCGACGTCGGCCTCAAGGTCGAAGGCCGCGTGCCGCTGAAGGAATTCGGCGCCAAGGGCAAGGACGGCTTGCTCAACGTCGGCGACGAAGTCGAGGTCTATGTCGAGCGCATCGAAAACGCGCTGGGCGAAGCTGTTCTGTCGCGCGAGAAGGCTCGCCGCGAGGAAAGCTGGGTCAAGCTCGAAGTCAAGTTCGAAGCCGGCGAGCGCGTCGAAGGCGTTATCTTCAACCAGGTCAAGGGTGGCTTCACCGTCGATCTGGATGGCGCCGTTGCCTTCCTTCCGCGTTCGCAGGTCGACATCCGTCCGATCCGCGACGTCACCCCGCTGATGCACAACCCGCAGCCCTTCGAAATCCTCAAGATGGACAAGCGCCGCGGCAACATCGTCGTTTCGCGCCGTACGGTGCTCGAAGAGTCCCGTGCCGAGCAGCGCTCTGAAATCGTTCAGAACCTCGAAGAAGGCCAAGTTGTCGACGGCGTCGTCAAGAACATCACCGACTACGGTGCGTTCGTCGACCTCGGCGGCATCGATGGTCTGCTGCACGTCACCGACATGGCCTGGCGCCGCGTCAACCATCCGTCGGAAATCCTGTCCATCGGCCAGTCGGTCAAGGTTCAGATCATCCGCATCAACCAGGAAACCCACCGCATCTCGCTCGGCATGAAGCAGCTCGAGTCGGATCCGTGGGATGGCATCTCGGCCAAGTACCCGATCGGCAAGAAGATCTCCGGTACCGTCACGAACATCACCGACTACGGTGCATTCGTCGAGCTGGAGCCTGGCATCGAAGGCCTGATCCACATCTCGGAAATGTCCTGGACCAAGAAGAACGTACACCCCGGCAAGATCCTGTCGACCACGCAGGACGTCGATGTTGTCGTTCTCGAAGTCGATCCGTCCAAACGCCGTATCTCGCTCGGTCTCAAGCAGACCCTCGAGAACCCGTGGCAGGCATTTGCCTTCAGCCATCCGGCCGGCACTGAAGTCGAAGGCGAAGTCAAGAACAAGACCGAGTTCGGCCTGTTCATCGGCCTCGAAGGCGACGTCGACGGCATGGTCCACCTCTCCGACCTCGACTGGAACCGTCCAGGCGAACAGGTCATCGAGGAATACAACAAGGGCGACATGGTCAAGGCCGTCGTTCTCGATGTGGACGTCGAAAAGGAACGCATCTCGCTCGGCATCAAGCAGCTCGGCAAGGACGCTCTCGGCGACGCTGCAGCTTCGGGCGAACTGCGCAAGAACGCTGTCGTCTCGTGCGAAGTCACGGCCGTCAACGACGGTGGCCTTGAAGTGAAGCTCGTCGCTCACGACGACATCACCTCCTTCATCCGCCGCAACGACCTGGCACGCGATCGCGACGATCAGCGTCCGGAGCGTTTCTCGGTTGGTCAGGTTTTTGACGCCCGCGTCACGAACTTCTCCAAGAAGGATCGCAAGGTCATGCTGTCGATCAAGGCTCTCGAGATCGCAGAAGAGAAGGAAGCCGTTGCTCAGTTCGGTTCGTCCGACTCTGGCGCATCGCTCGGCGACATCCTCGGTGCGGCTCTGAAGAACCGCAACACCGACTAATCGCTGTTGCTGACAATAAAGGCCGCCGGATGGATAATCCGGCGGCCTTTTTCGTGCGCGGTTTCGATTATGCCAGGTCGGCCATGCGCCAGTAGAGATTTTCGGCGTGGTCGGCGTGGCCGTCATGGTCCCCGCCGGCTGCATCCCCTTCGCCGCTGCCAGACGCCTCGTCGTCCTCGGCCCCCTGATCGTCTCCCTGGGCATCCTGTTGCGAAGGCCGGTTGCCGCCATCTTCATCGATGGCCGAAACCCGTTCCACGTCGCGCTCCTCTTCCTTCGCCGGCGGCTGCACCGGCGGATAGGCGACGAAGGCCTGAACCAGTCCCTCGCGGGCCATCATCGGCGCCGCCGCAACAAAGGCTGCCGCTTCAAGCGGCGCTTGGGCAAGAGGGGATCGCGTGCCCGCTTCGCCGGCTTCGGCCGTTGGCAGGGGAGGGAGAGTGTCCGCGCCGGCCGCCATGGATGCCCGTGTTGCTTGCAGCCCCTCGAGACCCGCTGTCGTCCGCATCGCATCTGTCCGCAGGACCGCAGGCAAGGCGTCTTCCGCCTCGACCGCTACCGGGGCAGCCGCGAGACTGCCCGGTCCGTCTTCTGTCGCAAGGGGAGGCGCGGTTCCGGCGGGGTCCGCCGCATGGGCGGTCCGATAGAGAACCTCCTGCACGAATCTGTTGCCGGCCTCTTCCGGAACCCGCTGCGCCATTCGGATCAGGGCAGTGGCATCGTAGATCACGGCAGCACCTGCAAGACCGGCCGCTGCCGCAGCCCGTGCGCCGACAGTTGAGGAACCGGGCGCCCCGGTTGAATCAGGCTTCGTGGCGCCCCGTGCCTCGGTGTTTGCCGCTTTTGAAAGGTGCTCCAAGGCATCATCTGCCATGGGCTCCAGGGACGACAGGCCGCCCGGCTGTGCGGGAGGTTTGGCGGCGTCCTGGCCTTGCGCCGCGCCGTCCGACCGCGGCGCCGACCCTGGAGCGTGCGTTGTTGCGGCTTCGTCTGCAACGCTGCCGGGGACTGCGGGCTCAGCGATATTCTCAGCGGCAAGGGTCGCGGTGCCTTGCGTCTGCGCCTGCGAGGAAATCGACCGGCCTCCGGCGGCATCTGGAGGGGTGCCAGCGGCGCTGGACGCAAGGTTGCTGCCTGTCTTGTCCGGCACGCCGCGGTGTTGCGTGTCAGCAGCGCCCGGTGTTCCCGACGCTGAGGCTGCCGGGGGCGCCGTCACCAGATCGGCGGCGGCATTCTGGCGATAGGAGCTGACGACGGCGCGCGCTGCCGGATCGCGACCCGTCAATTGCGCCGTCTCGAGGTAGGCATTGAGACGGGAGGCTTCGGCGCCGAGCGGGTTATTCAGGATGTCCGTCAGCATCCGCAGCGTGATCCCGCGAACGAGCTGGGCGAGGCTCTGCTCCAGCACCGCCCGCTGCGAGGCGGTCAGCGACTTCAGGGCCTCGGCGAGCCGGTGGGCGTAGTCGACCAGGCTCTCGCCTTCCCGCCGGCTGATCTTCAAATAGCCGCCGACCGCTTCGGCGAAGACGGACAATCCCTGAGCCAGCTGCATTTGACCCGACAGCGAGAGGATGTCGATCCGCCCGCCGCTCAGGAGGTTCGTCGGCAGTGGAAGCGAGGGGTTGCTGTTGGCGATGCCCAGGGCGACTTGCGCCGGAACAGCCGGCCGTGCGGCTGTCTGGTAATCGATGGAAGCGCCCGAAACGGCGCTGAGGGGCGGCAGCATGACCTGCTCCATGTCTTCGCGTTGGCAAGACAGTCCGGCTACAGCGGTTGGAGCTCCCAGCGTTTCGCGCTGCCACCGCGACGCCTCATGGCGTCACAAATGCCGAATGATTGGTTAGGTTGCCCGACAAAGGTTAACAAACCGCTAAGACGGGTTGTCAGTCGGAGGAAACGGGGCGTGGGTGCTCAGGCCGGGGCCTCGCCGCCAACCCAGGCATCAGGCTGCGAGCTTTTGCTTGAGCAACTCGTAGAGCCCGATGTCGTCGACGGAAATGGCCAGGATAGGCATCTCGCCCTCCGCCAGCGCCTCGGCCGCCATCTCTTCCGTGGCCTCGGCGTTCACCTCTGTGATGTCCTCCCCATCGCCGGGTGCGACATCGCCGGATGCTGGAATATCGTCAGGCTCGACCGCTGCCGTACCCCCGGTGACGGCTTCCGTGTCCCTGGCCTGCTCGACGGTCGCGCCGAGAAGCAGGATCATGTCAGCCCCGGCAGTGTCGGAGGCAGACGTTCCCTCGGGGATCGCACCCTTGACCGCCTTGTCGTTGTTCTCCTTGACCGCGTCCTGCATCTCCTGGACGTCCTCGAGCTTTCCGGCCGCCTCCAGCGCCTGGATATCGTCCCTGCGCTCGGCACGAGTCTCGGCGTCCTCGACGCGCGCGGGATCATAGCCCTGCGGACCGAGCTTCAGCTCTTCCAGCGTCTTCGGGTCCGCCACGTTCTCGAGGCGCTGAATGACGCGATCAACGTCGAAGCCCGCCTTGCCGCCATTGGCGACCTTGGTTAGACCGTCCATCAGCCGGACATTGTCATCGCCGTAGGGGTTCTTGATTGCGGCGATCACGGTGGCGAGCGACACGCCGGCAGCTTCCAATCCGAGGTCTTCCTCAAGCTGCTTGATTTGCGTGCTGTCGAGGCTCTTGGCCGCCTCCTCGAGGGCCTTGCCGAGCGAGTAGTTCGACCGCTTTTCGTCCAGGTCGATGCCAAGCTTCGCGGCCAGCCGTTCGATCAGCTGCATCTTCAATTCGTTGGGGTCGACGTTGTTGATGCTGAACAGCGCCTCGGCAATCTTGCCCTCGGACCGCTTGGCTTCCGCGCTGGCGCTCATGCGCGCCTCGGCGACCGGATCCTTCTTGGTTCCGGTGGCCTTTTCCTCATCCTGCTTGCGCCGGTCCTCGATGGTATCGAGGGCCGATTGCATCAGGTTGATTGCGGCCAGCCCGAAAGCCGCCTGCGTCGGAAGTACCATGGTCTCGCCCACCCCAGACATTCGCGTCGAAGCCTAAGGGGAGCCGCTTAATCGGACGTTAACCCGGAGCGGCAGGATGCCACTGCCCCGGATCTGTGGTCAGCTGTGGGCGAAGATATCGGTTTCTTCCCAGCCGAGAAGGTCGAGCTTGGCGCGGGTCGGCAGGAACTCGAAGCAGGCGGTGGCCATCTCCATGCGACCGTCGCGCTTCAGGCGCTCGGTGAGACGGGCGGAAAGCGCATGCAGGTGAAGCACGTCCGAGGCCGCATATTCCAGCTGCGCCGGGGACAGGATCGCCGCCGCCCAGTCCGATTGCTGCTGCGCCTTGGAAACGTCGATGTCGAGCATTTCCTTCAGATTGTCCTTCAGTCCGTGCCGGTCGGTATAGGTGCGCGCCAGACGCGATGCAATCTTCGTGCAGAAGACCGGCGTGGTGGTGACGCCGAAGGTATGGAAGAGAACGGCGATGTCGAACCGGCCGTAATGAAAGATCTTGCTGCGCGATGTGTCTGCCAGCAGCGCCACGAGGTTTGGCGCCTCCTTCTGCCCGGCGGCAATGCGGATCACGTCGGCCGTGCCGTCGCCCGGCGAAAGCTGCACGACGCAGAGTCGGTCACGGCGCGGGACAAGTCCCAGCGTCTCGGTATCGATGGCGATCGCCCCGGTGTAGCGGGCGGCGTCTGCCTGGGAAATATCACCTTCGTGGTAGCGAATGCTGCTCATCGTCTGCCTCTTTGTTTGTCGGTGACGGCATGACACAGAGCCCGCTTCGCGGCAAGCACGGCGATGAAAGCGGCAAATTCACGATGACATAGATGAAGCTTTGCGCCCCGCGCATTGCTGCATTGCAACAGGTCCTCTTGGCAACCGGATGGGTGGGGCATATATCTGTCTCATCGAAGCGACGCACTCCTCCTCCCAGCGTCGTGAGATGAGATCGGCAATCTCCTCCTCCTCCCAATTGCCGATCAAGTTTAAAGCCCGACGCACCTCCTCCCGCGTCGGGCTTTTTCCGTTCTGGGGCCTGTTGTCCTTTACGCTGAATCTGTCGATAGTCGCGGCTGCTTCTGGCGTGATTGGCCCGAGATGGCGAGCGTACGCCATCGCTAGCCCGCTTCGGGCCGCACCCGTCCTGTTCAGCGATGAATCAATCAGTCACACAACTTGCATCGCCGCCGCAGTGATGATGGGCCTAAAAGAGCGGTTTTCCGTAACTCTCCGGCATGGTCGTCCGGCTCATTCACATCTCAGGCCTTGATCCAAATACCTGGGTGCACCGGCAGGCGGCGCCGGGATCGGTGACGCCCGCTTCACGGCGGAGACGATGTAGCTGTCGATCGCCGAATTTCCCGAAGACCGGGACAGCGACACATTGGTGATATTGCCGTTGCCATCGAAGCTGAAGCGAACGGCCGCCAGGCCGGTGTCGTTACCCGGGCAGCGGCGGGCATTGCGGGCAATCTTGGCCTGCACCTTGGACTTCCATCGGGCCGGCGAAACCGAAGGCGTGGAGGTTCCCTGTGACGTCTGCGTTGCCGCCGTACGATCCGCCTTCTGCGTCTGCAGCTTCGCCTTCTGCGACGCCTTGGCCGCCTGCGGCTGCGGTTTCGCCCGATTGGGCGGCTCCTTCTTCGGCTCCGGCGGCGGCGGAGGACGCATGATCGGCAGCGGCACCTCGACGTTGTCGAGCGCCGCGATCATCTGCTGCTCAATCGGATCGATCTCTTCCACGGGTTCCGGGGCTGGCTCGGGAATGGACTCGGTCACTTCCGGCTCCGGCTGTTCGATCGGTTCAGGCTCGACAATCTCGGGCTCCGGTTCAACGGGATCCGGCTCCGCGACGTCTTCCGGTGGCGGAGGCTCGACCGGCTCGGGCAGCGGCTCCGGAAGCGGGTCTTCCACGGGCTCGATCTGCCGACTGGCGATCTCCTGCGACTCCACCTCCTCCGTCGATACCTGATCTTCCTCGGTGTTCTCGGCCACCGGTTCGGCAGCAAGATCGATCATGATGGCGGCGGGCGGTCCTTGGTCGGCTGGCGCAGAGGGCTCCTGCTTCAACAGCACCGCGGCCGCGGCGAGATGGGCCGTCAGCACGACGATGCCGGCCGTGGACCATAGCGCCATTTCGCCGAACCGGCCGGCACGGCTGGATCGGGGTGTCGTGAAGGTCATGGACTACTCCCGGCGGCAGGACCGGTGGTAGCCGCGCCGGCGGCCGGGGCCGCAGCAGGGGCGGCAGGCACGCCTTCGAGCCCAACAAGCGCGATCTTCAGGTATCCCGAGTCCCGCAGGAGATTCATGACCTCCATGAACTGGCCGTATTCGATGGCCTTGTCGGCACGCAGGAAGATCCTGGTATCCTTGTTGCCTTCCGTCACACGCTCCAGGGTGGACGGCAGCTGCGCCCGGTCGATCGGGTCGTTGCCGAGGTTGATGCCGAGGTCCTCCGTCACGGTGAGGTAGAGAGGCTCGTCGGGGCGCTCTGCCGGCTGGGCGGTGGAGGCGGGAAGGTCGACGTTCACATCCACGGTGGCAAGTGGCGCCGCGACCATGAAGATGATCAGCAGCACCAGCATCACGTCGATGAAGGGCGTGACGTTGATCTCGTGGTTCTCGGAGAGCTCGTCACCGGAATTTTCGCGAATACCGCCGGCCATGGATCATTCTCCCGCGACGAGGGATACGGGTGCCTTGCGGCTGCCCGGGGGCACCTTGCGAAAGTCCAGATCTCGGCTGACCAGCCGCTCGACGCCGGCTGCGGCATCGGCCAGCAACTGGCGATAGCCGGTGATGGAGCGGGCAAAGACGTTGTAGATGACGACAGCCGGAATGGCCGCTACCAGGCCGATGGCAGTGGCAAGCAACGCTTCCGCGATCCCCGGTGCCACGACGGCGAGGCTGGTGGACTGGGATTCCGAAATCCCGATGAAGGAATTCATGATACCCCAGACGGTGCCGAACAGGCCGACGAAGGGTGCCGTCGAGCCGATGGTGGCAAGCATCCCGGTGCCGCGCGACATGCGGCGGCCGGCAGCCGACTCGATGCGGCCGAGGGCGGAGGAGACCCGCTCCTTGACGCCGCCGTTGTCGGCGTGATCGAGAGCGGCTTCCGAGAGGCGCACCTCGTCGGCGGCAGAGCGCAGCATCAGCGCCGCCGGCCCGCTGCGCTGGCCGATGCCGCCGACAGCCTCGGAGAGTGTTGCGGAATTGCGGATCACCTTCAGCGTGCGGCCGACACGGGCACGGGCGCCGGCAAGCTCGAGTGTCTTCGCCAGCCAGACCGTCCAGGTGATGAGCGAGGCGATGGCGAGACCGATCATCACCCCCTTGACCACCCAGTCCGCGGCCATGAACATGCCCCAGGGCGACAGGTCATGTGGAATGTCGGTACGCTGGCCGGACGGCAGCAGCTGCTCCAGCATGGTCGGCTCTTCTGTGGCCGGTTCGTCCGGGACCGGCTGCTCCGGCGCGGCCTGCGTGATCGTGGGCGCCACCGGCTCTGCGGGCGCCTCCAATGTGTCCGGCTGTACAACTGGGGCAATGGGGGCGACTGCGCCGGGAACCTCTGGTGCCGGCGCAGGCTGGGCTGGCTGTGCTGCTGTGGGCGCGCCACCGGTCTGGGCTTGCGGTGCAGGGACCCCGGCTGGGGCTGGCTGTTGGGCGAATGCCATCCCGGGCGCCGTGGCCAGCGCACTCAACATCACCGCGGCAAGAGGGGCGGCGAGAGAGAGGGAGCGGCAACGCAGGTAGAAGGTGGGGGCGGTGGCGGTCGGCATGGTTGCGGCTCTCCGGATGCGCGAGCTTTGCCACCTATCAAGCGGAAAGCTCCGACGACTGTCGCAGCCGGATTGCTCCCGGCCCCGATCACGAGCCTTCGATAATAAACATGACTGCACTTGGCAACAATTAAATCCTGAGCCGCGGCATCAGATTTGCATCATCAACCGCAGCCTGGAGCATCAGGAAGGTGAGGCCGGCGCAATCGGCCGACCGCCGACATGCGTTGGTGACGGATTGATGGGACGCCTGCCGGTCAGCGGGCGAGCCAGCCCCCATCCACCGGCATGACGACGCCGTGGACATAGTCGGAAGCCGGGGAGGCGAGGAAGACGGCGGCGCCGCCGATTTCCTCCGGACGGCCCCAGTGACCGGCCGGGATACGCGCCAGGATGGCGGCATTGCGGTCATCGTCGTTGCGCAACGCTTCGGTGTTGTTGGTCTCGAAGTAGCCGGGCGCGATGGCGTTGACGTTGATGCCCTTGCCGGCCCATTCGCAGGCAAGCAGGCGCGTCAGCCCCGCAAGGCCACTCTTCGACGCGGTGTAGGAAGGAATGCGGATGCCACCCTGGAAGGACAGGAGCGAGGCGATATTGATGATCTTGCCCGGTCGTTCTTCGGCGATGAGATGACGGGCGAAGGCCTGCGAGAGAAAGAACACAGATTTCAGGTTGACGTCCATCACCGCATCCCAGTCGGCTTCGGAGAAATCGACGGCGTCGGCGCGACGGATGATGCCGGCATTATTGACCAGAACGTCGGCGCGGCCCGACCAGGCCAGCACCTGGTCGATCACGTCCTGGACGGGGGCGATGGTGGAAAGGTCGGCCTTGATCGCGAGGGTGCGGCCACCGCCGGCGGATGCGATCGCCTCTTCCGTCTCGGCCATGGAGGAGCGGCCGACGAGGGCCACATCGGCGCCGGCACCGGCGAGGGCGACCGCAATGGCCTGTCCCAGTCCGGTGTTGGCACCGGTCACGATGGCGGTCTTGCCGCCGAGATCGAATGAAATGGTCACGTGTCGCTCCTCCCAGGATGTGTGTGACAAGAAAAAGCCGCCGGAAATTTCTCTCCAGCGGCTCCTGATACTGTTTCCGGTCGCTTAGAGCGTCCGGGTGATGTGTTCCACGCGGAAGCACTCGATGGTGTCGCCGGCGCGAATATCCTCGTAGTTCTCGAAGGCCATGCCGCACTCCTGTCCCATGGGCACTTCGTTGACTTCGTCCTTGAAGCGCTTGAGCGTCTTGAGCTTGCCTTCGTGGATGACGACGTTGTCGCGCACCAGGCGGACACCGGCTCCACGTTCGACCTTGCCTTCGATGACGCGGCAACCCGCAACCTTGCCGGTCTTGGTGATGTTGAACACCTCGAGGATCTCGGCATTGCCGAGGAAGGTCTCGCGGCGCTCCGGCGACAGCAGGCCGGACATGGCCGCCTTCACGTCGTCCACCAGATCGTAGATGATGTTGTAGTAGCGGATCTCGATGCCCGAACGTTCGGCAAAGGTGCGAGCCTGTGCGTTTGCGCGGACGTTGAAGCCGATGATCGCGGCGTTGGAGGCCTCGGCGAGCGAGATATCCGATTCCGTGATTCCGCCGGCACCGGAGTGCACGATACGGGCGCGGACTTCGTCGGTGCCGAGCTTGTCGAGCGCGCCGATGATGGCTTCGATCGAGCCCTGCACGTCGCCCTTGATGAGCAGCGGGAACTCCTTAAGGCCGGAGGCCTGCAGCTGGCTCATCATCTGTTCGAGCGAACCGCGCGAGCCGGACTGGCGGGCAGCCGCCTTGTCACGGGTGAGGCGCTGGCGATACTCGGAGATCTCGCGAGCACGGCTTTCGCTATCGACGACCGCAAAGCGATCGCCGGCAGAGGGTGTGCCCGAAAGGCCGAGAACCTCGACCGGTGTTGCCGGACCGGCTTCCTTGAGCTGCTCGCCCTTGTCGTCGACGAGGGCACGAACACGGCCCCACTGGTCGCCGGCAACGAGGATCTGACCCGGCCGCAGGGTACCCTTCTGGACCAGGACAGTGGCCACCGGACCGCGACCGCGGTCGAGCTGGGCCTCGATCACCATACCTTCGGCCGTCCGGTTTGGATTGGCCTTCAGGTCGAGGATTTCGGACTGCAGCAGGATTGCCTCGAGCAGCTTGTCCAGGTTGGTGCGGTTCTTGGCGGAGACCTCGACGTCGAGGACTTCGCCACCCATGGATTCCACGAAGACTTCGTGCTGCAGCAGCTGCTGGCGAACCTTTTCCGGGTTGGCCGTCGGCTTGTCGATCTTGTTGATCGCCACGATGATCGGCACACCGGCCGCCTTGGCGTGGTTGATGGACTCGATCGTCTGGGGCATCACGCTGTCGTCGGCTGCCACCACCAGGATGGCGATGTCGGTAGCCTGCGCACCACGGGCACGCATGGCCGTGAAGGCGGCGTGGCCGGGGGTGTCGATGAAGGTGATCTTCTGGCCGTTCTGCTCGACCTGATAGGCACCGATGTGCTGGGTGATGCCACCGGCTTCGCCGGAGACCACGTTGGCATGGCGGATCGCGTCGAGAAGCGAGGTCTTGCCGTGGTCGACGTGGCCCATGATGGTCACGACCGGCGGGCGCGACACCATTTCGCCGGCGTCGTCGGAGACGTTGAAAATGCCTTCCTCGACGTCGGATTCCGAAACGCGTCTGACCGTATGACCGAATTCCACGGCAATCAGTTCCGCCAGATCGGCGTCGATGACGTCGCCCGGCTTCATCATCTGGCCTTCCTTCATCAGGAACTTGATCACTTCGACGGCGCGTTCCGACATGCGCTGCGACAGTTCCTGAATGGTGATGGTCTCAGGCAGGATGACTTCGCGCATGACCTTTTCACGCGGTTCCTGCATCTGGCTGCGGCGGAACTTTTCCTGCCGGCGGCGCATAGCCGAGAGCGAGCGACCGCGTGCCGGGCCGCCTTCCTCGTCGACGCTGACCGTCGTGACCGTCAGCTTGCCGCGACGACGTTCGTCTTCCGTCTTCGGGCGAGCAGGAACCTTGGCAGGTGCCGGTGTGGCAACGCGGCCACGAACCGGAGCACCACGTGGCGGGCCACGATCGTCGTCTTCTTCGCCGCCCTTGCGGCCACGGCCGAGGACCGGCTGTGCCGGGGCACCAGGCTGGGTACGGGTGACGGCCGGACGTGCGGCGCCGGGACGGTCCGCTGCCGGAGCGGCAACGGGTGCCGGCGCTTCTTCCGGAGTCGGCTCGACCGGTGCCGGTTCTGCCGCACGGCGGGCAGCCTCAGCGGCTTCCTCGACCTTGCGACGCTCGTCTTCGACCTTGCGGCGCGCTTCGTCCTCGACGCGCTGCTTGGCTTCGATCACTTCGCGCGCCTGCGCCTCCACAAGTGCGCGGCGACGCGCATCCATTTCGCTGGCCGAGAGGTCGTGCAGGACGGTGCCACGTGGGCGCTCCGGCTGGCGTGGCTGCGGTGCCGAGGGTGCGGGGCGCTGGCTCTGGGCGCCGGGACGCTGCTGACCATAAGAGGATGGACGCTGGCCTTGTGGCGCAGGACGCTGACCCTGCGGTGCCGGGCGCTGGCCTTGCGGCGCAGGCTGCGGGGCACGGGCGACCGGTGCCTGGGCCGGCTGCGGCGGACGTGGAGCCTGAACTACCGGCTCTGCAGCGGCCTGAGGTGCAGCAGCGACGGGCGCAGGTGCCTGAGCGGCTGCCGGTGCTGCCACAGGTGAGGCCGGCGCTGGTGCTGGCGCGTTGAAGACAGGCTTGTCGTCTTCCGGGCGGATCGGGCGGCGCTTGCGGGTTTCGACCACAACCGCCTTGGTGCGGCCACGCCCCATGTCCTGGCGCACGGTCCCCTGGCTCACTCCTGAGGGTTTCAGGGTGAGGGTCTTCTTAACCCCAAGCGTCTTGTCGTCTTTGTTGTCGGTCATTCCGGTCCTGTTCCTTCGAACGAGGACGGATGGCGACATCAGACCTCGTCTATCAATACATGTCTCTCGGTACGGCGGCCGGCTGGTGCCGGTGGCCGCGTCATAGGTTTGGCCGGCGGGCGCCGCCAACTGCTCCAGACTGACCGGCACCGCGGTACTTATCGAGCATTGTTGCGCGCTTCACTACACCGTCACCCGCCTGCCCTGCAAGCGCGCAGGCATGGATAAACGCATTCTGGCCCATCAGGTCGTCCATTTCCGCGCTCGTGAAGAACGAAAAGGACGGTATGTCTTCTTCGGCATTGCTGCCGAACTTCCAGGCCTTTCTCGCCTGGTCTATCTTGCGGACACCGTCGGCTGCCGCATCCACCGCATGGAACACCGCAAGCGCCGCGCCTGAGCGGACTGCAGCATCCACCTTCGTCGCGCCACTGATGAACTGGCCAGCCTTGCGCGCCATGTTCATCATGCCGACGAGGTCGGCCGCAATTAGCCGGTCGACGAGGGCGCCAAGATCCGGGTCCGCCGTCACGTCCCGCTTCAGTGCGCGCGCAAATATCTTGCGCTGAACGGCACGATCAACGAGCGCCCGGTCGACCTTGACCCAGCATCCCCGTCCGGGAAGCTGCCGCTTCAGGTCCGGCACCACCTGCCCGTCAGGGCCGGCGACGAAGCGGATCAGGCCTTCCGGCGCCTCCGCTTCGCGTGTGACGATGCAGGTACGGTCGTTCACGGGGAAGTCCCCATCATCGTCCGGCTCCTGCGTTAGACCTTCGGGCATCATTCTTCGGCGACGGCTTCCGCCTCCTCGACTTCTTCAGTCTGTTCGGCGGCCAGGTCTTCTTCGGTGATCCACCCGGCCATCAAACGCGCCTGGACGATCATGGTTTCCGCCTCGGTGCGCGAGACGTCGAACTTGGAGAACAGACCCTCGAACTTCTTCGTCTCGCCGTCCTTGCGCTCGCTCCAGCCGACCAGGTCGTCTGCGGCGCAGCCGGCAAAGTCTTCCACCGACTTGATGCCGTCCTCACCAAGCGCGACCAGCATCTGGCCAGTGAGACCGTCGATCTGGCGCAGCTCATCCAGAACGCCCAGTTCCCTGCGCTTGGCATCCATCTCGGCTTCGATCTTCTCCAGGAACTCGCGGGCGCGGGTCTGGATTTCCTGCGCCGTATCCTCGTCGAAGCCCTCGATCGAGGCGATTTCGTCGAGTTCGACATAGGCCAGTTCCTCGACGGCTGCGAAGCCTTCCGAGGCCAGTACCTGGCCGACCATCTCGTCGACGTCGAGTGCATCCATGAACAGGTTGGTGCGCTCGTTGAATTCCTTCTGGCGGCGCTCGGATTCTTCGGCTTCCGTCAGGATGTCGATATCCCAGCCGGTGAGCTGCGAGGCGAGGCGCACGTTCTGGCCGCGACGACCGATGGCCAGCGACAGCTGTTCGTCAGGAACGACGACTTCGATGCGCTCGGCATCTTCGTCCAGAACGACCTTGGCGACTTCTGCCGGCTGCAGGGCGTTGACGATGAACGAGGCCGGATCGTTCGACCATGGAATGATGTCGATCTTCTCGCCCTGCAGTTCGCCGACGACCGCCTGGACGCGCGAACCGCGCATACCGACGCACGCGCCGACGGGATCGATCGACGAGTCGTTGGAGATGACGGCGATCTTGGCACGCGAACCGGGGTCGCGGGCAACCGAGCGGATCTCGATGATGCCGTCGTAGATTTCAGGCACTTCCATGGTGAAGAGCTTCACCATGAACTGCGGATGGGTTCGGGACAGGAAGATCTGCGGGCCGCGTTGTTCGCGGCGCACGTCGTAGACATAGGCACGCACGCGGTCGCCGTAGCGCATGGTTTCGCGCGGGATCATCTCGTCGCGACGGATGATGCCTTCGCCGCGGCCGAGGTCGACGATGACGTTGCCGTATTCGACGCGCTTGACGGTACCGTTGATGATCTCGCCGACGCGGTCCTTGAACTCATCGAACTGGCGGTCGCGCTCGGCTTCACGCACCTTCTGGACGATCACCTGCTTGGCGGACTGGGCCGCGATACGGCCGAAATCCATGGGCGGCAGCGGATCGGCGATAAAGTCGCCGAGCTTGGCGTCGACGTTACGGTCGCGGGCAAGCTCCAGAGCGATCTGGGTGCCGTAGTCCTCGACCTGTTCGACCACTTCGAGCAGGCGCTGCAGGCGAATCTCGCCGGTCTTGGAGTTGATGTCGGCGCGGATGTTCGTTTCCGAACCGTAACGGGAGCGCGCCGCCTTCTGGATGGCGTCGGCCATCGCGGCCAGCACGATCTCGCGGTCGATGACCTTTTCGCGTGCCACTGCATCCGCAATTTGCAGAAGCTCAAGCCGGTTTGCACTCACTGCCATTGTCGTTCGTCTCCGTCAGTCGAAAGGTTTCCGGCCTCTGCGGGCCGATCAATCCATTGCTATTCGTCGTCTTCTTCGCCGTTCTGGTTGGCGGCCTGGGCCTTGGCGAGCTTGTCGGCCCGCAGCGCGTCCCGGATCAGATCGTCCGTCAGGATCAGCTTGGCTTCCGAGAGCGCCGTGAACGGGATGGTGACGCTCGGCGCTTCGCCGTATGCCACCTGATCGCGCTCGATCGTAAAGCCCTCATCATTCGTCTCGGCGATCTTGCCGCGGAACCGCTTGCGATTGTCGACCATGATCGAGGTCTCGCATTTCACGATATGGCCATGCCAGCGGGTGAAATCGGACTTGCGCACCATCGGGCGGTCGATCCCCGGGGACGATACCTCGAGATGGTATGCCTTATCTACCGGATCTTCCACGTCGAGAACAGGCGAAATCGCCGTCGACACCTTTTCGCAGTCCTCGACGGTCATGGTCGCGTCGTCGCGCTCTGCCATCACCTGCAGCGTTAGGCCGTTCTGGTTCAGCAGCCGCACGCGGACCAGGCGATAGTCCATGGAAACGAGAACCGGATCGATGATCTCGGCAATCCGGAGCTCTACTCCGGTCTCGACAATGATGCGCGGTTCTTTTTCGGTCTGCGACATGAAGTGGTTCCGACATTCCGGCTCCAGGTGAGCCTGTGGTTTGTCGATCGCCTAACAAAAAAGAGCGGGTCCCGGTCAGGCCCCACCCTTCATCAAACGATCAAGAATATGATTTGCATATACGCGCTGTGGCTGGAGTTTGCAAGTCTTTGGTAAGGATGCCCCTTCGGACTGGCTTCCGGGCAGAGCCGCTCTATACTCATGAGCGAACTGACGCAGCCAAGTTGGAATACGCGTGATAGCCCCCTCATCGCCCTTTGCCCCCTTGCGCCACCACAACTATCGCAACATGTGGTTGGCGAGTCTTGCCTCCAATCTCGGCGGACTGATCCAGGCTGTCGGGGCGGCCTGGATGATGACGGCGTTGACGAGTTCGGAAAATCTGGTGGCGCTGGTGCAGGCCTCCACGGCGCTGCCGATCATGCTGTTCTCCGTCGTCTCCGGGGCGCTGGCCGACAGCTTCGATCGCCGCAGGGTGATGCTGACCGCCCAGTTCCTGATGCTGACGGCGTCGATCCTGCTGGCCTTCTTTGCCTGGTCCGGCTGGCTGACGCCCTGGCTGCTGCTCAGCTTCACCTTCGTGATCGGCACCGGAACGGCGCTCCACAATCCCTCCTGGCAGGCGTCTGTGGGAGACATCGTCCCGCGGATCGATCTTCCGGCGGCCGTCTCTCTCAACAGCGCCGGATTCAACATCACCCGCAGTGTCGGCCCGGCGCTCGGCGGTGTCATCGTGGCGGCGGCCGGCGCGGCCGCGGCCTTCGCCATCAACGCGCTCAGCTATTTTTCGCTGATCTACGTGCTGCTGCGCTGGGAGCCGAACTTTCCGAAGAACCCGCTGCCGCGGGAACGGCTGGCCGGAGCGGTCTTCGCCGGGCTCCGCTATGTCTCGATGTCACCGAACCTCGGGAAGGTCATCCTGCGGGCCTTCCTCTTTGGCGTGTCTGCGGGCTCGGTCCTTGCACTCCTGCCGATCGTCGCCCGCGACATTCTTGAGGGCGGCCCGCTCACCTACGGCATCATGTTCGGCGCTTTCGGCGTCGGCGGCATCGTCGGGGCCTTCCTGAACGCCCGCATCCGCGAATGGCTGAAGAGCGAGCAGATCGTCCGCACCAGTTTCGCCGGCTTTGCGCTGAGCGCTGCGGTCATCGGAACCAGCACGAGCACGGTCGTCACCTTCCTCGCCCTGGTTCTGGCCGGCGTCTGCTGGGTGGTGACGCTCTCGCTTCTCAACACCGTGGTGCAGCTCTCAACGCCGCGCTGGGTGGTCGGACGGGCCCTGTCGCTTTACCAGACGGCGGCTTTTGGGGGCATCGCCGCCGGCAGCTGGCTCTGGGGTTCCTGGGCCGAAGCCATCAGCCCGTCTTCGGCGCTGGTCGCCTCCAGCCTCCTGATGCTCGGTGGTGCTGCCGTCGGCCTGCGCCTGCCGATGCCGGACTTCCAGTCGTTGAACCTCGACCCGCTGAACCGCTTCGTCGAGCCGGCGCTCGGGCTGGAGATCCAGCCTCGCAGCGGCCCGATCGTGATCCAGATCGACTACGAGATCCACGACGAGGACCTGATGGAATTCCTGTCGCTGATGGCCGAACGGCGGCGCATCCGCCTGCGCGACGGCGCCCGCAACTGGGCGCTGATGCGCGACCTGGAGATCCCCGAGATCTGGACGGAGACCTACCACGTGCCGACCTGGGTGGAATACGTCCGTCACAACCAGCGCCGCACCCAGGCGGATGCGGAGACGACCGACCGGATCCTGGCTCTACACCGCGGCGACAAGGTACGCGTCCACCGCATGATCGAGCGGCAGGCAATTCCGGCAACGCGCGACGACGTCTTCCACCAGCCGCATATCGATCCGCACTGACGCTCGCTATCTCAGCCGGGCTTTGAGCGAAGCATCGGGAAAGCAGGTCGGCGGCAGGCCGTTCTTCGCCTGCCAGTCGCCCAACGAACGCCGGGTCTTGTAGCCCGCCAAGCCGTCCACGGTGCCGACGTCGTAGCCCTGGGCGACGAGCGCCTTCTGCATGGCGAGCACATCCGACCGCAGCATCTTGCCGACATTGCCCCATGTCGCCTGGAAGGCGCCGCTGCCATAGGCGATCCGATCGGCGAGGTTGCCGATGAAGAGCGCGTAGAGGTCGGAGTTGTTGTACTGCTTGATGACGTAGAAGTTCGGCGTGACGATGAATTCCGGGCCGTGACGCCCGGCGGGCACCAGCATCATCCCCTCGGCTCTCTGTTCG
The DNA here is from genome assembly GCF_056530405.1 of Rhizobium sp. PK7-22. Taxonomy (NCBI): domain Bacteria; kingdom Pseudomonadati; phylum Pseudomonadota; class Alphaproteobacteria; order Hyphomicrobiales; family Rhizobiaceae; genus Rhizobium; species Rhizobium sp. PK7-22. The sequence goes on from NZ_CP096514.1 coordinate 864,619, forward strand.
GCGTCGGGGAAGGGGCGCCCGGAGATGCGTCCGATGCCCGACGCCGCCCAGGCGGAGATCGGCTTTGCCAGATCCGGCCCTTCCTGTGCGCAGGAGACGCCAGCGGGGATAGTGACCTCGAAGCCCCAGTCGCGTCCGCGCTGCCAGCCCTCCTGCGCCAGGTAGTTGGCGATGGAGGCCAGCGAATCGGGCACCGAGTTCCAAATGTCGCGGCGGCCGTCGCCATCGAAATCCACGGCGTATTTCAGGTAGCTGGAGGGCAGGAACTGCGGCTGGCCCAAAGCGCCGGCCCAGGATCCCATCATCCGTGCCGCGGAGATGTCGCCGCCCTCGATCATGTGCAGGGCCGCGATCAGTTCCGAGCGGAACATGTCCCGGCGCGTCGACATGAAGGCCTTCGTTGCCAGCACCTCGATCGCGGGATGCGGGAGCTTGGCGCGTCCGAAGCCGGATTCGCGGCCCCAGACGGCGACGATGATCTCGCCCGGCACGCCATAGGTGGCCTCGATCCGCTGGAGCGTCGCCGCATGCTGGGCCGCAAGGCTGCGCCCCGTGGCGGCCAGCCCCTGCAGTCGGTTCTCGGCAAAATAGGCGCCGGGTGACGAGAACTCCGCCTGGCTCTGGTTCTGCTGCCGCGGCGGCGTGCTTCCCGGCGGCACCAGATCCGGCAGGTCCCAGTCGAGCGACACGCCGTTCAGGGCGGCCCTCAGCGTCCCGTCGGAAATGCCGCTGCGCTTGGCCTCGGCCGCAAGATCGCCGGCGATCCATCGCTGGAACTGGTTTTCTACCTCCGCTCGCGATGCAGCGGTCGCCGGAAGCGGAAGCAGGGCGAGCAGGACGGCGAACGCCCGGATAAACTTGCTCATGGGGTCTCCTCAGATCACGGTTCGGGCGCGCAATGCAGCCGTCAATGTTCCCTCGTCGAGATAGTCGAGCTCGCCGCCCACCGGGACCCCGTGCGCAAGCCGCGTGATCTTGATCTCCAGACCGGCCAGCTGGTCGGTTATATAGTGGGCTGTGGTCTGCCCCTCGACGGTCGCATTTACGGCGATGATGATCTCCTTGATGCCGCCCTCCTGCACCCGGTCGATCAGTCCGCGGATGTTGAGATCGTCGGGGCCGATCCCGTCGAGCGGCGACAGCGTGCCGCCGAGCACATGGTAGGCCGCGTTCATCGCGCCGGCCCGCTCCAGCGCCCAGAGGTCGGAGACATCCTCGACGACGATGATCATCGTCTGGTCGCGCCGGGTATCGGTGCAGACGGTGCAGGGGTCGACCGTATCGACATTGCCGCAGCGCGAGCAGACCTTGACCTTGTCGTAGGCGTCGCCCATCGCCAGCCCCAGAGGGCCGAGCAACTGCTCCTTCTTCTTGATCAGGTGAAGGGCGGCGCGGCGGGCGGAGCGGGGCCCAAGGCCCGGCACTTTTGCCAGCAGCTGGATGAGTTTCTCGATTTCGGGACCGGTCACGCGTTTTGCCATGCGGGGCTTTTAGCTGATAACTTGCCGGAACGGAATCGCCCGAAAGGCCGCATTGATGAAACTCACCGCCATTTGTCTCGGACGTCCGGAGGTTCTGCCCGGCAAGAGCTACAAGACCGGGATCAACAAGACGGCGCTCAATGTGCCGATCGTGGTGGATGCGGAGGGGCTGGTGGGCGATGCGGTCTGCAACCGCAAGCATCACGGCGGGCCGGATCAGGCCGTCCTGCTGGAGGGCTCGCTGACATTGGACTGGTGGGCCGCGGAGCTCGGGCGCGATCTGCCGCCCGGCTTGTTCGGCGAAAACCTGGTCGTCGAAGGTCTCGACAACCGGGAGGTCTCGGTGGGAGACCGCTTCCACTTTGAAGGCGGCGTCGTGCTGGAGGCAAGCTCCGCCCGGATACCCTGCGCCACTTTCGCCGCCAAGATGAGCGACCCGATGTTCGTCAAGCGCTATGCCGCCGCCGGCCGTCCCGGCATCTACTGCCGCGTCCTGCAGAGCGGCATGCTTGCCGCAGGCGAAGCCGTTCGCTGGGAGCCCTATGACGGTGAACGGGTGCTGATGCCGGAAGTTCTGGCGACTTTTGGCCGAAAGATGCCGGCCGACGTGCGCGACCGCTTCATGGCCGCACCCATTGCCAGCCGTTTGCGAACCCTGGTGGAGGCCGCCTGAGGCGCCTTTAGAACGGCAGCTTCATGCCGGGCGGGATCGGCAGGCCGGCCGTCAGGTCCTTGGTCATCTCGGCCGCGGCCGTTTCCGCCTTGCCCTTGGCGTCCTGATGGGCCGCAACCACGAGGTCCTCGAGGATCTCCACGTCTTCTTCCTTGAAGAGCGACGGATCAATCTTGACGCCGAGCATTTCGCCCTTGCCGTTCAGGCGCACGGTCACGAGGCCGCCGCCGGACTTGCCTTCGACTTCGAGGGCGGCGATGTCTGCCTGCACCTTCTCCATCTTGGCCTGCATTTCCTTGACCTTGCCCATCATGCCCATGATGTCGCGCATCGGGATATCCTTCTCTTACAATTCGATGTCGTCGCCGGGCAGGATGTCCCCCTCGGCGGATTCGGCCGCAGCCGGTGGCACAACGTCACCCTCTTCGATCTCGTCTTCGGTCACACGGATGCGCACATCGGTGATGCGTGAGCCCGGGAACTGCGCCAGGATGGCGGCCACGTCCGGATCGGCCCGCGCATCGGTGAGCCTTGCCTCCCGAGCAGAATTGTCGGCTTCGACAAGCGTCGGTTCGCCCGCTTCCTTGCTCAGGCTGACGATCCAGTGGATGCCGGTCCATTCCTTGAGCTTGACGCCGAGTTCGCCCGGCAGCGTGCCGGGGCCGCCCTCGGTCATGCGGATCTCGAGACGGCCGGGATCGATCTTCACCAGCCGCACGAAGTTGCGCACCAGAGCCTTCAGCTTGGCGTCGCGGTTCTTGGCGCAGAGGTCGACGATGTCCTGGATGGAGTTGACCGCCACCTTCGGCGCCGGCTTGTCGGCAGGCTGGGCCTCGGTGCGGCCGACCGGCATGACATGCGCTTCCGGGGTCGGAACGGTCTTCAGCATGGCCGTCGGCCCGCCGTTGCCGCGTTGCGCCGAGGGCATGGCCATGGGCTGCGCCGTCAGCGAAGGCGGTGCGGCAAGCTGGGCCCGGGCGCCGCCGCCGTTGGCGGGGGGTGAAGCCGATCCGCGCGCCTCTCCATTGCTGAAGTCGCTCAGCCGCCGGGCGGCATCCTCCGGTGGCGGCAGATGCGCGGCATGGCTGAGCCGGATCAGCACCATTTCGGTGGCGCCGGCAGGGCGTGAGGAATTCTCGGCTTCGGGAATGCCCTTGAGCAACATCTGCCAGATCCTGGACAGCGTGCTGACCGCCACGGCATTGGCGAATTCTTCCCCGCGCACACGCTCGACCTCGCTCAGCGAAGGGTCCTGCGCGGCTTCCGGAATATATTTGAAGCGGGTCACGAGATGCGTGAAGTCGGCGAGATCGCTCAGCACCACCACCGGGTTGGCGCCTGCCTGGTACTGGATGGCGAATTCGGAGAGCGCCGCCGCGACATCGCCCCGGACGATATGTTCGAAAAGATCGACGATCCGCGCCCGGTCGGCGAGGCCCAGCATGCTGCGCACGGTCTCCGCCTCGACACTGCCGCCGCCGTGGGCGATCGCCTGGTCGAGCAGCGACAGGCCGTCGCGCGCAGACCCTTCCGCAGCACGGGCGATCATCGACAGGGCCTCCGGCTCCGCGGCAATGCCCTCCATCTTGGCAATGGTCGAAAACAGGTGGACGAGGTCGGCGGCACTGATGCGGCGCAGGTCGAATCGCTGGCAGCGCGACAGGACGGTGATCGGCACCTTGCGGATCTCGGTGGTCGCGAAGATGAACTTCACATGCTCCGGCGGCTCTTCCAGCGTCTTCAGCAAGCCGTTGAAGGCCTGCGTCGAGAGCATGTGGACTTCGTCGATGATATAGACCTTGTAGCGCGCCGAAACCGGGCGATAGCGCACCTGCTCGATGATCTCGCGGATATCGTCGATGCCCGTGTGCGAGGCGGCGTCCATCTCGATGACGTCGACATGGCGACCGTCCATGATCGCCTGGCAGTGTTCGCCCGGGATGCGCAGGTCGATCGTCGGCCGGTCGATGTCGTCCGTCTTGTAATTGAGCGCGCGGGCCAGGATGCGGGCAGTGGTCGTCTTGCCGACGCCGCGAACGCCCGTCAGCATATAGGCCTGCGCGATGCGCCCGGTCTCGAAGGCGTTGGTGAGCGTGCGCACCATCGGCTCCTGGCCGACCATCAGGTCGGAGAAGTCCTTGGGGCGGTACTTCCGCGCCAGAACGCGGTAGCCGCTGCCTGGGGGTGGAAATGCCGTCGAGGTGGGGCCGGTGTCGTTCATGAGTCCTGCCAGCCTGCGCGGGCCGTTCCAGCCTCTTGACCGGACCGGAAGCTGACCAAGATGGTAGAAGGTGGGAGGCTGGCACGGTGACCCGTGCCGGGCTCGTTAGGGCTGCTTCCTTCCGGACCTGACCCGGTTGGCGAGTGGCTCGTCCACCACCAACCTCCCGCCGCACATATCGGCGATTACGCTCGCAAATGCAAGCGAAGCCTGTAAAAAACTGCTAGGCTTTAGAGAGAGGAGAACGGACGTTGAAGGATTTTGCGCTGGACGAGAGGCTCGAGCGGGATTCGGAACGGGTGACTGTCCTGGGTCTTTGCCAGCTGCGCCTGATGAAGGACAGCCGCTGGCCGTGGATGATGCTGGTGCCGCAGCGGCAAGGCATCAGCGAGATCTTCGAACTCACGCCGCTCGATCAGACGCTGTTGACCTTCGAGACCAATTCCGTGGCCGCCGCTTTGAAGAAAGCAACCGGCGCCGGCAAGATCAACGTCGGCGCGCTGGGCAATATCGTCGGGCAGCTGCACGTTCATATCATTGCGCGACAGGAAGGCGATCCGAACTGGCCGGGTCCGATCTGGGGCTACGGCAGCGCCGAGCCCTACGCCGACGACGCAAAGAAGCAGGACCTCCTCAAGAAACTGGTTGAAGCCCTCTGACATGACTGCATCCCTTTTTGCCACCGACACCCCACACCCTGAACCAAGCCGCCTCACGGCCTTTGCGGGCAACACGCTCGACAGGCAGTCGGAATATCGCGACGAGGGCTGCCTCGAAGCGGCTTTGAAGGTCGAGGGCACCCACATTCTCGCCTTCACCGGCAGCCGGCTGATCCTGAAGCACGACGGCCTGATCCTCGATCCCCTTTTTGCGGCTTACGAACTGCCGGAACTGCAGCCGGATCTGGAAAATGCGGTCCTTTTGGGCTACCGCGAGAACGGCGAACCGCGCATCGCGGTCCCCGTGGGCATTCCCCCTGAAGAGCTCGCGGCGCATTTCAAGCCCACCGAGGCGCGCGCGCTCTTTCGCGACGGCCTGCTGGACGAGGAGCTCCTCGGCGAGGCGGCGCAGGGAGTGGCCCTCATCAACTGGAACGCCGGCAATCGTTTCTGTGGCAAGTGCGGCGGAAAAACCGAAAGCCGGATCGGAGGCTATCGCCGCGTCTGCACCGCCTGCGAGAACATGACCTTTCCCCGCACCGATCCCGTCGTCATCATGCTGACGGTGGACGAGGAGCAGGACCGATGCCTGCTCGGGCGCAGCCATCATTTCCAGGAGGGCATGTATTCCTGTCTGGCGGGCTTCGTCGAACCGGGCGAGACCATCGAGCATGCGGTGCGTCGGGAAACTTTCGAGGAGGCCGGCATTCGCACCGGGCGCGTCCGCTACCACGCCTCGCAGCCCTGGCCGATGCCGCATTCGCTGATGATCGGCTGCTTTGCCGAGGCGGCGTCGACCGAGATCAAGATCGACGAACAGGAAATCGCCGACTGCCGCTGGTTCTCCCGCGAAGAGGTGGCGCGCATCCTGGAGGCTCAGCCGGGTGACGGCACCACCTTCGCTCCGCCGGCCGGCGCCATTGCGCACCGCCTGATCCGCGACTGGATCGACTGGCCACGCTAGGCCGGTCGGATCCGCCCATCAGGGCTTCTGCAGCGCTCCGCGCATGGGGTGGCCCTTGTAGACGCCGAGGATGCGGACCTTCTCGGAGAAGAAGCGCAGCTCCTCGAGTGCCCGGCGCACCGCCGCGTCGTCCGGATGGCCTTCGATGTCCGCATAGAACTGCGTGGCCACGAACTTGCCGCCGAGCTGGTAGCTTTCCAGCTTCGTCATGTTGACGCCGTTGGTGGCAAACCCGCCCATGGCCTTGTAGAGCGCCGCCGGAATATTGCGGACGTTGAAGACGAAGGTGGTGACGATCACTTCGTGGTCGTCCTCCCGCGCCACCCATGTCTCGTCCCGCGACAGCACGACGAACCGCGTCACGTTGTTTTCGGTGTCCTCGACGTTCTCCGCCAGGATCTCCAGCCCGTAGAGGTCGGCAGCAAGGCGTGGCGCAAGGGCTGCCATCGAACGGTCGCCGGCCTCTGAGACCAGCTTGGCCGCGCCGGCGGTGTCGCCCGCCACCACCGCCTTCCAGCCGTTCGAGCGGATGATCTTTCGGCACTGGCCCAGCGCATGGATATGGCTGTGGACGGTGCGGATCTCGTCGCGCATCACGCCCGGCAGCACCATCAACTGGAAGCGGATCGGCATGAAATACTCGCCGACAATGTGCAGGCGCGAGTCCGGCAGCAGGTAGTGGATGTCCGCGACGCGCCCGGCAATCGTGTTCTCGATGGGGATCATCGCCAGATCCGCCTCGCCGGTTTCGAGCGCCGTGAAGGCATCCTCGAAGGTCGGGCAGGGGAGCGGCTCCATGGCGGGAAACATGTCCCGGCAGGCCATGTCGGAATTGGCGCCGAAGTCGCCCTGGAAGGCGATCTTGTTGGTGGTCTGCATCATGGGGAGCGCCTCAGGAGGATCGGCTGGCGAGGATCGCGCGGGCCTTTTCAAGATCGGCCGGAGTATCGACACCGAGCGGAACCGAGTCAACGATCTCGACATCGATACGCATGCCGGCTTCGAGCGCGCGCAACTGCTCCAGCGACTCGCGTTTTTCCAGCGGCGAGGGACCCAGCGAGACGAAACGCTCCAACGCTGCACGGCGATAAGCATAGAGGCCAATATGATGGTAGAGGGGGCCGGGGCCATGGGGTGCGGTGGCGCGGGTGAAATAGAGTGCGCGCAATCGTGTGTCGGACGTCGGCGAACCGACCACCTTCACGACATTCGGATTGGTTTTCTCGTGTTCGTCGCTGATTGCGACCGCAAGCGTTGCGATATCCACCTTCGCATCCTCGAGGGGGCGCAGGGCGGCACGCACCGATTCGGGATCGATCGTCGGCAGGTCGCCCTGGACGTTGATGACAAATTCCACCCGGCCCTCGGGATCGGCCTTCTGCATCGCCTCGAAGATGCGATCCGAGCCCGACTGGTGATCCTCTCGCGTCATGACCACCTCGAAACCTGCCGCCGCCACGACATCGTAGGTCTCCTGATGGTCGACGGCGACGATGATTCGCCCGACCCTCGCCTCCTGCGCCCGTCGGGCGACCTGGACGATCATCGGCAGTCCTGCGATGTCGGCAAGCGGCTTGCCGGGCAGTCTTGTGGAAGCCATGCGTGCCGGAATCAGCACAAGGGTCCGTTCAGGAGCAATTTCAGTCATCAAGAGCCTTCAAAAGCGCGGCGAACAGTGTCAAAAAGTCTCAGGCGCCCGCCTATAATCGTGTTGCAACGGCAATGCAAAAGACATAGGTTCCGCGCGATTTCAAGATGGCCCGCCTGTACCTGGCGGTGGCAAAGGAGCGTTTGCAAATGAACTCATACGTGAACATGGCGGTAGGAGCATTTCTTGCCACCGTTTTCGTCATGATGACGGTTTCGATTGCTTCTGAAGGCATCTGGCATTCGGAAGCGCCGGAACAGGAAGGCTTTGCCATCGTCGCTGCGGAATCCGGAGCTGACGCCGGCGCCGCTGAAGAAGTGGCTGCGGTTCCGATTGCAACGCTTCTGGCCAGCGCCGATGCTGCTGCCGGTGAGTCGTCCTTCAGGAAGTGTCAGAGCTGTCACACCTCCGAACAGGGGGGCGCAAACAAGGTCGGTCCGAACCTCTGGGGTGTGGTCAACCGTCCGATCGCCTCGCATGAAGGCTTCAGCTACTCCGCCGGTATGCGCGACTTTTCCGAGGGCGGCTCTGTCGTCTGGGACTATGACCACCTGAGCTATTTCCTAGAAGCGCCGAAGCAGCATGTTCCGGGCACGTCCATGGGCTTTGCCGGCCTGAAAGCTGACGAGGAACGCGCCAACGTCATCGCCTACCTCCGTGGTCAGGCTGACAGTCCCGCTCCTCTTCCGGAACCGGTCGCAGCAGAAGCAGCCGCACCTGCTGAGGGTGCCCCGCCTGCCGCTGAGGGCGCTGCCCCTGCAGCCGAGGCACCGGCCGCCGAGGGTGCTGCACCAGCTGCCGAAGGCGCGGCTCCTGCCGCCGGCGACGTGCAGCCTGCCGCGCAGGCACCTGGCCCAGGCGGGGAAGCTCCGGCGCCTGCCGTTCAGCAGGCCGAGCCCACTGCAGATCAGGCCCCGCCGATCACGCAGCCCGGCACGGCAACTGGCCAGCAGCCGGCTCCGAACAACTAAGGTTTCCATCATCATCTTGGAATTGAGCCCGGCCATCGTGCCGGGCTTTTTTGCGTCTGGCCTGAGCAAGTCGATCACGCGGCGTCGGCTCGCCTCACCCCAGGAGCCAGGCCCAGAAGCTGACGGATATGATTCCGAAAGCCGTCGTCACGCTGATCGTCGAGGCGGCGATGTTCTGGCCGGACTGGAAGCGGTGGGCAATCAGCCAGGCATTGATGCCCGTGGGCACCGAGGAGGTGAGGACCATTGCCGCCGTCCATTCCGGGCTCAAGCCCAGAAGCCGGCTCATGGCGTAGACCGCAGCCGGCAGCAGCAACAGTTTCAGGGCGGCGATGGCGCCGGTCAGCCCGATGTTGCCGCGCACCGGGTATTTTGTCAGCGCCATGCCGATCGAGATCAGGGCGGCCGGCCCGGCAGCGCTCGACAGCTGCGTCACCACAGTGCTGAGGACCGGTGTTAGCGTCAGTCCGGAGAGATTGAACACAAGCCCCGCGGCCAGCGCGATCACCAGCGGGTTGCGGACGAGGTTCGAGCCCACCTGCTTCAGGATGGCCCGCAGGCCGCGCCTTTCGCCGCCACTGACCAGGACGGCGGCGCGTTCCATCAGGATCGTTCCGACGATCATCATCAGCGGCAGGTGGATGGCAAGCAGGATGGACAGGGCCACCAGTCCGTCCTCGCCGACGGAGCGACCGACCAGTGGAAGGCCGATGAAGACGTTGTTGGCGAAGGCCGCCGACATTCCGGATATGACGCCGATCTTGGCGTCGCGCCCGAACACATGCCTGGCGACCAGATGCCCTGCCGTCCAGGTGACGGCGACGCCAGCGAAATAGGCGCCCCAGAGCCGGAAGGGTGAAGCGCCTTGGAAATGCGCATCTGCCAGCGTGTGGAAGATCAGCATCGGCACGGCGATTTTGAAGACGAATTCGCCCAGCGCATCGCCGGTCGCCTCGTTGAGGACGCGCAAGCGGGCGACGAGCCAGCCGATCAGGATGAGCAGGAAGACAGGGGCAACGTTGACGATAGTGGAGGACACGGGGGGAGACTTTCAAGGGGAGGGTCTACGGCCTTTAAACCATCTCAACGAACGTCACAAATGTGCAGCCGGCGAGAGACGGCTGCCGCGCCAATTCCTATCGGCCGCCTCTAGGGTTTTTGCTTCGCATGTGCGAGAAGAGGGCAGGATTGGTAAGAGCAAATCAGGAAGGGCTTGACTGGATGTCCAAATTCGACGTTCTCGCGGTCGGCAACGCCATTGTCGACATCATCGCACGTTGCGATGACCGTTTTCTCAGCGAAAACGACATCATCAAGGGCGCGATGAACCTCATTGATGCCGAGCGCGCCGAACTGCTGTATTCGAAGATGGGTCCCGCTGTTGAAGCGTCGGGCGGGTCGGCGGGCAATACCGCTGCCGGCATCGCCGGACTGGGCGGCAAGGCTGCCTATTTCGGCAAAGTGGCCGAGGACCAGTTGGGCACCATCTTCCAGCATGATATCCGCGCCCAGGGCGTGCATTACGAGACCAAGCCCGACGGCATCCATCCGCCCACGGCACGATCGATGATTTTTGTGACGCCTGATGGCGAGCGGTCGATGAACACCTATCTCGGCGCCTGCGTCGAACTGGGGCCGCAGGATGTAGAGCCGCAGGTGGTGGCCGATTCCAAGGTGACCTATTTCGAAGGCTATCTCTGGGATCCGCCGCGCGCCAAGGAAGCGATCCTCGAATGCGCCCGCATTGCCCACGAGAATGGTCGTGAAGTGTCGATGACGCTTTCGGATCCCTTCTGCGTCGGGCGCTACCGTGCCGAGTTCCTCGACCTCATGCGCTCAGGCACGGTCGACATCGTTTTCGCCAACAAGCAGGAAGCCTTGTCGCTCTATGAGACCGAGGATTTCGAGCTGGCGCTGACGAAGATCGCTGCAGACTGCAAGCTCGCCGCCGTGACCCTCAGCGAGGAGGGGGCCATCATCGTGCGGGGCGAGGAGCGCATCAAGATCGATGCCTTCAAGGTCCCCGACGTTGTCGACACGACGGGAGCGGGCGATCTCTTCGCCGGCGGCTTCCTCTTTGGCTACACCCAGGGACGCTCGCTCGAAGATTGCGGCAAGCTCGGTTGCCTGGCGGCGGCCATCGTCATCCAGCAGATCGGCCCGCGGCCGATGGAATCGCTGAAGGATGCCGCGGCCCGCGAAGGGCTCCTATAGGGGGCTACTTGAAGGCTTCCCCAGGATAGGCCCCCCAGACCTCTTCCTGGCTGACCCAGCCCTCGGCGCCTCCGGCCGAGGCATGGCACCAGTCGCCGTTGCACTCGTCCATCACGATCACGACACCGGGCTGAAGCTTGGCGACGACTGCTGCCGAACTCTGGGGCTCTCGGCGCATGTTGACGAAGACCTCGCCCTTCTCGCGCATCCATGGCGCTGCAACGGCCGTCCTCTCGCCCGAGAGCAGCGCCTGGTTGACCCAGCCTTCGGTCCCGTCGGCGTCGCGCACCCGGCGCCAGTTGTCGTATTCCTGAATGATCTCCATCGGCGTGCCCGATTTCATGTACATCCAGGCAACGGGGTAATCGGTGCTCGGACCGATGCGGATGTTGACCCGCGCCGACTTCAGGCTGACAAACCGGGGAAGCGGCAGCCCGCTGGCGCCCTTGGCCGCGCCCTGGGCCATTGCCGGCGCAGACCCGAAGGCCGCAGGGCCGAGGCCGATCAGGGTTGCCATGAGTATTTTCAGAATGACGCTTCGCATGCGTGCCGTTCCAGCTTCTGCCGCACCGGTTGCGCCGGTGATGGAGGGATCGTTGGCGGGCGCAGCCAAGACAGCCGCCTCGCAAGAGGTTTTGTTTGTCTTCGGCGACGGGTCTGGTAGAAACGCCCTGGATAGACTGAATATCGCGCCACTTGGTTAAGGACCTCTGAACACGACGCCATGACGCCCAAGAAGAAGCCCAAGGTCTACATCACCCGGAAGCTGCCGGACGCCGTCGAAACGCGCATGCGCGAGCTCTTCGACGCGGAGCTGAACATCGACGACACGCCGCGCACCCGCGCTGAATTGGCGGCGGCGATGAAGGCTGCGGACGTGCTGGTGCCGACGGTCACGGATCGCATCGACCAGGCTCTGATCGACGAAGCGGGCCCGAACCTCAAGCTCATCGCCAGTTTCTCCAACGGCACCGACCACATCGATGTCGATGCCGCGGCGAAGAAGGGCATCACCGTCACCAACACCCCCAATGTGCTGACCGAAGATACCGCCGACATGACGATGGCGCTGATCCTCGCCGTTTCCCGGCGACTGACGGAAGGCGCGCGAATCCTGACCGACCATCCCGGTGACTGGGCCGGCTGGTCGCCGACCTGGATGCTGGGTCGCCGGATCTGGGGCAAGCGCATCGGCATCGTCGGCATGGGCCGCATCGGCACGGCGGTTGCACGCCGCGCCAAGGCCTTCGGCCTCGCCATCCACTACCACAACCGCAAGCGCGCCAATCCGGAGACGGAGGAAGAACTGGAGGCGACCTATTGGGACAGCCTCGACCAGATGCTGGCGCGCGTCGACATCGTCTCGGTGAACTGCCCCTCGACCCCGGCGACCTTCCATCTGCTGTCGGCGCGACGACTGGCGCTGATCCAGCCGACCGCCCTGATCGTCAACACCGCCCGCGGCGACATCATCGACGAGGCGGCGATGATCCAGCTTCTGCGCGACGGCGAGATTGCCGGGGCAGGGCTCGACGTCTACCAGAACGAGCCGGCCATCGATCCGAAGCTGATCAAGCTTGCCAACGAGGGCCGGGTGGTTCTCCTGCCGCATATGGGCTCGGCGACGATCGAAGGCCGGATCGACATGGGCGACAAGGTGATCATCAACATCCGCACCTTCTTCGACGGCCACAGGCCTCCCAACCGCGTCCTGCCGGGACGGTCCTGAGGCAATTGGCCGGCGCGGATGTCAGTCGGCCGATACCGGTGGCGTGGCGTCCAGTGTTCTCACCATTTCGATGAAGGTCACGCGGTCATAGCCGGGATGAGACTTCTCCGCCGTCTTCACGAAGCCCCAATGGGCAAACGTCGCATGATTGCCGGTGAGTTCGATGCGGGTCTCCAGACGCAGCCGGCTGCACCCGCGCTCTTGCGCTGCCGCTTCGGCTTCTGCCAAGAACCGCCGCCCAAGCCCCTTGCCCTGGGCGTCCGGGTGAACCGCAAGCTTGCCGATATAGAGGCAGTCCGGAAGCTCCGGCCGACAGAAGATGCAGCCCCGCAGTTGCCCGTCCTCCACGGCGAGGAAGGCGATCTCCGTTCTTGCCTTCTCCGCCAGCGAAACAGGCGTCAGTCCCTTGGCAGACGAGGGTGGATCGATGACGCCGTCCATGGAGGCGAACGCGGAATGGACGAGCGCCAGGAGCTCGTCCCAGCGGTCGAAACCGGAACCTATGCGGACAATCTCGATCATGTCTTGCCCGTCTCCGCAGGCCGTCGCTTGTAGCGGATCGTGTCGAACCGGGCCGTCAGCGAATCATAGAGAAGGAGTCGCCCGACCAGCGGCTCGCCGATGCCGGTGATGAGCTTGATCGCCTCCATGGCCATCAGTGTTCCCATGACGCCGGTCAGCGCGCCGATCACGCCGGTCTCGGCGCAGGAAGGGATCAGCCCCTCCGGCGGCTTCTCCGGGAAAAGGTCACGGTAATGCGGATGGGCAGTTCCGTCGGGCGAGGCTGCATAGGGCATCAGCACCGTCAGCGAACCGTCGAAGCGGCCGACAGCGCCCGTCACCAGCGGTATGCGCGCCTCTGCTGCGGCGTCTGCCGCGGCATAGCGGGTATCGAAATTGTCGGAGCCGTCGATCAGCAGGTCGAATCGCGGCAGATGCAAGGACGCCCAGTCCAGGGAGAACCGCTCCTCGTAATCGAGGACCCGGATGGCGGGGTTGAGCCTGGCGATGGCGGCCCGCGCGCTGGCGGTCTTGGCCGCACCCACTGTGCCGGTGTCGTGGATGACCTGCCGCTGCAGGTTGGAAAGCGAGACGACGTCGTCGTCGACGATGCCGAGCGTCCCTACGCCCGCAGCCGCCAGATACTCGAGCACCGGCGCTCCGAGGCCGCCGGCGCCGATCACCAGCACGCGGGCACTCTTGAGGCGCTGTTGTCCCGCGCCGCCGATCTCAGGCAGCAGGATGTGGCGACGATAGCGTTCGATTTCGTCCGGGGTCAGTTCCATGCTTGTTCCTAGCAGCCCTGCCGGTCACGGGGAAGCGGTTGCTAGGAGCGGACGCTGCCGCCATCGACCGTAAAGAATTGCGCCCGGTCTGCGAGCGTCGAAAACATCGACCGGTCGGTCCCGGTCATGAAGGACTGGCCACCGAGGTCATGGATCAGGTTGAACAGGGCGGTCCGACGCCCCTCGTCCAGATGCGCGGCAATTTCGTCGAGGAGAAGGACAGGTGCAAAGCCCGTCATATTGGCGGTAAGACGCGCATGCGCCAGGACAAGACCGATCAGCAGGGCCTTCTGTTCGCCGGTGGAACAGCGTGCGGCATCCATGTCCTTTTCCCGGTGACGGACCTGCAGGTCGCTCCGGTGCGGCCCCTCCAGCGTCCGGCCTGCCGCAGCGTCGCGCCCGCGGCCGTCGCGCAGCATGGCGAGATAGAGGTCTTCCAGATCGGCCGCCGGTCCCTCGGGGACATCATCCAGGAAGCCTTCCAGTGCCAGCACCGGGGAGGGGAAAGGCGTTTCTTCCGAGGCGGCCGACAGGGTCCGCAACAGGCCGAGCATTTCCTGCCGGGCGGCGGCCATGGCGATCCCCAGACCCGCCATCTGCGCTTCGATAGCGGAAAGCCAGGAGGGGTCGTAGCGCCCCTCCGACAAAAGACGATTGCGGTTGCGCATCGTCCGTTCGAAATCGCCTGCACGGCGCCCATGAGACGGATCGATCGACAGGACGAGGCGGTCGAGAAACCGACGGCGGTCGGCGGCCGGGCCGGTGAAGAGACCATCCATGGCCGGCGTCAGCCACAGCACGCTGAGATGGTCCGACAGCTCCTCTGTCGATTTCGCCGGGGTGCCGTTGATCCGCAGCCGGCGCACGGAGGTCTCACCCTCGCCATCGATCCCGGTTCCGAGCGCCACCTCGCCCTCCATGCCGTCAAGCCGCGTGAAGATGGAGAAGCCGCCCTCGGCGCCGACCCGCGTCACGTCGGCGAGAACCGCCCGGCGAAGACCCCGTCCGGGAGAAAGGAAGGAAACGGCTTCCATCAGGTTGGTCTTGCCGGCGCCGTTTTCGCCGGTCAGCACCACATGCCGTTCGTCGAGCGTCAGGCTCGCCTCCGTGTAGTTCCGGAAGTCGGTAAGCTTCAACTGCGAGAGAAAGATCTTCTGGGCCATGAATGTCTGCTTGCGTCCTCAGAGGGAGCTAAGCGTTATCCGTCGCCATGGCAAGCATGCACCGCCATGGTCTCTTTCGATGCCGCAACGACGCGCTTGACGAGAACCCGGTCGAACTCCCGGGAACTTCTTTCAGACTGGCCGGTTTCACGCGCGACACGGGTAGGGTGGAGGGATAGGCTCAGTTATCTGTCAAGGAGGCAACCATGCTGGAACATGACGACATGACCCCGGAGGAAGCGCGGCGCGACCATCGGGAGATGCTGTGGTTCCTGGCAATCAACGCGGCCTTCGGAATGGGGCTCGGAGTGGCGTTGGCCTCTGCCCTCGTCTGGTTCAATCTCTATGGGCTCGGAACCCACATCGTCCGGGCACAGATGCCGGTGCTGTCCTTCGCGATGATGGCGGCGCCGCTTGCATTTACCTTCGGCGGTGCTGTAACAGCCTCGGCCATCATGCTGATGCCCTACGAGCGCAAGACGCGATCTTGAGCGCCTGAACGAAGGCGGCACCAGCGGGCAATGCGAAGGACATGCTGTGGCGGACCATGACGAACGGATCATGCGGCTGGAAGAGCTTGCCGCCCATCAGGCAAAGGTGATCGACGAACTGTCCGATCAGTTGGCCGACCAGTGGAGGATCGTCGAACAGATGCGGGCAAAGCTCGATCGCCTGGTGGAACGCTTCCAGGCCATCGAGGAAAGCTCGCTCGACGCGCCGGCCAACACCCGGCCGCCGCATTACTGACCGGAAGACCGATCTGAAAAAGGGCAGCTCCGGGCTGCCCTTTTCGGCATGATATTCAGGCTTGGGACCGTACGACCTCAGCCTTCGAAAAATTCCTTCATCCGGGCGAAGAAGCCGGTGGATTCCGGATTGTTTTCCTTCGAGGAGATCTCGTCGAATTCCTGCAGCAGTTCTCGCTGGCGCTTCGTCAGCTTCTGCGGCGTCTCGATCTGGATCTGGATGTAGAGATCACCCGTCTGCGCAGAGCGCAGCACCGGCATGCCCTTGCCCTTGAGACGGAACTGCTTGCCCGGCTGCGTGCCCTCCGGAACCGTGACCCGCGACTTCGTGCCGTCCAGCGTGCCGACGTCGAAGGTGCCGCCGAGGGCTGCCGTCGTCATCGAGATCGGCACGGTGCAGAAGAGATCCGCTCCGTCCCGCTGGAAGAATTCGTGCGGCTTCACCGACAGGAAGATGTAGAGGTCGCCGGTCGGTCCGCCGCGCGTTCCAGCCTCGCCCTCGCCCTGCAGGCGGATGCGGGTGCCGTCCTCGATGCCCGACGGAATGTTGACCGACAGCGACCGTTCTTCGGCGATGCGGCCCTGGCCGTGGCACTTGGTGCAGGGGTCGGTGATCGTCTGGCCACGACCGTGGCAGGTCGGACAGGTGCGCTCGACGGAAAAGAAGCCCTGGCTGGCACGGACACGCCCGGAGCCGTGGCAGGTGGCGCAGGTCTTCGGCTGCGTCCCGGGCTTGGCGCCGGAACCGGAGCAGAGGTCGCAGGTGATCGAGGTCGGAACCCGGATCTGCGCCGTCTTGCCGGCATAGGCTTCCTCAAGCGTGATTTCCATGTTGTAGCGCAGGTCGGCGCCGCGTTCACGGCCACCCGAAGACCGGCGCGCACGACCGCCGCCCATCATCTCGCCGAAGATGTCTTCGAAGATGTCGGAAAAGCCGCCGGGGCCGGCCGAGCCGAAGCCGCCGCCAGCGGCGCCCATTCCGCCTGACTCGAAGGCCGCGTGGCCGAAGCGGTCGTAGGCGGCACGCTTCTGGGGATCCTTCAAGGTCTCATAGGCCTCGTTGATCTCCTTGAATTTCTTCTCGGCATCCGCGTCGCCGGGATTCTTGTCCGGGTGACACTTCAGCGCGAGTTTGCGAAAGGCGCTCTTCAGCTCCTTCTCGTCAGCGGTTCTGCCGACACCCAAGGTTTCGTAATAATCTGCTTTTGCCATGGAGGTAACGGCTCCCGAAAGGATTCCGGCTGCACGATGGCAGCCGGATTTCTAGTCGACTATGTTCTGAGCTTTGCCATCGGGAAACCTCAGGCCGACTTCTTGTCGTCCTTGATTTCCTCGTAGTCGGCATCGACGACACCGTCGTCGTTCTGGCCGCCCTCGGAGCCTTCGGCACCTTCCGCCTGGCTGGCTTCATAGATCGCCTGGCCGAGCTTCATCGACACTTCCATCAGCGTCTGCGTCTTCGCCTGAATGTCGTCGGCATCCGGCTCGGACGCTTCGACGGCGCTCTTGAGCGAGCCCAGGGCATCCTCGATCGCCTTGCGGTCGGTCTCGGATACCTTGTCGCCGTAATCAGCCAGCGACTTCTCGGTCGAGTGGATCAAGCTTTCGGCCTGGTTCTTGGCCTCGACGCCGGCACGACGCTTCTTGTCTTCCTCGGCATGCGCCTCGGCATCCTTGACCATCTGCTCGATGTCGGCATCGGAGAGACCACCGGAGGCCTGGATGCGGATCTGCTGCTCCTTGCCGGTACCCTTGTCCTTGGCCGACACCTGGACGATGCCGTTGGCGTCGATGTCGAAGGTTACTTCGATCTGCGGCACGCCGCGCGGCGACGGAGGCAGGCCGACGAGGTCGAACTGACCGAGCAGCTTGTTGTCCTGCGCCATTTCACGCTCGCCCTGGGAAACGCGGATCGTCACGGCCGACTGGTTGTCGTCGGCGGTCGAGAAGGTCTGCGACTTCTTCGTCGGGATCGTCGTGTTGCGGTCGATCAGGCGGGTGAAGACGCCACCGAGCGTTTCGATGCCGAGCGAGAGCGGCGTCACGTCGAGAAGCAGAACGTCTTTGACGTCGCCCTGCAGAACGCCGGCCTGGATGGCAGCGCCCATGGCGACAACTTCATCCGGGTTAACACCCTTGTGAGGCTCCTTGCCGAACAGCTGCTTGACGACTTCCTGGACCTTCGGCATGCGGCTCATGCCGCCGACGAGCACGACTTCATCGATCTCTGCAGCCGTGACGCCGGCATCTTTCAGCGCTGCCTTGCAAGGAGCAACGGTGCGCTGAACGAGGTCGTCGACCAGGTTTTCGAACTTCGAGCGGGTCAGCTTCATGGTCAGGTGCTTGGGACCGGAAGCATCGGCGGTGATGAATGGCAGGTTGATTTCGGTCTGCTGCGAGGACGACAGTTCGATCTTCGCCTTTTCCGCAGCTTCCTTGAGGCGCTGCAGGGCAAGCTTGTCGTTCTTCAGGTCGATGCCGTTGTCCTTCTTGAACTCGGCCGCCAGATACTCGACGAGACGCATGTCGAAGTCTTCGCCACCGAGGAAGGTGTCGCCGTTGGTCGACTTCACTTCGAAGACGCCGTCACCGATTTCGAGAACCGAGATATCGAAGGTACCGCCGCCAAGGTCGTAGACGGCGATCGTCTTGCCTTCGGTCTTGTCCAGGCCATAGGCAAGCGCTGCCGCGGTCGGCTCGTTGATGATGCGCAGCACTTCGAGACCGGCAATACGACCGGCATCCTTCGTGGCCTGGCGCTGGGCGTCGTTGAAGTAGGCCGGAACCGTGATGACGGCCTTCTGGACCTTTTCGCCGAGATAGGATTCAGCGGTTTCCTTCATCTTCTGAAGGATCATCGCGGAGATTTCGGCCGGGGAGTAGGACTTGCCCTGGGCCTGAACCCAAGCGTCGCCATTGTCGCCCTTGACGATCTCGAACGGAACAAGGCCCTTGTCCTTCTCGACGGTCGGATCTTCATAGCGGCGCCCGATCAGGCGCTTGACGGCAAACAAGGTGTTGGTCGGGTTGGTCACGGCCTGACGCTTCGCCGGCTGGCCGACGAGACGCTCACCGTCTTCGGTGAAGGCGACCATGGAAGGGGTGGTGCGAGCGCCTTCGGCGTTCTCGATCACCTTGGAGTCCTTGCCATCCATGATGGCAACGCAGGAGTTCGTCGTACCAAGGTCGATGCCAATTACTTTAGCCATTTTTTCTCTCTCCTTTAAGCGAACCGTCGGAACCCCGCTCAGGCATTCCGCTGACAGTTCCTCGACTGGGATGGTCTACTGTATTCTCGCAGCATGCGCTGCGTCATGCGGCGTATATAAGGACGGGTTTTTTGGACTGCAAGGCAGGACAAGCCTCTGATGTCTGCAAAAAAACACGGGAATGTGAACACGGCAGCCTGTGGCTCACTGACCCATGATCAGGTCGTAGAGCGTCGTCTGGCGCGGCGGACGTGTGGACGCGGTCGTGCCGACATCCGCTGGCGGCATCGGCCTGCCGCCGACCTCCGCGGGTGGCACGGGGCGACCATCGAAATCATCATAGGGGCCGCGATACTCGCGGTAGTCCCGCACCGGCATCTGGTCCGGCGTCAGGCCTTCCACATAGACATCGTCCGCCGGCGGAGCGGGATACTCGTCCTGCCGACCGACGCCGGGCAGCACTCCGGAGATGATGTCGCCGATGCTGGGCGGCTCGCGCTCCGGCTCGACGGCCGCAGGCGGCAGGTCGAAGCCGCCATGGCTTCCAAACAGTGGAGTTGGCGAATAGCCGTCCAGCGCTGCCGTCATGTATTCTTTCCAGGCCTTGGCGGGGAGGCCGCCTCCTGTCACCTTCTTCATCGAGGTGCCGTCGTCATTGCCGAACCAGATGCCGGTGGTCATGACGCTGGTGTAGCCAACGAAGAGCGCGTCCCGGAAGGATTGGGTGGTGCCCGTCTTGCCCGCCGCCTGCCAGTCCTTGAGCTTTGCCGCCTTGCCGGTTCCGTTCTCGATGACCCGCGTCAACATGCTGTTCATCGTGGCAACTACCGTTTCGCTCAGCACCCGCGGCGGGCTGTCGTAGCCCGTCTCGTAGATCGTGTTGCCCTCGGCATCGAGGATGCGGCGGACGATGTGCGGCGTTGCCTTGTAGCCGCCGTTCATGAAGGGCGCATAGGCCGCCGTCAGTTCCACCAGCGGCACTTCAGATGTTCCAAGCGCGATAGAGGCATTCGGCTGCAGCTCCTGCTCGATCCCCATCCGGTGCGCGAGGCTGACGACCTCCTGGGGTCCCACCTCCATGACGAGCTGTGCAGCGATGGTGTTCAGCGACTGGGCAAGCGCGGATGAAACAGTCACCTCGCCACGATACTTCTGATCGTAGTTTTCCGGGGTCCATTTACCGATCCGCACCGGTGCGTCGTTGCGAATCGAATCCGGCCGGATGCCGGCTTCCAGCGCGGCGGCATAGACGAAAGGCTTGAAGGCCGAACCAGGCTGGCGCTTTGCCGTCACGGCCCGATTGAACTGGCTCTGGGCATAATCCTTGCCGCCGACAAGCGCGCGGATCGCACCGGTCGCATCCATCGAGACGAGTGCGGCCTGCGACGCATTGAGCGTCTTGCCCTCGTCGTCGAGGATGTCCGTCAGGGTCTCCTCCGCCTTCCGCTCCAGCGACAGGTCGATCGTCGTCTCGACGACAAGATCCTGCTTCACCTCGCCGACGAGTTTCGTCACCTCGTCGAGAACCATGTCGGCGGCGTAGTGCTCGGCCCCGGACCAGTAGCTGCGCGCTTTCGTCGGCGGCTGCGACATCGCCGACTTGATCTCGTCCTCGGTGACATAGCCCTCTTCCTGCATCGCGCCGAGAACCACCTGGGCACGCGCTTCGGCAGCCTCCGGATCGCGCGCCGGCGACAGCCGCGATGGGGCCTTCAGAAGACCTGCCAGCAATGCTGCCTGGCCGAGATTGACCTCACGTGCCGATGTATTGAAATAGCGGCGCGAGGCTGCCTCGACGCCATAGGCATTCGACCCGAAGAAGACCCGGTTCAGGTACATCGCCAGGATCTGGTCCTTGTTGAACTTGTGTTCCAGCCAGAAGGCGAGGAGGACTTCCTGGATCTTGCGCTCGAAGGTGCGCTCCGGCGACAGGAACAGGTTTTTCGCCAATTGCTGAGTGATCGTGGAGCCGCCCTGGATGGGCTGGCCGGTCAGATTGTTGACGAAGGCGCGAGCCAGTCCAAACGGGTCGACGCCAAAATGCGAATAGAAACGTCGATCTTCGATCGCCATCACCGCCTGCGGAATGAACGGAGACATCTCCTCCAGCGACAGCGCTTCGCCGCCGGTGGCGCCGCGGTTGGCAATGACCGAGCCGTTGGTAGAGACGATCTTGATGTTGGGCGGCCGATCGGGAATCGACCAGGCGCTGGCGGCAGGCATCTGCGCGCCGTAGTAAAGGACAAGACCACCAACTGCGATGCCTGCCCAGATCCCAAGCACCACGCACCAGTAGAGGAGCGAGCGCACCGGCGCAAAAAGGCCCCGTGATTGGCGGCGCGCCTTGCTTTTCTTCCGGGAGTTGGGGGCGGTGGACTTTTTCGGCGGGCCAGACTTGCGCTTGGGGCGGCCGCCGACAATCCGATCGTCAGACCCCAGCCGCAGATCGTCCTCGAAGTGATCGTCCTCGTCTTCGAAAGACGGTTCGACCCTGTGTCGCGATTTGCCCTTGGCTGCCATGCCGCGTCGGTAGCCCCCAATTCTCAAAGCCGGCCAAGGCCGGTGATCAGATATTCGCCCAAGCTTTCGCTGGACTCTAAATGCGGCGATTTAAGGGGGTGTTAAGGGAGACTGGCCGGGCCGACCAAAGTGGTCGGCCCGAATAAAGGACTAACGGCGGCATTCATCCACGTAGCGGTTGCCGTAGCGGTCGCGGTAGTAGCAGCGCCCTGGCTGGTCCTGAACGCTGCCGATCAGTGCGCCGCCGGCACCGCCCACCGCTGCGCCAACCGCGGCTCCACGGACGTCGCCGGTTGCGACGCCGCCGACCACTGCTCCGGTCGCCGCGCCAATGCCGGCGCCGCGTTCGGTCGCCGTGCAGGCAGCCAGCGACAAGCTCATAAAGCTGATTGCGAGAATGTTTTTCATGGATTTTCTCCCTTGGTTGACGATGGAGATAACCGCCCGGGCGTCTGGTAGTTTCATTCGGGCTGGAAAAAGTTCCATGGTCACAACGCCGCGGGATCTTGTGCGGGTTTGAGAAAACCCGAGACGGTATTTCGGAACAATGCTCGGGCGGCACCGTTCGGCTGCATAAGCAACAAGGGAGAACGACGATGCCGAACAGAGACCCCATCCAGAACCCAGCGCCGGAAACCCCTCGCGGGCCAACCTCTACGCCAGGCATTCCCGACCGAACACAGGGCAAGCCGCCCCTCACGCCTGCCCAGGATCCCGGTGACACCAAGAACCCGCAGGACCCCAATCTCGATCCCGCCCTGATGCCGATCGGCGATCCCGCTGGAGCAGCTTAACGGATCTTATATTCGGCAACAGGCGGCGATCCGTCTGTTGCCGTCCTGTCGCTCGGATCACAATGGTAGCGAGCTTCGGGATCTGCGACAGCTCGTAACGGCAATTTTACATTGCTGCGCATCATGCGTAAGTTCTACACAAGACGGCCTTTATAAAGCCAATTTTCGCGCGATCATTTATATCTCAGGGACTGGGTCCGAAAAAGCCTGCACGGCTTAACAGCATGGGGAGGTTGGTGTGCCGACACAACTGGTTCGCAATCCGGTCAATCCGGATCAACTGAACATGCTGCAGCAGGTGTTCGATCAAGCATGTGTTGAACACAACATCAGCAAGTCCAGTCCAGACGGCGAGGCTCTGGCCCTTATCCTGGTGCATTCCATGCAAAAGGGGCTAAGCGAAAAGGAAAAGCTGGAGTCACTTGCTCACATCCTCGCGGAGAGCCGCGGCGCATGACCTTCGTTCTTGGCGAATGGAGCAATGTTCCTGAAGTGGAACCTATCGCCAGTTGACCCGTTTACGGATCAACTGGAACAAAATGGAGGCTTTCGATGGCCGAATCTACAGGAAACGTGAAGCCGATGGGCAGCTTGGACCAGCTCGACAGCGACAGGATGGGCCAGGAAATCGCCACCTTGCGCGCCGAGATCGCTTCGTTGAGCGCGCGCTTGAGTGAGCGTGCCGGAACCGCCGCCTCCTATGTCCAGGACGAAGCCGCGACAGTCGCCGGTGCGATCCGCGAACATCCTGCCACGGCAACGACGCTCTTTACGCTGATCGGCACGATCGGATTTGCGATCGGTTATCTCGTCGGCGCGCAGTCGGTCGAAAACCGCAGTGCCTGGTACCGTCGCTACACTTAGCGTCTATAGATTATCTCCTTGAAAGGCGGACGCCGGCGCTATCGACGTCCGCCTTTTTCGTTGCGCCGCTTCGGCTTAAGACCTGTGCCTTTGGTGCCGTCCCGACGTCAGAGCTGAAGCTATGCGTAAATCGCATTGCTGCGCTGCAAAATTAAGGCTGTTTTTCAGGCATGCCCACTGTATGATCAGAACATCGAAGCACGCACTCCTCCTCCCAGCGTTCTTCGATGGGACTAGCAACACCTCCTCCTCCCGGTTGCTGGTCAGTTTCGGAAACCCGGCGCACCTCCTCCCGCGCCGGGTTTTCTGCTTTTTGGGTGAATCCTCGAGAATTAGCGTAAGCCGCAAACCTTGACAGAGAGGCACCTCGCTTCTATCTCCCCCGCATCGCTATTTGTAGACAAGACTGCTCTAAGCACCTCCGGTGCTCTCGACACCCTTCCTTCAAATACGAGACCACCCCGTTCCGGTTCGCTGGAACATCGCCGCTATTTGCAAGAGAAAGACATCGACATGGCTACCGGTACCGTAAAGTGGTTTAACGCAACCAAGGGCTATGGCTTCATCCAGCCGGATGATGGCTCAGCAGACATTTTCGTTCACATCTCCGCTGTTGAACGCGCTGGCATGAGTTCACTCAACGACGGCCAGAAGCTGTCGTACGAACTCGTCACAGACCGCCGCTCCGGCAAGGTCGCTGCAGACAACCTGCAGGCTGCATAAGTCTGGCGCAGACGCGATCGGAAAGGCCGGCTTGTCCGGCCTTTTTTTATGTTAGCTATTGCAAATTAACGATCAGGCTACCATCTGCTGATCATCAGCATTTCCGGCGCAGTGAGCAAATGCGGGAAACCGCGCCATCGATGAAACGGTTACCATATTCGTCTTTTACGAGATGTTAACCAGTTGGAGCGATGATGATCGCCAGGGCCGCAATGGGCACATTGCCTGAAGCGGACGCGCCGGAAATGCCTGTCTCGATTCCTGGGTGACCACGGATGTACTGGCACAGACAGAATCGAGAGTAGAAAGGTCGGGCTTGCCCGGCCTTTTTCGTTTTTGGGGACCGGCAAGCCGGTCCCGTTCTCGTCACGCTCAGAGCGCCGCCATGATCCGGGCCCAGGACCGGATACCCTTGTGGAACGACTTCAGGTCGTACTTCTCGTTGGGGGAATGAATACGGTCATCGACGAGGCCGAAGCCGACCAGCAGGGAATCCATCCCGAGCATCTTCTGGAAATCGCCGACGATCGGGATAGAGCCGCCCATGCCGACGACCACGGCAGGCTTTTCCCATTCGTCCGAGAGGGCATTCTTTGCCTTTGTCAGCACAGGTGAATCATAGGACAGCTGAATGGCCGGCGAGCCGCCGTGTTCATGGAACTCTACTGTGCAGTCCGCCGGGATGCGCGATCGGACGTAGGCCCGGAACGCGTCGCGAACCTTGGCCGGATCCTGGTCGCCGACCAGCCGGAAGGAGATCTTCGCCGAAGCCTTGGCGGCAATCACCGTCTTGAAGCCTTCGCCGGTATAGCCGCCCCAGATGCCGTTGACCTCACAGGTCGGCCGCGCCCAGGTAAGCTCCAGAACCGAACGGCCCTTCTCGCCGGAGGGCACCGACAGTCCGACCTCGCCAAGGAAGCTTTCCGCATCGCGGCCGAGCGCCTCCCAGCTCGCCTTGATGTTGGCGGGGGTCTCCTCCACGCCGTCATAGAAGCCTTCAAGGGTGATCCGGCCCGTCTCGTCGCGCAGCCCGGCCAGAATTTCCGTCAGGATGTGGATCGGGTTGGCTGCCGCCCCACCGAAGAGGCCGGAATGCAGGTCGCGATCCGCGGCGGTGATGGTAATTTCCTCGCCGACGAGACCGCGAAGTGCTGCGGCGATCGCCGGCGTCTCCCCGTCCCACATGCCGGTATCGCAGACCAGCGCGCAGCTTGCGGTCAGTTCCGCGGCATTTGCTTCCAGGAAGGGCTTCAGCGACGGCGAGCCGGATTCCTCCTCGCCCTCGAACAGGATCGTCACGCGCACCGGCAGGCTGCCGTGAACGTCCTTATAGGCCCTGCAAGCCTCGACGAAGGTCATCAGCTGGCCCTTGTCGTCGGCCGTACCGCGGCCGGTGATCACCTTGCGTCCATTGCCAAGGTCCTTGATCGCCGGGTCGAAGGGATCGTTCTCCCACAGATCCACCGGATCCACCGGCTGCACGTCGTAATGGCCGTAGAAGAGGACATGCGGAGCATCCGGCGTGGCGCCGGCGTGATGGGCCACCACCATCGGATGGCCGGTCGTGTCGCGCACGGAGGCGTCGAAGCCGATGTCGGCAAGGGTAGAAACCAGCCACTCGGCGGCCTGTCGGCAATCGGCCTTGTAGGCCGGATCGGTGGAGATTGATTTGATGCGCACCAGCTCGAACAGCCGCTCAAGGCTTTTTTCGAGGTTCTGGTCGGCACGGTCGAGGACGGGGGAAAGCTCGGTCATGGGGAAATCCTGTCTGCAAGAACAGGGGCGACCTTAGTGCAAAGGTTGTTGCGTTTCGAGAGCCGAGTTGGGCGAAAGTCCTTAGAGCTTGCGCGCGTTGTCGATGGCCATGCGCATGTATTCCATCATCAGCTCGCGCTCGAATTGCCGGAAGCCCTCGAACAGGACAGCATCCGCTTCGGCCGCAGCCTCGACGGCCTGCCGCTCGAGCTCGCGCCCGAGCTCCGTCAGTCGAATGATCTGGGCCCGTCGATCGCGGGGGTGTGGCTCACGCGTGATCAGTCCGCCGCGTTCCATGCGCACCAATGTGTTGGCAAGCGTCGCCTGCTCGACCTCCAGCCGATCGAGAAGCTGCTTCTGGGTCAGGCCGTCTTCCTGCCAAAGCTCCAGCAGCACCGGAAACTGGCCCGGAGAAAAGCCGAGGTCTGCGGCCCGGCTCTGCAGGGAACGTGAGAACCCCTTGGCCAGCTGGCCGGAGAGATAGGTCGCGCAGTGGGAGCGGTTGAATGCCATGCGAGGAGCTTTCCTGACGAATGCAGGCGATATATAGCGCTCCATGCTTTCGCCAAGCCTGCGTAACAGATGAGCAGAAAAGCAAAACCGCCACGGCCGGGAGGGGGATCGGCCGCAGCGGTTCGATGTATGGACTGAGGCCCTGAGGGGGGATGGAGCCTTCGTCCGGTCTGGAGCGGCGGGGGATGAGCCGACTGCCAGACTGCGGCGTGATCATTCGCCGGTAGACAGGAAATGCGCAGCCGAACGCGGCTTTTCAAGGGAATCGCAAATTACAAATCAGTAACGTTCCGGTGAGCCTGCGGCAGGCATCGGCGCTGCGGTTTTCCATCAAGTTTTCGTGGACTGGCGAAGTGCTGCAAGCTATTCCATAGCCCATGAAAAAAGGTGATCACCTCTTCCTCGTCGACGGCTCCGGTTTCATCTTCCGCGCCTTCCACGCCCTGCCGCCGCTGACCCGCAAGTCGGACGGTCTGCCCATCGGCGCCGTATCCGGCTTTTGCAACATGCTCTGGAAGCTGCTGACGGATGCGCGCGACACCTCGGTCGGGGTGACGCCGACGCATTTTGCGGTGATCTTCGATTATTCGTCCAAGACCTTCCGCAAGGATCTCTACGACGCCTACAAGGCAAACCGCTCGGAGCCGCCGGAGGATCTCATTCCCCAGTTCGGCCTGATCCGCCAGGCGACCCGCGCCTTCAATCTGCCATGCATCGAGACCGAAGGTTTTGAAGCTGACGACATCATAGCCACCTATGCCCGCCAGGCCGAGGCGACCGGTGCCGACGTCACCATCATCTCGTCTGACAAGGACCTGATGCAGCTCGTGACGCCCAATGTCCACATGTACGACAGCATGAAGGACAAGCAGATCGGCGTTCCCGAGGTGATCGAGAAATGGGGCGTGCCGCCGGAAAAGATGATCGACCTGCAGGCCCTGGTCGGCGATTCGGTCGACAATGTCCCGGGCATTCCGGGGATCGGCCCGAAAACGGCTGCCCAGCTGCTGGAGGAATTCGGCGACCTGGAAACGCTCCTGGCCCGCGCCGGCGAGATCAAGCAGGTCAAGCGGCGCGAAAGCATCATCGCCAATGCCGATCTCGCGCGCCTGTCGCGCCGGCTTGTCGAACTGCGGCTCGACACGCCGCTCGACATGCCGCTGGACAGCCTGGTGCTCGAAACCCAGGACGGGCCGAAGCTGATCGCCTTCCTGAAGGCGATGGAGTTCGGCAGTCTGACGCGGCGCGTCGCGGATGCCTGCGACTGCGACGCCAGCGCCATCGAGCCTTCCCATGTCGAGGTGCAATGGGGTGCTGCGGCCCGCGGTCCCGACCTTGACGCGGGCGCAGGCACCTCAGAGGCGCCGGCGAGAGTGGGTTCGGGCAAGACGGTGGCCGCCGATATATACGCTGCCGCGGCGCCGGCCGATCTCGCCAAGGCACGGGCCGAGGCCTTCACGTCGGCGAAGATCGACAGGAGCTGCTACGTCACCATCCGCGACGTCGAAGAACTCGACGACTGGATGCGCGCCGCGCGCGAGACCGGTGTGATCGCCTTCGAGGCCGAGGGCACGTCGATCGATCCGATGCAGGCGGAGATTGCCGGCTTCTCCCTGGCGCTAGCCGACAACACCCACACACCTTCCGGTCGCGAGATCCGCGCCGCCTATATTCCTTTCGGCCACCGCAGCGGCAGCGACGACCTGCTCGGCAGCGGCCTTGCCGAACATCAGCTGACGAGCGGCGAGGTGTTGGAGCGGATCAAGCCTCTGCTGCAGGATGCGGCGGTTCTGAAGGTCGGGCACAACCTGAAATACGCCTATCTGCTGCTGAAACAGCACGGCATCGAGATCGCCAGCTACGACGACGTGATGCTGATGTCCTATGTGCTGGAGGCAGGCAAGGGGCCCCACAGCCTCGACGCCTTGTCGGATCGCTGGCTCGGTCATATGCCGGCTTCCTTCAAGGAAGTCGCGGGATCGGGCAAATCGGGTCTCAGCTTCGACATGGTGGAGATCGAGCGCGCTTCCGCCTATGCGGCGGAGAAGGCCGATCTCACCCTGCGCCTGTCCATGGTGCTGAAGCCGCGGCTGGCCTCAGATCAGCTGACGCGGGTCTACGAGCGGCTGGAGCGGCCTCTGGTCGCAACGCTCGCACGCATGGAGGAACGCGGCATCACCGTGGACCGGCAGATCCTGTCGCGGCTCTCGGGGGAACTGGCGCAGAAGGCTGCAGCGCTGGAGGACGAGATCTACGAGACGGCCGGCGAACGGTTCACCATCGGCTCGCCAAAGCAGCTCGGAGACATCCTGTTCGGCAAGATGGGCCTGCCCGGCGGCGCCAAGACGAAGACCGGCCAATGGTCGACCTCGGCGCAGGTGCTGGAGGATCTGGCGGCCATGGGCCACGACCTGCCGCGCAAGATCGTCGACTGGCGGCAGCTGACGAAGCTGAAATCCACCTACACCGATGCGCTGCCCGGCTATATCCACCCGCAGACGAAGCGCGTGCACACCTCCTATTCGCTCGCCTCGACCACCACGGGGCGTCTGTCCTCGGTCGAGCCGAACCTGCAGAACATTCCGATCCGCACCACCGAAGGCCGCAAGATCCGCACCGCCTTCATTACCACTGCCGGCCACAAGCTCGTCTCGGCCGACTACAGCCAGATCGAACTGCGGGTGCTGGCGCATGTCGCCGACATCCCGCAGCTGCGTCAGGCCTTTGCGGACGGCATCGACATCCACGCGATGACCGCTTCCGAGATGTTCGGCGTTCCCGTCGAAGGCATGCCGAGCGAGATCCGCCGGCGCGCCAAGGCGATCAACTTCGGCATCATCTACGGCATCTCCGCCTTCGGGCTTGCCAACCAGCTGTCGATCGAGCGCTCCGAGGCAGGCGAATACATCAAGAAGTATTTCGAGCGCTTCCCCGGGATCCGCGACTACATGGACAGCACCAAGGCCTTCGTGCGCGACCATGGCTATGTCGAAACGATCTTCGGCCGCCGCGCCTATTATCCGGAGATCCGCTCGTCCAATCCGCAGGTACGCGCCTTCAACGAGCGCGCCGCCATCAACGCGCCGATCCAGGGCTCGGCCGCAGACATCATCCGGCGCGCCATGATCCGGATGGAGCCGACGCTGCAGGCGGCCAAGCTTTCGGCCCGCATGCTGCTGCAGGTGCATGACGAATTGATCTTTGAGGTCGAGGACGGCGAGATCGCGGCGACGCTTCCGGTGATCGTTGCCACGATGGAAGAAGCCGCCATGCCGGCGATCTCGATGCGGGTGCCGCTGAAGGTGGATGCGCGCGCCGCGTCCAACTGGGACGAGGCGCACTGAGGAAGCTTTAGCGCGGGTGACTGACCGGAAGACACTTGGCGAGGACATCGACCATGGCCTCGCCGGCCTCCTCGATCGAACCGCTGTTGTCGATCGTGACGACATCATAGTCGTCGAAGCGCGTCGGCGTGCTGCGCTGCAGACGGCTCAGGATCTCCTCCCGGCTCTCGCGGCCGCGGGCTTCAAGTCTCGCGGCAAGCACGTCCGGCCGCGCCGTGACGTTGATCACCTTCATCGATGGAAAGGCGGACTGGAAGTGTGGCAGCGCCGAGCGCGAGCCATTGGCAATAACCACATGCCCCTCTGCGATCTGCTGCAGCGTCCCAGCCGGAATACCGTAGCGCAGACCGTGCGCGTCCCAGGAAACCGCAAAGCCGCCGGATTGTGCGCGGCGCTCGAATTCGGCTTCGGAGACGGCGAGATGATCCTCGCCACCGGCGTCGCCGTCACGGGTGATGACGCGCCGGACGAACACGATATGCGCAAGGCCGCGCAACCGCTCGGCCGCGAACGCCATCAGCGTATCCTTGCCGGCGCCGCTGGGGCCGACGACGACGACCATGCGCCCGCCCGCGATGCCCTCGGCTGCGATCGCGCGATCCATCACGCCACCCGACGTCCTTCGCGCCAGGTTGCGCGGACAACCGGCACACCGGTGTCGCGCTGCACCCGAACGAGATCGGCCCGCAGACCCGTCGCGATCCGGCCGCGGTCGTCGAGGCCGACAGTCCGTGCCGGGGTGGAGGTCACCATGGCCATGGCCTTCGGGAGCGAGATGCTCTCCACATCGTCGGAGAGCACGAAGGGTGCATGCAGCAGGCTGAGCGGCACGTAATCCGATGACAGAACGTCGAGCACGCCGCGCTCGGCCAGTTCCCGGGCAGCGATATTGCCGGAGTGGGACTTGCCGCGCACGATGTTGGGCGCCCCCATCAGCACGCTCATGCCGGCCTTGTGGGACGCCTCGGCAGCCTCGAAGCTGGTTGGGAACTCCGCAAGCCGCACGCCGTGGCCGATCGCTTCGTCCACGTGGCCGAGGGTGGCGTCGTCGTGGCTCGCCACCGTGATGCCTCGCTCGGCGCAGAGGCGGGCGAGTTCGTCGCGGTGAAGTGCGGAATACTGCGCGGAAGCCGCCTGTCGGCGGGCGACGAAATGGGCGAAGGCTTCATCGCTCAGGCCGCGCTTTTCCTTGTAGTAGAGGACATACTGATCCATCGACTGGAACTGACGCTGGCCGGGGGCATGATCCATCAGCGAGACGAGGCGGACATTGGGGTCCTGTTTGAAATCCTCGAAGTGCTCCAGCACGTTGTCGGAAGAAACTTCGCAGCGCAGGTGGAAGAGGTGCTCGGCGCGCAGTCGTCCATCCTTCTGCGCCGCCTGGATGGCGTCCGCCAGGCCGCGCATTTCTCCGACTTCGAAACCACCGTCTTCGTCGGCTCCCATCCGCAAGCAATCGAAGACGGTGGTGATGCCGGAGGTGGCAACCTGTGCGTCATGGGCCTGAATGGCCGCCGTGGTGTTCCACCGAACGCCGGGACGAGGAGAGTAGTGCTGTTCGAGGTGGTCCGTGTGAAGTTCGACCAGGCCGGGGATAATATAGTCGCCTTCCACATCTTCGCCGGAACGAGCGGCCCCCTCGGAAATGTCGACGATCTTGCCGTCGCGGATGAGGAGAGACCCGGAGAGGATCCGGTCGTCAAGCACGATGCGGGCGTTCGAGAGAACGGTCTCGGTGGTCATGGAAGGATCTTTCTGTTCTGGTCCGGCAGGCCAAGCGGTCGCCAGCTGTGAATGGTGAAGGGTTCGCCCCGGCGCGTCTCCCGGAAGAGCGCCAGCCCGTCGATCGGGAGCGGCGCATCCTCGTGGGCTCGAAAACGCCGTCGCAGTTCACTGTGCACCCGCGGCGCCATCTCGCTCTCGACGGCGCCCGTCAGCGTCATGTGAAAGCGCAGCTCGTCCATGACGTAGGGATAGCCCCACCGCATCAGGTAAGCGCGCTGGGTTTCCGTCAGGCGATCGGGCCGACGGCGCGCCACATCCGCATCCGACAGCGGCGCGCGGAAGGGCTCGAAGGCCTCCACCACGGTCGCCACAAACTCCTGCAGCGGCGGATGGAGGGAATGCGGCACGAGCGCAAAGAACGGACCCAGCTGACCGACGACGATGCGCGGGATCTCCAGCGGCGTCGCGGAACCAGTAAACTGCTCGAAGGCGGTCACCAGTTCGGCTTCGGAGTGTCCCTCGCGCAGTTCGAACGGCGCCTTCAGGGTCGCGTGGAAACCGTAGCGCTGGGGTTCGGCCACCAGACCCTGCCAGTCCTCGACCGGGAAGGGGAGCGGGGTCGGGGGTCCAAGAATTTCGCCGGAGAAGGCGTCGCGGCCAAGCCAGCGATTGGCTTCCTGCGTCAACAGGCTTTCGGGAGCCGGTGCAAAATAGATGGCGTAGCGCAAGGTGATATCCAGAATCAGGGAGCTGGTTGGAGCCTATCGGAGAAGGAGCGCCAAGACAGGACCTGCGCTAGAAGATTTCCATGACAGAATGATGATGGGGAAGGCGAGACTAATGGGATCGCGTCCCCATCAGCCTAGAGCGCAACGCATTGGAAATGCCGTCGAACAGGAACACCACGAGAAGAATGAGCAGGACCATGTAGGCAACATTCTCCCAGTCGGAGTTTGTTCGCATCGCTTCCCACAGTTTCAGGCCGATGCCGCCCGCACCAACCGCACCGATGATCGTGGCCGAGCGGGTGTTGGATTCCCAGAAGTAGAGCGCCTGGGACGCGAAGATGGGCATGACCTGCGGCAGCACGCCGAACCGCTGGACCGTAGCAGGCGGCGCGCCGACGGAACGCACGCCCTCGCGCTGCTTGTCGTCGATGTTTTCCAGCGCCTCGGCGTAGAGCTTGCCGAGCGTGCCGGTGTCGGTAAAGAAGATCGCCGAGATACCTGCGAGCGGTCCAGGTCCGAAGGCGCGGGTGAAGAACAGGGCCCAGATCAGCATGTCGACGGACCGCAGGAAGTCGAAGAAGCGCTTGGCGATCTGGTTCACCGGACGGTTGCGCAGGATGTTGCGGGCTGCGATGAACGACAGCGGGAAGGCGACGATCATGGCAAACAGCGTGCCGATGAAGGCCATCACGATGGTCTGCAGCAGCTTCGTCCAGACGTCGAGATGCTGCCAGGACGGATTGTAGAGGATGTCGTTCCAGGCAAGCGACAGATTGCTTTGCGCCGGATCAAGGCGCTCACCGCTGACCACGAGGTCGACGACCTCGCCCGGCGACCTGCCGAAGAAGGCGGAGTTCGTGTCGAAGAAGAAGTTTTCCCAGCCAATGAAACGCTTGCGTACACGCACGCGGTCGGCGCTGATGTCGGCCCAACCGGAGAAGCCAAAATAGGCAATGACCCGCGCTCCGGGAGAACGTTGCTCCGCCCATTCGGGAAGCGGACCTTCCGCCCGTACTTCGTCTGAACTTCGGTCGAGCAACAGCGTCAGTGTCTCTTCGCCACGTGTCAGTACAACCCGGTAGGGCTTCACATCGATGGTGCGCGACGGTCCGATATCGACAAGCGCTTCCGTTACGACCTCTTCGACGCGTCTTTCCGTCGTCGGCGCTGTCGCCGCCGTCTGTTGCTGCGCCGGGGCAGGCGCCATGAAGCTGAAGCTCGACGAGGAAGATGGTGCCGGAGCGGTCGATGTGCTGCCAGGGATCTCGATCGTGCGCGTGACCGTTTCGCGCTTCGCCTTGAGCCAGTCCGGATTGGGTTTCGGACCGATGGGATCGAAGCGCGGATAGACGATCTGGATCGTTCCGTCTGCGGCTATCTCGAGGTCTGGGCGAATTTCGTAGGAAACCCAGTCCGCCAGATAGTTGCCGGCCAGGCCCCAGTTGGCGGTGCCGAGGACCTTGCCGACGGCAAAGAACCACCAGGCGAACATGAAGTAGAGGATGATGACCGCAGCAATCATGGGCACGCGAAAACGCTGCCACACAGAACGGTGCAGGAGGGCCGGGTGACGGGCGGCGATGGCATCCATTTCGGCTGTGTTGAGAATGGTCATGACAACCCCCGTTCAGATTGCTTGAAATGCTTGGTCGCCGACCAGCTTGCGGCGGAGCCATGCGGAGAGCTGGTCGACCGCGATGATCGTCAGCAGCAAGAGGAAGATGATGGCAAGCGTCTTGGCTTCATGGCCCTGACCGATCGAGAGGCGCAGCAGTTCGCCGATGCCGCCTCCGCCGACCGCGCCGATGATGGTCGAGGCGCAGACGTTGATCTCCAGCCGCAGCAGGAAGTAGCTCATGAAGTTCGGCATGACCTGCGGCACCATGCCGAACCAAGACCGCTCCACCCAATTGGCGCCCACTGCCTTGAGGCCTTCGTCCGGCTTCATGTCGGCATTCTCGATCACTTCGAAGAACATCTTGCCGAGCGCCCCGACGGTATGGATGGCAACGGCAATGACGGCCGGCAGCGGCCCGAGCGACAGGATGGCAAGGAAGAAGCCGGCGATGACAACCTCCGGAAAGGCGCGAAGCAGCTCCATCAGGCGGCGTGCAGTTCCGCGGATCCAGGGGTTGGGAGTCATGTTCCTGGCCGCAAGGAAGGACAGGATGAAGCCGAAGAATACGCCGATACCAGTGGCAGCAATCGCAATGTTGACGGTCACCAGCATCTGGTAAAAGTATTCGGGAAGGTAGACACTTTCCGTGAGGTAGAGCCGCCCCTCTGGATAATTGTATTTCAGGCTGCCATCGTCATAGGGGGAGGGCAGGTCGAACAGCGCCCGCCAGATCTCCATGCCGTCGCGCGGAATGAGTTGTCCCACGAAGTCGAAGAAGTAGGGGAGCCGGTCCAGAAACTTGCCGGAATTCGTTTCGTTCGCGAACCACAGGGATCCGGAAACTACAGCCAGCAACAGAATGGCCGAGAGTGCCGTATAGAGGCGCCGTTGTCCCGCCAGCTGTTGCCAGTGGCGCTCGACCAGTTTTCCGCTCTCGCTGAGCGTCGGGGTGATGACGGAGGTCGACATGGCGCTATCCCGGGATGTTGCGGCTCAAGAAAAGGCCGCCGAACGAGTATCGCCGGCGGCCTTGTGACGAGGAGGCTGATCAGCCGCCGATCGTTGCCTTGCGGGCGTCGATGATCGGCTTGTAGAAGTCGACGTCGACTTCGGCGAAGCCCGTGAAGTCACCGCCCTGGATGGCGGAGAAGCAGGCCGGGTCGCTCTTCGGCAAGCCCATCATGAATTCCTTGAACTTCGCCTTCATGTCATCGTTCATGGAGGAGCGGACGACGACCGGGCCGTTCGGGATCAGCGGCGACTTCCAGAGTTCGACCAGATCGTCCATGTTGAGAACGCCCTTGTCGACCATCTTGCGGAGGTTGCCCGAGGAGTAACCATCCTTGAAATCGCCAACGCCCGAGCCGAACGTCGTGCCGGCATCGAAAGTGCCCTTCAGGACTTCCAGGACCAGGTTCTCATGTCCGCCGCCAAAGCCGGTTTCGGCAACGACTTCCTTGACGGGCTTGCCGCCGAAAGCTTCCGGGAGCGTCACGGTCGGGATCAGGTAGCCGGAGGTCGAATCCGGATCGGCGAAGCCGAGCTTCTTGCCCTGGATGTCTTGGACCTTGGTCATGCCGGAATCCTTGCGGGCGACCATGATCGAGTGATAGCCCATCGAGCCGTCCGTCTGCACCGTGGTCAGGATCGGCTCCACGACATCGGGGTTCTCGAGATAGATCTTGGCATAGCCGGACGCGCCCAGCTCGGCGTAGTCAAGCGTGCCGCCGAGAAGGCCCTGGATCGTACCGTCGTAGTCGGCCGCCGGGAAAAGCGAGACCTTTTCAACGCCGAGAACTGCGGGAAGCTGTTCCGTCATGCACTGGAAGTTGCGCAGACGGTCGGCTTCGTTTTCGCCGCCGATAATGCCGATGCGGAATTCCTTGAGGTCTTCGGCCATAACGTTGCCGGCAAGAGCAACCAGGGCCGCTGTGGCGAGCAGAGTCTTCTTCAGCATGAGATCATCTCCTATTTGTCCGGACAGTCCGGATGGCTTTGCGTGAATTGCCTTTGACGCAGGCATGCGATTTCACGTCGGGTTACACGCTGGCGGCGGCCAGGGCGCTGACCTTGACAGATGGCCGGGCGGGCCTTTCGGCCGCTGCGGGAATATTGATGCTGGTGGAGGTCATCGACTCGTCGATGCCTGCACCATCGCGGTCCGAGCCGTAGATTGCGTGAACGGCGTCGGACGTCAGCTCGGACGGCGTTCCGTCGAAGACGACATGTCCGTCGGCCATGCCGATGATCCGTTCGCAGTAGCCGCGCGCCGTATCGAGCGTGTGGAGATTGGTGATCACGGTGATGCCTTCGCGCTCGTTGATGTCGCGCAGCGCGTCCATCACGATCTTGGCGTTGAGCGGGTCAAGCGAGGCGATAGGCTCGTCGGCCAGCACCATCTTCGGGGCTTGCATCAGGGCGCGGGCGATCGCGACGCGCTGCTGCTGGCCGCCCGAAAGCGTGCCGGCGCGCTGGAGAGCGGTCTGCTCGATGCCGAGCCGCTCCAGGGCGGCGATCGCCATGATGCGCTCTTCGCGGGTGAAAACGCTGAGGAGGCTCATCACCGTCGAACGGTGGTTGAGGCGGCCGAGCAGGACATTGGTCAGCACGTCTAGCCGCGGCACCAAGTTGAACTGCTGGAAGATCATGGCGCAATCGCGCTGCCAGCCACGAAGCGCGTTGCCGCGCAGGCGGGATACCTCGAGATCGCCGAAATGGATCGAGCCGGACGAGGGATCTGTCAGGCGATTGATCATCCGAAGAAGTGTCGACTTGCCGGCGCCGGAGCGGCCGATGATGCCGACCATCTGCCCCTGCGGGATCTCGAGGGTGACGTCGTTGACGGCCGTTCGTTCGCCGAAGCGGCGGGTGACGTTCCTGAGTTCGAACTTCATGCTCGGGGCCTTCTCGCTGTCTAATCTCGCGATGGCATTAGCGGCCGCAGATGAAGGCTGAATGTCGGTTTTATGTCGCCGTTGTCACAATTGGCGACAGGTGGAAAAACCCTTAGCCGCCGTGCCTGGACAGGAAGTCCTCGGCCGTCAGGGCGCGGAAATCATCGAGCGCTGTCCGCAGTTTCAGATGGTCCCAGTTCCACCAGGCAAGCCTGTCCATCCGCTCTCCGACTTCTTTCGTAAAGCGCTCGCGGATAAGCCTGGCGGGCACGCCGCCGACGATCGTATAGGGCGCGACATCCTTGGAGACGACTGCGCCGGCCCCGATCACCGCGCCATTGCCGACGGTGACACCCGGCAGAACGGTCGCGCCATGGCCGATCCAGACATCGTTGCCGATCGTCACCCGGTTCTCGCGGCGCCATTCGAAGAACTCTTCCTCGTTCTCCGCATCATCCCAGTAGTTGGCGGCACGATAGGTGAAGTGGTGGAGCGTGGCGCGCCAGGTGGGGTGGTTGGTGGCATTGATGCGAACGGCCGCAGCGATGTTGACGAACTTGCCGATCGTGGCGCACCAGACCGAACCGTCCTGCATGATGTAGGAGTAATCACCGATCTCCGCCTCGTCGATGCGGCATCGTTCGGAGACCTCGGTGTAGCGGCCAAGCTTCGAGTTGTTGACGCTGGCGCTCGGATGGATACTGGGCTCGATACCGACCTTCACGCTCATGCGGCAGCCCTTCGTGGTGAGAACTGCAGCACGTCGAGCACCCGGTCGGAAACCGCCTCGCGGACTTCCTCGTCATGGAAGATACCGAGGAGCGCGACGCCCTTGCGCTTCTTGTCGGCGATCATCTCGATCACCACACGGCGGTTGCGCGCGTCGAGCGAGGCGGTCGGCTCGTCGAGCAGCAGCACGCTGTGGTCGGTGATGAAGCCGCGGGCGATATTGACGCGCTGCTGTTCGCCGCCGGAAAACGTAGCGGGCGGCAGGCCCCAGAGCTCTTCCGGCAGGTTGAGCTCGGAGAGCAGAGCGGCAGCCTTGTTCCGCGCGTCAGCGGCATCGATGCCGCGCGACAGAAGTGGCTCGGCCACGACGTCGAGCGCTGAGACCCGCGGTACGGTGCGCAGGAACTGGCTCACATAGCCCATGGTCTGGCGCCGGACGTCGAGCACGGTGCGCGGATCGGCGCGGGCAAGGTCGACGATCCGGTCGCGGTGCGCCACCAGGATCTGGCCGGCGTCCACGGCATAATTGCCGTAGAGCATCTTCAGGATCGAGCTCTTGCCGATGCCGGACGGGCCGCCGAGCACGACGCATTCGCCGCTCGCGACAGAGAAGTTGACGTCGTTGACGACCGGCAGCTTGATGCCGTCGCGCAGATGCATGGTGAAGCTCTTGAACACTTCCGAAACGACGAGGGGGGTGGCCATGGGATGTCCTAAACCTGCAGGATGGAGGAGACGAGCAACTGCGTGTAGGGCTCGCGCGGATCGTCGAGGACCCGGTCGGTGAGGCCCTGCTCGATCACATGTCCGTCCTTCATCACCATCATCCGGTGCGACAGCAGCCGGGCGACGGCAAGATCATGAGTGACGATGATCGCCGAGAGACCGAGATCGTTGACGAGGCCCCGCACCAGGTCGAGCAGCCGAGCCTGAACCGAGACGTCGAGGCCGCCGGTCGGCTCGTCCATGAACACCAGGCGCGGGCCAGTCACCAGGTTGCGGGCAATCTGCAGGCGCTGGCGCATGCCGCCGGAAAAGGCGCGCGGAGCATCGTCGATGCGATCGGCATCGATCTCGACCCGGCCGAGCCAGTCGGTGGCGGTGGCGCGGATGTTGCCGTAGTGGCGGTTGCCGACCGCCATCAACCGCTCGCCCACATTGGCGCCGGCCGAGACCGTCATCCGCAGGCCATCGGCCGGATTCTGGTGCACGAAGCCCCAATCGGTGCGCATCAGGAAGCGCCGCTCGGCCTCGGCCATGTGGTAGAGATCGCGGATGCTGCCGTCGCGCATCGTGTATTCGACGCTGCCCGTCGTCGGCAGCAGCCGCGTGGAAATGCAGTTCAGCAGCGTCGTCTTTCCGGAACCGGATTCACCGACGATCGCCAGCACCTCACCCGGCCAGAGGTCGAAGGAGACCTCCTTGCAGCCGATCCGCTGGCCGTAGAATTTCGAGACGGACTTCACCTTCAGAAGCGGTGTATCGCTCATTCTGCAGCCTCCTGGCGTCCCAGCATTGCCCCTGCATGGCCGTGGTCGCGCCGGTCCTCGCAGTGGTCGGTGTCGGAGCAGACGAACATGCGGCCGCCCTGGTCGTCGAGGATGACCTCGTCGAGATAGACGTTCTCCGCACCGCACAGAGCACAGGGCTTGTCGAAGCTCTGGATCTCGAAGGGATGATCCTCGAAGTCGAGGCTGACCACTTCCGTATGGGGCGGGATGGCGTAGATGCGCTTTTCGCGGCCGGCACCAAACAGCTGGAGTGCATCCGACATGTGCATCTTCGGATTGTCGAATTTCGGCGTCGGCGACGGATCCATCACATAGCGCCCGGCAACCTTGACAGGATAGGCATAGGTCTTCGAGATCCGACCGTTATGGGCGATGTCCTCGTAGAGCTTCACGTGCATGAGGCCGTATTCCTCGAGTGCATGCATCTTGCGCGTCTCGGTTTCGCGCGGCTCGAGAAAGCGCAGGGGCTCCGGGATCGGCACCTGATAGACCAGCACCTGGCCTTCCGAAAGCGGCTGCTCCGGAATGCGGTGGCGCGTCTGAATGATGGTGGCGTCCTTCGTATGCGTGGTCACCGCAACATTGGCGACCTTCTGGAAGAAGGCGCGGATGGAGACGGCATTGGTGGTATCGTCAGCGCCCTGGTCGATGACCTTGAGCACGTCCGCAGGGCCGATGATGGAGGCCGTCACCTGCACGCCGCCCGTGCCCCAACCGTAGGGCATCGGCATTTCACGCGAGGCAAAAGGCACCTGATAGCCCGGAATGGCGATCGCCTTCAGGATGGCGCGGCGGATCATCCGCTTCGTCTGTTCGTCGAGATAGGCGAAATTATAGGTCGCCAGGCCACTGTCGGACGGAACCTCAGGAGGCATTGCGTGTTTCTCCAGTGCAAAAGGAGCAATTAGTCATGGATACTGGCCTTCTGATCACGATGTTCTTTACGGTATTTGCAGCAAGCGGTTTGTGCTGTGCCTATTGGTACGGTGAAACCGACCACAATTAGTCGCCGTGCGAAGGTCTATTCCGCAGCATCGCGGATGGGGCCTGTATTGATCTTTTGTGTCGCCTCGATATCGGCGCGCATTTTCCGGACGAGACCAAGCTCCGCCTGGAAGTCGACATAATGTGGCAGCTTGAGGTGCTCGACGAACCCGGTGGCCTGAACATTGTCGGCATGCGAGATGACGAATTCCTCGTCCTGCGCCGGAGCAGTGATATCTTCTCCCAGTTCCTCCGCCCTTAGCGCCCTGTCGACCAGAGCCATGCTCATCGCCTTGCGCTCACCCTGACCGAACACCAGCCCGTAACCGCGTGTGAACTGCGGCGGCGCCTTCGATGACCCCTTGAACTGGTTCACCATCTGGCATTCGGTGACCTGAGCGCGCCCCAGCGAAACGGCAAAGCCGAGCTCCGGTACATCCAGTTCCACCTCCACCTCGCCGATGCGGATTTCCCCGACGAACGGGTGGTTGCGTCCGAAGCCGCGCTGTGTCGAATAGCCGAGCGCGAGCAGGAAGCCCTCGTCACCACGCGCCAGTGCCTGCAGGCGCAGATCGCGTCCCATCGGGAATTCCATCGGCTCGCGCGTCAGGTCGCCCGGCGGCTGGTCATCGGGCAGTTGCCCGTCTCCCTCGATCAGACCTTCGGTCGCCAGAATGTCGGACACCCGGGTGGAGGCGCCGTGCAGCGGCTGCTTGCGCGATGGCAGGTCGACATCCTCGTCCGTAAGGAGCGAGGGGTCGAGCAGGCGGTGGGTATAGTCAAAGGTCGGCCCCAGAACCTGCCCGCCGGGCAGGTCCTTGTAGGTCGCGGAGATCCGACGGGCGATGTGCATCTTCGCGGTGTCGATCGGCACGGAGCTTCCAAAGCGAGGCAGTGTAGTCCGGTAGGCCCGGAGCAGGAAGATCGCCTCGATCATGTCGCCGCGCGATTGCCGCACGGCCAGTGCCGCCAGCGTCCGGTCGTAGAGCGATGCCTCGGCCATCACCCTGTCGACGGCGAGCGCGAGTTGCTCGACGATCTGCTCGATGGTGACGGACGGCAGCGACCGGTCACCTCGCCGGCGGTCGGCCAGCAGTTGGTGGGCTGCATTGATGGCGGCCTCGCCTCCCTTGACGGCTACATACATGCGGTTTCTCCTCCGGCAATCCTGGTGGTGCGGGGCAGGCAAAGCAGGGCATCGCCGGCGGTGAGGATGACGTCGGCGCCCCGCGGGAAGAGCGCCCTGTTGTCATTCCAGATGCTGAGGAAGACCTCCGGCAGGCCGGTGACCTTCACGGTGACGCTGTCCTTGATGCCGGGACCCGACAGCGTCAGCGGCTGTCCGTCCGCAAGCGAGGCCACTTCGATGACCAGCGTCGTCGACCGGTCCGGATATTCCTGTGTGCCGAGCGCGAAGAGACCGAAGGAGCAGATGCCGGCGGGCGCCTGTAGGAAGGCGAAGCGGGCGTCGTTCTTTTCCGCTGCCATGGGCGCGCCGGTGTGGAAGGCGATCCATTGTGGCGCACCGGATTTGGCCATTCCCGGTTGCAGCCAGACCGGCGTATCGGCATCGCAAAGCGCCAGCGCCACGGCGCCTGCGGCCCGCCCGAGGGGCAGGGGCTGCTCCACGTCGATGCCGACGGTCTGGATCGTGCCTGGGCGGGACATGCCGTCCATCAAGAGGCGAAAGACCGCCTGCGAATCGAAGACCGGGTCGGAAAAGCCGCCGGCAAGGGCTTGCGCGTTCATGCTCATCAGTCGTCTCCTCGCACCATGGTAAAGAAGTCGACGCGCGTGGCCGCCGTCTCTTCGGCCTGCTGGCGATCCTCCTCGGCGATCCGCGCTTCGACCGGCGTCAGAATCACATCCTCGACGAAGCGACGGGTATCATTGTCCTGCCAGAGCGCATCGAAGATCGCCGCAAGCCGAACCTTGGGCTTGTCGGTTCCCAGCGCATGAGCATGTCCGGCAATGCCGGAGGCGAGCAGCACCGTGGCGCGCGTCACGGTGGCCTCACCCAGATTGAAAGGACCGCCACCGCCACCAATGCGACCGCGCACCATTACCAGTCCGGTTTCGGGACCGCGTACCGGAGAATAGTCCGGTTTCGCGGCAAGCGCGTCCCAGGCGCCGGTCAGCTCTTCGCGACTGGCACGCGCAAGCAGGCCGGCTACGCGCTTGCGGGCCTCGATCTCTGAGAGGGAAGTGTCGGGAGCGGGAACAGTCATCGGCCTCTTTCTAATGTCTATTGTTATAGACAACCATACAATCTGACTGTACAGTTACAGCCGAGACATAACAAGAGTGTGACATGACGGTGCAGGCGAGCGTTCAACGACAAAGCGGGGTTGCCCTGTGGCGCCAGATCGCCGACCGCATCCGCGCCTCGATCGCCAGCGGTGAATACGACGCGACTGGTCGCGTGCCGCCGGAAATGATTCTGGCGGCGCAGTTCGGCGTTAACCGGCACACGGTAAGGAGCGCGCTTGCCGCCCTCGCGCAAGAGGGGATCGTCAAGGCGGTGCAGGGCATCGGCACGATGATCGAGCGCAAGGAGCGGCTGAACTTCCCGATCTCGCGAAGAACCCGCTTCAACGAGGGCATCGGCGCGCAGGCACGAGAGACGGAGGGGCTTCTGCTGGCCTCGGCCGAAGAGCCTGCCTCCGACGATCTGGCGCGCCGCCTGCAGCTTGAGACGGGCGCGGCGGTCATCCGGCTGGAGACGCTGCGCAAGGCGGACGGTCGGGCGGTGTCGCGGGCCACTGCCTGGTTTCCCGCAGAACGCTTTGCCGGCATCCAGGAGGCCTATCGTGCCAGCGGCTCGATCACGGCTGCCTTCAGGGTGCTCGGCCTATCGGACTATGTGCGGGTCTCGACGGAAATCACCGCCAGCCATGCCGATGGAGCGGAGATGGAGGAATTGGGCCTGTCTGCAGGCGCG
Source organism: Rhizobium sp. PK7-22 (assembly GCF_056530405.1). NCBI lineage: Bacteria > Pseudomonadati > Pseudomonadota > Alphaproteobacteria > Hyphomicrobiales > Rhizobiaceae > Rhizobium > Rhizobium sp. PK7-22. The sequence goes on from NZ_CP096514.1 coordinate 907,226, forward strand.
ATCGTCCTCGTCACGCATTCCCTGAACGCGGACCCCGAGGGGGTCCCCGTCCAGTTTGCGGTCAGCCGCTTCCCGGCCGACCGGGTGCAGTTCACCATCGAGAACTGAGGGCGGAGCCGGTTGCGCCGCCCTTGGAAGCTTCAGTGGGCGGCGGACATGTCCCCGAGCACCTGCTTGGAGGCCACGGTGGAATCGGCATTCAGCTTGTAGATCATCGGCACGCCGGTCGCGAGGTTGAGCTTCAGGATCTCGTCCTTGCTCATCCGGTCGAGCACCATGACGAGGGCGCGCAGGGAATTCCCATGGGCGGCGACCAGAACCGTCTCGCCCCGCAGCACGCGCGGCAGGATCTCGGTCATGTAATAGGGCCAGACGCGCGCGCCGGTATCGCGCAGGCTTTCGCCGCCCGGCGGCGGGACGTCGTACGAGCGGCGCCAGATATGCACCTGCTCTTCGCCCCATTTCTCGCGGGCGTCATCCTTGTTGAGGCCGGAAAGATCGCCGTAGTCGCGCTCGTTTAGGGCCACGTCGCGGATCGTTTCGAGGTTCGGCTGGCCGACCTTGTCGAGAACGATGCGCAGCGTGTCCTCGGCGCGCTTCAGCACCGAGGTGAAGGCGATGTCGAACTTGAGACCTGCATCGGCGAGCGCCTGGCCGCCGGTCTCGGCTTCCTGGATCCCGAGCGGGGTGAGGTCCGGATCGCGCCAGCCGGTAAAGAGGTTCTTGAGGTTCCATTCGCTCTGGCCGTGGCGAACGAGGACGAGGGTGCCGCTCATGAAGTCATATCCTCCGAATGATGATCAGTGGGAAAGCCCGAGAACGTCGAGCATGTCGTAAAGGCCGGGCTTCTGGCCGCGGCCCCAGAGCGCCGCCGCGACAGCGCCGCGGGCAAAGATGGAGCGGTCGCGGGCGCTGTGGGAGAGGGTCACCAGCTCGCCTTCGCCGGCTAGCAGGACGGAATGGTCGCCGACGACCGAGCCGCCGCGCAACGTCGCAAAGCCGATCGTACCGGCGGGACGGGCGCCCGTATGGCCGTCGCGAACCTTCACGGCATTGGCCTGAAGCGGGATATCGCGTCCCCTGGCCGCAGCCTCGCCGAGCAGAAGGGCGGTACCCGAAGGTGCATCCACCTTGTGCTTGTGGTGCATCTCCAGCACTTCGATGTCCCAGCTGTCAGCCGGAAGCGCCCGGGCCGCCTGCTCCACGAGCACGCCGAGCAGGTTGACGCCGAGGCTCATGTTGCCGGACTTGACGATGCAGGCATGGCGAGACGCCGCCTCGATCTTCTGGTCGTCCGAGAGCGAGCAGCCGGTGGTGCCGATCACATGCACGATGCGCGCCTGAGCGGCCAGGCCTGCAAACTCCACAGTCGCGGCCGGGCGGGTGAAATCGAGGACGCCCTCGGCATCGACGAAGGCCTGAAGCGGGTCAATGGTGATCGGCACGCCGATCATTCCGACACCGGCAAGTTCGCCTGCGTCCTTGCCGATGAAGGGAGAACCGTCACGTCCGATGGCAGCGTGCAGCACGACGCCCTTCGTCTCGTGGATCGCGCGGATGAGGCTCTGTCCCATGCGGCCACCGGCACCCACCACCACGAGTTTCATCGGATTGTCGCTCATGCCGGCGTAGCTTTCATGTTCATGCAGCGGTTTCGGGCGCCTGCAGATTGTTGAGGCGAGCGTAAAGCCCGTCCTTGTGCTGTGCAAGCACCTCGTGCGTGCCTTCCTCGATCACTCGGCCCTCGTGCATGACGATGATCTTGTCTGCATTGACCACCGTCGACAGCCGATGCGCGATCACCAGCACGGTGCGTCCGCTCATGGCCGATTCCAGCGCCTTCTGAACGGCGGCTTCCGATTCATTGTCGAGCGCGGACGTCGCCTCGTCGAGGAGCAGGATCGGCGCCTGGCGCACCAGCGCCCGGGCAATCGAAAGACGCTGACGCTGGCCGCCCGACAGCGTCACGCCGTTCTCGCCAACCGGCGTGTCGTAGCCGAAGGGCTGCGCCAGGATGAAGTCGTGGGCATGGGCGAGCCTTGCAGCCTCCTCTACCTCGGCATCCGTCGCCTCCGGCCGTCCGTAGCGGATGTTGTCGCGGATTGTCCCTTCGAAGAGATAGGGCTGCTGCGAAACATAGGCGAGGTGGCGCCGCAGCGACGCCTTCGTGACGTCGGTGATGTCCTGGCCGTCGATCAAGATGCTGCCTGCCAACGGGTCGTAGAAGCGGGGGATGAGGCTGATGATCGTCGACTTTCCGGCGCCCGACGGTCCCACCAGTGCCGTTGTCTTGCCGCCTTCGGCGACGAGATCGACACCTCGCAGGATGGCGTCGCCGCTGGCGTAGGAGAAGGAGACGCCGCGCAGCTCGATCCTTGCCTCGGTAACCACCAGATCCTTGGCGCCGGGCTTGTCGCGCTGGAGCGGCGCCTGGTCGAGAAGCGCGTAGATCATCCGCGCATTGACGACGGCACGCTCCATCTGCACCTGCAGCCTGGCCAAACGGCGGGCCGGGTCGTAGGCCAGCAGAAGCGCGGTGACGAAGGCGAAGAAGGCACCCGGCGGTACGCCGTCATAGATCGACCGGAAGGCGGCATAGGCAAGCACGCTGGAAATCGCGAACCCGGCGAAGGTTTCCGTCAGCGGCGCCGTGCGCTCGGTCAGCCGCGCGATCCGGTTGGCGCGGTTTTCGGCCTGCGAGATCAGGTCCTCGACCTTGCGCCCGAGCTGATCTTCCATCGTGAAGGCCTTTACGATGGCAATACCCTGGACCGTCTCCTGCATGGCGCCCAGCACATGGCTGTTGAGCTCGATCGATTCACGCGTGGCGCTGCGCAGCCGGCGCGAGACGTAGCGCAGCGCGAAGATCAGCGGCGGCGCCACGACGAAGACGATCAGCGACAGCACCGCGTCCTTGCTGAACATCACGCCGATCAGTGCGATCAGCGTCAGGAAATCGCGGGCGGTGGAGGTGACGGTGAGGTTCAGCACGTCCCGGATGCCGTTGACGTTCTGGCTGATCTGAGCGGCAAGATGCGCGGACCGGCTTTCGCTGAAGAAACCGACCGATAGCGACATCAGATGCGTGTAGAGCCGGCGCTGGTAGACAGCGACGATATTGTTGCCGATCTTCGACAGCGTCACCGACTGGCCGTAGGTGGCAAGGCCGCGCAATACGAAGGCAAGGAAGATGGCGCCGCAGATCAGCCACACGATGTCCGCGCGCTGGTTGGCGAAGGCCTCGTTGACGACGGCTTCCATGATCCAGGCGGTGAAGGCGGTCGTTGCGGCCACCACGACGAGGCAGAAGATCGCAAAGGCATAGGCCTTCACGTGCTCGCGACCGTTTTCTGCGATCACGCGCTTCAGCACGCTTGTCACCGTCCCCGAATCCAGGTGGTGTCGCTTCTTGTGTTTAGCAGAGCCCAATAAGGATGATCCCGTATCTAGACAGCGCTGAAGGCGTGCCGCCAGCATTTGCGGGCTCTATACCGAGGGATGTACGACTTGACTAGTGCAGAGACACCTCGCCTGCCAAGGAAGCGGTCAGCGCTGCCACCGGCGTCCCTGGGTTGAGATGCCGTAGGCGCCGGGCGTGCGGGCGTAGCTGGCAAGTCCGGCAAGGGCTGCCAGCGGATGCGTGACCACGAAGGTCGGGATTAGCCGCATCAGCTCCGTATGCGGCGCCTTGTCCTCGAAGGCAGCACGGAATTCGGGCTGTTTCAGCGCCGGGATGATCTTCTGCGAAATGCCCCCGGCCAGATAGACGCCGCCCTTGGCCATGAACACCAGCGCCAGATCCCCCGCCAGCCGGCCGAGATAGGTTGCAAAGAGCGAGATGGTTTCGGCAGCCTCGGCATTGCCTCCGGACTGCCAGCCGGCCGTCACCTCGGAGGGCAGGGTCAGCCGAGGCTCTACCCCGTCTGCGGCGCAGATTGCCGTGTAGATGTTGACGAGGCCGCGGCCGCAAAGAAGCTGCTCGGCCGAAATCCGCCCCTCGATAGCCTCGAGATGCGGGAAGATCTCGAGATCGCGCTTCGTCCGGGGCCCGATGTCCACATGACCACCTTCGCCGGGCACCGGAAACCAGGTGTCGCGGGCATGCACGAGGCCGGCGACGCCAAGGCCGGTGCCGGGCCCGAGCACCACCCGCGAGGCGATCGCCGGTTCGCCGGCGGAGCCGATGACTTCACGGTAATCTTGGGCCAGGCAGGCGACTGCAAGCGCCTGTGCCTCGAAGTCGTTCAGCACGAGGACGTCGTCGAAGCCGAGTTCCATGATCAGGGCCTGCGGTCTGACGACCCAATCACAATTGGTCAGATCAATCTCGTCGCCCTCGATGGGCCCCGCCACCGCGAGGATGGCAGAGCGCGGGCGCATGGTGCTTTTACCCAGGACCTCCCGCTGAATGGCCTCGTCGATGGTCGCAAAATCCGCCGTCTGCACGTTGGGGAATGGGATCGGTTCCGACGTCTCATCGACGAGGATCGAGAACCGGGCATTGGTCCCGCCGATGTCGCCGATCAGGATCGGGAAGGGCAGGCTCTCGTTTTCAGTGGCGTGATGCATCGGTCCCCGGTCGTCGTTTTATTGAAAGTCGATCAGTCGTTCGGCGGTGGCGCGGTTGAGCGCCATCGGAATGTCGTAGACGGTGGCAAGCCGCGTCAGCGCCTTGACGTCGACGTCGTGCGGCATCGAGCTCAGTGGATCGACGAAGAAGATCAGCATGTCGACCTCACCGGTCGCGATCATCGCCCCGATCTGCTGGTCGCCGCCCAACGGGCCGCTTTTCAGCCGGGTCACCTCGAGGCCAGGGCACGCCTCCTGGATACGGCCCCCGGTCGTACCGGTCGCCACCAGCCGGAACCTCGACAGCGCCTGCTGGTGCTGCTGCGCAAATGCCGCCATGTCGTCCTTCTTCTGGTCGTGCGCAATCAGCGCGATGCAGGGGAGGGTCAAGGCAAGTCTCGCAGGAGTTTTAATCGGTTTGATGCGTTCTACAGTGGCATCGGCAAGTTGAGAAGTGGGGCAGCCGCTTCCTCAGTTGAAAGGCCGAGACAGTGGCAAAGGTCCGGTCTCCGGCAGGGTTTGCCTATCGCCGATGATAGCTTCGATGCTCTGAGCCGAACCAGGGACCACCCTGCCGGCGGAATAGACGGAGACTGTTTCCTGTCCGGTGCTGCTTGAGGGCGCCGACAGCACCACGGCGCAGGCGCGCGGCAGGTCGGAAAGCATCACCTGGCGAGGCTTCACCGGCTTGGCATTTGGGTCTGCCTTCGGCTTGGCCCAGGGTTCCTGGGTAAACCACCAGGCAAGCGACTTGTCGCAGCCGTCGCCTTGGCCGACAGCGGCCTGCGGCTTGCAGCCGGCAGCACCCTCGGTGCAGCCGATGCGGATGTGGAAGTGCTCGTCATGGCCATAGATCGGCCGAACCTTGCCGAGGTCGGAACGGTCGCCGCGCCAGGTCTCGCAGAGCTTCTTCTTGATCGCCGGGTTGACGAAGACCCGCTCCACCTGCGGATAGCTTGCCGCCTGCATCACCACCCGCGCATGCGTATCCGACCAGCGCCGGTTGTCGACCGTCAGGAACTTGCTCTTGTCCAGCATCGAGGTGAACGGCATGTCCTCGCGCTGCTGCGGCGACAGCGGCTCAGCCGGCTTTGGCGTGAACCACACGTCTGCGTCGAGGCCGATCTGGTGGGAGGCGTGGCCGAACAGCATCGGCCCGCCGCGCGGCTGCGAGATGTCGCCGACGAGGATGCCAGACCCCCATCCCAGCGACGCGGCATCGACCGAGAAACGCTCCAGCAGCGCGATCATCTCCGGGGTGCCCCAGCGTCGGTTGCGCGACAGCCGCATCGCCTGCCAGGTCGGGCCGTCTGTCGCGAGGGCGACCGCGCCGCCGACGCAACCCTTGGCATAGGAGCCGAACGGGGCAGCCTGGCCCTGTGATGGCAGCTTTGCGCCGCCGAACAGTTCCTTTGCCGGCCGCGTCTCGGCCAATCCCTGACCCGCGAGAAGCGCCAGGCAAAGGCCTGTGGCCAGCAGTCGTGTCAAATGTCTCGATGTCCTGCGCATGCTCTCGCCGCCCTGCAAATCACTCCGTTGATCTTACCGTGAAAGAGAACTTTGGTGAAACGGAGATGGCGGCACTGGCCGATGCCTCTCCGATAAAACGCTTGTGAGTGCGAAAGCCTGTTTTTCGCCAGACTTTGCCCTATGCTGCATGGCAACGAAAAGAGAAACAGGGGTATCTGCATGTTGGCTCGCCGCCTCGCCGTATGGACATTGTCTTTGGTTCTCGCCTGGCCCGCACTGCCTGGGCGAGGTCTGGCGCAGGAACCGGAACTCCAGTGGCGGCATGGCATCGCCACGGTTGGCGAGCTGAAGTACCCCCAGGGCTTCCCGCACTTCGACTATGTCAATGTCCAGGCGCCGAAGGGCGGCCCTCTCCGGTTGGCGGTGGAAGGCAGTTTCGACACGCTCAATCTGCTGCTGGCGCGCGGTGAACCGGCCGCCGGCCTGTCGCAGGTTTTCGAAACCCTGATGGTCTCCGCCGACGACGAGCTCTCCTCGATGTACGGTCTTCTGGCGGAATCGCTGAGCCATCCGGACGATTATTCTTCCGTCACTTTCCGGTTGAGGGCCGAGGCTAAATGGGCCGACGGCGAGCCGGTAACGCCGGAGGACGTGATCTTCAGCTTCGACAATGCCAAGCAGAACGTCCCGCAGTTGGAATTCTACTACCGCCACGTGCTGAAGGCGGAAAAGACCGGCGACCGAGAGATCACGTTTACCTTCGACGAGCCGAACAACCGCGAATTGCCGCAGATCGTCGGGCAGCTGACGGTCGTGCCCAAGCACTGGTGGGAGGGCGCAGGCGCCAGCGGCGGGGCCCGCGACATTGGCCGCACCTCGCTCGAGCCGCCGGTGGGGTCTGGACCCTACAGGGTTGCATCCGTCGCACCCGGCGCCGCAGTCACCTATGAACTGCGCGACGACTACTGGGGCAAGAACGTCAACGTCAACGTTGGCCAGAACAACTTCGGCACCATCACCTACCGCTACTACGCCGACCGCGACGTGATGTTTGAATCCTTCCGTTCCGGCAACGAGGACTACTGGTGGGAGAACACCGCCCGGCGCTGGGCGACCTCCTACGATTTTCCGGCCGTGAACGACGGACGCATCAAGCTCGAGGAGCACGAGAACGAACTGCGCAAGGTCGGCGTCATGGTCGGTTTCGTGTTCAACACGCGACGAGACAAGTTCTCCGATCCGCGCGTCCGGGAAGCGCTGAATTACGCTTTCGACTTCGAGGAACTGCGCCGGACGATCTTCTACGACTCCTATGACCGGGTCGACAGCTTCTTTTTCCGCACCGACATGGCCTCGACTGGCCTGCCGGAGGGGCAGGAACTGGAAATCCTCAACGAGGTGAAGGACCTGGTGCCGCCGAAGGTGTTTACCGAGCCCTATCGGAATCCCGTGAACGGCGATCCGCAGAAGCTGCGCGAGAACCTGCGCACGGCCGTCACCATGCTGCGGGAGGCAGGCTATCAGTTGCAGGGCAACCGCATGGTCAACACGAAGACCGGTGAGCCGCTGAGCTTCGAGATCATGCTGGGCGGCCCGACCATCGAGCCTGTCGCGCTTGCCTTCGCGCGCAATCTGAAGATGATCGGCGTCGAAGCGACGGTGCGCAGCGTCGAGCAGTCCCAGTTCACCAACCGCTGGCGCGCGCGCGATTTCGACGTGATGTACAATGCCTGGGGCCAGTCGGCCAATCCGGGTAACGAGCAGGCGGAGTACTGGGGCTCGCAGGCGGCCCAGCGCGACGGATCACAAAACTACAGCGGCATCAGCGATCCCGGCGTCGATGCATTGGTCCGTAAGGTCATCTTTGCCAGGGATCGCGACGAACAGATCGCCGCCGTCAAGGCACTCGACCGCGTGCTCCTCGCCCACCACATCGTCGTCCCCACCTACAGCTCGAAGACATCGCGCATCGCCTACTGGAACACCATCGCTCATCCTGAGACGTTGCCGGAGTATTCGCTCGGTTTCCCGGCCATCTGGTGGTCCACGACGGCGGCGAACTAGCCTCGCTGCGGGTGGTATGGCATCACTAGAGACGCGAATCACTTGAAACGCGGCCATGCCGCGAAGGAAGGACCACACCGGTTGACGCTGACCATGCCGCGCTTGTTTGCCTCCGCACTGCTAGGGTGTAGCTGCTGATGGGTGCCTATATCCTCAGACGCCTGCTGCTGATGATCCCGACCATGGTCGGGATCATGGGCATTTCCTTCCTGGTGATCCAGTTCGCACCGGGTGGTCCGGTCGAACAGGTGATCGCGCAGCTGACGGGGCAGGGAGACAGCGCGTCCGACCGCCTTTCCGGCGGTGGCGACCTGTTGGGGTCGCAGGGCGGCGGATTCGAGGACAACTCCCGCTATCGCGGCGCCCAGGGCCTCGATCCCGACTTCATCGCCAAGCTCGAGCAGCAGTTCGGCTTCGACAAGCCGCCGCTCACCCGTTTCCTCGACATGATGTGGGACTATATCCGCTTCGACTTCGGTGAGAGCTTCTTCCGCAATGCCTCGGTGATCGACCTGATCATCGACAAGCTGCCGGTCTCCATCTCCCTCGGCTTCTGGATCCTGATCATTTCCTACGTCATCTCCATCCCGCTCGGCATCCGCAAGGCGGTGAAGGACGGTTCGGCCTTCGACGTCTGGACCTCCGGCATCGTCATCGTCGGCTATGCGGTTCCAAGCTTCCTGTTCGGCATCCTGCTGATCGTCGTCTTCGCGGGCGGTTCTTTCTTCGACTGGTTTCCGCTCAGGGGGCTGGTGTCGGATAATTTCGCGCAGCTGTCCTGGTGGGAAAAGATCATCGACTACTTCTGGCACCTGACCCTGCCGCTGATCGCCCTGTCGCTTTCCGCCTTCGCGACCACCACGCTCCTGACCAAGAACTCCTTTCTTGACGAGATCCGCAAGCAATACGTCGTCACCGCCCGTGCCAAGGGCCTGCCGGAGCGGCGGGTGCTCTATGGCCATGTCTTCCGCAATGCCATGCTGATCGTCATTGCCGGCTTCCCCGGCGCCTTCATCTCCGCCTTCTTCACCGGGTCGCTGCTGATCGAGAACATCTTCTCGCTCGACGGGCTGGGCCGCCTCGGCTATCTGGCGATCGTCAACCGCGATTACCCGATCGTCTTCGGCACGCTCTACATCTTCTCGCTGATGGGCCTCGTCGTCAGCCTCATCTCCGACCTCATCTACACCTGGATCGACCCGCGCATCGATTTCGAGCGGAGGGACGTCTGATGCAGGCTCAGGCACTTGCAGCGCCGCCCACCGCGACCGTCGCTCCGCCAAAACGCGGCTGGCTGTCCCCCACCAACCGACGCCGCCTCCAGAACTTCCGTGCCAACAGGCGCGGCTACTGGTCGTTCTGGATCTTCATGGTCCTCTTCGTGCTCAGCATGTTTGCCGAGCTCATCGCCAACGATCGCCCGATCGTCGCCTCCTACAAGGGCGAGATCCTGTTTCCGGTGCTGGTGGACTACCCGGAGGAGAAGTTCGGCGGCTTCCTCGCCACCACCGACTATCGCTCATCCTTCATCGCCGATGAGATCGAGGCGAACGGCTGGATGGTCTGGCCCTCGATCCGCTACTCCTACCTGACGGTTAATTCCAATATCCCCCACTCGGCACCGACGGCCCCCTTCTGGCTGATGGAGCCCGAGCAGCGATGCGCGGGCTACGCGCTCGGCGACGACGATCCGTCCTGCATCCTGGGCAATCTCAACTGGCTCGGCACCGACGACCAGGCCCGCGACGTCTCCGCTCGGATCATCTACGGCTTTCGCATTTCCGTGCTGTTCGGCCTGGTGCTGACCATAGCCTCCGCGTTCATCGGCGTCACGGCGGGTGCCATTCAGGGCTATTTCGGCGGCTGGACCGACCTGCTTTTCCAGCGCTTCATCGAGATCTGGTCGTCGATGCCGGTGCTCTACATCCTGCTGATCATCGCCGCCATTCTGCCGCCGGGCTTCTTCGTCCTGCTTGGGATCATGCTGCTGTTCTCCTGGGTCGGCTTCGTCGGCATCGTGCGGGCGGAGTTCCTGCGGGCGCGAAACTTCGAATACGTCAACGCCGCCCGTGCGCTCGGCGTCGGCAACTGGACGATCATGTTCCGGCACCTTTTGCCCAATGCCATGGTCGCGACACTGACCTTCCTGCCCTTCATCCTGTCGGGATCGATCGCGACGCTGACCTCGCTCGACTTCCTCGGCTTCGGCATGCCACCTGGCTCGCCCTCGCTTGGCGAGATGATCGCCCAGGGCAAGAACAACCTGCAGGCGCCCTGGCTTGGACTGTCGGCCTTCTTCACCATGTCGATCATGCTGTCCCTGCTGATCTTCGTCGGCGAGGCGATCCGTGACGCTTTCGATCCCCGCAAGACCTTCCGGTGAACCGATGACAGAACCGCTCCTATCCGTTCGCGATCTGTCGGTGGCCTTTCACCAGGGCGGCAACACGTCGCTTGCCGTCGATGGCGTCTCCTTCGACATCATGCCGGGCGAAATCGTGGCACTCGTCGGCGAATCCGGCTCAGGCAAGTCGGTGACCGCAAACTCCGTCCTCAGGCTGCTGCCCTATCCCTCGGCGAGCCACCCCTCCGGGAAAATCCTCTTCGGCGGGCACGATCTCCTGACGGCGCCCGAACCGACACTGCGACAGGTGCGCGGCAACCAGATCACGATGATCTTTCAGGAGCCGATGACCTCGCTCAATCCGCTCCACACGATCGAGAAGCAGATTGGCGAGATCCTCGACCTCCACCAGGGGCTCGGCGGCCAGGCGGCACGAGCGCGCATTCTCGAACTTCTGCACCAGGTCGGTATCCGCGAGCCGGAAAAGCGGCTGCAGGCCTATCCGCACCAGCTCTCCGGCGGCCAGCGCCAGCGCGTGATGATCGCCATGGCGCTCGCCAATCGGCCGAAGCTTCTGATTGCCGACGAGCCGACGACCGCTTTGGACGTGACCGTCCAGGCGCAGATCCTCGATCTCCTGCGTCGTCTGAAGGGCGAGCATGGCATGTCCATGCTGTTCATCACCCACGATCTCGGCATCGTCCGCAAGTTTGCCGACCGCGTCTGCGTCATGACCGGGGGCAAGATCGTCGAAAGCGGCAACGTCGAGGATGTCTTCGTCAATCCACAGCACGAATACACCCGCCACCTGCTGGCCTCGGAACCGCGTGGGCAGCCGCCGGCGGCCGATCCGTCCAAGCCCGTGGTGATGGCAGGCAAGGATATCCGCGTCTGGTTCCCGATCAAGGCCGGCCTGATGCGCAAGGTGGTGGATCACGTCAAGGCGGTCGATGGCGTCAGCCTGTCGCTGCGCGCCGGCGAGACGTTGGGCGTCGTCGGCGAATCCGGTTCCGGCAAGACGACGCTCGGTCTGGCGCTCGCCCGCCTGATCTCGTCGCAGGGCAAGATCGCCTTCATCGGCAACGACATCGGCGACTACTCCTTCAAGCAGATGCGGCCGCTGCGCGATCGCCTGCAGGTCGTCTTCCAGGATCCCTTCGGTTCGTTGAGCCCCCGTATGTCGGTCGGCGAGATCATCGCCGAAGGTCTCAAGGTGCACGAGCGGGCGCTATCGGCTGACGAACGGGACGCGCAGGTGTGCTGGGCGCTCACCGAAGTGGGCCTCGATCCGGAGACCCGGTGGCGCTACCCGCACGAGTTCTCCGGCGGCCAGCGACAGCGCATCGCCATTGCGCGTGCCATGGTACTGAAGCCGCGCTTCGTCATGCTCGATGAACCCACCTCCGCGCTCGACATGACCGTACAGGCTCAGGTGGTCGATCTTCTGCGCGACCTGCAGCAGAAGCACGATCTCGCCTATCTCTTCATCAGCCACGACCTGAAGGTGGTGAAGGCGCTCGCCAACCACGTCATCGTCATGCGGTCGGGCAAGGTGGTCGAAGAGGGGCCGGCCGAGCAGATCTTCAGCGCGCCGCGGCAGGACTACACGAAGGCACTCATGGCTGCAGCCTTCAATCTCGAGGCGGTGGAGACGGCCGCCATCAATCAGTAGCTCAAGGGGAACCGGATGTCCGCCAAACGCGCCGTTGTCATCGATCTGAAGTTCGAGCGTCGCGAGATCGACGCGGCCCTCCGCACCGCCTTTCAGGGGCGCGACGTCCTGCGGGCCGCGGACAGGAACCAGGATCTCTCCAATGCCGGCTACGCCATCGTCTGGAAGCCGGACGCCGATCTCTTCCGGCGCGCGCCGAACCTTGAGGTTCTGTTTTCCGGCGGCGCCGGCGTTGATCACATCCTGGCTATGCCGGACCTGCCGGATCTGCCGATCGTGCGCTTCGTCGACGAGAGCCTCACGACCCGGATGAGCGAGTGGGTCGTGCTGCAATGCCTCACGCACCTGCGCCAGGCGCCCCGCTACCTGAAGCAGCAGCGCGACCGGGTCTGGCGGGAACTGCCGCAGCCGGAGGCGAAGGATCTGACGGTGGGCGTGATGGGCCTCGGCGTCCTCGGCCAGGATAGCGCAACCAAGCTGAAGATGATGGGCTTTGACGTGATCGGCTGGTCGCGCCGCAAGAAGGACCTGCCGGGCATCGAGACCTTCGACGCAAACGGGTTTGACGCCTTCCTGTCGCGCACGGATATTCTTGTCGGCTTGCTGCCGCTGACGCCGGAAACCCGGGGCCTGTTCAACGCGGCGCTTTTCGCGAAACTGCGAAAGGGGGGCCGTCTGGGCGCTCCCGTCTTTATCAATGCCGGCCGCGGCGGCAGCCAGGTGGAGGCGGATCTGCTGGCCGCTCTGCAGAACGGCACGCTCGGCGGCGCCTCGCTCGACGTTTTCGAAAGCGAGCCGCTGGCGGCCGAGAGCCCTTTGTGGGCCATGGACAACGTCATCGTCACGCCGCATGCGGCCTCCGCGTCGGATGCCGCCGCCCTCTTCCGCAATGCTGAACGCCAGATCGACCGCTTCGAGGCAGGCCAGTCGCTTGAGCATCTCGTTGACCGTGGAGCCGGATACTAGACAAACGGAACCTCAGGTCCTGTTGGCCGTTCCTCAATCAACACCGTGGCCGAATGTGCCTCGGAAAGGAGCGACCTAATGAACACCCCAAATGACCCGAACACCCCCCGTACCGGCACAGGCCAGTCCCGTCCTGTCGGCTCACGGCCAGAACAGCCGATGAGCGCCACCGAAGCAAGGCAGGGCCGAGCCGGGTTCCCCGTGCTGAAGGTCCTGATTGCTGGCCTGATCCTCGTCATGATCGCCTGGGGTGCTGCCGAGATGTTCGGCCAGGCCACGGCGCCGCCGGATGAGCAGACCGCAACGCCGCCGACCGGCGATACGACACCTGCTGGTCAAGATACTCAGCCGACGGCCGATCCGGCCACCGCGCCGGCACCTCCACCCGCCAACTGATTGACACGAGGTGATTTCAATCGGCCGCGGCATGCCGCGGCCGATTGGCGTGTAGACTTCCGGGATGTTTTTCCATAAGTCTTGCCTCCGGATGGCGACCGGTCGTCGCCTTCGGGCGTACCTGACCGGACACAGTTGGCCCCTCGACGGGCCGGGGCAGGGCAGGCATGACGAAGACCGATATCGCGAGCCGGGTCTATAATCACACCTGGAAACTTGATCCGATCATCCGCAGCCTGATCGACACAGATTTCTACAAGCTGCTGATGCTGCAGATGATCTGGAAGCTTTATCCGGATGTCGACGCCACCTTCTCCTTGATCAACCGGACCAAGACCGTTCGCCTTGCTGACGAAATCGACGAGCACGAGCTGCGCGAGCAACTGGACCACGCCCGCACTCTCCATCTTTCCAAGAAGGAGATGATCTGGCTGGCCGGCAACATGTTCTATGGCCGCAAGCAGATCTTCGAGCCCGAGTTCCTGAACTGGCTGGCCACCTATCAGCTTCCGGAGTACGAGCTTTCGAAACGTGAGGGTCAGTACGAACTTACCTTCCATGGCCGTTGGATGGAAACCACCATGTGGGAGATCCCGGCGCTCGCCATCATCAACGAGCTCCGCTCCCGCGCTGCGATGCGGCACATGGGGCCGTTCACGCTCGATGTTCTCTATGCGCGCGCCAAGGCGAAGATGTGGGAGAAGGTCGAGCGGCTGCGTACCCTCCCGGGCCTGCGGATCTCCGATTTCGGCACCCGGCGGCGTCACAGCTTCCTGTGGCAGCGCTGGTGCGTCGAGGCGCTGAAGGAGGGCATCGGCCCGGCCTTCACCGGCACCAGCAATGTGTTGCTCGCCATGGATTCAGATCTCGAAGCCGTCGGCACCAACGCCCACGAACTGCCGATGGTGGTTGCAGCGCTGGCCAACTCCGATGAGGAGCTTCGCGCCGCCCCCTATCAGGTCCTCAAGGACTGGAACAGGCTCTACGGCGGCAATCTCCTGATCGTCCTTCCGGACGCCTACGGCACGACCGCATTTCTGCGCGATGCCCCGGAATGGGTGGCCGACTGGACCGGGTTCCGCCCCGACAGCGCGCCGCCCATCGACGGCGGCGACAAGATCATCGACTGGTGGAAGAAGATGGGACGCGATCCGAAGGACAAGCTGTTGATCTTTTCCGACGGTCTGGATGTCGATGCGATCATCGATACGTACCGTCACTTCGAAGGCCGCGTGCGCATGGGCTTCGGCTGGGGCACGAACCTGACCAACGATTTTGCCGGCTGCGCACCTCAGCACGTCGAAAGCCTGAAGCCGATCTCGCTCGTCTGCAAGGTCAGCGAGGCGAACGGCCGTCCGGCGGTGAAGCTGTCGGACAATCCGCGCAAGGCGACGGGCGATCCCGCCGAGGTGGAGCGCTACCTGCGTTTCTTTGGGGAGCAGGATCGCGTCGACCAGGCCGTCTACGTTTAAAGGCACCAAAAAGGGGCCCCGCAACGCGGAGCCCCATGGTTCTGGCTTCAAGCTGATTTAGGCTTACTGGATGATCTGGACGACAGTGCCGGTCTGCGGGTCGACGATCACGCGCTGCTCGTTCACCACGGCATAGGAGTAGTTGCTGTGGTCCGGCACCGGGGTCAGGACGACGGTCTCCGGGATCGGCTGCCCGACCTCGATCTGGCGTTCGACGACGACTGTCGAGGTTGGAGCCGGCTGCGCCTGCACATAGGTGACGACTTCCGGCGGCGGCGGATCGATGGCCGTGCCGAGTGCTGCACCTGCGATGCCCCCGACGGCTGCGCCGATCGGCCCACCGACGATGGCGCCGGTCACGGCACCCCCGGCTGCGCCGCTCATGGTCCCCTCCTGGGCAACTGCCGTGGTAGCGAAAGAAGCTGCGACGAGTGCGCAGGAAGCGAGAATAATGGTCTTCATTGTGGTCTCTCCGTTTCTTTTGCCCTTCTGGGCATGAGAATGCGTCAGGAGGCACCTGGTTCCGGAGGATTGGTAACCCTTGATGAACGCATGTCATCTGCGGAGAGCAGAGAGGCGACTACCGGCATAGTGTCGCCTGGGTTGCTGCAGCGGTCAGTGTACGGTTTGGAAGGCGATCTCGTCGCGCAGGATGCTGAGTGTTTCCTCCAGCGACTGGACCAGGATGTCAGTCAGGGGATCCGCATCGTTCTGCTCGAGGAACAGGGCAAGCGTCTGTTCCGAGATCAGTTCGGACTGTTCACCGTCGTGAGTCACAATCTTTGTTCTCCTTCGTAGCCGACCATCCGGCATGGAAGGAATGGGCGACGAGGCTTGTGCGGGCCTAACGGCGCAGCCGTCAGGCGCCGGAGCGCTCCTGGAAATCCGCGTAGGCCTTGGCAATGCCGTCGCGCAGACCGGTGCTGGCGGACCAGCCGAGGTCCTTCATCTTGTCGACGTTGAGCAGCTTGCGGGGCGTGCCGTCGGGTTTGGCGCTGTCGTAGACGATGGTGCCCTCGAAGCCGACCACGTCCATCACCGTCTCGGCAAGTTCGCGGATCGTCACATCCTCGCCGGTGCCGATGTTGAAGAGGCCGTCGCTGACACCGTTCTCCATCAGGAAGACGCAGGCCTCGGCCATGTCGTCCACATAGAGAAACTCGCGCATCGGCTTGCCCGATCCCCAGACCACCAGTTCACCATCGCCCCTCAGCTTCGCCTCATGGGTCTTGCGGATCAGCGCCGGCAGGACGTGGCTGTTGTTGAGGTCGTAGCTGTCGTTGGGACCGTAGAGGTTGGTCGGCATGGCCGAAACATACTGGGTGCCGTACTGGCGATTGTAGCTCTCGCAAAGCTTCACGCCGGCAATCTTGGCGATCGCATAGGGTTCATTGGTCTGCTCCAGCGGCCCCGTCAGCAGGTAGTCCTCGCGGATCGGCTGCGGGCAGTCGCGCGGGTAGATGCAACTGGAACCGAGGAAGAGCATGCGCTGGACGCCCGCCTGCCAGGCGGCATGCACCACATTCGTCTCGATCATCAGGTTCTGGTAGAGGAAGTCGGCCCGCAGCGTATTGTTGGCATGGATGCCACCCACCTTGGCAGCCGCAATGAAGATGTAGTCCGGCTTCTCGGAGCCCAGAAACTCCATCACCGCCTGCTGGCTGACGAGGTCGACCTCGGCATGCGTCCGCGTCACCACGTTGGTGTAGCCGAGGCTGGACAGCTTGCGGACGACGGCCGAACCGACCATGCCCCTGTGCCCGGCGACATAGATCTTTGCGTCTCTGTCCATGATCTACTCGTGGTAATCGTAAGCGGAAAAGCCGTGGCGCTTGACCAGTTCGTCGCGTTCGGCCGCCTTCAGGTCCTCGCGCATCATCTCCGCAACAAGCTCCTGGAAGGTGATCTTCGGGGTCCAGCCGAGCTTCTCCCTGGCCTTCGTCGGATCGCCGAGCAGCGTCTCGACTTCCGTCGGGCGGAAATAGCGCGGGTCGACCGCGACGATGCAGCGGCCCTTGTCGTCATAGCCCTTCTCGTCTTCGCCCGATCCCTTCCACTCGATCGTCATGTCGATCTCGGCGGCGGCAGCATTGACGAAGTCACGCACGCTGTACTGCACGCCGGTGGCGATGACGAAGTCGTCCGCCACCTCCTGCTGCAGCATCAGCCACTGCATCTCCACATAGTCCTTGGCGTGGCCCCAGTCGCGCAGCGAATCCATGTTGCCGAGGTAGAGGCAATCCTGCAGGCCGAGCTTGATGCGCGCCAGCGCGCGAGTGATCTTGCGCGTCACGAAGGTTTCGCCGCGCACCGGGCTCTCGTGGTTGAAGAGAATGCCGTTGCAGGCATACATGCCGTAGGCTTCGCGGTAGTTGACGGTGATCCAGTAGGCGTAGAGCTTGGCCACCGCATAGGGCGAGCGCGGATAGAAAGGCGTCGTTTCCCGCTGCGGGATCTCCTGCACCAGGCCATAGAGCTCCGAGGTGCTGGCCTGGTAGAACTTCGACTTCTTCTCAAGCCCCAGGATGCGGATGGCTTCCAGGATGCGCAGCGCGCCGAGCGCGTCGGAATTGGCCGTATACTCCGGCTCCTCGAACGACACGGCCACATGCGACTGGGCGGCCAGATTGTAGATCTCGTCTGGCTGGACCTGCTGGATGATGCGGATGAGGCTCGACGAATCGGTCATGTCGCCGTAGTGCAGCACCAGCTTGCGGTTCTTCTCGTGCGGATCCTGGTACAGGTGGTCGATGCGGTCGGTATTGAAGAGCGAGGTGCGGCGCTTGATACCGTGGACCTCATATCCCTTGGCGAGCAGAAGTTCCGCAAGATAGGAACCGTCCTGGCCCGTGATGCCGGTGATCAACGCAACTTTCATGTTTCCATCGCCTTTTCGGGGAATATACTTGGGGCCGAAGTACTGCGTAGCAAAAATGTTTTTGGTCCGAAAGTGCAACGCAGCAAAATAAGCGCCGCCATACTCGCGAAGGCCTGAGAGTCTCTCATTTCAAGAGAGCCTGCGCGCGTCACAAGTGGAAGGCACTGTACATGGCCGAGCCAACACCAGGAAGAATCGTCACAATACAGAACGATGGGTAATTTTTATGAAGTGGAGATGGCGGACAGAGAGGGATTCGAACCCTCGATACGCTTTCACGTATACACGCTTTCCAAGCGTGCGCCTTCAACCACTCGGCCACCTGTCCTTGAAGTGTCAGGGCTGCATGCACATCGGCAAAGCAGCGGTCGGGCGGGATATATACCGATGAATTCCTGCGGATCAACTGGAATTTGAAGGAAAATGCATCGCTGTTCAATCAATCGCTCGATTGCGCCTCTCCTGCGCCCGCGCTATCGCTGATGGAAGGGATGCAACGCACGCTTCTCCTGAAGCGGAAGGAGGCAAAAGCCTTGGTAAGGACCGTCTTTCATTTTCTGAGCCTCGTCGCCCTCGTGGCTGCAATCATGGCCGCTACGCTGGATGCCATCGAGTCCGTGTCCACGTCTGCCGTGGTCATGACCTCGCTTGGCAACCACTGGCAGAACCTCGACGTCGTGAGCCTCACTCTGGCAGAGGAGGCCTTCGCTTCCTATATCAGTGCCGACGCATGGCGCTGGGCCGTGGCGCCGGTTCTGGCGCAGCCGGCCTTCGCCGTGTTCCTCGTGATTGCTCTGGTGTTCTGGATGATCGGCTATCGACGTCCGCGATTTGCAGGCCGCTTCTCGGCCTGACGGCTCTTTGAGCGATCGCGGTCGGCCATCATGCTGTCGGCAGGCGGAGCAGGTTTCAACCCTTAGGAGGCGATGATGTTCGTGATCGACATGTTCAACAAGAAGACGGCTATGCCGACCCCGGACAAAGCCCTGCCGGGTCGCAGCGAGCCGCTTCCGAAGGCGCAGACGCATTTCGTCAACGGCCGAGCGTTGAAAGGTCCTTATCCGGAAGGCCTGGAGATTGCCTATCTCGGCATGGGCTGCTTCTGGGGCGCCGAGCGTCTGTTCTGGACGATCCCCGGCGTCTACGTCACGGCGGTCGGCTATGCCGGCGGCACCACGCCCAACCCGACCTACAACGAAACCACCACGGGCCTGACCGGCCATGCGGAGATCGTCAAGGTCGTCTTCGATCCCTCGGTTGTCTCCTATCGCGATCTGCTGAAGGTCTTCTTTGAAGAGCATGATCCGACGCAGGGCATGCGCCAGGGCAATGACATCGGCACCACCTACCGATCGGCCGTCTATACGACGACAGACGAGCAGGCTGTCGAGGCAGGGCAGGCGGCGCAAGCCTTTCAGGGCGCCCTGGACGCTGCCGGCAAGAAGGTCAAGATCACCACCGAGTTCGCTCCTCTGGACGTCTTCTATTATGCCGAGGATTATCATCAGCAGTATCTCGCCAAGAACCCCGGCGGCTATTGCGGCCTGAAGGGCACAGGCGTGGCCTGCCCGGTTGGCTGACAGACAACGGCGGCCAGTTGCTCATGCCGCGGATTTCATCGGTCCGCGGCATGTTTTTATGCAGTTGCCCGGCGCGCTCCGGATTTTTACCAGATGAAAAAAATCGAGTGAATTTTTCCATGACCCATGCAAAAGTGCGGGCAGCCGGTCTCTCGTGGGGAGGACTGGTGGCCGCAGATGTGCCTGGGATCAGGGATGCGGGAGACCCAGCTATCAACTTAAAAGAAAACAGGGCTGAACGATGAAAAGAACCCTTCTGACTCTCATGGCGATGGCCGCACTGTCGGCGACTGCGCTGGCAGCCGAGATCAAGCCCGCATTGGTCTACGGAACGGGCGGCAAGTTCGACAAATCCTTCAACGAGGCTGCCCATGCCGGCGCCGAGCAGTTCAAGGCAGAGGCGGGGGTCGACTACCGGGATTTCGAGCCCACCAGCGACACGCAGGGCGAGCAGGCGATCCGCAATTTCGCAAGCCGTGGCTATAACCCTGTGGTTGCCGTGTCCTTTGCCTGGACATCGGCGATGGAAAAGGTCGCCGCAGAATTCCCCGACACCAAGTTCGTGATCGTCGACGCCGTCGTCGACCTGCCGAACGTGCGCTCCGTCGTCTACAATGAAGAGCAGGGCTCCTACCTCGTCGGCCTTCTCGCAGGCATGGCGTCCGAGACCGGCAAGGTCGGTTTCGTCGGCGGCATGGATATTCCGCTGATCCGCAAGTTCGGCTGCGGCTATGTCCAGGGCGTCAAGGCGGCCAACCCGGATGCTCAGGTCTTCCAGAACATGGTCGGCACCACGGGCGCGGCCTGGAACGATCCGGTGCGCGCCGGCGAGCTCACCAAGAACCAGATCGACCAGGGCGCGGACGTGGTCTACGCGGCCGCCGGCGCCAGCGGTCTTGGCGTTCTGCAGACGGCAGCCGATAACGACAAGCTCGGCATCGGCGTCGATTCCAACCAGAACCACCTGCACCCGGGCAAGGTGCTGACCTCCATGGTCAAGCGCGTCGATCTCGCCGTCTACAACGCCTTCAAGGATACCCAGGGCGATGCCTTCACGGCCGGCGTTCAGGCGCTGGGCGTCGAGCAGGATGGCGTCACCTATGCGGTCGACGACAACAACAAGGACCTGATTACCCCGGAAATGACGGCTGCCGTCGAAAAGGCGAAGGCTGATATCGTTGCCGGAACCGTCAAGGTTCACGATTACATGTCGGACAACTCCTGCCCGAACTGAGACCTGCGGGCGCATGTGACGGATCACATGCGCCCTTTTCATGCCCGGATGCGAAAGGCGGACGCTTGAGCCTCGACCCTGCAACAGTGCCTGCCATAGCGCTTGTCGGCATCGACAAGAAGTTCGGACCGGTGCACGCCAACAAGAACATCAACCTGACGGTCGCCAAGGGAACCATCCATGGGATCATCGGCGAAAACGGTGCGGGCAAGTCGACACTGATGTCGATCCTCTACGGCTTCTACCAGGCCGATCAGGGTCAGATCCACATCCACGGCAAGCAGACGGTCATTCGCGACAGCCAGGCCGCAATTTCGCTCGGCATCGGCATGGTCCATCAGCACTTCATGCTGGTGGAAAACTTCACGGTTCTCGAGAACATCATCCTCGGTGTCGAGGGCGGCATGCTGCTGGGCCGAGATACGGACCGTGCGCGTGCAAAGCTCCAGCAGTTGCAGAAGGATTACGGCCTCGACGTCGATCTCGACGCCGTCATCGAGGAACTGCCGGTCGGCCGGCAGCAGCGCGTGGAAATCCTGAAAGCGCTCTACCGCGGCGCCGACATCCTGATCCTCGACGAGCCGACCGGCGTCCTGACGCCTGCAGAAGCCGACCATCTCTTCGATGTCCTCAGGGTGCTGCGCGAGCAGGGAAAGACGATCATCCTCATCACCCACAAGCTGCGCGAGATCATGGCGATCACCGACGAGGTCTCGGTGATGCGCCGCGGCGAGATGGTGGCGACACGCACGACGGCTGAGACGACGGTCGAGGAACTGGCCGAGCTGATGGTAGGCCGGCGCGTGCTCCTGCATGTGAACAAGGATACGGCCCAACCGGGCCCGGTGCTGCTGTCGGTCAAGAACCTCACCGTCAAGGATGGTCGCGGTGTCACCATGGTCGACAATGTCTCCTTCGACGTGCGCGCCGGCGAGATCGTCGGGATTGCCGGTGTCGCCGGCAATGGCCAGTCGGAACTCCTGGAAGCCATAGCCGGCATCCGCAAGCCCGCGTCCGGCGAGATCCTCATCGACGGCCAGCCGGTCGCCGGTCTCGATGCCGCCCGTCGGCGTGACTTGGGCCTTGCCCATATTCCCGAAGACCGCCACCACATGGGGCTCGTCCTGAAGTTCGAGGAGTACGAAAACTCCATCCTAGGCTACCATCGCGACCAGAAATACGGTCGCGGCGCCTTTCTCGACCTCGACGCGATCCGCAAGGATGCCGAGGAGAAGATCACGAAATACGACATCCGCCCGCCAAACCCGCGCCTGAAGACGGCGAATTTCTCCGGCGGAAACCAGCAGAAGATCGTCGTCGCCCGCGAGATCGAGCGTGACCCCAAGCTCCTGATCGTCGGCCAGCCGACCCGCGGCGTCGACGTCGGCGCCATCGAATTCATCCACCGCCGCATCATCGAGACCCGGGACGCCGGCAAGGCGGTCCTGCTCGTTTCCGTCGAGTTGGACGAGATCCGCTCCCTGTCGGACCGCATCCTCGTGATGTTTGCCGGCCGGATCGTCGGCGAGAAGACCAGCGATGCTGGCGAACAGACCCTTGGCCTGATGATGGCCGGTATTGCGGCGTGAGGCGCTTATGACAACTGCATCCGTGCCTCTTCCCAACTGGATCAGCTATGGCCTGATCCCGTTGCTGAACCTCATGCTGGCCTTCCTCCTGTCCGGCCTCGTCGTCTGGTCGATCGGGGAAAGCCCCTGGGAGGCCTTGAAGTTCCTGATCCAGGGCTCGCTCGGGCGCGGAGACGCGATCGGCTTCACGCTGTTCTACACGACGAGCTTCATCTTCACCGGCCTGTCGGTGGCCGTCGCCTTCCATGCGGGGCTCTTCAACATCGGCTCCGAAGGCCAGGCCTATGTCGGCGGACTGGGTGCCGCATTGGCGGCCCTGGCGCTCGACCGCTATGTGCCCTGGTACGTGACGATGCCCTTTGCGATTGCCGGCGCGGCCATCTTCGGCGCCGCCTGGGCCTTGATCCCCGCCTGGTTGCAGGCCAAGCGCGGCAGCCATATCGTCATCACGACGATCATGTTCAACTTCATCGCCGCAGCCTTGATGGTCTACCTGCTGGTCAATGTTTTCATCGTACCCGGGAAAATGGCCCCGGAAACCCGGACCTTCCTCCCCGGCGGGCAACTGCCGAAGCTCGACTGGCTGATGGCGCTGTTCGGCCTGGATCTTGGCCCCGCGCCCTTCAACGTCTCTTTCCTGATCGCGCTGGTGATGTGCTACCTCGTCTGGCTGCTGATCTGGCGCACGAAGTTCGGCTATGAGATGCGTACCCTCGGCATCAGCCCCTCGGCCGCCATCTATGCCGGCGTCCCCTATGTCCGCACCGTCATCGTCGCGATGCTGATCTCGGGCGCTCTTGCCGGCATGATGTCGCTGAACGCCGTCAACGGCGCCTCCGCGAGGCTGCAGGTGGAATTCGTCGCAGGTGCCGGTTTCGTCGGCATCGCCGTATCCCTGATGGGGCGAAGCCACCCGGTGGGCATCATCCTTGCGGCCCTGCTGTTCGGTATCCTCTATCAGGGTGGGGCGGATCTCTCCTTCGAGATGCCGACCATCACCCGCGAGATGATCGTCGTGATCCAGGGACTGGTGATCCTCTTTGCCGGCGCCCTGGAACACATGCTGCGACCGGCCGTCGTGCGCATCTACCAGCAATTCGCCAGGGCTTGAGGAGAGACGGATGGAGTTCTTCGATATCGTCGTCAGCATCCTCGGATCGACCGTGCGGCTGTCGATCCCGCTGCTGTTCACGGCGCTCGCCGGACTGTTCTCCGAACGCGCCGGGATCTTCGACATCGGGCTGGAGGGCAAGATGCTGGCCGCAGCCTTCGCCTCTGCTGTCGCGGCCTATCTGACCGGGTCTCCGTGGCTTGGCCTGCTGGCCGGCATCGGTGTCTCCATCATGTTTTCGCTGGTGCATGGCTTTGCCTCCATCACCAACCGCGGCAACCAGATCGTCTCCGGCGTTGCGCTCAACTTCGTTGCGATCGGCCTGACGGTCGTCCTCGGCCAGGCGTGGTTTGGCCAGGGGGGGCGCACGCCGCAACTGCCGGGCGACGCCCGCTTCTCCCCGATCATCCTGCCGGGCGCCGATGCGGTGCGCGAGGTGCCGATCCTGGGCCCGCTCTACGCCAACGTCATCTCTGGCAACAACATCCTCACCTACATGGCTTTCGTGGCGGTGCCGATCGCATGGTGGGTGCTGTTTCGCACCCGCTTCGGACTGAGGCTGCGGGCCGTGGGCGAAAATCCGGGTGCCGTCGACACTGCCGGCATTTCTGTTTCCTGGATGCGCTACCGGGCGGTCATCGTCGCAGGGTTCCTCTGCGGGTTTTCCGGCACCTATCTGGCGATCGCGCAGTCGGCCGCCTTCATCAACAACATGTCGGCCGGCAAGGGCTATATCGCGCTGGCAGCGCTGATCTTCGCCAAGTGGAAGCCGGTTCCGGTCATGTTCGCCTGCCTGCTGTTCGGCTTCCTCGATGCGGTTGCCAATTTCATGCAGGGCAAGTCCGTGCCGCTGATCGGCGAGGTGCCAGTCCAGATCTTCCAGGCGCTGCCCTATATCCTGACCTGCATCCTGCTGGCCGGTTTCATCGGCGTCGCCCGCGCGCCCAAGGCCGGCGGCGCCCCCTACGTGAAGGAGCGATAATTCATGTCGCACGACCTCTTCGAAGCGGCCCGCGCCGCCATGGCGAAATCCTACGCTCCCTACTCGAAGTTTCCGGTGGGAGCCGCAATCCGCGCCGACGACGGCAAGATCCACGTGGGTGCCAATATCGAGAACATCTCCTTTCCCCAGGGCTGGTGCGCCGAGCCGAGCGCCATCAGCGCGATGATCATGGCCGGCGGGCGGCGCATCGAGGAGATCGCCGTGATCGCCGAGAAACTGCCGCTCTGCACGCCCTGCGGCGGCTGTCGCCAGAAGATCGCCGAGTTTGCCTCGGCCGAGACCCGGATCTACCTTTGCAATGATCAGGGCGTCCAGAAGACGGTCACCATGGGTGAGCTTCTGCCCTATGCATTCGAGACGGACCTGCTGCGATGAGGGATGTCGCGGACCTGCTCATCGATCGACTGCACGGAATGATGCCGCGATCGGCCCTCGTCCTCGGCTCGGGGCTTGGCTCTCTGGTGGAGGAAATCGCCGATCCAGTCCGCATCCCCTACAGCGATCTGCCAGGGTTTCCGGTGAGTGGCGTGACCGGACACGCGGGTGAACTCGTCGCCGGCCATCTCGGCCGTGAACCGGTGATCATGCTGTCCGGCCGCGCCCATTATTACGAGAAGGGCGATGCCCGGGCGATGCGCTTCCCGATCGAGGTGCTGAAGGGCCTCGGTGTCCAGTCGCTGATCCTGACCAACGCCGCCGGCTCGCTGCGCCAGGACATGCCGCCCGGTTCGGTGATGCAGATCACCGATCACATCAACTATTCGGGCATGAACCCGCTGATCGGCGAAGAAGGGGACGGACGCTTCGTCGGCATGACCGCTGCCTATGACACCGATCTGGCCGTGGGCATGCGCAATGCCGCGATCCGCTGCGGCATTCCGCTCTTCTCCGGCGTCTACATGTGGTTTTCCGGTCCGAGTTTCGAAACGCCTGCGGAAATCCGCATGGCGCGGACCCTGGGCGCCGATGCCGTCGGCATGTCGACTGTTCCGGAAGTCATCCTCGCCCGCTACTACGGTTTGCGTGTCGCCGCGGCCTCCGTGATCACCAACTACGGGGCCGGAATGACCGGCAGCGAGCTCAGTCACGAGGAAACCAAGGACATGGCACCGGTCGGCGGCAAGCGGCTGGCCGCCATTCTTCGCGACATGCTGTCGGAGCACCCCCAGGCGGGCGGCGACGCCCGGTCTTGATTTGCGCCTTGCGTCGGCTCATTTGAAGACCGACTATAAGGTCATCGAACGAGGAGTTACCAGGCCATGGAGATCAACACTCCGCGGGAGGCGGCAAGCCTTGCGCTTTCCCTGCTCGACCTGACCAACCTGCGCGACGATTGCGATGCAGCCGCCATCGAGGTGCTTTGCCGCCGAGCCCGCACGCCCCATGGATCGGCGGCCGCCATCTGCATCTGGCCGCGCTTCGTCCCCCAGGCCCGCAGCATCCTCGGCGCAGGCAGCAGTGTGCGCATCGCAACCGTCGTCAACTTCCCGTCTGGCGACCTGCCGATTCCGACCGTGGTCGAGGAGACCCGACGCGCAGTCGCGGGCGGCGCGGACGAGATCGACCTGGTGATCCCCTACAAGGCATTCCTGAACGGTGACGAATCAGCCGTAACGGACATGGTCACGGCCGTGCGGGACGCCTGCCCACAATCCTGCCTGAAGGTGATCATCGAGGCCGGCGAACTCAAGGACAGCAGCCTGATCCGTCGCGCGTCCGAGCTTGCGATCGATGCGGGCGCCGACTTCATCAAGACCTCCACGGGCAAGGTCGCCGTCAACGCCACGCTGGAGGCGGCCGACATCATGCTGCGGACAATCCGCGATTCGCGCAGGAGCATAGGCTTCAAGCCTGCCGGCGGTATCGGCACGGTTGCCGATGCCGATCTCTACCTGCGGCTGGCGGAAACCATCATGGGTCCGAACTGGGTGATGCCGTCGACCTTCCGCTTCGGCGCCTCGAGCCTGCTCGACGACATCACGGCGGTCCTGAGCGGCCAGCCGTCGTCGCTGGCCGCATCGGGCTACTGAGCCGATCATGATTCCGCAGGAGATCATCAGGCGCAAACGGGATGGCCAGACCCTCTCCGGCGAGGAGATTACCGTCTTCATCGAAGGCTTGACCCGGGGGGACGTCACCGAAGGTCAGGCTGCGGCCTTTGCCATGGCCGTCTTCTTCCGCGGCATGTCGCGCGATGAAACTGTTGCCCTGACGCTTGCGATGCGCGACAGCGGCGACGTCATGACATGGTCGGACATCGGCCGGCCTGTCGCCGACAAGCATTCCACCGGCGGCGTCGGTGACAATGTCTCGCTGGTGCTCGCGCCGCTCGTCGCCGCCTGCGGACTGGCGGTGCCGATGATTTCGGGCCGCGGCCTCGGCCATACCGGCGGTACACTGGACAAGCTGCAGTCCATCCCCGGCTACAAGGTCGCGCCGGACCCTGCTCTGCTGCAGCGGGTGGTGTCGCAGGCGGGCTGCGCCATCGTCGGCCAGACGGGCGATCTGGCGCCGGCGGACCGGCGGCTCTATGCCATCCGGGACGTGACCGCCACCGTCGAATCCGTACCGCTGATCACGGCCTCCATCCTGTCGAAGAAGCTTGCCGCAGGCCTCGAAACGCTGGTTCTTGACGTCAAGGTCGGCAATGGCGCCTTCATGGAAAGCCTCGAGGAGGCGGAAGCTCTGGCCCGCTCCCTCGTCGAGGTGGCGAACGGGGCCGGCACCCGCACCACCGCACTGCTGACCGATATGAACCAGCCGCTGGCGGATGCCGCCGGCAATGCGCTGGAGGTTCGCCACGCCCTCGATGTCCTGTCCGGCCGCAAGAACGGCACCCGCGCCCATGAACTGGTGCTGGTGCTCGCGGCGGAAATGCTGGTTCAGGCCGGCGTTACAGAGACACTCGAGGCGGCCCAGCGGCAGGCGGCCCGGGCGCTCGACGGCGGCGAGGCGCTCGACGTCTTCTCCCGCATGGTCCATTTGCTTGGCGGCCCTGCGGATCTCGTGGAACGGCCGGGCCAATATCTCGCGCAAGCGGCAGTGGTTGTTCCGGTACTGGCGCAGGAGAGCGGCTGGCTATCGGCCTGCGCCACCCGCGACCTCGGCCTGGCCGTGATCGAGCTCGGCGGCGGGCGCAAGCGGCCAGAGGACGACATCGATCACGCGGTTGGCGTGGCCGACATCCTGCCGCTCGGCACCCAAGTGTCAAAGGGCAATCCCATCGCCTTCGTGCATGCCGCGGATCGCGAGCAGGGCGGGAGAATGGCGGATGTGGTGCAGCGTTGCTTCACCCTCGCCGACAAAGCTCCGCAAGCTGCTCCCGTGGTGATCAAGCGCGTTAGCTGATCACTGCGTCAGGTACAGGCTCCCGGCATCGACCTTGTAGGTCCCGAGCTTGTTGAGGAAACTCATACCGACCAGCGTCGATGAAAGTGCCGCATCCCGCAGCACCAGCGCATCGACGTTGCGAATGCGCACGCTGCCGACCTCGACGCTGGACAGCACCACATGCGCCGCCTCGGTTTGCCCGTTCGCGGTTCTGACCGAATGCCGGAAGTCGAGCTGATTGGCGGTGAAGCCAAGCCGCCGTGCGGTGCTCTCGTTGATCGCCACCGTCGAGGCGCCGGTATCCACCATGCCGTCGACGGGCTTGCCGTTCAGCCGGAAGCTGCCGTTGAAATGTCCGTTGACGCCGGCACGAAGTGTCGCGGTGCCAGGTATGGCCGTGGCCGTGGCGTCGACGCGGACTGCTGTTGGTGCGGGTGCAAGCTCGGCCTCGGTCGGGGACAGATCCGTAAGGCCGAAAAGAGCGGGCACCTGCGAGGCGACGACGGCGAGACCGGCAATGACGAGGCTGCGCATCAACATCGAATGGTTCCGGGTTTCGCTGGACAGCCCGGGATCATAGCGACGATGTCCTAAAATCCGACCCGGTAATTGCCGATCAGGGCCTCTAAACGGCCCTGTCGTTAACGCGCGGTGAAGACCCTGCTACTTGGTGCCGTACATGCGGTCGCCGGCATCGCCGAGGCCGGGCATGATGTAGCCCTTCTCGTTGAGATGGCTGTCGATCGAAGCGGTGAAGATCGGCACGTCCGGATGCGCCTTCTGAAAGTTCTCGATGCCTTCCGGCGCTGCCAGGAGGCACAGGAAGCGCAGATTATAGGCGCCGCGCTCCTTGAGCTTGTCGATGGCGGCAATCGAGGAATTGCCGGTTGCCAGCATCGGATCGACGACGATGATCAGCCGCTCGGCAATGTCTTCGGGCGCCTTGAAGTAGTATTCGACCGGCTGCAGTGTCTCGTGGTCGCGGTAGACGCCGATATGCGAGACGCGCGCCGACGGCACGAGCTCGAGCATGCCTTCGAGCAGTCCATTCCCGGCGCGCAGAATGGAGGCGAAGACCAGCTTCTTTCCTTCCAGCACTGGCGATTCCATCTGCTGCATCGGCGTTTCGATGGTCTCCATCGTCATCTCGAGATCGCGGGTGACCTCGTAGCAGAGCAGGGTGGAAATCTCCCGCAGCAGGCGCCGGAAGCCCGCCGTCGACGTTTCCTTCTTGCGCATGATCGTCAGCTTGTGCTGCACCAGCGGATGATTGATGACTGTCACGCCGTCCATCGGAAACCTGCCTTCCCCTGTTCGTTCATTTCTTCTCTTCTTCATCGAACGGCGGCAAACCGCAAGCCCTCAGGCGCGGTTTACATCGGCCGTGGAGACGGTGGAACTGGCGTCCAGCCGCGCCAGCAGGCGGCTGCGGGTATCTTCGTCGACGAAGGCCGCCTCAATCGCGGTGCGCGTCATGCCGTTGATCTCAGCCTCCGAGAACCCCATCACCTCGGTAGCGACCCGGTACTCGCGCTCCAGCGAGGTGTGGAAGAACGGCGGATCGTCGGAGTTGAGGCAGACGCGGACGCCCGCCTCCTTCAGCTGGCGCAGCGGGTGATGCTGGAAATCCGGATAGACCTGCAGCGCGACGTTGGAGCCGGGGCAGACCTCCAGGACCGTCCCAAGGTCCGCAAGCCGGGCCACGAGCTCCATGTCCTCGATGGCCCGCACGCCATGTCCGATCCGCGACGGGCGCACGAGGTCCAGTGCATCCGTCACGCTGAACGGGCCGCAGACCTCACCGGCATGGATCGTCAACCCGAGGCCAGCGTCGCGGGCGATATCGAAGGCCCGGGCGTAGTCGGCGACACGCCCCATCCGCTCTTCGCCCGCCATGTTGAAGCCGGTCACCAGCGGATTGCTGCTGCGCGCGGCATATTCGGCTGCCGCAATCACGCTGTCCGGACCGAAATGCCGCTCGCCGGTGACGATGATGCGTGCTTCGATCGAGGTCTTCTCCCGGGCAGCGCGGATACCCTCGGAAATTCCGGAGAGATAGGCGTCGGCGCCGAGCCCGATCCGGTCGCCATGGTCCGGTGACACGATGATCTCGCTGTAGATCGTGTTCGTCGCCGCAAGCTCCGTGAGATAGGTCTCCGTCAGCAGCGCATAGTCGGCGTCCGTTTTAAACAGCGCGGCCACCCGGTCGTAGCAGACCAGGAATTCGGAGAAATCGCGCCAGATGTAGCTGCCGTCGGAGAGGAACGTGCTGGCGTCCACGCCGTATTTCTGCGCCTGCTGCAGCGCCAGGGCAGGTGGTGCTGCCCCCTCGATGTGGCAATGGATCTCGGCTTTCAGCACATGCGTCGTCACAGAAAACTCCATCCATGCGAGCCGGCAGGAAGCGAGAGATGCGCTGCCACGGTCTCGCCGATATCGGCAAAGGTGGGCCGCAACCCGATGTCGCGGGAGCGGATGCCGGGCCCGAAGGCCATGATCGGGACCCGCTCCCGGGTGTGATCCGTCCCCCGCCACGTGGGGTCGCAGCCATGGTCGGCGGTCAGGATGACAACGTCACCCGGGCTCAGCCGCCGGTGAATTTCGGGCAGCATGAGGTCGAAGGCCTCGAGTGCTGCGGCATAGCCCGGCACGTCGCGGCGATGACCGTAGAGCTGGTCGAAGTCAACGAAGTTGGTGAACACGAGATCGCCGTCCGCGGCAACATCCATCGCCTCCAGCGTGGCGGCCATCAGCGCGGCATTGCCGTTCGCCTTGAGGATACGGGAGATGCCCTGATGGGCAAAGATGTCGCCGATCTTGCCGATGGCATGCACGGTGCGCCCGGCATCCACCGCGCGGTTCAGGAGCGTCGGCTCCGGCGGAGGAATGGAGAAATCGCGGCGATTGCCGGTCCGCTCGAACTGGACCGCCGTCTCGCCGATGAAAGGTCGGGCGATCACCCGGCCGATGTTGAGCGGATCGACCAGCCGCCGCACAGTCTGGCAGAGGTCGAGCAGGCGCTCCAGGCCAAAGTGGACCTCATGGGCGGCGACCTGCAGGACGGAATCGCTGGATGTGTAGCAGATCGGCTTGCCCGTCCGGATGTGCTCTTCCCCCAGCTGCGCGATGATATCGGTTCCGGAGGCGTGACAGTTGCCGAGGATGCCGGGCACATCCCCCGCGCTGCAGATCGCTTCCACCAGCTCCGGCGGGAAGGCGTCCGTCTTGTTTGGAAAATAGCCCCAGTCGAACATCACCGGGGTTCCGGCGATTTCCCAGTGGCCGGACGGGGTATCCTTGCCGCGCGAGACTTCGTTGGCGGCGCCGTGCAGCCCGAAGATCCGCTCCGGCCGATGCATGCCGGCCGGGTAGTCGCCGCTGGCGAGTTTTGCAATTTCCAGAAGGCCGAGGGAGGACATGTTGGGAAGCATCAGCGGGCCCTCCCGCAGTCCGGCGCGGTCGGCGATGCCGGCGGCACAGAACTCCGCGATATGGCCGAGTGTGTCCGAACCCAGGTCATCATAGGCGTCCGCGTCGCGGGCACCACCGACGCCGAAGGAATCGAGAACGAACAGGAAGGCTCTCGCCATGTATCACCCGAATGACTGAAGATGTCGCAGCAGCCGTGAGGGCTGGCGTTCAGGTTCATATAGCGTCAGTCGAATTTTAGCAAAGGGCAGAGAGACCTGCGTCTCAACAGTCGGTGCAGGTAATGGCCTTGCCGGATCGGGAGCGGTAATAGTAGTCCCGACTGATCGTGATGCTACGCATCTCGCTCGGAATGAGCCCCGGCATGAACATCAGCAGTTGATGCGGAACCGAAACTTCCGCATGCACGATGAATGTGTTTGCAACCTTCATCTTCTGGGGAATGGTGATCGTAGTGCCGGTTGTGTGGGGCTTGCCGCCGGATTCATCCCATGACCAGGCGACTTTCGGGTTGGCTGCGGCATCAAGGGCAATCCCGGTGATCTTGATAAGGGTCGTGGTGCCGCCGTAGGGAACGAAGATGCTCTGCGCCACATGCTTCATGCTGTTGAGGAAAGAGTCGCTGACGGACTCCTGTTGCTGCGTCACGAGATCGGCAATTGTCCCGGCGGCACGCGTCACTCGCTTGGAGATGCTCAGCCCGATCGTGAGTTCGAAGACCGTGATGTAGATCATCAGCAGCAGCGGTGCGATCAGCGCGAACTCCACGGCTCCCACGCCGCGTCTGTCGGACCAAAGGCGGCGAATCTGCATCAACAGGCCGCGGCCGTGCTGCATCCTCTCGTCCGTCATCAATAGTCCTCGTTCTTGTAAGTGGCGGTGGCGACGATCAGGAACTCCTTGGGCAAGGAGCCATCGGCAGGCCGGATGTTGGAGATATACGGCCGGACCAGATCGGTGATGATCTCCCAGCGATAATAGGCCCGCAGCATGTTGATCGTCCCGGAGCCGCCAGGCTGATAGGCATTGGTGGCAGCCAGTGCCCCGAAGGACGCGCCACCCACGCGCGGAATGGCCGTCGGTATGTCCGCGTAGGTGGAGAAACTGCGGACATCGAGGATCAGCCGGTTACTGTCTCCTCCGTTGCAGTGGATGAGGATCGAGATCTCCTCACAGAATTTCGCACGGAAGTCGCTTTCCTTGGTGTCGTTCTTGATCTCGCCCGTGCGCATCTGCCGTGCCATCGTATCGACGGCGTTCCCGATCAGTTGCTCCCCCGTATAGGCCACGAAGGTCTCGATGATTGCAAAGACGATCAGGAAATAGGGGATGGCCAGCAGCGCGAACTCGATCGCAGCCGCACCATCGCGCGAGCGCAACAGCCGCCTGGCAGAGGAGAGCGTCCTCTGCGGATCGGCCGGTTCACTGGATCTGTCGCGAGTTTGGGGCATCAACCGTATCCAATCGAGGGAGGCAGGCGAATGCTAGGGCGGCTTTGTTAGGATTCCGTTGCCGCAGGCTGTGCTATTTGAGCCAATGCCGCCAGGATCGAAGGCATCAGGGGATAGCGGCGGCGGCAGCGCCGGCGATGTCCGAATGCTGTTCGCAATTGGGAGTACAGGAAAGGATCACCCGGTCGTTCTGACGATAGACCCGGAGCGTATTGCTTTCGTCGATAGTCACGAGGATGCGTTCGTCGGCAATCGCATTGCCGTCGCTGTCGAGCAGCACGAGATTGGTGGTCCCGAAGCTGCGGCCGGTGACGACGATGGTGGTGGGGTCGGCGACCGTCGCGTCGGCTACACTGGAATTGCCGACGATCACCTTGCTCACGGGCCGGTCGAGCCGCAGCACCCGCGCATGGTTCATGAACACCCGCAACACATCACCTTGCTGCACCTGATCCTGGGCATGCGTTGCAATGGCCCCGCCAAGAGCGATGCCCAGAGCAAGCGAAAGGCAGATGATCGGGCGTGGTGTCATGCCGGCTGGGCCTTCAACTCGAGACTATGCTTCGGCAATCCTTCCCGGAAAATGGTGAACGAAGGCTTAAGCCCGTCCCCAAAATCGGTCTCTTGTACTGCCGGACGATTTCGGCATCCTGTGAAGTGCTCGCGATATCGTCTTCACGCCCCAATATTTGCCTTTTCTTATCAATGGGATGGCAACCGATGAAGACATGGACCCTGGCTGTTGCACATTCACAGCTCGTTAACGATGTCCTTTAAGCGGATGGCAATCGTCCGCCGGTAGGGTTTTGCCATCCGAACAACGGCGAAAAAGTTGTCGGGAATGCTGTCCAATCCAACTGTGCTTCAGGAGAAATTGCATGTCGAAGTTTTTTGCTCGCTTTATCAGGGATGAGTCCGGTGCGACTGCGATCGAATACGGCCTGATCGCCGCCCTCATTTCCGTCGCTCTCATCGCTGGCGCCTCGACGCTCGGTAATTCGCTGAACAGCACTTTCAGCGCTATCGGCACGAAGATGACATCTTGCCAGACCGGCGCCACGACCGCAGGCTGCAAGTAAACGCGCCGGGGGAGAGTTGCTTCTGGCTCTCGCCCCCATCGCTTTACCAAAGAGGAAGAGGTCCTATTATGCCCGCAATAGGCGCAGCAATACTGATGATTGCTCCGGTGTGCCTGTTCATTGCGGCCATCAGTGATCTCTTCACAATGACGATTCCCAATCGGGTATCGATCTTTCTTCTCGCGTCATTCGCCGTCCTGGCTCCGGTTTCCGGCCTCCCATGGGCGGAAATCAGCATGAGCGCGGCGGCCGGCGCTATTGTGCTGGTTGTCTGTTTCGGCTTCTTCGCCCTCAACATCATGGGTGGCGGCGACGTCAAGCTGTTGGCGTCTTCCGCTGTCTGGTTCGGGTTCAGTCCCGCACTTGGCGCCTTCATCGTGGCGACTGCTCTCTGGGGCGGCATTGTCACGCTTCTCGTCCTGCTGCTGCGCGCGCAGGCCAACCGCTTCGCCGTCATCGAGACGGTAGTCCCGGCGCAGATCCTGACTACGAAGAAGATCCCATATGGCGTGGCCATCGGGATCGCCGGCATCATGACCTTCTGGGACTCGCCGATCGCCCTGGCCGCCATCAAGATGCTCGGCTAAGCCCAAGGCTCTAAACTTCTCATTTACCACCTGTGTAATGGGAAAATTAACCTTAATTACACGATTGGCGACCATTCTTCCCGGGTAGTGAATCTCCAGGGAATGGTCATGAAGCCCGCTCGCATCCTCATTCTAGCCGTGGCCGTCGTCGCCGCAGGCCTTGCTGGTCTGCTCGCGATGCGTCTTTCTGGCACGAGCGCGCCGCAGATCGCCGAAGCGGTCATCAAGCAGCCTTCCATCAATGTGCTGGTCTCCGCCGCGAATCTCCCCGTGGGAACGCGATTGGGCGAAGACTCGCTGCGTTGGCTGGCCTGGCCGGAAGGCGGCGTCGTTGAAGGCTTCATCACCGAATCGGCACAGCCGCAGGCGATCTCGGAGCTGAGCGGCATGGTCGTTCGGCTTCCGGTGTTCGAAGGTGAGCCGATCCGCGGCGAGAAGATCGCCGACTCCTCCGACCGCATCATGTCCTCCCTTCTGCCTGCGGGCAAACGCGCAGTCGCGATCGAGATCTCGGTTGCCACCGGTGCCGGCGGCTTCGTGCTGCCCAATGACCGTGTCGACGTCATCATGGTGCGTAACAAGGACGAGCGTTTCCTGACCGAAAACGTCCTGTCAAACGTCCGGGTGCTGGCGATCGACCAGCAGATCCAGGAAAGCCCGGATGGCTCCAAGGCTGTCGTCGGCACAACGGCAACGCTGGAACTGACGCCGGATCAGGCCCAGGTCATGGCCGTCGCACAGCAGATGGCCGATCGTCTGACGCTTGCCCTCCGGTCGGTGGCCGACGCGCAGGAGGCTGACACGGTGGCGGCCGACTATCTGCTGAACGGCGGCACCAAGGCGGAAATTCAGGTCATCAAGTCGGGGGCCATCGTGACCGCCCCGCAGACGCAGATACAGCCGCAGTAACGGAGTGCAAACGTGAGCCAATTCAGACGCAAAGCAAGAAGCTCCGTGGCGGCCGGTGTTGCATTCTGCCTCGCCCTTGCTGGCCAGCCGCATGTGCTGCTGCAGGGAGGCACTGCCTTCCCGCAGGCCGTCGCGCAGGAAAACAGCATCGTCCGTATCAACGACGCGGGCAGGGGTGTGCGCAAGCGTCTGAAGCTCGGCCTCAACAAGGCGCTGGTGGTTGATCTTCCCGCCGACGCGCACGACATTCTTGTTGCAGATCCCTCCATGGCCGATGCCGTCACCCGCACCTCGCGGCGGATCTATCTGTTCGGCAAGACGGTCGGCCAGACGAACATCTTCATTTTCGGCCGCAACGGCGAGGAGATCGTCGCCCTCGACATCGAGATCGAACGCGATATTTCCGGACTTGAGCAGAACCTTCGCCGCTTCTTGCCGGACTCCGCCATCAAGGTCGAGATCATTTCCGACAACATCGTATTGAGCGGCACGGTTCGGACGCCCCAGGACGCGGCACAGGCAACCAAGCTGGCAACCATCTTCCTGACCGGTGGCGAGGCGACGACGCGCGGCCAGGTGGCAACCAGCCAGGGCAGCGGCGATGGCGCCGTCGCCCTCTATGCAGAAGACCGCCAGCAGTCGCAGGTCGTCAATTTGTTGACCATCGAGGGCGAGGATCAGGTGACCCTTAAGGTCACCGTCGCCGAGATCCGCCGCGAGGTGCTCAAGCAGCTCGGCTTCGACAACTCCTTCAGCCGTCAGCCGTCGGGAACGTCGTCAGGCCTCGATGTCTTGACGATCGGCGCCGGCGCCTCCGGCCTCACGGGCAATATCGCCGGAACGATCGGTCGCACGGGCATCGAAACGGCCTTGAGCGCATTGGAGCAGGCCAAGGCCATTCGAACGCTGGCAGAGCCGACTCTGACGGCGATTTCGGGCCAGTCCGCCACCTTCAACTCCGGCGGCGAGCGCCTTTACTCCACCACCAATTCAGACGGCGATACTGTCATCACCTCCTACGACTACGGCATCTCGCTTGCCTTTACGCCGACCGTCTTGTCGTCCGGCCGCATCAGCCTGCGCATCAAGACCAGTGTCTCGGAGCCGGTCACCAACAGCAGCGGTCCCGAGTTTCGCACCCGCGATGCCGAGACGGTTCTGGAATTGCCATCAGGTGGATCGATGGCCCTTGCCGGGCTCATCCGGGACGACGTTCAGCAAGAGATGTCGGGAACCCCGGGCGCCTCCAAGCTGCCGCTGTTCGGCGCCCTGTTCCGCGGGAAGACGTTCGAGCGGACGGAGACGGAGCTCGTCATCATCGCCACGCCCTATCTGGTGCGCCCGGTCGCCCGCAACGAGCTGTCGCGGCCGGACGACAACTTCAACCCGGCAAGCGACGTGGCAAGCGTCTTTCTCGGGCACGTGAACCGCATCTACGGACGCAAGGACGCGCCAGCTCCTGCCCTTCCCTATGAAGGCAACGTCGGATTTATCTACAAATGACCAGCGCGAAGCCGAACATTTTGGTGCCCCGCAACGCTGCGCCTCAACACCGCGGAATTGCCGAAACCCCGCCCCAGGCGTCGCGGATCAATCGTGCGGGGCGCATCTCCGCCACCGCCGTCTTTCTCGGGATTGCAACGCTGCTCGGCAGCTGCGCCAACCGTGACGGGACGACGACCGGATCTCTGCCGGACGATTACCGCACCCGCCACCCGATCGTTATCGGTGAGTCCGAAAAGACGATCGATATCCCCATCGCCACCGGCGATCAGGGGCTGACGCGCGGCCAGAGCGAGGTGATCGCCGGCTTCGCGGCCGAATACAAGCGCACCTCCAAGGGCATCATCCGGATCATCATCCCGCAGGGGGCCGTCAATTCCGGCGCGGCCGCGGCGGCAGCCAGCGATACGCGGAGCCTGCTGGTGCGTATGGGGGTCCAGAAGAACCACATCCTCCAGAGCAGTTATCCCGCGACAGACTACGGGCAGGCGGCACCGATCCGGCTGGCTTATGTCGCCATCACCGCACAGGCCGGGCCCTGCGGCGAATGGCCGGCGGACATCGCCCTGAACACCGTCGAGAACAAGAACTACTACAATTTCGGCTGCGCCAGTCAGAGCAATCTGGCCGCCCAGATCGCCAACCCGAACGATCTTCTCGGTCCGCGGCAGATGACGCCAGCAGACGTGCAGCAGCGTGCGACGGGCATTGATCGCTACCGCAGCGCCGCGACAGTACTCAGGGACACGCCATGATGAAAATTGTCCGGCCAGACCAGAGGCCTTCTCTATGAGCACGGTGGACTACAGCATCGGCACCTCCACCTTTGAGGAGGTTTCTCCGACGGATGAGGCGGCGCCGGCAGATCTTGCGGCCCTGCGCCCGCTGCCGCGGATCTCCATCCACGCCTTCTGCGAAAGCGAAGCCATGCTGCGCACGATGGATCGGATGAGCCGAGACCGTCGCATGGCCAAGGTCAACATGCGGGTCACCAACGGCGGCACCGAAGCCGCCGCCAACATGTTTGCCGGAAGCCCGACCCCCAATCTCGTCGTTCTCGAGACCAGTGCAGAACCGGGTAGTCTGCTCAACGAACTGGCGCCGCTCGCCGAGGTCTGCGATCCCTCGACCCGGGTCATCATTGTCGGCCGCTTCAATGACATCGGGCTCTACCGGGAACTGATCCGCAACGGCATCTCCGAATATCTCGTCGGTCCCGTACAGATGACGGACATCCTGGCCTCGATCTCGGCGATCTTCGTCGATCCGGAGGCCGAGCCGCTCGGCAAGTCGATCGCCTTTGTCGGCGCCAAGGGCGGCGTCGGCTCTTCCACCATCGCCCACAACTGCGCCTTCGGCATTTCGAATCTCTTTGCCACCGAGACCATTCTCGCCGATCTCGACCTTCCCTTCGGTACCGCCAATATCGACTTCGACCAGGATCCCTCACAGGGTATCGCCGAAGCGGTGTTTGCGCCCGATCGCCTCGACGAGGTTTTTCTCGACCGGCTGCTGACCAAATGCTCTGAACACCTGTCGATGCTGGCCGCACCTTCGCTTCTTGACAGGGCCTACGACTACGAGGGCATGGCCTTCCGCCCGGTCGTCGATATCCTTCAGCGCAGCGCGCCGGTGGCGGTTCTCGATGTGCCGCATGCCTGGTCGGAATGGACACGCTCCGTGCTGGCCGATGCCGATGAGGTTGTCATCACTGCCGTTCCGGACCTGGCCAACCTGCGCAATACCAAGAACATGCTCGATGCGCTGAAGAAGCTGCGGCCGAACGACCGCCCGCCGCACCTGATCCTCAACCAGGTCGGCATGGCCAAGCGGCCGGAAATTGCCCCGGCGGATTTCTTTGAGCCGCTGGAAATCGAACCGATCGCCATCCTGCCCTTCGACGCGCAGATGTTCGGCAACGCCGCCAACAGCGGCCGGATGATTGCCGAAATCGACGCCAAATCCCCGGCCGCCGAGACCTTCTCGCAGATCTGCCACATCGTCACCGGCCGCTCGGCGATCAAGAAGGCGAAGAAAGCCGGCTTGTCCAAGATGCTGGGGATGCTGGGCCGGAAGTAACTGCTGCACGAATGATTGCGCCCCAGGGTGCGATGAAGACTGGATGAGCGAATGTTTGGAAAACGCGGAAACGAGGGATTCGGGAAAGGCACCGGCGGCGGCAGCGTGGTCGATGTTGCACCCGTGGCGCCGTCTCCCGTCGCCACCAGGCCGGCAGGGCCGGAGGTCTTTGCGGAGCCGGCGCAGGATCGCAATGGGACGCGTCAGCACGTCGCGCCGCCACCGATCGCACCTGTGCCGGCTCCCCGCAAGAAGCAGGTCCGCACGGAGCACTACTACGATACCAAAAGCCAGGTTTTCTCGGCGCTGATCGACACGATCGATTTGTCGCAGCTCGCCAAGCTCGACGGCGAAAGCGCGCGCGAAGAGATCCGCGACATCGTCAACGACATCATCACCATCAAGAACTTCGCGATGTCGATCTCGGAGCAGGAGGAACTGCTCGAGGACATCTGCAACGATGTTCTCGGCTACGGCCCGCTGGAGCCGCTGCTGGCCCGTGACGACATCTCCGACATCATGGTCAACGGGGCAGGCCAGACCTTCATCGAAGTCGCCGGCAAGACGCTGGAGTCCGAGATCCGCTTTCGCGACAACTCCCAGCTCCTGTCGATCTGCCAGCGCATCGTCAGCCAGGTGGGGCGGCGAGTCGATGAATCCTCGCCGATCTGCGACGCGCGCCTGCCCGATGGGTCGCGCGTCAACGTTATCGCACCACCACTGGCCATCGACGGGCCGGCACTGACGATCAGAAAGTTCAAGAAGGACAAGCTGACCCTCGAACAGCTCGTCAAGTTCGGTTCCATCACCACGGAAGGCGCCGTCCTGCTGCAGATCGTCGGCCGTGTCCGCTGCAACGTCGTGATCTCCGGCGGCACCGGCTCGGGTAAGACAACCCTGCTCAACTGCCTCACCCGCTACATCGACGAGGACGAGCGGATCATCACCTGCGAGGACACGGCAGAACTGCAACTGCAGCAGCCGCATGTCGTGCGCCTCGAAACCCGCCCGCCCAACATCGAAGGCGAGGGCGAGATCACCATGCGCGATCTGGTCAAGAACTGCCTGCGCATGCGGCCCGAGCGGATCATCGTCGGCGAAGTGCGCGGACCGGAGGTCTTCGACCTCTTGCAGGCCATGAACACCGGCCACGACGGCTCGATGGGCACCATCCACGCCAATACGCCGCGCGAGTGCCTGAGCCGCATGGAATCCATGATTGCCATGGGTGGCTACGCGCTGCCTGCCAAGACGGTGCGCGAGATCATTTCCGGCTCGGTGGACGTGATCATTCAGGCGGCCCGCCTGCGCGACGGTTCCCGCCGCATCACCCACGTGACCGAGGTCATCGGCATGGAAGGCGATGTCATCGTCACCCAGGATCTGATGCGTTACGAGATCGAGGGCGAGGACGCCAACGGCAGGCTGATCGGCCGGCACATGTCGACCGGCATCGCCAAGCCGCACTTCTGGGATCGGGCCCGCTATTACAACGAGGAACGCCGTCTAGCCGCCGCGCTGGATGCCATGGAACAGACGGCGGGGTAGGACAATGTTCGGTCTCGACGCAAACATTCTGCTGATCGTGGCCCTGGCGGCGGTGTCTGCCGGCGCCGTCAGCTATGCGCTGCTGTTTTCGCGGATCGAGACGGAGAACAAGACCAGCGCCCGGATCAGTCGGGTGAAGTCGGCCGAAGCCGACCTGTCGAAGGTAAAGGCGGCGAGAGACCGGGTCCAGGAGATGTCCAAGCGCCGCAAGTCGGTGCAGGATTCCCTGAAGGATCTGGAAAAGAAGCAGGAAGAGCGCTCCAAGAAGATGGGCGACGGCAGCCTGAAGTCGCGCCTCGCCCAGACGGGCCTGCCGCTGACCATGCCCCGGTTCTACATGATGAGCGGGGCACTCGGCGTCTTCGCACTGGTGGCCGCGCTGCTGGCGGGTGTTCCGATGATCGCCGCTGCCGGCGCCGCCTTCGTGGCGGTGATTGGCTTGCCCCGCTGGATCGTTGCCTTTCTCGTCAAGCGGCGTCAGAAGAAGTTCCTCACGGAGTTCCCCAACGCGCTTGATGTCATGGTGCGCTCCATCAAGTCCGGTCTTCCGCTCAACGACGCGTTGCGCCTGATCGCCGCCGACGGGCAGGAGCCGGTGAAGGCGGAGTTCCGGCGGGTGGTCGAATCGCAGCAGGTCGGTCTCAGCATTCCGGAAGCCTGCGTGCGCATGATGCAGACCATGCCGCTGCCGGAAGTGAACTTCTTTGCCATCGTGATCACCATCCAGAGCCAGGCCGGCGGCAATCTCTCCGAGGCGCTCGGCAATCTTGCAAAGGTTCTGCGCGAGCGCAAGAAGATGAAGGCCAAGGTTCAGGCCCTGTCGATGGAAGCCAAGGCCTCCGCCGTCATCATCGGCGCGCTGCCCTTCATCGTCGCCGCGCTCGTCTACCTGACCTCGCCGGAATACATGATGATCCTCTTCACCGATCCGCGCGGGCACATGATCATGCTTTTCTCGGCGGTTTGGATGTCGGTCGGCATCTTCGTCATGCGCAACATGATCAACTTCGACATCTAGGGGCTGGCGGTGGAAGATCTCGCAACGACACTGACGGATCCGGCTCTGCTCTTTGCGATTTTCGTCGCGATCGCCGTTTTCGCCACCTTCTTCTCGCTGGCGAGCCCCTTCCTGGAGCGCGGCAACCTCGACAAGCGCATGAAGGCTGTCTCCACCGAACGGGAGCAGATGCGGGCACGCGAGCGGGCCAGGATGACCGCAGAGGCCTCCAAGGCAACGCTCCGCACGCAGAACAACCAGTCGGTGCGCAACATCGTCGAGCGCTTCAATCTGCGCAAAGCGCTGGTCGACGACAATACCGTCAACAGGCTTCGGGCTGCCGGCCTGCGGTCGCAGAACGCGCTGAACATCTTCCTCGTCGCGCGCTTCCTCCTGCCTTTCCTGTGTCTCACGCTCGCTCTCGTGTGGATTTTCGGTCTTGGCAATCTGGCCGAACGGCCGTTCGCCATCCGCATGCTGGCCGCCATCGTTGCGGCCTATATCGGCTTCTACTTGCCCAACATCTATGTGACGAACCGCGTGACGAAGCGGCAGCATTCCATCCGCCGCGCCTGGCCGGACGCGCTCGACCTGATGCTGATCTGCGTGGAATCGGGGATCTCCATGGAAGCGGCGATGCGTCGCGTCGCCGAGGAGATGAGCAGCCAGTCGCCGGAGCTCGCCGAGGAGATGGTGCTCACCACCGCCGAGCTCTCCTTCCTGCCGGACCGACGGATCGCGCTGGAAAACCTTGGCATCCGCACCCAGCTCGACACGGTCAAGAACGTCACGCAGGCTCTGATCCAGGCCGAGCGCTACGGAACGCCGATTGCGCAGGCGCTGCGGGTGCTGGCCCAGGAAGGCCGTGACGAACGGATGAACGAGGCGGAGAAGAAGGCGTCCGCCCTGCCGCCGAAGCTTACCGTGCCGATGATCCTGTTCTTCCTGCCGGTCCTGATCGCCGTCATTCTTGGGCCCGCAGGGATACAGGTTTCCGACCGCTTCTAGCCGCTCAGCTCGGCAGCCCCAGGACTTTCTCAAAAAGCTCCCAGCTCTCGTCCAT
This sequence comes from Rhizobium sp. PK7-22, assembly GCF_056530405.1. Taxonomy (NCBI): domain Bacteria; kingdom Pseudomonadati; phylum Pseudomonadota; class Alphaproteobacteria; order Hyphomicrobiales; family Rhizobiaceae; genus Rhizobium; species Rhizobium sp. PK7-22. The sequence continues at coordinate 949,549 of NZ_CP096514.1, forward strand.
CGGGTAGGCATAGCTCACGAATGGAAGGCCGACATGGCCGTAGAGCAGGGAAAGCTGCCATTCGGCGGTCTCTTCGTCGACATGCGCGATCTGTTGCAGGTAGATGACCGAGGCAAGTCCGGTTCGATCCGCGCCACCCTGGCAATGGATCAGCATGGGTTTTGGTGCGTCGCGCAGCAGCGCGATCAGCTGGAAACTCTCCTCGGCAGTCAGTTGCCGACCCGCAGACATCCGGAAATTCAGGTGCTTCACACCAAGCCGCTGGGCGACCGCCGTCTCTTCCCTGTACCAGTCACTTTCGCTTTCGCCGCGAAGGTTGACCACCGATTTGATGCCGTAGGACTGAATGTACCCTTCGAGGGCGGAAGGCGTCGGCTGCGCCGAACGATAGAGCTCGCCGGCAATGACCTCGTGGAAGTTACCGGTGAGATGCAGAAGGCCGACATAGGAGCCGACCAGCAGTGCCGAGAGGAGCCCTAGCCTCATCGACCATTTCAGAATACGCCGCATGACATCCATCCCAGTCCAGCTTGGGAGTTCGGGAGAGGATTGTAGCGGATCTTGCTGCTTGTCGTCTAGTTGACTGCGGGCTTTGCCTTGGCGTCCTTGTCGGCAAGTTTCGCCCACGAGTTCTGCTGCGCCAGCATGGAGCGCAGGTAGGTGACATTCGCGTCGGCCTGCTGCTGCGAGAGTTCGCGCTTGGCGATTGCCTCGGCCTCGGCGAACCGGCCCTGGAGGCCGACGACCAGCGCCAGGTTCTGGCGCACGCGGCTGTCGGCGGCGGGCTGCTGGGCGGCATTGCGCATGTAGGTCTCGGCCGTGCGCAGGTCGCCGGTCAGGACATAGGACATCCCGAGATTGGAGATGATGGTCGGTTCGTTCGGCTGCGTATCGAGCGCCATGCGGTATTTCTGGCGGGCCTCGTCCGAACGCCCGAGCTGGTCAAGGACGGCGCCTTCTGCGGAATAGAGCCGCCAGTCGGGACGGTCGGGCGTCTGCGCGCGTCGGATGGTTTCCAGAGCCTGCTCCAGCTGGCCCGCTGCCGCCTGCGCCTTGCCGTAGGCGGACAGCACGTCGCGATCGGTCGGATGGGCGATCACCACCTGCTGCATCACCGCAAGGGCCTGAACATGCTTGCCGGTCATGCCGAGCACCTGGGCATAGCGGAGGCCCGCGTTGCGGTCCTTCGGATTGCGCTCATAGGCGGCCCCGATCGACCGCTCAAGGCCATCGAGCTGGCTGGCGCTCATGGTCTCCATGGATGCCGCGGACGGCTGGATCGAGCCGGTGGTGGTGGCGTCCTTCTTTGTCGCGCACCCCGCGAGCGCCACGGCAATCAGCACCGCGCCGGTTGCCTGGGCAAGAGCGGCCTTCCGGATCTGGAGCGGGGTGCTTCGGGTCATGGCAAACATTCTCGTCGCTCGGATGTGCGCTGCCATCAGGCTCCCCCGATGGCGCATTGCTCCGTCTAGCAATAGACTGTTAACCCTAACAGACGGTTAAAGCTCTGATTCCTCATGAGAAGGCTCCCATGTCCAGCTATCGCTACATCGATCGTCCGCCGGTTCTGACCGAGAAGTCGGCAGCCTCCCGTCCCGTCTATGCCGTGACGGCTGCGGATATGGAGAATGGCACCATTGATGCCGAAGCGCTGGCATGGGCACGCGCGACAGGCTTTACGGCCGACCCTGGCAGCCTGCTGCTGGTTCCCGGCGCAGACGGCAAGCTGGTTTGCGCCCTGTATGGCCTCGGCAGCGAGCCTGATGCGGCGCTGTCGGCCGGAAAACTCTCGAAACTCCTGCCCGCCGGCGACTGGCATGTCGAGAGCGCATTGTCCGCCGAAAGGATCGCGCTGGGCTTTGGTCTTGGAAGCTACAGCTTTGGCCGCTATCGTCAGGACAAGCAGAAGCAGGTGCGCCTGGCCCTGGCGGATGAGGTTCGGCCCGACGTCGAACGGCAGCTGGCCGGCATCTTCCTGGCGCGAGATCTGATCAATACGCCGACCAACGACATGGGCCCGGAAGACCTCGAGGCCGCCTTCCGGTCGCTGGGCCAACATTACGGCGCGAAGGTCACCTCCATCGTCGGCGATGATCTTCTGGCGCAGAACTTCCCGCTCATCCATGCCGTCGGCCGCGCCAGCGCCCAGGCGCCACGCCTTCTCGAGATGCGCTGGGGACGGCAGGGATCGCCACGGGTGACGCTGGTCGGCAAGGGCGTCTGCTTCGATACCGGCGGGCTCGACATCAAGAGCGCCTCCAACATGGCGCTGATGAAGAAGGACATGGGCGGGGCGGCGAACGTCCTCGGCCTCGCGCTGATGATCATGGACGCCGGACTGGACGTCGATCTGCGTGTGCTGGTGCCCGCAGTCGAGAATTCCATAGCCGGCAATGCCTTCCGCCCGGGCGACATCTACCACAGCCGCAAGGGCCTGACGGTGCAGATCGACAACACCGACGCGGAAGGTCGGCTCGTGCTGGCCGACGCCCTGACATACGCCGACGAAACGCCTCCCGACCTCCTGATCGACATGGCAACCCTGACGGGCGCCGCACGCGTGGCACTGGGAACCGACATCGCCCCCTTCTTCACCGATGACGAGGCGCTGGCCGCGCGTCTGTCGGAAATCTCCGGCGAGGAGAACGATCCGATGTGGCGTCTGCCGCTCTGGCCTGGGTATGACAAGGATCTGAAGTCGCGCGCCGCCGATATCACCAATGCACCCTCCGCCGGCATGGCCGGCTCGATCACCGCAGCCCTGTTCCTGAAGCGCTTCGTGGGCAAGCAGACGCGGTGGGCCCATTTCGACATCTACGGATGGACGCTGTCGGAAAAGCCGCATGCGCCGGTCGGCGGCGAGGCCTTCGCCATCCGGACGCTTTACCGATACATCCGCGATCTGGCGGGTCAATGATCCGGTAAGGGGTTCGGCCTAGGATTGCCGCTGGTATCTTTCGCAGAGGAGCGGTGATGTCGGTGGAACTGACGGCGACGGATGCGCTGGGGCTTTGGCACCGCGTGACGCTGGAACAGGTGCGCGGCGAAGGCGCCGATCTCAGCCTGCGGCAGCTGGCCATCCTGCTGCAGGTCTATCTGGTGCCGCCGCCGCACACGGTGCGCGGACTGGCGGCAACACTCGAGGTCACCAAGCCGGTGGTCACCCGCGCGCTCGACACCATGGGGCAGCTCGGCCTGGTGGAACGGGTGCGCGACGAAAAGGACCGGCGCAGTGTCTTGGTGAAGCGGACGGTTGCCGGTTCGCTTTACCTGGAAAGGCTTGCGGACCTGATCCGCATGGAGGGCAGGCGGTAGTCTGCAAACGAGATGGACAAGACATTGGACAGACGCCTGAACGCCTTCCGCCCGGACCTGGCCGATGAGGCTCTTCGTGGTCAGGTGGAGGCAGAACGTTTCGTCGCCGGAGAGCCAGCCCGGATTGCCGTGCCGGTCGCGGCGCTACGTCCTTCGGCGGACAGCGCTTGCGGTATCGATACCGAACTGCTGCTGGGCGAGACGGTCCGCGTCTTCCAGCGCAAGGATGGCTGGGCCTGGGTCCAGGCCGACCAGGATCGCTATGTCGGCTATCTGCCTGAAAAGCAGCTGGGAGAACCCGAAGAGGTGACCCACCTGGTCTGCGTGCCGCGCACCTTCCTCTACCCCGAGCCGGAGCTTCGCCGCCCGCAGGTCGCGTCGCTCTCCATGGGAAGCCGGGTGAGAATTGTCGGGGAGGCGGAAACCCGCGGTACTCGCTATCTGACGCTCGCCGACGGCACGGCGCTGATTGCGTCGCACTGCCTGCCCATGGGGGAGGCGCCGAATGGTGACTACGTGGCGGTTGCCGCCCGGTTTCTTGAGACACCTTATCTCTGGGGAGGGCGCTCGGGCTTCGGGATCGACTGCTCGGCCCTGGTGCAGCTGGCGCTGATGATGACGGGGCGCTCGGCACCGCGTGATTCCGACATGCAGGCTGCGATCGGAACAGCGATCGCGCGGGAGGAGCTGCGACGCGGCGATCTCGTGTTCTGGAAGGGCCATGTCGGCATCATGGAGGACGATGAGACGCTTCTGCATGCCAACGGCCACACGATGACGGTCGCCCGCGAGAACTTCGAGGCGGCGGTGCAGCGGATTGGCTGGCTCTACAGCCAGCCGACCGACTATCGCCGTATCTAGCGATCACAAAATCGTGGCGCCGCTGCCATGGCACAGGCTCTCAGCAGATCTTATGTAGAGACGGTCGATTCGAGGATTCGCGATGATCAAGACCGCCTGGATTTTGCCGCTGCTGATGCTGATTGCCGTGGTGCTCGCAACCCTTGCGCCGGCAAGGGCGCAGGACGGTGCCTTTGCCCAGCGCGGGCAGACGGCTTTTCACGACCTGCCGGGCGTCGTGCCTGAGCAGGAGCGTGTCCAGCGTCAGGACTACACCTGCTCCAGCAGCATCGAGAACGTCTACCGCGGACGAGGCGGGTACGACATCCTCTACGGTGACATCGCGCCCCGTCAGGTCTATCACTGCCAGACCGAGAGCGGCGTGACCTACTCCGGCACACGCCTTCCCAATCCGCACTGGGTCCCGGGCTTGAATCCGCACCACCTCCCCAAGGAACATTGAGCGTAAGCTCCACTGCTGCGGACCAGCGGTCTCCCGGCGCAATGACATGTGCATGTCGTCTCTTGTCTGATGACATGACGACGTTAGATGCTAGGCTCGCAGCAGCAAAAGAAGATGTGCGGGGTCTGCCGCACGCAGGGAGGCACCATGACATCGCAACTCATCATCCCCGATCTCTCCGGAAAATCGGTCCTCATCACAGGCGCTTCCACGGGCATCGGTGCCGCACTCGCCAAGGCCTTCGCGGCGCAGGGTGCATCCGTCGGCCTACACTATAATTCCAGCGTCGATGCAGCCAAGTCCTTGGCTGCCGAGATCGAAGAGACCGGCGGCAAGACGGTGCTCATTCGTGGTGACGCGTCGAAATCCGGCGAGATGGCGCGGGTCGTCGAAGAGGCGGCCTCCGCCTTCGGTCGCCTGGATGGCCTCATCAACAATGCTGGCGGCATGGTCGCCCGTCTCTCCTACGAGGAGATGACGGACGCGCATTACGACGCCGTGATGGATCTGAATGCCCGCTCGGTGCTGGCCGCCTCCACCGCCGCCATTCCGCACCTGAAGCAGCGCGGCGGCTTCATCATCAACACCACCTCGATTGCCGCGCGAAACGGCGCCAGCAACGGCGCCGGCCTCTACGGCTCGTCGAAGGCCTTCGTCTCCAACGTCACCCGCGGCATGGCCAAGGAGCTGATTCCCTTCGGCATCCGCGTCAATGGCGTGGCCCCCGGCGTCATCGCAACCCCGTTCCACGAGCGCTATTCGACCGCGCAGCAGCTGCAGGCGGCGCTGTCCACCATCCCGCAGGGGCGCCTCGGCACGGCAGAGGATTGCGTCGGTGCCTACCTATTCCTCGCCTCGGAAATGCTGTCCAGCTACGTGATCGGCCAGGTGATCGAGGTCAACGGTGGCCAGTTGATGCCGTAATCCGGCGTCATTGCAGAAGAACGCGACGGACAACATCGGGAGGAGTGAAAAAATGGCAAAACGGATCGTCTTCACCGGCGGTAGCGGCAAGGCGGGGCGCCACGTGGTGCCGTATCTCGTCGGGCAGGGGCATGAGGTGTTCAACATCGACCTGGCGCCACTCGACTGCCCCGGCGTCAACACGCTGACGGCGGATCTCACCGACAGCGGCGAGACCTTCAATGCCCTGTCCATGCACTTCGGCTTTGATGGGTTGGAAACGGGGCAGGGACCGGCGAAGGTGGACGCGGTCGTGCATTTTGCCGCCGTACCGCGCATCCTGATCCGGCCGGACAACGCCACCTTCGCCGCCAACACCGTCTCGACCTACAATGTCATTGAGGCGGCGGTGAAGCTCGGCATCCGCAAGGTCATCATCGCCTCCAGCGAGACGACCTATGGCGTCTGCTTCGCCGAAGGCAACAAGGATTACCACTCCTTCCCGCTGACCGAAGACTACGACGTCGATCCGATGGACAGCTACGGCCTCTCCAAGGTCGTCAACGAGAAGACCGCGCGCGCCTTTGCGATGCGCTCGGGCGCCGACATCTATGCCCTGCGCATCGGCAACGTCATCGAGCCGCACGAGTACGACAAGTTTCCGGCCTTCATGGCAGACCCGCCGTCGCGCAAGCGCAATGCCTGGAGCTATATCGACGCCCGCGACCTCGGCCAGATCGTCCACCTCTGCGTCGAGAAGGACGGCCTCGGCTTCCAGGTCTTCAACGCTGTGAACGACACCATCACCGCCCGGGAGCCGACCCGTTCGTTCCTCGAGCGCTGGGCGCCTGGCACGCCGATCACGGGGGATATCGGCGAGTTCGAGGCGCCGATCTCCAACCGCAAGATCCGCGACGTGCTCGGTTTCCGGGAAGAGCATGATTGGCGCAGATACGTGCCCAAGCCCTGACGGCAGGCGTTTCCGTTGCGGTCGACGACTACTCGGCCGCGACGGACGTCGGCTCGAACTGTACCTTCGGCTTCTGCGGTATCTTCCCAAGCCGGCAATCGGCATCGCGTGCCGCACTTTCCTTGAGAAGCTTGACGAGCCAGTCGACGAAGACCCGCACCTTGTTGCTCAGATGGCGTGTCCGCGGGTAGACGATGTAGAGCGGCAGCGGCTCCCGCTCCCATTCGGTCAGCACCTCGACGAGCTGCCCCTTTTCCACCGCATCGCGGGCCATGAACTGCGGCGCCTGCGCCACGCCCATGCCGGAGACGGCTGCTGCGATATAGCTGCGGCTGTCGTTGACGGAGACGGCGTAGCGGGGCGTGATCTCCAGCGTCTCCTCGCCGCGCCGAAATTCCATCGGCAGGACGCGGCCCGCCTGGGCGTTGAGATAGCCCACGGAAAAGAACTGCGCCTCCAGGTCGCGCGGATGCTCCGGCATGCCGAACATCTGGATGAAGCCCGGCGACACATAGGTCCGCAAGCCGATTTCCCCCACCTTTCGGGCGATCAGCGACTGGTCCGTCGGCGTTCCTGCCCTGAGCGCGCAGTCGACGTTCTCGGCGACATAGTCGATCAGCCGATCGCCGACTCCGATGTCCAGCGTGATCTGCGGATAGCTGCAGTAGAAGCTGCAGAGCGACGGAATGACGATCAGGTCGGCAAAGGCGCCGGCCATTTCGACGCGCAGCCGGCCGGAGGGCTGCGACTGCGAGGAGGAGATGCTGCCGTCGAGTTCCTCGAGGTCCGACAGGAACTGTGCCGCCCGCTCGTAGTAGAGCGCGCCCTCGGTGGTCACGGCGACCTGCCGCGTCGTGCGGTTCAGGAGCTTGGCGCGCAGATGACCCTCGAGATTCTGCACCAGATTGGTCACCGTCGTCTTGGACATGTCGAGCGTCCGCGCGGCACGAGTGAAATTTCCGGTCTCGACGACCCGGACAAAGGCACGCATTGCAGAAAGCTGATCCATGACATGACCTCGTTGCGGCGCAATATTGTCCCGCGATAGTGGACATTGAAGTACGAATTGGAAACTTGTGTAGTTTCTACCGAACAATAATATCAGGTGGCGTCGCGGAAGCAAGAAGCTGCCTTGAAAACAGCAGGCAGAGGTCTCGATGAGGATGCGATGGGAAGATGTCGAACTGGATATGCCCGCGAGGCCGCGCATGCCGATGCGGGTCTACGAGCCGCCGGTGACACAGAAGGCCCCACCGCTCGTCCTCTACTTTCGGGGCGGCGCCTTTCAGCAGGATGAGCCTGCCGATCGGGAGACACCCATTGCCAGGGCGCTCGCCGCAAGCGGTGCCGTGGTGGTGGAGGCAGATCATGGCAGCATCTCGCGGAACATGTTCCCCGATGCCGTGGATTGCGGCCTTGCGGCACTCCGGTGCCTGACATCGCGGCGCAGGCAGCTGGGCGGGGCGAAATCCCTGATCCTGGTGGCTGGCGAAGAGGCAGGTGGAAACGTGGCGGCGGGACTGGCGCTGAAAGCCCGCGACCAGATGCCCGGCCAGTTGCATGGCCAGGTTCTGCTGTCGCCTCTGATCGACCCGACGATGAGTTCGGTGTCGATCCGTCAGGCGGACACGATCGGCATGCGCGATCGCTGGTCCGATGGCTGGATGCGCTACCTGCGGGGAGTTTACGGGTGCGCTCACCCCTACGCTGCGCCGAGCCTCTGTTCACGGCTCTCGGCCGTGGCGCCGGCGCTGGTGGTGACGTCCGAGGATGATCCGTTGCGCGACGAGGTCGTCGGTTATGCCGATCGTCTCGCCCAAGCAGGGGTCAGGGTGCGCCAGCATGTCTTTCCGGCCGGCAGCGGCTGGAATGAAATCTACAACGACGAAGGCGGCGTCTGGATGCAGGCGCTCTGCGGGCAGTTCGGCCTCTTCGTCCAGGACTTGCGTGCATGAATTATCGATTTGAAAGCATGTGGCGGCCGGGTTAGGCCGCAAGGAGACCACCGATGACATCGAAGAACCGAAGCTGGCCCCTGTGGGGCGCCGGACTTGCACTGGCTGCCTCCGTGGCGGGCGCTGTGCTATATTTTGATCTCGGCCAGATGGCCGAAGCGACGCCGGCTGCAGCGGCACCGGCAGCCGCGCCAGCCATCCCCGTGACGGTCGCGGCCATCGAGCCCTCGAGCGTGACGACGTGGCAGGAGTTTTCCGGACGGCTGGAAGCGGTCGATCGCGTTCAGATCCGTCCGCGCGTCGCCGGCACCATCCAGGCGGTGCATTTCCGCGAAGGCGGGCTGGTGGCGGTTGGCGACCGGCTGATCACTATCGATCCGGCACCCTATGCCGCAGCCGTCGCGCAGGCGGAAGGTCTCGCAGCCTCGGCCCGCGCACGGCTGGAGCTGGCCACGACAGAACTTGACCGCGGCAATGCGCTGCTTGCCCGAAAGACCATTTCGGAAAGCGAAGTGGCGCAGCGCAAGGGCGCCCAGCGCGAGGCGGTGGCTGCCCTGCAGTCTGCCGAAGCCGCTCTGAAGCTTGCCCAGCTCGATCTCGACTACACCGAGATCAAGGCGCCGATCGCCGGCCGCGTCGGCAGGCTGGAGGTCACCCCCGGCAACCTCGTGGGGTCCGGAGATGCCGCCCAGCCGCTGACGACGCTCGTATCGGTCGATCCGATCTATGCAAGCTTCGATGCCGGCGAGGACCTGGTCGCCACCATCCTGGCGGAGCTTCCCGTCAAGGATGATGGCGTACGGGCCCTCGAGGACGTGCCCGTCGAGATCGCCACTCTGGCGGATGGAGCGGCCGCTCGTGGCAAGCTGCAACTGGTGGACAATGAAGTGAACGCCGCCAGCGGCACGATCCGCCTGCGGGCCGTCTTCGACAACCCGGACGGCCTTCTGATCCCCGGTCAGTTCGTCCGCGTGCGCCTGGGGCAGCCCAAGCCGCAGGAGCATCTTCTTGTCAGCGAGCAGGCCGTCGGCTCCGATCAGGACAAGAAATTCGTCTTCGTCGTCGATGACGCCAACACCGTCGTCTATCGTCAGGTGGATCTCGGTGGCGCGGTAGACGGCAAGCGCATCGTCGAAAACGGTCTTGCCGCCGGCGATCGCGTCGTCGTCAACGGCCTGCAGCGCATCCGTCCCGGAGCCGTCGTCGACCCACAGGTCGAGGCGGAAGTCGCACACAACTAGCAATCGCCATGGCTGGCGCCCCTGAAGCGCCAGCCATGGCATTCGTTCCAGCAGTCAGCCCTGTCGTTCGTGACCACCGGTCGCGGGCCGGATCTGTTCGTGCCTTGTTTTGCCCTGGAGAGAGGGTTTTGAGATGAATATATCAAGATTTTTCATCGACCGTCCGGTCTTTGCGGCCGTGCTGTCGATCCTGATTGTAGTCGCGGGTCTGATCGGCCTGCGCGCCCTGCCGATTTCCGAGTACCCGGAGGTCGTGCCGCCGTCGATCGTCGTGCGCGCGGTCTATCCCGGCGCCAATCCGACCGTGATCGCTCAGACGGTGGCAACACCGCTCGAGGAACAGATCAACGGCGTCGAGGACATGCTCTACATGTCCAGCCAGGCGACGTCCGACGGCGTGCTGACCCTCACCGTCACCTTCAAGCTCGGCACCGATGCCGACAAGGCGCAGCAACTGGTCCAGAACCGCGTCTCGCAGGCCGAACCGAGGCTCCCGGCGGAGGTGCGCGCGCTCGGTCTCACGACTGTCAAGAGCTCGCCGGACTTCATCATGGTGGTCAACCTCGTCTCTTCCGACGACCGTTACGACATCACCTATCTGCGCAACTACGCCACCCTCAACGTCAAGGACCGTCTTGCCCGCATCGAGGGCGTGGGCCAGGTGCAGGTCTTCGGTGCCGGCGACTATTCAATGCGCGTCTGGATCGATCCGCAGAAGGCGGCGGAGCATGCGCTATCTGCCAGCGACATCAGCAACGCCATCCGGGCCCAGAACGTCCAGGCCGCAGCCGGCATCATCGGCGCCTCGCCGAGCGCGCCCGGAACCGGCCTGCAGCTGAACGTCAATGCCCAGGGACGGCTGGAAAGCCCGGAGGAGTTCGGCAATATCATCGTCAAGAGCGGCGAGAACGGCGCGATCACCCGCCTGCGCGACGTCGCGCGCATCGAACTGGGCGCCGCCGACTACACGCTGCGCTCGCTGCTCGACGGCCAACCGGCGGTCGCCGTGGCCGTCCTGCAGGCGCCCGGCTCCAACGCCATCGACATCGCCGAATCCGTGGGCCGGACCATGGACGAACTGCAGCTCGCCATGCCGGAAGGCGTCAAATACGAGATCGTCTATGATACGACGAAATTCGTCCGCGCCTCCATCGAGAAGGTCGTCGAAACTCTTCTGGAAGCGATCGCCCTCGTCGTCCTGGTGGTCATCCTCTTCCTGCAGACCTGGCGCGCCTCGATCATCCCGTTGATCGCCGTTCCCGTGTCGATCATCGGCACTTTCGCGGTGATGTACGCCTTCGGCTTCTCGATCAACGCGCTGACGCTGTTCGGACTGGTGCTGGCGATCGGTATCGTGGTGGACGACGCGATCGTCGTCGTAGAGAACGTCGAGCGCAACATCGAGAACGGCCTTTCGCCGCGCGAAGCCACCTACAAGGCCATGCGCGAAGTCTCCGGCCCGATCGTCGCCATCGCCCTGGTGCTCGTCGCCGTCTTCGTGCCGCTCGCCTTCATCACCGGCCTGTCGGGCCAGTTCTACCGGCAGTTCGCGCTGACGATCGCCATCTCCACGGTGATCTCGGCGATCAACTCGCTGACGCTTTCCCCGGCGCTGGCGGCTCTTCTGCTGAAGGATCACCATGCCCCTAAGGATTGGCTGACGCGCGTCATGGATCGCCTCTTCGGGTGGTTCTTCCGTGGCTTCAATCGCGCCTTCGGCGCCGCCTCCAACGGTTACGGCCGCACGGTGGGCGGGCTCATGTCCCGCAAGAGCCTGGTGATGCTCGTCTACCTGGCGCTCGTCGGTGCGACTTACGCCATGTTCTCGGCCGTTCCCGGCGGCTTCGTGCCGGCGCAGGACAAGCAGTATCTGATCGGCTTCGCGCAGCTTCCCGACGGCGCGACGCTCGACCGGACCGAGGATGTCATCCGCAAGATGAGCGACATCGCACTGGAACAGCCCGGCGTCGCCCATGCCATTGCCTTCCCCGGCCTCTCGATCAACGGCTTCACGATCGGCTCCAACGCCGGCATCGTCTTTGCCGTGCTCGACGACTTCGAGGAGCGCAAGACGCCGGAGCTCTCCGGCGGCGCCATCGCCATGGCATTGAACCAGAAGTATTCCGGCATCCAGGAAGCCTTCATCGCCATGTTCCCGCCGCCGCCGGTCAACGGCCTCGGCTCCACGGGCGGCTTCAAGCTGCAGATCGAGGACCGCGCCGGCTACGGCGCCCAGGCGCTTGACGAAGCCACCAAGGCGGTCATCGCCAAGGCCTATCAGGCCCCGGAACTGGCGGGCATCTTCTCGAGCTACCAGATCAACGTGCCGCAGCTCTACGCCGATGTCGATCGCGCCAAGGCCGAGCAGTTGGGGGTTGCCGTCACCGACGTCTTCGAGACGCTGCAGATCTATCTCGGCTCGCTCTACGTCAACGACTTCAACGCCTTCGGCCGTACCTACAGCGTTAGGGTCCAGGCAGACGCGAACTTCCGGGCCGAGGCTCAGGATATCGGCGAGCTGAAGGTCCGCTCACGCTCGGGCGAAATGATCCCGCTTTCGGCCCTCCTCAAGGTGGAAGAGACGACGGGCCCGGAACGGGCGACCCGCTACAACGGCTTCCTGTCCGCCGATATCAACGGCGGACCGGCACCGGGATATTCCTCCGGCCAGGCCCAGGCTGCCATGGAGCAGATCGTCCGCGAAACCGTGCCGCAGGGGATCGACTTCGAATGGACGGACCTGACCTACCAGCAGATCCTCGCTGGCAACTCCAGCATCGTCGTCTTCCCGCTGGCCCTGTTGCTCGTCTATCTCGTGCTGGCGGCCCAGTATGAAAGCCTGACGCTGCCCATCGCCATCATCATGATTGTGCCGATGGGCGTGCTGGCGGCGCTGACGGGCGTCTGGCTGACGGGAGGAGACAACAACATCTTCACGCAGATCGGCCTCGTTGTCCTTGTCGGGCTCTCGGCAAAGAACGCGATCCTGATCGTGGAGTTTGCCCGCGAGCTGGAACTGGAGGGGCGAACACCCTTCGAGGCCGCCGTCGAATCGAGCCGGCTTCGCCTCCGTCCCATCCTGATGACGTCGCTCGCCTTCATCATGGGCGTGGTGCCGCTGGTGATCTCCACCGGCGCGGGCGCGGAAATGCGCTCCGCCATGGGCGTCGCCGTCTTCTCCGGCATGATCGGGGTGACGTTCTTCGGCATCTTCATGACGCCGGTCTTCTACCTGCTTGCCCGTATCCTGACCGGCAACCGTCCCCTGCGGCGATCCGGTACGGAGGAGGTCCCCGCTCTCTCTCCAGCGGAGTAGACCTCGGCGCCGTGCGGGCTTCTACTGGGCCCGCACGGCCGTCACTTGAACTCAAATCCTCCACCGCGATCGGGGTAGGATCTGAAACGCAAAGCAGCCGGCCACCCTGCGTGAAGCAGTGTGGCCGGCTGTTTTTCAACATCAGGAAGTTGAACGCAATCAATGCGTTCCGAATGGAATGGTGCCCAGAAGAGGACTCGAACCTCCACACCCTTTCGAGTACCAGCACCTGAAGCTGGCGCGTCTACCAATTCCGCCATCTGGGCGACGGAGAGCGATTTACGGGGGTGGCCCCTCGGTGTCAACACGCTTCTTTGAAGTTTCTGTGTCGGCGGCGATAAATCTTTGCATGGCCTCATCAGGGTCCCGGAGAAGAGCCTCCGTCCGCCGATCCGCGGTCGAGGTGACCGAGGTCGCGGGCCGGATCAATGACGTCCCTGACGCGCTGCTTCAGCTCCTTGGGTCCCGGAAAGCCACCGTCGCGCTTGCGCTCCCACAGGAGCACGTCATCGATGCGGATCTCGAAGTTGCCGCCGGTCCCGGGAACCAGTGCCACTTCGCCAAGGCTGTCGGAGAAGGTCTGCAGCAGTTCCTGGGCCATCCAGCCGGCGCGCAGCAGCCAGTTGCACTGCGTGCAATAGAGAATGGTAATGCGTGGCCTGTTCATGGCGGCTCCGGAGTTGACTGCTGCTGTGATGCCGGCGATGCAAAGTCTGTTGCCGCCGCAAAGGATACTGCATCGGACGCCGCAACTTTCAAGAGGTCTGTCGCCGTCGCGCAGGCACGACGGAAAAAGGCCCCCGCGTCGACGCGGGAGCCCTCCGGGAAGTCGGTCGTTTATCCAGCTCAGGTCGGACGGTTGATGCTGCCGTCGCTGGTGCGCTGGTACTGGCGTGCCTCTTCGGCAATCCTGTCCCGTGCGGTATCATGCACCTCGGAGGCAACCTCTGCAGCCTTGCTATAGACCTCCGAGGCAGCGTCTTCGACCTTGTGCATCGTATCGGATGCCTTGGCCGACATTTCGTTGCGAACGCCGTCGGCCGTCTCGCCCATCACTTCGTCTTCACGACGGGTATGGGGCAGGGCAGCGCCGATCGCAGCACCCAGCGCAAACGCCAGAGCGCCGCCGATCAGCGGCTGGTCCTGGAAGTGCTTGGCGATGCTGTCGTTGAAATGCGCCGCCTGGTCGCGGGCGGAGCCGCCCATGGACATGGCGCTGTTACCGGCCGAACGGGCGCCGCCCATCACCGAGCTCCGGGCGCGCCCGGCCGAGGATCCGATCCGCTGCCAGGTCTTGGACACCCAACCCGACGCGTCATCGAACATGCGGCCGGCTTCGTCGCGGATGTCATGCATCTGCTGGCCGGTTGCGTCCGCAAAGCCCCGGTAGGTCTTGCCGGTCTCGTCCATGAAGTGGCCCGCGCGGCGGCCGGTTTCATCGGTCAATGCCTTGAAGCGGCTGCCACGGTCGTCGGAAAAATGGCTGTAGCGGTAGGAGCCATCGGTCTGGACCGGGCCGACGCGGCGAACGGAGCCTGTCACCGGCGCCAGCGGATACTCGACCTCGTCGTCGTCATAGCCGAGATCGTCATGGCTCTTGTTGGCGCCGGGATTTGCCATCAGCCACGCCATGCCGATTCCCATCAGGGCGACCGGAATAGGATTTGTCTTCATGGCGTTGCCGAGGTTGGCGACATATTCTGCGCCGCCGCTGGACTTGGCATAGGCCATCGCTTCGTCGATCAGCTGGCCGGGCGACATCTTCGCCTGGATGGCGTCGATCCGCTCTTCGATCCGCAGCCGGTCCTGGGCGATTTCGTGCTCGAGCTCTTCGGCTCGCTGAGTGTCGGTCATGGACATTAGACGCGCTCCTTGATGATCTGTGCATCCTGGCGAAGGGAGGCCGAGGTACGGTCAAACGAAAGGTTCTCGCCGCGAAGCGTGGAAAGTCCCTTCTTGATCAAGCCGTAGGCCAGTAGGGCCACGATGACGCCGACGATGACGGAGGAAAGTGCATCAGCGCCGGTCTCGGACATGCCCTGTGCGACGAAAAAGGCGGCAAGGCCGTTCACGAGCGCTGCCAGCAGCACGCCGACGGCGGCGATGGCAAAGACCAGCCCTGCACCGAAAGCCTCGATGCCGGTAACGGCCTGGGACATTTTTTCCGAGGCCTCGGTCTTGGCAAGACTGATTTCTTTCCGGAACAGTCCGGTGATATCGGAAACAAGCCCGCTCACCAGCTCGGAAAGGGGACGGTTGTCGATCGGATTAGCCATTGCGGGAACCCTCCGTGGGATAGCCCGTCGGGTAGCCGGCACCGGTGGTCGGGCTGACGGGTAGGGTTGATGATGATGTCGAGCTTGCTGCGGCGCTGCGGCCTGGAGCCGTCCCGGCCGTTGTGTTCGCACTGGTGCGGTCTGCCGAACCCTGCGTTGTCTTGGCGCCACGGTCTGCGGAGGCGGTCAGAAAACGGCTGGCGGCAAATCCGGCAAGCGCAGCAATTCCGATGAAGGCGGCCGGTTGACGGCGGCCGAAGTCTTCGGCCATGCCGGCGATCTGGCCCATGTCCTTGCCCTTGATGTCGTCGGCAAAGCGATGGACGCTGGAGCCGATCTGCGTCGCGTAACGACCCACTTCAGGCTGGTCGCCCTGCTCGAGTTCCTTGCCCACCTTCTCGATCGCTGACGCGATGCCGCTGACGCGTTCAGCGGCGAAATTCTTCTGGTCGGTGGCTGCGTCCGTGGCATGCTGCTTGACGTTGCCGAGTTCGGCTTGGGCGGTGGATTTCGCGCTCTGCCAGTCCTCGTTGACCTTTTCCTTCAAGCCGCCTGCGGCCTGATGGGCTGTCGAGGACGCGGCTGCTCCCGCGGCAGACGCTGCGGATTGGACATTCGACGACGAGGGGCTGGTGGAAGAATGGGCCTGTTGCGCCGGTTGCGCGGGCGATTGTGGGGAACCGGGGTTGAGGCCGGATCCTCGATTCAAATCTCGTTCGGTCATGGGACTCTCCCAGATTGGGTGAAAGGGACGATGTGACGACATCGTTCTGATGTGATCGACAGCTCAACCTTTCGTGACGTCAAAATGTTCCGAAATTGTCTGCAATCGGCAGCAGAGCCGGGCTGACTTTGAAGCCAATCACCTTTGCGCGATCAGCCCGTCAACACCTCTGTTTCGACGCACCAGGCGGCACCCGGTTAAGATTGGATTCAACCTTTCCCGGTAATTATCCGTTAGCTTTTCAACGACGGCGTCGTAAGGCGCGCAGCGATTGGCTTGTTTCGGCTCTGTTTTGCGTGCGGGTGCTCATGCGTTTTTCGGCTTTGTCAGCGGCTCTCCTTGCCGGCCTAATGCTCTCCGGCTGCACGTCCGGCTCCGGTCCTGAAGGTCTCATGGCGGGCCTCCCGTCGAGGGAGGTGACCGGTTCCGTCACCCAGGGACCTGTGCCCTCGGCAGCGGTCGGTTCGCCGGCGGCGCAGGCGCAAGGTCAGCCGCCGGAGGCTCTCGCCTGGGCAGACGGAGCACCGCATGCACAGGCCTTTGCCCCGGCCGTCACAACGGTCGGTATGCCGGTTCCGACTGATCGCCCCATGGCCATGATGTCGCCGCAGAACCCGGCAGCCTCCAGGTCGCAGGGGCGTCTTCGTGTTTATGGCCAGCAGTTCAGCGATGCCAAGCCGATCAACTTCGGCAAGGTTCAGCCCAAGCACTACGCCGTCCACGGCGTTGATGTCTCCCGCTGGCAGGGCGATATCAATTGGCCAAAGCTGCGCACGCAGGGCGCCAACTTTGCCTACATCAAGGCCACCGACGGCGGCGATCATCTCGATCCGATGTTCAAGACCAACTGGCGCAAGGCCAAGGAAGCCGGCATCCGCCGCGGCGCCTATCATTTCTTCTACTGGTGCCGCCGCGCCAGCGAACAGGCCGACTGGTTCATTCGCAACGTGCCGCGCGATCCAGACGCGCTGCCGCCGGTCATCGATGTGGAGTGGAATGGCGAATCGAGCTGCAAGCGTCGGCCCTCGCGCGCCGATGTCATCGAGAAGATGCAGGTCTTCATGGACAAGCTCGAGCGCCACTACGGCCAGCGGCCGGTGATCTACACCGCCCCGGACTTCTACAAGGACAACCTGATCGGCGCCTTTGAGAACTATCCGTTCTGGCTGCGCGCGGTGGCCCAGCATCCCTCCACGGTCTATCCGGGCCGCAAGTGGGTATTCTGGCAGTACTCGGGCTCTGGCCTGTCGCAGGGCGTCAATGGCAAGATCGACCTCAATGTCTTCAACGGCAGCGAGGATGGCTGGCACAATTGGGTGGCGCGGCACGCGAGCTGAGCGCTAGGCGACAGGCGGCGCGGCGGACTCCGCCTTCAGCCATTCGGTCAGCCGGTCGATGTTGCGATCCTGTGATCGTGGTGCAAGCACCCAGTAGCCGCGGTCCGTGTCGCTGAGTTCCGGTCCCGCCGTAACCAGCATCCCCGACGCGATCATCGAATCGACGAGGCCGAGCCAGCCGAGCGCCATGCCTTGCCCGCCCAGGGCAGCCTGCACCACCATGGCGTAGTTGTTGAAGCTGACGTCGCCGCTGACCGTCTCCGCCTTCCGGCGGATCTCCGTCGCCGCAAAATAGCTCGTCCAGTCGAACCAGGGGGAGGAGAGGGCGGTGTCCAGGTGGATCAGCGGTGCCCGCGACAGGATCGTGGCAGCAGCCTCTGCCTGCAGGAAGGCCTGCGAGCCGACCGGCACCACGCGCTCCGGCATGATCATTTCTCCGGCATGCCCGAACTGCGCCCGCGACCCGAAGGCCACGGCAATTTCCGCCTCCTCGGCCCAGTCGGCCTCCAGCCGCTGCGTCGAGATGATCTGGATGTCGAAGTCCGGATAGAGCAGCCGGAAGCTGTGCATCCGGGGGATCAGCCAGAGGGTGGCAAAGGCATAATCCGTACAGAGCCGCAGTGCCGGGCGCTTCACCTCCGCCCTGAGGTCTTGCGCCAGCGTGTCGATGTCGCTCACCGTCTTTTCGGCGATCGCGAGCAGGCGCTTTCCCTCCGCGGTGAAGGACACGCCCCGATGCTGGCGATGCAGCAGCGGCCGTCCGAACGATGCCTCCAGTTGCCTGATCTGATAGCTGACGGCAGGCTGGCTCAGCCCCTGCACGCGGGCTGCTGCCGAGAGCGACCCCTCCCGGGCAATCTCCACGAACAGCCGCATCCAGCCAATGTCGACAGGCAAATTGCTCATAAAATTTCTTTATGGCTTATATTTAAAATCATGGACTTCACAGCCGTATCCCATCAGTCTTCAATAAGTCCAGCAAATACAAGAAGGGGAAGAAGCATGACTTTGACTTCCAAATTGACAGTCCGGGCTCTGGCCTGCACCGCAGCAATTGCAACTCTCACGGCGGCTCCACTGACGGCATCCGCTGCTGATCCCGAAGCCTGCAAGGCCATCCGCCTGTCGGATCCGGGCTGGACCGATATCACCGCCACCAATGGCGTCGCTGCCTATATCCTTGAAACGCTGGGCTATGATCCGGACGTCAAGACACTTTCCGTTCCGATCGGGTACCAGTCGATGAAGAATGGCGAGATCGATGTCTTTCTCGGCAATTGGATGCCGGCGCAGCAGGCCTTCATCGACGACCTCAATTCGTCCAAATCCATCGAAGTCCTGAACAAGAATCTCGAAGGCGCCAAGTTCACGCTCGCCGTGCCGGCCTCGGTCGCAGAGGAGCATGGCGTCAAGGACTTTGCAGATCTTGCCGAGCATGCCGATGATTTCGAGCGCAAGATCTACGGCATCGAGCCTGGCGCCCCGGCCAACACCAACATCCAGAAGATGATCGACTCCGGCGACTTCAACCTGAAGGACTGGGAGCTGGTGGAATCCGGCGAGCAGGCCATGCTGGCACAGGTGGACCGTGCCAACCGGTCAGGCGATCCGATCGTATTTCTCGCCTGGGCTCCGCACCCGATGAACGAACGCTTCGACATCAGCTATCTGTCAGGCGGCGATGCGTATTTTGGTGCAAATTTCGGTGGCGCGGAGGTCTATACGTTGGCACGAACCGGCTGGCCGGAGCAGTGCCCGAACGCCGCTACCTTCTTGAAGCAGGTTACCTTTACCGTCGATATGGAAAATGTCCTGATGGGCGAGATCCTCGACGGCAAGGATCCTCAGGACGCCGCGGAAGCATGGCTGAAGGAAAATCCTTCGGCTTACGAGCCATGGCTGGCCGGCGTGACGACGTTTGACGGTAAGCCCGCCAAGGAAGCGGTCGACGCTGCCCTCGGGCTCTGAGGGCAGCCAGTGCAGCCAAGACCGAATGTGCTGATCCTGATGGTGGATCAGCTGAACGGAACATTGTTCCCGGATGGACCGGCGCAGTTCCTTCATGCCCCCCATCTGAAGTCCCTGGCGAAGCGCTCCGTGCGCTTCGTCAACGCCTACACCGCAAGCCCTCTGTGCGCACCGGCACGGGCCTCCTTCATGTCCGGGCAACTGCCGAGCCGGACGCGAGTCTATGACAATGCGGCGGAGTTCGCCTCCGACATCCCGACCTATGCCCACCATCTGCGCCGCGCCGGTTACCAGACATCGTTGTCCGGCAAGATGCATTTCGTCGGTCCTGACCAGATGCACGGGTTTGAAGAGCGGCTGACCACCGACATCTATCCGGCTGACTTTGGCTGGACCCCGGACTATACCAAGCCTGGCGAGCGGATCGACTGGTGGTATCACAACCTTGGTTCGGTGACCGGCGCGGGTGTCGCAGAAATCACCAATCAGATGGAGTATGACGACGAGGTTGCCTACAACGCCACTCGCAAGCTCTACGATCTGGCGCGCGGCCAGGACGAGCGCCCCTGGTGCCTCACCGTCAGCTTCACCCACCCCCACGATCCCTATGTCGCCCGGCGTCGCTACTGGGACCTCTACGAAGACTGCGATCAGCTGGATCCGGCCATTCTGGCCATTCCCTATGAGGAGCAGGACCCGCATTCGCAGCGCCTGATGGACGCCTGCGACCACAAGGCGTTCGACATCACAGGCGAGAACATCCGCCGCGCCCGCCGCGGCTACTTTGCCAGCATCTCCTACGTCGACGACAAGATCGGCGAGATCCTCGACCTCCTGGAGCGCACGCGCATGGCGGAGAATACCGCCATCGTCTTCGTGTCCGATCATGGCGACATGCTCGGCGACCGCGGTCTCTGGTTCAAGATGAATTTTCTGGAAGGCTCCGCCCGCGTGCCGCTGATGATCTCCGCACCGGGCTGGAAGCCGAGCTTGGTGACGGAGCCTGTTTCCACACTCGACGTCTGCCCGACGGTCTCGGCCATTGCCGGGATCGACATCAGCGCCCTGGCGCCATGGACGGACGGGGAGGATCTGACCGCCCTGTCAAGGGGGAAGCAGGCACGCAGTCCGGTGCCCATGGAATATGCCGCCGAAGGATCCATCGCGCCGATGGTGGCGATCCGCGACCGCCAGTACAAGCTGACGCTCTGCGACCGCGATCCGCCTATCCTGGTGGATCTCGAAGCGGACCCCGAGGAATTGCAGAACCTCGCGAGTGATCCGGCGCATGCCGAGGCCATGGCGAGACTGTCGTCCATGATCGCCAAACGGTGGGATCTCCAGCGCTTCGATGCTGCGGTGCGCGAAAGCCAAGCGCGTCGGCACGTGGTTTATGAGGCCCTCCGAAACGGTGCCTATTATCCATGGGATTACCAGCCGCTGCAGCGCGCCTCGGAACGCTACATGCGCAACCACATGGATCTCAACGTGCTGGAGGATAACCAGCGGTTTCCCCGTGGCGAATAGGATTGCGGGGCAACTTTTCTCACGTACGGAACAAAATCTTGTGAGTATCCGTTTCCATTGCAGGTTTAACGGAGGAAGTACCTATGACCTACGATCCGAATGATACGCGTACCGGCCCTCGCTCGCCAAACGATCCCCGGCCGGGGGTAGTCAACCACGTCGATGCACGCAGCCGCAGCTCGTCCTGGATGCCTTGGGTGGCCGTCTTGGCGGTGGTGCTGATTGCCGCGTTCGTCTGGAGCAACATGGGCGGCGACATTGGTACTGATCCGGCAACGACGTCCGCTACCGATTCGCCTGCCGTCACCAATGACGCGCCGGCCTCGGCAGCGCCTGCTGCACCGGCGATCGATGCCGCTCCTGCAGCACCGGCTGCTCCAGCCGCACCGGCTGGCAACGGCGGCTAACGGCGCCCTGTTCATCCGATGAGACCGTCCGCCTCGGCGGGCGGTTTTTTGTTTCCTGCCAGGACCCTATCCTGCCGTGGGAGCGAGACGCTTCTTGCAGCTACGCTAAAGTTACGCCATAAGATGGCCGCTTAACGCTTTGGGTTTGCGACGACCAGCCACTAATTCGCAGCTGTACAGGCGGAAGGTGGGGCTGGAACCGGGACGGCGTATTGCAGGTCGTCGAGCGTTGTCCACAGTATCCATGCCGGATTTCGTCGAAAGAGTCAGTGTTGAAAGCGCTTGAACTGCTGAATGGCCTGGAGCCTACGTCTCCGCTCGGCATCCCTTCCAGCTGGTCGGCCGGCATGCAAACCCTGGTTGCGACAATTCTGCAGGCGCCGCTGCAGGTCATCCTGTTCTGGGGGCCCGATTTTATCGCCCTCTACAATGATGCTTACGCGGCGACGATCGGGAATAAGCATCCACAGGCCTTCGGTCAGCCCGCTTCTCTCCACTGGAAGGAACTCTGGCAGGGCCTGGAGCCTCTCCTGGATCAGGTTCTGAAGACTGGCGAACCGGTCTCCATGAAGGACCGACCCTTCTACATCGAGCGCCATGGTCATCCTGAAAACGTCACCTTCGACATTTCCTTTTCACCCGTTCCGGGGGAGACGGGTGAGGTTGCAGGCGTTCTCTGCATCGTCAACGAGACCACTGAGCGCACCGCCTACGAGCAGCGGCTCCGGGAGAGCGAGCTCCGGTTTCGCAACATGGCCGATAGTGCCCCGGTAATGATGTGGGTGGTCGACAAGACCGGCTACTGCACCTATCTCAACTCCCGCTGGTACGAATTCACCGGCCAGACGGCCGAGGAGGCCGAAGGCTACGGCTGGCTGGAGGCGACGCATCCGGACGATAAGGAGCGCGCCGGCAACGTTTTCCTTGAGGCGCTGGCCAGCAAGCAGCCCTTTCGTCTTGAATACCGCCTGCGCCGTGCCGATGGTGTCTACCGGTGGGCAATCGATGCGGCTGAGCCGAGATTCACATCGGATGGCGTTTTCGTCGGTTATATCGGCTCCGTCATCGACATCGACGACCGTTTCGAGATCGAACAAAAGTTGCGCCAGAGCGAGGCAAATCTCAGAGCGATCACGCACTCGGTCGATCAGATGATCTGGGCAACTCGCCCCGACGGTTTCCATGATTTCTACAATGACCGATGGTACGAATATACCGGCGTTCCTTATGGGACGACCGATGGTGCGGGCTGGAACGACATGTTCCATCCCGATGATCAGGAGCGTGCCTGGGCATTATGGCGGCAATCGCTGTCCAGCGGTCAGCCCTATCATATCGAGTACCGGCTGAAGCACCGCTCCGGCGAGTATCGCTGGGTGATCGGCCGCGCGAACGCCGTGCGGAGTCCCGATGGCGAGATTCTCCGCTGGTACGGCACCTGCACCGACATTCACGAGCTGAAGACCGCCGAACTGCACCGCTCCGCTCTGGTTGCCTTCCAGGAAGAGGTGGCCGATCTCGACGATCCCGGCGACGTTGCCTATGCCGCCTCGCAGATGCTGGGAGACGCCCTGAAGGTTGATCGTGTCGGCTACGGGGCCATCGACACCGAAGCGGAGACCGTGCTGATCGACCGGGATTGGACGGCCGAGAACGTCGAGAGCTTGAAGGGCGTGCGACATCTGCGCCAATATGGCAGTTTCGTCGACGACCTGAAACGCGGCGAGACGGTGGTCTTCGAGGATGCCGAACGCGATCCGCGTACCCGCGACAAGGCAGCCAACCTGGCGGCGGTCTCTGCCCGGTCCATCGTCAACATCCCGATCCGCGAGCAGAGCGGCCTGGTGGCGCTGCTCTTCATCAACAGCGCAAAGCCTCGGCAATGGACCGAGGAGGAACTGCGCTTCATTCGCGACGTCGCCGAACTGACCCGCCAGGCCGTGGAGCGGCGACGTGCCGAAGCGGAACTGCGCCATCTGACCCAGACGCTCGAAGAGCAGGTCCTGCAGCGCACCGAAGAGCTGCGCCGCTCCGAAGAACAGCTGCGCCAGAGCCAGAAGATGGAGGCGGTCGGTCAGCTGACTGGCGGCATCGCCCATGACTTCAACAACAACCTCGCCGTCATCATCGGCGGCCTGAGCCTCCTGCAACGGCGTCTGAAACGCGGCGAGACCCATGATCTCGAACGCCTGATCGTCGGCGCCACGGAAGGCGCGCAGCGCGCCGCGACCCTGACGCAGCGGCTGCTCGCCTTCTCCCGCCAGCAGCCCCTGTCGCCGGAATCCGTCGATGGCAACCGCATGATCGCAGGCATGAACGATCTCCTGGTGCGCTCGCTCGGCGAGCATATCCGTATCGAGACGGTGCTGGCGGCCGGCCTCTGGAAGACCCAGGCAGACGCCAGCCAGCTGGAGAACGCCATTCTCAACCTTGCCGTCAACGCCCGCGATGCCATGCCCGATGGCGGCCGGCTGACGATCGAGACGGCCAATGCCCATGTCGACGACGCCTATGCCGGCGAACACGACATCGGCGCCGGCCAATACGTGCTGATCGCGGTCACCGATACCGGCACCGGCATGACGCCCGAGGTCATAGAGCGCGCCTTCGATCCCTTCTTCACCACCAAGGCCGTCGGCAAGGGCACGGGGCTCGGCCTCAGCCAGGTCTTCGGCTTCGTGCGGCAGACGGGCGGTCACATCAAGATCTATTCGGAGCCCGGCCAGGGAACGACGGTCAAGATCTACCTGCGCCGCTTCTACGGCGAGGACGCTCCGGCCACGCTTTCCACCGTCGAGCCGCTGGCGCCGCGCGGCACCGGCGAACGCGTGCTCGTCGTCGAGGACGATGACCGCGTCCGCTTCTTTACCGTCGAGACGCTGCGCGAACTGGGCTACAGCGTCACCTACGCCGCAAGCGGCCCGGAAGCGCTGTCGGTCCTGGAGGCCGGCCACCGCTTCGACCTCCTGTTCACCGACATCGTCATGCCCGAAATGAACGGCCGCAGGCTCGCCGACAGGGCGCTCGAACTGCAGCCGGGTCTGAAGGTCGTCTTCGCGACCGGCTACACCAGCAATGCCGTCGTCCACAACGGCATCGTCGATCCGGGCACCAACTTCCTGCAGAAGCCCTTCACCATCGACCAGGTGGCCCGCAAGCTGCGCGAAGTTCTGGACGCCGTCGCCTAACCTCGATCCTGCTGCGTCGCTGAAATCACACCTTCGTCCTCCTCCCGTTGACCACGGGAGAGGGCGGAGGTGTGCAACGCTTGCGCTTTCAGACCTGTTCTCAGTCAATGCTCAAGCAGAGAATGCTGAAGTAATAAGCAGAAAAATAAGTGACCAAATTTTAGCTTGACGACCGGAGATAATTGTCATCCACTGCACCAATCGAAAATTGGTGCAGGAATTGGTGCAGCAGTGGAGACGATCGGACACGACAACGCAAACTACGCGCTGCACCGCCTCCGGGAAATGCTCGGCAAGGGGCAGATCGACGCGGACGGAAAGCTGCCGACCGAACGGGCGCTCTCGGAAATGCTCGGCACCGGACGGCGGGCCGTCCGCCGCGCCCTGGAAGTCCTGGAGTCGGAAGGCCTGATCTGGCGCAAGCAGGGTGCTGGAACCTTTGTCGGCGAACGTCCAGACAGCCTGAGCGGTGATTTCGGTGCCATCGTCGCCGTGACCGATCCGATGGAGATCATGGAGGTCCGGCTTCGCATCGAACCCCAGCTTGCCCAGCTTGCCGCCCTGCGCGCCAAGCCGAAGGACATCGAACGGATGCGGGCGCTGGCCGCAAAGATCATCGACAGCGAGGATGCCGACGCGCGCGAGCTCTGGGACGGCGCGCTGCATCGGCAGATCGCCCAGAGCGCCGGCAACCAGCTGTTCCTCACCATCTTCGACGTCGTCAACCGCGTTCGCCAGGATGAGGCCTGGCAGGCTCTGCGGGAGCGTGCGCGAGCGGCCAGCAACACGGTCAACATTTCGCTCGCCCAGCACATCGGCATCATCGACGCCATTGCCGAACGCGACCCGTCGCGTGCAGGCGAGGCCATGCGCCAGCACCTCCTGATGCTCCAGGAGCGTCTCATCCGTGCCACCTCGCTTGAGCACTCGGAGGATAGCGGTCTCAGCCAAGCATCCTGACTTCGGCTCATGCAGCCGGACCAAGCCGGAAAACCGGCCAAGAACAAGAATGTCCCCAAAAACAGCCAGAGGAAAAGAACATGAGAAAACTCACCACACTGACAGCAGCACTGCTGGCAACAGCCATCGCCTTCCCGGCGGCAGCCGCTGAACTTCGCATCGGCCTCCAGGACGACGCCGACGTTCTCGATCCCGCGCAGTCGCGAACCTTCGTCGGCCGCATCGTCTACACCGCCATGTGCGACAAGCTGGTCGACATCTCCCAGGAGATGAAGATCGTGCCGCAGCTGGCCACCGAATGGAACTGGTCGGAAGACGGCAAGGAACTGACCATGACGCTGCGGGAAGGCGTCAAGTTCCACGACGACACGCCGTTCAATGCGCAAGCCGTGGTCGCCACCATCGAGCGCAACATGACGCTGCCGGAATCGCGCCGCAAGAGCGAGCTATCGTCCGTCGAGAAGGTCGAGGCGACCGGCGAATACGAGGTGAAGTTCACCCTGAAAAGCCCCGACGTGACCCTGCTGGCGCAGCTTTCCGACCGCGCCGGCATGATCGTTTCTCCGAAGGCCGCAGCGGAGCTGGGCGCCAACTTCGGCAGTGCGCCGGTTTGCGCCGGCCCCTTCAAGTTCGTCGAGCGCATCCAGCAGGACCGCATCGTGCTGGAGAAGTTCCAGGATTACTGGAACGCGGATCAGGTCTTCCTCGACAAGGTGACCTACCTGCCGATCCCGGACACCACCGTTCGGCTCGCCAACCTGCGCTCCGGTGATCTCGACATCGCAGAGCGCATCTCGGCCTCGGACGCAGCAGCTGTGAAGGCGGACTCCAGCCTTACCTACGCAGACGTCATCGGCCCCGGCTACATGGCCATGTACGTCAACGTCGGAAACGGCGCGCGGGCGGAAAACCCGCTCGGAGAAGACAAGCGCCTGCGCCAGGCCTTCTCGCTGGCGATCGACCGCGAGGCCATCAACCAGATCGTCTTCGAAGGCACAGCCAAGGCCGGCAACCAGCCGTTCCCGCCGACGAGCCCCTGGTTTAACCAGGACCTGCCGGTCCAGCCGCGCGACATCGAAAAGGCCAAGGCGCTGATGGCCGAAGCAGGACACGAAACGCTCGACGTTGAACTGCAGCACGCCAACAACACCACCCAGACCCAGATGATGCAGGTCATCCAGTCGATGGTGGCGGAAGCCGGCTTCAACGTCAGCCTGCGGGCGACCGAATTCGCGACGCTCCTCTCCGAGCAGACGGCTGGCAACTACCAGCTGAGCCGTTCCGACTGGTCGGGCCGTATCGATCCCGATGGCAACATCCATCAGTTCATCACCTGCGCGGGCGGCATCAACGACGTCAAATACTGCAATCCCGAAGTCGACCAACTCCTGAACGAAGCCCGCGCCTCGACCGACGATGCCGTGCGCAAGGAGAAATACGATGCTGTCAGCGTCATTCTCAACGACGACATGCCGATCATCTACCTCGGCCACCAGCCCTACGCCTACGCCATCGACAACGGTGTCACGGATTTTGCTCCGTCTCCGGACGGCATGATCCGCCTGGTCGGCGTCAAGAACCCCGACTGATGTCCTCTGGCCGCACGGACCCTCCGTGCGGCCACTCCTGACGCGAGGGCCCTGCCATGCCTGTCTACATCGGAAAGCGGCTGCTGGTCGCGATCCCGACACTCATCATCATCTCGATCTTCGTCTTCTCGCTGCAGAAGCTCCTGCCGGGCGACCCCGTGCTGGCCATGGCCGGCGAGGAACGCGACCCGGCGACGCTGGAGTTCCTGCGGGAGAAGTACCGGCTGAACGACCCGGTCATCATGCAGTACTTCACCTGGCTCGGCGGCGTCGTCACCGGGGATTTCGGGATTTCGCTCCGCACCAACCAGCCGGTGCTCGATCTGATCGGCGACAAGCTGCCGGTCACCATCCAGCTGGCCGTGATGGCGATGATCTTCGCTTTGGTGATCGGCATTCCGATGGGCATTCTCGCGGCCGTCTGGAAAAACACCTGGGTCGATTACCTCTCCAATATCGTGGCGCTGTCGGGCCTCTCCGTTCCCAACTTCTGGCTCGGCATCATGCTGATCCTGCTGGTTTCGGTGAACCTCGGCTGGCTGCCGGCCTCGGGCTATGAATCGATCTTCGTCGATCCCGTCCGTTCCATTCAGACGATGATCATGCCCGCCTTCGTGCTGGGCACGGCGCTGGCGGCACAGCTCATGCGCCATACGCGCTCCTCCATGCTCGGCATCCTGAGTTCCGACTACATTCGCACGGCGCGTGCCAAGGGGCTGTCGCCCTGGGAGGTGATCATGAGCCACACCTTCCGCAATGCGCTTCTGCCGATCGTCACGATGATCGCCCTGCTGTTTGGCGAACTGCTTGCCGGTGCCGTGCTGACGGAGCAGATCTTCACCATCCCGGGCTTCGGCAAGCTGATCGTCGATGCCGTCTTCACCCGCGACTACGCCGTGGTCCAGGGCGTGGTGCTCTGCACTGCGGTCGGCTTCATCCTGATGAACCTCATCGCCGACGTGCTCTACGTCCTCCTGAACCCGAGACTGAGGGCAACGCTATGACAGTGGTCGAAACAGTCATCGCCGCTCCGGTGCGCGAGAAAAGCCGCGCCTGGCGCAAGATGCGGGCAAACCGCGGCGCGCTTGTCGGCCTCGGCATCATCCTCTTCTTCGCGATCCTGGCGGCCGCGGCTCCGCTCCTGCCCATTCCCGATCCAGCCGGCACGGACTGGTCGGCGCTGCGCAAGGCGCCATCGGCGGCACACTGGCTCGGCACCGACGACCTTGGCCGCGACATCCTCTCGCGGATGATCTGGGGCGCGCAGGCGTCCTTGATGGCCGGCGTCTTCTCGGTCGCCATCGCCGTCTTCATCGGCGTCCCCTTCGGCCTCGTTGCAGGGTATTTCGGCGGCTGGGTGGACCAATTGATCTCGCGGGTCACCGAAGCGCTGCTCGCCATGCCCTTCCTGATCACGGCGATTGCCCTCGCAGCTTTCCTCGGCCCCAGCCTGACGAACGCCATGATCGCCATCGGCCTCTCGGCCATGCCGATCTTCGTGCGGCTGACGCGCGGCCAGGTGCTGGCGGTCAAGACGGAAGACTACGTCGAAGGCGCGCGCTCGGTGGGTCTCGGCCACGTCGACATCATGCTGCGCTACATCCTGCCCAACGTCTTTGCGCCGATCATCGTGCAGGCGACGTTGACAATTGCGACCGCCATCATCGCCGAAGCCAGCCTCTCGTTTCTCGGGCTCGGCCAGCAGCCGCCGGCACCCAGCTGGGGATCGATGCTGAACGTCGCCAAGAACTTCCTGAGCCAGGCGCCATGGATGGCGATGTGGCCCGGCGTGGCGATCTTCCTCGTCGTCATCGGCTTCAATCTCCTCGGCGACGGCCTGCGCGATGCGCTGGATCCGCGCGAGGCATGACTTTTACAGGGACTGTGACACATGACTGACTTCACCACGCGACCCGAGATCCTCGGCACCTTCGGCGTCTTCACCTCCACCCACTGGATCGCCTCTGCGGTCGGCATGAGCATCCTCGAAAAGGGCGGCAATGCCTTCGATGCGGCCGTTGCCGCAGGCTTCGTACTGCAGATCGTCGAGCCGCATCTCTGCGGCCCGGGCGGCGACATGCCGGCCATCATCTATTCCAAGAAGAAGGACAAGGTCGAGGTCATCTGCGCCCAGGGTCCCGCACCGGCCGGCGCCACCATAGAGCATTATACCGCAGAAGGCCTGACGCTCATCCCCGGCGACGGCCTGCTCTCCACCGTCATCCCCGGCGCCTTCGACGGCTGGATGCTGATGCTGCGCGACTACGGCACGATGAGCGTCCGCGAGGTGCTGGAACCGGCGATCTACTATGCTGAGCAAGGCCATCCGGTCCTCGAGCGCGTCTCCAACACCATCAAGGGTCTGGCCCCCTTCTTCGAGAAGGAATGGCCGACCTCCTACGCCACCTGGTTGCCGGGAGGCGCCGCACCCGAACCCCTCAGCAACTTCAGGAATCCGGTTCTCGCCGAGACCTGGAAGCGGGTGATTGCCGAGGCGGAGGCAAAATCCGGACGCGAAGAGCAGGTGGAGGCGGCACGCGACGCTTTCTACCGCGGCTTCGTCGCGGAAGCGATCGCAACCTACCTGCAGGACGCCGAGGTCATGGATGCCAGCGGTTCGAAGCACAAGGGCGTGCTGACCGCCGACGACATGGCCAACTGGCGCGCCACCATCGAAGCGCCGCAGACTTACGAGTATCACGACTGGACGGTTGCCAAGACCGCGGCCTGGGGCCAGGGCCCCGTGCTGCTGCAGTCTCTCGCACTGCTCAAGGGCTTCGATGTCGGCGCCATGGATCCGGCGGGCCCGGACTTCGTGCACACGGTGGTAGAGGCGATGAAGCTCGCTTTCGCAGACCGCGAGGTCTACTACGGCGATCCGGAGTTTGCGCAGGTCCCGACGGAATACCTTCTCTCCGACGGCTACAACGACGAGCGCCGGAAGCTGATCGGCGCCGAAGCCTCTCATAAGCTGCGCCCGGGCAGGGTACCCGGCTACGACCACCAGCACGACCTGACGCTCGCCATGCTGAGCGAGATGAGCGGCACGGGCACCGTCTACGAACCGACCATGTCGCATCTCTCCGAAAAGCGCGGCGATACCGTGCACATCGATGTCATCGACCGCTGGGGCAACATGGTGTCGACCACCCCGTCCGGCGGATGGCTGCAGTCTTCGCCGATCGTTCCAGGCCTTGGCTTTGCGCTGAATTCGCGTGCCCAGATGTTCTGGCTGAAGCCCGGCCTGCCCACCTCGCTGGAACCCGGAAAGCGTCCGCGCACGACGCTGACGCCATCGCTGGCGCTGCACGAAGGCCGCCCGACGCTAGCCTTCGGCACACCCGGCGGCGACCAGCAGGACCAGTGGCAACTGCCCTTCTTCCTGCGCTACGTCCATCACAAGAGCAATCTGCAGGCGGCCATCGACATGCCGCTCTTCCACACCTCGCATTTCCCGGGCTCCTTCTATCCGCGCACGAGCTCCCCGGGCGAGATCATGGTCGAAAGCAACATCGGCACGGTGGTCCTCGACGAGCTGCGCCGCCGTGGCCACAAGGTGACCGTCGCCGATGCCTGGACCGTCGGGCGCCTGACGGCCGCACGGCGCGACACGGACGGCCTGCTGCGCGCCGCCGCCACGCCCCGCCTGATGCAGGCCTATGCGATAGGGAGATGACGTCGATGGCAGATGCACCGATCCTTTCCGTCCAAAACCTGAAGACCTCCTTCCTGGTGGATGGTGCCTGGAAGAGCGTCGTCCGCGACGTTTCTTTCGACGTGATGCAGGGGGAAACCGTGGCCATCGTCGGCGAGAGCGGCTCCGGCAAGAGCGTCACCTCCCTGTCCATCATGCGGCTTCTGCATGGGGACACCAGCCGGATCGAGGGGAAGGTCCTGTTGAACGGGCGCGATCTGCTGTCGATCTCCGAAAAGGAGATGCGTGGCGTTCGCGGCAACGAAGTCTCGATGATCTTCCAGGAGCCGATGACCAGCCTCAACCCGATCTTCACGATCGGGCGGCAGATCTCCGAGGTCCTGACGCGCCACAAGGGCATGTCGAAGCAGGAGGCGCGCGCCGAGACGACGCGTCTTCTGGAAAAGGTGCGCATCCCCAACGGCAAGGCCCGCTTCGACGACTACCCGCACCAGTTTTCCGGCGGCATGCGGCAGCGCGTCATGATCGCCATGGCGCTGGCCTCGCGGCCGAAGCTGCTGATCGCGGACGAACCCACCACCGCGCTCGACGTCACCATCCAGGGCCAGATCCTCGACCTCATCAAGGTCCTGCAGGAGGAAGAGGGCATGTCGGTCCTCTTCATCACCCACGACATGGGCGTCGTGGCGGAGATCGCTGACAGGACGATCGTCATGTACCGCGGCGAACAGGTGGAGGCGGGGCGGACGGAAGACATCTTCCTGCGCGGCCAGCACCCCTACACCCGTTCCCTGCTCTCGGCGGTCCCGAAGCTCGGCTCGATGGCCGACCGCAGATGGCCGACACGTTTCCCGATCGTCGATGCCACAACCGGCAAAGCCGTGGAGCCGGAAGAGCTGGCCGACACCGTCGGCAAGGGAAAGACGCCCATCCTGGCGGTCAAGAACCTCACCACCCGTTTTGCCGTCCGCTCCGGCCTCTTCGCGCGCCAGACAGGCTCCGTCCACGCGGTGGAAAATCTGTCCTTCGACCTCTTCCAGGGTGAGACGCTGTCGTTGGTCGGTGAATCAGGCTGCGGCAAGTCCACGACGGGACGCTCGATCATGCGGCTCGTCGAGCCGACCGAAGGCGAAATCTATCTGGACGGCTACAATGTCCTGCAGCTCGACCAGATCGGCATGCGCAATATGCGCAAGAGCGTCCAGATGATCTTCCAGGATCCCTTCTCCAGCCTCAATCCCCGCATGACCGCCGGATCCGCGATCGCGGAACCCTTCATCAAGCACAAGCTCGGAACCCATCAGCAGGCGAAGGAAAAGGCGGCGGATCTTCTCGAAAGGGTCGGGCTCTCGGCGTCGATGATGAACCGCTACCCGCACGAGTTCTCCGGTGGCCAGCGCCAGCGCATCGCCATTGCCCGTGCGCTCTCGCTCGATCCCAAGGTCATCGTCGCCGACGAAAGCGTGTCGGCCCTCGACGTCTCGGTGAAGGCGCAGGTTTGCAACCTGCTTCTCGACCTGCAGCAGAGCCTCAACCTCGCCTTCCTGTTCATCAGCCATGACATGGCCGTTGTGGAGCGGATGAGCCACCGCGTGGCGGTCATGTATCTGGGCGAGATCGTCGAGATCGGTCCGCGCGCTGCCGTCTTCGAGAACCCGCAGCACGACTACACGAAGAAGCTGATCGCCGCCGTTCCCGTTCCCGATCCGGCGCGCCGGGGCATCCGCCGCGGTCTGGCCGACGATGAGCTGAAGAGCCCCGTCCGCCCCGTCGGTTACGAGGTCCCGATGCGGCAGTACCGCGAGGTTTCCGCAGGCCACCTGGTGCAGGTGGCCTGACCCAGCGCAACAGACGAGCGCGCCCCCCCGATGGGGGGGCGTTCTTCTGTAACGTAGCAATCAGGCCGGCTTCTTGATCGTCGCGTAGACGATATTGCGGTTTTCCCCGAAGAAGATCTGCCTTTCGGCGCGCTCTCCCTCCAGACTCGCGTCGATGATGTTCTGCATGTCCGCGCGTGAGCGCAGCAGCAGGGTCCAGTTCATGATGGTTTCCATGTAACCGTCATCGGGTACTTCCGTCGAGAAGTTGGCAAACAGGAAGATGCCGTTCGGCTTCAGCATCGAAAGGCACTTCTGCGTCAGCCTGATCGCCACCTTGTCCGCGAGATAGTCATAGAGGCCTGCTGCATAGATGAGGTCGAAGGTCCCGAGCGAATAGGCGTTCGTGAGCAGCCCGCGTACGGAGCCGTCGATGGCGTCGACGGCGGTGCCCTGAAAGTCGCGCACGGTAGCACCGACGCTCTGCGGGTCCTGGTCGAGTGCAACCCACCGCTGGATTTTGCCCTGACGCAGCGACACGGAGCGATCTGCCTCGCGCAGGTGTCCTGCGGCGACCGTGAGGATCTCTGTCCCTGTACCCCGTTCGTCAGCCACGGAGTCGACGTATCGGGTCAGCAGATCCCGGCGTTCGCGCACGGCAACGGCGGACGGAGCCTGGCTCGTGTAGCCGTAAAGGGTCTTTCCAAGCGCCGTGGCACGGGCGAGTTCGTCGGCGGTGCTGGGGTGGCCGTAGATGAAGTCGATCAGATGCGCATCTCCGGAATAGCCGCGAGGCTTTTCAAACGACCAGCGTGTGAACGGGTCTTGATGAAAATAGGCGGCCACCGGATGGGCTTGCACCAGCGGGATCAAGTCTCGCCAGAGAGAACCGCTCTTGTCCCGGAGGTCGTGCAACGAACCGATCAGCCGGCTGATGATCTGGACCGGCTCGCGCTGTTCCTGAATTTGCTGGGCGGTGATGTTGAGGATCAAAGCGACTTCCGCCTCGGCGATCGAGCGATCGGCGTCGGCACGCCTTGCGTTGGCAGGCGATAACACCTCGCGGTTGACTGCCGCTGGTGTGATCAAGCTGTGGCCGTCCAGTGTAGCGATACGGTGCATGGAGTTAAGCCCTTGGGTTAAGGCGATGTTAACAGCGCTGCAAACATGACTGATCACCGGACATAAATCCCGCTGATTTGATGGTTATGGTTAACGATCCGGGGAGAGTTGCGGGCCGACAGGGGGTGGCAAAGCGTTAAGCCATTTGAGCTATTTTTGCTCTTGCATTTCGTTTGTCTGCTAGGGGATGCCTGTCGAGGAGACGGTGCATTGATCGCATGGCACAAACACCCTCTTGGGCGGCTCCGACGTTGACAACCCGCAGCAGTGAAAGCGGTGGACCGTGCATGATGCACAAAGTGACAGACCCCATCGACATCGATGTTCCGCGTGATCCGCGGGCGCAGCCGGCTGCAGTGCTTCAGGCGCTCTACCAGGAGCACTCGGAGGAATCCCGCAAGCACACGACCCGACAGGGTCTGTGGATCGCGGTCCTGGTCTATCTGCTCTTTTCGGTCAGCGACATCCTGCTGATCGCCGATGTGGCCAACTATACAGTGGCCGCACGGTTTACGGTCTCGGCAATCATGCTGTTGGCGCTGGAGATCCAGATGCGCCTCCAGCAAGACGCGGACGCCATCGATCGAACGGCGGCCCTGGCGTTGGTCCTGGCCTATGCGGGCTGGCTTTCCACGGCGCTGATGACCTCCCAGACCGACGTCATGTCCTACTACATGGTCTTTGGTGCCATCTTCATGATGAGCGTCAACCTGTTCTTCAATTTCCCGTTCCGCCTGTCCCTGATGGCATCGGCGGTGATTGTCCTCCTGTTCTTCGCTGCCTTGCTGTCGTTTCCGCAGGAGGAGCAGGTCTACAAGCTTACCTTCGGGATCTTCTGCCTCTCCTGCTTCATCTTCACCTCCTATGTGAACTGGAAGCTGAACCGTGAGCGCTACAATGTCTTCCTCAATGCGCTGGTGGCAAAGGCTCGACAGGAGGAGGCGGCTGAGCGGGGTGAAGCACTGCTGCGGTTGTCCAATACCGATCCCCTGACAGGACTGGCCAACCGGCGCGCCATCGACGAGACGCTCCGATCGCTATGGGCCGAGTGGCGGCAGAATGGCCGACCGTTCGCGGTCGTTCTGGTCGATGTCGACTTCTTCAAGAGATATAACGACTACTATGGCCATCTCGACGGTGACCGCTGCCTTGTCGTCGTGGCGGAGGCGCTGCGGGCGTTCGCCGATCAGCACCGGGCCTCTCTTGGCCGCTACGGCGGCGAGGAGTTCATATTCCTTGTCAATCTGGCCGATGAAGACACCGTTGCGGCCTTCGCCGAAGCCGTTCGTGCCGTTGTCGAAGACCTCTCGCTGCGCCACGAGCAGCGGCGGGACGGGACGGCGAAAGTAACGGTAAGCGTTGGTGCAGCCCTGACAAAGGACGTTGCCGCCGCGAAGGTCGAGAAGGTCATCCACCAGGCCGACAGGGCGCTCTACAGCGCCAAGGCTGCCGGACGCAATTGCGTCCGGCTCTTTGCCCCCGATGATCCCAACAACAACGACGACAGCGAGAACATCGCCGCCCTGCTGAAGATCGCCATCGCACAGGATCTGGTGTCGATGGTCTACCAGCCGGTACAGGACATTGTCACCGGCGAGACGGTTGCGGTGGAATCCCTGATGCGACTGCGCATGCTCGACGGCACCGCAATTGCGCCCTGCGTCTTCATTCCGGCCGCCGAGCGCACCGGCGCGATCGTGGCCCTCGGCCAATGGGCGATCCGCAGGGTCTGCGAGGATATCCTCGTCAAGGACCTCGCCCGCGTGGTAAGCGTCAACGTGTCTCCGATCCAGCTGCGGATGCCGGGCTTTGCGGCCGGCGTGGCGATGACATTGAGCGAGTTCGGCATCTGCGGAGACCGCCTGGCCTTCGAGATCACCGAGGGGCAGGAGATGGAGATCCACTCCAGCCTGCTGCGCTGCATCAGCGACCTGAAGTCCCTCGGCATCAAGATCTGGCTGGACGACTTCGGCACCGGCTTTGCCGGCCTCTCGTGGCTGCGGCTGATCGACTTCGACTGCGTCAAGATCGACAAGTCGTTTCTTCACGACTGCGAGACCTCCAAGGGTTCCGTCATGCTGGCCGACATCGTCAGGCTGGCCCGCAACACGAAGGCAAAGATCCTGGTGGAAGGGATCGAGACCGAAGAGCATCTGGCCCTCGTGCGTCGATTGCAGGTCGATTTCGGGCAGGGATACTATCTGGGACGCCCCGCACCGGCCAGAACGGTACCATTGCCTGTTCCCCGTTGGAGCAAGGCCATCAGCTAGCCGACACTTGCCGAGGGCGAGCGCTGTATCCGCGCTCAAGGTGTCGCGGGGGTGATCCTTGCCGGCAGCCGCCGCGTGCGGATCTGGATCTTGCGCGGAATTGCGGAAGGCGAGGGCGGTGCGTCGGAGAGCACCTCGCGCACGGCCTCCGTCAAACTCGTGGCGACGAAATCTCCTCCTTCGAGAGGAGGCGTCGACGGGTCTTCCTTCCGCTCCGACCACAGCACCGCCCCGACCCGGACATCGGGATAGCGTCGCTTGAAGCGGCGCACGAGGATCCGCGCATATTTGCCCGAGTCCTCGTTGAGGAAACAGAGGATGATCCCGTCGACACCATGTGGAACGATGTCCGGGCCTTGACGATCGGCGACGTCGGAATGCCGGACTGTGACCACATCGGCCCCCTGCACCTGAAGCACCTGCGCCAGCATGGCAGCGGAAGCATCATCGAGCGGCCCTCTGCCCCCGACACACAGGATCGTCTTGCCGGTGCCGTCGGGCAGTTCCTCGTCGCCGGCGGTTGCTCCCGAGGCAGGCGCGAGAGGGGTTTCCTCTGTCGCCTTGCCCGCCTCGTGCCCGTCCTCATGTTCCTCTTCCTGAGCGATTTCCTCGAGGTTGGAGACCAGCGTCATCGCGGTTCCAAATACCCTCTCCATCTGTTCAGGTTTCAGGACCCCGCGTCTGCGGTCCTGTTCCGCCAGCAGAAGTGCTGGGATCGCAACCGTCCCGTAGTAGTCCTCGAGATAGTCCTTCTCCAGCAGCTCCTCCGCATGATCGGTTGCCTCATGGGGGTCTCCGGCCAGAAGCCGCTGATAGAGGCGCTCCTTCGGATCGAGCACCGGTTCGCTGCCAAACAGGACCTCCAGGAATTTGAACTGCGGCACATAGCGTCCCAGGACCGCAAGGCACACCGTCAGCGGTGTTGACAGAACCAGCCCGACCGGTCCCCAGAGCCAGGCCCAGAAGATGGCGGCGACGATGATGGCGAGCGGCGAGAGCCCGGTTCGCGAGCCGTAGAGCCAGGGTTCGACGATATTGTTGCTGGTCAGCTCCAGCACGAGGAAGATGGCGCCCACCCAGAGCACGAGGCTCCAGCCGGGATCGACTGCGAAGGCCAGAAACAGCGGCAGCACGGTCGCGATCACGGGTCCGATGTAGGGGACGAACCGCAGGACGATGGCGAGCATGCCCCACAGCACCGCATTCGGAATGCCGACGATCCACAGGCCGAGCGCGAGCGGAACGCCATAGGCGCAGTTCACGACCAGCTGCATCAGGAGGTAGCGCGCAACCCGGCTGCCGGCTTCCTGCAGGGCCTCCGTCGTGCGGTGGAGATCACCATAGCCGACGAGCCGGATGAAGCGGTCGCGAAGCTCCTCGCGCTCCAGAAGCATGAAGACGACGACGACGACGATCAGGCCGAGCGAGGCGATGGGGCCCAGCAGAGGTCCGATCAGGCTCGTCAGCGTGTCGATCGGACGGCTGGGTGCAAAGATCTCGACGAGCAGAGGTTCCCTGGCCGACACCGCATTGCTGGCGGGGCCTGCGGTCTGCTCGACGCTGTCAAGTTCGCGACCGACGCTCTCGACCACCAGGGTGAGACGCCGCATGATGCCACTGTCGGCCCCGCTTTCCTGAAGGCTGCGGATCTTTCCGATGATATTGCCCTGGTAGGCCGGAAGGTTCTGCGCCACTTCGGCCACCTGCGACGCCACGACCAGCCCGAACAGGATCAGGACGGCAAAGGCGAGCACGACGGTGGTGATCACGGCCAGGACCCGGGGAAGCCCCAGCTTGCGAAGGCGCGAGGAAATCGGCGCCAGGGCGAAGGTCAGGAGAACGGCAATCGCCAGCGGAAGAAGCACCTCCTTGGCGAAATAGAGGATGGCGATGATCGCCAGCACGCTGGCAAAAGCGGGCATGTGGGATGGGGAGGACGGCGAAACCGAATAGGGAGGCCGCGGGCCCCCGGTGACGTCTTGCAATTCAGCCTCCGTTGCCCGGTCGTCCTCGACGCCAATAAGTCGGGCTTCCTGTCTCAAGCAGGTAGGGCGCGGCCGGGGCTTTGCAATGAGGGGAGGCCACGCACCGACAAACCATCGGAACCCCCGCGATGCGCGGACGAGATGACGATGCGCAGCCCGCAGGGCAAAGCCGCGAAGGGCGGGGGCGGGCACGCGACGCTGCAGACAAGACGCACTCCTCCCTTGGCGATCTACAAAACTTTCAAATTCGGACGGGGCGCTGAAAGCTGCCTCGTAAGTTAGTTTTATGTGGCACCTCTCAGTGCCCCGTTCGGCGGTTGTTGCCCGCGACTCCGGCCCCTCTGCAAGGGTCTTCGGGAATGGTGTTCGTCTGGTTGCCAAAAGCCCGGGCGGACCAAGTTACCGCCAACACTTAAGGCACCTTCGCCGAACGCTCGCTGTCGCGACGGACGTATTCGTCCGGCGACACCAATCCCGAGACCCCCCTGTGTGCCGCACAGGCACGCCCGGCGCACTCTTTCGGGCTTCAAGAGGCGAGGGTCCGGTCCGAAACCCCGCGCCTCTCCCCGTGTCGCCGGAGGGAGACCATTTTCCGCGAACCCCGGAGGTGAGATTTTACGTCGTCCCCTCACACCCGGCGCCGGCCCCACCTCGCCGGCACGCCTGCCGGTGTATCCGAGAGCGGAACGGGTGGATTTTAAGCATGGGTTGGGAGGGGGTGGATGTGGGTACGCCACTTTTTCCTTCGTCATCCTCGGACTTGATCCGAGGATCCACGCACAGGCCAGCGACATCAACGGGTTAGGACGACCGGCGGCGGCGCGGAAAAATGATTTTGGCGGGGAAGGCTTGGGTTTTAGTCCTCGGCTCAAGTCCGAGGATGACGAAAGGACAGGGCCGAGGGTGACGACGGAGAGGGCTGCCGTCATGCCTAAAGCCATGGAGGCGTCTCAACCCGCGATGCCCATCTGCTGCGGCTGCTCGTCCTTCCGCTGCTCCGGCAACGGGTGGTAGGGGGCAGCCACCACGAAAGCAGCTGCCGCCTTTAGTCTTCAGCCCTTCGGCGGGTAGGGATCATCGCCGTAGGAATTACGCTCGCGGATGCGACCGTTCTCTCCATGGATCAGCATTTCCGACTGCTGGTTCTGCGCGATGCCACGGGCAATGCCGATGGCTTCGCTCTGGGTTGGGACGACTTTGGTGGCCCGTTCGGAGCCCGCCCCCTTAACGGCCCAGCCATTGGCATGGGGGACGACATGTTGATTACGGTTCTTAGTCATTTAGCACCTTGGAAAATGGAGAGTGGGAGTGAGCACTCTTTTTCAAAAGTGCTCACCGTTGGCTCACTGAGGTCACTTCCCGAAGCGGTGGTTGAACCGCTCCACTTGGGTGGTTGTCCCCTTGATCTCGAACTTTCCCTCGGCTTTTTTCGAGATCTGAACGCCAGCGCTTGAGGCGGCCTGACGTAGTTTTCGTTCCATTTCGGTTTTGAGGTCACGTTCCACTGCCGCCGTCATCGAACGTGCATTTGAAAAGGAGCGCCCCTTGTACTTAAAAGATATCGGCATGGTGTCCTCCCCTCCTCAGCTGTCCCGGATCGTGGTCTTGGGATGCCGCTTCGCAAAGCTGTCCGAAACGAATTTTCCCGTGACCGCGCTGCGGTGCGCACCGTGGGTGCTTCCGCCACCGATTTGTTCGGACAGGGTCGTCCGCGGGTTGTAGGCAGCCTTCCGTTCAGTGACGAACTTGCCGTTGATAGCACTGCGATGACGAGTGCCGCTTCCATTGCCTTTTGCCATAGATGATCTCCTTAGCGAGTGTGGCAAGCGGGTGAGCAATAAGCGCATCCGTCCGCGCTCTGATCGAAGGTCTTGGCAACGGCGACTGCCCGAAAGCAGCTGTCAAATTCGCCGAGATAGTGCTGGTTCGCCGGGACGGGCATCCAGGCGCAGCCTGAGTGGTGAACCTCATGGTCGCCATTCAACTGCGCGTTTTTGTTTCGGTAGTAGCTGGCCATCATGGGCCCTTTCTTTCGTTGGGAGGATTACACGACTCAAGGTACACTTACGCAAACATTGATGCCTGACCATAAGGCAAACGTCAATAATGCAAACTAATCCGGCGGCGATGTTTGCGATCTTGACTTTTTGCTGCGGTGCGCTATTCTCTCAGGAAGAGACGCAGAGGACAAAATCATGTTTGAAAACAACGATTTCTATGTCCGGCTTGGTGCTCTCCTCAAGGAGAAGAGGGAAGGCAACCTCAGGGTTACGCAAGAAGAGTTTGCAGAACGAGCTGGTCTGTCCCGACCATCAATTGCAAATATCGAGAAAGGCAGGCAGCAGATTACAGTGCTGCAGCTCGTCAAATTCTCCGCAATTCTCGGGGTCGCGCCTAGCGCACTCATTCCCCATAGCGACGATACACCAACCGACTCGCTTCTGGATGAGCTTCCCGCCTCAGCGAACCAATTCAAGAGCTGGATAAGCCAGCTACAAGGCAATTAAATGCGTCAAAAAATATGGCTTAAGCCTGCGCGAGCGCATGAAATAAGGCGACTCGTTGAAGAGCTCCTAGCGAGAGTTCGCTGCAACGAGCCGCCGGTTCCGGTGGAAGCGGTAGCCAAATCATTGGATATTTCGGTGAAATTTGCGCCTTACTCAGAGGGTGATCTCGCTGGGATGCTAATACTGCATCCCCACCCAACCATTGCCGTCAATTCGGCGCATCACCGAAACCGACAAAGGTTCACAATTGCCCATGAAATAGGGCATTTTCATCTGCACAAGGCTGAAAAAATACATATCGACGAGAAAATGGCGGTCCTCTATCGCGACAAGAATTCGTCATTAGCGATCAATTATCAAGAGGTTGAAGCAAATCACTTCGCTGCTGAGCTCCTGATGCCGAAACGAATGCTGTTAAAAGCTCTGGCGGAACAAGCAATAGATCTTGAAGACGATGCAGTTCTGACGTCGCTGGCCAAGAAATACGCTGTTAGCCAACAGGCGATGGCGTTTCGGATCGCAAACATTCTGAGCTGAGGGGCCCTGCCCTGTCACTCGTCGCTCAT
The DNA here is from genome assembly GCF_056530405.1 of Rhizobium sp. PK7-22. NCBI lineage: Bacteria > Pseudomonadati > Pseudomonadota > Alphaproteobacteria > Hyphomicrobiales > Rhizobiaceae > Rhizobium > Rhizobium sp. PK7-22. Next base: position 990,450 of record NZ_CP096514.1, read on the forward strand.
CTTCAACGCCGCAATAAACGCTTCCTGCGGGATCTCGACCTTGCCGAACTGGCGCATGCGCTTCTTGCCGGCCTTCTGCTTGTCCAGAAGCTTGCGCTTGCGGGTGGCGTCGCCGCCGTAGCATTTGGCGGTCACGTCCTTGCGCATGGCGGAAATCGTCTCGCGGGCGATCACATTGCCGCCGATGGCGGCCTGGATCGGGATCTTGAACATGTGGCGCGGGATCAGGTCCTTCAGCTTCTCGCACATGTCGCGGCCGCGCTTTTCGGCCGCCGTCCGGTGCACCAGCATCGACAGCGCATCGACCGGTTCGCCATTGACCATGATCGACATCTTCACGAGGTTGCCCTCGCGATAGGCGTCGAGATGATAGTCGAAGGAGGCATAGCCCTTCGAGATCGACTTCAGGCGGTCGTAGAAATCGAAGACCACTTCGTTGAGCGGCAGCTCGTAGGTGACCATGGCGCGCTTGCCGACGTAGGTGAGTTCGGTCTGGATGCCGCGGCGGTCCTGGCAGAGCTTCAGGATGCCGCCGAGATAATCGTCCGGCGTCAGGATCGTCGCCTTGATCCACGGCTCGTGGATTTCGGAGATGCGCACCACGTCCGGCATGTCGGCCGGATTGTGCAGCTCGCGCTCCGTGCCGTCGGTCATGAACAGCTTGTAGACGACCGAAGGCGCAGTTGCGATGAGGTCGAGGTTGAACTCGCGCTCGAGGCGCTCCTGGATGATTTCCAGATGCAGCAGCCCGAGGAAGCCGCAGCGGAAGCCGAAGCCGAGCGCGGCGGAGGATTCCATTTCAAACGAGAAGGAGGCGTCGTTGAGGCGCAGCTTGCCCATCGCCGAGCGCAGGTCCTCGAAGTCGGCGGCGTCGACTGGGAAGAGGCCGCAGAAGACGACCGGCTGGGCCGGCTTGAAGCCCGGCAGCATCTTGGCGGTCGGGCGCTTGTCCTCGGTGATCGTGTCGCCGACGCGGGTATCGGCCACTTCCTTGATCGAGCCGGTGAAGAAGCCGATCTCGCCCGGGCCGAGCGAGTCGACGGCGAGCATCTTCGGCGTCAGCACGCCGACGCGCTCGACGTGGTATTTGGCATCGGTGCCCATCATGCGGATCACCTGACCCTTGGTGAGCACGCCGTCGAGGACGCGCACCAGAACCATGACGCCGAGATAGGTGTCGTACCAGCTGTCGACGAGCAGCGCCTTCAGCGGGCCTTTTTCGCCCATCTCGCTCTTCGGCGCAGGCAGCTTGTGGACGATGGCTTCCAGCACGTCGGGGATGCCGAGACCCGTCTTGGCCGAAATCAGCACGGCTTCGGAGGCGTCGATGCCGATGACTTCCTCGATCTGCTCGCGGATACGGTCCGGCTCGGCGGCGGGCAGGTCGACCTTGTTGAGAACGGTGACGATCTCGTGGTCGTTGTCGATCGCCTGATAAACGTTGGCCAGCGTCTGCGCTTCCACACCCTGGGAGGCGTCGACGACGAGCAGCGAGCCTTCGCAGGCCGACAGCGAACGCGAGACCTCGTAGGCGAAGTCGACGTGGCCGGGCGTGTCGATCAGGTTCAGCACATAGGTTTCGCCATTGTTGGCCTTGTAGTGCAGGCGCACCGTCTGGGCCTTGATGGTGATGCCGCGCTCGCGCTCGATATCCATCGAATCGAGAACCTGCTCGGACATGTCGCGCTCGGCCAATCCGCCGGTCGTCTGGATCAGCCGGTCGGCGAGGGTGGACTTGCCATGGTCGATATGGGCGACGATGGAGAAGTTGCGGATGTGGCTCAGCGGCGTGCGTTCAGTGCTCATGGCTCGCGCATATAGCAGCGGGCAGGGCGCCCGCCTAGCCGGTAGTGCGGGGGATTTGCGATAAATGCGAGGCTTTGGCAGCCGCAGCGGAGAAGATGTGTTCCCGACATGGCAATTTGGTCTCCGCATGCGGCGCGACATGCCATCCGGCGGTCTGTGGCCAGGGTTCTAGAGAGGCGCGACCAGGGCGAGCCCGATGCCGGTGGTGGTGGTGGTCAAAGTGCTGCATTTCGCAACGGTGTGTTGCCCGGCAACTGCAACTTGCCGGCAGACCCCGGCGGCTTTTGCTTTTACACTGCCTGTGATTGCCAAGCCCTGTTCACCGTTTCCAGTCCTGAAAGCCCAGCATGAGCCCGACCTCTTCCGTCGCCACCGGCATCCACCACGTCACCCTGATCACCCGCCGGGTGCAGGACAATGTCGATTTCTATGTGGGCTTCCTCGGGCTCCATCTCGTCAAGCGCACCGGCGGCTTCGAGGATGCCGAGCAGCTGCATCTCTTCTACGGGAATGCGCAGGCGGAGCCGGGCACGCTCGTCACCTTCCTCGTCTGGGAGGACGGGGCGCCGGGCCGCGTCGGCAACGGCCAGGTCTCGGAGATCGCCTTTTCGGTGCCGCGGAATTCCATCGGCGAGTGGATGACGCGGGCGATCACGCAGCGCGTGCCGGTGGAAGGGCCGCTCCACGAGTTCGGCGAGACGGTGCTGCGGCTGAAGGATGCCGACGGCATCATCGTCAAGCTCGTCGGCAGTGGCCCGGCCGCGCCCACCAGGGAGCGCAGCGCCGATCTCGCCGTTCAGCGGCTGCGGGCCGTGACCATCCTGACCGAGACGCTGGAGGAGACCGCAGCCTTCGTCCAGCGTTTCGGCTATCGGCCCGGTCCGGTGGCGGGCGCGATGCAGCGCATGCTGTCGGACACGGATGCGGTCGATATCCGCGATGCCTCCGGCTATGTGCCGGGCATTCCGGGAACGGGCACGGCCGATCACGTCGCCTTCCGCGCCGCCGATGTCGCCGCGGTGCGGGCGGCGGAGGCGGAGCTTTCCAAGCGCAATTCCTCGCCGACGAACCTGCATGACCGCAAGTATTTCACCTCGCTCTATGTTCGCGAACCGGGCGGCACGCTGATCGAGCTGGCGACCGACGGTCCGGGCTTTGCGCTCGACGAGGCGCCGGGGCACCTGGGCGAGACGCTCTTCGTGCCGCCGGGCGACGAGGCGCGGGCGGAGGATCTCAAGGTGCTGCTGCCGCAGTTTTCCATGCCGGGTGAGCCGCGCATGCCGCGGCGCGACCTGCCCTTCGTCCACCGCTTCTTCGTGCCCGACGAACCGTCGGACGAGACGATCGTGCTGCTGCACGGCAGCGGCGGCAGCGAATCCGACCTGATGCCGCTGGCGCATCGCATTGCACCGCAGGCTATGCTTCTCGGCGTGCGCGGCCGCTCCGTGGAAGAGGGGGTGCCCCGCTGGTTCCGGCGGTTCTCCTCCACAAGCTTCGACCAGGAAGACATCCGCGCCGAGGCCGAGGCTTTCGCCGCCTTCGTCGAGGGCGCCGTGTCCGGCTATCGCCTCGACCCCGATCGTCTGTTTTTCCTCGGTCTTTCCAATGGCGCGAACTTCCTGACCGCACTCATGGCGCTGCATCCGGGCCTCATCCGCCGGGCGATCCTGCTTCGGCCGATGCTGGTGCTGGAAGACGTGCCGGGCACCGATTTCACGGGCTCCTCGGTGCTGATGGTGAGCGGACACCAGGACCAAGCGGCGCCATCCGCACGGCGGCTGGAGGCCTGGCTGACGGAGAGTGGGGCAGATCTCACCAGCCACTTCATCGATGCCGGGCATGGTCTCTCGGATCAGGACGTGCCGCTGGCGCAGGCCTGGATGTCATGCGGCGCCGCGTCTCAGGCGTAGCATCGACTTCTATTGACTCCACTATCAGAGAGATGCAATCTCGGATAATGGAACACGCAGACAGTTTCTTCGAGAAAACGCTGGGCGAAAGGGTGCGGGCACTGCGCGACGAGCAGGGCCTGACGCTGGACGAGCTGGCGGCGCGCTCCGGCGTCAGCCGGGCGATGATCTCGCGCGTCGAGCGCGCGGAGGCGAGCCCGACGGCAGCCCTTCTGGCGCGGCTCTGCGAGGCGCTGGGACTGTCGCTCTCCGCTTTTTTTGCCGACGAGACGAGGCCGGCGTCGCCGCTCAGCCGTCATGGCGAGCAGCGCCTGTGGCGCGACCCGCACACCGGTTACCTGCGCCGCTCGGTGTCGCCGCCAGGCATGCCGAGCCGGATCGATCTCGTCGAGGTGGAGTTTCCGCCCGGCGCCCGCGTCAGTTTTCCGCCGCGGGCAGAAAGTGTGATGACCCAGTATGTCTGGCTGTTTGCGGGCGAGCTGCAGATGACGATCGGCGAGACGGTGCACCGACTCTATCCCGGCGACTGCCTGTTCATGGACATTGGCGACACCTTCGAATTCCACAACCCGGGTAACGGCCCCGCCCGCTACGCCGTCGTCCTCGACCGCGGCCGCTGATGCCGACAAGGAGACAGACCCCCGTGACCACGACCATTCGCATTGCCGACGCGCAAGCCGCCCGGGCAGCCATTCCCGACCTCTGCGAGATCCTCTCCGATGGCATCAACGGCGGCGCCTCGCTGGGCTTCATGCTGCCCTTCGAGCCGAAGGATGCCGCCGCCTACTGGCAGGACATCGCCGCAGAGGTCGCGACAGGCGGCATTATCCTCTGCCTTGCCGAACGGGAGGGAAAGGTCATCGGCACGGTGCAGGTGGGGCTTGCCTCCAAGCCGAACCAGCCGCACCGGGGCGACCTGATGAAGCTTCTCGTGCACCGTTCGGCCCGTGGTCTCGGCCTGTCGCGCAGGCTCATGGAAGAGGTGGAGGCGGAAGCGGCGCGACGGGGCCGCTCCCTGCTGGTGCTGGATACGGCGACCGGCAGCGAGGCGGAGGCGATCTATCCGCGCTTCGGCTGGGAGCGCGTCGGCACCATCCCCGACTATGCGCTGTGGCCGCAGGGTGGCTTCTGCGGCACGACGCTGTTCTACAAGCGGATCGGTCAGTGACCTAATCCAGCGTTGTTGCGAAAGCCTTGATGATCAGTTTTGCGGCGTCCCGGTGCACGTCCGCGCGGTCGCGCAGGCCCTTTCCATCGCAGATCGGATCCGTATCGCCAAATTCGAACAGCAGGTCCTGCGCACCCGGCTTGCAGACGGGCAGAAAGCTGAAGTGGTTTGCGCCTGAGATCTGGTGATACTGCGCATCCGGGATCTCGGCGGACAGCTTGTAAGAATAGACGGCGACCGGAACCCCGCCAGGGCTGCCGAGGTTGATGATCGTTGTCGGCACACGGATCGCCTTCAGGCTCTCGGCTTGGAAGGATGAGGCAAGGCCCGGATCGATCACGACGGCTGAGACAATGCGCGGGTCGAGATTGGACTGCTCGAAATGGACCTTGTCGAACGTGTGGAGGTTGACGACCGGCGACACGACGCGTTTGCCATCGACGAAACCGAAGCCGCCAGCAAACCATTGGCAATCCATCATCTGAGGGTTCCGGTCGCAGTATTCGGCATAGGCCGGGAGATCGGCGCGTGCGCCGATCAGTTCCAGCGCCGTGCTGCCGCCCAGCGAGAAGCCGAGAACGCCAATCTTTCCGGCTTTGATCGAGGGGTTCCATTTCGGGCTGGTCATCATCGCAGTGATGATGTTTGCGAGATCTTGCGTCCGCTCCCAGATGCGCGGCGTGGCAATGGGCGTGGAATCGCCGCTCGTCGTGCCGGGATGGTTGGGCCCGGCGACGATGAAACCCTTCTCCGCAAGCTGTGTTGCGATCCATGCCAGGCCTTCGGCGGACGAACCGGAGCCATGGGAGACCAGCACCAGGGGAAATCGGCCGGGCAAAGGCGGCGCATTCCGCCGTGCCGCTGCGCCGGTAAAGATACGATTGTCGCCAACGAGCGTCTCGACCCCGCCTTCGGCGGCCGGATACCAGACCGTGACGGAAAGATCCTTGCCGCGCTCCGGGGAGGTGACCGGGATTGTGGCAACCCCGACAGCATCTGCGGCCAGGACCGGCGTCGCAGTGGTGAAAAGCGAAACAAGAAGAAGTGTGGTCAGTCGCATGGGGAGCCTCCGGGTTGGAACGCGATGGCCGACAGTGCGAAAATGGGCTCCGTTGATCGACCTTGATCCTGTTCGAGGTCGTCCTCAAACAGGATCAAGTCCCTGGCAGACCGGTGGTGCGGGAGAAACGCTGCTTCTCTAGGAACGGTTCTCGGTCATGAAATGGCCAAGCGCGATGACGGGCAGCGCCAGGCCGATCATCGAGGCGAGCATCCAGCCGCCTTCCGCAAAGGCCCAGGCGCCCACGGCCGAGCCGATGGCGCCGCCGCAGAAGAAGGTGGCCATGAAGAGGCCGTTCAGGCGGCTGCGCAGGTCGGCACCCAGGCCGTAGATCGCCCGCTGGCCGATCACCAGTGTCATGGTGACGCCGAAATCCAGAAGAATGGCCGCAACAGTCAGGAGCGCCAGCGCCATCGTCGAGCCTTCCGGGGCGATATGGGTGATGAGCAAGGCAATGGCGACCGAGGCGATCCCGAACATCGTCGCCGGCCGGCCGAGGTCGCGGTCGGCGAGCCGTCCGGCAATCGGAGAGGCGATGGCACCGGCCACGCCGGCAAGCGCGAAGAGGGCGATCCCCGCCTGCGTGAGCTGGAAGGCAGGCCCGGCCAGGAGCAGCGGCGTCACCGTCCAGAACAGGCTGAAGGCGGCGAACTGGCACGCCTGGTAGAAGGCGCGGCGGCGCAACACCGGCTGCGTCGCATAGAGCTGCCCCATGGAGGCGATCAGGCCGACGTAGGAAAGCCGGGTCTGCGGCACCCGCTTCGGCAGGCGCACCGCGAGCAGGCATCCGAGCAGGATCATCACGCCCGCCGAGAGGAAGAAGACGAGGTGCCAGGAGGAAAAGCGGGCGATGAAGCTTGCGATCGGCCGGGCCATCATGATGCCGACCATCAGGCCGCTCATGACGTTTCCGACCACCTGTCCGCGCTGCGCATCCGGCGCAAGGCTCGCGGCAAACGGCACGATCATCTGGACGGCCGTGGAGGCGAGGCCGATTGCCAGTGATGCGGCGAGAAACGGCAGGGCGGCTGTCGAGAGGCCGGCGGCCAGGAGTGCGACAACCGTGGCGCCGATCATCGTCAGGATCAGCCGGCGGTTCTCGACGAGATCGCCGAGCGGCACGATCAGCAAGAGGCCGATGCCATAGCCGATCTGCGTCAGCGTCACGATCAGCCCGGTCAGATGGGCCGGCAGGCCGATGGAGGCGGCGATCGGCCCCGCGAGCGGCTGCGCGTAATAGAGGTTGGCGGCGATGAGGCCGCAGGCGGCCGCCATCACGAAGGTCATGGCGCCAGAGAGGCCCGAGGGCGCAAGCGGAGCGGCTGTGTTGGTCTGCACGGTCATCGGATGGTTTCCCTTGGGAGGATAGGAGTGAAGATGGGGCCGTGATGCGGCGATTTCAGGCGAGGATCCTGAGGATGGCTTCGGCCGAGGCGAGTGAGGCACCGTCATGGCGCCCTGTCTTGCCGGCGATGCGGATGCCCTGCAGGTAGGAGAAGATGGCGAGTGCGGCACCGGACGCATCCACAGACCCGGAGATGGATCCGTCGGCCTTGCCATCGCGAATGAAGCCTTCGATCCGCTCCACGAGGCGGGCATTGTGGCCCCCCACGCGCTCGGCGACCTCGTCGTCGAAAAGGGTGAGTTCGACGGCTGCCCCGATCGCGAGGCAGCCGCGCCGCCCGGTCTCGCCGCAGGCAGCTTCCGCGTAGAAGCGAAGCAGAGCCGCAACGCAGGCGCGACCGCTGGTGGCCTGCGCAAGCTTTGCGTCGAGACGTGCGGCGCGCACCGTCTTGTAGCGGTCGAAGGCGGCGAGGAAGACGGCGCGCTTGTCCTTGAAGGCCTTGTAGATGCTGCCGGCAGTCAGCCCCATGGCGTCCTTCAACTCGGAGATCGACGTGCCGTGGTAGCCCCGTTCCGAAAACACGAGGATGGCGGCGTCGAGGGCTTCGTCGAGGTCGAACTCGCGCGGACGCCCGGGAGCGCGGACGGTCTGTTTAGACTGGGTATCGGTTGTCATCGTTGCAACACTATTAGGAAACGATCGTTTCCAAATAGTCGAGGAGCTGACAACCGTCAAGTCTCCAATGTTTGGGAGAGCGGGTGCGCAAGCCTTGGCATTCGCAAAAGATTGCGGAACAGATCGCGGCAAGCATGGTTAGCCCCTTGTCCCCCAACCAGAAAGACGGAGGCAGATCATGACCAAGAGCGATGTGAAGGACGCCGTGAAGCGCGCGGAAAAGCAGGTGGAAAACACCAGCGCCGGCGGTCATCTCGGTGGCACGCATTTTGGCCAGGCACCGGATGGCAAAACATCTTCTGCGAATACCAACGTCGGCAACAATCGCCCAAACACTGGCGCCTGATCCATCAGGCATCAGATCAGGACCCCGCTACATTCAGCGTGCGGGGTCTTTTTGTCGCGCACGACATTTGCGCTGAATCAATCCAGGCGCATCCGGCGGGCGCTAGCGGGTGGGCAGTGTCGCCCTGGCGGATGGAGAGGTTCGGTGTTCAGGTTGATGGCCCAGGCCATACTGTCGACTGCGGGCCTGGGATTGGCATCCATGGCAGCGGGACAGGACGTGGTGTTTCCTGCCTCCCCGATGGTGGGAGCGCTGCTCGCCATGGCTGCGGCAGCCGTGCTCATCTGGTGCGCACCGCGCCTGTGGTGCTGGCTGATGACCCACCGGCCTGCGGCAGGCGGTGCCCGTTAGCGCAGGCTGGCGCCAGGAGCAGCAGTTGTAGGCGTCGACAGGTCTTCCGCCAGATAGACGCGCGCAGAGGACGATCCGTCGTCCATCGTGGCGGCGAGGAAGCCGCCACCTGCAAGAGCAGCAAGCATGAAGAGCACTGTCGTGCCCAGGCCGCCTTTGGCCTGCCGCGAGGTAGTTGGGTACGCCATGGAAGTCCCTCCGATTTATGTCGCAACAACGGATGATGGCGCTTTGCAGTTCCCTGGTTTCCTCCTGAAAAGTAGACAATTCTAATAGAACAAGCCCCGACATGCGGGGCTTCCGGAATGCTTGGCTGCTGGTCGGTCGGTCTAGAGAGCGCCGGCTCGTTGCTGGATCATCATGAAGGTGTCGTAGCTGTATTCGGCCACCTGCGTCCAGAGATAGGCATCCTTCTTGAAAGCCAGCTGGCTGTCGTAGAGCGTCTTGAAGGCAGGGCTCTTTTCCGACAGTTCGGCATAGGTCTCGATGGCGGCCTTGTAGCAGGCCTCCATGATCTCCTGGCTGAACGGCTTCAGGATGGCGCCATCGGCCACCAGCTGCTTCAGGGCTACCGCGTTGCGGGCATCGTAGTTCGCCAGCATGTTGTTGTTGGCGGACGCGCAGGCATTGGCCAGGATCTGCTGATAGCTCTTCGGCAGTTCGTTGAACTTCGCCAGATTGAAGAAGGCATGCATGGCCGGGCCGCCTTCCCACCAGGCGGGGTAGTAGTAGTACTTGGCGACCTTCTGGAAGCCGAGCTTCTGGTCGTCATAGGGGCCGACGAATTCGGTGGCGTCGATCGTGCCCTTTTCCAGCGCCGGATAGACGTCGCCGGCGGCAATCTGCTGCGGCGTCACGCCGACCTTGGTCAGGATCTGGCCGGCAAGACCGGCGATCCGCATCTTCAGACCCTTCAGGTCTTCCAGCGTATTGATTTCCTTGCGGAACCAGCCGCCCATCTGGGTGCCGCTGTTGCCGGCGGGCAGCGCGTAGAGGCCGCGCGGCGCCAGGAACTCGTTGATCAGGTCGTTGCCGCCGCCGGCCGTGAACCAGGCATTGGTCATGCGGGCATTGAGGCCGAAGGGAATGGCGGTGCCCAGCGCAAAGGCCGGATCCTGGCCGATGTAGTAATAGGAACAGGTATGCGCCATTTCGACGGTGCCGTTGGCGACGGCATCGGCGGCCTGCAGGCCGGGCACGATCTCGCCGGCGGCGAAGATCTGGATGGTGAACTGGCCGTCGGTCGCATTGCTGACGCTGTCGGCAATCTCGTTGGCGGCGCCGAAGATGATGTCGAGGTTCTTCGGGAAGGAGGAGGTGAGCCGCCAGGTGATCTTGGGGCGATCCTGCGCCAGCGCAGGGGCTGCAAGCGGCAGCACGGCGGCTGCTCCGGCGCCGGCCGTTGCGGCCTGCCGTAGGAAGTTGCGACGGTTCATGGTTTCCTCCTCGGATGCGTTGTGCGGATCTCGCTGACGGTATTACGGACTTGGCACGCGACGCGGCAAGCGGAATCATCTGCCGCGTCTTCGACCAAGGGAGGCAAATGGGGGAGAAGGAGCCGACGAGCGCCGGCTCCCACCGGACGACTTACAGGTTGCCGTTGCGCTGCTGGATCATCATGAAGGTGTCATAGCTGTATTCGGCGATCTGTGACCAGAGGTAGGCGTCCTTCTTGAAGGCCTGCTGGCTGTCGTAGATCTTCTTGAATGCCGGGTTCGTCGCCGAGATTTCGGCGTAGGTCTCGAGCGCTGCCTTGTAGCAGATGTCGAGGATCTCCTGGCTGAAGGGGCGCAGGATGGCGCCCTCGGCGACGAGTTCGCGCAGGGCGACCGGGTTCTGGGCATCGTAGCGCTCCAGCATGCTGGCGCTTCCGGCAGCGCAGGCGTCCTGCAGCATGCGCTTGTAGTTCTCCGGCAGGCCGTTGAACTTCTCCAGGTTGACGAAGGCGTGAACCGCTGGACCGCCTTCCCACCATGCCGGGTAGTAGTAGTACTTGGCGACCTTGTGGAAGCCGAGCTTCTGGTCGTCGTAGGGCCCGACGAATTCGGTGGCGTCGATGGTGCCCTTCTCGAGTGCCGCATAGACGTCGCCGCCGGCGATCTGCTGCGGCGTCACGCCGACCTTGCTCATCACCTGGCCCGTGAGACCGGCAATGCGCATCTTCAGGCCCTTGAGGTCCTCGATCGTGTTGATTTCCTTGCGGAACCATCCGCCCATCTGGGCGCCGGTGTTGCCAAGCAGGATGGAGTGGATGTTGTGGCCGGCGAGGAATTCGTTGAGCAGCTCGTTGCCGCCGGCCTGGTTGAACCAGGCATTGGTCTGGCGCGCATTGAGGCCGAAGGGAACCGAGGTGCCGAGCGCAAAAGTCGGGTCCTTGCCGACATAGTAATAGGAGCAGGTGTGCGCCATTTCGACCGTGCCCGAGGACACGGCATCCGCTGCCTGCAGCGGTGGGACGATCTCGCCGCCGGCAAAATGCTGGATCACGAAGTTGCCGCCGGAGGCTTCGCGCACGTGGTCGGCCACGATCTGGCCCGCGCCGAAGAGGATGTCGAGGCCCTTGGTGAAGGAGGAGGTCATGCGCCAGGTGATCTTCGGGTTTTCCTGCGCGATTGCCGGCGCTGCAAGGGTCGCCGCGGCCGCGACGCCGACGCCGGCAGTGCCGGCCTGACGGATGAATGTTCTGCGGTTCATGGAAGGCACGCCTTTCTGAATGATGCACGGCTGTCGCCGTTACTGCGGCCTTCTAATTCGATCATTTCAGGAACAGCAAGGAAAAAATGACTTTGATTGCGTGCGGCGCCGCCGGCGCTTTCGCTTTGTTTCGCATACGAGGCGGAAGTCTCGTCCCGTCAAGTCGCCGCGGTCGAGGCTCTTGAAGTTCCGGCGCAAATCAATAGATTAGAATAATTCTAGGTTTTGGAGCACCCAATGATTGCCGCTCTTCTTCCATCCCGTCGCCGTCGCCCCTTCGATACCCTCAGCGAGGAGGAGATCCTTGCGCTCGCCATTGGCGCCGAGGAGGAGGATGCGCGCATCTACCAGGCCTACGCCGAAAACCTCCGCGAACAGTACCCGGGCTCTGCGAAGGTCTTCGATGACATGGCAGAGGTCGAGCAGACCCACAAGAACATGCTGATCGAGATGTTCCGCACCCGCTTCGGCGAGCGGATCCCGCTGATCCGGCGCGAGCATGTGGACGGATTCTACGTCCGGCGGCCCGACTGGCTGGTGAAGAACCTGCCGCTCGACAAGATCCGCGCGCAGGCCGAGGCGATGGAGGAGCAGGCCTATCGCTTCTATACGCTGGCCGCCAGGCGCGTCAGCGACGCCTCGACCCGGCGGCTGCTCGGCGATCTGGCGCTTGCCGAGCAGGGTCATGAAGAGATTGCCCGTATGCTGGGTGAAGAGCATGTCGGCGAAGAGGGCCGGAAAACGGAGGACGAGACCGCACACCGCCAGTTCGTGCTGACCTATGTGCAGCCGGGACTGGCAGGGCTCATGGACGGCTCGGTCTCGACGCTTGCCCCCATCTTTGCGGCAGCCTTCGCGACCCAGGATACCTGGTCGACCTTCCTGATCGGCCTGTCGGCCTCCGTCGGGGCGGGCATTTCCATGGGCTTTACGGAAGCTGCCCACGACGACGGCAAGCTCTCCGGTCGCGGCTCGCCGCTGAAGCGCGGGCTGGCCTCCGGCATCATGACCACCGTCGGCGGTCTGGGCCACGCGCTGCCCTATCTCATCCCGCATTTCTGGACGGCGACGCTGCTCGCCGGCCTGGTCGTCTTCGTCGAACTCTGGGCGATCGCCTTCATCCAGAACCGCTACATGGAAACGCCCTTCCTGCGCGCGGTGATGCAGGTGGTCTTCGGCGGTTCGCTGGTGCTGGCGGCCGGCATCATCATCGGCCACGCCTGAGGCCAGCCGGAAATGAAAAAAAAGCAGGCCGCGGCCTGCTTTTTGATGCTTCAGTGTCTACCGGTTGGGTTAGCGCAGGGCGCCGACCACCACGTCGCGGCCGTTCTCGATGCTGACCCAGCGGCCGGTGTCGAACGAGGCCTGGCGCTTCAGGAAGGTGTAGGAGGTCTCGTACCAGGGCTTCACCTCGTCATTGAGGTTGTCGAGCACGAAATCGCCCTGTTCGGTGCGGACCGTCAGGACGGCGTGCCCTTCGCCATCCGGCTTGCGCACCACGGTGATCAGCAGATCGGCGAGTGAGAAGCCCTTGGCGGCCAGCTCGCGGCGCTTGAGGAGAGCGTAATCCTCGCAGTCCCCGACATCCTTGGGGTAGGACCAGACTTCTTCCCGTCCATAGATGTCCTTGTCGGTCATCGCATGGATCCTGCCGTTCACGGAGGCGTTGATTTTCGTCAGGAGAGCCCAGCCATGCGGCGTCAGCTTCGGCGCCGGCCTGGAGGCAAGGCGCTGGCTGCACTCTCGCGGGAAGGCGCGGCAGAACTCATAGTGGCCGATCGGCTGAGAGGTCACCGACCCGGTCACCATGCTGGCCAGCGCACGGGGCGCCGGGATCGCAGCGGTCGTAGGCCCAAATATAGCGAGTAGCAATACGGGTAAGTATCGCGCCTTCAACGTGTATTGCATGGACCCGTCCCTCCAAGTCTTAACAAAAGGTTAAGGCGCTAGGGGCGGGACTGTCAATCGATCAACTTTTACGGATCCCCACCAACTTCCAATATGGTTAAAGGTGGTGCATTTCGGTCTCAGCTTATTTTTAAGTCATCATTTATGAGGGCTCCAACCGCGGCGAGCATCTTTGCGATGTCCTGGGGCCGTGAGAGCCGGTGGTCGCCATCGCGGATCAGCGTCACTACGACATCCTCGGCCGGCAGAAATTCGACGAGCTTCAGCGCGTGCCGGTAGGGAACGTCCGCATCCTGCATCCCCTGGAGGATATGAACCGGGCATCCGGTCTCGATGATGCCTGTGAGAACGCGGTTTCTCCGCCCGTCTTCGAGAAGCTCCCGGGTAAAGATGTTCGGCTCGGGGCTGTATTCGGACAGCTCTTCGAAATGTCCCTCTTCGGCGAGCGCAAGGCGCTGCTCCTCGGTCAGATGCGGCTCGATGAGCTCGGACGTGAAGTCCGGCGCCGGTGCGATCAGCACGAGGCCGGCAAGCCGCGGGCCTGCGGCTCGCAGGCGAAGCTCCTGGGCCAGCCGGAGCGCGATCCAGCCGCCCATCGAGGAGCCGACGAGGACGAGCCGCTCCGGCTTCAGGTGGTCGATAACCGCCAAGGCCTCCTCCAGCCACCGCGAGATCGTGCCCTGGCGGAATGCGCCACCGGAGGCGCCATGTCCGGAGTAGTCGAAGCGGATGGCGCCGAGCCCCTGGCGTGCGGCAAAGGCATCCATCTCGGCGGCCTTGGTGCCGGTCATGTCGGACCGGTAGCCGCCGAGCCACAGCAGCGTGGGGGCTGTGGACGCCGGTGGCGGTGGCCGGTAAAGGATGGCGATCGTCCGTTGATCGCCGCTGGTGCCGACGGTGACACTCTTGTGTTGTGGGGGCGTGACTTCGGACAGATCCGTCATGGCGTACTCCTTTGCTGAAGCCGGGCTTATAAAACAGATTCTTATCCGGCGGCAGCAGGTGATTTTTCTGCGGGACTATGCTATTGACAACGCTGTCGCGATTACGACATTGCCGAGGCCCGCTGAAACGCCGGGCATTTGGCCGAAATTTACGGAAACAGCCTAGGAGAATACGACCATTCGCAGACCGTTCAAAGCCGATGCCCCCGTCAAGGATGGGCCGCGCTCAAACCGGGATATCCGGATTCCGAAGGTTCAGCTGATCGACGCCGAGGGAAACAACCTCGGGCCTATCGCGACAGAAGAAGCTTTGAGGATGGCCGAGGAGGCCGGGCTTGATCTCGTCGAGATCTCCCCGAACTCGGAGCCGCCGGTATGCAAGATCCTTGATCTGGGCAAACTGAAGTACGCCAACCAGAAGAAGGCGGCCGAAGCGCGCAAGAAGCAGAAGATCGTCGAGATCAAAGAGATCAAGATGCGCCCGAACATCGACACCCACGACTACGAGGTGAAGATGAAGGCGATGAACCGTTTCTTTGACGAGGGCGACAAGGTCCGCGTCACGCTGCGCTTCCGCGGCCGCGAAATGGCCCACCAGGAGCTCGGCATGAAGCTCCTGCAGCAGGTCAAGGAAGACACCCACGAAATCGCCAAGGTGGAAGCCGAGCCCAAGCTCGAAGGCCGCCAGATGATGATGGTGCTGGCGCCGAGATAGGCGTTGATGCACGAGCGTCATCACAAGGGCTGGCGCTGCGCCGGCCCTTCTTGTTTTTATTCGCACCTACAATCTTTGGCTGCATAAGGTTGATTGAACCAAATCCGTTTCCATCTATAATTGCAATCCTCGCGAAGGAGAGCACCAGATGAACGGCACGGTTAACTCAAGCGATACTTATCTCGACAAGCTGAAGAAGAGCATGCCCGGCGAGGTGACAGCGCTTTATCTTTCGCTGAAGCTGCTCGCCACCGAGCGGCTGATCGGCGGCAGAACTCCAGATCCGACGGTTATCATGGACTACCTCAAGGTGATCATCCCGGTGATCTGCGTGATGCTGGTGGTTGCGGCCGTCTATCTCTACGCAATGGATCACATCCGTAACCCGGTGCAGATCGGAGTGACGGTCGTCTCCCTGTTCATCTGGGCTGTAGCGATGGACATCAGCTATCTGTCGCAGGCAGCTGAGGTGTATCGCTTGCCGTGGCTTTTCGACGTGCTGGCGCGCAACAGCGTTCTGTTCCTGATGCTGGTGTTCATCTGGAACTTCAGCATTCCGATGATCTACGCGTTGCAGGATCGCATTTCCGGCGTGCGACCACCGCCGCCCGGGCAAGGAGTGAAGGGATGAAAAGATCAATCCTCTTGCCCGTGCTGTTCTTGCTGATGACTGGCTCGTCTGGCGCACATGCGCAGACAGAGCAGCCAGAGGGCTCCAGCTTCTGGGTGGAGCCAAGGCAATCGTTGAAGAGGGCCGAATTTCTGGATGTCGACAGGGCGTTCTGGCTGGCGCTTGTCTTGAAGGCGGGGCAGGGCGGGCCGTCGCAGAAGCGGAATGCGCAGCTCGCCGAAGAGTTCGCGCCGCTGCAGCCGGGAAACTGCAAGGTGGTGGACCCGCGAGCATTCAGTGGCAACAACCTGTGGCTAATGCTGAACAATGCGCCGATCGATGACGCCCGACCTTCCGAAAAGGTGCTGAAGGTTCATGCAGAGCATTTCAGCCGGTCGCCGGGAGAAGCGGCGCAGCGTGCACTTTTGCGCAGGAACACCTATGACGACATCGCCTTTACGGTGAATTCAGCGCTGGATGCCGAGGTCGATCCGGCAAGCCGCGTCGTGTTCTACTCCAACGCCCGGACCAGCGCTGCGATACGGCTGTCGATCGAGGCGGTCGGTGACAGTGACATCGACGACAATGTCGCTGGACACTATCTTCTCGTGCTGGACCCGTCGTTGCTGGCGGATGGCTACTTTCCCGAATGCCGCCGTCGCGGTGGCTTCGGCCTGCGCGATCTCTTTCGCCGGGCCGGCTGATCGGCAATCGGGAGAGGCAGTTGCGCTTTTATCCGACTGCGGTTATAAGCGCGCGTCCGAACGGTCCGGCAGGGCATGCCGTGGCCGTTCTTAATGCTTGAAACAGGCGTCGTCTGCCGGTTTCTCTAAAAAGATATGGAGTAGCAAAATGCCCAAGATGAAGACGAAATCCTCCGCCAAGAAGCGGTTCAAGATCACGGGTTCCGGCAAGGTTCTCGCAGCTGCCGCCGGCAAGCGCCACGGCATGATCAAGCGGTCCAACAAGTTCATCCGCAACGCACGCGGCACGATGGTCCTCGCCGAACCAGACGGCAAGAAGGTCATCAAGAACTACCTGCCGAACGGTCTCTGAGACCCTTTCGCTTTTTGGATCATTTAAGGAGATCATGACATGGCACGCGTAAAACGTGGCGTAACTTCCCGCGCCAAGCACACCAAGACCCTCAAGGCAGCCAAGGGCTTCTACGGCCGCCGCAAGAACACCATCCGCGCCGCAAAGGCTGCGGTGGATCGTTCGCGCCAGTTCGCCACCCGCGACCGCAAGGTCAAGAAGCGCAACTTCCGCGCCCTGTGGATCCAGCGTATCAACGCTGCCGTCCGCGAGTCCGGCCTGACCTACGGCCGCTTCATCGACGGCCTCAACAAGGCCGGCATCCAGGTCGACCGCAAGGTCCTGTCCGACATGGCCATCCATGAGCCGGAAGCTTTCGGTGCGCTCGTCGCAGCTGCAAAGACCGCTCTTGAATACCTCAAGGACGCCGGCACGACGAACGAGTTTGAAAGCGCGGTCAAGTAACCAGCGCTTCCCAGGCTCATCGCTTGTAGATTTGGGAACCCGCGCTGGCTTCGGCTGGCGCGGGTTTTTCATTGTTGTCGGTGTCTGTTTTGACTATCGACACAACAGACACCGACAGACTGCGAATATTCTCTCCGAGCATCAACGGAAGACATCATGTCCGATCTGGAAGACCTCAAGACCTCCATTCTGGCGGAGATTTCCGCGGCCGGCGACGAGGCCGCCATTGAAGCCGTGCGTTTGAACGCCATGGGCAAGAAGGGCTCCGTGTCCGAGCTCCTGAAGACGCTGGGGACGATGAGCGCCGAGGAGCGCCAGACCCGCGGCGCCGCCATCAACGCGCTGAAGATCGAGATCACCGAGGCGATCAACGGCCGCAAGATGGTCCTCAGGGACGCTGCGATCGATGCGCGGCTGAAGGCCGAGACGGTCGACGTCACGCTGCCGGTGCGCTCATCGCCGGCTGAGCGCGGCCGCATTCATCCGATCAGCCAGATCGTTGACGAGATCACCGCAGTCTTTGCCGACATGGGCTTCTCGATCGCCGAAGGTCCGGATATCGAGACCGACTATTACAACTTCACGGCGCTGAACTTCCCCGAAGGCCATCCGGCCCGCGAGATGCACGACACCTTCTTCTTCCAGCCCGACGAGAGCGGCGAGCGCAAGGTTCTGCGCACCCACACCTCGCCGGTGCAGGTTCGCACCATGGAAGCCCAGAAGCCGCCGATCCGCATTGTCATCCCCGGCAAGACCTACCGGCAGGATTCAGACGCCACCCATTCGCCGATGTTCCATCAGGTCGAGGGGCTGGTCGTCGACAAGAAGAGCCATGTCGGCCACATGCGCTGGATCCTCGAGGAATTCTGCAAGACCTTCTTCGAGGTCGACAGCGTCACGATGCGCTTCCGGCCGTCCTTCTTCCCCTTCACAGAGCCGTCCTTCGAGGTCGACATCCAGTGCGACCGTTCCGGCCCGATCGTCAAGTTCGGCGAAGGCTCCGACTGGATGGAGATCCTCGGCTGCGGCATGGTGCATCCGAACGTGCTGCGCGCCGGCGGGCTTGATCCCGATGAATACCAGGGCTTTGCCTGGGGCATGGGCCTCGATCGCATCGCCATGCTGAAATACGGCATGCCGGACCTGCGCGACTTCTTCAACGCCGACGTCCGCTGGATGAACCACTATGGCTTCCGCCCGCTCGACATGCCGACGCTGTTCGGCGGTTTGAGCGCCTAAAGGGGAGATGACGACATGAAATTCACACTCTCCTGGCTGAAGGATCATCTGGACACGGATGCCACGCTCGACGAGATCTGCACGCGCCTCACGGCGATCGGGCTTGAGGTCGAGGACGTCGACGACAAGGCGGCCTACAAGCCCTTCGTCATCGCCAAGGTGGTCTCGGCGGAACCGCATCCGCAGGCGGACCGCCTGAAGGTGCTGATGGTCGATACGGGTGACGGCAAACCGGTGCAGGTGGTCTGCGGCGCACCGAATGCCCGCGCCGGTCTCGTCGGCGCGCTGGCCCGGCCGGGCACCTATGTGCCGGGCATCGACGTGACCCTTTCCGTCGGCAACATCCGCGGTGTCGAAAGCCACGGCATGATGTGCTCCGAAAAGGAGCTCGACATGTCCGACAACCACGACGGCATCATCGACCTGCCCGAGGATGCGCCGGTCGGCACGGCGTTCGCGACCTACGCCGGCCTTGACGATCCGGTCATCGAGATCAACCTGACGCCCAACCGCCCGGACTGCACCTCGATCTACGGCATCGCCCGGGATCTCGCCGCCTCCGGGCTCGGCAGGCTGAAGAGCCACGGCAAGCCGGACTTCAAGACGGACGGCGAGACCGCGATCGACCTGAAGATCATCCTTGATGACGAGCGGCTCTGCCCCGGCTTCGGCCTGCGCCTCGTGCGCGGCGTCAGGAACGGCCCGAGCCCGGCCTGGATGCAGCGGCGCCTGAAGGCGATCGGCCTGCGTCCGATCAATGCGCTGGTCGATATCACCAACTACATGACCTTCGACCAGGGCCGGCCGATGCACGTCTTCGACGCCGCCAAGGTCAAGGGCGGCCTGACGGTGCGCCGGGCGCTGGCGGGCGAGACGGTTCTGGCGCTCGATCAGCGGGAATACACGCTGACGCCGAACAACGTCGTGATCGCCGACGACAACGGCGTGGAATCCATCGGCGGCGTCATGGGCGGCGAGCATTCCGGCTGCGACGAGAACACCACCGACGTGCTGATCGAATCGGCGCTCTGGGACCCGATCAACATCGCCAAGACCGGCCGCGCGCTCGGCATCATCACTGATGCCCGCTACCGCTTCGAACGCGGCGTCGATCCGGAATACATGATGCCGGGCCTGGAGCGCACCACGGAACTGGTGCTGCAACTCTGCGGCGGTACGGCTGCCGAGGCGAAGATCGCAGGCTACAAGGGCGTCGAGCCGAAGGTGATCGACTTCCCGACCGCCGAGGTCAAGCGCCTGACGGGCCTCGACGTCTCGGCCGAGGAAAGCCGCGAGATCCTCATCCGTCTCGGCTTCGGGGTCGCCGGGGAAGGCCCCCGCTTCTCCGTCACGGTGCCCTCCTGGCGCCCGGACGTCGACGGCAGGGCCGATCTCGTCGAAGAGGTGATGCGCATCCATGGCGTCGACCAGATCCTGCCAGAGCCGATCGAAAACCTCGGCGCCGTCAACACCCGTATCCTGACCACGCTGCAGATCCGCACCCGCACCGCCAAGCGCGCGCTCGCCGCCCGCGGCATGCTGGAGGCGGTTACCTGGTCCTTCATCCCGGAAGATCAGGCAAAGCTCTTCGGCGGCGGCGCAGCCTCGCTGAAGCTCGCTAATCCGATTGCGGCCGACATGTCCGACATGCGGCCTTCCCTGCTGCCGGGCCTGCTGACGGCCGCCCAGCGCAATGCCGACAAGGGCTTTGGCGACGTGGCGATCTTCGAGGTCTCCGGCACCTATGAGAACGACCGTGCGGAAGGCCAGCGGCGTGTCGCCGGTGGCATTCGCCGCGGCACGGCCTCGATCAGCGGCTCCGGCCGTCTGTGGTCCAATGCCATCAAGGGCGGCGGCAAGCCGGTCGATGTCTTCGACGCCAAGGCCGATGCGCTGGCGGTGCTGGAAGCCTGCGGCCTGCCGATGGGCAATGTCCAGGTGGAGAAGGGCGCGCCCGGCTGGTACCATCCCGGCCGCTCCGGCACGATCAAGATGGGTCCCAAGGTCGTGCTCGGCTATTTCGGCGAGTTTCATCCAAAGACGCTCGGCAGTCTCGACGTCTCCGGCGCGCTCTGCGGCTTCGAAGTCTATCTCGACGCCATGCCGGAGCCGAAGAAGAAGGCGACCCGCACCAAGCCGGGCCTCGAGCTCTCGCCGTTCCAGGTGGTCAAGCGCGACTATGCCTTCGTCGTCGACAGCACGGTGGAAGCCGGCGCGATCATCAAGGCCGCCACCAGCGCCGACCGCAAGCTGATCGCCGGCGTCAACGTCTTCGACGTCTTCGAAGGCGCGTCACTCGGGGAGGGCCGCAAGTCGGTCGCCATCGAGGTCATGATCCAGCCGGTGGAGCGGACGCTGACCGATGAGGACTTCGAGGCGCTGACGGCCAAGATCGTCGGCAACGTCGAAAAGACCACCGGAGGCGTGCTGCGCGCCTGAGCCTGGATCAGTAACGGGTGGTAAGGCCTCCGGCCACAAGATAGCCTGTCCCTCCGGGGCAGGCGTTTTTGTGAGGTGAAGGAATGCGCGCACCGCAATCGATGAAGGGGCTGGAGGAGCTTGGCCGGGTCAGGCTCTCGGACAACTTCTTCTTCCGCGATTTCCTGTTCTCCGAGATTGCCGCCGTCCACGGCATTGCCAATGTCCCGGACGATCCCGATCTCGCGATCGAGGCCGGGCGGCGGCTTTGCGGGGAATTGCTGGAGCCTTTGCAGGCGACATTCGGTCGCCTTCACGTGCGCTCCGGGTACCGGGCGGCAGCGGTCAACGCGTTCGGAAATCGCAAGGGATTGAACTGCGCGACGAATGCAGCCTCCGCCGCCGACCATATCTGGGACAGGCGCGACGCTGACAGCTGCATGGGTGCCACGGCCTGCATCGTCGTGCCGTGGCTGATCGATCGGCACCCGGGGGAGGGTGGCTGGCAGCCGATGGCCTGGTGGATCCACGACCACCTGCCCTATGCCTCGCTCTGCTTCTTCCCCAGGCTCTGGGCCTTCAATATCCAGTGGCACGAGCGGCCCGTGCGCCGGATCATGAGCTATGCGCAGCCGCGCGGCGTCCTGACAAAGCCCGGGATGGCCAACCATGACGGTGACCACTCCTTGCTGTACCAGGGATTTCCGCCGCTGACAGGGCGCTGAAGGGCTAGAGCTTCAGCTTCTCCTTCAACGCATCGATGCGCTTCGAGGCCTCCGCCTTCGACAGATCCTCGGCGAATGCGTCCGGATCGTGCGCCTGCTCCGACAGGGTCTTCAGGTAGGACCCTTGGGCGCCGGTCATCGGCTCGCCGCCGCTGACCCAGTCTTCCGGATCCTTTTCCGTGTTCGACTGCGGATCGGCGTCTGTCTTGGGATTGTGTTGATCGGTCATGGGCACCTCGCTTTCTGTTCACCAAACGTTCCTATCCTCATTCCGTTCCCTTGAGGTGGAACGGAACAGCCGGATGGGATTGTCAGGCAGACCCGCGCTGTGGCTTCTCGATCTGTTCCTTCACCTCACGCTCCAGCTGTTCGCGTGGAGCGTCCGACGCTTCCCTGTCGGAAGAATCAGCCTGCGCATCGTCGAGACCGACAGTTCCGCCGCTGTCGTCGGGAATGCCGCCACCCGTCTGGGCAATGGTGTCGTTGCGCGGCCGGTCGTTCATGCCGGTGGTGATCTTCTTGTCGTCGTCCAT
Organism: Rhizobium sp. PK7-22; assembly: GCF_056530405.1. Taxonomy (NCBI): domain Bacteria; kingdom Pseudomonadati; phylum Pseudomonadota; class Alphaproteobacteria; order Hyphomicrobiales; family Rhizobiaceae; genus Rhizobium; species Rhizobium sp. PK7-22. Next base: position 1,012,397 of record NZ_CP096514.1, read on the forward strand.
GGTCTGCCTCCTGTTTCCAGAGACAGAACCAGCGGCGCCGCCGTTTGTGCCAGCGGCGCCTCGGAAAGCATGACGTGCTAGCGGTTGGTCATCGCGGCGACGGCGTCGGAATAGCGCTTTCCGGAGAACTTCTCCGGCGCCAGAAGCTCGCCGAGCGTGGTGATTTCCTCCGGTGTCAGGGAGATGTCCGTGGCGGCGATATTCTGCTCCAGGTGCGGGATCTTGCGCGCGCCGGGGATGGGCACGATGAAATCGCCGCGATGCAGCACCCAGGCGAGCGCCAGCTGGGCCGCCGTCACGCCCTTCTCCTGCGCCATCTCCTCCAGCAGTTTCACGAGCGAGGCATTGGCGGCCATATTCTCGGCGGAGAAGCGCGGCAGCGTCGTGCGGAAATCGTCGGCACCGAAATCCTCCGGCTTCTGCACCTTGCCGGTGAGGAAGCCGCGGCCGAGCGGCGAGAACGGCACGAAGCCGATGCCGAGCTCGCGGCAGGTGTCGAGGATCTCGCCCTCCGGGTCGCGGGTCCACAGCGAGTATTCGCTCTGCAGCGCCGAGACCGGATGCACCGCATGGGCCCGGCGCAACGTCGCCGCACTCGCTTCCGAAAGACCGATCGCCCGCACCTTGCCTTCCTTCACGAGATCGGCGAGCGCACCGACCGTCTCCTCGATCGGTACGTCCGGATCGACCCGGTGCTGGTAGAAGAGATCGATGACGTCGACGCCGAGCCGCTGCAGCGAGGCTTCCGCCACCGCGCGGACATGCTCCGGACGGCTGTCGGTGCCCGAAGGGCGGGCAGCCTTGGCCTCATCGCCGATGGTGAAGCCGAACTTCGTGGCGATCATCACCTTGTTGCGGTAGGGCTTCAGTCCCTTGCCGACGAGGATCTCGTTGGCGAACGGCCCATAGACCTCCGCCGTGTCGAAGAAGTTGACGCCGAGCTCCACGGCGCGGTGCAGGGTGCGGATCGCGTCCGCCTCCTCCTGGCCGCCATAGCCGTGGCTCATGCCCATGCAGCCGAGGCCGATGGCGGAAACGGTGAGATGCGGGCCAAGCTGTCTGGTCTTCATGACGTTCTCCTTGCTCAGAATTCGATGCGGTAGCGGATATGGCCGTCGGTTTCGACATAGCTGTCGTAGAGCTTCCGGGCCGTCCGGTTGTCTTCGGCGGTGTGCCAGTAGAGGCGCGACCAGTTGTTCTGGCGGCAGAGCGCGACGAGATCGTCGAGAAGCGCACGGCCGACGCTTCTCCCGCGGGCGGCTGCATCGACGTAGAGATCCTCGAGATAGCAGTCGAGGTTGTGGATCCAGGTGCCCTCATGGGTCAGCGACAGGCTGAAGCCCGCCACCCGCCCGTCTACTTCGGCAACTCGCATGAAGATCGCCGAGCTGTCGCCGATCGCCTTCGACCAGGTGGCGTTGGTGATCGCCGGATCGAGGCCGAGCTTGTAGAAGGCAAGGTAGTCGGCCCACAGATCGCGCCAGCGGGCTTCATCCTCCGGCCGGGCTGCACGAACGGTTACGGCTGTCGTCATGCCCTACGCCCCAGCTTCGTCGAGAAGCTTCATCTGCCCGTCCGACAGCGTCAGATTGCCGGCGGCGAGCATCGTTTCCAGCTGCGACAGGCTGGTGGCGCTGGCGATCGGAGCCGTCAGGCCAGGTTTGCGCAACAGCCAGGCGAGCGCGATGCTGGCCGGTGCCGCATCGGTCTCGACGGCGATCTCGTCGAGTGCCGCAAGGATGCGAAAGCCCTTGTCGTTCAAATAGTCGCCGACCCGGTAGCCGCGCGACGAACCCTCGGTGTCTTCCTTCTTCCGGTACTTGCCGGTGAGGAAGCCGGCGGCGAGAGCGTAGTAGCTGATGACGCCGATCTCCTCGCGGATGCAGAGCTCGGCAAGCGGCCCCTCGAACTTGTTGCGCGTGTAGAGATTGTACTCGGGCTGCACTACGTCATAGCGCGGCAGGCCATCGCGAGCGGCGACGTCGAGTGCTTCCTGCAACTGCCCTGCGTCAAAATTCGAGCAGCCGATCGCCCGCACCTTGCCCTCGTCCTTCAGGCGGACTAATGCCCCAAGCGTCTCCTCGTGCGCCACCGCATCGTCCGGCTTGTGGGAGAGGTAGAGGTCAATGTAGTCGGTGCCGAGCCGCTTCAGCGACGCCTCCACAGCCTCCATGATCCATTTGGCGGAGAGGCCGGTCTTCCGACCGTCGTTGTCGAAGCCGACCTTGGTGACGATCACGGCCTTGTCGCGGGAGACGGTGCCGCGCTTCAGCCACTTGCCGATGATGGTCTCGCTCTCGCCGCCCTCGTGCCCGTCGACCCAGGCGGAATAGACGTCTGCCGTATCGATGGTGTTGAAGCCGGCGTCGAAGAAGCGATCGAGCAGGTCGAACGAGGTCTTCTCGTCGGCCGTCCAGCCGAACACATTGCCGCCGAACACGATCGGCGCGACGGAAAGGCCGGTACGGCCGAGGGGACGCTGTTCCATGATATCTCCAGAGATGATGCGGCGAATGCCGATCTGCCGAATGTATGGTCTCGCCGGCATCTGTCAAAGCCTCAATGCAGAATGGAATGTCCTTCGTGCACCTCCTGCGTTGCATCGACAGAGGCACGACCATATGGTGCGGCGGCAATTCAGGTGAGGGAGAGAAGCATGTTGCGTTTTGGAATTCTGTCGACGGCAAAGATCGGCAAGGACGCAGTCGTTCCGGCAATTCAGGATGCCGAGAACTGCGTGGTGACGGCGGTCGCCAGCCGCGATCTCGCCAAGGCCCGCGCCATGGCGGATCGTTTTTCGGTGCCGCATGCCTTCGGCTCCTATGAGGAGATGCTGGCCTCCGACGTGATCGATGCCGTCTACATTCCGCTGCCGACGAGCCAGCATGTGGAGTGGTCGATCAAGGCAGCCGACGCCGGCAAGCACGTGCTGTCGGAAAAGCCGATCGCGCTGAAGGCCGAGGAGATCGAGACGCTGATCGCTGCCCGCGACCGCAACAAGGTGCTGATCTCGGAAGCCTTCATGGTCACCTATGCACCTGTCTGGCTGAAGGTGCGCGAACTGCTGGCGCAAGGCGCCATCGGCCGGCTGCGCCACGTCCAGGGGGCCTTCACCTATTTCAACCGCGATGCCGCCAACATGCGCAACATTCCGGAACTGGGCGGCGGCGCGCTGCCGGATATCGGCGTCTATCCGACCATCACCACCCGCTTCGTCACCGGAAAGGAGCCGCTGCGCATCCAGGCCGTGACCGAGCGCGATCCCGATTTCGGCACCGACATCTATTCCAGCGTCAAGGCCGACTTCGGCGGTTTCGAGATGAGCTTCTACATCGCCACCCAGATGGCCAACCGCCAGGTGATGGTCTTCCACGGCACCGAAGGCTTCATCGAGGTGAAGTCGCCGTTCAACGCCGACCGCTGGGGCGCCGAGGAGATCGAGCTTTCCAACCAGAAGCACACCGAATCTCAGATCTTCCGCTTCCAGGACAGCCGCCAGTACCGCCGCCAGGCGGAATCCTTTTCGCGCGCCGTCGCCGGCGAGAAGGTGGAGATCGTGTCGCTGGAGAACTCGCTGAACAACCAGAAGTTCATCGACGCCATCTACCGCGCCAGCGCGCACGACGGCTGGGAAAAGGTCTAGCGCCTGAACACAAAGCGCGAATAGCCGAAGAAGCTGTAGGCCATGGCGGCGAGCGAGGCGAGGACGATCGCCGCCACCGGCTGCAATCCAGGCAGTCGGTAGATCAGCGCGGAATAAATGCCGTAGTTGAGGAGAGCGGCGGTGATCCCGACCGCCCAGTAGCGAAAGCCTTCGGCGAGAACCGAGGAGGACGACCGGCCGAAGGTGAAGGTGCGGTTGAGGAACCACGTCGCCGCCATGGCCGATAGGATGGCCGGAACCCGGGCGACGAACGGGCCTGCGGGCGTCAGCGTGATGAGCAGATGTGTGAGGCCGGCGTCTATGGCAAACCCGGTCCCGCCCGCCAGGACGAACCAGATCAGTCTCCTCATGCCGCGTCTGCTCCGCGCGCCGCTTCCGGAGCGACAGGCGGTTCTGCGCGTTCGGTTCCTGCCACCCGTGCAAGGCTCATGTAGTACAGGCGCAGCTGTTCGCTGCGGGCACGCGACACGGAGTCGAGGATCAGCCCGGCCGTGAAGACCAGAAGCGCCACCATCATCAGCGCCATCGACGATATCCATGTCGGCACGAGCGTCACGAATCCCGTCTGGAAGTATTCCGCCAGCACCGGCAGCATGAAGCCTATGCTCGTTGCCATGATCGCCGCGCTGATGATGCCGAAGAAGGCGAAGGGGCGGGTCTCCTTCATCAGCATGGCAAACATCCAGAGGATCTTGCCCCCGTCTCGGACGGTGGAGAGCTTCGAGTGCGATCCTTCCGGCCGGCGGCCGTAATGCAGCTCGATCTCGCTGACCGGAAGTTTCAGCCGAGACGCGTGTACCGACATTTCCGTCTCGATCTCGAACCCGCCGGAGACGGCGGGGAAGCTCTTCACGAAGCGGCGCGAAAAAGCGCGGTAGCCGGAGAAGATGTCGGTGAAGTCGCGGCCGAAGATCGTCCGGTAGAGAAGGTTGAAGACCCGGTTGCCGGCGGCATGGCCCTGGCGACCGGCATCCGCCAGCACCCCGCGGCGGGTGCCCACCACCATGTCCGCGTGCTCCGTCAGCAGCGTGCGGATCAGTTCCTCGGCGTCGGCGGGTGCATAGGTCCCGTCGCCATCGGCCATCACGTAGACGTCGGCATCGATGTCGGCAAACATCCGCCGCACCACATGACCTTTGCCCTGGCGGCGCTCGCGCACCACCTGCGCGCCGGCGAGCATTGCCTTTAACGCCGTGCCGTCGGTGGAATTGTTGTCGTAGACGTAGACGCGGGCGGTCGGCAGCGCCGCACGGAAGCCCGCCACCACATCGGCAATGGTGGCCGCCTCGTTGTAGCAGGGCAGCAGGACGGCGATGTCGAGAGAGCCGGCGATCATGATTTTCACTCGCTACCTGGAAAATCGGCGCAGGAGGTGGGCCAGCGCAACGGCTTTACTATTTCTTGGGAAGGTTAAGGCTAGGTTTCCGGGACCCGGAAAACAAAAGCAATATCATGATGACAAATGCCACAGGGGCAAGCCTCCAGGAGAGCCGGCCGGAGCGTCGGTCGCTTTCGAACCGGCTCTGGCTGCTGGCGATCCTCTATGCCCTGGTGACGTCATCGGTCCTGCTGGCGATGTTCATCCCTTCCGCCACCGATTATGTCGGCGGCGACAACGACGACGTCATGCGGCTTGTCGAGGTGCGCGATTTGCTTGCCGGCCAGGGCTGGTTCGACCTGATGCAGTACCGTCTCGGGCTCGAAGGCGGAACGCCGATGCACTGGTCGCGGCTCGTCGACCTGCCGATCGCGCTGATGATCCGCTTTGGCGGTCTGTTCCTGCCGCAGGTCCAGGCGGAGGCCGTGGCGCTGACGCTGTGGCCGCTGCTGCTGATCCCGCTGCTCCTCTATCCTCTGGGCCTGGCGGCGCGACGCCTGGGCGGTCCCGGGGCCATGCACATCGGGATGGGCCTCGGCTGCCTGTTTGTCTTCACCAGCATCCGCTTCCACCCTGGCGCCATCGATCATCACAATCTGCAGCTGGTGCTGGCGATCTGGGTGGCGGCAATGCTCGTCGATCCTCAACGCCGCCGGTCGAGCTATGCGGCGGCCGGTGCTGCCTGTGCGCTGGCGGTTGCGATCGGTGCCGAGACTGTGCCCTTCGTCGCGGCCGCCTGCGCGGTCGTCGCGCTGCAGTGGATCTGGCATGGGCAGGCTTTGGACCGGCCGGTCCGCGCCTTCGGCCTGTCGCTGACGCTGGTGATTTCCGCCGCCTTCGTCCTGACGGTGCCGCCACAGTCCTACGGCGTTGTCACCTGTGACAGCCTGTCCCTCGGCTTCTATGCTCTCTCCGCCACCGGAGGCCTGCTGCTCTCCCTGGCGACATGGCTGCCCTGCACGGCCACGCTGCAGATGCGAATGGTGGTGGGCGCAGTGATTGCCGCAATGCTGCTCGGTGCGGCAGGCGTGATTGCTCCTCAATGCCTCGCCAGCCCGCTGGCGGGCCTTGACCCGATGCTGGTCCGGCTGTGGCTGGGCGCGGTCTCCGAGGCGCAGCCCCTCTGGCAGATCCTGCTGCGGGAGCCGCATGCCGTCGGCGGCTTCTATGCGGTAGGGCTCATGGCGCTCGCCGTCTGTATCTTCCGCGCCATTGGCGATGAGCAGCGGGAGGCGCACCTCGTCCTGCTTCTGCTGATTGCCGTGAACTGGGGGATCTCGCTCGTCCAGGTGCGCGGCTTTGCCTTCGCCAACCTCCTCGCCATCCTGCCGCTGGCGCTGCTGATCACCGACCTTCGCCACCGGTCGCAGAAAGAGCCCGGAAATGCCAATCTGGCCGTTGCCTATGTGGCGACGGTCCTGGCGACCGTTCCGGCCGTTTGGGCTCTCGGTGGAGCGTTGATTGCCACGGGTCTCGAGGAGCCGATCGGCCTGCAGACGGTGACGCAGGATACCGGTTCACAGGAAAAGGGCGAATGCTCGAGCGAGGCGGATCTGGCGCTGCTCGCCCAGATGCCGACGGGCGTTGTCGCTGCACCCTCCAACAGCGGTGCCGAAATCCTTCGGTTCACGCCGCATCGGGTGCTGTCTGCCCCCTATCACCGCAATCAGGGCGGCATGCTGACGGAACTGCACATCGGCCTGGCGCCGCCTCGGGAGGCCCGCGCCTTCCTCGCCGGCGCGGGAGTGACGCTCCTGGCCTTCTGCAAGACCGATCCGCAGACGAAGATGTTGATCGACATGAAGAGCGACGGCCTCTATGCCGCCCTGTCGCGCAACGAGGTGCCGAACTTCCTTCAGCCGCTGGGCGGCTCCGAAGACGGCTTTCGGATCTTCCAGGTGCTGTCGGACGGTTGACGCTGAAAAGAGCTAGATCAGGCGCAGCCGCTGCGCTACGAAGAGGCCGGCGATCAGGTTGATCAGTCCGAAATTGTAGCCGACGAGAGCGATACCGAGCCTGCCGAACGGCCAGACACCCCCCGACAGCGCACCTGCGGCGACGAAGGCGATGACGATGAGCACCGCCACCAGTGCAATGGAGAATGCCGAGCGGAGAAGCCCCGCGCATGTCCCCAGCAGTACGGCAGTCAGAAACAACACCTTTACGCCCTCGCATGATAGATATGGCGATTGTAAGGGCGGCTTTGCTAAGATTTCCTTTCACCCGGACGACGGGGCTACAGGTCCGGCGAATGCTGCCATTGCCTTGGCGAAACGGCGGGTGGCGCTGTCAGCCCGCATAGGGAACGGCCTTGGCCTGCAGTGCGTCTTCCGACATCCTGAATGGCCAGACAACAAGTGACTCGTACCGACCGTCGGCAAAGTTGCCAGTGCCGTCTCGTCCGAGATAGGTCGCGCTCCGGTCGGCATCCATGGTAGCCGCGAGCGTCATGACATCGCCGCCGTCATAGCAGCCGGCCTTGGCCGCTGGATCGAAGGCGATGGTGCAACCGCTGGCGACCAACGGCTGTGTCAGGCCAGTTGCGATCGTCAACGGCGCATTACTGCCCGCGATAAGACTTGTCGCCTGGCTGTCAAAACCAAGGACCCGGCTTGAGGGCCCTCCAAGAAGACGGCCATTGCCTCCACCCACCTCCCGCATCTGGAGCAGGAGACTGGCCCGGGGCCGCTGTAGAAGAGCCTCTCCCGTCGGTGCCAGCCTGCAGAGGTCTGCTGCCCGGGTCGCAACCACCTCCGCCGTGGGAATGTAGGAGGTGACAAAGGGAGAGGCCTCGACCTGCATGCCGCCGAAGTAGTTGCCGGTCTGGTCGGCGGTGCGGTTGGCCTGAGCATTGATCGAGACGGTATCGCCGGTCGCCGCCGTGGCCACGAAGCTGAAGGACAGGCGGCAGATGCCATTACCCAGCGATTGCACCCGGATATCGGATGGCAGGTTGCGCTGGCCATTGGCTGGCACCGAGACATGGGCGAGCGTCAGAGGTATTTCAGGAGCCGGCCAGTTGATCTGGACGGCGCTCTGCCACACGGCGTCCGTGCTGTTGTAGAGCCCGAACCAGGACAGGCCGCCGTCTCCCTGCTTCAGGAACGTGGAGACCGCGTAGCGCGTGCCGTCCACGAGCGTGACCAACTGCTGCAGGCCGCCGAAAACATCGCCCGTCCGCCGCACCGTCTCCAGCACCAGACTGCCGCTGGAGACGGTCTGGCCGGGGAGGCTGGAGGAGGCCTTGATCCAGGTGGAAGCCGCAAGCGTCTGCGAGTGGAGCAGCAGGTTGGTCGCCGGCCGCTCCAGGAGCAGCGCTCCCGTCCCGCCGCTCCAGTCGAAGCGTGGTTCGTCCGCCGCCGTCAAAACGATCTTGCCGGAAGCATCCATATAGGTTGCCCCGCTGGCACGGGTGAAGGCGAAGAGGTCGGCAAAGCCAAATGGTTGCAACTGCGCAAGGGTCTCGGGTGTTGCTGTGGCGATGGACGCCATTCCTGCCGATGTTTGCGCAAAGCGTCGACGCCGAAAGTCGGCGATGAAGGCGGCGCCGATGGGCGGGCCGCCCTCGTGAGGGAGCGCGGCATAGCCCATCTGGCGATGCCAGTCGGAGCGCCTCAAGGCGGCGGAGGAGAGGCCGAGAGAGAGGCCGAGCATCAGACGAGACCCACGAGATTGGCGGCGCTGGTGCCGGTGGCGAAAACCCTTGTCACCCGCAGCGGCAGCAGGCTTCCGGCCGAGACGGCGGCAAAGGTCAGCGTCTCCCCCGTCAGCATCCGCACGGTGAGATCGCCGCCGCTGCCGACATAGAGCGCCCGGGTAGGCTCCGGCAGGTCGGTGGTGTCGTTCGGGGTGACGGCGAAGCCGGACGCAGCGGGGCCGGACAGCGAGGCTTGGACATTGGCAAAACGATCGGGCATGGCGGCATCTCCACAAGGTTATGAGGAGAATTGTCGCGGTCCGCTGCAGGGTGGGGATGAAAGCCGGCGAAGTTTTTCGACAATGGCCATCATTCGATCCTTCTGATCATGGCCGGCTGAAGACGAGAACGGCAGGAGGAACAGAGGCTTGACTGCCCTCGCTCCCGGGAGAGCGAACGATTCCACCGTCAATTCGAGACGCCGGCCAGCATTTTTTGGTTGAAGTTCTTCCCCCTTTTGGCCGGGCCAAGGGAGGTGAAATCCCGTTCGCCTTCCTGTAGAAGGAGGCATGAACAGTTTTGCCGCCAGGGATTCGCTGACCAATCTTCTTGAGGTGACCGTTTCGGAACTGTCCGGCTCGATCAAGCGGACGGTCGAAACGGCCTTCGACCAGGTGCGGGTGCGCGGAGAAATTTCCGGCTATCGCGGCCAGCACTCCTCCGGCCATGCCTATTTCAGCCTCAAGGACGACCGCGCGCGCATTGATGCGGTAATCTGGAAGGGCAGCTTCCCGCGCATGAAGTTCCGACCCGAAGAGGGCATGGAAGTCATCGCGACGGGCAAGATCACCACCTTCCCGGGATCCTCCAAATACCAGATCGTCATCGAGACGCTGGAGCCGGCTGGAGCCGGTGCGCTGATGGCGCTTCTGGAGGAGCGGCGCCGGCGGCTGGCGGAAGAGGGCCTGTTCGATCAGGCGCGCAAGCGGCCGCTGCCCTACATGCCGCGGGTCATCGGCGTCGTGACCTCGCCGACCGGCGCAGTCATCCGCGACATCCTGCACCGGATCACCGATCGCTTCCCCGTTCATGTCGTCGTCTGGCCGGTCAAGGTCCAGGGCGAGGGATCGGGCGAGGAGGTGGCGGCGGCGATCCGCGGCTTCAACGGGCTCTCAGCCGACGGCCCGATGCCCAGGCCGGATCTGCTGATCGTGGCACGCGGCGGCGGCAGCCTGGAGGATCTCTGGAGCTTCAACGACGAGATCGTCGTGCGCGCGGCGGCGGAAAGCGCCATTCCGCTGATCTCGGCGGTCGGCCACGAGACGGACTGGACGCTGATCGACCATGCCGCCGACATACGTGCGCCGACCCCGACCGGTGCTGCCGAGATGGCGGTGCCGGTCAAGGCCGATCTCGAGGCGCAGCTGGCAAGCCTTGGCGCACGGCTTAAGGGCTGCGCCAGCCGACAGATGGAATACCATCGCCAGTCGGTGCGCGCCCTGGTGCGGGCGCTGCCCTCGCTCGACCAATTGCTCGCCCTGCCGCGTCGCCGCTTCGACGAGGCGGCAACCGGCCTTGGCCGTGGTCTGGAACGCACGACCGTCGTCAAGCGCCGCAGTCTGGAACAGGCAACCGCCGGCCTTCGCCTCGATCTCCTGACCAACCGCGTCACTGAGCGCCGCCGCTTCGTCGGCGAGCAGGTGCTGCGCAAGGAACGCTGCCTGGAACGGCACATGCTGAAGGAGCACAACCGCGTCGCCCGGGCGGCAACATCGCTCTCGGCGCTCCCCGCACGACTGAACGGCCAGTTGCAGCGCGAGCGCCAGAAGGTGTCGTCGCTGATGCGCCATGCGGACACGGCCGTCACCCATGCCATGGGGCGCAGCCGTGCAGCGATCCTGGCACAGGACCGCGTGCTGCAATCGCTGTCTTACATGAACGTTCTGAAGCGCGGCTATGCGGTCATTCGCGATGCAGACGACCGGCCGCTGACGCGCGCCGCCGGCATCGCCACGGGGCAGGCGCTGTCAATCCAGTTTGCCGATGGTCGCATTGCCGCCGTGTCGGGCGACGAGCCGCCACCCATGGCCCATGCCCCGGACGAGGCGCCATCACGCAAACGGGCGGCACCAAAGCCGGTACCGCCCGCCGCTCCACCCAAGCAGGGCAGCCTGTTCTAGTCTTGAATGATCATCCGGGTCAGGAGTGAACCTTCGCGGTCAGTCCGACACCCAGGGACTTCATCACGGCCATGGTCGTCTTCAGGGTCGGATTGCCGTTCTCGCTGAAGGAGCGATACAGCTGCTCGCGGGAGAGCCCGGTGTCCTTGGCAATTTGCGTCATGCCCTTGGCACGTGCAACGACGCCCAGCGCATGGGCGATGTAGCCCGGATCATCCGTTTCGAAGGCTTCGGCCATGAAAACGGCAATCGCTTCATCGGAGTTCAGGTCTTCAGCCGGATCATAGGTTGCGATTTTCTCGGTCATCATTCGCTCCATTCTTGCGAAAGCTTTTTCGCAAGCTTGATATCTTTTCCTTGGCTGCCTTTATCTCCGCCGCACAGCAAGACGATGAGAATCTCACCGCGCTGTTGGAAGTAGATCCGGTAGCCCGGCCCATAGTGGAGGCGCAGTTCACTGATGCCATTGCCTACCGGCGCGACATCGCCGGGATGCCCAAAGGCAAGACGGTCCAGGCGTGAAGCAATAAGCGCCCTTGCACGCTCGTCTTTGAGACGCATGCGCCACTTGCGGAATGTTTCAGTCTGCTTGAGGACGAGCACATCTGAGCGTAGTTTAAAAACTACGCTCAGTCAACCCTACGCCCACTCCCCCTTGCGCATCACCGGCACTTTCGAACCGTCCGGCTTGATGCCGTCGATATCGACTTGGTCGGAACCGATCATCCAGTCGATGTGGATCAGGCTGGAGTTGCCGCCCTGGGCGGTGATCTGCTCCTGGCTGAGCGAGGCGCCGTCGAGGAAGCACTTCGAATAGCACTGGCCGAGCGCGATGTGGCACGAGGCGTTTTCATCGAAGAGCGTGTTGTAGAAGAGCACGCCGCTCTTCGAGATCGGCGAGGAATGCGGCACCAGCGCCACTTCGCCGAGGCGCCGCGCGCCTTCGTCGGTGTCGAGCACCTTGTTGAGCACGGCTTCGCCCTTCGAAGCCTTCGCCTCGACGATGCGGCCGCCTTCGAACCGGACCTGGATCTCGTCGATCAGCGTGCCCTGGTGCGACAGCGGCTTGGTGGAGGAGACATGGCCTTCCACCTTCAGCGCATGCGGCGTCGTGAACACTTCCTCGGTCGGAATGTTCGGGTTGCAGGTGATCCCGTTCTTGGCGGTCGAGGCGCCGCCGTGCCATTCGTGCCCGTCAGCGAGCCCAACCCTCAGGTCCGTGCCGGGGCCGGTGAAATGGAGTGCCTCGAAGCGCTCGCCGTTCAGCCAGTCGGAGCGGCTGCGCAGCGTCGTGTTGTGAGCCGCCCAGGCGGCGACCGGATCGGCAAGATCGACGCGCGAGGCGGCGAAGATCGCCTCCGCCAGCTTGAACACCGCTTCCTCTTCCGGCAGATCCGGGAAGACCACCTTGGCCCAGGAGGGGTTCGGATAGGAGATGATGTTCCAGTTGATGTCGAAGTTGGAGATCTTTTCCAGCGCCGGCTTGTAGGCCATGGAATTTGCCTTGTTGGCCCGCGCCACCTTGGCCGGATCCTGATCGGCCAGCAGCAAGGGGTTGTCGCCGGCAATCGCCAGTCGCGCCGCGCCGCCGGCAAAGGCCTGCGCCATGCCTTCGAAGAGCCAGCCTGATGCCTTGTCGAAACTGTCGTCCGGCGCATGGGCGTAACGGGCAAGCGTCGTGACCTCGTCCGCATAGAAGGTCGTCACCAGGCCGGCACCGGCCATATAGGCATGTTTGGTGACCAGCCGGACCAGCGGCAGGGCCGCGATCGGCGCGGTGATGACCAGATCCTGACCGTGCTGCAGCTGCAGGCCGACCTTCACGGCCACCTCCGCCAGCTTCTCGAGCTTGATCGGGTCGATGGCGCTTCTGCTCTGGGTCTGGATGTTCATCGGTTGGCTGTCCTGTCTGCTGAAGGTGGAGGAGACATAATACGCTTCAGCTCATGTTTGAAGTTGGGCAAGAAGGCGGTGATCGCCGTGGCACCGTCAGGAAAAGTGGGAGGCGTAGATCTCCGGCTTGAACCCGACGATGATCCGGCCGCTGTTCTCCAGCACCGGGCGCTTGATCATCGAGGGCTGTTCCAGCATCAGCGCGATGGCCCGGTCGCGGTCGAGATCGGCCCTGGCAGTCTCGTCGAGCTTGCGGAAGGTGGTGCCGGCGCGATTGAGGACGGTCTCCCAGCCGGCGGCGTCCACCCATTGCTCCAGGCGCGCTCGGTCGATGCCCTCGGTCTTGTAGTCGTGGAAGTGATAGGCGACTTCGTGTTCGTCGAGCCAGGCCCGCGCCTTCTTCATCGTGTCGCAGGCCTTGATGCCGTAGATCGTCGCTTGCATCGTCACTGTCCTCCCGTTCGGAGGAACGGATATCAACCACCCTGCCGCTTCTGCAAGTGTTGATCTGGATCATATCAGGGCATGCTCATGGGGCATGGCTCCCGTGCTCACATGGACATTGTGCCACGAACCTCACGGCCCCACATTGTGCACAACAAAGGAGCACATCATGTCTACCCGCCACAATCGCATGTCCGGCAGCTTCATCGGCCGCGCCTTCGCTGCCTTCGGTGCCGCCGTCAATGCATCGAACGCCGTGGAAAACCATCGCCAGCCGGCCAAACGTGACCTCGACGTGCTTGGCATCGACCCGAAGGCCTTCGACAAGATCGCGATGTAAGCTGCCGTCGATGGCGCTCACGATTTGAGCATCTATACGGACTATTAACGCTGTTGCCACATCATCTCCCGATACTGGGAGGTATTCCGTGGTCGCTGCTGCTCACATTCTGCAAGATGACATGCTGCCGGAGGTTTCGGCGGCGGATCCGCAGGTGCTTCAAGCGGCCGTCGGAAAGCTCGCCCTCGAGGCGTCCGATCTGGGGCTGCATCTCGTCGATATCGCTGGCACCATCCAGGACACGGCAAGCCAGTCTTCCGAACACGCAGCGCTTCTGTCCCGCCTCACCCAGTCCGCGGAAGCCATTGCGGAGGCCAACGGCGAGATTGCCCGTTCGCTCGGCGAGACGGACAAGCTTGCGGCCAGTGCCAGGCAGGTGCTGGGCGAGCAGGCGCAGCAGCTGAACGGCTCCGTTGCCGCCATAGACCACATGGTCACCGCCTCGCAGGAAATCGGCGAGGAGATCAAGTCGTTTTCCTCCGCACTCGCAGATGTCAGCCGGCTCGCGGAGGCGATCGGAACCATCGCCCGCCAGACCAACCTTCTCGCTCTCAATGCCGCCATCGAGGCCGCTCGCGCTGGCGAGGCCGGCAAAGGGTTCGCCGTCGTGGCCGCCGAGGTTCGCGCCCTGTCGCTGCAGACCTCCCAGACCACCAGCTCCATTCAATCGACCCTCATCCAGCTCGGCAGCCGCATCGACAGCCTGATCGCAGCCGGCGAGGGCGCTCGCGTGTCGGCCGAGGGGGTGAAGACCACAGCGAGCTGCGTCCAGGGCTCATTCAAAGGTGTCGAGGAGGTCATGGCGCAGATTCTCGATGGCGCCTCGTCGCTCGCCTCCACCACGGAAGTCGTCGATCGACAGTGCAGCGAGTTTGCCAGCGCGATCGCCACCGCTGCCGGCGCCATCCTCAAGTCCAACGACAAGCTCCAGGACACTTCGATCCGCGTGGGTGAAGTCGTCGCCATCTCCGAACGCATCATCCAGGCAACCGCCAGTGCCGGCACGGAAACGCCCGATACACCCTACATTCGCTCCGCCATGGGCATTGCCGCAGAAGTTTCGGCAATCTTCGAAGCAGCCGTCAGTTCCGGTCGCATTCAGCCGGCGGCCCTGTTCGACCGTCAGTACCGGCCGATCAACGGCACCGAACCGGTGCAGTACATGACGCAGTTCACCGAATTCACCGATGCAGTCCTGCCGCAGATCCAGGAACAGGCTGCCGCCAGTGACGAGCGCATCGCCTTCTGTGCCGCCATCGATGAAAACGGCTATCTTCCCACCCATAACCGCAAGTTCTCGCAGCCGCAGCGGCCGGGCGATATCGACTGGAACACCGCCAACTGCCGCAACCGCCGCATCTTCAACGACCGCGTTGGCCTTGCCGCAGGCCGCAACACGCAGCCCTTCCTGCTGCAGACCTACCGCCGCGACATGGGCGGCGGCCAGTTCGTGCTGATGAAGGATATCTCCGCTCCGATCACGGTCAACGGCCGCCACTGGGGCGGGCTACGACTGGCGATCCGGGTCTAGCTTCGGATACGCCCTCCGCTATTGCTCTTGCCCGTCGACGCAGCTTTCCAGACCGGGCGCTCCGCGTCGCGGGACAAAGTCAGACCGCAGATGATGTTGAAGTTGACTGGGGAAGTTGCCGAGCGCTTCATCGCCACCGCTCTCGGTTCCCTTTATGACTGTGCATCAGTTCGGGCACAATTCGGCCACCGCAACCCCGGATACGGGGGTTAGCTGAAACAGCATCAGCGCAACCCCATCTTGCGTTCGCATGGCCGTACGTGTTGCCTGGACCGTTTCAAAGAACCCAGGGGCTGTCTCAGAGGTCGTTTCCGACCGTCTTGTCCGCTCGATCAAGAGTCCGGGGGCCTTGCACAATTCGTTGGGGAAGGCGCCGCGGAAGCCGTAGCGCTGCAGTTCAGTGACGGACCATACGGGCACATGCGGAAAACGAAGCGCGAGGGATCCGGTTCGAGCATAGTCGGTCGTGGCGATCCAACTTGCGCCCGTCTCCTCCAGCACTTCAGCGATGGCATCTTCAGTCGCTGACCATCCCCGCGTTTGGTTGGGTGGATTGTTAGTCGTGCCGATGGGCGTGACCGGGTTGAGCATGATTGCGACCGAACCGACACTGATCAACAAGGCGATGGCAGGTGTAGCCTTGCTCAAAAGCCGCCGCGACTGTGCTTGAGCGAGGCCAAAGGCCGCAGGAATGGCGAAGAGCGCCTGCAGCGGCACGATCCAGTTGGCTTGAACTTGCGAATGTGTTGCGTGATAGGCGAAATAGAGCAGGAGCGGAACGGAGCTCCAGATCAACAGCGTGCAATCTTTGGGCGGGGCCTTGAGCGCTCGGAAGGCGAACCAGGTCACCAGTGGTGTCGGCGCGAGGAGCAGGAGCGCGGCATATTCCCCGAGATATCGCAGCGAGAAGCCGGATGCATCGAGGCGCGCACCCTGGCGCTCCAGGCCGAGCCAATCGTTTTGCAAATTCCAGAAAATATAGGGAAGAAGCGGCAGGACCGCCGCGATCACGGTCATGTAGGGCAGACTCGTGAGCAGGTACGCGCGGCCTTTTGGTGTGGCAATCAGGTAAGCCAGCAATCCGACGGCCAGAAAGGCATTGGTAAACTTCGACAAGCCGCCGAGCCCGATGAACAGACCTGTGCAGAGCCACCACAGCATCGCCAAGCGATTGTCCGGGGGCGTGTTGACCGCACGGATCGCCGCCCAAAGTGCTGCCACCCAGAACAAGGTGGAGGGCGCGTCGGGAGTGGCAAAGCTGCCAAGAGCGAAGACGAGGACGTTAGAATTATAGAGCGTTGTGGCCAGCACTGGCAGCCCCACAACGCCACCGGACATGCGCCGCGCGATATCGCCCACAAGGTATCCCGAGACGACAAAACCAATGACTGAAAACAGGCGGATGCCGAGCGCGGTTTCACCGAAGAGGTTGGTCCCCATGCGGATCATGTAGGCGATCATGGGCGGATGATCGTAATAACCAAACGCCAGATCGCGGGCCCACAGTGCATAGTAGGCTTCATCATCGAAGAGGGGTACCAACGCGGCAATGGCAAGGTGAATGGCGAGAAACAAAAGTGATACAGTGAAAACGGAAAGTCGCATCGGAGAGTTACCTTCACCGGAAAATGCCATGTTGCTAAGCCTACCAAGCAGAGCATTGTCAACGGGCCGCGGTGAACACGATTGCTTCCGTCGCGCCGCAAATGCTTCAGGCGTTAAAGCTGCCCATAGGTGCTGGAAGGCGACTGATCTGCAGGTTCAGCGAAGGTGGGGCAGCCTGCCACAACGTGCTCTCCACGATCTTTCAGCCTTTTATGCAAGTCCAATCTCGGACCGAATGAGCGCGCCCTGAGCGCTTGCCGAAGGGTTTCCGACCCTAGTCCAGAGCCTGTTTGCCAAAGCACAGAAAGCGCTGACCGCAGTCGGGCGTGCAGCACGGCGGTAGCCCAAAGAAACGGTCAGCGTGTCGCTGGTGGAAAAGCAGAAAGCTCCACCTCGTGCCGCACGTCGGGCCTTCTTCGCTCTACTGCACGCGCATGGGCCAGAGCCAGGAGCGAAACGCCTGCTCTGGCGGGATCTGCTTGTCGAAGCGGTCTCCCTCAACGCAACTCGAACCCTCTAGGAGCCGGGGGAGCCGACGAGATGATTTATGTTGGCTCTCACCCGGGCAGCGAAATCCTGATCCTGTTCTGCATCTGACAGTGGCGCCAGATAATCTTCGACAGACGCAACCAAACGATCACTGAAGGTCGGATCACTGGTCATGGCGTGGGCAACCAGGGCTTGAAGCGTGGCGTAGATCGCCTTCTTTTGAGCTCCGGACGCAACGCCGAACTTGTCATTAGCTTCGTTTTCCATCGTCTCAGGCTCCACTTAATAATATTGAACCAAGGCGCTCGCCCTCGCATCCGTCACGATCATAGTTGATGAGAACGGTACCGGGAAACCCACGCTGATTGAAGCTTTGGCAGCCCTGTGCGGCTTCTACGAAACCGAGGGGACGGCATCGAGGAGATGCCTTCGATCACCCGCGTGCCGTCGATTGCAGCGGCGCCCTTCTCGCAAGTGCATTGGGTGCAAGAGCTTGCTGCGCATCGATTATCGTTGGCGCCGAGAACGTCTTCCCTCCGCTCGCATCCATCCGGCGCAACAATTCTTAACGAGAGAAAACCCAAATCAACGCCAAAATCGGCCTTAGTGTCGCCAGATCCAAATCTCCAGGGAATTCGGCTTTGAACGGCACGACACTGATAATGCGCCTGCGACATTGGGGGTATCTGCATCCGAAATACATGCGGTGCTCGCAGAGAGGCTGTTGCTAATTGGCGGGCACTTTGATGCATCACCAGACGCCTCGGGCGAGGCGGGATGTGCCCCGGCTTGTAGCTGTCCTGTTGCTCTGTTTTCTGTCCGGCTGCACCGCGCCGGCCCGTATTCCCTACGACACCAAAGCGGCATCGGCGGCCGGTGTCGATGGGTTTGACGATATTCGCATTTATGCGGACTTGAGTGGGCGGTTACCCAAGTCGCGGACCTGGCTTCCGACCCTCAGACACAAGGAAATCAACTACCTCGTCCTATCCGGTGGGGGGGCACGAGGAGCGTTCAGTGTCGGTGCTCTGAAGGCCTGGTCGGACAAGGGGCAGCGGCCGGAATTCGACATCGTGAGCGGCGTCAGCACCGGTGCGCTGATTGCGCCCTATGCCTTCCTGGGTTCGGCATATGATGAGACGCTAATTGATCTTTACACAAGCGGCGTTGCTCAGGATCTGGTCGACATGAAGTTTTTGCCAAAGGCACTGCTGGGCCCGAGTCTCCTGAGCCAGGAGCCCCTTCGAACGATGGTCGAACGGTATCTGACGCGCGACACACTGGAGAGGATCGCTGCAGAGCATCGCAAGGGACGACGCTTGCTCGTTCTGACCTCCAACCTGGATTCCCAAAGGGCGGTAATCTGGAACATGGGCGCCATCGCCGACAGCGGCCGGCCCGATGCGCTGAAGCTCTTCCAGGATATCATCATCGCATCGGCCAGCATCCCCGGGCTGTATCCAGCCGTGCTCATCAAGGCCAAAGCCGGTGGGCGGGTTTTTGAGGAAATGCACTCCGACGGCGGATCCGCTACCCAAATCCTGACGATCCCGGAGGGTTGGATCGCTAACGCGCAAGAGGATGAATGGCCCAAAGCCCCTATGTTCAACATGTACATTCTCGTCAACAACACCCTGATGCCGGAATTTGCCCTGACCACCAACAACACCTTCGTTGTCATGGCAAAGGCAAGCTCACTGCTCATCAAATCGCAGACACGCAGCGCGCTCCTGGCCACCTACGCCTATGCCCGAAAAAACGGCATTCGTTTCCATATGGCCTCCATCGAGGTGCCTGTCGCCTATGACATAACCGACCCTTTCAACACCAACTACATGCGAGCGATCTACCATCTCGGGTACGCACAGATGGCAAACGGTAGCCTATGGAAAGACCGACCGACCTTTGTCGCCACACCCACTGGGCGCCCAGACGGCACAGCAGCAGATACAGACCTGCCGAGCGATCTGCAGGTGACCCGCCCTGGCGAAATCCGCAGCCTCCCAGGTCGGGATGCCGCCGTCGTGAACCGACAGACCGCATCAATCACAGCCCAGATCGACTGAACCCGGAGGGAAGGACACGATGATCTCATGCTCGAATTAGCCAAGGATCGCGTCGCATTGCCGCTCGAAGATCCGGGAAAGGCCCAGACCTCGGCACCGTCCGGCAACCCGCGTGGAAACGGATCATGGTGGAGAAGGCTGTTGCTTGCCGGATCATTGCTCGGCCTTGGCATGATTGCCGGCATCTATTTTCAGCCACTGGCCGTTCGTGTCCTTCAGACTGCAGAAGTTAATTCTGGCGGTTCTCCCGATGCTGGGTCCTTGGAGCAGGGAGAGGAGCAACCGGCAGTCGACGAGAGGGCGCTCGATGTCGTTGCACTCGGCCGGCTCGTCCCGGATGGCGGCATTCTGGCTGTGGCTCTTCCCAATGGCGCGGGTGACGCGCGCATCGCTCGGCTGCTGGTTACCGAAGGTGACCAGGTGGCCGCCGGCCAAATCGTTGCTGAACTGGACAACATTCCGGCGCTTCTCGCCGCTAAGGCCTCGGCTGAAGCCAACGTGAAAGCCCAGCTCGCCTCCCTGGAGCAGGTACGATCATCGATGCTCGCCAACCTCGCCGAGGCGCGGGCCAATCACGCCGCGACCCAAGCAGCGCTGACGCTTGCGAACCAGGAGGTCACGCGCCAGACCAGGCTTGCTGCAGGCAACTTGACCACCCAGGTTCTGATCGAACAGGCGCATGCCAACGCTGCCAAGGCGCGGGCAGAGCTCGACCGGACGGCGGCACTTGTCGACCGGTACAGCGGAGCCGAGACGGGCGATCAGTCAGACATCTTGCTGGCGGCACGCAACCTTGATTTGGCGCGCGACAATTTGGCTCGTGCCAACGAAGACCTTGCCTCCGGACGGGTCGTCGCGCCGCGAGCGGGAGCTGTGCTCGAAATTCACGCCCGTGTCGGTGAAAAACCATCGGCCAGCGGCGTGATGACCATTGGCGATGTAGAACGAATGACGGCTGAACTGGAGGTCTATCAGACCGAGGTGAAAAAGGTTGACCTGGGGCAGATCGTGAGCGTGACGGGCCAAGCGCTGTCAGCGCCCCTGACAGGCAGGGTCACCAGGATCGGGCAGATCGTGGGCCGCCAGTCTGTCGTGTCTACCGAGCCTGCCGCCAACGTGGATGCACGCGTCGTCAAGGTGGTCGTCACCCTCGATGCCAAATCCTCGGCCGCCGCCCGGGCCTACACCAACCTCGAAGTGATCGGTCGGATAAGGACACAGGTGCAATGACGCGATTGTTGCATCTGCTGCTTCGGCGCCTACCGGTCGGCTGGCTGCAACTGATCCACAACCGCATGCGGCTGATCGCGGCTGTGGCGGGCATAGCTTTCGCCAATCTGCTGGTCTTCGTGCAGCTCGGGGTGCTTGCGTCATTGACTGGCGTCGCCCAGCTTACCTTTACGCCGCTCAACGCGGACATCATCATTTCGCCGCAGCGACCCGAGTTCCTCAACGGCGAAATGATCTCGCGCCGCCTCATGTATAGTGCTCTTGCCGATCCCGCCGTGGCGGAAGTGGCGCCGCTTTACATTGAAACCATAGAGTGGAAGCGGCTCGGATCGTCCACGACCCTGATCGTTTATGGACTGCTTCCCGAAGCGGTGACCTTTGCCGGCGGGACACTCGGCGATCAACTGGCAATACTGGCTTTACCCAACCGCGTGCTCCTCGATACAGCGATCCCTGACATCGATCAGGATCTGGGCGCAGCCGCTGTCGAGCAGCTATCGCCTGACCTGCCTCTGATGTTCGAGATCAGTGGTCATGCTGTTTCTGCAGTAGGTGGATTCAGGCTCGGAAGCGGGTTCGACACCGCCGGCGCGATGGTTGTCTCGGACCAGACATTCCAGCAGCTATTTCCCGAGCGAACTGCCGGCACCCCCAGCCACGTCCTCATCCGGGTGAAACCAAACCAGGACCCGGCCACCGTCGCCGGTCGACTGACCGAACGCCTGGTTTCGGAACGCGTACAGGTTCGTACGACCGCGCAAGCCATGGCAGATGACGTGAACTACATGAACGACGAAATGTCGATAGGCATCATATTCGGAATGGGCGTCTTCATCGGCATTGTTGTCGGTCTGGTCATTGTCTACCAGGTCCTATCAACCGATGTCGCCGCCCATCTGAAGGAATACGCCACGTTCAAGGCGATGGGATATCCACACCGCTTTCTCCTCGGCATCGTTTTCGAGGAGGCCTTTATCATCGCTTTCCTTGGCTTCGTTCCGGGCGTTGTTCTCGGAAGTGCAATCTATGGGATGATGTCCGCGGCAACCGGCTTGCCGATAGGCATGACGGTTGATCGTGCCCTGACAGTTTTTTTGGGTACGTTCGTCGCCTGCGGGCTGTCCGGCGCTCTTGCAACCCTTCGCCTCAGGCGGGCAGAACCAGCGGATCTATTCTGATGACGAACAGCGGTGGACCAGCAATAGAGCTTCAGAACGTCAATCATTGGTTTGGTTCCGGCGGGACCAAGTTCCAGGCAATCTTCAACGTGTCGCTATCATTTGAACGCGGCACGCTCACGGTTCTGCGTGGGCCCTCCGGCTCCGGGAAGACGACTTTGCTCACGCTTATGGGTTCCTTGCGAAAGGTGCAGGAGGGGTCGGTTCGTCTGCTGGGGCAGGAATTGCGGGGAGCAAGCCAGACAAGCCAGCAGATGCTGCGCCGCCGGCTCGGTTTCATCTTCCAGGCGCATAACCTGCACGAGAGCCTGACCGCGCGACAGAACACGCTGATGGGGCTGCAGGTCCATGGCTTGCGCGGCGACATTGCAAGGCAGGATGCGGCCACACTCCATATTCTCGAATTATTGGGTCTGGGCCAGCGTATCGACTACCTGCCGGAGAAACTGTCCGGTGGACAGAAGCAGCGCGTGGCTATCGCCCGTGCGCTTGTATCGAACCCGGAGGTCGTTTTCGCCGACGAACCAACCGCCGCCCTGGACAGGGATGCGGGACTTCGGGTGGTACAGATGCTCAAGGCGCTTGGGGATGCTCGTGGCATGTCGACGGTGATGGTCACGCATGACACCCGCATCATCGATCTCGCCGACAGGATCGTCACGATCGAGGACGGACGACTGGTTCCCGATTGAAAATGTTCAATTTCTGGGATCCAGAGGGAGTTGTGCGCCTCACGCATATGAAGGCAAGTGACGTCGTCGCTGCGCAAAAAGCAGCTTGCCTTTTGAGCGGAATATTCCGGCATTCCATTTCCCAGCCTTTGCGATCAGGCGTGTTGCGGTTGATCGCTTCTTGGACGGCCGGTCACTCTGCTGTCGGAGAGGGGGAACCCGGTCGCACCACGGCATGAATTCCGGCATCCGCCGGAAACTCAACTGTGGAGCGCCCGTTCCCCGCTCTTGTTCGCAAGCTAGAACTTGTAACCGACAAGCATCATCGCGGAAGGCTGAACGTGGTCTTGAACGATCGGACTGTCCTTTGCATCTCCCGTAAGGAAGCCGACGCCGGCTTGACCCAGAACAAACCAGTTCTCCGTTGCCATGTAGGTTACCGACGCTTCAACATCGAAGCGCTTGAGACCTGCACCTGCATCATATCGCTGCAAGCCGGACCGCGCAGACTGGGCGGCGTTCACGCCAAAGTAGCTTTCCATATGCTTGCCGTCCGCAAATGTTGCTGAAGCGCCAGCGGAGAGGATAAAGCGATCGAGGTGATGCGAGACGTTTGCGCCGACCTGGCCGAGCAGGCCATCGCTGCCGCCAAGCGTCTTGTCAACCTTGGCATAGAATTCCATCGGTCCCATCTCATACGAGACCTGTCCTCCCACGATGCCTCCGGCGTCGATGTTGCCAAGACCTCTCAGGTGGCGGGAATCGCTCTCTTTACGACCTCCGCCGAACTCGTAGCCGCCGTTCAGCGTAAATTCGAAACCATTGGACTCCAGAACATTGATCGTCAGACCATCAGGATCCACTGTGACCCGACCGAACGTTGCGGAGACCATGGGAACAGGAATGACCTCGAACTCGTCCGATCCCTCGAATTTCGGGGCGTACATGGCGCCGGCACCGACCATGACGCCCCAGTCGGAGAGTTTTTGGCTGATGCCGCCGAAGCGGCCTTGATCGAAGGCCGCCGGCGTTTGAATGGCGGCCTCTCCATTCTCATAAAGGTCGGCGGCGCGTGCCTCAAGCAGAGGGCAAACCACCACTGCGAACCCGGTAGCTATGGCAACATGCCGCCGATGGCCTGAAATAGACTTGGTTATTGACATTCAAATTCGCTCCTGGGGTCCATAGCGAGCTTTTGGGCGTACATCATGAAAACCGGACGGGCCGTGCTTCTCGCGGGCACACTATCGGAGACAGCGTCATTAACTTGGGTTTTGTGATGTTAAAATACGTTGTCTTAGTCGTCGGCTTCAGCTCACGTCGACCTTTCGGCGACTGTGACTGCGGAAATGCGCTCGCCGGCAACAGGTCGCGCAGCTTCTGGCCCGGGTGGGAAGACGACGCTGAGAGCCCGGAATGCCGAAGAGGTATCTGATGGATTGGGCAACGTCGGTGCAGTCGCCCTTTGCGTCGTGCTGGCCTGACGCCCTCTGCATTCAGTGCAAGCAGCCTGCTGCGGTGATGCCCTGTCGCTGCGGTTCAGTTCCCGCTTAACATATCGAAATATCTCACCCAGTGACTTTCCGCGTGCTTTTGCGACAATGAAGATACATTCTGAATCCCATCGAGCTTATATGCAGAGCCAACTCATGATCGCTCAACATCTCGTCGCGCCAGAGACCGTACCTCGCGTTCTCCTTGTCGAGGATGACGAGGAAATTGCAGCGATGGTGATCGAAATGCTCACCGAAAACGGTCTTGAGGCTGTTGCAGTTGGCTCAGCCGCCAGTATGGACGCGACGCTGAGGAAGCAAGCATTCGATCTGATCGTGCTCGATGCCATGTTGCCGGGAGAGGATGGGTTCAGTATCTGCCGTCGACTGCGGGCATCTTCCACCGTTCCAATTATCATGCTCACGGCACTCGGGGATGAAATCAACCGCATCGTCGGCATCGAGCTTGGAGCTGACGACTATGTGACCAAGCCCTTTCATCCGCGGGAATTCATGGCGCGCATAAAAGGGCTTCTCCGGCGCGCATCTTATGGTGCGGACCAGCCTCAGCAGCCTGCGGCGATGCGGTTCGCCGGCTGGCAGATAGATCCAATAGTGCGCCAACTTGTCAATCCAGACGGCGTCCACGTGTCCATGACGACAGCCGAGTTCGATATTCTTCTCGCATTCTGCCAGAATCCGGGTCGTGTGATGACGCGCGATCAGCTTCTACGCATGACCCATGCCGGGCTTGCGGGGCCGGTCGAACGCAGTATCGACGTTCACATCAGTCGCGTCCGACAGAAGATTGAACCCAATGTTCGCGAGCCGACCGTCATCAAGACGGTCCGGCTGGGTGGCTACATGTTCACCCCGAAAGTCGAGGTGTGTTGATGTCTTCTCGCTTCCGGGTAGGATCTCTCCGCCGACAGATTGCGGCGCTGGCCATTGGCCCCATTGGTGGCCTCCTCATCCTGGCAGTGATCTCCGATTTACTGCTGCGCGACGATCTGGAAAGCGTTTCCTATGCCAGAGCGACAGCATTGAAGATCGAGACCGTCGTTGACCAGGTTCGCGCGTCCACCTCTGCGCAACAGAAGGCAGCCATTCTTGAGGCCACATCCAGCACGGGGCTTCGTGTCGAAGAAGTCCCGGCGGCCGAGCTTTCAAAGGGCGAGACAGGTATGCTCGTCGAGGATGTCCGCCACCTTGTGCAGGAGAATCTTCCATCCAGGTTCACGACGGCTTTCCGCACGCAAACCCCCACTGGCGAACTTCACGATGTGCTAGTCGTTGCGATGGATTCCGACCGAGCGCTGGCGTTTCTTCCCGCGCCACCTCCTCCCGATGCTTGGATTAGCGACCAGCAAGTTAGTGTCGTGTTGCAGATGATGGTTCTCGTCCTGCCGGTGGCTCTATTGTCGCTGTATGCGGCACGGGTGATTTCTGCTCCGCTCCTCGAGTTTGCCAAAGCCGCAGAGACGTTGAAGCCTGATGACGGGCCGGACAGGCCTTTCAAAGAACGTGGCGCAGCCGAAATTCGGACCTTGGCGAGATCACTCAATGACATGCGCAGTCGCCTGCGCAGTATGATTGATGAACGAACGCGTATGCTGCGTGCGATTAGCCACGACCTTCGGACACCGCTGACGCGTCTGCGTCTGCGCGCGGAGCGTTCCACGCAACCGGAGCTGAAGGCAGCGCTGTTGAAGGATATCTCCGCTCTCAGCGACATGATCAACGATACGCTCACATATCTCAGCAATGAAATGGCAGCTGAAAAGCCGGTTAACGCCGATCTTCCCAGCCTGTTGTCGACCATATGTTCGGACTTTTCCGATGTGGGTTTCAATGTGAGATATGTGGGACCGGAGCGCTTTGCCTATGGCTGCAAGCCACGCTCGCTGGCGCGCGCGATCACCAACCTTGTGGAGAACGGCACCAAATTTGCGCATGAAATCACAGTGGAACTCTCTGTGCTTGAAAATGGCACTGTGCAAATTAGTGTCTTTGACGACGGTCCAGGTCTTCCCGGCAATTTGCGGACCCGTGTGCTGGAGCCGTTTTTCAAGGTCGATACGGCGAGAACATTGTCCGATCGCAGTGGGTTCGGTCTCGGGCTCTCAATCGTCGACGACATCGTTCGGGCACACGGCGGCACAATCAAGCTGTTGAACAGAGCACCGCATGGCCTTGCGGCACAGATGGATTTTCCTGCCGAAGGTGACGCGGCAAGCGATACCGTATCGAAGACGCCGACCGATGATCTCGCCCGTGCTGGGTGACGGATCGACGCGGTGATCGGATCGCGGCCAAAAATGACGAGCAGAGACGTGCGGCCAAGCCCGGGCGCGTGATCTTCCGGTGGGAGCGTCGAGCGCCTTCCCGAACGGAAGCGATCGCCCTGCACGAGTTGTATAGGTTCATATGCGGACCGTTACTTCAGGTTGGCACCGGCAATGGGCCTCATGTGCAACGGCATCGTCTCACCGACGGCCTGTCCCTCGCTGACGATTTGCGCCTGCTCCAACCATTTCGTTGCCATATCCGCCGTGCAGCCGATCTTGGTCCCGACCGGGGAGACCAGGCGACGCGGGGTCTTCATGTTTCGTAATATTTCGTAACAAGACCAAGCACACCAGCGGAAGGAGCGGTCCTATAACTTCGCCTGTACTCTTGGAGCAGGCATGACTATGGCAAACCGAACACTGACAGGCTGGCAGGAATGCCGTCTTCTCGCGCAGCAAGACGGACCATCGCGCAATTCGAGATTGATGGCCGGCAAGTTCGTTGTTTCTCCGGTCGTGTCCTGTGACCATGCTTCGACGCGGTCACGGCCGCGCGCGGTGTTTTTGAAAAGAAGCGCCTGAATGATGGCGGTATCTTGTGCCTGTGGGCTCCCGGTCCAGGCAATACCCCAGCCTGTCTGCCAGCCGCCGGAGCTCTCGGTCATAATCCCGACCTTCAACGAAGCCGACAACGTGCCGCTTGTGATCGACGCCCTCAACAGGTCGTTACACGGTTTTTCCTGGGAGGTTATATTCGTCGATGACGATAGCCCCGATGGTACGGCCGATCGTGTAAGAGGCATTGCAACACGCGACGCGCGCGTGCGCTGTGTTCGTCGCCTCGGGAGGCGCGGCCTTGCGGGTGCCTCGATCGAGGGGATGCTGTCGTCGTCGGCGCCCATCATAGTCATCATGGACGGTGATTTGCAGCATGACGAGTCGCTGTTGCCAGAGATGCTTCATCGCATCCGGTCTGGCGAAGACCTCGTCATAGCGAGCCGTTTCTGTGATGTTCCGGGCGCCGCAGGCAGCGCTTCGGACGGGCTCACGAGCACACGTCTTGCGGGCAGTCGGTTGGCAACACGATTTGCACGTACACTGCTGAACATCGACGTCAGCGATCCCATGAGCGGGTTCTTTGCCATTCGCCGCCCTGCCTTCGAGGCGCTCGCCCCGCGTCTTTCGACCCAAGGCTTCAAGATTCTGATGGATATCCTCGCTTCAACGCCGGATCCGCTGCGCACGAGCGAGATACCATTTCACTTCCGCCGTCGGCAACACGGTGTGTCCAAGCTCGACAATCTTGTGACGCTTGAATATTTCGGCCTGCTGCTCGCCAAATCAACGGGTGACATCCTGTCGCTCCGCTTTCTGCTGTTTTCACTCATCGGCGGAGCCGGCGTTATCGTGCATCTGATGACGCTGAAGGCGGCGCTGGCGTTCGACTTCACCTTCTGGCTAGCGCAGATGACGGCGGCCTACGTCGCCATGACGGGCAACTTCTTCCTCAACAATGCCCTGACCTACCGGGACCGCAGGCTCAAGGGCTGGCAGCTGATTTTCGGCCTCGCATCGTTCTATGTCGTCTGCAGCATCGGCGTCATTGCAAATGTGGGTATCGGGCGGCTGCTTCATGACCAGGGCTCCAATTGGTGGCTTGCAGGCCTTGCGGGTGCCTGTATGGGCGCTGTCTTCAATTACGTGATTACGTCCGCATTCACGTGGCGTGTGCGATGACCGCAGAATGCCGAGCACGTCACGGTTTCGGCGATCGGCGCCGTCCATCCGGCCGCCCCGCCGAGAAAAGCCTCCTCCGATGCTGCAGCAGCTAGATGGTCGCGCCGCCATACTGAAAGCCGCCATAGGCATCATCGTGGCTGGTGCGCTTGTCCGCCTGGGTCTCGCGGCGCTGCTCGATCCTGGCGTAGACGAGGCTTACGCCATGGCGGTCGCCACCCAATGGCAGCTTTCATGGTTCGATCACCCTCCAATGGCCTTCTGGTGGGTCAAGGCGATGCGGGAACTGGCCAAGCCGTTCTACGGCGACGACGTGCCGGTTCTGATACTGCGCCTGCCCTTCGTACTGGCCTTCACTGCGACCAGCATCGTGATGTTCAATCTAACCCATCACCGGTGGGGACCAAGGGTCGGGCTGTGGATGCTGTTGGCAATGAGCCTGGCGCCGTTCTTCCTCGTTTCCGCCGGATCCTGGATGGTGCCCGACGGTCCTCTGCTCCTGTTTCTGGCCCTGACGGCCCGGCTGCTCGACAGGATCCTGTTTTCTGATTGCGAGCCGGCGCGCCGACGCCGACTATGGTATGCCGCCGGCCTGACTCTCGGCCTCGCCGGGCTTTCGAAATACCATGCCGTGTTTTTTGCCCTCGGCGCGGCCGCCTTCATTCTTACGACACACCATCGAAGCCAGTTGAAGACGTCGGCGCCTTGGCTGGCAGTCGCGATTGCCGGGGCCACGGTGTCGCCGATCCTCCTTTGGAACGCCCAACATCACTGGGTCTCGTTGTTTTTCCAGTCGTCGCGCGGGGTTGGATCCGGCGATCCAGATTGGGCCGCTTTCGCCCGCGCGGTGCTCGGGCAATTGGCCTATCTGGGCCCATGGACATTGATTGCGTCTATCACGGCTCTGGGCTGGTGTCTTCGGGCAAGGGATAGCCGTACCGGCCCAACGGCATTCCTGGCAGCCGTCGGCCTGCCTCCGATCGTGCTCTTCACCGCTGTGCCGCTTTGGGGTGGCAGTGCCCTGCCTCACTGGCAAATGCCGGGCTGGCTGTTTCTGTTGCCGGTGCTCGGCCATGCCATCGCAGCGCTTGAGACCCGCGGTCAAAAACTCACTCGTCTGGCCAGGGCCTTCGCTGCCACGGCGGCAGCGGGGCTGGCGCTCGTAATCATCGTCGCTTTGTTAATCCGCGTCGCCCCGCCGTCGTCAACCCTCATCGCCCGCCTGGGAGTCGGCGGCTTCCTTCAGGAATCGATCACGTGGCGCGGTCTCGCAGACAGCCTTGCAGAGCAAGGTTTGCTCCCGATGACATCGCACACCACCCCGCCACAAGACCGTCAACTGGTCGTTGCATTCCGATGGATTGATGCCTCTCGCCTCGCCGAAGTGCTAGGGCCACGCGCCACTGTTATCGTGGTCGGCAATGATCCCCGCGGGTTCGCTTTCCTCGCCGATTCCGCCGCCTGGCTCGGCCGCGATGTGTTGTTCATCGGCCGCCCCGGTGCCTTCGCGCGCGGCCTGGAATTGGCTCAACCCCATTTCACTCGCATCGATCGCCAAGCACCCATCCCGATCATGATCGGCGACGAGACCTTGTTCGAGGTGGAGGTTGCATTCGGCCGGAACCTGTTAACACCCTTTTCGCTGCCATATCCTCGCCGCTGACACTCGACCATGAGCCGCGGCATCATTGCCAAGTCAGCCTCGTTACACCCCTTGGTGAGGAGACCCGGCGCGCCCGATGACACCTGTGCCGGCGTCCCGTCTTCCTGTTTCCGAACGACAGACGACGCCCCGGGACCAACAGGATGATTCCCGGATGCCTGGATCGCTGCCCAGCGTTATCGCTGGATCATCGAAACAGCAGCAACCCGATCAGGCCGACCGTGCCGACGAAGATCCGCCACCAGGCGAAGAGCGCGTAGCCGCGACTGGAGATGAAGTCGAGAAGCGAGCGCACGACGAACAGCGCCGTCACGAAGGCAGCGATGAAGCCGACGACAATCACTGCGCCATCGTCGAAGCTGATCAACGCGCGGTTCTTGTAGAGATCGAGCGTGAAGGCGCCGAGCATGGTGGGCATGGCCAGGAAGAAGGAGAACTCCGCGGCCGACCGCTTGTCGGTGCCCATCAGCAGCGAACCGACGATGGTCGCCCCCGAGCGGGACGTGCCGGGCACCATGGCAAGACACTGGAAGAGGCCGATCTTGAAGGCGAGCGACAGCGGATAATCCATCACATCCGTGTATCGCGGCTGGAACGCCATCCGGTCGACGACCAGGAGAACGATGCCGCCGAGGATCAGCACGATGCAGATCAGCACCGGCGTCTCGAACAGGATCGTCTTGATGAAACCGTGCGCCAGTGCACCGATGAGGGCCGCCGGCAGGAAGGCGATCAGCACCGTCAGCACGAAATGCCTTGCCCTGGCGCTGCTGGGAAGACTGACCGCGATGTCCAGCAGCCGGCGGAAATAGACCAGCAGGATCGCCATGATGGCCCCAAGCTGGATCAGGACCGCAAAGGTATTGCCGGGGGATTTGAAGCCGAGGAAATGCCCGGCGAGGAGAACATGTGCCGTCGAGGACACGGGTATGAACTCCGTCAGCCCCTCGATCAGTCCGAGAACGAGAGCACTGACGATGGAATCTTCCGGCATGTCCTTGTCCTTTTTAACCGGTGCACATCCGCATTCGCCACCTCAATGCGAACGCGTTGGCGCGGACTTCAGCTGCGCCAAGGCTTCCGCTTCGCGACGCACGGTTACCTGCCATTGAACATGGCGTCGATCTGCGGTGCGTTACGCGAGAATATTCGCCATAGGAGGATCGCCAAAACCAGCATCACATTCCATGCGATCGTTACGTCCGAAAGGAAGTGTGCACCATGTAAGACCCTGGTGAACGAAAAGGCCGCAGCCAGAATGGTAACCGCTACGAGATAGACCATCGAATATTTCGGATTAACGAACACGATCAGTGTGAGCAGAGCAAAGGCAGTTGCCGATTCTCCCGAGATGAATGAACAATGCCTGGCGCATTGGTTGGTGAACTCCCAGGCCGGTGTGAAAAATGCGTCGCCGCCAAATTCTTGGAGTGCTCTCGGGCGAGCTCTGCCCACCAGCATCTTGATCAGGTGAACGGACAGTCCCGGTCCCGCTGCAAAAAATGTTATCAGGAACACCAGCTTGTGTGGCGCAGGTCGTTGCCTCAAACCTCTCAACAACGGACTTGGAACGAGCAACACCGCGGCAATCCCGATCACAGCCCAAGGTAGGAACCTGTTGACGTCACGAAACGCGATGAGGGCGCTGTTGCTATTCAAATCGAAGCCCGAGTCGGGATTCCAAAAAAATCTGCTGACGGTTAGATCCACTTCCGGAACCGCAGCGAAGATGATGGAAACAAGGCCCAGCAATATGGTGGCCTGTACGAGGAAATCCTTTGCACTGTCAGTCGCGGGATTTGAAAGCGCTTCTCTGGGTTGGTTGAGGTGACTTACGTTCATCCGTGGTTCCTCGGTGAGGACCACTTTCTTGCGCCCGATTGTCAAGCTTTGACCAAGAGCCAGTGAACAGCACGTCAAAGTCGGTGAGTCTAATCATGATTTCATCTGTCGTTCGGGTAGTGGAGGACGACGATGAGATAGCACTCCTTCTGGAGAGATATTGTCAGGGCTCGCTATAGGGCCAACAAGGCGAGGTCGGCAGGTGTCTAGACCAGACCTCTCAACAATGACGCCCGCGCTGGATCTGTCCTCCAGCTTAAGGGTGAGGATCCCGGATCCAGTGGCCCTCGCAGCCCTAGCGCCACTCTATCCGCAACGAGAGGAAGCCACGGAAGCGGCACCTGGCGAGAGCGTGGTGGGTCTGCGTTTGCGATGATCGTCTTTACAAGCGCAATTGGGGTCGTCTTGGCTTGTCGGCGCGTAAAACCAAGGCAGGACCGATGTCATCGGCCGGTTGGCGATCGTCTCACCGTGGAGAATGGCGAAGCCGTACATCCGCTTCAGAATAACCCTCACGGGATGGCGGCCGCAGGCACACGTCATTCGGCGATCTTCCTAGATCGTACCGCAGCGTAGAATCGGCGGTGTTCGGATGGGCAAAAATCATTCCCACTCGATCGTGCCAGGCGGCTTGCTCGTCACGTCGTAGACGACCCGGTTGATGCCGCGGACCTCGTTGATGATGCGGGTGGCGGCGCGGCCGAGGAAGTTCATGTCATAGGGATAGAAGTCGGCGGTCATGCCGTCGACGGAGGTCACGGCGCGCAGCGCGCAGACGAAGTCGTAGGTGCGGTAGTCGCCCATGACGCCGACGGTCTGCACCGGCAGCAGCACGGCAAAGGCCTGCCAGATCGTGTCGTAGAGGCCGGCCTTGCGGATTTCGTCGAGATAGATTGCATCCGCCTTGCGCAGGATGTCGAGCTTCTCGCGGGTGACGGCGCCGGGGCAGCGGATGGCAAGGCCAGGACCCGGGAAGGGGTGGCGGCCGATGAAGCTCTCCGGCAGGCCGAGTTCGCGGCCGAGAGCACGCACCTCGTCCTTGAAGAGCTCGCGCAGCGGCTCCACGAGCTGCATGTTCATGCGCTCGGGCAGGCCGCCGACATTGTGGTGGCTCTTGATGGTGACCGACGGGCCGCCGGAAAAGGACACGCTTTCGATGACGTCGGGGTAGAGTGTGCCCTGTGCGAGGAACTTCGGGCTGCCCTTGCCGTCGGACGCGATCTTGGCGGCTTCCGCCTCGAAGACCTCGATGAACAGCCGGCCGATCGTCTTGCGCTTGAGCTCCGGGTCGCTGACGCCGGCAAGCTGGGTCAGGAAAAGGTCGGACGCGTCCACGTGAACGAGCGGGATATTGTAGGCATCGCGGAACATGCCGACGACCTGTTCGGTCTCGCCCTGGCGCATCAGGCCGTGGTCGACATAGATGCAGGTCAGTTGGTCGCCGATCGCTTCATGGATGAGGACGGCCGCGACCGAGGAATCGACGCCGCCGGACAGGCCGCAGATGACCCGCTCGGAGCCGACCTGGTCCTTGATCTTGCGGATCATCTCGGCGCGATAGGCAGCCATCGTCCAGTCGGACTTCAGGCCGACGATCTTGTGCACGAAGTTGGACAGCAGCTTGGCGCCATCGGGCGTGTGCATCACCTCCGGGTGGAACATCGTCGTGTAATAGCGACGGCCTTCGTTGACGGCGATGGCGAATGGGGCGTTTTCCGACGTGGCGACCACCTCGAAACCTTCGGGAAGCTGGGTGACGCGATCGCCGTGGCTCATCCACACTGGATAGCGCTCGCCGACTGCCCAGAAACCCTCAAACAGCGGGCTTGCCTTCTTGATCTCGACGTCGGCGCGGCCGAATTCCGCCGCATGGCCGCCCTCGACGACGCCGCCGAGCTGGGTTGCCAGAGTCTGCTGACCGTAGCAGATGCCGAGCACCGGCACGCCGGAATCGAAGACCGATTGCGGCGCCCTCGGACTGCCTTCCGTCGTCACCGAGGCCGGTCCGCCGGAGAAGATCACGCCCTTCGGCTGCATCTTTTCGAAGGCGTCCGCCGCATTCTGGAACGGATGGATCTCGCAGTAGACGCCGGCCTCGCGCACGCGACGCGCAATCAGCTGCGTCACCTGGCTGCCGAAATCGATGATGAGGATGCTGTCGGGATGGGCTATCTGGGTCATGTCGAGCCTTTAGTGAAAACTTGGCCTTTGTGCAACTGCGTCAGACCGCCAATCCTCCGCTTTCCAGCGCCGCCAGAAGCGCGTCGACCGCATCGGCAAGCTTTGCGTCGATGACGTGCAGATATTCCGTCCAGTTGTCGACATGCTTCAGCTCGTCCTTGCCGTCGGAAATCCCGCGCAGGCCGATCAGGGGAAGGTCGAAGAGGTGGCAGCTTCGCAAGACGGCATAGGTCTCCATGTCGACCATGTCGGCATCGACGAGGTCATAGGCGGCACCGGATACGATGTTGCCGCCTGTCGACAGCGAGGCTGCCGGAATCTTGGGAATGCGATGCGGCAGCGCGATCACCGCAGGATGGTCCAGGAACGGCGTGCGGCCCTTCTCAAACCCGAGCGGCGAGGCGTCCATGTCACGGTAAGCGATGGAGGAGACCTGATAGATGCCGGTTTGTTCGAGCGTGCGGGAGCCGGCGGAGCCGAGCGAGACCACGAGATCCGGAAGTTTACCGGAAGCCTCAAGCCCTGTCAGCGCATGGGTCAGCACCACCGCCGCCTCCACGGGGCCGACGCCCGTCATCAGCGGCGTGATCCGGCCCTTGAGATGTTCGCCATATTCGGCATCGACAGCCATGACGAAGAGCACCGATTTCCCACCGGCCTGTGTCAGTTCGACATTCATCCGACGATATCCT
The DNA here is from genome assembly GCF_056530405.1 of Rhizobium sp. PK7-22. Lineage (NCBI taxonomy): Bacteria > Pseudomonadati > Pseudomonadota > Alphaproteobacteria > Hyphomicrobiales > Rhizobiaceae > Rhizobium > Rhizobium sp. PK7-22. The sequence goes on from NZ_CP096514.1 coordinate 1,046,599, forward strand.
CCCGCCCACGGATCACCATCATGGTGGCCGTCATCGAGGCGATCAGCTTCGCCGGGCCGTCGCTGACAGCATAAGCGCGGCCATCGGCGACGATGATGGTTGTGCCCGGCTTGGTGATTTCACCGCGAAACAGGAAGCGTTCGCCGCGCCCGGGCGACATCAGGTTCACCTTGAACTCGATCGTCAGCAGCGAGACATCACCGGCGACCGTCGTATAGGCGGCGTAGGTGCCGGCGGTCTCGAGTGCAGTGGAAATCACGCCGGCATGCAGGAGCCCGTGCTGCTGCGTCAGTTTACGGTCGAAGGGCAGTTCGATCTCCACCATGGCCGGCTCGACGCGGGTCAATTCCGCACAGATGGTTGCCATCGCGCCCTGGCGGTCAAAGCTCTGCCGGATCCGTGCCCGGAAATCGCTGTTGTCGATACTGCTCATGCTCGGCCCCTTCGCGGCCGCGAAACTGGCATGGCGAGGCCGGTTCGGCAAGCGCCGCAGCGGCCGATATCAGTTGAGGACGACAATCGAGAGGTTGAGCAGCGTCGCAAAGCCGACCCAGGCGATATAGGGCACGAAGAGCCAGCCGCTGATACGGTCCCGGTTCCAGCTCATCCGGACGAAAACGAGGATCGAGATCAGCAGCGGGATGATCACCAGGAGGCCGAGGATCGGGCTCTCGGAACCGAAGAAGGCCGGCGACCAGAGCAGGTTCAGGACCATCTGCGCAAACCAGACCTGCATGCGGGCCGAGGCCGGGGCGTCGAGCCAGGTGCGTGCGCCGGCGATGCCAATCAGCACATAGAGTGTCGTCCAGACCGGCGCGAAGAGCCACGGCGGCGGCTGGAAGAACGGTTTTTCAAGCGTCTGGTACCATTCGCCCGGCACGTTGCTCACGCCGCTCAGCGCACCGAGGCCGACGACGATGGCAATAAACAGGATGTAGATGAGCGCTTTTTTCATGAGCTTGAGATAGAGCAGGCAACCACTCCTGCCAATGGATCACCGATGATCATTCGAGGCGAATGATGTGCTGGTCCCAGGCGACATCGCTGCCTTTCTCGTTGAAGCGGCCGTCGTAGGATGAGACGGCGATCCCGTGGTCCGCCGGTGCGACCCCGGCCGCATCGCGGACAGGCTCTTCGCGCAGGACGGCGCCGGTGCGGGCATCGAGGCTGACCGCCAGCCCGCCCTTCGGCGACGTCAGCCCGACGATCCCGTCGCGTCGGTTGACGGCAATGGCGCCGACATAATTGGCGAGCCCCTCCGTCACCCGCTCGGGCAGGGACGTGAAGGTGATCTCCTCGCCTCGGCTGACATGGCCGACGAGCGGCGGCAGCGCGTTGCGAACACCCTCCCACTGGCCCGCGAACCAGATTTTTCCCGCGTCACCGACGGCCAGATGGCGCGTCGAGAGATGCCGCAGCGAGGGCGGCAGCGCGTGCTTCTGGATCAGCTGCCCGTCCCGGGCATCGAGCAATACGAGGGACGGCTCCATCCGGTCGAGGTTCAGCTTAGTGCGCCCGAAATCCGGATGCGTCTCGATGCCGCCGTTGGCGACGATCAGTGTTGCGCCGTCGTCGGAGACGGTCATGTCGTGGGTGCCGATGCCCTGCGCCGCAAACTCGCCGATGCGTGCAAAGTTGTCGCAGGCGTCATAGACGCCGATCATGCCGCGATTGCCGTCGAAGTCATTCTCGCTGGTGTAGAGAACAGCCCCATCGGGCGAAAACGCGCCGTGGCCGTAGAAGTGCCGGCCGTCCGGCGCGGTGATCATCACCGGGTCGCCGGAGCGGTTGGGATGAAACGCCAGGGCAAAGGTTCCGGGCCGGCGGGCAAAGGCGACCGCGCGGCCGGAGATGGGACTGTAGGCCAGGCCGTGGGCCCGCGCGGGCAGGGCCATCCGGTCGACGATTTCGCCCCGCTCCGAGACGGTGGCGATCCCGAAGGAGCCGTCGGCCGAACGAAAGCCGGAGGCATAGACGGCGTCGGACCGTTCGAGCGCCATCAGCGCCTGCGGCGAGAGCGCCGCGGCGAAGGTGATGCCGGCCGCCCGCATGAAGCCGCGCCGGTCGATGAGGCCGCTTCGCCAGGTCATGGTCAGTCCCCGTCGGAGAAGGAGAAGCCGGAGGTCAGCCCGATCGCGCCGCCATATTGGTCGTTCAGCCGGCCGATCAGGTCGCGCCCGTTGACGAGCAGGAAGTCGAGCTTCTGGCGCTGGGCGTCATCCGACACGGCCATCTCTATGTCGCTGTTCATCTCGCCGGTCACCCGCAGCATTGACTTCAGAACGAAGTCCGTTGAACCGACGATCGAGGTCTGGTCGTCGGGCAGGAGCGCGACCATGCCGGAAGCCTCGATCAGGTCTCGAAGGCCCTTGAGGTTTGCCTCGACCATCCGCCAGGTATTTCCCGAGCGCCAGAAGATGGCCTGCTTGGGAAAGGTCTGGTTGTCTTCGCCCTTGTAGAAGGTCTCGATCCGCTGGTCGCGGACCATCTCAGCCCCATGGACGAGAATGCCCAGAAGCGCCGTCATCGCCTCCTGCTCGTTGCGGAACAGCGGATTGTCGCGGCCCGGCTCTTTCCAGGCCTGTTGCACGCCATCCGGCGCCTCCCAGAGGCTCACGATTTCTCCAGCAATCTGTGCAATATTGCGCGCCACGGCCTGCCCGTAGCGGCAGCGGAAGCTGTCCGTCTCCGTGGCGAGCTGCTCCGAGCCGGTCCCGGCCAGCACGAATTCCAGCGCACCGAACCCCTGCATGGCAACACTCTTGCCGGAGAGGCCACCCGGCGCGGTGATGCTGTCATCGGGCTTGGCCAGCAGCGCCTGCACCTGCTTCAGACCGGTGCTCTTGCGGTCGGGGTAGAAGAGGATGCGCTCGAAGCGGTTGTCCTCTATCGCGGGCCCCGTGCGGACGATTTCGATGCGCGCCCAGCTTCCGGCGGCCTCCGCAAAGGCTGCTTTCGCCTGCGCAAGGGCGATGGGCGAGGGGGCGGTGCAGAGGGCGTCCATATCCGACGCGAGCATATCGGCCGCCGCGTGGAAGTCGCGGTAGCCAGGTCGGATGAAGTCATCGACGGCCTTCGCAATCACCGCCCGGATCTGAACATCCGCAGGGATTTCAGGGCGCAGGGTGTCTTCCTGCGCCAATGCCGGAGCCGTGGCAAAAAGGACTGCGAGGCCCGCTGCGCAAAGACTGTTCAGCATCAGAGCGACTCCAGAAATGCGATGAGGGCGGTGCGGTCATCCCTGCCGAGCGAGGCGAAGGCATCGCGCGCCGCCTGCGCCTCGCCGCCGTGCCAGAGGATCGCTTCGCTGAGATTGCGGGCGCGGCCGTCATGCAGGAAGAAGGTGTGTTCGTTGACCGTCTCGGTGAGCCCGATCCCCCAGAGCGGCTGGGTGCGCCATTCCCGGCCGGAGGCGACGCCCACCTGCTGCCCGTCCGCCAGACCTTCGCCCATGTCGTGGAGCAGGAAGTCGGAATGGGGCCAGATCAGCTGGAAGGCATGCGCCTTGTTCTCCGCATCGCGGCGTGTGACGAATTTCGGCGTGTGGCAGGAGGTGCAGCCGGACTGGTAGAAGATTTCCTTGCCCTTCAGCACTTTTGCATTGCCCGGATCCCGACGGGCGGGCACGGCGAGGTTTTTCGAATAGAAGGTCACCAGTTCGAGCACCGGATCGGGTGCTTCGGTTTCGCCGAGACGCTCCTGCACGCCCGTCGGGCGGGCAAAGCAATCCACCTGCGCACTGGTGCAGTCGCCATGGTCGAAGGGCGCGTCCGGATTGGAGATGCCGATGTCGCCGACAAAGGCGGAGGCCGACTGATCGCGAACGGATGCGTTTTCGGCCTTGTATCCGAAACGGCCAAGCTTGATCTGCCGGGTCCGGTGATCGCGCACGACTGCGGGCTTGCCGGAAATACCGTCGCCGTCCCGGTCGTCCGGATCGGCCTGGGCTAGAATATCCGCCTCGTGGATCGCCTCGATCATGCCCATGCCGATCATCGGCGGTGCGACACGCGGCGACAGCGTGACGTCCGGCTCCAGAGGGCCGTAGCCCAGGTTGTCCACCGAATAGGTGGGCTTGCGCAGGGAAACGACATCGCCATCGCCCAGCGTCACCGGGATCTCTTCGTAGGAGATTGCCATTCGGCCTTCCGATTGCAGGCCGGGAACAGCCAGTTCCTGCAGTTGCTTGCCGTAGGTGAGGTCGGGAAAATTGAGCGCCTCGTGGCGGGCCAGAATCTCCTGCTCCTCGGCGGTCCGAGCGGGACGGCCGAGCCGCAGGAACATCGACGTATTGTCGGCGGTACCCTCCGGCGGATGGCCGCGACCGTCCTTCAGGTGGCAGCTCTGGCAGGCGCGGGCGTTGAACAGGGGACCCAGTCCGTCGGACGCCTGGGTCGACGACGGCGAAGACACCCAAAGCTTGCGGAACAATGCGTTGCCGAGCTTGAAGGTCTCTTCCTCGGCGAAGGTAAGGTTGGTGGAGAAATGCGAGAAGGCATCGCCGTTGACGATTGCCTTGGTGGTGGCGGCACCGCCCTGCATGGTCTCGAAGTTTTCGGCCTTGGAGAAATCCTGCGTCGGGCGGGTGACGCCGGCGACCCGCTTCCTGTCCTTGGGCGAAAGGTCGGTCCGCTCCGTAGGGAACTCCGGATTTTCGCCGAGGGCGATCAGCGGAGACATGAAGAGAGCCCCCGACAGGATCGGCAGCAGCAGTGTCTTGGCGGTGAGCGCTCTCATGGGATGATCGGGCCGCGGTCTCCCGCGGCCCCCTTCAGGTCCTATTGGAATATGGCGTCAGGATTATCGAGGCTGTCTGAACCTTCAAGTTCGATTGTGCCGAGATCCAGCGACGCAATGACGCGCTCGATCGACCGGGTCTGGTCGATCAGCCCGTCGATGGCGGCCTGCACGGCAGCATTGCCCTCTGCATTGCCTTCGCCGATCATCTGGTCGTAGGCCTCACCGCCCTTGGCGCGATCCGCCATAGCGTTCATCGCCGCGACCGTGGTCTCGAGCTTGCCCTTGATCTCGCTGTCGAGTGCTGCATCCTTTTCGGCCACCAGCTCCGAGAGCGAAGGACCGGTCATCGTCGTGCCGTCGACGCGGGTGTATTCGCCCGTATAGGCCGACTCGATGCCGATCGCGTCATTGAGATGCGAGGCATGCGTGTTGTCGGAGAAGCAGTCGTGCTCCTCTTCCGGGTCGTGCAGCAAAAGGCCGAGCTTCATGCGCTCGCCGGCCAGTTCGCCGTAGGAGAGCGAGCCCATGCCGGTCAGCATGGCACGGATGCCGGCTTGCGGATCGGCCGTCACGGTCTTTGTCGCTTCGCCATCCGCAGCCCAGGCGGCCACCATCTCTTCAAGGTCGGAGACCAGCAGATTGGAAGCGGCCTTCAGGTAGGCGGCGCGGCGCTCGCAATGGCCGTTCGTGCAGTTGGCGGTGTCGTAATCCGTGTAGGCCCGGTTGCCGGCGCCAGCGTCCGTGCCGTTGAGGTCCTGGCCCCAGAGCAGGAACTCGATGGCGTGATAGCCGGTGGCGACATTGGCCTCGATCTCGCCGGCCTCGTGCAGGCTGCGCAGGAGGTCGGGCGTGATGTTCGTGGCGTCGATGTCCTGACCGTTGACGCTGAGCTTCGGGTTAGCGATCACATTGGCGACATAGAGAGCGTTGCTGTCGCTTTCGGTGCCATAGGCGGGGTCGACATAGTCGATCAGGCCCTCGTCGAGCGGCCAGGCATTCACCTTGCCTTCCCACTCGTCGACAATCGGATTGCCGAAGCGGTAGACCTCGGTCTGCTGATAGGGAACGCGGGCCGCGATCCAGGCCTCGCGGGCAGCCTTCAGCGTGGCTTCGCCCGGCGTGGCGATCAGCGCATCGATGGCGGCGTCGAGTGTCTTGGCGGTCGTCAGCGCGTCGTCGTATTTGGCATGTGCCAGATCGGCATAATGCGCGACGACGGCGGCCGGCTCGGCTGCAGCGGCCGGCGTGATGGAATAAGCCGTGGAAGCGGCCAGCAGGGCGAAGGTTGCGCCCATGAGTGTCTTGCGGATCATAGTCCCTCCTTCGGCAGCCACATCCCTCGGCTGCACGGACCCTTGAATGACCCATGACAAAACTTGTGTCAAACATTCTAGTTTAGAACGGTTTGCAAAGGTCCGTGGTCTTGACGGACGTCAAGCGGATCAGGCCCGCCGCCGCATCCGGCTGAAGAAGAAGCCGTCCGTTCCGGTGGTGGCCGGTGTCAGTGTCACGGTGCTGCCGTCGCGGCTGTGGGGACGCGGCGCGGTTTCGCCGAACAGTCCGCTCCAGGTTTCCAGCACCGGCTCGGCGAAAAACTCCGGATTGTCGCGGCAGAAGGCCTCGATCTGGCGATCGTTCTCGTCCGGCAGTACGGAGCAGGTGATGTAGACCAGGCTGCCGCCGGGCTTCACGAAGGTGGCTGCCTCGGTGAGCGCCTCCTGCTGCTGGGCGACCCGTTCTTCGAGGTTCTTCGGCGTCAGGCGCCATTTCGTGTCGGGTCGCCGGCGCCACGTGCCGGTTCCGGTGCAGGGCGCATCGACCAGCACCACGTCCAGCTTTTCCTTCAGCGCCTGAAGCTGTCGGACATCGTCGTGGACCTGAACATTGCGCGTACCGGCCCGGCGCAGACGCTCGATGATCGGTGCAAGCCGCTTGCGGTCGGTGTCATAGGCATGCACCTGACCCTTGTTGTGCATGGCGGCCGCCATGGCGAGCGTCTTGCCGCCGCCGCCCGCGCAGAAATCGAGGACCTGGTCCTGGTCGCCGGGATGGACGAGATCGGAAACGACCTGCGAGCCCTCGTCCTGAACCTCGAACCAGCCTTTCTGGAACGAAATTTCGGCGGTGACGTTTGGAAGCCGGGACGCTCCTTCTCCGGCGGCAATCCTGATGCCGTTGCGCGCGATCGGCGCAGGCTGGGCACCGGATCGGTCGAGCGCCTTGATGACCTTTTCTCGCGACGCCTTCAGCGTGTTGGCGCGCAGATCGAGGGTCGGGCGCTGCGAAAGCGCCTTGGCTTCCGCCAGCCAGTCCTCGCCGAATGCGGCTTCGAAGGACGGCTGGATCCAGTCGGGAATGTCGCCCTGCACATGCGCGGGCGCATCGGCAATATTGCGGGAGGCAAAGGCGGAAAGATTGGCGTCGGAAAGCGGCGGCGGCGCGAAGCGGTCGTCGGCAAACTCGGCGGAGAGGGCTTCGGAAGAATATCCCCACTGCCGAAGCAGGACCGCGTAGGCTAGAGCCACGGGGCCCTCGTCGTCCATCAGCCACGCATGCGAAAGACGCATGCGAAGCGCGTCGTAGACGATATTGCCGATGGCGGCGCGATCGCCGGAGCCGGCAAAGCGGTGGCCGAGGCCCCAGTCTTTCAGGGCATCCGCGACCGGACGCTTCCGTTCGTCGATGTCCTTGAGAACATCAATGGCTCCACCAAGCCGTCCGCCCAATCGCATGTCGCTCTCCGTTCCGGTTGAACCCGTCTCGTCCGGGTCGTAACCGGGATGCTGCTCAAGAGCAAGTTCGGGAAGAGGATCAGCCGTCCTTGAGGCCCCTGCCGGCGACCTTCTGGTTTCCGGAATCAACGATCTGGTAGCAGACCTGGGCCGTGCCGGACCGTACCATGCCGATGTTCGCTGCCGCAGCCTTTGAGACGTCGATGATGCGACCCTTGATGAACGGGCCGCGGTCGTTGATGCGCACGACGACGCTCTTGCCGTTGCGCTTGTTGGTGACCATGACCTTGGTGCCGAAGGGCAGCGAACGGTGCGCGGCGGTCAGCTTGGCCGGGTTCATGCGCTCGCCGGACGCGGTCTTGGATGTCAGCGCATACCAGGAGGCATGGCCACAACCCGGTGCGGCATTGGCCGGCGCAGTGCCGATCATGGCGAACGCTGCGATGGTGGCGGCGGCAAATGCCGAGCGTCGAAACATGTTCAATTCTGTCGTCCCCGTTCAATTGTCGTCTGCACTTGCGGTGCGGGACGGGTTAAGCGGGTCGAAAATTGGCGAAAAAGTGCGCAGAACGATCACGGAATGTTTCAGGCTGAAATATTCCGGATTCCATAACCGGCTATGCGACGCAGGAGTTGCGGTTAACGAGGTGCAAAAAATCCTCTAAAATCAGTCGTTAATCCAAATGAAATTTCGCACCACACGGAAACCGCACCGGATCACGATTCCTAAGAAAATAATTTTGTTGCAGATCGAAAAAATGGCTGCCGAGGCGCGAAATTTGCGCTGACAGACCCGTTGCGACAGAAGGTTTTGTCTTCAATTGGCCTGTTGGATGGATTTTCCATCCCGCTCGAGGTCAGCCGAATTCATCCCACTGCCCGGTCTGCCAGAGTTGCTGAAGCGACATCCTGTATTCCGGATAGCGAAACTGGAACCCCATCGCGCGGATCTTCTGGTTGGAGATCTTCTTGTTGGCGCCGTAGAAGGATCGCGCCATGGGTGTCATGTCGGCGGTCTCGAAGGGCAGCTCCGGCGGCGGCTCCACGCCCATCAGGCGTGCGGCCTCGGCAATGACGTCCTGCGGTGGCGCCGGCTCGTCGTCGGTGATGTTGAAGATGCCGCCGTGCCGTCCCTCCGCCAGAAACAGCGTGGCATCTGCGATGTCTTCGACCCGGATGCGGTTGAAGACCTGGTCCTTCTTGACGATGCGCCGTGCCGTGCCCTTGTGCAGGTTGACGAAGCCATTGCGACCGGGCCCATAGATGCCGGCGAGGCGCAGGATGGCAACGGGCACGCCCGCCGCCTCTCCCTCTGCAAGCCATGTTGCCTCGGCCGCCACCCGTTCCTGGGATCGGCCGGGGGAAGGCCGGCATTCATTGCTCTCGTCCACCCAGGCGCCGCCGTAGTCGCCGTAGACGCCGACGGTGGAGAGATAGCCGATCCATTCCAGTCTCGGACAGAGGTTACGAATATCTCGTGTGGCAAGCCTGAGCAGCGGATCGCCGTCCGGCCCCGGCGGAATGGATTGCACCAGATGCGTCGCTTGAGAAAGTGCCAGCAAAAGCTCTGGCGATGCCCGGGTGCCGTCGAACACGAGACCGTGAATGCCTTCTGCGGCAAGAACGTCAGTATTCTGACGCGTGGTTCCAGTGACGATGGCGCCGCGCGTGAGGGCAAGCTTGGCAATTGTCTTGCCGGAGTAGCCGCATCCGAAGATCATCATCTGCATCAAAGCACTCCTGCCAGTCGCCATTCGTCCAATACCTCCGGATCATCCTCGTCTTGGCAGGTTGCCGCAAAGCGTTCGAACTCCTCGCCCAGCATCAGCTGTTTCAAGGCCCAGACCGTCATGCCGCGCACGACAGGCGATGGATCGCGAGCAAGCGCCAGGCAAGGGGCGATCAGCGTGGCGTCCCCCGAATTGCCCGCAGCCGTCAGGACATTGCGGATGAACCGGTCGCGACCGATGCGCTTGACCGGCGAGCCGCTGAAGAATGTCCGGAATGCCGCATCGTCAAGGCTGAGCAGGAAGGCGAGCGACGGCTCCTTCAGGTCGTCACGGGCCTTTAGCTTCATCTCCGACGCGCTGACGGCGAACTTGTTCCACGGACAGGCGGCCAGACAGTCGTCGCAGCCGTAGATACGATTGCCGATCAGCGGTCTCAGATCGGGAGCAATCGGCCCCTTGTGCTCGATCGTGAGGTAGGAGATGCAGCGACGCGCATCCAGCCGGTAGGGGGCGGGGAAGGCATTGGTCGGGCAGGCGTCGAGACAGGCCCGGCAGGAGCCGCAGTGATCGACCTCCGGCGCGTCGAGGATGAGATCGGCGGTGGTAAACAGGCTGCCGAGGAGGAGCCAGGAGCCATGGCTGCGGCTGAGGAGGTTCGTGTGCTTGCCCTGCCAGCCGAGACCTGCAGCCTCGGCCAGCGGCTTTTCCATCACCGGTGCCGTATCGACGAAAACCTTGACGTCCTCTCCGGCCCGCGCCGCAAAGCGGGTGGCGATCTCCTTGAGGCGGCCCTTGATGACGTCGTGATAGTCGCGGTTGCGCGCATAGACGGAGATGGCGCCATGGCTTGGCTTGGCCTGCAGGGAGCGAGGGTCTTCATCCGGGCCGTAGTTCAGGCCGAACATCACGACGCAGCGCACCTCGGGCCAGAGCGCCGTCGGACTGCCGCGACGGTCGCGGGTCTCCTCCATCCAGCCCATGGTACCGTGATGACCGTCGGCGAGATAGGTGTCGAGCCGCGAAGAGGCTTCGGGAATGCTGCCGGCATGGGTGATGCGGCAGAGGTCGAAGCCCTGCGCTGCCGCTTCCGCCTTGATGAAGGCCGTCAGCTTCTCCTGCCGCCGCCGGTCCGGCTGCGGGGGGCTGCTCGTCTCGTTAGAAATCAAGGTCCGCATAGTGAGACACCGGGGTTATCCCCCGGACCCGCTCGGTCAGGAGCGGCCGGAACGAGGGGCGCGACTTCAGCCGCTGATACCAGTCCTTGGCCATTGGTGTTTCAGCCCAGTCGATTTCGCCGAGATAGTCAAGCACCGAGACGGAGGCCGCCGCCGCGAGGTCCGCGTAACTCAAGCGGTCGCCGGCAAGCCAGGGGCGCGATCCCGCCAGCCAGGCCAGATACTTCATGTGCTGGCGGACATTGGCGCGCGCCGTGCGCAACGCTTTGGAATCGGGAGCCCCGCCGCCCTGGGCAGCCGTCATCTGCAGCTTGTAGACGCGCTCGCGCACCAGGGGCCGCGTGACATCACTTTCCATCTTCGACAGGAACCACTCCGTCAGCCGGCGGATCTCGGCGCGCTGGAAGGGGTCTTCCGCCAGCAGCCGGCGGTCGCGCTTCAGGACGCCATGCGTCTCGTCGAGAAATTCCATCAGGACATTCGGGCCACAGAGGGCGCGCATGTTGTCGTCCACATAGACCGGCAGCGTGCCCGCGGGGTTCAACGACAGGAATTCGCGCCGTTTCTCCCAAGGCTGTTCCTCCACGATATCCGCCTGAAAGCCATATTCCGAGAGGATAAGGCGGACGAATCGCGAACTGGATGACATGGGGTGATGGTAGAGCGTGGGCATTGATACGAGAGCTTTACAAATCCGATGTAGGAAGAATGAGGGCTGTGTTGAAGCGCGAACGCAATAACGCAGCTATATGGCTTTGGTACGTGGCAAGGCAAGAGAAGCGAGTCGTCGATTCCGGTTGCGGCTCTTCGGCCAGCAGACCGTTCAGAAAAGGGTAAAGAATGCCGGAAGATTCCATCGTCAGTGCTCTCGTTCTCGGACTGATCGAGGGGCTGACGGAGTTCATACCCGTGTCCTCGACGGCACATGTTCTCCTCGCCGGGCATTTCCTCGGCTTCAAATCCCCCGGCAATACCTTTGCGGTCCTGATCCAGCTCGGGGCCATCATGGCGATCCTGCTGGTCTATTTCCGCCGGCTGCTGGACATCGCGGTCAATCTTCCCAACAGCGCCAGGGCCAGGCATTTCGTGCTGACGGTGCTGATCGCCTTCCTGCCGGCGGCCCTCATCGGTGCACTGGCGCATGGTTTCATCAAGGCGATCCTGTTCGAGACGCCGGTGCTGATCTGCATCGTGCTGATCCTCGGCGGCATCGTTCTCCTGGTCGTCGACCGGATGGCGTTCCAGCCGCGATACACGGATGTGATGGATTATCCGCTGTCGCTCGCCTTCAAGATCGGCCTCTTCCAGTGTCTTGCCATGGTGCCCGGCACGTCCCGCTCGGGGGCGACCATCGTCGGTTCGCTGCTGATGGGCACTGACAAGCGGTCGGCCGCGGAGTTCTCCTTCTTCCTGGCCATGCCCACCATGCTCGGCGCCTTCACGCTCGATCTCTACAAGAACCGCGCGTTGATCAGCTTCGACGATGGCGCAGTGATTGTCGTCGGCTTCATCGCTGCCTTCGTGACGGCGCTGTTCGTCGTGCGCTCGCTTCTCGACTTCATCTCCAGTCGCGGCTACGCGCTCTTCGCCTGGTGGCGGATCTTCGTCGGCACGGTCGGCCTCATCGGATTGCTGCTGTTTGGGTGATCCAGCTTAACCTCGGTCATTTCGACCATGGTAAAAGAAGAGATCGTAGCCAGCCAAGGCGACTGTCGCGGCGGTAAGGATCATCAAGTCCAGTCGCGGCACTTCCCACACCAGAATCCCGAGGAAGCCGCAGAGCACGAGAAATCCGAAAAGGGCAAGCAGGCGGTCTGACATCAGGCGGTCCTTTCGGTCATGCCGGCACGGGCAGGGCACCGAGCTATGGATGGAAGAGGCGGCAGCCCTTCGCCCCCTCTCGTGGTTGCGTCAGCGGCCATAGAACAACTCCGGCAGATAGAAGACGATCTGCGGGAAGATGTACATCAGCGTCATGCAGATGAAGACCATCCCCACGAAGGGCAGCACGCCCCAGAAGATCTGCGTCAGCCGCACCTCCGGCGGCGCTATCCCCTTCAGATAATAGGCCGACATCGCCATCGGCGGCGTCAGGAAGGAGGTCTGCAGGTTAAGCGCCACCAGGATGCCGAAGAACAGCGGGTCAATCCCGAACATATCCAGCAGCGGCAGGAAGATCGGCACGAAGATGATGATGATCTCGGACCACTCCAGCGGCCAGCCCAGGAGGAAGATGATGAACTGCGCCAGCAGCAGGAACTGGAAAGGCGTCAGGTCGAGGCTGCGCACGAACTCCGATATGATGTGCTCGCCACCGAGATAGGAGAAGACCGAGGAGAAGGTGTAGGAACCGACGAAGAGCCAGCAGACCATGGCGGTCGTCCTGACGGTCAGATAGACGCTCTGCCGCATGCGCTCCCAGGTCATCGCGCGGTAGGCCACGGCCAGGATGATGCCGCCAAGCGCGCCGATCGCCGCTGCTTCCGTCGGGGTGGCCAGCCCGAAGAGGATCGAACCCAGCACCGCCAGGATCAGGATGGCGAGCGGCAGGAAGGATGTAACGATCATCCCCATCAGCTTCAGGAACGGTACGTCCGGGACTTCTTCGGCCGTCGGCTTCGGCGCAATGCTCGGCTGCAGGATGGAGCGCCCGACGATATAGACCAGATACAGCCCGACCAGCGTCAGTCCCGGCAGCAGGGCCGCGGAATAGAGCCGCACGATCGACGTGCCGGATGCTGCGGCATAGACGATCAGCATGATCGATGGCGGGATCAGAATGCCGAGCGTGCCGCCGGCGCAGATGATGCCGGTGGCGAAGGAGTGGTCGTAGCGAGCCTTCAGCATGGCCGGCAGGGCGAGCAGCCCCATCAGTGTCACGACGGCACCAACGATGCCGGTGGCCGTGGCAAACAGGGCGCAGGTTACCAGGGCAGCGACGCCCATGGAGCCGGGAATGTTCTTCGACGCGATGTTCAACGTGCCGAACAAGCGATCGACGATATTGGCGCGTTCGACGATATAGCCCATGAACAGGAACAGCGGCACCGCCGTCAGCACGTCGTTGGCCATCACCGTATAGGTCTGGTTGATGAAAAGGTCGAAGACTCGGTTGTTGAACAGGCCCTCGAGCCAGAGGGTCGTGCTGTCCCACCAGCCGGCCGTTTCATCGAGCCGGTTGAAGGAACGCCACATACGGCTCGGCTCGTAATAGGCATAATAGCCAAATCCGATGCCCATCGCCATCAGCGTGAAGGCAATGGGAAAGCCGAGGAAGACGATGAAGATGAAGAGACCCAGCATGAACAGGGCGACTTGCGGGTCGGTCATGCCGTCTCTCCTGTGGTCTCGATACGCTTGTCCTTGATCAACATTGTTTCCGTTTCTTCGACGTCTGCCTCCGCTTCTATCCACTCGTTGTCGCGGATGCAGCGGATGCAGCGGAATACCTGGGCGATGCCCTGGATGAACAAAAGGATGCCGGCGGCCACGATCACCATCTTGAACTGATAGATCGGGATGCCGGCGGGACTGTTGACGCTGACTTCGCCGTAGCCCCAGGAGCGGGACGCATATTTCCAGCCGGCGAAGATGAGCGCAGTGACACCCGGGAAGAAGAAGATGAGGTAGAGGACCAGGTCCACGGAGGCCTGGGTCCGGGGCTTCCAGAGGCGGTAGAGGAAGTCACCGCGCACATGCCCGCCGCGCGAGAGCGTATAGGCGCCGCCCATCATGAAGAGCGTGCCGTACATGATGAAGGACACATCGAGCGCCCAAGGGGTGGGGCGTCCGAGGATGTAACGGACGAAGACCTCGTAGCTGGTGCCGAAGGTCATCAGCACGATCAGCCAGGCGAATGCCTTGCCGAACCAAGCAGATAGCGCGTCTGCAAAGCGAATGAATACAACCATCGATGCGTGCGTCTTTCGGTTGAGGGAAATGCGGCAGGGGCGGGGCCCCTGCCGAGATCAAGACATGCAATCGAAAGTGCGACTCAGAGCTTCAGCTTGTCCGGGAAGTAGTGCTGGTAGGCGAGCGTATAGTCGGGCGACGCCATCAGTTCGAAGTAGGTGACCCGTTCCACCCAGGCGCGCTGGCTGTCGAGGACACGCTTCATGAACTCGTCCTTCTCCAGCTCAACGATCAGACCGTCCCAGGCCTGGATCTGGGCGTCGAGGATGGCTTGCGGCGTGCGGTGGACGGTGACGCCTGAATCGGTCTCGAGCTTGCGAAGATCGGCCGAGTAGTTGTCCATGGCCGATGCCGTGTTCGCCGTGGATGCCGCCTCGACGGCGTAGCGGACGATGGCCTGCAGGTCCGGCGCGAGATCTTCGTAGAAACCGCGGTTGAACAGGAACTCGAAGGATTCCGAGGCCTGGTGATAGGACGAAAGATAGTAGTTCTTGGCGACATCCTGAGCGCCGAAGCGCAAGTCGGACGACGGATTGTTGAACTCGAAGGCGTCGATCACGCCTCTTTCCATCGCCGGCACGATTTCCCCACCGGGCAACTGGGCAACGGACATTCCCATGGCCTGCATAAGATCAGCGGCGAGCCCGACGGTGCGATACTTCAATCCGTTGATGTCTTCGACGCTGTTGATCTCATTCTTGAACCATCCGAACGGCTGGGCGAACATTGGGAAGCCGAGGAAGCCGACCACCTCGAGGCCCAGAATGTCCTGCTGCAACTCGCGATAGAATTCCGCGCCGCCGCCGGCATTGAACCATGAGAGCATGGTTGTCGCCGAGCCGCCGAAGACGGGACCGGTACCGAACAGCGAGGCGCCCTTGTGCTTGCCGTACCAGTAGACAGGAACAGAATGTGCGGCGTCGATGACGCCGTCGCTGACGGCGTCGAGGACCTGGAACGCGCCCACCACGGCGCCGGCCGGCAGAAGGTCCACCGTCAGACGCCCGCCCGACATGGCTTCGACGCGCTCCGTGAACTGTCGGGCAAAGTCCATCCAGATGTCGGATGCAGGCCACGACGTCTGCATCTTCATCACCACAGGTGACTGCGCCAGCACGGCTGGCGCAGCAAGCGTGCCTGCGGCAGCGGCTGCTCCGCCTGCGGTTGCACTGATTTTTAGGAATGAACGGCGCGTATGCGCCTTGTTAGGCGTTTCCATAGATTTCTCCTCCCAAGTGGGCGGGCTTTTGCCCTTCTCCCAGGGAGGAGTATTCCGGAAAAGAAGGTTAACATCAATACGCAAGCCACACTTGCGCCTCAATTAAGCGTGGCCCGGGCGAAGGTGCTGTTAACGTTGCGGGATACTAGTGCGCAGGACCGGTGGTGATGGACGCCGTGCTGCAGGGATCGATGCCATAGGCCGGGGCGCACCCGCTGTTGCCGGCGGCGCCGGTCGGCGGGGCGATGAAGGATCCGGCCAGGATCATAAGTGCCGCACACGCAAAAAACAGTGCGATGGGCTTGCCCATGGAGGTATGCCTTTCAGAGAGAGACAATGACGTCAGAATGCGGTGTTCGCTGCAGGCGTTTATGGGCCAACGGCAATGGATTCAATAGCGGAACTTGCTAAATTGCCAGTTAACGAACGACAGTTTCCGGATGCGGCCTTTGTGCCACATAGGAAGCAGCTTCAGACTTCGTTCAGAATGACGGACCCGACGGCGACCTGATCCTCAGGCGGCCTTGCCAGTGTCCGTGAACTGGCCCTGAGGGCGATATTGCACAAGGTAGGACGAGATCACCGATGACATAAGTGTCGGACGAATGCCCATGCCTTCCAGGGTGCGTCCCTCACGGATGGCGTCCTCGGAAACGACGTTGTCGTGTCTGAGAAGAGCCACCTGATCGCTGGTGATCGGCGGTGTGATGAGCGGAATGAGCGACGCGACGCTGCCGAGCATGGACGCAACGCCGAACGGCAGCGAGACGAGCGGGCGCTGGCGGCGGATGGTGCGAAGCACGAGTTCCAGGCACTCGCGGAACGTCAGCACTTCGGGGCCGCCCAGTTCGTAGATCTTGCCGCCGGGGATTGTGCCGTCGACGCCCAGTGCCACCGCCTGCGCAACGTCCTCGACGTAGACCGGTTGGAATTTCGTCTTGCCGCCGCCAATCAGCGGCAGGGCAGGAAACATCTTCGCCATGGCAGCGAACTTGTTGAAGAAGCTGTCCTCAGGGCCGAACACGATGGAGGGGCGCAGGATCACGGAGCCGGGAGCAGTCGACAGAATGGCGGCTTCGGCGCGGCCCTTGCTGCGGGCATAGCTGGATGCGGATTCAAGGTCGGCACCGATGGCAGAGATGTGCACGAGTTTCGCACCTGCCGCACGGGCTGCTTCCGCAACGGCGCGTCCACCGAAATCCTGCACGGAATCGAAGGAATTGCGGCCGCTTTCAAACAGGATGCCGACGCAGTTGACCACATGCGAGGCGCCCTCTACCGCGCGGTCGACCGACTGGCGGTAGCGCAGGTTCGCCTGAACCAGCGCGATCTGGCCGACAGAGCCGTAAGGCAGGAGAAAGCCCGCGAGGTCCGGGCGGCGCACGGCGACGCGTACCCGGTAGCCGCGCTTCACCAGCGTCCGTACCACATGTCTCCCGACGAAGCCCGAGCCTCCGAAAACGGTGACGAGGGGTGGCAGGTTGGATACGGTCATGGCGCTGCTCCAAGAGCTCGGATGGATATTGTTACCGGTCTCTTAGACGAAATACAGGCGAACTGGAAGCCGTGCTGATGCCGCATCCGACCGCTGGTTCAGACGCCCTCGACGACCACCATCTCGGCGTCGGCGACTTCCTGGCGGATCTTCGCGGCCGCCTGGTATTCGGGCGAATTGTAGCAATCGACGGCGGCCTGCAGCGACGGAAACTCGATCACCACATTGCGTGCCCGCGTTGGTCCCTCCAGCTCTGTGAAATGGCCGCCGCGGGCGAGGAAGTTCGCCCCAAACCGCTCGAAGGCGGGCTTTGCGGTGGCGACATAGTCCTTGTAGCGTTCCGCATCGCGAACATCGACACGCGCAATCCAGTAACCCTTCGGCATGGTGGTTCTCCTCCTGAAACGAATTCGTAGTTAGAGCGTGCCCGCCATCTCGGCGAGGATCGCCTGGGCAGCGGCCTTCGGGTCCGGCGCCTTGACGACCGGCCGGCCGACGACGAGATGGCTGGACCCGGCCCGCAGGGCGTCAGCCGGGGTCATCACGCGCTTCTGGTCACCGGCGTCCGATCCGGTGGGGCGGATGCCGGGCGTAACGATGTTCATGTCCGGTCCGACGATCGGGCGGACCGCCGCCGCCTCCTCGGCCGAGCAGACGATGCCGCCCATGCCGGCTTGTCGCGCCTGTTCGGCGCGCCGCAGTACGAGGCTGCGCGGATCGCAGTCGTAGCCGGCCTCGCGCAGATCCGCGTCGTCCATGGATGTCAGCACGGTCACACCGAGCAGGGTAAGGTCGGATCCCGTTGCCGCCTCGACGGCCGCGCGCATCGCCTTCGGATACGCATGCAGCGTCAGCATCGAGACGCCCATCCTGGCGATGTTCTCGACACCCTTGCCGACCGTATTGTCGATGTCGAGGAGCTTCATGTCGAGGAAGACCTTCTTGCCCTCGTCGATCAGCTCGCGGGCGAAGTCCAGCCCCCCGGCAAAGACAAGCTGGTAGCCGATCTTGTAGAAGGAGACATCGTCGCCGAGCGTGGAGACGATTATCCGCGCCTCGCTCACCGTTGGAATGTCGAGGCCAACGATCAGGCGATCACGTGCGTCCATGTCCAAATCCCTTCCACTCTTCCATTTTTGTCCAGTCGCATGCCAGGACACGGTCTGCAAGAGAGAAGGCGTAGAGGTTGCCGCCGCCGGCCGGCTGGTCCTGATTGCGCCCGATCGGCAGGCCCGCGAGGTGGCACTTCAGAAGCGTTCCGACCCCGCCGTGGCCGACGAAGGCGATCGGCATCGTCGGGTCGTGATCGTGAAGGATGAGTTCGACCGCACGCACGATCCGGGCCTGCGCGTCGACTGCCCGTTCCCAGCCGCGGAAGCTTTCGTCCGGATGCGCGAAGAACCAGTCGGCAGCCTTCTCGAACTCCGGCGGCGGCAGGAAACCAGTCTCGGATCGATCGTTCTCATGCATGTCGATCGCGGTTTCGACGGCGTGACCGGAGAGTGTTGTCAGGATCTCGGCGGTCTCGATCGCCTTGCGCTCGGTGCTGGAGACGAGCCGTTGCACCATTGCCGCCCAGGGCTGCTGCGACGCTTGCAGCGTCCGCCGGCGGCCAAGATCCGACAAACCCCAGTCAGGCACTGGACTGTCTGGATCGATGACGACCTGGGGGTGGGTGATGTAAAGTCCGAACACGGTGACACTCAGCCCCGGCTATAGGTCCAGAGTTGTGCCGGGGGAATGTTGCGGACCACGAAATCGAGGTGCTTGATCTGGAACCGGTCCGGACGCGCATCGATCGGCGACACGGCGCCATAGGTGATCTGCACCACCGGACGGCCAGGCGGCATGCGGTCGAGCAGGTCTTCCAGCAGGGCGATGCGCTTTTCCATCGGGAAACTCAGCAAGGGGATGGCGGAGATCACCGCATCGAACTTGCGTTCCCTCCAGTCGCCGAGCGTCGAGTCGAGATCGAAGGCATCGCCATTGATGAAGTTCACGCCCGGCAGCGTGCGCTTGAGGTGCTGATAGAAGTCGGTGGAAAATTCGATGGAGGCGAGGTTTTGCGGCGCGATGCCGCGCGCCAGGATGGCTTTCGTGATGATGCCTGTGCCCGGTCCTAGCTCCAGGACAGGAAGGCCCGACGAAGGATTGATGACGCTCGCCATCCGCCGCGCCGTGACGGAGGAGGTGGGAAGGATCGCCCCGACGCTCTTGGGGCCGTCGATCCAGCCTTTGAAGAAGCGGATCTCCTCGTCGAACTTCCGGCCAAGCCGCTCTTTCAGGCGCAATTCCATCTTCCTCTCCCACGGTCTGTAAAGTTATGGGCAGTCCATGGCGCAAAAACAAGGCGAAATGTCGCATCGAGAAAACCGCAATAAAAAAGCGGCAGGAGAACCGGCCGCTTTTCTTGAGTTAGACCCGCATCGGCATCAGTACGTACAAGGCGTCGTCACCGGCCAGTTCACGCACCAGCGTCGGTGAGCCGGCATCCGCCAGCATGAAGATGGCGTCGTCACCAGAAAGCTGGGCGGTGATGTCCAGGAGATATTTGGCGTTGAAGCCGATCTCCAGCGGGTCATTGTCGTAGCCGACCGCGACCTCTTCCGTGGCGCTGCCCGAATCCGGGTTGTTCACCGTCAGCGTCAACTGGCCATCGGAGAGCGCTAGCTTGACGGCGCGGCCCCGTTCCGAGGAAATCGTCGAGACGCGATCGACGGCGCGGGTGAAGCTCTGGCAATCGACGCGCATTTCCTTGTCGTTGCTGGTCGGAATGACGCGCTGATAGTCGGGAAAAGTGCCGTCGATCAGCTTTGAGGTCATCACGACGGAGCCGATCGTCAGGCGGATCTTGGCGTCCGAGACCTCGATGGTCACGATCGTTTCGGGGCTGTCGACCAGCTTCTGCAGCTCGCCGACCGTCTTGCGCGGAATGATGATGCCGGGCATGCCTTCCGAGCCGGACGGGGCATCGATGTCGGCGCGCGCCAGACGGTGCCCATCGGTGGCGACGGCCCGCAGTTTGAGGTCGCTGCCCACTTCGATCGTGTGGAAGAAGATGCCGTTCAGGTAGTAGCGCGTTTCCTCGGTCGAAATCGCAAACTGCGTGCGGTCGATCAGCATCTTCAGATCGGACGCCTTCAGCTTGAAGGTATGCGTGAAGCTGCCGGCGGTGAGGTCCGGGAAATCCGTTTCCGGCAGGCACTGCAGCGTGAACTTCGAGCGTCCCGACTGCACGGTCATCGAGCCGCCGTCGGGATTGGTGGCGAGCAGGACCTCCGACCCATCGGGAAGCTTGCGCACGATTTCGTAGAGCAGATGGGCCGGCACCGTCGTGGCGCCGGGCTGCTCCACCATGGCGGCGACCGCCTCGGTGATCTCGAGATCCAGATCCGTCGCCTTGAGTTCCAGGTCGGCGCCGGAGGCGCGCATCAGGACGTTCGACAGGATCGGAATGGTGTTTCGCCGCTCCACCACGCGGTGGACGTGGTTCAGCGACTTCAGGAGGTTGGACCGCTCAAGAGTAATACGCATGACGCTAACCGCTTTCGACCGGGGCGCGCATGGGATGCTGGCGCCCGTATAGTTGCCGGCCGAGGGCCGGAAGATGTGGACGCGCAAAATGGCAGAAGATTTGCCCATAAAGCAAGAGCCACGAGGACGGCTTGTCCCGCAAATTCCAAGGGTCCACAGCGATCCACAGGGAAAACACCGGGCGGCTTCCCTTGCTCATGGGCCGTGGCTTGCCCATAAAGGGTCATGACACTTCCATTCTGCCGAGCATGCCCTTGAGCGAAGACCAGAAAACCACGACGCGCAGCTACCGCGTCGCCAATATGGCCATTCCGGCGCGTCCGCTGGAGCCCGGTCTTTATCTCGTCGCGACGCCGATCGGCAACCTCGGCGACATCACCCTGCGGGCGCTTGAGACGTTGGCGGGTGCCGATGTGCTGGCCTGCGAGGATACCCGCGTGACCCGCGTGCTGCTGGACCGCTACGGCATCGTCAACCGCCCCTATGCCTATCACGAACACAATGCCGACGAAGCCGGCCCGAAGCTCCTGGCGGCGCTGGAGGGCGGCCGGTCGGTGGCGCTGGTCTCGGATGCCGGAACGCCGCTCGTCTCCGATCCGGGCTATCGCCTGGGGCAGATGGCGATCGAGGCGGGGCATCGTGTTATCCCCATTCCCGGCGCCTCGGCACCGCTCGCCGCGCTTGTCGGATCGGGCATGCCGTCGGATGCCTTCCTCTTTGCCGGCTTCCTTCCCGTCAAGGACAAGGGCAAGCGCGACCGGCTGGCGGATCTCTCCAAGATCCCGGCGACCCTGATCATCTTCGAATCGCCCCACCGCATCGGCGCGAGCCTGGCGACGGCCGCAGATGTTCTAGGGCCCACCCGTAGGGCCGTCGTCTGCCGCGAACTGACCAAGACCTTCGAGGAGTTCCGGCGCGGGACGCTCGGCGAACTGGCCGAGTACTACGATGACCGGCCGGTGAAGGGCGAGATCGTGCTCCTGATTGCGCCACCCGACCTCGACGATGTGCCGGGTGCGGTCGAGGTGGATATCCTGTTGAAGGAGCTGGCAAGCTCCATGCCGACCTCCCAGGCCGCGGCCGAAGGGGCGCGGCTGACGGGCCTGTCGAAGAAGGACCTCTACCAGCGGCTCCTGGCGCTGAAAGGGGAGGCGGGTGGTCACTGACCGCAGCCGACGCAGCGCCGAACGGCGCGGCCACGTCGCCGAGTATCTGGCGGCAGTCTTCCTTTTGCTAAAGGGCTACCGGATCCTCGCACTTCGCTACAAGACGAAGGCCGGCGAAATCGACCTGATCGCCCGCAAGGGTGACCTCGCCGTCTTCGTTGAGGTCAAGGCGCGTGTCGGGGAGCGGGAGGCAGTCGATGCCGTCAGCGCCACCGCCCAGAAACGCATTCGCGCCGCAAGCGACATCTGGCTGTCGCGGCGTCCCGATGCCGCCCGCCTTTCCCAGCGCTACGACGTGATCGCCGTCCTGCCCGGACGGCTGCCGCGGCACTTCCCGGATGCCTTCTGAACGGTTTTGAGCACGTTCGTTAAGCCGCGCTCGATTGTGACAGTTCTGTCATCAAACCGTTGAGGCGCTGTCATAAACCGGCCCTATTGGCTTGCTCACCATATCAACCCAAGGGAAGGGACAAGTCATGATCAAGAAGTTCTCCATGGCCGCTTTGGCGGTCACTCTATCGGCCACGTCGTCGCTGGCGGCAACCGAGATCAGCTGGTGGCATGCCATGGACGCTCAGCTCGGCGAGAAGCTCGAAGCGATCGCGGAAGGCTTCAACAACAGCCAGAGCGAGTACAAGATCGTCCCGACCTACAAGGGCACCTACGCCGAGACGCTGACGAGCGCAATCGCGGCCTTCCGCGCCAACGAACAGCCGGCAATTGTACAGGTCTTCGAGGTCGGCACCGGCACGATGATGGCGGCCAAGGGAGCCGTCAAGCCGGTCTACGAACTCATGACCGAAAACAACGAACCCTGGGATCCGTCGGCCTTTCTTGCTCCGGTGACCGGCTACTACTCCGACACCGAAGGTAACATCCTGTCGCTGCCGTTCAACTCGTCCACGCCGATCATGTATTACAACAAGGACGTGTTCCAGAAGGCTGGCCTCGATCCGGAAACTGCTCCGAAGACCTGGGCGGAAGTTGCCGAATTCTCCAAGAAGATCATGGATTCCGGCGCAGCCAAGTGCGGCTTCACCACCGGTTGGGTGTCCTGGGTGCAGCTCGAGAACCTCTCGGCCATCCATGATCAGCCCTACGGCACCATGGAGAACGGTTTCGGCGGCCTTGGCACCGAATTCACCTTCAATGGCGAAGTGCAGACGAAGCATTGGAGCAATCTGAAGACCTGGGCCGATGCCGGAATCTTCCAGTACGGCGGCCCGGTTGGCGGAGCGGATGCGCCTGCCAAGTTCTATTCCGGCGAATGCGCGATCTACATGAACTCCTCGGCCTCGCGCGCCGGCGTCATCGCCAATTCCAAGGACTTCCAGGTCGGCTTCGCGCCGCTCCCCTACTATGAAGACGAGATCGCCGAGCCGAAGAATTCAATCATCGGTGGCGCCACCCTCTGGGTCCTCTCGGGTAAAGACGACGAGGTCTACCAGGGCGTCGCCAAGTTCTTCACCTACCTGTCGCAGCCGCAGGTCCAGGCTGACTGGCACCAGGCGACCGGCTACCTGCCGATCACCAACGCGGCTTACGAGCTTGGCCAGGAACAGGGCTATTACGAGAAGAACCCGGGCTCGGACATCGCCATCCAGCAGATCACCCGCGGCACGCCCACGGCAAACTCCAAGGGCATCCGCTTCGGCAATCTGACTCAGGTTCGCAACGTCGTCGACGAGCAGTTCGAAGCGCTTCTGGCCGGCCAGAAGGACGCCAAGCAGGCGCTGGACGACGCTGTCGCACAGGGCAACCAGATCCTGCGCGATTTCGAAGCCGCCAACCAGTAAGCTCAATCGAAGCGGAGGCCGGAGGAGATTTCCACCGGCCTCTCTTCTCCTGCAGGCGCGCGCCGAACCGTGCGGTCGCCTCGTTCGGCGTGGGATCCTATGCAGACCAAGCGCACCATCTTTCCAAACAAATTGCTGCCCTATCTCCTGCTGGCGCCGCAACTTGTCATTACCCTGGTCTTCTTTATCTGGCCGGCCCTCCAGGCGGTCAAATCGTCGTTCGAGCGCGAGGACCCGTTCGGCTTCAGGACCGACTTTGTCTGGTTTGAGAATTACCGCCGCATCTTTCAGGACGCGAGCTATCTCAACTCGCTGACGAACACGGCAGTCTTCGCGATCTCGGTGACGATCCTGTCGATGGGGCTGTCGCTGCTTCTGGCGGTCTGCGTCAACCGGCTCCTGCGCTCGGGCCGCTTCTACACGACGCTCCTCGTCTGGCCCTATGCCATCGCGCCGGTCGTCGTCGGGGTGCTGTGGTGGTTCATGTTCAACCCCACGATCGGCATCATCCCCTACATCCTGCGCGGCCTGGGCGTCGCCTGGAACCATCGCGTCAACGGGGATCAAGCCATGCTGCTGATCGTCATTGCCGCATCCTGGAAGCAGATTTCCTATAATTTCCTGTTCTTCGTGGCCGGCCTGCAGTCCGTGCCGCATTCCTTGACGGAAGCGGCCGCCATCGATGGCGCAGGTCCCTTCAAGCGCTTCTGGACCATCGTCTTTCCGCTGTTGTCGCCGACGACCTTCTTCCTGCTGATCATCAACGTCAACTACGCCATGTTCGACACGTTCGGCATCATCGACGCCACCACGTCGGGTGGCCCGGCGCAGTCGACGAACACGCTGGTCTACAAGGTCTATACTGATGGCTTCATCGGCCTGAACATCGGATCCTCCTCGGCGCAGTCGGTCATTCTGATGCTGATCGTCATCGTTCTGACGGTCGTGCAGTTCCGCTACGTCGAACGCCGCGTGCAGTACTGAAGGGTGCATCGATATGGTTGAAAACCGGCCTTTTCTAGACTTCCTGACCCATCTGGTGCTGATCACCGGCGTGCTGATCGTGGCCTTTCCGGTCTACGTGGCTTTCATCGCCTCGACCCATGAGGGCGGCACCTTCGTCAGCGGCGTCATGCCGCTGCTCCCCGGCGGCCACATGGTCGAGAACTATGCCCAGATGTGGAACGAGGGACTGACCTCGGCCGGAGCGCCACCGCTCTGGGTGATGATGATGAATTCGCTCTGGATGGCCCTGATCATCGCCGTCGGCAAGATCGCGATCTCGATCACCTCGGCCTATGCCGTGGTCTATTTCCGGTTCCCGTTCCGCATCGTCGCGTTCTGGGTCATCTTCATCACGCTGATGCTGCCGGTCGAGGTCCGCATCCTGCCGACCTTCAAGGTCGTCGCCGATCTCGGGCTGCTGAACTCGTACGCGGGGCTGACGCTTCCGCTCATCGCATCGGCAACGGCGACCTTCCTGTTCCGGCAGTTCTTTCTGACGGTCCCGGATGAGATGATGGAGGCGGCCCGGGTCGACGGTGCCGGTCCGCTGAAGTTTTTCTGGGACATCCTGCTGCCGCTCAGCCGGACCAATATCGCCGCACTCTTCGTGATTCTGTTCATCTACGGCTGGGTCCAGTATCTCTGGCCTCTGCTGGTCACCACCGACAGCGATTTCTATACCATCGTGATGGGCATCAAGCGCCTGTCTGCCAGCGCCGATGCGGAGCCGCTTTGGCACTTCGCCATGGCCGCCGTGATGATGGCTATGCTGCCGCCTGTCCTGGTCGTCATCTTCATGCAGCGCCTGTTCGTCAAAGGCCTGGTCGAAACGGAGAAATAAACCGATGGCATCCATCGACATCAACCAGGTTTCCAAGATCTACGCCGGCGGCACGAAGGCGGTGCACTCGGTCGACATCACCATTCAGGACGGCGAGTTCATCGTGCTCGTCGGCCCCTCCGGCTGCGGCAAGTCCACGCTCTTGCGCATGGTGGCGGGCCTGGAGGAAATCTCCGAGGGCGAGGTCAAGATCGGCGGCCGGACCGTCAACCAGGTCGAGCCTGCCGAGCGCGACATCGCCATGGTTTTCCAGAACTATGCGCTCTACCCGCACATGTCGGTACGCCGAAACCTCGAGTATGGATTGAAGAACCGCAACACCCCGCGCGCCGAGATCGACGCGCGCGTTGCCGAGGCGGCGCGGATGCTGGAGATCGAACCATACCTCGACCGCAAGCCGCGGGCGCTTTCGGGCGGCCAGCGCCAGCGTGTGGCCATGGGCCGTGCGATCGTGCGCAAGCCGGCTGCCTTCCTCTTCGACGAGCCGCTGTCCAACCTCGATGCCAAGCTGCGCGTCTCAATGCGCGGCGAGATCAAGCGGCTGCAGCGCCGCCTCGGCACCACCTCGATCTACGTCACCCACGACCAGCTCGAGGCGATGACGCTGGCCGATCGGCTGGTGGTACTGAACGGCGGTCGCATCGAGCAGATCGGCGCGCCGCTCGAGGTCTACCACGAGCCGGCCTCCACCTTCGTCGCAAGCTTCATCGGATCGCCGGCGATGAACCTGATGGAAGGGGAGCTGCATGGCGACCGGCTGGCGGTCGGTCCGTCAGTTCTGGGTCTCGGCGGATATGCGCCAACCTCCGGTGCCGTTACGGTGGGCGTGCGCGCGGAAGACCTGCGGGTGGCGGGCGCGGGCGAGGACGACGGTCTGCTGTTCAGGCTCGACTACGTGGAGGAGCTCGGCGCGCAGCGGCTGGTGCACGGCCATGTCGGCGATCAGCCGTTGACGGTGGCGCTGCCGCTGGAGGTGGCAATCAGCGACGAGATGAAGCTCACCGTCGAGCCGCGCCGCCTGCACTTCTTCTCCCGCGACACCGGCAAGCGGATCATCGATGCAGGGGTGCTGCCGGCGCCCCGGCAGACGGCTGTCGAACCCGCAGCCTGAGTATCTTGACGAGGCTGCGAAGGTACTTTCGCAGCCTTTTGCACACGGGTTCAAAATGTAACAGTCGTGACATGAAAGCGTTGCTGGCATGTCACATGTCGCCCCTATTTGCTTCTTACCGGACAATCGGTGGGAAGGGACACATCATGATCAAGAAATTTTCCATGGCCGCTCTGGCGGTCACGTTTTCTGCCACGTCTTCGCTGGCTGCGACCAACATCACCTGGTGGCACGGCATGGGCGGTCGCAATGGCGAGGTCATCAACGAGATCTCCCAGAAGTTCAATGAATCGCAGAGCGCATGCGCGTTGACGCCGGTCTCCAAGGGCACCTACGAAGAAGCGCTTGCCTCCGGCATCGCAGCCTTCCGTTCGGGCGAACAGCCGAATATCCTCCAGGTCTTTGATGCGGGCGCTGCCACCATCATCAACGCCAAGGGCGCGACCGTTGCTGCCGAAGACCTCATCAAGGATGCAGGCTTCGACTTCAACCGCGAAGACTTCATCGAAGGCGTGCGCTACTTCTACGCCGACTCCGAAGGCAAGTTCGTCGGCATGCCGTTCAACTCCTCGGCACCGATCATGTACATCAACGACGAAGCCCTGAAGAAGGCTGGCGTCGAAGCCCCGAAGACCTGGGAAGAGTTCGAAACCATCGCTCCGAAGCTGAAGGAAGCCGGCTACACGCCGCTCGTCCAGTCGCAGCTGACCTGGGAATTCACCGAGAACTTCTTCTCGCGCCATAACCTGCAGTTCGCATCGAACAACAACGGTTACGACAGCATCGTCGACACGACGATCAACGTCACCGATCCGAACCACGTCATGATGTACGAGAAGCTGAAGGACTGGCACGACAACGGCTACTTCGGCTACTACGGCGCCGGCTGGTCGGACAACCAGAAGCCCTTCGAAGAAAACAAGGTTGCGCTCTGGATCGGTTCGTCCGGCTCCTTCGGTGGCCTGCAGAAGACGGCCCAGATGCCCTTCTCGGCAACCTTCCTTCCCTACTGGAAGTCGGTTCATCCGGAAGGCGTCCACACCTTCATCGGTGGTGCAGCCCTGTTTGCCATGTCCGGCAAGTCGGAAGCTGAAAACACCTGCACGGCATCCTTCTTCCACTTCCTGACCTCGCCGGAAATCCAGAAGTTCTACCACCAGGCAACCGGCTACGTCGCCATCACCAAGGCTGCCTACGAGCTTGCCAAGTCGGAAGGCCACTACAAGGACAAGCCGGCCGCCGAAGTCGGCATCCAGCAGCTGCAGCTTCCAAGCGGCGAGTGGAACAAGGGCTACCGCCTCGGTTTCTACCCGCAGATCCGCACCGTGATGGAACGCGAATACAACCGCATCTTTGCCGGTGAAACCTCCGTCAAGGACGCCATGGAGACGATCAAGAAGGAAGGCGACGAGATGCTTGCCCGCTTCGCCAAGACCGCCGGCTGATTGCACGCCCCAGGTCTTTAATAGCCCGGCCGCTCTCAAGGGGCGGCCGGGTGTCTCGCGAGGAGCTTCCGTCTTGGCCTACGTCGCCCCATCCCCCCGCTTCCTGCCCTGGCTTGGCAGGCGCGCAAGCCCGAAGGTTGCCGTGGACGGCGCCAAGCGGGTTCAGTTCTCGTCGCCGCTTCTCCCCTATCTGTTCCTGGCACCGCAGCTTGGGGTGATCTTCATCTTCTTCTACTGGCCCTCGGTCCAGGCCGTCAGCTCCTCCTTCTACATCGAGGATCCCTTCGGCTTCGGAGCGACCTTCGTCGGGATGAGCAACTACTGGGACGTGCTGACCAGTGCGCAATACCGCAGCATTGCAGGCTTCACCGTGGTCTTCACGGCCCTGGTGACGATCTTCTCGCTGTCCATCGGCCTGCTTCTGGCGGTCAAGGCGGATGCCATTATTCGCGGCTCCTCGGCCTACAAGACGATGCTGATCTCCGTCTATGCCATCGCAGCCCCCGTCGCGGCTTTGATCGGCATGATGTTCTTCGATCAGCACATCGGCCCCTTCGTGAAGATGGCGAGCTGGTTCGGCTGGGAGATGCGCGTCGGCCTCAGCTATTTCGACACCGCCTTTGCGATGACGGTGGTCGCCGTCTGGAAGCAGATCCCCTACAACTTCATCTTCTTCCTCTCCGGCTTGCAGGGCGTGCCCGTCGCGGTGCGCGAGGCGGCGGCGATCGACTGCAAGTCCGGCTTCCGCCGCTTCTGGACCGTGACATTGCCCCTGCTGGCACCCACGGCCTTCTTCCTGCTGATCATCAACATCACCTACGCGCTGTTCGACACCTTCGGCATCATCGACGTGATGGTGAAGGACAAGGCCGCCAACAACCCGATCACCCTCGTCTACAAGGTCTACGAGGACGGCTTCCGCGGCAATGACATCGGCAGCTCATCGGCCCAGTCGGTCATCCTGATGCTGGTCGTCTTCGCTCTGACGATCGTCCAGTTCCGCTTCATCGAGCGGCGCATCCACTACACCTGAGGTCGAGCCATGCAGAAAAACAAGATCACCGATCACCTGGTGCTGATCCTCGGCTCGCTCTTCCTGATGGTGCCGGTGATCGTCGCCTTCATGACGTCGACGCATACGGCCGCCGACATCCACAGCAACGGCCTGTCGCTCACCTGGGGCGGCAACTTCGTGGAAACCTACGAGAAGGTCCTCACCCGCGAAGGGGGCTTCACCGGCCAGGTGACGGGCGCGCGGATGGTGATGAACTCCCTGATCCTGGGCGTCGGTTTTGCCGTCGGCAAGATCGTGCTGTCGATGCTGGCCGCCTATGCCATCGTCTATTTCCGGATGCGGTTTGCGACCCTTGCCTTCTGGGTGATCTTCACCACCCTTCTTTTGCCGCTCGAAGTGCGCATCATGCCCTCCTACCAGGTCATGTCGAACCTTGGCCTCCTGAACACCTACACGGGCCTGATCGTGCCGCTGCTGGCCTCGGCGACCGGGACCTTCTACTTTCGCCAGTTCTTCAAGTCCGTGCCGGACGAACTCCTGGAAGCTGCCCGCATCGACGGCGCCGGACCGATCAAGTTCTTCGTCGACATCCTTATCCCGTTGTCGCGCACGATGATCGCGGCGATCTTCATCATCATGTTCGTCTACGGCTGGAACCAGTATCTGTGGCCGATGCTGATGACGACCGATGAGCGGTTCTTCACCCTGATGCGCGGCATCAAGCAGATCCTGCAGGTCTGGATCGGCTCGCAAATTCCCGACTACAACGAGGCCTTCGCACTTGCAGTGCTGGCCATGCTCCCGCCGGTGCTCATCGTGGTGCTGTTCCAGAGCTGGTTCATCAAGGGCCTGACCGAAAGCGACAAGTGAGGACGATGCCATGGCATCCATCGACATAAACCAGGTTTCCAAGATCTACGCCGGCGGTACCAAGGCGGTGCACTCGGTCGACATCACCATTCAGGACGGCGAGTTCATCGTGCTGGTCGGCCCCTCCGGCTGCGGCAAGTCCACGCTGTTGCGCATGGTGGCGGGCCTGGAGGAGATCTCCGAAGGCGAGGTGAAGATCGGTGGCCGGACCGTCAACCAGGTCGAGCCTGCCGAGCGAGATATCGCCATGGTCTTCCAGAACTATGCGCTCTACCCGCACATGTCGGTACGCCAGAACCTCGAATATGGATTGAAGAACCGCAACACCCCGCGCGCGGAGATCGAGGCGCGCGTTGCCGAAGCGGCGCGGATGCTGGAGATCGAGCCCTATCTCGACCGCAAGCCGCGGGCGCTTTCGGGCGGCCAGCGCCAGCGTGTGGCCATGGGCCGTGCGATCGTGCGCAAGCCGGCTGCCTTCCTCTTCGACGAGCCGCTCTCCAACCTCGACGCCAAGCTGCGCGTCTCGATGCGCGGCGAGATCAAGCGGCTGCAGCGCCGCCTCGGCACCACCTCGATCTACGTCACTCACGACCAGCTGGAAGCCATGACGCTGGCCGACCGGCTGGTGGTCCTCAATGGCGGCCGCATCGAGCAGATCGGCGCGCCACTCGAGGTCTATCACCAGCCGGCTTCCACCTTTGTGGCGAGCTTCATCGGCTCGCCAGCGATGAACCTGATGGCGGGAGAGCTGCACGGGGATCGGCTGGCGATCGGTCCGTCGGTTCTGGGTCTCGGCGGATATGCGCCGACCTCCGGTGCCGTTACGGTGGGCGTGCGCGCGGAAGACCTGCGCGTGGCCGGACCTGATGAGGAGTTCCTGCAGTTCCGCCGCGATTACGTCGAGGAAACGGGCGCGCAGCGCCTCGTCCACGGCCACGTCGGAGACCAGAACCTGACGGCGGCCATGCCGCTGGAGGTGCTCATTGAGGACGAGATGAAGCTCGCGGTCGATCCACGGCGCCTGCATTTCTTCACCCGCGAAACCGGCACCCGCATCTTGGCCCCTGGCGATGTGCCGCTTGTGCGGCAGCCCAGCTTGGAGCCGGCGGCCTGAAGCGAAGGTTTGGAGGCCGTTGCCTTTGACGCAGCGCCGTCCTACATCAGGCGGGCATTTCTGAAGGGGCAGGGCTATGGCTAATATCCGCAAAGTGGCGTTCCAGATGGACCACGTCTCCGGCATCAACATCGCCGGAGATTCGACCTTCGCCATGGCCCTGGAGGCGCAGGCGCGTGGTTACGAGCTGTTCCACTACACGCCAGACCGGCTGACGATGCGCGACGGCCGGATCTTTGCCACCGTCGAGCCGATGCAGGTGCGCGACGTCAAGGGCGAGCACTTCACGCTGGGCGAGATGGAACGCGTCGATCTCTCCACCATGGATGTGATCCAGCTGCGCCAGGATCCGCCCTTCGACATGGGCTACACCACCTCGACGCATCTGCTGGAGCGCATCCATCCGAAGACGCTGGTCGTCAATGATCCGGCCTGGGTGCGCAATTCGCCGGAGAAGATCTTCGTCACCGAGTTTGCCGACCTGATGCCGGCGACCCTGATCAGCCGCGACCCCACGGAGATCGCGAGCTTCCGCCAGGAAATGGGCGACATCATCCTGAAGCCGCTCTACGGCAACGGCGGCGCCGGCGTCTTCCATTCCGCCCGCGACGATCGTAACTTTACCTCGCTCCTGGAAATGTTCGGGCAGCTCTATCGTGGCGAGCCCTATATCGCCCAGGCCTATCTTCCCGCCGTCCGCAAGGGCGACAAGCGCATCCTGCTCGTCGATGGCGAGCCGGTCGGCGCCATCAACCGCGTGCCGGCCGAAACCGACAGCCGCTCCAACATGCATGTCGGCGGCCGTGCAGAGGCGGTGGATCTGACCACCCGCGACCGCGAGATCTGCGACCGCATCGGGCCGGCACTGCGCGAGCGCGGCTTCATCTTCGTGGGAATCGACGTGATCGGCGACTACATGACGGAGATCAACGTGACGTCGCCAACCGGCATCCGCGAGGTCAAGAAGTTCGGCGGCGCCGATGTGGCGAGCCTTCTCTGGGATGCGATTGAAGCCAAACGCCGCTAGGCCGTTCCGTCTCCAGCGTCGGTTTGTTCTGCCGATACAACTTCTTGCAACCGAGTTACAGCGTGTGCGGGAGGTTGTTCGGCGGATGTTCTTGTTTTATTCTTTGTTCCATGCCAGATTGCCATCGCTGGCGTGGAAAGCGTGTACCGCTTGCGCCTCGGACATGAAGTTGGGGGCAATGGCATGGTGGCGCGGGTCTCTACGGTTGCATTTCAGGGCATAGAAGGCGTTCCGGTCGAAGTTCAGGTGATGATCTCACCGGGCAAGCTGCAGATGCCGATCGTCGGGCTCCCGGACAAGGCGGTGGCGGAAAGCCGCGAACGGGTGCAGGCGGCGCTTCACGCTTCAGGCCTGTCGCTTCCGCCCAAGAAGGTGACCGTCAATCTCGCACCGGCGGATATTCCAAAAGAAGGCTCGCACTTCGATCTCGCCATCGCTTTGGGCCTGATGGCGGCGCTCGGCGCCATTCCGGCCGATGCGCTGGCTGACTATGTGGTCATCGGGGAGCTCAACCTTGACGGAACGCTGGCGGCTGTCGCGGGCGCTCTGCCGGCCGCCATCAGCGCAAACTCGCTTGGAAAGGGACTGATCTGCCCCTTCGACAGTGGTCCCGAAGCAGCCTGGGCGGGCCCCGACATGGATATCCTCGCGCCGCGCAGCCTGATCGCACTTGCCAACCATTTCCGTGGCACGCAGGTGATGTCTCGGCCGCAGCCGGCCATCCGGGCGCTGCCCGCCAATCTTCCGGACCTGATCGACATCAAGGGACAGGAAAGCGCCAAGCGCGCGCTGGAGGTTGCGGCCGCTGGAGGCCATAATCTGCTGATGGTTGGGCCTCCTGGCTCCGGCAAATCCATGCTGGCTGCCCGTCTGCCCTCGATCCTGCCGCCGCTGTCAGCGCCCGAGCTGCTCGAGGTGTCGATGATCCACTCGATCGCAGGCCAGCTCTCGGGCGGCAAGCTCTCCGACCGGCGGCCGTTTCGCACGCCGCATCATTCAGCCACCATGGCCGCGCTCGTCGGCGGCGGGCTGAGGGCAAAGCCGGGCGAGGCCTCGCTTGCCCATCACGGCATCCTCTTCCTGGACGAATTTCCGGAGTTCTCACCGCAGGTGCTCGACGCACTGCGCCAGCCGCTGGAAACGGGCGAATGCGTCATCGCAAGGGCGAACCACAGGGTTACCTATCCGGCAAGCATCCAGCTGGTCGCGGCCATGAACCCCTGCCGTTGCGGCATGGCCGGCCAGCCGGGGCATACCTGCGCCCGCGGACCCAGATGCGTTTCCGACTACCAGGGCCGCATCTCTGGCCCGCTGATGGACCGCATCGACATCCGCATCGATGTCCCGGCGGTCTCGGCGGCTGATCTCATCCGCCCCCGGCCGGCAGAGGCGAGCGCGCAGGTCGCGCAGCGGGTGGCCGCCGCCCGCGAGCGGCAGAGGGAGCGCTTCCAGGAGGCCGGCATGCCGCAGATCCTGACCAACGCCCGGTGCTCCACCGCCCTGATCGAGAAAATTGCCGAACCCGATGCCGCCGGCCTGCAGCTCCTGCGCGACGCTGCCGAAAAGCTGAAGTTCTCCGCCCGCGGCTATCATCGGGTCCTGAAGGTTGCCCGCACGCTCGCCGACCTCGACGGCAGCGACACCGTCGGTCGCATTCATCTCGCCGAGGCGATCTCCTACCGGATGGCGGGGGAGCGGCTATCGGCGGCTGCGTGACGGAGATTGGCGAATAGTGAGTGGCGAATAGCGAATAGGGAAGATTGACGCTTGCGCCGACGGTCCCGCTCTGTCTCGCTACTCGCTACTCGCTACTCGCTACTCGCTACTCGCTACTCGCTACTCGCTACTCGCTACTCGCTACTCGCTACTCGCTACTCGCTACTCGCCAAGTCCGTCGAACAGCGCCGTCGACAGGTAGCGCTCGGCAAACGAGGGGATGATCACGACGATGTTCTTGCCGGCGTTCTCCTCGCGGCTGCCGACCTGGATGGCGGCAACCAGCGCCGCGCCCGAGGAGATGCCGACCGGCACGCCCTCCAGCCGCGCAACGAGGCGGGCCATGGCGAAGGCCTCATCGTTGGAGACGGTGACCACCTCGTCGTAGATGCCGGTATCGAGGATCTTCGGTGCGAAGCCTGCACCGATGCCCTGGATCTTGTGCGGCCCGGGATTGCCGCCGGAAAGGACAGGGCTGTCGGTCGGCTCGACGGCGACGACCCGGACCTCTGGCTTGCGGCCCTTCAGTACCTGGCCGACGCCGGTGATCGTGCCGCCCGTGCCGATGCCGGCGACGAAGATGTCGACTTCGCCGTTGGTGTCGTTCCAGATTTCCTCGGCCGTCGTCTTGCGGTGGATTTCCGGGTTGGCGGCGTTTTCGAACTGCTGCGGAATAATGGCATCCGGTGTGTTTGCGGCCAGTTCCTCGGCCTTGGCGATCGCGCCCTTCATGCCCTTGGGGCCTTCCGTCAGCACCAGTTCGGCACCCATCAGCGCCAGCATCTTGCGGCGCTCGATCGACATCGTCTCCGGCATCGTCAGGATCAGCTTGTAGCCCTTGGCAGCGGCGGCGAAGGCCAGCGCAATGCCGGTATTGCCGGACGTCGGCTCGATCAGCGTCGTCTTGCCGGGCGTGATCTTGCCCTGTGCTTCGAGGCTCTCGATCATCGCCACACCGATGCGATCCTTGACGGAGGCGATCGGGTTGAAGAATTCGAGCTTCGCCAGCAGGTTCGCCTTCACGCCCTTTTCCTTCGCCAGCTTGTCGAGGCGAACGATCGGCGTGTCTCCGATGGTCTCGGTGATCGAGGAATAGATCCGGCCGCGGCCGGGCTTCTTCATGTCTGCCATGGTACTCTCCCTAGGTTGGCTACAAGGTAAGGCGACCGGCCGCACAAGGCCAGCGATCAGCCCGTCATTGAGGCGGGCTTTGCAGAATTTTGTTCCCCCGCCGCAGGTCCTGGTGGCACATCGTTGCGGTCTAGACGCCGGTGGACCCGAAGCCGCCGGCGCCGCGCTGTGTCGCGCTGGTCTCGGAGCGCTCGACGACCCGCACCTGCGTCACCGGCGCCACCACCATCTGGGCAATTCGCATTCCACGCGTGATGGCAAATGCCTCCTGTCCCAGATTGACGAGCAGCACCTTCACCTCGCCCCGGTAGTCGCTGTCGATGGTACCGGGCGTGTTGAGGCAGGTGATCCCGTGCTTGAAGGCCAGCCCCGAGCGCGGCCGCACCTGCGCCTCGAATCCGTCGGGGATCTCGAACACGAAGCCGGTGGGCACCAGCGCCCGCTCGCCCGGATGGAGCGTCAGCGGCTCGCCCTCGGCCACGGCGGCGCGCAGGTCCATGCCGGCGGCACCGGGCGTCTCGTAAGCCGGCAGCGGCAGGTCGCCGCCGTGCGGCAGCCGGATGAGGTGGATGAGAGGTCCGATGACGTCGCGCATGGC
The DNA here is from genome assembly GCF_056530405.1 of Rhizobium sp. PK7-22. Classification (NCBI taxonomy): domain Bacteria; kingdom Pseudomonadati; phylum Pseudomonadota; class Alphaproteobacteria; order Hyphomicrobiales; family Rhizobiaceae; genus Rhizobium; species Rhizobium sp. PK7-22. The sequence goes on from NZ_CP096514.1 coordinate 1,081,971, forward strand.
TGGCTCCTTTGTTTCTCCGGTCAATTGCATAACGCCCGCCAAATCGCTAGATACGCGGCAACTCATAGGATTTTAGCAGATATGGCAGAAAGTCTCGCTGAGGCGGTGTCCCGCCGCCGCACCTTCGCGATCATCGCCCACCCGGATGCAGGCAAAACCACGCTCACGGAAAAGCTCCTGCTGTTCGGCGGCGCCATCCAGCTTGCCGGCGAAGTGAAGGCGAAGAAGGATCGCATCCAGACCCGCTCCGACTGGATGAAGATCGAGCGCGAACGCGGCATTTCCGTCGTCACCTCGGTGATGACCTTCGAGTTCGGCGGCAATGTCTTCAATATCCTCGACACCCCCGGTCACGAAGACTTCGCGGATGACACCTATCGCACGCTGACGGCGGTCGATGCGGCCGTCATGGTCATCGACGCCGCGAAGGGCATCGAGCCGCGCACGCTGAAGCTCTTCGAAGTCTGCCGCATGCGCGACATTCCGATCATCACCTTCGTCAACAAGATGGACCGCGAAGCGCGCGATACCTTTGAAATTCTCGACGAGGTGGAAGAAAAGCTGGCGCTGGACACGGCGCCGATCACCTGGCCGGTCGGACGCTCCAAACATTTCAGCGGCTCCTACAATCTCGCCGACAATACCTACCGCGGTTCCGACACTCAGGTCGTGCCGACGCCGGTCAATGGGCCCCAGAGCGTCGCTGACAACCTTCCGGAGAACGAGCGGGAGGCCTTCATTGGTGAAGTGGAACTGGCGCGCGAGGCCTGCCGGCCTTTCGACCGCCAGGCGTTTCTGGAAGGCCACATGACGCCGGTCTTCTTCGGCTCCGCGCTGCGCAATTTCGGCGTCCGCGATCTCATCAACGCACTCGGCGATTTTGCGCCTCCGCCACGCGACCAGGTAGCCGACATCCGCACGGTGAAGGCCGACGAGGACAAGATGACGGCCTTCGTCTTCAAGATCCAGGCCAACATGGATCCCAATCATCGGGACCGTATCGCCTTTGCCCGCATCTGTTCCGGCAAGCTGGAACGGGGCATGAAGGCGCGGCTCGCCCGGACCGGAAAGCTGATGGGCCTGACGGCGCCGCAGTTCTTCTTCGCCTCGCAGCGCCAGCTCGCCGATACCGCCTTTGCGGGCGACGTGGTGGGCATACCCAACCACGGCACGCTGCGCATCGGCGACACGCTGACCGAGGGCGAGCAACTCGTCTTCCAGGGCGTGCCGAACTTCTCGCCGGAAATCCTGCGCCGGGTCCGGCTGGAGGATGCCATGAAGGCGAAGAAGCTGAAGGAGGCCCTGCAGCAGATGGCGGAAGAGGGAGTCGTCCAGCTCTTTTCGCCCGAAGACGGCTCGCCGGCCATCGTCGGCGTCGTCGGCGCCTTGCAGCTCGACGTCCTGAAGGAGCGGCTTTCATCGGAGTATACCCTGCCGGTCTCCTTCGAGATGGCGCGCTTCTCCGTCTGCCGCTGGATCTCGTCGGACCAGCCGGCCGAGATGGAGAAATTCCTGACGGTCAAGCGCGGCGACATCGCCCGCGATCTGGATGGAGATCCCGTCTTCCTGGCGCAGGACGCCTTCTCGCTACGCTACGAGGCGGAGCGCTATCCGGCCATCAAGATGGTCGCCATCAAGGAGTATCACGTCGCCAAGGCGGCGTGATCTCGCCATTCTGCATCTCGGCGGCGGTAGCTTCGCCACGTCCGCAGGCGGGCCTGATCAGGCGAGGTCGACCAGGAAGTCGTCGCACCAGCGCATCACGTCACGCTCGAGCAGATGCTCCATCATCCGTCCCCAGCGTTCCTGGCGCTCCTCCAGCGACATGCTGAGACCGCGAGCGATGGCATTCGCCGTGCCCTCGATGTCGTAGGGATTGACGAGCAGCGCGCCCCGCAGTTCGCGTGCCGCGCCTGCAAACCGCGACAGCACGAGCACGCCCGGATCCTGAGGATCCTGGGCTGCGACATATTCCTTCGCTACCAGGTTCATCCCGTCCCGCAGCGGCGTCACCAGTCCGATCTTGGCCAGCCTGTAGAGGCCGGCCAGCACCGGCCGCCCGATCGATCGGTTGATGTAGCGGATCGGCACCCAGTCGACCGTACCGAGCGCGCCGTTGACGCGTCCGGCCTGTTCCGCAACCGTTCGCTGCATGGCCTCGTATTCGGGGACCTCCGAGCGCGATTTTGGCGTGATCTGCAGATAGGTGACCTTGTTCTGATAGCCCGGGTTGGCCTTGATGAATTGCTCGAAGGCGTCGATGCGCTGGGTGATGCCCTTGGAGTAGTCGAGACGGTCGACGCCAATGATCAGGTCACGGCCCTCGACGCTCTGGCGCGCCTTGCGTACCATGACGTTGCTCGCGGCCTTTTTGGCAAAATCGGCGAAGGCCGCGGTCTCGATGCCGATCGGATAGTAGCCGCCCTTGAAGGTCCGGTCGTAGGAGGTGAACTTGCTGTCGCCCGAGGCCTCGCCGATGCCTTCACGCACGAGGCAACCGGCAAAATTGGTCAGATCGTGGTCCGTCTGGAAGCCGACGAGATCATAGTGCGACAGGCCGCGCATGATTTCTTCGTGCACGGGCATTGCAAACAGCACGTCGGCAGGTGGCCAGGGAATGTGCAGGAAAAAGCCGATCTTGTTCTTCACGCCCATCTGCCGCAGTTCGGCCGCCAGCGGGATCAGGTGGTAGTCATGCACCCATATGACATCGTCCTCTTTCAACATCGGTGCCAGCCGATGCGCGAAGAAGCGGTTGACGCGGAAGTAGCCGGCCATTTCCTTGCGCCCGTATTCGGCAAGGTCGAGCCGATAGTGGCAGATCGGCCAGAGAACGCGGTTGGCAAAACCCTCGTAGTATTCCTCGACATCGGTCTTGGTGAGATCGGTCAGGGCATAGGTGATATTGCCATGCTCCTGCATCGACAGCGCCTCCGGCTCCCGGGACCCGCTCGACTTTCCGGACCAGCCCATCCAGATGCCGCCGCGCTCCTCCAGTGCGGCCTGCAAGGCGACGGCAAGGCCACCGGCGGGTGCGACGCCGCCCTTTGCCGGCAGGGTGACCCGGTTCGAAACGACCACGAGACGGCTCAAGAGCTTTTTCCTTTCCTAGCCGCATCTTCCGGATTCTGGAGACGGCGTGCCTTGTCGGCGATTTCGGCGAGCGCTTGTCGTACTTCTGCGGCGGAAGCGACAATGCTTCGGGCTGCCGTATCTCCCTCGGTCTCGGCAACGCGTATCGAGTGCCCATTCAGCTCGTTGACGACCTTGAACATCGCTTCGTCCGTCACATCATCTCCGATGGCGATCGGGCGCCGACCCTTGAAGGGCTCTTCGCTGAGGTAGGACCGCAAGGCTGCGCCCTTGTCGGCGCGAGCGGGACGGATCTCGAAGACCATCTTGCCGCGCTGAAGCGTGAAATCCGGTCCGGCCTGCAGGAGATAATATTCCATGGCCTCTTCCACAGCGGCCTTGTGCGACGGCGCCTGGCGATAATGGGCGGCCACGGCGGCTCCCTTGTCCTCGATCAGGACGCCCGGCCATTGATTGGCTGCCGCCTGAAGTGCACTCTTGACCTCCTCGAACGCGTCGGTGGCCGTGACCCGGCTGATCGTGCCATCGACCGTTCTGCGTTCCGAACCATGAAGCCCCGCGATTGGGAAGATATGCGGCTGGAACAGCCGGTCGGCATAGGGCAGCGCCCGCCCGGTGACCAGAGCCAGAGCCCCGTCGAGATGACCGGAGACGGAAGTGAGATGGTCAGAAAGGTCGGACGGCACGACGATGTCGTCGGGAGAGGGCGCAAGATCGATCAGCGTGCCGTCGATGTCGAGGAAGAGGGCCCAGGTCTGCGGCTCCAGCGTCAGTGTTCTGACGAGCCAGTCCAGTGGTTGAGAGGCGTTCGGGCCGTCATTCGTCTGTGGCGATTCAGAGTTCAACATGCGGCATTATGTAGACCAGTGGATGGATGTGGCAAGGCCGTGACCGGCGTGCTGGCGCACAAGGTACCGATCCTGTTGAGAAATTCGCTGAGATGGCCCTGAGGTTTACGACCCGTTAACCCTCTGCGGCAACTCTGATCGAACGCATCCTGGGCAAGACGAGTCGGAGCTTGAGAACATGTGCCGCTGGGCAGCCTATCGTGGAGATCCGATTTATCTGGAAGAGCTGGTCTCGTCCCCCGCCCATTCGTTGATCGAACAGTCGCATTGCGCCACCCGCGCCAAGACTGCCACCAACGGCGATGGCTTCGGTATCGCCTGGTACGGTGACCATCCCGAACCCGGCCGCTATCGCGATATCCTGCCGGCCTGGTCGGACTGCAACCTGCGAAGCCTGGCCCGGCAGATCCGCTCGCCGCTGTTCCTGGCCCATGTCCGCGCCGCGACCCACGGGGCAACCCGCCGCGACAACTGCCATCCCTTCGTGCACGGGCGCTGGTCCTTCATGCACAACGGCCAGATCTCCGGCTTCGACCGTATCCGCCGCCGCATGGAGGCGCTGCTCTCGGACGAGATCTTCGACGCCCGGACCGGAAGCACCGATTCCGAACTGCTCTTCCTTCTGGCACTCGAGTTTGGCCTGGATGGCGACCCGCACGGGGCGATCGCGCGTGCCATTGCGACCGTGGAAGCCCTTGCGATGGAGATCTGCGGTGAGGTTCTGGTGCGCTTTACCGCGGCATTCTCCAACGGCGAGACGCTTTATGCCGTCCGCTATGCCACCGACAGCCGACCGCCCACCCTCTATGCGGCCCCGCTCGGCAACGCGACGAGCTATTGCCTGGTGTCGGAACCGCTGAACGATGATGTCGACTGCTGGATGGAGGTTCCCGATGGCAGCATCGTGGCCATCGGCGACGACGGCATGTCGGTAAAGCCTTTCCTGGCGCAGGCGTCGGCACGCGCCGCCTAGCGTTTGGACAGTCTCTGAGCGACGAGCAGGGCCAGCCGCTCCGCCACCGCGTCCTTGCTCATCTCCGGCCAATCCTCCACGCCCTCGCGGGAGATGATCTTGACGCGGTTGATGGTGCCGCCCATCACGCCGCTCCCGGGCGAGACGTCGTTGGCGACGATCATGTCAGCTCCCTTGCGGTCGAGCTTCTGTCGCCCGTTGGCCTCCACCTCCTGCGTCTCGGCTGCGAACCCGACCACCAGTGCCGGACGCTGCGGGTGATGCCCGACGGTCTTCAGGATGTCCGGATTTTCCGCCAGTTCCAGCGAGGGGGGAGCCTCATTTGCGCGCTTCTTGATCTTCTGGTCGGCGGAGGTGGCGACGCGCCAGTCGGCGACGGCGGCCACCATCACGGCGATGTCGACCGGCAGGCGGGAGACGACGGCATCGCGCATCTCCTCGGCCCGCTCCACATGGATCGTCCGCACGCCGGAGGGATCGGGAATGGCGACGGGTCCGGAAATCAGCGTCACGTCGGCGCCGAGCTTTGCCAGTGCGGCCGCAATGGCGTGGCCCTGGCGGCCGGAGGATCGGTTGGCGATGTAGCGGACCGGGTCGATCGGCTCGTGGGTCGGCCCGGAGGTCACGATTGCGGTCTTCCCAGCCAGCGGGCCCGTGCCAATGCCAAGCAGGCGGACCACTTCGGCTGCAATGTCGAGAGGTTCCGCCATGCGGCCGACGCCGGCTTCGCCGCTTTCGGCCATCTCGCCGCGCATCGGTCCGATCATATGGATGCCATCGGTCCGCAGCGTATCGATATTCCGTTTGGTCGCGCCCGCCTCCCACATCTTCGGGTTCATGGCGGGGGCGACGAGTACAGGCCGGTCGCTGGCCAGCAGGATGGTGCTGGCCAGATCGTTCGCCAGCCCATGGACCATCTTCGCCAGAAGATCAGCGCTTGCCGGCGCGACCAGGACAAGATCGCATTCGCGGGCAAGTCGGATGTGTCCCACGTCCTGTTCGTCTTCACGCGAGAAGAGATCCGTATAGACATGCGAGGCGGAAAGCGCCCCGACGGCGAGCGGCGTGATGAACTCCTGCGCGGCCGCCGTCATCACCGGCCGCACCGAAGCGCCTCGCTCGCGCAGGCGACGGATCAGGTCGAGGCTCTTGTAGGCTGCAATGCCGCCCGAGATGATGAGGAGGATACGTTTGCCGCTGAGGTCCATGGAAGCTCGCCGTTTAGGATCGGGCGGAAGCTAAGCCTTTGCAGCCGCAGTTGCAATCCAGTACGTCCCGGCGTCGCGCGCGCAGATCACCCTTCGACTTGTGTCGGAAAAAAATGCGCTCTACTGTGTCACTGGCTGATGCAGCCAGCCGCCCGCAGCGTCGATACGCTTGGTGAATGCATCACGATGATCGTCCTTGCCTTTCAGCGAAGATGACGAACGAAGTCAGTAACGCGGGCCCTGATCTTGCCGTTCGTCCGTTGAGAGGATGAAGATGATGCGCAGTTTCCGTGACGCAAAACTGATGGCCAAAACGCTCCGCCAGGCGATGTCGGAGTCGGGCCTTGAACTATCCCACAGTGCAGCACTCGAGATCGTTTCAAGGCAATTCGGCTTTGACAGCTGGAATGTTCTGGCGGCCAGGCTGAACGGTGAGGTGCCGAAGAACGTTTCGGACACAACGGTGTCCATTCAGCCCGCCATCCCGGTCTTCCGGATATTCTCCGTCGAAAAGGCCATGGAGTTTTACAGGGACTTCCTCGGATTCACGGTCGCATGGGAGCACAGGTTCGGTGAGAACTTTCCGCTCTATTGCGAAATCTCCAGGAGTGGCATGATCCTGCACCTGAGCGAACATGCAGGCGATGCCTCGCCCGGCGCACGGTCATTCGTGCCGATGCAGGGCTTGCGCGATCTTCATCGCGAGCTGACCGCAAAGGAATACCGATACATGAAGCCGGGGGTCGAGGAGGTTCCCTGGGGATTGCAGCTGACGGTCACCGATCCGTTCAACAACAGGATCGTCTTCTGCGAACGGGATGCGGTAAAGCCCTAGTCCGCCTGCTTTGCCGTCGCCACCGGGGTGGTGGTCAGCTTGAACTCCACCATCTCCTCCGGCGTCAGGTAGTAAAGCCGGTCCGGGGGCGTTTCCAGGGCATTGATCCAGAGCCCGCTGCCGATGCCCATCTCGTCCAGATGGCGGGCAATGCGCGCCGTCGTGCTCTGGGCGCCGGACATGGCCTGCTCGGGAGAGGGCTGTTCCTGCCCGGCGTTGAAGACCTGGTGGACGCCGAGAATGGCGTCCTCTTCCGCCTCGCGGGCGACCCCGCCGGCAAAGACCAGCGGGCAGGAGGATGCGCAGAGGGCTTTCGTCGCCACTCTGGTGTTCAGGGTCTTTTCCCGGATCAGCGTCGATATCGCCAGCGCATCATTGACCGAACCGCCCGGCGAATTCAGTGATACCGATTTCACATACTCGCCGCGCGCGGCGATTTCCTCGGCGAAACGGTCTGCTGCACCCAGATCAATTGATCCTTCCGCCTTCAGCGTGCCGCCGGGCAGGAGTTCGAAGCGCATCGGCTGGCGCAGGACTTCCGGCGAGCTCTCCGGCTCGACAGGCGGCGCGTGCGGAACGCCCTCCGTCAGCGCAGGGGGCAGCACCGGTGCGTCCGTCGTCATCGGATCATGGCCGGGAAGCTCGGCGCTCGCCAGGCTCATTTCCCGCAGGTCGACGAAGAGGAAGACGCCGGCTGCCGCCAGGAGCCCGAAGAAGGCGCCGCGCATCAGCAGGCCGTCGTCGGCGCGGAGGAAGGCATCCTTCAGGCGTGGGCCAAGCGACGAGGGTCTCACGCGGGCGGGCCCTTTCGCGGCGTCTTGGCCGACATGTCGAGGCTGGTGATGTTGGAATCCGCGCGTTCGCGCTCATCCTCGGTCTCGGCCCGTTGCACGGCCTGCTCCACGTCGATCCCGTGTCGCCCCAGCGCCCGCTGCACCTCCAGCGCTTCCAGGAGTTCGGCTGCGGTGATCCGCTGCGCAAACGGCATCCGCTCCTCCTGCCGCCGGATCGCGCCGTGAACGATCGTCAGAATGAAGACGAGAACCGCGGGAAGGAGATCGATGGAAATGGCTCCCGCCCAGGCCGGAATGAAATCGGCGGCATATCGCAAGACCGCTTCTGCTGACGACAGCGGCACAAAGCGTCGCTCCGCCACCGGCTCGCGCGCCAGGATATCGTCGGCAGCCTGCGACAGCACCAGCGACTGGGCCGACACCGAAGCACGGATCGTCTGCATCACCTGATCCTGGCGATCGGCGAGATCGGCCGCCTGTCCGTCGGCAACCGGCGCGATGAAGCCGAGCGACAGGTCTTCGGCTGCCCGCTTGACGGAGGGTGCGATCGAGGTCTGCTCCAGCGAGGTGATGACCCCTGAAAGCGCCACCACTTCGGCGGAGAAGTCGTCGCTGCGCGGGGTGACGGCGCCTGGTGCCGAAACCAGCGTGCGCATGGTTTCCAGATGGTTGCGTCCCTGGTCGAAGAGCGTGGTGACCCGCTCGCGGGACGCGGTGATGCCGGTCTCGAGCTCGTTGAGCTGCGAGGACATCTGCGACAGAAGCTGGACGACGCTGCCGGAACCGGTCGTCCCGGTCAGCGCGCCGTTCTGCCGCTCGTCCTCCGCAAGGCGTGAAAAGCGCTCGGATGTCCGCTGGATGTCCGGCAGCAGACTTTGTGCGGCCAGCGCGTTCTGATGTGCCTGGTCCAGGTCGGCCGTATAGTCCTGCACGGTCTCGGCAAGATGCTGTTCGAGCGCTGCAGACCCGGCAAGGGCCGCCGCGTTCAGCCAGCTCGACATGGCGATGATCATGGCGCAGCCGAGCGCCATCACGCCGATCATGGCGCCGCGCGACGCCGCTCCGGTGACATGCGGATAGAAGCGCGCCATGTAGGACCAGAAGGCGTAGATCGCCACCGAGACCGAGGCCGAATAGATGATGGCGGCAAAGAAGACGGCAGTCGGCGAACCGTCGAGGAGGCTGCGGACCCCGAGATAGGTATAGACGCCGGAAGCCAGGGCCAGGACAGCAAGCGCAAAGCGCGTCATGGTTTCGACGGCGATGACGCCGTCCTGCAAGCGATGCGATGCGCCAAGCGCCATGAAGACCTCCGACAGGAATGAATTCTTAACAAGCTGTGAAGAAGGGGGCGAAATGAAGGCTGCAGCGGGAACCGTGCCGTCTCGTCGCCTGCCTCACCCGATGGTGAAGACGAGATAGACGAGGCAGAGCGCGATGACCCAGAGCGCCACGCGTCCCGAGCGGCTGTGGCGGGCCTCGGACTTGCCGATCGCCTCCGTGGTCTCCGGATCGAAACGAAGGCCGTCTTCGCTCATCCGCACCACCTCGCGATGCAGTTTCTCGGTCTTTGCGGCAATCTCCGGAAGCGCCTCGGCAAGCTTGACGGCCGCCTTCACGCCGTCGCGCAGGTCGGCGACGACCCGCTTCGGGCCGAGATTATCGCGGATCCAGTCACCGACGACCGGTTCGGCGGCCTTCCACATGTTGAAACGCGGGTTGAGAATGCGCGAGACACCCTCGACGACGACCATCGTCTTCTGCAGCAGGATCAGCTCGGGCCGCGTTTCCATCTCGAAGAGATCGGTCACTTCGAACAGCAGCGCCAGCAGCCGCGCCATGGAGATAGTCTCCGCCGGCTGGCCATGGATCGGCTCACCAATGGCCCGGATCGCCTGGGCAAAGCTCGCGACATCGTGATGTGCAGGGACGTAGCCCGCTTCGAAATGCACCTCCGCCACCCGCAGGTAGTCGCGGGTGATGAAGCCGTAGAGGATTTCGGCCAGGAACCGCCGTTCCTTTTTCCCCAGGCGTCCGACGATGCCCATGTCGACGGCAACGATGGTGCCCGAGGCGTCGACGAAGAGATTGCCGGGATGCATGTCGCCATGGAAGAAGCCGTCCCGGAGCGTGTGTCGCAGGAAGGACTGGATCAGCGTCTCCGCCAGGCGGTCGAGATCGTGGCCGGCAGCACGAAGGCCCTCGAGGTCGGCCATCTTGACGCCGTCGATCCACTCCATGGTGATGACGTCGCGGCCGGTGCGTTCCCAGTCGACCGTCGGCACCCGGAAGCCTGGATCGTTCTTGGTGTTCTCGGCGATCTCCGAAAGGGCGGCGGCTTCGAGCCGCAGGTCCATCTCGACCTTGGTGGTTTGTTCCAGCGTTCGCGTCACCTCCACCGGCCTCAGCCGACGGCTGGAGGGAACGAAGCGCTCCTGCATCCGCGCCAGCAGATACATGCTCTCGATGTCGTGCGCGAAGCGCTGGCGTACGCCCGGGCGGACGACCTTGACGGCAACCTTGCGGCCATCGACCTGGGCCGGATGAACCTGAGCAATGGAGGCGGCTGCAATGGGATCGCTGAACTCGGTGTAGAGATCGGGGATAGTTCGCCCGAGCGACCCCTCGATCGCCGACTTTGCGATCGCAGTCGGGAAGAAGGCCATGCGGTCCTGCAGCATGGAGAGGTCCAGCGCCCAGTCGACCCCGACGACGTCCGGGCGCGTGGCCAGGAACTGTCCGATCTTGACGTAGGAAGGGCCAAGTCGATCAACGGCGCGCGAAAGGCGGGTGCTGCGCGCCTCCTTCTTGGCGCGAAAGCGCGCAAAGGGCTCCGTCAGCGATTTCAGCAGCCCGACGGCGGGCGGCATGTCCTGGGTCGGCAAGGCCGATACCACACCCTCGCGAACGAGGACCCAGCCGACCCGGGCGAGGCGAAAATAGGCGCCGACCGTGCTCATGAACGGCCTCCGTCGTGTGCGCCGCATGCCATCATCGTCATCGGCTCAAAGCTTCCAGCCGGAATGAAGGGCGGCAACGCCGCCGGTATAATTCGTGTAGGTCACCCGCGAGAAGCCGGCATTGCGGATCATCCCTGCGAAGTCGTCCTGGTTGGGGAACTTGCGGATGGATTCCACCAGATACTGGTAAGGCTCGCTGTCGCCGGTGATCATCTTTCCGAAGCGCGGGATCGCCCTGAACGACCACTCGTCATAGATCCGGTTGAGCATGGGCTGGCTCACTTCTGAAAACTCCAGCACCATCAGGCGCCCGCCACGCTTCAGCACGCGGTAAGCCTCTTTCAGAGCCACGTCGATGTGCGGCACGTTGCGGATGCCGAAGGCGATCGTATAGGCGTCGAAGGAACTCGCCTCGAAGGGCAGCTCTTCAGCATTGGCCTCCACGAAAGTCAGGTGGTCGGAGAGACCTCTCTTGGCGGCGCGCTCGGCGCCGACGGAAAGCATCGAGCCGTTGATGTCGAGAACGGTCGCATGCGCCTTGCGGTCAGACGCCTCGATAATGCGGAAGGCTATGTCACCCGTGCCGCCGGCAACATCCAGCACCTTGTAGCTGTCGTCCTTGCGGGGATGCAGCGCCGAGACCAGCGCATCCTTCCAGATGCGGTGCAGGCCGCCCGACATCACGTCGTTCATGATGTCGTAGCGCTTGGCAACCTTGTGGAAGACGTCGTTGACGAGCGGCTGCTTTTCACCCTCGGCCACCTGACGAAAGCCGTAGGAGGTTTCCATGCCGCCTTCGGCAGAGGTACGCGCTTCACTCATCGGGAACTCCTTGCTCGTCATCTGGCCGGCGACCATAGCGAAATCGGTTGCGCCTCGCTATCTGTGCCGCAGGTGCAAAGGAGCAGTGCGACGTTCCGTCCCGGTCTATAGACCAGGTATGCAGGCGTTGAAACAGGAAGTTAGATAGCCATGCCGGAATTACCAGAGGTGGAGACGGTCAAGCGTGGTCTTGCGCCGGCCATGGAAGGGGCGTCGATCGCCAGGCTGGAGCTGCGCCGTCCGGATCTCCGCTTCCCGCTGCCCGAAAACCTTGCGGAAGCGGTGGCCGGCAAGCGCATCCTGTCCCTGGGGCGACGGGCCAAATATCTGCTGATCGACCTGGAGGACGACCTGACGATCATCGCGCATCTGGGGATGTCGGGATCTTTCCGTGTGGAGGACGGGGAGCCTCAGGCAACGCCCGGTGACTTCCATCATCCGCGCTCCAAGGACGAGAAGCACGATCACGTCATCTTCCACCTCGCCTCCGGGAGCGGCCCCAGCCGCGTCATCTACAACGATCCGCGCCGGTTCGGCTTCATGCATCTCTGGAAGCGCAGCCAGCTCGACACCTATCCTGCCTTCGTTGGACTTGGGCCCGAGCCCACCGGCAACACGCTCGACGCCGGTTACCTCGCCCAGCGTCTCGACGGAAAGAGCCAGCCGCTCAAGGGTGCGCTGCTCGACCAGGCCGTGATTGCCGGCCTCGGCAATATCTACGTCTGCGAGGCCCTGTGGCGGGCGCATCTCTCGCCGCGGCGAAAGGCAGGCACTCTGGTGACGCCGACCGGACGGCCGAAGAGGGAGTTGCTGCTACTGACCGAGGCGATCCGGGCGGTGATCGCGGACGCCATCCTGGCCGGCGGCTCCTCGCTGCGCGACCACATCCAGACGGACGGTTCGCTGGGCTACTTCCAGCACTCCTTCTCCGTCTATGATCAAGAAGGCAAGGCTTGCAGGACGCCCGGCTGCGGCGGTACGGTCGCGCGCATCGTGCAGGCCGGCCGATCATCCTTCTATTGTCCCGCCTGCCAGAAATGAAAGCCGGAACCGGGGAGGGTGCCATGGAACACTTCGAGACACTGCTGGCGGAAAAGCGGGGCAACGTCGGGCTCATCACGTTGAACCGCCCGCAGGCGCTGAACGCGCTGAATTCCGTAGTCATGCGCGAGCTCGCAGAGGCGCTCGCGGCCTATGACGCCGATGACGTGGTCGGTGCTATCGTCCTGACCGGATCCGAAAAGGCCTTCGCCGCCGGCGCCGATATCAAGGAGATGCAGCCGGTAAGCTTCGTGGAAGCCTATGTCGGCGACTTCCTGGGCGGCTGGGAAGCCGTGGCTGCAACCCGCAAGCCCCTGATCGCCGCGGTCTCCGGCTACGCCCTGGGGGGCGGCTGCGAGCTTGCCATGATGTGCGATTTCATTATCGCCTCGGACACTGCCAAATTCGGGCAGCCGGAGATCACCCTCGGCATCATCCCCGGCATGGGCGGGTCGCAGCGACTGACCCGTGCCGTCGGCAAGGCAAAGGCCATGGATCTCGTCCTGACGGGCCGCATGATGGGCGCTGAAGAGGCCGAGAAGGCTGGCCTGGTGGCGCGCATCGTGGCGCCGGAGCGTCTCCTGGACGAGGCGCTGGAGGCGGCGGCAAAGATCGCCGGCTTCTCGCGCGCGGCCGTCCTGATGGCCAAGGAAGCCGTCAAACGGTCCGACGAACTCACGCTTGCCGAGGGTCTGCGTCAGGAGCGGCGTCTCTTCCAGTCTCTCTTTGCCACAGAGGACCAGAAGGAGGGCATGGCGGCCTTCGTGGAAAAACGGAAGCCGAACTTTCGCAATCGCTGATATGCCTGTGAGGCGGAGCAGCCGAAAATTGCGCGTTGACTGAACCCTCCTTTCAAGCTATATGCCGCGCCACAGTTGGGAAAGCCCGATCACGGCTTCCTCTAATGCTCCTACATTGCTGAAACTAAGGTCGCACACGACCGGCGCGGCAACGGTGGAGTTTGGTTCGAATTCGTAGAGAGGCATACATGGCCAATACAACTTCGGCGAAAAAGGCGACCCGCAAGATCGCTAGCCGTACTGCAGTCAACAAGGCTCGTCGTTCCCGCATGCGCGGCTTCATCCGCAAGGTCGAAGAGGCGATTGCAGCCGGTGACGCAACTGTCGCTGCTGAAGCTCTGAAGGCAGCACAGCCGGAAATCCAGCGCGCCGCCACCAAGGGTGTTGTTCACGGCAATACGGCGTCGCGGAAGGTTTCCCGCCTGGCGTCTCGCGTCAAGGCGCTCTCCGCCTAATCATCATAATCAAGAATTAGTGAATAAGCCTGGCGGTCCGCCGGGCTTTCTTGATTCGTGCCTGCTGCTTCAAATTGTGACTGTCTATCCTTTCGTTGATGTCAGACTGACGACAGAGATAATTGTTAAATTTCAGTGACTTGTAATAGGTACTTGAGGTGATGACGGTTCATGCTCCTCCCGTCCGACCCCAAAAATGAGTCAAGTTAAATTTTATTTTTCCGGCGAACTGCTGCCGTTTTTGGTCGCCATTTTTGAATGTCATTGATTCGACAGGGATTCTCCTGAGCAGGATTTAGGCGATGCCAAAGCGAGCGCAAGAGTCAACGCTCGGCGATTAATGGCGGGTAAATTTCGCCATTGATCTTGGTCCGTGATCCTGCCTAAATGATCTCAGCAAGGGCACGGGGACAACGACGAAAGAGGCCAGTGCCAGTCGCAGCATCTGCTGTGGAGCATGGTCTCTTTGGACCCTTGCAGCGGGATTGACATCTCGCTCTTCATGTAACCAGCGGTTGTGCAGCGAGAGTCCATCTGGGTCTTACGCGCCGGATCGCTGTGGCTTGATGCATACCTGCATTCGGCTGGTGAAGATTTACCTGTGAGGGGCCATGACGAGGATGGTTCTTTACCGGGAGAAGAATGACCTTCCTGGAAGGTCGTCGACACCGGATCCACTCGTGCCCTTGTGGTCGATGTGGAGGCGGTGCCGTGAAGGGGAGAGACGGGGCGTCTCATGAAGGGAACGCTCCGTTCTTGGACAAGACCTTTTCTGGCAGCGACGCGAGGCGCTGGCGGATGGAAAAAATGTGGAAGGCGGCAAGTTAAATGCAGACGAACATCGTATCGGCACGCGCATCAGGCGATGTGGAGCATGCGCGGCAGGCGCTCGATTCAAAGACGACGACCCAGGCGGCAGGGGGCATTTCGGACATGAAGCATGAGGCTCTGTTTGAGCGATTCAGCAAGCGTCTGAAGGCGCAAGTCGGTCAGGACGTATACGCAAGCTGGTTCGGTCGCCTGAAGCTTCACTCCATCTCCAAGAGCGTCGTCCGCCTCACTGTTCCCACGACCTTTCTGAAGTCCTGGATCAACAATCGCTATCTTGATCAGATCACGACCATTCTGCAGGCCGAAGATCCCGACATTCTCAAGGTTGAAATTCTGGTGCGCAGCGCAAGCCGCAGCGTCCGTCCAGTGGCCAGCGAAGACCGCCCGCTGATGGCCGAGACTGCTCCGTCCGCATCCGCCCCGACCACGTTTCCACGAGGCTCCGCGGCGCGTGATACTGGCAAGATCGCGTCCTTCCCCATGTCGCTTGGCCCACGGCCTGCGGCAGCCGGTCCCTTGTTCGGTTCGCCACTGGATTCGCGCTTCACCTTTGACAGCTACATCGAAGGTCCGTCCAACCGCGTTGCCCTCGCCGCTGCCAAGACGATCGCCGAGGCCGGCGCGGGCGCCGTCCGCTTCAACCCGCTCTTCATCCATTCCGGCGTCGGTCTGGGCAAGACCCACCTCTTGCAGGCCATCGCCAATGCTGCCGTCAACAGCGCGCGTGCGCCGCGGGTTGTCTATCTGACGGCAGAATACTTCATGTGGCGCTTTGCCACCGCCATCCGCGACAACGACGCCCTGACGCTGAAGGACTCGCTGCGCAATATCGACCTGCTGATCATCGACGACATGCAGTTCCTGCAGGGCAAGATGATCCAGAACGAGTTCTGCCATCTGCTCAACACGCTGTTGGACAGCGCCAAGCAGGTGGTCGTCGCCGGCGATCGTGCGCCTTGGGAGCTGGAATCGCTTGATCCGCGGGTGCGTTCGCGCCTCCAGGGCGGCGTCGCCATCGAGATGGAAAGCCCCGACTACGAGATGCGCTTCGAAATGCTGAAGCGCCGCCTGGAGATTGCCCAGCAGGACGACCCGTCGCTCGATTTCTCCGTGGAAATTCTCTCGCATGTGGCGCGCAGTGTCGCCAGCAGCGGCCGCGACCTTGAGGGTGCCTTCAATCAGCTGGTCTTCCGCAAGTCCTTCGAGCCGTCGCTCTCGCTCGAGCGGGTCGAC
Source organism: Rhizobium sp. PK7-22 (assembly GCF_056530405.1). Lineage (NCBI taxonomy): Bacteria > Pseudomonadati > Pseudomonadota > Alphaproteobacteria > Hyphomicrobiales > Rhizobiaceae > Rhizobium > Rhizobium sp. PK7-22. The sequence continues at coordinate 1,097,864 of NZ_CP096514.1, forward strand.
GAACTCCTGGTGCATCTGGTCGGCACGGGAGAAGCCAAGCGGGTCCGCATCGAGGACATCCAGCGCATCGTCGCACGCCACTACAACGTGTCACGCCAGGAGCTGGTCTCCAATCGCCGCACGCGCGTCGTGGTCAAGCCACGCCAGATCGCCATGTATCTGGCAAAGACCCTGACGCCGCGCTCCTTCCCGGAAATCGGACGTCGGTTCGGTGGCCGTGACCACACCACTGTCCTGCACGCCGTGCGCAAGATCGAGGATCTGATCACCGGTGACACCAAGCTCTGCCACGAAGTCGAGCTGTTGAAGCGGCTGATCAACGAGAACAACGCCTGAGGAGGCATTTTCTCCAGGCGTGAAGACTTGAGCCCTGGCGTGGATCACGCCGGGGCTTTTTTGCTCGCTGTAAAAGGATCGCCGCATCGACGAAGGCTCGGTCGTTGACGGTTCTCAAGGCTCCGAAAGCCGTGAGCGCCGTGATCAGCAGGCGAGGTCGGCGACGACGGAATCGAGGATCAGCATGCCCGACGGCGTACAGCGCAGCCGCGAATTGCCGAGCCGTTCGATGAAGCCGTGTTCCAGCAGGGTCTGCTCTCGGGCCGGATCGGGATCGCGACCCGATAGCTGCTGCCAGCGCGCAAGATCCACGCCTTCGGTCAGCCGCAGTCCCATCAGCAGCAGCTCGTCGGCCTGTTCGTCGCGCCCCAGTTCTTCCTCGTCCACCATGCCGTGGCCCTGTCTTTCGACCAGGTCGAGCCAGGCTTCCGGGCGCCGTTCCGTGGCGGTGGCAATCTTGTAGGGGCCACGCGTCAGCCGCCCATGCGCACCCGGGCCGATGCCCGCATAGTCGCCGTAGCGCCAGTAGGTCAGGTTGTGGCGGCTTTCCGCCCCCGGCTGCGCATGGTTGGAGACCTCGTAGGCCGGCATTCCGTGACGGGCGGTGATCTCCTGCGTTGCCTCGTAGAGATCCGCGGAGGCGTCGCCGTCCGGCACGATGAGCTTGCCGGCCTTGTGCAGCCCATAGAAGGGCGTGCCCTCCTCGATGGTCAGCTGGTAGAGAGAGAGGTGGTCGACCGCATAGGAAATGGCCTCGTTCAACTCAGCCTCCCAGGCCGCGATCGTTTGGCGCGGGCGGGCGTAGATCAGGTCGAAGCTCATGCGCGGGAAGATGTCACGGGCAAGCTTGATCGCCTTCAGCGCGTCTGAAACATCGTGCAGCCGGCCGAGAAAGCGCAGGTCCGCATCGTTCAGCGCCTGCACGCCGAGCGACACGCGGTTGACGCCGGCCGCCCGGTAGCCGCGAAACCGTTCGGCCTCGACGCTCGAGGGGTTGGCCTCCATGGTGATTTCGATGCCGTCGGGCATATGCCAGTGGCGGGAAATGCCGTCGATCACCGTCTGAACGGTCACCGGGTCCATCAGCGATGGCGTGCCGCCGCCGAGAAAGACGCTGGTGACGGTCTTGGGACCGCTCATCCGGCGCATGGTCTCCATCTCGCGCAGCAGCGCAGCGGCGAACCGCGGCTGGTCCACGGGCTGATGCCGCACATGGCTGTTGAAGTCGCAGTAGGGGCATTTGGCCGCGCAGAACGGCCAATGCAGGTAGATCCCGAAGCCGGGCTCGCCGGTGTCGGGAAGAAGGGGCGCGTCGATATTCAACGGGGCTCAGGCCTCCAGACAGGTTTCGACGAAGCGCTTGAAGGCGCGGGCGCGGTGCGACAAGGCTTCCGGCTCGCCGCGCTGCCAGCCGTGTTTTTCATCCGAACTCATTTCGCCGAAGGTCAGCTCATGGCCTTCGGGTTGAAAGACCGGATCGTAGCCGAAGCCCTTGTCTCCCCGCGGTGGCCAGGCGACGATGCCTTCGACCTCGCCGCGGAAATATTCGGTATGGCCGTCCGGCCAGGCAAGGCAGAGCACGCTGACGAAGCGCGCGGTTCGCTGGTCGCGGCTGACGGCGCCGCGTTCGGCCAGGGCCTTTTGGACTTTTTCCATTGCCATGACGAAATCGCGCGTGCCGTCCTCGCGTTCGGCCCAATTGGCCGTATAGACGCCGGGCGCACCGTCCAGGGCGTCGATCACCAGCCCGGAATCGTCCGAAAGCGCCGGCAGTCCGGATGCCTTGGCCGAGGCCAGGGCCTTGATTGCCGCATTTTCCTCAAACGTGGTGCCGGTCTCGTCCGGCTCCGCGAAGTTCAGGTCGGCAGCCGACTTGGCGGAAAATCCGAACGGACCGATCAGCTCGGCGATTTCACGGATCTTGCCGGCATTGTGGCTGGCAACGACGATGGTTTTGGTTTCAAGCTTTCGCATCAGGATCACCTCAGCCGATCGACCAGAGGCCTGGCTCGGCACATTCGAGACTGTTGCCCGCTGGGTCGCGGAAGTAAATGGATCGGGCGCCGTTCGGCCAGGTCACGTTGCTTTCGATGCCGATCCCGGCCCCCGTGAGCCTCTCTGCCATAGCGTCGAGATGCTGGCGGGCCACCCGAAAACAGGCATGCCCAGCGCCTCTGGCGCCATGCGGTGGTACCTGCGGGGCACTCTCCGGCGGCGGCTTTACCGTCTCCGCCGGATTGAAGATCAGCAGGATGCCGGCGCCGCACCGGAAGAAGACATGCCGGTTGCCAGCGCGCAACACGCGCTTGAGGCCAAGCACTTCGCCATAGAAGCGTTCGGCGGCATCAAGATCTTCCGCATAGAGTGCGGTTTCCAGGATGCCCTCGATCAGCACCGTCACCCGCGCCTCCTGGTTACTGAGCGATCGCCTGCTTCTGCATCGCGACCAGCTCTTCGGTGCCCGCCTTGGCAAGCTTCAGCAGCGACAGGAATTCCTCCTCGCTGAAGGGTGCACCTTCCGCGGTGCCCTGAATTTCGACGATGCCGCCGGTGCCGGTCAGCACGAAGTTGGCGTCGGTCTCAGCGGCAGAATCCTCCAGGTAGTCGAGGTCGATCACCGGCTGGTTGGCGAAGATGCCGCAGGAAATGGCGGCGACATGATCCTTGAGGACCTTGTCGAGCTTCACCATGGACCGGGCTTCCATCCACTTCAGGCAGTCGTGAAGGGCAATCCAGCCGCCGGTGATGGCGGCCGTCCGGGTGCCGCCATCCGCCTGGATGACGTCACAGTCGATGGTCACCTGCTTTTCGCCGAGTGCGGTCAGATCGACGACGGCGCGCAGCGAGCGGCCGATCAGCCGCTGGATTTCCTGTGTGCGGCCGCCCTGCTTGCCGGCGGCAGCTTCACGGCGCATGCGGTCGCCGGTTGCGCGCGGCAGCATGCCGTATTCGGCTGTCACCCAGCCCTTGCCGCTGTTGCGCAGCCAGGCCGGCGGCTTTTCTTCGAGACTTGCCGTGCAGAGCACATGCGTATCGCCGAACCGGACGAGGCAGGAGCCTTCCGCATGCTTGGAGAAGTTGCGCTCGAAGGAAACCTTGCGCATCTGGTCGGTTTTTCTGCCTGAAGGCCGCATATCGTGCTCCCGAGAATGTGTAGGCGCCTTCTAAGGGGCCGTCGGGTCATTTGCAAAGGAAAAGGGGCCTTCACGGTGTCCTGCCGCGCTTCCCAAGGATTTTCCGTTGGCGGAGTGATGGGGGAAAGACTATATTTTACGTTCAGATGACAATCAGAGGGTTCGAAGCGAACCATGGACTTTATGGCACGAGGGGACAACGCCACCCGGCTGGACGACCGTTCGCGCGAAATATTCCGCCGTATTGTGGAAACCTATCTTGAGACTGGAGAACCACTCGGCTCCAGAAACCTGGCGCGCATCCTGCCGATGTCGCTGTCGCCCGCGTCCGTCCGCAACGTGATGAGCGATCTGGAGGAACTGGGCCTCATCTATGCACCGCACATCAGTGCGGGGCGCCTGCCGACGCAGTCTGGCCTGCGCTTCTTCGTCGATGCCTTCATGCAGGTGGGCGATCTCACCGAGGAAGAACGGACGACGATCGAGCGCCAGATCCGGCCGGAAGATCGCGACCGGCCGATGGAAAGCCTGATGAACGAGGCAAGCCGTATGCTGTCGGGCGTTTCGCGCGGCGCCGGCATCGTCATCACCGCCAAGAGCGACCCGGTGCTGAAACACGTGGAGTTCATCCGGCTGGAGCCGACCAAGGCCCTGGCGGTGCTGGTGGGCGAGCACAATCAGGTGGAAAACCGCATCATCGATCTGCCGGCCGGCGTCACCTCCTCGCAGCTGACCGAAGCCGCCAATTTCCTGAACGCGCACCTGAGCGGCCAGACGCTGGTCGAGCTCCGCGGCCAGTTGCAGACGCTGAAGGCGGAAGTTCAGGACGAGTTGACGATCCTGTCCCAGGATCTGGTGGAGCGTGGTCTGGCCGTCTGGTCCGGCAGCCGCGAAGAGGGCAAACCCAACCAGCTGATCGTCCGTGGCCGCGCCAACCTCCTCGAGGGGATGACCGACGTCGACGACCTCGACCGGCTGCGCATGCTGTTTGACGATCTGGAGAAGAAGGACAGCCTGATCGAGATCCTCGATCTTGCCGAAACCGGGCCTGGCGTGCGCATCTTCATTGGCTCCGAAAACAAGCTGTTCTCCCTGTCGGGCTCGTCGCTGATCGTCGCGCCCTACAGAGATCAGGAGGAGCGGATCGTCGGGGCGGTGGGCGTCATCGGGCCAACGCGGCTGAACTATTCGCGCGTGGTGCCCATGGTGGATTACACCGCCCAGCTTCTTGCACGGCTGACCCGCCAGCCGCTATAGCCACACCATCCCCTGCCAAGCCTTGATTTTTGAGGTTCAAACCTCGATATCGGGCACGAGTTTCTGAACCACAATACCGGAGAAGGTCATGACCGACGAGACGAAGAAGAACGGACCTGACGCGGGCCATAACGAATACGCCCCTGACAACACCGCTGAAGCGGTGGCGTCAGCCCTGCAGGACGCAGCATCCGACGAGGCGGGCGAGGCGACGGCGGCTGAGCCGGATCCGATGGAAGTGTTGAGAGCCGAGAACGCCGACATACGCGACCGTTTCCTGCGCATGGTGGCCGAAATGGAAAACCTTCGCAGACGGACGGATCGTGACGTCAAGGACGCCAAGTCCTATTCGGTCGCCGGTTTCGCGCGCGACATGCTGGCGGTGTCCGACAATCTGCGTCGCGCACTCGATGCCGTTCCGGAAGATGTTCGTCAGAATGCCGACCAGGCATTGGCGACGCTTCTGGAAGGCGTGGAATTGACCGAACGCTCGATGCTGTCTGCCCTCGAGCGCCATGGCGTCCGCAAGATCGACGCGGAAGGTCAGAAGTTCGACCCGAACTTCCACCAGGCGATGTTCGAGATCCCCAACCCTGAAGTGCCCAACAACACGGTCCTGCAGGTAGTCCAGGCAGGCTTCACCATCGGTGATCGCGTGTTGCGACCGGCCATGGTCGGCGTCTCCAAGGGCGGCCCCAAGGCTGAACCTTCGGCAGCGGGTACGGCCAAGACCGAAAACGCTCAAGGCTAAAACTGCGGCGCAGTCACAACAAACCGCCTGCCACGTCGGTGGCAGGCGGTTTCGTTTGGGCAACGGGATGAGCGAAGGATTAGGCCGCGTTGGACGCCTGTTCCTCGTTGAGGAAGGCGTAGATCGCCGAAGCGGAATCGGTCTGCCGCAGCTTGTTGACCATCTCCTGATCGCGAAGGACGCGAGCAATTCGGGACAGCGCCTTCAAGTGATCGGCTCCGGCACCTTCAGGGGCCAGCAGAAGAAAGACGAGATCGACCGGTTCGTCATCCAGCGCTTCGAAATCCACGGCACTGTCGAGGCGTGCGAACACGCCCTTGATCGAGGAGATGCTGCTGAGCTTGCCATGCGGAATGGCGACTCCATGGCCGACACCGGTCGAGCCGAGGCGCTCGCGCTGCAGGATGACGTCGAAGATCTCCCGCTCCGGCACGCCCGTCAGCTTTGCCGCCTTGGCAGCCAACTCCTGCAGCAGCTGTTTCTTGGAATTCACCTTGAGGGCGGGAATAATTGCATCTTGCTGCAGCAAATCTGCCAAAGCCATTCTCTTCATCCTTTGTGCCACCGCGAGGGCGGAGCGAGCGCTGTTGCCAACGCTCGCCTAGAGATCCGTTAGCCTTTGATATTGGCGGCGTCGATCCAACCAATATTGCCGTCCTGGCGGCGATAGACGACGTTAAGGTCTTCCGTTCCCGGAGACCGGAACAGGAGAACAGGTTCATCGGTCATGTCCAGTGCCATCACGGCAGTGGCAACCGACATTGTCCTCAGCTGTTTGGAACTTTCCGCCACGATGGTCGGCGCGAAATCCTCGGGGACCTCGTCATGATCGTCCGGAACAGCATCCATGACGGTGTAGGCAACTTCGGCATGGCCATTTCCCTGCGGGCCGGAATGGTGGTCCTTCAGCTTCCGCTTGTAGCGGCGCAGGCGCTTCTCGATACGCTCTGCGGCTGCGTCAAAGCTCAGCTGCGGATCATTGGCCTCACCGGCGGCATGCAGGACGACGCCTGTGTCGAGGTGAACCTTGCAATCGCTCGAAAAGCGCGAGCCGGCCTTCTCGACGATCACCTGGCCTGAGTATCCCCCATCGAAGTACTTGGTCACAGCGTCCGAAATCTGAGTCTCGATCCGCTCGCGGAACGATTCACCGATTTCCATCTGCTTACCACTTACACGCACACTCATGGATTTATTCCTTCTTGTCGTGACTTGCGTGTCCAGTCTACGCCATGCTGCCCCCTCATCCAAGCGCATCGCAGAGCACGAGAATGAATTTGAGGCCTGGAGACTGAAAATTGGGGGTCGTTCTTTTTGCGTACGTTGCAATTGCGGCGCGCTTCTAGCGTCGCAGGTCTCGAAAGTCAACGCATCGTTAATATACGCGCCGAATGGCCGAGGAAATCTGAGGGCAGCGGTGCTGCTGCTTGCCGTTGATTCGTGGAAATCATGCCGAGTTTCAGGAAGGGAAGGCGCCTTTGTCCGCAACGCCCTCAAGTCTGGTCGTCCGCCGCGACGGCGGCATTGAAATCCGCGAAGAACTGCTGCGCGAGCTTTCGTGATGCGGAATCGATGAGACGTGAACCAAGCTGGGCAAGCTTGCCCCCGACCTGGGCCTTGGCAGCGTAACGCAGGATGGTCTCGTCGCCATCTTCGATCAGGACGACGTCGGCAGCGCCCTTGCCGAAGCCTGCAATGCCGCCTTTGCCTTCCCCAGAGATGGTATAGCTTTCCGGAGCATGGATGTTGGAGAGCGTGATCTCGCCGCTGAAGGACGCGCCGACGGGGCCGATCTTGATGCGGACGGTCGTCACGAGTTCGGTCGGCGACGTCTTCTCCAGGCTCTGGCACCCCGGAATGCACTGCCTGAGGATTTCCGGGTCGTTCAAGGCGCGCCACACCACGTCGCGTGGCGCAGCGATGCGTTCTTCTCCGTCAACATCCATGTGGATCTCCTCCCAGATCGTGGAGGAGGACGTTACGGCAGGGGAAAGCGCTTTGCCAAGTGGCGGGTGGATGCTATTTGCACCCAAACTATAAGACAGCTGGAAGACGATGGTCAGGATCAAGGACAAGCGCACCGACAGAAGGCCGGCAAAACCCCGGGCCCCGGCCACGCCTTCGGGCGCAGCCAGGCCGATGGCGACCGTCTCGTCCGCCCCAAAGCCGAAGCCGGAAGAGGCGCTGCCGCAGCGCCGCCTGATGGCGCGTCAGGGTGATCGCCCAGCTGAACGCGTGCCGGTGATCCTGCAGTCCTCCGGTGCCGGCGATTTTCATCTGGTCGACAGCGGCAATGCCCTGAAGCTCGAGCAATACGGTCCCTACCGGATCATCCGGCCGGAAGCGCAGGCTCTGTGGCAGCCGGCACTGAGCGAAAGTGTCTGGAGCAATGTGGATGCCGTCTTCACCGGTGATACCGATGAGGATGGCATGGGACGCTGGCGCTTCCCCAAGGAAGCGCATGGCGAGACCTGGCCTCTGTCTCTGCTGGGCGTCGATTTCCTCGGGCGCTTCACCTCGTTTCGCCACGTGGGCGTTTTCCCTGAGCAGATCGTCCACTGGGAGTGGATGAAGAAGCAGGTCGAGAATGCCGGTCGGCCCGTCAAGGTTCTCAATCTTTTCGGCTATACGGGTGTCGCCTCCCTGGTTGCCGCGGCCGCCGGCGCCGAGGTCACCCATGTGGATGCCTCCAAGAAGGCGATCGGGTGGGCCCGCGAGAACCAGGCCCTGTCCCGATTGGAGCGCGCCCCGATCCGCTGGATCTGCGAAGACGCCATGAAGTTCATCCAGCGCGAGGAACGACGCGGCAGCCGCTATGACATCATCCTGACCGATCCGCCGAAGTTCGGGCGCGGCCCGAACGGCGAGGTCTGGCACCTCTTCGAGCACCTGCCGCTGATGCTCGACATCTGCCGGGAGCTGCTGTCGCCCCAGGCGCTCGGCCTGGTGCTGACCGCCTATTCGATCCGCGCCAGTTTCTATTCCACCCATGAGCTGCTGCGCGACATCATGCGCGGCGCCGGCGGCGTGGTGGAATCGGGCGAGCTGGTGATCCGCGAAGGCGGTGTGGACGGCAACGACCCGGGCCGCGCACTTTCCACCTCCCTTTTCAGCCGCTGGATTCCGCAATGAAAGACGACACACGAGATGCTAGGCTGCGCCGGGTCGGGCAGGTGAAGGAGGTTACCAGCCTCTCAAACCCCATCATCAAGGACATCAAGGCGCTGACCAGCAAGAAGGACCGGGAGCAGACCGGCACCTTCATGGCGGAGGGCCTGAAGCTCGTCATCGATGCGCTGGAACTCGGCTGGACGATCCGCACGCTGGTCTATGCGAAGGCAGCCAAGAGCAAGCCGCTCGTCGAGCAGGTCGCGGCAAAGACGGTCGCCACGGGCGGCCTGGTGCTCAAGGTGAGCGAGAAGGTCCTGTCCTCGATCACCCGCCGTGACAATCCGCAGATGGTGGTCGGTATCTTCGACCAGCGCTGGGGCACGCTGGAGGCCCTGGATCCGGCCAAGGGCAAGACCTTCGTCGCGCTCGACCGCGTCCGCGATCCGGGCAACCTCGGAACGATCATCCGGACGGCCGATGCAGCCGGGGCCTCGGGCGTCATCCTGGTCGGAGAGTGTACCGATCCCTTTTCGCTGGAGACGGTCAGGGCAACGATGGGCTCCGTCTTCGCCCTGCCGCTGGTCAAGGCCTCGCCGGATCAGTTTCTGGCCTGGCAGAAACGGGCCGGCGTCGAGGTTGTTGCCACCCATCTCGCCGGTGCGGTCGATTACCGGACGGTGGACTATGTCAAGAAGCCGGTCGCCTTACTGATGGGTAACGAGCAGTCCGGCCTTCCGGACAGCCTTGCCAGGGCCGCAGACCGGCTCGTGCGGATCCCCCAGCAGGGCAGGGCCGACAGCCTCAACCTCGCGGTGGCGACAGCGGTGATGCTGTTTGAGGCGCGTCGCCATCTCCTGTCTCTGGATGCCGATCCATGAGCGGAGCCGTCTCGATTTTCTCACGGCCGCTGGTGGCTGTTGCCATCATCCTGCTCGCCGTCATTCTCGATCAGGCGATCAAGTTCGCCGTCGAAGCCTATCTTCCGCTTCAGGAGGCCGTCGCGCTTCTTCCGGTGCTGGCCCTCTATCGAACCTACAACCTCGGCGTCGCATTTTCTCTGCTGTCCGGCATGGAGCGCGAGTTCATCATCGGCATGCGGATTGTCATCGTCGGCTTCGTGATCTGGCTATGGCGACGCACGCCGGCAGACCGAACGCTGACCCATCTGGGCTTCGCCCTCATTGTCTCGGGAGCGATCGGCAATCTGATCGACGGCTTTCTTTACGGCCATGTGGTCGATTACATCCTCTTCCACACCGGGACATGGTCCTTCGCCGTCTTCAACCTCGCCGACAGCTTCATCTCCATCGGCGCCGGACTGGTCATTCTGGACGAAATCCTGGGGTCCAGGAAGAAGCCTGATTCGGCGTCTCGCAGTTGATGATCGGTGTTTGAACCACTTGCCCAGCCGTCAAATAACAAAGGAAATCCCGTCTATGCAGGGGGTCTCCGCTGTTACAATTCTTGTCATTTTCCTGTCGCGGGATCATGATTATTGGCGGTGACTTGAATCGGTAGGGCAAATCGCCATGGCGCTCGAACTCCTGAAGCATGACGTGAACGTTAACCCCAGCCAGTCGCTGCCGGCGGACCAGGCGGGAGATCTGCTGGGGCGAATCGGCAGCCTCGAGACGCGCCTCGCTCGCACCGAGCGGGAAGTCTACGCGGCACAGGCTGTCCGTTACCGGGTGTTCGTGGAAGAAATGAAGGCTCATCTGCCGGCGGACGCCATGCGCCAGCGCCGCGATTTCGACGCTTACGATTCCGTCTGCGATCACCTCCTGGTTGTAGATCGGGCGATCGAAGGCGACATAGAGGATCAGATCGTCGGCACCTACCGTCTGTTGCAGCAGCCGGTTGCCAGAGCCCACGGCGGCTTCTACTCGGAATCTGAATTTGACATCGCGCCGCTGCTCGCCCGCCACCCCGAAAAGAAGTTCATGGAGCTTGGCCGGTCCTGCGTGCTGCCGGCCTACCGCACCAAGCGAACGGTGGAACTGCTGTGGCAGGGAAACTGGGCCTACGCCCTGAAGCACGGCGTGTCGGCCATGTTTGGCTGCGCCTCCTTCTTCGGCACCCGCCCGGAAGAGCATGCACTGGCGCTGTCCTTCCTGCATCATAACGCCCGCGTGAAGGGCGAATGGCATGTCTCCGCCTTACCCGAGCTTTACCGCGAGATGGACCTGATGCCGCTCGAGGCGGCCAATGCCCGCAAGGCGCTGAACGCCATGCCCCCGCTGATCAAGGGCTATCTCCGCCTCGGTGCCATGATCGGCGAAGGCGCCGTCGTCGACCAGGCCTTCAACACCACCGATGTCCTGGTGGTGCTGCCGATCTCCGCCATCTCCGGCCGCTACATCAACTACTACGGCGCCGACGCCGGCCGCTTCGCCAGCTGAAGCGAAAGCCGGCGCCGGCGGCCTCAGCTGCCCGCGTTGTAGGCGGCGATCGCGGCCATGTTGACGATGTCGGAATCCTTGGCGCCCATCGAGGTGATCTGCACCGATTTGTCGAGACCAACCAGCAGCGGCCCGATGACGGTCGCCGTGCCCAGTTCCTGCAGCATCCGCGTCGAGATCGACGCCGAGTGGATTGCCGGCATGACGAGCACGTTCGCCGTACCCGAAAGCCGGCAGAACGGATACTGCTCCATGCGCTGCGGATTGAGCGCCACGTCGGCGGCCATTTCCCCATCGTATTCGAAATCCACTTGCCGCCTGTCGAGGATCTTGACCGCCTCGCGAACCCGCTCGGAGCGTTCTCCCGTCGGCTGGCCGAAGGTGGAATAGGCAAGCATGGCGACCCGCGGCTCGTAACCCATGCGTCGCGCCACCCGTGCGGCCTCGACAGCGATGTCGGCCAGTTCCTCGGCCGTCGGCATGTCGTGGACGGCGGTATCGGCGACGAACACGGTCCGGCCGCGCGACAGCGCCAGCGAGACCCCGATCACCCGGTGTCCGGGCTTGGTATCGATGCAGCGGCGCACATCCTGAAGGGCGGTCGCATAGTTGCGGGTGGTGCCGGTCACCATGGCGTCGGCATCGCCCACAGCGACCATGGTGGCCGCAAAGTGGTTGCGGTCGTTGTGAATGAGCCGCTGCACGTCGCGCAGCAGGAAGCCCTTCCGCTGCAGCCTTTCGAAAAGGTGGTCGATATAGACCTCCACCCGGTCCGAGATCCGAGCGTTGACGATCTCGATGCCCGGCCGGTCGAGGTCGATGCCGGCCTTCTCGGCGGTCGCCAGGATGACGTCGTCGCGACCAAGCAGAATCGCGGTGCCAAGCCCGTGGTGGGCGAAGGAGACCGCCGCGCGCATGACCTGCTCCTCCTCGGCCTCCGCAAAGACCACCCGCTTGGGAAAGCGCCGTACCCGCTCGTAGATCCCCTGCGTGGTCGCCGCCATCGGATCGCGGCGTGCCGAAAGCTCGCGCCCATAGGCGGCGAGGTCGGTGATGTTGCGCCGGGCGACGCCGCTTTCCATGGCCGCTTCCGCCACCGCGACCGGGATGGCGGAGATCAGTCGCGGGTCGAAGGGTACGGGAATGATGTACTGCGAGCCGAACCGCGGCCGGTTGCCCTGGTAGGCGGCGGCGACATCGTCCGGCACGTCTTCGCGGGCGAGATTGGCCAGCGCCCGCACCGCCGCGATCTTCATCGCGTCGTTGATCTGCGAAGCCCGCACGTCGAGCGCGCCGCGGAAGATGTAGGGAAAGCCCAGGACGTTGTTCACCTGGTTCGGGTAGTCCGAACGGCCTGTCGCCATGATCGCGTCGTCGCGGATGCGGGCCACCTCTTCGGGCGTGATCTCCGGATCCGGGTTGGCCATCGCGAAGATGATCGGCCTGTCCGCCATGGAGCGTATCATCTCCTCGGAAAAGGCACCCTTCTGCGAGAGGCCGAACACGACGTCGGCACCCTTCATTGCCTCTTCCAGCGTCCGCTTGTCCGTCTTGGCGGCATGGGCGGATTTCCACTGGTTCATGCCCTCGGTGCGTCCCTGGTAGATGACGCCCTTGGTGTCGCAGAGGATGATGTTCTCGGCACTGAAGCCCATCGCCTTGATGAGTTCCATGCAGGCGATGGCGGCCGCACCCGCGCCGTTGCAAACGAGTTTCGTCGTCGTCAGATCCCGGCCCGTCAGTTCCAGCGCATTGATCAGGCCAGCTGCGGCGATGATCGCCGTGCCGTGCTGGTCGTCGTGGAACACCGGGATGTCCATGAGTTCGCGCAGGCGGCTCTCGATGATGAAGCACTCCGGCGCCTTAATGTCCTCCAGGTTGATGCCGCCGAAGGAGGGGCCGAGGAAACGCACGCAGTTGATGAATTCGTCGACATTTTCCGTGTCGACCTCGAGATCGATGGAATCGACGTCGGCGAAGCGCTTGAAGAGCACCGCCTTGCCCTCCATCACCGGTTTCGATGCCAGCGCCCCGAGATTGCCGAGGCCGAGGATCGCCGTGCCGTTGGAGATGACGGCGACCATGTTGCCGCGCGTCGTGTAGTCGTAGGCGCAGTCCGGATCGGCGGCGATGGCTTTCACCGGCACCGCCACGCCCGGCGAGTAGGCGAGCGACAGGTCGCGCTGCGTCGCCATCGGCTTCGTCGGGTTGATTTCCAGCTTGCCGGGACGCCCTTCGGCATGAAACGCAAGGGCTTCCTGTTCGGTGACGGAAGCGCGCGATCGGGTGATCTTGTCGTTCATGGCAAAGCTCCTCCAGCTTTTTGTGGGCAGCCACCCTCCTGGCTGCGGTATCGGTTGTCTTTCATGGGCCATCATCGATAGAGTCGGCCACCTGCTTCCGCAACAGAAAATCGGCCCGTGACCCAGCACCAACGCTTCGCCATTGACGCCCTGACGGCCGCCGAACTCGCCTCGGACGAGAGCCGTGCGACGGCAACGCCGATGATGGAGCAGTACATCGAGATCAAGGCGAACAACCCCGGTTCGCTGCTCTTCTACCGGATGGGCGACTTCTACGAGCTGTTTTTCGAGGATGCGGTGGAGGCGGCCCGCGCGCTCGGCATCACACTCACGAAGCGGGGCCAGCACATGGGGCAGGACATTCCGATGTGCGGCGTGCCGATCCACGCCGCCGACGATTACCTGCAGAAACTGATCTCACTCGGCTTTCGCGTCGCCGTCTGCGAGCAGGTGGAAGACCCGGCCGAAGCTCGCAAGCGCGGCTCGAAATCGGTGGTGAAGCGGGACGTCGTGCGGCTGGTGACGCCGGGCACGCTGACCGAGGACAAGCTCCTCTCGCCGTCGGAATCCAACTACCTGATGGCGCTGGCCCGTATCCGCGGCACCTCGGAGCCGCTGCTGGCGCTCGCCTGGATCGATATCTCGACGGGCGTCTTCCGGCTGGCGGAGACGGACCAGTCGCGGCTTCTGGCCGATATCCTGCGCATCGAGCCCCGCGAACTGATCGTGCCGGACACCATGTTCCACGATCCGGAGCTGAGGCCGGTGTTTGACGTGCTCGGCAAGGTGGCGGTGCCGCAGCCGGGGGTCCTCTTCGACAGCGCCAGTGCCGAAGGCCGCATCACCCGCTATTTCGGCGTCGGCACGCTGGATGGCTTCGGCAGCTTCTCCCGCGCCGAACTTGCCGCTGCGTCGGCGGCGATTGCATATGTCGAGAAGACGCAGATCGCCGAACGGCCGCCGCTGGCCATTCCCGAGCGCGAAAGTGCTGCCTCGACACTCTTCATCGATCCCGCCACCCGCGGCAATCTGGAGCTCACCCGGACGCTATCGGGCGATCGGGAAGGGACGCTTCTGAAGGCGATCGACCGCACGGTGACCGGCGGCGGCGCCCGCCTGCTGGCAGAGCGGCTGATGTCGCCGCTGACCGATCCGGAACCGATCAATTGCAGGCTCGATTCCATCTCTTTTCTTCTCGGCGAGCCGTCGCTCTGCTCCGACCTGCGCACGGCCCTGAAGCGGGTGCCGGACATGCCGCGGGCTCTGTCGCGCCTGGCGCTCGACCGCGGCGGCCCGCGCGATCTCGGCGCCATCCTCCACGGACTTGAAGCCGCGCGGGCGGTCGTGGAATATCTCGAAAAGGCCATGCTGCCGGAGGAACTCGACCGGGCGCTTGCCGATCTGAGGGCGCTGCCGGAGGCGCTCGAGCAAGAGCTGAGCGCAATGCTGGCCGACGAACTGCCGCTTCTGAAACGCGACGGCGGCTTCCTGCGCGATGGTGCCGATGCCGAGCTTGACGAAGTGCGGGCCCTGCGCGACCAGTCTCGCCGCGTCATTGCCGGCCTGCAGCTGCAGTATGCCGAAGAGACCGGCATCCGCTCGCTCAAGATCAAACACAACAATGTGCTCGGCTATTTCATCGAGGTTACCGCCGGCAATGCAGGGCCGATGACCGACAGTGCGGAAGGCAAGGCCCGCTTCATCCATCGCCAGACCATGGCGAATGCCATGCGTTTCACCACCACCGAGCTCGCCGATCTGGAAAGCCGGATCGCCAATGCCGCGGACCGTGCCCTGACGATCGAACTCTCGGCCTTCGGCCGCATGGTTCAGGCAGTGACGGCGCAAGCCGAAGCGATCAAGAAGGGCGCCCGCGCCATCGCGGAAATCGATGTCGCCGCAGGGCTTGCGCTGCTGGCCGAAGAATGGGGCTATCACCGTCCGACGGTCGACGCGTCGCGGATGTTTGCCATTGAAGGCGGTCGCCATCCGGTTGTGGAGCAGGCGCTGCGGCGGAAATCGGACGGACCCTTCATCGCCAACGACTGTGACCTCTCGCCCTCCGGCGATGGTGAATTCGGAGCGCTCTGGCTGCTCACCGGTCCCAACATGGGCGGTAAGTCGACCTTCCTACGCCAGAACGCGCTGATCGCCATCCTCGCCCAGATGGGCTCTTTCGTGCCGGCGGCCTCCGCCCATGTCGGCATCGTCGACCGCCTGTTTTCCCGCGTCGGCGCCTCCGACGATCTGGCCCGCGGCCGCTCGACCTTCATGGTGGAAATGGTCGAGACGGCAGCGATCCTCAACCAGGCGAGCGACCGCTCGCTCGTCATCCTCGACGAGATCGGCCGCGGCACTGCGACCTTCGATGGCCTGTCGATTGCCTGGGCCGCCGTCGAGCACCTGCACGAGGCCAACCGCTGTCGTGGGCTGTTCGCCACCCACTTTCACGAGCTCACCGTGCTGTCGGAGAAGCTGAACCGCCTCTCCAATGCGACGATGCGAGTGAAGGAATGGGACGGCGACGTCATCTTCCTGCACGAGGTCGGGCCCGGTGCCGCCGATCGCTCCTATGGCATCCAGGTGGCAAGGCTCGCCGGCCTGCCGGCCTCCGTCGTTGCCCGCGCCCGTGATGTGCTGACGCAGCTGGAGGATTCCGACCGGAAGAACCCCGCCAGCCAGCTGATCGACGACCTGCCCCTCTTCCAGGTCGCCGTTCGCCGCGAGGAGCAGAAGAGAGCCGGCCCGTCCAGGCTGGAGGAGGCGCTGAAGGCGATCAACCCGGACGACATGACTCCTCGAGATGCCCTGGACGCGCTTTATGCGCTGAAGAAGCAGCTGGGGTAGCAAGCGCGGAGATGTCCTGAGCTCGCTCCCAGATCTTGAAGCTGTCGATCGGAATAGAATCGCCGGATGTCGAATGCAGGTGGTTTGGTGCTGCCACGACGAAGCCATTGCGGGCGAGTTCGGTTGAAAGCCATCCGAGCGACGCAGCATTGCCCCCGGAACCGTGCGAGAGAATGATCAGAGGAGACTTCTCGAAAACCGGCGTCGCGTGGCGGCGAGCGGGAACGCCTTGCCACAGATCGTCGGCACCAAGCGTATAGGCGTTGCCGTAGGCCTTCGCCGGGTAGGTGATGAGCACCGTCTCCGGTGTGTCGCGATGTGAGGGCTGGATCGTCATCCACTCCGTCCCGGCCTCGAATGCGAAGGTCGCAATGACGGAAGACAACAGCGTCAGGAGAAAGAGTGCGGAGGATGAAAGATTGGAAAGCATGATCTGACCTCTCGGGTTGGTGACAGGCTCAAAAGCGCCAACCGGCTCCTGCACGTCGACCCGAAACATGTTAAAGGCGTCCTTGATCACGTATGAGGTCTTCGAGGCGGCACATTTGCTCTCCATTCCCCTGCCATTCGTCGCGGGACTGCTTTTCGTACTGGTGCTCCATCGGGCGCTTCAGGGCGCGGAGGTGCCTGGCTCGCGACGTTACTTCCGTGTGTTTCTGTTCGCCTATGCTTTGCAGGGAATGATTGTCGGCCTGCGCTTCGGCTATGGGCTTGACGCCCTTGCGTTCGTTCAGCCGGTAACGGCGGCCGTCATGCCGCCGCTCGCCTATCTTGCCTTCCGCGCCCTTGCCGCCTCACCCATGAAGCCGGTCTGGTGGCATCTGGGTGCGCCCCTGTCGGTGGTCCTGGCGGTGGTCTCGCTTCCGCTGCTGGTCGACCCCTTGCTGGCGGTGACTTTCGTTGTCTATGGGATTTCGCTCTTCCGACTGACGGTCAGCGATCCGGACGCGGTAGCGGAGGCACCTCTCAATCGCGCAGTCCCGGCTCTGCGTGCTGCACGGCTGACGGCCGGGCTGATGATTTTCTTCGCTGTCACGGATACACTCGTCTCGCTGGCCGCCTCGGTCTATGGGCAGGCAGCGGTGCCCGTTGCCGT
Organism: Rhizobium sp. PK7-22; assembly: GCF_056530405.1. Taxonomy (NCBI): domain Bacteria; kingdom Pseudomonadati; phylum Pseudomonadota; class Alphaproteobacteria; order Hyphomicrobiales; family Rhizobiaceae; genus Rhizobium; species Rhizobium sp. PK7-22. Next base: position 1,115,098 of record NZ_CP096514.1, read on the forward strand.
CGGTCTGCTGAACCTGGCTGCCATCGCGGTCGTCCTCGTCTATTATTTCCTGCCGGAACCGCAGTCGCCATTGGCGCCGGTTGTCGCGGCGGTGGATGACGAGCCTTCATCGGATGACCGTTTGCTGGTGGCGAAGGTGGAAGCCGCGTTGGAGCGCGACAAGCTTTACGGCCGTGAAGATCTGAGCTTGGCACGTCTCGCCCGCAGCGCCGGCCATCCGCCGCGTGATGTCTCTGCCGCAATCAATCGGGTGACGAGCCTGAACGTCTCGCAATTTGTCAACAATCGGCGCATCAGCGAGGCTTGCCGCCTGCTCCAGGAAACCGACAAGCCGTTGACCACGGTGATGTTCGACTCCGGTTTTGGCACAAAATCAAACTTCAATCGCGAGTTTCGCAGGGTAACCGGGACCAGCCCCTCCCAATGGCGGCGAGGCGCAGGGGACAAGTCCGGATAAGATGGCGGCAAATCGGCATGAACAGGCCTTTTGGGGACCCGAGTTCCTGGCCGCACACGAAGTGTGAACACCCTTCAGCGATAAACATTGTCCAGCATCCCTCGGAGCGGATATAGGCTGCCCGGGGTTGGCATTAGCAGGACGACATGGCGACAGACGTGAACGACTTCACCGACATTCTCGATGTGGACCAGTTGCGGGCACAGTGCCAAGCGGTGGTCAAGGACGACAGCCAGACGATACTGGAGATGCGTGCGGCGCTGCTCGCGATCCTGCGCAAGGCAAGCACCGAAAGCCGCAGCACAATCCGCAGCCTGCTCGACAAGGACGGCGGCGGGCTTGCCTGCGCACGGCGGTTGTCATGGCTGCAGGACCAGCTGATCCAGGTTCTGCACGAGACGATCGCCGAGAAAGTCCAACCGGAAGCGGCGCGAGTCGCCATCGCCGCTGTCGGCGGTTACGGACGCGATACGCTGGCGCCGGGCTCCGATATCGATCTTCTCTTCCTGCTGCCGGCGAAGAACTCCGAGGCGATGCGCAAGGCCGTCGAGTTCCTGCTCTACGTGCTCTGGGATATGGGCTTCAAGGTCGGCCATGCCACCCGCACGGTCGAGGAATGCATCCAGCTTGCCAAGACCGACATGACGATCCGCACGGCGATCCTGGAAAGCCGCTACATCTGCGGCGACGAGGCCCTGGTCGCGGACCTGGAGAGACGCTTCGATACGGAGATCGTCGCCGGTACCGGTCCTGAGTTCGTGGCGGCAAAGCTTGCCGAGCGCGACCAGCGCCACCAGAAGGCGGGTGACACCCGGTATCTGGTCGAGCCGAACGTCAAGGAAGGCAAGGGCGGCCTGCGCGACCTCCACACCCTCTTCTGGATCTCGAAATACTACTACCGGATTCGTGACGCCCAGGAGCTAGTCAAGCTCGGCGTCCTGTCGCGCCACGAGTGGAAGGTCTTCCAGAAGTCGGACGATTTTCTCTGGGCCGTGCGCTGCCACATGCACTTCCTGACCGGCAAGGCAGAGGAGCGGCTGTCCTTCGACATCCAGCGGGAGATTGCTGAAAGCCTCGGCTATCACACGCGTCCGGGCCTGGCGGCCGTCGAACGCTTCATGAAGCACTACTTCCTGGTCGCCAAGGATGTCGGCGACCTGACCCGCATCTTCTGTGCAGCTCTGGAAGACGAGCAGGCCAAGGAGGCGCCCGGGCTCAAGAACGTCATTTCCCGGTTCACCAAACGCGTCCACAAGATCCCCGGCACGGTGGACTTCGTACAGGATCGCGGTCGCATCACGCTCGCCGATCCCGATGTCTTCAAGCGCGATCCGGTCAATATCATCCGGCTCTTTCACGTTGCCGACATCAACGATCTGGAATTTCACCCGGACGCCCTGAAACGCGTGACGCGCTCCCTGTCGCTGATCAACGACGAGGTGCGCGAGGACGAGGAGGCCAACCGCCTGTTCCTGTCCATGCTGACCTCGCGGCGCGCTCCGGAGCTGATGCTGAGGCGGATGAACGAGGCGGGCGTGCTGGGACGGTTCATTCCGGATTTCGGGCGGATCGTCTCGATGATGCAGTTCAACATGTATCACCACTATACGGTGGACGAGCACCTGCTCCGTTCGGTGGAGGCGCTGTCGGAGGTCGATCAGGGCAAGGCTGCCGACATTCACCCGCTGGCCAACAAGCTGATGCCCTCGGTCGAGGAACGCGACGCGCTCTACGTCGCGGTGCTGCTCCACGACATTGCCAAGGGGCGTCAGGAGGACCATTCCATTGCCGGCGCCCGCATTGCCCGCAAGCTTTGCCCGCGCCTCGGTCTGAACGCCAAGCAGACGGAACTGGTGGTCTGGCTCATAGAAGAGCATCTGATCATGTCGATGACCGCCCAGACCCGCGATCTGCATGACCGCAAGACCATCACCGACTTTGCCGAGAAGGTGCAGTCGATGGATCGGCTGCGGTTGCTGCTGATCCTGACGATCTGCGACATCCGCGCCGTCGGCCCCGGCGTCTGGAACGGCTGGAAGGGCCAGTTGCTGCGCACCCTCTATTACGAGACGGAGCTCCTGCTCTCCGGCGGCTTCTCGGAGGTCTCGCGCAAGGAGCGGGCGAAGCACGCAGAGGAGGAGCTTTTCCAGGCCCTGTCGGACTGGAGCCAGAAGGATCGCCGCGTCTACTCGACGCTGCATTACCAGCCTTATCTGCTTTCGGTCGCCCTCCACGATCAGGTTCGTCACGCACACTTCATCCGCGAGACCGACCGCGCCGGGCATGTGCTGGCGACCATGGTGCGCACGCACTCCTTCCACGCGATCACCGAAATCACCGTGCTCGCGCCGGACCATCCCCGGCTGCTGTCGATCATTGCCGGCGCCTGTGCGGCGGCGGGCGCCAATATCGCGGATGCCCAGATCTTCACGACGACCGACGGCCGGGCGCTGGATACGATCCTGATCAACCGCGAGTTTGCGATCGACGAGGACGAGACGCGCCGGGCGGCAACGATCGGCAAGATGATCGAGGACGTGCTGTCGGGCAAGAAGCGGCTGCCCGAGGTCATTGCCACCCGTGCCAAGGGCAAGAAGCGTAACAAGACCTTCCAGATCCCGCCATCGGTCATCCTTTCGAACGGGCTGTCGAACAAGTTCACGGTCATCGAGGTCGAGTGCCTCGACCGGACCGGCCTTCTGGCGGAGATCACCGCCGTGCTGGCCGACCTGTCCCTCGACATCCACTCCGCCCGCATTACGACATTCGGCGAAAAGGTCATCGACACCTTCTATGTCACCGATCTTCTGGGATCGAAGATCACCAATGAAAACCGCCAGGGCAGTATCACGGCTCGGTTGAAGGCGGTGATGAGCGAGCAGGAGGACGAGCTGAGGCGCGGCATGCCGTCGGGCATCATCGCTCCAGCACCGGCACCCAATCGACGTGCACAACCGGCACAGCGCCGGCCAAAGGCGGCAGAAGCATGAGCCTCGTCAGAAAATTCGCGACCGTCGGCGGCGCCACGCTGGGCAGCCGTCTCTTCGGCTTTGCCCGTGAGACAATGATGGCTGCGGCTCTCGGGACCGGCCCAATGGCGGACGTCTTCTATGCCGCCTTCCGCTTTCCCAACCTGTTCCGGCGCCTGTTCGCGGAAGGCGCCTTCAACGCCGCCTTCGTGCCGCTCTTCTCCAAGGAGATCGAGACCAATGGCGTGGATGGCGCCAGGCGGTTTTCCGAGGAGGTTTTCGGCGTCCTCTTCTCCGTGCTGATGCTGATCACCATCGGCATGGAACTGGCCATGCCCTGGCTGGTCGACTGGATCATTGCGCCAGGGTTCGCCGATGATCCGGAGAAGTCGGCGCTGACCGTCCGGCTTGCCGCGGTGATGTTCCCTTATCTGATGTGCATGTCGCTAACGGCCATGATGAGCGGCATGCTCAACTCGCTGCACCATTTCTTCGCGGCAGCCATAGCGCCCGTCTTCCTGAACATCGTGATGATTGCCGCCCTTGGCTACGCCTGGTGGAGCGGCGCGGATGCATTGCTGACGGCCTGGTATCTATCTTGGAGCGTTCTGATAGCCGGTGTGTTGCAGCTCGCCGTAGTCTACTTCGGCGTCCGCCATGCGGGCATCAGGATCGGCTTCCGGCGGCCGAGAATGACGCCGAACGTCAAGCGGCTTCTCGTTCTTGCCGTGCCGGCGGCCATTACCGGCGGCGTCACGCAGATCAACCAGGTGATCGGCCAGGCCATTGCCTCAACCAAGGAGGGAGCCATTGCCGCGCTTCAGTATGCCGACCGGATCTACCAGCTGCCCCTGGGCGTGGTCGGCGTCGCGGTAGGGGTCGTGCTGCTTCCGGAACTGTCGCGCGCGCTGAAGGGCGGGCACATGAGGGAGGCCGCGGGCATCCAGAACCGCTCGCTCGAATTCGTGCTGTTCCTGACGCTGCCGGCGGCGGCGGGCCTCTGGATCCTGTCCGAACCCATCATCCGCGTGCTCTACGAACGCGGTGCATTCTCGGCGGAAAATTCCGCAGTCGTGGCCTCGATCCTGGCGGTATACGGGATCGGCCTGCCGGGCTTCGTGCTGATCAAGGCGCTGCAGCCCGGGTTTTACGCGCGCGAAGACACCCGCACGCCGATGCGCTTCACGATTGTATCGGTGGTCGTCAACTCTGTCCTGGCGATCGCGCTTTTCCCGATCCTTGCCGAACAGGGGATTGCCACAGCTGAAGCCACTGCTGGCTGGATCAACGCCACGCTTCTCTTTTCCACGTTGCTCTGGCGAGGTGACCTGCCGTGGGAATGGGCCCTGCTGAGGCGGACACTGCTTCTCCTGGTCTCGACGGGCCTGATGGCGACGGCACTGGTCTACGCCCTGCCATACGCGGCGCCATGGCTCGCGCCGGAGGTGCCGCTCCTCCAGCAGGTGGCCGCACTGGCCTGCCTCCTGGTCTTCGCAATGCTGGTTTATTTCCCGGTCGCCTTTATCATCGGCGGCGCTGATACCGGAATGATCCGCAGGAACCTCAAGCGCAAGTCACCAAAGGTCTGAGGCCTATTTGCGGCGACCGCAGTGGTTCCAGCGACGCTTGGGGCCAATATCGACATGAACGAGACCATTGCAGTATCGTCCAATCCCGCCAATCCCCGGCGCGGACGCTGCTGCGGCAAGAATGGTCTTCTCCGAAACCCCTGGCACCCGGATATCGGCCGCGTAGCAGTGGCTATGCTGCGAGCGGCCCGAACGGGGTCTGTGCCCGGAGGTGACCATGGGCTTCTTGCCGGTCTGGACCGCAATATGGGCCAGGATCGCCTTTAGCTTGCTCGGAAAGCAACTCGTCCTGACGCTTACTCGCTGAACCGTATAGGCAGCGGTGTAATCATGCTTGAAGATGTTGCCACGACGCTTCTGGCTGCTGTCGGCTTCTGCAATCCCGCCCAGGCTGAGCGAGAGAAGAGAGGCAAGCGCGACACGATAAACAATGCGCATGGTATCCCCCACGGTGGGCCCGGGTTCATCCAGGCCGGTTTTGGTGTGGCGGAAAATCGTTTCAGAAGATGGCGCAAATATGGAGGTTTGTTGCTGGCTCCAATGGTTAAGTCTTTGCTGCAATGCATCCTGTGGGCGGGAAAGTCGATCCCACCGGGTAGAACATTCCAAAGTTCCTTACGAATCAGGCTGATCCGAATTGATAGGAAGCTATGCAGAAGTGCGAGGAAAAGCCCGCTCCTTGCTCTGAAAATATGCAGGAAAGCCGCTTCAAAAGCGTCTGGCGAAGCAGGCGCACCGCCGACCAGCTCGAAATGTGACGAAAATAAGACGAGATCGCGTGATTGAGGCCGTGGCACGACCCTCGCCTCTACTTGATCGGGCCCACGCCGGCGTGCATAAGCGCCGTCGTTAGCAACATGGCCTTTCGGCCTGGGGCCTTCCACAAGCCTATTGAGGACATCATGACCACCTTCCAGCCGCTCGTCTTCTCGGGCGTCCAGCCGACCGGGAACCTGCACCTCGGAAACTATCTCGGCGCCATCCGCAAATTCGTGGCGCTGCAGGAGAACAACGACTGCATTTATTGCGTCGTCGACCTGCATGCCATCACCGCCCAGCTCGTGCACGACGACCTGCGCAACCAGATCCGCTCCATCGCGGCCGCGTTCATTGCGTCGGGCGTCGATCCGGTCAAGCACATCGTCTTCAATCAATCGGCCGTTCCGCAACACGCGGAACTCGCCTGGATCTTCAACTGCGTGGCGCGCATCGGCTGGATGAACCGCATGACGCAGTTCAAGGACAAGGCCGGCAAGGACCGTGAGAACGCCTCGTTGGGCCTGCTCGCCTATCCGAGCCTGATGGCTGCGGATATTCTTGTCTACCGGGCCACCCATGTTCCCGTCGGCGACGACCAGAAGCAGCACCTCGAGCTGGCTCGCGACATCGCCCAGAAGTTCAACATCGACTTCCAGCAGAAGATCCGGGAAACCGGCGCGGGTGTGGACATGGTTGTCGGCGAAGAACCGATCCACGGCTATTTCCCTTTGGTCGAGCCGCTGATCGAGGGTCCGGCGCCACGCGTCATGTCGCTGAAGGACGGTACGAAGAAGATGTCTAAGTCCGACCCGTCGGACCTGTCGCGCATCAACCTGATGGACGATGCCGAGACCATTCTGAAGAAGATCCGCAAGGCCAAGACCGATCCCGATTCGCTGCCAAGCGAGGTCGAGGGCCTGAAGGGGCGTCCGGAAGCCGAAAATCTCGTCGGCATCTATGCCGCGCTCGCCGACCGCACGAAGGACGACGTCCTCCAGGAGTTTGGCGGACAGCAGTTTTCCGCCTTCAAGCCGGCGCTTGCCGATCTTGCCGTTCACGTGCTGTCCCCCATCACGGAGGAAATGCGCCGCCTGATGGGCGATACGACCCATATCGACGCCATTCTGCGCGACGGCGGGGAAAGGGCGAGGGCAAGGGCCGAGAAGGTGATGGCGGAAGTCTTCGACATCATCGGGTTCCTGCGCTGATCGTGTCTGATGGCTGCAGTGGGGCCGGTTTTCATTTCCCGGCTTTGGTATAAATTCCGCAACTCGGCCCGTTGGGTCGAGATCGGGGAGGAAGAGATCTGCCATGGTATCGAAACGACTTTCGCGCCTCGAAGGGCATCGCCGCAAGTTCATGGCCATCATCGACGGCACGCCCGAATGTGAGCGCGCCGTTCACTATGCAGGGCGGCGCGCCAAGAACTCCAACGGCGGGCTTGTTCTGCTGTTTGTCATTCCGGAAGGGGATTTCCAGCAGTGGCTCGGCGTAGAGGCGATCATGCGCGCGGAAGCCCGTGAGGAAGCCGAGGCCATCATGGCAAAGGCGGCCCAGAAGGTGCGCGAGAGCATCGGAACCGATCCGGAAATTGTCATTCGCGAGGGCAACGCGACGGAAGAGATCAATGCCTTGGTGGAGGAAGATCGGGATATCGCGATCCTCGTTCTCGCGGCAGCCTCTGCAAAGGAAGGGCCGGGCCCTCTGGTTTCGGCCATTGCCGGCCGTGGCGCAATCTTCCCGATCCCCGTCACCGTTCTTCCAGACAGCCTCACGGATGAGGAAATCGATGCGCTCTGCTGACCGGCCTTGACGGAGGTTTTCCGAAGGCGCACTTGAACGCAAAGATGATTGGGATTATCTTCTTTGGAAGAATTCTAAAGTGAAGGTGCCATTCGGCCCTCAGGAGATGCAAGATGTTCATCCAGACCGAGGCAACGCCGAACCCGGCGACCCTGAAATTCCTGCCCGGCAAGGTCGTCATGGAGAAAGGCACCGCCGATTTCCGCAACACCGGCGAAGCTGACGCATCGCCCTTGGCGTCGCGCCTGTTCGCGGTGCCCGGCGTGACCGGCGTTTACCTGGGCTATGACTTCATCACCGTTACCAAGGACGTTGGCGAGTGGCAGCACATGAAGCCGGCAATTCTCGGCTCGATCATGGAGCACTTCATGTCCGGCCAGCCGGTCATGGGCGGCGGCACCAGCACGGCCGAGATTTCCGACGAAGAGGGCGAGTTCTACGACGCAGGCGACGAGACGCTCGTTGCCACCATCAAGGAACTCCTGGAGACCCGCGTTCGTCCGGCCGTTGCGCAGGACGGTGGCGACATCACCTTCAAGGGCTTCAAGGACGGCACGGTCTATCTCAACATGAAGGGCGCCTGTTCCGGTTGCCCGTCCTCGACTGCGACGCTGAAGCACGGCGTCCAGAATCTGCTTCGCCACTTCGTGCCGGAAGTGCAGGCGGTCGAAGCGCTTTAAGGCTGCCCTCGGCGGATGATAATCTTGGCAATCGATACGGCCGGGGTGGATTGCTCCGCTGCGGTCTTTGACAGCGACACCGGTCAGGTTCTCGCTGCCGTCACCGATATGATCGGCAAGGGCCATGCCGAAAGGCTTATGGCCGTGATCGACGAGGCGCTGTCGCAGGCGGGTCGAGACCTGAGCGAAGTCGGACGGATCGCTGTCGTGATTGGCCCCGGCTCGTTCACGGGCATCCGCGTGGGCGTCGCGACGGCAAGGGGCCTTGCCCTGGCCCTCGGCGCCGAATGCGTCGGCGTTACCACGCTCGAAGCACTTGCACTTGGATATCTCGAAGGAAATCCGCGAAGGCCTGTCGTCGTCGCGATGGATGCCAAGCGCGGCGAACTCTACGTTCAGGCCTTTGCCGCCGATGGCAGCCCTTTGGGTGATCCGGTGGCCATGTCGCCTGGGGAAACTGCCGCACTGGTGGCCACCCTGTCTGCCGATTTGAGCGGATCAGGGAGACCCTTGGTGCTCGGCGCGTCTACAGAGGCCTCGGGCGGCGACCGCTTCGACATCGCGACGGTCGCCCGCTTGGGTGCGGCGAAAGTCGCGGGTGCATCGAAGCCCAAGCCGCTGTATCTGCGGGGGCCGGATGCCAAGCCACAAACTGGCTATGCACTTGCCCGGGCTTAAGTTCGATGATCGACGCCTATCTGCAATGGAAGCCCTTTTTCGAAATCGTCCCCTGGCTGCCCGACGACTGCTTTGAGGCGTCCCTCCTCCATGGCCAGCGCTTCCCACGGCAATGGAACGACGGCGAATTCCTGAGCCTCCTCCTGCAGCCGAACGTCTTCGGCTTCGTGGCCCGCCAGACGAACGCGTTTTTCTCGCGGCCGATCGGCGGCTTCGTTCTGGCCCGCGAGACTGCGGGTGAGGCCGAAATCCTGTCCATCGCGGTGTCGGCAAAATTCGGCAGGTCCGGGCTGGGCTGGCGTCTGATGCAGGCGGCCCTGCGCGAGGCGAGCCAGCGTGGAGCCGAGGTGATCTTCCTGGAGGTGGAGGCAGCCAATGAGGCTGCGGTCGGGCTCTACCGCAAACTGAGTTTCCAGACGGTTGCGGAGCGTCCGGCCTATTATTCCAACTCCGATGGGACGAAGTCCGCAGCGCTTGTCATGAAGCGCGATCTTCGCTAGTTCCAACGAACTGTGAACTGAGTGAAGGCGGCAACGTCATGACAGATCTTTCCCACACGCTGGAGGAACTGTGCGCCGTAAAGGGCATGCGCATGACGGATCAGCGCCGCGTGATTGCCCGCATCCTGCAGGAGTCCGACGACCATCCGGACGTCGAGGAACTGTACCGGCGCTCGTCCAAGGTCGATCCCCGCATCTCCATCTCCACCGTCTATCGCACGGTGAAGCTGTTCGAGGACGAGGGAATCATCGAGCGGCATGATTTCCGCGATGGTCGCTCGCGCTATGAGACGGTTCCGGAAGAGCACCATGATCACATGATCGACGTGAAATCCGGCACCGTCATCGAATTCCACTCCCCGGAGATCGAGGCGCTGCAGGAGCGTATCGCGCGCGAACACGGCTTCCGTCTCGTCGGTCATCGCCTCGAACTCTACGGTATCCCGCTGGACAAGGACGACGCTTGATCACCTGGCTGCGGATCGGGTTCGTCGTTGTTGCGCTGGCCATCGTCACGCTGGCGCTGTTGCCGTTTCAGCTGGTGGCGCTCGCCCTCGACCTGAAGATCCGGCGCTACATCCCGCGCCTCTGGCACCGGGCCGCCTGTGGGCTCCTCGGCATCCGCATTCACGTACATGGCCGGTTGGAGAAACGTCGCCCGGTCATGCTTGCGGCAAACCATGCCTCCTGGAAGGACATTCTCGTCCTCGGTGCGATTGCGGACGTCACCTTCATCGCCAAGTCGGAGGTGGCGAAATGGCCGGTGTTCGGGCCTCTGGCCAAGCTGCAGAAGACAATCTTCGTGGCCCGCGAAGACAAGCGCAAGGCCGGCGCCCAGGTGACGGAGATCGCCGAGCGGTTGGCGGACGGCGAGATCGTCGTTCTGTTCCCGGAGGGAACCACCTCCGACGGCAACCGGCTCCTGGACATCAAGTCTTCGCTCTTCGGCGCGGCGGCTGCGGCCGTCCCGCATGTGCCGGGCAATATTGTTCACGTCCAGCCGGTCGCCATCGCCTATACCCGCGTTTATGGCATGGCCATGGGCCGCTACCATCGCCCCATCGCCGCCTGGCCTGGCGATATCGAGCTCGTCCCGCATCTGATGGGCGTGCTGAAGGCGGAAGCCATCGATGTGGAGGTTTCCTTCGGCGAAACGGTGGAGTTCAGGGCGGGAGACAATCGCAAGCTTCTGAGTGCGAACGTGGCAGCGCAGATCCGCCGCATGCTGCTCGCCTGCCTGCGCGGCCGCGACTACGGCTAACTGGACACTTCTAATGCAGCCCATCTTGCGGTAAAGAGCCGCCTATGAGCACCGATACCGTGATCCCCACTTCTCCTGCTGAAAACCCGGCTGGCGCCCCCACGCGCAAGGTCTTCATCAAGACCTATGGCTGCCAGATGAACGTCTATGATTCCGCCCGCATGGGCGATGCGCTGGCCAGCGAAGGCTATGTGCCGACGGAGGAGATGGGCGAGGCGCACCTGATCCTCCTCAACACCTGCCATATTCGTGAGAAGGCGGCCGACAAGGTCTATTCCGCGCTTGGCCGCCTGCGCGACATGAAGAAGGCGCGCAACGCCGCAGGGCAAGAACTGATGATCGGCGTTGCCGGCTGCGTGGCACAGGCCGAAGGCGAAGAGATCCTGCGGCGTGAGCCGTCGGTGGACGTGGTGATCGGGCCGCAGACCTATCATCGGCTCCCGGACGCATTGAGGCGCGCCCGTCTGGGTGCGCGAGTCGTCGACACGGACTACGCGGTCGAGGACAAGTTCGAGCACCTGCCGGCCGCCGGCAAGGCCAGCATCCGCGCCCGGGGCGTGACCGCCTTTCTCACCGTCCAGGAGGGGTGCGACAAGTTTTGCACCTTCTGCGTCGTCCCCTATACCCGCGGTGCCGAGGTGTCCCGGCCACTGCGCCAGATCCTCGAGGAAGCAGCGCGCCTGGCCGACAGCGGCGTGCGCGAGATCACCCTGCTTGGCCAGAACGTCAACGCCTGGCGTGCCGAAGGCCCCGACGGGCGCGAATGGGGTCTGGGCGACCTCCTGTACAGGCTGGCCGAGATCCCGGGTCTGGCGCGGCTGCGCTATACCACCAGCCACCCGCGCGACATGGATGACCGGCTGATCGAAGCGCATCGCGACCTGCGGGCTCTGATGCCCTACCTGCATCTTCCGGTGCAGTCCGGCTCCGACCGCATCCTGAGAGCGATGAACCGTCGTCACACGGCAGCCGAGTATCTGCAGCTGATCGAGCGGATCCGGGCGGCAAAGTCCGACATCGCCATGTCTGGCGATTTCATCGTCGGCTTTCCCGGCGAGACAGATGCGGATTTCGACGAGACGCTGCGGCTGGTCGAGGCCGTGAACTATGCCCAGGCGTATTCGTTCAAGTATTCGACCCGTCCCGGAACGCCCGGTGCCGATCTGCCGGACCAGGTGCCCGAGGATGTGAAGGTCGAACGCCTCGAAAGACTTCAGTCGCTGCTCTTGAAACAGCAGGCCGCGTTCGCCAAATCATGCGTTGGAAAGGTCGTCGATCTGCTGCTCGAGAAGCCGGGCCGGATGCCCGGACAGCTGATCGGAAGATCGCCTTGGCTTCAGTCTGTGAATGTTGATGCAAAAACATCGCAGATCGGTGACATTATTCCGGTACGAATCATTGGCACTGGCCCGAACAGCTTGTTTGCAGAGCCGACGCAGGGTCTAGTAGCAGTTTGAAGCATCTGGCGGGAGCTTGCCTAGTTGAACGGACACGAACTGGTTTCCTCACCCGCACGCCAACCCCAAACGGCTGCGACCGACTCCAACCACTTCGTACTCACGTTCGAGAACAACAGGTTCGCCAGCGAGCTTTTCGGACAATTTGATCAGAACCTGAAGCTGCTCGAGCAACGGCTTCACGTGGATGCCCGCGCTCGTGGCAATTCCGTCACGATTTCCGGTGACGTGACCGCGACCAGCCAGGCGCGCCGGGCGCTGGATTATCTTTACGACCGTGTGCAGAAGGGTGCGAGCGTGGAAGCTTCCGACGTTGAAGGTGCGATCCGTATGGCCGTTGCAGCCGACGATCAGCTGCAGCTGCCGACGCTGGAGCGCAAGGCCAAGCTGTCGATGACCCAGATCTCGACGCGCAAGAAGACGATCGCCGCCCGTACGCCGACGCAGGACGCCTACATGCGCGCCCTGGAGCGCTCGGAGCTTGTCTTCGGCGTCGGTCCTGCCGGTACCGGCAAGACCTATCTGGCCGTTGCCCACGCCGCTCAGCTTCTGGAGCGCGGCGCCGTCGATCGCATCATCCTTTCTCGTCCAGCCGTGGAAGCCGGCGAGCGTCTCGGCTTCCTGCCGGGAGACATGAAGGACAAGGTGGATCCCTATCTGCGTCCGCTCTACGACGCGCTCTATGACATGATCCCGGGCGACAAGGTCGAGCGCGCGATCACCGCCGGCGTGATCGAGATTGCGCCGCTCGCCTTCATGCGTGGACGCACCCTCGCCAATGCCGCGGTCATCCTCGATGAGGCGCAGAACACCACCTCGATGCAGATGAAGATGTTCCTGACCAGGCTTGGCGAGAACGCCCGCATGATGATCACCGGCGACCCGAGCCAGGTGGATCTGCCGCGCGGTGTCAAATCCGGGCTTGTCGAGGCGCTGCATATCCTGAAGGGTGTCGAAGGCATCTCCGTTGTGCGGTTTACCGATGCCGACGTGGTCCGCCATCCGCTGGTGGGACGGATCGTCCGCGCCTATGATTCCCAGTATGCCGTGCATCAGGAAAGCGAGGAGGCCGACCGCTAGCTGCGGTCGCCATTTGCATGCCCCAACTGGACATACAGATCAGCGTCGATGACCAAGGATGGCCCGCAGAGGATGAGCTGCAGGGCCGCGTCGAGAAAGTTCTATTAGCCGCCGCGCACTATCTGGCGGAGACGGAAAGACAGCCGTATCCGGCGCATCCTGTGGAGGTTTCGCTCGTCTTCGCAAACGACGAAGCGATCCGCGAGATCAATGCGGAGTGGCGCGGCAAGGACATGGCGACCAATGTTCTGTCCTTTCCGGCTTACCCTCTGCAGCCGGGTGGTATGCCGGGACCGATGCTGGGAGACATCGTCGTGGCGCGTGAGACCGTGGAGCGGGAAGCCGCCGACTTGGATAAGTCTCCTGAAATCCATTTGACCCACCTTCTGGTGCATGGTTTCCTGCATCTGTTCGGCTATGACCACACAGAGAATGACGAAGCCGAAAAGATGGAAGCGTTGGAGACTCGCATTTTGGCCACGCTTGGCCTATCTGATCCCTACGCGGGACAAGACCCGATCACCTAGCTTGGAACAATGAACGACTTTTCGACGACAACTGCCCAAGAGGGCAAGGACGGTTCGGACAACGCTTCGGAAGAAGGCAGTAGTCCGCAACGGTATGAAAACTCCCGCAGCCAGTCTTCCTTCTGGGGCCGCGCGCTGCGGCTTCTGAGGCCTTCGCAGGGCGAGCGCCTCCGTGAGGATCTGGCCGACGCGCTGATGACGGACGCCAATGTCAGCAGTGCGTTTTCGCCCGAAGAGCGGGCGATGCTGCACAATATCCTGCGCTTTCGAGAGGTCAGGGTCGAGGACATCATGGTGCCGCGCGCCGATATCGAGGCCGTCGACATGACGATGACCCTCGGCGAGCTGATGATTTACTTCGAGGAAACCGGTCGCTCGCGCATGCCCGTCTACTGCGACACGCTCGATGATCCGCGCGGCTTCGTCCACATCCGGGACCTCCTGTCCTACCTTGCCAAGCAGGCGCGCAACAAACGGCGGTCGGTCCCTCGTGCCGCGCCCACCGCCGCGACGGCACAGCCCATGCCGATGGCCAATGACAAAGCGGAAAAGCCGAGCCGTGTGCCCAAGGCCGCTTTCGATCTGGGTCGTGTAGACCTGACCAAGACGGTTGCCGAAGCCGGGCTCATCCGCAAGATCCTGTTTGTGCCACCCTCGATGCTTGCCTCTGATTTGATGCAGAGCATGCAGGCTGCGCGCACCCAGATGGCCCTGGTGATCGACGAATACGGCGGAACCGACGGACTGGCCTCGCACGAGGACATCGTCGAAATGGTCATTGGCGACGTCGAGGACGAACACGATGATGACGAGGTCATGTTCTCCCAGGTCGGCGAAGACATCTTCGTCGCCGACGCCCGTGTTGAACTCGAAGAAATTTCTGCAGCTATCGGGTCCGATTTCGACATCCGCGACCAATTGGACGATGTCGATACGCTCGGAGGCCTGATCTTCTCTGCGCTCGGGCGCATTCCGGTGCGCGGCGAGGTGGTTCAGGCGGTGCCGGGCTTCGAATTCCATATTCTGGAAGCAGACCCGCGTCGCATCAAGCGCGTGCGGGTTGTCCGCAAACGCACGCTTGCGAGACGGCGTCACGTGAAGGGGGAGCCGGAGTATATTGCTCCTGAAGCCACTGTCACACCGACCGCTCCAGTGCCGGCCGCCGCCGGTGCCGGCGAGCAGCGGCATTGAGCGTCATCAGCCTCTTCTTTGCCAGCCGGACGACAGACGACGCAATTTTTGCAAGACTCCGGTCCTGATTCGGGTGCGCGAGGGGAAGGGGACCTGATGGAGCGGCTTGCGGGGAAGGTCATGCTTCTGTGGGGTGTCCCGCGGCTCGTGCTGGCGCTTGCGGCCGGTGGCTTTGGCGCGCTGGCCTTGCCGCCCTTCGGACTATTCGGCTCTCTCTTCATCTCCTTCACGCTTCTCGTCTGGTTGATGGACGGGCTGGCATCCCATCCCGACAGTGGCCTGCTGGCACGGCTACGATCGGCCTTTTTCCTCGGATGGCTGTTCGGGTTCGGCTATTTCGTCGCCGGTCTCTGGTGGCTCGGCAATGCTCTTCTGGTGGAAGCTGACCAGTTTGCCTGGGCGCTGCCCCTGGCAGTATTCGGCCTGCCGGCGTTCCTTGCATTGTTTTACGGCCTGGCAACGAGCCTTGCAAACCTGCTGTGGTCGGACAGTTTGGGTCGCCTGGCGGCCCTTGCAGCCGGTTTCGGGCTGACCGAATGGCTGCGCAGCTTTCTGGCCACGGGTTTCCCCTGGAACGCCATCGGCTATGGCGCCATGCCGATCCCGTTGATGATGCAGTCGGCCGCCGTCATCGGCGTCTTTGGTGTGACGACGCTTGCCGTTTTCGTGTTCTCCGCGCCTGCCCTGTTCGGAACCCGCCGCGGATTGCGCACCGGCCTTGTCATCGCGAGCCTGCTCTTTGCAGCCCATCTCGGCTACGGTGCCTACCGGTTGACGACCGTCGACACGACGCCGGATGAGACCGGAACTGTTGTTCGCCTCGTGCAGCCGGTTCTCGATCAGTCGCGAAAGCTGGAAAACACAGACCGCGCCGAAATCTTCGAAGAGCACCTGGCGCTCTCCGCACTGCCGCCGCAGGTGGGCGACCGCAGGCCTGACGTCATCGTCTGGCCGGAAACATCGGTGCCCTTCATCCTGATGGAAAACCAGGATGCGCTCGCCCGGATAGCCGAGGTGCTGCAGGATGGACAGATACTGATCGCTGGTGCCGTGCGGGTCGAATATGCCGCTGCGGGAACTGCGCCGAGGTATTACAACTCGGTTTACGCGATCGACTCCGACGGCCAGATCCTGGGTGCATCAGATAAGGTCCACCTGACGCCTTTCGGCGAATACGTGCCCTTCGAGGACTGGTTGATGGATTGGGGCGTGGACAGTCTGGTTGCGCTTCCGGGCGGCTTCACGGCAGCCGCAACCCGTTCCCTGCTGACGCTGCCGAACGGCACGGCCCTTTATCCGCTGATCTGTTACGAAGCGATCTTCCCGGGCGAGATCAGTGAAGAGATTAACAAAGCCACGGCCATCCTCAACATCACCAACGACGCCTGGTTCGGAGACACACCGGGTCCCTATCAGCATTTTCAGCAGGCGCGTCTCCGGGCAGTGGAAACAGGAGTTCCGCTGATCCGCGATGCCAACAGTGGCATCTCTGCGGTCGTGGATCCTCTCGGTCGGGTCGTCACCGGCTTGGCGTTTAACCGGAAAGGCGTCGTTGATTCGCGTGTCCCGGAAAGAACGGCACGGCTCTGGGACAGTGCCGCCCGCGAAATTCATCATTGGTTAATACTGTTATCCATGTTCTTGATTGCATGGCTTGCTCGCAGGGGTTTAAAATCCGCGGCGAATTGACCCAAAACCCCTAAAATTGCATAGTGGACTTCATAAATTTCATGAAGGTGTTGTTTGTATTTAGTCACGGATTAGCCACAGACGCTTGAGCATCATCAGCAAAACCGGTTCATTGATATCAACTTGTCAGGACGCAATGATGATTGAGAATAAGAAGAAGCCGAACCCGATCGACATCCATGTCGGAAGTCGGATCCGGCTTCGTCGGACGATGTTGGGAATGAGCCAGGAGAAGCTGGGGGAAAGCCTCGGCATCACTTTCCAGCAGATCCAGAAATACGAGAAGGGTACGAACCGCGTCGGTGCGAGCCGGCTGCAGAATATCTCGAGCATTCTCAACGTGCCGGTGTCCTTCTTCTTCGAGGACGTGCCCGGTGACCATTCCGCCAAGCAGGGCGGCATGGAGGAGGCGTCGAGCTCCAATTATGTGGTGGATTTCCTATCGTCCTCCGAAGGGCTTCAGCTGAACCGCGCCTTCGTGAAGATTTCCGATCCCAAGGTTCGTCGGCGTCTTGTCGACCTGGTCAAGGCCCTGGCTGCCGAGGCCGATGCTGAGTAACGGTCCACACTCTCTGAAAGGCGGCTCTCGAGCCGCTTTTTTTGTGCCTGAAATAATCACAGGTACGATTTGAGATATAAAGATATATTTATGCGCTTGTCTTTGACTGAGTGAGCCACTAACACATTGGCTGTTATTTCTTTGAGGGGAATCCCGGAATGCGCGATAATTATCTCTTCACCAGCGAGTCGGTGGCAGAAGGCCATCCCGACAAGGTTTGCGACCGCATCTCCGACGAGATCGTCGATCTGGTATACCGCGAGGCGGGGAAATCGGGGACGGATCCATGGTCGGTCCGCATTGCTTGCGAGACCCTTGCCACCACCAACCGCGTGGTGATCGCCGGTGAAGTGCGTCTGCCGGCAAGCCTGATGAAGAAGGACAAGGATGGCAAGGATGTCATCAACCCGTCCAAGTTCAAATCAGCCGCACGCAAGGCCATCCGGGATATCGGTTACGAGCAGGACGGCTTCCACTGGAAGACCGCCAAGATCGACGTTCTCCTGCATTCCCAGTCCGCTGACATTGCCATGGGCGTGGACAGCGCCGCCGACAAGCAGGGTGACGAGGGTGCTGGCGACCAGGGCATCATGTTCGGCTATGCCTGCAAGGAAACCCCGGACCTGATGCCGGCGCCGATCTACTACTCTCACAAGATCCTTCAGCTTCTTGCGACCGCTCGCAAGACGGGCGAGGGCGACGTCGGCAAGCTCGGTCCGGACGCCAAGAGCCAGGTGACGGTGCGCTACGAAAACGGCATGCCTGCCTGCGTCGACTCCATCGTCCTCTCGACCCAGCATCTCGACGAGACCTGGGATTCCAAGAAGGTCCGCTCGGTTGTCGAGCCTTACATCCGCGAAGCTTTCGGCGAGCTTCCGATCGCCGACGACTGCAAGTGGTACATCAACCCCACCGGCAAGTTCGTGATCGGTGGCCCGGACGGCGATGCCGGTCTCACCGGCCGCAAGATCATCGTCGACACCTACGGCGGCGCAGCACCCCACGGCGGCGGCGCCTTCTCCGGCAAGGACACGACCAAGGTCGACCGTTCCGCCGCCTATGCCGCGCGCTACCTCGCCAAGAACGTCGTGGCCGCGGGTCTCGCCGACCGTTGCACGATCCAGATCGCCTATGCCATCGGCATTGCCCAGCCAGTATCCGTCTACGTGGATCTGCACGGCACCGGCAAGAATGTCGTCGAGGATCAGGTCGAGGCCGCCATCCGCAAGGTCATGGATCTGTCACCCTCCGGCATCCGCCGCCATCTCGACCTCAACAAGCCGATCTACGCCAAGACGGCAGCCTATGGTCACTTTGGCCGCAAGCCGGGTCGCGATGGCTCCTTCTCCTGGGAGAAGGTGGATCTGGCAAAGCCGCTGAAGGATGCGGTGAAGGCCGCCTGATTGGTCTTTACGGAACCTGCATGAAAACTGTAAAGCGGGTGGCTCGCAGAGCCGCCCGCTTTTTCAATTTTGAAAGACCCGCCTATGACCGACCAGCAGCGCCCAGGCCGCGCGACCGAAGCCTTTTTCGGGCGTCGCAAGGGAAAACCGCTCCGGGACCGCCAGGCGGAAGGCCTGGCGGTGGTTCTGCCGGCCTTGAAGCTTGATCTCGATGCGGCTGCTCCTGCCCGGCTGGAGCAGCTCTTCCCGGTGCCGGTCGCGGAGATACGCCTGGAAATCGGCTTTGGCGGCGGCGAGCATCTGATCCATCGCGCCGAGGAATGCCCGCAGACCGGCTTCATCGGCGTCGAGCCCTTCGTCAATTCCATGGCAAAGCTCGTGGGGAGGGTGACGGAGCTGGGGCTGAAGAACATTCGCCTCTACGACGATGATGCCACGCAGGTCCTGGATTGGCTGCCCGCAGGCTCGGTCGACCGCATCGACCTGCTCTATCCCGACCCCTGGCCGAAGCGGAAGCACTGGAAGCGACGCTTCGTCTCCCAGGTCAATCTGGAGCGGTTCCATCGGGTGCTGAAGCCGGGCGGATTGTTTCAGTTCGCCTCGGACATTGATACCTACGTCAACTGGACGCTGATCCATTGCAGGGATCATGGCGGGTTCGAATGGCTGGCGGGGCAGTCGTCGGATTGGCTGACGCCGTTTGCGGGGTGGCCTGGCACGCGATACGAAGCCAAGGCTCGCCGGGAGGGGCGTTCGTCCGCCTACCTCTCATTCCGCAAGATCTGATAAATGGGTTAGTGCAGGCTGACCGTTTTCAGGTCGTCTTCGGCCGCCTTGAAGAACGTGCTGGACCGGTTGTCGGTCAGCAGGATCGGCGTACCATCGGCGCCAAACAGCGCCCATAGATCAAGGTTGGGATCCATGTCCGGTGCCTCGGGAAAGCAACGCGACACATCTTCCGACCGTATTTTGCGAATGTAGCCGACTTCTCCGGCGCCCAGATGGGCAAGTTCGGAAAGGGTCAACTGCGTGTTCGCTTCTTTCAGGAGCATTCCAGCCTCCGACATTGAGGGGCGTAACGACGTTAATGTCGTTGGTCCTACTCTGAGGCGGAAATGTTAATTTTTCGCACCATGCGGGCTGCCTCTGGCCGGATGAGATCAACGGACAGAAGCCCGTTTCTGAGCGCCGCCCCAGCCACTTCCATGCCGTCGGCCAGTACGAACATGCGCTGGAACTGGCGCGCTGCAATGCCGCGATAGAGATAGTCGCGATCCGGTTGATCGACCTGCCGGCCGCGGATCACCAGCTGGCTTTCCTCGACCGTCACCTCCAGCTCGGCCTCGCTGAAGCCGGCAACCGCCAGCGTGATTCGCAACCGCTCGGGTTCATCTGCGGCGCGATCGGCCTGAAGCCGTTCGATGTTGTAGGGCGGGTATCCGTCATTGGCCTTGGCCAGGCGCTCCAGCGTCTTTTCCATGGCGTCAAAGCCCAGAAGCAGCGGGCTCGCGAACGGCGTGATGCGGCTCATTGTTCAGTCCTTGCAAAAGCGACCATGATTCCGGCCCGCCAGGCGGCACCGTATCCGCCCGCAATATGGGAACAGAAGGTATCAGGCGCAAGCCGCTGGTCACCGCCGGCGGCGCCATTGCCTGCCGCCGGGAGCGCGTGTAGCTAATGTGCGCAAACAGGATGAAGGTTCGACATGGCAGAGAGCATAAAGATCATCATAGACACCGATCCCGGACAGGACGACGCAGCAGCCATCATGATGGCGTTCGCAAGTCCGGACGAGATCGAAGTGCTTGGCCTGACGGCGGTGGCCGGCAACGTCCCCCTGTCGTTCACCAGCCGCAACGTCCGCATCATCTGCGAGCTTTGCGGCCACAGCGATGCCGCCGTCTACGAGGGAGCGGAACGTCCGCTCGTCCGCAAGCCGGTCACCGCCGAGCATGTGCATGGCCGCACAGGTCTTGACGGCGCCGATCTGCCGGAACCAGCGATGGCCGTTCGCTCACAGCCTGCGGTCGATTTCATCGTCGAAACGATCATGCGCGAGCCTGAGGGCTCGATCACGCTCTGCACGCTGGGCCCGCTTACCAACGTTGCGCTCGCGCTCCGGAAGGAGCCTGCGATTGCCGGTCGGGTCAGGGAGCTGGTGATGATGGGCGGCGGCTTCTTCGAAGGCGGCAACATCACTCCGGCCGCCGAGTTCAATGTCTATGTCGATCCAGAAGCCGCCGCGCTCGTCTTCGCGTCAGGCATGCCGATCGTGATGATGCCGCTCGACATCACCCACCAGCTTCTCACCCGCAAGGACCGGGTGTCGAAAATCGCGGCGCTCGGGACCCGCCCGGCCCAGGTGCTGGTCGACTGGCTCGCCTTCTTCGAGCGCTTCGACGAGGAGAAATACGGCTCAGACGGCGGACCCCTGCATGATCCGTCGGTGATCGCTTACCTGTTGAAGCCCGAGCTCTTCTCCGGCCGCCATTGCAATGTCGAGGTCGAGACGCAGTCGGAGCTGACGGTCGGCATGACGGTCGTCGACTGGTGGCGGGTCTCGGGCCGGGAGCCGAACGCCATGGTCATGCGCAATGTCGATGCCGACGGCTTCTTCGACCTGCTGACGGAACGGGTCGGCCGGCTCTAGCCGGTCAACCCTGCAGCCGGTCTTCAACCTCGGCTTTTGTCGGAATGGAAGGCTGGGCGCCGGGCTTCAGGCAGGCCAGCGAGCCGGCGACGGCGGCTCGCCGCAGCGCCTGGTCGAAGGCGATGCCGCTGTCGAGGGCGGCTGCGAGAGTGCCGCAGAAGGTGTCTCCGGCACCGACGGTATCGACGGGCTCGATCTTCAGGCCTTGCGCCCTGTGCAGCGCCCCATCGCGCGCGGCGATGACACCATCCGCGCCGAGCGTGACGACGTAGGTCTGCCCCGTCTCACGGTGCAATTGCAGCAGGGCTTCCTCTCGTGCCGCAGGGTCGAGGTCTGAACGGCCGGACAGCAGCTCGAATTCGGTTTCGTTGGCGACGACGACATCCGCAAGCCCCGCCAGTCGCGCCGCCTCGTCGGTCAGCGGCGCGGTGTTGAGGATCGTGGTGATGCCGCGGGCCCGGGCAGCCGTCAGCGCCGCCTCGACCGCCGTGGCGGGAATTTCCAGCTGCAGCATCAGGATATCACCGTCCGACATGGCCTCGACCGCCGTTGTCGCCTGAACGTCCGTCACGGTGCCGTTGGCGCCGGGGACGACCACGATCATGTTCTCGCCGGTTCCGCCGACGAGGATGAGGGCGGTTCCGGTAGGGCCTTCGACAGGACTGACGCCCGTGAGATCGACGCCGGCCTCGTCCAGCAGCGCGAGTGCCGGCCCAGCGAATTCGTCTTCCCCAACAGCGCCGACCATGCGCACGCCAGATCCCGCCCGCCGGGCTGCCAGCGCCTGGTTGGCGCCCTTGCCGCCCGCAGCCGTGGCAAAGCCGGTGCCGGCAACAGTCTCGCCAGGCTCCGGCAGCCGCGCCGTGGTGGCGATGAGATCCATGTTGATGGAGCCGAGGACAGTGATCATGTGAGATGCCTTGAGGATGTGAGATTGGGGCGACACTGCCCGAGGCGCTTAGTCCTCGTCAACCACCCGGAACTTCAACAGGCCGCTCCGGCTTTCCACGGCCCGCGGCGGGCTCGGTTCGCTCTCGGGGGCCGGCTCCGTGGCGCTTGCCAGTTCCAGCCCGCCGATCTTGGCGCCGCGCTTCACGAGTTTGTCGGAGGAGGTGAGGATCTGCTCCACATCCCGCTGCGCCGCTTGAAAATGACCCTGGAGCTTGCGGGTCCTGTCGTCGAGACGCGAAAGGTCCTCCATCAGATGCGCCACCTCGCCCTGGATCAGATGCGCCTGCTCGCGCATGCGCTGGTCCTTGAGCACCGCCTGGATCACCTGGATCGAGAGCATCAGCAGCGAGGGCGAGACGATCACCACGCGCAAGCGCTGCGCCTTCTGCACGGCGCCGTCGAAATGCTCGTGGATCTCCGCGAAGATCGATTCCGACGGCACGAACAGGAAGGCCATCTCCTGGGTCTCGCGCGGGATCAGGTATTTCTCGGCAATGTCGCGGATGTGCACCTCGAGATCGCGGCGGAACTGCGCCGCGGCCGCCTTGCGGGCCTCCGGTGCCGCGACATCGTGAAACATATTCCAGGCCTCCAGCGGAAACTTAGCGTCGATCACCAGCGGCGGCGCCCCGTTCGGCATTCTGATCGTGCAGTCCGGCCGCTTGCCGTTGGAGAGCTGAGTCTGGAACTCATAGGCGCCCATCGGCAGCCCGTCGGCGACGATCGCCTCCATGCGCCCCTGGCCGAAGGCACCGCGGGTCTGCTTGTTGGAGAGGATGGCCTGCAGACCGACGACATCCTTGGCGAGGCTCTGGATGTTGTTCTGCGCCGCGTCGATCACGGCCAGCCGCTCCTGCAGCAGGCGCAGGTTTTCGTGCGTCGACTTCGTCTGCTCCGTGATCGTGCTCCCCAGCCGCTGGCTCATTCCGTCGAGCCGCTGGTTGACCGCCTGGCCGAGCTCCGACTGCCGTTGCGACAGCGTCTCCGTCATATGCGCCAGGCGTCCCTGCATCTCGGCCTGGTGGCGCATGAGCTCGATCAGCCTTGCTTCCGCCTGTGCCGCCTGGCGCGCCGCCTCCGTGCCCCGGCGGTGCGCAGAGGCAATGGCATAGACCGCCGCTACGCAGACGAGTGCCGCGATCAGGAGGATCACCCAGAATGTCGGCGGCGCGGTCTGGAGCGAGGTGTGCAGAAGGGCGATGATGCTGTCCATTCCCGCACCCTAGCAGATATCGCAGGGGTGGAAAGATCAAAACAGGAACATCGGGGCTCTGCAGCGCTTCAGAGACCATTCTCACCTGTTCCATCCGCGAAAAAGATGCGCTATGGGAGGCGATGACGATCAAGCCTCTTATCATTCTCCCCGATCCGATCCTCCGCCAGCCGTCCAGGCCGTTCGAGCAGGTCGACACCGAAGTGCTTCGCCTGGCCGACGACATGTTGGAGACGATGTACGATGCGCCGGGCATTGGCCTTGCCGCAGTCCAGATCGGCGTCCCGCGCCGGCTGCTGGTGATCGATATCTCCCGCGACGACGAGGAGAACAAGCCGCAGGTCTTCATCAACCCGGAAATCGTTGCCACATCCGACGACCGCTCCGTCTACGAGGAAGGCTGTCTCTCGATCCCGGATTACTACGCCGAGGTCGAACGCCCGGCCACCGTCACGGTCCAGTACATCGGGCGCGACGGCAAGAAGCAGACAATCGAGGCAGACGGCCTGCTGGCAACCTGCCTGCAGCACGAGATCGACCATCTCAACGGCATCCTGTTCATCGACCACATTTCGCGGCTGAAGCGGGAGATGGTGATCAAGAAGTTCACCAAGGCCGCCCGCTCACGCGTTGTCTGACGACGGCCTGTGGATGCTCCGGCATCGACGGCCTGCCACCTGAGTGCACTCGAACGCAGACGGGATCACGATGACGCTTCGCATCATCTTCATGGGAACGCCAGAGTTCTCCGTACCGACGCTGCGCGCCTTGAAGGACGCGGGCCACGAAATCGCGGCGGTCTACAGCCAGCCGCCGCGGCCCGGCGGCCGTCGTGGGCTCGATCTGCAGAAATCGCCGGTCCACCAGGCGGCCGAGCTTCTGGGCATTCCGGTCTTCACGCCACTGAACTTCAAGGAAGAGGCAGAACGGGAGCGGTTCCGCGACCTGAAGGCCGATGTGGCGGTCGTCGTCGCCTACGGCCTGCTGCTTCCCGAAGCGATCCTCCAGGGCACCCGGCTGGGCTGCTACAACGGCCACGCCTCGCTGCTGCCGCGCTGGCGCGGTGCGGCCCCGATCCAGAGGGCGATCATGGCGGGCGATGCCAAGACCGGCATGATGGTCATGCAGATGGAAAAGGGGCTGGACACCGGTCCGGTCGCACTCGCCCGCGAGGTCGAGATCGGCGAGAACACAACCGCGGGCGAACTCCATGACCAGCTGATGCTCGTCGGCGCCCGCGCCATGGTCGAGGCGATGAACAAGCTGGAAGCGGGCGAGCTGCCGCTGGTGCCGCAGTCAGACGACGGCGTCCTCTACGCCGCCAAGATCGACAAGAACGAGACACGCATCGATTTTTCGCGGCCCGCCCGTGACGTCCACAATCACATCCGCGGCCTTGCGCCCTTTCCGGGCGCCTGGATGGAGGCTGTCGTCAACGGCAAGAGCGAACGCATCAAGGTGCTGGCGTCCGAACTGGGAACCTGGGACGGCGAGCCGGGCACCGTTCTGGATGATCGTCTTACCGTCGCCTGCGGCAGTGGCGCCGTCCGGCTCGTTCGCCTCCAGAAGGCAGGCGGCAAGCCGCTTGATACGTCGGACTTTCTGCGCGGCACGCCGATCCTCCCCGGCATGAGGCTCGGCTGATGCCCCGCTACCGCATGACGGTTGAATATGACGGTTCTCCCTATGTCGGCTGGCAGCGGCAGGAGAACGGGCATTCGGCGCAGGCGGCGATCGAAAAGGCAATCCTGTCGCTGACAGGCGAGACGGTCGCCATCCGCGGGGCAGGGCGCACCGATTCCGGCGTCCACGCCATGGGTCAGGTCATTCATGCGGATATTTCGAGGAGCTGGGAGCCCCACAAGCTGCGCAACGCGCTCAATGCCCACCTCGGAATGAAGAGAGAGAAGCTGGCGATCCTCGACGTCCAGGCAGTGGACGACGGCTTCGACGCCCGTTTCTCCGCCCTGCGGCGCCACTATCTCTACCGGATCATCTGCCGCGCGGCGCCGCTGGCGCTGGAAGCGAAGCGGGCCTGGTGGCTGCCAAAGGGGCTCGACCACGAGGCGATGCATGCGGCGGCGCAGATGCTCGTCGGCCACCACGACTTTACCACCTTCCGCTCGACCCATTGCCAGGCGAAAAGCCCGATGCGCACCCTCGACCGGCTGGACGTGACGCGGGAGGGCGAACTTATCGAGATCCGCGCCTCCGCCCAGAGCTTCCTGCACAATCAGATACGCTCGTTCGCAGGCACGCTGAAGCTCGCGGGCGAGCACAAGATGACGCCTGAGGATGTGCGCGCGGCATTGGAGGCCAAGGACCGCAAGGCCTGCGGCCCGGTGGCCCCGCCCGAAGGGCTTTATTTCATGAAGGTGGATTACCCGGGCGACCTCTGATCCTCAGCCGGGATAGATGCCGAGGAAGCGCTCCATCGTATCGGAGAGCAGCATTGTCGGGATGATCAGCACCATGGTCAGCGTCGCCACCATCAGCGGATGCGGCCCGCAGATGATCCGGAAGATCCGCGATATCGAGAACACCAGCGCCATCATTAGGAAGAGCCAGATCAGCGACAGCAATCCAGTCAGGCCTGGCACCAGCATCAGGAGCAGGCTGAGGGCCCCGTAGGCATAGGCGAAGGGAACCGAGAGCCAGTTTACCGCGACCACCATGGCGTAATACTTGCGCCCCAGCGCCAGCGCCCAGGCCATGAAGCCGATCAGCACCAGCGGAACAAGCCAGTTGGCAAGCTCCAGCATGGCCAGTCGGAAAAAGAAGATGCCGCCGAGCTCCGTGTCCTGCGGCATTCCTCGCAGATAGAGCGCGCGCCACCAGACCCATGAGGCCGCCATGGCAGGCAGGCACAAGAGAATGGCCCAGAAGGACCGCATCAGCCCGCGGTCGCTGACGTCGAGGCGCTTCAATCCTCCCGCATCGCCGCGGATGAGGAGCCAGAGACCGGAGAGATAGATCCTGACTTCATTCAGTCCGGGCATTGTCGAACCATTTCGCAATGAAGCCGCCATAGATCTGCGTCAGTGTCTCGAGGTCCGCAACGGCAACCCGCTCGTCCACCATGTGCATGGTCTGGCCGACGAGGCCGAATTCAACAACCGGGCAGTAGTCCTTGATGAACCGCGCATCCGACGTGCCGCCGGTGGTGGAGAGGATCGGTGTCTGTCTGGTGACCGTTTCTATGGCTTCGGAAAGCGAAGCGGTCAGAGCAGTGTTGCGGGTCAGGAAGACATGGCTCGGTCGCTCGCTCCAGGCGATCTCGTAGCGGACCGGCGAGCGCCCGGGCCGCAAGGCGCCGTCGGCGGCAGCCGCGTCCAGGCGGCGGATGATCTCCGCCTTCAGGCTGTCGGCGGTCCAGCTGTCGTTGAAGCGGATGTTGAATGCCGCCGTTGCCTTCGACGGGATGACGTTGACGGCCGGATTGCCCGCATCGATCGTGGTCACCTCCAGATTGGAGGGCTGGAAGTCGTCCGTGCCATGGTCGAAGGGTGGGTCCATCAGCGCATGCGTCAGCTGCAGCAGCCCGCGCAGCGGGTTGTCGGCCAGATGCGGATAGGCGGCATGGCCCTGCACGCCGTGGACGGTGATCTTGCCCGACAGAGACCCGCGCCGGCCGATCTTGATCATGTCGCCGAGGACATCCGGATTGGTCGGCTCGCCGACGAGGCAGGCGTCCCATGTCTCGCCCTTTTCGGAAGCCCAGGTCAGCAGCTTCTCCGTGCCGTTGACGGCCGGGCCTTCCTCGTCGCCGGTGATCAGCAGCGAGATAGAGCCCGCAGGCGGTCCGTGCTTCTCCACATGTCGTGCAACCGCCGCCACGAAGCAGGCGATGCCGCCCTTCATGTCGACGGCGCCGCGACCGTAAAGCATCCCATTGGCAATTTCGGCCGCAAACGGCGGATGCGACCAGGCGCCCTCGTCGCCGGGCGGAACGACATCCGTATGGCCGGCAAACATCAGGTGCGGTCCCTCGCTGCCGAGCCGGGCATAGAGGTTCTCGACGTCCGGCGTGCCGTCTGCTGTCGCCACCATCCGCTCGACCCTGAAGCCGAGTGAGGTCAGTGCGGCTTCAAGCGCCGAGAGCGCTCCGCCCTCGATCGGTGTGACCGAACGGCAGCGAATGAGCGCCTGCAGGTTGTCTACGGGATCGGTTGCGGCCATGGTCGGCGATCAGTCCCGCAGCAGTTCGTTGATGCCCGTCTTCGAACGGGTCCTCTCGTCGACGCGCTTGACGATGACGGCGCAGTAGAGGCTCGGGCCCTGTTCGCCGTTCGGGAACGGCTTGCCGGGCATCGTGCCGGCGACGACGACGGAATAGGGTGGAACTTCGCCGTAGGTGATCGAGCCGGTCGCCCGGTCGACGATTTTCGTCGACTGGCCGATGAAGACGCCCATGCCGAGCACGGAGCCCTCGCGGATGATGCAGCCTTCGACGACCTCCGAGCGGGCGCCGATAAAGCAGTTGTCCTCAATGATCGTCGGGCCGGCCTGCATCGGCTCCAGCACGCCGCCGATTCCGACGCCGCCCGAAAGATGCACGTTCTTGCCGATCTGCGCGCAGGAGCCGACGGTCGCCCAGGTATCGACCATCGTACCCTCGCCGACATGGGCGCCGAGGTTGACGAAGGATGGCATCAGCACGACGTTGGGCGCGATATAGGCGGAACGGCGCACGACCGCGTTCGGCACCGCGCGGAAGCCCGCGGCGCGGAAATGGTTTTCACCCCAGTTTTCGAACTTGGAGGGCACCTTGTCCCACCAGGTGGACTGGCCGGGGCCGCCCGTGACCACGCCCATGTCGTTCAGCCGGAACGACAGGAGGACGGCCTTCTTCAGCCACTGGTTCACTTTCCAGGATCCGTCCGACTGGCGCTCGGCAACCCGGGCCTTGCCGCCGTCGAGGAGGTCGAGCGCGGCATCGACGGCGTCGCGAATTTCGCCCTTGGTCGAAACCGAAACACTGTCCCGTTGTTCAAAGGCAGTCTCGATGGTCGTTTCCAGGGAGGCGAAATCCGCGGTGCTCATGGGAAGTCCTTCAGTTCAGATCGGCAGGATGGATTGGGGTGGTCTGGCGGCTGGCCAATCGATGCTAATTGCTCTAAGCGACCGCCACTCCACCGTCAACGTGAATTGGCGCAGCGCGCCCGACTTGGAAGGCAGAACATGGCGAAGGCGAAGAAGGATGGCCCGCGGCGCAAGGATGGCGTCTGGGATCCCCTGAAGGACAGTTCCACCGACCGGCAGAGCGCCGCCGGCGTCCCCAAGACACCGCAATCGATGTCGCCTTCCTACCGTCTTGCCTACGCGGATGAAGACTTTCTCTGCCGCGAGGAACTGCGGCCCGTGCGCCTCCAACTCGAGCTTCTCAAGGCCGAGATGATCCTTGCCGAACGGCGAATCAAGTCGACGGTCGTCCTGTTCGGCGGTGCCCGCATCCCGGCGCCCGGCCAGGAGGCCTGGGCCGCCCGCAACGAGACGCAGCGCATGAACCTCGAGGCTGCCTCGATCTACTACGAAGAGGCCCGCAAGTTCGCCAATCTCTGTGCCCGTTACGGGGAGCAGTTCGACCATCAGGAATATGTGGTGGTGACCGGCGGCGGGCCGGGCGTCATGGAGGCCGGCAATCGCGGTGCCTCGGAAGCCGGCGCACCCACCGTCGGTTTCAACGTGGTCCTGCCGCACGAGCAGGCGCCCAATCCCTATGTGACGCCCGAGCTCAGCTTCAATTTCCACTATTTTGCCGTCCGCAAGATGCATCTGATGATGCGGGCAAAGGCCATCATCATCTTTCCGGGCGGCTTCGGCACGATGGACGAGATGTTCGAGGCGCTGACGCTGATCCAGACGCGCCGGATGGAGCGCATCCCCTTCGTCCTGTTCGGCAAGGAGTTCTGGACCACCATGGTCAACTGGCAGGCGCTCGCCGATTTCGGCACGATCGCGCCGGAAGACCTCGAATTGATACGCTTCGTCGAAACGGCCGACGAGGCCTGGAAGATCGTCGCCGACTTCTACGAGCACTGACGTAAAGGAAAACCCGCCCCGGGCGGTGGGGCGGGTTGATGACAGACCGTGCTAGTCCCTGGGGTGGCGGTGACTAGAAGGGGCGGTCCGGCATGTCGTCGATGCTGATGACACCGTCTTCGTTGCGGTCCATGCGGGCAAACAGCTTGTCCACGGCAGCGGTCACCTCAGCCTTGCTGAACTGGCCGTTCTCGTCCGTGTCCGCCTGGCGGATCAGCTGCATGCCGCCCATCTGCGGGCCCATGCGTCCGCCGTGGTGCATGCCGTGGCGCCCACCTTCGTGACGACGTTCAGCGCGGTCACCGCGTGGGCCGGGACGGTCGTTGCTCTCATCCGCGTCATCGCCGTCGTCGTTGTTCTGGGCCATCTCCTGGCGGCGCTCTTCGCGACGTTCCGCACGATCGGGGCGCGGATTGTCCTTGCGGAACTCTTCCATCTTGGCTTCGCGATAGGCACGCAGTTCGCCGGGGATCAGTGTGCCGTCCTTGTCGGCGTCCATCTCGGAGAACAGCGCTTCCTGGCGTGCGGAGAGCTCTTCCTTGCTGATCTGCCCATTCTTGTCGGCGTCCGCGGTCTTGAGCAGGCGGACGAACATCATCTCCTGCATCATGCCGCCTCTGGCGCCGTGGCGGCCGGGACCATCACGACCGGGAGCCGCAAAGCTTGGCAACGCGGTGCCGGCGACGAGGACGGCTGCGAGCGATGCCAGAATGATCTTGTTGGTCTTCATGGAAGGCTTCCTTTTCGGTTGTCTATGACCCGAAGGTAGGCGCAACCGACATGAGGAACCACTTAAACATCCGTAACCTGGGTGAACTTTCGGTAAGGTTCAGCCCATGACGCCGGTGAGGAATCCTGCCAGATCGTCCGTCACGTAATCGATGTGATCGTCCTCGTCCGAGAGTGTTTCCCAGCGCTCCATCAGCACGTCGTCGAGATTGCGCGGCACCAGCAGCACCGTGCGCATGCCGAGCATCTTGGGTGCCTTCAGGTTGCGCGGCAGGTCCTCGAACATCGCCGCATGGCGGGTATCGACGCGGTGCAGGCTGGCAAACTTGTCGTAGGTCGCGCCCGCCGGCTTCGGCACATAGTCGGCGGCGACGATATCGAAGATGTCGTCGAAGTGGTCGAGGATGCCGAGCGCCCGGGCCGCGGCTTCTGCATGGGGCACGCTGCCGTTGGTAAAGATGAACTTGCGGCCCGGCAGCGCCTTGATCGCCTCGCCGAGCTCCGGATGGGGCAGGAGCGAAGAATAGTCGATCGCATGGGCCCGCTCCAGGAATGCATCCGGCGAGATGCCGTGGTTGAGCATCAGCCCCTGCAGTGTCGTTCCGTGCTCGTGATAGTAACGCTTTTGCAGAGCCCGCGCCTCGTCCGGCTCCAGCTGCAGCAGCTCGGCGACGAAAGCGCTCATGTTCTTGTCGATCTGCGAAAACAGGTTGACGTGATGCGGGTAGAGCGTGTTGTCGAGGTCGAAGACCCACTCGTTGACGTGCGCGAAATCGGCGGGCGAAGGGGAGGTGCTGGGCTTGGTCATGCCGCCTTATGCACGCTGTGGCGGCGAAAGAAAACGCCAGACTTCGATCTGCCCCGAAAGTGATCTTGGCTGAACGCGGCGACGGTGCTACCGCCGGTCGCATGGAACTCTGGATCCCCATCACCATTGCCGCGGCCTTTCTGCAGAACATGCGCTCGGTGCTGCAGAAGCACTTGCGCGGCCGGCTGAACACCACCGGCGCCACCTTCGTGCGCTTTGGCTACGGCGTTCCCTTTGCCGTCCTCTACATGGCGATCCTTCACTATGGCCTCGGCCGGCCGATGCCGGTGCCCAATCTCTCTTTCGCGATCTGGGCGGTCGCGGGCGGCTTCGCGCAGATCGGCGCCACCTTCCTGCTCGTCTACATCTTCGCCTTCCGCAACTTCGCTGTCGGCACGGCCTATTCGAGAACGGAGCCGGCGCAGGCCGCACTGGTCGCGCTTGTGCTGGTGGGGGAAACCATTACGATCGACACCGTGATCGCCATTGCGATCTCCATCGTCGGTGTCATGCTCATCTCGGTGGCAAGGACCGAGCTGACGCTGCGATCGCTGATCACATCCATTGGCAGCCGTACGGCGGTCTTGGGGTTGGCGTCGGGTTTCCTCTTCGGCATCTCCGGCGTTTCCTACCGCTATGCCTCGCTGTCGCTGGCCCCAAGCCTGCCCGAACCTGACCCTGTCATGCAGGCCGGCTACACGCTGCTCGTCGTCATCGTCATGCAGGCGGTGGCGATGCTGGCCTGGCTGGTTCTCAAGGATCGGCAGGAGCTGCCGCGCATTGCCCGGGCATGGCGGCCGGCCGTGGTCGTCGGCTTTGTCGGCGCCACGGCATCCTTCGGCTGGTTCACGGCCATGACACTGCAGCCGGCGGCCGTGATCAAGGCGTTGGCGCAGATCGAGATGCTGTTCACCTTCGCCTCGTCCGTCCTGATCTTCAAGGAACACGTCAACCGGCTGGAGATCGCCGGCTGCCTGCTGATCGTGCTGGGGATCCTGGCGCTGGTGCTGATCTGACGGCGTGTCCGTGCAGACCAAATGTCCTCACGGAACGATCAGCGTACCGGCGCCATGCTCGGTGAAGATCTCGAGCAGCACGGAATGCGCCGTCTTGCCGTTGAGGATGACGACCCCTTGCACGCCGGCCTTGATCGCTTCGATGCAGGTCTCGACCTTCGGGATCATGCCGCCGGAGATGGTGCCATCCGCAATGAGCGCCTGCGCCTGCGCCACTGAAAGCTCCTTGATGAGCTGCTTGTCCTTGTCGAGGACGCCGGGCACGTCGGTCAGAAACAGCAGGCGGGTGGCCCGCAGCGCGCCGGCGATGGCGCCGGCAAACGTATCGGCATTGATGTTGTAGGTGGCGCCATCGCGGCCCGGTGCGACGGGCGCGATCACCGGGATCATCTCGGATTTCGCCAGCAGGTCGAGCAGCGTCCGGTCGACTTCCACGACCTCGCCGACGAAGCCGAGGTCGAGGACGCGTTCGATGCGTGAATCCGGGTCGATGATGGTCTTCTTCGCCTTTTCGGCAAAGACCATGTTGCCGTCCTTGCCGCAGAGGCCGATCGCCCATTCGCCCGTCTGGTTGATGAGTGCGACGATCTCCTTGTTGATGGAGCCGGCCAGAACCATCTCGACGATCTCGACCGTCTTCTGGTCGGTGACCCGCAGGCCGCCTTCGAACTTCGATTCGATGCCCATCTTGGTCAGCATGGCGCCGATCTGCGGCCCGCCGCCGTGGACGACGATCGGATTGACGCCGGACTGCTTCAGGAGCGCGATGTCGGCGGCGAAAGCCTTGCCGAGCTCAATGTCGCCCATGGCATGGCCGCCGTATTTCACAACGATGGTCTTGTTCTCGTAGCGCTGCATATAGGGCAGGGCCTGGGCCAGAAGTTGCGCCTGAAGTTGGCTGTCCGAAGGCGTCATTGGGTTCCCCGTAGAATGCGTGCCCGGCCTTTTAGCCTAAGTTGCCGGCAGATGAAATAATCGCCTGTCCAGCTTTAACAAATTAGGGATATGCCATATCAGAACTGCTGAAACGTCTTTGAGGAGAAAGGCGCCTCTTGGCCACGCATGATGTTGCAAGTCTGATCGGCCGGGTGGCGCTGCGCGATCGTGCCGCGTTTGCCGCGCTTTATTCCGCCAGCGCTCCGAAACTTTTTGCCGTCTGTCTCCGTATCCTGAAAGACCGGGCGGACGCCGAGGACGCGCTACAGGAGATTTTCGTCAAGATCTGGCACCGGGCGGACCGTTTTGCGGGTAATGGTGCCGACCCTCAGGGCTGGCTCTGCGCCATCGCCCGCAATCACGCGATTGATCGGTTGCGGGCGCGCCGGCCGGTGGCGGATACGATCGAGGACGCGGGCCTCGAACTGCGCGACGATAGTCCCGACCCGGAGCAGTTGACGGTGCTGAAAGGCGAGGGACGTAGAATTGACAGGTGCATGCAGGAACTGGATCCTGACAGGGCCTCGGCAATCCGCAGCGCCTATGTCGAAGGCCTGAGCTATCAGGAACTTGCGGATCAGTTCGCAGTACCACTGAATACGATGAGAACCTGGCTGCGAAGGAGCCTGTTGACGTTGAGAGAGTGCCTGGATCGATGACGACGCCGGACAACAGCGAGGGAGATCGCGCCCGTGACGAGGTGCTGGCCGGCGAGTACGTGCTCGGCGTTCTGTCTCTGCGCGACCGGATCGCCGTCGAAAACCGCATGGAGCGCGACCGCGCCTTTGCGGCCATCGTCGCACGCTGGCAGGGCAATCTCTCCGAATTCGATCACGACTATGTACCGGTCGCGCCGCCGGCAGCGGTATTCTCCACTATCGAGCAGCGGCTCTTTGCGCCGCGGGGCAACAAGCACAGCAGAGGCCTTGGCGGTCTTTGGAACTCGCTCGTCCTGTGGCGTGGAGCAACCGTGGCGTCGCTCGCGCTGTTGCTCGCTTTCGCGCTTTATGAAAGCGCGGCATTCGGTCCGGGCGACCCTGATGCGCCGCTGGTGGCGGAACTTGCCGGAGAAGATGCCCCGGTGACACTGCTTGCCCGATACGACCGGGAGAGTGGGCGCCTGCAGATGACGCCGGTGGCCGCTGCCGGTCCCGCAGAGGAACGGTCACTGGAATTGTGGCTCGTGCCCGGCGGCGATGAGCCCACCATCTCGCTTGGTGTCCTGCCGCAGACCGGCGAGGGATCGCTGGTGATCCCGGCGGATCTGCGTCAAAGGGTGACCGAGGGCGCAACCCTTGCCGTCAGTCTCGAACCCTTCGGCGGTTCACCGACCGGACAGGCGACAGGCCCCGTGATCGCCATCGGTCAGACACGCAGACCTGTTCAGTAATCGCAATGATATTCAACAACTTGCGGATTATGCGCGAATTTCCTGCGCCACGTTGAAACTCTTTTCCTTTGTCTCTCGTCGCTTGTGATGTTCCCGATGATCGGGAGCCACTTGTCCCGCCGGCGCCCTGCGCCCGGGCAATCGGATCCAAGAGGAAGAGGAAATCACGATGCTGAAATCTGCACTTCGCACGCTTGCCGTTGCAACCGTCATCTCCGCCGGCGCATTTTCGGCACAGGCAGCCAACCCCGAAGTCGGCGGCGCTGCCATGTTCGAAGACAAGAACATTGTCGAAAACGCCATGAACTCCAAGGATCACACGACGCTGGTCGCCGCCGTCAAGGCAGCCGGTCTGGTCGAAACGCTGCAGGGCGACGGTCCGTTCACCGTCTTCGCCCCCACCAATGCCGCCTTCGAAGCGCTGCCGGCCGGCACGGTAGACACTCTGCTGAAGCCCGAGAACAAGGACCAGCTGGTCAAGATCCTGACCTGCCATGTCGTAGCGGCAGAAGCGATGTCCTCCGCGATATCCAAGATGATCGCCGACGACAGCGGCGAGCATGACGTCACCACAGTCGGTGGCTGTGTTCTGAAGGCCAAGGAAGGCATGGGCAAGATCACGCTGACCGACGAAGCCGGCGGCGTGGCGACGGTCACAATCGCCGACGTCCAACAGTCGAATGGTGTCATCCATGTGATCGACAAGGTTCTCCTGCCGAAGATGTAATTCACCAGTCAGTGCTCTGCGTTCGCGCGCGGATCGCTGCACCTGATGGAAAGGGCGGGTCGCAAGGCCCGCCCTTTCTCGATTGGCAGCGAATGAATTTCCCGGGTGGCTACCCGATGGTTTCCAGGATCGCCTGGCGCAGTTCGTCGAGGCCTTTTCCCTTTTCCGAGGAAGTGGCGATCAGCTGGGGAAAGGCGGCCGGCCGCTTGCGGATCAATTCGGCCGTCTCATCAAGAAGCCGCGGTACGCCGGCCTCCTTGATCTTGTCCGTCTTGGTGAGGACGATCTGGTAGGAAACGGCAGCCTTGTCCAGGAGGTCCAGCACGTCCTCGTCATTCTTCTTGATGCCGTGGCGGCTGTCGATCAGCACGTAGACGCGCTTCAGCGTGGCGCGGCCGCGCAGGTAGTCGAAGACCAGCTTCGTCCAGGCATCGACGGTTTCCTTGGGCGCCTTGGCATAGCCGTAGCCCGGCATGTCGACGAGCGCCATCGGCGGCAGGTCCCCGCCTGCGCCGGAATAGCCCTCGGGCACGAAGTAGTTGAGTTCCTGGGTGCGGCCGGGCGTGTTGGACGTCCGGGCAAGCCCTTTGGAGCCGACCAGCGCGTTGATCAGCGACGACTTGCCGACGTTCGAGCGACCGGCGAAGGCCACTTCCAGTGGGCCTTCCGGTGGCAGGAACTCAAGCGAGGGGACGCCGCGGATGAAGATCCAGGGGCGGCCGAACAACGGCTTTTCGTCCGGGGTCGTGTCTGCGGGCATGGTGTCTGTCCTGTCGCTATAGAAGGGAGGGCTTCCAGCTTTTGCTCCGGCTTGTCAAGTTGACAGCACTGACCATGGCGCCAGAGAAAGAAAAAAGCCCCGGCGAACCGGGGCTTTTCAAAACTATTTGCTGGCCGTCGGCTTTCGCCGGAACAGGCCCTTCATATTGTCGAAGAGCTCGATCTTGGCGCCGTGACGCTTCATGATCAGCGCCTGCTGCGTGATCGACAGCGTGTTGTTCCACGCCCAGTAGATCACCAGACCGGCCGGGAAGGTCGCCAGCATGAAGGTGAAGACAAGCGGCATCCAGTTGAAGATCATCGCCTGGGTCGGATCGGGCGGCGTCGGGTTCATGCGCATCTGCACGAACATGGTGATGCCCATGATCAGCGGCCAGACGCCGATCATCAGGAAGTGCGGCACGTCGTAGGGAAGAAGACCGAAGAGGTTGAAGAGGGACGTCGGGTCCGGAGCCGAGAGATCCTGGATCCAGCCAAAGAAGGGTGCGTGGCGCATCTCGATGGTGACGTAGATCACCTTGTAGAGGGCAAAGAACACCGGGATCTGCAGGAGGATCGGCCAGCAGCCCGCAATCGGGTTGATCTTTTCCTCCTTGTAGAGCTGCATCATCGCCTGCTGCATCGCCATACGGTCGTCGCCGTGCTTCTCCTTCAGCTCGGCCATCTTCGGCTGCATGCGCTTCATGTTGGCCATCGAAGCGTATTGCTTGCTGGCCAGCGGGAAGAACAGTGCCTTCACGACGATCGTCGTCAGCAGGATCGCCACGCCGAAGTTGCCGAAGTAGCGGAAGAAGAAGTCCATCAGGTGGAACATCGGCTTGGTGATGAAGTAGAACCATCCCCAGTCGATCAGAAGCTCGAAGCGCGGAATCGAATAGGATTCCTCGTACTGGTCGACCAGCG
The DNA here is from genome assembly GCF_056530405.1 of Rhizobium sp. PK7-22. Classification (NCBI taxonomy): domain Bacteria; kingdom Pseudomonadati; phylum Pseudomonadota; class Alphaproteobacteria; order Hyphomicrobiales; family Rhizobiaceae; genus Rhizobium; species Rhizobium sp. PK7-22. Next base: position 1,151,845 of record NZ_CP096514.1, read on the forward strand.
GCACTTCCTTGGCGCCGGCAAAGACCCGGTTTGTCAGCTCGACCGATTGGCCAGGCTCGACGGTCAGGGCATCGCTCTTGAAGTCCGCCTGGTAGCGCGGCTGACCATCCGTGAAATGCGAGAAACGGGATTCGTAGGGCAGCGCCTGCGGCGGCACGAGCGTTGCTGCCCAGTATTTGTCGGTGATGCCGAGCCAGCCGCCGGTGGCCTTGGCGTTGGCGACCGCTTCGTCTTCGATGTTGCCGTAGCTCTCCTCGACGAGGCCGGTTTCGCCGATCACGCCGATGAAGCCTTCGTGGATCACGAAGACGGAAGGCGTCGCCGGCTTGTTGTAGCGGGTGACCCGTCCGTAGGGCGCAAATGTCACGGCTTCGCCTGCACCATTCTGGATGCTGTCGGCGACGGTGATCATGTAGTGGTCGTCAACCGAGATGGTCCGGTTGAACACGACGCCTCTGTCATTGGTGAAGCTCAGGACGACCGGTGTATCGACGGTCAGTTTCTCGCCGCTCGAAAGGCTCCACTCCGTGCCGGGACCCGGAACCGCTCCGGAGGTCTCGCTTTGGACGAACCCGAGTTCGGTGAAATAGCCACCGGCTGTATCTGCGGGCGAGAAGAGCGTGATGAGCGGGCTCTCGTCGTCGACGGTCTCGTGATACTCGCGCAGCTTCAGGTCGTCGAAGCGCGCGCCGATCAGGTTGATGGAGCCGGCGAGGGCAGGCGTGTCGATGGCGACCCGCGGGGCTGTCGCCAGCGCCTGCTCACGGGTAGCGGTTGCCTGCGCCTGGCCCGTGCCGGGAAGTGTCCCATTGACGGCAACGCCGGGGCTTTCGGGCGTCACAGGCTGCGAAGCTTCACCCTGGAGTGCCTGCTGGGCCTCAAGGGCCCGCTGCTGCGCTTCCATCCTCGGGCTCATGTAGAGGAATTGCCAGGCAATGACGATCACCACCGAAAGGGCGATCGCAATAAAATAATTGCGGTTCTTTTCCATCATGCTTTCCTGGAACGGGTCTCCTCGGACCGCTTGTGTTTCGGCCGTGCCTCGATGCGCTCGACAAGCTGAACGGTCAATTCCGCGAAGGGCACCGTAAGGACCTCCCGTCGCGCGACAATGACATAGTCGTGTCCGGGCTTCATTGCAAACGCGGCAGAATGTCTGACGGCTTCCTTCAGGCGCCGCCGCATCCGGTTGCGCTCGACGGCATTGCCATGCCTCTTGGTCACCGTGAATCCGACCCGGGGCTCCGCCTCGGGTTCTTGACGGTCCAGGACTTCCAGAACAAAGTTGCGGCCTCGGCGCGTTTCACCAGCGCGCACAGCAAGAAACTGCGGCCGGCTTTTCAGCCGCCCGGCAGTTTTTTTGAATGTGTCTTCGTCCGTCATCGCCCGACTGACGGGCACGCCCGGCCCTTAGGCCGAGAGACGGTTGCGGCCGCGCGAGCGACGAGCTGCAAGAACCTTGCGGCCACCAGCGGTGGCCATACGGGCACGGAAACCGTGACGACGCTTGCGAACAAGCTTGGACGGTTGAAAGGTACGCTTAGACATTTATTTAATACCGCGGTGTGCGGCCCTTCTTAATTTGCCTTGCGGCAACAGCGTTTAGGAGACGTTCTGCCATAGGTCGCATACGCGCGAGCCTGCAGAGGCGGAACGTCCGCGGCTTATAAAAGCACTTGGCCCAAAAAGTCAAATGCGCGTTCGCTGATCCGGACGATGCTTCAGTTAACGATGTCTCCGCCCTCTGGTCAGGTCTTGATCCTTGGAAGTGAGTGGTGAAAATTGATAGTTTCTCGTCAAAAGGCGAATTTGGCGCCAATTTTCGTCTTTTCGCCAATAGCTTGGCTTAAAAAGGGGCATCGTCTCGCCGACTTGCGCCCTCATTCCGGGCAAACATTTCTTAACGCCTGCATGTCAAATCTCGCACTAGAGCTCGGGACAATCGTCATCACGAAATTTCCCTGAGAGTAGAGATGCGACTTGAAGAGGGAATGTGATGAAAATCCGCGGCAAGATTAATCTGCTTGTTGGTCTTATGAGCGCGGTTGCGCTGGTGGTGGGAGGCTTGTCCCTGTTCGCCCTGTCGGAATACCGCACGAAGATGGATGCTTACGAAGCTGCAGCGCAACAGGCTCATATGGGCGAAAGCCTCAACCGCCTCGTCACGGCCGTGGTGATGGATGCGCGTGGCATCTACGCGTCGAAGACGACGGAGCAGGCAAGCAAGTTCGGCGCAGGACTGCAAGCCAGCCTCGACGGTATGGACAAGCTGTTGACGGAATGGAAAGCGGGCGTGCCCGAAAGCGAGCAGGCGAACTTCCAGAACCTCCTGCAGCGGGCTTCCGAGTTCCGCACCTTCCGGAGCGAAACCGTTCGTCTCGGAACCGAAGTTGGCCCCGAGGCGGCCAACGAGCAGGGCAACAACGAGGGAAATCGGAACAATCGCAAGGCATTCCAGGCCGAGATCGACAAAATCGTCGCTGCGGATCTGGCAAAGCTGGATGCCGTTGATGCGGAGATGGACGCGTTCAGCAGCACGATCGTGCTTGCCTTGGAGATAGTGACACTGCTGGGCGTAGGCGCTGGCGCTGCCTTCGGCCTCTATCTTGGACGCCGGCAGTTGAGCGGGCCGCTCCTGGAGATCACCAACAGCATGCAGAGGATTGCCGCTGGCGACTTTACCACGGCAATTCCCTCGATGGGCCGCTCCGACGAGATCGGCGAAATGGCGACCGCAGTGGAAATCTTCAAGCGCAACGGCATTGAAGTCGCCCGCATGAACGAAGAGGAGAGCGGCAGTCGTGCCCGCAGTGACGACCTGCGCATGCGCATGGAAGCAGTTGTCGGCGCCACCGTGGCAGGCGATTTCAGCAAGCGCATCGACAAGCAGTTCGGTGACGAGAGCCTTGATAACTTCGCCCGGAACGTGGATCAGCTCATCGCCACGGTGGAAGCCGGCGTCAGCGAGACTGGTCGCGTCGCGAAATCGCTGGCGCAGGGAGACCTGACGCAATCCATGTCCGGCAATTTCCGAGGCTCGTTTGCGGATCTGCAATCCAACGTCAACGCTGCGGTAGAAAGTCTTCGCGAAGCGATGCAGAGTGTCCGCCAGAGCACGAGCACGATCAACGGCGGCTCGAACGAGCTGAGCAGCGCCACCAACGACCTCTCCAAGCGCACGGAGCAGCAGGCCGCAGCACTGGAGGAGACTTCGGCTGCACTCGATCAGATCACCGCGGTCGTGCGCACGTCGACCGAACGTGCCCAGGAAGCGACCGTGATGGTCGGCGAGGCGAAGGAAAGTGCGGTTCAGTCCGGTGCCGTCGTCCGCAGTGCCGTTGAAGCCATGGGCCGTATCGAACAGGCCTCCCGCGAGATCGCGCAGATCACCAACGTCATCGATGAAATCGCCTTCCAGACCAATCTTCTGGCGCTGAACGCCGGGGTCGAGGCGGCACGCGCTGGCGAGGCCGGCAAGGGCTTTGCCGTTGTTGCCCAGGAGGTGCGTGAACTGGCGCAACGGTCGGCGGCGGCTGCCAAGGACATCAAGGGCCTGATCACCAAATCCGGCGAGGAAGTCGCGGGGGGCGTGCGCTTCGTCCAGAAGACCGGCGAGTCCCTCTCGGAAATCGAAAGCAGAGTCCTGCGTATCAACGACCATATTCATTCTATCGCCCTGGCGGCGAAGGAGCAGGCAACAGGTCTTCAGGAGGTCAACATCGCCATCAACCAGATGGATCAGGTGACCCAGCAGAATGCCGCCATGGTCGAGGAAACCTCGGCTGCCACGGAGAAGCTCTCGTCTGAAGCAAAGAGTCTCTTCTCGATGATGTCGCGGTTCGATATCGGCAATGGCGAAGGTCATGTCGCTCAGCCTGCCGCACCGCGCTACGGCGCCGCTGCGTCCGTAGCCGGGCGGACCCCTGCGGCAGCTAGGCCGTCACGTCCGGTCGCCGCCTCCGATCAGCGCCCCCGCGTCTCTCCGGCACGTGCCATGACGGGTGCGATCGCCAAGGCGTTCGGTGCCGGCGGAGCAGCGGCATCTTCGGCTGCGGTGGAATCGGATTGGGAAGAATTCTGAGCCGCACAGGTTCCGGCATTCAGGATCGACGCAAAGGGCCGGACACACATCCGGCCCTTGTTTGTGCGCGCTGCAAAAACTGGTAAAAGAGTGTGGGGCTTCTAACTACGTTGCTGCCGCGGGTGTTCCGCTGCATCGAAGACCGGAGATCCGCATGAGCGGTGAAGCGCACAGAGAAACGGATGCCTTGTCGAACCGGGCCGGCCACGAACCGATGCCCGGCCTGTTTCGCGGGCTCTCCGGGCGTCTTCTCTGGATGACGGTTGTCTTCGTGATGCTTGCGGAGGTTCTGATCTTCGCGCCCTCGGTTGCCGGCATGCGGATGAACTGGCTGCGCGATCGGCTGGATACCGCCGCCGCTGCCGGGATCGTCATCGATGGCCTGCAGCCCTCGGAGCTGCCGCGCAGCGTCCAGGACGATACGCTCCTGGCAACCGGCGCCAAGGTCATCGCACTGCGCAAGGACGGCACTTCCCGTCTGCTTGCGGCCGTGGACATTCCGCCACAGGTGGACGACCAGTACGATCTCGCCGATGTGCCGCTTCTCGTTTCCATCCGCGATGCCATGGATACGCTCTTCCTGGGCGGGGGGCGCATCATGCGCGTCTTCGGCCCGGTCGGCGAGAGCGACATGATCATCGAGCTGGTGATGACCGATGATGCCCTGCGCCGGGACATGCTGCACTACTCGCGGATGATGTTCACCCTCTCGATCGTCATCTCGCTCATCACCGCTTTCCTCATCTTCCTTGCCATCAACCGGATGATGATCCGCCCGATCCGCAACCTGACACGCAACATGCAGTTCTTCTCCGAACGGCCGGAGGATCCGCAGAGGGTCTTTCAGGGTGGTGGCGCGAAGGGCGAGCTTGCCGTGGCCGGGCGTCACCTTTCCGCCATGCAGGTGGAGCTTCAGCGGACGTTGAAACAGCAAAAGAACCTCGCCGATCTCGGTCTCGCCGTCTCCAAGATCAACCACGACATGCGCAACATCCTCGCTTCCGCCCAATTGATGTCGGACCGGCTCGTGGATGTCGATGACCCGATGGTGCGCAGTTTTGCGCCAAAGCTCCTGCGCACGATCGATCGGGCTGTGGGCTATACCAGCGAGGTTCTCTCCTATGGCCAGGCCACGGAGGCGGCGCCAAGGCGTCGCCGTGTCCGCTTTGCTGAGCTCTGTCAGGACGTTCGCGAGATCCTCGCGCTTGATCCGGACGGCGACATCGAGTTCGTGGAACAGATCGCGACGGATCTCGAGATCGACGCCGATGGCGAGCAGCTGTTTCGGGTCATCCACAATATCTGCCGCAACTCCGCCCAGGCGCTCGCCGCCTTTCATCCTGACGATCCGGCCACGGTTCGGCGGATCACGGTCATGGCGCATCGCATCGGCAGCGTCGTCAGCATCACCATCGACGACACCGGCCCTGGCATGCCGCGCAAGGCGCGGGAAAATCTGTTTGCCGCCTTCCGCGGATCTGCCCGCTCCGGCGGCACGGGACTTGGTCTCGCCATCGCCCGCGAACTCGTGCTCGCCCATGGCGGGACGATTGCGCTGGTGGAAAAACCCGGACCCGGAACCCAGTTCAGGATCGAAATTCCGGATCGTCCGGTGGAACTGGAGGACTATCGCGCCCGTGCATAGGCCGGAAACACACGTGTTTTCAGGCTGTTCTGATGAGTGCCCAAGCAAATTTTGCATCGTTGCCGGAAAATCGCTTGCAATCGGAAAGCGGACGTTTTAGAGGATCGCCACGCAAGCGGCACCGTCGCCTTGCAGCACGCACCCGTAGCTCAGCTGGATAGAGCACCAGACTACGAATCTGGGGGTCGGACGTTCGAATCGTTCCGGGTGCGCCATTTCTCCCTACCCATCTAGTTGATTTCGGGCATGGCGCAATGTGCGTCGGTAGCCGGCGAGCCTGCGGTCAAGCCGCTGATCGAGATCCGCTCAGATATCCTTGGCGAAAGAGGCGGGTGTTTCGACGTCGCCTTCCTTCAGCACCAGTGTCTTCATGCCCTCGTCCATTTCGGCAACCGCGGAGGGCGGTGCGAGAACGCCAGCTTCCTGCAGCTCGAGATAGCGGGTGGCGCCGAAGATATCGCCGTGCTGACCTGCCAGAGCATACATCTCCGCAGCCTGCTGCACATTGGGCGCAATGCCTTCGCCGGTTTCAAGCATAATGCCGAGGTTGACCATGGCGTCGACGTTGCCACGCGAAACTGCCACGTCGTACCAGACGATGGCTGTTTCGTCGTCGGCTGGAACCAGCTTACCCTCGTCGTAGATGACGGCGATATTGAAAGCAGCCGTATCGTCACCGGCAGCGGCTGCCTTTTCAAGCCAGTAGAGAGCCTTTTCCGCATCCGGAGTGGTGCCGAGACCATCGCGATAGGCGACGCCGAGGTTGTAGGAGGCCAGCACATTGCCGCTGTTGGCAGCCTCGCTGTACATCTGGAACTCGGCATCCGCGTCGCCGAGCCGACCCATCAACATGCCGAAGTTCACTTTGGCGGCGGGATAGTCGGCTGCGACAGCCGCCTCATAGGCGACGATGGCCTGATCGACGTCCTGCGCGTGATTGAGCGCGCGACCGAGCTGGTAGGCATAGCGCGGGTTGCCGGTCGCATCGAAGGCCATGCGGCAGGAATCGACCGCCGTTGCATCGATGTTGTCGATGTCGACCGCACCATAGGCGCGGTTGCGCTGGTTGTCGTTGGGGCTGCCAGCCAGGCGGTCGCAGTCAGCCTGAGCGGCCAGCGCGATGCCGGAATCCATGCGGCTCTCGGCATTGGGGGCGACCGTCATGCTCAGGAGGAACATGGCTGTACCTGTGGCAAATGCAAAACCCCTGTTGACTTTCGAAATCCGGGATTTCATGGTTGGCTCCGATTCATACATTCTTCATTTGGATTAACGAACGCTCGAATCGGTAACCGGTTCCTTGGGTGCGCGGTCATCCTGTTTGTTCAGGTTGTAAACAGCTTCACCTTTTCGCGAGGCCCTGTGTCTGCACAGGCGCCTGAAGAGCCCGGCAGCGATTGTTCCCGCCCGGCCATTGATGCTATGCGGGGGCATTGATGACTGCGAAGGCTGCTCCCATGAAGACGTTGACCATCCGCCGCCCCGATGACTGGCATCTGCACCTGCGCGACGGTGACGTCCTGAAGGGCGTGATCGGCGACACCACCCGGCATTTCGCCCGGGCCATCATCATGCCGAATCTGGTGCCACCGGTGGTCACCACCGCGGATGCAACCGCCTACCGGGAGCGGATCGTCTCGGCCGTTCCGGAGGGGGATCGCTTCGAGCCGTTGATGACGCTCTATCTGACGGAGGGTACGGACCCTGACGATGTCGCGGCCGGCAAGGCGAGCGGTCTCATCACAGCCGTAAAACTCTATCCCGCCGGCGCGACCACCAACTCCAGCAGCGGCGTGCGCAACTTCGATAATGCCATGCCCGTGCTGGAGCGGATGGCCGAGGTTGGTCTGCCGCTCTGCGTGCACGGGGAGGTAACCTCCGCCGACGTCGACATCTTCGATCGGGAGGCGGTCTTCATTGAGACGGTCCTCGATCCGCTGCGCAAGCGGCTGCCCGAGCTGAAGATCACCATGGAGCACGTCACCACCAAGGATGGCGTGGACTACATCATGGGCTCGTCCGGCAATCTAGCAGGCACCATTACTACCCATCACCTCATCATCAACCGCAATGCCATTCTGGTGGGCGGCATCCGGCCCCACTATTACTGCCTGCCTGTCGCCAAGCGCGAACACCACCGCCTGGCGCTCCGGGCAGCGGCGACCTCCGGCGATCACCGCTTCTTTCTCGGCACCGATTCCGCGCCGCATGTGGACCCGCTGAAGGAATGCGGCTGCGGCTGCGCCGGGATCTACACGTCACCAAACACGATGAGCTGCCTTGCGCATGTCTTCGAGGACGAGGGCGCTCTCGACGCGCTGGAAGCCTTCACCTCCCTGAACGGTCCCGCCTGGTATGGCCTTGCCCCCAACGAGGACCGCATCACCCTGGTGCGGGGGGATGTGCCGCTGAGCTATCCGCCCAAGTGCGATACCGGATCCGGGCCGATCACCATCTTCGATCCGATGTTCCCGCTCTATTGGGGCGTGCGCGATTGAGGCGTAGCTTGCCGGCGCGGTGAGGTGTCGGGCATTCCGGCTGGAGTAACCTTTCCTATACCAAGCGTTACTAATCTGCAGTCTGACATCTTCTGACGGATGATCCGGAAGAGAAAGCCCCGCTTCATGCTCGACTACCAGTCTCTTCTGCTCGCTCTTGGCGTGTCGGCGACATGCTTGATGGTGACGCTGTTCGGAACCTGGTTCTCCCGTCGCACGGATTCGTTTCTCTTCACGCTCGTCATTGCCCTCTGCCTGACGATCGGCGGCATTGTCGCCTACGGCTCCTACACGCAGGAGGCGGGGCCGCTCGGCGCGTCGTTGTCCTATACGCTGCTGATGGCCGGCTTCAGCACGATCTACAGTGCGGCGCTCCAGTTCCGCACCGGCCTGAGGCAGTGGCGAAGGGCAGCACTCCTGACGCTTGTCTTCACGGCCTCGGGTGTGCCGCTGATGCTGGCAGGACTGGATGGGCTTGGCTTCATTGTCATGAACACGGCAACGGCAATGCTGCTTCTGGAAACGGCCAGGCAGTACTGGCTGGCGCGGTTCGAGGCGCCCGGCGCACTGATGGGCATGGCCGTGCTGTATGTCGCGACGGGCGTCTCTTTCCTTCTCTGCGGGACCGTTCTCATCGCGGAGCGCCAGTGGAGCATCGGACATGCGCCGCAGAACTGGGCGGAGAACCTCAGCATCGGCGTGTGCATTGCCGGCATGACCGGGATCGGTGCCTTATCGCTGGCGCTTCATCAGTGGCGCATGGCAGCACACCACCAGCGCGAATCCATGACCGATTCCCTGACGGGGCTGCTGAACCGTCGCGCGCTCTTTGATCAGTATCAGAACCGCCGCCTGCATCCATCGACTGCCGTCGTCGTCTTCGACATCGACCGCTTCAAGTCGATCAACGACCAGTACGGTCATGCAACTGGCGATCAAGTCCTCAGGATCTTCGCTAGCGAACTGTCACGCGAGCTCGACGGCCAGGCCATCGTGGCGCGCCTTGGCGGCGAGGAGTTCGTGATGATCCTCGAAAATGCGCTGCCGGGCCGCGCTGAAAGAATGGCAAAGGACATTGCGGTCCGATTTTCCCTGCAGGATTTCGAGGCAGGATCCGATGTCTTTCGCTGCACCTTCAGCGCCGGGATCGCCGTCGGTACGGAAGATGGCAGATCTTTCGAAGCCGTTCTCGGTTCGGCGGACGATGCCATGTTTGCGGCCAAGCGTGCCGGACGCAATCGGATCGAGATCGCACGGCATTTGCGGCAGGTGAACGCCGACGAGGACCGCAGCCGCGCGTGATGCCCCGGGTGCCGCGCATCTGGCAAACCGCCGCACATGCTGCTATGGCGCTCTGAATAACGGGCGTCATATTAGGAGCGGCAGCATGATCCAGACCAGTTTCCCCGAGCGCAGCGTGATGGCCGAGCTGATGGCGAAGATGCTCTGGGAGATCAAGGCCGTCCACTTCGCAGCCGACAAGCCCTATAAGCTCTCGTCGGGCATGATGAGCCCCGTCTATATCGATTGCCGCAAGCTGATCTCTTATCCGCGCATCCGCTCGACGATCATGGATTTCGCCGCGGCAACGGTGATGCGCGACGCAGGCTTCGAGAAGTTCGACTGCATTGCAGGCGGCGAGACCGCCGGCATTCCGTTCGCCGCATTCCTGGCCGAACGGCTGGGCCTGCCGATGATCTACGTGCGCAAGGCGCCGAAGGGCCATGGCCGCAATGCCCAGATCGAGGGTCACATGCCGGAAGGCGCGCGGGTGCTCGTCATCGAGGACCTGACCACCGCCGGCGGCAGCATGTTCAAGTTCATCGACGCCATCCGCGAGGCGGGCGGCACTGTCGACCACGGCATCGCACTCTTCTTCTACGACATCTTCCCGGAAGCTCAGGCGCGCTTTGCCAAGGGCGAGGTGCAACTGCATCACATCGCCACCTGGCGGCACGTGCTGGCGGTCGCCCGTGCGGAAAAACTGTTTGACGAAAAGACGCTCGGCGAAGTCGAGGCCTTCCTCGACGCGCCGCTCGCCTGGTCCGGCCGCAACGGCGGCGTCTCTGAGCTTTCGCTCTAGCAAATAGGCAAAAGCTCAGCTAATCGGGTGAACATCGTGTCACTGGGAGGATCGTCATGATTGTGTGTTGCGGTGAGGCTTTGATCGACATGCTGCCCCGCGAGACGACGCTGGGGGAGAAGGGGTTTGCCCCCTATGCCGGCGGCGCCGTCTTCAACACCGCCATCGCGCTGGGCCGCCTGGGCCAGCCGACCGGCTTCTTCACCGGCCTTTCCGACGACATGATGGGTGATATCCTGCGCGACACGCTGGCCGCCAGCCATGTCGATGCCAGCTTTGCCGCAGTCTCGTCCCGGCCCACGACGATCGCCTTCGTCAAGCTGGTGGACGGCCAGGCGAGCTACGCCTTCTACGACGAGGGAACGGCCGGCCGGATGATCACCGAGGCCGATCTGCCGGTGCTGGGCGAGAGCTGCGAGGCCCTGCACTTCGGGGCCATCAGCCTCATCCCGGAACCCTGCGGCGGCACCTACGAGGCCCTGATGCGACGCGAATTCCAGACGCGCGTCATCTCCTTCGATCCCAACATCCGCCCCGGTTTCATCAAGGACAAGCAGAAGCATCTCGACCGCATCGCTCGCATGGCGGCGATGTCCGATATCATCAAGTTCTCCGACGAGGACCTGGACTGGTTCGGGCTGGAGGGCGATGACGATCAACGGGCGGCCTATTGGCTGTCGCAGGGCGCTCGTCTGGTGGTTCTCACCCGCGGTGCCGAGGGCGCGACCGCCTATACCTCCCGCTTCAAGGTGTCGGTGCCGAGCGAACGGGTGACGGTGGTGGATACGGTCGGCGCTGGCGACACCTTCGATGCCGGCATCCTGGCCTCCTTCAGGATGCAGGATCTGCTGACCAAGGAGAAGATCGCCGCGCTCGACGAGAGTGCGGTCCGTCAGGCACTCGAACTGGGTGCCAGGGCCGCCGCCGTCACCGTCTCCCGCGCCGGTGCAAACCCGCCCTTCGCACATGAGATCGGGCTCTAGGCCGGAGGCTATCGATCTTGAAGATACGCATCATCAGCAGGATCAATGCCGAAGGCCGGCGCAGCTTTCAGGTGGAACAGATGCAGCGCCTGGGCCTGCAGTACGAATTCGTCGATGCCGTCGAGGCAGCGGAGTTGAGCGACGCCCACTGCCTGCAGGCGGCCCAGACATGGCCGGGTCCGACCCTGCCGCAGGACATCGCCTGCTTCCATTCCCACCGGAAATCCTGGGAACAGGTGGTCGCCGACGGCGCCCTGTGCCTGATCCTCGAGGACGATGCCGTGCTTGCCGACACCATCTCCGTCGCACTGGCGGCGATCGAGGAGAAGCATCACGACTGGCGCCACGTCTATGATCTGGAGTTCACGCCGGAACCCCACATCATCGCGAACACGCCGACCTGGAGCGACGAGCAAGGGTCCGTCTCCGCAAGCCGCATCTATCGCAACCGCGTCGGGCTGGCGGGTTATGTCATCGGCCCCGAAGCGGCTTCGCGTCTTCTCGCCGAAACGAAACACTACCGCCTGATCGATTCCTATCTGTGGCAGCGCCACTGGCTGCACGGCCAGATGATTGAACCGGCGCAGGTGGTCCAGATGCGGTTTTTCCCGAATGCGCCGCAGGAGCCGGCATTCGTGCGGGGGCACGAGCCGCGGGCCTTCAAGCCGAAGACCGGGCTCCGCAACTTCCTCCTGCAGATGGGGATCGAGCTTGCCCGGGGCCGTTCGCTGCTGATGGCAGCCGGTCGCTCGACCCGCCGGCAGCCGCGGATCGAGTGGTCAAGGTTTGCCAGACGCTGAGCTAGACCCTGAGCCGGCGAGAAGGGCAGGGGAAGCTGTCTCCCCCTGTTCCGATTAAGCGCTTTTGCGCGAAAGCCGGGCGACGAGCCCCTGCGTCGAGCTGTCGTGTCCTTCGGCGCTTTCCGTCCCCTGCACGACCGGCAGCAACCCCGTCGCCAGTTCCTTGCCCAGCTCCACGCCCCACTGGTCGAACGAGTTGATGCGGAAGAGCACGCCTTCCACGAAGACGCGGTGCTCGTAGAGCGCGATCAGGCGTCCGAGCGCAAACGGTGTCAGCTGGTCATAGACGAAGGTGATCGACGGACGGTTGCCGGAAAAGACGCGGTGCGGCGCCAGGAATGCCGCCTTGCCATCGTCGGTCCCCTTGGAGACGAGCTGTTCCTTGGCCTCCTCCAGGCTGCGGCCTTTCATCAGCGCTTCCGACTGCGCCAGGCAGTTGGCGATCAGCAGTTCGTGCTGGTGGTGCAGCTTCGGCTCGAAGCCTTTGGCGGCGATCATGAACTCCGCCGGAATGACGGTCGTACCCTGGTGGATGAGCTGGTAGAAGGCGTGCTGGCCGTTGGTGCCGGGTTCGCCCCAGACCACCGGCCCGGACTGGCCATCGACCTGCGTGCCGTCGACGGTGACGCCCTTGCCGTTCGATTCCATGTCGAGCTGCTGCAGATAGGCGGGAAAGCGCGTCAGCCGCTGGTCGTAGGGCAGGATGGCCCGTGACGGGTAGCCCAGAACATTGCGGTGGTAGAAGCCGATCAGGCCGAGCAGCATCGGCAGGTTTTCCCGCACCGGCGCCTCGCGGAAATGCCGGTCCATGGCATGGGCGCCATCGAGGAAACGCCCGAAGTTCTCAGCCCCGATCGCGATCATCAGCGGCAGGCCGATTGCCGACCAGATCGAATAGCGGCCGCCCACCCAGTCCCAGAAGCCGAAGATCCGGTCGCTCTCGATGCCGAAGGCGGCAACCTTGTCGAGCGCCGTCGAGACGGCGACGAAGTGGTGCTTGACGGCATCCTCGCCCAGCGCGTCGGCGATGAAGCCGCGCGCCGTCGCGGCATTGGTCATGGTCTCGATGGTGGTGAAGGTCTTGGAGGCGATGATGAAGAGCGTCGTTTCAGCATCGAGCGTCTTCAGCGTATCGGCGATATGGGCGCCATCGACATTGGAGACGAAGTGGGCACGCGGGCCGTCGTGGAAGGGCGCCAGCGCCAGCGTCGCCATCACCGGGCCAAGGTCGGAGCCGCCGATGCCGATGTTGACGATGTCGGTGATTGCCTTGCCGGTCGCGCCCTGGAGTTGGCCGGACCGCACACCCTCGGCAAAGCGTCCCATGGCAGCCAGCACGGCATTGACGTCGGGCATGACGTCCTGGCCGTCGACCAGGACCGGCGTGTTGCCGCGGTTGCGCAGCGCCGTATGCAGTACCGCCCGCCCTTCGGTAAAGTTGATCGCTTCACCGGCAAACATCGCATCGCGCTTGGCAGCGACGCCGGCTTCCCCGGCCAGTCGCTCCAGGAGGTCCATGACCCGCTCGTTGACGCCGGTCTTGGAGAAATCCATCAGCAGGTCGTCGAGCGCCACGCTGTAATGCGCAAACCGCTCCGGGTCGGCCGCGAATGCGGCGCGAAGATCGGTCGCATTGGTGGCGGTGGCTGTGTTCTTCAGATCTTTGACGATGGCCTGCATTGAGGGTCCTCGTGGTCCGGGGGAGGGATGCACGGGAACCTATAAGCTTTCGGTGTCAAATCAAGCGGCGTATCTTTGCCGGTCGATCAGCCACGCAACTCCCGCCGCAGGATCTTGCCGACATTGGACTTCGGCAGCTCGGTGCGAAACTCGATCAGCCGTGGCCGCTTGTATCCGGTCAGATTGGCCGCGCAGTGCTCCCGCAGATCCTCTTCCGTCAGGTCCGGATCCTTCTTGACGACGAAGAGCTTCACCACTTCGCCGGAATGCGGGTCCGGAACGCCGATGGCGGCGGATTCGAGCACGCCGGGATGCATGGCTGCCACTTCTTCCACTTCGTTCGGATAGACGTTGAAGCCGGAGACGAGGATCATGTCCTTCTTGCGGTCGACGATCTTCGTATAGCCGCGTTCGTCCATGTAGCCCATGTCGCCGGAGCGGAAGAAGCCATCCTCGGTCATCACCTTGGCGGTCTCGTCCGGACGCTGCCAGTAGCCGGCCATCACCTGTGGCCCGCGGATGCAGATCTCCCCGACTTCGCCGAGCGGCAGGGCATTGCCCTCCTCGTCGCGGATGGAGATATCGGTCGAGGGCAGCGGCAGGCCGATCATGCCGGTGAATTCCTGCATGTCGAAGCGGTTAGCGGTGGCCACCGGGGATGTCTCCGACAGGCCGTATCCTTCCGTGATCGCTGTTCCCGTCATCGCCTGCCAGCGTTCCGCGACGGGCCGCTGCACCGCCATGCCGCCGCCGAGCGCCAGGATCATGGACGAAAAGTCCACCTTGCCGAAGTCGGGATTGTTCATCAGCGCGTTGAAGAGCGTGTTGAGCCCTGGGAAGACATGCACCTTGTGCTTCTGCAGCTCCTTCACGAAGGCCGGGATATCGCGGGGATTGGCGATGAGGATATTGTGTCCCCCCATGGCGATGCCCATCAGCGAGTTCACGGTCAGCGCGAAGATATGATAGAGCGGCAGCGCGCAGACAAAGGTCAGAACCTCCGGCCGCTGCCGGTTTTCGAAGGCGGCGTCGAGCCACATCGAGATCTGCATCTTGTTGGAGATGAGGTTCGCATGCGTCAGCGCCGCGCCCTTGGAGACGCCGGTCGTTCCACCTGTGTACTGGAGGAACGCGATGTCATCGCTGGCGATCTCCACAGGCTTCAGAGTCCGGTGCTTGCCGTCCGCCAGAACGGCCTTGAAGGCTACGGCTGACGGGATGGACCAGGCAGGAACGAGCTTCTTGACCTTGCGCACCACGAGGTTGACCACATGGCCCTTGACGCCAAGCATGTCGCCCATTGCCGTCACGACGATGTGCTTGAGCCCCGCCTGTGCCGCCACCTGCTGCACCGTGTGGGCGAAATTCTCCAGCACGAAGATCGCTTTCGCGCCGGAATCCTTCAGCTGATGTTCGAGCTCGCGCGGTGTGTAGAGCGGATTGACGTTGACCACCACCAGCCCTGCGCGCAGGATTCCATAGGTCACGACCGGATTCTGCAGCACGTTCGGCATCATTACCGCAACGCGGTCGCCCTTTGCCAGCCCCTGCGCCTGCAGCCAGGCGCCGACCTTGCGGGACTCCGCCTCCAGGTCGCGGTAGGTCATGGCGCGGCCCATGCTGGAGAAGGCGATGCGCGGCAGGTACTCCACGCAGCAGCTTTCAAACAGGTGGACGAGCGACGTGTAGGCGAGCGGCGGGATATCGGCCGCCACCGATGGCGGGTAGGAAGCCAGCCACACTTTGTCTTGTCGGTTGGCTTCGCGTGCGTGCGGTTCGGTCATCGGGGCCTCCTCTTCCCTTTTCTTGTCCCGGGATCGACCTGGCGCAAAGTCCTCCACTTTACGCCAGAGCGTGACTATGCCACGGGCCCGGGTTCAGGCCAATCTCAATCGATTTTCGTATATAACCTTGACGTAAACGTCAACGGGAACGAAGCAAAGCGTGGTGGGTTGTTTGCATGTAACTTCAACCGAACCTGAGGAGGTAGAGATGTTACATCAGGAACCGCGCGCCGGACAGGACCCTTACGTCAAGGACACGCCATCGCTGATTGCCAGCGACAAGGTCGAAGGCACACGCGTCTACGGCGCCGATGGCCAGCATGTTGGGTCCATCGCTCGTCTGCTTCTGGAGAAGCGCGGCGGTCGTGTGGCCTATGCCGTGCTCAGCTTCGGCGGCTTTATGGGGATCGGTGATGACTATTATCCCCTTCCTTGGGAAAAGCTGAAATACGACGATGAGCTCGACGGCTACCGCATCGATCTGACGAAGGACCAGATCACCGGCGCTCCGCGCTACAATGATCTGGAAGACGATGCTCTCTACCAGGACAAGGGTCGGACGATCTACGACTACTACGGCGTCTCCCCCTACTGGATGTGACGCGTCGACATTGGGAATGTGCAAGAGGCTCCGCGGCGCGGGGCCTCTTTTCGTTTGTTTAATGCCTTGGTGCCAATCATGGCCTCCGCCATCATCGAGGTGGTGCCGGTGAGGGACTGATGCTGGAACACGTGGACAAGGCAGGTGTACGCGATCTCGAGCGACAGGACCTGCCCGCCGTCGGACGCCTGTTCCAGAACACCTTCCGCAAGGTGGACACGGTACCGGCCTCCCTCGTGCCCTATCTCGGCCAAGTCTTCCTCGATCATCCCTGGGCCGATCCGGACATTTGCTCCAAGGTACTGATCGGTGACGCGGGCAAGGTCGAGGGCTTCATCGGCGTCTTTCCCGCACGGCTTGAATGGGAGGGTCGTCCGCTGCGTGCTGCCTTCGCAGGCTCCATGATGGTGGAAGGCTACGAGAAAAATCCTCTGGCAGGCGCCCGGCTGCTGCGCGCCTTTCTGGCCGGCCCGCAGGACATCTCGCTGACGGAAACGGCCAATGAGGTGACGCTTGGCATGTGGCAGAAACTCTCACTGCCCCCGGATCTCGGCTACAGCCTCAACTGGCTGCGCATCTTCCGCCCGGCGGAGGCGGCGGTGAACGTCCTGGAGACGGTTGCCGGCATGGCGCGGGTTCTGCGCCCCGTCGGTTCGTTTGCCGATACGATCATACAGAGATCACGTCTGCCGACCCTTCGCGCACCGGTCGCGCCCAATCGCCGGCTGCAGTTCCAGGACGCGACAAGGGAGGAGTTTCGTGACGCCCTTCTGACGCTGAAGGACGCGTATCCGCTGCGGCCGCAATGGGATCGCCAATCGCTGGACTGGTTGCTCGATCATGCCGCCCAGAAGCGAAACTTCGGCGAGCCGACATGGCGCATCGGCGTCTCGCGCAGCGGCACGCTCGCCGGGTGCTATGCCTACTTCGGCCGTCCTCGGGGTGTCGGCCGGCTTCTGCAGGCGCTTTGCGCGCCGGCGGCGGCAGGCGACCTCGTCGACGATCTCTTCGCCCATGCCGACCAGAGCGGTTGCGCCGGGCTTCGCGGGGCGGGCCACCCCTGGCTGACCCCGGAACTGCTGAAGCGGAAGACGACGTTTTTTGGGCGGACATACTATCTCGCCCATGCCAGGGACAAGGCGCTGCTGCAACCCATCCTGTCCGGCCAGGCCCTGATCAGCGGGCTTGCCGGCGAGAACTGGATGAGGCTGATCGGCGACAGTTTCGACTGATCAGCCTCTCAAGGCTTCAATCCAGCATCGTCGCGGGCATGGCGTGCAGGTATTCCGCCACCTTCCGCTTCGACGCGATGTTGCGCCACACCGCATCCACCTGGTCCACCGTCAGGCCGGCAGCTTCGCCGACGGCGTCTCGGTCGATGCCGGTGTCGAGGCCGTAGAGGCAGATGTCCATGCGGTCGTAGGGCAGCGAGAAATAGTATTCGTCCTGCCCCTGCGGCAGCGACCACGTGTCCGTCGTCGGCGGCCGCTTGCAGATCTCCTCCGGCACCCCGAGCGCCGCCGCCAGCTGGTAGACCTGCGTCTTGTAGAGATGCGCGATCGGCTTGAAGTCGGCGGCGCCGTCACCGTTTTTGACGAAGAAGCCCTGGTCGTATTCCAGCCGGTTCGGGGTTCCGGCCACCGCAAAGTTCAGCCGGTCGGCGTGATAGTATTCGATCTGCTTGCGGGTGCGCTGCTTCATGTTGGCGGCGGCGATCATCCCGAGATAGACCTCGAGCGGCATGCGGTGCCGGCTCTGCTCGCCCGAAGGGGGCGCCACCACCAGCCATGAGATGTTGTAGCCTCGGTTCGAAAGCGCATTCTCCAGGACCACCTTGCAGCCCCAGTCATCGCCGAATTCCGGCACGATCTGCCGGATGAAGCCGTTCCGCCGCGTATAGCAGCCGGCTGCCGCAAGCGCCGGCCCGATGTCCTCCAGCACCGTCTCGACACCGGTGGCTTCCGCCAGCGCGCGACCGAGCCGCAGGCTGTCCGGATCGGAATCATGCTCCGGCATGAAGATGCCCGTTACCTTGCCGGGCCCCAGCGCCCGTGCGCAGAGCGCTGCCGTGACGCTGGAATCGATGCCGCCGGAAAGGCCGAGCACCACGCCCCGCTTGCGCAGGTCCTTGATCACGGTGTCGCGGATCCAGCCGCAGATGCGCTCGATCTCGGTCTCGGCGTCGAGGTGCAGGCTGGCAGCGGAGAATGTCTCAGCCTTCGCGGCGGTCATCATGCTCGGGGTCATAGGGCATTCTCCATTTGTGGTTCGGTCTCGGCGCTGGCGTTCAGTCTGATCTTTCCGGTCGTGGTCTTCGGCAGGGCATCGCGAAACTCGACGCTCTTGGGGACCATGTAGTCTTCCAGCTGGCTGGCGCAGTGGCGGATGATATCCTTCTCCGACAGCCGCGCATCCGGTTCAAGCGCCACATAGGCGCGAACCACCTGACCGAAGATCGCATCGTCTATGCCGGCAACGGCCGCCTCGCGGATGCCGGGAAGGGCATAGAGCACCCTTTCGACCTCCTGCGGGCTGACCTTTTCGCCGCGCGTCTTGATGATGTCGTCCTTGCGGCTGACGAAATGGAGAAAACCCTCGGCATCCGCATGGAAGAGATCGCCGGTGCGCAGGCGCCGCCCGTGCTCCGTGACCTCGAGCGTCGTCCGGGTGTTCCCGTCATCGCGCCAGTAGCCGCTCATCACATGCGGCCCTTCGACCACCAGCTCTCCGATGATGCCTGGGGCAGCAGGCTGGCCGTCGTCGTCCACGACGAAGGCGCGGGTGCCGGGAATGGCCACGCCCACGGAGGTCGGGCGCCTGGCAAGTTCGCCCGCCGGCAGAAAACTCACCCGCAGGCATTCCGTCTGTCCATACATCACGACGATCTTCGCTTCGGGTAGAAGCTGTTGCAAGCGGCCGGAAAGTGCGGGCGGCAGGGCCGCAGCAGCGCTGGTGACATAGCGCACGCTCGGCAGGAACCCAGGCTCCACGTCCTTCATCCCCCCGATCAGCGCCGCCATGGCCGGCACCAGCGGAAAGCCCGTCGTCTTTTCCTCGACAAGCCGGTCGAGGATCTTGCGCGGGAATGCAAAACTCTTCTCCAGCACCAGCGTCCCGCCGAGGGAAGCCATCGTCACCATCTGCGTGATGCCGTATCCGAAGGAAAGCGGCAGGACGCTCAGCACCACGTCGTCGGAGGTGTTCTCCAGATAGCCGATGATCGACTGGCAGGCGGCATCCACATTGGCATGGCTGAGCATCACGCCCTTGGGGCGGCCGGTCGAACCGGAGGTGTGGATCAGCAGAGCCAGCGCTTCGGCATCGATCACGATGGGCAGATCTTCCACCGCTTCGCCGTCCACAAGCGCCTCGAAGCCCAAGACCGTAGTGGCTGCGTCTGATGGCAGTTGAGTAGCGATCATGACGGGATTGCTGTCGGCAAGAGCCACGGCCGTGTCGAGCGTCGACAGCCCCCGCGCATGCAGGATCACCGCCGCCGGCTCAATGCTCGTCAGGATCGCGGCAAGCTTTTCCGCCTTCATGGTCGGATGAAGCGGGCAGGCGACGGCGCCCGCCTTCCAGGTCGCAAGGAAGCTCACGACTGCCTCGGCGTCGTTGTCCAGGAGCAGGACCACCCGTGACCCAGGCTCGACCCCGGACCGGATCAGCGCCTTAGCCAGCCGGTCCGATCGGGCATCGAGGTCTGCGTAGCTCAGCCGCCGTCCGCCGGCGACAAGCGCCGTCTTTGCGGGAAAATGCCTGACGCTGTCGCGAAACCGGGCCTCGATGCGCATCGCTGGTCGTCAGGCCGCAACCGGCAGCTTCCGCGCCAGGTACCCGGTCATGTTGTCGATGCTGTCCAGGTTCTCCGGGACGATGTCTTCGTCGGCGATGCTGATGCCGTAGGTGGCTTCCAGAAACGCGATCAGCTCCAGAACCCCGGTTGAGTCGATCACGCCGCTGTCGAGCAGCGACTGGCTGTCGGCAACCTCGGCGTCGGCGCGGAAAAGGAAATTTTCGGCGATGAATTCGCGGACATTCGCACGGAATCTTTGGGCCATGATGGCTGCTCCCCATTCGGATAGTCGGGCGTGCATTCTGTCTTCGGCAAGGCAATGCCCGTCAATGAACGGAAACCATGGCACGCCTGGCTGAATCTTTTGCTAAAGGCGATCGTAAAGACTTTCCAAAAGCAAGCATCGATTGCACCCTCCGCACGTTCTAGTGTCGCGTCACAAGATGAAGTCGCTTGGCAAGGCAGGAGAAACCGGATGACCGAAGGCGTCCACAGAGGTCAGTTTTTCGCGCGAGGCGGGATCCTGACGGCATGAAGATTGCGACCTTCAACGTCAATGGCGTCAACGGCCGGCTCGAGATCCTGCTGCGCTGGCTTAAGGAAGCGCGCCCGGACGTGGTCTGCCTGCAGGAGTTGAAGGCGCCGGACGGAAGGTTTCCCCACCGCGAGATCGAAGAGGCCGGATACGGCGCCGTCTGGCACGGCCAGAAGAGCTGGAACGGCGTCGCCATCCTCGCGCGCGACACCGATCCGATCGAGACGCGTCGCGGCCTGGCCGGCGATCCGGACGACAGCCACAGCCGCTACATCGAGGCGGCGGTGCAGGGCGTGCTGATCGGCTGCCTCTATGCGCCGAACGGCAATCCGGCACCTGGCCCGAAGTTCGACTACAAGCTGTCCTGGTACGACCGCTTCCTGGCGCATGCGGCCGATCTGCTGGCGACAGGCGCGCCCGTCGTTCTCGCCGGTGACTACAACATCATGCCGAAGGATCTCGATGTCTACGCGCCGAAACGCTGGCAGGATGACGCGCTGTTTCGCCCCGAAGTGCGGGCGGCCTATGCCGATCTGATTGCTCAGGGCTGGACGGACGCGATCCGGCAGCTCCACCCGGACGAGACGATCTACACCTTCTGGGATTACATCCGGAACGCCTGGGGCCGCAACGCCGGGCTGCGGCTCGACCACTTGCTTCTCAGCCCGCCGATCGCCGACCGGCTCAGGCGCGCAGAGGTGGACCGGGAGGTGAGGGGCTGGGAACACGCCAGCGACCATGCGCCGGTCTGGATCGAACTTTCCGACGGCTGACGGCGGGAGCGGGCAGCCTCACGACCGCCCGCTTTCATGATGTGTCAGACTGCCGACTGCGACCTGTGCGTGAGCCTGCGATTCTCGTCGGAGGCGATGACGCCGTGCCGTAACAGCGCTTGCGCCTATTGCCCGTCTTTCCAGGCCTGGTAGCGCGCCTTGGTCTCCGCGTTCATCGGGTAGAGCCCCGGAAGCGCCACGCCACGATCGACCTCCGTCATGATCCAGGCTTCCATCCGCTCCTGCTCCGGCGCCTCCTCCAGCACCGCATCGAGCAGCTTGGCCGGGATCAGCACGGCGCCGTCCTGGTCGACCACGACAATGTCATCGGGGAAGACGGCGACGCCGCCGCAGGCGATCGGCTCCTGCCAGCCGACGAAGGTGAGACCGGCAACCGATGGCGGCGCCGCAACGCCATTGCACCAGACGTCCATGCCGGTGCCGAGCACGCCTTCCGCGTCGCGCACCACTCCGTCCGTCACCAGCGCCGCAACACCGCGCTTGACCATGCGCGCGCAGAGGATGTCGCCGAAGATGCCTGCGTCGAGAACGCCCATGGCATCGGCCACCGCCACGCAGCCTTCCGGCATAGCCTCGATGGCGGCGCGGGTGGAGATCGGCGAGGCCCAGCTTTCCGGCGTCGCCAGATCCTCGCGCGCCGGCACGAAGCGCAGCGTGAAGGCCGCGCCGACAACGCGGGGCTGCCCGGGCTTCAGCGGCTTGGTACCGCGCATCCAGACATTGCGGAGCCCCTTCTTGAGAAGGACGGTGGTCAGCGTGGCGGTGGAGACGCCCTTCAGCGTCTCGATGGTCTTCGGATCCAGCGGCATGAAATCTCCTCGCACTGCGGAAGGAGCAGTCTCCTTCACGGGCAGGATATTCGGCCGCGTCCTTTCAGCCGTCAAGGAACGCAAACGCCTTTTCCGTCCCCTTGCGAGGGGCCGAAATCCACGGTCTCACCGTCATTCCTTGCTGGTGTCGTCCGCCGTCCGGTCCGTGTCGCCGTTCTGGAACATCCGCCGGTCCGCGTCCGCCTCGCCGAGGTCGAAGTTCTCGACCGGCTGAATAGGCGGGTTGCCGGCAACCGCAGCCTTGTCTTCTGTGGTGGACGTCTTGCTGTCGCTGTGCAGTTTGTTGCTGGGCTGGTTGGTCATGGTCTTCGTTCTCTCGTTGCGAGTGA
Organism: Rhizobium sp. PK7-22; assembly: GCF_056530405.1. Classification (NCBI taxonomy): domain Bacteria; kingdom Pseudomonadati; phylum Pseudomonadota; class Alphaproteobacteria; order Hyphomicrobiales; family Rhizobiaceae; genus Rhizobium; species Rhizobium sp. PK7-22. Next base: position 1,174,284 of record NZ_CP096514.1, read on the forward strand.
ACGGGAAAACGACTGGCAGCCGGAAATGTTCGCAAAAGCTTCGGGAGATGAGTGACCCGAGACATAGGTGACGTTTTGTACCGGACACATGGGTAACACTTTTCGCTTTGCGGGAGGTGTTGATGCCGTGGAGAGAGTGTTCGGTGATGGAAGAACGTCTACGCTTCGTGGCTCGTCTTCTCGATGGAGAAGGCATGAGCGATGTGTGCCGCCAGTTTGGCATATCGCGCAAGACTGGCTACAAGATCTGGGATCGCTATCGGCAGGAAGGGCTGGAGGCGCTCACCGACCGCTCGCGCCGCCCGGTGCGCTACGCCAACCAGTTGCCCGCCCAGATCGAGCAGTTGATCGTCGAGACCAAACGCAACAAGCCGCATTGGGGCGCCCGCAAGATTAGAGAGCTCCTGGTCAGGAAGCTGGCCGGCGACATGCGCATTCCGGCGAAGTCTACGGTGCATGCGGTGCTCGACCGGCACGGCCTCGTGAGCCGCGCCCGCAAGAGGCGAACGGCGAACAAGGCGGCAGGCACGGCGCTGTCGCAGGCCGCCCTGTCCAACGATCTGTGGTGCGCCGACTTCAAGGGAGAGTTCAAGCTTGGCGACGGCCGATACTGTACCCTTGACGGTAACGGACCAGGCCTCGCGCATGATCCTCTGCTGCGAAGCCCTTGAGAGCACGAAGGAGGCTGCAGTCATCGAGACCTTTGTCAGCCTGTTCCGGGAGCGCGGCCTGCCAGCCGCCATCAGGAGCGACAACGGCCTGCCCTTCGCCAGCCCCAACGGGCTCTACAACCTGTCGAAGCTGTCGGTGTGGTGGCTGCGGCTCGGCATTGCGATCGAGCGCATCAAACCCGGTCACCCACAACAGAACGGCCGCCACGAGCGCATGCACCGCACCCTGAAGCAGGAGACGGCGCGTCCGCCGGGCATGAACGCCCTGCAACAGCAGGACCGCTTCGACCAATTCGTCAGCGAGTTCAACGAGGAACGCCCCCATGAGGCTATCGGCATGAAAACACCCGCCGAGCTCTATACGCCCTCGTCGAGAGCCTATGAAGGCCTGCCAGACGTCGAATACCCCTTCCACGACAGGGACGTCCTCGTCACCGCCTGCGGACGCATCTGTATGGCACGAAAGAAGATCAACCTCTCCACCGTACTCGCCGGTCAGAGGCTAGGCATCAAGGAGGTCGACGACGGCATTTGGCTCGTCAGCTTCATGCACTATGATTTGGGTTACATCGACCTGGAACAGAGAACCTTGCAGACCATCGACAACCCGTTCGGCACGAGGTTGTCACCCATGTCTTAGGTACAAGCTGTTACCAATGTCTCCGGGCTGTACAAGAAAGAAATGGTGCCGCTTGCAGGACTCGAACCTGCGACCCCATCATTACGAATGATGTGCTCTACCACCTGAGCTAAAGCGGCCCGTGCAGCGCCAGCGTCGGGCTGCGAAGGTGAGGGGCTGATACAGGCAAAGAAAGTCCATTTCAAGCCGAGATTTGCGGCGCGGCGCATTTTCCCGGCGCCGCAAACCTCAAGGCATCAGGCGCAGATGCGGATCCGAGCCTCTCTGTATTCGCGCTCCAGGCGATCGACCAGCTCCGAGACCGGCACCACCGCCTTGACGGCACCGACGCCCTGGCCGGCGCCCCAGATGTCCTTCCAGGCCTTTGTCCCCGTCGTCGCCTTGTCGAAGTCCATCTTCGAGGGGTCGGCGACGGGCAGATTGTCGGGATCCATGCCGGCGGCGATGATCGACCCCTTCAGGTAGTTGCCGTGGATGCCGGTGAAATAATTCGAATAGACTATGTCGGCCGCCTGCGAGCCCGCGATCATCTGCTTGTAGTCCTCCGATGCGCGGGCCTCTTGCGTCGCGATGAACGGGGTCCCGACATAGGCCATGTCGGCGCCCATGGCCTGGGCGGCGAGAATGCCGTCTCCGGTGCCGATGGCGCCGGCGAGCAGAAGCGGCCCGTCGAACCATTCGCGGATTTCCTGGATCAGCGCGAAGGGGGAGAGCGTGCCCGCATGGCCGCCGGCGCCGGCGGCGACCGCGATCAGGCCGTCGGCACCCTTGCGGATCGCCGAATTAGCGTGCCGGTTGTTGATCACGTCGTGCAGCACGATGCCGCCATAGGAATGCACGGCAGCGTTCACCTCCGGCACGGCGCCAAGCGAGGAGATCACCACCGGCACCTTGTATTTGACGCACATCATCAGGTCGTGCTCGAGCCGCTTGTTGGACGGATGCACGATCTGGTTGACGGCAAACGGTGCCGCCGGTCGGTCTGGGTTTGCGGCGTCATGGGCGGCCAGCTCCTCGGTGATCATCGCCAGCCACTCGTCGAGCTGGCTCTCCGGCCGCGCGTTGAGCGCCGGAAAGGCGCCGATGACGCCGGCCTTGCACTGCGCCAACGTCAGGGCCGGGTGGGAAATGATGAACAGCGGCGACGCAACGACCGGCAGGCGCAGTTTGTCCCTCAGAATGGCTGGCAGCATTGGGGTGATCCTCCTCGATTGACGTTTACGCGCACGTAAGAAGCTTAGCAGAAGCATTCGCACTGGAAAAGAGTGGCACGAGGGGTCCGTGACGACAGTGCAGACGCTAGCCGCAGTTTAGCCGGAATAGGAGTGCTTGCAGTTCACGAGCGGAAAGATTACCGAAACGTGAAACGATCGGCTTCGTCCGGAGCAGAACAGAGCAGGGACTGATAGTGAGCGGTTTGGAAACAGCGATCAGGAACGCGTTGGCGAAGTCCGACCGTGCCAGTCCCGAAATTCGCGCGCGCATTTATCAGTCGGCGCGGCAGGCCTTGGACTCGGGCCTCGCGAAACAGGGCGTCACAGACGCGCAGATGGTCGCCGCCCAGCGGCAGCGTCTGGAATTGAAGATCCGCGAAATCGAGGGAGAAGAGCGCAGCCGGCTGCAGGCACCAGGCGTGGCCACGCCAGCGCCGGCATCTCCTGTGCCGGTCTCACCTGCCGCGCGTGACCGGGTTGCCCCGCCGGCACAGCGGCCGGCATCGCCGCCACCCGAAGCTGAGGAAGCGTCCTTCCTGGGGGGCGCCGTTCGCGATGACGCAAGGCGCGATCCTCCGGCCTCACGTGTATCGGACGCCGCCGACCTCGACACGCTTCGCGCGGAGCGGGACAGCGCGCCGGCCGCAGCACCCCTTTCAGACACGGCTGCCGGCGCGAAACCGAGCCGCCGATACCGCTTCGGACGCGGCGGCACGACCCTTGATGCCCCGCCGAAGCACGCTGCCAAGCCGCGCCGCCGCCGCCGCGGTTTCCTCTCCGTGCTGGCCGCCTGGCTCGTGTTCTTCGGATTGATCGGCGCAGCCGGTTGGTGGGCCTATTCCTCCGGTCTGGTTCAGCAGTCGCTGGATCAGGCAATCGAGGCGGCCAACCAGGCGTCGCGCAACCAGTCGTCGGGTCAGCAGGGGCTCGGCCCCCAGGTCGGCTTCTCGGTGGATTGGCTTGCCGTTTTTGACGGCACCAACACCGCGGGCCTCCAGGCCTCCGCTCCCGCCACGATGGAGCCTGTCACGACCGCCAGCGGCGCGGCGGTGCGGCTGGCATCCGGCGCCGTCGACGCCACGGGAGACATCGCGGTCGAAATTCCGGCCGACGTTCTCGGGCAGTTGGCCGGGAAGACGTCGACCATCGCACTGACGGTGCAGTCGGGTGCGGACTCCGGGGTGCAATTCTCGGTGCGTTGCGAGTTCGCAAGCCTGGGGGCCTGCTCCCGCCACCGGTTCTCCGCCCATCAGGAAAAGGCCGATGCCCTCTTCCGTGTGACGTTCGATGCGTCGGCTGCGCCCGCAGCTTCCGGCCGGCTGTTGATCAACACCAGCGTCGCGGCCGAAAGCAGCCCGGTTCTCCTGTATGCGGTGCGGATCCTGCCGGGCCAGTAGCCCGCCTCAGTCGAGGAAGGCGGGTCCCTCGCCGATGATGCGGTCGTCGATCTCGCCGATCACCTTCTTGTCGCGCCCCTCGTAGTCGATCGACAGCAGGAGATGGCGGATGACATTGATGCGCGCGCGACGCTTGTCGTTCGCCTTCACCACCATCCACGGCGCCTGGGCACTGTGTGTCTTCTCCAGCATCCGGTCGCGCGCCTTGGTGTAGTCGTCCCACTTCGTCAACGCCGCGACGTCCATCGGTGAGAGCTTCCAGATCTTCAGCGGATCGTGGCGTCGGTCATGAAACCGCTTCAGCTGCATCTCGCGCCCGATGTTGAGCCAGAACTTGAAGAAGTGGATGCCGTCGTCGACGATCATCTCTTCGAAGTGGGGCGTCTCCTTCAGGAACTTCTTGCATTCGTCCGGCGTGCAGAAGCCCATGACCGGCTCGACGACTCCTCGGTTGTACCAGGAGCGGTCGAACAGCACGGCTTCACCCGAAGACGGGAAATGCGCCACATAACGCTGGAAATACCATTGGCCGGCTTCCGTTTCCGTGGGCTTGGGCAGGGCCACGATACGGGCGGAACGCGGGTTCAGATAGGCGCGGATGGAAAATATGGTGCCGCCCTTGCCGGCTGCATCACGCCCCTCGAACAGCGACATCATCCGCTTGCCGGTGGCGTTCAGCCAGAACTGCAGCTTGATCAGCTCGATCTGCAGGTCCTCCAGCGTCTTCTTGTAGTCATCCTTGTCCATCTTCTCGTCATAGGGATATCCCTCGGAACCGAGTGCAGCGTCATGGACCCAGTCAGGCAGTTTCGGATCGTCGATGTCGAAGGCGCGCTTGCGCCCGCCGATGTCGAGTTCGACCGTGCGGTCCTGCTTGCTGCTGCTCATCGATAGTACTCCTTTGATCGGTCACAACGCGCGAAGCTGTGACAAGTCACCCAATTTATCCTTCATCCACCGGTCGTCGATGTATATCTGTCATCCAAGCGGTCTAAGAGCCGAGATTTGGATCGGGGGAGGGATCGTTCATGGCATCCGAATGGGGGACTTGGTTGAACAAGCGGTTCGGCGGCAGCTGGCCACTGGTCCTTGCGCTGTCGATCTCTGCCGTCCTCGCTGCCTTCGCCGGGGTGCCGGCATGGCAGGCGGCGCTCGGCTGGTTCTGCCTGGTCGGGCTGACGCTGGTCGGCGACCAGCGCACGCCGGAGCCGGAGAGGGCATCGCCGCAGACAGAGGCAGAGCCGGATCACCTGAAGCCCCTCGCAGAAATTGCAGCCACCATCGATGCGCTGGAGACGCCAGCCCTGCTTCTCGATCAGGAGGCAAATGTCCTGTTCCAGAACCGTGCCTCCGATCGCCTGCTCGGCGCCCTGCCCATGGGCGTGCATGTTTCGGCAAGGCTGCGCTCGCCCGCTGTTCTCGACATGGTGCGCGAAACGCTGACGACCGGGCGACCGAACCAGATCGAACATGCAGAGCGGTTGCCATCGCAGCAGGTCTACATGGTCCGCATAGCGCCGATCGATCTGAAGCGCCCCGATGCTGGCCAGCTCTATCTCCTTTGCTTTCGCGACATCTCGGAGTTGCGAAGGCTGGATCAGATGCGCAGTGATTTCGTGGCCAATGCCAGTCACGAGTTGCGCACGCCGCTGGCGTCGCTGCGCGGCTTCATCGAGACCCTACAGGGTCCGGCCAAATCCGATCCCAAGGCGCATGAACGCTTCCTGGCTATCATGCTGGACCAGTCGACCCGCATGAGCCGTCTGGTCGATGATCTCCTGTCGCTCTCGAGACTGGAGCTGAAGGCGAATGTGGCGCCCGAATGCAAGGTGGACCTGGTCCCCGTGCTCTCTCATGTCCGCGACTCGCTTGTGCCTCTGGCCGAGGAGCTGGGCGTGGAAATCCACCTGCACCTGCCCGCCGGTCCGGTGGAGGTGACCGGCGATCGGGACGAGCTCGTCCAGGTGTTCGAAAACCTGATGGAAAACGCCTGCAAATATGGCCAGGAGGGCAAGCGCGTCGATGTCTATCTGAAGGCGGTCGAGGCGCGCCCTGTGGAAGTCACCGTGATCGATCACGGGCCGGGCATACCCTCCGAGCATGTTCCGCGCCTGACGGAGCGCTTCTACCGCGTCAGCGTTGCCGACAGCCGCTCCAAGAAGGGAACGGGCCTCGGCCTTGCGATCGTGAAGCACATTCTCACCCGCCACCGCGCCCGCCTGATCGTCACCTCCGAAGTCGGCAAGGGCAGCCAGTTCACCGTCCGCTTCTGATGCGGATGGAACCGGGCCACGCAAAAGCGTCGGCCCTCTTCATCTTCCTCACCCTCCGCAGACGAAACAAAAAAAAGCGGGCCGGGGCCCGCTTCCTGTACTTCTGCCTGTCGGTCTCAGCCGCGGGCAGCCGCGGCTCTGCGGCGTTCGGCGACCGGCTGGTAGGCCAGCTTGGCGTGGTAGCCGCAGTAGGGTGAGGCATCGGCTGCATCGACGCCGCAGAAGTGGAAGTCGTCCTTCAGCGGGTCGCCGACCGGCCACTTGCAGGTGCGCTCGGTCAGGTCCGTCAATGTCAGCTTGCGGGAAATCGGCACCACCACGTTGGTGGACGGGACGTACTGCACCTGCGGTACGCCATCGACCTCTTCCTTGAGGGCGTTGGCACCAACGGTGCGGGCGACCGGGCGGGTGGCGACGCGGGCCGGATAGTTGGCCGGGCGGGCAGGGGCAGCGGTGACGCGCTTGGCGGTACGCGTTGCGGCGGATGATCCGCCGGCCTTCGCGCGTCCTGGCAGGTTTAGCCGGTGAACCTTGCCGATGACGGCATTGCGGCTGACGCCGCCCAGTTGTGCAGCGATCTGGCTGGCGCTGAGGCCTTCGGCCCAGAGCCTCTTCAGCCTTTCAACGCGCTCGTCTGTCCAATTCATGCCCGTTCTCCGCCTTTTGAACGTATGGCATGCAGAATCCCTCACCGTTGGCGCGAGTATCATTTCGCGCCAGCCACTATATATAGGCTTTAGGTGACTAGTTCCGCCGCATGCAGTCTAGTTGTTGATTGCAAACTACTGGTCGGCAGACTCCGTGGCAAGAGTCGCGGGAATCCCTGCGAATCGTTTTCAGGGTTTTCCCCAACTTGCTGGTTAGGCGAGTCATATTTGTCACAATGTGTCCGGTCGTACGAGAATGTGGATTTGTTGACATCTATCGGCGAAATGGGGATAGTGCCCGCGCCGCCCTCAGGGGCGGCATTTTTGATTTGGCCGCCGTTTCCCAGAGGCCGCGATCGATGAAGGAATGGTGCTGCCATGGCTGAACCCGCACTGTACGAGACCTACAACCGCGCACCGCTGCGTTTCGAGCGCGGCGAAGGGGTATGGCTGACGACGGAAGGCGGCGAGCGCTACATGGATTTCGCGGCGGGCATCGCCGTGAACTCGCTTGGCCACGCGCACCCGCATCTCGTGGGCGCGCTGAAGGAGCAGGCGGGAAAGCTCTGGCACCTGTCAAACCTCTACGACGTTCCGGGGCAGGAACAGCTGGCGCGGCGGCTGGCGGAAGCTACCTTTGCCGACAAGGTGTTCTTCACCAACTCTGGCGCCGAGGCGCTCGAATGCGCCATCAAGACGGCGCGGCGCTATCAGTACGTCAACGGTCACCCCGAGCGCTTCCATATCATCACCTTTGAAGGCGCCTTTCACGGACGCACGCTGGCCACCATCGCCGCCGGCGGCCAGCCGAAGTATCTCGAAGGCTTCGGCCCGAAGGTCGAGGGCTTCGACCAGGTCCCCTTCGATGATCTCGACGCCCTGAAGGCCGCGATCACCGATGCAACGGCGGCAATCCTGATCGAGCCGATCCAGGGCGAAGGCGGCGTCCGCCTGGTATCCAAGGAATTCCTGCGCACGCTGCGGCAGCTGTGCGACGACCACGGACTGCTGCTGATCCTCGACGAGGTGCAGTCGGGCGTCGGCCGGACCGGCAAGCTCTTCGCCCATGAGTGGGCCGGCATCACGCCGGACATTATGGCTGTCGCCAAGGGCATTGGCGGCGGCTTCCCGCTGGGCGCATGCCTTGCCACCGAAGAGGCCGCAAGCGGCATGAAGCCCGGCACCCATGGCACCACATACGGTGGTAACCCGCTGGCCATGGCCGTCGGCAACGCGGTGCTGGACGTTATCCTGGCCGATGATTTCCTCGAGCATGTGCGCGACGTGGCGCTGGTGTTCCGCCAGGGCCTCGAAAGCCTCAAGGACCGCTTCCCGGACATCATAGACGAGATCCGCGGCGAGGGCCTGATGCTCGGCATCCGGACGAAAGTGCCCAACGCCGAGCTGCTGATGGCCATGCGCGACGAGCATCTCCTCGGCGTGCCGGCCGGCGACAACGTCATCCGGCTTCTGCCGCCGCTGGTGATCACCGCGGAAGAGGCGCGTGAAGGCCTCGCCCGCATTGAGCGCGCGGCCGAAGCGCTCGGCAAATCGGCCCTGAAGAAATCAGCGTAAGGAGTCGAGGGCTCTGCCCTCACTGACTGGACATGGCGTCACCAAAGCACTTTCTCGATCTTTCCGCCGTTTCTTCCGCCGATCTGCGCGCCATCATCGATGATGCGCGCGTGCGCAAGCAGGCAACCAAGGCCGGCACGGCCGACAAGCCGCTGGCTGGCAAGATGCTGGCGATGATCTTCGAGAAGCCGTCGACCCGCACCCGCGTCTCCTTCGATGTCGGCATGCGCCAGCTGGGCGGCGAAACGCTCTTCCTCTCCGGCACCGAGATGCAGCTCGGCCGCGCCGAGACGATCGGCGACACCGCAAAGGTACTTTCGCGTTACGTCGATGCGATCATGATCCGTACCACCGACCACGCGCGCATGCTGGAAATGGCCGAGCATGCCACGGTCCCGGTCATCAATGCGCTGACGGATGACACCCATCCCTGCCAGATCATGGCCGACATCATGACCTTCGAGGAACACCGCGGCCCGGTCGCCGGCAAGACCATTGCCTGGACCGGCGACGGCAACAATGTTCTGCATTCCCTCGTCGAAGGTGCGGCCCGGTTCGGATATCGCATGAACATGGCCGTGCCGATGGGCTCCGAGCCCTCCGACCGGATCCTCAACTGGGCGCGCAACAATGGCGGCGAGATCATGCTCTACCATGATGCCGAGCGCGCCGTTGCCGGTGCTGACTGTGTCGTGACCGACACCTGGATCTCCATGAACCAGGAGCACAAGGCGCGCGGTCACAATATCTTTCAGCCGTTCCAGGTCAACGCCCAGCTGATGAAGCAGGCGGGCAAGGATGCGCTCTTCATGCATTGCCTCCCGGCGCATCGCGGCGAAGAGGTGACGGACGAGGTGATCGACGGACCGCAGTCGGTGGTGTTCGACGAGGCGGAAAACCGGTTGCACGCGCAGAAGTCCATCCTGGCCTGGTGCTTCGGCGCCGTCTGAGCCGTTGGCTTGATTTTCGCGAAAATCGATCCCATTTATCGCCTTTCGCAAATGCTGCCCCGACGGGCGGCCCCACATCCATTGCCGACATCTTTTTCCACCGCAGCGGTTCCGCACGAGCCTGCGCCTGTGTAGAAGCTGAACTGGTCGGCGCGAAGGAGCAAACCATGACGGAAGCCACCGTTGAAATCACCGATCTGGATCTTGCCGGCGACGACAAGGTCGTCCCGTTCCAGGTTGACGGGTTGGATGTGCGCGGTCGGGCCGTGCAGCTTGGCCCGTTGCTGAATAGCATTCTGGCACGCCACGACTATCCGGCCCCGGTCGCGCGCCTGCTGGCAGAAGCCATCGCTCTGACAGCACTGCTGGGCACCTCGCTCAAGTTCGAGGGCAAATTTACCGTCCAGACCAGGGGCGACGGACCGGTCGATCTGCTGGTCGCAGACTTCTCCACCCCGGGCAGCCTGCGTGCCTACGCCCGCTATGACGAGGAAGCCCTGGAAGCCGCGGTGGCCGCCGGGGAAACCTCTCCGGAGGACCTGCTGGGCGAAGGGGTGCTGGCCTTCACCATCGACCACGGCCGCGGCATGCATCCCTATCAGGGCATCGTGCCGCTCGACGGATCGTCGCTGGAGGAGATCGCCGGTGTCTACTTCCGGCAGTCCGAGCAGATTCCGACCAAGGTGCGCCTCGGCGTTGCGGAGCTTTTCGATCGCGATGTCGATGGCAAGCCGCGCCACAACTGGCGGGCCGGCGGCGTCGTTGCCCAGTTCCTGCCGCCGTCGTCGGATCGCCTGCGCCAGCCCGATCTCCACGGCGGCGATGGCGACATGCGCGAAGACGATCAGCCCGATGACGATTCCTGGGCGGAAGCCCGCATGATGCTGGAAACGATCGATACGGACGAACTGACCGATCCGCAGGTGCCGATCGAGCGCCTGCTGTTCAGGCTCTTCCACGAGCGTGGCGTGCGGGTCTACCAGCCGCAGGCGGTCGCCGACCAGTGCAGTTGCTCGCGCGACAAGATCAAGGGCGTTCTGGATGGCTTCAGCGCCCAGGAGATCACCGACAGCCTGGAGGATGGCGAGGTTGCCGTCACCTGCGAATTCTGCTCGACCACCTACAAGTATCGGGCGGACGAATTCGAGGCTGCCTGACTGGAAGACATTCCTGCCGTGAGGCAATCGCCTGCTAGTTCAGCACGCGCAGCAGGCCGGGAGAGTCGAGGGAAAAGGCGGGGATGGCGACGTCGAAGCTTTCTCCGTCATCCGTCTCCATGCGGTAGTGGCCGAACATCACGCCGGATGGCGTGTCGAGCGGGCAGCCGGAGGAATACTCATAGGTGTCCCCGGGACCCAGCTTCGGCTGCTCTCCGACGACGCCCGGCCCCTCGACCTCGTCGACGAGGCCGCTCTGGTCGGTGATGTGCCAGTAGCGATGCGTCAGCCGAACCGTCAGCGTCGAATGGTTCTCGATGACGATGTGGTAAGCCCAGACATAGCGGCTGTCCTCCGGGCAGGATTGCTCCTCCAGGTAATAGGTTTCCACGGCGACTTCGATATCTCGTGTACGGGCCCGATACATGACGCGGCGCTCTCAGTGAACTGTAGTCGGTATCGTACAGCTTCCCCGGCGCGTCAAGGAAACTGAAACCACCACGGGCGCCCGTCCGTCCGTTTTCGAGACATTTCCGGAGTTAAGGATAACCGGAAGCGTTAACTTGCCCCGGTTATCCGCCATCTCAGGCCGGCACCTTCTCCAGGGCGCGGGCAAAGTCCTCGAGCAGATCCTGGCTGTCCTCGATGCCTGCCGAGAGCCGCAGCGTGCCCGCCGAAATGCCGAGTTCGGCGCGGGCCTCGTCCGTCAGGTTCTTGTGCGTCGTCGTTGCCGGATGGGTGATCAGGCTCTTGGCGTCGCCGAGGTTGTTGGAGATCTTCACCACCTCCAGCGCGTTCTGCAGCGCGAAGGCCGCTTCCTTGCCGCCCTTCAATTCCAGGCAGACCAGCGTCGAGCCGCCGGTCATCTGCTTGGCGATGATCTCAGCCTGCGGATGGTCTGCCCGGCCTGGATAGATGACCCGCGCGACCTTGCTCTGGTCGGCCAGGAAGTCTGCGATCTTGGCCGCACTTTCCGTCTGCTGGCGCACCCGCAGCGGCAGCGTCTCGATGCCCTTCAGGAGGGTCCAGGCGTTGAACGGCGACATGGCGGGGCCCGTATGGCGGAAATAGTCCTGCAGGTGCTCCGTCACCCATTCGCTGTCGGAGAGCACGACGCCGCCGAGGCAGCGGCCCTGGCCGTCGATGTGCTTGGTCGCCGAATAGACGACGATATGGGCGCCGAGCTCGAGCGGCTTCTGGAAGAGCGGCGTCGCAAACACGTTGTCGACGACGACCTTGGCGCCGATCTGGTTGGCGAGCATGGCGACACCCGCGATATCGATCACCTCCAGCGTCGGATTGGTCGGGCTCTCCAGGAAGAACACCTTGGTGTTCTTGCGGATCGCCTTTTCCCAGTTCTCTAGGGAGCGCCCGTCGACCAGCGTGCATTCGATGCCGTATTTCGGCGCCAACGTCTCCACCACCCAGCGGCAGGATCCGAACAGCGCGCGGGCGGCGACGATATGGTCTCCCGCCTTCAACTGGCAGAGGATCGCGGCGGCAACGGCGGCCATGCCCGACGCGGTGGCGCGGGCCTCCTCGGCACCTTCCAGCATGCACATCCGCTTCTCGAACATATCGTTGGTCGGGCTGCCGTAGCGCGCATAGATGAAGCCCTCGGTCTCGCCCTTGAAGCGGGCTTCGGCGGCTTCGGCCGTCTCGTAGACGAAGCCCTGCGTGAGGTAGATCGCTTCCGACGTCTCGCCGTATTGCGACCGCAGCGTGCCGCCGTGGACGAGCTGCGTTGCGGGGCGCCAATTCTGGGTCATGCGCTTTGCACCTTTCAGACACAAAAAAACCGGCCGTGCATAAGCAGACCGGTCTCACCCCGGTCTTTTTAGCCATTTGTTTAACGTGGCTGCAAGCCGACCGGCCAAATCACCACGGGATAAATCTGCCTTACTCTCGGTCTTTGCTTGCGTCAATGGCTGCCATTTGGTTTTGTCCCGGCACGCGAAGGGACAAAGATCATGACGAGGACCACGGGCATTCTGGCGGACCGGGCCATTGCGGCGCTGTTCGAAAGCGGACGGCTCCTGTCCGAGCGGGCGCTGGACACCGACCAGGTTCAGCCGGCAAGCCTTGACCTGCGTCTTGGCGCCAAGGCGTTCCGGGTGCGGGCCAGCTTCATGCCGGGCCCCAACAGCCTGGTGTCCGACAAGCTGGACAGGCTGAAGCTGCATGTCATCGATCTGTCAGAAGGCGCTGTGCTGGAAACCGGCTGCGTCTACATCGTTCCGCTGATGGAAAGCCTCGACCTGCCGGCGACCATGTCGGCGTCCGCCAATCCGAAGAGCTCCACCGGCCGGCTCGACATCTTCACCCGCGTCATCACCGATTACGCCCAGGAGTTCGACAAGATCCCGGCCGGCTATTCCGGACCGCTCTACCTGGAAATCAGCCCGCGCACCTTCCCGATCGTCGTGCGCCGCGGCTCGCGGCTGTCGCAGATCCGCTTCCGCACCGGTAATGCCGTGCTGAGCGAGCCGGAGCTGCTGCAGCTCCACGAGGCAGAGACGCTGGTGGCGTCGCGCGAACCCAACATCAGCGGCGGCGGCATCGCGCTATCGATCGACCTGACGGGCGACAAGGAAGGCCTGATCGGCTACCGCGGCAAGCACCACACCGCCGTCGTCGATGTCGACAAGAAGGCCCAGCACGACGTCTTCGATTTCTGGGAGCCTCTGTTCAGCCGCGGCCGCAATGAGCTGGTGCTGGATCCCGACGAATTCTACATCCTTGTCTCGCGCGAGGCCGTGCACGTGCCGCCGCTCTACGCGGCCGAGATGACGCCCTTCGATCCACTGGTGGGAGAGTTCCGCGTCCACTACGCCGGCTTCTTCGATCCAGGCTTCGGCCATGCCGCATCCGGCGGCCGCGGCAGCCGCGCGGTCCTTGAGGTGCGCAGCCACGAGGTCCCCTTCATCCTCGAAGACGGCCAGATCGTCGGCCGCCTCGTCTACGAGTATATGCAGGAGCCGCCGGAAGCACTGTACGGTATCGGGCTCGGCTCGAACTACCAGGCTCAGGGCTTGAAGCTATCCAAGCATTTCCGCCTCGCCTGAGGCAGGCTAGCTCGCCGCATCGTCATCGATCTAAGCTTGACAGACGCGGCGAACTGGGTGAACTCTGCCCGCCGTTGCGGGTGTAGCTCAATGGTAGAGCAGCAGCTTCCCAAGCTGACGACGAGGGTTCGATTCCCTTCACCCGCTCCAGCCCTTTTTCAAAGTTGCTGCTGCCCTGACGCCTTTCGGCGCGATTTCGGCTGCGTATCTTAGAAAACCGCCAGGTAGCGCAGCAGCGAAATGATGCCGATGATGATGACGATGACCTGGGCGATCTGCTTGGCGCGGCCGTCGATGGGCAGGCGTGCGATCAGGTAGAGGACGAGGACGACGACGAGAAAGGTAATGAGCAGGCTGACAAGTACTGACATGAGAAGATCCTAATAAAAGTGGTGTAGTCTCAGTGAGATAGAGCCGCGCGAGGCGATGAGAAGTGGCCCGCCAATCTTTATTTGTGGCAGCTCTGTGGCGGACTCCGGTTGCTATTTTGCCGGTTCATGCGGCGTCTTCTGCCAGAAAAACGGCCTTGCCCGTAGTTCGAAGATGGCCCGCCAGGCGGCCAGCGAGGTCATCATCCAGTAGAGCGGCACTGCCATCCAGCGTCCGCCCACCAGCCGTTTTTCATGATCGGTCATCGAACCGATGCCGAGCGCGACGAAGGTGAGATAGCTGCCGAAGATGTTGAAGGCGTCGACGCAGAAGAGCACCAGCACCCCGATAGGGATGCCGCTCGCCGGTGCCGCCATCATCGCCAGGGCACCTTGGGTCAGGAAGACGAGGATCAGCGGATGCAGCAGAGACGAGAGCAGCATTCCACCGATCATCAGGTGGAAGATCAGGCAGCCGCGCAGTCCCATTTCTCCCAGCAGTTGCTGGGGCCGCCGCATCATCACCAGCCAGGTCTGCACCCAGCCCTTGAACCAGCGCGTCCGCTGCCCCATCCAGATCGACAGCCCGACCGGCGCATCCTCCAGCGTCTGCCGCCGCAGCACGGCGGATCGGTAGCCGAGGCGAAAGAGCCTGAGGCCGAGATCGGCATCCTCCGTCACGTTGAACGGATCCCAGCCGCCGGCCTGTTTCAGAAGGTCGGTGCGGAAGTGGTTGGACGTTCCCCCCAAGGGCATAGGCAGTCGGTAATGGGCGAGCATTGGCAGCAGTCCGCGAAACAGCGCCGAATACTCGAGTGCGAACAGGGCGCTGATCCAGGACGAGCTGCCATTGGCGATGACCAGCGGCGCCTGCAGGCAGGCGACATCCGCCGGCAGGCTGCAGAAGCGCGCATGGGCTTCCCGCAACTGGCCAGGGTGGGGCCGGTCCTCCGCGTCATAAATCACCAGATATTCGCCGCGCACGCCGGCCAGTGCGTAGCTCAGCGCCTTCGGCTTGGTGCGCGGCTGAGCGGCCGGCACTTCGACGATTTCCATGTAGCGTGGCAATGCCATGTCCCGGAGCGTATCCAGTGTTTCGCCATCATCCGCCTCGCACACCAGCTTGATGTCGAGAAGCGACGGCGGCCAGTCCAGGCGCTTCAGGCAGGAGATCAGCTGGCCGGCGACGGCGGCTTCCCGATAAAGCGCAATGAGCACGGTATAGGTGGGAAGCGGACCAGCCGCCGGCGTCAGTTCGTCATGCTGCTCGTGCTTGCGGTGGATCAGCGCCAGGATACGCAGAGCAAGTGCTGCCAGGTAGAGATAGGATAATACCGGATGCAGCACCGGCAGGATCAGCGTCGGCGCGGCCAGAAGCGCGATAGCCAGGAGCGCCGCGATCAGCCCGGCAGCAAAGCCTTGGGAACCGGTGACGACCGTACGGGCGGAAAACTGCGGTTGGTCCTGCGATAGCATGCCGACGGTCTCGCGGACCCGGCGCATCGCGCCGGCCGCCCAGACAGCCTTGCGGATCGCCTTGGGAGTAGTGACTGTCAGGTCCTGTCCCAGCATCGGCAGGTTGATCAGCGCCGCCGCAAGCTCTCCCAGCCTCTTGGCCTCGGGAACGATCGCCACCTGCGGTGCCTTCCGCGCATGGTGGAGCCGCACCATGGCCGGGCGCCGCAACTGCGTGTCTAGGTTTGCGGTATCTACCACTGTGCTGGCGTCTATCGCCTCGAGAAAAGGAAGCCGCAGAAACCGCGCCATGGCGCCGTAGTAGGCGCCTTCCTCGACTCCCCGTTGATGCAGCAGCTCGCTTTCGAGCGTCGTGCCGTTCCGGCGCGCATTTTTCGACAGGCTTTCGATCAGCGGCTTGGAAAAACCGAGCGACTGCAGGGCCGCGACTTCATCGTCAACGAGTGATGGCTGCGACGGGTCGACCGGATCGCCTGCGGTCGAGCCGCGCGGCTGAAGCTCGCAGGCGCCATCAGGGGAACCTGCTGAATGCGGATATTCCCCCAGACGCATGTCTCTGATACACCATCGTTACCAGGCTTGTCCCAAATTGGATCATAGTAATGCACCCTCTGCTTTCATCCCTGAAAACATGGGGGAGACCACTCTTTTGGGTTGTTGTTGCTTGTGGGCTTACACCCTCTTTGACCCCCGGCGCGGCACGCGCCGATCAGCACGAATTTCCGGTGCTGTTTGATGCCAGGGAGCGGTTGCCACGACCGGACCTCTCCAATCTCGTGCGGCTGCGCATCCTCACCACGATTGATTTTCCGCCCTTTAACTTTGCCGACCAGACTGGTCGACTGTCCGGTTTCAATGTCGATCTGGCCCGAGAGATCTGTGCCGAACTGGATGTCCAGTCAAAATGCCAGATCCAGGCGATGCCATTCGAAGACCTTGAAAACGCGCTGGCAAACGGCTCCGGGGAAGCGGTGATGGCAGGAGTCTCGATCACCGCAGAACGACGGGAGACCTTCGCTTTTTCACGGCCCTACCTGACCGTACCGGCACGTTTTGCGCGTCTTGTCTCAAGGCCGATCAGCGGGGAGGGGCCGGACGCCTTGAGCGGGAGACCCGTCGGTGTCGTGAAGGATACCGCGCATGCGGCGATGCTGAGGGCTTTCTTCCCGAAGATCGTTCCTGTGCCCTTCGAAAGTTACGAGGCCATGCTGGAGGCGCTGAAGGCAGGCAAGGTGGACGCCGTGTTCTCCGACGGGCTCCGGCTGCCGTTCTGGGTCGCCGGCGAGGCCGCTGATGGATGCTGCGCACTCTTCGGCGGACCATATCTCTCTGAGCAGTTCCTGGGCGAGGGGCTGGCCGTCATGCTGCAGGCCGACGACGCCGCGCTGGCAGCAGCCTTCGATCACGCCTTGGCTGTTCTGTCCCGCAACGGTCGCCTGCAGGATATCTACCTGCGCTACTTCCCCAACGGCCTCTACTGAAGCCGAAAAGCTTACATTCTACTGGCTTGCCCAGATGATCCGTGCCACCCACTCCACCTCGACAAGGTCCAGGCTGCGGTTCGAGTGCTCGGGGTTGAGCGAGTGCAGCTCGATGGTCTTGGCCGTCTGGCGCATCAGGATCTTGGCCATGACCTCGCCGTCGCGGGTCTTGACCACCACCCGGTCGCCGCGCCGGACCTGTGCGCCCGGCTCCACGATCAGCACATCGCCGTCGCGGTAGAGCGGCATCATGGAATCCCCCTGCACCTCCAGCGCATAGACACCCGACTTGCGCGCCGGAGAGGCTGGAAATTCCACCACGTCCCAGCCCTGGCCGGCGGGAAAGCCGCCGTCGTCGAAGAAGCCGCCGGCGCCCGCCTGGGCAAACCCGAGGAGAGGGATGGTCCCGATCTGCGGCGGGAATGCGCCTTCCGGCAGATCCGAACGGGAGGAGGGGATGTAGCTCAGAAACTGTTCGACGCTGGCGCCGGTCGCCTCCAGCACCTTGGCGATCGACTCGGTGGAAGGCCAGCGCAATCGCCCGTCCGGGCCGTGCCGCTTCGATTTGTTGAACGAGGTGGGATCGAGGCCGGCGCGGCGGGCAAGGCCCGAGGCGGTCAGTTTGTGGCGCTCCGCGAGGGCGTCGAGGGCGTGCCAGATCGTCTCGTGTGACAGCATGGCCGTAGGTTCTCCGGCTCGAGGTCCGGTAGCGTCCCGCCGGCTTCCCGCGCCCTGACTTGGTCCTGATCCGACAACACTGCCGGCTTGCGCGCAAATGCAGTCGACCTGCCCGCAATGCGGGCCAGTTGTTGCAAATCTAGCCAATGCAGGGCGGCTGGTAAAGAGCGGAGAGGAATAAAATCCTCTTTTGATCGGCAGGGTTCTACGCCACGAGCGGCATGTTGATCTTGCCGAGCTTGATCACCGCCTGCGTCCGGCTGTCCACGTTGAGCTTCAGCAGGATAGCCGACACATGCGCCTTGATGGTTGCTTCCGACACGCCGAGCTCATAGGCGATCTGCTTGTTCAGCAGGCCTTCGCCCAGCATGTTCAGCACCCGGCTCTGCTGCGGCGTCAGCGTGCGCAGCCGCTCCAGCAGTTCGCTGATGCCCGGCTCCTCGTCGGCCATCGGCGCATGCCCTTCCGGCGCCCAGATGTCGCCGTCGAGAACGGCATGGATGCCGGTGCGGATGTCGTCGAGTCCGGAGGATTTGGAGATGAACCCCGACGCGCCGAGTTCCAATGAGCGGCGGATGGTGGCGCCGTCATCGCTGGCCGAGACCACCACGATCGGCAGTCCGGAGAATTCGGCCCTCAGCGACATCAGCCCGGAAAAGCCGCTGACGCCCGGCATGGCGAGGTCGAGCAGCAACAGGTCCGCGTCGCGATGGCTCTGCGCCGCGGCGCGTGCGGCGTTGAAATCTCCGGCTTCGATGATGGTGAGATCGGTGGAAAGACCTTGAACGGCCTGTTTCAAGGCGCCGCGAAACAGCGGATGGTCGTCTGCAATGATGATCGTGAGTGTCTGCATTCTAACGCTCCCTCCCAAGAGCATAGACGCAACGTCGCCTTCCCTCTTCTACGCTTCCACGGCGCTGGAAACAATAGCTCTCTGGGTTCGGTGGCCCGGGATGGCGGGAAACCCCTTCATCACGTCCGGCTGGGCGCCGGATCCTGCGGCTGGCGGTCCTCGGTGAAATCTTCGATGATCGCCATGAAACGCCGCATGAAGCGCTCCATGATCCCGAGCGTCTGCTCGATCTCCGCTTCTCCCGGCAGAGCACGCGACGAGCCTTCTGCAGCCAGCCTTTCCTCCAGTGCCGTCACCCGCTTGCCCAGGAGATCGAGCTCCTGTTCATAGGCGACGCGTTCGTCCGCGGCCATGCGGCAGGAGAGGGTGCCGCTGTCCTCGCGGCAGAGCGACATCGCGCCGGTCTGCCGGTCCAGGCGCACCAGGCCGCTCTCCGTTCTTTCCAGTTGGAAGCGCGAGGTCTCGCCATCCTGCGCCAGCGCCAGGCCGGGCAGCAGTACCAGTGATAGCAGCAGCGGTCTCATCGTCATGTCGTCCTTCGTCTGTGGCTGGACAAGCGCCAGCCTTTGCGGCAAACCGCAGGTCGTTTGACAGCATAGCACCTGATTGAAAGCTGCCCATGCCCCATATCGTCTACAAGATCGTTCCGACAACTCTGTGGCAGGCCGCAAGGGAAAAGGGCGTCTTCGACGGCGCGCCGATAGATCTGCAGGATGGCTACATCCATCTCTCCACCGCCACCCAGTCCCGCGAAACCGCACGGCTGCATTTTGCCGGCGTCGAGGACCTGATGCTGGTCGCCGTCGACGCCGAGGCTCTCGGCGAGGCGCTGAAATTCGAACCCTCCCGCGGCGGTGATCTCTTTCCGCATCTCTACGGCGCTCTTCCTCTCGACGCGGTGATCTGGGAGCGGCCGCTGCCGCTTGGACCCGACGGCGCGCATCGCTTCCCGGAGGACATGGCATGATCGGTCGCCTTTCGGATCTCGCCCGCCAGGGGCTCTTCCTTCTCGACCCGGAAACGGCCCACGGCATGTCGATCGCCGCCCTGAAGAGCGGCCTCATGCCGGCATGCCAGCTCAAGCCCGATCCGCGGCTTGCCCAGACGGTGGCCGGCCTGTCCTTCCCCAATCCGCTCGGCATGGCCGCCGGCTACGACAAGAACGCCGAAGTCCCGGATGCGCTGCTGCGTCTCGGTTTCGGCCATACCGAGGTCGGCACGCTGACGCCGAAGCCGCAGGCCGGCAATCCGAAGCCGCGCATCTTCCGGCTGACCGCCGACCGCGCCGTCATCAACCGCCTCGGCTTCAACAACGAAGGCCACGACGCGGCCCATGCCAGGCTCCTGGCGCGTCAGGGTGTCGGCGGCATCGTCGGCGTCAACATCGGCGCCAACAAGGACAGCGACGACCGCGTGGCCGATTATGTTGCCGGCATCCGCCGCTTTGCCGCCTTCGCCAGCTATTTCACCGTCAATATATCCTCGCCCAATACGCCCGGGCTGCGCGACCTGCAGGCCCGCGACAGCCTGAAGGCGCTGCTCGATGCGGTCCTTGGCGCGCGTGCGCAGGAAGCCACCCGTCTTGGACGGCCGCTGCCGGTCTTCCTCAAGATCGCCCCGGACCTGCCGGAAGAGGGTCTCGACGACATCGCGGCCGAAGCGCTCGCCCATGATCTGGATGGCCTGATCGTCTCCAACACGACCCTGTCGCGGAACGGCCTCACCGATGCCACGCAGGCGAAGGAGGCAGGCGGCCTGTCCGGCGCGCCGCTCTTCAAGCTCTCGACGACAGTGCTTGCGAAGATGCGCCGCCGCGTTGGCCCGGCCATGCCGATCATCGGCGTCGGCGGCGTCGGCCGCGCCGAGGACGCGCTGGAAAAGATCCGCGCCGGCGCCGATCTGGTGCAGCTCTATTCCTGCATGGTCTACGAAGGTCCCGGCCTGCCTGCCCGCATCCTGTCCGGGATGTCACGCCTGCTCGATAACGAAGGCGTGGCCTCGGTTCGCGAGCTGCGCGACAGCCGCGTCGGTCACTGGGCCGACGGAAAGCTCTGAGCGGTCTTGCGCGGCACCAGCGCCAGCAGAAAAAGGCCGCGCGTCAGCAGGAACAGGTTCATCGCCATCCACAGTCCGTGGTTGCCGAGCGTCGGCACCAGCACCGCAAGCGCCGCGCAATAGGCGGCAAACGAGAGCAGCATCATGTTGCGCATCTCCCGCGACCAGGTGGCGCCGATGAAAACGCCGTCCATCTGGAAGGCCAGCGCTCCCGTCAGGCCGGTGATTGCGGCCCAGGGCAGATAGCGCGCGGCGGCCTGCCTTACCTCCTCCGATGTCGTCAGCACCGCGATGATCGGCACGCCCGCCACCAGGAAGAAGACGCCGAGCACGCCGGCCATGGCAAACGACCAGCCGGCCGTCAGCTTCAGCGCCCGGTCGAAGGACGGACGGAAGTTGGCCCCGACCGCGCGTCCCGAAAGCTGCTCGGCGGCGCCCGCCAGTCCGTCGAGGAAGAAGGCCGAGAGCATGAAGACGTTGATCAGCACCGCATTGGCCGCCAGCGTCACCGCCCCGAAGCTGGATCCGATCCGCGTCATGATCACGAAGGCGCCGTTGAGGACGAGCGACCGGATCAGGATGTCGGCGTTCATCTGGAAAAGCTGCTTCAGCTTGGCCGGGTCGAGGATCTCGCTGCGTGCAGGCCGGCTGCCGGCGGGAAAGCCGCGCATCACGACGACGAGCCCGACGATTGCGGCGAGGTATTCCGCGCCGACCGTGCCCCAGGCCACGCCGGCAATCCCCCAGCCCAGGCCCAGGCCGAGATAGACCGAGACAAGGATGTTCGTGCCGTTGAGCAGGATCTGCAGGGCAAGGCCGAGCATCGCCCTGCCACGGCCGAAGATGAGACCGAGCACGGCGAAGTTGACGAAGGTGGCGGGGCTGGAAAGCACGCGTATGCCGAAGTAGCCGCGCACCACCTCCGCAACGTCGGCATCGCTCGTCATCAGCTCCGGTCCAACCGCGAGGATGACCGGCGCCAGAAGCAGCATGAGCAAGCCCAGTCCGATGGCGCTGAGCAGCGCCCGCCAGAACACCGCCTGCAGTTCGCGCGGATCGTTGCGGCCGAAGGCCTGCGCCGCAAGCCCGGTGGTGGAGGTGCGAAAGAAGCTGAGGCTGCCGTAGAGGAGGTCGAAGATGATCGCGCCGATGGCCAGTCCCGCCAGCGCCTCCGGCTGGCCCAGCCGTCCCACCACCGCCGTGTCGGTGAGGCCGAGCAAAGGTGTCGTCAGGAAGCCGAGCGTCATCGGCACGGCAATCGACAGCACCAGCCTGTGGGTGACCGCAAAGCCCCGCGTGTCGTGAGCCGCCTCGGCCGTCGCGCTCATCAGGCGGAGAGGACCATGGCCCAATAGGGGCGGGATGCGGTGGAGCGGGCCACGGCCACGCCCAGCCCTTGGAAGGTGCCGAGCATATTGGTCAGATGGCTCCGCGAGCGGATCCAGGCCTCGACGGCATCTTCCACGGAGGTCTGGCCGCTGGCGATGTTTTCCGCCGCCGGCAGCGGCACGTCGCGACGCTGCATACGGGATTTGAAATCGTCGCCGCGTCCGATCAGATGCGACATCTGCTCGGCCTTGGCCATCCGCACCGCCTGTTCGGCGGCCGCACTGCGTGCGGCACCCTTGGCGGCAAGTGGCGACAGTCCGCGCTCGGCGCGCACCCGGTTGACGAGCGGCAGCGCGGCAGCGGTTTCGTCCTCGGCACCGTCGATCGACGTCAGGGCGCCCATGGTCGAACAGCCGGCGAGAACGAGACCAAGACCCGACAGGATGAGGATGCCCCGGCGGGAGGGCATGAGGATCGCGTCTGACATGCCTAGCGCCTGTAGCTGATCAGCCTGAGGATGATGAAGATCGGAATGACGATCGTCGCCCCGAGGATCAGGTAGTCGCCAACCCGGCCCAGCGCGTTGAAGCCCTGGTACCAGAGGTCGAGAAAGAAATTGCGGATGCTGTAGACGATGTCCCACGGGTCGAGACCGAAGAAGGCCATCACGAAACCGACCACCAGCGAGACCACGATCAGTTTCACGATCGTCCGTCCGGGCGTATCGCCCAGAACCCGATTAACCCGTTCCGCCATGCTCAGAATCTCCGTTGTGCAGGCAGAGATAAGCGGCAGGACGCGCCCCCGCAACCCCGTTCCTCCGCGCTGAAGGCGATGCTCCTCAAATAGAACTTGTGTTTGTCGGTGGCTTCGGCGAAGAACCCGCACCCTCTCGAGACAATTCATGCTTCCCAGCCAGTTATCCTCCGGCGATGCCATTGCCGACCGTCGCGTCGATTACGCACGCATGCTCGCCGAAGCCGGTGATCTGCCGGCGGCGGCAGAGCTTGTCGAGCAGGCGCTGGAGCTTGCGCCGTCCTGGGCGGCCGGCTGGTTCCAGCTCGGCGAATATCGGGAAGAAAATGCCATGCTGGGCGGTGCCATCGCCGCCTATCGGCAGGTGTTGAGCCTCGATGCCGAGGATGCCTTCGGCGCACGTCTGAAGCTTGCTCTTCTGGGGGCAGCCGACGTGCCGGACCAGCCGCCGAGCCGCTACGTCGAGAGCCTGTTCGATGCCTATGCCGAACGCTTCGACGAGGCCCTCGTCGAGAAGCTGGCATACAGCGTCCCTGGCAAGCTGGCCGACATGGTCGTCGGGCTGGGGCCATTCGAGCGCACCGTGGATCTGGGCTGCGGCACCGGTTTGTTCGGAGTCGAAATTCGGGCGGTGACGAAACGCCTGGAGGGCTTCGATCTCTCCACCAACATGCTGGCCAAGGCGCAACAGAAGAACATCTACGATCATCTGGCGCAGGCGGATCTCAGCCTGCCCGAGGCCCAATCGGGTCTCTTCGGCGAAGACCTCCCGCAACACCGCGCCGATCTCGTCACCG
The DNA here is from genome assembly GCF_056530405.1 of Rhizobium sp. PK7-22. Taxonomy (NCBI): domain Bacteria; kingdom Pseudomonadati; phylum Pseudomonadota; class Alphaproteobacteria; order Hyphomicrobiales; family Rhizobiaceae; genus Rhizobium; species Rhizobium sp. PK7-22. The sequence continues at coordinate 1,197,666 of NZ_CP096514.1, forward strand.
CGACGGATGTGGCGATGTATCTGGGTTCGCTCGAGACTCTGTTCCCACTGGTGAGGGACCTCCTGGTTCCCGGTGGCCACTTCGCCTTCTCCTTCGAGGAGGCGACAGGAGACCAGGGCTTTGAGTTGCGCGAATCCCTGCGCTACGCCCATTCGGAAGCCTACGTCCGCGAACTCCTGGCGCTTCACGGCCTCGAAACCACCGGGGTGATGCGGACGCACATTCGGCTCGACCGCGGCGAACCCGTCTACGGCATATTGATTCTGTCGCGGAAGTCTCTGCCGGAGCGTACAATATTGCGTTTTGACGGACCCGCCACTGTGGGTCGTTGAACGCTGCACGACAAGGCTCTATGGCAGTTTGACCATCTAACAGATCGGGGCATCACGTGGCGCAGCAGAAGCATGGCCAGAGGCGCAGCCTCGGGTTCTACAGTGCGGATCCCTCGCAGCACACTTTGCTGGAGGACACACAAGGTCTGGCAACCGGAGCGCTGGTCGCGGCGCTTGGCTTCTACTTCCTCAATCAGGTCGGCCTGCTCACCGGCGGCACCGCCGGCGTCGCCTTCCTGCTGCACTATGCCTTCGGCATGTCCTTCGGTCTCTTGTTTTTCCTCGTCAACCTGCCGTTCTACTATCTGTCGTTCCGGCGCCTCGGCTGGGCCTTCTCCTTCAAGACCTTCGTCGCCATCGGCCTCGTCTCGCTGATCACCGAGCTGGAGCAGCGGTTCCTGCTGATCCAGTATCTGCACCCGGCCTGGGCGGCCCTCATGGGTGGCCTGCTGCTCGGGTACGGGCTCCTGGCGCTCTACAGGCATCGCGCAAGCCTCGGGGGCGTCGGCATCCTCGCCATCTACATTCAGGATCGCTTCGGCGTTCAGGCGGGCCTCATCCAGCTCGCCTTCGATCTCTGCGTCATGGCGTGCGCCTTCTTCGTCGTTTCGCCGGAGATCGTCGGCTGGTCGTTCCTCGGGGCCGTGGTTCTCAATGTCTTCCTGGCGATCAACCACCGGTCCGATCGCTATATCGTGGTGCGCTGATGACGAAGGAAGGCGCAGAAAAGTCACCGATCGGCTTCTGGGCCTCCACGCCCGACCGCCATTCCGTCATCGAGGACGTGCAGGGCATTGTCGCCGGCAGCATGCTGGCAGCGCTCGGGGTGACCATGCTGTCGGCCGCCCACCTCCTGATCGGTGGAACCGCCGGCCTCGGCTTTCTGCTGCGCTATTCCATGGGCCTCAGCTTCGGCCTCGTCTTCTTCCTTCTCAATCTGCCCTTCTACTGGATCGCCTACCGGCGCCTCGGGCTTGCCTTCACCGTCAAGACCTTCGCGGCGGTCGCCGTCACCTCGCTGCTGACGGAGATCCTGCCGGCGCTGATCACGTTCGAGCACGTGCATCCGGTCGCCGCCGCTCTTTTCGGCGGGCTGCTGATCGGCACGGGCATGCTGGCGCTCTTCCGCCACCGCGCCTCGCTCGGCGGCTTCGGCATTCTGGCGCTCTATCTGCAGGATCGTTTCGGCTGGCGCGCCGGCTTCGTTCAGCTCGGGCTGGATCTCGTAGTGCTGGCGCTCTCGTTCCTGGTCGCAAGCCCCGTCGTCATCGCCTTGTCGGTTCTCGCCGCAGCGACATTGAACCTGACGCTTGCCATCAACCACCGCACCGACCGCTACGTGGTCCGCTGAGTAATAGGCTCAAGCCGTCGCGAACTTCGCCATCGCCCGCTTCTCCCGCCGCCGCTGGACGGAGGAGGGGATGTCCATCGCTTCCCGGTATTTTGCGACGGTGCGGCGGGCAAGATCCACGCCGCCCTTCTTGAGACTGACGACGATGTCGTCGTCGGACAGCACCGCCTCCGGCGTTTCCTGCGCGATCAGCGCCCGGATCCGGTGGCGCACGGCTTCCGCCGAATGGCTGTCGCCACCCTCGTCGGCAGATCCGATCGACACCGAAAAGAAGTACTTCAACTCAAAGAGCCCGCGTGGCGTCAGCATGTATTTGTTGGACGTGACGCGGCTGACGGTCGACTCGTGCATCTTGATGGCATCGGCCACCGTCTTCAGGTTGAGCGGCCGCAGGTGGTCGACGCCGTGGGTCAGGAAGGCATCCTGCTGGCGGGCGATTTCGGTCGCCACCTTCAGGATTGTCTTTGCCCGCTGGTCGAGGCTGCGGGTGAGCCAGTTGGCGCTCTGCATGCAGTCCGACAGAAAGGCCTGATCGTCCTTCTGCCGACCGCAGGAAGCCGAGACCGTCCGGAAATACTCGCGGTCGATCAGCACGCGGGGAAGCGTGTCAGGGTTGAGCTCGATCCTCCAGCCGCCGCCGGCTGCGGGAAAGATCAGCACATCCGGCGAGATCGTCTCGGACGCGCTGCGCTGGAAGTTCGCCCCCGGCTTCGGGTTGAGCGCCCGGATCTCCGCCAGCATGTCGAGAAGGTCCTCGTCGCCCACCCCGCAATGGCGGCGCAGCATCGCGAAATCGCGCCGGGCGAGGAGATCGAGGTGGTTGACGAGCGCTTCCATCGCCGGATCGTAGCGGTTGCGCTGCCTGAGCTGGATGGCGAGGCATTCGCGCAGCGAGCGCGCCATGACGCCCGGCGGATCGAGCGACTGCAGGCTCCGGAGGATATCCTCGACCTGCTGCGGCTCACGCCCCAGCCGGGCCGCGATCTCCGCAAGCTCGCCGCAGAAATATCCGGCCTCGTCGACGCAGTCTATGAGATGCTGGGCGACCAGCCTGTCGGAGGCGCTCTGCAACAGGAAGGGGATCTGCTGGGACAGGTGGTCGCGCAGGCTCACATGACCGGCAACGAAGTCGTCCAGATCGTAGTCGTCTCCGCCCTCGGCGCCCGGCATGGATTTCCACTGGCCGAGCAGCTCCGGCGCATCCGCCTTGGTCGACTGCTTGTCGTCGGGAAAGAGATTGTCGAAGCCGGAATCGCTCTCGTTCAGATGCGCGCCGCCGACGTCCGCCTGCGTGCCGTACCATTCGCCATCCGCATCGCCCGTGGCTGCGGACACGTTTTCGGCGGCGGCGTCCACCCGCGCACTGAAGTCTTCGGGCGCGGAAGGGTCGATCGTCTCTGCCGCATCGCTGGCCGCCAGCTCGAGCAGCGGGTTCTTCTCGATCTCTTGCGAAATGAATCTGTTCAGCTCAAGATGCGTCATCTGCAGCAGCTGGATGGACTGCATCAGTTGCGGTGTCATGACCAGCGATTGGCTTTGTCGTAAAAAAAGGCCGGCGGACAAGGACATAGCGGACGCACACTCCCTACACGGTCGACTTCCCGTGGGACGAGACTTCAACTTGGCCCAAAAATTGCTTTTTTGAGAGATTTGGTCAAGCGCCTGGAGCGGTGACGCGCATTTTATTGCTCAGAGCGTGAACTTGTCGCCGAGATAGAGCCGCCGGACATCCGGATTGTTGACGATGTCGTTGGCGCGGCCATGGGTCAGCACTTCGCCTGCGTGGATGATGTAGGCACGGTCGATCAGGCCCAGCGTCTCGCGGACGTTGTGGTCGGTGATCAGCACGCCGATGCCGCGCGCCGTCAGGTGCCGCACGAGATTCTGGATGTCGGAGACGGAGATCGGATCGACGCCCGCGAAAGGTTCGTCGAGCAGCATGAAGGCTGGATCCGTCGCCAGCGCGCGGGCGATCTCGAGGCGTCGCCGCTCGCCGCCGGAAAGGGCGACTGCCGCCGATTTGCGCAGATGACCGATGTGAAATTCGGCAAGCAGCTCGTCGAGCTTGCTCTCGCGCCGGTCCCGGTTGCGGTCATGCACCTCGAGCACCGCGCGGATGTTCTGCTCCACCGTCAGGCCGCGGAAGATCGACGCCTCCTGCGGCAGGTAGCCGACGCCGAGGCGGGCACGTCGGTACATCGGCATGTTGGTGACCTCGTTGCCGTTGATGGCAATCATGCCCTCGTCGACGGGCACCAGTCCGGTGATCATGTAGAAACAGGTGGTCTTGCCCGCACCGTTGGGGCCCAGCAGGCCGACGGCCTCGCCGCGCCGCACGACGAGCGACACACCGTTGACGACGCGCCGCGTGTCATAGGTCTTCGACAGGCCGTGCGCCACGAGGGTGCCCTCGTAGCGCGCCTTGTCGCTGACGGAGAAAGGTTCGCGCTGGCCGGACTTCTTGCCCAGCATGTTCGACAGGGAAAACTTCACGATGCTGCCGTTGTTATTGCTGCGGACGCGATTTGGGATCGAGCAGGATTTCCACCCGGCCGCCGCAGGCGTCGAGCTTGGCCTCGCCGGTGTTCATCCGGACGGTCAGCTTGCAGCCCTTGAAGACATTGTTGCCCTCGGAGAGAACCACCTGGTCGCCCGACAGCACAAAGGTCTGGCTGGCCATGTCGAACTCGCCCTTCTGGGCGGTCGCCTGCTGTTCTCCCGAGTTCAGGAAGACCTGGTCGTCGAGGAAGATCTTGTCGATGTCGGTGCTGCCCGAAGTCATCGACGCGCCTTCGCCCGTATAGAGCACCGTCATCTTGCCGGCGCGCATGGTGGTCGTACCCTGCACAACTTTGACGTTGCCGGTGAAATACGCCTTCTTCTCCTGCTCCTTGATCTCGAGCTGGTCACTCTCGATCTGGATTGGCTCGTCATTGGAGAGTGCCATCCCGCTCATCTGGCTGGTGGTGTTCTGCGCGATAGCCGGCGCGGTCAGGGCAAGGCAAACAAGGCCTGCTGAGAGCACGGAAGCTGAGATCTTTTCAATTCGACAAATGATCATGGTGGTCAGCTCTAGTTGCCCTTGTTTCGGATGGCGGTCGCGTCGATGTTCACCCTGACTTGTCCGGCAAAGGTGATCGTTTTGCCCTTATCTGCTATCTTGAGGGACTGCGCAACAATAGAGGCTTGCTCGGTCGTGATTGCAACCGGATCGGCCGTGTCGAGCGTGCCGTTGACGACATCGAGATTTGCAGACTGGAATTTGGCGGTCGTGCCGTTGCTGAGGTTGACGTCGAAGGGCGCCGTCAGCTGCATGCTGTCGGTGCCGCGGTCGAAGATGCCGGCCGTCGCCACCACGCGCGCAATGGTGTCCTCGTTGACGGGGACCGCCGCCTTGACGTCCTCGAGGGTGATCATGTTGGGGTTGGCGATGTCCTGCAGCGCCCGCACCGCCGTCATCGAATAGCTGATGCCGTCGTCGTTGCGCCCGGCGATCGCGGGCCGCTCCATGACGATCTTGCCGTTCTCGATCCGGGCGCTTTCGATCGAAAGATCTTCCGGGAGATAGGCACGGATCACCGACACGCCGATGAAGATCATCGAGATCACGCCGGCAACCACTGGCAGCCAGATGCGAAGCCGGCGCACGCGCGCCGAGTGTCGCAGCGCCGCCTGGTAGGCGTCGCCATCCGCTGGGCCCGCAAAGGCCTGCACCGGTGATTTCAGCAGTCTTTGCAGCATCGGCTGGGCGTGTTTCCTTGAATTTCCGGGCTGTTGTCCGCGCCGCTCTCTGGCGGAATGCGGAATGCCTTCCGTATTTCAGCGCAATATGGTTTTTTATGCATCAACAAACAATAACGGGCCATATAAAATCGTGATAGCAGTCGCGCACGGAGGGGCATTGCCCCGCAAAGCCCGCGGCAAGCAAGGAAAAACCATGGATCAACTGGCAATTCTCGATCGCAGGCGCCTGCGCCGGAAGCTCAGCTTCTGGCGCATTCTCGCCCTGCTGGTCATCATCGGACTTGGCTTTGCCCTCTATCGGCTCGGCGCCGGCGACGGCGGCTCGGCCGTTCAGCACGTGGCCCATGTGAAGATCTCCGGGATGATCCAGGACGATACGGAACTGCTGGAGCGGCTGAACGAGATTGCCGAAAGCCCCAGTGCGAAAGCACTCGTCGTCTCCATCTCCTCGCCGGGAGGTACCACCTACGGCGGCGAGCGGATCTTCAAGGCGATCCGGGCAGTCGCCGAAAAGAAGCCGGTCGTGTCCGACATCCGCACGCTGGCGGCCTCCGCCGGCTACATGATCGCGACCGCCGGAGATACCATCGTGGCGGGCGAAAGCTCGATCACCGGCTCGATCGGCGTCATCTTTCAATATCCGCAGATCTCCGAACTGATGGACAAGGTCGGCATCTCGCTGGAAGAGATCAAGTCGTCGCCCTTGAAGGCGGAACCGTCACCCTTCCATCCGCCCAGTGAAGCGGCCCAGCAGATGATCCGCTCGATGATCATGGACAGCTACGACTGGTTCGTCGATCTCGTGGCGGAACGGCGCAACCTGCCCCGCGGCGAGGCGTTGCGGCTGGCCGATGGCTCGATCTTCACCGGCCGCCAGGCTCTCGAAGCCCGGCTGGTGGATACGCTCGGCGGCGAAACCGAAATCCGCGCCTATCTGGCGGACAAGGGTGTCAGCCAGGATCTGCCGATGGTGGAGTGGAAGGACAGCGAGGACTCCTCATCGCTGTGGTTCGCCAGCGCCATGGTCGAGTTTTTCCGGCTGACCGGCCTTGCTGACGTCCTCGGCCCGACGGCCTTGCGGCCTTTCGGTGGCGAGAAGTTGTTCCTTGACGGTCTGGTCTCGGTTTGGCAGGTTGGCCAGCAGTGAAAATCTAGCTTTTTCAGGGGGCAAACGTGATCAAGTCGGAACTGGTCCAGATCGTGGCGGCACGAAATCCGCACCTCTACCACCGCGATGTCGAGAATATCGTCAACGCGGTTCTCGACGAGATCACCGATGCTCTGGCGGGAGGTAACCGGGTCGAGCTGCGGGGCTTCGGCGCCTTCTCCGTCAAGAACCGTCCATCCCGTTCGGGCCGCAATCCGCGCACCGGCGAGTCGGTCTTCGTCGAGGAAAAATGGGTGCCCTTCTTCAAGACGGGCAAGGAGCTGCGCGAGCGTCTCAATCCCGGTCTCGAGGACGAGGCGGACTGACGCCACGAACGGTCTGATCGGCAGATGCTCTTGAAAGGCGCCGGCAGGCGCCTATTCTGCTTTCGGAGTGCAGGGCGCCACAGGCGCAGACAAGGCGGAGAGACATGACGAGGCTCAAGAAGATCGTTTATCTGGTGATACTGTTGCCGCTCGGCCTGCTGCTGGTCGTGCTTTCGGTCGCCAACCGCCAGAGCGTCACCTTGGCCCTCAATCCCTTCCGCCCGCAGGACAGCCTCCTGTCGCTGACGGCGCCCTTCTTCCTGTTTCTCATGCTGGCATTGATCCTCGGCATGGCCATCGGCTCGTTTGGTACCTGGTGGACGCAGGGCAAGCATCGCAAGCAGGCTCGTGTCGAGGCCAAGGAAGCCATCAAGTGGCACAACGAGGCCGACAAGCAGAAGCCGACGTCGACGGCCGTTGCCCCCGCAAGCCTGCCACCCGCCGCCCCGCAGATGAAAACCCCGGCCCTGAATTGATCCGCAGGCGCGGCTGCTGACGCTGTCGGCCATTAAGCGTTGAACCGGCACTTCTTTTTCGCCGGCTTCTGCTTATTTTACCGGTGTGGATCTCGTCATACCCCCATCGTCCGGCCGTGATGCCGCGCTCCTGCCCCGGCCGTTCCTGAAATGGTTCGCCGAGAAGGGCTGGCAGCCGCGTCCTCATCAGCTGGAGCTTCTCGCTCGCGCCACGGCAGGCGAAAGCATGCTGCTGATCGCGCCGACCGGCGCCGGCAAGACGCTTGCCGGCTTCCTGCCGTCGCTGACGGACCTGACCCGGCGCGGCAAGATCCCGCCCGGTTCCGCCTTCACCGGCATCCACACGCTCTACATCTCGCCGCTGAAGGCGCTTGCCGTGGATATCGAGCGCAACCTGATGAAGCCCGTCTCGGAGATGGGGCTTAAGGTCACGATCGAGAACCGCACCGGCGACACGCCGCAGGCCAAGCGCCAGCGCCAGAAGCTGTCTCCGCCGGATATCCTGCTGACGACGCCGGAACAGGTGGCGCTGCTGCTCGCCAACAAGGAGGCCGAGCGGTTCTTCAAGGACCTGAAGTACGTCGTCCTCGACGAGCTGCATTCGCTGGTCACCTCCAAGCGCGGCCATCTCCTGTCGCTGGGGCTCGGCCGCCTGCGCCGCCATGCGCCGCAGATGCAGACGATCGGCCTCTCGGCGACGGTCGCCCATCCGATGGACCTGCAACGCTGGCTCGTGCCGCAAGGCGAGCATCCTGCGGCACCCGCGGGCCTCGTGCATGTCCAGGGCGGTGCCGCGCCCCACATCACCATCCTCGACACGGACAAGCGCATTCCCTGGTCGGGCCATGTCTCGACCTACGCCATTCCGGAGGTCTACGAGGAGATCAAGCGGCACAAGACGACGCTGATCTTCGTCAACACCCGCTTCCAGGCGGAGCTCCTCTTCCAGGCACTCTGGACCATCAACGACGACAACCTGCCGATCGCGCTCCATCACGGCTCGCTGGACGCTGGCCAGCGGCGCAAGGTGGAGGCTGCGATGGCCGCCAACAAGCTGCGGGCGGTCGTGGCCACCTCGACGCTCGATCTCGGCCTCGACTGGGGCGACGTCGATCTCGTCGTCCACGTCGGCGCGCCGAAGGGCGCCTCGCGGCTTGCCCAGCGCATCGGCCGCTCCAACCACCGCATGGACGAGCCGTCGAAGGCGATCCTCGTGCCCTCCAACCGTTTCGAGGTGATGGAGTGCCAGGCGGCGCTGGACGCCAACTACCTCGGTGCACAGGACACGCCGCCGGTGGGGGAGGGCGCGCTCGACGTGCTCGCCCAGCATATCCTCGGCATGGCCTGCGCCGAGCCCTTCGATCCGCTGGAGCTCTACGCGGAGATCACCAGCGCCTCGCCCTATGCCGACCTGCCCTGGGAAATGTTCGAGCGTGCCGTGGATTTCGTGGCGACCGGCGGCTACGCCCTGCGCGCCTATGAGCGCTATGCCAAGATCCGCAAGATGGACGATGGCCGCTGGCGCGTCTCCAATCCCCAGATCGCCCAGCAGTACCGCATGAACCTCGGCACCATCGTCGAAGCGACCGAGCTGAATGTCCGGCTGGTCAAGCGCAATGCCAAGGGCACCATCGGCCGCGGCGGCCTGTCGCTCGGCAAGGTCGAGGAGTATTTTCTCGAACAGCTGGTGCAGGGGGACACCTTCCTGTTTGCCGGCAAGGTGCTGCGCTTCGAAGGTATCCGCGAGAACGAGTGTCTCGTCTCCAACGCCGCCTCCATGGATCCGCGCATTCCCGCCTATGCCGGCGGCAAGTTTCCGCTCTCCACCTATCTCGCAGACCAGGTGCGCGGCATGCTGGCAGATCCCGACCGCTGGCAGGCGCTGCCGGATCAGGTGCGCGACTGGCTGGCGCTCCAGAAGGATCGCTCCATGCTGCCGAAGCAGGACGAACTCCTGATCGAGACCTTCCCGCGCGGAAAACGCTTCTTCATGATCGCCTATTGCTTCGAGGGCCGGCTCGCGCACCAGACGCTCGGGATGCTGCTCACTCGGCGGATGGAGCGGGCCGGCGCGCGCCCTCTCGGCTTCGTCGCCACGGATTATTCGCTGGCGGTCTGGGCGCTGAACGACCTCGGCGCCATGATCGGCCGTGGCCGGCTCAGCCTGTCGGATCTGTTCGACGAGGACATGCTGGGCGATGATCTCGAGGCCTGGCTCGACGAAAGCTACATGCTGAAGCGCACCTTCCGCAATTGCGCCGTAATTTCAGGCTTGATCGAGCGACGCCACCCAGGAAAGGAGAAGACCGGTCGCCAGGTAACCGTCTCGACGGACCTGATCTACGACGTGCTGCGCAGCCACGAGCCGGATCACATCCTGCTGGAAGCGACGCGGCGCGATGCCGCATCCGGACTTTTGGACATCGGCCGGCTTGGCGATATGCTGGCACGAATCAAGGGGCACATCACCCACCGCGACCTCGACCGGGTCTCGCCGCTCGCCGTCCCCATCATGCTCGAGATCGGCAGGGAAACCGTTCCGGGCGAAGCCCAGGATGCGGTGCTGGCGGAAGCCGCCGAAGAGCTGATTGCGGAAGCGATGGCACCCTTGGGCTCTCCTGGCATATCCGCCGAGGATCCCGACACAGAAAGATGAAACTGCAGTCCGCTGCCGAACGGAAAGACGACACGACATTGATGCACCGCCTCGGCCTCGCCGCGCGAACAGCCAACATGACCGGCAAGGCCGCCGGTGCGGAAGAAATCGTCGTCAACGACGTCCTGGCGGTCTGCGATCCGCTGGGCAGCCTGTATCTGCCGGACAGCGGACTGCTGGTGGTCTCCGATCTGCACCTGGAGAAAGGGGCGGCCTTCGCCCGGCGCGGCATGATGCTGCCGCCCTATGACACGCTTGCCACCCTCAACATCCTGGCGGCCGTCATTGCCCGCTACGATCCGAAGACGGTCATCTCGCTCGGAGACAATTTCCATGATCGACGGGGGTCGGAGTACCTGCCGGCAGACCTGCGCGCGCTGCTTTCCGAAATGGCCCGCGGCCGCGACTGGATCTGGATCAACGGCAACCACGATCCGGACGGCACCGTCGACCTGCCGGGCGAATGCGCCGACGAGTTTGTGCATGGCGGTCTGGCCTTCCGCCACGAGCCGAGCCTGATCTCCGGCAAGGGGGAGATCGCCGGGCACCTGCATCCGTCCGCCACCGTCCGCCGTCACGAAAAATACGTCCGTCGCCCGTGTTTCGCGACGGACGGGCTGCGTCTCCTGATGCCCGCCTTCGGCGTCCTGGCTGGAGGCCTGGACCTCAACCACAAGGCCATGCACGGGATCTTCGACCGAGCAGCACTGGTGGCACATCTCCTCGGCCGGGACCGCATCTACTCCGTCCGCTACGACAGTCTGCTGGGCTAGGCCCGTCTGTTCGACATGGATCCGGGTTCAGCGGGGCATTTTCGCGAAACCCTTGGCCAGAACAGGTCCGGTGGGACGCCCGGTCGGTGAGCCGCCCGCCTGCTCCAGCGTAATCTCGTAAAGCTGCGCATCCTGCGGCGTGGGAAGCGGCGGCGCCCTCAGTCGCCCGGACTGGCCCTCGTCGAGGAGGCCAAGCGAGACCGGCCCCATGTCCGCGGAGGGCAGCGTCCAGACCTCGACCGCCTTGTTGTCCGGCACCGCAATGTCCGCCAGCAGGCGGATGTTGGCCGTATCATTGCCGAAATCCTCTACGACCGCCTGCACCTCGCCCGCCTCGTTAAGCAGCACGGCGATGACCACCGGCTCGACCTGACGACCGAGGCTCCAGGTCAGCGCCACCGCCAGCGCAAGCGTCGCTGCCATCGAGGACAGGGCAGCCGCTTTCCAGCCGAAGCGGCGATTGTCGTTGGCCGCGGGCGCAAACACCGATTCGGGCGCCAGCGTCGCGCCGCCGAGCGCCAGCGCCGCTGCGGCATCTGTCAGTCTCGCGTCGATCAGCTCCCAGAGATCGGCAGGAACGGCTGTCGGTTCTGCGGCAAGGTCGAGCGGCAGGTAGCGGTCGCGGCTGTCGGCAACCGCCCGCCGCAGGCGCGCGTTGCGTTCCATCTCGGCCTCCACGGCCGCCTGGTCGGCGGCATCGAGCAGGCCGAGCACATACTCGTCGGCGATATGGGGGAGGGTGGTTTCGTTGAAGATCATGCCATGCACTCCCGAAGTGCCGAAAGCCCGCGGCGGATCCAGGATTTCGTCGTGCCGAGCGGCAGCCGCAGGCGCCCGGCAATCTCGCCGTGCGTATAGCCACCGACATAGGCGAGCAGGATGCCCCGCCGCTTCATGTCGTCGAGCGTGCCCAGGCACTCGCGCAGCCGGCTGTTCTGGTCAAGCGCGTGCCAGGTCGACAGGATGTGGTCCAGCTGGTCGCTCTCGCGCAGCGTGTCCAGCCTGTCGTCCTCGACCGTGTCCTCGCGCCGGCCGTCGCGCAGCATGTTGAGCGCCCTGTTGCGCACGATCGCATAGATCCAGCCGCGCGCCGATCCGCGCTCCGGGCTGTACTGGTGGGCGCTGGTCCAGATGCGGATGAAGGCCTCCTGCACCACCTCCTCGGCCAGCTCCCGGCGCCGCAGGATCCGCTCGGCGACCGCAATCAGTCGCGAGGCCTCCGCGTCGAAAATCTGCTTCAATCCCGCGCGGTCGCCGCGGGCACAGGCCGCAAGCGAGGCCGCAAGCTCCTCCGATGGCATCTGTGCCAGGCTCAAGTCTGCTCTCCCAAAGGCAAAGGCTGTCGTGTCCATGTCAGCTATACACGCCGCCGGTCCGATGGGATGCAGCCGCGAATATTTTTTTCCTCTCTGCATCCAAACCCGGGGTGCCGCGGGTCTTCCTTGTGAGGCGACAGGAAACAGACCGTGTCGACCTTCGAAATGGACCAATTCAACGGGAGAAATCACATGATCAAGCTTCGTACAGTTCTCATCGCCTCCACCGTCCTCGCCGCCACCTCGGTTGCCGCCTCCGCAGCACCCGTCGTCGGCCTCGTCGGCGACAAGACGCTGGTGATGTTCGACACCGACGCCCCTGCCGTCTCCAAGACCATGGACGTCACCGGCGTCGACAGCCTCGTCGGCATCGACCTGCGTCCGTCCAACAACACGCTCGTCGGCGTCACGGCAGACAGCACCATCGTCACCATCGACATGGAAACCGGCGCTGCGACGGAACTTGCCAAGATGGACAAGCCGCTGACCATGGGCGACGCCCCCGTCATCGTCGACTTCAACCCGATGGCCGATCGCCTGCGCTTCATGACCGGCACCACCAACCACCGCGTCCACCCGGATACCGGTGAAGTCACGGTCGACGGCAGCCTCGCCTTCGAAGACGGCGACATGCACAAGGGCGAAGAGCCCAACATCGTGGCCGCCGCCTACATCAACTCCTATGGGACGCCCATCTCCACGGCGATGTACAACATCGACGCCACGATCGGTGGCCTGATCCAGCAGACCAAGCCGAACGACGGTACGTTGAAGGCGATCGGCAAGCTCGGTGCAGAAGGCACGCCGGCGACCTATGCCTTCGACATCCAGACCACGTCCGGTAGCGAGAACACCGCCTGGCTGGTGACAGGCACGGCGCTTCATACCGTCGATCTCGAAACCGGCAAGGCGACCAAGACCGCCGACATCACCGGTACCGACGGCGACATCCGCGACATTGCGGTTCTCCCGGCGATGTAACGCGTGAAACGGGAAGGGCCGGTCGGTCGCAGCCGGCCTTTCCCGACGCCTGCCTGTCCCACGTTGGATGGGCAGGCCGCCCTTCGCCTCAGTCCTTGCGGAAGATCACGCTGGCGCCCCAGCCGGTGATGACCGCGATGAGCACGCAGAAGAGACCGTAGAGCACCGGCTGGTTATGGGCGGCATCGGTGATCGCCTGTTCCAGGCCCGTCTTGACCACCCTCAGCGGCAGCTCCCGCTCGAAGATCAGTTCCCCGCCCTTGAAGAGGTAGGCATGCACGGTGTGCACCCCGTCCGGAATATTGGCCGGCAGCCGCAGCGAGGCGCGAAACAGGCTGGACGAGACGAAGCGTACGCCGCTCGTGTCACGCTGGTAGAGACCGTTGGCGAGCTTCAGCCGCCGGTATGCCTCCCGGAATTCACTCAGGTTGACGGCATTGCCGAGATAGCCGGTCGGGGTCAGCGCCAGGTGATTGATGCCGACCCCGATGCTGTTGAGCGACGGCGCCTCGTCGATGGCGTCGATCTCCCGGGTGCTGGCCAGCGAATAGGATTCCGGCACCTGTTCGAAGGTCATCGACGCCGTGTTCATCCAGATCCCGAGCACGCGCTCCTTCTTGCGCACCGTCGCATAGTCGCGCGGTCCCTCCAGCGTTACGATCACGTCGTACTGGCCGATCGCCAGGAACAGCTCGTCGGCATTGGTGAGCGCCCCGAAAACCGTCAGATCGGCGCCGCGAAAGTCCGAGGTAATGGCGATCTCGCTCGTGGATGTGCCGATTTCCAGCCCCTCCTGAACGGTCGAGGCCGTGCCGAAGGGAACTTGCGCCGCGGCGGGAGCGGCGGCAAGCAGAGTGGCGGCAAGCAGGAGGCGCAGGCGGTACAGCATCAGTTTGCAAAGCCCCCCACCGATACCGAAAAAAGATCGTCTGGGCGGACCACCAGGGCGATCGCCAGCCGGATGCCCACCGCCAGCACCAGCAGCCCGAGCAGCGCCCGCAGTTGTTCGCCGCGCAGCTTCTGGCCCACCCGCACGCCGTATTGCGCCCCGATGACACCGGCCACCATCAGGATCGTCGCCAGCACGATATCGACGGAATAGTTCGTGGCCGCCTGTACCATGGTCGTATAGGCGGTCACGAAGATGATCTGGAACAGCGAGGTGCCGACCACCACGCTGGTGGGGATGCGCAGCAGGTAGATCATCGCCGGCACCATGATGAAGCCGCCGCCGACACCCATGATCGAGGTCAGCACGCCGATGGCAAAGCCCAGCGCCAGCACGGGGATCGCGCTGAGGTAGATCTTCGATTTCTTGAATCGCATCTTGAAGGGCAGGCGGTGGACCCAGATGTGCTGCCCCGGCCGCTTTGCCTGTGGCGCCTCGTTGCGCGCCGTGCGCCGCAACGCCCGCACGCTCTCGTTCAGCATCAGCGCGCCGACGGTGCTGAGCAGCAGCACGTAGAGCAGCGAGATGAACAGGTCGAGCTGGCCGAGCCGCCGCAGCCAGGAAAAGATCCAGATGCCGACCGTGGCCCCGGCCAGGCCGCCGATCAGCAGCACCGTGCCGAGCTTGATGTCGAGCGTGCCGCGCCGGAAATGGGTGATGGCGCCGGAGATCGACGATGCGACCACCTGGTTGGCGCCGGTCGCAACCGCCACCACCGGCGGGATGTTGTAGAAGATCAAAAGCGGCGTGATCAGGAACCCGCCGCCGACGCCGAACATGCCGGACAGGAAACCGACGGCCGCACCCATGCCGAGAATGATGAAGATGTTGACCGAAAGCTCTGCGATCGGCAGGTAAACTGTCACGGCCGAACCTCAAACACGATGGACCGCCCAGCACGAGGCGGTGTCGCCATGCGGATGGACCACTCCGCGCCAGCGTCGGGAAATCTGCTGCAGGCGACCCGAAAAGGCCTGTGCAACCATGTTTTTGTCATGCGCCCGACCTTGGGGTTAAGTCAACGTGAAAACCCCGATTACACCGGCAACTTCCCGTTTTTGTGACGCCGTGCTCAACGCCGCGTCACGGCGTTGCGATCCGTCAGCTGTTGCGCGCCAGAAGTTCCTTGACCATGGCGTCGTTGATCTTGCCGGTCGGTTCCTGGCCAAGCGAGGTCTGAAACTCCTTGATGGCGCCGATCGTCTTCTGCCCCATCTTGCCGTCGGGCTCTCCGGCGTCGAAGCCGTTCTTGTTGAGGATGGCCTGGATGTTGCGGATCGCCTTCTCCATGTCCACCGAGGATGTCTTTACCGCGGGTTCTCCGGCCCATTCGTCGGGAAGCTGGACGCCGTTGGCGCGGGTGTCCAGCGGCTGGGGCTTCCAGGCCTCCACGGCAGCGCGGGCAGCCTCCAGATCCTGCTGGCGCATTGCTTTCGCGACTTCGTCGCGCTTCTGCGCCGCGTCTTGGTCGCCACCCTTGGCGGCAATCGCAAACCACTTGTAGGACTCGACGAGGTTCTGCGTCGTGCCGTTGCCGCGGGCGTAGAGAATGGCGAGGTTGAACTGGCTGTCGGAGACGCCAAGCTCGGCGGCCTTCTTGAACCAGTCGGCGGCGGCGGCGAAGTCCAGTTCGCCCTTGGCACCGGATGCGTTGAGGACCGCCAGGTTGTGCATGGCGCTCGCATTGCCGGCAGCCGCGGCCTGCTCGTAGTAGGAAAGGGCCTTGTCGAGATCGCGCTCGATCCCGGTGCCCTTCTCGAACAGGTTGCCGAGACGGTACTGGGCAGGCGGGAAGCCGCGATCGGCCGACAATTTGTACCAGTTCGCCGCTTCGGAAAGATCGGTGGCGACGCCGCGGCCTTCGGTGTAGCGGGCGCCGATCTCGAACAGGGCAACCGGATCGCCGGCTTCGGCGGCATCGGTCAGCGACTTCGGCCCGATCGAGGCGGGGACGACGATCGCCGGCGAAGTCGGACCGGCCGCTGCGGTGTCAGCCGCAGTTGGCGCAACTTCGGCAGGGGCGGGGGCGTCGAGCGTGGATGCGACACCGGCAGCCGGGCGCGGGTCTATCACCGAGGCCTGCTGAGTGTCGCCAACGACCGGGGCAATGGCCGACGGGCTTGCCGCTGGCGAGATCGGCGCAGTGGTCACGGGCACAGTGGACGCCGAACCGGAGACGACGTCGGTGTCCTCTGCGGGAACATCGGCTGCCGCAGCCAGGGTCGTCTCGCCTGCCGGGGTTTCATCCGGCACGGGCGCTTGCGCGGCCATTGGCGGCAGCGGAGCCTCTTCGCCGTTCGTCAGCGTCTGGACGAGCGGTATCGCCATCAACGCCAGCAGCACGGCGCCGACCGCCATCATGATGGGACGGCGCTGCCGCGAGAGCGCGCTGCCGATCACGCTGTTGCCGGGGTTCTTGGATCCACCGGTGGCGCTGGCGGGGTCGGTCTCGAGGGCCGCCGCCTTGGCCGCGCGGCGGGCTGCGGCGATATAGTCGGCGCGTTCGGAAACGCTGGCCTGTGTGCCTTGGCCGCCTGCCGCCGCCTGGCTGGCGCGGACGCGCTCGAGGATCTGGCGCACGTCCGGCGTGCCGGAGCCGGGTTCCAGCGGTTCATGCTCCCGCTCCGGCGGCAGCATGTCCACCGGGTCGAGGGGAGGCACGGGATCAACGACGGTCCGTCCGGGCGTCGAGGCAGTCGGCTTCTGGCCCGGCCTCAGGCGCTGGGAGATCCTGTTGAAAATTCCCTGGCGAGAGGGCTCTTCCGCCGCCATCGTGGCGGATGACATGTCGGGGTCCACGGTCGGCTGGTCCGCTTCGACTGTCGGGGCTTCGCCATCGTCGGATCCCCCCGCCGCCCACGCATCCGCCGCATGCACCGATGTGTGCGACGTGCTGGCTGCCAGCGAATGAACCCGGTCCCCATGAACGCCGCCGTCCGGCAGTGGACCGTCCGGTCTGAACGTGCCGGTCCGCCCGGTCACGGAGGCATCGGATGCGCTGTCCCATTCGGCCCCGTTCTGTGGCATGACCAGGTGCTGCGCGTTGGTCGGAGCGTAGCGATCCTCCATCGTGTCCAGACGGTCGGCAATCTGCACAAGCGTGCTGTGCAGCGCGTTCAGCGTGTGCTGCGAGCGCT
Organism: Rhizobium sp. PK7-22; assembly: GCF_056530405.1. NCBI lineage: Bacteria > Pseudomonadati > Pseudomonadota > Alphaproteobacteria > Hyphomicrobiales > Rhizobiaceae > Rhizobium > Rhizobium sp. PK7-22. Next base: position 1,214,854 of record NZ_CP096514.1, read on the forward strand.
CCTCGGTGCTGCGCGTCAATGCCTCGAGTTGACGAAGATCTTCCGCAAGCGCCGTCAGCGCCGACATGTCCATGGCCGGTGCTGCAGACTGTCCGCGGCGGGCAAAACTGTCCACCACCGCCTCTGCGGCCTGCCGCGCCGCCTCGATGATGTATTCGTCGTTGGTGGTCACATAGCTTTCGAGCGCGATGACCCGGTTTTCGATTTCGGGCGCCGCTGCCCGCGACGGCTCGCTCATCAGGCTCGAAAGATGGGAGATCTGCGCTTCGAGGCTCTTGAGGGCGGCGGTGTCGCCGATCGGTCCCTGCACGGTCTCGTCGAGGCGGGCGGCGATGGCGCTCAACCGGTGCTCGATACGGCCGATCGCGGCCTGTTCGGCGGCCGGCTGTTGCAGGCTCTGGTTATAATCCATCTCGTCGATGCGGCGGGCGAGATAGTCGAGCCGTTCGGCCAGCGCCTCGTTGACCTGTCCCTGTCCCAGGCGGTCGATCTTGTCGGAGATGTCGGCGAGATATTCGGTGAGGCCGGACTGCTCGTCCGGCCGGCTCGGCTGGGCAAGCATCTGCGAAAGCTGCTCGAGCCGTTCCTCCAGCCGCAGCGCGACTTCTTCGGTCGACAGCTGCTCGATACGGCCCGACAGCGCTTCGATCCGCTCCGAAAGCCCGTCGATCGGGGCCGTGCGCGGGCTCGTCGCCATGGTGTCGATCTGATCGGACAGGCCGGCAATCCGGCTTTCCAGCCTCTGGAAGGCGCTATGGTCGGCGGCAGAGGCCGATGCGGCGCGGCTGCCGGCGGCAATCGCCCGGCTGATTTCGTCCAGGCGGTCGGCGAGCAGCAGGAACTGCTCGTTCAGTGCTTCGTCGTTCGGCTGCATGCGCGAACCGAGCTGCTCCATGACGGTCGCGATCGCCATGAGCTTCTGCTCCATGCCGCGCACCTCAGGGCCGCTGTTCATGGTGCCGAGCTGGTTCTTGATGTCGTCGATCCGATAGGCAAGCCCCACCAGATCCTCGCGCAGTTCCTGCGTGTCGAAATCGCCGATCCGCTCCTCGATCCCCTGCCAGCGGGCGTCGAGGTGCCGGAGGCTGTCCTCCCGCGCCAGACCTTCGAGGACAGAGCGCAATTCGTTGTATTCGCTGCGCAGGGCATCGGCCTCGGGGCCGCCACGGTGGCCGAGCGTCTCGATGCCGTCGGCAAGGCGTGCCAGGTCATGGCGCAGCTCGTCGCCGATCTGCTGTTCCTGCGCGACCGAGCGGATGCTGGTCACTTCGGCACGCAGCGCGTTCATCTCCTGCGCAACGCCGTCGGCGATATCCTGCTTCAGCTCCTGGCGCAGGCTGACCAGCGCCTCGGCGATCTCCCGCAGGGAAATTTCATCGGTAGGTGGCGCGGCGACGGAGCGCGCGAGGACGGGCCGCTGCGGCTTGGCGACACGAGCCTCGGGCTGACGCTCCAGTCGGGGACGTGGCATGGCGGGCGGCGCGACGGGCTCTGCCCGGACCGCGTCTTCCCGGGCGGCGGCCAGCATGCGCTGACGGTTGCGGATCTCCTGCAGCGGATCGATCGAACCCTGTGCAGGCGAGACCCGCAAAGGCTGCGGCGCGGCCGCATGGTGATCCTCCGCGCCCTGCCTTGGCAGTGGCGCCGCCTCCGCATGCCGGGGTTCACGGGAGGCCTGCATCAGGCCCTCGATGCGCGATTCCAGCCCCTTGATTGTCCGGTTGAGCGCATCAAGGGACGATCTGTCGCCGGATTGGGGAGATGTGGATCGTGAACCGTTCATAATTGCTGCTCGTTCCAACGTTACGCGTGGCGGTAGACCGTGGTTGCCGGCCGTGGCGGAATCCGTGTGCCCTGGCCAGCCACCGGGACATGCGGTGGAAACAGGCTCTTCCAGAGGTCGAACCTCGACCGCACGGGGACACCTCGCTTCAATGTCGAGTATTTCCTCCGACGTGGTAAATAAGCCGTTAACCAGGGGAGACTTTTTTAACCATTCAAGTAGCTTTGCGGGCGCTGGGGGCGGAAAGCGCACCGCGACTGCAGGCGCAGATGCGGCAAAAAATCATCCGGCGGATATTTGACGTTTACGCGAACGTCAATTATTTATGGGACCACGATGGGCGGACTTGGAGGTTCGCGCGAGGATATGGAGGACGCTCGACAATGCCTGTTTACAAGGCTCCGGTAACCGATACCCTTTTCGTGCTGAACGACGTGCTCGGCCTGGAGCGCTACGGCAACCTGCCGGGCTTTGCCGATGCCACGCCCGACATGGTCGAGGCCATTCTCGGCGAGGCCGCGAAGGTTGCCGAGGAAGCGCTCTTCCCGCTCAACCTCTCCGGCGACCAGGAAGGCTGCACCCGCCACGACGATGGCTCTGTCACCGTACCGAAGGGCTTCAAGGAAGCCTATGACCAGTATTGCCAAGGTGGCTGGATCGGCCTCGCCGTTCCGGAAGAATTCGGCGGCCAGGGCCTGCCCTACACGCTGCATGCCGCCGTCGGCGAATACATGTCGTCGGCCAACATGTCGCTGATGATGTATCCCGGCCTGACGCAAGGGGCGATCGCCGCAATCCTCGTTCATGGTTCGGACGAACAGAAGCAGACCTATCTGCCGAAGATGGTCGAGGGCACCTGGTCCGGCACCATGAACCTGACGGAACCCCATTGCGGCACCGATCTCGGCCTCCTGCGCACGAAGGCGGTTCCCCAGGCCGACGGCAGCTACAAGCTCTCGGGCCAGAAGATCTTCATCTCCGCCGGCGAACACGGCATGACCGACAACATCATCCACCTGGTGATCGCCCGCATCGAGGGCGCGCCGGAAGGCACCAAGGGCATCTCGCTCTTCATCGTGCCGAAGTTCATGGTCAATGACGATGGCTCCGTCGGCGCGCGCAACACCGTCACCTGCGGCGCCATCGAGCACAAGATGGGCATCCACGGCAATTCCACCTGCGTCATGAACTACGACGAGGCGACCGGCTATCTGATCGGCGCCGAGAACAAGGGCCTCTCGGCCATGTTCGTGATGATGAACGAGGCCCGCCTCGGCGTCGGCCTGCAGGGTCTGTCGATCGCCGAGACAGCCTACCAGAACGCCGTCGCCTATGCCCGCGAGCGCATCCAGGGCCGCTCGCTGTCCGGCCCGAAGGCGCCGGAGAAGAAGGCCGATCCGATCATCGTCCACCCCGACATCCGCCGCACGCTGATGACGATCCGCGCCTTCAACGAGGCCGGCCGCGCCTTCATGCTGTGGACGGCGCTGAAGTCCGACATCGCCCACCGCTCGCCCGACGAGACGGAGCGCCAGGAAGCCGACGACCTGCTCGGCCTCGCCACCCCGATCCTCAAGGGCGTCCTCACCGACAAGGGCTTCGACCATGCAGTCATGGCCCAGCAGGTCTACGGCGGCCACGGCTACATCGAGGAATGGGGCATGAGCCAGTATGTCCGCGATGCCCGCATTGCCATGATCTACGAGGGCGCCAACGGCATCCAGGCTCTCGACCTCGTCGGCCGCAAGCTGGCGCTCAACGGCGGCCGCGCCGTCATGGCCATGTTCAAGGAGATCGGCGACTTCTGCGAGGAAAACCGCGCCGACGAAGCGATGAGCCTCTACACCAAGGCGCTGAAGAAGGGTCTGAACGACCTGCAGGCCTCCACCATGTGGTTCATGCAGAACGCCATGGCCAAGCCCGACAATGCCGGCGCCGGCTCCACCGACTACATGCACCTCTTCGGCATCGTGACACTCGGCTACATGTGGGCGAAGATGGCCAAAGCCGCCCAGGTGGGACTTGCCGCCGGCGACGCCCGCGAGGAGTATCTGAAGACGAAGCTCGTCACCGCGAAGTTCTACATGGAGCGCATCATGCCCGAAACGGCGCTGCGCAAGGCCCGCATCGAGAGCGGCGCCGACACCATGATGGAACTGGCGGCCGAAGCGTTCTGAGTTTTCCCTTCTCCCCGGCGGGGAGAAGGTGGCCGAAGGCCGGATGAGGGGGGCCGGAGCCCACAGCGCAAGCAGCCCCCTCATCGCCTCGCATCCGCTCGGCACTTCTCCCCGCGGGGGAGAAGAGGAAAGATGAAATTCCGGCGCCCACGCGCCACCCCCAACGGGGTAAAACGGGAGATGACACCATGACCGAAGTCTTCATTTACGATCACGTGCGCACGCCGCGCGGCCGCGGCAAGAAGGATGGATCGCTGCACGAGGTGCCCTCCGTCCGCCTCGCGGCCAAGACGCTGGAAGCGATCCGCGACCGCAACGGCCTCGACACCTCCACCGTCGACGACATCATCATGGGCTGCGTCGATCCGGTCATGGACGCCGGCGCCGTCATCCCCAAGGCTGCCGCCTTCGAGGCCGGCTATTCCTTCGCAGCACCGGGCATGCAGATCTCCCGCTTCTGCGCCTCGGGGCTAGATGCCGTCAACTTCGGCGCCGGCAAGATCGCCGCCGGTTCCGACGACCTCGTCATCGCCGGTGGTGTGGAATCGATGTCGCGCGTCGGCATGGGCATGTCCGGCGGCGCCTGGTACATGGACCCCTCCGTCAACTTCCCCGCCTATTTCATGCCGCAGGGCGTCTCCGCCGACCTGATCGCCACGAAATACGGCTTCTCCCGCGATGACGTCGACGCCTACGCCGTGGAAAGCCAGAAGCGCGCCGCCAACGCCTGGGACAAGGGCTACTTCAAGCACTCGGTCATCCCGGTGAAGGACCAGAACGGCCTCGTGATCCTCGACCGCGACGAGCACATGCGCCCGACGACCGACATGCAGTCGCTGGCCTCCCTCAACCCCTCCTTCCAGATGCCCGGCGAGATGGGCGGCTTCGAGGCCGTCGGCATCCAGGCGCATCCGGAAGTCGAGAAGATCACCTATGTCCACCACGCCGGCAATTCGTCCGGCATCGTCGATGGCGCCGCAGCCGTCCTGATCGGCTCGAAGGCCGGCGGTCAATCCATGGGCGTCAAGCCACGTGCAAAGATCCGCCACTTCACCAACATCGGCTCGGATCCGGCGCTGATGCTGACCGGCCCGGTCGACGTTACCGAAAAGCTCCTGAAGCGCTCCGGCATGTCGATTGCCGACATCGATCTCTTCGAGCTGAACGAGGCCTTCGCCGCCGTCGTGCTGCGCTACATGCAGGCCTTCGACATCAGCCACGACAAGATCAACGTCAACGGCGGCGCCATCGCCATGGGCCACCCGCTCGGCGCCACCGGCGCCATGATCCTCGGCACCGTGCTCGACGAGCTGGAACGCCGCGACTTGAACACCGCGCTGGTGACGCTCTGCATCGGCGCCGGCATGGGCACGGCAACGATCATCGAGAGGGTTTGAAGATGAGCTTCAACACCGGCACGATCGAAGACGAATACGCCCATGTCACCGACCACTGGTCGCCGCGCGTCATTGCCGACCTGAATGGCCAGAGCCTCAAGGTGGCCAAGGTCAAGGATCAGCTGACCTGGCATTCGCACCGTGACGAGGACGAACTGTTCCTCATCTGGAAGGGCGAACTCACCATCGAATATCGCGACCGCCCGTCAGTGCATCTGAAGGCCGGCGATTTTCATGTCGTGCCGAAGGGCGTCGAACACAATCCGGTCGCGGCAGAGGAATGCTGGATCATGTTGTTTGAGCCATCGGAAACCAAGCACACCGGCGATGTCGTGGTCGAGAAGACCAAATCGCTGGACGCACAGCGCAGTCACCTGCCGGCCTGATCGGGGAGGAAACCCAATGACCTACACGAACTTCACCGTCGAAACCGACGCAGACGGCATCGCTCTCGTCACCTGGGACATGCCGGGCAAATCCATGAACGTCTTCACCCTCGAGGTGATGGCCGAGATCGAGGCGATCCTGGCGGCAACCGTCGCCGACGAGGCCGTCAAGGGCGTCGTCTTCACCTCCGGCAAGTCGTCCTTCTCCGGCGGCGCCGATCTCACCATGATCAAGGGCATGTTCGCCATGCTCGCCGATGAGAAGGCCAAGGACCCGCAGGCCGCCGTCCAGAAGCTCTTTGATGCCGCCGGCCAGATGTCGCAGCTCTTCCGCCGCATCGAGTTAAACGGCAAGCCCTGGGTCTCGGCCATCAACGGCACCTGCATGGGCGGCGCCTTCGAACTGTCGCTCGCCTGCCACGGCCGCGTCGCCGCCAATGCCAAGAGCGTCAAGATCGCGCTGCCCGAGGTCAAGGTCGGCATCTTCCCCGGCGCCGGCGGCACCCAGCGCGTTCCGCGCCTGGCCAACGCCCAGGACGCCCTGCAGATGATGACGACGGGCTCTTCGCTGACGGCGAGCCGCGCCAAGGCCATGGGCCTCGTCCACCAGGTGGTCGAGCCGGGCGAACTGATCAACGCCGCCAAGCAGATGATCAAGGACGGCCTGAAGCCCGTCGCCCCCTGGGACGAAAAGGGCTTCAAGGTCCCCGGCGGCGGCGTCTGGACGCCGGCGGCCGCCCAGCTCTTCCCGGCAGCCCCCGCGATCCTCCGCCGCGAGACCGCCGGCAATTACCCGGGCGCGCTCGCCATCCTCAAATGCGTCTATGAAGGCCTGCAGCTGCCCTTCGACACCGCGCTCAAGGTCGAGCAGCGTTACTTCACGCAGATCCTGCAGACCACCGAGGCGTTCTCGATGATCCGCTCGCTGTTTGTCTCCATGCAGGAGCTCGGCAAGGGCGCCCGCCGCCCGGCCGGCGTGCCGAAGACCGAGATCAAAAAGGTCGGCGTGGTCGGCGCCGGCTTCATGGGCGCCTCGATCGCCTATGTCACTGCCGCCGCCGGCATCCCCGTCGTCCTCATCGACCGCAACCAGGAAGCCGCCGACAAAGGCAAGGCGCATTCGGAAAAACTGGTGGCCGACCAGGTCGGCAAGGGCCGCATGACGAAGGAGGAGGGCGAACAGCTGCTCGCGCTCGTCACCCCGACGCCGGACTATTCCTCGCTCGCCGATGTCGATCTCGTCGTCGAAGCCGTCTTCGAGGACCGCGCCGTCAAGAAGGCCGTCATCGAGCAGGTCGAAGCGGTGATCTCCAAAGATACCATCTTCGCCTCCAACACCTCGACCCTGCCCATCACCGGCCTGGCGGAAAATTCCAAGCGACCCGAGCAGTTCATCGGCGTCCACTTCTTCTCGCCCGTCGAGAAGATGATGCTGACCGAAGTCATCCTCGGCGAACGGACCGGTGACGAGGCGCTCGCCATGGCGCTCGATTTCGTGGCGAAGATCAAGAAGACGCCGATCGTCGTCAACGACACGCGCGGCTTCTTCGTCAACCGCTGCGTCTTCCGCTACATCAACGAGGCCTACGACATGCTGATCGAGGGCGTGCCGCCGGCCATGATCGAAAACGCCGCCAAGATGGCCGGCATGCCTGTCGGCCCGTTGTCGCTCAACGACGAGGTCGCCGTCGATCTTTCCCAGAAGATCATGAAGGCCTCGATCGCCGATCTCGGCCCCAATGCCGTCAAGCCCGAGCACATGGATCTCATCGACAAGATGGTCGACGTGCTCGACCGCCGCGGCCGCAAGAACGGCCAGGGCTTCTACGATTATCCCGCCAAGCCCGCCAAGAAGTCGCTCTGGCCCGGCCTGAAGGAGCTCTACCCGCAGAAGCCGGCCTCCGAAGTGGACGTCAACACCCTCAAGCAACGCCTCCTCGTCACAATCGCGCTGGAAGCCGCCCGCACCATGGAAGAAGGCATCGTCACCGACCCGCGCGAAGCCGACGTCGGCTCCATCCTCGGCTTCGGCTTCGCCCCCTACACCGGCGGCACCCTCTCCTACATCGACGGCATGGGCGTGAAGACGTTCGTGGCGCTGTGCGAGCGGTTAGCGGAGGCTTACGGGGAGCATTTCAAGCCGACGCCGCTGCTGGTCGAGATGGCGGCGAACGGGGAGACGTTTTACGGGCGGTTCGATCCGTATGGGGACGTGGAGAGGGCGGCTTAGGCCGCCTTTTCCTTCCACAAGGTGCCCTTGCTCAGAGGTTTACGTCACGTGACCATCCGCAACAGCCACGACCGACGTGGCAATAGATGTCCCGGAAGGCTACATATTTGATGTAGCATACGACGTTCCTAGTTCTGGGATGATTGCGGTTCACAATGCGCTACCCGAAGTCAGCCGCGGACGTTCAACTGGTCGAAATAGCTTGATATCGCCTGCTCCCCATTCCCGTCCGCATTATAGCCCGGCTAGATGAATATGCCATTTGTCCTGAATGCTCGGAGTGGATGACAATGAGCTCAATAAGAGAGCTCTAGAGCTTTGATTGGGTGTCACCAAAATAAAGAAAGCATGGCTGTGGCCAGAAGAAACGTAAGCATGCTCTAGCATGTCAATGACGCGACGACGGAAATCCCAAGCATGATGGTCGCCTGAGGCAGTTTTCCACTCCAGCGGGGCATGGAGATACTTCACCTGCAGGCTCTCAAGAAGCTTGAATGCGTGCTTAGTAGAATGGAAAAGGGTAAAGAAATCAGGAAACTGCCTAGTGTCTACCAGCAGCGAAGGTCGAGTTTTCTTCAAAGCTTCGGAGAACTGTGTGCTGCTGCAGCGGTCGGCTGCGATGATATGCAAGTTATTGCGATTATCGGGTTCGAAAAGCGAGAGCTGAACTGCGTGGCTCAAGTTTGAATCTTGTAGATCAACAAGCGTCTCGCAATTGCTATCTGCATTATGCACCAATTTTAGCATGTGGCGTCCCATCTGCCGCATCTATTCCGATCTTACTCTCAAGGCTAACGTAGGAAACTCTATAGCTTTCGAGAGGACCTCCCCATGGTGCAGGGGCTAGTGCGAACTCTCCACTCACCTTATCTTTATATCCTCGGTCTTTCAAGAACACGCGGCGGTACATACGTGGGGCTACACCGACAAATGGCCGAAAAAGAACATGTGCCCCCTCTTGCTGGCCGGCCGTGGCTGAAGGCGGCTGCCACCCATCAACTATAGTGGTGATCGCATCAGCATGAAGGTCCGTGGCTCTGCTTTTCGGATAAGGCTCGATAAACTGGACCTCATCAATCCCTGCAGCGACGATATGACGAGCGCAGTAGTGGCAAGGATAAGTTGTGACATACAGGCGGCAGCCCTTAGGGGAAACTCCCGCTGTCGAGGCTGAGAGTATCGCATCCATCTCAGCGTGAACAGCTCGGCTAAATTCAATCAATCCTCCAATGCGTGTCTTGCGGATCTCTTTTATAGCATCTTGCCTTGTTCTGCTCAGGACTAGTTCTGGAAAGTTGTCTATGAGCTCGTTGATGATGTCATTCTGTTCGCGGTTGCTACTGCAGTGAGGTCCGTCGCGAAAAGCGCAGCGATGATCGAAAATACTGTTAATGTCGAAATCCTTCCCGTAGACGCCGCCACCAGCCTTCGGGACCTCATTCGTACCTGTGGCGACAATATTGCCGCCACTGTCTACGAGAGCAGCGCCAACCTGACGTGACAGACAGGCGCTGCGCATCTGGGCAGAACGAGCCTGGTGCATCGCGGTTTCCGCTAGTGAAGGTCGGATGATGCGTTGATGCGTCACGAGCGACACAAATCGTTGCAGCGGGTCATTCATACCGGTGATGCTTAGTTCTTCGTTGCCAGCTTCACTGTTATCGACGAAGAAATCCGCTTCGTGAAATGTTGCCGAAACGTGTTGTCCGTAGGTCTCAGGAGCATCCTCATCTCGTTGGATGAATTTCTGGACTTGTGCTTTGGTGTCGGCATGCCCCCACTTGGATCGATCAAATAAGTTTTCCCTGACACGCCTCTCCCTGACCTGAGGGTCGCAGACTATACCGATCAAAGCAAAAGCATCTTGGTAGACACGTCGCAGCAGGTTCACTTCTGCAGGATGTCGTAGAGAGTCGATGATAAATGCCCGGGGAGAGCCATCGGGCTCGACCTCGACGCCGGGCATGCGCTCTGCACCTTGCATACGAGCTCGTTCCGCGGCTATTCTATTTAATACCAAGCGCGCTACCGCTGAGTGGTCTTCTACGCGATCGAAAGGTTTTCCTTCTCTAAGGTCATCCCCCCGATCTTGCATAATCCGTATGCTTGAGAGGCTTTTGCGCTCATCATTCGGAACGGCGAGTCCAGCTCTTTCAGCCGCGATTCTAATCTCGTTGCTCGCCTTGATTATGACGGAAGAGTAGCCTGCCTGTTCAAAAAACTCTGTGAGAAGCTTCGCTGCGGTCCCAGCCCCAGCGCCGGCAGGCCCAACAATCGCAACGAACAGTTCATTGCCTTGGAAACTGGTGAGTATCGATTGTCCCGCAGAATGGTCCAGCGGCAGTTCACTTCGTGGTCTGGGATAAGCTTTAATCGGGTTCTGCATTTGGACCTCCACCAAGCGCAGTTTTGTCTGTGCTTACAGCAAAAAGCAATATGAACAACTCTAGGTACTTTTAGTTGTATGGGTAGGCATTAACATCCCCCGCCCTGACCTCTCCCCAATGTGCACTTATAAGAACAGTACATCCGCGACAACTGAGGGTGTGGCCGCGAATTCTTGAAGGCTCGGCCTTGACTCGTCCACCCCAGCATGAGTCCCCCCCTTCGGCCTCCGCCCCCCCACTCCCCCAAAACCGCACCCCCACCCACCAAATATCAACCACTTACCCCCACCCGCATCCCCACCCCCAAACCCGTGCCCATAATCATCCCGCTTCCGTCGCCGGAGTGTTTCGCGAGACGTTCGCGGGCAGGCGGGGGCCGGCGCCTGGTCTTGAACCGTAACGTGCGGGAAGGGGCAGGAGGTGAAGGCCATGGGGCGGGTGCCGTCAAGGCGCAGCGCTCCTATCAAGTCTCCCCCGGGCAGCCATGTCCGGTTCGGTTTAGCCGTGCAAGCGCGAGGGTCGCACCACGCGTGCAGCGAGACGAGGCAGTCACCTGTAGGGGCTGGACACCCCGAAAGAACGCCGAAGGCCACGCGAATGCGGAGCCACAGACTAAACTCAAAGTGAGGCTCCGCATTCGTGTGGGCTCTCCGATGGATCAGACAGCAACACGGGGGCAGTAACTGCCTGCGTGATCGAAAACCCGTGCCCTGAAGGAGGTCACGCCATGGCAAGAAGCGCAGAGGAATGGCGCCGCATCGTCGAGGAGGAAGCAAGGCAACCTTATATGCCCGGCTACACCTGGGGAGAATTCAAAAGACTCACGCCGCGCCAGAAGTCGCGCGAATTTCAAAAGCTCACCCAGCACATCACCAGTTTCATGGGCTGCTGGAAAACCTGCGATCTCTCCGCCTGCCGCAGAGCCCGGGCCTGCCGGGGCTTCCTGACGGAAGCGCAATACAAGGCAGGCTATCATGACGCCTTCCCGCCCTGCATCGGTCCGCGCGGTGAGCGCCATCAGGAGGCCTTGAACAACTGGCGCCCCGCCTTCGGCCTGCCGCCGGAGGAGGACGATGGTCCGAAATACGACGGGCGCCCGTCGGATCGGGGTGAGGAGGTGACGTGACGGGGCGTGGCGCCGCCGCCCGCTCAATCCTTCGCCTTCGCCCCATAGGCGGCCATGAATACCCGCACGGCACCGGAGATGGCGCGCTCCAGCTCCGCGTCGCAGGGCACGTCGTCCAGGTCGCCGAACAGGCGGAACTTGAAGAAGCTGCCGGTCGACATCTCGATGAACTGCCGGGCCGCAAGGTCGGTGTCGTCGATCGCGAGCGTGCCGAGGTCGATGTGGCGGCGCAAGAACGCCTCCAGGACGTGGCGGACATTGCCGGGCGTCGTGTGGAAGAAGCGCCGCGACAGGTTCGGCATCCGCTGCACCACGCCGATCACCGTGCGCATGGCGTCGATCACCTGCGGCGAGGTGATGTGGCGGGCAAAGCTCACGCCGAAGGCGGCAAGCACCGCGTCCACCGGGCCGCTGTCTGCCAGGATGTCGCGCATGTCGCTGGCGATGCGGTCGCGCTCGCGGTCGACCATGGCAACGAAGAGGTCTTCCTTGCTGGCGAAATAGACGTAGATCGTCCCCTTCGAGACGCCGGCCTCGCGGGTGATGTCGTTCATGCTGGCGGCGTCGAAGCCGACGGTCATGAACACTCGCTTGGCGCCGGCGATGATTTGCTCGCGCTTGGCCGGATCTTCGCCCGCGGCAAAGCGGCCGCCGGTCGCGGCGGCGGGAGGGGAGGTCTCAAGCATCTCGGTCTGTCTCGTCATGCCTTCTTTACCTTTTCGAACTGATCGGTTCGATTGGCCTTGATATGTCGGTGAAGAGGCTCTATGTCAAGCTCACCGAACCGATGAGTTCGATGACATTGCATGCCGTTTTCATCTTCCAGATGGTGCCTCCCATGACCGCTTCCAATTCCGCCAGCGCCCTGCGCGACGTTTCCCGCTCCGATCCCACGGTGGGCGTTCCCGCCCCGACCGCGGAAGCCGCTGCACCGCCGCCCCAGGCACCGGTCGAGACGAAGGCGCCGCCTGCAAAGCGCAAGCGCCCGAACCTCGTGCTGCCGGTGATCGTGCTCGCGCTGCTCGGCGCCGGCGGCTGGTATGGCTACAACTGGTGGACCGATGGCCGTTTCCTCGTTTCCACCGACGATGCCTACATCCAGGGCGACATCGCCATCATTTCCCCCAAGGTGTCCGGATACGTCGAAAAGGTCAATGTCGTCGAAAACCAGCAGGTCCGCGCTGGCGATCCGCTGGTGACGCTCGACACCGGCGATTACCAGCTGGCGCTCGACCGCGCCGAAACCGCCATCGAATCCTCCCGGCTTGCCGTCACCCGCATCGATGCCCAGATCATCGGCGGCGAGGCGGCGCTGAAACAGGCGGAGGCCCAGCAGGGCGCGCTGGAGGCCGCCGTCCGTGGCGCCGAGATCAACCAGAAGCGGGCCAGCGAACTGGTGCAAAAATCCGTCGGCACCGCTGCGGATCTGGACAATGCGCAGATCGCCTTGGAACAGGCCCGCGCCAATCTCGTCGCCGGCCAGGCGGCGGTGTCGTCGGCAGAGGCCAATATCGGCCTCCTGCAGGCGCAGCGCCGCGAGGCGGTCAACACCGTCCATGCGCAGGAACTGGCGCGCGACCAGGCCACCCGAGACCTCGGCTTCACGGTGCTGAAGGCGCCCTATGATGGCATCGTCGGCAATCTCGCCGTCCAGACCGGCGACCTCGTCTCCGCCGGCAAGCGGCTGGCAGCCCTGGTGCCGCTGACGCAGCTCTACATCGAGGCGAATTTCAAGGAGACCCAGATCGGCGAACTGCAGCCCGGCTCGAAGGTCCGCGTCCACGTGGATGCCTTCGAAGCGCATGACATCGAAGGCACGGTGCAGTCGATTGCGCCGGCCTCCGGCTCCGTCTTCTCCATGCTGCCCGCCGAAAACGCCACCGGCAACTTCACCAAGGTGATCCAGCGGGTTCCCGTGCGCATCGCTCTCCCGGCCGAGGTTCTGGCCGATAAGCACCTGCGCGCGGGCTTGAGCGTCGTCGTCGACGTCGACACCCGCACCGCCCCCTCCGGGCAAGCCGTGGCTGCGGCCAAGTAGCGGCCGGCGCTTAAGCGCAAGGAGACCAGTCATGGCAGCAACGGCCACACTGGCGGGACCCATTCCCGCCGATCCTCCCATGGACAGGCGCAAGCTCATTGCCTTCTTCGCAATGGTCTTCGGCATGTTCATGTCGATCCTCGACATCCAGATCGTCTCGGCCTCGCTTGCCGAAATTCAGGCCGGCCTCGGCGCCGGCTCCGAAGAGGTCGCCTGGGTGCAGACCTCCTATCTGATCGCCGAAGTCATCATGATCCCGCTGTCGGGCACGCTGGCGCGCATCCTGTCGACCCGGGTGCTGTTCACCATCTGCGCCGGCGGCTTCACGCTCGCCAGCATGCTCTGCGCCACCGCCACCAACATCGACCAGATGATCGTCTACCGCGCCATACAGGGCTTCATCGGCGGCGGCATGATCCCCTCCGTCTTTGCCGCGGCCTTCACCATCTTCCCGCCGTCGAAGCGGTCGATCGTCTCGCCGATGATCGGTCTCGTCGCGACGCTCGCGCCCACCATCGGCCCGACCATCGGCGGCTATCTCAGCCACGCCTTCTCCTGGCACTGGCTCTTCCTCGTCAACATCGTGCCCGGCATCGTCGTCACCGCCGTCGCCTGGAGCATGATCGATTTCGACAAGCCGGAAATGAGCCTCTGGAAGAAGTTCGACTGGTGGGGCCTGCTCTCCATGGGTCTCTTCCTCGGTTCGCTGGAATACGTGCTGGAAGAGGGCAACAACAAGGACTGGTTCAGCGACAGCCACATCGTCATCGGCACGATCGCCATGGTCGGCGGGGCGGTGGTCTTCTTCTGGCGCGCCTTCAAGGTGGATTTCCCGGTGGTCGACCTGAAGGCCTTCGCCAACCGCAACTTCGCCTTCGGCTCGCTCTTCTCCTTCGTCATGGGCATCGGCCTCTATGGCCTGACCTATCTCTACCCGCTCTATCTCGGGCGCATCCGCGGCTATGACTCGCTGATGATCGGCGAGACCATGTTCGTCTCGGGCCTGGCCATGTTCCTCACCGCCCCGGTCGCCGGCATCCTGTCGTCGCGGCTCGATCCGCGGGTGATGATGGCGATCGGCTTTTCCGGCTTTGCGCTCGGCACCTGGATGATGACCGGGCTGACGGCCGACTGGGATTTCTACGAGCTGCTGATCCCGCAGGTCCTGCGCGGCTGCTCGCTGATGCTCTGCATGGTGCCGATCAACAACATCGCGCTCGGCACGCTGTCGCCGGACCGCGTCCGCAATGCCTCCGGTCTCTTCAACCTGACCCGCAACCTCGGCGGCGCCGTCGGCCTGGCGGTCATCAACACGGTTCTGACCCAGAGGACGGATCAGCACTACGCCAGGCTCTCCGAACAGCTCAACTTCGGCAACTGGGCGGCTCTCGACTGGTTGAACAGCGTCGGCGCCAATTACGACAGCTACGGGCTCGATGGCAGTGCAATCGCGGTCCAGAAGCTGTCGGGCATGGTCACCCAGCAGTCCTGGCTCCTGTCCTTCATCGACGTCTTCGCCATCCTGACGGTGCTGTTTGCCAGCCTGATCGTGATGGTGACTCTGATCGCCAAGCCCTCCGGCCAGCCGGGCGGCGGTGGCGGCGGACACTAAGCTTCAAGATCCGAATCCGCTGCCGATGAACCAATCGGGATGCATATGGGTTAAGGGCCCATGCTGTACCGAAAGGCCTTGCCGTGGATGTCATGAGAGTGGTGCGGGAGCTCGAAGTCTGGATCCAGACGGTCGTGCTGAACGAATGGACGCTCTATCAGGCGCTGATCATCCTTGTGGGTGTGTTGCTCTGCGCCTTGCTGGCGTCGCGCACCGAACCGCTGATGGAAGCCAGGGCGAGGCAGATCAAGGGCAACCCCGACCTGCTGCGCGTCATCATCGCCTTCATGCGCCGGCTGAAATGGCTCTACCTGATCGTCTGGCTGTGGCTCGCCGACGTGCTGATGACGCCCTATGCCTGGCCGTCGCAGCGCTGGCTGCTCGCAAGCGCCCTGACGCTCGTCGCCGCCTGGTTTGGGATCTCGGTGCTGACCAAGATCATCCGCAATCCGACGCTGTCGCGCACCGTGGCCTTCGCCAGCTGGGGCTATGTCGCCATTCACGTCCTCGGGCTCGACGGACCGCTTTTCACCGCGCTCGACCAGGCGGCGCTGACGGTGGGGTCGCTGCGGCTCTCGCTTCTCATCATCTTGAAGGCCATCTTCTTTGCCGTCGCGCTGATCTGGCTTGCGGCTCTGATCGGCAATGTCCTGGCGCACTGGATCCAGCGGTCCGCCGATCTCTCCCCGTCGTTCAAGGTCCTGATCAGCAAGCTCATCAAGATCGGGCTGATGACGGTGGCCGGTGCGATCGCGTTGTCGGCGACCGGCATCGACCTCACCGCGCTGACGGTGTTTTCGGGTGCCGTCGGCGTCGGCATCGGCTTCGGCCTGCAGAAGGTGGTGTCGAACTTCATCTCCGGCATCATCATCCTCCTCGACAAGTCCATCAAGCCCGGCGACACCATCACGCTGGGCGATACCTTCGGGTCGATCCGGGACCTGCGGTCGCGCTTCGTCTCTGTCATCACCCGGGAGGGCAAGGAGTATCTCATCCCGAACGAGGACTTCATCTCGCAGCAGGTGGTCAATTGGTCGTTCTCCAGCGATTTCGTCCGCATCGATGTCGACTTCGGAACGTCCTATAAGGACGATCCGCACGAGGTGATCCGGATTGCCCTGGAAACGGCCGCCGCGGTGCCGCGTGTCGCCAACACCTACAAGGCGCCGGTCTGCTGGCTGACCGGCTTCGGCGAATCCTCCCTCGATTTCAAGCTGCGCTTCTGGATTTCCGATCCCGCCAACGGCCTCACCAACATCCGCGGCCAGGTGCTGCTGGCGCTTTGGGATGCCTTCAAGTCGGCGGGCATCTCGATCCCGTTCCCGCACCGCGAGATCATCATGAAGACGCCGGTCGAGCTGGCACGCAACCGCCCCGTGGAGGGCGCGGACTAGGCCGAGGGCGCGCTCAGCGGATCAGCCAGGCGGCAGCGATCGGCACCACGGCGGCGGTCGCCACCGCATTCAGCGCCATGGCGATGCCGGCAAACAGGCCCGCCGTCTCGTCCACCTCGTAGGCGCGGGCCGTGCCGATGCCGTGCGAGGTGAGGCCGACGGCAAAGCCCCGGGCGGCATAGTCGCGGATCTTCATGAGGTTCATGAAGGGCGTGACGATCAGGGCGCCGATGATGCCGGTGAGGATCACGAGGACCGCGGTCAGGGAGGGATTGCCGCCGAGGGAAGCGGAAATCGCCATGGCGACGCCCGCCGTTGCCGACTTCGGCAGGAAGGAGATCATCACCGCGTCCGATAGCCCGAGCAGAGTGCCCAAGGCGACGACGGAAAGGACAGCCACCAGCGAGCCGACCATCAGCGCTGCAGCGATCGGCAGCAGCAATCGTTTCACCCGCGCCCACTGCCGGAACAGAGGAACGGCGATGGCAACCGTCGCAGGGCCCAGCAGGAAGTGCACGAACTGCGCGCCTTCGAAGAACCGTTCGTAGGGAATGTCGAAGATCGTCATCACCAGCGACAGGAACAGGATCGAAGTCAGCACCGGATTGGCGAGCGGATTGCGGTCGAGCCGCCGCGAGAGTTCCGAGGCGCCGATCCAGGTGCAGAGCGTCAGCGTCAGCCAGATCAGCGGCGAGGTGGAGAGATAGACCCAGAGGTCGACGGGGCTCCTCATGCCTCGCCCGCCTTCTGGCCCAGCATCCGCCGCACGGCAAGGAAGGTCCAGACCGTGACGGCAAGCGTGAGGACGGCGGAAGTCACCAGCACGATCGCGATCGCCACCCCCTCGGACTGCACGACGCCCCAGAGTGCCACGACACCGACGCCGGCCGGCACGAAGAACAGCCCGAGGTTGCCGAGCAGGGCACCTGCCGCCGCTTCGATGGCCGGTGCTGAGTCCCGCCCGCGCCCCCTGGCGAACTGCAGGGCGGCAAACAGGAGAACCAGTCCCACGACAGGGCCCGGCACCGGAAGCTTGGTGATGAAGACGAGGCTTTCGCCGAGAAGCTGGAAGAACAGCAGTGCTGCTATGCCGCGTAGCATGAAGACCTCCGAAGGTGCGGGAGGCGGAGACTAGCGGATCATGCGAGGGAGGTCACGCCCGGGCAGGAGACCTGCGCGGGCGTGACGTCATCGGATAAGAGTGACCGCAACGTCAGGCCGGAAGGCGCCGGTCGTAGTCGTCGCGGAGGCGCCTCCAGCCGTCCCAGAAGGTCTGCGGCTTCCGGTTGGAAAGCCGCGCGGCGCCCGATGGAGAACGGACAGGTGCGGAGGTGGCCTTGACAGCTTTGGTCTGCGGCATACAGGGGACGATAGCAAATCATCAAGTCGAGGACTCGCCTGTGAAATCTCTTGCATCCTTCTCCGCCTTTGTCGGCAAGACCTTTGCCCTGTGGGTCATCCTGTTCGCGCTGGCCGGGTTCTTCTTTCCCGAAACCTTTCGGCAGCTGGCGCCCTGGATCGTCACTCTGCTGGCAATCATCATGTTCGGAATGGGCCTGACCATCTCCCTCGACGACTTCCGCGAAGTGGTGAAGCGTCCCATGGAGGTCGGGGTCGGCGTCGCGTCGCAGTTCATCATCATGCCGCTGCTTGCCGTGCTGCTGACTCGCGTCATCCCGATGTCGCCGGAAGTCGCGGCCGGCGTCATCCTGGTCGGCTGCTGCCCGGGCGGCACCTCCTCCAACGTCATGACCTATCTCAGCAAGGGCGACGTCGCGCTCTCGGTCGCCTGCACCTCGGTCACGACGCTGGCCGCGCCGATCGTCACGCCCTTCCTGGTCTGGATGTTTGCCAGCCAGTACCTGCCGGTCGACGCGATGGCGATGTTCATCAGCATCGTCAAGGTGGTGCTTGTGCCGCTGGCCTTGGGCTTTGCGCTGCAGAAGCTGGCGCCGGGCGTCGTCCGAGCGGCCTTGCCGGCCCTTCCGCTTGTCAGCGTTGTCGGCATCGTCCTGATCGTCGCGGCCGTCGTCGGCGCCAGCAAGGGCGCCATCGCCCAGTCGGGCCTGCTGATCTTTGCCGTCGTCGTCCTTCACAACGGCCTGGGCTACCTCATCGGCTTCTTCGCCGCCAAGGCCTTCGGCCTCTCGCTCGCCAGGCGCAAGGCGATCGCCATCGAGGTCGGCATGCAGAACAGCGGCCTGGGCGCCGCTCTTGCCAACGCCTACTTCTCGCCGGTTGCCGCCGTGCCGAGTGCCATCTTCAGCGTCTGGCACAACATCTCCGGCGCGCTGCTGGCGAACTGGTTCTCGAGCCGCACCGAGGCTGACAGTGAAGCCGTGACCGCGTCGCCGCGCTCCTGACAAAGAGGAGGCCTTTTCCGGTCGAGGGGAAGGGCCTCACGCGCTCCAGCAAAGCGCTTGTCACCAGGATGTACGAAGCATACCATTGACAGGTTGTCGGACATCACGGTATGACTTCCAACATTGGTAAGGCCAGCTTACCAATACGCGTCGTGGAGGGCGCGTTCGGGAGGGGTCATGTTTTCAGTCGTGGAATCGCGTCGCCTGTATCGTCAGGTCGCGGATCAGATGCGCAGTCTCATCGACAGGGGAGCCTTCCCGGATGGCTCCCGGCTTCCGGCCGAGCGCGAGCTTGCGGAACTTCTGGCCGTTTCCCGTCCCACCGTCCGCGAAGCCCTGATCGTTCTGGAAGTCGAAGGGCGCGTCCAGATCCGGATGGGCTCCGGCGTCTACATCTCCTCGCCAAAGCCGGCTGCTGCCGAACCCCTCGCGATGGGTGAGCTTGAGGGTCCCTTCGAGCTTCTGCGGGCGCGCGCCATTGTCGAATGTGCGATCGCTGAAGAGGCCGCCCGAGTGGTTCGGCCTGACCAAATTGCTGTTCTAGACGATATCCTCTCCCGCATGGCGGTGAGCCTGGAGGATCGCGCCATGGCGATGTCGCTCGATCGCGACTTCCACATCGCCGTGGCTGCCATCATCGACAACGGCACATTGAACCGCTTCGTCGGCAGCATCCACGATCTGCGGATGACGCCTTACTTCGAAAAGCTCGCCAGCTATTTTGAAAATCCCGAGACATGGCGTGCGGCCATGGAAGAGCATCGGGAAATCCGCGATGCGATTGCCGCTGGCAGCCCTGCGGGCGCTCGTGCCGCCATGCGGGCCCATCTTGATCAATCTCAGCTTCGCCTGTCGGAAAGTTTCGAGGAGGAACCGACCGACGGCGTCATCCCTGCCGCATGGAGACGTGTCGGCGGACAATAGCAGACCCTAAAGACTTCAACCGGGAGGAAAAACGATGAAGTTCAAGCTCACCACCATTCTAGGCGCCACCGCGGCGGTCCTGGCCTCGGCCCTGGCGGCCCAGGCGCAAACCGCTCTCAAGTGGGCCCATGTCTACGAAACATCCGAGCCGTTCCACACGGAATCGGTCTGGGCGGCGGAAGAGATCGCCAAGCGCACCGAAGGTCGCTACACGGTCGACGTCTTCCCGGCCTCGCAGCTCGGCAAGGAAGCCGATATCAACCAGGGCCTGAAGCTCGGCACCGTCGACATCATCATCTCCGGTTCCAGCTTTGCGTCGCGCGAATATCCGCCGATCGGCGTCACCTACTTTCCCTACATCTTCCGCGATCCGAGCCACCTGATCGCCTATACGAAGAGCGACGTGTTCAAGAAGCTCTCCCAGGGCTACGAGGAAGCGTCCGGCGGCAACCACATCGCGGCCGTCACCTACTACGGCACGCGCCACACCACGGCCAACCGGCCGATCGAGAAATGCGCCGACATGCAGGGCCTGAAGATCCGCGTTCCGGATGTGCCGGCCTATCTCGCCATGCCGCGTGCCTGCGGTGCCAACACGACGCCGATCGCTTTCGCGGAAGTCTATCTCGCGCTGCAGAACGGCACCGTCGAGGCGCAGGAAAACCCGCTGACCACCATCGAGGCCAAGAAGTTCTACGAGGTGCAGAAGCATATTGTGCTGACGGGTCACATCGTCGACCACCTGAACACGGTCGTCTCGCCGAACCTCTGGTCGAAACTGTCGGATGAAGACAAGCAGATCTTCACCGAAGTCATGCAGGAAGCCGCCGAGCGCAGCACCAAGATCATCGAAGAGCGCGAAGCTGCGCTGGTCGACAAGTTCAAGGCCGACGGCATCACCGTCACCGAGGTGGACAAGTCCGACTTCGAAAAGACCGTCATGGAAAAGGTCACCTTCGAGGAGTTCGGCTACGACAAGGCCGACTGGGAAGCCATCCGCGCCGTCCAGTAAAACGCCCCGGAGCGCTCGGCATCGGTTGCCGGGCGCTCACTCCCTGTCTGAGATTGGCGGAGTCTTCCGATGAACGAACACAAGCACGCTCCCATCAGCGTCGAGGAAATGGCCCACGCCTTCGAGGGTGATACGGGTCCGGTGGATCTTTCCCCCTATGCTGTCGAGGACTGGTTCAACATGGCCGTCTTCTGGGTCATGGCCATTTGCGTCTTCCTGCAGTTTTTCACGCGCTACGCCCTGAACAACAGCCTGGCCTGGACCGAGGAAATTGCCGCCAACTGCCTCGTCGTCCTCGTCTTCCTCGGTTCCGTGATGTGCGTGCGCATGGCGCGCCATATCTCGGTGGACCTTCTCCACAGGCTCGTGCCGCACAGGGCAAGCCGTGCCCTCGAGCTCCTTGTGGATGTGATCGTCATCGGCTTCTTCGCCTATACCACCTGGCTGATGTGGCGCTATGTGGCCATCGTCGGCAACGAGCGCATGGTGACGGTCAACCTGCCGCGCGGCTATGTCTTCTATGCGGTTCTGGCCGCCTTCGCGCTGATGCTGGCGCGCTCGGTGCAGAACTTCATCAAAGACATGATCAACGAAAAGACGGTTCGCGAAACGGCGAACGAAACCGGCATTCAGGGGGTCTGACCAGTGCTGCTTCTCATCGGATCCTTCCTGCTTCTCATGATCATCGGCGCGCCCATTGCGGTCTCGCTCGGTGTCTCGTCCCTGCTGTACCTGGTCCTCTACGGTGTCGCGCCCGACATCATCGCCGCCCAGCGGATGATCGCCGGCGTCGAAAGCTTCCCGCTCATCGCAGTTCCCTTCTTCATCCTCGTCGGCAACCTGATGAACATTGCCGGCGTCACCGGCCGCATCTACACCTTCGCCCTGTCGCTCGTCGGCTGGATGCGAGGCGGGCTGGCGCAGGTCAACATCATCGGCTCCGTCGTGTTTTCCGGCATGTCCGGGACGGCGCTGGCGGATGCCGCCGGCATCGGCACCATCGAGATCAAGGCGATGAAGGATCACGGCTATCCGGTCGAAGCGGCAGTCGGCGTCACCGCCGCCTCCGCAACGCTGGGGCCGATCTTCCCGCCTTCGCTGCCCTTCGTCATCTACGGCATGATGGCCAATGTCTCGATCGGCGCCCTGTTCATGGCCGGCATCCTGCCCGGCATCGTCATGACGGTGCTGATGATGCTGACCGTCTACGTCTTTGCCCGCCGCAATGGCTGGGGATCGGACACCCCGTTCGAACTGAAGAAGCTGGCCGCCGCCTCGCTGGAGGTCGGCATCGTTCTCTGTTTCCCGGCCGCGGTCTATCTGCTGATCCTCGCCGGCCTCTCGATCAATATCGCCGTCCTGATCGCTCTGGTCGTGCTAATCGCCATCGACTGGTACTTCGATTTCTCCGCCGTCATGGCGCTGATGACGCCGGTGCTCTTGATCGGCGGCATGACCATGGGCTGGTTCACGCCGACGGAAGCAGCCGTTGCCGCCGTCATCTGGTCGCTCTTCCTCGGGCTGGTGCGCTACCGCACCATGACCCTGCGCACGCTCGCCAAGGCGAGCTTCGATACGATCGAGACGACCGCCTCGGTGCTCTTCATCGTCACCACGGCCTCGATCTTCGCCTGGCTGCTGACGGTCAGCCAGGCCGCCCAGCTGTTCTCCGACTTCATGTTCTCGCTGACGGACAACTGGTGGACCTTCCTGATCCTCGTCAACATCCTGCTCCTGATCGTCGGCGCCTTCCTCGACACGATCGCGGCGATCAGCATCCTGGTGCCGATCCTGATGCCGATCGCGGCCCGTTACGGCATCGATCCGGTCCACATGGGCGTCATCTTCACGCTGAACCTGATGATCGGCCTGCTGACGCCACCGGTGGGCATGGTGCTCTTCGTGCTGTCGCGCATCTCGAAGCTCTCGGTGGAACGAACGACGCTGGCAATCCTGCCCTGGATGATCCCGCTCTTTGCGGCGCTGCTGCTGATCACCTTCATTCCCGCCATCACGCTGTGGCTGCCGACCTATCTTGGCCTGCTGCGGTAAGGGAGAGTTGAACATGCAGACGCGGTATGCCCGTCTCTACGGCCAGCGCGACCTGAAGGTCGAAGAAGCGCCGGTGCCCTTGCCCCAGCCGGGAGAGGTGCTGCTGAAAATGGCGGCGGGCGGCATCTGCGGCTCCGACCTGCACTACTATCAGGATGGCGGTTTCGGCCCCGTGCGGGTGCGCGAGCCGATCATCCCGGGGCACGAGGCCTCGGGTCATGTGGAAGCGCTGGGAGACGGCGTGTCGGGCCTTGCCATCGGCGACCTGGTGGCGGTCAATCCGAGCCGGCCCTGCGGCAGCTGCCGCTTTTGCCGAGAGGGATTGCCGATCCACTGCCTGGACATGCAGTTCATGGGCAGCGCCATGCGCCTGCCGCATGCCCAGGGCATGTTCCGGGACTGGCTGGTGGTGCCTGCCCTGCAGTGCATCGCCGTGGGACCCGAGGCGACGGCAGGGGAGGCGGCCTGTGCCGAGCCCCTGGCGGTCTGTCTCCATGCCGTCTCGCGGGTCGGCAACCTCCACGGCAAGCGGGTTCTCGTCACCGGTGCCGGACCGATCGGCACTCTGGTCGTGGCCGCTGTTCGTCACGCGGGCGCAGAAGAGATCGTCGTCACCGATCTCGCCGATGCGGCCCTGCAGCGGGCCCTGGCCATGGGGGCGACACGCGCCATCAATGTCGCAACGGATGCCGCAGCGATGGCCGCCTTCGAGGAGGACAAGGGCCATTTCGACGTCGCCTTCGAATGCTCGGCCGCCGCGCCGGCGATCCGCAGCGCGATTGCGGCGGTGAGGCCGCGCGGGCTGATCGTCCAGGTCGGGGTCACCGGCGATGTCTCCGTGCCGCTCAACGCCCTGGTCGGCAAGGAGCTGCAGTGGCTCGGGTCGCAGCGTTTCGACACCGAGTTTGCCCAGGCCGCCGATCTCATCGGTCGGCGGGAGATCGACGTCCGGCCAATCATCTCGCACAGTTTCCCCATCACCGATGCGGTGGCGGCTTTCGAACAGGCCGGCGACCGTTCCGCAGCCTGTAAGGTTCAACTTACGTTTCTCTCCTGAGGAGTTTTCATGCGGCATACGTGGCGATGGTTCGGCCCGGTGGACAAGGTCAGCGTACAGGATGCGGCGCAGGCCGGCGCGAAGGGCATCGTCAGTGCCCTCCATCATATCCCGACCGGTGACGTCTGGCCGCTTGACGAGATCATGAAGCGGCATGAGGCGATCCGGGCCGGTGGCCTGGTCTGGGATGTGGTCGAAAGCGTTCCGGTTTCCGAAAGCATCAAGACCCAGACGTGCGACTGGCGCCAGCATGTCGCCAACTGGCAGGAAACCCTGCGCCGCCTGTCTGCGACCGGCATCCGCACCGTCTGCTACAATTTCATGCCGGTGCTCGACTGGACCCGCACCGATCTGCGCTGGGAGACGCGCCACGGCGCCCGTGCCATGCGGTTCGACCTCGTCGATTTCGTCGCCTTCGACGTCCATCTCCTCCAGCGCCCGGCGGCGGCGGAGGATTACAATGCAGAGATCCGCGACCAGGCGGCCAGGCGTTTTGCCGAGATGCCGGAGGAGCGCCGCCAGTCGCTGTCGAAGAACGTCGGGGCCGGTCTTCCGGGCTCGGCCGATGGCTACACGCTGCCGCAGCTGCGCGAGCATCTGGCGACCTATGACGGCATCAGCCGCGAAAAGCTGCAGCAGCATCTGATCGATTTCCTCGCCGAGGTGGTGCCGGTCGCCGAAGAGGTGGGCATCAACATCTGCGCCCATCCGGACGATCCGCCATGGGCGCTGCTCGGCCTGCCGCGCATCCTCTCGACCGAGGCGGATTACGCCCACATGCTCGACTACGTCGATAGCCGGGCCAATGGCATGACGCTCTGCACCGGGTCGCTCGGTGCCCGCGCCGAAAACGATCTGCCGGCCATCGCCCGGCGCTTTGCCTCGCGCATCCATTTCGTGCATCTGCGCAACGTTCACCGCGAGCATGACGGCGCACCGTGCTCCTTCTACGAGGACGAGCACCTGGAAGGTCACACGGACATGGTTGCGGTCATCGCCGAACTGCTTCAGGAAGAGAAGCGGCGCCGGTTTGAAGGCCGTGCCGACCACGAGATCCCCATGCGCCCCGACCACGGCCAGGAGATCCTCGACGACCTGACCCGTGGAGCCCAGCCGGGCTATCCAGCCATCGGCCGCCTCAAGGGCCTGGCCGAACTGCGCGGCATCGAACGCGCCCTGACACACTCGAACTACGGAATGGACTGACGATGGAAAGACTCTCTGCTGCAACCCGTTTTGCCAATCCGGTCGCGACACCGGATTATGACCGCAAGGCCTTGAAGCCGGGCATCCTCCATTTCGGCCTCGGCGCCTTCCACCGCGCCCACCAGGCCGTCTACAACGATGCGGCGCTGTCGCAGAGCTTCGGCGACTGGGGCATCGTCGGCGTCAGCCTGCGCTCGCTCGACATCGTCCGCGACCTGCGCGCCCAGGACCAGCTCTATTCGGTCATCACCCGCAGCGGCGCCGGCGACAGCGCACAGGTCGTCGGATCGATCGTCGGGGGCATTTCGGCCGTCGAGGACCGCGACGAACTGCTGGCGCTGCTCGTCGATCCGGCCATCAAGATCGTCACCATCACAGTCACCGAAAAGGCCTACGGCCTCGATCCCGTCACCGGCGGCCTCGACCGCAACCATCCGGCGGTGGCCGCAGACCTCGCCAATCCGAGCGCGCCCACGGGCGTCATCGGCTATATCGTCGAGGGCCTGGCGCGCCGCCGGCAGGCCGGCATGGCGCCCTTCACCGTTCTCTGCTGCGACAACCTGCCGAGCAACGGCCGCGTCGTGCGCCGGCTGGTGCTGGACATGGCGGAAGCGCGGGATCCGGCGCTGGCCGGCTGGATCACCGAGCACGGCGCCTTCCCGTCGAGCATGGTCGACCGCATCGTTCCGGCCGCGACCGATGAGGGACGCGCGCGGGCAACGGAACTGCTCGGCGCCGAGGACGCCCTGTCCCTGGAGACCGAGCCCTTCATGCAGTGGGTCATCGAGGACCACTTCCTCTCCGACCGGCCCGCATGGGAAGCCGCCGGCGCGCTCTTCGTCAAGGAAGTCGAACCCTACGAGAAGATGAAGCTTCGGCTCCTCAACGGCGCCCATTCGATGATCGCCTACCTCGGCCAGCTGAAGGGCCTGGAATACGTGCGCGACGTCATGGCGGTGGCGGAGTATCGGGATCTCGCCCGTCGCCACATGAAGTCGGCCGTCAAGACGCTCGACCCGGTCCCCGGCATCGACCTCAACCGCTATATCGACCAGCTGATCGAGCGCTTCGAGAACCCGACCATTGCGCACCGTACGAAGCAGATCGCCATGGACGGCAGCCAGAAGCTGCCGCAGCGCATCTTCGCCGGCACGGTGGAGGCCCTGAAGGCGGGCGACGAGGCCGATACGGCAGCGCTGGCGACGGCGCTCTGGATCGCCTACGCAAAGCGGACGCCCGATATCGACGATCCCCGCCGCGAGGAATTGCGCAAGGCTGCGGCAGCGCCCGTAGGCGATGACGCCTCGGCTGCCTTCTTCGCCCTGCCGGGCCTCTTCCCCCAGGCGCTGATCGACAACCGTGCCTGGCGCGACCGGGTCAATGCGAAGCTTGCGGATATCGACGCCGGGCGGCTGTGATGGTGGGGGCTTGCCCCTGTCGCTGAGGTTGTTGCGCTTGGCAGTGGATCCTCGGGTCAAGCCCGAGGATGACGAAAATCGGCGTTGGTGAGAGGACCTTAAGTAGACGCTGTAGCGCTCGACGACGCTGCTATCCGACCTGGTTGGATATGGCATGAAGGGTGATCTTGCGCCCATCCTCGCTTGGGACACCCGCGGCACAACCCTCTCTTTCGTCATCCTCGGGCTTGACCCGAGGATCCACGACACGGGAGGGATGGCGACTACCCTAGGCGTGCGCGCCACTCACCCCCGGAACGTATATTCCGCAATCGACTCCGGCTTCATCTCGATCGAGAAGCCCGGACGCGACGGGGGCATGTAGGCAGCGTCCTTGATGACGCAGGGGTCGATGAAATGCTCGTGCAGGTGATCGACGTATTCGATCACGCGGCCTTCCTTGGTGCCGGACACGGCGACGTAGTCGATCATCGACAGATGCTGCACGTATTCGCACAGGCCCACACCACCGGCATGCGGCCAGACGGGCAGGTCGTATTTCGCGGCGATCAAGAGCACCGCCAGCACCTCGTTCAGCCCGCCCATGCGGCAGCTGTCGATCTGCACGATGTCGATCGCGCCTTCGGCAATGAACTGCTTGAACATGATGCGGTTCTGGCACATCTCGCCGGTCGCGACCTTCACCGGACCGATCGCCTGGCGGATCTTGCGATGGCCGGCGACATCGTCGGGGCTCGTCGGCTCCTCGATGAAGAAGGGATTGGCAAACGAGAGCTTCTTCACCCAGTCGATCGCCTGGTCGACCTCCCAGACCTGGTTGGCGTCGATCATCAGGTAGCGATCGGGACCGATGACCTCGCGGGCGATGGTGAGGCGTCGAATGTCGTCCTCCAGATCCCGGCCGACCTTCATCTTGACGTGGTTGAAGCCCGCATCCACCGCCTCCTGGCAGAGGCGGCGAAGCTTCTCTTCCGGATAGCCGAGCCAGCCGGCCGACGTCGTGTAGCAGGCATAACCTTCTCGCTGCAGCGTCTCGATGCGCTCGGCTTTGCCGGTCTCGGCCTTCTTGAGGATCGCGACGGCCTCGTCGCGGGTCAGCACGTCGGTGAGATAGCGGAAGTCGACGATGTCGGCGATCTCGTCGGGCGAAAGCTCGGCGACGAGCTGCCACACCGGTTTGCCCTGCTCTTTGGCCAGGAGATCCCAGAAGGCGTTGACCACGGCGCCGGTGGCCAGGTGCATGGCGCCCTTGTCGGGGCCGATCCAGCGCAACTGGCTGTCGCCGGTCAGATGCCGCCAGAATGTTCCGGGGTTCCGGCGGAAGGTCTCAAGCTCCTGGCCGACCACGAGATGCCGCATCGCCTCGATCGCCATGCAGCAGATGTCGTTGCCGCGACCGATGGTGAAGGTAAGGCCGTGCCCGTTCAGACCCTCGGTGTCGGTATCGAGGACCACATAGGCCGCCGAATAGTCGGGATCCGGGTTCATCGCATCCGAGCCATCGAGGCTTTGCGAGGTCGGAAAGCGCAGGTCGAAGACGCGAAGATCGGTGATGCGGGTCATGGGCAATCTCTGTGGTCGGTAAGAGGGGGTCAGATGGTCCAGCCGCCATCGATGCAGAAGGCCTGGCCGGAGGTATAGGTGGCGCCGGCGATGTAGACGGCGAGATCGGCGATTTCTTCCGGCGAACCGAGCCGGCCCATGGGCTGGCGGGAGATGAAGGCGGCGCGCGCGGTCTCGTAATCGCCCTGGGCGCGCATGCGGTCCTGCAGCGAGGGGCTTTCGACGGTGCCCGGGCAGATGCAGTTGCAGCGGATGCCCTGCGTCACGTAATCGGCGGCCACATGCTTGGTCAGGCCGATCACGGCAGCCTTGGTCGTTCCGTAGGCGAAGCGGTTGGGGACGCCCTTGATGCTCGAGGCGACCGAAGACATGTTGATGATCGCGCCGTCCTTGCGCTCCAGCATGCCGGGCAGCACCGCGCGGATGGTGCGGATCATCGCCTTGACGTTGAGGTCGAAGGCGAAGTCGAGGTCACTGTCCTTCATCTCCAGGATCGAGCCGCCATGCACGACCCCGGCGCAGTTGAAGAGGATGTCGACCGGACCGATCTTCTCCACGCCGGCGTTGACGGCCGCCTCGTCGAGGACGTCGAGCTTCATGGTCGTAAGGTTGGGAAGCTGCGGCAGTTCGCCGAGCGCCTGCTCGTTGATGTCGGTGGCATGAACCGTCGCGCCGGCGGCGGCGAAGGCAAGCGCCGAGGCGCGGCCGATGCCCTGGCCGGCGGCGGTGATGAGAACGGTCTTTCCTTCAAGCATCATGGTCATGTCGTTCCTTGAGTGTAGCCGGGCCTTGAATCTGGCTCTGGCCTTGAATGGGGCTCGGGTGGAAGATCAGTCGTGATGGAAGACCTCTTCCATCATCGCCCACCACTCCCCTTCCTTACGGCTTTCGAGCGGTTTTTGGCAGGGGATCGTGAACGACCACCACTCCTGGTTCTTCGGATCGGCGGCCATCTTTGCCATGTCCGCTTCGAAATCCGTTCCGTGGTATTCCCAGGTGCCGAACAGGAGGTTTTCCGGCTCCCTCAGGAAGATCGTGTAGTTGAGGATGTTGCAGCGGGAGATCAGCTCGAGGATCTCCGGCCAGACGGCGGCATGCAGCCGCTTGTAGTCTTCCACCATGCCCGGCGCGACGCCGATCACCATGCCCATGCGTTGCATTGCCGTTCCCTCAGATTTCGACGATCGCCTTGACCACCCCGGCGGCCGGATCGGTGAGCCCGGCAAACCTCTCGGGGACCTCCGAAAGCGTCATCCGGTGCGTGATCAGCGCCTCGGGGATCGACCCGGCGCGCATCGCCTCCATCACCCGCTCGAAGTCCTCGATTGTCGCATTGCGGCTGCCGAGCAGGGAGGTTTCACGCTTGTGGAATTCGGGATCGGAAAAGCGGATCTCGCTGGAAACGATCGAGACGAGCACATAGGTGCCGCCATGGCCGACGAAGCCGAAGCCGCGTTCCATGGCCTTCGCGTTGCCGGTGGCATCGAAGACCACGTCGAAGAAATCGCCGCCGGTGATGTCCGACAGCGTCTCCGTGTCGTCGTCCCCGAGCTTCACGGTGTGCGGCACGTCGAGATATTTCGTCGCGAAATCCAGCCGGTCGGCACGCCCGTCGAGGAAGGTGACCTCGCCGCCGTTGAGGCGCGCGAAGATCGCCACCGCCATGCCGATCGGGCCGGCGCCGACGACGAGCACCTTCTGGCCGTGCTCGACCCTTGCCCGGGAAACGGCGTGGGCGCCGATCGCCAGGAATTCCACCATGGCGGCCTGATCGAGGCTGAGGCCGTCGGCCTTCAGCACGAATTGCTCCGGCAGGCTGAGGTATTCCGTCATGCCGCCGTCGCGGTGGACGCCCAGCACGCCGATGTTGCGGCAGCAGTTCGTCATGCCCTTGCGGCAGGCGCTGCAGTGGCCGCAGGAGATATACGGGACGATGGAGACCTTATCGCCGGCCACCAGATGACTGGAGGCGGAGGCCTCCTCGACCACGCCAGCGAGCTCGTGGCCCATGACGCGCGGATAGGAAAGATAGGGCTGGTTGCCGGTGAAGATGTGGAGGTCCGTGCCGCAGACGCCCACCCGCCTGATCTTGACCAGCACTTCGCCTTCGCCGCGGGCGGGCTTCGGCCGATCGATGGCGGAGAGTGTTCCGGGGGAATCGCAGATGATGGTCAGCATGGGAGGAGGTCCGTCATAAGGTTTTGCGGCGCTGGCCGCCGAGATTGTAGAAACGGAAGGCATTACTGCCGAAAACGGCGTCATGGTGATCGGCCGGCACGATGTCCAGGCATTGTGCCAGCCAGGTCTGATAGTCGCCGGCAAGCCGCAGCACCGGCCAGTCGCTGCCCCAGATCACCCGTTCCGGACCGAACAGCTCAAGCACGGTTTCCGCATAGGGGCGCACCGCCTGCGGCTTCTGTTCGCCGGCTTCCGTCAGAAGACCGGAGAGCTTGCAGGAGACGTTGGGAAGCTCGGCCAGAGCCGCCAGTCCCTGGCGCCATGCACCATAGCGGCCTTCTGAAATCTGCGGCTTGGCGGCATGGTCGATGACGATCGGCAGGCGGGTGGAGCGGCGCGCGAAATTGAGGAGCGCAGCGAGGTGCCGCGGCAGGACTAGCGCGTCGAGGACGAGGCCGTGATCGATCATCGCCGAGACGGCTGGCTTCAATCCCGGATCGTCGATCCAGTCGTCGTCGTCGATGTCCTGGAGCATCGGCCGCAGACCCTTGAGCTTCGGATGTTCCGCCAGTTCGGCGATGGCATCGGGTGCATCGTCTGCCTTCATGTCGACCCAGCCGACGACGCCGAGGATCGAGGGAGTCCGGTCCGCGAGCTCGAGCATGAACGCGGTGTCGGCCTCGCTCTCCATCGTCTGCACCAGCACCGTGCCGTCAACCTTTGCGTCGGCGAGCAGCGGCTGCAGATCCTCCGGCATGAAGTCGCGGTGGATCGCGGCAAGCTCCGCCGGCGGCCATTGGCCCTGCCGGTCGGCGATCCGCCAGAAGTGCTGGTGGGCATCGATTCGCATCGCCTCAGGCTCCGCCACGGGGAAGCGGCACGCCTTCGGCGATCAGGCCGCGGTGACGCAGCTCGGCCCAGAAGGAGGCCGGAATGGTTTCGGCAAACCAGGCGACATTGGCGCTGATCTGCTCGGCGGTCCGCGCACCGGAGACAACCGTGACGACGGCGGGATGCGTCAGCGGGAAATGCAGCGCAGCCGATTGCAGCGAGACGCCCTGTTCCTCGCAGGCGGCCCGCAAGCCGTCGACGCGGGCGAGGATGTCAGCGGGCGCATCGGCGTAGTTGAATTTCTTGTTGCCGGCGAGGATCCCCGAATTGAACGGCCCGGCGACGACGATGCCAATGCCGCGGCGGGCGCATTCGTCCATCAGGGAAAGGCTCTCCTGCTCCAGCAGGGTATAGCGCCCGGCGAGCATCGAGACGTCGATGTCGAAGACGTCCATGGCATCGCGCACGGCCTGCCATTCGTTGACGCCGAGGCCGATGGCCCTGGCGGAACCCTCATCGCGCAAGCGGCCCAGCGCGCGAAAACCGCCGCCATCGGTCAACTGGCTCCAGTAGTGATCGTGCCGGTCGCCATGGGTCATGCGGCCGATGTCGTGAACGTAGAGAATATCCGGCTTCAGGATGCCGAGCCGCTGCTGGCTGGCCTCGAAGGAGCGCATGATGCCGTCATAGGTGTAGTCGTAGACGGGGCGGAAGGGCAGCGGCCGGATGTAGCCGTCTTCTTCCTCGCCCACCGTCTCGTCCGGCGTCATGATCCGCCCGACCTTGGTGCTGAGCGTGTAGCTGTCGCGGGGGAGGTCCGTCAGCATCGTCCCGACGCGGCGCTCCGAGCGGGTATAGCCATAGAAGGGGGCGGTGTCGAAATAGCGGATCCCGGCGTCCCAGGCAGCCTGGAAGGCGCCGGCGGACTCGGCATAGCTGGTTTCCCGGTAGAGGTTGCCCATCTGCGCGCAACCGAGACCCATCAGGGTCACTTCGACGTCGGCGCGGGGGAGCTTGCGGGTTTCGGCAACGTTCATGAGGCATGTCCTTTGGAACGGGTGCGCACCCACGGCGGTTGCGCACCCAGGCGGGAGGAAATTTAGTAGAGAACGTTTTTCGCTTCCGGCTGGTCGATATTGTCCTTCGTCACGATCACGACGCCGGTGTCGACGAACTTCTCGACGGTTTCCTTGGCGATGATCTTCGAGACAGTCTGGATGCCGAGTTCGCCCATCTGGAAGGAGCCCTGCACGGCGATGCCGGCCAGCGTACCGTCCTTGACGAACTCCTGAAGGTCCTGATTGCCGTCGAAGCCGAAGGCGACGACTTGGCCTGCCTTGCCGGACTGCTTGAGCGCGCGTCCCATGCCGATGGCGGTCGGCTCATTGGCGCCGAACATGCCCTTGAGGTCGGAGTTCGCGGCCAGAACGTCCGTTGTCTGGTTGAGAGCGGTGGCCATCTGGGACTGCGAGTAATAGGGCCCAACGATCTCCAGCTTGGAGTTGGCCTTGATGTAATCGGTAAATCCGCCGACGCGGCCGATTTCGGAGCCGGCACCTGCAACATACGACATGACGGCGATCTTGCCTTCGGTGCCGACTTTCTCGATCAGCGCCTGGGCGGCCAGCTCGCCGGCCTTCTTGTTGTCGGTGGAGAGGAAGGACTGGTAATACTGCTCGGCACCCTCGGCGAGCATCGAGTCGATGATCACGACGGGAATGCGGGCCTCCCAGGCCTTCTTCACGGCCGGCACCAGCGCGTCGGGATCGGAGGGGGCCAGCACGATGCCGGCCACGCCGCGGTTGACGGCATTCTCCACCATGTTGACCTGATCGGCGATGGCCGATTCCGATGCCGGGCCCTGGAAGGTCATCGTGTGTTCCGAGACGTCTGCCATGGCCGCATCGGCGCCCTTCTGGACGTTCTGCCAGAAGGTGGAATTGACGGTCTTGACGATGACGGCGATCTCGCCGGCCTGAGCGGCCGAAAAGGTTCCGAGGGCAATGGCGGATGTCAGTAGGGCAGTTGCAAGCTTCTTCATGTTGTCCTCCAGTTGGATTGGCCTGACCGGCCGTGGTTGCGGGAGCTCCTCACTCCCAAATTCGTGCGGAACGGGTCCGCACCCCCTTCATCGACGGTTGCGCAGCTGGTCGATCCAGACGGTGCCCAGGATGACGAGGCCGATGATGATCTGCTGAGTGAAGGCGGAGACGCCATTCATGTTGAGGCCGTTGCGCAGGATGCCGATCACGAAGGCGCCGATCAGCGTTCCGGAAATCGTGCCGACGCCGCCGATCAGCGAGGTGCCGCCGATGACCGCGCTGGCAATCGCGTCGAGCTCGTACATCACGCCCTCGTTCGGCTGCGCGGTGACGAGGCGCGACATCAGCACGCAGCCCGTCAAGCCGGCGAGCGTACCGGAGAGCACATAGGTGAAGCTGACGACCCGGCTGACGTTGACGCCGGAGAGGCGCGCCGCGTCTGCATTGGAGCCGACGGCATAGATATGGCGGCCGAGCACCGAGCGGTTCAGCATCAGCGCGATGGCGATGGCGATCACCACCATCAGGATGACCGGATAGGGGATGCCGGGGAAAGCCACATTGGGGAAGCCGTCGGCGCCGGTGGTGACGACGCGAAACAGCGAGCCGTTGCCGAGCACGCCGAAGGATTCCCCAAGGCCGGATACGGCGCGGGCACCGGTGATCTGCAGCGCCAGGCCGCGGGCGATCAGCATCATGCCGAGCGTGGCGATGAACGGCGGCAGCTTCATCTTCGTCACCAGGATGCCGTTGATCCAGCCGCAGACCGATCCGGTCAGGATGCCGATCAGCATGGCGAAGGGAACGGGGATGCCCCAGTCGCGAACGGCAAGGGCCGCCACGACGCCGGCGAGCGCCAGCACGGATCCCACCGACAGGTCGATGCCACCGGTGATGATGACGCAGGTGGCGCCGATCCCAAGCAGGGCGATGGAGGTCACCTGCAGCGCGATGGTCATGCCGTTGTTGACCGTGAAGAAGGCACTGCTGGTGGTGGAAAAGACCGCCACCAGGGCGAAGAGGCTGCCGAGCGCGGCAAACTTCTGGATGATGTCCTTCTGACGGTCGCTGAGCCGGCCGCTTCTCTGTTCGCTTATGTCCGCCATTGTCACCTCAGTGCGCCGTCGGGCCGTAGCCGGAGGCATGTCGCATGATTTCTTCCTGATCGGTCTTCCGGGTCTCCAGAATGCCGGTGATGCGTCCGCCATGGAAAACCGCAACGCGGTCGGTCATTCCCATGATCTCGGGCAGTTCCGAGCTGATGAGGACGACGCCGATGCCCGCGGCCGCCAGTTCGTCCATGATCTTGTAGATCGCGAATTTCGCCCCGACGTCGATGCCGCGGGTCGGTTCGTCGAAGAACATCACCTTCGGCTTGCGAAACAGCCACTTGCCGATGATGATCTTCTGCTGGTTGCCCCCCGACAGAAGCCGCACCGGCTGCTTGATCGATGGTGTCCGGATATCGAGGAGCTCGACATAGTCGTCGGCGACCTCGTCGTGCCTGGCAAAGTCGATGAGGCCGAAGCGGCTCGACACCGCTTCCATGTTGGCAAGCGTCATATTGGCATCGACAGGCATCTTGATCGCCAGCCCATGCGCCTTTCGGTCTTCCGAGAGATAGGCGATTCCGGCGGCGATCGCGTCGCGCGGCGAGCGGATCGTCAGCGTCTCGCCATGCAGCGTGATCGTGCCAGCGTCGAGCGGATCGGCGCCGAAGATGGCGCGGGCGACTTCCGTGCGTCCGGCTCCCATGAGGCCGGAAAAGCCCAGGATCTCGCCGCGCTTCAGGGAGAAGCCGATATCGGTGAACACGCCGGCGCGCTGCAGGCCGTCCGCGCTGAAGATGACCTCTTCGGAAGGGATGGAGGTACGCTCGGGAAACTTCTCCTCGAGCGACCGACCGACCATCTTGGCGACGATGTCGTTGACGGTCGTCTCTGCGAAACGGTCGGTGGCGATGTAGCGTCCGTCGCGCAACACGGTGACGCGATCGACGATCTCGGCCATTTCGTCCAGCCGGTGGGAGATGTAGGCGATGCCGACGCCGGACGCCTTGAGGTCGCGGATGACCTGGAAGAGCAGCCGCGTCTCCTGCTCGGTGAGCGAAGAGGTGGGCTCGTCCATGATCAGCACTTCGGCATCGAGCGACAGGGCCTTGGCGATCTCGACCATCTGGCGTTGCGCCACCGACAGCGTCCGCACTTGCACGTCGGGACTGATATCCACCCCGAGGCGGTCGAGGCAGCGCTTGGCATCGGTACGCAGCTTCCTGCGGTCGACGAGGAAGCCGCGGCGAGGCTCGCGCGCCAGGTAGATGTTCTCGGCAACGGTGAGATGCGGAACGAGATTGAGTTCCTGGTGGATGATGGCGATGCCCGCGGCTTCGGATTCGAGCGGCGAGGCGAAGCGGCTTTCCTTGCCCTTGTAGACGATCGTGCCAGCTGTCGGCTGGTAGACGCCGCTGATGATCTTCATCAGGGTCGATTTGCCGGCGCCGTTCTCGCCGCAGACTGCGTGGACTTCGCCGGCCAAAAGATCGAAGCTGACGCCGGCGAGCGCCATGACGCCGGGAAATTCCTTGGTGATGCCGTCAAGACGCAGCAGGGCCGTGCGATCACTCGGTCGCGGCTCCAGATGCTGAATGTCAGCCGATGTCTGCACGACGGCCTCCTCCCTCTTTTGCCGGCCAAGCTCCAACCGCCAGCAGCTCATGGGTAAACCCGCAGACTAAAACTGGTCAAGCCAATTTTTACGGACGCTCGGTTTGAATCCGAGGGAATTGGACGAAGAGGCCGCAGAACAGGCAGTTCTGTTCCTTGAACGACCTTGCTCAGGGAAGCGCGAATAGGTATGGTAAGGCCAGATCGATGAATGGCGTGGACATGAACGGACCCATCAAGGCGGCTGAGCCGCGCAGGCTCTACCAGCAGATCGCCGACCAGATCCGCGCCCTGGTTCAGGGTGGCCATTTTGCGCCCGGCGCCCGGCTGCCGGCCGAACGGGACCTGGCGCAGCAGCTCGGCGTATCGCGACCGTCGCTACGTGAGGCGCTGATCGCGCTCGAGATCGAGGGCAGCGTCGAGATCCGCATGGGGTCGGGGATCTACATCACCGCCGAGCCCGATCGGCGTCCCTGGCAGACGCGTTCCATGGGCGAAAGTCCTCTGGAGCTGATGCAGGCCCGCGCCGCAGTCGAGGGAACCGTCATCACGCTGGCGACAGCCCGCATGACGCCGGAGGCGCTGCAGTCCATCCGACAGACGCTCGACGACATGCGCGTCGAGATCGAGGAGGGGCGCAAGCCGCTCGACCAGGACCGGCAGTTCCACCTGACGATCGCCAGCCAGAGCGGCAACAGCGTGTTGTCGCGCATCGTCGGCGAATTGTTCGACGAGCGGCACAGCCCCTTGTCGGCGCAGATCCGGACCCGCTTCGAAACACCGGAGACCTGGAGCTTTGCCCTTTCCGAACACGAGGCGATCTTTGCGGCCCTCGAGGCGAAGGATCCGCTGCAGGCGCAGGCCACGATGCATGCGCATCTGGAGGAGTCCAAGCGGCGCTGGATGGAAAACGAACCGCGCTAGTCTCACCCGAACTTGAAGAACACACAGGAGTCCCCTCCTGGGAGGAGGAAGCAGTCAATGGATGTCATCGTATCCCCCATCATCATTCTGAACGCAGCCGACGACGTCGGCGTCGTGCGCCGCACGGTGCAGCCTGGCAATCTCGTCGGGCATGGTGACCTCGTTGCCCGCGGCCTTGTCGGCCGTGGCCACAAGGTTGCGATCCGGCGCATCCCATCCGGCGCGGAAGTCAAGAAATACGGCCAGGTCATCGGCGTTGCCACGCAGGACATCGAGCCCGGCGACCACGTGCATCTGCACAACCTCGCCATGCTGCCGTCCGAGCACGTGCACCAGTTCAGCGTCGACATCGAGGAAAAGGGCATGCTGCCGGAGGCCGAGCGGCGGACCTTCATGGGCTATGATCGCGGCTTCGGGGGCGGCGGCACCCGCAATTACATCGGCATCATCTCGTCGGTGAACTGTTCCGCCACTGTCTCCCGCTACATTGCCGATTATTTCAATCGCATGGGCGGGCTCGACGGCTTCGACAACATCGACGGCGTCGTCGCCCTGACCCATGGCACGGGTTGCGCCCTCAACAACAAGTCGGAAGGTTACCGCGTTCTGATCCGGACCATCCAGGGCTATGCCAAGCATCCCAATTTCGGCGGCATCCTGATGATCGGGCTCGGTTGCGAGACCAACCAGATCGGCCCGATCCTCGAGCACTACAAGATGGAGGAGGGCGACCGGCTGCGGACGATGACGATCCAGCAGCACGGCGGCACCCGCAAGACGATCGATGCGGCCATCGAGATCATCAAGGAGATGCTGCCGGGCGTCAACGCAGCCGTGCGCACGCCGCAGCCGCTGTCCAAGCTGAAGGTCGCGCTGGAGTGCGGTGGGTCGGACGGTTATTCCGGCATCTCGGCCAATCCCGCTCTCGGCTATGCCTCGGATCTGATCGTGCGCAACGGCGGCACCACGGTGCTCTCCGAGACACCGGAGATCTACGGCGCCGAGCATCTGCTGACGCGCCGCGCCATAACCCCGGACGTCGCCCACAAGCTTCTGGAGCGGATCGACTGGTGGCGGGACTATACGGCCCGCAACGGCGACGAGCTCAACAACAACCCCTCGCACGGCAACAAGCTGGGCGGCCTGACCACCATCCTGGAAAAGTCTCTCGGTGCGGTCGCCAAGGGCGGCTCCATGCCGTTGAAGGCTGTCTATGAATTCGGAGAAACCGTGACGGAGCAGGGCTTCGTCTTCATGGATACGCCCGGCTACGATCCGGTGGCGGTGACCGGCCAGGTGGCGGGCGGCTGCAACGTCATCTGTTTCACCACCGGCCGCGGTTCGGTTTCCGGCTTCAAGCCGTCGCCCTGCATCAAGATCGCCACCAACTCCGAAATGTACGAGCACATGAAGGAGGACATGGACATCAACTGCGGCGGCATCGTCACGGGCGACGAGACGATCGAGCAGTCCGGGCAGAGGATTTTCGAGGACATCATCGCCGTGGCATCCGGAAAGAAGACCGTGAGCGAGATCTATGACTACGGCGACAATGAATTCGTCCCGTGGCAGATCGGGGCGGTGACCTGAGCCACCGCCCACGGGTCTCTATCAGTTGGCAACCTTCGCCTGCGGCTTCATGCGGGCAGGCGGAGCGGCTGGCGTTCCGAAGAACTTCTCACGTTCGCGCCAGATCGCCGGTACCGCCAGAAGCGCGACGCCAACGAGGGCAATGGCCGTCTTCGTCAGCTCGCTAAGTTCCGGCGAGCGACCGTCGAAGTAGTAGACGGCATAGACGATGCCGACGTGCCAGACGTAGACGTAGAGCGAGTGGCGGCCGATCAGCTGGAGGAACTTCAGCGAGAAGATCCAGGTGAGGACGCCAGCAGCATTGCGCACGAAGGCCGAAGAGTGCTTGGGGCCGGCCGCCAGCAGCCAAGTGACCAAGGCGGCCACCGCGATGAAGTTCAGCAGATAGACGGGGCCGAAGTCGGCGCGCACTTCCATGGCGGCAAATTTGCCGAGCATAAAGTCCGGCATCAGGCCGTTGGCGGTCATGATCCGCAGCGGCAGGAAGAACAGGACGACGATCAGCGCCATCTTCGGAATGAAGGTGTTTTCCGGCGTCAGGATGCGACCCCAGTCGATCTTGCCGGCAGATGTCATGGCACCGAGCACGAGACCCGAATAGAACACGATCTGCCAGCCGAGCAGGTTGAAGCTCGCGCGGATGCCCTGATCGTCAGGACCCATGACGACATGGTGCAATGGGTCCGTGACGATACGCTGGAGGCCGAGCTGGGCCGCCATCCACAGGACCAGTGAGCCGGTGAAAACGTAAGTCCACTTATCCTCAAGGACCAGCTTCACGAGCAGAGGCGCAAACAGCATGTAGACGATGTACTGCGGCAGGATGTCCATGAAGGTCGGCTGGAACAGGAAGGTCGCGATCGCGGCAAGGCGCAGCGGGTCGTCGAAGGTCGTGTAGCCCAGCCAGTTGTACCAGACGGTATAGGCGTCCGGCAGGAACATCTGTGCAACGAGGATGGCCAGGACGATCCCCATTGCATAGCGATAGAGTTCGAACGCCCGCGAATAGATCGCCTGACGGCCGGCGGCATAGCCGTTCTTCATCATCTTGCGGGCATAGACCATGCCGATCAGGAGGCCGGACAGGAAGACGAAGCCCTGCGCGTCTTCAACGAAGGCGAGTTGGTTGTGGTTGACCTTCACCAGCCAGTAGCCGCCGGCAAAGATCAGGTGGTTGATCAGCATGAAAACGAGGAAATATCCGCGCATGCCGTCAATGAGATCGAAGCGTTTCATCGTCGCGGTCTCCGTTCTGCCGCTCCGATGCGCTTGGGTCGCCCGGTCCAGCAGGCCTCTTGGGGGCCAAAAATCTTACGCGCCATAACGCAGGATGAGCGGGTGGGTTCCGCAAATGCGTCGCGCGCCTTGCTTCCTAGGCGAGGCTGGATGACTGGTGGATGAATGACGAAAGCTATTCCGCAGCTATTTTCTTGATGCCGGCGACCTGCGTCAGATAGGCCCGAAGAGCCGCTGGGCGTACCGGTTTATGCTGCACTGCGATGTCATAACGCTCTGCTTCCGCTCGCACTTCCGGCGTCCGATCGGCTGTCAGCAGAAGCGCCGGGATCTCGGCCTGATAGAGCTGCCGAAGCCGGACGATCGCCTCCACGCCGTTGCCGTCGCCGAGATGAAAATCGGCAACGATGACCTCCGGTGGCGGCTCCTTTGCAGCAGCGATGGTTTCGATTCCGGCAAGCGATGTCACCTGACCGACGGTGCAGCCCCAGCCTGAGACGAGCAGGCTCATGCCCTCCAGGATCTTCGGCTCGTTGTCGATGCAGAGCACCCTCAGCCCGTTAAGCGGCTGTGACCGGCGCCGCCGCTCCGGCTGTTCCGACAGTTTCGCGGTTTGAGAAGAAGCGAGGTCGCGCGGCACGCGGACCCTGAAGATGGTGCCTTTGCCCGGGACCGAAGAGAGCTCGACGGGATGGTTCAGCACCCGTGATATGCGGTCGACGATCGACAGCCCGAGGCCGAGCCCCGCTGCTGTTCGCGCGCCTTCGTCGAGACGCGCGAACTCCTTGAACACCGTTCGAAATTTCGCGGCGGGAATGCCGATGCCCGAATCCAGCACCTCGATGATCACTTGGTCACCACGGCGCCGGGCGCCGATGACGATCTTGCCGTTGATCGTGTACTTGATCGCGTTGGATACCAGGTTCTGCACCAGCCGGCGCAGCAGGTTGACGTCGGAGCGGATGCGCAGCGAGCTGGGGACCACCGTGAACTTGAGGTTCTTCTCGCGCGCCATGGGGGCAAAGTCGGTCTCGATCCGCCGCAGGAGGTCGTCGAGCGCAATTGAGGTCATGCGCGGTTTCATGGCGCCGGTATCGAGGCGGGAGATATCGAGCACGGCGCCGAGGATCGCCTCGACCGACTCCAGGGCGGAATCGATGTTGCGCACCAGCGCGCTGTTTTCGGAGGCGCCGAGCCGTTCGACCAGGGCAGACGAGTAGAGGCGCGCGGCATTCAACGGCTGCAGGATGTCGTGTCCCGCGGCGGCAAAGAAGCGGGTCTTGCCGAGATTGGCCTCTTCTGCGGAGGCCCGGGCTTCGGCGAGTTCGCGGTTGACCCGCGTCAGTTCCGCCGTGCGTTCTTCCACCCGCTGTTCCAGCGTCTCATTCGCCTGCTTCAGCGCCCGATCGGCGGCCACCCGTTCGGTGATGTCGGTCAGGGTCGCGACGATCCCCTTGTCCGGCATGGCGTTGGAGCGCACCTCGATGATCCGCTTGCCGCCGCTCAGGACCAGCGGGAAGGGTTCGTCGAGGGTCTGGAACTGCTGGACCACATCGGCACGATCTTCGGCACCGATATCACCCCGCTCCACCAGGATGGAGATGATGTCCGAAAGCGGATAGCCGACCTGGCCTACCTGTTCGGGAAGGTCGAGAAGATTGCGGAACCGCCGGTTCCAGATGGTCAGGCAATAGGAGCTGTCGAAGACAGCGATCCCCTGGTCCATCTGGGAAAGTGCCGTCTGGAGCATGTCCTGATTGTACTGCAGCGCCTCGCTCGCCTGGTCCAGCAGCCAGACGGTATCGGAATTGGCATCCTCCGCCTTCTGCAGGATGAGCGACAGCACGAGCCGCGCGGATGATGAACCGATGGCGCTGCCCAGCAACTGCTCGGAATAATGGATCAGGGCCATGTCCGCCGGCTGGTCCTCTTCCAGCGGCCGGCCACTGCCGCGCGCATAGTTGTCGAAGGAGCGCTCCATCCGTTCCTCGCCGAGATAGCGGGCGATTGTCGTTTTCAGGTCGCCGACGCTGACCCGGCTCTTCCAGCCGCGCGTAGCAAATTGCGCTCTTCGATGGCGCTTCACGAAGATGCCGGCCTGGATACGCTCAACGGGCTTCGGATTGCGCGACAGCGACCCCAGCACGAAGGCGAGACTATTGAGCACGAGGCTGAAGAGGGTGGCGGTGACGAGAGGATCCGACTCGCCATTGAACAGTGCCGTGCCGGGGAAGAGGAAGTGGAGAATGGCACCCGCCAGATGAACGTTGTTCGGACCGCCCAGGCTCGGGACAAAAAGCAGGTAGGCCCAGGCGAGGAAGCCGAGCGCCATGCCGAGAATGGCGCCCCTGGCATTGGCCCGCCGCCACACCAGCCCTCCGATCATACTCGGTGCGATCTGTGCAATGGCGGCAAACGAAAGGAGCCCGATCGAGGCGAGGCCGGTCTCGCTATCAGCCGCCCGATAGTAGGCATAGCCGAGCATCAGCACGATGATGATCGACATGCGGCGCACCCGCAGGAGTGTCTTGGTGAAGTCCGCTCGGTGGACGGAGCGTCGCATCAGCTTGCGCCGCAGCAGCACCGGCATGACGATGTCGTTGGAGACCATGATCGACAGCGCTACCGAAGCGACGATCACCATGGCAGTCGCGGCGGAAAAGCCTCCGATGAAGGCAATCAGCGTCACCAGCGGCATCTCGTTGTCAAGCGGCAGCATCAGCACGTAAAGATCGGCGTTGCCTGTGCCGCCGAACGAGATGAGGCCGGCCATAGCGATCGGCATAACGAAGAGATTGATGGCGACGAGGTAGAGCGGCAGCAGGTAGGCTGCCATTCGCAGTTCACGCGGCGTCCGGTTCTCCACCACCGTGACGTGGAACTGCCGCGGCAGCATGATGATCGCGAAGGCCGAGAGGCCGATCAGCATCAGCCACCGGCTGATTGGCGTCTCGTAGGACATCGCCGACGTGACGAACAGATTGTCCGAGGCACGCGACAATAGGTCCGACGGCCCGTCGTAGAGGACGAACATGACGGCGATCCCGACCGTCGCGAAGGCGACGAGCTTGACGACCGATTCCATAGCGACCGCCAGGATCAGGCCATCCTGATGCTCGGTGGCATCCGTATGGCGCGTCCCGAAGATGACGGCAAAGCAGGCCATCAGCAGGGTGACGATCAGGGCAAGGTCGATGAAGTAGAGATTTCCGCTGCCGATCCCGTAGGCCGAGGCATCGACCATGGCCGCGACCGAACTCGAGACGGCTTTCAACTGGAGCGCGATATAGGGGATGGCGCCGATCAGCGAAATCACCGCGACGATCATCGCCACCGTGGAGTTCTTGCCGTAGCGGGCGGCGAGGAAATCGGCCACAGAGGTCAGCTTCTCCGCCTTCGCCAGTTCGACGATCCGCCGGATGATCGGCATGCCGAGGGTG
The DNA here is from genome assembly GCF_056530405.1 of Rhizobium sp. PK7-22. Classification (NCBI taxonomy): domain Bacteria; kingdom Pseudomonadati; phylum Pseudomonadota; class Alphaproteobacteria; order Hyphomicrobiales; family Rhizobiaceae; genus Rhizobium; species Rhizobium sp. PK7-22. Next base: position 1,257,883 of record NZ_CP096514.1, read on the forward strand.
AAGGCGAGGATCGGACCGATGTAGATGCCGGTGAATTCCAGGCCCCGCTGCGACGCCAGCCCGACGCCGCCGAAATAGGTCCAGGAGGTGCAGTAGATGGCAAGGCTGAGGGCATAGACGACAGGCCTGCCGCCTTCGGGCACGCCAAAGCGACGGCTCCGGCGGTCGCCATAACTGGCGACCGCAAACAGAAGCAGAATATAGCCGAATGCCGCCAGGAAGATCAGCCAGCCGGGAACCATGTCTCCTCCGCTCCGGGGCAAGTGCTTGATGACGATAGAGCAAAAGCATCTGCTTGGAAATCGCGACGGACTTGGCATAAAGTCCAAGATGTTGTGGTGCTGCAGCCCGCACCCGAAAAATTTCCGTGCGCAACGCGCGGCCGTGAAGGATCAAAGGGGTCAAACATGTCGGTAGTTACGGAATTTCGCTCGTTCATTGCGAAGGGCAATGTCATCGACCTCGCCGTCGGCATCATTATCGGCGGTGCCTTTACCGGTATCGTCAATTCGCTGGTGAACGACATCATCATGCCAGTCATCGGCTCCATCATAGGCGGTCTCGATTTTTCCGATTATTTCCTTGGCCTATCGTCGACCGTCACGGCGCCGACCCTTGCCGCGGCGCGAGAGCAGGGCGCCGTCTTTGCCTACGGCAGCTTCATCACCGTCATTTTGAACTTCGTCATCCTCGCCTGGATCATCTTCCTGATGGTGAAGGCGGTAAACCGCATTCGTATCGCTGAAGAGAAGAAGCCGGACGCCGCCGTGCCCGCCGCGCCGCCGCCGGCCGACGTCCAGCTCCTGACGGAGATCCGCGATCTCCTGAAAGCCCGCTAAAGGCGTCCCATCACGCAAATCAATATCATCCTCACGGAATCTCATGGGATTGCGTGGGGATGGTGGGCTATGAGTGGACATCAGCCGGAGAGTGAATCGAATGTCCATCCTGAGCAGCCTTAGCCCCCGCGCCCTTTCCGCACCCGAAAGCGGCATCGTTGAAGTGATCACCTATGCGCGCGGCCAGGAGGGTCTCATTCCGCTCTGGGCTGGCGAAGGCGACCTGCCGTCTCCCGACTTCGTCAACCAGGCGGCCAGCCAGGCGCTCCTGGCGGGCGAGACGTTCTACACCTGGCAGCGCGGCATTCCGGAACTGCGCGAGGCGCTGTCGCGCTACTATGCCCGGCACTTCGAAAAGACGCTGTCGAGCGATCACTTCTATGTCACAGGCTCCGGCATGCATGCCATCATGCTGGCCGTTCAGGCGCTGACCAACCCGGGCGACGAGCTCATCTATCTCTCTCCGTCCTGGCCCAATATCGTTGCCTCGGTGGAAATCGGCGGCGCCAAGCCCGTGGTCCTGCCGCTCGATTTCGTCGACGGGGGCTGGTCGCTCGACCTGCAGAAGCTGGAGTCCCTGATCACGCCCCGGACGCGGGCGCTCTTCATCAACACGCCGTCGAACCCAACCGGCTGGACTGCCTCGCGCGAGGAACTGGCCGCCATTCTTCAACTGTCGCGCCGGCACGGGCTGTGGATCATCGCCGACGAGATCTATGCGCTCTACTACTACGGCAAGGAAATGCGGGCCCCTTCGTTCCTGGATGTCATGGAAGAGGGAGACCGGGTGATCTTTGCCAACTCCTTCTCGAAGAACTGGTCGATGACCGGCTGGCGGCTCGGGTGGCTTGTGGCGCCGCCCGAGATTGGTCAGGTGATCGAGAACCTCATCCAGTATTCCAATTCCGGAGTCGCACAATTCATGCAGCGCGGCGGGGTGGTGGCGCTCGACCAAGGCGACGACTTCGTCCGCGAGAACATCGAGCGCGCGAAGGTCTCACGCGACATCCTGTGCGACACGCTGATCGCCACCAACCGCGTCGAGACCCTGAAGCCGGAGGGCGCGCTCTACGCCTTCCTGAAGGTCGACGGCATCACCGACAGCCGGGCGGCCGCACTCGACATCGTCGACAAGGTCCAGGTGGCGCTGGCGCCGGGCTCCGCCTTCGGTCCCGGCGGTGAAGTTTTCCTGCGGGCCTGCTTCCTGCGCAACCCGCAGCAGGTCCAGGAAGCCGCCACCCGGCTGGCCGACTATGTCCTCAAGCTGTGAGCCAGAGTGAAGCATAGCTAAAACTTTAGCAAAACCGTTTTTCGGGCCTTAGCCTTGGCTCGCAATATACCCCGTCGCCTGCCCCTCCAGGTAAGCATTGATGAAGGGGAACAGTGTTTCGCTTCCTGCTAACAAACGAAAGCAGGGAGTATCGAAATGGCCGTTCTTGTCACCGGTGGTGCCGGATATATCGGAAGCCACATGGCTTGGGCTCTGCTGGATGCCGGCGAAGACGTTGTGGTCCTCGACAGGCTCTCCACCGGGTTTCGCTGGGCGGTGCCGCCGGCGGCCCGTTTCTACCTGGGCAACGTCGGGAATCGCGACCTTCTGGCGCAGATCTTCGCAGAAAACGACATCGACGCCATCCTGCACTTTGCGGGCTCGATCGTCGTGCCGCAGTCGCTCGCTCATCCGCTCGAATATTACGAGAACAACACCAGCAACACCCGTCTTCTGGCAGCGGCCGCTGTGGAAGCCGGTATCCGCAATCTCGTCTTCTCCTCCACGGCTGCCGTCTACGGCGATGTCGCGGATGACACGCCGGTGATCGAGACGGCGCCGACCTTGCCGAAGAACCCCTACGGCCAGTCGAAGCTGATGTCGGAACTGATGCTGAAGGATGCCGCCGCGGCGCATGATTTCCGCTTCGTCGCCCTTCGCTATTTCAATGTCGCCGGAGCCGATCCGAAAGGACGGACCGGCCTGTCGACCGACGGCGCCACGCACCTGATCAAGATCGCCTGCGAAGCCGCCCTCGGACAGCGCGCCGGTGTCGACGTCTACGGCACGGACTACCCGACGTCCGACGGTACGGGCGTGCGCGACTACATCCACGTCAGCGACCTCGTGAACGCCCATCTCATGGCGCTCAGCTACCTGAGGCAGGGTGGTGAAGCTCTGATCGCCAACTGTGGCTACGGCAGGGGCTATTCGGTGCTGGAAGTGCTGGAAACCGTGACGCAGCTCGGCGGCAATGCGTTCGAGATCAATTATCGTCCGCGCCGGCCAGGCGATGCGGCAAGCGTCGTGGCAAACTCTACCCTGGTGCGCGACCGCCTGGGTTGGGTGCCCCGCCATGACGACCTGCAAGTTATCCTGAAGACTGCCCTCGCCTGGGAGCAGTCCCTCGTCGAACGGAAGGGTGGCGAGCTGCAGGCAATCCGCCAGAGGCTCGTCTCGGCGAATTTCTGATCGAGGAGAGGCAGAGGAGACGGATTCTTTGCAAAGGCGCTCGCTAATTGAAGAATATCTTAATTAGCGAGTGATTTGGTGGGCATGAAAGGGAGAAAGTCTCATGCTCAGCCTGTTGCGCCAGATCGTCGCCGCTGCCCTTGTCGTGTGTTTCTCCTCCCTTGCCGCGATCGCCGCGGATTGGCAGGTCGAGAAAGTCACGGCAGGAGTAAACTTCACCGTCGACAAGAGGACGTGGTTCCCGGTCCAGGCCGGCCTGATCGTTCCCAACAGCGCCTGGATATCCACCGGCCCTCGCGGCCGCCTGACTTTGGCCAGGGGTGTGGAACGGATATCATTTGAGCCCAGGACCCTTGCTGCCCTGATCACCCGCGACGGCCTCTTGTCGCGCAAAACCGAGGTCGTGCAGCAGAAGGGGCAAATCGCGCTCGATGTCGAAAAGCGAAGCAGCCCCCATACGTATGTACACACGCCCTTCCTGGCCGCTGTCGTCAAGGGCACGAGTTTCACCGTCACCGTGACAGAGCGGAACGCCTCAGTGTCGGTTGATCGCGGGCTGGTCCAGGTCTCGTCCTTCACTGGAGGACAGAGCACCGATGTCGGCCCGGGTCAGCAGGCCATGGTGGACCAGTCGCAGACCATGACCGTCGCGGGCAACGTTTCTGCACCCTCAGTCTCTTCCGTGGAACCGACGCGGGCGGCGGTTCGCGCCGTTGGCCAGCAAGCGCCGATCGGAGCCGGAATGGGGCTGAGCGGGTTCACGGGTCAGGCCAATAGCCGTGGTGACAGCTCCGACGGCGCCAGCAGCAATGGCGTTGATGGCGAAAGCAGCGAGCGTGCACACGACAACCGTGGAAATGGCGCAGGCGCCGGACCTAGTGATGGAGGCCAGGCCAATAGCAACCACGGCAATGGCAATGGCAACGGCAATGGCGCGGGCCATGCCAACGCCGGAAACGGCCAGGGCAACAACAATGGAAATGCTCAAGGCGGCGGGAATGGCAATGCCGGCAGTGGCCAAGGCAACGGCAACGTTGGAAGCGGCGGCAATAATGGCGGCGGCGGCGGCAACGGTGACGACGACGGCAATGACGGCGACGACGACGATGGTGATGACGATGGCGACGATGATGATGATGACTAAGCATCCACGTCGCCCAAGCAGTGCCGGGAGGATGGTGTCCTGAGGTCTCTGCTTCGCCCGTTGATCATGATCGAACAGCCGCGCCGAGCAATAGCGCGGCTGGTGGCGGCCGCCGCACTGCTGTTGATGCCGTTTGCGCTGCCTGCCTCCAGATTGGTTCAGCAGCTTGACGAGCAGCTGTTCGACCTGCGGGCAGAACTTGCCCCCCGCAGCGCCTCAGACAAGTTTGTTTTCGTGGCCATCGACAAGGAAAGCCTGGATCAGGTGGGGACCTGGCCCTGGCCCCGGTCGGTCCATGCGGCGATCATCGATGCCCTGGCTGAAGGTGGTGCCGGCGACATCTTCCTGGACATCGATTTCAGCACGCCCTCTTCTCCGCAGGAGGACCAGAAACTCGCAGATGCGCTCGAACGCGCCGGAGGCGTCATGCTTCCTGTTTTCGAACAGCATCAGCACGTGAGTGATGCTGCGGCGGTTTCGGTAACCCGGCCGATCGATGATCTGGCGAAAAAGGCCTGGCTGGTTGCCGCCAATGTCGCCCTGGATCCGAATGGCCTGTTCCGGAGCCTCGACACCAGCGTCACGCTCGATGGCGATCCGCTTGCCTCTGCAGCGGTGGTCCTGTCCGGAGTAGCGGATCCGGGAGTGCCGGAACTGGCAGTCGATTTTTCCATTCGACCCGAAACCATCGCTGCCGTCTCCGTCGCCGATCTGCTGCAGGGCCGCGTGGAGCCGGGCTTCCTGGCCGGCCGGTCGGTCGTAGTGGGCGCCTATGCAACGGAACTGAAGGATCTGTTTCCGGTGCCGATCTATGGCATCCTGAGCGGCCCCATGCTCCACATCCTGGCGGCAGAAACCCTGGTGCAGGGAAGGGTGCCGGAGCGCTTTCCCGCCTGGCCGCTCGGTCTGGCACTGGCCTTTGTGATCCTGGCCAGCTCGCCGAAGCTGCGCGAACAGCGCATGGTGCCTGTCATCGCCAGTGCCGCTGCATTCGTTGTCTGCGTCGAAGCCGCCGGCTACCTCCTGCAGAAGGAGTACTCGCTGCTGCTGCCCTCGGCCACGCTCCACCTCATGCTGATCGCGGCGCTCGTAGTCTTCCTGATGGAAAAGATCGGCCTGAGCGCCTGGCTTGCCGAGATCGCGACAGCCGAGAAGCGCAACAGCCGAAGGATCCTGAAGCGCGTCATCAGCGATAGTATCGATGCAGTGATCATCGTCGATGGCGACGGCAAGATCCTGGACCAGAGCCGGGCGGCGGCGACGTTTTTCGGGCCGCGTCACGAGTTGAAGCGAGGCGGGGATTTCCGTCTGATAGGGCCGCCAGAGATCAATCAGGCGCTTGACCGCCTGATCGAGGCCAGTGGTAAAGAGGAGAAGCTCCTTCCTGCTGTCCATGAAGAGTTAACGGTGGACAGCGACGGACAGTCCCGTCATCTCGAGGCGTCCATGACGCTCTCCAGGATCGAAGACCTGACGGCCCGGGGGAGGACGTCCAGATCCTTCGTCGCCTGCATCACCGTCCGCGATGTCACGGCCCGCAGGATCTACGAGGACAAGCTTCGCAGGCTGGCCCAGCTGGACGATCTCACAGGCGTTTTCAACCGGCGCGAACTCATCAACCGTGTCAATCAGAGCGTCAACGAAGGCATGACCATGGCCGTGGCCGCGGTCGACCTGCACCGCTTTGCCACGATCAACTCGACCTTTGGCCGTGGAACCGGCGACCAGCTTCTGCATGCCGTGGCGCGGCGTCTGATGGCCGGCGTCCGCGACATCGCGCATGACCCGGACCACGCCTTCGTCGGGCGGTTGAGCGGCGATGTCTTCTGTGTGGCTCTGGCCCTCGCATCGGACGCGGACATCACGGATCTGCCGCAGGCGCTCCTGTCGCTGTTCGAAAAGAACTTCGACGCCCGCAGCGCGAAAATTCACGTCGACGTCCGGATCGGTGCCTCTCTTGCCAACGAGGGACTGGACAATGCGGCAAGCTGGATCGACGCTGCCGAGCTCGCCCTCGACAAGGCAAAGAAGATCGGCGGCTCCGGTTGGCATGTCTACGAACCCCTGGCGGCGATCGCGCAGGCGCGCAGCATGCGTCTGGAGCAGGAAATGCGCTCGGCGCTGCGGGACAACCAGTTCTATCTTCTCTACCAGCCGCAGGTGGACCTCGGCACAGGGGAGATAACCGGCAGCGAGGCTCTGGTGCGCTGGAAACATCCGGAGCTTGGACTGGTGTCGCCCCTCCAGTTCATCGAGGTCGCCGAGTCCAACGGCTTCATCTGCGATCTGGGCAGGTGGGTTCTGCTGGAAGCTTGTTCGGCAGCATCCAGATGGCCGTCTCACCTCACCGTTGCGGTCAACGTATCTGCCGTCCAGTTCGCCAAGGGCGATCTCTGCGCGGATGTCCGCGAGGCGCTGGCCATCTCCGGACTGGAGCCCCACAGGCTCCATATCGAGGTAACGGAATCGACCTTCCTCCTGGATCCTGAACGGCTTCTCGAAGAGATACAGGAACTCAAGTCGCTGGGTATAGCTGCCGCGCTGGATGACTTCGGCACCGGCTATTCGTCGCTCAGCTACATCGCCCGCTTCCCGTTCGACAAGATCAAGATCGACCAGTGCTTCGTGCGGGGCATCGTCTCGAGCCCGTCGAGTCAGGCCATTGTACGCTCGGTCAAGTCATTGGCCGACGGCCTTGGCATGGCGGTGGTTTGCGAGGGGGTCGAGGAAGAGGCCGAATGGCAGCTGCTGCACAGTTTGGGCTGCCAGCAGGGGCAGGGATACTATTTCGGCAAGCCGCAGACGACAGACGAGTTCGTGGCGCTGGCAGGTGGCCGGCAGTTCGTGACGCTCAAGGCAACGGCATGATCCCGCCGACCCGGGAGGGTGCTGTCGGTCAGCAGTGGCTGCAGCTGGTTCCGGCCGTCTCGGCAGCGGACAGCACCTGGTAGAAACGCGTGGCGCGTTCCTCGCGAAGCCGCGACAGCTTCTGGTCAAGCTGCTCGCGCGCCGCCTGGCTCAGCATCTCTGCAAAGGCGTTGGGCTCCATCCCGTCAGCCCGCAGCATCAGGGCGATGAGAGGGTCGGATACGGCCTCAGAGATTGAAAGATCGTACTTCATGTCGTGACCTCCATTTTCACGCAGGGTACTCAGACATTGCGACAACAATATTTCCAGGCTGTGGCGCTGAGAAGAAGCATGCGCGCCGTCGATCCATCTCGCCGCCCTGTCCCTCGTCGGCGGCCGCGAAGGACATCCTACGCCGTCGAGACGATTTGCGCTATGTCAACTTGCTGCTGCGCCGCAACGATATGGTCACGCTCGTCGGCTCGCAGATGAGATGGAGCGCCTGATCTGACAGTTGATGGGGCTGCCTTTCTTGTTTCCCGATCCATATCATGCTGATTGTCCGTGCCTCACGGATCTCCACCTGCGACCGAACGTGTAGAAACAAAAGGTTCGAGAAGACATGGCTTCCATCCTCTGCGTCGCCCTCAATCCCTCGATAGATCTCGCCAACGAAACGGATCGCGTCGTTCCGACGAAGAAGGTGCGCATCCGCAACCAGCGCCAGAACATCGGCGGTGGCGGCGTCAACGTCGCCCGGGTCGTGGCGGTGCTGGGCGACCGCCCGGATCTCCTGGTCATGTCCGGTGGCGCAACGGGGGAGGTCTTCCTGGATGCCGTCCGCCAGCTGCCGGTCAACCTGCACACGATCCCTATCGAGGGCGCGATCCGCGTCGCCTTCATGGTCAAGGAAACGGAGACCGGGCAGGAGTATCGTTTCGTACCGGAGGGGCCGGTGGTCAGCCATGAGGAGTATGACGAGGCCCTGCGTTTCCTGGCGCAGGCGACTGCGGACTACATCATCGTCAGTGGCAGCCTTCCCCGTGGTCTGCCGAAGAACGCCTATGGCGAGATGGCGCGCATCTGCGCCGCCAAGGACACCCGCTTCATTCTGGATGCATCCGGCGAGGCGCTGGCGGAGGCGCTGAAGGTCGGCGGCCTCTTCATGATCAAGCCGAGCCTCGACGAACTCGAGGACATCGTCGGACGCAGCCTGGACGAGAAGGGCGCGGTGGCCGCCGCCCAGGAACTGATTGGCCAGGGCGCCGTCAAATACGTCTGCATTTCCATGGCGCGGGAGGGCGCCTTGCTGGTCACCGAAGAAGGCGCCATCAAGGTGCCGTCCTTTGCCGTGCCGGTCGGTTCGACGGTCGGTGCCGGCGACAGCTTCGTCGGCGGCATGGTCTGGGCGCTGACCAACGGCTATCCGCTGGAGGACGCCTTCCGGCTGGGAGTGGCGGCCGGCGCGGCAACCGTGATGAGCCCCGGCACCGAACTCTGCCGACGCGAGGACGTCTTCACGCTCTACGAGCACGGGGATGCAGCATTCCGCGATGGGAAGCCGGTTGCAGGCTGACCCCGCGATCGCATGATCGCGCTCATGTCCCGCAACGGCGTTTTGACCGGCGTCAATGCGGACCGGACAGCGAGAGCTAGTCTCTCCAGATTCAGGGCCTCAGACCACCAAAGACGGGAAGTCTGCACAATTCGGAACTGTCCATGGTTTTCCACTACGAGATCGAGAATCTGAGCCACAGGGATGTGATCCGGGCCTTTGCGGTCATGCAGATCATGGTTCCGACGCTTGATCTGGAGACGTGGAGGCGACTGACCGCTACGGAGCTGCAGCGAAGACAATGGGCGGCCGCCAAGGACGCGCGCGGCTACATCCGCGGCATCTTCAGGATGACGCGCGTCAGGCACCCGCTTCTCGGCGATCTGCTCGACGTGCCGGTCTTTGCGACCATCAGCCTGATCGACGAGAGCGGCGTCAGTCGGGAGATCATTACCTTCGCACGGCGTGCTGCAGAGAAAGAAGGATGCCGGATGATCCATATCTGGAACTCGGCACCTGCAGGCATTCACGTTCTCGAACACCCGGAGACCTTACCGGATGTGGGTTTTGGCCGGATATACAGCGTCGAATAGGCGAAGCCAGACACTTAGATCCGCGAGATGGTACCGGTAAACACATAGCCGACACCCCTGACGGATTTGACCAACTGCGGTCGCTTGGCGTCTGTCTCGATCTTGCGCCGCAACCGTACGATTTGCGCATCGACGGCCCGGTCGAACGCCTCCAGCTGGCGTCCGCGCGTCAGGTCCATCAGTTGTTCGCGGGTCAGGACCCGACCGGCATGTGCGACGAAAACGGCCAGCATGTCGAATTCGCCGGTGGTGAGTTCCACCTCCTGCCCCGAGGGGTCCTGCAGGACCCGCCTGGTGAGGTTGAGGGTCCAGCCGTCGAAGCGGATGCCGTCTTCCTTTTGGGACTCGCTCGGTGCGGACGAACCTCGGCCCCGCCGCCGGAGGATCGATTTGAGCCGTGCATGCACTTCCCGCAGGTGAAACGGCTTGGCAATGTAGTCGTCGGCGCCGATCTCGAGGCCGACGATCCTGTCGACGACATCGTCGCGGCCGGTCAGCATCATGATCGGCACGTCGGACTGCGCCCGGATCTCTCGGGCCAGATCCAGACCGTCCTGCCCGCCGGGCAGCGACAGGTCGAGAAGGATCGCGTCGAAGTCCGTCTGCTTCATGCTCAGCCGCATCTCGCGTCCGTCGCCGGCGCAGCTCACGCGATAGCCTTCGTTCTCAAAGTATCGCGCCAGTAGGTTGCGAATACGCAGATCGTCATCGACGACGAGGAGATGGACGCTGTTGCTGGTATCCGGGGTCATGAGCCTGTGGGATCTGGGGTGTTACGGACTGTTACACGATTGCACCCATTATCACAGTCAAACCATTCGCGTGTTACGGCCGCAGGGTCAATTGCCACCATCAAGAAATGGAGGCTGACATGTTGATGGAAAGCACGACGAGATCCCGCCCGGCCATCGCGCCTTCGCAGGTGACGCCGGTAAGCCTGCACTCCCTGTTTGCCAGGCAGCCGGCCGAGAATTTCGTTTCGGGCCAGATCCTGTTCTTCGAGGGTGACGAGGCGAAATCCATCTTCGAGGTTGTCGAGGGCACGCTGCGCATCGTTCGGATACTGCCGGACGGACGGCGCGTCATCACCGGGTTCCTGAATGCCGGAGACTTACTCGGCATCTCCTTCAAGAGCCATTACATCTACACCGCCGAAGCCATCAACACCGTCACAATCCGTCGCCTGTCGCGCAGAGCATTCGAAATCGAACTCGCCAGCTCCGACGACATCCGCCCGGCCGTCTTCCACCAGATGTCGGACGAGATGGCCGCGGCCCAGGACCAGATGGTTCTCCTGTCGACGAAGAACGCTGAAGAGCGTCTCTGCAGCTTCCTCCTGAAGGAGTTGCAGAGGGAAATGCGCGCCGGCGGACTGAAAGCCATCGTGCAGCTGCCGATGACAAGGCTCGACATTGCCGATTATCTGGGTCTCACGATCGAGACGGTCTCTCGGACGATGACCAAGCTTGTGAACAAGGGCGTCCTGCGACCTTCGGGACGGCATGCTGTTGAAATTCTGCGCCGCGGCCTGCTTGCACAATTGGCCGGAGACGGCGATGAATGCGAAATCGACTGGCGGATGACGAATGCCTCTCGCGAGGAGCTCCGCCGGCACTAGCCTGGTATCTGCGTTTATGGACATGACGATGAATGAAGAGCCCGCGCTCCAGAAGGCAGAGGCTAGCGACCTGGACGCAGCACTTCGGCTCCTGGACCACGCAAACCTGATCGTTCACGCCTGGAATGGTGTCGTGACCCACTGGACGGAGGGTTGTGAGGCTCTCTACGGCTGGCGTCGGGAAGAGGCCGTCGGCAAGGTTCTGCACGACCTGCTTCAGACACGCTTTCCCCAGCCCCGCGAAGAGGTTCGCGCTCAGGTGCAGACCACGGGGATCTGGGAAGGCGAAGTCGTTCATCGCCACAAGCAAGGCCACTCGATCTTCGTCGCGACCCGCTGGGTCGCTGTGCAGACAAGCGGCGAAGAGCGGCCGATGATCATTCAGATGAACAACGATGTGACGAACATGAAGGCGGCTGAAAACAATCTGGCGGAACGGGAGGCGCATCTGCGCTCCATTCTCGATACCGTCCCTGATTCGATGATCGTCATCGATGAGGCCGGTCAGATCAGTTCCTTCAGCGCGGCTGCCGAGCGGCTGTTCGGCTATACGGAAGACGAGGTTCAAGGCGGCAACGTCAGGCTCCTGATGCCGTCGCCGGATCGTGAAAAGCATGATGGCTATCTGGAGCGCTATGTCGCGACGGGAGAGCGGCGCATCATCGGCTACGGCCGGGTGGTGACCGGGCAGCGCAAGGACGGCACGCTTTTCCCCATGGAACTTTCCGTCGGCGAGACCAGGGTGAACGGCAAGCGGATCTTCACCGGCTTCGTCCGCGACCTGACGAGCCGCCACAAGATCGAGGAAGAACTGCGCCAGTCGCAGAAGATGGAAGCCATCGGCCAACTGACCGGGGGGCTTGCCCATGACTTCAACAATCTGCTGACGGTCATCAGCGGCAATCTCGAGATGATCGAGAGCAAGATCTCCGACGAGCGACTGCTGACCATGCTGCGCGAAGCCCAGGGCGCTGCCGACGACGGCGCCAAGCTGACCAGCCAGTTGCTCGCCTTTGGCCGCCGGCAGGCGCTGAACCCGAAGATCGTCGATGTCGGCCAACTCGTCTCCGGCTTCTCGGATCTCCTGCGGCGGACGGTGGGCGAGATGATCGAGCTGCGTACCGTGATCACCGGCGCCACCAACGAGGCGCTGGTCGATGGATCGCAGCTGCAGAACGCGATCCTGAACCTGACGCTCAACGCTCGCGACGCCATGCCACGAGGCGGTCGTCTGTCGATCGAGATCTCGCGGGTGACCCTGGATGTGGATTACGCCCAGATGTATCCGCATGTGAGAACCGGCGAATTCGTACTCGTCAGCGTCAGCGACAATGGCGAGGGAATGCCCGCCGAGGTGCAGCAGCGGGCATTCGAGCCGTTTTTCACGACGAAGGGTGTAGGAGCGGGCACCGGCCTTGGCCTGAGCATGGTCTATGGCTTCGCCAAGCAGTCCGGCGGCCATGTCCAGCTCTACAGCGAGGCGGGCCAGGGGACGAGCGTGCGGATCTTCCTGCCCGCCATCCAGCACGCCGTCGATACCGCCGTGACCTCCGAGAGCACCGCCTCCGGCGCCAGACTGCTTCCCGGCGGTTCGGAAAAGATCCTGACGGTGGAGGACGACGCGCGCGTACGCCGCGTCGCCGTCGCCCGACTGACCGATCTCGGCTACGAGGTCATCGAGGCCGACAATGGCGCACAGGCGCTGGCGAAGCTGCGGGAGAACAATGACATCGCGCTGTTGTTCACCGACGTCGTGATGCCCGGCGGCATGACCGGTGACGAATTGGCCGAAATCGTCCGTGCCGAACATCCGCATATCAAGGTTCTGTTCACCTCGGGCTATGCCGAACCGGAGATCGCCGGCCGCGAACTGGCCTTTTCCGGCAGCTGGCTGAAGAAGCCCTATACGGCGAAGGAACTGGCGATCCGTCTGCGCGAACTTCTCGACTAGCACGCGACGGCGGATCCTTCCCGGTCTCCAAAACGGAAAACGGCGCCTCTAGGCGCCGTTTTCGCTCGCTTTACGGTGCGTTGGTCATCGGGACAGGGTTGCCCTCAGCTCGCCCTGGCGACCCCGGTTTCGGTCGCCAGGATCCTGTCGAGTGCTGCCGTCATGCGGTCCACCTCGTCGATCGTATTGTAGTGCACCATCGAGACGCGCAGCATGCCGCCGCGGTCCGTGAGATCGAGATATTCCGCCAGTCGCCGCGAGTGGAAGTCGCCGAAGCGGATGGCGATCTTCTCCTCGTCCATCGCCCGGCAGATGTCTCCGGCTTCGCGGCCGTCGAAGCGGAAGGCGATGGTCGGAACGCGGCTGCTGTCGCGGTTCAGCGACTGTCCGACGATCTGGCAGTCGTTGCGCGACCGCAGGTAGCCGAGGAGGCGGTCGGCGAGAGCATTCTCCTGTGCCGTGATCGCGCTGTAGGCGGCCTCGATCTTCTGGCGGACCGTGCCCGTTTCGCCGGCCTGTTCGCCGAGCGCCACCAGATAGTCGACGATACCGCATGTCGAATAGGCCAGCTCGTAGTTGGGGTTGCCCGGCTCCAGCTTGCCCGGCACCTTGTCCTTGCCGTAGAAGTAGTGGTAGAGCGGGTCGAGTTCGAGCAGCAGGTCGTATTTTCCGTACATCAGCGCGTAGTGCGGACCATAGGTCTTGTAGAGGCTGAAGACGTAGTAATCGACGTCGAAGGCCTGGACGTCAACGGCCCGGTGGGGCGCATAGGCGACCGCATCGACGCAGATCCTGGCGCCACGCTCATGAACGAAGTCGGCGATCTCGCGGATCGGATTGATCGAGCCGAGCAGGTTGGAGCAATGGGTGACGCAGACGAGCTTCGTGCGCTCGCTCATCAGCGGCGCCAGGTCGGAAAGATCGAGCGCCATCGTCTCCTTGTTGAGCGGCCAGACCTTGAGAACGACGCCGCGCTCCTGCAACCGGTCCCAGGGACCGATATTGGATTCATGGTCGGCCACGGTGACGATGATCTCGTCGCCTTCCGAAAGCTGACTGTGCATGGCGCGCGCGAGATTCTGCAGCAGCGCCGTTGTCGAATTGCCGAAGACGATCTCTTCGGGGCGGCTGGCATTGACGAGATGCATGGCGGCAGTGCGGGCTTCGTACAGCGCGCTGGCAGCGGCCTGCGACACTTCGTAGGAGCCGCCGATCTGGACGTTCTTCTCGATCAGGAAACTGTTGATGCGGTCGAGCGCGGGCTTCAGGATCTGCGATCCGCCGGCATTGTCGAAGAGTGTCCAGCCGCGGTTGAGGCCTGGAAACTGGCTGCGGACGAAGTCGAGGTCGAGCGGCGAATTGGTGGCCATACTGTTTGTCCTCCGATGTGTTTTTCTTGTTCAGTGATTGAGGACCGCGCGCAGGAAGCCGCGCGTCCGTTCTTGCCTGGGTGTGTCGAAGATCTCCGCCGGCGTCCCGATTTCCACCAGGCGGCCGCCGTCCATGAAGATCACCCGGTCGGCGACCTGGCGGGCAAAACCCATTTCATGGGTGACGATCACCATGGTGACGCCGGTGCCGGCAAGCTTGCGCATGACGTCGAGCACCTCGCCCACCATCTCCGGATCGAGCGCCGAGGTCGGCTCGTCGAAGAGCAGCACCCGCGGCTCCATGGCCAGCGCCCGGGCAATCGCCACGCGCTGCTGCTGGCCTCCGGAGAGCTGGCCGGGATATTTCTCCGCCTGTTCGGAGATGCCGACGCGGGCGAGAAGCTCGCGTGCCTTGCGTTCGGCCTCCGCAACCGTGGTCTTGCGCACCCGCATCGGCGCCAGCATGACGTTCTTCAGCACGCTCATGTGCGGGAAGAGGTTGAAGGACTGAAAGACCATGCCGACCTCGGCGCGCACTTTCGCCAGCGCCGGTCCCGGCTGCACGCGGGTGCCGTCGACGTTTATCCGGCTCTCCTCGGCAAAGGCCTCGAGATGGTTGATGCAGCGGATCAGGGTCGATTTGCCCGATCCGGACGGGCCGATGACGCAGACGACCTCGCCTTCGGCAATATCGAGGTCGATGCCGTGCAGGACGGTGAAATTGCCATAGGCCTTCGTCAGCCCGCGGACGGAAATGAGGGAATTGGCTTGCGTATCCATCAGCGTTTCCCCCGACTGAAGTGCTTTTCGAGGCGGGCAACGACAGCCACCATCGGCCAGAGCAGTGCGATGTAGATCAGCGCCGCCCCGATCAGCGGCGTCGGATTGGCCGACAGCGCCTGCGCCTGGGTCGCCTGCTTCAAGAGGTCCGGCATGGCGACCACGGAGGCAAGTGCCGTATCCTTCATCACGTTGATGCAGTTGTTGGTGAGCGGCGGAATGACGATGCGGATCGCCTGCGGCAGGATTACGTCGATCATCGTGTGCCTGTTGGAGAGGCCGAGCGCCTCGGAGGCCTCGAACTGACCGTGCGGAATGGCCTCGATGCCGGCGCGAAAGATTTCCGCGGTGTAGGCGGCCGAGACGAGCGACAGCGCCGTCACCGCCGAGAAGAAGGGCGACAGGCGGATGCCGACGAAGGGCAGGGCATAATAGACGACGATCAGCAGCACCAGCAGCGGGATCGAGCGGAAGATGTCGACGTAGCCGCGGATCAGGAGTTTTGCAAAGGTCGGCGCATAAAGCCGGGCGACAGCCAGGAACAGGCCGCCGGCGAGGCCGATGAGTATGCTGGTCACGCCGATCTGCAGCGTCACCAGCAGCCCCCGCAGGAGTTGCGGCAGGCTGTCGGTCAGCACCTGCACGTTGAAGAAGGTATTGATCAGGTTCATGCCGTTGAGGCTCCCTTGGCAGTCCGGCGGCGCAGGCTTGCCCCGCCGGATGCAGTTCAAGCCTTACTTGCCCTTCGGCATGTCGAGAACGGTGACGGTCGAGGTCGTATCCTCGGCCTTGGCGCCGAACCAGGTTTCATGCAGCTCTGCGATGAAGCCTTCTTCCTTCAGCGTCGTGATCACCGCATTGACCTCTTCGGCCAGCGGATCGCCCTTGTTGAACATGATCGAATACTTCTCGCCGGTCGGGATGCGCTCGACCACCTTCAGCTCCGGCTTGTCCTTGACGTAGTAGAGGAGCGCCGGAATGTCCGAGATATAGCCGTCGACGCGACCTGCGACGAGATCGAGCATGGCCGGCTGTAGGCCCTCGTAGCGGCGGATCTCGCCGAAGCTGTGCTCGGCGGTGTGCGCTTCCGCCCACATGTCGCCGGTGGAGCCGGTGTCGACGCTGACGACCTTGCCGTTCATGCCGGAAAGGCCGGTGATCCCGGAGCTCGCGGTGACCGTCAGAGACTGGTCGCTGTCGTAGTAGGGCTGCGCGAAGGACACCGATTCCAGCCGTTTCTCGGTGATGGTGATCGAGGAGATCGCCATGTTGATGCGGCCCGATTGAACGGCCGAGAACAGGCCGTTGAACGGCGTGTTGACGAATTCGACGGTCTTGCCGAGACGCCCGGCGATCTCGTTGACGAGATCGACCTCGAAGCCGGTGACCTTGCCGCTGGCGTCCTGGAACTCCCAGGGCACATTGCCGATGTTGGCGCCGACGTTGAGATCCGCGGCCTGGAGGGCGGTGGTTCCGAGCAGGCCGACGAGGCCCGCGATCAATGCTGTCTTGAGTGTGGATGCGCGTGTCATGAGGTTCCCCTTGTTTTTTGAACATAACTCAATCTACATTTGGTCCGACTGGTCAGACCAGTAGGCCAGACAACCACGGCGGTTTCTGCTTGGCAAGATGGGAACCGAAAAAATAGGATAGGGCGCCGGACGTCGGCATCTGAGGCGGGAATGCTATGTTGAACAAGACGCTCGTCCCACAGTCGGTGGCGCGGGAGATCCAGACGATGATCCAGACCGGCACCCTGAAGGCCGGCGAGAAGATCCCGTCGCAGCGGGAGTTCTCCCAGAAGTTCGGGATCAGCCGGGCCTCCCTGCGGGAAGCGCTGCTGACGCTGGAGACGCTCGGGCTCCTGAAGACGGAGGCGGGTCGGGGGACCTACGTCGTGGACGCGGGGAGCCGGAGCGAGAATGGCCACATGGCGCCCTGGCGCTACTCCGACAGCTACCCCGCCTTCGACGTATTCCAGACCCGGATCCTGCTGGAAGGCGAGATCGCGCGGCTCTCGGCCGGCCGCCTGACCCAGGTGCAGCTGGACGGCATGGAGACGGCGACCAGGACGATGGAAGAGGCCTGGGCCAGCCAGGATCTCGTCACCAATGTCGAGGCCGACCTGCTCTTCCACGGAACCATCGTCTCCGCCTGCTCCAATTCGATGCTGAAGGCGCTCTACCAGACGGTGCGGGACCAGGTGACGGAGACGCAGCGCCAGCCGATCCCGATCACCGACCCGGAGCGCATGGGTCAGTCGATTGCCGAACACCGCCGCATCATCACTGCGCTCAGGGCCAACGACGGCCCCGCCGCCCGCCACGAGATGGAAACCCACATCCGCAACACGGCGCGCTGCGCCGGGCTGACGCCCTGATCCGGCTCAAGGCTCCGTCTGCAATCGCCAGCACAAAGGACCCCCGCCCATGACATTGGATCTCGCCATTCGCGGCGGCACGATCGTGACCGCTACCGACATCTACAAGGCGGACATCGGCATCTCCGGGGACAAGATCGCGGTGATCGCCGACCGGGTCGGGCCCGCCACCCGCGAGATCAATGCGACCGGCCTCTATGTCATGCCGGGCGGCATCGACAGCCATGTCCATGTCGCCCAGCCGCAGGGACCGGGCATCACGCTGGCGGATGATTTTGCCTCCGCGACCGCATCGGCTGCGGCCGGCGGCAACACCTGCATCATGCCCTTTGCGCTCCAGCAGCGGGGCACCTCGCTGCGCCAGTCGGTCGAGGACTACCGGCGCACGGCCGAAGGCGAATGCCATATCGATACCTCCTTCCACCTGATCATTTCCGACCCGACGCCTGCCGTTCTCGGCCAGGAACTGCCGGCGCTGGTGAAGGACGGCTACACCTCCTTCAAGGTCTTCATGACCTATGACGATCTGGTGCTGAACGACCGGCAGTTGCTCGAAGTCTTCGAGGTGGCGCGCAACGAGCGCGCCCTGGTGATGGTCCATTGCGAGGGCTACGACACCATCAAGTTCATGACCGAACGGCTGGAGAGCGCCGGCAAGACGGAGCCCTATTACCACGCCGTGTCGCGTCCCGAGGTCATCGAGCGGGAAGCCACCCATAGGGCGATCAGCCACGCCGAACTGATCGACGTGCCGATGATGGTCGTGCACGTGTCCGGCCGCGAGGCCATGGAGCAGATCCGCTGGGCGCAGCAACGGGGGTTAAAGGTCTACGGCGAGACCTGCCCGCAATACATCACGCTGACGGCCGAGGACCTGAAGGGCCTCAACATGGAAGGCGCCAAATACGTCTGCTCGCCGCCGCCGCGCGATACGGCAAGCCAGGAAGCGATCTGGGAAGGCATCACCCAGGGCGTGTTCCAGACCTTCTCCTCCGACCACTGCCCCTTCCGCTACGACGCGACCGACGGCAAGCTGAACGAAAAGGGCAGGACCTCCTTCCGCTGGGTGCCGAACGGCATCCCGGGCGTCGAGACACGACTGCCTATCCTCTTTTCCGGAGGCGTCTCGAAGGGCCGCATCACGCCGCAGAAATTCGTCGAGCTATCGTCCACCAACCACGCCAAGATGTACGGGCTCTACCCGCGCAAGGGCTCGATCGGCATCGGCTTCGACGCGGACATCGCGCTCTGGGATCCGAACCGCCAGGAGACCATCCGCCAGGAAATCCTCCACCACGGCTCCGACTACACCCCCTGGGAAGGCTTCGAGGTCACCGGCTGGCCGGTGATGACGATTGCCCGCGGCACGGTGGTCATGGAGAATGGCGAGATCGTCGGGGCGAAGGGCCACGGGCAGGTGTTGTCGCGGCGGGAGAGTGAGTATGTGGGGTGAGGGGGAGGCTTCAGACAGAGGCTTGTCGGGATAAGTAAGGCGAATAGAGGGAGCAATCAGTCGGGTAAGTGATGGTGGTACTAAGAGATTTGAAGTTCGGATTAGATAGATAATACAATATTTTCTATGGATTTTTGTATCGGCACTATGCATGGATTTGTTTGATTGGGTGTGGCTATGCCAAACGTTGACTGCCGACATGGTAAGTTTGATAACGTAGCTATTGTCAAAGGTGAATTTGCGATGGAAAATAGTTGGACTGCAGACGAATTGGTTGCTGCAATCGAGACGGAAACCAATGAAGCATGGGCGAAAACAAAATATCCCCTTTTGCTTAGTGAGCTTGGTATGGAGCTTACTAAAAGGAAAGGCGACTATCGGCCTGCTATTGCACCACTAAAGCTTCGCCAGTTCATTGCAACGCGGCTTTCTAGTAAAGTCGTTGTAATTACGCACCCAAAGCAGCAGCAAAAGATCGCGCTTATTCCTGCGGGTGAGGAGTTTTCATTCGTTCAAACAGCTGAAAATCCATCAGGACCTGTTGAGGAAGGTGATAAAATAAAAGCTTCCATTTGGGCAGCTTTTGTCAAACCACTCGCAACAGGTTTAGTGAGGTATCTTGATGTTGCCGACCGGGGCCTACGTTTCCAAGATGTCCCTGAATCGTCTCCGCCGCCATCCCTTACCTCCAGGCAAGTGCCACGCGAGATCATTATTGACGGTCAGGGACCAAGCTACGATGCTCGAGAAGTAGCAAATAGAATAAAGAAGTGGGCGGGGGAAAATGGTTTGCCAGACGATCGACTTTACAATCGAGAATCGCAAACCGTCCTTGGTAAAAATCCCTTTTTCGAAGTTTTTCGAGGGTTAAGCGACAGCGACCTGCGTCGGATCGAGATCCCTTTCGATATCGTGATGAAGCTTGCTGACAGATGAAGATAGCGTTCATTCTATTCGGTGATCAGCAGTCGTTGAGGAAGCATTTCGCCGTCAACGGCGTGGCAATGGTCCCCAAGGAAATTCGAGAGAAGTACGGATCAGATTATAAGTTTTTCACGAAACCCCCGCACCTAGGCGCTGCTGACTATTGCGTCAAAATCAATGCAGAAAATCCCGAATTTGCAGTCGTCCTTCTAGCGGAGCAAGGTGCTCAATCGGACCTTGCCCGTTTAGGTTTGCCTTCGAGTGTGCTTGATATCGCAGGCCGCGGAATTGCGCTGGAATTATCTCGGGTTGTGACCTTTTGGATCAAGAGGCTCAATGCCATTGACCAAATTTTTAAGCCGATGGGCAACCGAAAAGCTCTTCTTCTCCCGTTCTCGAATTTCAATGACAAAGTCGTCCAAGTCCTTTGGACTTCAGTCAATGAGAATTTGAGTGAAAGAACATTTGGACTTGCAGTCGAAATTGAAAAGCTGGTTTCACATCTGAAAACGAAAGAGTTTCCTAAGAGAAAAGGTGGTGATAACCGCGATAAGTATTTTATCGATGAGAGAGGATACCACTTCCAGTATGGGCACGAAAAGCACTCGCGTCCAGTAATTGACGGTAGTGACCATACGGTCGAATGCGCGGTGAATTCCCGAATCCGCTTAGGTCTTCCGTATACTTCTGATCGCCATTACAATTTATCGCTTGAGGATAATGGAAATTTGAAAGGCCGAGGTTTTACTAATTGCCACGGATCGGATCACGTCGCTGAAAGCTGTAACCATCTGAACATATTTCCAAATAACTTCATTAATTGAAAAGAAAATGGGCGCTTTCGCGCCCATTTTAACTCAAATATCTAAGCCTAACTACCTTACACCGGTTCGGTTATGTCAGATCACGACAAAGTCGATCTTTCCGCCACCCGTCATCCCTGCAGTTGGCTCCCAAATGCTTACGGCTGTAAGTTCCACTTGAGGGCATGAAAAGAGCTTTCTTAGATACGAGTTGTTCCAATCTCGTGAGCTTCATCAGCCATATCGCAGCTTCCATGTCAAGCATTTCAGCGCAACTGATAGCACATTAGAAACTGATTGGGTTAACATTTAGTTCCATAGGAACTGCGGTTAACAGTCAGCTATTAGAGTGTGATATGGCGCCGCTAGTTTCAAGAGATTTCGCCCTCTGATTTTCTTGATCTGTCACTCGTCCGGATCGCGCGCTCCACCGCCATCACAATAATTTCGCGCAGTTCCTGCTTGGTGCCTTCTGAAGGCCGAGCCATTCCATGAAATCAATCGAGAAAATGGTGCTGCTAGAGAGATTTGAACTCTCGGCCTCTCCCTTACCAAGGGAGTGCTCTACCCCTGAGCTATAGCAGCTTAGGCCCGTGTCGGTTTGGTCGTCCGTGGGCGAGGGGCCTATTGCCATAGGTTCACCATGAGCGCAAGGCGCAATTTCAAGTTCCGTCGTCTCCTCCAGACAAAGTCGCGCTCTTTTTTCCAGGTCGCTTTTCGGCTAAGCGGGAGCCATGACCAAGGACGATGCGGAAATACCGGGGCAAGAGCGCAAGGCGGCCGGCAAACGGCAGGTGGATGCCCGTGCCGAAGAGCGCAAGGCGCGCGCCGCGGCCAAGCTTCGCGAGAACCTCATGCGCCGCAAGGGACAGGCGCGGGCGCGTCGTTCAGGCGCCGCCGACGAGGCCTCCGGCCTGCCTGCCGCAAAAAAAGACGAATCGGACTGACAGGATGTTCAAGGGACCACTCGGTTCCAAATCATTTGAAGCGCCTTGGCTTTTCGGCTAAGCACGCCGCTTCGTGCCTGCACTCGCAATAAAAGGACGGGTTCAACCCCGCTGGACCTCATGGATCGCATCAGAATTCGCGGTGGCAACAAGCTGAACGGCATCATCCCGATCTCCGGGGCCAAGAATGCTGCCCTGCCGCTGATGATCGCCTCGCTTTTGACCAGCGATACGCTGACGCTCGAAAACGTGCCGCATCTGGCCGACGTGGAGCAGCTCTTGCGCATTCTCGGCAATCACGGCGTCGACGTCTCCGTCAACGGCCGGCGCGAAAGCCAGGGCGAAAGCTATTCCCGCACGATCCATTTCACCTGCCGGACGATCGTCGATACCACGGCACCCTATGACCTCGTGTCGAAGATGCGCGCCAGCTTCTGGGTCATCGGCCCGCTTCTCGCCCGCGAGGGCAGGGCGCGCGTCTCGCTACCCGGCGGCTGCGCCATCGGCACACGCCCGGTCGATCTGTTTCTCGAAGGTCTGCAGGCGCTCGGCGCGATCATGGAGATCGACGCCGGCTATGTGAATGCCACGGCGCCGAAGGGCGGCCTCGTCGGCGGCCATTACACCTTCCCGAAGGTCTCGGTCGGCGCCACCCATGTGATGATGATGGCAGCCTCGCTCGCCAACGGCACGACGGTGATCGACAACGCCGCCCGTGAGCCGGAAGTGGCCGATCTGGCCAAATGCCTGAACGCCATGGGCGCCAAGATCTCCGGCGCCGGCACGAGCACCATCACCATCGAGGGCGTGACCTCACTTTCCGGCGCGCGCCACCGCGTGCTGCCCGATCGCATCGAGACGGGCACCTATGCCATGGCGGTCGCCATGGCCGGCGGTGACGTGACGCTCGAGGGCACGGACGCCTCGCTTCTCGACAACGCGCTCGACGCACTGCGCATGGCGGGCGCCGAGGTGACCGAAACGGAGAGCGGCCTGCGTGTCGTCAGGAACGGCAACGGCATCCAGCCGGTCGATATCGTCACCGAACCCTTCCCGGGTTTCCCGACCGACCTCCAGGCCCAGTTCATGGCGCTGATGACCCGCTCGTCCGGCGTCTCGCACATCACCGAGACGATCTTCGAGAACCGCTTCATGCACGTGCAGGAACTGGCGCGGCTCGGCGCCCGCATCACCCTGTCTGGCCAGATGGCCCGCATCGAGGGTGTCGATCGCCTGAAGGGCGCACCGGTCATGGCGACCGATCTGCGCGCCTCCGTGTCGCTGGTGATCGCCGGTCTCGTCGCCGAAGGTGAAACCGTCGTCAACCGCGTCTATCACCTCGACCGCGGCTTCGAACACCTCGAGCAGAAGCTGACACGATGCGGTGCCGACGTGGAGCGTGTCAGCGACTAAGGTTCCGGTGGCGTTGCGCATCGTGCCGGGTCATCCTATCTCCGTGGCAGGATGAACACACGCCGACCGGCGTCTCGACTGGAAATGGAAATCATGGCGGATCTCAAGCTTCTTGCCCTCGACCAGGATGATCTCGCGATCGTCTCCGCTTACACGCAGGACAGCGTCTTTCGCGTCGCGGACCTGAGCTATGATGCGCGCAGCCGCCAGTTCACGGTGGTGTTCAACCGCTTCGTCTGGGAGAAGGCCGACCGCAAGAGCAAGGATTTCGAGCGCCGCCGCTCCGTCATCTCGTTCAAGCGGGTGGAGGCGGTTCGCACGCTCGGTATCGACCGCACGAATGCCGACACGGTGTGCTCGTTGCTGGCCATGCGCTTCGACCAGAAGGGCGACGGGCCCGACGGCACCGTCGAACTGATCCTGGCCGGAGGTGCCGCCATCAGTCTCGACGTCGAATGCATCGAGGCGCAGATGATGGACACGGGCGGCGCCTGGGAGACCGAACGGATGCCGCGGCATCCCAAAGGGGACTGATTTTGGGCGCCTCGGGCGCAATGCATGAGGGGACTGTCGAGTGGCGATCTGGCTGGAGCAGGCATCGGGTGATTTCGAGGAGCGGTTTTCCGCCTTCCTGTCGACGAAGCGGGAGGTCTCCGACGATGTGAATGCGGTCGTCAAGGCGATCATCGACGATGTCCGTACCCGCGGCGATGCCGCGCTTGTCGATTATTCCGCCCGTTTCGACCGTGTCGATCTTGCCGCGGTGGGCCTCAGGGTCGCCGAAGCAGAGATCGATGCGGCGTTGGCCGCGACGGAACCCGCGGTTCTCGATGCCCTGCGGTTCGCAGCCGAACGCATTGAAAAACATCATGCCCGACAGATGCCGAAGGACGATGTCTACGAGGATGCCCTCGGCGTCGGCCTCGGCTCGCGCTGGACTGCGATCGATGCGGTCGGCCTCTATGTGCCGGGCGGCACGGCAAGCTATCCGAGCTCGGTTCTGATGAACGCGCTGCCGGCCAAGGTCGCCGGCGTGCCGCGGATCGTCATGGTCGTGCCGGCCACCGGCGGGGCGATCAACCAGACGGTTCTGGCCGCTGCCCGCATTGCCGGCGTCTCGGAGATCTACCGCGTCGGTGGCGCGCAGGCGGTGGCAGCACTCGCCTATGGGACGCAGACGATTGCGCCGGTCGCCAAGATCGTCGGCCCCGGCAATGCCTATGTGGCCGCCGCTAAGCGCCAGGTCTTCGGCCAGGTGGGCATCGACATGATCGCCGGTCCCTCCGAAGTCCTCGTCATCGCCGACCGCGACAATGATCCCGACTGGATCGCCGCCGATCTCCTGGCCCAGGCCGAGCACGACGTCAGCGCACAGTCGATCCTGATCACCGACGACCGGGCCTTTGGCGAAGCCGTGGAGCAGGCGGTCGAGCGCCAGCTGAAGACGCTGTCGCGCGCCGAGACGGCCGCCCGCAGCTGGGCCGATTTCGGCGGCATCGTTCTTGTTGCCGATCTGATGGCGGCCCTGCCGCTGGCAAACCGCATTGCGGCCGAGCATCTGGAGCTGGCGGTCGCCGACCCGGATGCCTTCATCCCCGGCATCCGCAATGCCGGCGCGATCTTCGTCGGCCGCTATACGCCGGAAGTGATCGGCGATTATGTCGGCGGCTCCAATCACGTGCTGCCCACGGCCCGCTCGGCCCGCTTCTCGTCAGGCCTCTCCGTCCTCGACTATGTCAAGCGCACCTCGATCCTGCGGCTGGGACCGGACCAGCTGGCAGCGCTTGCGCCGGCGGCCATCACGCTTGCCCATTCCGAGGGGCTGGACGCCCATGCCCGTTCCGTCGCCATACGGTTGAACCGCGGGGGCTGAGGATGACGAAGGGCGATTTCCGTCTCTCCGACATCGTCCTTGACGAATCCATCGGCCGTTCGACGCCGGACGTCGAACACGAGCGGGCGGTCGCCATCTTTGATCTGGTGGAGGAAAACGCCTTCGAGCCGGTCGGCCATCCGGGTGGGCCCTATCATCTGAAGCTGTCGCTGGTCGATTCCAAGCTGGTCTTCAGCATCACGACGGAAGCCGGCGAGAACGTCGCTGCGCACATCCTCTCGCTTACCCCCTTCCGGCGGATCATCAAGGACTACTTCATGATCTGCGAGAGCTACTACGAAGCGATCCGCTCGGCGACGCCGAGCCGCATCGAGTCCATCGACATGGGCCGGCGCGGCATCCACAACGAGGGTTCGCAGACGCTGATGGACCGGCTGGATGGCAAGGTGCGCATGGACTTCGACACGGCCCGGCGCCTCTTCACCCTCGTCTGCGTCCTCTATTGGCGGGGGTGAGGGAGATGGGCGACGCGCCGGCCGCCTCGACGATGACGGAGAAGCCGGGTGCTGTCCTCTTCATGTGCGGATGGAACGCAATCCGCTCTCCGATGGCCGAAGCTATTGCCAAACGGCTGCTGCCACACGATATCTATGTCCAATCCGCGGGCGTCCGGTCCGGTGAGCGCGATCCCTTCGTGGACGCCGTCCTCGACGAGGTCGGTCTGTCGATCGGCAGGCACAGGCCGCGTACGCTGGACGATCTGGAAGATGACTTCTTCGACCTGATCGTCACGCTGACGCCGGAAGCCCACCATGCGGCGCTTGAGTTGACGCGGTCCAGTCCGGTGAACGTGATCTATTGGCCGACCATGGACGCCACTGTGGCAACCGGGACCCGCGAGCAGCGACTCGCAGCCTATCGCGAAGTCAGGGATCATCTCTGGAAGCGCATCGAGGCGCAGTTTTCGGGGCTGAAGACTCCACCGGCAGCCGCGCTTTAAGGCACGAATCGAATTGGAATTATGCGAGTTCACAAACGGGACACGATTGTGTAGTTTCCGCGCAAATTTGCAGGCAGGCGGTTTCGCCTTGCCGAACACCCAACTGACAGGAAGAACATCCATAGATGGCTAAAGAAGAAGTCCTAGAATTCCCGGGCATTGTGACAGAACTCCTGCCGAACGCAACGTTTCGCGTGAAGCTGGAAAACGAACACGAGATCATTGCGCATACGGCCGGCCGCATGCGCAAGAACCGCATCCGGGTACTTGCCGGCGACAAGGTGACAGTGGAAATGACGCCTTACGATCTCACCAAGGGCCGCATCACCTACCGGTTCAAGTGACGCGCCTGAAGCGGCAGAACGACTGAAGCACAATGGCGTCTGATCAAAAACTCATCCTCGCCTCCGGCTCGCCGCGGCGCCTGGACCTGCTCAACCAGGCGGGCCTCGAACCTGCGCGCATGATGCCGATGGATATCGACGAGGCGCCGAAGAAGTCGGAACATCCCCGCTCGCTCGCGCGCCGCCTCTCGACCGAAAAGGCCGAGGCGGCCTTCGCGGCGATTAAAGGCGATCTCGCCTGGCGCCAAAGCTACATTCTCTCCGCCGACACGGTTGTTGCCGTCGGCCGCCGCATCCTGGAAAAGACGGAGTACACGGAGGAGGCCTCGGCCGCGCTCCATCTCCTGTCCGGCCGCGGTCACTCGGTCTATACCGGCATTTGTCTGGTCACCCCGGGCGGCCAGTTCCGCCAGAAGGTCGTTCAGACCAAGGTCCGTTTCAAGCGCCTGTCGGCGACCGAGATCGAAAACTACATCGCCTCGGGCCAGTGGCGCGGCAAGGCCGGCGCCTACGCCATTCAGGGCATTGCCGGCAGCTTCGTCCAGAAGCTCGTCGGCTCCTACACCAATGTGGTCGGCTTGCCCCTCTACGAGACCCTGTCACTGCTGTCGGGCGAAGGCTACGACGTGCAGGCGGCATGGCCGGAGGGCTGACATGGCGTCTCCGATCAAGCCCGGCGGCAAGGTGGAGCCGCTTCGCAAGGCACTGCCTTGTCCCGAATGCGGCAAGCCGTCGGCCCGCGACCATTATCCCTTCTGCTCCGATCGTTGCCGCACGCTCGATCTCTCCCGATGGCTGACGGGGTCCTACGCCATCCCCGTTTCCGACGACGAGTCCAAGCCGGATGACGACGAGTATTGACGCTTGCGGGCGGCATTTTCGGACCACTCCGGAAATCGCTCAGGGAGGCCAAAAAAGTCGTCTCCGGTGCTGGACATGGCTCCGCAAGATGTTATAACCCCGCTCGCTTCCGGGGGAGACACCCCCCGCCGGTCCTGGACCGGAAGGCTCCAAAAAGCCTCGATGCCCGGATAGCTCAGTTGGTAGAGCAGCGGATTGAAAATCCGCGTGTCGGTGGTTCAAATCCGCCTCCGGGCACCATTAAGCCTCAGGTAAACTCCTCTCATTTCAGTTGCTGTATCCTTGACGCAGACGTCACCGCTGGCATCTTGCAGCTGACGTAGACGACTCCGCCAGTGGCAGCCCTGCAGCTACCCATCCCATGGCAACCGGAGCCCGGACTTGATTGCACAGGAAGACAGTCTCTTCGACAAGAGCGCCGTGGAGGTGGCTCGGCATCTGATCGGAGCCGGTCTGACGTTTAACGGCGTCGGCGGGATAATCGTCGAGACGGAGGCCTATGAGCGGGAGGATCCGGCGTCTCACAGCTTTCGCGGACCCACGGACCGCAACCGGTCGATGTTCGGCCCGGCCGGGCATGTCTATGTCTACCGCTCCTATGGCATCCACTGGTGCCTCAACATTGTCTGCCGTCCCGGCAGCGCGGTTCTCATCCGGGCCCTGGAGCCCCGCTCGGGCGTCGAGGAGATGAAAAAAAGGCGCGCTGGCCTCGGCCTGCGGCTGCTCTGTGCAGGACCGGGACGTGTCTGCCAGGCGCTGGCCGTCTCGAAGGCGCAGGATGGATTGCCGCTTGCCGAGCCGCCCTTCCACCTGTCGTTTCCGGAGAGACCGGCAGAGGTTGTCGCAGGTCCGCGGATCGGCATCACGAAGGCGTCGGAGTTGCCTTGGCGGTTCGGCCTGGAGGGCTCACCCTTCGTCAGCCGCAGGTTCGCCAGCCCCAAGCGAGGGACATGAACCGGCCTCACCCGAAGTCGCACTCGCGAGCGTCGGCTCTAACCATCCGTCGCAGATGAGCGCCTCCTAAAAAGTAAATTGCGCAAAGGCCAGTATTCTTAACCTTCGGGCAAGGAATTAACCATAGATATGAGGAACGACGGCAAATTGTGGAACCAATGTTCCCCAGAGGCATGAAGCCGATTTGCCGTACCGGTCTCGACCCGGTATCCGCTCCCGATCACATTTAAAAAGACCGCGGCTCCCGTGATGTCCATGCCCGACGACCTGATTCAGGTTGGCCGGCATCCTTCCGACGCCCCGCGGACGAGTGAGAGGAGCAGCATGCTGCGACCCTTGCAAGGGTCGAATTTGGTTTTTGGGGACGCATTGTGGGGCATAGTTCGCCATCAGAACAGGCGCGGAGAACTCAGGCAGGAAGCCTGGGGGAGAGACTGGCATTTGCCGGCCTGGACGCGGACACCTGCGAACTGCTGCGACGCCACCGGCCGCAACTCGAGCGGCATTGCAAGGGCGGCCTGCGTGACCTCTTCCACCGCCTCCAATCCTTTCCCGAGTCAGCCAGGCATTTTGACAGCGAGCACCAGATCGAGCGCCTGCACGACCTGCAGACCTCGCATTGGACCGTGCTGACCGACGCCCGCTTCGATGCTCTCTATGCCGAACGGGTCAAGGTGCTTTCCGACAGCGAGAGCCGCATGGGGCTCGACCCGCGCTGGCACATCGCTGGCCACGCCGTCGTGCTGGAGCATCTGCTCGCCGGCGTGCTGGCTCAGGAAAACGGCCGTCCACTGCTGCCGGCAGGTCGTCGCCGTGCGCAGGAATTGACCGATCTCGTCGGCGCGCTCGTCCGTCTGGTCATGGTCGATGTCGAGATTGCGGTTTCGCTTCGTTTCAACGAACTTCGCCAGAAGCATCACCGCGGGCTCGAGGACCAACGCGCCGAAGACCGTGCGGAAGTCGTTCAGCTGTTCTCCGACGTGGTGCGCTCGCTCGCCGAGCGGGACTTCACCATCTGCCTCCCAGACGATGTTCCAGAGCCATACCGGGAACTGGCGGATTTGCTGAACCAGGCGATCGAGAGCAGCCGGATATCAATGGGTGCTGCCCAGAAACATGGCGAAGAGGCCGATGCGGTCGCTTTCGCCCTTTGCGCCGATGCCAAGGCCGTCGCGGAGGCATCTGTCGCCCATTCACAGCGGCTGCATGAAGCCTCCGCGCAGCTTGCCGCCATCACCAGCCAGATGCGCAGCTGCGCCGCAGATACGGGTGCGGCCCAGGAGGCTGCCGCCGCCACCCGCAAGACGGTTGAGGAAAGCGGCGAAATTGTCGGCCGCGCCATCAACGCCATGTCGGACATTGAGGCGTCGGCCGAAAAGATTGGCGAAATCATTGGTGTGATTGACGAGATCGCCTTCCAGACCAATCTGCTGGCACTGAATGCCGGCATCGAGGCCGCACGTGCCGGCGATTCCGGCCGCGGCTTTGCCGTTGTCGCCCAGGAGGTGCGCGCATTGGCGCAGCGCTCCGCGGACGCGGCGCATGAGATCAAATCGCTGGTCAACGGCACCAAGACGCAGGTCGGTGCCGGCGTCCAGATGGTTCACCGCACCCAGGATGCCATCAGCGGAATTGTCCGCCAGGTCACCGCGATCGATCACTCGATTGCCGGTATCGCCAGGAGCGCCGAGGAGCAGGCGGGTGCGCTTGGGCATCTCACGGCAGAGGTTTCGTCGCTCGGCGCCGACATCGCATCCAATGCCGGGCGCGCTGCGCAGGCCGGCACCCGTGCCGACGATCTGCAGACGGTCATTCTCGAACTCGGACGAACGGTCCGCGAGTTCAGGGTCGAACGGCAGACGCGCTACCACTCCGATCAGCCGCGGCCGGCACAGAAGCCGAAGATCGAGCTCATCGCAACCGGTGCTGTCTCCGATGCAAGGGATGATGGCGACCTTCTGTTTCACAAAAGGCAAGGAATGATCTGATGGCCACGAAGAAGGCTGCGAGCGGCAGCTTGAAATTATCCCCGGTCCTCGATCTCAACGAGGCGAGCGCCCTGCATGGGACCCTGATGTCCATGCGCGGTCGCAATGTGGCGATCGACGCGTCCGAGGTGGAGCGTATCGGCGTCCAGTGCGTGCAGGTGCTGCTCGCCGGCGCCCGTGCTTGGCAGGCCGACAAAAAGTCATACGTCGTGGACAAGACCTCCGACGCATTCGCAAAGACAATGCAACTGATCGGCATCGATCCGGACCTTCTGGTTGCCAAGGAGATTTCCAAATGAAGAAAAAAGTGCTGACCGTGGACGATTCGCGGACCATCCGGAACATGCTTCTGGTGACCCTCAACAATGCCGGCTTCGAGACCATTCAGGCCGAAGACGGGATCGAGGGCCTCGAGATCCTCGAGGGTGCCAATCCCGACGTCATCGTCACCGATATCAACATGCCTCGCCTCGACGGCTTCGGCTTCATCGAGGGCGTTCGCCGCAACGAAAAGTATCGCGCCATCCCGATCCTCGTGCTGACGACGGAAAGCGACGCTGAAAAGAAGAACCGTGCTCGCCAGGCTGGTGCCACCGGCTGGATCGTCAAGCCGTTCGATCCGGTCAAGCTGATCGACGCCATTGAACGCGTGACCGCCTGAATTAACAGCCTGATCAGGAATCCTTCCGATGGATATGAACGAAATCAAAGAGATCTTCTTCCAGGAATGCGAAGAGCAGCTTGCCGAACTGGAATCGGGGCTTCTCAAGCTCAATGACGGAGATCGCGACCCTGAGACGGTAAACGCCGTCTTCCGCGCCGTTCATTCCATCAAGGGTGGAGCAGGTGCCTTCGGTCTCGAAGACCTGGTCGCTTTTGCGCACGTCTTTGAAACGACGCTGGATTGCGTACGCTCCAACCGTCTTGAGCCGAACCAGGACGTCCTCAAGGTAATGCTGAAGTCCGCCGACGTTCTGGCGGATCTGACCAATGCCGCCCGCGACGGTGGTGTCGTCGACGAGTCCCGCAGCCGGACCCTCGTGAAGGAGCTCGAGGCGCTCGCAAACGGCGAGACGCCCGTGGCGTCCGCAGAGCCCGCAAGGACGGTTGCCAAGTCACCAGAGCCTGCACAGGCGGCGCCTTCGGATGACAGCGGTTTCCAACCGATCCCGTTTTCCTTCGACTCCTTCGGCGACGAAGAAGTCGGGAGTGATGGCGATCAGGTCTTCGACATCACTTTCCGCCCCCGCCGCGAGCTCTTCAGCAAGGGCAACGAGGCAGCCCTGTTGCTGCGCGATCTCTCGCGCATCGGTGAAATGAGCATCAACTGCGACATCGACGGTCTGCCCGCCCTCGAGGCCATGGACCCGGAAGACTCCTACTTCGGCTGGACGATCTCCCTGAAGACCAAGAAGGCGGAAGAGGATATCCGTTCGGTCTTTGAATTTGCCGAATGGGATTGCGATCTGGACGTGAAGGCCGCCGCGGCGGCTGCTCCTGCTGCGGAGCTTCCGATGGTGCCGGTGCCCTTCGACCTCTCCGCACTTGACGATATCCTGGATACGGCCGCCCCGGCAGATAACGCCCAGGCCGCAGGCACGCAGACCGAAAGCGACGCCTCCAAGATGGCTGCAGCAGCAGCCCGCGTCGAAAAGAAGGAGACGGCTGCCGCAGCTGCAGCCGCTGCCCAGACCGCCACGACCGCGGCAGCTGCCGCCGGTCAGACCATTCGCGTCGATCTGGATCGCGTCGATCGCCTCATCAACCTTGTCGGCGAGCTCGTCATCAATCAGGCGATGCTTTCCCAGAGCGTCATCGAGAACGACAACAACGGCACCTCCTCCATCAACATGGGTCTCGAGGAACTGCAGCAGCTGACGCGCGAGATCCAGGACTCGGTCATGGCCATCCGCGCGCAGCCGGTGAAGCCGGTCTTCCAGCGCATGTCGCGTATCGTTCGCGAAGTGGCCGACATGGTCGGCAAGTCGATCCGCCTGGTGACGGAAGGTGAAAATACCGAAGTCGACAAGACGGTCATCGACAAGATCGCCGAGCCCCTGACCCACATGATCCGCAATGCCGTAGACCATGGCATCGAATCGCCCGAAAAGCGCGAGGCTGCCGGCAAGGATCCGGAAGGCACGATCAAGCTGACCGCCAAGCATCGCTCTGGCCGCATCCTGATCGAACTCGTCGATGATGGCGCCGGCATCAACCGCGAACGTGTCAAGCAGAAGGCGATCGACAACGAGCTCATCGCACCCGACGCCAATCTGTCGGACGAAGAAATCGACAACCTGATCTTCGCGCCGGGCTTTTCCACGGCCGACACGATTTCCGACATCTCCGGCCGAGGCGTCGGCATGGATGTCGTCAAGCGCTCGATCCAGGCGCTCGGCGGTCGGATTTCGATCTCGTCGCGCCCGGGCCACGGCTCGACCTTCACCATGAGCCTGCCGCTGACGCTGGCCGTCCTCGACGGCATGGTCGTCACCGTAGCCGGCCAGACGCTCGTCGTGCCGCTGACGGCCATCGTCGAAACGCTTCAGCCTGAAGCCACGGCGATCCATTCCTTTGGTGCCAACCAAAGGCTGATCTCCATCCGCGACTCCTTCTGCCCGCTGGTGGATGTCGGCCGCATCCTGAACTTCAGGTCGGTGCAGGCAAACCCCGTCGAGGGCGTCGCCCTGCTCGTGGAATCGGAAGGCGGCGGCCAGCGAGCCTTGATGGTCGATGCCATCCAGGGCCAGCGTCAGGTCGTGATCAAGTCGCTGGAAGCAAACTACACGCATGTCCCGGGCATCGCTGCAGCCACCATTCTCGGTGATGGCCGCGTTGCTCTCATTCTGGACGTCGATGCCGTTGTCTCGGCATCGCGCGGCCAGTCCCTGAAGCCGGAAATGTCGCTAGCTGCAACGGGTTGAGTAATGTCGTACGGCGTGAAGAACATGTTGGAGGATGATCGGGAGCTGATTGCCTTTCGCATCGGCGACCAGGAGTTCTGCGTCAATATCATGTCCGTCCGCGAGATCCGCGGATGGACAACGGCGACGCCTTTGCCCCACGCACCTCCCTATGTCCTGGGCGTGATCAACCTGCGCGGAGCAGTCCTGCCGATCGTCGATCTCTCTGCAATGCTGGGAATGAAGGCGGCCGAACCAAGCGTGCGTCACGTGATCATCGTGGCTCAGGTCAAGAGCCGGGTGGTGGGACTTCTGGTGGAGGCCGTTTCCGATATCCTTACGATTATAGACGACAGTGTACAGCCGGTACCGGAAGTCTCTTCCGCACTTGAAAGACAATACGCTCGGGGAATTCTCGCGATCGACAAGCGGATGATCTGCATGATCGATCTGGATGCTCTCTTCCCGCAACAGGAAAGCGAAGCTGCATGAAGGCCTTGGGAGCAATGGAGAGCCGGCAGTCGCCGGATGAGGTTATGGCCAGCGGGGAATATCCGCTGACGCGCCGTGACCTGTCCGAAATTGCCGCGATGATCTACTCGGACGCCGGAATCTTTCTGAACGATTCCAAGGCATCGCTCGTCTATTCTCGTCTTTCCAAGCACATCCGCAATCTGGGCATTAAGGGTTTTCGCGAATACTGCGCCCTGGTGGCCTCGCCGGAGGGCGCCGCTGCCCGGCGCGACATGCTCTCGCATCTGACGACCAATTTCACGCGGTTCTTCCGCGAGAACCATCACTTCGAGCATTTGCGCGACGAAGTGCTGCCGGGGCTGATCGCCCGTGCCAAAAGCGGTGGCAGGGTCCGCATCTGGTCGGCAGCCTGTTCCGACGGCCAGGAGCCCTATTCGATCGCGCTGACGGTCCTTTCGATGATGCCGAATATCAGCGACTACGACTTCAAGATTTTGGCCACCGACATCGATCCGAAGATCCTGGCGCTGGCACGGGCGGGCATTTACGACGAAGCCGCACTGGAGACGGTGACTCCGGTCATGCGCAAGCAGTCCTTCCGCGAAGTGGATGTGGGCGGTCGCCGCAAGTATCAGGTGGATGACCGGGTCAAGAAGCTCATTACGTTCAACGAACTGAACCTGATGGCGCAGTGGCCGTTCAAGGGCCATTTCGATGTGATCTTCTGCCGCAACGTGGTGATCTATTTCGACGAACCGACGCAGGTGAAGATCTGGTCGCGCTTCGCGTCTCTGCTGCCGGAAGGGGGACATCTCTATATCGGCCATTCCGAGCGCGTGTCCGGCGATCCCAAGAACCTGTTCGACAACATCGGCATCACGACCTATCGGCTGACGGGCAAGAACGCCGGGAGGAAAGCATGAGCGGGCCGGCGCGCGTCCTCGTCGTTGACGATTCTCCCACCATGCGGGGCCTTATCACTGCAGTTCTGAATTCCGATCCGGAAGTAAGCGTCGTTGGCCAGGCCGGTGACGCACTCGAGGCGCGTGCCGCCATCAAGGAGCTCAATCCCGATGTTGTGACGCTCGACATCGAGATGCCGAACATGAACGGCCTTGAATTCCTGGAGAAGATCATGCGGCTTCGGCCGATGCCGGTGATCATGGTCTCGACCATGACGCATCATGGTGCGAATGCGACGCTTGCGGCGCTGGAAATCGGGGCCTTCGATTGCGTCGGCAAGCCGGCTCCTGGCGATATCCGCCCATTCATCGATCTGGCCGAGAAGGTAAAGGCCGCCGCCCGTTCCGGTATGCGTCGCAGCGCCCCGGCACCCGCTCCCGCCATTTCTCCGGCTGCAGGGTATCGTGTCGGGCGCAAGGTGGTCGCGATCGGCTCGTCCACGGGCGGCGTCGAAGCATTGATCACGGTGCTGCAGAATTTCCCCAAGAACTGCCCGCCGACCGTGATCACGCAGCACATGCCGCCGACGTTCACCAGAAGCTTCGCCGAGCGGCTCAACCGCCTCTGCGCTCCGGTCGTGGAGGAGGCAGTCGACGGCGCCCGGCTCGAGATCGGCAAGATCTACCTGGCTCCGGGCGGGGAACGGCATCTGCAGGTCGTCAATCCATCAGCGCCGTGCTGCCGCTTGGTCGAGCGTGACCCCGTCAACGGTCACCGGCCCTCGGTCGATGTGCTGTTCGACTCGGTGGCGGAACTGGCCGGCCGCAATGCCGTTGGGGTCATCCTGACTGGAATGGGTCGGGACGGGGCATCCGGCCTGCTGAGGATGCGCAACGCCGGGGGGCGTACGTTGGGGCAGAACGAAAAGACTTGCGTGGTCTATGGCATGCCGCGCGTCGCATACGAAATCGGGGCTGTGGAGGCGCAACTGCCGTTGAACTCCATTGGTGAGGAAATTCTGAAATTAGCTGCTGCCCGGAAAGAAGGTACTGAATAAATGTCTCTCGCTGAAAAAATCAAAGTTCTGATCGTCGATGATCAGGTCACCAGCCGGCTGCTGCTCAGCGATGCGCTGACACAGTTGGGCTTCAAGCAAATCACCTCCGCCGGTGACGGCGAGCAGGGTATGAAGATCATGAATGAACAGCCTCATCATCTGGTCATTTCCGACTTCAACATGCCCAAGATGGACGGTCTCGGCCTGCTGCAGGCGGTTCGCACCAATCCTGCGACCAAGAAGGCGGCCTTCATCATTCTGACGGCACAGGGTGACCGTGCCCTGGTTCAGAAGGCTGCCCAGCTTGGTGCCAACAACGTTCTCGCCAAACCCTTCACAATCGAAAAAATGAAGGCCGCGATCGAGGCCGTGTTTGGAGCCCTAAAATGACAGAGGTCTCCGCAGCGAAGCGGGTTCACATTATCCAAGGCGAATACAAGGTGGTCACGGACCCCGACGTATATCTGTCGACGATTTTGGGTTCCTGCGTAGCTGCATGTCTTCGCGACCCCGTGGCCGGCGTAGGGGGAATGAACCACTTCCTGCTGCCCGGATCGGCGGCTGCAATGACGTCAGGAGGCGATGCCACCCGCTACGGTGTGCATCTGATGGAGTTGCTGATCAACGGCCTCTTGAAGAAGGGCGCACGGCGCGACCGGCTGGAAGCCAAGATCTTTGGCGGCGCCAAGACGATCGCCAGCTTCTCCAACGTTGGTGAACAGAACGCTGCCTTTGCGGTACAGTTCCTGAAAGACGAGGGTATCCCGATCGTGGGATCTTCGACCGGTGGGGATCATGGGCGCAAGCTCGAGTTCTGGCCGATCAGCGGACGCGCCCGGCAGTATCCGCTGACAGGTGCAGAGACGCAGAAGACGGTTGCGCTGGAGCAACGTCCGGTCAGCATCCCGAAGCCCGTCGAAACATCCATCGAGTTCTTCTAGCGAATAGCGCCGCCGGCGCGAGGAAAGCCATGACCGACACCGCCAAGCAGACCGACGCTTTCCCCGAGCAGCCCTTGCCGGAAATTCTTATGCGGCTCGTCTCCGAGTTGCATGACGTGGCATACCTCATCGAACGGGTTGAGCCGCAGCTTCTGGAGCTCGGTGGTCCCCAGGTCATGGAGCAGCCCGACAGCATCAAGATCCTGCAAGGAATCGACCTCGCGGTACAGAAGACCCGCGGCCTCGCAGAGTTCATCGATACGATTACCGGCAGCATTCCCGAGAACTGGACGGTCGACATGTCGACGGCCCTCAGCCTCGTCAAGCTTGCCGATATGCACAGAGCCCTTTCCACCGGCGTCCGCCACGGGCATTCGCAGCCTCTGAACAAGGCCGCGGGAGACTTCGACTTCTTCTGAAAGGCGGCGAAACCCGTTTCTCCACCACATCTGCGGCCCGGATTTCCCTCAGGCTGCAACGGATATCCGAAACGCTCGCACAAGCTTCGTTGGCTAGTGTGGGCTCGGGCTAAGGCCTGATCTCGGTTTGCGATGTGGAA
This sequence comes from Rhizobium sp. PK7-22, assembly GCF_056530405.1. Classification (NCBI taxonomy): domain Bacteria; kingdom Pseudomonadati; phylum Pseudomonadota; class Alphaproteobacteria; order Hyphomicrobiales; family Rhizobiaceae; genus Rhizobium; species Rhizobium sp. PK7-22. The sequence continues at coordinate 1,294,780 of NZ_CP096514.1, forward strand.
ACAGAATGAATCTGTTGGCTCAACTTTCTCAAGTGTATAACAATCTGGCCGGTTTGGGTCAGACGAGGCTTATTGCGCTTGCCGGCGCCGGGCTTGTGTCCATGGCGATCGTTCTCGCCGCAGCACTCTACGTCAACAAACCCGCCTACGAGACCCTCTACGTAGGGCTGGAAACCACGGACCTCAATCAGGTCAGCATTGCCCTTGCCGAAGCCGGGATAGACTTTGCCGTCGGACCCGAAGGCAACAGCATTGAGGTGCCGGTCGGCAGTTCCGGCAAGGCCCGTCTCCTGCTCGCCGAGCGTGGCCTCCCCAACAGCACCAATGCCGGGTATGAGCTCTTTGACAACGTCGGCTCCCTTGGCCTTACCTCCTTCATGCAGGAAGTAACCCGGGTGCGGGCACTGGAAGGCGAAATCGGACGCTCCATCCAGCAGATCAGCGGGGTCGCCGCAGCCAGGGTGCACATCGTGATGCCGGACGTCGGAAATTTCCGCCGCGGTGACCAGAAGCCGACGGCTTCGGTGATGATCCGCGCCAGCACCACCACCGGCCGCAAGGCCGCCTCATCCATTCGCCATCTCGTCGCCGCGGCCGTTCCAGGTCTTGAGGTGGACGATGTGACCATTCTTGATTCCACCGGCCAGCTGCTGGCCTCCGGCGACGAGGGCGGCAACAGCGAGATGAACCGCTCGATGAGCATCGTCCAGTCCGTCCAGCAGGAGCTGGAAACCAACATCGACAAGGCCTTGGCCCCTTTCCTCGGAATGGACAATTTCCGCTCGACGGTAACGGCCGATCTCAATACCGACAGCCAGCAGATCCAGGAAACGATCTATGATCCGGAATCACGGGTAGAGCGGTCGGTCCGCATCACCAAGGAAGAGCAGCGTTCGCAGGAGACGCAGGACGACAGTGCCGCAACTGTAGAGCAGAACGTTCCTCAGGCAGCACCTGAAGCCGGTGCGGCGGGCGGCCCCAAGTCCTCCGACGAATCGGACAAGAAGGAAGAGCAGACCAACTACGAGATCAACAGCAAGACGGTCGCCACCACGCGCAACAGCTATGCCATCGAAAAGCTTTCCATTGCCGTTGTCGTCAACAAGGGGCGCATCGCGCAGATGGTCGGCGAGCCGGCAGACCAGGCCAAAATCGACGCTTACCTCGCCGAGATGCAGACGATCGTTACCTCGGCGGCCGGCCTCAATGCCGAGCGGGGCGACGTCGTCACACTGACGGCAATGGACTTCCTCGAGGCGCAGCTGCTTGAAGAGGCTGCGACGGGTCCGGGTGTCACGGAAGTGCTGAGCTGCAATCTTGGTGGCATCATCAACTCGCTCGCCTTCGTCGTAGTGGCCTTCCTGGTGATCTGGCTGGGCATCCGTCCGCTGGTCCGGACAGTCGGCGGCGCAACGGCGCCTCAGGAAATCGCTACCGACAGCGCCGGCCTGGAGCTGCCCGACTTCTCTCCGGGCATCGGCGGCGGCAGTGGCTCGCTCATGGAAGGCTTTGGCTCGGACTTCGGATTCGACGCCACCGACGACATGCTCGGCATGGGTGACGAGGGCGGCTTCAACCGCCGGGTCAAGGAAGGGCCTGAGAAGCGGCTGGCGCGCATGGTCGAAATCAGCGAGGAGCGAGCAGCCAAAATCCTACGCAAATGGGCTATTGACCAGGCAGCCTGATCATCACGAAAATGTTACACCAAGAGGTCGGCAGAAGTGCCGGCTTCTTTGTGTTGAGGGAACGGCAGCTTACGCCGTAATTGCGCCACAGCTTTGGCGAGATTTTGTCCGTTTCCATCAGCAAGTGCTCATAGCAGATAGCATTTCACCGCCGGTCTCCTAGAATGGCTGTGATTCGTAGCTACACACATGCGGAGGAGCGGGCGATGAGCGACCGGACGTCCGAAACACTGCCACTACCAGGGCTCTTGCTCGTCATGAGCAAAGGGTAGGAGCCATATGGAATTGACAGGCGTGGAAGTGGCATCGGAGACATTCCATCCAAACGCAGATATTGCGCCGGCAGCAATCACTCGCGAACAAGTAGTTCGCCGGCTTGGCGTATCGGCCTCAGCCGACAACACGCCTGGCGCCTTGCGGCTGCTCGCAGAATATGTCGGCGCCTCTCACTTCCTTTTCGCGCGATGCGATCTGATCCAGGAGCAGGGGCTGGACTTCATCGTCTCCTCTGACTTCCCCTTCGATGTCGTCAGGCGCATCGGTGTCGAGCTCGCGAGCAGCTATGCCAAGTCGACCGAGCTCGAGAAGTGCCTGTCGCTGCTGACGCCGATCTTCGCTGTACTTCCCGACGACGTCCTTCTCCCGGATGATGTCAGCCGGCAATATTGTTCTCTTGCTGTCTGCATCGGTCGTATCCGGTATTCTCTGTTGCTGTTGTTCCGTGAAGGGATCATTCTCTCGCAGGACCGGTTGCGTGAGGTCGCACTTCTGGCGACCTACGCAGTCGGTTCCACGGCCCCACCCGAAGGAAGGGCCGAGCGCGATTTCGAACTCACCGAGCGGGAGCTGGAATGTCTCTTCTGGATTGCCGAAGGCAAGACGAGCGATGAGATCGCGATGATCCTCGGCATTTCGCGAAACACGATCAACAACTACATCACCAGCGTCATGCGCAAGACCGGGACCAAGACCCGTTCTGAAGCGATCGCCTACGCTGTCCGGAATAATCTGGTCTAGGAGATCTGCAAGCAGCATGAGTTCCCCGCGTCGAAATTCCCCAGATAACTCAGCCAGTAGTCATGGCCGCCTGCAACGGGCAGCAAGCCGAGCGGATGTCTTCCCCAAGCTCATCGCCATGCAAAAGCAACTGCGTGCACGCAATTTTGCGGTCTTCCGGATTTTGGGCGCAGGCCTCCCGGGCAAGCGAAAGCTTTCCTGCGAGATGGAGAATTGGGGGGAAGACAGCGAACGCTACAGCGATCTGATTGTCGCGGGCTATGCCGACGCGTTGCTCGACCACATCGATATTTCCACGCTTCCTGTCATCTGGAGCGGTACGGAGCACATGAGCTTTGTCGAGGCATTCGACTTCACGCCTCTGACCCGGCGGTTGCCTTCCGACGTCACGCCTTTCTCCGGTCTTGCATTTCCTGTCCGCATGGGGGCGATGGGAAATGGCTACGTTATCTTCACCGCTGCATCTCTGAGCTTGTCGAGCGATCTGATGATCGAGCAGCATGTGCGCAGCTGTCACGTCATGATCGACCTGCTGGCCCTCGACGAGCGCCGGACTGTCCCTGCGGAGACGTTAAGCGAGAGGGAGGTGGCCTGCCTTCAGCTAGCCGGAGACGGGCGGATCAGCGAGGAAATCGCCGATAACCTTGGCCTGTCGGTCCATACGGTCAACGCCTACCTGGGATCGGCGACGATGAAACTGGATGCGGTGAACCGCATCCAGGCCATCGCCAAGGCGATCCGCCTCGGCTACATCCACTGACGCAGGTTCAGGTGAGCGCCTAGTTCGCCATGGCCATGGGTGGCCCGCAGGTAACAAACCGGGCTTCCTGCAGGCTGCGCTGCAGGAAGGCGGTGTTCTCGTCGGGATCGTCGCAGGGCTCCTGGAACGCAATGTGATCGATCTCGATGCCTGCCTGCTGGTCTGCGAGCATCAGCCGCGCATAGACCGAAACGCCTTTGGGCTTGATCTCCAGGTCAAGAACGACCTGTGGCTGGCCGCTCCACTCCAGGGTGTATTCGCCGCCAGAGCCGAAGTTGACTGTCCCGGGGTGGAAGTAAAGCTCGGCGGCGGACGACACAAGATCCGCAAGATTACCGTAACATTCCAGACGCACCAGCGAGATCAGATCGCCGGCGTCGAGTAACCGCAATTCCGTTGCCACCGGACTGATGGCTTCGGCCAGAATCTTCTCGCGTTCCGTAGAATGGCTGCATTTTTTCATGACGCTCAGTGTGTCCGTTTCTTGAGCGACCGAGTTGCGTAGACCCGGTGCACCAGTTCCGCCACTGCCTTGTAGAAGGCTGGCGGAATGATGCTATCAACCGAGACTTGCGCAAACATGGAGCGTGCGAGCGGCGGATCCTCGAAAACCGGAATCCCATGCGCCTCCGCGATTTCGCGAATCTTGAGCGCGATCAGGTCCTGACCCTTGGCGACGACGATGGGCGCCTCGTTTTCCTCACGGACATACCGAAGCGCCACCGCGTAGTGGGTGGGGTTTGCGATGACCAGCGTCGCCCGCGGAACACTGTCGATCATCCGGCGGCGAGCACGATCACGCGCAAGCGACCTCTGCCGGGCTTTAACGACCGGATCACCCTGCGATTGCTTGTACTCGTCCTTCACGTCCTGCTTGGTCATCATCAGCTGCGTGTACCAGTGGTGGCGCGACCAGGCCACGTCGACGGCTGCCAGCAGGGCTGTTGCGATGAGCAGCACCACCACCATCTTCCGGACGATGGTGTCTAGCTTGACCAGGACGACCTGCGGATCGGAAAACATCGCGTCGATGGCGGCGAAAAACTCACCACGCAAGGCAAAATACATGATCACGGACACGATCAGGATCTTGAAGAAGGATTTGCCGAATTCGACCATGCCCGGCATGCTGTAGATGCGCTCGATCCCCTTCATCGGCGAGATCCGTGACACCTGTGGACGGATACGCTCCAGCACCATCGACGGCATGTTCTGCGCAAACGAAGAGCCAAGCCCGAAGACGATGAAGAGCAGCATGATCGGTGCGAGAAACGCGGCGATCGACCAGCCCAGGTGCACCGAAAGGGACACGACGTCCGGAGTGTTCTCCAGGTCCCACTGATCAGGCTTGGAAAACAGGTCCTTCAGAGTTTCCGCAAGATCCCCGGCTCCGGAAGGAAGAAAGAAGACGATAAAGATGTAGAAGGCGAGCGTCGACGCAAAGATCGGCACTTCGCGGGAAACGGGAACATTGCCCTTCTCGGCCGCGTCGCTCAGTTTCTTGGCGGTTGGGTTTTCTGTTTTGCTGTCTTTGTCGTCGCTCGACAAGGTTTCTTCCCCCGCGCGAATCAGCCGCGACCGCAGCATGACGCTATAGCAGTGCGCCCTTAGGCAGGGATCGAGTCAACAAAAAGACTGTGGGTAGTGCACAGGACGCCGGATTAAAGCAAAAAAGGCAGGGCCGAAGCCCCACCTTTTTTCTCTGTCGCTGGACTGCTAGGCCGCTGCCTGTTCGTCTTTGGCTTCTTCGGGTTCCTTGAGAAGGATCTGACCGGCACCGGCGAGACGGATGGCTTCCTGGGCAACGGCGCGGCGGGCGATGGCGACCTCGCGCGGGTTGAGGGAGGCGGTCGGCACCGACAGATCGGACTCGATCATCCGGCGCTGGCGCGGACTGATGGCGGACAGGACGCCTTCCTTGATCTCGGCGCTGGCGCCACGCAGAGCCATGGTCAGAATGTCTGCTGCAATGTCGTTGAGCAGCAGCACGCGGCTGCGTTGCGGCATGACCAGAAGGTCTTCGAAGAGGAAGATCTTCGGGCGTACCTTGTTGACGGATTCCTTGCTGATCGTCTCCAGCGAGGTGAGCAGCGTGTCGACCTGAGGCTTGTCGAGTTCGTTCATCAGATCGGCGACCTTTGCCGAGCCTGCCGAATTCCGTTCCGCTTCGATCGCTGTAATCAACTCGAGCACACGGTTCTCGATGATCTGGGCAGCCTTCGGGCTGACTTCCTTCATGTTGACCGTACGGTTCATGATGTCGGCGCGGCGGCTGTCGGGAAGCTGCAGCAGCACCTTTGCGCCGAAGGCCGAGGGCAGCATGGACAGGATGTAGGCGACGGTCTGAGGGTGCTCGCGGGCAAGGAACTTGCCGACGAAAGCCGGATCCGCATCCTGCAGTCGGTCCCAGATGGAAGACTCATAGGCCTGGAACGCTGTTCGCCGGCCGAGCAGGCCATCCACCTCTTCGGGAGTAAGGCCTTCCTCGAGGATCGCCTCGATGGCGGCGGCATTGTCCATGAGACCTGTTCCTTCGGTGAACAGGTCCTCGAATTCATTGACGAGAACAAGCAGTTCGTCCGGCGGGATCGTCCGCAGCCGCTGGGCCGACGCGATGATCATCTGCAGTTCGCTCTGCGTGAAGTACTTCAGAAGCTTGCCGGCAACGCCCTTGCCCATGGCCAGGAGAACGGCAGCCGCCTTCTCAGCCTGGGACAACGGGCTTTCAGCAAGAGCGCTCCCGAAGTCGTCAAAGTCCATCATGGTCTTCCCTCTCTGTCCCGAACAGGGATCAGGTTCGTCTTGTACTCAGTACTTCCGTCACTTTCACACCGAATCGCGTGTCGTCGTTTTCCAGAACCGTGATCTCGCCTTTGCCGATCCGGCGTCCGTTCACCATGATTTCGACCGGCTCACCGATCTTCTTGTCCAGCGCAATAGTTGCGCCTTCCTCTAGGTTCATGAGGCCTGAGACCTGCATGCGGCTGGAGCCCAGGACGATCTCGACATCGATCGGGATGTCCATGATCAGATCCATGTTGGCAGTCAGCGCGCTCCCCGGCTCCTGGACGGAGCCGAAGGACATGTCGGACCCACCGAAACCCGACCCGCCCACGGTTTCGGAGCCGAAATCCGGCCCCCCGAAGTCGGAGGTGCCGAAGTCGCCGGCATCCGAGCCGAAGTCGCCGCCAAAACCGGAAGTCTCCGGCATGGCAAGGTCGTCTGCCGGTGCGCCGAAGTCGGCGTCGAAGCCAGGCACACCGCCGTCGGCATCTGCTTGCAGCACGCCGCGCAGATCATCGATGGCCTGATCCAGCTCGCCGTTGCCGACAGCAGGCATCAGGGCATCATCTTCCTTTAGAGGTGTCTTCTTCGTAGCCATGCTTCTATTATTCCCGTTGAAACTTGCGTCAGCCTGCCTTGGGGAAAGGCGCGTGAACGCTTCTTGTCTCGATGCGATAGATCAGCCCATGAGGTGGTTGAGGATTTCGTCTTCCGTGCTCATGTTGTTTTTGACGCGAACCGTGTAGCGCTCCCCGGAGCGCCCCAATTCGCAGGAGTACATGTCCTTGCCGTTTGCGCTGACCTGGACTGCGACATCCTTCCTGTCATGGAAGGCAATGACATCGCCGGCTGCAAGGCGCGAAATTGTCCCAAGCGTCAGGCTTTCAAGCCGAACCCGGGCTTCCAGCGTCACCTGCGAACGGCGGACCTGCTCGCTGATCCGCTCGTGCCACTCCTGCTTGTTCTTCGACAGCTGACCAGCCGCTTTCGGAACAATGACCTTGGTCTTGAGGAACGCCTTCTGCGGGAGAATGAGGGCGATTTCGGTGCTGACTTTGCCAAGTTCGACAGCCATCCGGATGGTGACCCCGAACTGAGGGACAGCAACATCGGGAGCCTGTCGGTCCTCGAAATTGTGGGCCGCTTCAAGGACCAACTCGTGGCTCCCTGGGGCGTTCACCCCGGATTGCAGAACCAGGCCCATCCGGCTCAGCACCATTTGTGCCAGGTCGAGTTCGATGGTCGACAGGGGACGGTCGAACGGCTGCTCGATGGTGTCAGGCAGGGCACCCAGCATCTGCTCCATCAGGGCGATAACCAGGCTGTTGCCGCAGGCGAGGACGAAGTTGGGGGACCAGTTCCGCAGCGAGCCGTCGGCCAGGGTGAAGGTCTCGCCGAGATCGCGGACCAGGTCCGCCATCAGGCCGGAGGTGCAGCCCGTGAAGCTGAGGCTGATCGGGATACCCGTTTCCCCATGGAATACGTCCGGCAGGAAGTCGGCATAGAGTTGGCCGAATTCGCCGCTGATCTTTTCGATGGTCTTCCGGTCACCCAGCCCGCCCGTCAGCTTTGCCAGAAGCGCATGGTCGATGGGAGTAGGAGAAGTCGGAACCGCAACTGTGGTCATCATGCCGCCTTGTTATCGCCGCCCGGGTTCATCATTTCCTGCTCGACCGCATCGATCGAGGGGCGTTCGTAGTTGGAGATCGTCTTGCGACCGTATTCCAGGGCAACCTGGGGGACCGAGCCGTTCATGTAGGCAAGCAGCGTCTGCTTCACGATGATGAAGAGGCGATGCTGCTTGCCGCGGACGATCTTGATCTGTGCCGCAAGTGGATTGCAGATCGAGTAGGACAGGATAATGCCGAGCATGGTGCCGACGAGCGCGGCGCCGATCAGGCCGCCGAGGACCTCGGGCGACTCGTTGATCTTGCCCATGGCCTTGATGACGCCGAGAACGGCGGCGACGATGCCGATGGCCGGGAAGCTGTCGCCCATGGCGGTAATGGCATGGTACGGCTTCATCCGGTCATGGGAAAGCGTCTCGAGCTCCTCGTCCATCAGCGCCTCGATCTCATGTGACCTGGCGTTGCCGATGATGATGAGCCGGACGTAGTCGCAGATGAAGGTCGTCAGTTCCTTGTTCTTCAGCAGATTGGGCGCCGTCTGGAAGATCGAGGACTCGTCGGGATTGTCGATGTGTGCTTCGATCTCATTGCGCGACTTGGTCCGCAGGTCGCGCATCAGAGCGTAAAGCACGCCGAGTACGTCGAGATAGTTGCGCTCCTTGGGGACGGACCCCTTGAAGGCCTCGCCGAGAGCCTTGCCGGAATCCTTCACGACCTTCATCGGATTGGCCATGATGAAGCCACCGATGCCGGCGCCGCCGATGATCACCAGCTCGAACGGCTGAAACAGCACGTCGAGGTGGCCACCCATGGCCATGTACCCGCCGATGATGCAGCCAAAGGTGATCACGAATCCGATAACAATGTTCATCTGGTACCTGCGTCGAGCTTGAACTTGAGACTTGGAAGTAGCCTGTCTGGCTTGCGTGAGGCTGGCTGGCCAGGCTTCTCTCCGGAGAGTGTCGAATGCGGCTGAGGGTACAGCTTCGCACAAGTCTTTACGCCTAGACCTCCTCCCATCGGGTAAATGCCCGCATTTCAATCCGAACTACTGGATCGATCGGGGTCTCCGCCGTGATTACGACTTACACCAGCTACGCGATCATCAGCAGGGATCTGCCGGCTTCCCTGGCACGCGTTGCCGAGCAGCCGGACGTTGCCCGTGAGAGCGCGTATTATCTGGAGAACATCGGCAACATCAAATCCGTCGACGACTTCATGGCCGACAGCCGCATCTACAACTATGCGCTCAAGGCGCATGGTCTGGAGGACATGGCCTATGCCAAGGCGTTCATGCGCAAGGTGTTGACAGAAGGCGTTGCGGACCCCGAGGCCTTCGCCAACAAGCTGTCCGACAGCCGTTATGCCCAACTCGCCGAGACGTTCAAGTTCGAAGCTTTCGGCGAGACCGCGACCAGCTTCGATAAAGCGCAAAAGGGCGTCGTCGAGAAATACCAGCGCCAGAAGCTGGAAGAAGAGGCAGGCGCAGACAATCCGGGTGTGCGCCTTGCCCTCTATTTCGATCGCATGGCGCCCTCCATCAAATCCGGCATGGAAATCCTGGCCGACGACGCGCTGTCGGAAGTGGTTCGTACGGTTCTCCAGCTGCCGGATGAGATCGCAGCACTCGACGTGGACCGGCAGGCAGCCTTCATCGAAGGGTCGATCGACATCACGGACTTTCAGGACAGAACCAAGCTGTCGAAATTCCTGGAGCGGTTCTCGGCCCTGTGGGAGTTGGAAAATGCGCCCGACATCGCGAATGTGGCGACACTTTTCACTCCCTCCACGAGCGGGATCTCCACGGATCTTCTCATCTCCATCAATGCACTGAAACTCGGGGGCACATGATATGCAATCCGGAATCTACGTCGGAATTTCCTCGCAGATTGCGCTCGAACGGCGCCTGAACACGATCGCCGACAATATGGCGAACATGAACACCTCAGGCTTCCGCGCCACCGAGGTCAAGTTCGACGAGGTGATGAGCAGCACCCGAAACGAGAACAATGCCAAGGTCGCCTTCGTCACCCAGGGCAACGACTATCTATCGACCCGCAACGGTCAGATGCAGAATACCGGCAGTGCCCTCGACTTCGCGATCAAGGGCGATGCCTGGTTTGCCATCGACACGCCCGCCGGTCAGGTGCTGACGCGCGACGGCCGCTTCACCATGCTGGAGACCGGCCAGCTGGTCTCGCTGATGGGCCACGCGGTGCTGGACGCCGGCGGTGCGCCGATCCAGTTGAACCGCGCCGGCGGTCCGCCGACGGTCGGCGCCGACGGCCAGATCGTCCAGGATGGCCAGCCAGTCGGCTCGATCGGCCTTTTCACGGCCGACATTTCCGAGGGCTTCATCCGTGCCGACAACAGCGGCGTGATTCCCGTCGACGATCCCCAGCCGATCGTCGACAACTTCAACGTCGCCGTCGTTCAGGGCTATGTCGAGGGTTCCAATGTCAACGGCATCAGCGAGATGACGCAGCTCATCCAGGTCAACCGTGCGTTCGAGGGCATCTCGTCGCTGATGCGCGACACCGAAAGTGCCTTTGGCGAGGCCATCAAGACTCTTGGCAGCGGCCGGTAAGGACTGAGCTCCATGTTCGAACAGGCGGCCATCTTACAGGCGGTGACGGGCGGCAAGCTGGCCCAGCTTGCCGATCTCACGGAACGCTATGCAGACCCGGCTTTTTCCGTGGCGCACGGTGGACGTGTCCGCACCATTGCAGCCGGTCACTATACCGTCGCAGGTCTTTCGAAGCATGTTCGCCTCGGCGAATTCGTGGCGCACCGCAGCCCGACGGGCATCCACCTCGGTGAGGTGGTCCGCGTCGAGCAGGACGTCGTCTATGTTTGCCCGATCGAACCCGGCGAACCCATCGGTATCGGCGATACCGTCATCCGCAAGGGCGCCTTCCGCGTCGCGCCGGACGATAGCTGGTGCGGCCGCACCATCAATTCGCTGGGCGATCCAATCGACGGTCGTGGCCCGCTTGCTACCGGCCGTGTCCGGCGATCGATAGCCAATACGGCACCGCCCTCGATGACCCGCAGTCGGGTGGAGACGGGATTTACCACCGGGGTGAGGGCCGTCGATATCTTTTCGCCGCTTTGCCTTGGCCAGCGTCTCGGTGTCTTCGCGGGCTCCGGCGTCGGTAAGTCGACACTTCTTTCCATGCTCGCGCGCGCTGATGCCTTCGACAAGGTAGTGATCGCTCTGGTCGGCGAACGTGGCCGCGAAGTCCGTGAATTCATCGAAGACACTCTCGGCGACAACATGTCGAAGTCGATCGCGGTGGTCGCCACCAGCGACGAAAGCCCGATGCTGCGCAAGATGGCGCCTCTGGTGGCCATTACAATTGCAGAGCACTTTCGCGATCAGGGCGAGAACGTTCTCTTCATCGCCGACAGCATCACGCGCTTTGCCCATGCCATCCGCGAAGTCGCTGTGGCATCCGGGGAGCCGCCGATCGCCCGCGGCTATCCGGCCTCGGTATTCACTGAGCTGCCGAGACTTCTGGAGCGCGCCGGTCCGGGTGCGGAAGGAGCGGGGACGATCACGGCGATCATCTCCATCCTCGTCGATGGTGACAATCATAACGACCCGATCGCCGACTCCACCCGCGGCATCCTGGACGGTCACCTCGTGCTGGAGCGCAGCCTGGCGGAGGAGGGACGTTACCCGCCCATCAACCCGCTGGCGTCCATTTCGCGTCTGGCACGCAAGGCCTGGTCGCCGGATCAGGAGAAGCTGGTGTCAAGGCTGAAGTCGCTCATCCATCGCTACGAGGAAACCCGGGACCTGCGACTGATCGGCGGCTATCGCGTCGGCACCGATCCCGAACTCGACATGGCCATCAAGCAGGTGCCGATAATCTATGAGGTTCTGAAGCAATCGCCGGGTGATCCGCCGTCGACGGATGCCTATGGCGATCTTGCCACGGCGCTTCGCAATGCGGTGGGCCAGGTCTCCGGCGCCCCGATGAACAAACAAAGAGGTTGAAGATGAGCCACGCGGACGCACCGCAGCCGGCCGAGCTGCTGAAGAGGAAGCGCAGTGTCTTGCGCCGGAGCGACCGCATGCTGACCGCCTCCGGCATTCTACTGGCCGCGGTCTCGGCGCTGTTTCCATGGTACGTCTTCCTGCATCAGGAAAAATTCGGCATACCCACCACGAGCTTCGACCATACGCGCGACCTGCCGCCGATCCCGCCGCGCAACGTCATGAGCGTTTCTCCGCTCGCAATGATCGATAATACCGAAGACGAGCGGGTCCTTCCGCCCGAGCCGACGGACGCCGTCACCACCGCCACAGTCTCTTCGCTCGGTCCTGAGGAGCAGAACGGACAGGCGCGGCCGGATCAGCCGTTCCCGGGAAAATCAGGTTTTCGACTGCTGCATGTGTCCAACGGGCGCGCATTGATCGAGGACAGGTCCGGCATGTACATGGTGCGCATCGGCTCCATCCTTCCCGACAACAGCAAGCTCGCCACGATCGAGCAGCGGGATGGGAGATGGGTGATCATCACCTCTTCGGGTGAGATCTACGAGGACGCGGCCGCGGCCCGTCCGTAAGTCCCACGCAAGATTACCGGCATAGTCTCCAGACAAACGATGGAGAAAGACTATGCAACCGATTCAACTGTTCTCGCTCGCATCTCGGCAGGCTGAATGGCTTTCGGTCCGCCAGGAGGTGGTGGCCACCAACATCGCGAACGCCAACACACCGAAGTTCCATGCCAAGGATGTCTCGCCATTCAGTGCCGTACTGGACGGGACGCAGGTGAGCATGGCCCGCACCCATCCCAGTCATCTGGCCGAGAGCCAGTACAGCCAGAACATCGGCGTCCACGAGAACGATCTGGAGAACCAGATCGGCGTTCAGGAGTCGGGCAACACGGTGGCGCTTGCGGAAGAACTCTCCAAGACCGGTGAGATCAAGCGCCAGTACGAGCTCAGCACGAGCCTCGTGAAGACCTTTCATAGCATGATGCTCATGACCGTAAGAAGGTAAAGCCAATGGATCCGCTTTCAGCCTCATTGAAGATCGCGGGGTCGGGCCTCGAAGCCCAGTCCACCCGACTTCGCATTGTCTCCGAAAACATTGCTAACGCCCGCTCGACCGGCGACACGGCCGGCGCCGACCCCTATCGCCGCAAGACCATCACCTTCGGCGCAGAGATGGACCGGGCCGCAGAAGTCGAGCTTGTCCGGGTGCAGAAACTCGGCACTGACGATTCCGACTTCGTCGAGGAATACGATCCGAACCATCCCGCTGCCGACGATCGCGGCATGGTCAAGCTGCCGAACGTCAACATGCTGATCGAAATGGCCGACATGCGCGAGGCCAATCGGACCTACGAAGCAAATCTGCAGACCATCAAACAGACTCGCGAGCTGATTGCCTCGACGATCGACCTTCTGAAGAGCGGACAATGATCGATAACATTACCAAAGTAAGCTCCCTGTCGTCCACGCGCGGTCTGGAATCGCTGGTTGAAAGCGGATCGTCCACGCAGGGTGGGGCCGCTTCGGTCGAAAACCCCGGCATGAACTTCGCGAGCGTCCTCGGCAGCATGGCGACCGATTCCGTCAACAGCCTGAAGCATGCGGAAGCCAAGTCCTTTGAAGGCATCCAGGGCAAGGCCGACACACGGGAAGTGGTGGATGCTGTGCTGCAGGCCCAGCAGTCCTTGAACACCGCCATCGCATTTCGCGACAAGATCGTGAACGCCTACCTCGAAATCACCAAGATGTCGATTTGATCGACCGGGAGACCAGGACATGAGAGCGCTTTCAGTTGCCGCGACGGGCATGGATGCCCAGCAGACCAATCTCGAGGTGATCGCCAACAACATCGCCAACATCAACACCACGGGCTACAAGCGCGCCCGTGCCGAATTCTCCGACTTGCTCTATCAGACGGAGCGGGCGCAGGGCGTGCCGAACCGCGCCAACCAGGCCATCGTGCCCGAAGGCGCCAATATCGGTCTCGGCGTTCAGACGGCTGCCGTGCGCAACATCCATACCCAGGGCGAGCTGACACATACGGAAAATGGTCTCGACCTTGCACTCGTCGGCCGCGGCTGGTTCCAGGTCGAGGCGCCGGATGGCACCACGATGTATTCCCGCGCCGGGGCGTTCAACACGAACGCAGAAGGCGAATTGGTCACGATCGACGGCTATGCAGTCGTTCCGAACATCGTCATTCCGCCGGACGTCAGCGAAACGATCATCAGCCGCACCGGCCAGGTGAACGTCCGTGTCGGCAACGCGGCCGAATTCCAGGAAGTCGGCCAGCTGACGATTGCGAACTTCGTCAACGAGGCGGGTCTGCAGCCGCTCGGCGACAACCTGTTTGCCCAGACGCCGGCATCCGGCGAGCCGATCGTCGCTGTCCCGGAGGATCCGGGCTTCGGATACATCAAGCAGGGCTACCTCGAGGCGTCGAACGTCGATGCCGTGAAGGAGATCACGGACCTCATCTCGGCGCAGCGCGCCTACGAGATGAACTCCAAGGTCATCACCACGGCAGACGAGATGGCGTCCATCGTCAGCAAGAACCTGAAGTAAACACGGGAGCAGGCAGACATGACGTTTCGCCGGATGAAATGGATCGCTCGAGGGGCCGTGGCCACGCTGACCATGGCGCTGACACTGGGCATGGTCGCGCCTGCCGAAGCCGAAATGGGCACGGCCGTCATTCCCAAGCAGATCATCTATCCCGGCGAGGAAATCTTGGCTGGCGTCGTCGAAGAAGTTGAGGTCACCAACCCGAAGCTCGCGGGCGAATATGCCCGCAGCATCAACGAAGTCACGGGCATGGTCAGCACGCGCACCCTGCTGCCCGGGCGGACGATCCTGCTCTCCGGCCTGCGACCGCCCTATGCCATCCGCCGCGGCTCGTCCGTCCGACTGGGTTTCAACATCGGCAGCATGACGATTTCCGCGGCCGGTACACCGCTGCAGGACGCCTCCATCGGCGATGTCGTCCGCGTTCGCAATAACGACTCCGGCATCATCGTCAGCGGAACAGTTATGGCGGACGGCACAATACAGGTGATGTCACGATGAAAATCCTCCGCTCCATCGGCGCTCTTCTGCTCGTCGCCGCCACTGTCTTCGCCGGCGGCTTTCTGCCGGCCTATGCGGATGCAGCACGGATCAAGGACATCGCCTCCCTCCAGGCCGGTCGCGACAACCAGCTGATCGGCTACGGTCTCGTCGTCGGCCTTCAGGGGTCGGGCGACAGCCTGCGCAGTTCTCCCTTCACCGAGCAGTCGATGCGCGCGATGCTTCAGAACCTCGGCATCTCCACGCAAGGCAGCCAGTCGAACGCCAAGAACCTTGCCGCCGTCATGGTGACTGCCAATCTGCCGCCCTTTGCGAGCCCCGGCAGCCGCATCGACGTCAACGTCAGTTCGCTTGGCGATGCCACTTCGCTTCGGGGCGGCACGCTCGTCATGACATCCCTGTCGGGTGCCGACGGACAGATCTATGCGGTCGCGCAGGGCGCGGTCATCGTGTCCGGCTTTACGGCCCAGGGACAGGCAGCCACCTTGACGGAGGGCATCACCACGTCCGGCCGTGTCCCCAATGGCGCTATCATCGAGCGCGAGTTGCCGTCCCACTTCAAGGACTCGGTCAATCTCGTCCTGCAGCTGCGCAATGCCGATTTTTCCACGGCAGTCCGCATGGCGGATGCCGTCAACACGTTTGCCGGCCAGCGTTACGGCGGCCCGATCGCGGAAGCTCGTGACAGCCAGGAAGTGATTGTCCAGAAGCCGAAGGTCGCCGATCTCACCCGTCTGATGGCGGAGATCGAGAACCTGGTCGTCGAGACCGATACGCCCGCCAAGGTCGTCATCAACGAACGCACAGGAACCATCGTCATCGGCGCCGATGTCAAGGTCTCCCGCGTCGCCGTCAGCTACGGAACGCTGACGGTACAAGTGACCGAAACGCCCCAGATCGTTCAGCCGGAACCGTTTTCCCGCGGTGTCACCGCTGTTCAGCCCGAAACCGATATCATGGCGATGAAGGATGGCGGGCCGGTTGCAATTGTCGAGGGGCCAGACCTTCGCACCCTCGTCGCCGGTCTCAACAACATCGGCGTCAAACCCGACGGCATCATCGCAATCCTCCAGGGCATCAAGTCTGCCGGCGCCCTGCAAGCGGAGCTCGTGCTGCAATGACCAGAGCATCTTCGTCCATCACCGTGAGCGTCTCCAGGGGACTGATCCGCAAGATGCTGGCATTGAGCGCCATCGTCATGCTCGTTCCGCAGGTTAGCGCGCAAGAGCCGGCGGCGGTATCCGCCACGTCTCCCGAGAGCGAGATCCAGCAGTTCTGCACCAATATCGCCGACGCCGCGCGTGACCAGCGCTACCTGCTGCAGAAGCAGGAGCTTGAAACGCTGCAGACAGACGTGGACCAGCGCATCTCCGTTCTGGAAAGCCGCAAGGCCGAATACGAGGACTGGCTGAAGCGTCGCAACGACTTCCTGGTGCGGGCGGAAGCCGGCCTCGTGGATATCTTCAAGACCATGAAGGCGGACGCTGCGGCGCCGCAACTTGAAGAAATGAACCTGGAAGTGGCGGCGGCTATCATCATGAAGCTACCCGCGCGGCAATCCGGTCTCGTACTCAGTGAAATGGACCCGCAGAAGGCCGGCATGATCGCGACGATCATCTCCAGCGCTTCCGATCCCAATACTTCGAAAGAACCCTCATGATGAAGCGCTCACCTGCCCTTATGGCCATCCTCCTGCTGACTGGATGCCAAAGCCAGACGATCAGGGAAATCGGCAACGCGCCGTCCATGAGCCCGATCGGCAGCGGCCTGCAGTATGCCTCGGCGCCGCAGATGTCCTCCTATCCGAAACAGCCCCGCCAGATGTCCAATGGCTATTCGCTCTGGTCCGACTCCCAGGCTGCGCTCTTCAAGGATGCGCGCGCGTTGAACGTCGGGGACATCCTGACCGTTAACATTCAGATCAACGACCGCGCGTCGTTCGATAACGAGACAGAGCGTAGCCGGACCAATGGTACGAGCCTGACCTGGGGCGCGAATGTCTCAAACTTCCTGGGCTTCAGCACGGACACCGGTACGAGCGGCGACCTGGGAACCGATTCCAGCACCGATTCGGCTGGAAAAGGCTCCACGGAACGTTCGGAAAAGCTGCAGCTGCTGGTCGCGGCAGTGGTGACTGGCATTCTCGAGAACGGCAACCTGTTGATCAGCGGCTCCCAGGAGGTCCGGGTGAACCACGAAATCCGCATTCTCAATGTCGCCGGTATCGTGCGTCCGCAGGATGTGGATGCCGACAACACCATCTCCTACGAACGCATCGCCGAAGCACGCATTTCCTACGGCGGCCGCGGTCGTCTGACGGAAGTTCAGCAGCCGCCGGTGGGCCAGCAGGTGGTCGACCTCTTCTCGCCATTCTAGGGCAGAGGCGCCGGAATAGGACAAGGCAATGGACGATACGCAAGGCACTGAAGGTTCAGCCAAGAAGAAGTCTCCGATGATGCTGATCGCCGGCGTTGCGGTCCTGACGCTGATCGGCGGCGGCGGCGGCTGGGTTCTCGGTGGCATGATTGCGCCAGCGGCACCGGTCGAGGAGCATGCCACCGCCAAAACCGACGCCGCCGGGGGGCATGGCGGAGGGGAGGAAGACGGCATCCCGAAGATCGCCACCGAAGCGAACGGTGTGGTGCTTCTCGATCCGATCACCACGAACCTTGCCTATCCCTCAGACAGCTGGATCCGGCTCGAGGTGGCGCTGGCCTTCAAGGGCCCCGCCGAACTGCCGCTGGCCGAGGAGATCCACCAGGATATCCTGGCCTACATGCGCACCGTCTCCCTCCAGCAGATCGAAGGACCGCGCGGTTTCCAGTATCTGCGGGACGATATCCAGGAGCGCGTCGACATGCGTTCACAAGGCAAGGTCTCCAAGGTCATGTTCCGCACCATGGTCATCGAATAGATCCCGGACGGCGCCATCTTCTGATAACGGGGGATCATTGGCAGCACTTGTTGACCCGTGGGTGCAAGGATGAGATCGAAGGGTAATGTTCAGAACCCTTGTGATCGCATGATTCGGCTGATCTTCCTCGTTTTCGCCGTGATGGCGGCTCCTGGCCTTGCTCTTGCACAGCAGTCGCCGGCCGACCTCCTGAACATACCCGTGGACGGCTCCGCAGCCGCATGGATTATCCGCACCTTTGGCCTCCTCACCGTTCTTTCGGTTGCCCCCGGCATCCTGATCATGGTGACGAGCTTTCCGCGCTTCATCATCGCGTTCTCGATCCTGCGGTCCGGCATGGGGCTGGGCACGGCGCCTTCCAACCTCGTCCTGATCTCGATGGCCTTGTTCATGACCTTCTACGTCATGGCGCCGACGTTCGACCGCGCCTGGAACGAAGGCGTGCAGCCGCTGCTCGAGAACCAGATCGACGAGACCGAAGCGGTCCAGCGCATTGCCGAACCGTTCCGCGGCTTTATGAGCGTCAACACCCGCGACAAGGACCTGTCCCTGTTCGTCGACCTGGCCGAAGAACGAGGCCAGAGCGTCGGTACGCCCGAAGCGATCGATTACCGCGTCCTGATCCCGGCGTTCATGCTGTCCGAGATCCGCCGCGGCTTCGAGATCGGCTTCCTGATCATCCTGCCGTTCCTGGTGATCGACATGATCGTGGCCGCCATCACCATGGCTATGGGCATGATGATGCTGCCGCCGACATCCATCTCGCTGCCGTTCAAGATCCTGTTCTTCGTCCTGATAGACGGTTGGAACCTGCTGGTCGGCAGCCTTGTGCGGTCCTTCTCGTAATTAACCGCTCCCCTTAACGAAGTCTTTACCAAGCGCCTCGGTGACCTTGCCAATTTAAGAAGTTGGCAAGGATTCGCTGCCAGTTTCGTCCTCACACGACGGGTTTGGTAGCCAAGATGCGGCACCGAGTGGCATGAAGCCGAGCTGTACGTGACCGGGCGGGAAACCCAGCCGGTATGTCCCCCATCAGTATTTTGTCAAAGGGACAAACATTATGTCGAGCATTCTTACAAACACCAACGCAATGGCGGCTCTCTCCACCCTGCGTTCGATCTCTTCCGGCATGGAAGACACCCAGGCACGGATCTCCTCCGGCCTGAAGGTCGGCTCCGCTTCGGACAATGCCGCTTACTGGTCGATCGCAACGACCATGCGTTCGGACAACATGGCTCTTTCGGCCGTTTCCGACGCTCTCGGCCTCGGCGCCGCCAAGGTCGACACCGCATATGCCGGTATGGACTCGGCCATCGAAGTCGTCAAGGAAATCAAGGCCAAGCTCGTTGCCGCGACTGAAGACGGCATCGACAAGGCCAAGGTCCAGGAAGAAATCACGCAGCTTAAGGATCAGCTGACCTCGATCGCTCAGGCGGCATCCTTCTCGGGTGAAAACTGGTTGCAGTCGGACCTTGGTACTACCACCACGAAGACAGTTGTCGCCTCCTTCGTCCGCGCCGACGACGGTAGCGTTTCGGTCAAGAAGGTGAACTACGCGCTGGATGGCAGCAACGTCCTGTTCGACACCTCGGCTGCTGGCAACCAGGGTATCCTCGACAAGGTCTACAACGTGACCGCGAAGAGCGTGGCGCTCTCCGTCAACATCGACGGTGTGACTGAGAAGGTTACCGTAGAAGCGTTCTCTGTTGATGACCTGATCGCTGACGACGCCGTCTTCACCACCAATACCCCTGCTGGCGGCACCAAGTCGACGCAGCTCGCTGAAGTCGCTGGTACCTTCTACGTCAAGGTCGATGATACCAACTGGGTGCTGGCAAAGGATGTGACTGGCACCGGCCAGGAAGCCGTACATGATGAAACCGGCGTCTTCTACGGTGTTGATACAGACAACCTGCCTGGCAGCCTGGACGCTCCGTCTTCGATCAAGGACATCGATATCGTAGGGATGGATAGCGCCGAGCTCGATGCCCTGATCTCCGGTGTTGACGCGGCTCTGAACGACATGACAAGCGCTGCTGCTGATCTTGGTTCGATCGGCATGCGCATCGACATGCAGGAAGAGTTCGTCAACAACTTGAGCGACTCGATCGACAAGGGTGTAGGCCGCCTGGTCGACGCCGACATGAACGAAGAGTCGACCCGCCTGAAGGCCCTGCAGACGCAGCAGCAGCTGGCGATCCAGGCTCTGTCGATTGCAAACTCCGACTCGCAGAACGTCCTGTCGCTCTTCCGTTAATCGGATCGAGCCTCACGAACGTATCGTTGCAAAGAAGCCGCACCTGGAAACAGGTGCGGCTTCACCTTTTTTTAAGCATGTTCTGGCACGCGCGCGCGCACGCAAAGGCTGTAAAATAAAATCTGTGGCTGTGCTGCTTTGGCCCCTTCGCTTAGGTCTTCATTAACCAAACTGGCGTTACCTAGCCCTATCGAGACGGCGAGTTAACCTTATTTATTAAAAGGTTAGTAAGCATGATGCTGTGCGCCGGCTCCCGGTATTGCCCGGAATGTCCCTTTCCAAATCAGCCATTCAAGGGGCACCCATAATATGACTAGCATCCTGACAAACGTCGCAGCCATGGCTGCGCTCTCCACCCTGCGCACGATCTCTTCCGGCATGGAAGAAACTCAGGCTCGCGTTTCCTCGGGCATGCGCGTTGGTTCCGCTTCGGACAACGCCGCTTACTGGTCGATCGCAACGACCATGCGTTCGGACAACATGGCTCTTGCCGCCGTAGAAGACGCTCTCGGCCTCGGCGCGGCCAAGGTCGATACCGCCTACGCCGGTATGGATTCGGCCATTGAAGTCGTCAAGGAAATCAAGGCCAAGCTCGTTGCCGCGACTGAAGACGGCATCGACAAGGCCAAGGTCCAGGAGGAAATCGACCAGCTGAAGGATCAGCTGACCTCGATCGCCCAGGCAGCATCCTTCTCGGGTGAAAACTGGTTGCAGTCGGACCTTGGTGTTGCCACCACGAAAACCGTTGTCGCCTCCTTCGTCCGCGGCGACGACGGTAGCGTTTCGGTCAAGAAGGTGAACTACGCGCTGGATGGCAGCAACGTCCTGTTCGACACCTCGGCTGCTGGCAACCAGGGTATCCTCGACAAGGTCTACAACGTCTCGCAGAAGAGCGTCACCCTTACGGTCAACACCGACGGTGTAGCTTCCACAACCACCAGGGCTGCCTATTCTGTCGATGATCTGATTGCCCAGAACGCGACTTTCACGACCAATACAGTCGGCGGCGTCACCACGCAGCTGGCAGATGTCGGTGGTACCGACTTCTACGTCAAGGTGGACGACACCAACTGGGTCAGGGCTGTTGATGTGAGCGGCACGGGCCAGGAAGCCGTGCACGACGAAGGTGGCGTCTACTACGGCGTGGATACTACGGCCACCGGTGCTCCTGCAACCAACTTGGCAGCCCCGAGCTCGATCAAGGATATCAACATCGTCGGTATCCTGAATGCCGCGCTTGATACGCTGATCTCCGGCGTCGATGCCGCTCTGACCGACATGACGAGCGCAGCTGCCGACCTTGGTTCGATCGGCATGCGTATCGACATGCAGCAGGAATTTGTCGGGAAGCTGACCGACTCCATCGACAAGGGCGTAGGCCGCCTCGTTGACGCTGACATGAACGAAGAGTCGACCCGCCTGAAGGCCCTGCAGACGCAGCAGCAGCTGGCCATCCAGTCGCTGTCCATCGCCAACAGCGCATCGGAAAGCATCCTCACGCTCTTCCGTTGATCCGATCAGCAACTTCGACCATCAAGGCCGCCCGCGAGGGCGGCCTTTCGCGTTTTGTTAACTTTATAAGATCTCGTTTAAGGTTTGTTAACCATGGCCGGCTTAACTGCAATCATCGTAACGATGGGTTAACCTAGACGAAGAAGCGGTTAACGGCATTAGGCCAGACCATCGTTCCCGGCGCTTCCGGGATGTCCCTCATCTAGCCAATAAAGGGGCAATCAACATGACAAGCATTCTCACCAACGTAGCAGCGATGGCTGCACTTCAGACCCTCCGTTCCATCGACGACGGCATGGAAGAAACACAGGCACGGGTTTCCACCGGTCTGCGCGTAGGAACAGCTTCCGACAACGCCGCCTACTGGTCGATCGCGACCACCATGCGGTCGGACAACATGGCGCTCTCGGCCGTCCAGGATGCCCTGGGACTGGGCGCGGCGAAGGTCGATACGGCCTATGCAGCAATGGAAAGCGCTGTGGAAGTCGTCAAGGAAATCAAAGCGAAAATGGTAGCGGCAACCGAAGAAGGTGTGGACCGCGCCAAGATTCAGGAGGAGATCGAGCAGCTGCAGGAACAACTCCGCAGCATCGCATCGGCAGCTTCCTTCTCCGGTGAGAACTGGATGCAGGCCGATCTCACCAACGCCACCGGCAACACGGTCCAGAAGAACGTCGTTGGGTCGTTCATTCGCTCTGAAGATGGCGCGGTCGCAGTTAAGAAGATCATCTATGACCTGAGCGGCAACACCGTATTGTTCGACGAGGGCGGCGATCTGGGCATCCTCGATCGGACCTTCAACGTTACGCCTGCATCGATCACGTTGGACATCAATACCAACGGCGTCACGTCAAAGCACACCGTCCTGGCCTACACCATCGACGCCCTGATCGCTGATGGTGCCACCTTCGAGGGCAACTACGCCAACACCGCGACGCCCGCAGCCGACTACGTCAAGGTTCAGGGAGTGTGGGTCAAGGCCGTGGATGCCACCACGGTTCCCGGTCAGGAAGTGGCGGCGACCAGCGCGGGTCCGGTCGGTTGGTCCGTCGATACCACGCCCATTCCAGCAGGAACGAATGTCGAAGCGCCGAATTCGTTGGATCTGGTAGATATCACGGCTCTGACGAACGAAGAACTGGATGTCATGGTACAGGCAACGGACGTTGCTCTGGAAGCGATGATCAGCGCCACCGCCGATCTTGGCTCCATCGCCATGCGCATCGGGATGCAGGAAGAGTTCATCGCGGCTCTTACGGACTCGATCGACTCCGGCATCGGCCGTCTGGTGGATGCCGACATGAACGAGGAATCGACACGACTGAAGGCGCTGCAGACACAGCAGCAGCTGGCCATCCAGTCGCTCTCCATCGCCAATACCGCTTCCGAAAATATCCTGTCGCTCTTCCGTCAGTAGGCGGCGCCCTAGGCTGGGGCGGTTCGTCCCGCCGCTGACAGGCAGGTATTCGGATGGAAACCGCGCTCCACCAGGGGCGCGGTTTTCGCTCGTCCGGAGCTTGCGCGAAACCTGTCATTGACCGGAAGGAAAGATTTGAAAGATTGCCAGACGCAAGCCTCGACTGTTAACTGCCGTTGTTAACGATTTGTTAACGAACGACGGATCGCCCCCCATGATGGGACTGCAGGGCGCATTGCATGAAGCCCTCCCGTCGTCGCCCTCCCGTTCGGGAGGACCGTGCATTCACGACAGAGGCAGAAGGCAATGACCAGTATCCTCACCAATGTCGCCGCCATGGCGGCGCTCCAGACGCTTCGGTCGATCGATCGTAACCTCGAGACGACCCAGGCGCGGGTGTCCTCGGGCCTTCGGGTGGAAACAGCCGAGGACAATGCCGCCTACTGGTCCATCGCGACCACCATGCGGTCCGACAGCTCTACGCTTTCGACTGTTCAGGACGCGTTGGGGCTCGGCGCCGCCAAGGTGGATACGGCCTACGAAGCGATGGACAGCGCGATCGCGACAGTCCAGGAAATCAAGTCGAAGCTGGTCGCGGCCTATGGTGTCGGCGTCGATCGCTCCAAGATCCAGGAAGAAATCACGCAGCTCCAGGAGCAGCTCAGCAGCATTTCCGAATCCGCGAGCTTCTCGGGCGAGAACTGGATTCAGGGTCGTATCAGCGACGGCGGCAGCCCTGCGATAGCCAGCCCTCAGATCAAGGAGGTCGTGGCGGCCTTCACCCGCGGCCCGTCCGGCGAGGTGGCTGTCACCACCGTCGATTACGTCCTCGATTCCAGCACCGTTCTCTTTGATACAAGCGGCGGCAAGCTGGGCATCCTCGATCAGGATCTTGCCTACGTCTCTGCCAACGAAGCGGCCGTGACCGTGTCTGAAACCGATACAGGCATCACGACGAACAGCCGATACGCAGTGCCGACCTTCTCCGACACTGATCTGGCCACGCTTGGCGCAGATGGAAACGCCGACGCCTCCATCTATGAGGTCGGAGGCTCATCCTACTACAAGATCACGGACAACACCTGGGTCGAGGTAACGACCCCGGATCCAGCGGGAGGTACTGTTGTCACCACGGCAGTCTACAATGACGGCACCGACGACTTCTTCTTCGTGGTTTCGCCGGTCAATAACCTGAACAACCGCAGGATCGACATGTCGGTCGTGACGATCGACATCACCAAACTCGACGTCGTGCGCGCGTCCCTGAACGGACTTGTGCCCGGCTCACTCGCCGAAGATCAGGATGTTCTCGACATCATGACGAGTTTCGTGGACCGGCAACTGCTTGCGATGACCAGCGCCGCCTCGAGCCTTGGCTCCATCCAGAGCCGCGTCGATCTTCAGGAAGACTTCATAGCGTCTCTGGTCGACGTGATCGACAAGGGCATTGGCCGATTGGTGGATGCCGACATGAACGAGGAATCGACTCGTCTCAAGGCGCTTCAGACGCAGCAGCAGCTTGGCATTCAGTCTCTGTCGATCGCCAATACCAACGCCGAGAGCATCCTGACGCTGTTCCGGCAGTAGTCAGAGATCGAACAGGGTTGAGGTGTTGGAACAACGCCAGGCTTTTGTCCCAACCCATTCATCTTCGCGCAAGTTTGATCCGGTACCGTTTCGGCAATCGCTTGGACTGCGCCTTCGCGCGCAAGGAGCAGCGGAAGCGCAGGTTCGCCGAAGTTCGGGAAGGATGCCGGGATTTCGCGGCGGGACAGTAAAGAGCAGGAAAAGCTATGACGGCCTCGATTGCCCGCTACTTGAAGGACTTCGGCGAGGCGCCTCCACCGCCTCCGATCCTGGCCGACGACGTGGGCGGCTTTGACTTCGGTGGAGACCTCGATTTTCCGGAAGTCCCCCTTGAGGTGCCTGTCGACATCGATGCCGAGCGGACCGCGGCGCATGCGCAAGGCTATGAAGCGGGCACCGTGGAGGCGCAGCGCGCGTGGGACGAGGAGCGCGATCAGCTCCTGAAGGCGCATGCCGATGAATTGGCGGCGACCAAGGCATTGCATGAGCACGAGATTTCCACCCTGGTGGAGAAGAAGATGAGTGAAGCCGCCTTGCTCATTGCAGAAGCGGTGAGCGATCAGACGGCCAAGGTGCTGGCGCCGGTCGTCGAGCAGGTGCTGATTGCCAAGGCGGTTGCAGACCTGGCGGAGCTCCTTCGTGTCGCAATCCTGGAAGGTGAGGTTGCGGCGGTAACGCTTCGCGGGCCTCTCAACCTGTATGAGAAATTGAGCGCGGCGCTGGGTGAGAACCACGCGACGCTGCTGCGCCACATCGAGGCGAACGATCTGGACATCTCCGCCGAGATTGGTGATTCCGCGCTCGTGACGCGTCTGTCGGCCTGGGCGGCTCGGCTGAGGGAGGTGCTGGCGTGAGCGACGGCGAAAACCATCACCACGGCAAGAACGAGATCATCATCGTCAAGCGCCATAAAGGCGACCACGAAGGTGCCCATGGCGGCGCCTGGAAGATCGCCTACGCCGACTTCATGACGGCGATGATGGCGTTCTTCCTCGTGATGTGGCTCGTCAACGCCGCCAACGAGGAAACCAAGGCCTCGATGGCCAGCTACTTCAACCCAATCAAGCTTTCCGACGAAACGCCCGCCGAAAAAGGGCTCGAGAAGCCCGTCGATCAGGCGGAAGGGGATGAGCAGAGCGAACGCTCCAAGGTCAAGGCAGACGGCGAAACCATCGGTGCGGCGGCTGCGACCGGTGAGGATATGACGTCCACCTCCGGCGACGAAACCAATTACTCCGAAGCCGATTATTTCGAGAACCCGTATTCTGTGCTGGCGGAGATCGCCCAGGAAGTGGGCCAGCAGGCCAACGTCAGCGCCAAGGGCGAAGGTGGCGCGGCGGAATCGGGACCGGCGACGGGAGCAGACGGCGGCGAGGCCTATCGCGATCCGTTCGATCCGGATTTCTGGACGCAACAGGTACAGGTGACAAGCGCCGAGGATCGCAAGGAGGCGGCTGAGAGCGCGCAGGAGGTGACGCCGGCTGAAGAGCAGGACGTGGCACTGGCGATGCCGCAGCCACGTTCCGATACGGCGCTTCCTGACGTGCCGCCGAACGAGAGCGTCGCAGAGACGCAAGAGCAAGAGAAGGTCGTGGAGGAGGCGGCAGTGAGCGATAACGCTCCTCCGCCGGAACTCGACGCAGAGCCGGCAGATCCCGAAGAGGCGGCGGAAGAGCTTCGCGACCAGATCGCAGCGCAGATCCAGGGTGTTGCCGGCAAGCTTGCCGAGGGGCTGGTGGTCACGCCGGCCGAAGGCGGCCTGCTGGTGACCATTTCCGACCAGAATGTGGATCCAATGTTCAACGTGGGCTCTGCGGTTCCGCGCCGGGAAATGGTCTTGGCAATGGAGAAGATCGGTCAGATCCTCGACGGGCGCCAGGGCAACATCCTCGTGCGCGGGCATACGGACGGTCGACAGTTCCAGGGGACGGAGAACGACAACTGGCGCCTGTCCATGGCTCGTGCCCATAGCGCCTACTACATGCTGGTGCGTGGGGGACTGGATGAGGGGCGCGTCAAGCAGGTCTCGGGATTTGCCGACCGCCGTCTCCAACTTCCCGAAGATCCTCTCGCGGCCGGCAACCGGCGGATCGAAATTCTTCTTCAGGCAGGCGAGGGATGAGGATGGCCCTGGCGGCATTTCGGCCATTCGTCATCGCCACTGCAGTCGCCTTGGCGATATGGCCTTCGCAGGTGGCGGCACAGGATGACGCCGCCCTTGCTCCCTACATCATGCTGCGCTCGTTGCAGTTCGTGCAGGACACGGTCGTTTCCGGTGACCACTCTGCCGGCGAGATGCAGCGGTTCATGCTCGGCAAGATCGATCAGCGGCTTCGGACTGCGGATCCGACGATTTTCGAAGATACCCGCAACGTCGACGCCGCGCTGATCTATGCCATGAGCGGTGGCAATCCGGCGACCCTGGAATACCTCGTCGGCCGCGACGTGGCCGGCAACTTCGACAGCCGCGTGGCCGATGCGCTGCGAAAGTACCTGGCGGGGAAGGGAACGCTTGTTGCCAAGTCCCTTGGCGACATGGCAGTCGAATATCGAGACCAGAAGATCGGCGCCTACATTGCGCTCGTCAGCGGCAACGTGATGGTGCCGACCGATCCGACGGGGGCGCTGACCTACTACGACATGGCCCGACTGGCTGCCCCCGGCACGATCGTCGAGGAAGCCGCGTTGCGCAGATCCGTCGCCATCGCCGTTGATGCCGACTTGGTCGACAGAGGGCTGGACTATTCCCGCAAGTATGCGCGCCGCTTCGTTCACTCACCATATGCCAGCCAGTTTGCCGATTTCTTCGTGCAACTGGTCGTCGAGCATTACCCCAAGATCGTCGAGGCCGACATCGATGGCACGGTAGAGTTCATGGACATCGACCGCCGGCGTGAGGTTTTTCTCCGGATCGCCAGAAGTGCCGCAGTGATGGGCAAGAATAATCTTGCTCGCTTGGCGTCTGGTCGCGCTGCGGCTCTGTCGGGTCTGGATGCGGAGGCGCCTGAGGCGCTTGCTCGCCTCTACAGTGGGCTCGCCAACGTGTCGACGGCGAACGTCGGTGCGGCGATGCAGGATATCTCTCAGATTGAGGACGACCAGCTATCCCCTCGTGACCGTGCCCTTCGCCAGGCTGCCCAGGCCGTTGCAGAGGAGGTGCTGCGTCAACCCGTGAACGAAAGCCTGGCGCAAGATGCGCCGCGTACAATGCCAGAGACACCGGACGCAAGCGTAGCGAATGCGTCTCCCCGCGATGAAGCGCCGGGATCTGCCGAGGTTGCGGAATCCGCGCCGGCGGTGAGCGGTGTCAAGTTCGACGACGAATTCCAGACCTTTGTCGACACCGGCCGTTCCAAGCTCAGTGCCATCGATGATCTTCTGAAGGAAGAAGGTACAACACCATGACGCTTGAGGTTCTTTCATCACCTGCGCCAGCAGACCGCGCGCAGAAGAAAACGGGACGCAGCACCGGTGAAATGGAAGGCGGCGCAGACGGATTCTCCAGCGCTTTGTCAAAGGCAGGACGTGGCGCATCGTCGGATGAGAAAGCCGCGGTCGGTGAGGGACGCATGTCTCGCCAGACGGAGGCCCAAAGCGAGGACGCGCCGGTAGCGGAAGGCACCAGGCGTTCGGTCAAGACGGCGTTGAATGAAGCCGGCGAGCAGACGGCGGAAGATCACAACCAAACGAGCAGAGCGTCCATTTCGTCGGTCTTTCCGAGTGGCAAGGGGCAGGTTCAGCGCAATCCGCAAGACGGCAGCAACAGCAGTCCCGGTTCTGAGTCTGACGACGCAGAAGTGGTTGCGGATGACGACGCCACAAGCGATAAGACTGAGGCAACAGGCGAAACCGGAGGCGCTGCAGACCTCCTGAGCATTCTGTCCGGACTGAATTCGGCCACCGCCGCATCGGCAGCCAATGCCGGCTCGCCGCGTTCAGCGGCCGCAGGCGATGGACGAAGAGCCGCCGTTGGCGAGAGCGCGGCGAAGACAGCCGCAGGTGTAGACGCCGATACCACGCGCAAGGGCGCCTCCGCGGAAGCTGTCCTCGACATGCCGTCTGCGGATGAGCCGGACGTCAAGCCCGAGCGCGATTTCAAGTTCATCAATGCCAAGAACGGCAGCATCAATGCGGAGCTGACGCAGGCGGCTCAGGCGAACGAGCGTGCCGGATCCGAAGCCAAGACGGGCCCGTCGTCGGTCGAGAATGTCCTGGTTCTGGACTCCCGCCGCATCGTCGGCCTGCCGAACGGATCCAATAGCGCTTCGATCATGGCAGCCATGGTCGGCGACCAGAGCTGGTCGTCGGCGATGCAGCCGGATGCGACGCTGTCCAATACTGCCGCGCAGAGCAGCTCCGGCTCCGTGGTTCACATGCTGAAGCTTCAGATGAACCCACATGCCCTGGGTGCGGTCACCGCCACGTTGAAGATGAGCGGCGAGCAGCTCCACGTTCACCTGACGGTGGAGACCCGTGCCGCCCTTCAGCAATTAAGCGATGACAGCAGTGGCATGCTTGATGCCTTGCGAGCCCAGGGCTTTTCGGTTGACCAGGTGACGATCAGCGTCGCACCGACGGCTGATACGGACAGCCAGAAGGGGCAGCAGGGGGCGCAGAACGGCCAACAGATGGCAGGCAATGGCGAGCGGCAGAGCGGAGCCAACCGGGATCAATCCGGTCAACGCTTCGAACAGACGGGCGATAACAGGAATTTCGACAATGACTCCTCGCTGGATACTTCGGCAGCCTTCGGTCCTGGCGCTGCTAGCGATGCTCATGCTGGGCAGTTGTATCTCTGAGGCGATGGCGGCGTCAGACGGCGCCTGTGAAAGAGAAATCCAGGCCGCTGCCGCCAAATACGGTATACCCGAGGGCATCCTGTACTCGGTGGGACTAACTGAAACCGGGCGCAAAGGGAGCCTCTATCCCTATGCGATGAACGTCGAGGGCAAGGCCTATTATCCGCCTTCACAAGGCGCTGCCTTGGGCGTGTTTGACACAGCCAGACGGGAAGGGCGCAAGCTCATTGACATCGGCTGCATGCAGATCAACCATCATTTCCATGGCGAGAATTTTGCGTCGGCGGCTGAGATGTTCGAGCCGCGCCGCAACGTCGAGTACGCAGCCAAGTTTCTCCACAATCTCCACCAGCGTCACGAGACCTGGACAATGGCGGTAGCCAGATACCATGCGGGGCCGAACAACGACCCGGCGCAGAAAAAATATGTCTGTCGGGTGATCAGCAATCTGGTCGCAACCGGTTACGGAAAATGGACCACGAACGCCAGCCAGTTCTGCACAAATTGACAATTTTAGATTGAATCTCTGCCGTCGAAGACTCGTATGCGGACGTGTGGCGTGTTTGGGGCAAAAATTGGTCAGGCAATCCCTTTATGAGGAAAGTCTTAACGTTATCCACCGGATAATTGTGCCTCTTCGCGTCCAATGCCACTAGATCTAGTGCAAATCGCTGCGCAGTGGTTAATCAACTATTAATTTGTTTAGTTAACTTCCTGCAGCTTGTGCCCGATTCCCGCGATTCGTACCCATAGGGACATTGAAACACCACAACTGATTCGGAGGCGGCGAATGATCGTAGTGGTTGATGAGCGCGAGCTCGTTAAAGACGGCTATACATCCCTTTTTGGTCGCGAGGGCATCCCTTCCACAGGCTTTGATCCTTCAGAGTTTGCCGAATGGGTCAGCACGGCAGCAGACGGCGACATCCACGCTGTGGAAGCCTTCCTGATCGGTCAGGGGGATCGCATGCTCGAGCTGCCGCGGACGATCCGGGACAGGTCCCAGGCGCCCGTGATTGCTGTCAGCGATCATCCCTCGCTGGATGCGACCCTGGCGCTCTTCGACAGCGGTGTTGACGACGTCGTGCGCAAACCCGTCCACCCTCGCGAGATCCTGGCGCGTGCCGCTGCGATCCGTCGCCGCCTGAAGGCCATCGCCAACTACACGGACGTCGGACAGATCCGGGTGTTCTCGGACGGTCGGGACCCGGAAATCGCAGGCGAAGTTTTTGCTTTGCCGCGCCGTGAGCGCCGGATCCTCGAATACCTGGTCGCAAACCGCGGCCGCCGCGTGTCGAAGACCCAGATCTTCAACGCCATCTACGGCATCTTCGACGAGGAAGTCGAAGAGAACGTCGTGGAAAGCCACATCAGCAAGCTGCGCAAGAAGCTGCGCAAGCGCCTCGGCCACGATCCTGTCGATTCCAAGCGTTTCCTTGGATACTGCATCGACTGGAGCTAACGCATCTGAGGTTTCCGCCTCGTCTCAGGGAAGCGGAAACCAGACAGCTTCACGCAAGGCCCACCGCCTACTCTCCCGGTATAAAGCGATAACGAGGATTTAAGATGAGCCTCTACGGAACCATGAGAACCGGCGTGTCCGGAATGAACGCCCAGGCCAACCGCCTGAGCACGGTGGGCGACAACATCGCCAACGCCTCGACCGCTGGCTACAAGAAGGCTTCCACGCAGTTCTCTTCGTTGATCCTGCCGTCGGGCGAGGGTTCCTACAACTCGGGCGGCGTCACCACCAACGTGCGTTACTCGATCTCCTCGCAGGGCACATTCACCTACACGACGTCGGCAACCGATCTCGCCATCAATGGCCGCGGTTTCTTCATCGTTCAAGGCACCGACGGGGTCGAGTACCTGACGCGCGCCGGCAACTTCACGGGTATGTCCGACGGATCGTTGCAGAACGCGGCCGGCTTCACGTTGATGGGCTACGAATATTCGTCGACGGAAGACCCTACCATCGTCGTCAACGGGTTTGACGGACTGACGGAAGTCAACCTGTCTTCCGGTTCCTTGAACGCCACCGCATCGACCGGCGGTATCCTTGATGTCAACCTTCCCTCACAGGAAGCTGTCGGCTACGAGAAGAAGACCTCGCTCAAGGCCTACGACACACAGGGCAATACCCGCCTTCTCGACATTACTTACACGAAGCGAGCGGACAACTCGTGGACTGTCGATGTTGCCTACGAGGGCACGTCGCTCCTCAGCCGTGCCTTCGACCCGGCGACCGATGCGACCACGGACGCAACCGCAACCGGCAACCTGGACTCTCTTGCAGCCAACGGTACGTCCTTCCGGACGACCGAGATCGCTTATGATCAGAACGGCGATGCAAGGACCCTGCGCTACGATTATACCAAGGGTGCAACGGGCTGGAGCGTCAATGTCTATGACGGGATGACTTCGACCACACCGCTGAATGCGGCGCCCTTCGCTATTCCCGGCGGTGCATTGGTTATTCCAGCGACCGGCACTCTCGGAGCCATGACCCTCGACTTCTCCGCTGTAACTTCTGACCCTGGAACTACGGGTATCAGCGCGCCGTCCAACGGTATCGGCAGGATCCCCGCGATGGAGTTCGATGAACTCGGCAAGGTAGTCACTCCGCGCTCGCTAACAACGCAGTCCATGGTTTTGGGCGGTGCGGTCTTCAACAGCCTGACCATCGACATCGGCGGTTCGACCCAGCTCTCGTCCGATTTCAAGGTCGGTAACGGCAAGATAGACGGCAACGCTGCCAGCAACGTCGTTGGCCATGAAATCAGCGACGACGGCATCGTCTTCCTGAAATACTCCAACGGCGACCTGGAGCCGAAGTACCGCATCGCAATGGCGGATGTGCAGAGCCCTGATCAGCTGAAGCCGCTGGCAGGTAACGTCTATACGCAAAGCAATGACTCCGGCGTCATCGTCATGGGCTATGCCGGCAACGGCAGCTACGGCACCATCATCTCCAACGCGCTCGAAGATTCCAACGTCGATATCGCCGAGGAACTCACCTCGATGATCGAATCGCAGCGCAACTACACTGCCAACTCCAAGGTCTTCCAGACCGGTTCCGAACTTATGGAAGTTCTCGTCAACCTGAAAAGGTAACGGGAAATAATTCCCAGAGGCATTCACCATGACCCTTTCGTCAGCACTCAATACGGCGCAATCAGTCTTCAACAACACCGGAATTCAATCCGGTGTTGCTTCAAAGAACATTGCGAATGCCCAGAACGCCAACTATGTCCGGCGCTCTGCAGCACTGACGACCAGCGGCAATGGGTCGCTTGTGGTGGGCATCGAACGATCCCAGAATGTGGCCTTGCTGCGCCAGACGATCGAAAGCTCGTCCACCTATAGCGGACAGGCGGTGCTTCTGGCGGGCCTGGAGGAAATGAAGTCGCTCATGGGCGGCAACGACTACGAAACGTCGCCCCATGCTCTCATTGCCAACCTGCGCAACAACCTGCAGACCTGGGCGAGCAAGCCGAGCGAGAACACCCTCGGCGCAACCGTCGTGACCACCGCCCAGGATCTGGCAAAGGGCTTAAATACGGCCTCAAACGAAGTGCAGGCTATCCGGACTCGCGCAGATGGCGAAATTGCCCAGAGCGTCGAGAATCTCAATCAGCTCCTCTCGCAGTTCGAAGTTGCCAACAACAAGGTGAAGCAGGAAGTCGCGGTCGGGGGCAACCCCAACGATGCGCTCGATGAACGCGACACCTTGTTGAAGCAGATCTCCGAGATCGTCGGGATCAACTCGTCCATCCGCGAAAACCAGGACATGGTTCTCTACACGTCGGAAGGAACGACGCTGTTTGAGACAGGCCCCCGGACGGTAAGTTTTGCTCCGACTGTCGGCTACGGTGCGTCCACGGTCGGCAACCCGGTCTACATCGACGGAGTTGCCGTGAAGGCGGGCGTGGGTTCCGATACCAACGCCGAAGGATCGCTCCAGGCCCTTCTCCAGATCCGCGACGAAATCGCGCCGCTGTTCCAGAGTCAGCTCGACGAGGTGGCGCGAGGCCTGATCGTGGCTTTCGCAGAAGCCGATCCAGCCATCCCTGCAACCCTTCCAACTTTGCCCGGACTGTTTACCTGGGACGCGGCGGCAGCAATGCCGGTTGACGGTGTCATCGAGCCGGGCCTGGCAAACAGGATCAAGGTCAACCCGTTGGTCATCCCGCCATCCGGCAACCCGAACCTGGTCCGCGACGGCGGGATCAACGGGCCGGGCTACGTGGCGAATACGACTCAATCAACCGGCTACTCAGACCTTCTCAACAAGTTCGACAGCGCCTTCGACACAAAGATCGTGTTCGACGATGCGACCGAAATCGGTGGATCGTTCTCGCTTCAGGCCTTCGCAGCGGATTCCATGGGCTGGCTGGAGATGCGTCGCAGCACGGCGACTTCGGCGACTGAAAACAAACTCGCCATGCTCAGTCGCGCAACGGATGCCTACTCGAGCGAAACCGGCGTCAGCCTGGACGAAGAGCTTTCACTGCTGCTCGACATCGAGCAGTCCTACAAGGCAGCGGCCAAGCTGATGGCGACGGTGGACGAGATGATGCAGGCACTCCTGGCGGCGGCGAGCTAACCCATGAAGACTTCCTTCGTTTCATCCCTCAGTCTTCAGACGACCATGCGCACAGCGGTCGCCAAGGCGCAGCAGGATATGGTGGCTGCCCAGCAGGAGGTCACTACCGGACGTCATTCCGATGTCGGCGTAGCACTCGGCGCAACGACCTCCCGCAGCCTCGACCTGACGCGCGACGTGCTGCGGCTCAAGTCGATGGTCACCACGAACTCGCTTGCGACGCAAAGGCTCGAGTCGTCGGAAGAAGCGCTCTCGAAAATGTCCGAGCTTGGCCAGGGGATCCTGGACTCGCTGGTTGGCATCGGTTCCAGCGGCGACGCGACCAATCTCACCGTCGCACGCACGGCCGTGCAGAACGCGCTCGACACGTTCTCGAACTTCACCAACACGTCCGTCAACGGCGAATACCTGTTCTCCGGTATTAATACCGACGTAAAACCTTTCGAGGATGTTGCCAAGGAAGGATCGGCCGCAGTGACGGCGTTCGATGCGGAGTTGAACTTCTTCATGACGAACAATGGCATCGCGTCCAAATCGAACATGACGAAGGCGGACATGACGGCCTTTCTCGATGAGATGGAGGCGAAGCTGGACGGAACATCGCCGCTGACCGACCCGCCGCATGACCCAGCCGTCGCCGGCCAGGATTTCTGGAGCACGTTCGTCTCGAACGCCGCTGACGACAATATGAAGAGCCGCATCACGCAAAGCGAGATCGTGCAGACCTCGACGAACGCGAACAGCCAGGGAATGCGGAAGTTCGTCCTGACATCCCTCGTCTCGATGGAGTTTCTGAGCGCGGACATGTCTGAAGTGGCTCGGGAAGAAGCCGTTACCCGTGCTACCGGCTACATCGGCCAGGCTATGTCGGGACTGACGAGCGAGCGTGCGTCCCTGGGCCTGTCTGCCGAACGCGTGAAGAAGGCGAACGAAACCCTCGACGCGCAGATGAACATCATCGAGATCCACCTCAACGACCTTGAATCGGTGGACGCTTACGAGGCCTCGACAAGAGTGAAGGGTCTCGAGGCACTGGTCGAGACAGCCTATACACTGACTGCCCGCCTGCAACAGTTGAGCCTAGTCAACTTCCTTTGATGAATAAGGAA
The DNA here is from genome assembly GCF_056530405.1 of Rhizobium sp. PK7-22. NCBI lineage: Bacteria > Pseudomonadati > Pseudomonadota > Alphaproteobacteria > Hyphomicrobiales > Rhizobiaceae > Rhizobium > Rhizobium sp. PK7-22. Next base: position 1,329,929 of record NZ_CP096514.1, read on the forward strand.
GTCCCATGAAAATGAAGGATACATGAATGTACCAGTTTTCATATGCCGAGATCATGGAGGATGGCGTCGCTGACGCCAAGGACCGTGAACGGCAGGCGCTGGACCGATCCATAGAACTTCTGACATCCGCGATGAACGCCGGCGATTACTCCCGCGCGACGATAGACGCCATCTACTACACACGGCGCGTCTGGATCAGCTTCATCGAAGATCTCAAGCAGCCGGACAACGAACTTGCGACCGAACTGCGCGCCAATCTCATCTCCATCGCCATCTGGATATTGAAGGAGTGCGAGCGGATCAGAAGGCGGCAGTCCACCAACTACCAGGGCATCATCGACGTGACCACCATCATCAAGGATGGACTTAAATGAAAAGTACGCTGCGCATCTCATTGAAATCCGGCGAGCGAATCTTCATCAACGGCGCTGTGTTGCGCGTCGATCGCAAGGTGGCTTTGGAATTTCTGAACGACGTCACCTTCCTGTTGGAGAACCACGTTCTTCAGCCTGAAGATGCCAATACGCCACTCCGCCAGCTCTACTTCATCGCCCAGATGATGTTGATCAATCCGGAAGGCAAGGACCAGTCCCTGGCACTCTTCCGCAAGTCGGTAAGCATGCTGCTCAACTGCTTCCAGAACGACGAAATTCTCGCCGAGCTGAAGCGGATCGACGGTCTGGTGGCATCCGGTCGGGCCTTCGACGCTCTGAAGGCCATCCGGGGGCTTTATCCCATCGAGGACCGGATCCTGAACAACCAGGAAATGACGCCGGCAACGATCGAACAGATTCGCAAGGAGATCGCGCCATGGCGGTAGATCCTGTATCAACAGCTGCGTCCAATCCCTGGGCCAACGCTGCCGCAACCTCCGCGGCGGCCGACAAGGCTGGGCTCAACTACGACAGCTTCCTTCAGCTTCTCATTGCTCAGATGAAGAATCAGGATCCGACGGATCCCATGGATGCGGGACAGCAGATGTCCCAGCTCGCGTCCTTTTCTCAGGTGGAGCAGACGATCCAGACCAACTCGCACCTGCGCAGCATGCTGCAGGCCGAAGCACTCACGCGGGCTGGCGATCTCGTCGGCAAATACGTTCAGAGTGCAGACGACAAGGTCATGGGCAAGATCAAGGAAGTCGAAGTCTATTCGGACGGCGTCATTGCTATTACCGATAAGAATGAGAAGGTGCTGCTGCAGGCCGGCGTGGTCATCTCCGACTCGGAAATCGTGACCAAGACGCCGACCACAGGCACGACCGATGGCTCGACGGATGCCAACACCGACGGTAAGACGAGCTAATCAACCATGGCCCGAATGATTCGGGCTGGAGCAGGCGACATGAACGAAGCCGACGCCCTGGATATCATGCAGGCGGCGATCTGGACCATTCTCGTGGCCTCAGGTCCCGCCGTGCTCACGGCCATGATCGTGGGCGTTGCTATTGCTCTTTTGCAGGCGCTGACGCAGGTGCAGGAGATGACCCTTACCTTCGTTCCCAAGATCGTCGCCATTATGGTGGCGCTCGGCGTGACGGCACCGTTCATCGGGGCCCAGATCAATCTCTTCGCGACGCTCGTCTTTTCGAGGGTGCAGTCGGGCTTCTAGCCACGGTTCATGCTGCGCACATCCTCGCACAAGCTTCGCAATTTAAGCAGGTGGTGAACTGGCAGACTTGTCTGCCCCTTCTCATGAAGAGACGGATGCACCATGGCGCAACCACCCGCACTCGCAATACCCAAAGTCGCACCTAGTGGGCGGGATCTCGGCTTTGCCGCCGGCATCATCGCGATCCTGTGCGTCCTGTTTCTGCCCATACCGACATTCCTGATCGATATGGGACTTGCCTTCTCGATTGCCTTTTCGGTTCTGATCCTGATGGTTTCGCTGTGGATCCAGCGACCGCTGGACTTCTCCTCGTTCCCGACCATTCTGCTGATCTCGACGATGGTGCGCCTGTCGCTGAACATCGCGACCACGCGCGTTATCCTCTCCAACGGCAACGAAGGCCATGATGCGGCCGGCGGCGTGATCGCCGGATTTGCCAGTCTCGTGATGTCGGGCGACTTCGTCATCGGTGTGATCGTCTTCATGATCCTGGTGACGGTCAACTTCATCGTCATCACCAAGGGTGCCACCCGTATCGCGGAGGTCGGCGCCCGCTTCACCCTTGATGCCATCCCCGGTAAGCAGATGTCGATCGACGCGGATCTTTCCGCCGGCATGATCGATGACAAGGAGGCGCAGCGCCGCCGCTCGGAGCTGGAGCAGGAAAGCTCTTTCTTCGGCGCCATGGACGGTGCCTCCAAGTTCGTGCGTGGCGATGCCATCGCCGGCCTGATCATCACGGCGATCAACATCTTTGGCGGCATCATTATCGGCTATTTCCGCTATGGCATGGAAATCGGCGAAGCCGCAGACGTTTTCGTCAAGCTTTCCGTCGGCGACGGCATCGTGTCGCAGATTCCGGCCCTCATCGTTTCGCTGGCGGCCGGCCTTCTGGTTTCCCGCGGCGGCACCGCGGGATCGACCGACAAGGCCGTCCTCGACCAGCTGAGCGGCTATCCCCGCGCGCTCTTCATGTCGGCGGGCCTGATGGGCATGCTGGCCCTGGTGCCGGGCCTTCCACTGATTCCATTCGCGGCGCTGGGCGCCGTCATGGGCTTTGGTGCATGGATCATCCCGCGCCAGCTGGAAGCAGAAAACAAGGTGCGCCGCGAGGACGAGGAGAAGAAGGTCGTCCAGAACAAGGAAGCGGAGAAGGATTCGGTCAAGAGCGCGCTGCGCACCGCCGAGATCGAACTAGCGCTCGGCAAGCAGGTCTCCACCCGTCTGCTCGGCGCCCACCAGGAGCTCGCCTTCCGCGTCGGCAAGATGCGCAAGAAGTTCGCCTCGCAGTACGGCTTCGTGGTTCCCGAGATCAAGGTCACCGACGACATCATGATCCAGGAGAAATCCTACCAGATCCGCGTGCACGGGACGACGATCGCCTCCAACACGCTGCGTGTGGGCGACGTTCTGGTGGTAACCGGGGCCGGCCGCAAGCCGAGTATTCCGGGCGACGAAATCCGCGAACCGGCCTTCGGCATGCCGGCGGTCTCGATTCTGGAAACCTTCGCGGAAGACCTGAAGCGCGAAGGCTTTCACCCGATCGACAACGTCTCCGTGGTGCTCACCCATCTGTCCGAGGTGATCCGCAACAACCTGCCGCAGCTCCTGTCCTACAAGGACGTGAAGATCCTGATCGACCGGCTCGACCCGGAGTACAAGAAGCTGGCCGACGAGATCTGCTCCTCGCACATGTCCTATTCCGGTCTGCAGGCCGTGCTCAAGCTTCTGCTGGCCGAACGTGTCTCGATCCGCAACCTCCATCTCATCCTGGAAGCCGTGGCCGAGCTTGCCCCGCATGTGCGCAAGACGGAGCAGATCGTTGAGCACGTCCGGATACGCATGTCGCAGCAGCTTTGCGGCGACCTGGCCGACAATGGCGTGCTGCGCGTGCTGCGCCTAGGTACCAAGTGGGACATGATCTTCCACCAGGCGCTGAAGCGCGATGCCAAGGGCGAGGTCGTCGAGTTCGACATCGATCCGCGCAGTCTGGAAGAGTTCAGCGAGCAGGCGACGAAAGTTATCCGTGAATTCATGGATCGTGGACTGCCCTTCGTCCTTGTAACCTCACCCGAAACACGCTCCTATGTTCGGATGATCATCGAGCGGCTGTTCGCCACGCTTCCAGTCCTTTCCCATGTAGAGCTTGCAAAGGGACTCGAGATCAAGATTTTGGGCGCCATCTCCTGATGACCGACCCGTAAGGGATCGTGCTGATGCTTCTCGACCCGCAGGGGACTATTCTTGCCTTGTTCTTGGCGTTCTGTCGCATGGGTGGCTGCATCATGGTGCTTCCCGGCTTCGGCAGCGCCCGGATCCCGACCAATGTCCGGCTGATTGTCGCGATCGCGGTATCGATGGCCGTGCTCCCTCTGCTGTGGGACGTGATCTATCCTCGCGTCTCCTCGCCGGCGCCGATCTATATCGGCCTGATTGCCAGCGAGCTGATGGTGGGGGTCGTCTACGGCCTGATCGCTCGGCTTTACACGCTCGGCATGCAATATGCAGGCGCCATCCTAACGATGTCGATCGGCTTCACGGCGCCTGGCGGAATGGATGTTCTGGAGGATACTTCGGAAAACCAGCTGACGAACATGCTGAGTTTCAGCGCGCTGTTGATGCTGTTCATGCTCGATTTCCACCACGTGATCTTCCGCGCGCTGGTGGAATCCTATACGGCGACGCCCGTCGGCGGTGTCATCGATCCGCAAAAGATGCTGATCACCCTGACGGATACACTGCGGGCGACCACCGACCTGATGCTGCGCCTTGCCAGCCCTTTCTTGATTTACGGACTGATGTTCAACGTCGCCATCGGCCTTATCAACAAGCTGGCGCCGCAGATCCCCGTCTTCTTCATTTCGACGCCGTTCCTCCTCGCGGGCGGGCTCTTCCTTCTGTATCTGACGATCGCTGCATTCATTCGCCAGTTCGCGGATGGTTTTGCAACGGTCTTCCTATCCTTCTGAGGTCGCCATGGCTGAGCAGAACAGGTCAAAGAAACTGAAGCGGCTGGTCACCGTCCAGCGGCATCTGGAGAAAATGGCGGAAAGTGAGCTCGCCGGCACGACGCGCCATCGCCAGGAGGTTGCCCAGTCGATGGAGGTGGTCATCGAGGCCATCGGTTCCATGGAGCCGGTTCATCGCCAGTTTTCCCAGCACTATTCCGAACGCTATGGCCGACTGAGGATCAAGGATCAGCAGTTGGAGACCGTGCAGCAGTTCCAGGAGAACAAGGTTCTGAAGGAGCGCACGAAAGCAGAGCGTCTGGAGGACCACATGAAAGATGCCCGGGATCTGGAAGACCGCGAGGCGTCCGATCAGGCAATATATGATCTTCTTGAGATAACGCTGGCTGCGCCAGCCTCCAGCAAGCTTCAGAAGCCATAGTCTCCTCCACAGTGTGACCGGCTTTAATGAAAGCGTTCCGGAATACACGACAAAATCGAAATGTTCTTGCGCTCCTGCAGTCCGCGGGCTGACGCGCAATAGTCATGGCGAAAGGAATTGACGTGGCGATCTCTCCTCCAAGCGACCTGATCCTCGACGTCGTGCGCGCTGCAGATCCGACGGAAGTGCAGGCCGCACAGGCGAAGCTGAAGGCAACACGGGCCGCCTATGCTGCCTCCAGCCTTGCGGAAGTCGGAGCCGGCTTTGGTGCGGCGATGGACATCCTGTCGACCCCTGCCACCAAGGCAGGCCTCGCCAATGCACAGCCTAGCCAGAAGATGGCAGAAATGCCGGACGAGTATCGTCAGTTCGAGGCAAGCATCCTGCAGAATTTCATCGGCTCGATGCTGCCCAAGGATACGGAGGAAGTCTACGGCAAGGGTTCCGCCGGCGAATTCTGGAAGAGCATGATGGCTGAGCAGATCGCCGAGAGCATGTCGAAGACCGGCGGCGTCGGCATTGCCGAGCAGATGTATTCGCAGGCTCTGGCCAGAAACGAAGGCAGAGTTGTCAACGCGACCACGGATGAAGGTGATCGCGACCGCGCAATGAGAATGATCACGGATTTTGAACGTCAGGTCCTCGGCCTATCGGCCACCAAGGAGAGTGAAGCCTGACATGAGGGAAATTGGGGCAGGAAACATGGAAGTTGTATCCAACGATCATCGGATCAAGACCGTTCTCGGTCGGCTTGAGTTGATCGTCGACAACGAAAATCAGAGGATCGGCAGCGACCCGCAGTTCGATCTCAAGGTTTCGAACGCACACAAGAGCCGTTGCCTCTACGAACTGACGATGCTGTTCCGCACCACTGACCCCAAGGAACTGGCGGATGCCCATATCGACCAGATGCACGCACTGAAGCAGAAGCTGGCCGTGAACGCCCGCCGGGTCGAAGCGCATCTGCATGCTGTTCGTGCCGTGGCGGATCTGCTGAAGAACGCAGCGCGTGAAGCCGACGGCGACGGCACCTACACCCAGGAACAATTTCTCTACAGCGAGAACTGATGCTGAAGCTCCTTCTCACCGGCCTGTGGGTCTGCATCGTCACACTGGCGGCGGTTTATTTCTCCGTCCAGATGTCGGCGCCGCCGCCGCCTGTCGACGAAGAGGCTGCCAAGAAGGAAGCGTTCGAACTCGTCCGCGGAGAGGCTCTGACCATCCCGGTGATTTCCGACGGCATGGTCACCGGCTATTTCCTCGGCCGCTTCTCTTTCATGATGGACAAGGAGAAGATCAAGGGCGTCGATCTGCCGATGACGGAACTGGCGACCGACGAGCTGTTCACCCTCCTCGTTGGCGACAAGATGATCGACCTTGGCAATCCGGGCGATTTCGACCTTGAAACCTTCCGGACGCGGATCAAGGATGACATGAACCGCCACCTGGGTGACGGTATGGTATCCGAGGTGCTGGTCGAACAGCTTGACTTCATGTCGAAGGAAGACATCCGCACCAACGTCGCCCGCGAAGGCAAGCGTCCCGTCGAAGCGACGAAGATCGTCGAAGGCGTTTCTGTTGAAGAGCCTGCTCCGGCCGCTCACTAATTCTCCCAGAAGCAGCAAATACAGGGATCGCTAAATCTTTAGCGGTCCCCTTGGGCCTCCGTTCACCGCCGTCTGCTAGGTCTCTGGCCGACTCATGAAGCGGTGGAGGCTGTGCAATGCGTATCTTCTCGTTGATTCACTCGCGCACAAAGCGACGCGCCGTGCCGGGCCGTTCCGGTGCAGTTCGCCCGGTGTTCGGGCTGCCGGTTCTCGACACGGGCTGGACGGAGATGCTTGCCAAGGCTGAAGCGGCGCTCTCGCGGCGCGGGACGCGAACCGAGATCTCCTTTCTCGACGATGCGACGCTTGCAGGGCTGTTGGTCGATCCGGAAAATCGCAAATGGCTGTCTCGGCAGGTTCTTCTTCCCTCGCGGCGCGGCCTAGTCGGTCTCGTCGCCACCTTGATCGGGCGCCGACCCGACGTGGGCTTTTCTCCGGAGACCTTGGTGCCGGCACTTCTCACCTATGTGGAGCGGCCGCTGAAGATCTTGCTGATCGGCGGGAGCCGGCTTGATGGTCAAAAACTGCAGGCACGCCTTCGGGACCACGCACCCTGGCACCGGGTCGTGCCGACGACAATCGATCGTCTCCAATCCATCCCCGCCGCTGATCTGGTAATCGTCACGAAGCTGCATCTTGACGTTTCGGATCGTGTGCGGCTCTCCGCCCTTTCCGCCGGCCTGGTGATATTTGCGGGGAAGGGACTCGACCGGTTTGGCGAGAGCGACAACTCTTCAGTCGGCAAATTCGGCCTTCTGACCTTTGCCGGCGCGGATCGCTCCAAAGCGGCCTGAGAGGCCCTTTCGGCTCTGTAGGATCTGCAGCCTCGAGTATGGCCGGGGAGGATCTTCCTGCTGGCGCAGCCGGGGTCGTCGGTATCTAGCGCGAATGTTGTCGCAATCACCTTGCAATTGTTCGCAGCGCAAAGCTAAGGCTTGTGCCGGAACAGGTATCCAGGAGCCTTGGAGCGGGCTTCATGTTGGACAGGGGACATGGCGTGGCACATATCATCGACGGAAAGCAGGCCGCATCGTCGGTCATCGCAACGGTAACCGAGGCAGCGCAGACACTGGCGCGGGAAGCCGGGATCAAGCCAGGCCTCGCCGTCGTCGTGGTCGGTGATGATCCCGCAAGCCACGCCTACGTCAACTCGAAGAGCAAGATGGCCAAGCAGTGTGGCTTCCATTCCGTTCAGCACAATCTTCCCGAGACGACGGCGCAGGAAGACCTGGAGCGACTGGTCGCGGAACTCAATGCCGATCCTGCCATTCATGGTATCCTGGTGCAGCTGCCCTTGCCGCGCCACCTGAACTCCGAACCCGTCATCCAGTTGATCGCGCCCGAAAAGGATGTCGACGGGTTGAACGTCGTCAATGCTGGCAAGCTCGCGACCGGCGATCTTGCCAGCGGGCTCATCTCCTGCACGCCGGCCGGCGCGCTGATCCTCATCAACAAGATCCACGGTGCGGATCTCTCCGGCTTGAACGCTGTGGTCATCGGTCGGTCGAACCTGTTCGGCAAGCCGATGGGGCTGCTGCTGCTCTCTGCCAATGCCACCGTCACCATGGCCCATTCGCGCAGCAGGGATCTACCCGCCATCTGCCGTGGAGCCGATATTCTCGTCGCCGCGGTCGGGCGTCCTCACATGGTCAAGGCGGACTGGGTGAAGCCGGGTGCGACCGTGATCGATGTGGGCATCAACCGGGTTCCGGCGCCCGAAAAGGGCGAGGGCAAGACGAAGATCACCGGCGACGTCGCCTACGACGAATGCGCCGAGGTTGCCGGATCGATCACGCCGGTCCCGGGCGGGGTGGGGCCGATGACCATCGCGATGCTGATGGCCAATACCGTCGTCGCGGCGCATCGTGCGGCCGGCCGGCCGCTCCCCAAATTCTAGCGCTAAGCGGATGCCATTCCGTGGTGGGCCGCTCTGCGGGGCGGCCTGAGCACCCTTGGAATGAAGGCGCCCCGTGTGACCCTGCGGGCCGACCGCTGGCCGCTCTGGCACGCGTGCGGGGGGCTTGACTCCAAGGCGCAGAAGAACACATCACTATCATCAAGAAGATGGAGAGGACCGCGGCCGCTGCGGCCATTTCGCAAAAACGATAGTGGATACCAGGGAGGGTATTGGCATGAAAAAGACCTTTTGGATGGGGGTTGCAGTGGCAGCTCTTGTCGCCGGCGGCGCTGGCGCGCAGGAGCTCAAATTTGCCCCGGGTGAGGATTCCCGTTTCAACTGGCAGAGCTTCGAGGACTTCAAGTCGTCCCATGGCGATCTGCAGGGCCAGAGCCTGACCTTGTTCGGCCCCTGGCGCGGCGACGACGAGATACTCTTCAACAGCGTGCTGGCCTATTTCCGCGAAGCTACCGGCGTCGATGCCCGCTACTCTTCGTCCGAAAACTACGAGCAGCAGATCGTCATCGATACACAGGCCGGCTCGCCGCCCGATATCGCGATCCTGCCGCAGCCTGGCCTTCTGGCCGACTTGGCCGACAAGGGTTTCCTGACGCCGCTCGGCGATGAGACGGCAAACTGGGTGAAGGAAAACTACGGCGCCGGTGAAAGTTGGGTCGGCTACGGCACCTACGAAGGGCAGGATGGCGCGGAGCACTTCTATGCCTTCCCCTTCAAGGCCGACGTCAAGTCGCTGGTCTGGTACGTGCCGGAAAACTTCGAGGAAGCCGGCTATGAGATCCCTGAGACGATGGAAGACCTGATCGCGCTCAGCGACCAGATCGTAGAGGACGGCGGCGTGCCATGGTGCATCGGCCTTGGCTCGGGCGGCGCAACCGGTTGGCCGGCGACCGACTGGGTCGAGGACATGATGCTGCGCACGCAGCCGGCGGAAACCTACGACAAGTGGGTGAGCAACGAGGTCAAGTTCAACGATCCTGCCGTCGTTGGCGCCATCGAGGAATTCGGCAAGTTCGCCAAGAACGAGGAATATGTCAGCGGCGGCGTCGCCGCCGTCGCCTCCACCGACTTCCGGGACAGCCCGAAGGGCCTCTTCGACATCCCGCCGAAGTGCTACCTGCACCACCAGGCATCCTTCATCCCCTCGTTCTTCCCCGAGGGCACCGAGCTCGGCACCGATGCGGACTTCTTCTACATGCCGACCTATGCTTCCAAGGCCGACCTTGGGACGCCGGTTCTCGGTGCGGGCACGCTGGTATCCATCACCAGGGATACCCCGGCCGCCAAGGCCTTCATCGAGTTTCTGAAGACACCGATCGCCCACGAGGTCTGGATGGCGCAGGCCGCTTTCCTGACGCCCTACAAGGGGGTCAATGTCGAGGCCTATGCCAATGATCCGCTGCGGAAGCAGGGCGACATCCTGACATCGGCGACCACGTTCCGCTTCGATGCCTCCGACCTGATGCCTGGCAAGATCGGCGCCGGCGCCTTCTGGACCGGCATGGTCGACTATGTCGGCGGCAAGGACGCCGAGACGGTCGCGACCGAGATCCAGCAAGCCTGGGACGGCCTGAACTGACGCCAAAAGCGGACCACGCCTGCCATGCGGGCGTGGTTCCAGGTGTCCTGTCGCTGAGGGTGGCAGGACCGCCATAGGACACGGCTTGCTCGGGGTGGGGAGGTAAGGATGGCATCGCAGATCATATCGGCCGTCGGGGTGATGGTCGTCGGCGTCTTCGCCTGCGCGCTCTATTATTGGCTGTCCGACAAGATCCTCCAGGTCGTCCTGCCGACGCCCTCCGGCAATGTCCAGCTGGCATCGCGAAACCTCAACCGCCGCGCCGTCATCCGCCCCTGGCTCTTTCTGGGTCCCGCCCTGCTGCTGCTCGGCGTCTACCTCGTCTATCCGGTGATCGCGACCATCATCCTCTCCTTCTACGATCGCTCCGGTGGCGTCTTTGTCGGCCTCGCCAACTACCGCTGGGCGATATCGGATTCCGGCTTCCGCCAGTCGATCTTCAACAATTTCCTCTGGCTCCTGGTCGTGCCGGCCGCCTGCACCTTCCTCGGCCTCGTCATCGCCGTGCTGACGGACCGCATCTGGTGGGGTAATATCGCCAAGAGCCTCGTCTTCATGCCGATGGCGATTTCCTTTGTCGGCGCATCGGTCATCTGGAAGTTCATCTACGAATACCGCGGCTCGGGCGAAACGCAGATCGGTCTGCTCAATGCGGTCGTGACATTCTTCGGCGGCGATCCCCAGGTCTGGATCGCCTTGCCCTTCTGGAACAACTTCTTCCTGATGGCGATCCTGATCTGGATCCAGACCGGCTTTGCCATGGTCATCCTGTCCGCCGCGCTGCGCGGCATCCCAGAGGAGACGATCGAGGCGGCCGTCATCGATGGCGCCAGCGGCTGGCAGATCTTCTGGAAGATCATGGTGCCGCAGATCTGGAGCACCATTGCCGTGGTCTGGACGACCATCACCATTCTCGTGCTCAAGGTCTTCGACATCGTTCTGACCATGACCAACGGCCAGTGGAACACGATGGTGCTCGCCAACCTGATGTTCGACTGGATGTTCCGCGGCGGCGGCGACAGCGGACGAAGTGCCGTGATCGCCTTGGTCATCATGGCGGCGGTGACGCCGATCATGGTCTGGAACATCCGTCAGGCGAACCGCGAATCCGAGGGCCATTGAGATGACCGCACTGGCAACGCGCATCCGCCGCATCGGCCTTCCCCGCCTCGCCGTCCACCTTTCGGTGCTGCTGATCGTCACCATCTGGCTGATCCCGACGCTCGGGATCCTGGTGACGTCGATCCGCGACCGCGACCAGATCACGACATCGGGCTGGTGGACCGCCTTCAGCAGTTCGGTGCAGACATCTGCCGCACGGCTCGGCGATCCTTCGGAGCAGCGGCAGGAAGGTGGCGCCTACGTCATCACGGGCAATGTCTTCGGGGAAGGTGCTGGCGGAACCGTCCGTGCCTTCGGCACGCGCGTGCAGGAGCCCGCGGCCTTCGAAGCGGGCGAGGCCGCCGAGATCGGCGAGGGCGAGACGCTGACGGTGAACGAGGATGGCTCCTATGTTCACACCAGCAATGCTCCGTTCGAGGGCAGCCGCGGCCAGCGCGTCTATCTGAGCGTCGCGAGCGCTCCAGAGTTCACCATGGAGAACTATCAAAGGGTGATCGCCGCCGAAGGGCTGGGCCAGTCCTTCATCAATTCGCTGACGGTGACGATCCCGGCGACGATCATCCCGATCCTCATTGCGGCCTTCGCGGCCTACGCGCTCTCGTGGATGCAGTTCCCCGGCCGGGCGCTGATCCTGGCGACCATCATCGGCCTGATCGTCGTGCCCTTGCAGATGTCGCTCATCCCGCTGCTGCGGCTCTACAACGAGATCAGCATCCTGTTTGGCGTACCCTCCAAGACCTATGCCGGCATCTGGCTGGCGCACACCGCCTTCGGCATGCCGCTGGCGATCTATTTGCTGCGCAACTACATCGCCGGTCTGCCCAAGGAGATCATCGAATCCGCCCGGGTCGATGGCGCCAGCGATTTCGAGATCTTCATGAAGATCGTGCTGCCGCTGTCGTTCCCGGCGCTCGCCTCCTTCGCCATCTTCCAATTCCTCTGGGTCTGGAACGACCTCCTGATCGCCATTGTCTTCCTGGGCACCGGGCGAGATCAGCTGGTGCTGACCGGCAGCCTGAATGCGCTCCTCGGATCGCGCGGCGGCAACTGGGAAATCCTGACGGCGTCTGCCTTCATCACCATCATCATTCCGCTTCTGGTATTCTTCGGCCTTCAGCGATATCTGGTCCGCGGCCTGCTGGCGGGTTCCGTCAAGGGTGGCTGAACATTTTGATGACGACAGGATTTTAGATGACTATTCACACCGCAACCCCCGCGACACCTGACAAGGACTGGTGGCGCGGCGCTGTCATTCACCAGATCTACCCGCGGTCCTTTCAGGACTCCAACGGCGACGGCATCGGCGACCTGAAGGGCATCACGGCGCGTCTGCCGCATGTGGCAGCACTCGGTGCCGATGCGATCTGGATCTCTCCCTTCTTCCCGTCGCCGATGAAGGATTTCGGCTACGACGTGTCGAACTACACGGAAGTCGATCCGATGTTCGGAACGCTTTCGGATTTCGACGGACTGATCCACGAGGCACACAGGCTTGGTCTCAAGGTGATGATCGACCTCGTGATGTCGCACAGCTCGGACCAGCACGCCTGGTTCATCGAAAGCCGGTCGAGCCGCGTCAATCCGAAGGCCGACTGGTACGTCTGGTCGGATGCGAAGCCGGACGGCACGCCGCCCAACAACTGGATGTCGATCTTCGGCGGGTCTGCCTGGCACTGGGACCCGACGCGCATGCAGTACTACATGCACAACTTCCTGACGTCGCAGCCGGACCTCAACCTGCACAATCCCGAGGTCCAGGACGCGCTGCTGGACATGACGCGCTTCTGGCTGAAGCGGGGCGTCGACGGCTTCAGGCTCGACACCATCAACTTCTACTTCCACGACCGGGAGCTGCGCGACAACCCGGCGCTCGAACCGTCGCGCCGCAACGCCTCGACGGCGCCGGCGGTCAATCCCTACAATTTTCAGGAGCACATCTACGACAAGAACAGGCCGGAAAACATCGACTTCCTGAAACGCTTCCGCGCCCTGCTGGACGAGTTTCCGGCGATCGCCGCGGTGGGTGAGGTGGGCGACAGCCAGCGTGGACTGGAGATCGTCGGGGAATACACCTCCGGCGGCGACAAGATGCACATGTGCTACGCCTTCGAATTCCTTTCCCCCGACGCGCTGACGCCGTCGCGAGTCTCGGAGGTTCAGACGGCTTTCTCTGCAGCCGCCTCGGAAGGCTGGGCCTGCTGGGCGTTTTCCAACCACGACGTCGTCCGCCACGCCAGCCGCTGGGGCTTCGAGGTTCTTGATCGCGACGCCTATGTCCGGATGCTGGCGGCGATCCTGATGACCCAAAGAGGTTCGATCTGCATCTATCAGGGCGAGGAACTGGGCCTGACGGAAGCCGATATCGCCTACGCCGATCTGCAGGATCCCTACGGCATCCAGTTCTGGCCGGAGTTCAAGGGCCGCGATGGCTGCCGCACCCCGATGGTCTGGGATGCGCAGGCGCTGCAGGCCGGCTTCTCGACCTCGGAGAAGACCTGGCTGCCGATCCCGGTGGAGCACCAGCTGAAGGCCGTCAGCGCCCAGTATGGCGATCCGGAATCCGTGCTGGAGCAGTATCGACGCTTCCTCGCCTTCCGCAAATTGCATCCGGCACTGGCAAGGGGTGATATGATCTTCCTGCCGTCGGACGCGCCGCTTCTCCAATACGAGCGCCGCAACGGCAACGAGATTGTCCTGTGCATGTTCAACATGAGCCCGGAGCCGGTGGTCGTCGAACCGCCGCCGGGCGACTGGGAAGCGCTCGGTGGGCATGGTTTCGACAGCAGCGTTGAAGACAACCGCATCAATTTGCCGGCCTGGGGGGCATTTTTCGCCCGTCGCGCCTGAAGCAACAAGGGGGGACACATGGCAAGCGTCGTACTGAAGGACATCCGCAAGGCCTATGGCCAGGTGAAGGTGATCCATGGGGTCGACCTGGAGATAAGACAGGGCGAATTTGTCGTCTTCGTCGGACCGTCCGGCTGCGGAAAGTCGACGCTTCTACGCATGATTGCGGGCCTGGAGACGATCACCGGCGGCGAGATGTCGATCGACGGCCAGGTCGTCAACGAGGTGCCGCCCTCCAAGCGTGGCATCGCCATGGTCTTCCAGTCCTATGCGCTCTACCCGCATATGACCGTCTACGACAACATGGCCTTCGGCATGCGGATCGCCAAGGAAAACAAGACGGAGATCGACCGGCGCGTGCGGGCGGCGGCCGAGATCCTGCAGCTCACACCTTATCTCGACCGCCTGCCGAAAGCTCTCTCCGGCGGACAGCGCCAGCGCGTCGCGATCGGACGGGCGATCTGCCGGGATCCGAAGGTCTTTCTCTTCGACGAGCCGCTTTCCAATCTCGACGCCGCGCTCCGCGTCGCCACCCGCATCGAGATCGCCAAGCTCAGCGAGTCGATGCCGGACACCACGATGATCTACGTCACCCACGACCAGGTGGAGGCGATGACGCTCGCCGACCGCATCGTCGTTCTGTCTGCCGGCAGGATCGAACAGGTGGGACCACCGCTGGAGCTCTACGAGCGGCCGCAGAACCTCTTCGTTGCCCGCTTCATCGGCTCGCCGGCGATGAACATCATCCCCGTCAAGATCACCGAGACGGGCGAGACGACGACGGTCTCTCTGGCGGATGGCAAGTCCGTACGGGTCCCGATCCGCACCGCGGCTTCGGAGGCCGGCAAGCAGGCAAGTTTCGGCGTGAGACCCGAGGATCTGACCGTCTCGACCCAAGAGGATTTCCTGTTCGAAGGCAAGATTGCGATCGCCGAAGCCTTGGGGGAGGTCACGCTTCTCCACCTGGAGGGGATCGGCGATCAGGAGCCGGTCATCGCCAAGATGCCGGGCATTTTCAAGGCCAGAAAGGGCGATGTCGTACGCCTGTCGGCGCCTCTGGAGAAACTCCATCTGTTTGATTTGAAAGGGAATACCTACCGAAATTGAGCGTTCAGGAATGATTAGGCATAAAATCTGAGAGATTGACGGATTTGTGCCGGAATGGGAACGCATCACCCTCTGTTAAACTTCGGTCTGTACCCTTTCTACACTTTCAAAGGGGGACAGGGCGTGAGTGTCCAGGGTCGCGACAAAAATCATTTTCTGAACAAGGAAGAGTCCTTCATGTACGACCGCGAGACGCGGTACCGCATGGAAGACACGATGAATGCGGCGCGCATCGAATACACCGAGAAGGGCGTGCTCAACATGGCCGCCCGCCGCTGCGATCTCGTGCGGATCTCCATGAGCGGCGCGGTCCTCAGTCTCCTGACACAGTACAAGCTGCCCGAGCAGTTCTATCTGGATGTTCCAGATGCGCGCATCTCCAAGGTCGGATGCCTGCTGATGCGCACCTACGCCAACAATACCGTCGAGGTCCGCTTCCTGAGCCTCATGACGCAGAAGGAGCTTGACCGCATCTTCGTGTTCAGCACGCACCCGGCACACCGCGATCGCGTGCTCGACATCCGCTCCTGGTAGTGGATGTCAGACCGCCTCCGCTTGGCGCAGGCGGTCGTCGCCTGACGACCTACGAGAAGAACACGCTCCCACCCTGATCTGCGCGTCCTGCGTTCCGGCGGAACGGTGCGAAAAGTTCGCGTCCCATGCCGAATTCATTGGCTTCCAGATCGGCCTCGGCTAGCGGACGAGCGGCAAATTCCACCGCATCCACCAGCACTTCGATCGTGCCCTTGACGGCGTCGAGGCGGATCATGTCGCCGTCCCTGATCCGGGCGATGCCACCGCCGTCGCAGGCTTCCGGCGTCACGTGAATGGCGGCCGGCACCTTGCCTGATGCGCCCGACATGCGTCCGTCGGTCAGCAGCGCAACTTTATAGCCGCGGTCCTGCAGCACGCCGAGCGGCGGCGTCAGCCGGTGCAGTTCCGGCATGCCGTTCGCCTTGGGGCCCTGGAAGCGGACCACCGCCACGAAGTCGCGGTTGAGCAGGCCATCCTTGAACGCATCCTGCAGGGCCTGCTGATCCTGGAAGACCATGGCGGGAGCCTCGACGATGTGCCGTTCCGGTTTCACCGCCGAGATCTTGATGACAGCCTTGCCGATATTGCCGGTCAGCATCTTCAGGCCGCCGTTCGACTGGAAGGGAGCCTCCATCCGCGCCAGCACCTTCGGATCGCCGCTCTCGTCGGGGATCGGCTGGCGGGCCACCGTGCCATTCTCGCCAAGCTTCGCCTCGAGCGTATAGGCCTCCAGCCCATGGCCGAAGACGGTGCGCACGTCGTCATGCAGCAGTCCGCCCTTCAGGAGCTGCTTGATCAGGAAACCCATGCCGCCGGCGGCATGGAAGTGGTTCACGTCCGCCAGCCCGTTCGGATAGACGCGCGCCAGTAACGGCACGACGTCGGAGAGCTCGGAAATGTCCTGCCAGGTCAGGTGAATGCCGGCCGCCCGCGCCATGGCGACGAGGTGGAGCGTGTGGTTGGTGGAGCCGCCGGTCGCATGCAGGCCGACGACGCCGTTGACGATCGAGCGCTCGTCGATCATCTCGCCGGCCGGTGTGAATTCATTGCCGAGTGCTGTGATGGCCAGCGCCCGCTTGGTCGCTTCCCGGGTCAACGCATCGCGTAGCGGCGTTCCCGGATTGATGAAGGAGGCGCCGGGCATGTGGAAGCCCATGATCTCCATCAGCATCTGGTTGGAATTGGCGGTGCCGTAGAAGGTGCAGGTGCCGGGCCCGTGATAGGACTTCGATTCTGCCTCCAGCAATTCGTCCCTGCCGACCTTGCCTTCCGCATAGAGCTGGCGGATGCGCGACTTCTCGTCGTTGGGCAACCCGGTCGTCATCGGACCGGCCGGAATGAAGATGGCGGGCAGATGCCCGAAGGTCATCGCCGCGATCATCAGGCCGGGCACGATCTTGTCGCAGACACCGAGGTAGACGGCGGCATCGAACATGTTGTGCGACAGGCCGATGCCGGCCGCCATGGCGATCGCGTCGCGCGAAAACAGCGAGAGCTCCATGCCCGGCTGCCCCTGGGTAACGCCGTCGCACATGGCCGGCACGCCACCGGCCACCTGCGCCACGCCGCCAGCCTCCGCCGCCGCCTGGCGGATCAGCGCCGGATATGTCTCGAACGGCTGGTGGGCCGACAGCATGTCGTTATAGGCGGTGATGATGCCGATATTGCCGACCACGTCGCCCGCAAGCTTCGACTTGTCTGTGGGGGAACAGACGGCAAAGCCATGGGCGAGATTGCCGCATGACAGCGTGGAGCGGTGCGGTCCGCGCGAAATCGCACCGCGAACGCGGGCGAGATAGGCCTCGCGGTGCGGCCGGGAGCGCTCGACGATGCGGGCTGTGATTGCTTCGATGCTGGTGTGCGCAGCCATGGCCATGTCCTTCGGTTCGGGAGCAAGCCGGCTGGGAGCGGCAGGTGCCGCCCGGATTGCTCCGGATGAATGCTTCGTCTCGGGCCTCAGGGAGCCCAGTAGATCTCCACCGGCGACGCTGCCCGGTTGAGCACGGCGCGGATCGGCATCTCGGTTTCGTCCGTGCCGGATTGCGCCGTTTTGAGAACGTCCTTCTTCGCGTCCCCTTCGATGTGAAGCACGAGCAGCCCCGCATCGGTGAGGCTGGAGAAGGAGAATGTCAGCCGCGGCTCGTCGGCACCTTCGGCTTCCATCGGCATCACGCAACGCGGGCCCGCTTCATCGAGAGCTTCGCCAAGGTGGTTGCCATGCGGAAAGAACGATGCCGTGTGGCCATCGCCACCCATGCCGAGGATCACGACGTCGAACGGATTGCCGATGCTGGCGGTTTCCTGCGTCGCCGTCGCAGCCGCCTCGTCGACGCTCGGACAATCGTGGAAGAGCGGGATGAACCGCGCCGCGGAAGCCTCGTTGCGGAGCAGGTTCTGTTGCACCAGGAGGTGGTTGGACCGCGGGCTGTCGGCCGGCACGAACCGCTCGTCGACGAGCGTCACCGTAACCTTCGGCCAGTCGATCTTGCGGCCGGAAAGCGCCTGGAAGAATTTTTTCGGCGTCGAGCCACCGGAAACGGCGAGGCTTGCGCTGCCCTTGGCTTCGATGGCGGCGGCAAGCCGGTAAGCTACCTGGTCCGCCAGCTTCTCGGCGAGCGTCGCGCCGTCGGCGAATTCATGCAGCGACAGTTCCATGATTTCAAGCTTCATGCCATGTCCGCCCGTCACGTTCGATCAGCGCGATCGCCTGGCTCGGCCCCCAGGTTCCTGCGGTATAGCCCTGAACGGCCTGGCTGCTTTCCTCCCAGCCCTTGAGGATCGGGTCGATCCACTGCCAGGCGGCCTCCACTTCGTCACGGCGCATGAACAGCGTCTGGTTTGACCGGATCGTGTCCATCAGCAGCCGCTCGTAGGCGTCCGGGTGACGCACGGAGAAGGATTCCGCGAAACTCATGTCCAGCGAAACGCTGCGCAGGCGCATGCCGCCCGGGCCGGGGTCCTTGATCATCAGCGACTGCTTGACGCCTTCATCCGGCTGCAGGCGGATGATCAGCTGGTTTGCCGTGATCCGTCCAGCGGCACTGTCGAAGATGTTGTGCGGGATCGGCTTGAAGGTGATGACGATTTCGGAGACGCGGGTGGCCAAGCGCTTGCCGGTGCGAATGTAGAAGGGCACGCCGGCCCAGCGCCAGTTGCCAATCTCCGCCTTGATGGCGACGAAGGTCTCGGTGTTGGAGACGCCGCCTTCCAGCTCCTCCAGATAGCCCCTGACGGCGCCGCCCGAGGAGGCACCGGCCCGGTACTGGCCGCGCACCGTCGCCTGTTCCACATTGGCCTCGGTGATGGGCTTCAGCGCGTGAAGCACCTTGAGCTTCTCGTCGCGCACGGCTTCGGCGCTGAGCGAGGAGGGCACTTCCATGGCAACGAGGCAGAGCAGTTGCAGGATATGGTTCTGCACCATGTCGCGCAGGGCGCCCGCCGTATCGTAATATCCGGCCCGACCCTCGAGGCCGACGGATTCAGCAACCGTGATCTGCACGTGGTCGATGTGCTGGGCATTCCACAGCGGCTCGTAGAGTGCATTGGCAAACCGCAGCGCCATCAGGTTCTGCACGGTCTCCTTGCCGAGGTAGTGATCGATGCGGAAGATCTGCTCTTCCGGGAAGACCTTGCCGATCGTGTCGTTGAGGTGGAGAGCCGAAGCAAGATCGCGTCCAATCGGCTTTTCGACAACGATCCTCGTGTGCTTGGTGATCAGCTTGTGGTCGCGGATCTTCTCCGAAATCGGGCCGAAGATGGAGGGTGCCACGGCAAGGTAGAATGCCCGCACCCGGTCCTTGCCCTCGTCGAGCAGCTTCTTCAGCTCGCTCCAGCCCTGATCGGACATGGCATCGATCGAGATGTAGAACAGCCGCGCGCAGAAGATCTTGACCTGTTCGTCATCGTATTCGCCGGGCTTCAGGTGCTTCTTCAGCGCCTCTCGAGCGAATTTCCGGTACTCGTCATGTGAAAGCGCGCTGCGGGAAGCGCCGATGATGCGGGTGGGCTCCGTGAACTGGCCCTCGATCTGCCGGTGGTAGAGGGCCGGAAGCAGCTTGCGCTCCGCCAGGTCGCCAGAGCCACCGAACACGACGCAATCAAAGGGATCGACCGGGATGATCTGGCTGCTCATGAACGTGTTCTTCCTCTTCTGAGAGTACGGGTCTCAATAATCTAATCGATTGAAAAATTCTACCCCTGGCGCATCACTTTTGCTGCGGCATCAAAGCCTGTCGCGCAATGCAAACCAGGTGAGGGCGAGAAACAGAAGCGGGTCCCGGAAGCGGCGCCCGCCGGGAAAGCCTCGCACGTCCAGCGCTTCCAGGTCGCCCAGCGCCGAAGGCGTACCCGTAACCCGATCGGCGTAGAGCTTGCCGCAGTAGTTCGACAGCATCACGCCGTGGCCGGAGTAGCCGCCGATCGAGGTCACGCCCGGCATCACCTCTCGCACGAACGGATGCCGTGACATGGTGATGCCGACATAGCCGCCCCAGGCGTGGGTGATGCGAACGGCCTTCAGCTCCGGGTATGTCTCGACGATCTGCTCTCGAATGAAGTTTGCCGTGTCCTCCGGGTTCTTGGAGGAATAGACCTCGCGGCCGCCAAACAGCAGCCGGTTGTCCTGCGTCTTGCGGAAGTAGCGCACCACGAACCTGGAATCCGCCACCGCCTCGCCGCCGGAAAGCACGCGCGGATAGTCGTCCAGCGGTTCGGTGGCGGCGATGAACGAGCCGATCGGCATCACATGCGCCGCGGTGACCGGCTCGAGCTTGTCGACATGGGCATTGGTGGCCAGGAGCACGCGGTCTGCGGCGACCGTGCCCCGCGCAGTCTCCAGCATCGTCTTGCCGCCGGCCTGGCGCAGGCCGGTGACCTTCGTCATCTCGTAGAGTTCGGCGCCGGCGGTCTGCGCGGCGCGGGCAAGGCCGATCAGAAGTTTCAGCGGATGGATGTGGCCGGTGCCGATATCGCGGACGCCGCAGTGGTAGTGGCTTGAGCCGAGGCGCTCTGCCGTCTCCGCCCGGTCCATATAGGTGAGATGCGTGTAGCCGTAGCGCTCGGCTGCGATTTCCGCATTGGCGCGGTAATCCTTCTCATGCCCCGGCTTGTGCGCGACGTTCATCTGGCCCGGCATATATTCCATGTCGATGCCGTGCTCGGCGGCGAAGTCGAGCAGATAGTGCTTGGCCGCCTCGGCTATGTCGAACAGGGCCTTGGACCGCTCGAAGCCGATCTTCGCTTCAATCTCCTCAGGCCAGGCGCGCTGCCCGGTACCAAACTGTCCGCCGTTGCGCCCCGATGCACCGTCTCCCAACCGGTAGGCTTCCAGCAAGGCCACCGAGACGCCGCGCTTGGCAAGCGTGTATGCCGCCTGCAATCCGGTAAAGCCGCCACCAACGATGGCCACGTCCACCGAGCGCGAACCATCCAGGCTTGGATAGCTCGGCCGTTCTCCAACGGTTGACTGATACCAGGAAACGCCCGGTGCGATGGGGCTCTGCCAGTCGGTCATTCCCGTATCCTCACACGTTGAGAAGCAGGAACTCCCGCTCCCACGGGCTGATGACCTGCATGAACGTCTCGAACTCGCCCCGCTTCACCCCGGCATAGAGCCCGATGAATTCCTGGCTGAACACTTCCGTCAGCGCAGGCTCCGCTTCGAGCTCCGACACGGCCTCAAGCAGGCCACGCGGCAGTTCGATGGAGCCCTCGTTGGCGGTGTATTCCGTCGGCGGCTCCGGCTCGATGGACTTCATGATGCCGAGCAGGCCGCAGCCGAGCGAGGCCGCCAGCGCCAGATAGGGATTGGCGTCGGAGCTTGGCAAGCGGTTCTCGACGCGGCGCGCCGAGGCATCCGAAACCGGCACGCGAAATGCGGTGGTGCGATTGTCGTAACCCCATGCGTTGTTGACGGGTGCGGCCATGTCCGGCGTCAGGCGACGGTAGGAATTCACATAAGGCGCCATCATCACCAGTGCCTTCGGCACATACTTCTGCATGCCGCCGATGAAGTGGAAGAACTCCTTGGACGGGCTGCCGTCCTCGTTGGAAAAGATGTTGCGGCCCGTCTCGATGTCGACCACCGACTGGTGGATGTGCATCGCCGAACCCGCCTGACGCTGCATCGGCTTGGCCATGAACGTGGCGTAGATGCCGTGCTTCATCGCCGCCTCGCGGATCGTCCGCTTGAACATGAACACCTGGTCGGCGAGCTCGATCGGATCGCCATGGCGCAGGTTGATCTCGAGCTGCGCCGGACCCTCCTCGTGGATCAGGGTATCGATCTCCAGCCCCTGCTTTTCAGAGAAGTGATAGATGTCGTCGATCAGCTCGTCGAACTCGTTGATCGCGGCGATCGAATAGCCCTGGCCGCCGAGAATGGCCCGCCCCGAGCGGCCCTTTGGCGGATGCAGCGGGTAATCCGGATCGTCGTTCTTGGCGACGAGGTAGAATTCGATCTCCGGCGCCACCACCGGCTTCCATCCGCGCTCCCGGTAAAGCTCGACGACATGCTTCAGCACGGCGCGCGGCGTGTAGGAGATATTCTCGCCGCTGGTGCCGACGACATCGCAGATCACTTGCGCGGTGGGATCCGTCTCCCAGGGAACGACCGAGAGCGTCGACAGGTCGGGAACCAGTTTCAGGTCGCTGTCGCGCGGTTCATAGCGGAAGCTTGCAGTCTCTTCCGGATACTCACCGGAGATCGTGTGCCGGTAAAGGGCAGACGGAAGCGCGAGCGACGTATTTGAGGTGAACTTCGAGGATGGCATCATCTTGCCGCGCGGTACCCCGGCGAGGTCGGGCGTGATGCATTCCACGTCTTCGATACCGCGGGTCCGCAGCCACAGTGCCGCTTCCCGCCAGTCCGTTGCACCCCGCAGAGAAGTCATCGCCGGCTGTGCCGCCGGGTTGCCCGTCGACTTCAAAACACCGCCCGTGGGCGGCGTGGATGCGGTTTCTTTACGTGGCATGACTCACCGTTGGGCTGTTGATTGGAACACCATCATAGTCGGACATTGGCAATTGGCGAGGGGGTGCGGCATTGACTTTGCCGGGAGGATCGAAAAGAGCAGTGCTTCAGACAAGGGAGTGACGATTGGCTCGCAAGTTCGATGCGGTGATCCTGGGGGCCGGTGCCGCCGGCATGATGTGCGCGATCCGGGCTGGACGTCGTGGACGGCGCGTGCTGCTGCTCGACCATGCGAAGGCGCCAGGCGAAAAGATCCGCATCTCCGGCGGAGGCCGCTGCAACTTCACCAATATTAACACGACCCCGGCAAACTATATCTCCGCCAACCCGCACTTCGCCAAGTCGGCGCTCGCCCGCTACACCCCGCGCGACTTTCTCGACCTCGTGGAGGGGCACCGGATCACCTGGCACGAAAAGACCCTGGGGCAACTCTTCTGCAACGACACCGCCAAGGACATCATCCGGATGCTGCTTGCGGAGATGCAGGCGGCCGGTGTCACGATGGAGCTGCAGCAGGAGATCCTGTCGGTCGAGAAGACGTCGGAGGGTTACCGGCTGAACCTCTCCGGCGGGCAGACGGTGGAGGCGCCGGCTCTGGTGATCGCCACCGGCGGAAAATCCATTCCGAAAATGGGTGCGACCGGACTTGCCTACCGGATCGCCGAGCAGTTCAACCTCGGCCTTGTGGAAACTCGACCCGGCCTTGTTCCGCTGACGCTCGACCCGGCCCTTCTGGAGAAGCTGGCGCCCCTGTCCGGTATCGCCGTCCACGCCGAGGTGCGGGCCGGAAAGACGAGCTTTCGGGAAGCACTCCTCTTCACACACCGGGGCCTGAGCGGTCCTGCGATCCTCCAGATCTCCTCCTACTGGAGAGAAGGCGAGGGCATCACCCTCAAGATAGAACCCGAGCGGGATATTCTCGCGATGCTGAAGGCAGCGCGCCGGCAGAACGGTCGCCAGGCGCCGCAGACGGTCCTCGGCGAGGTTTTGCCGAAGCGGCTGGCGCAGCTGCTGACGGAACGGGCGCATGCGACAGTCTCGTTGGCCGAGATGCCGGATCGTGCGCTGGAGGCCTTGTGTCAGGAAATCCAGGCTTGGCCGATCATGCCTGCCGGCTCTGAGGGATACCGCACGGCAGAGGTGACGCTAGGCGGGATTGATACGCGCGACCTGGATTCCCGGACAATGGAAGCGAAGCACGTTCCCGGCCTCTACTTCATCGGCGAATGCGTTGACGTCACAGGCTGGCTGGGCGGGTATAACTTCCAGTGGGCCTGGGCCTCCGGTCATGTTTGTGGTGAGGCAATTTAGCACTCGGTGATTCAGCTCTTCTTAACGTGCCTGAGCAATCCTGCCTCATTGCCATCGAAATCATGTGATGATTGGCAATCAGGCGCCGCCGCGATCGGCCGGACGCGAAACGAAGAGAGTTAGGGAACTGCCATGCACAAAGCCCGCCGCGCCCGAGCCGTTGCCATCGCCCAGACGCGAGATCTGGAAAAGACGATGAACCTTCGTTTCCTTGCGATCGCCGTGGGTGCAACAGCTGCTCTTCTGGCGCTGCCGGTTCTTTTCTAAGTCGTTTAGTCACTCCACTCCTTCCAGTGCCGTTCCTAGCGACCGGATGAAAGAGCACGCCGGATACCTGAAGCCGATGGCCTAGGTATTCACGGGTAAGAAGTCGTGAGTCAGTGGTTAGTAAAATTTATATGTCTGCACGGACACTTGCCTCTTGGAATAAACCCAGGGGGATAGTGATCCATGTTCAGGTTCTTACCATCGTCGGTGGTTAGTCGCATCGTCCTCCTCTGTCTTTTTCTGATTTTATTCGCAGTCTCTGCCGTCGGCGGACTGGCCTACAGGCACATCCGCAATGACGTCATGGAGACGGCTGTCGTCGATGCGAAGAAGGCGCTCAGGGTCATGGGGCTTCTCTACGAACGTGACGCGCCCGGCGCCAACGTAACGCTTGTCGACGAAGTGGTAACGGGCATCCGCTCTGGCGGGGGGGATCTGCAGGATCATGCCCTGGTGGACCGAACCGCGGCCTCCATCGGCGGCGTGGCCACCGTGTTTGCGAAACAGGGAAATGAATTCGTCCGCATCTCCACCAATGTGAAGAAGGAAAACGGCGATCGTGCAACGGGCACCAAGCTGGTGCCCGAACATCCTGCCCAGCCTCTGCTGGCACGTGGCGGGGCTTATTATGGCCCGGCTGTGCTGTTCGGGAAGGATTTCATGACCGGATACTTCCCGACCAAGGACGCAGGCGGTGCCGTCAACGGCGTTCTCTTCATCGGTATCCCGATGACAGTCTACTTTGACCATATCGCGGCCTCGGGTTACGTCATCGTTGGCAGCTCACTCGCGGCGCTGCTCCTTGTCGGCGTGATGGGTTTCATGGCAATCCGCGCCCAAATTCGCCCGCTGCGGGTGCTGACCGGGACTGTAGAGAAAATCGCAAACGGCGAAAATCCGGCCGAAATTCCTTATCGCAACACATCCAACGAGTTCGGCAACATTGCCCGCGCACTGGAAGGTTTCCGGGACAACGCTCGCGAAAAGCATGCGATCGAGAGCCGCAGCAGCGAAGAGCGCGCCGCAGCCGAGGCCGAGCGTCAGCGCAACGACGCGGAGAAGCAGCAGACGGATGCGCAGATTGACCACGCGGTGACGGAGCTGGCAACGGCCCTTGCCCGCCTTTCGCAGGGTGATCTGTCCGTGACGATCGAGCGCAGTTTCTCCGGCCGCCTCGAGCAACTGCGGGTGGACTTCAACGCTTCCATCCTGCGCTTGCGCGACACGCTTTCGCAGATCCGCCACAGCACCCTGGCAATCCAGCAAAACAGCTCGGATCTCAGTGAATCGTCCTCCGATCTTTCCAAGCGCACCGAAAGCCAGGCAGCCTCCCTGGAAGAAACCGCGGCCGCCGTGGAAGAGATCACGGCCACGGTCAAGTCCTCTGCGGAAAGAGCCAAGGAGGCCAATGCGGCCGTTGCCGAAACCAAGCGTAGCGCCGACGATTCAGGCACGGTCGTCAACAATGCCGTCGACGCTATGGGGCGCATCGAGGATGCTTCGAAGAAGATCGAGCAGATCATCGAGGTCATCGATGAAATCGCCTTCCAGACCAACCTGCTGGCGCTGAACGCAGGCATCGAGGCCGCCCGTGCGGGTGATGCTGGCAAGGGGTTTGCCGTGGTCGCTCAGGAAGTGCGCGAACTGGCGCAGCGCTCCGCCGATGCGGCCAAGCAGATCAAGAGCCTCATCCACCAGTCCACGCACGAGGTCAGCACCGGCTCCGGCCTGGTACAGGAGGCAGGGCGCGTCCTTGCGTCCATCAGCCTGCAGATCACCGCCATCAGCCAGCATGTGGAAACGATCGCCACCGCCAGTCAGGATCAGTCGGCGGCACTTCAGGAGATCAACGGAGCCGTCAACCGCATGGACCAGATGACCCAGCAGAACGGTGCAATGGTTGCCGAAACCAGTGAGTCCAGCACGCGCCTCGCAATCGAAGCTCATGCCTTGATGGAACTGGTGGATCAGTTCCGCATCGAAGGCGACAAGACGTCGAGAGCGGCCTTTACCCGGGCGGCCTGAGCAGACCTCGACCGACGTGCATCCATCGAAGAGGCGGCGGCGGGTTCACTCGCCGCCGCTTTCTCCGTTTCAGAGGGATAGCGCCGCGCCAGCCGGAATCGTCGCTCAGGATGCTTGCTGTGTCTGCGTCACGACGACCGGGATCAGCAGGTCGCCCCAGTTGCCGCTACCGCCATGGTGACGGGCAGAGCGGACCAGCTCCACCGACACCCCGGCCTCAACCGCCTTCATGACCGCATGATTGAGACGGTGCAGGTCATTGGCCAGCATGCGGATTGCAGCCTGCTGTTCGGCTGACATGGCGGACGATTGTTCTTCCGCGCGTTCCTTGACTCGGGTCTGGGCATTCATGGCATTTCTCCTCTTGTTGTCTGGGGTTGTTGAAAGTCTGAAGTTTGGTTCGAAGGCCCCTCCCAAACCCTCCCCACAAGGGGGAGGGCTTAAACCTGAGTGCCCCCTGCGCTTCAAAAGCTGCGCATCGCGGCGTGGGGTGAGGGCAGGGCGGTCGTCGCGAAGTCCCGCCCTCCCCTTGTAAGGAGGGGGTGGGGAGGGGACTTCCTTACTCCGCCGCCGGGCGGAACTGCTCGGTTTCAGTCGATTCCTTCATCGCCGTCGTCGACGACTGGCCGCCGGTGATGGCCATGGAGACCGCGTCGAAATAGCCGGTCCCGACTTCGCGCTGGTGCTTGGTCGCGGTGTAGCCGTTGACCTCGGCTGCGAATTCCGCCTCCTGCAGCTCCGAATAGGCCGCCATCTGGCGGTCCTTGTAACCGCGGGCGAGCTCGAACATGCCGTAGTTCAGCTGGTGGAAGCCGGCGAGCGTGATGAACTGGAACCTGTAGCCCATCGCACCGAGTTCCTTCTGGAACTTGGCGATTGTCGCGTCGTCGAGATGCTTCTTCCAGTTGAACGACGGCGAGCAGTTGTAGGCGAGCTTCTTGCCCGGGTGGACCTTGTGCACGGCTTCCGCGAACTTGCGGGCCTGATCCAGGTCCGGCTTGCCGGTCTCCATCCAGATCATGTCGCAGTAAGGAGCATAGGCGATGGCACGCGCGATGCAGGGCTTGATACCGTTCTTGACCTGGTAGAAGCCTTCCGCCGTCCGGCCGGCGTCATAGTCGACGAAGGGCTGGTCGCGTTCGTCGATGTCGGAGGTCAGAAGTTTGGCCGCCTCCGCGTCGGTCCGGGCAACGATCAGTGTCGGAACGCCCATGACGTCGGCGGCGAGGCGGGCAGCCGTCAGGTTGCGGATATGGGCTGCCGTCGGGATCAGGACCTTGCCGCCGAGATGTCCGCATTTCTTCTCCGACGCCAGCTGGTCCTCGAAGTGAACGCCGGCCGCACCCGCCTCGATGAAGGCCTTCATGATCTCGAATGCATTCAGGGGGCCGCCAAATCCCGCCTCGGCATCGGCGACGATCGGCGCAAACCAGGTGTCGACGGAAAGGCCCTTGCCTTCGGCAGTCTCGATCTGGTCGGCGCGCTGCAGCGTCTTGTTGATGCGCTTGGCCAGCTCCGGTGCGGCATTGGCCGGATACAGCGACTGGTCGGGATACATGGCGGACGCCGTATTGGCGTCGGCGGCAACCTGCCAGCCGGAGAGATAGATCGCCTTCAACCCGGCGCGGACCATCTGCATGGCCTGGTTGCCGGAGAGGGCGCCGAGCGCATTGATGAAGGGCTCCTCATCGATCAGCGTCCAGAGCCGGTTTGCACCCATCTCGGCCAGAGAATACTTGATCTCGACCGATCCGCGCAGGCGCTTCACATCCTCTGCCGTATAGGGGCGCTCGATACCGTCATAACGGCCCTTCGGTGCATTCGGAACAAGATTGTAAAAATCGGTCATCTCTGTATCTCCCTGGTAACTTCGACATCCTGGTCAGCGGCTTCAATGCGCTGGCTGGTGTGACTGGATTTACAGAACTGAACGCGCGGCAGCCAGAAAAGATATGGAAACAAGCGCGGTAAAAGGGTCATGATGTTCTAGGTTTGACATCAACGGCTGTGAAGATGTAAATATTGTAAATCCCAACCGTCGGTGAGCGGCTGTAAAAATGGTGACAGATGGCCGAGCGTAAGATCTTTGCAGGACCGCGTGTCCGCCGCGTCCGCCAGGCAATGGGCCTGACCCAGACCGCCATGGCGGAAGCCTTGGGCATTTCGCCCTCCTACCTCAATCTCATCGAGCGCAACCAGCGTCCGCTGACCGTTCAGCTGCTGCTCAAGCTCGCCTCCGTCTACAAGATCGACCTCGACATGCTGCAGGGCGAGGGGGGCGGGACCACCGGTCAGCTGCGGGAGGTCTTCTCCGATCCCCTGCTTGCGGGAGAGATCCCCGGCGATCAGGAAATCATCGAGGTCTCGGAGGCGGCTCCCAATGCCGCCATGGCCATGGTGAAGCTTTACCGCGCCTACCGGGAGCAGACCGCGCGCCTGACGGATCTGGCCGACATGCTGGCGCGGGAAGGGCATGAAACCTCGGTGGCCGGCGCCCGACTGCCGATCGATGAGGTGCGCGAGCATCTGGAGCGCCGTGCTAATTTCTTTCCCCGCATAGAGGATGCAGCCGAAGATTTCGCGCAGCGCACGCTTGGGACCGAGGATATTCAGGGGGCGCTGAAGGCGTGGTTGAAGGCGCAGCACGGAATTGCGGTGCGCACCCTGCCGGTGCATGCGATGCCGAAGCTGCGCCGGCGCTACGATCGCCATTCAATGCGGCTGTTCCTGTCGGAGCGGTTGTCGCCTTTCGACCGGGCGCGGGAGATCGCAATGGAGGTTGCCCTCCTGGCGCTGGGGCCGGAGATCGCAGCGGAGCTCGATGCCCTTTCCCTCTCGGGCCCTGAAGCACGCCGCATCGCGCGGTTCGAACTTGCCCGCTATGCCGCCCACGCGCTGATGATGCCCTACGGCGCTTTCCTCGCGGCGGCGCAGCGGGTGCGCTACGATGTGGATGTTCTCAGGTCGCGCTTCGACGTTTCGTTCGAACAGGCAGCCAACCGGCTGACGACACTTGCACGGCCCGGCGCCGCTGGAATTCCGTGGTTTCTGCTGGAGCTGGACCATGCAGGAAACGCGATCCGCAGGGCCGGGGCTCACGGTTACCCAAGGGCAGCTTTCGGCGGCTTTTGTCCCAAGCTTGGCATCCATTCGGCATTCGCGCAGCCGGGACAGATCCTGGCGGAGGCCATCGAAATGCTGGACGCCAGTTCCTTCCTGACCGTCTCCCGCACTATCGAGGGGCCGCAGGCGGCTTTCGGGGAACGGCTGAGGCGCACTGCGATCCTGCTTGGCTGCGAGCTGCCGCAGGGTCTGGAGACGGTTTACGCTCCCGCTGCCGGCGACCAGTCATCGAAGGTTCTGGGGGGGACGGCCTGTCGCCTCTGCGAGCGGCGCGGATGCCTTGCCCGTGCCGAGCCTCCCCTGACGCGCCCCCTCGGCCTCGACGAGATGGTGACGGGATTGAGCGCCTTCGATTTTCAGTAGCAGATGATGCGCTGCACATTTCCGCTTGTGGCGACCGCCTTTCCTTTTTAGTCTCCCGTGCAGGGGAACAACGGTGGCGCAGGCTGCCGATGAAAAGCTGGAACAGGAGAGATCATGAACACCCATTTGCTCCACCTTACGGCACTTGCCGCCGGCGTCATGATGGCCGCCACTGCCGCCACCGCTCAGGAGCGTGTGGTCCACGTCTATAACTGGTCCGACTACATCGACGAATCCGTGCTCGAGGAGTTCACGAAGGAGACCGGCATCAAGGTTGTCTATGACGTCTTCGATTCCAACGAGATCGTCGAGACCAAGCTTCTTGCCGGTGGTTCGGGCTACGACGTCGTCGTCCCGACCGGGCCATTCCTCGCACGGCAGATCCAGGCCGGCGTTTTCCAGAAGCTCGACAAGTCGAAGCTGCCGAACCTCTCCAACATGTGGCCGGAAATTACGGAACGGCTGGGCAAATACGATCCGGGCAACGAGTATGCCGTCAATTACATGTGGGGCACGACCGGCCTCGGCTACAATGTCGACAAGGTGAAGGCCGCCCTCGGCGACGTGCCCGTCGACAGCTTCGACATCCTCTTCAAGCCGGAGAATGCCGCGAAGCTCGCCTCCTGCGGCATCAACATCCTCGACGCCTCCGACGAGACCTTCGCCATCGCCATGAACTACATCGGCAGGGACCCTGACAGTAAGGAAACCGCCGATCTGGAAGCGGGCGCCGAGGTCTACATGAACGTCCGGCCGCATGTGAAGACGTTCAATTCCTCGGCCTATATCGATGAGCTCGCCAACGGTGACACCTGCATCACCATGGGGTGGTCGGGTGACATCCTGCAGGCCAAGGCGCGCGCGGAAGAGGCTGGCAATGGAGTCAACGTCGCATACGTCATCCCCAAGGAAGGCACCTACATGTGGTTCGACAACCTGGCGATCCCGACGGATGCCAAGAATGTCGAGGAAGCGCATGAGTTCATCAACTTCCTGATGAAGCCCGATGTCATCGCCAAGGCCTCGAACTACGTCCAGTACGCCAATGGCAACCTGGCATCCCAGGAACTCCTCGACAAGGAGGTGCTGGAAAATCCGGCTGTCTATCCGCCAGCCGAGACGGTTGCCAAGCTCTTCACCATCTCTCCCTACGGACCGCGCGAACAGCGCGTATTGAACCGGCTCTGGACCCAGATCAAGACCGGACGCTGAGCACAACAAAGGGGCAGGCATCGACCTGCCCCTTCTTTTTTGTCGCTGACGGAACGCAGCTCATTTGGGGATTGGCATGGCGAAAACTCTCGGACCCGTTAAACGCAAATTCGCCCCCTGGACGGATCCGAACGCAATTCCATTCATCCGCTTCGAGAACATCACCAAGCGCTACGGCGACTTTACCGCGGTCAGCAATCTCAACCTGGATATCTACGAGCGGGAATTCTTCTCGCTGCTGGGCCCTTCCGGCTGCGGCAAGACCACACTGATGCGCATGCTCGCAGGCTTCGAGGAGCCGACGGAAGGTCGCATTCTCCTGCAGGGGAACGATATCTCCGGCGTACCTCCCCACCGGCGTCCGACCAACATGATGTTCCAGAGCTACGCACTCTTTCCTCATATGAGCGTGGAGAAGAACATCGCGTTCGGCCTGGAGCAAGACAATCTGTCCAAGGCCGATATCCAGGCGCGCGTCCAGGAGATGCTGAAGCTCGTCAAGCTGGAGGATTTCGCCAGGCGCAAACCGGGGCAGCTCTCCGGCGGTCAGCGCCAGCGTGTCGCGCTTGCCCGCTCGCTGGCCAAGCGTCCCAAGGTGCTGCTGCTCGACGAGCCGCTGGGTGCTCTTGACCGCAAGCTGCGCGAAGAGACTCAGTTCGAACTGATGGACATCCAGCATACGCTGGGCCTCACCTTCCTGATCGTCACCCACGACCAGGAGGAGGCCATGACCGTCTCGGACCGGATCGCGGTCATGGACAAGGGCGTCATCGTCCAGGTCGACACGCCGGCTGAAATCTACGAGGCACCCAACAGCCGCTACGTCGCCGACTTCATTGGCGACATCAACATCATGGAAGGCGGCATTGTCTCCAAATCGGCGGAGCCGGGACATCCGCCGCTCGTCACCATCGACTGCGACGGTCTGCCGGTGACAGTGGAACAGGAGTGCGCCGCAACCACCGGCGACCGGGTGGCCTTCGCGATTCGGCCGGAAAAGGTGCGGATCACCATCGATCAGCCGCAGGACACCTCTTCCAACGCCGCCTATGGCGAGGTCTGGGACATCGGCTATCTCGGCGACTTCTCGGTCTTCCTGGTCAGCCTCGCCGATGGCCGCATCGTTCGCGCAGCCCAGGCCAATGTGTCCCGGCTGGTCGACCGCCCGATCACCTTCGGCGACATGGTCTGGCTGACCTGGCCAAAAGATGCAGGGCTGGTTCTGACCAGTTAGGGGAGAGCAGAGATGGCAGAGATTTCCACCAGCCCCCACTCAGGTCCTGCCCGCTGGCTGGTCGTGGCCGTCCCCTACGTCTGGCTGCTGCTGTTCTTCGTGGCGCCGTTCCTGATCATTCTAAAGATTTCACTGTCCGACACGGCCATTGCCATGCCGCCCTATGTGCCGCTTTTCGAAGGGTTCGGCGCGATCGGTGATTTTCTGTCTCAACTGGATTTCGAGAATTACACCTTTCTCCTGGAGGATCCGCTCTACTTCCAGTCCTACCTGTCGTCGCTGCGGATGGCCTTCATCTCGACGCTCCTGTTGCTGCTGATCGGCTATCCGATGGCGCTCGCCATGGCTCGGGCGCCGCAAAGATGGCGGCCAACGTTGCTGATGATGGTGATCCTGCCCTTCTGGACCTCCTTTCTCATCCGCGTCTATGCCTGGATCGGCATCCTCAAGCCTGAGGGACTGCTGACGGTGCTGCTGCAGACGATCGGTCTCATGGGGGCCGACGAGCAGGTGCAGATCTACAGGACTGACACGGCCGTCTTTATCGGCATCGTCTATTCATACCTGCCGTTCATGGTGCTGCCGCTCTATGCGGCGCTGGAGAAGATGGACGGCACGCTGCTGGAGGCGGCAAACGATCTGGGCTGCCCGCCGCTGAAGGCCTTCTGGCGCATCACCTTGCCGCTGTCGATGCCGGGCGTGATCGCCGGCGCGATGATCTGCTTCATCCCGATCACCGGCGAATTCGTCATCCCGGACCTGCTCGGCGGCGCCGAGACGCTGATGATCGGCAAGACGCTCTGGACGGAATTCTTCGGCAATCGCGACTGGCCGCTTGCGTCGGCAGTCGCCGTGCTTCTTCTCCTGGTGCTCGTGGTGCCGATCATGATCTTCCAGAACCAGCAGCAGAAGGTGGGTTAGCGCATGAGGTCGTCTCGCTTCGATCCGGTGGTCCTGACGCTCGGGTTTGCCTTTCTCTACATCCCGATCATCATCCTGGTGATCTATTCCTTCAACGCCTCCCGGCTCGTGACCGTCTGGGGTGGTTTCTCGCTTCAGTGGTATCGGGAGATGTGGTCGAACCAGGGCCTGATGGATGCCGCCTGGGTGACGGCGCGGGTCGCGGTCCTGAGCGCCAGCATCGGCACCATCCTCGGCACCATGGCGGCGCTCGCGCTCGTGCGCTACGCCCGCTTTCCGGGCAAAACCCTCTTCTCGGGCATGATCTATGCGCCGCTGGTCATGCCCGAGGTCATCACCGGCCTGTCGCTGCTCCTGCTGTTCGTGGCGGTGGGCGTGGATCGGGGTTTCTGGACGGTGACGATCGCCCATACCACCTTCACCATGTGCTATGTCGCCATCGTCGTGCAGTCGCGGCTCTTGACCTTCGACCGCAGCCTGGAGGAGGCAGCCCAGGATCTCGGCTGCCCGCCGGTGAAAACCTTCTTCAAGATCACGCTGCCGCTGATCCTGCCGGCCGTTGTCGCCGGCTGGATGCTGGCGTTCACGCTCTCGCTCGACGACCTGGTGATTGCGAGCTTCACCACCGGACCGGGCGCCACCACCCTGCCGATCAAGATCTACTCGCAGGTTCGGCTCGGCGTGACGCCGGAAATCAACGCGATCTGCACCATCCTGATCGGGCTCGTGACGATCGGAGTGGTCGCCGCGTCGCTCGCATCCAAGCGTACCGAACTGCGCCGCATCCGCGATGAGCATGTCGCACTGCGCGGCTCGGGCTGAAACGAGAAAGGCACCGGTCCTTCGGGGACTGGTGCCTTCGGTTCAATCGCGGGCGGCTGTTGAAGACGGATGCGGCCGATTTGTTCTAAGCCCGTCGCCCTAGCCAGGTTGGCCCAGGCTGTGAGGGACCTTGACTGCCACAGGATCGGTCCATGTGCCGCCAACGAAGAGGCTTTCCGCGATCAGGCCTTCCGAAGGCGCGCCGATTCCCATGGAAAGGGCCAATCCGCCGTCGCGATAGTCGATGATCCCCATCATCGTGACACGGGCCGCCGGGCTTTCGATGGTAGCGTGCTTCAGTTCTGCCACGCCACCGGAGAGACTGGCCTCGAGTTCCAGGCGTTCGTACCCGAAATCCTCGCCACCTGGATTGAACAGCGGCGAGTAGCTTCGGTCACCGACCCGCTGGAGGATCACGGTGGGGTCGGCATCCGCAAGCGTGCCCGGTCCCGTCGTCACCTTGAGGCTGCCTTCAAGACGATCGAGGGCAATGGCACCAAGAGGACCAGGCGAGGAGAAGCTCGCCTCGATCGAACCGCGGGCCAGAGGGAAGGGCCTCGCCAGGCCAAGCCGGGCGGAGAGTTCACCAAGGTCGGCGTTGCGTATGAAGAGCCGGGCTCGGCTGCCGGATGCGAAACTGCCGCTGTCGCCGATCAACTGTCCGGTGATCCGGCCGCCGCCCAAAGAGCCGTCGAGGATATCGATTCGGGCCTCCGTCGACGTGGTCATGATGCTGATCGCCATGTCGCTCAGCATCATGGGTCCGGCTGCAGCTTCCTCTCCGGAGATGCGCAGATCCAGATTCAGTGGCATTGGAAAAGAGGCGCCGGATCCGTCCTGGGGCGTTGCGGACACCATGCCAAGCAGTCCGGCAAGGTCCAGCCGCTCGAAGGCAAGCGTCCCGGTCAGGCGCGGCGTGCCCTCGGAAAGCAGGAGATCGACAACACCGCGCCCCGCCGATCCGTTCAACGACAGTTGCATCTGATCGAACCGCACCGTTTCCCCGGTGGTCAGCACTTGCGCACTGAGCGAAACCTGCCTGATGGGAGCAAGCGGGGCAGGCTCGGCGCCGACCCAGTCGAGCAGCAAAGCCACGTCGGGAACGGAAAGTCCGAGATCTCCGGAAACGAAGCCGTATTCGGCTATATTCGCGGTGCCGTCGAAGCGCCCCGACAGCACGTCGGAGGCGAGGCTCCCTTCGAGCGGCGCACTCCGCCCGGCAAGTAGCGCAAGCGGTTGCGGCGACGTCA
This sequence comes from Rhizobium sp. PK7-22, assembly GCF_056530405.1. NCBI lineage: Bacteria > Pseudomonadati > Pseudomonadota > Alphaproteobacteria > Hyphomicrobiales > Rhizobiaceae > Rhizobium > Rhizobium sp. PK7-22. The sequence continues at coordinate 1,365,136 of NZ_CP096514.1, forward strand.
GGCTTAACTGCAGGATTCGACCATTGATCTGCGCCGTCACCTGCGCTTCCAAGGCCGATGAGAGCCGGGGCCAGTGGATGGTGCCATTGATGGCTGCTGCCCTAAAGGTGTCCCCGGAGCCGGCATCCTTGATCTCGATGCGTCCGTTGACGAGCGTTACGTTCCCGACGCGACTGTCGAGCGCCGGCTCGAGAGGCTCCTGGGCGCCGGACGCGGCCATGCTTCGGGTCGCGGCGCTGAGCAACCCGTCATTCGTGAGGTCCAGCCGGCCGTCCTGATCCCGGACAACGAAGATCTCAGGCTCGACCAGCTGGAAATCCCGAAAGACCGCCCGGCCCAGGACGGCCTGGTAAAGGCTGAATGCGGCAGACAGACTGGCCGTGCGCGAGATAACCCGTATGCCTTCGGGGCCTGCCTTGCTGACTGTGATCCGGCTGACTTCGATGCGGGCCTGCGGCCAGAAGGTGATCGAAGGCGAACCTTCGATCGTTACGTCATGGCCGGTCCACTCTGCGATCGCCCGTTCGATGCCGCTGCGCATGACGGGTGCTTGGATGAGGAATGGTGCCGTGACCCGGAAGAGGCCGAAGAGCAGGATGGCCACGACAACAACTGCCAGCAGCACCCGCAGGACACGCTTCCTCCCTGCCGGCAGATAGCCGGCGCTGCGCTCCAGAATGCTTCTGCTGGCTTTGCTCATCAGTTCAAGATCAGCCTTGATAGACGGTGCGCGGTGAACCTGGGACTGGCGATATAGGAAATCAACCTGCGGCGCAAATCCACGCCACAGGCGGGCCTCTCAGCCTCTTTATCTTGCGCTGCAGCATGCTATAAAACGCCAATGGGTGGAGGAGATCCTATGACGAATGAACAGCCGCTGTGGAGCCTGTCGAAGGCCGAACAGCAGAAGACGCCGCTTTACGAGTTCATGGGCTGGTGTGGCGAACGCTACAACAGCCCGCGTGACGACGTTGATGCGTTCCATGCCTGGTCCATTGCGCAACCGGAAGACTTCTGGTCGGCTGTCTGGAGCTTCTGTGACGTCAGGGGCGAACCCGGCGAGCGCGTGCTGATCCATGGTGACGTCATGCTGGACGCCCGTTTCTTCCCCGATGCCCGGCTCAATTTCGCGGAGAACCTGCTGCGTCAGCAAGGCGAGGGCGAAGCCATCATCTTCCGCGGAGAAGACAAGGCAAGCGATCGCTGGACCTGGGACCGGCTGACAGCGGACGTCTCGCGCCTGCAGCAGGCATTTCGCGATCTTGGCATTGGGAAGGGCGACCGCATCGCCGCGATGATGCCCAACATGCCGGAAACGGTGGCGCTGATGCTGGCTGCTGCATCCATCGGTGCCGTCTGGTCGTCCTGCTCGCCGGATTTCGGCGAACAGGGCGTCCTCGATCGTTTCGGTCAGATCGGCCCGAAGCTCTTTATCGCCTGCGACGGCTATTGGTATAACGGCAAGCTGCAGGACGTTGCGGAGAAGGTGCGCGCAGTAGCCGCTGAACTGGCCGTTCCGGTTCTTGTCGTCCCCTATGCCGGCGATGCCGAGGCGCTTGAGCAGTCCTTGACGGATGGGCGGACGCTCAAGAACTTCACAGCGCCTTTCGAGGCGAAGGCGGTCCGATACGAGCCGCTGCCGTTTGCGCACCCGCTCTACATCCTGTTCTCATCCGGCACCACCGGTGTCCCCAAGTGCATCGTTCACTCCGCCGGCGGCACGCTGCTCCAGCATCTGAAAGAGCACCGCCTCCACTGCGGCATCGTCCCTGGTGAACGGCTGTTCTATTTCACCACCTGCGGATGGATGATGTGGAACTGGCTGGTCTCCGGCCTTGCGGTCGGCGCCACCCTCTGCCTCTTCGACGGCTCGCCGTTCGCGCCGAGCGGAGAGGTGCTCTTCGATTATGCCGAGCAGGAGAAGTTTGCCGTATTTGGCACCTCGGCCAAATACATAGATGCTGTGCGCAAGAGCGGACTGGTGCCAAGGCAGACGCACGACCTTTCGCACTTGCGGCTGATGACCTCCACCGGCTCGCCCTTGTCGCCGGAGGGCTTCTCCTTCGTCTACGATGGGATCAAACCCGATGTGCAACTGGCCTCGATTTCCGGCGGCACCGACATCGTCTCCTGTTTCGTGCTGGGCAACCCGCTGAAGCCGGTCTGGCGCGGCGAGATCCAGGGGCCGGGCCTCGGCCTTGCGATCGACGTCTGGAACGATGACGGCAAGCCGGTGCGCTGCGAAAAGGGCGAGCTCGTCTGCACAAGGCCGTTCCCCTCCATGCCCGTCGGGTTCTGGAACGATGCGGATGGTACGAAATACCGCGCTGCTTATTTCGAACGCTTCGACAACATCTGGTGCCATGGTGATTTTGCGGAATGGACGAAGCACGGCGGCATCGTCATCCATGGCCGGTCGGATGCAACGCTCAACCCGGGCGGGGTGCGTATCGGAACGGCGGAGATCTACAATCAGGTCGAGCAGCTACCGCAGGTCGCCGAGGCAATCTGCATCGGCCAGGACTGGGAGGACGATGTCCGGGTCGTCCTTTTCGTGCGCCTGACACCCGGTGTGTCTCTGGACGACGACCTGGTGAAGACCATCAAGAGCCGTATTCGCACCGGAGCCACCCCACGTCACGTTCCGGCTAAGGTCATCGCGGTGGCTGATATCCCGCGAACGAAATCCGGTAAGATCGTTGAGCTGGCGGTCCGGGATGTCGTGCACGGCCGGCCGGTCAAGAACAAGGAAGCGCTCGCCAATCCCGAGGCGCTGGACCTGTTTGTGGGCCTTGGCGAACTGCGGATCTAGAGGATGGCCGCGGCGCGGGGTAGGGCGCGTACTAGTCCGACCTGTGCCATTTTAACTCGATGTTAATAAGGATTGGTCAAGAGTAAAGATAGACGGAACCATCTCGTGTATACGGGATCCGAGCAGGCGCTTTCAAGACATGAAGTCTTCGATCCACTCCGTTGGAACAGCATTGACTTCAAGGCGGCCTCGGCCGCCTTTTTTTTACCTCTGCTGGTCGATGGATCGGGAGACGAGCAGCACCGGGATCAGGCCGGCCGCGATGATGATTATCGCCGCCACCGAAGAATCCTCGATCTTCGCCCGGGATGCATCCTCGTAGACAAGCGTGGCCAGCGTATTGAAGTTGAAGGGCCGCAGCAGGATGGTGGCGGAGAGCTCCTTCATCGTTTCGATGAACACCAGCAGCGCCGCGATCAGGATGGCAGGCCTCATGTTGGGTAGTAGCACCGTCCGCAGCGTCTGGGCCTGATTGCGCCCGAGTGTGCGGGCCGCCATGTCGAGATGCGGCGAAAGCTTCTGGAAGCCGGCCTCGAGTGTGCCCTCTGCCATGGTCATGAACCGCACTGTGCAGGCATAAACGATCGCAAATCCGCTGCCGGATAGGAGAAGCCCCGTTGAAATATTGAGGTGGTCACGGAAAAATCCGTCGACCGCATTGTCCAGGCTGGCCAGAGGGATCAGCACGCCGATAGCCAACACGGTTCCGGGTATTCCGTATCCCAGCGAAGCCACGCGGCCGGCCAGGGCCGGTCCCGATGATCGGTTTCCGCGCGCAGCATAAGCAAGGATGAAGCCGAGAACGACAGCGGCGAGTGCTGCCGCAGAGGAGACGAGGACGCTGTTGAACAACGCGTCCAGCAGCCGCGGGTCGAAAAAATTCTCAACCCGCCGCAGCGAGAAGCCGCCAAGGACGAAGACTGGCACCACGAAGCCGGGAATGACGGGCAGCGCGCAGAGAGCCGCGGCGGCAGCAGCCCGCATGCCCCTGAGCCGTGGCCGAGCCATGTCGTTGACGACCGCAGTGGTCTTGTTGCTGGAAAACCGCTGGCTGCTCCGGGCTGCCCGTTCGAGGAAGACGAGCAGTGCGATGACGAGGAACATCACAGTGGCGATCTGGGCGGCACCGGCGAGGCTGCCGCGGTTGAGCCAGGTGGAATAGACCGAGAAGGTGAGGGTATTGACCCCCAGGAATTCCACCGCGCCGATGTCGTTCATCGTCTCCATCATCACCAGCGTCAGCCCGATCATGATCGCCGGACGCGCCATTGGTATCTGGATGCGCCAGAAGACCTTGAAAGGGCCGGCACCCAGCGTCCGTGCGACGTCGGCGGCAGCACGCCCCTGCATCAGGAACATCGACCGGCAGGCAAGGTAGACGTAGGGGTAGAGCACGGCACTCAGCACCAGCACGGCGCCGCCCATCGAGCGGATGTCCGGAAACCAGTAGTCGCGCGAGGTCTGGAAGCCGAACAAGGCGCGATATCCGCTCTGCAGCGGTCCGGTGAAATCGAAGAACTCGCCGAATGCATAGGCGGCCAGATAGGAGGGAATGGCCAGCGGCAGGACCAGCACGATCGACAGCAGACGTCGCAAGGGGAAGTCGAAGGTCGTGACAAGCCAGGCCGTCAGGATCCCGACGATGGCCGTCACCAGCCCGGTCAGAAGCAGAAGCTCGATCGTGCGCCCTGTCGCCCGCGGCACGACGTTGGTCATCACATGGCGCCAGCTGTCGTCGCCGCCGGAGAATGCGATCCAGACGACCGCAAGGATCGGCATGGCGACGATGGCCGCCGCCAGCAGCGCCCCCTGGGACAGTCCCCGCGACGGCTGGCGGACCGCAGTCCTGGTCAATGGCCGTGAAAGCTGCACCATCTAATCCTCTTTCAGCAGAGGACTGCTAGTCCGGCAGGCGTCAGTCCGCAAGCACTCGCTGCGGCGGAAAGGTGATTTCGACGAGCGTGCCTTCGCGCGGAGCAGAGTGAATGAAGAAATTGGCGCGGTTGGCGTCAACCATGGCCTTGGTCAGCGGCAGCCCGAGCCCTGTGCCGTCACCCCGTTTGCGGGTGTTGCCGGCGACCTGGCGAAACGGCTTCATGGCGGTTTCGAGTTCCTGGCGGTTCATGCCGATCCCCGTGTCACGCACCCGCAGGATGACGCTGCCATTCGCCTCGTAGGCGGTCGACACCACGATCTGCCCGCCGGATGGCGTGAAACGGATGGCGTTCGACAGGATGTTCAGGACGATCTGCTTGACCGATCGCAGGTCAGCCACCACCGGCGGCACCGCCTGCGACAGCGCCGTGCGGATGATCACCCGCTGGCTGTTGGCTTGCGGCTGCACCAGGGCCACGCTTTCGGAGATGGTCTCGTTGAGTTCCACGGAAACGAAGTCGAGCTCCATCTCGCCTGCCTCGATCTTCGAGATGTCGAGAAGATCGTTGACGATATCGAGAACATGCCGCCCGGAGCGGACAATGTCGTTGGCGTATTCCACGTAGCGCGGATGCCCGATCGGCCCGAAGCGCTCGGACGCCATCAGGTCGGCAAATCCGATGATGGCGTTAAGCGGCGTGCGGATTTCGTGGCTGACATGGGCCAGAAATTCGCTCTTGTGCGCGTTGGCGGTCTCGGCGGAGCCCTTTGCGGTACGCAACTCCTCCTCGGTTCTCTTCCACTGCGTGATGTCGCGGATCACGGCGCAGTAGCCGTTGGAGGAGGTCAGCCGGCCAATGGTCATGAACAGCGGGATGAAGCCGCCGGAGGCCTCGCGCCCGATGACCTCTCGGCCGTCGTTGAGGACGCTGGCCACGCCATGGTCCGAAAGGCCGCCCAGGTAGTTGACGATCGCCCGCTGACTCTCGTGGGCAAACAGCATCACGAACGGCTTTCCGGCCGCCTCTGTCGTATCGTAGTTGAAGAGGGCGCTGGCCGCTCCGTTCATGGAGCGAATGTCGCCGCCTGCATCGATCACGACAACGCCATCGGTTGCGGTCTCCAGGATGGCGCGAAGTTCCTCCACCTCCACCTGAAGACGCGAAGCGGAGAGGGAGACGAGTTTGCTGGAATCGGACCCACCATCATCGTGCTGTTGCTCGACTGCGACTGGCATCAGCGCCAGCATCAGGGCGCCAGCCTGCTCGAAACGAACCGACTGCAGGCGCGCCGTCACCGGAACGATGATATCGTCGGCGCGCACGACCACCATGCCGCCAGCCTCGGCTCTCTTGCCTTCCAGTTCCTGGCGCTGCAACAGCGCATCGAGGCCGCCGACCTCGGCGAGCGCGTCAATGGAGCTGTAACCGGTCAGGCGAAGAAATTCAGGGTTTCCATGAATCAACCGGTCGCCGCTGTGGACGAGCAGGGCAACTGGCATCTGGTCCAGGATCTCGGCGGACAGGCCGTTGCGCTCGCGGTGCAGCGAAGCGGGAAGGGCTGCCCCCTCTTCCTCCGGCTCCGCAACAGAGGCGTCCGGCTGCTCCGGAGGAAGGTCCTCCAGCTCGTCCTCGACGAAAACATCCGTGTCCTCGGCAGTGTCCTGAGCCGTGGTGTCGTCGTCTTCGGGCGCCGTTTCGGCAGGCGCCGCGTCCGGCAAGGCAACGGACGGATCGGCGGTCAGCTTGTCGCCGTCGTCGGTCGGGGCGGGTGCCTCCTGCTCTTCACCTGACATCTCCGCCTCGTCTTCGGCAGCGGGATTCTCCAGGGTCTGCTGCGGCTCACCGGCCCTCGTGTCGTCATCACGGCCGATGAAGCTGTCGAGCTGTCGGGCGATCTCGCGGAAGGCAGCCTGTTCGACCGGAGAGAGGCTCTCCCGACGGCCGCGGCGATGCTCCAGCGAGATCACCTTCTCGGAGGCGGGGACGGACGTTTCGACCAGGCGCAGCGCGGGCCGCTCGCCCGTCGGCCATGCAAGCGATGCCGCTTCAGGTCCGGACTGCTCCGGCTCCTCGGCTTCGGCTTCGGCCTGCACATCCTCGCCAACGGGTTGGTCGCCGCTGTCATCGACCTCGTCCTGCGCATCGGGCGCGACGTCCGGCTCCGTTACGAGGGCTTCTTCGGGTTCCGCTGTTGCCAACGTCTGCTCGGTGACCTCCGGTACGCTCTCAACCTCCGGCGCGGCGGTATCCGCAGCCGAAGGCTCGTCCGCCAGTTCCTCATCCGCCTGGACCGCATCGCCGGCGGGCCTGCCGCCAAGAACGAGGCCCACCGCATGAGGGTCCTCGACTGCGTCGCTCATCCGGATGATGCCGAAACCCCGGAAGCCGTCGAAGGCGCGGGTGCGCGTGTAGGTTGGAAGCGCCGCAAGATCGATCGGCACGACGAGCGATGTTCCCTCGATGGGCCACCAGATCGTCTTCCCCGACCAGGTATCGCGCTTGCGCAAAAGCTCGGCGATCTTGCCTTCCGGGTCGAGGTGGAACAGCCCGGCGACATCTCCGAAAGCCATACCGCTGATGTCAGCTGCATGCGGCCCGACAGCCTTTGCGAATTCTCCGGAGACCTCGCAAAAGCGGCCCTCCGCGTCAATTTTCCAGACGAATCGCGTGGCGCGGGCGTCGCGGCGAAAGAGAAAGCCATCTTCTGCGACGTCCGCGGTCGGCTCTTGCGGCGCAAGTGTTGAGGTCGGAGCGTCGTTGACAACCGGATCGTCAGGCGCGTTGGGAAGGGACGCACCGGCAGCTTGCGGCTGGGCTGGAGCAAACACGGGCGCCGGGGACGCCTCGCTCACGTCTGGGGCTTCCGCGACTTCGGGCTCGTCCTTCTCCGGCTCCTCCTTTTCAGGTTTCTCGGCGGGCAGGTCGAGCAATATTAAGTCTTCCGGCTCCTGAGCCTCTTCCAGATGGGCAACTGCCTCGATGGCTTCCCTGAAATCAGGATGCGCAGATGCCTGTGCGACAGCTTCGGCAGGCTGAGCCCCCCCGTCGTCGGTCTCATCGGCGACCGGCTGATCGACGCTGGCTGCGATGGCTTCGACGACAAGGAGAAGATGGAGCGCCGGATCACTCGAGACGCTGCCCATGGCGGCCGGCAGATATCCCTTCGCCGTGGGAACCGGGCGCTTGACCAGACGATTGGCCTCGCTGCTGGCCATGGTGACCAGCATGCGGGCGGTTTGCTGCGTCAGCCCGAGTTCGGCAAAACCGCTCGATCCGGCAATCACCGCGCCATCGCCGTCGAGGATGGCAATATGCGTGTCGGGGTCGTCCAGGCCCTCTATCATGCTGGCGGCAGCCGCGTGCGGGGAGGTGGCCATGGAGTCGGTCGCCGCCGTGAACAGCACCGCCGTCTCGCCGCAGATCTCGATGAGCGTGCAGGAGGCGGGCACGGTGATGCGCTGGAAGCCAGCAGCAATGCGGATCGTCAGGCCGGCCACGTCGCCGACCGCGCGCAACCGGCGCCCCGTGGCGGCGATCTGCCGGAAGGACAGGTCCTGGCGGGCGGGACCCCGGTCGAGGAGGTCGTAGACCGAGCTATATCCGAAGACTTGCGCCCCGCGCCCATTGGCCCAGAGCACTTCGGTCATGTCGACGGAAAACAGCACCACCGCTTTGCCCGCGGCAAAGGGGCCGCGGATCCTGTCATGCACGGCGACGTCGATGAATGGATATTGATTAACTGGCATGGACATGGCCCGAGGTCGCTGTTGGCGGCAGTCAGTTGTTAACAGACAGTTAATAGCGTTAGGCGCGGTTCAGGTCCACCAGCGGCCGGCTTTATGGTCCCACAGGGTTAACAAACCTGAATGCTGCACCGCACAAAAATGTTGCGATGCACAATAAATTGTATCATACTCTTGTCATGAAGCTTGGATCAACTGCCGAGCATCACCAACCCACGGGGAGTGAATACATGACTTATCGTACTGATGATGTCTTCGCCTTCAGCGCCTTTGACCCGGCAAAGCTGACCGAGAATTTTCGCGACTTCGCCGAAAAGGGCGCCGCCCAGTCCCGCGAAGCCTACGCTCGCATGAAGGCCGCTACGGAAGAGGCTAGCCAGACCGTCGAAACCACGATGCAGTCGGCTCAGGCGGGTTCCGTCGAGATCGGCCTCAAGGCCATCGAGGCCCTTCGTACCAATGCTGATCTGTCGTTGGCGCACATGGAATCGCTGCTCGGCGTCAAGTCCGTCGCGGAATTCCTGGAGCTGCAGACGACCTTCATCCGCAAGCAGGCGGAGCTGACGGTCGAGCAGGCCAAGGGCATGCAGGACGCAACGCGCAAGCTGGCCGAAACGATCAGCCAGCCGGGCCGGGATGCCGCTGAAAAGGCAATGGCAACCTTCAAGACTGCCTGAGCCGGACTGCCTGAACAGCGTCCGACACACGAAGACAGGCCGGTTGAAAAACGCTGGCCTGTTTTGCCATCAGGGGCTTGCAAAATAGGCCCGATGCTCGTATTGGACCCGAAACGGCACCTGAAGCGGTGTTTGTGCGGTTGTAGCTCAGTTGGTTAGAGCGCAGGTTTGTGGATCCTGAGGTCGGTGGTTCGATTCCACCCAACCGTACCATTTTCCTCTATTAGTTCCTCACGTCTTGGTACGACGCAGTCGTTTGCGGATGCGCTCCATTCAGGAGGTAGCGTGTTCGACGAGCGGCTGGATCAATTGGCGTGTCCTTCTCGCAGGGAAGCGCGTATGCTGCTGCGAACGTCGTCCGGCACCGTGTCGCCGGCAGATAGGGAAGTACCAATCCATCCGGATCGCCGATCAGATGCTCCGGCTGGCGAATTTGAAGACAAACTCTTGGCATTTGGCACAAACAGACGTGACGAATGATATTTCGGTTAGGATCGGATCGTAAAGGACGGCATCGTTCCTTGGCGCATCCGGAGAGGTGCGGCGGGTGAGCGAAGGCAGGGCAGGGCTCTGTCTTAATCCTGTCCGGGCCGGCCTAACCACCTAGTCTGATTGAGCGAGTGATGATGCCGTCCAATGAAGTTAAATCTCTCTGGAATACCCAGACCCTGCGCAGGGCCATAGAAGCTGCCGGCGTGGCGCTCTGGATCTGGAATGTCGACACCGACCATTTCGCGATGGACGAACAGGCGTCCCGGCTCTGGGGTGTGGAGCAGGACACCGAGGAGGTCTCCTTTGAGGATCTCTCTGCCCATATTCACCCTGCCGACCGCGATCGGGTGAGGGCAGCATTCAACGCAACCCGTGCCATCGTCGGCCCCTATGAGATAGACTTCCGCATCATGCTGGGTGAGGAGATCAAATGGATCTCAGCGCGCGGCATCGGCAACGATGCAGGCCTGCACGGTCGCCATATGTACGGCGTCTTTCTCGATGTGACGGGCCGCAAGCAGGCCGAAGAAGGCCATGAACTCCTGGCCGGAGAGATGAGCCACAGGGTAAAGAACCTGCTGGCCGTTGCAACGGGTCTGACTCACGTTACCTCGCGCTCCACGACCACGGCCGCAGAAATGGCCAAGGAGCTTACCGAACGACTGACGGCACTCGGACGAGCGCATGATCTGGTGCGCCCGCTGCCGGGCCATCAGGGTCAGGCAGCGCTCCTGGGGGATCTGATCTCCATCCTGCTCGCGCCCTATGAGGATACGGGTGCGTTCAGCGGTCGGATCCGGGTCGCCGTGCCCAGAATGGGCGTCGGCGAGGTCGCCGCGACCACCATGGCGCTGGTCTTCCACGAACTGGCGACGAACTCCCTGAAGTATGGTGCTCTGTCGGCGGACACGGGCACACTTGATATCTCCGGCGTGCTGGAGGACAATGACGTCACCATCGTCTGGACCGAACGCGGCGGCCCTTCCGTGGAGACACCGAAATCTGCCGATGGTTACGGTAGCAAGATGCTCGTGCGGATCATCTCCGGCCAGCTCGGCGGTTCCATCTCGTACAACTGGTCGAGCGAAGGCGTGATAGTGGCTCTGAAGGTTAGGGCAGGGAAGCTCGCCACCTGAGCCGTCCGGGAGTCCCGGTTGATGCCAGACAACTGATATGCCTACCGTTAAGGCTTCTGAACCACTTGTCATTGGTGCAGAAGTACCTATTTTTGTGCAGTGCACCCGGTATGTGCCGCTGCATCTGTCATTCCCTAAGATATCGCTTTGGCGAAACCCTCTTGAAGGAGTTGCCCTCATGTCGATTTCCATGAACAACTTTGAAACTGCATCTGAGAACAATATCTCGGGCGATCAGGTTGCTGCCGCCGTCGCCGAGGCACGCCTTGCCGTCGGCTATTCGCTGGAGCAGCTCGCTGTCACCACCGGCCTGACTATCGACGAACTGACGGCCGTCGAAAATGGTGAAGGTGCCGATGCATCTCTCCTGCACCGTATTGCAACCGCTCTGGGATTGCCCGCTGCAACCTTTATCGGCGTCTGACCCGCCGATCCCTAGTTGAAGATGCTCCGCTCTGCTTCCACAAGTTCGTTGAGATAATCCAGCACCACCCGTAGCCGCACCAGATCGCGGCTGCTTTCGTGATAGGTGGTCCAATAGGCCCGGCGGATGGCAATACCCGGAAGCACGCGGACAAGCTCCGGATACTGCCGAGCGACATAATCGTGAAGGATGCCGATGCCAGCGCCCGATCGCACGGCCTCGGTCTGTCCGATCGCGCTCGAAATTTCAAAATTGGCGTCCCAATCCCGCATCACCTCGCCGGTGAAGTTGAGGGATGGCGAGAAGATCAGGTCTTCCACATAGCCGATCCGCGGATGGCTCTTGAGGCTTTCGATGCTGTTCGGTTCGCCGTTTTCCGCCAGATAGCCGCGCGAGGCGTAGAGCCCGAGCGAGTAGTCGGTGAGCTTGGATGAGATCAGCCGGCCCTGCACCGGCTGCTCGACCGTGATGGCGATGTCGGCCTCCCGCTGCGAGAGCGAGAAGGAGCGGGGGACCGGCACCAACTGCACCTTCAGCTGTGGGTGTCTCTGCGTCAGGCCCTTCAGCCGCGAGGCCAGAAACGACACGCCGAAACCGTCCGGCGTACCGATGCGCACCGTACCGGCAATGGCCGTGTCGATGCGGCCGGTGGCAGCCTGTGCGGCCAGCATCTCCGCCTCCATCCGCTCCGCTGCCTGGAAGAGCACGGCGCCTTCGGGTGTCAGCTCGCAGCCATTGGTCCGGCGGATCAGCAGCCTGCTCCCCAGTGCCTCCTCCAGATGGGTGACGCGCCGCCCCAGGGTCGCGTGGTTGATGCCGAGCCGGCGCGACGCCGCCAGCAGCTGGCCGGCCCTGGCGACCGCCAGGAACATCCGCACATCATCCCAATCCATTCAAGCCTCCTTGTGCTGATTAATGCACAGCGGATGCGTAAACTATCGCGTTGCATTGTGCAATTTTGGGTGTCAGTCTCATCCGCACACAAGCGGAGGAGAATTCCATGTACGAGATCGGTCACTTCATCGACGGCAAGCGCATCGCCGGCGCCAGCGGCCGCACGGCCAGCATATTCAATCCGGCGACCGGAGAAGTTCAGGGCACCGTTTCACTGGCAAGCGAGGCGGAACTCGCTGCAGCCGTCGAGTCTGCCCGTCTGGCACAGCCAGCCTGGGCTGCGACGAACCCGCAGCGCCGCGCCCGAGTCTTCATGAAGTTCGTGCAACTGCTGAACGACAACATGAATGAGCTTGCCGAGATCCTGTCGCGCGAGCACGGCAAGACGATCGAGGACTCCAAGGGCGACATCATCCGCGGCCTCGAGGTCTGCGAGTTCGTCATCGGCATTCCCCATCTGTCGAAGAGCGAGTTCACCGAAGGTGCCGGCCCCGGCATCGACATGTATTCGATCCGCCAGCCGGTCGGCATCGGGGCAGGGATCACGCCCTTCAACTTCCCGGGCATGATCCCGATGTGGATGTTTGCGCCGGCCATCGCCTGCGGCAATGCCTTCATCCTGAAGCCGTCCGAGCGCGACCCGTCGCTGCCCATCCGCCTGGCGGAACTGATGATCGAGGCCGGCCTGCCGGCGGGCGTCCTGAACGTCGTCAATGGCGACAAGACGGCGGTCGACGCCATCCTCCACCACCCGGACATCGGCGCCGTCTCCTTCGTCGGCTCCACCCTGATCGCCCGCTATGTCTACGCAACGGCAACAGCCGGCGGAAAGCGCGCCCAGTGCTTCGGCGGCGCCAAGAACCACATGATCATCATGCCGGATGCCGATCTCGACCAAGCGGCCAATGCGCTGATCGGCGCCGGCTACGGCTCCGCCGGCGAGCGCTGCATGGCGATCTCCGTGGCGGTGCCGGTCGGCGAGGAAACAGCCAACCGGCTGATCGAGAAGCTCACGCCGATGGTGGAGAGCCTGCGCATCGGCCCCTATACCGATGACAAGGCTGACTTCGGGCCGTTGGTCACCAAGGAGGCGCATACCCGCGTCACCGGGCTCATCGACCGCGGCGTCGAGGAAGGCGCCAAGCTCGTCGTCGATGGCCGGAACTTCAGGCTGCAGGGATATGAGGAAGGCTATTTCGTCGGCGGCTGCCTGTTCGACGAAGTGACGCCGGAGATGGATATCTACAAGACGGAGATTTTCGGACCGGTCCTCTCTGTCGTTCGTGCCGCCAACTACGAGGAGGCACTGTCGCTTCCGATGAAGCACGAGTATGGCAACGGCGTCTCGATCTACACCCGTGACGGCGATGCCGCACGCGACTTTGCCAGCCGCATCAATATCGGCATGGTCGGCATCAACGTGCCGATCCCGGTGCCGCTCGCCTACCATTCCTTCGGCGGCTGGAAGGCTTCGTCCTTCGGCGACCTCAACCAGCACGGCACGGATTCCATCCGGTTCTGGACCCGCACGAAGACCATCACGAGCCGCTGGCCCTCCGGTATCAAGGACGGTGCCGAGTTCTCCATTCCGACCATGAAGTGATGAGCGGCAGCCTGTCCCGACGGGCGGTCAGGCTGCCGTATCTGCTATTGAACTTGATTAGCCGAACACTATTTTCGCCTCCGCTGAGGAGGGAACCATGGTGTACGAGTGGGACGAAAAGCGCGCACGACGCAGCTATTGGGCAAGGATAGGCGTGACCTGTGCCTTGGTCGCGGCAGCAATCGGTGCCTCTGTCTGGATCGCCAAGGCATTTGGTCTGGGGTTGTGACAGGACATAGACGCGCGGACGGAGCGTAAGCCTGGAGAGTGCCGAGGCCGGTTAATGCCGGCCCCGGGTGGTACTTGTCGACTTTGCCTCAGCCTTCGGGGCCTTCGTTGACGCCGACCTTGTCGACCAGTTCCGAAGCGGCCTTGCGATTTGCGGCGATCTCTGCAAGCGGCAGCGTATCGGGCTTGATGGTGCCGAAGGCCTTGACGATCTCTGAAGGCTCCGCACCCGGCATGACAGGGTATTCGAACACCTGCTCCGCGTAGATCTTCTGGGCCTCACCGGACGCCAGGAATTCCATCAGCTTCACTGCGTTGTCCTTGTTCGGCGCGTTCTTGGCCAAGGCCATTGCCGAGATGTTGACGTGGGTGCCGCGGTCTTCGGTATTGGGGAACAGCACCTTGATGGCTGCCGCCCAATCCTTCTGTTCCGGCTCCTTCTCGTTCGTCTGCATCAGTCCGACGTAGTAGGTGTTGCCGAGCGCGATGTCGCATTCGCCGGCCAGGATTGCCTTGGCCTGGTCGCGGTCGCCGCCGTTCGGCTTGCGCGCAAGGTTGTTCTTCAGGCCCGTCAGCCAGGTTTCGGTATAGTCCTCACCATGCTCGGCGATCATCGAGGCAATCAGCCCGATGTTGTAGGAGTGCTGCGCGTCGCGGATGCAGATGCGGCCCTTCCACTTGGGATCGGCCAGTTCCTCGTAGGTGATCTGGTCCTGCTCGACCCGATCCTTGGAGGCATAGACCACGCGACCGCGGGTCGTCAGCGCGAACCATTCGCCGGCTGGATCGCGAAATTGCGACGGGATGTCCTTGTTGATCGTCTCGTTGTCGGTCACCGCCTGCGTGACGCCGCCCTCGGTCGCTTCCATGACACGGGCGATATCGACTGTCAGAATGACGTCTGCCGGCGAATTGGCGCCTTCCGCCTGGATCCGCTCCACAAGGCCCTTGTCGAGAAACAGGACGTTGGTCTCTACACCTGTCTTCTTCGTGAATTCGTCGAGCAGCGGCTTGATCAGGTCCGGCTGACGGTAGGAGTAGATGTTTACCTCACCATCGGCCATTGCCGGTTGGATCGAAAAGATCGATGCGCCGGCCAATGCGCCGGCCGCGAAAATGCCTTTGATACTGGTCATGTGGTGTCCTCCATCCGGTAAATCATACTTGATCAGAAAATTCATGATTTTTCGAAGGCGTCAACCTTTTCTGCCCGTCGGACCAGATAACTTGATCACGATTTTCTTATTTTTGAATTGTTCAAAACTACATGAACCACTATATGTTGGATCGATAAGACTCGGAGAGACGGCATGCGACTGACGAAACAAACCAACTACGCGGTGCGCATCCTGATGTATTGCGCCGCCAACGATGGCCACCTCAGCCGCATTCCTGAAATTGCGCGTGCCTATGGCGTGTCCGAGCTGTTCCTGTTCAAGATCCTGCAGCCGCTCAACAAGGCGGGCCTCGTCGAAACGGTGCGCGGTCGCAACGGCGGTGTGCGCCTGGGACGAGCTGCCGATCGCATCACGCTATTCGACGTGGTCAAGGTAACGGAAGACAATTTCGCAATGGCCGAATGCTTTGAGGAGGGCGTCGCCGAATGTCCTCTTGTCGATAGCTGCGGCCTGAATTCTGCGTTGCGCAAGGCACTCAACGCCTTCTTTGATGTGCTGGCCGATTACACCATCGACGACCTCGTCAAGGCACGTCCGCAGATCAACTTCCTTCTGGGGCTCGACGAAGTTCGACGCCCCCTGAAGCTTGCTGCGGTGCCTGCGCCCGCCGCCTGACTGCTCGCCTGATCGGCGTCGGCAACTGTCGGCCCCGAGGTTGACCTTCCGCTGACATGCAATAGAAAGAAATCGGCTCCGGGTCCGGCGGCCTGTCTTTCCCTGCCTTGGCGTTAGCATGTCCCTTCTGGAAATCCGCGGCTTCGCACTGACCGCCGTGATTGCTGCAGCGGGCGCAGCTCTGGCCTATCTGCTGGATTTCCCGGCCCCCTATCTCGTCGGTCCGGCCGTCGCCGTGACTGCGGGCGGGCTTGCAGGGCTGGATCTTCGCATCCCGGTCCTGGCGCGCAATGCAAGCTTCATCATTGTCGGCCTGTCGATGGGCACGGGGCTGACCCCCGAGATCTTCGTTGCCGCCAGAACGTGGCCGCTGAGCTTCCTGATGGTGCCCGTGGCCGTCGTCATCCTCCTCTATGCCGCAACCTGGATACTTGAACGCTTCTTCGGCTATGATCGGGCGACCGCACTGCTTGCGGCGTCGCCGGGTCACCTGAGTTTCGTCATCAGTCTTGCCGCCGATACCAAGAGCGATCTCCTGGCCGTCGGTGTCATCCAGAGCGTCCGCGTGCTGGCGCTCACCCTGACGGTGCCGCTGATCGTCGATGTGCTGGGGCTGGTGGGTCTGGAACCAGTCGTGGCCAGGGCGACGATGGGGCTTGTCCCGCTGCTGGCCTCCTTCGCGGCCGCCGTCGTGCTCGGCCTGATCTTTCAGCGCTGGAAAACCCCCGCAGCCCTGCTGCTTGGCGGCATGGTCGCATCCGGCGCGACCCATATCACCGATGTCGTCGTCGGCGATCTTCCCGCCTGGATCATGATCCCGACCTATGTCCTTCTCGGCGCGCTGATCGGCTCACGGTTTTCCGGCGCCTCGCTCAAGGCGATGCGCACGGCTTTCGTTGCCGGAGCCGTGGTGACCGTCGTCGTCGTCGCATTGGCGGGCATCATTGCCGCTCTGGTCTCCTGGCTGACGTCGGTGCCGGTGGATGCGGCGCTGATTGCCTTCGCACCAGGTGGGCTGGAGACCATGGCCGCTATGGCGGTGATGCTGAACGCGCAGCCTACCTACGTCGGTGCCCATCACATCTTGCGGCTCCTCATTCTGTCGGGGCTCATGCCCTATGTCCTGCGTCGCGATCTGCGGGCCAAGCCCTGAGTGCCAATAACCCTGAGTGCCAATAACCCTGAGTGCCAATAAGATGCCGTCCCATCTTGTCGAAGGGACTGTAGATCGGGTAGCAGGCACATCTCTCACGCTAGGAGAAGCGGTTTCATGTCCACGGAAATTCCATCTGCCATCATCGTCATGGGCGTCAGCGGCGCGGGAAAGTCATCCATAGGCGAACGCCTGGCCGCCCGGTTGGGTTGCCAGTTCGTCGAGGGTGACCGGCTCCATCCTGCGGCTAACGTGGAGAAAATGGCAAAGGGCATACCGTTGACCGACGAGGACCGCTGGCCCTGGCTCGATCTGGTCGGACAGGACCTGGCGACTTCGGTCGCAAAGGGCAAAAGCCTTGTGCTGTCCTGCTCGTCGTTGAAGAGGATCTACCGCGACCGCCTAAGGCACGCAGCCGGCGGTCATTTGCGCTTCGTCTTCCTGAAGGGAACGCCGGAGTTGCTTGAGCTCCGGATGGGAGAACGCACTGGCCATTTCATGCCGCTGTCGCTTCTTCACACGCAGCTTGCGACGCTCGAAACGCCTGAAGGCGAAGAAGGTGTGGTGACAGTCGACATTGACGCGACCCTTGAGGAGATCGTCGACGCGGCACATGCCGGGCTCAAGAAGCTGGGCTTGTAAAGCCTAGTTTAACTGTCTGAGTGAAATAGTACTTTCTTACATACGAAAATGTTGATGAAACTTTTTCGGCGATGATCTGGGTCAAGCCTATTTCCGTATCCGCATATAAGTCAGTGCTTGAAAGCATTGCGGGAAGGCAGGTGGCAACGGACAGCTTGAGCCTGTGTGTGAGGGAAGTACCATATGCCTGGAATGACCGAAAACGCCACTTTGGGCCAGTTGCGCCGGGTCCCGAAGCAGGAACGCAGCCGGGACCGTATAGATGAGATCTTGAAGGTCTCGATGGAACTGATCGGCAGGAAGGGCATAGATGCGGTGACCATGAAGGAGATCGCCGCTCTTTCTGGCGGCCCCATCGCATCCGTTTATCAGTACTTCCCGAACAAGACTGCGATCGTGGCGATGCTTTACCAGCGCTATGCGGATGAAGTGAAGGAGATGATCGAGGTTGGTGTCGTGAACCTGCAGTCCAGCGAGGATGCCTTCGCTGCGATCGGCGGGCTCGTCGACGGCTACTACGAGAAGGTCAAGGATACCCCGGCTATTCAGGATTTGCTGAATGCCACGCAGGCCTGCAAGGAGCTGGCGGCAATCGACCTCGCGCAATCGCAGGTTCACAGCAGGATCTTTTCCGCGGCGACCCATCGTTTCGTGTCCGAGGACATGCGGCAGGAGTTCGACCGGATGGTGCTATTGATGTTTCATCTCGCCGCCGGCGCCATTCGGCTTGCCCTGCTCGTCGACGACAAGGACGGCCCGGGGGTCATCCAGGATTTCAAGGCGGCAGCCAGAGTTCAGTTCCAGCGCTTCATCGCTGTACCGAGTTAGGCGGCGTCTGGACCACGCTACAAGCCGAGCCTGTCACGCATCCCGTACCACCAGGCGCCCAGCGCCGTCAGCGGCACGCGCAGCGCCCGTCCGCCCGGGAAGGGCAGGTTCGGCAGCGACGCCCAGACATCGAAACGCTCCGCATGGCCGGCAACCGCTTCACCCAGGATCTTGCCGAGCAGATGTGTGGTGGTGACGCCATGGCCGCTGTCGCCGTGGGAGAAGAAGACCGTGTCGGAAATCTTGCCAACGTGCGGGATGCGGGTCAGCGTCAGCGCGAAGTTGCCGCTCCAGGCATAGTCGATGCGGACATCCTTGAGCTGCGGGAAGGTCTTCAGCATGTTAGGCCGGATCACGCTCGTCAGATCCTTTGGGTCATGCCCACCGTAGCCGATGCCACCGCCATAGAGCAGCCGGTTGTCGGCGGTGCGGCGGTAGTAGTCGAGGATGTAATTGGCGTCCTCGACGCAGTAGTTGGCGGGCAGCAGGCTTTCGGCAAGCGCCGCATCGAGCGGTTCGGTCGCCATCACCTGGCTGGAGACCGGCATCATCCGGCCATGGATCTCCGGCAGCAGGGGAGAGAGATAGGCATTGCCGCAGACCAGCACGTAGTTTGCCCGCACGCTTCCTTCGGCCGTCCGCACCTGCGGTCGGTTCCCCGTATCGATCGCCGTCACCCGGGACTGTTCGAAGATGCGCCCTGCCAGGCTCTCCACGGCGGCGGCTTCCCCCAGCAGCAGGTTGAGGGGATGGATATGTCCGCCCAGGCGGTCGATCATGCCGCCCGCGTAGCGGTCGGTCTTCACGTATCGGGAAACCTCGTCCTTGCCGACCATCTCGAGCCCCGAGTGACCGTATTTCTCCCAATTCGCCTTGTGGGCCGCCATCTCGCGGACCTGCTTGTCGGTGAAGGCTGCGAAGAACCCGCCCTGCACGAGACCGCAGTCGATCTTGTATTTCTCCACCCGGTTGCGGATGATTTCGCCGCCCTCGAGCGACATCGCTCCAAGCTTCACGGCCTTCTCCGGGCCGTAGCGTCCGGCGATCGTCTGGAGGTCGCGGCTGTAGCCGTTGACGATCTGGCCGCCGTTGCGGCCGGATGCGCCAAAGCCGATCCGTTCGGCCTCCAGCACAACGACCGAGTATCCGCGCTCGCAGAGCTCCAGTGCCGCGGAAATCCCGGTGAAACCGGCACCGATGACGCAGACATCCGCCTCGATCTCCCCCTGCAGTTGCGGTCGGACCCGCTTGTCGTTGGCGGAAGCCGCATACCAGGAATTGGCGTGCCCGGGATTGTCGCTTGTCCTGTAGGTCATGTCACACCGTCCGGATGTAGGCGTCGTATTCCACGTCGGTGACGCGAAGTGAGAATTCCTGGATCTCCTGCTGCTTGCAGGTGGTATAGAGCGCGCGATATTTTGGACCGAGCGTAGCATAGGCGAAGGTCGACTTCCCGAACTCGTGCACGGCAGACGCCCAGTTCGTCGGCAGCGGCTCGTGGCTCACCGCATGCGCATCGCCGGTAATGGCGCCGCCGGGATTGCGCTTTTCGCGTATGCCGGCCAGCGCCGCGCTGAGGATCATCGCGAGCACCAGATAGGGGTTGGTGTCCGCGCCCGCGACACGATGCTCGATGCGGGTTGCCGGCTTGCTCGCCGTGATCACACGGACCGCGGCGGAGCGGTTGTCGAAGCCCCAGGAGGCATAGGTCGGCGCATGTTCGCTCGGCCGCAGCCGCCGATAGGAATTTGCGTGCGGGGCAAATACCGCCATGCTCTCCCCCATATTCTCCAGGAGGCCGCCGACGGAGTGGAACAGCATTTCGGAGGGACCATCCGCGCCGGCATAGACGTTGGCGCCGCTGTCGTTGAGCACCGAGAAATGCACATGCATGCCGCTGCCTGCCTGCATGCCGTAGGGCTTGGCCATGAAGGTCGCATCGAGATCGTTGGCGCGGGCGACACCCTTGACGACCCGTTTCAGCAGGACCGCGAAATCGGCGGCCTTCAGTGCGTCCGGCACATGGTTCAGGTTGATCTCGTATTGGCCCGGGCCGTTTTCTCGCAGTGTGGTGTCGGCGGGGATGCCTTGCGCGCGCGCCGCCGAGGCGATGCCGTGGAAGACGTCCTCGAAGTCCTGCAGCTCGGAAATTGACAGAACCTGCGTCTGCCCCGTGTGCCATCGTCCGTCGCGCGAGTTCGGCGGGCGGACGGGATCGAGCGCAGATCGAACCGGGTCGATCAGATAGAACTCGAGCTCGGTGGCCACCACCGGCGTGAGGCCCAGCCGGGCAAAGCCCTTGAGGACATTGGCCAGCACCTGGCGCGGATCGCCGTAGAAACCGCTGCCGTCCGGATCACGCATGGCAAGCAGCACCTGCGCGGTGGGGCGGTTCAGCCACGTGACGCGCGATAGCGTGCCCGGCACCGGAAAGCAGAGCCCGTCCGGATCGCCGGTGCCTTCTGCGAGCCCTGCCGCGTTCACGTCGCGCCCCCATACGTCGAGCGCATAGACCGAGCGCGGCATCGCCATGCCGTTGGCCAGCACATCGAGGGCCCGTTCGCGCGGGATCCATTTGCCCCGCGGCACGCCGTTCACATCGATGACGAAGGCTTCCAGGACCTCGATGTCGGGATTGCTGTCGAAGAAAGTCTGAGCTGAGCTGATATCGTCCATGAAACACCAGTAAGTCGTTATGCCGTTGGCGCCACAGGCGCTCAAGCCTCTGGGCTATTCTAGCGGTGAACGGTCGTGGCGTTGTAGATGAGATACCGAACCGGAAGCATGGGCGGCCCCCGCCGGGCCGACCGTATGTCCTCTGTAGCGGACTCTATCCGCATTTCCCATGCGGGACCAGTCAAGCGCCGAACCGCTCCGGCCGGTAGGCGGAGATGTCGATGAACGGCGTTTCCCCGGTGATGGCCTCGGCAATGGCGCGACCGGTGGCCGGCCCGAGCGTCAATCCATGGTGGGCATGCCCGAAGGCGAACCACAACCCGCCGTGACGCGGTG
This sequence comes from Rhizobium sp. PK7-22, assembly GCF_056530405.1. Lineage (NCBI taxonomy): Bacteria > Pseudomonadati > Pseudomonadota > Alphaproteobacteria > Hyphomicrobiales > Rhizobiaceae > Rhizobium > Rhizobium sp. PK7-22. The sequence goes on from NZ_CP096514.1 coordinate 1,386,450, forward strand.
CCTTGCCGATCACCGGCATCATGTCCGGCGTGCAGGGGCGGGCGCCCATCCAGGGCTCCTCGTCGAGGCGCTCCCCGAGCGGGAAGATGCTGCGCGCCACGGCCTCGGCCCGGTCCAGCTGGACGGGGGTCTTCGGCGCGTCGCGCAGGGCGAATTCCGCGCCGGTCGTCAGCCGGATGCCCTGGTTCATCGGTGCCAGGAAATAGCCGCGCTCGGCATCCATCGTCCAGCCGTTGAGCTTCGCGTTCCCTTTCGTGCCGTAGTGCATATGGTAGCCGCGTTTGACGCCGACGAGGAAGCGATAGCCGAGCGGTTTCGTCACCGTGTCCGACCAGGGGCCGAGCGCCACCACCACGTCCTTGGCTTCGACGACGCCGTCACCGGCCACGATGCGCCAGCCGGTGGCGGTCTGCGACAGGCTCTTGGCGTCGCCGTTCAGGAACCGGCCACCGAGCTTCTCGAACAGGCGCAGATAGGCCATAGTCAGCGCGTGCGGATCGCGCACCGACCATGGATCCACCCACTTCAGGCCTCCGACGAAATCGCTGCTGAGGGCCGGCTCCTGGAGAGCGATATCGGCAGGCGTCAGTTCCTCGAAGGCGACGCCGTATTCGCGGTTCAACCGCCCCGCTTCGCGCAGTTCACCGTCGCGCTTGGCGGAGGTGCGGAATACCTCCGTCCAGCCCTGCTTGACGATCAGGTCCTCGGCACCGGCCTCCTCGATCAGCTCGTTGTGGGTCTCGATCGAATGCTCGATCAGGGGCGCATAGGCGCGCGCGATCAATTGGTGCCGGCTGAGGTTGGAATTCCACCAGTATTTGGCAAGGAAGGATGTCACCAGCGGAATCGCCCGCCAGTGGTAATGCGCATCGATGCGATTGTTGAGCGCATAGCGCAGGATCTGGCCGAACTGCTGCGGGAAGCCGTAGGGCACGACGCCCTCGCGCTGGATGAGGCCGGCATTGCCATAGGATGTTTCCTCGCCCGCACCGCGCCGATCAACGAGCACCACCGACTTGCCGCGCCGCGCCAGGTGCAATGCCGTGGAGACGCCGACAATGCCGGCACCGAGAACGATCGCATCCGCTGTCATATCTGCTTGCTTCCAGTCCTGTTATGCATGGGTCGAACATGCCGAGGACGATGCTGCGGTGCAAATGAAAAATGGTCGCGGTCGACGTTTCTAGGTCGGATCCAGCCGGCCCGACGCTTGTCCGCCGCGCTGCACACGGTATAGCTTCGCAAAGACAGACGGATCAAAGGACAGGTGACCAGGATGAAGTTCGGAACGAGCGGGTTGAGAGGACTGTCGTCAGACCTGAAAGGCGCGGCGTCCATGCGATACGCGGCCGCTTTCGCCCGGTATCTTCTGGAAAGCGGCAAAGCCAGGCCCGGAGCCGAAATTCTCCTGGGCCGCGACTTTCGCGATTCAAGTTCCGAAATTTCCGGAAACTGCGCTGCCGCACTCTCTAGGCATGGCTTCGAGGTGATCGACTGCGGCACCTTACCGACACCGGCACTGGCGCTCTACGGCTTGGAAAAGGGCGCAGCCGCCCTGATGGTGACGGGCTCGCACATTCCCGCGGATCGCAACGGCATCAAGTTCTACCGGCCGGACGGCGAGATCGACAAGCAGGACGAGGAGGCAATCAGCAGCCTGGCGTCGGCGATCGATGAAGTCGGGCGGGACGAGGGGAAAACCATCGCCACGATCGATCGATCGGACGAATGTGCAGCCCTCTTCATGGAGCGCAATCGTCACCTCCTGCCCGAGCAGGCTCTCGCCGGGCTGAAAGTCGGCGTCTATCAGCACAGCACCGTCGCCCGCGATCTGCTTGTGGACATCCTTCAGCAATATGGCGCCGACGTAGTCGCGCTCGGCCGCTCGGAAACCTTCATTCCGGTGGACACCGAAGCCGTCTCCAGCGAGACGGTAGAGAGCCTCACGGGCTGGGCGAGCACGCATCACCTGGACGCGATCGTCTCCGCCGATGGTGACGGCGACCGTCCGCTGGTGTCCGACGAGACGGGAACGCCGATCCGGGGCGATCTCCTGGGCGTCATCGCCGCACGCTTCCTGGATGCTGCCGTGGCGGTGACGCCGGTAACGTCGAATTCCGGGATCGAGGCCGCGGGCGGCTACGAGGTCGTTCGCACCCGGGTTGGGTCTCCCTATGTGATCGCCGCCATGGACGAGGCCGTCGCCGCCGGCAAGCAGCGCGTCATGGGCTTCGAGGCCAATGGCGGTCTGCTGACCGCGACCGATTTCACCGTCAACGGCCGCATCGTCCGGGCCCTGCCCACCCGCGATTGCTTCCTGCCCATCCTGGCGACGCTCTTCCTTGCCGCCCAGGAGAAAAAGCCGCTCTCGGAAGTTGCCGCCTCCTTCGGCCTTCCCTTCGCCGCGGCCGATCGCCTGGAGAACTTTTCCCTCGAGGACAGTGCAGCCCTGATGGCGTATCTGCGAAAGGGCGACCAGGAGCTGCAGGAGTTCCTGGCGCCGATCGGGGCAGTGGCCGACAAGAGCGACATAGACGGACTGCGGGTTACGCTGGCGGACAGGCGCATCATTCACTTCAGGCCTTCAGGGAATGCCCCGGAGATGCGGTGCTACGTCGAGGCCGAGGACGGTGCCGCCGCCGAGGCGCTGCTGCAGGCGGGTCTGGCGCGGATCCGGGGGTGGGTTTCAGCTTCCGCCTGAGGTCGTTGGCCACGAGGAACTTTCATGGCCGCACCGGGTTCGCCCTGCCATATAGGAGAGCCTCATGAATACTCGCTACCTCGTTATTGGCCTCATTGTTGCCGTGATTGCGCTCGTGATCATCATGTCTCGCCCGTTCCAGTCGACGGTGGTGGAGGAAGATCCGGGTCAGCCGTCGCCTCATGCCATCGATCAATGACCTGCTGCTAACGCTCCGGCAGCAGGGATCGTTGTTGCTCCTCTCCCGTCCTCCGCTGGAGTTGCCTTGATCGCTTGCCCGTCTCCCATAGTCCGGCAAACAAACTGGCATCCAACGGCGCCGACGTAGGAACCTTCCCGCGCGAAATGCTGTTCGAGAAGTCGAGCATCAACCGGAAGTGACCCATGACCAAAAACAGAGCGGCAAAAGCGCCGTCAGATTTCGACCGTTTCGCGACACTTCATGGCATTCCTCCCGATTATGAAGACCAGCAGGGCAAGATCCGTCCGGTTCCGGAGGCGACGCGCCGCAAGATGCTGGAAGCGCTCGGCATCTCCGCTGATCCCGCCGATCTGAAACGTGAAGACAAGAGCCTTCAGCCGCCGCGGCTGGAGCTGGACGGTCGCACCAGTTGCTTTTTGCCGGAGTTTCTGGAGGAGTCTCCGGTCTGGGGGATCTCTCTGCAGCTCTACGAGTTGAGGTCGCAGCGCAACTGGGGGATCGGCGACTTTGCCGATCTTCGCGCAGTCTGCGCCATGGCGGCATCCGCCGGAGCCGATTTTATCGGCCTCAGCCCGCTTCACGCCCTGTTTCTCTCCGAGCCTGGACGATGCAGCCCCTATTCCCCCTCAAGCCGCATCTTTCTCAACCCCCTCTACATCGCAGTGGACGAGGTCGAAGGCTTCGATCCCTCCTGGGTGGATTCAGCCGATCTTGACGCCGTCCGGTCCGGGGACGTCGTGAATTATCAGGCCGTCACCGACCTGAAGCTCGCGGTGCTGCGGAGGATCTGGACGTCCTGGCGCCAGAAGGGCCTCAAGAAGGAAGAGCTCGACAGGTTTAAAACCGAACACGGGCAGGTTCTGCACCGGCATGCCGTGTTCGAGGCGCTGTCGCTTCACATGGCAGCACAAGGCCATGGCAGTGGCTGGCGGAAATGGCCTTCGCAGTTCCAGCAGTGGGATGGGGAAGCGGTTCGCCAGTTTGCAGAGGCGCAGTCGGACGAGGTCGAGTTTCACATCTGGCTGCAGTGGCTGACGGCAGGGCAGCTTGCCGAGGTGACGGCCGATACCCAGCGTCTTGGCATGCGCGTCGGCCTCTACTTCGACCTTGCTGTCGGCGAGGCGCCCGACGGGTCGTCCACCTGGAGCACGCCCGACCTCGAGCTGCCCGGCATGCGGGTCGGCGCTCCGCCCGATTTCTTCAGCACCGGCGGTCAGGACTGGGGTCTGGTCGCGCTTTCGCCGAAGGCGCTTCAGGACCAGGGCATGGCGCCCTACCAGGAGCTCATCGACGCGTCGATGCGATACGCCGGCGCGCTCCGCATCGACCATGCCATGGGCATCTGGCAGTTGTTCCTGCTGCCGGAGGGCGAAACGCCCGCGGTCGGCGGCTACCTCCGCTATCCTTTTCAGGACATGGTCTCCGCTCTGTCTCGTGTCAGCCATAAGCGAGGCAGCATCGTCATCGGCGAAGATCTGGGCAATGTCCCGAACGGGTTCCGGGAGGTCATGGAAGAGGCAAACATCCTGGGCTACCGTGTTCTGTATTTCGAGGAAGCCGATCCCAAGGGCTATGACATCAGCGGCATGGCGCGCCTGTCGCTTGCCTGCCTTGGGACCCACGACATGCCGCCGCTGATCGGCTGGTGGCGTGGAGACGACATAAAGCTGGCGCTTGAGCTGGGTCTGACGGAGCCTGAGGCGGCAAAACAGGCCAGATCGGATCGAGCCCTACAACGCACGAGCTTTCTGGACGGGCTGAAATTGTCGGGACTGCTTGACCCTCAGAACGTGATGGCAACGATCTCCGACAGTGAAAGCGGCATCACGAAAGAAGTGTCTGTCGCCATGCACGGGCTTTTGGCCCGGGCGCCGAGCCTGATGGTGGCGCTGCGGCTCGCCGATCTCGTCGGCGAGGATCAGCCAACCAATGTCCCCGGCACATCGGATGCCTATCCGAACTGGCAGCGCAAGCTCCGTCTGCCGGTGGAAGAGCTGGCCGGGAGCTCGCTATTCAGGGAGATCGTCACGGTCGTCGCTGCCGAAAGACCAAGAAGGACTTGAGGACAGGATGAGGAGCAACCGCAACGGCATAGCGGCTGCGGTTGCTCAGTCCTCGTCGTGGCGGGAAGCGGCCTTCGTCTCTGCCGTTTTGGGGAGCGGTTGGTCAGCGAGCTCGGTCGGCTGATGGGTAAAGCCTTCGACCCCCGAAATCGGCTGAAGATCGCGCTGAATCTCCACCGGGCTGACTGCAAAAGCACCGACCAGTTTTGCCACCGATAGCAATGCATTGGTATGGATGCGCTCATAGCCATGCGAGGCATCGACACCGAAGGTCACCAGGGACGTCCGCACATCATGGCCGGCCTCGATGGCCGATGCCGAATCCGAGCGGTAGTAGCGGAAAACGTCCTTCTGGTAGGGAATTTCTCCTACCTTGCACAGATCGACGAGCTTCTTCGTGAGGTGGTAGTCGAACGGGCCCGACTGATCGGCCATCGCGATGGTGACGCCGAACTCCGAGGAATTCTGTCCCGGTGCTGTAGTCCCGTTGTCGATCGTCAGCATGGAGGCGACGTCTGCAGTGATCACGGAGGACGCGCCGACGCCCACTTCTTCGGCAATGGTGAACAGCCAGTGCGTGTCGACCGGCGTGGACGCCCCGGCGCGCTCCAGCGCCTCGATGGCTGCCAGCGCAATGGCGACGCCCGCCTTGTCGTCGAGATGGCGCGAGTTGATAAAGCCGTTGTCGAGAAACTCCGGCGTCGGGTCGATGGCCACCGTGTCGCCGATGTCGATCCCCAGTGCCTGCGTCTCTGCCGCCGAGTGGGTCAGGGCATCGATGCGAAGCTCCACATAGCGCCAGCCGACGGGCAGCGTGTCCACCTCGTCGTTGAATGTGTGGCCGGAGGCCTTCAGCGGCAGGATGGTGCCGCGGAAACTCCCTCTGCTGCTGAAGATCGTCACCCGCGCCCCTTCGGCGAAGCGTGCCGACCAGTGGCCGATCGGAACGAGCTCTAGGCGACCGTTGTCCTTGATGAATTTCACCTGCGCGCCCAGCGTATCGAGGTGCGTGACCATCGCGCGAGCGCCGCGCCGGCGGCTACCCTGGCGAATGGCGCGAATGGCGCCACGCCGCGTCAGCTCCGGATGCAGGCCCAGCCGCTGCAGTTCTCGCGAGCAGTAATGGACGATCTCGTCTGTGTAGCCTGTTGGGCTCGGGATCGCGAGAAGCGCTTTCAAATGCTTCAGAAGGTAGTTCTCGTCTATGTCGATGGTCATCGCGGTCTACATTTTTCCCAGTGCGACGCTGGCTGCCCGGTGCCCGGAGTGCGGGAACAGCAGGTCGAGAAAGCGTTCGGCGGTTGGCTGCGGCTCGTGATTGGCAAGCCCAGGACGCTCGTTGGCTTCGATGAAGACGTAATCCGGATCTGTCGGCGACCGGACCATGAAGTCGATCCCGACGACCGGGATATTGATGGCGCGTGCGGCGGTGACCGCAGCTTCCACCAGTCGCGGATGAACAATCTCGGTCACGTCATGGATAGAGCCGCCTGTATGGAGGTTGGCAGCCTTGCGCACCACCACTTCCTGACCCTTGTCGAGCACGCTGTCCAGAGCAAGGTCGTTCAGCTTCAGGCAGCGCTCGGTTTCGGCGTCGACCGGGATCCGGCTCTCGCCGCCGGTGGCGGCAGCCCGGCGCCGTGACTGGGCTTCGATCAATCGTTGAACGGTCTGCTGGCCGTCACCGATCACGCTGGGCGGACGGCGCACAGCGGCTGCGACGAGCTTGAAGTCGATCACCACAAGCCGCAGGTCTTCGCCTTCGAAACAGGATTCGATGAGCACGCGGTCGCAGACCTCCCTGGCCTCCGCGATTGCCCGTTTGACGGACTCCAGGGTGTCGAGACCGACGGCCACGGCGCGGCCCTGTTCGCCGCGCGCGGGCTTGACCACCACGCGTCCGTGCCGCTCCAGAAATTCCGTGAGCTGCGCGTCATCGTCGGTCGCATTGATCTGCTCCGGCACGGAGAGGCCGGCGCGCTCGACGACGCGCCGGGTGACCGCCTTGTCGTCGCAGATGGACATCGCAACGCCCGAGGTAAGCTCCGACAGGCTCTCGCGGCAGTGGACCGAACGGCCACCTTGCGACAATCGGAAGAAGCCGCCTTCGCCGTCGGTGATCTCCACATGGACGCCGCGCCGCCGCGCCTCGTCGACGATCAGCCGGGCATAAGGGTTGAGAACATCATAGGCCTCCAGCGGGCGGGCATAGAGTCTTTCGTTGATCGAATTCTTCCGCTTCACGGCAAAGGCAGGTATGCGCCGAAACTGCAGCTTCTCATAAAGCGCGATTGCCTGCTCGTTGTCGTGCAGGACCGAGAGATCCATGCATGCGGCGCCACGAGCCTTGAAATGCTCGGCAAGCCGCCGCACCAGCGCCTCGCCGATCCCGGCGTGGCGCGCCTGCGGGTCGACGGCCAGGCACCACAGCGAGGAGCCGCGTTCGGGGTCGTTGAAAGCCCGCCGGTGGTCGATGCCGGTCACGGTTCCGATGATCTCCCCGGTGCTCTCGTCTTCCGCCACGAGGTAGGTAATCGAGCGATTGTCGCGGTTGGACCAGAAGAAGTCCGGGCGCACCGGCACCATCCCGCGTGCGGTATAGATGCGGTTGACCGCATCGGCATCGGTTTCCGACGACAGGCGCCGAACGAAGAAGCCGCGGGGTTGCTTGCGGCTGCTGCGATAGGTCGCCAGATCCAGGCGGAACGTGTGGGACGGATCGAGGAACAGTTCCTGCGGGGCCGCCGCAAGAAGGACATGCGGATCGCCCACGTAGACTGCGATATCGCGGTGCTCCGGAGCCTCTTCCCGCAGTGCCGAAACCAGCTGTGTCGGGTTCTTGAAAGTCTGCGCGAACAGAAGGCGGCCCCAGCCGCAATCCACCTGCGATGCCTCCACAGCCACCTCCATGTCAGGCGCCTGGGAGTGCTGGCCGTGACTGGAGTAGTCGACCCGCTGCTTGAGGCGATGGGCCACCGATTTTGCGGAACGGAAGCGCCCGGCCTTGTCGTCTGTCATCGTCTTCCCCATCCTGCTTACACCCCGTGGGTCTGCAGCCACATTTCGAGAAGGCCGACCTGCCAGAGCTCCGAGCCGCGGAGCGGCGTGATGTGGTCGGCAGGGTTGGCGAAAAGCTGCTGCAGGTAGTCATCCCGGAAGATACCCCGCTCCTTTGCCGCCTTCGAAGTTAGGGCATCGCGCACCATATCCAGATAGGGGCCGTCGACGTACTTCAGCTGCGGAACCGGGAAATAACCCTTCTTCCGGTCGATGACTTCGGAGGGGACGACCAGACGCGCGGCATCCTTCAGCACGCCCTTGCCGCCTTCGCGCAGCTTCTCTTCCGGCGGGATCTTTGCGGCCAGCTCGACCAGTTCGTGGTCGAGGAAAGGCACGCGCGCCTCCAGGCCCCAGGCCATCGTCATGTTGTCGACGCGCTTGACCGGATCGTCGACCAGCATCACCTGGCTGTCGAGGCGCAGTGCCGCGTCTACTGGCGTATCGGCGTGGGGGCCGCGCAGGTGGTTGGCGACATAGTTGAAGCTCACGTCCTCGTCCGTCATCCAGTCCGGGTTCAGGTGCTGTCCGAGCTTCTCGTGCGACCGGTCGAAGAAGACCTTGGCGTAGTCTGCTGCCACGTCGGTGGAACTGGCGAGCGGCGGATACCAGTGATAGCCGGCGAAGACCTCGTCGGCGCCTTGGCCGGACTGAACGACGCGGATGTGCTTCGACACCTCCTGCGACAGCAGATAGAAGCCGGCATTGTCGTAGGAGACCATTGGCTCCGACATCGCTTCGAAGACGCCGGGGAGGGCGCCCATCAGCCGTTCGGAGGGCACGAAGATCTGGTGGTGATCCGTCCCGAAATGTTTGGCGACCAGGTCGGAATAGACGAACTCGTCGCCCTTCTCGCCATTGGCGGCCTCAAAGCCGACGGAGAAGGTCATCAGGTCCTTCTGGCCCATCTCGGCGAGCAGGCCGACGATCAGGCTGGAATCGACCCCGCCGGAGAGAAGCACGCCGACCGGCACGTCGGCGACCATGCGCCGCTTCACGGCCGTCCGCAGGGCGTCCAGCACCAGGTCACGCCAGTCCTGCGAGGAAAGCTTGGCCATCGACGGATCGCGCTCGTAAGGCGGGCTCCAGTAGAGAGTGTCCTCTTCGCGCCCGTCGCGCTCGATGACGCGGATGGTCGCCGGCGGCAGCTTCTGGATGCCGTTCACCATCGTGTGCGGCGGCGGCACGACAGCGTGGAACGTCATGTAGTGGTGCAGCGCCGTCTTGTTGATCGAGGTGTCGATGTCGCCGCTCTTCAACAGCGCAGGCAGGAAGGAGGCAAAGCGCATCGACTTGCCGTTGCGGGCGAAGTAGAGCGGCTTGATGCCGAACCGGTCGCGCGCCATCACCACCCGGCCGCTGTCGCGCTCGTGGATGACGAAGGCGAACATGCCGTGGAAGCGCTTGACGCACTCTGTTCCCCACGCATGCCACGCTTTGAGGATGACCTCCGTGTCGCCATGCGAGAAGAAGCGGTAGCCTTTCGCCTCGAGATCCTTGCGCAGCTCCGGATAATTGTAGATGCAGCCGTTGAACGCGATGGTCAGTCCGAGCTCGGCGTCCACCATGGGCTGTCGCGCTTTTTCCGAGAGGTCGATGATCGAGAGTCGCCTGTGCCCGAGCGCCGCGTTGCCGTGGATCACCAGCCCCGAGCCATCCGGACCGCGGGGCGCAATGGCGTCCATCATCCTCGCCTGTACGAGGGGCGAAGGCTGGCCGCCGTCGAAGCGTATCTCACCACAAATTCCACACACGGTTCCGCTCGCTCCTTATGCTATTGATTGTTTGCGTAACAGTTATATCTCTAATAATTAGAGTTCAAATGAAACAGGTCAAGTCTATGAGCATCGGCGGAAACGGGATTGACGGGAAAAAGTTTCAGGCGTCACACACCAGAACCATTGAGAAAGCTGTCCGACGCATCGTCCGCGCGCATGATTTGCAGTCGCGGGCACTGTCCAAGCGGTGCGGCCTGACCGCCGCTCAGCTGGTGCTGATGAAGGGCATTGCGGAACTGGGGGAGGTGACGTCCGGTGCACTCTCCGTCTACGCCGACATCAGCGCGGCCACCGTTGTAACCATTCTCGACAACCTCGAGGAACGCGGCCTGATCCAGCGCTACCGCTCCGGCAGCGACCGGCGGATCGTGCATACCCGGCTGACGGAGACGGGCGCCGCCCTGATGGCGCAGGCGCCCGATCCAATGGGCGACGTCTTCCTCGACCGCTTCGCCAAGCTCCCGGCGGACGAGCGTCAGGCGCTGGCCGATGCGGTCTCCAGACTTGGGGAGATAATGTCGAGCGCAGGCGAAGCCGCTCCCCTGGTGCCGGTGGACGGCGGCTAGAGGGGAGGGAACGCAGCCCAAAGTCGCCGGGGCTGGAAGCGGCGTAAGTCTCGCCCATATACCTCTGACGTCTTGCAGACGAGAGGAGGCAGCCATGACGATCACGAGAGACGAGATCAGACGCGTGCTGGGACCTGTCGATGACACCCTTGCCGCCGACATCGTCAATATCGGCGCCAATGAGCAGGAACTGGCGGAAGCCTGGGCCTGGACCAACAGCGACGAGGCGCTGATCAATGACGGAAGGCCGCTGCCGGGTGGCCGTGTGGCAGAACTGGTGGCACTTTTGGCGGCCGACGAGGAGAAGGAGGACCGCTAGGTTCCCTGGCGGAGCGCTTCGTCACTCGGCGGCGGGGCGTTCCATCTCCTGGATCAGCGGCGAGGGGCGGCGGCGCCCCACCGAATGGATCTCCAGCCCGTATCGCTCTCCGATGGCGGGATCATAGATGTTGCGGCCATCGAAGATCACCGGCGAGCGCAGTGCAGACCGGATGGCCAGGAAATCGGGTGCCTGAAACTGCTTCCATTCCGTCACGACGATGAGCGCGTCGGCGCCGGCAAGCGTGGCCTCCTTGCCCTCGCAGAGCAACAGGTCCGGCCGCTCACCGTAGATCCGGCGACACTCGTCCATGGCGGCCGGGTCGAAAGCCTGCACCCGGGCGCCGGCCTGCCAAATAGCCTCCATCAAGACCCGTGACGGCGCATCGCGCATGTCGTCCGTCTTGGGCTTGAACGCGAGCCCCCACATCGCAAACGTCCGGCCGCGAAGGTCACCACCGAAATGGTGGAGGATCTTGCCGAACAGGAAGCTTTTCTGCTCCTCGTTGCGGGCTTCCACCGCCTTCAGCAGCAATGGATCGAACCCATCCGCTTCGGCCGTGCGGATGGTGGCGCGCACGTCCTTGGGGAAGCAGGAGCCGCCATAGCCGATGCCGGGGTAGATGAAGTGGTAGCCGATGCGTGGATCGGCGCCGATGCCGATGCGGACCTTCTCGATATCTGCCCCGAAGCGGTCGGCGAGGTTGGCCAACTCGTTCATGAAGCTGATCTTGGTGGCAAGCATGCAGTTTGCCGCGTATTTGGTCAGCTCGGCGCTGCGCACGTCCATGGCGATGATTTTCTCATGGTTGCGGTTGAAGGGGGCGTAAAGCTCCCGCAACTGCTGCTCGGTACGCAGGTTGTCGGTCCCGATGATGATGCGGTCGGGCTTGGTGCAGTCGGCAACCGCCGAGCCCTCCTTCAAAAACTCGGGATTGGAGGCAACATCGAAGCCGGGATCCGGACGGCCGCGGTCCCGCAGCTCCGCCGCCATGGCCGCACGCACCTTGTCGGCCGTCCCGACGGGCACCGTCGACTTGATCACCACGGTCTTCGCCTCGTCCATATGACGTGCAATGCTGCGAGCGACGGTCAGCACATGGCGAAGGTCTGCGGATCCGTCCTCGTCGGGCGGCGTGCCGACCGCGATGAACTGCAGCGGCGAAAAGGCGACGCCTTCCATGGGATTGGAGGTGAACAGCAGGTGGCCGGCCTTCACGTTGTCGCGCACCAGGGCTTCCAGCCCCGGCTCGTAGATCGGGATCTTGCCAGCCTTCAGATCGGCAACCTTCTGCGCATCGATATCGACGCACATGACCGTATAGCCGGCCTCTGCAAAAACGGCCGCCTGAACAAGGCCGACGTAACCAATGCCAAAGAACACAATCTGCATGCGAAATTGTCCCGGCCGAGGGAAGTCCGAGCTGCCGGCAGAGCAGCCAGCGGCAAGAGCGGTTCTAGCCACTGTTCATGACAGTTGTGTGCAACGGCGGTGACATCACCTTGCTAGAATGCCCTCGCAGCCCTATCTCCCAGCATAAGACGAGGCCCATGGCCTCCGCATCAATCGAAAATCAACAACGACACCTGACGCCTGCAGCTGCCGGCGCAAACCAGGGAGATTTTCTCATGGAAGCAGCCAAGACACTGGCCGAGATGACTGTCAGCGAGCGGCGGGAGCTGATCGACTTCGTCGTCACCGCGCTGGAAGGCACGGCCGATGAAGCGCACGAGAACGGGGATGCCCTGTCTGCCGCCAATTCCCAGAATCTGGCTTCAGCCATCCGGGGCAATGCGACCGAACTGGCGACGCGAGATCTGAAGTCGGCCGAACTTCTGCTCCAGCAAGGCATCAACCTCGTCGCAGCAGGGCTTGCGCGCCCTGATCAGAAGCGGCTTCACTAGCCATCCATAAAAGCGTCGACCGGCGTCAGCGCAGAACGCCGGCTGCCCGTAAGGCGGCTTCGATAGTGTTCTGGATCTGCCCGGCGAGGTCGCCGGTGGCCGGTTCTGCAGTCGGTCTGGTCGCTGAAGCGCCGGCATCCTCGATCGGCTGCTTGCGCTCGAACGATGCCGCGAGGCCCCAGCTTCGAGCGATATGGACCGTGGACGAAATACCGGCATCCAGCATGTGGGGACCGGCCTTGCCGTATCCGCTGGACGCGTCGAGCGGAGTGCCATGCGCCATGCCATTGATCCTGTAGAACTCGATCGCGTCCCGTCCGGACGCATCCGTCCAGGTGTCGCGGGTGTGTCCGTCGACCACATCGGTCTTGCTCGGCTTGTCGGTCAGCGCATGCACACCACGCCACTGCTCGATGATCGCCAGCGCATTGTCCTCGCTGACCGTCCTGTCTCCGGTGCCATGCCAGACAGACACGGTCGGCCACGGACCCTCGTGCGGCGAAGCGGCATCCAGCAGCTCCCGAAGGGCGGAAGGCGAGGGTAGACCATGGCCACGCATGCGGTCGAAGGCCTGCGGTACCGTGGAGGCTGCGCCAAAGGGCAGGCCCGCAATCACCGCCCCACCGGCAAAGACCTCGGGGTAGGTAGCAAGCAAGGCATTCGCCATGGCCCCGCCGGCCGAGAGGCCCGTCACATAGATCCGTTTGGGATCGATGCTGTGCTCCGAGACCATCACGTCGATCATCTGGCGGATCGACAGCAATTCGCCGCGATCACGCGTCATGTCCTCGTCCTTGAACCAGTTGAAGCAGCGGTTTGCATTGTTCTGGGGCGATTGCTCTGGATAGAGAACGGCAAAACCGTAGTCTTCGGCGAGTTGGGACCATCCGGAACCCGCATCATAGGCGGCTGCCGTCTGAGTGCAGCCATGCAGCACCACGACGAGCGCGGACGGCGTCCCTGAAGTTGCGGGAACCAGATGCCACCCCGTCAACTGTCCGGGATTGTCGCCGGTGACGACCAGTGGCTCCAGCCGGCCTGACGTGGTTGTCATGCTTGCTGCGGCAGCGCGCGCGCGCGCGAGCCTCTCAATGGTATCGGATATGGATCGCATGATGCGGGCCCTTGGTTGAACAGGAAAGCCTGCTGACATCCTGAGAGCGGGAGATAATGCTGCGCTGCACAAATTCAAGCATGAAGCATCGATCTGATGCCGTGAGGTGGGGGACGATGTCGCACGCGCGAGGTGTCGGGCCTCAGCCGGGTGATCGGATGGTCCGCCATTTCGCCGGCGTGGGCGACATCCGCTTCGCATCTGACGGGAGGTCAGGGTACGAAAACAGGGATGGCCTTCTCGATGATCGAGAAATGCACGGGTGTCTCGGTCTTCAGCTCGCCGTCCAGGTTTACGGCGCGAGCCTTGCTGGTGCGGATGATCAGGTCCTTGGTCGAGAACGCCCGGACGTCGTTCCAACTGCCCTGTGTGCCCTTGCGCAGGCTCGGCAGCAGCGTCAGCAGCTTCCACCAGTGGTCCACCTCCAGGCTGTAGAAGTCCAGCATGCCGTCCTGCGCGGTGGCATCCGCGTGAACCGCCATGCCGCCCCCGTAGAACCGACCATTGCCGACGGCCACCTGAAACGTCCGCAGTTCCTCCGTTCGTCCGTCATGCTCCAGTTCCGCGGTAAACAGGCGCGAGCCCGCGAGCAGCCGCGCCGCAACGATGGCGTAACCCAGCTTCCCCCAGCGCTTTTTCGCCTCTTCGGTGAGCGACATCGCCAGATCGGCGCTGAAGCCGATGCTCGCGACGTTGAAGAAAGGGTGCTCGTTGGCCATGCCGAGGTCGATCGGGGCTGTCTTTCCCCTGGCGATCACGCCGATGGCTGCCTCCAGGTCCAGCGGCAGTCCAACCGTGCGGGCAAAATCATTGGCAGTGCCCAGGGGCAGAACCCCCAGCGGCAGCTTCGTCTGCAGCAGTCCGGCAGCCGCGGCGTTCAAACTGCCGTCCCCGCCGCCGACGATCACGCAATCGATCTCCTGCGCGCGGTTGACGATCGCCTCGGACGTGGTTTCCGTGGTGTCCGCAGGGCGCTCGATGTAGCGGATCTTGGCCTGCTCCAGAAGGCTCCGCACCTTCGGAAGACTGGCCCTCCCGCGTCTCGAGTTCGGGTTGACCAGCAGTAGCGCCATCTTGGCCGTCATCCAGGCATTCTCCATGCATCCGCAGCGAAACCCCACTGATACGCAGGATAACTGGCCCATATCTATCGGGCTGGATGTAGAGGCGCGGAGGGCTTCCTTCAATGCTGGCGGGGAAAGCCCTCAGTGCTGATAGCCGGATGCGGAAGCCCAAGGGAGGCAGCCGATCAAGCAGACGCCACTTGCCGCGGGCCGTATGGCTGCCACGAAAAGCCGACGGATGAAACGAATTGGGCCTCAGTCTGCCTTTGCAGGCGCAGAACCCTTGCCGCCCTTGGCGGATGTCGCTGGCTTTTCCAGAGCCAGCTCGGGTGTCCGGTCCTTGGTTTTCTTGGATGAGGATTGAACATCCGCTTTCTGCACGGACTCGGTCTCTGGCTTCTTTTCAAACCTGATCATTCTTCGTCTCCTGCTGGGTATGCTCCGAACCGCAGATTACTTCGCTTCGGGCTTCAGCACCCACTGATCACCAAGACCGGCAGAAGACAAGGAAATACGGGATTTTTCGAAAATTGCATGGGAAATTGAAGAGAATATGCACGCCCGCTCACAAGGCGGGGACCGGGCTGCTTCTCAGGTTGTCGCGCTCGGCCTTCCCATGTCGCTCGCTCCACCGCTTGCGCGCGTACGCTGCCACCGGCTCTGCTGGTTCCGCCTTGCGCGTTACCAGCGGCGCACTGTCTGCCCGCCAAACAGCTGTTCGGTCGGCAACTGGAAAATGAAGTAGGGGTTGAGCAGCGGCAGGGCGGTTGCCTCCTCCAGGCGGGATAGCTGCTCGGTCGTGAGTTCCACATCCAGCGACGCTATGTTCTGGCTCAATTGCTCCAGCCGGCTGGCGCCGATCAGCACGGAGGAGACGACTGGCCGTTCGACCACCCATTTCAAGGCGACTTCCGCGGGCGTGCGGCCGACATCCGATGCGACTGCCTTGAGAACATCGACCACATCGAAGTTGCGCTCGGTGAACAGCATGCCGCCGAACGGATTGTCGCCGTTCAACCGACCCTCGCTGCCGCTCTCGCTGACCTCCGACCCACGGTCAGGCATAGCACTGGCACGAGAGGCATCCGCGAGCTTGTCGCGGCCGTACTTGCCTGTGAGCATGCCGGCGGCAAGCGGACTCCATGGCACGAGGCCAAGACCCAGCTCCTGGCCCGCGGGAAGGAGATCGAGCTCGACGCCGCGATCGATCAGCGAGTAGGCATATTGCAATCCGATCGGCTGGGGCAACCCATGCGCTTGCGCCAGGGTCGCGATCTTGGCGACGTACCAGGCGGGGGTGTTGGAGAAGCCGTAGTGCAGGATCTTCCCGGAGCGAACTGCGTCGACGAGGCTCTGCAGCACTTCCTCTGCGGGCGTTGTGCGGTCCCAGATGTGGACCCAATACATGTCGAGGTAGTCCGTCTGCAGGCGTTTCAACGATGCCTCGATCGCCAGGCGGATGTTCTTGGCGCCATTGCCGCCCCACAGCGGCGTGCCCTGGGCGCGCGAGAAGCCGGATTTCGTTGCGACGACAAGATGATCACGGCGATGGCTCTCCGTGAGGAAGCGGCCCAGCATGATTTCGCTCTCGCCGCCGGAGTAGATATCGGCCGTGTCGATGAAGTTGCCGCCAGCCTCGATATAGGCGTCGTAGAGGGCTCGGGACGTCTGTTCGCTGGCGCCCCAGCGGCCTGCGCCAAACGTCATGGTGCCGAGCGCCAGTGGGCTAACGATCAGGCCGGACTTGCCCAATGTGCGATAGCTGGTGAGGTTCATTCGCCTTCTCCTTCGTTGCGGTCTTGAAGATACGCGCTGCGCATCCCGCCGATTAGCCGTTGCCGGCCGCATGAACTTGTGAGCAGGATGCAGCAATGGAGAGAAGCAGGCTCAACGATCTTCTGGCTTTTGCGACCGTGGCCCGTGAGAGGAGCTTCACCCGTGCGGCCGCCATGCTGGGCATGTCTCCGTCGGCCCTCAGTCATGCCATGCGCGGTCTGGAAGAGCGGCTTGGTGTGCGGCTGCTGGCACGCACGACGCGCAGCGTCGCACCAACCGATGCGGGGGAACGGCTGTTGCAGTCTCTCAGCCCGGCGCTTTCGCAGATTGAACACGGACTGGAAGCCTTGTCGGAATGGCGCGACAATCCTGCGGGCACCGTGCGGATCACCACCTTCGCCTATGCGGCCCGAATGGTCCTGCTCCCGAAACTGCCGGCCTTTCTCCTTGCCCACCCCGACATTCGCGTGGAGGTGAACATCGAGGACGGACTGACGGACATCGTGGCTGCCGGCTTCGACGCCGGCATCCGGCTGGGAGAGGCCGTGGCCAGGGATATGATCGCCGTCAGGCTCGGGCCGGACTTGCGCACCGTTGTCGTCGGAACGCCGGGCTACTTCATGCGCTATCCGCCGCCTCTCACGCCCTATGATCTCGACCGCCATGCCTGCATCGGTTATCGCCTGACGACCTCGGGCGGGCTTCTGCCCTGGGAGTTCGAGAAATCCGGCAAGGAAATCAAGATCCACACGACCGGGCCGCTGGTCGCCAATGACGGCGATTTGCCGGCGGCCGCAGTCCGTGCCGGCGCGGGTCTCGGATACATCATGGAGCACGACGTCGCCGACGAGATCGCATCGGGTGCGCTGGTTCAGGTCCTGGCGGACTGGTGTCCGACCTTTCCCGGCTTCCACCTGTATCATCCGAGCCGCCGGCAGTCGCCGCCGGCACTTCGGGCGCTCATTGCGGCCCTGAAATCCCCATGACGACGTTTTGGCTCTGCGCAGGGTCCAGGCCATCCCGCCGCACGGGCTTTTGGACGAGGAGCGTCTCCGGCGTGTAGGCTCGGCTCAAGAAGTAGCCTGCTCCACCTCGATGGTGAGGTGCGAGAGGTCGTGAATGTGGGCAAGCTTCTCGCGGTAGGCGGCGGGCGGCTGTGGTGCAACCGACGATAGCGAGACAATCGCCCCGTGATGCCCTGGTCCGAGCTGCCAGACATGCAGGTCGGTGATGCGATCGCTCTCGGTTTCAAGCGCGTCGCGGATCTCGTCGGGCAGGTCCTCGCCTGCGGGAACATAGTCCAGCAGCACGGCGCCGGTATGGGTGATCAGACCCCATGACCAGCGGGCAATCACAATCCCGCCGACGATGCCCATGGCCGGATCCATCCAGTTCCAGCCGTAGAGGCTGCCGAGCACAAGGGCGAAGATGGCGAGGATCGACGTCAGCGCATCCGCCAGGACATGAAGATAGGCGGCCCGCAGATTGTTGTCTCTCGCATGGGCGTGTTCATGATCATGATGGTCGTGATGGTGGTGCCCGTGGTGATGCCCATGGTGATGCCCGTGGTGATGCCCGTGGTGATGATCGCCGTGGGAATGATCCTCGCGCAGCAGCCAGGCACAGACGAGGTTCACGCCAAGGCCGAGGACGGCGACGACGATCGCCTGGCTGAAATCGATCGCGACGGGGGCGTAGAACCGCTGCAGGCTTTCCCAGCCAATCAGAAGCGCGATGAGGCCCAGTACGATGGCGCTGGCAAAGCCCGCGAGATCGCCGAGCTTGCCGGTGCCGAAGGTGAAACGGGGATTGTGCGCGTTCTTGCGGGCATAGCGATAGGCGAGCGCGGCAATCAGCATGGCGGCCGCATGAGTGGACATGTGCCAGCCGTCAGCGACCAGGGCCATGGAACCAAACCAGGTGCCGGCGACGATCTCGACCACCATCATGGTCGCCGTGATGACGATCACCAGCCAGGTGCGGCGCTCGTTGCGGTCATGGGCACTGCCCAGGAAGACGTGCTGGTGCGGATTGGCAAAGCGGGAGGGGGCGGGGCTCACTTCAGATATCTCCGGATGACTTCGATCAGTTCCACGGCTCCCTGCTGACGCGCCGCCGCATCCTGTTCCGGGCCGGCGACATGCTCCTGGATGTGCTCCTCGATCAGCTCCGCGGTGAGGCCGGTGACGGCGCCGCGGACGGAGGCGACAAGATTGAGTGTCTCCGCGCACGGGGCTTCGTCTTCCAGCGAACGTTCGATTGCCTCTATCTGGCCTTTCAGCCGTCTTACCCGTGCCAGCAGCCGGGCCTTGTCTCTGATCATGTGACTCATAGGATAGGAGGGTACCCTATAATCCGCCTAGCGCAAATCTCTTCGGTAATGAACTTGCGGCCGGGCCTGTTCTCCGACAGCGAAGCGCAGGCGGATTGGCGACCTTGATTTTGCGCATGTCTTGTCTTTCTCCCAATGACAGCGGGCCCCGCCGCCTGCTTGACTACCGCAGGTCGCGCATATGGCTTTCGACACTGCGTAGGTGACGGCGCATGCTGTCGGCGGCGCCGGCGCCGTCCCGCTCGGCAATCGCTTCCACGATGCGTTCATGTTCGGCGAAGCTGTGATGGTCCACCGGCGGGCGTACGGGCGTCTGGCGCAACCTGCCCCAGGTGACGGCACGGCGCACGGCATTCAACGTGTCCAGCAGGCCGATGAGAAGGGAGTTCTGCGACGCTTCCGCGATCGTGCGATGCAGCCGGTTGTCCCACTGCTCGTACTGCCTCCATGTCGGCGCCTGCTGCGCCTTGGTCATGCAGTTGCGGATATCGGCGATCTGGCTTCCGGTGGCATTCAGCGCGGCGCATCGTGCAACCTCCGGTTCGAAGGCGATACGCGCACCCATGACCTCCAGGGGGTTGGTGCGCTGGACCATGGCATTGATGTCGGCCACGGTGTCGATCGGCCGGTCGCCGGCGAATGTGCCTTTCCCGACATGCCGCCAGACCGCGCCTTCGGCCTGCAGGGTGGCAAGCGCCTTGCGCAGAACGGCACGCCCAACGTCGAGCGATTGGGCCAGCTCTCTCTCCGGCGGCAGTCGGCCATCCTCCGGGAACTCGTTGTCGGCGAGGAATTGCCGGAGCTTGCCGAGCGCGTCGAGGTGTATGTCTTGATCCATGAGTAAAACCAATTTCGAATTGGTTTAGATATTTACGGGGCTGATGGGGCAATGTCAACGTGAGCGGCTGAAAAATTCAGGATCGGACGAAAGATGCTATTGTGCTGATAAAATTAATTTTTATATAATTCGCCCTGAGTGAAAACGCCTCCTTCCATGTCTATCGCTGCGGCCAGAGGTTAAAAATTAGTTGACACTATCTCTGATTAATATCTGATTGGTTTCAGATTGGGTTCTGGGGAGGACCGATCTTTGGGAGGAGCAATCATGAACCAGTTAGCCAGAAACATTCGGGCTTCGGTGTCCGCTGTCGCCTTTTGCCTTGCCGTCGCCGCGCCGGGAGTGGCGTCGGCGGATCCGATGCGGGTCGCATTCGGAGATATCGCCACCGTCGAGTCCCTGCATCTCCTGGCCGCCCTCGAGCGCGCCAAGGAGAAGGGCGTCGACGTGCAGATGACCTTCCTGAAGAGCGAGGACATTGCCGCCCAGGCGGTGGTCAGCGGCCAGGCCGATATCGGTGTCGGTGCACCCTACGCCCTGCTGCAGAAGGTCAAGGCGCCGATCCGCATCTTCATGCAGCTGAGCACGCTGCAGTTCTATCCGGTGGTCAACACCGAGTTCTACAAGGAGTGGAAGGACCTGGACGGCCAGGAGATTGCAGTCCACTCCCGCGGCTCCGGGACGGAAGCCATCATGCAGCTGATGGCCGACAAGAACGACATCGAGTACTCCGGCATTTCCTATGTCCCGGGCGCCGAAGTCCGCACCGGCGCGCTCCTGCAGGGCAACGTCAAGGCAACGATCGTGGACTCGTCCGGCAAGCGTGTTCTGGAGGACAAGGCGCCAGGCAAGTTCGCCTTCCTGCCGCTGGGCGAAGTTGCCGCCACCGACGAGGCGCTGTTTGCCAACACCGACTATCTGTCAGCAAACGCCGCGGACGTCGAGATCCTTGTCGAGGCCATTCTCACGACCTGGCGGGAAGTTGCCGCCGATCCGAAGGCTGTGATCGCGCTTCGCGACAAGTACAAGCTTTTGCCGGACGCCACGCCTGACATGGTGGCCGACATCGAGCCCTACTTTACCGAGGCGGCTGCCGTCATGCCCGTAAACGGCGGCGGCGAAGCCGCGGCCCGTGACGATTTCGACTTCTACACGGTCTCCGGCGCCCTCGAAGGAGAGCCGGCTGACTTGAAGGTCGAAGACTTCTGGGACCTGACGGCTCTCGACAAGGTCACGGCCAAGATCGGCACGAAGTAAGATGCAGATGTCCGTGTCTCCTGCCAAGCTTGACAACGGAATCGGAGCCTCGAAAGAGGCTCCGGTCACCAGAGCCCAAGCTATCCGTATCTTCGCCGACGAGCGACGGTCATTCTGGATCGTCCTGTCGCTTGCCATCTTGTTTCTCGCCTGGGAAGTTGCCGGGCGCATCCCGATCAGCTTTGCATTTCCCACCTTCAGCGAAACCATCCTCGCGCTCGGCGAAATGGTGGCCGACGGCAGCATGCTCAAGGCTTATTTCCTGACGCTGCAGCCGCTGATGCTGGGAGTGATCGTGTCTGCCGCCGTCGGCATTGCGCTTGGTGTCGCCATGGGCCTGTCCGAAAAGGCGGAATGGCTGCTGGCGCCGGTCTTCATCGTTCTGCAGGCCGCGCCGATGGCCGCGCTCGTGCCGCTCGTGACCTTCGTCTACGGCATCGGGCTGACCGCTAAGACGCTGGCGGTCATCATGCTGGCGCTGCCGGTCATCGTGCTGAACTCCTACAAGGCCGTCCGGCACGTCAATCCGTCACTGGTCGACATGTGCCGCTCCTTCCAGGGCAACCGCGTGCAGCAGATCTTCAAGATCATCATTCCGGACGCGTCGCCGGTGTTGTTTGCCGGTCTCCGGCTGGGAATTGCCGCCGGCTTCATCGGGGTGATGCTGGCCGAACTGCTGATTACGCCGACCGGCATCGGCGATCTCATTACCTACCATCGCTCCGTCGCCAATTATGCGCACATGTACGCGGCCGTCGCCTCGATCATCGCGGTCTCGACGCTGACGCTCGCGGGCCTGCAGTACATCGAAACGCATCTGCTGCGTCCGGAAAAGAGGAGAAAGTAAAATGGCAAATCCCGCCTTGGTCCGCAGCAGCGGCATCAATCCGCTCACCACCAGCGACGCCGTGGTTCAGGTGCGCGACATCTGCAAGGACTACGGCGACATCGAAGCGCTTCGTGGCATCAACCTCGAGTTCGAGCGCGGCAAGCTGACCACGCTCCTCGGTCCCTCCGGTTGCGGAAAGACGACGCTTCTCAAGATCATCGCCGGCCTGGTGCCGGCCACCTCCGGGGAGATCATTGTCAATGGCCGCGTCGTCACCGGGCCGGGTCCCGAGCGGGCCTTTGTCTTCCAGGACCGCGCCTTGATGCCCTGGGCGACGGTCCTTCGCAACGTTGCCTTCGGCCTCGAGCTCAAGGGAATGGCGACCGCCGAGCGGACCCGCATCGCCCGTCGCTATATCGAACAGGTCGGCTTGGCCGGTTTCGAGGAGAAATATCCGCACGAACTGTCCGGCGGAATGCGCCAGCGGGTCGGGATTGCGCGCGCCTTCGCCGTCAATGCCGACGTGCTTCTGCTGGACGAGCCGTTCTCTGCGGTCGATGAGCAGAACCGCCGCAAGTTCCAGGAAGACCTGTTGCAACTCGTGGAGCAGGAGAAGAAGACCTTCATCTTCGTTACCCACTCCATCGAGGAGGCGGTCTATGTCTCTGACCGCATTGTCCTCCTGTCGCCGCGGCCGGGCCGGATCTCGCAGATCATCGACCCGATGATCGACCGCTCCGCCACCCCTGATGACATTCGTCGCGATGCCGGATACCTCGATGTCGTCGAGGAAATCTGGCAGGGGCTGCGCCAGTATGCGGAGTGATACGCCATGACCCTTTTCGGTATACGCATACCCATGATGACGTCGCTGATCTTCTGGCTGCTCGTCTGGGAGATCGTCGGGCAGTTTGAACTGATGTTCCTGATTCCACCGATTAGTTCGATCTTCATGGCGGGTGTCGAACTCGTGCAGACCGCATCGTGGCAGAGTGCCTCGATCATCACGCTGCGGTCCTTCGCCTATGGCATGGCGTTCGCCATCTCCGTGGGCGTTCCGCTGGGCGTCCTGATGGGGCGGGTCAAGGTCATCGACAACATCTTCGGCCTCTGGGTGAACATGTTCGTCAGCGCCCCTCTCTCGGCGCTGGTCCCGGTTCTCATGATCCTCTTCGGTCTTGGGGAAACGACGGTCTTCGTCACCGTCTTCCTGTTCGCGGTCTGGATCATCGTGCTCGACGCACGAGCAGGCGTCATGCAGGTCCCGGCATCACTCGTCGAGATGGGGCGCAGCTACGGCGCTTCGCGCTGGACGATCTTCACCAAGATCATCCTTCTCTCCGCCTTGCCCGAGATCCTGGCAGGCATCCGGATCGGATTGATCCGCGGCGTGAAGGGCGTTGTCATCGGGCAGATTCTGGTTTCCGTGATCGGCTACGGCGAGCTCTTCGAGCTTTACTCCCGCAGCTTCGACATGGAACGCTTCTGGGCCCTTACCATGCTTCTCTTCGTGGCGGCGATGCTGCTGTCCGCGGGAGTGGAACACTTCGAAAAACGCATCGAATACTACGCAGGAGCGCGATAATGAACGAAATGCCGCAACTCACGAACTACGTCTTCAAGCCAGCGCCGGTACCGACGCTTGCCGTCGCGGGCAGCGAGGCGCTGTTTCCGATCCACCGCATCTATTGCGTCGGCCGCAACTTTGCCGACCATGCGATCGAGATGGGGCACGACCCGAACAAGGAGCCGCCCTTCTTCTTCCAGAAGAACCCGGACACGATCGTTCCGATGGGCCAGGACTTCCCCTATCCGAGTGAGTCCAAAGACGTTCATCACGAGATCGAACTGGTGGTCGCCCTTCAGAAGGGAGGCACCGATATCCCGCTCGAAGAGGCGCTCGACTGCGTCTACGGCTATGCCGTCGGCCTCGACATGACCCGCCGCGACCTGCAGGGAGAGGCGAAGAAGGCAGGCCGCCCATGGGAAACCGGCAAGGCCTTCGAAGCCTCCGCACCCTGCGGCCCGCTGCATCCGGTCTCGAAGATCGGCCATCCGACGGAGGGCGAAGTCTGGCTGAAGGTCAACGGCGAGATGCGGCAGAGCGGCGATCTCAACCAGATGATCTGGAAGGTGCCGGAGATGATTTCCTACCTGTCGCGCCTGTTCGAACTGAAGGCCGGCGATCTGATCTTCGCGGGAACTCCGGCCGGCGTTGGCGCCGTCGTCAGGGGCGACGAGATGGTCGGGCATGTGGCCGGCGTGGACGATATCTCCTTCCGCGTCGCCTGACCGGGCAGCGCCGCAGCAATAACGAGACAGGGTAGCTCCGGCTCACCCTGTCTCCCCAATTCCGGCCCGCTCCGGGCACTTATCCTTTACCTCATGCTCTGGGAACCGTCATGCCTGCATCGCTCATGCTGCTGACTTCGTTTGCTCTCGTCCTCGGTCTCGTCGGCTGTGTCTCGGGGTTTCTGGCCGGGCTGCTGGGGGTCGGCGGCGGGATCGTCGTGGTGCCGGTGTTGTACCACGTGCTGGCAGCCTTTGACGTCGACATGGCCCTGCGTGCTCACATTGCAGTCGGGACGTCGCTGGCGACCATCATACCAACGTCGATCCAGTCGATCCGCGCCCACCGGGCAAAAGGTGCCGTCGACGATCAACTGTTGAAGCTCTGGGGGCCGTTCGTGGCGATGGGCGTCATCCTTGGCGTTGTCGTTGCAGCCTACGCGCCGGCATCTCTGCTCACCGCCGTTTTCGGCATCGTGGCTGCGACCGTCGCGCTTTACATGCTTTTCACGCGCGAGGGATGGCATCCGGTCAAGGGGCTGCCCGGGCGGCCGGGGCAGGCGGCCATGGCCACGACCATCGGCACCATCTCCACGCTCATGGGCATTGGCGGCGGCACCCTGACGGTGCCGACGCTGAGCCTCTGCAGCTATCCGGTCCGCCGGGCTGTCGGCACCGCGTCTGTGGTCGGGCTCATCATCGCGGTTCCCGGAACGATCGGCTATATCATCAGCGGCTGGGGCCTGCCGGGGCTGCCGGTGTTCTCTCTCGGATACGTCAATGTTGCCGGCTTCGCCGCGATTGCCCTGACCAGCATGTGGTTTGCTCCGCTTGGCGCGCGCAAGGCCCATTCCATAGAGCCGCGCACCCTCCGTCTGCTGTTTGGCGTTTTCCTCACCGTGACGTCCGCAAAAATGCTGTTCGACAGCTATCGTCTACTCGTCTGATCGAGAACCGCTGGTCTGTGAGAGAGCCCGCTTGCTTGGCCCAGCCGAATTATCAGCGGCAATGATGCTGGGGGCGGCGGGCTGAGGTGCCGCGCAGCCTAAAAAGATGCCCGTTCATAGTGCCGAATGCGCTTTTCTCGCCCGAAGGTTCGGCTACGGCGCGTCAGCGTCGTGGGCATCACCTGTGGGCTACAGTTCTGGGCATCAGGTCGCCAATGACGCCAAAACGGGATCCGGCACGACTGGAAAATCAAGGAATTAAGGGCTTTTCAGGAGAATTGGCTGGGGAACCTGGAACATAATCCAACGTTATCCAGTGCTTTGTTCTTCCTCAACATATTGCATTCTATGAGGTATCTCGTCTAGGGGTGTTCCGGTTTACTGTTCCGGTAGCCTGTTCCGAGAGCTCTACATAATGGCCAGACGTTCCAACCTCATCCGTCGCGACGGCACCTACTATGCGCGCATCTATTTCCCAGCCGATCTGAGATCCCACTTTCAGAGCGAGGACAAGAAGATATCGCTACGAACAAAGGACGAGACCGTCGCCAAGCAAAGACTCTATCCTGAACTGCAGAAATGGGAGGTGCTGTTCGAGGAGATCCGCTCCAGGCGGCACATAACCGCGGAAGACAAGGCAGTCGCAGTCTGGGAGCACTATGACGCAAAACTTCTGGATGATGCTGAAAAACGCCGGACCATGCCCACGTCCTTGGCTATGGAAGAGGAGGTAGATCGCGTGTGGCGCCGCATCGACCTTGGGGAGATCCACTCTGGTGACATGATTGGCATGATCAATGGCTACGCCGATCTCGAGTTGATGAAGCGTGCACGAGACGACGACGCGAACCTTCGCTCCCGCCGCCTAGCAGCTCTAAAGCGTGACCTTCCCAATGGCGAGTACAGGTTGATCGAGGGCGCAGTCCGTAAGTTCATTGAACGCCATCGCCTGGTGATCGATGATGCCTCGGCAGATTTTCGCGAGCTGGGCTCCATCATGATCCGAGCGGAGATCCAAGCAATAGAGCGCACGCTGGAACGTGACGCTGGCGACTACACGGGTGTGCCGACCGACCCCATCATCAAGCCGGCTGTCGCGAAACCTCGGGAGGTCGCTGCGCCAGGGGAAACGATCATGGAGCTCTTCGAGACTTATGCCCGCGAGAATCCGAACAGTATCGCGCGAGATACAATTGCCCAAGCCAGGCGCGACATTGGCACCTTCGTTCAGCATGTAGGCGCAACGTGCCCGGTGTTG
The DNA here is from genome assembly GCF_056530405.1 of Rhizobium sp. PK7-22. NCBI lineage: Bacteria > Pseudomonadati > Pseudomonadota > Alphaproteobacteria > Hyphomicrobiales > Rhizobiaceae > Rhizobium > Rhizobium sp. PK7-22. Next base: position 1,412,744 of record NZ_CP096514.1, read on the forward strand.
CGGATCGACAAGAAAGCTGTGCGGGAATGGAAGGCACTCTTAATGCTCTACCCGGTCAAGGCGGCCGAGACGAAGGCCTTCGAAGGCATGAAGATCACTCAGATCGTTGAGCACAACAAGGCGGTCGGCAAGCCGGTGATAAGCCCCCGCACGGTGAACCGCTACCTCTCAAGTCTTGCGGCGTTCTGCAACTGGCTTGCTGCGCATGGTTACATCGAAAGCAATCCGACTGAGGGAATGTTTCTGGCGAAGGACAAGCGAAAAAAGGTATTCCCGTTCACGACGGAGCAAATGAACTCGCTCTTTCGCTCACCGCTATTCACTGGCTGCGAGAGTGACCAATCCCCACGCTTCTGGAACAGGCCAGGGTCGATTGAGATCCGAGATCATCGCTTTTGGATCCCCTTGGTCATGCTCTACTCTGGCGCTCGCCCAGCGGAAATAGCACAGCTGTCCCTCGCAGACATTCGTCAGGAGAGCGAGGTCTGGATATTGGATATCACCGAAACTACAGAAGACGGTGACGACGACACCAAGAGCCTGAAGACTGACGGATCTCGCCGAGTCGTGCCGCTGCACCAAGAACTGATCGGGCTGGGTTTCTTGGATTACCTCAGCGGCATCAGGAGCGCCGGCCGTACCCGTGCCTTCCCCTTCGCGACCCGAAACTCACGGGGTCAGATGATTTCGGACTTCAGTCGGGATTTTGGCCGGTATCTCGAGAAGATTGGTCTGAAGAGGGGCAGGGGCCTCTCCCTGTATTCCTTTCGCCATGGCGCCTTTGATGCACTGAGGCGTGCGGGCTACCTAGATGAGCAATTCAATTTTATCTTCGGTCACGTTAGCGGCAACCGTGTCACAAGGGGATACGGTATGCTCACCCAGGGTATGCTCGACCAGCGGACGGAGTTGATCAACGCAATCTCCTACCCTGGTCTAGAAGTGAAGCATCTCCGTCCATAGCAAAGCCGATAGCACCGCCTTCTGTGCAGTCACCGGCCGCCGCTGGCTGCGCTTCCTCTAGAGGCGCACCTTAAGATCGTCTCCCGGGAGTTCAATTTGTGGTTGATCATTAGGCTCAGTTGATAAAACGTGTATCCCACGACCCAGAGATGCTGCCGTATTTTCGTTGGGGCACTTGATCCGCCGTGGGCGGAATGTTGTGCAAAGGCTACCTGGGTCTACCGGATGATTGTGAGACTTCCATCATATGAAAATCATTGACAACACCTCTCAACTGCTCGGCGATGACTTAAAGACAACGCTGATCCGCGGCTCTCGGCTGAAGGTGGCGGCCTCTTGCTTCTCTATCTACGCTTTCGAGGCGCTGAAGTCTGAGCTGTCCAAAATCGATAGCCTCCAGTTCGTGTTTACCTCACCAACCTTCGTACCGGCAGAGGCGACGGATCGGCTGAGAAAGGAGAAACGAGAGTTTTTCATCCCCAAGGCTGGCCGCGAAAGCAGCCTTTACGGCACCGAGTTCGAGATTCAGCTTCGCAACAAGCTCACACAGCGCGCCGTCGCCCGTGAGTGCGCGGAATGGATACGGAAGAAGGCGCGGTTCAAGTCCAATGCCACTCAGGCTGCCATGCAGCCGTTTGCTCATGTGGCGAATGGCGAAGCTGCCGTTGCCTACATGCCGATAAGCGGGTTCACAGCCGTCGATCTCGGCTATCAGAAGGGCAACGCTGTCTCGAATTTTGTGACGCGGATGGATGAGCCGGCCCATGCTGGGGTCTATCTCCAGCTCTTTAATCAAATCTGGAACGACGCCGACAAGTTGAAGGACGTCACCAATGCCGTCTGCGACCACATCGAATCCGTTTATCAGGAGAATGCTCCTGAACGCGTCTACTTCCTGATGCTCTACAACATATTCCGCGAGTTCCTGGAGGATATCAGTGAGGACGTGCTGCCGAACGATCTGACCGGCTATCAGGAGAGCATCGTCTGGAACAAGCTGTTCAACTATCAGCGGGACGCGGCGACCGGGATCATCAACAAGCTCGAGACTTATAACGGCTGCATCCTCGCGGACTCCGTCGGCCTGGGCAAAACCTTCACCGCCCTTGCCGTCGTTAAATACTACGAGCTTCGCAACAAGTCGGTGCTGGTGCTTTGCCCGAAAAAGCTGGCGGACAACTGGCGCAACTATAACAGCAACCTCACCACCAATATTTTCGCCAAGGATCGCTTCAATTACGATGTGCTCTGCCACACCGATCTGTCGCGCACGTCGGGTGAGTCGTTCGGCATTCCGCTGAACCGGGTAAACTGGGGCAATTACGATCTCGTGGTGATCGATGAATCCCACAATTTCCGCAATAATGATGTCTTCAAGGATCGTGAGACCCGTTATCAAAAGCTGATGAACAAGGTCATCCGCGCGGGCGTGAAGACCAAGGTTCTGATGCTGTCGGCAACCCCGGTGAACAACCGTTTCAACGATCTGCGCAATCAGCTTGCCCTCGCCTATGAAGGGCAATCAGAGGCACTCAGTAAGAGCTTGAAGTCGCAGACCAGCATCGAGGAGATTTTCCGGCGTGCCCAGAAAGCCTTTAACGAATGGTCAGCGCTGCCGCCGGACGAGCGGACGGCGGCCACCATCCTCAGGACGCTGGACTTCGACTTCTTCGAGCTGCTGGACGCAGTGACTATCGCACGGTCGCGCAAGCATATCGAAACCTTCTATGACACGAAGGACATCGGCAAATTCCCGCAGCGCCGCAAGCCGCTGTCGTTCCACTGCCCGATCACCCAGCGGCCGGATGTAATGGGCCTGAACGAGATCTTCGGCCAGTTGTCGGTGCTGAAGCTCGCAGTCTACGCCCCGATCAGCTACATCCTGCCGAGCCGGCTCAGTAAGTACGAGGAAATCTACGATACCCAGGTGGAAGGCGGCCGCGGAAAACTTCGGCAGGCCGACCGCGAGCGCAGCCTTCAGGCCCTGATGACCACGAACCTCCTAAAGCGCCTCGAAAGCTCTGTCGCGGCCTTCCGCCTGACCTTGCGCGCTCTGAGTGGCAACATCACGCGGGCGCTCGATGCCATTGCCGAGTATGAGAGAACCGGGCGTGGTCAAAGCATTAGCGACCATCTGGAGGATATGGGCGATTTCGATCCGGAAGACGATGACCTTTCCGGGCTCGACGAGTTTACCGTCGGCAAGAAGATGCAGATCAGCCTCGGTGACATGGACCTGCCGTCTTGGAAGCACGATCTCGGAGGGGATCTTGCCCTGATTGACGCCTTGATCGCGTCGATGGACAATGTGGCGCCGGCAGACGATGCCAAGCTTCAGCACCTGCTTTCATTGCTCCAACAAAAAATCGAGAATCCGCTCAACCCAGGCAACCGGAAGGTCATTGTTTTCACGGCCTTTGCCGACACCGCGAACTACCTCTATGAAAATCTGGCGCCATTTGCCCATGGCCTGGGCCTGCATGTGGGCCAGGTCACAGGCTCGAGCTCCCCGAAAACCACACTTAAAAAGTCCTACGACTTCCAGAGCGTGCTGACGCTGTTCTCACCCCGCTCGAAAGAAAAGTCGGTCGTGCTGCCTCATGAGACAGCCGAACTGGATATCTTGATCGGCACAGACTGTATTTCGGAAGGCCAGAACCTGCAGGACTGCGATTTCCTGGTCAATTACGACATCCACTGGAACCCCGTCCGGATCATCCAGCGCTTTGGCCGTATCGATCGTATCGGCTCGCCCAATGATCAGATCCAGCTTGTGAACTATTGGCCGGACATCACCCTGGACGAATATATCAATCTCAAGGAACGCGTCGAGAACCGCATGGTGATCGCCGACGTAACCGCGACCGGTGACGACAACGTGCTGACCGCCAAGTCCAGCGACATCGCCTACCGCAAGGAACAGCTCAAGCGGATGCAGGAAGAGGTGATCGAGCTCGAGGACGTGAAGGCCGGCATCTCGATCACCGACCTTGGCCTGAACGATTTTCGCATGGACCTGCTCAACTACGTGAAAGAACATGGTGATCTGGAGACGGCGCCGTTCGGCATGCACGCCGTCGTGCCAGCGGCCGAAGAGGTGGGGCTGCGGCCCGGCGTCATCTTCGCGTTGAAGAACGTGCATCACAGCGTCAACATCAACCAGCAGAACAGGCTCCATCCCTTCTACCTGGTATATATCGATGACGATGGCGAGATCGTTGCAGACCATACCGAGGTGAAGCGGCTGCTCGACCTGATCCGCAGCAGTTGCAAGGGGCGCGCGGAGCCGATCCCGGATGTCTGCCGCCTATTCAACGAGCGGACGGAGGATGGCCGCCAGATGGGACACTATTCCGATCTGCTGAGCCAGGCGATCCGTTCCATGATCGAGGTGAAGGAAGAGAAGGACATCGATAGCCTGTTCAGCGGTGGCCGCACGACCGCACTGACGCATACGATCAAGGGTCTGGATGATTTCGAGCTGATCGCCTTCCTGCTTGTCGAAGGAGGTGAGCGCATCGACGGGAGCGTGTCGTGACGCTTTACGACTGGCCCCGCGCCAGCGCCTTCGGACGGGTCATCCCCAAGAACAAGATCTATGACCATGCGGGCGCAAACACCGCGCTCAAGGATCTGTTCGTGCGGGAGGTCGATCAGATCCTCTGGTCGCACAAGCTGGCGCCGGAGACGATCAATCTGCCCGCGACGAAGTCGGTGGCTGAAATCCAGGTGTTTCGGATCACGCAACGGGAAAAAGCCCTCAGCACTGACGTGCTGCGTGCAATTGATCGTGCCATCCCGTTTCCATTGCTGTTCGAAGTGTCGCATGGCGGCAGGGTCAAATTTGCCGCTGCCTATAAGCGGCCAAGTGAGGCCGACGGCACGAAATGGGTGCTGGGCGACTATTTTGAGAGCGCGTGGCTGCCAGAGCACGGACCACGGACGCCACTACCCGTAGCATTGACCATGGGCGCACTTTACGAGCATCTCCTCAGACCGTTGGTCGAGGCGCAGACCGCTCGGTTGGTCCTGGGCGCAACAGCTGGCTTTGCGGAGGCCCCGCAGTCGTCTTTCATGGCGGCAACTGATATGCAGCCGCTTTCGCTGGAGGAAAGGATCGCCGTGGCCGAGGCGATAAAGGCCACGACCCGCGAGGTCGACCGGATCAAGGCGCGGCTTGGCCGCGAGAGACAGTTCAACAAGCGCGTGGCGATCAATGCCGAGTTGCGCGCTGCCAAGGAAGAGTTGAAAAGGCTGAGCGGAGAAATGGATGGCGAAGTCGAATGAACCGTATCAGTGGGTTTTGGTTGAGAGCTATCGCCCAAACAGCACATCTGGTCTGCACGGGGGCGTCCACATTCGTCCCCGCCATGGGCAGGGTCTTCCGATCACGATGCATGTCGAATGTTCAAAGAGCCTGAGCCGCAATTATCCCGTCGGCACTATATTCAAAATCCGAGCGAAGCTAACCGACCGAGAAGGGTCCGGTGATTTTCTCTACAGCTACTTCGGCTGGAAATATGACGTCGTTGAATTGGGAAAGAAGTGATTGATGGAAAAGCTGAAGATGCACAGCCCTGATCTGAGCCAGGAGAACATCGCCAAGATCCGCGACCTGTTTCCCGGCTGCGTGACCGAGGCACGCGATGAGGTCAGCGGTCAATTGCGACTGGCAGTGGATTTCGATCAGCTTCGTCAGGAATTGAGCGATAGCATCGTCGAAGGACCACAGGAGCGGTATCGGTTGGACTGGCCTGGGAAGCGGGAGGCGCTGATGGCTGCGAATGCTCCAGTTGCTAAGGCACTGCGACCGATCAGGGACGAAAGCGTTGACTTTGACACCACAAAGAATCTTTTCATCGAAGGCGACAACCTTGAGGCGCTAAAGGTTCTTCAAGAGAACTACCTTGGACTGGTAAAAATGATCTACATTGACCCGCCCTACAACACAGGTGGCGATTTCGTCTATGACGATGATTTTTCTGAAGATTCACTTTCCTTCTTGCTCCGCTCCAATCAAACCACTGAATTGGGGTCAAAGTTAGTAGCAAACAGCGAAGCCAATGGCAGGTTCCATTCTGATTGGCTCTCGATGATTTACTCTCGGCTACGACTGGCGAAAAATCTTCTATCCAAAGACGGCGTTATATTTATTTCCATCGATGATCACGAAAGGGACAATCTACGAAAAATAGCGGATGAAGTGTTTGGAGAGTCTTCTTTTATTGCGGCAATTATTTGGCGGAAGAAGGCATCTCCAGATGCACGATCTACCATAGGCAGCGTTCACGATTACCTGCTCTGCTATGTGAAAGACAGCGAAAGTCCAAAGGCTGCTGTAGGCAAGATGGCGTTGAGTCAAAAGCGCGAAGCGTCGTTCAGTAATCCCGACAACGACGAGCGCGGTCCATGGGCCTCGGTCGATATGACTGGGATGATCGGCAGGGCAACTAAGGACCAGTTCTTCAAAGTGGACCTGCCGAGCGGTCGTGTAATCGGACCACCGACAGGACGCTCTTGGGGGCTTGTGGAACGCACGTTCATTGAGCTTCGTGACGATAATCGCATCTGGTTTGGGGCGAATGGGGACAATGTTCCTAGGATAAAACGCTTTATGAAAGAGGTGGAAGGTCAGACCGTGCCAACCTACTGGGGACACGACGAAGTGGGCACTAACGAAGACGCCTCCGGCGAGCTCCTTCAGCTATTCGAAATCCCGAAGATATTCGACACTCCTAAGCCCACTCGTCTGATTCGAAGACTGCTTGAAATTGGTACATCACCAAACAAGGAGCACATCGTACTCGACTTTTTTGCTGGCTCAGCCTCAACCGCACATGCGGTTCTTGCTCAGAATGCAGGAGACGGTGGGAATCGAAAAGCTATAGCAATTCAGATGGCCGAACCAGTTTCAGAGAAGTCTGAAGCGAGGAAGCATGGCTTCACCGACATTGCTGAAATATCCAAAGAGCGCATTCGTCGCGTAGGGAAGAAGATATTAGAAGGCGAGTGCCACCCCGGTTGGAACCGCGATGTTGGCTTCCGTGTGCTCAAGGTGGACACCTCGAACATGAAGGACGTCTACTACCGCCCCGACGAACTTAGGCAAGGCGACTTGCTCGACATGGTCGACAACGTGAAGGAGGGCCGTACGGCAGAGGACCTGCTGTTCCAGGTACTGGTCGATTGGGGCGTGGACCTGACGCTGCCGATCCGTCGCGAGACGCTACAGGGCAAGACCGTATTCTTCGTCGATGACAATGCCCTGGTCGCCTGCTTCGATAAGGGCGTGTCGGAGGATCTGGTCAAGGAGCTGGCAAAGCACGAGCCGCTGCGCGTCGTCTTCCGCGACAGCGGTTTCATCTCGGACGCAGTGAAGATCAGTGTCGAGCAGATTTTCCGCCAGCTTTCCCCGACCACCGACATCAAAGCGATCTGAGATCGCGACGATGCATCAAACCGAACTCGCCACACTGCTCGACCAACTCATCTCGAACTGGGAGAGCGAGGTGGTGGAGTTCAAGCGCGGGAAAGATGGCTTTTCCAGCAGTGAACTCGGCAAATATGTTTCAGCGCTGGCAAACGAGGCCAACCTCCGGGGCCGTGAGCGCGCCTGGCTGGTCTTTGGCGTCGAGGACAAGACGCGGGTGGTCGTCGGCAGCACCTACAAGGAAGATCCTGCCCATCTCCAGGCTGACAAGAAATCGATCCTCGATGGTACGGGCAGCTTCACGGTTCGCGATATTCATGTGCTGAACCACAAGAACGGCCGGGTCGTTTTTTTCGAGATTCCGGCTGCACCCCGCGGCATGCCGATCAACTGGAACGGCCACTATTATGGCCGCGCCAACGAGAGCCTCGTCGCACTGGGGCAGGACAAGCTGGATGAGATACGCGCACAGACGCTGGCCACCGACTGGACGGCTCAGCTTGTCGAAGGGGCCACACTCGCCGATCTTGATCCGCAGGCGCTGAAGGTTGCGCGCGAGCGCTTTGCTGCCAAGCATGCGAACCGCTTCAGTGCGGATGAGATCGCCGGCTGGAGCGATGCGACATTTCTCAACAGGGCAAAGCTGACGCAAGATGGTGCAATGACGCGTTCCACCCTTCTATTGCTGGGCAAGCGCGAATCCGCCTGGAGGCTCAATCCGCATCCTGTGGAGATGACCTGGAAGCTCGAAGGAGAAGAGCGCGCCTACGAGCATTTCGGCCCGCCCTTCCTGCTGACATCGTCACAGGTCTTCGCCCGTATCCGCAATATTCAGCTCCGACTTCTTCCGGAAAACGAACTGCTGGCCCACGAGGTGGCAAAGTACGATCAAAAGGTCGTCCTGGAAGCGCTGCATAATTGCATCGCCCATCAGGACTATGCCCGCCAGGCGCGTGTCATCGTGACGGAACGGCCCGATCGGCTGATTATGGAGAATGAGGGTGATTTCTTCGAAGGGCAGCCCGAGGACTATGTTCTGCACGACCGGGTGCCACGACGCTATCGCAATCCGTTCCTGACTCAGGCGATGACCGAGCTGAACATGATCGATCATATGGGTTACGGCATTCAGGATATTTATCGCCGGCAGCGCCAGCGCTTTTTTCCGCTGCCGGATTATGACCTCAGCGAGCCCAATGTTGTTCGGCTGACCATCCACGGTCGGGTTGTCGATGCCGCTTACAGCCAGCTTCTCATGCAACAGACCGGGCTGCCACTGGCAGATGTTCTGGCCTTGGACCGGGTGCAGAAGCATCTGCTGATCACCGATGACGCCATCCGCCATCTACGGCAGAAGCATCTGATCGAGGGACGAAAGCCGAATTTCTTCATATCCGCCAGGGTGGCGGATGCCACCGCTCAAAAGGCTCGTTACATCAAGACGCGCCCCTTCGACGACCACCACTACGGCGAGATGATCATCGAATTTCTAAGAAAGTTTGGCCAGGCTTCACGTAAGGATATCGACGAACTTCTGTGGGACATGCTGAGTGCGGCCCTCGACGAAACTCAGAAGCGTAACAAAATTGGCAATCTTTTGAGTGACTTGAGGATCAAGGGTCGGATCCACAACACTGGCTCCAAAGCTGCTCCTGAGTGGCGCCTCGTGGAATAAATAGCGAACGTTCTACGAGAGCCCTAAGAGAGCTAAGAAAGAAATTAAGAAAGCCGACATCCATGAAGCTGAAATTCAAGGTCCAGCCGTACCAGACCAACGCTGTGGACGCCGTCGTTGATTGCTTCGCCGGCCAGCCCAAGAACGATAGCCTATCCTACCGGATCGATCCCGGCCGCAAGGCGCAGACAAGTGCGTTTGAGGAGGGCTTCAAGAACGCCGACTTTGCCCTTAGTGAGCAGCAGCTCCTAGCGAACATCCAGGCGGTTCAGCGTCGTCAAAACCTGCCCCTGTCGCAGTCGCTCGTCGATTTCACCACCTTTAATAACCGTAGTGAACGTGTGGCTGTTGCTGCCGCGTACAAGAAGGACGCCCTTGCCGCGACCCGCATCCACCTCGACGTCGAGATGGAGACTGGGACAGGCAAGACCTACTGCTACATCAAGACCATCTTCGAGATGAATAAGCGCTATGGCTGGTCGAAGTTCATCATCATGGTGCCGTCGATTGCCATCCGCGAGGGTGTATCCAAGTCACTGCAGATCACGGCCGACCATTTCACGGAAAGCTATGGCAAGAAGGCCAGGTTCTTCATCTACAATTCCAAGCGTCTGCATGAGCTGGAGAGCTTCTCGTCCGACGCCGGCATCAACGTGATGATCATCAACATCCAGGCCTTTAATGCCCGCGGCGCCGATAATCGTCGCATCTACGACGAGCTGGACGACTTCCAGTCCCGTAAGCCGATCGACGTCATCGCCTCCAACAGGCCGATCATCATCCTCGATGAACCGCAGAAAATGGAAGGTGCGGCGACGATGGAGGCGCTGCCAAAGTTCAAGCCACTGATGATCCTGCGCTACTCGGCCACCCACAAGACGCAGCACAGCCGCATCCACCGGCTCGACGCACTCGACGCCTATAACCAGAAGCTGGTGAAGAAGATCGCCGTGCGCGGCATCCATACCCGCGGACTGGCCGGCACCAACGCCTACCTCTATCTCGAAGGCATCGACATCTCCAAGAAGGCACCCGTCGCCCGGATCGAGCTGGAAGTGAAATTGGCCTCCGGGGAAATCAAGCGACAGCTTCGGCGTCTGGAGTTCCGCGACGAGTTGTTCATTAAGTCCGGAGAGCTCGACCAATATCGCGGCTTCACGATCAGCCAGATTGATGCTGTCAGTGAAACGGTCGAATTCACGAACGGCATCATCCTGAAGGCTGGCGAGGCCAATGGCGACGTCTCGGAGCGTGATATCCGTCGCATTCAGATCCGCGAGACCATCAAGGCACATTTCGACAAGGAGAAACAGCTCTTCTCCCGTGGAATCAAGGTGCTGTCACTCTTCTTCATCGACGAGGTGGCGAAGTATCGCGACTATGCCCAGGCCGACGAGAAGGGCGAATATGCCCGCGTCTTCGAGGAGCAATATGCGCTTCTCAAAGACGAGTATTTGTCGGAACTGGCCATCGACAACGAAGCCTATCGAAAATACCTGGCCGGCATCGAAGCCTCAAAAACCCACAACGGCTATTTCTCGATCGATAAGAAGACCAACCGCCTGAAGGATCCTGACGTTGCCAAAACGGGCGACAACAAAGGACAGTCCGAAGATCCGGATGCCTATGACCTCATCTTGAAAGACAAAGAACGGCTGCTGTCCTTCGCCGAGCCAACGCGGTTCATTTTCTCCCACTCCGCCCTGCGTGAAGGGTGGGACAACCCGAACGTCTTCGTCATGTGTATGTTGAAGCACAGTGACAACACGATCTCACGCCGGCAGGAAGTCGGTCGCGGACTGCGCTTGAGCGTCGACCAGAATGGCGACCGTATGGACAGTCCCGCGACGGTGCATGACATCAACGTGCTGACGGTCGTCGCCAGCGAGAGCTACAGGAACTTCGTCGACGCGCTACAGAAGGAAATGGTCGAGGCGCTCACGGCACGTCCGCGCCAGGCGAATGAAGAGTATTTCAAGGGCAAGGTGCTGCAGACTGAGGACGGAAGTGTCGAGGTGTCGCTGGACATGGCCGCAGGTATCGAGTTCTACCTGGTGCAGAACGGGTATGTGGATCGGCAGAAAAACATCACCGAAAAGTATCAGACCGCTCGTCACAACGGCACGATCGCAGAGCTGCCCGATGATTTGAAGCCCTACACGGACGACATCCTGGTCCTCGTCGATGGTGTCTTCAGCGAACTGCAGTTGCCGAAGTTGCAAGATGACCGCCGCTCCAAGACCAATCCCCTGAACGACAACTTTCGCCGCAAAGAGTTCCAGGAGCTCTGGAACAGGATCAACCAGAAGGCTGTCTACCGGGTAGAGTTCGATCCAGCCGAACTGGTACGCAAGAGCGTGAGCGCGCTCGACGGCCATCTTCGCGTGACCCCGCTGCAATATACCGTCACGAGTGGGATTCAGCAGGAGGGCCTCACCTACGATACGATCGGAGACGGCAAGAGCTTCCGCGAAAAGGAGCAGGCAACCTATCAGGCCGAAACCGTCACATCACTGGTGAAGTACGATCTGCTTGCCAAGCTTGGCGAGGCCACGCAGCTTACACGGCATACAATCGCGGAGGTCTTGTCGAAAATCCAGCCGGGCGTGTTTGCGCAGTTCAAGCAAAATCCCGAACACTTCATCAGCGAAGCCACGTGCCTGATCATCGAGCAGAAGGCATCAATGGTCATCGAACGCCTGACTTACGACGCGGTTTCCGAGCGTTACGAAACCAATATCTTCACGGCCAGCCAGACCGTGCAGGACTTCTCAAGGGCAAGCGAAAAACTAAAGAAGCACGTCTACGACTATGCCCTCCTCGATTCTGACACCGAGCGCAAATTCGTCGAGCAGTTGGATACGAGCAGCGAGATTGTCGTCTATGCCAAACTCCCCAGGGGCTTCGCAATCCCGACGCCAGTGGGCGACTACAATCCCGACTGGGCGATCTCATTCAAGGAAGGCTCGGTCAGGCACATTTATTTCGTCGCTGAGACCAAGGGCACGCTCTCTTCGCTCAAGATGCGGGAATTCGAGAGCACAAAGATCGAATGCGCCCGCCGGTTCTTTGAGAAGATCGGAAGTTCGGTGACAACGGACCAAGTCAAGTATGATGTGGTTACGGATTACTCGCGTCTTATGGATGTCGTGAGGAGCGCCTGAACGTTCGACCCCGATCACGCCGTGGAGCAAGACAGATGATCCCCGACTATCAGACCCTCATGCTGCCTGTCCTTCGCTTCGCCGCTGAGGGTGAGACACGGGTGGCTGACGTAGCCGAACGTGTTGCGGACGATCTGAGCCTGTCGCAGGTAGGGCGTGACGAACTTCTGCCAAGCGGCCGCCAGCGGTTGCTGCACAACCGCATACACTGGGCAAAATTCTATATGAGCAAGGCCGGGCTGATCGCCACCCCCACACGCGGCCGCTTCGTCGCAACAGACAAGGGCAGGGCGCTGCTGGCGACGTCCCCGGAACGGGTCGACGTGGCGCTCCTGATGCGGGAGCCAGAGTTCCGCGAGTTCTACAGAAACGAAGGTGCTGCAGCCGAAGAGAATGACGTTCAAACCAAGGCTCACGATGCCATTTCGCCTCGCGCGACACCGGAAGAGCAGATCGACGCCGCCCATGCATCAATGCAAGCAGCCCTGCGCGACGAGTTGCTTCAACGTATCCTCGCCAACAGTCCCGCCTTCTTCGAGCAACTCATCGTCGATCTTCTCCTTGCCATGGGCTATGGCGGCAGTCACAAGGACGCCGCCGCCCAACTCGGTCGCTCCGGTGATGGCGGTGTTGATGGCGTCGTTAACGAGGATCGTCTCGGCCTCGACCGCATCTATGTCCAAGCCAAGCGCTATGCGCCCGGCAACCCCGTCGGTCGTCCGGATGTTAATGGTTTCGTCGGGAGCCTCGTAGGCCTCGGCGCCACCAAGGGCGTCTTCGTCACCACCTCCACCTTCAGCCAGCCGGCGCGCGACTATGTCAAGCATCTCTCCCAGCGGGTAATCCTCATCGATGGGCAGGAACTGGCCGATCTGATGATCGAACACGGCGTCGGCGTCCGCAGCTATCGCACTGTTGATTTCAAGCGGCCAGACGAGGACTTCTTCGGGGAGGAATAGCGACGCGGCCGGATACTTCCGAGGCCGCTTCCAACCGGTTTTTCCCGAAGCCATGGCGGCTCCGTTGCCTGGGAATGTGCCGCATTCCAAGGGGATCCCCGAGATGCGGCCGCAGCGACCTAATTACTTGTCTCTATACACACCCTTTTCATTCACCCCTTACTCTCCTCGCACTCAGACGTACCTAACCGTTCATCTCCCTCCTGACCTTTCTCTGCAGGCTGGCAAGCGCTCGCTCGACCATGCGGGCCATTTCCTTGTAGGCGATGTGCGTTCCGTAAGGGCCGGCGCCGACCCTGCTCCTCTTCGGCATCTTGCTTCCGCGCGCCTTGTGCCAGCTTAGGAAGTAGTCTCTGTTTAGCCGAATATGGTCCCACCTTGCATCTTCCCGGATCTGGAGCCCGAGGACGCCGGCATTCAGGAACCGCTGTCTCCTTGTCTCTTCGACATGCTGCTTGACCGCGCGAACGGGCCTCGCTGAGAGCCCTGTGCTGCCTAGTGCATAAACAGCAAACGTCGGCAACTGGAACTGGAAGAAGCCCTTCTGCAATTTGGTGAAGCTAACTGCCGCCATCTTGTCGAATTCTAATATTCCTGCCTGCCGGCACCCATCCAGTCCCAACGTCACCTCGATGCGGATCCGCTTTTCCGCTTCGGTCAATTCCTTGCGCGTGCCGGCTGCCTTATTCTGCTTGTCGAGCACCTTGTTCTGAATCCGCCACAGTGCGACAGGGTCGTCTTTTTCGCCGACGTAATAAGTGGAACCGTAGAGCGCCGGCCGATCTGAACTCGGCGTCATCCGGTTCTGGACATCCCGGAAGCCGTTTCCTTCTTTCCTGGCGACGACATAGTCGAGATCCAGATCCACAAGACCCGGCGTAAACCTAGGCCATTTTCGACCTGTAGTGAGGATCTCCGTCTTCGGAAAGAAATGCCGCACCAGAACGCCATAAAGGCGTGCCCGCGCCTCCTGGTTCGGTTCGTGCGGATAGGCGTCGATGCTGACCTCAATGCCCACCACGACCGCCGGTGAGGCGAAACCATATTCATCCTCGATGTCAGCCAGAACCCTCCGGACAACCCTGAAATCAGGTTCCTGGACACGAAGCCGGTAGCGACTGGCCGTTCCACCGGGACCGACATCCAGCGCTTTCGGATATTCCTTGCGCCCGGTCAGCCTCTCGATCCGTGCGTTCAAATGCCAGTGTTGCGATGGTTGGCCGAGCACAAACTCGACATCGAGCCAATCGACCACAGAGGCCCACCGGTAGGCGTTGAGATCAATCTCGGGCACCAGGACTGTCCGGCCAATCAAGCGCGCCTGCGCCTTCCTGAGTGAATCCTCGCGGTAGATCAGCTCTACGGGATCATTCAGGTTCCTGTCCCGGAATATTGTGATTGTGTGGTGGTGGAGCATTTTAGGTTCCGGTCATCAAGGATGGGCCGGGTATCAGATTCGTTCGTCCGTGCGAACGATTGTGATCCAGTGCCGAGTGCTCCTGCTTGGCGATGGCAAAAAGATTCAGGAAAATATGCATCGCCACATGGGCCCTCGCTACAAAGGAAGGAGTTGATCAAGCGATCTACGGAAACCCGCCCAAGGAGGCCTACCATGTCCGAAGCAGCGCTCTTTGAAGCAAACGACAACGATCCGAAGTGTGCAGATCCCAAGTACTCGAAGTGGATGGATGAGGACTACATCATGAGCCTCAGCGACGATGAGATGTCAGCAGTCTTGCGTGAGGTTCGGTTGGTGGTGTCGCCTGAAGAAGCGGAGGCCTTTGGGTTCGAGAGCACCGTCATCACCGGCGACTACTTCTACTACCTGATGGGAGATCTGGTGGCGAACGAGGACTGGGATGCTTCCAGGTCTTCAAGAAGCAGATGGAGCGCTACTGCTGACGCATCTCTGGCTCCTCCGGCGTTACCCTGGCGTCGGAGGCAGCGGCCTACCCTACCCGTTATCAGCAGGTAAGATAACGAGCTCTATTGAGATCCACATGCAGCTGATCCCGCGCAATTTTTTGATCTAAATGTGCATTCGCACATGGGCACCCGCTATAAGGTAACCAACAACAAACACCACAACAGGATCTGCCTCAACATGCCGCAGGATCGCTCCCTTCATCAGAACGTTATTCATCTTCCTCAGGCGTCATTCAGCGTCGTTCAACTGGTCCGGCATCCCGCCGGACCTTGATGGACAAGGAAGAAGACAATGACGAACGCCTACGAACCTCACGGCAACGACAGCTGCTATTCTTTCCCCTATCCTGAGGAGATCGTTGCTCGCACTGGGTTCTCCGGTTTAATGGTCCCCATCCGCGACGTGTTCGAGATGATGGCTCGTGACTTTGAGAGCAAGGAGCCCAGGCGCGCCGCATTTTACCGCTTGGTCGCCGCCTACTATCCTCATTGTGACGAGCATGGCTACGGGATCGAACGCGACAAGAGGGGAAATCCGGTTCCTGACTTCGATGATTGGGACGAACTCACCGACGATCAGAAGCTCACCCGCGGCAACCGCAACGCCTCCATCGCCGTTTTGGACCGCCTGCGGTTTGATCTGGAAATGATGAGCGACGATCCCGAGAACAACGCTGAGATCAGCGAAATTCGTCAGGCGATCGCTTCGGTAATTGAAGATCGGTGGTAGGGCTGTAAAGGTAGAGCAGAGATGCGGCCCATGGGGCCGCATTTTCTACAAGCCGGGGGAACGATGACGAGACAGCATGCTACGCCACTGATCATTTCGCCCGACGGTGCCATCGTTTCAGCCGCTGTCCCATTAGGCCTCGGATCAGACGGGCATGGCATGAACGAAGCCTCGATCCAAGAGCTCGTGCATCGGCATCCGTCCTGCTTGCCCATTGCGGAGATCGACCCCCTGTTCGTCGGCGCCGTCGCTATTTGCAGAGAGTTGGTAACGCCGGCAGGATCCATAGACAATCTGTTCGTAACACCAACAGGTTTGCCGGTTCTCGTCGAATGCAAGCTCTGGCGCAATCCGGAGGGGCGACGTGAGGTGGTAGGTCAAATCCTCGACTATTCAAAGGAGCTGACAAAGTGGTCGGCGTCGGACCTGCAGCGGGAAGCAAGCCGCAGGCTTGGAAGGAAAGGCAATGCCCTTCTTGATCTGCTTCGAGAAGCAGGGCACGAAATCGACGAAGTGGCCTTCAACGATGCTCTCACCTTCAACCTTCGCCGCGGACGGTTCCTGCTGCTCATCGTCGGCGATGGGATCCGGGAGGGCGTAGAAGCAATCGCTGAATACCTTCAAGCGCATGCTGGCCTGCACTTCACCCTGGGCTTGGTCGAGCTGCCAATCTACGCCGCACCGGATGGGTCTCGAATTGTAGTGCCGAGAGTTCTCGCAAAGACGCTGACTATCGCCAGGACCGTCATCTCTGTGCCGGAAGGCATGGTGGTGCAGGAACCGGACGACGGTGACGAGGACTCGCTGGGGCTACCGGATTCACCGGAGAAGCTGGCCGCTCGTGCACGTCGGCGTGACACCCGGCACCTGTTCTGGTCAGAGTTCCTCGAGGGCCTGCGGCTCGATGATCCGGAGCAGATGCTGCCAGCGCCATCGCTCGGCGGACACGTCGTCTTCAAGTTCGGTGCGCCTGGAGGCTCCAGCTGGCTCACCGTCTACCGCGACGTCCGTTACAATGCCGTTGGTCTCTCCCTGTCTTCTAACGTGGGATCACCCGGAGAAAGGGCGTCGCTGATGTTGGCTGATCAAGCTGGGGATATTGCGGCAGAGCTTGAGGGAGCCACGGTGGACTTCTCCCAGCCACGCCCGGACATCTCTCAACGCTTCGTTGTCCGCGACCTAGAGGATGCCCAAGAGCGCGAACGGGCCATCGAATGGCTTCAGGTTCGGACGAACGCCTTCATCAACTGCCTTCGACCGCGAATTCGCTCGGCTCTTCTTGAGCTAAGCCAGGACTGATACCTCTTGCCCAGGGTAAACGGGGCAGGAGGTTTACAAACGTGCGACTTGGCCGATGAACAGCTCCCGAGCTAAGGAAGTGCTCCTCCCCGACCCAGCGAAAGAAGTGCCAGCTATCGTGCATACATGAAGGCAGGCTTCTCGCTAGCCTATTGTACGTTAGGAGCTCTATGCCCACGTCTGCTTGTCGGGCCGTGGTTTGCATCGGCGACAATATGTTTTCGCACTTGGCCCACAAGGATACCCCTGCTCTGTAGAAAGTCTCGCCCTCGGAAGGGCGACTACATTAGGAGGGTATATCCACTGCACATCAACCTCTAACCCGAACCATAGAGTGTGATGGCTGCATCAGGGACGTCTGAGGTTTACCTTTTCCGAAAAACGTGAAATCCGCCAGTTTCCGTCAACTTGATGTAAACAACGTGTTACGTTTTTGGCGTTTTAGGCTCAAAGAGGGTTACATTTGCAGCTCAATGTTGTCGTTGAGGGTCCGAAATTGTCGCCCCAGAGGCCGGTAAGTTTACGTTTTTGAACGCTGAAGAAGTTGTATGTAAACTTAGTGCAACCAACCTAAGGTTGCGTAGCACGACATGGGAGGTTTGGAGCCCCCGTTCAGGTGGACCCAAAAGGCATCCCCTTCGCCGCCTCCGCCCATTCCTAGGACTTCGAGCTTCCGAACGCTCTCCATGATTCCCGGATCAGTTATGTCATACAAGTCTAGGTCGCGCTTTCTAGTCAAAGACGAACGCTGTAGATAAGTCACCTGTGGCATGGAGTCCGTATCTGAAAACAACGTACGGAGCTATCCACAGAAAGCACCACAGTAAGCGTTTGCTTACATCGGTCGCGGCGTGATTATTACTGAGGCTCCACTTGGTTGAGGAGCTGAGAAATTTCCAGGTTCACCCCAGACGCTGTCGCAGCACACATTCGAAAGCACCATCCCGGTTGCCCGGAATTTGCCGTTCAGTTCTTCGCTGAGGAGGTAGCCCGCAAAAGTTGGAAAAGGGCCACCATGGGCAAGGCGGTCGGCATTACCATGCGCAACTACCTCCGCCACAATATGACCCGCTACGAAGGCATGCTCCTTGAGGGGATTGATCGCCGCGAAGCGCGGCGTCTCGTGAACCCCCGGATCGACGCGATGCTCGCGGTCTGGCGACAACCGCCGAAGCCCTCATCAAGCCCGTCATCTGAGCGCCAAGGGGCAAGCCCCGAACAGGCGCCAACCGTCTCGCAATAGATGACCCAGAGTGCCGCCCACTGCGCCCGAGCGCATCTCACATTGTGAGTGACAACCCTCCCGCATCCCATGCGTGCGCGAGCTACAACAATGATGTTAGCAAACAACAGAAGAGGTACTTGATAATGATTGTTGAGCAGCAGACCCCGATCGCCCGCTTCATCCAGGAGCACGCTGACCGCTCGTGCTATAGCTATGAAGAGATAGCGCTCCTGTGCGGCTTCAAGACGTCTGATATGATCTATGCCTTTATGCGGGGCGAGCGGAAGGTGCCGCTCGACAAGGTAGCGCCCCTTGCTGAGGCGCTTGGATGCGACAGCGCGCAACTGTTCGTGCTGGCTTTAAAGTCATGGTTCAGCGCCGAGTTGTTCGACCAGTTGGAGGAGTGCTTCGGCGCCATGCAGGAAAACAAGGCTGAGCGCAGCTGGGTCCTTGCCCTCCGCGAGATCTTCGGAGGGGATGTTCCGGAATTGACGGTCAAGATGCGGAGCCGTCTGCGAATCCTGGCGGGGATCTCTGGCTAGTTCTCGGCATCTCAGTGCCTGGTGGTGGCGGAGGGTGCTACCCACGTCTCATCTAAGAGCCCGTGCGAGAATTCAGGAGCGGCGTCCGATCAGTCTGACGAGGGTCATTCTGGGCGGCGTAAAGGAAATCCTTGCGGACTTAGTCGTCGCTCTCGGCGGTTTGGAAGCGCTGGTTGTCCAACGACAGAAGCTCTATAAGAGGCCCCACGGCCAGTCTGTTTGCGAGACCTCATGACGAGGCGGTCATTGATCCGGGTAAAGGTTGTTCAGCCGCCACTTAACCGCGTCTGCACAACTGTGTTGAGATTAATATCGTATTGTAGCCATCACGAGGCTTCTTGACTCCCGCGACGACCGTGGCACCTTTGCCCCAGTCGGATTGGAGGATGAGTTGGGAAACGGTAGAATCACACGCGTTTCGATCTACGGTGCAGATCGCTTGTCGACCGAGCCCGGACGGTCAGTCGTAGCATCACCAGCCAAGGGTCCGTGCCACAAAACCCCGAAAATCACAAAGTCTATGAGACGACGCGAAGAGAAGGTTAAGCTCAAGAAGGCGATGAAAAAGGCTAAGTCGATGGCCGCTTTCGCGCGCTTGCTCAAACATGGGCGTATCCTTCCATCGAGGCCACCTATCGAGACGCCGGTCAAAATCGCCTCTGAACGGCAAACGCCGAATTGAATGGGAGAGGAGCCAAGTCGGCACGTACTTGGAGCGAACAATTGATGGGATATAGTGGCTCGTTACTCCCACATAAGGGCTACTGCAGATAACAAGGCGGCGTGACGCGCATGTCTAACTTTCTGTCAAAGGACGTTGGCCTACTCAAAACCCCGCTGTTTCACAACTAAGCAAATACGAGGATGCCTTCGGTCTGATCAACGGATGTAGGCAAACGTTAAGAGATTCTAGTTACTCAGTCGGCATGGAGAAGAAAATGAAGCCCGAAAGCCGATCACTGAAAGATAACCTGGATACAATTCAGCAGAAAGCTCGTGAGCGCACCGTCAAGACGCAGACGGTGGAATACGACCTCGATACGCTGGCAATACGCATCGATAGAAACTCAATCAAGCTAGATCCCGATTATCAGCGCAGACATCGTTGGCCCATCCAAAACTCGTCTCGTTTGATCGAGAGCTTGATTCTTAATATACCCATACCGGTGATCTTCATCTCTCA
Source organism: Rhizobium sp. PK7-22 (assembly GCF_056530405.1). Classification (NCBI taxonomy): domain Bacteria; kingdom Pseudomonadati; phylum Pseudomonadota; class Alphaproteobacteria; order Hyphomicrobiales; family Rhizobiaceae; genus Rhizobium; species Rhizobium sp. PK7-22. The sequence goes on from NZ_CP096514.1 coordinate 1,432,840, forward strand.
GGATGTTGACGTCGACGAGGAGGTTGGCGCAGAAACGTCGCGTTACACTGTCATCGACGGTCAGCAACGGCTAACAGCAATCCATGATTTTCTGCGGAATAAGTTCGCACTTGACGGCCTAGAGACGCTGCCTGAGTTGAACGGGCTGACTTACAACAGGCTTCCTCCCTTTCTCATACGTAGACTTGAGGAACGGACGATCCGATGCATGCGGATAGATTCTACGGTTGATGATCAAGTAAAGTTTGATATTTTCGAGCGATTGAATACGGGCTCTGTTAAACTTGAGGCACAGGAACTCCGGAACGCTACTGCCCGGGGCCCCTTCAACGACCTAATCAAGTCTCTAGCTCAGGATTCGGCATTCCGCTCAATCATTCAGGTGCACGAAGCGAATCCTGAAGAGAACGCCAAGGTGCAAAAAATGGAGGATGCGGAACTTGTTCTTCGGTTCTTTGCCCTCCGTGGTTCCCGCTACAAGAGCTTCAAAAGAAGTTTTAAAGAGTTTCTCACCGCCAGCCAGACTCAATTTAATAATCTCCCGAAGTCCCAATTAGACCAATGGAGCCACGAGTTTCTTGCATATATGTCTTTTCTTCAGGAGCACGCCGGGTCCGCTCCATTTGCAAAGTATCGCATAGAAGGAACAATAAGAAAACGTATGTCGACGTTCAATGCAGCTGTATTTGACGCTGTCGCTGTAGGAATTGCGGACACCTTTACACTTGATGAATTAGAAAACTCGGCGGGGAAGGTTTCTAAAAAAATCCGTAACTATGATGCGTTATTCGCCGAGAAGGAATTTTTTGCTTCGGTCTCCGGGAGCGTTAATGATGCCGCCAAGATCAACTACCGGATCAAGGCAATGATCGATCATCTGCGTGCATGAGTACAGCCCTGTTTGATCTCGCTCTTTCTCTGCCTGCGCGAGTAGCCGAGTTGCATACACTTACCAAGCATGCGTCAACGTGTGAGGTCAAAGATGAGGCGTTATATAACGCGACTTGCAGAGCAGCCTCGGTTCTTATGGCATCCCACCTCGAGAGTTTCCTCAAGGAGCTGACAAGTAGTATAACGGCCGACCTGAATTATCACCTTTCTTCATTCGATCAAATGCCCGAGGCGATGAAACGGACGTTCTGCGAGAAAATCACTTTCTATGAGGGGGTTCCGCAGCGGGAAATAGAGGATCGACTTAAACAGCTAGTTGCTTTCTTTTCGAAGAATTCTGTTCCGATTGATCTGAGGGCGTTCAGCTATAAAGAGACCTTGAATAAGAATCCAAGCTCCGCCTTCATCGATACAGCACTGGGGAAGATGGGTATTCCGAATGCGGTGAACGCAATATCCGATGGAAGATTTGAGGTGGTTTTCGATAATGATGCTCGCACCAACCACGTCCTCCTGAGGGATCTCGTCCGCTTTCGCGCTACCTTGTTCCATTTCCCCTATGCTCCTCTTCCCCTACATTACACCTTCGATTTCAAACGTAAGAAGGGGGTGGCGGTAAAGACCCTCTGGCATGACTACATTCAGAACGTGATGGACCGCCGCCATCGTGTAGCCCATGGCGACACGCTGGAGAATGAAACTACTTGGGAAACCCTGGAGAAAGATACAATGAAGCTAAATGTGCTAATGCACGGGCTTCTATTTGCATCAGCAGCCTATCTAACGCAGTGACAAAAATCAGCTTCAGCATCACGAACAGGTGGGCCTCGGCGTGCTAGCAGAGCAGATGCCCGGCCGTTCGATCAAGCGGGTGATTCTGTCAGCCATGAAAACGTTCGTAAAGTGGCACAGCTTGAACAAGGGGGAACCTGGATGGACGCGGACGATTACAGGGTGGAGGCAGTGTTCAAAGAAGAACGGCGGTTCATCGTTCCCCTGTATCAGAGGAAATACCAGTGGGCAGAGCACCGGCTTCTCCCGTTCTGGGAGGATGTCCAGGCGAAGGCAGCAGAGGTGCTTTCCGGAGAGAGCAGGTTCGAGCACTACATGGGAGCATTGATCATAGCTCCCGTTGATATCGGATCGCAGATTAGTAAGACCCCAATAGTGCAGGTCGTTGACGGACAGCAGCGCCTGACGACTTTTCAGCTCTTCCTCGTGGCGCTGAGGGAGGTGGCAAGGCGGCACGAACTGATCGACTTTATCGAACACGTGAACGGGTACCTTTTTAATAATACCAAGAGCAAGGATCTTGATCCGCTTACGAGGTTCAAACTCACACCCACACCGTCTGATCGAGAGCTCTTCCACGACCTGATGGAGATGGAGTTCGCTGCTGCCGTGACGAAGTATCGCTTTCTGTTCTGGGGAGCTAGCGTCCCTAAGAACACTCAGTTCCCTGCATTCCGAGCCTATTTTTTGTTCAACAAGTGGATCGAAGAGTTCCTGGTCAATGGGCCGAGTGAGGATGCCCCGCCGGAGGAAGAGACTGAGGACTCGGCAAGCAAGGACGATAAGATGCAGGACACAGCACTGGCTGCAGAGCGTCTTGAAGCACTCCTGAACGCTGTGCTCGAGCGACTGAAGCTGGTCGTTATCAGTCTTGGTGAGAACGACGACGCGCAAGTGATCTTTGAGACGCTGAACTCGAAGGGCGAGCCACTGCTCGCGATGGATCTGGTGCGAAACAATATCTTCCACCGGGCCGAGAAACAAGGAGCTCAGGTCGAGGAGCTTTATAGAAAACTGTGGGATCCGCTTGATGATGCGTGGTGGCGCGAGGCAGCACCAAACGCCCGCCCAACGCGACCTCGGATCGACCACTTCCTTGCTCATACTTTAGCCGCGGAAACCGGCGCCAAAATTTCAATGAGGGAGCTTTATGCTGAATACCGGGCGTTCGCTGTGCCCAAAGGCAAACCGCGGTTTCAGGAAGTCGAGGCCGAGCTTAAGCTACTAGAGCACTATTCGCCGCTCTACGAGACTCTGGAAGGTCGCAAATGCGCCGATCCGGACCTGGCATGGTTTGGCCGCAAGATGGCAGCTTGGCAGATCACTACAGTTTACCCCGTGGCGATGCAGCTAGGAGCAGACGACGTACCTAGATCATCTCGCCAGGCAGTGACGCGGCTTTTGTACTCATATGTGGTGCGGCGGGCGCTTTGTGGCCTGACCACAAAGAACCTGAACAATGTCTTTCAGGCCTTGGCAGCAAAGTTTCGGCAGGATGGCGCCTCGGTGAGCACCTTCCGGGCTTTTTTCGAGGGAAAGAGTGGAGCAAGCATCCGCTTTCCTGATGATCGGGAGCTCCGCGCGGGGGTTATCTCGGAAAATGCGTATGAAATCTCGCCTCAACCTCGCCTCGTTGACATTCTTTGGGAGCTGGAGGTGGCCTCGCGATCGAGGCTAGCGGAAAGGCATGAGCGTCCGATCGGCCTGTGGGTCGAGCATGTGCTTCCGCGGACTTGGACACAAGCATGGCCTTTTGCTGACGGTGAGTATGTTGAGCCGTACAGCCTTTCTCTCCCGGCAGTGGCGAGGAAGAAAGCTCTTGATAGTCTAGGCAACCTGACATTGATCACGGGAGGCTTGAACATATCCGCCGGCAACAAGGGATTTGTGGAGAAGAGGCAGAAGTTCGCCGAGCACACTGGTCTGTTTCTGAACAAGTGGTTCAGCGCACGGGAAAATTGGGATGAGGATGATATCAAGCAACGGAGCGAGCATTTTGCCACGCTCGCATCTTCTATCTGGCCCACCATCGACGTCCTTTAGGTCTCCCACGCCCAGCTCATAGCATATCGCCATACCGCCAATTATCTGCGTCGACGTCATAAACGTCGAGCGCGAACGACCGTGACGTCGAGGTGACTCTTCGTACGGTGAATTCTGCGCGGCTCCGTTGCACAGCAAGCGCTCTGTCAATCACCGCCCGAGGCGTCCGAGTGCCCAAGATGATCCCGGAAACTAGATTGGGATTGATCCTCTCGTAGAGGAAGGGCCTGTTCGGCGTGCCCGACCGGATGAGGCGGAACTCTACCTCATAGGCCCACTCTACAGACTTGGTGAAGAGCACGGGCTCGATCATTGCGTTGCGGGTGCCCAGGAACCAGTGGAGCTCAGGAAGCTGTGCACGATAAGACACGTCGCCGGCCATCGTGTTACCAGCCAGCGCCTCGACAGCTGGCACGATCTCTGGGTGGTAGACAAGCGCGTAGCCCTGATGGTTGCGAGCGTAATGAGCCCACATCAAGTGGCTGTCCCAGCGGCGCGCTAGGCAGAGTACGTACAGCTCACGCAGCAGACTTTGCCTAGGTACAAACGACGTGTTCCATTCAGCGCTCTCACCGGAGAATGACTCCCAGCCGCGCTCAAGTTCGTCAGCGGTCCGATCTGGTTCGTTTAACATATGCCAGTCGTAGAAAGCTTCGCGCGTCGGAGCGATGGAATTGAACTTAAACTCGAAGGGATCATTAAACTGCAGCGCCGAATTGAACTTTAATGAGCCACTTCCGACTGCTTTGTCGAGGATTTCGAGTAGTGTGGGCTCATCGCCCCCGATGAATTTATAAAGCATGGGTGTTCCAGAAGACTAAGGATGAAGGCAGGGATTCGCCGCCGAGTTCATGAGGTAGCCGCCCTGAGCAGTCGTCTCGGTATCAGGGGTAGGAGGGTGACTCCGGCAAGGCTACTCTGCACCTGGTCCTGTAGTAGGAGCCGTCTGTCACCGCTCTATTGAGCGGGACTCTGAGGGGTAGTCAATCTCTGGTGCTCGTTGGCCAGCCTTGGCGCCTACCGTAGCCGCTGTGCGGCGCGCTTGAGTTCGTCATCGGTGAACAGTCTCCGCCACGGTTCGCGTTGAACTATCGATTCGATTGCAAGATCCAGTCTGTTCATTAGCGCGAGGCGATGGAACCCGTCTGATGGTGGCGAGGCAAGTAATCTTTTAGCCGTTCCGATGGCCCCGTGATCGTGGATCATTTGAAGCATTCCAGATGGCTTGTAACCAAGCAGTTCACACTGACGGTAGGTCTCCATGAGCTGTTCGGCGAAAGCCTCCTCAGTCGGTATTGTGCCAGTATGATGAAGTTCGGTGAAGGGCGCGCTCAGTAGTTTGGCAAGTTCCGGTGCTGCTTCCCGCAGCCAAGAGACGAGGTCTTGAATGGCCAAAAGTCCAGCTTCCACAGCCGCCCGCTCCTCCGAGAAAGGGCGGGTCGGATCAACAGCTGGTGTGGCGACCCTGATCGCCAGGGACTTCCCGGCTTCTTCGGCTGTGTAATGCGTACCCGAAAGAAGGCCGCTCGATCGTAGCGCTGGGATGCTCGATCCCATTCCTTTGAACAGGACGTTTGCGTATTTCAGACCGGGCGGCGCCCCGAATTCGTGTCGAAGGGAGAGACTTGGAAGGCCATGAATCTCCAGGCCCTCAAAGATCCTCGTTATTGCCTTCGGCCCATCTGTCGAAGGCCTGACGAGGAGATCCGGCACGATTTCGGACGCAAGGAGGGCGTATGATCCGGCAAAGTCTCGCTTCTCAGGAATTGTGGCCCCCACCCATCCTGAAGCGGACCGCCTACCGCACAAGGCTTCAAGCAATTGCATACGCATTTCCAGGCGCCGCCCGACCTCCGGATCGTTGTCTTCCTGGGTCCTCTTGCGCAGAAAGCCAATGATGTCCTCAATTGCGATATCCGCGTCAAAGCAGCCGTCGTGCTTCAGCGAACTAAATCTTGCAGACGGTGCGATCAGAATCGAGGCCGCGCTTGCGGAACCTAAACGGCGCCGCAGAGACGCCAGTTCTGAAGCGTAAGCTTCAGCCTGACCAGGCTGAAATTCCGCAGTTACCTTGCTTTCTATCAGGACGCAGGCATGCATCGTTGCATCCTCGTCGAACCAACCAACGCGGACATCTGTTTGACGCCTATCGGATTCCCGAGGAGGTGACTTTTGAAGCTGAACTTTAAGCGAGGGCGGAGCAACGAACCGTTGATGCAGACGGTCAACGATCCAGCCTAGAAACTCCGGCGCCGCGTATATCTCTTCAACCAAGAAGTTGTCGAGATCGCGCTCTCTCACACGGTCACGAAAGAGTTCATCCATCGATATCATCGCCTTCTTGAATGAGCCGCCCAAGGGGCGACAAGTTTGTTCTAAGTTGCTCCCCTCCTTAGAACAAGTGCCGGACTATCACGCTTCCAGCCGCCTTTCGTCCATGATCTTGCAGTTTTCGACCATCTCTCCCGTGATATCAACAACTACACCGGCGGAGAGTTGTCCAACTCCCATGGTGGAATGCAGCATCCAGCTGACGCTGCGGGCGTTAGGGTCGAAGCTGGATCTATGCGTCTTGGCGAAGCGAGGGGAGCAGTTCTAAGCTCGCCCGCCGAACCGGACCGTAGTCCGATCGGATGGGATCCGGACAGTTCAGCACGAGTGGCGGATCAAGGGCCGGAAATCTGCCCCGGAGGACTGTTCCGGCATAGGAACTCAAGAACCTAGTAACCAGTTGATTTTTATTCATAAAAGGGGATTGGCTGGGGAACCTGGATTCGAACCAGGACTAACGGAGTCAGAGTCCGTGGGTCTACCGTTAACCTATTCCCCAAGACCGTCTTGGCGCGTGGCGCCGGTCGGTGTGGGCGGCTTATAACCAAAGCGCCGGCCGATGCAAATAGGTTTTTTGAAAAAAAATCGGTGGCCGCCTGGTGGTTCGCGCCCGCCTTGCCCGGTGGGTCGCGCCCGCCTTGCATGGGCGGCCAGCGAAAAAGCCGTTGGCGAAAGCCGCCGCCGCTGTTATTCTGTTGTCAACGTAACGATAGACGCCAGCTGCATGCTCCAGGGCTTTGCGCGGCGAGATGGACATAAACTGATGGACCCCGATAGCGGCGGAAAGCCGCCAGAAGGCGGGGCATCTGTTGCAGGTCGCGGCGAGGGGAGGTCTTCCCGCCGCCGCAAGGCGAAGCGCAGGGGCAAGAACCTCAACGCGGCGCCTTCCGTGCATGGCGGGACAGCAGAGGATGCTGGCCCGGCCGAACGGCCCGCAACAGACGACGCCCTCAATCCGACGCGAAAGCGCAAGCGCCGCCGTGCGCGATCCGCCTCGTCCGCCAAGGCGGACGCCCACGGCGTGACCGCGACGGCCGTGCCGACGACTGCGCCGGCAGCCGCGGGAGACGCGGCCGGACCCGGCAAGCCCAAGAAGCGCCGCAAGAAGAACCGCGGCGGTCGTGGGCTTCAGGGTCGACCGCTGGCGCAGGTACGCGCCGAACCCGCCTATGCGCCTCGCCCGGCATCGGCAGGCCAGGCCGCATCCGTCGCCATGGCAAACGGTGTCGGCCGCATCGCCCCCGAAGCACCGCGCATCTTCCGCGATGATTTCTATGCCGCACTCGATCTCGGCACCAACAACTGCCGCCTGCTGATCGCGCAGCCGACGCGTCCCGGCCAGTTCCGGGTCGTCGATGCGTTCTCGCGCATCGTGCGCCTCGGCGAGGGGCTGGCGGCCAGCGGCCGGCTGTCGAACGAGGCGATGGACCGCGCCGTCGATGCGCTCAAGGTCTGCGCCGCTAAGCTCTCCACCCGGCCGATCCGCAAGATGCGCCTGATCGCCACCGAGGCCTGCCGCGCAGCCGACAACGGCGAGGAATTCCTCTCCCGCGTCGTGCGCGAAACCGGCCTTGATCTCGAAATCATCGACCGCGAGACGGAGGCGCGCCTTGCGGTTTCCGGCTGCTCCTCGCTGGTCGGGCGCGAGGCACGATCCGTGGTGCTCTTCGATATCGGCGGCGGCTCTTCGGAGATTGCCGTCATCCGCATCGACAGCAACCGTTCCAACCGTCTTGCCAACCACATCACTCACTGGACATCGCTGCCGGTCGGCGTCGTCACCCTGTCGGAACGCCATGGCGGTCGCGATGTGACGCCGCAGGTCTTCGAGGCCATGGTCATCGAGGTGGAGGGAATGCTGTCAGGCTTCCACTGCCCGCCGGTGCTGGCGCCGCAGGGAGGGCTCGACGATTTCCACCTGATCGGCACCTCCGGCACGGTCACCACGCTGGCGGGTGTCCATCTCGACCTGCCGCGGTATGATCGCCGCAAGGTGGATGGTCTTTGGCTGTCGGACGCCGAGGTCACGGCCATGCAGGCAAAGCTCCTGTCCTGGGGCTTTGCCGACCGCGCCGCCAACCCTTGTATCGGTCCGGACCGCGCCGACCTGGTGCTGGCCGGCTGCGCCATCCTGGAGGCGATCCGGCGGCGCTGGCCCAGCCAGCGGATGCGGGTCGCCGATCGCGGACTGCGCGAGGGCATCCTGACGGACATGATGGCGGATGACGGCGCCTGGAGGCGATCGCGCCCCCGCCGCACCGAACAAGAGCGCGACGAAGGAGCACGCCGATGACCAAACCTCCGGTCGGCAGCAATCGCACGGGCCGCAAGCTCGGCCAGAAGGTCAAGAAGGGCAAGCTGAAGGCGTCGTCGCGGCGCTGGATCGAGCGCCATATCAACGACCCCTATGTCCAGCGGGCAAAGCTCGAGGGCTACCGCGCCCGCGCCGCCTTCAAGCTTCTCGAGATTGACGAGAAGCACCAGATCCTGAAAGGGGCCCGGCGCATCATCGATCTGGGGGCAGCACCCGGCAGCTGGTCGCAGATCGCCGCCAAGGTGACGGGGTCGACGGACGATGACGTGCGGGTCGCCGCCATCGACTTCCTGGAGATGGCGCCGCTCGCCGGCGTGAAGATCCTGCAGCTCGACTTCCTCGATGACGAAGCGCCGCGCCTGCTTCTGGAAGGCATCGGCGGCGAGCCCGATCTCGTCCTCTCCGACATGGCGGCCCCCACCACCGGCCACCAGAAGACCGACCACCTTCGCACCATGCATCTCTGCGAGGTCGCGGCCTATTTCGCCGTGGAAGTGCTGAAGGAGGGTGGCCATTTTCTTGCCAAGACCTTCCAGGGCGGCACCGAGCGAGATCTCCTCAACATGCTGAAGGCGAACTTCCGGCAGGTGATCCACATCAAGCCGGGCGCCTCGCGGTCGGAGTCGGTCGAGATGTTCCTGCTCGCCAAGCACTTCAAGGGCCGCAGGGCCGGTGCCGGGCCAGAAGCTGATGTCGATGCCGAGGACATTGATCCCCGTGAATTTGCTGAAGCGGATGCCGAAGAGGGCATCCGCGACTGATCCGATGGCTACTGCGCCGCGTCGGTTTCCACCGCGGCGCGTCCATGGCCCGAGACCGCCGATCCGGCGTCCCGACGAAGGCCGAGCAACGGCACGACCGCAAACAGCGACACGCCCCCGACAATGAAGAAGGCCAGGTGGAAGTCCGCCAGCTGCAGGTGCGAGCCGGACAGCACCGACGAGGCTTCGAGGATGAAGGCGGCGAAGGCAACGCCCAGTGCCAGGCTGACCTGCTGAAGCACGGAGGAGATCGACGTCGCCTGGCTCGCCTGCGCGTCCTCGATCTCCGAATAGCTCAGCGCATTGCTGCCGGTGAAGAAGAACGACCGGCAAAGCCCCGACATCAGCAGGAAGGCGATGATCAGCGCATGTGAGGTCTCCGGCGTAAAGAAGCCGTTGACCACGGTGGTCGCCGCACCCAGCAGACCGGCGGCGATCAGCGTCACCTTGAAGCCGGTGGCGGCAAACACGCGGCGGGCGACAAATTTCACCATCAGCGCACCGAGTGCCCCGGCAAAGGTGATCATGCCCGACTGGAACGGATTGAGACCGAAGGCGAGCTGCAGCATCAGCGGCATCAGGAAGGGGATGGCGCCGGTGGAGATGCGGAAGATCGTCCCGCTGAGCGTTGCTGCGCGAAAGGCCTCGTTGCGGAAGAGCGACAGGCCGAGGATGGGCGAGGGGTGGCGTCTCTGGTGCCCGATGTAGAGGAAGCCGCAGAGGATGCCGATGGCCGTCGCGCTGATGCCGAAGGCCGGCGGCAGGGCAGGCAGGCTCACCACCGAGAGACCGAACACCGTTCCGGCGGCGGCCATGGCGATCAGGAAGAAGCCCAGCCAGTCGATCGGCGGCGGCTGCACGGTATCGACCTTGGGCAGATAGATTCCGGACAGCCAGATGCCGAGAAAGCCGATCGGCACGTTGATGATGAAGATCCAGTGCCAGGTGAAATAGGTGGTGATGAAGCCGCCAATGGGCGGGCCGGTGAGCGGCCCGATGAGGGCCGGGATGGTCAGCAGCGCCATGGCCGAGACGAGGTCGCTGCGTTTCGTCGTCCGCAACAGCAGGAGCCGGCCGACGGGTGTCATCATCGCGCCGCCCATGCCCTGCAGGAACCGCGACAGGACGAATTGCACCAGCGTTCCGGAGATGGCGCAGGAGATCGATCCGATGATGAAGACCAGGATCGCCAGCCGGAAGATTTTCTTGGCGCCGAACCGGTCCGCCATCCAGCCGCTGATCGGGATGAAGATCGCCAAGGCCACCATGTAGGAGGTCAGCGCCAGCTTCAGCGTGATCGGCCCGACTTCGAGGTCGGCGGCAATGGCCGGCAGCGCCGTCGCGATCACGGTGGAATCCATCTGCTCCATGAACAGGGCGACGGCGAGGATGAGGGGAACGATGCGGTTCATCAATCAGGCACGACTGGCGGAAGGGAGGCCCTGTGTAGTCCCATCCACCCGATTCGCCAACGCCTTTGCCCTTGCCGCTGAAACGGGAATCACGTCTGCGTGACAGGCAGTTCCCACGCGCGTCATGGCCTTTATCTAAGCACGCACTGTCGGGATCGGCAGAACCTTATCATCTTCGGGGAGAGAGTCATGACGATGCCATCGATGGGACGACGTGCGCTTTTGGGAACCGCCGGCATGGGCATGATGGCCGCGCCGGCGCTCTTGAAGGGCGAAGCGCGTGCACAGGGAACCGAACGTCTGGAGATCAATCGAGCGATGCCGCCGGAAACCGACCGTTTTGACGTGGGAAGCTTTGGAGTTCTCGTGGTGAAGGATGGGTCGCGCCCTTCGGGTGCGCCGAACGAAACCTTCGGCACCGACCAGTCCGCGGAGACGGTTGGCGAGCTTCTCGAGGCAAACTTCCTGCCGACGGACCAGTTCGTCAACAGTTTTGCGCCGACGGTCGTCAACACCGGAAGCGACGTGGTCCTGTTCGATACCGGCATGGGACCGGGCGGACGCGCCCAGGGAATGGGACGCCTGATCGAGGGGTTGACCGCCGGCGGCTATACGCCGGAAGACGTCACCGTGGTCGTCCTCACCCACCTGCATGGTGACCACATCGGCGGCCTCATGGAGGACGGCGGCCCGGCCTTCCCGAACGCCCGCTACGTGACCGGCCAGGTCGAATATGATTTCTGGACGGACACCGCACGGGAAGGGACACCGGCCGAGAACGGGCACAAGTCGGTTCTCGAGAAGGTCAAGCCGCTCGCCGACAAGATGACCTTCATCGGCGATGGCGCCGAGGTGGTGTCGGGCATCACCGGCATGGCCGCCTTCGGTCATAGCCCCGGACACATGATCTTCAACGTCGAATCCGACGGACGTCGCCTGATCCTCGCCGCCGATACGGCCAACCACTACGTCCTGTCGCTGCAGCGCCCCGACTGGGAAGTGCGTTTCGATATGGACAAGGCGGCCGCGGCTGCCACCCGCAAGAGGGTCTTCGACATGATCGCAACGGATCGGGTCGCCTTCCTCGGCTACCACATGCCCTTCCCCTCGGTCGGCTATGCGGAAAAGCTCGACACCGGCTACCGCTTCGTGCCGAAGTCCTACCAGTTCGAGATCTGACCGGTTTGGGCCTGAGCTACCCCTCGGCGTTGGATCGCCGAGGGGCTTTTCTCGAGATGGACCGATGACGCGTCAAGCCGCCGCTGCGTAGTCCATCCCTTTCATGTCAGTGAGCAGCCCCGAACCAGTGGGCTGCCAGTCCAGCACCTGACGCGTCATGCGGCTCGACGCCGACATGTCCTTGTCGGCGAATGTCGCCAGCCAGCCGAAGTGCTCGGCCGCTGCGGCCTTCGGCAGCGAAGCAAGCGGGACGCCGAGGCCGGTCCCGATCGCAGCCGCGATGTCGCGGAAGGCAACACCGTCCTCGGCGACGGCATGATAGCGGGCGCCCGGCACCTGTCGTTCCAATGCCAGCCGGTAGAGGCGGGCGGTGTCTGCCAGTGGCGCCGCCGACCAGCGGTTCGATCCATCGGCGACATAGGCGGACACGGCCCGCGCCCGCGCAAGCCGGATCATTTCCGTCACCAGTCCCTGCTTGCGCCGGTCGTGGATCTGCGACAGGCGGACCACCGACACATTGACGCCGCGTTCAAGAAGCGCTGCGCCGGCCAGTTCCGAGGCGACCCGCGGGTTTTGATGGCCGGCATCGAAATGATCCTCGACGGCCGGCTCCCCCGCCATCTTCGCGCCCATCGCGGTGGCGGAGGTGATGATCAGCGGCCGGTCTGACCCCTGCAGGACCGACCCAAGCGTCTCGATCACGCGGCCGTCCTTGGCGCAATTGGCGACATAGTTTGAAAAGTCGTGATCGAACGCGGTGTGAATGACCGCATCGCACTGCTGCACGCCCTCGGTCAGGCTGTCGGGATCCGCGATGTCGCCGAAGAAGGCCTCGCCGCCGGCCTGCGTGATGGCGGCGGCACCCGCCTGCGAACGCGTCAGGCCGAGGACCTGGTGACCGCCGTGCAAAAGCTCGACCAGCAGTTGGGAGCCAATGAACCCTGTGGCGCCCGTCAGAAATACACGCATGAAAACTCTCCTCTTGCTTGTCTCTCTTTCATGCGGCAGAAATTCATCCTGTTAAAGTAGTGGCTTTATCCTAGTATAGCAGCTAATGGGATACCGATGTCCGCCATCCAGTCGAACCCGCTCGGGACGTATCTGAAAGACCGCCGCGCCAGGCTGGATCCGGCAAGCTTCGGCTTTTCAGCCAGCCGCAGGCGTACGCCCGGTCTGCGTCGCGAAGAGGTCGCACAGCGCGCCAACATCAGCCCGACCTGGTACACCTGGCTGGAGCAGGGGCGCGGCGGTGCACCGTCCGCGGATGTTCTCGATCGCATCGCTGCCGGTCTGATGCTGACAGAACCGGAGCGCGAGCACCTGTTCATGCTGGGGCTCGGTCGACTGCCGGAAGCGCGCTATCGCCCGGTCGGAGGTATCTCGCCACGCCTCCAGCGCCTGCTCGATACGCTGGAAACGAGCCCGGCCATCGTGCGTACGGCAACCTGGGACGTCGTCGCCTGGAACCGGGCGGCGGCCGTGGTGCTGACCGACTACTCCAGGCTCGCTCCGGCGGAGCGCAACATCCTGCGGCTGCTGTTTGCCAATCCGCAGGTGCGTGCTGCGCAGGCCGACTGGCACGGCATCGCACGCTTCGTCGTCGGCGCCTTCCGGGCAGATGCCGCCCGTGCGGGCGCGACCTCCGAGATCGCCGACCTCGTCGATGACCTTTGCCGGCAAAGCCCGGAATTCGAAGCCCTGTGGAACGACAATGACGTCGGCGTCCACGGCGAGGGGACCAAGCGCCTCAACCACCGGGTGCTCGGCTCCATCGAGCTCGAATATTCCGGTTTCTCGGTCGATGGCCGTCCGGATCTCGGCATGGTCGTCTATACGCCGATCAGCAGCGAAGATGCCGATCGCATCCGCGCCCTGGTGCGAGAGGCGGAAGCGGCCGCAGCCTGAGCCGCCGCCCGAGCGCCGTGCAAGCCTCGGCTTTTTCTATTCCCTTCCTGTCATAACCGTGTTACCAGCCCTCGCCAACTTCCCTTTCCCGAAGATCGCTTCCGGTGCCTCCCGCCGGGACGGACTTCCTTTAACCGAGGAAATTGGCCATGGCTCGCATTGTAGAATCCGCAACCGGCGCAGATGCGCTGACCTTCGACGACGTGCTCCTGCAGCCGGGACACTCCGAGGTGATGCCGGGCCAGACGAACATTGCCACCACCATTGCCCGCGATATCGACCTCAACCTGCCGATCCTGTCCTCCGCCATGGATACCGTCACCGAGGGACGTCTCGCCATCGCCATGGCCCAGGCCGGTGGCATCGGCGTCATCCATCGCAACCTGACGCCCATCGAGCAGGCCGAAGAAGTCCGCCAGGTCAAGAAGTTCGAAAGCGGCATGGTGGTCAATCCGGTGACCATCGGCCCGGACGCGACGCTGGCAGAGGCCCTGGCGCTGATGAAGGCGCACCGCATTTCCGGCATTCCAGTCGTCGACAACGGCGGCAACGGCGGTCACAAGACCGGTCGCCTCGTCGGCATCCTGACGAACCGCGACGTCCGGTTTGCCTCCGACCCGTCGCAGAAGATCCACGAACTGATGACCCACGAGAACCTCATCACGGTCAACGACAGCGTCGACCAGACCGAGGCCAAGCGTCTTCTGCACATGCATCGCATCGAGAAGCTGCTCGTGGTCGACGGCCAGGGCCACTGCGTCGGCCTGATCACCGTCAAGGACATCGAGAAGACGCAGCTCAACCCGAATGCCTCCAAGGATGCCCAGGGCCGCCTGCGGGCCGCTGCCGCCATCAGCGTTGGCGATGACGGCTTCGAGCGCGCCGAGCGGTTGATCGAGGCGGGCGTTGACCTGCTGGTGGTCGATACCGCCCATGGCCACTCGCAGCGCGTGCTGGATGCCGTGGCGCGGGTCAAGAAACTCTCCAACTCCGTTCGCATCATGGCCGGCAACGTCGCCACCTACGATGGCACAAGGGCGCTGATCGATGCGGGCGCGGATGCGGTCAAGGTGGGGATCGGCCCCGGATCGATCTGCACGACCCGCATCGTTGCCGGCGTCGGCGTTCCGCAGCTTGCGGCCATCATGGCGGCCGTCAACGCGGCGCGCGACCAGAACATCCCGGTCATTGCCGATGGCGGCATCAAGTTCTCCGGGGATCTGGCCAAGGCAATCGCTGCCGGCGCGTCCGCGGTCATGGTTGGATCGCTGCTGGCCGGCACCGATGAAAGCCCGGGTGAGGTCTATCTCTACCAGGGTCGCTCCTTCAAGGCCTACCGTGGCATGGGCTCGGTCGGTGCCATGGCGCGCGGCTCTGCGGATCGCTACTTCCAGGCGGAAGTGCGCGACACGCTGAAGCTCGTTCCGGAAGGCATCGAAGGCCAGGTTCCGTATAAGGGACCGGTCTCGGCCGTGCTTCACCAGCTGGCCGGCGGCCTGAAGGCTGCCATGGGCTATGTCGGCGGCGGCGACATTCCGTCGTTCCAGGAGAAGGCGACCTTCGTGCGGATCTCCGGAGCCGCCCTTCGCGAAAGCCACCCGCACGGCGTCACCATCACCCGCGAAAGTCCCAACTATCCCGGCGGCGCCTGATATTGACGGCATCGGCAGTCGAGGATTGCAATTGCCGATACCACCGTTTCCTCTAGTCTTCAGGCGGCCAACCCTTTGCCGGTTGCCTGAGGCGGGACGTTGAGTTGCAGGACTGAGTTTATGCGAGAAAACACATGACCTTCAGCAATATCATGATCTGGCCGATGATCGCCCACGCGGCCCTGGTGTTCGGTCTCTACTACCTTCTCTCCAGCCGGCGGATCGGTGCCGTCCGCTCCGGAACTGCCAAGGCGGAGCAGTTCAAGGAGAACCGGGACGAGCCGGTCGAAAGCCTCCTCATCCACAACAACCTCAAGAACCAGTTCGAGCTGCCGCTGCTCTTTCACGTGGTCTGCCTGTTGCTCTATCTGACGACGGCGGACAATGTGGTGACGGCGCTTCTCGCCTGGGCCTTCGTGCTGTCGCGCTACGTCCACTCCTACGTCCACATCACCAGCAACCGCCTCCGCCACCGGCGTCCCATCTGGATCACCGGTTTCTTCATCCTGATCGCGCTCTGGATCTGGCTTGCCGTCTGGCTGGCGCTGGACTGATGTTCTTTGCGGTGGATCAACGCCGCACCTGTCGCTCCGTAGTAGGACCCTGCGAGCCACACGACCGCAAGGACGCGGTCTTCGTTCGAAAAGGGTCCAGCGATGTCAGCAATGATGAAAGCCGCCGTGGTGCGGGAATTCGGCAAGCCTCTGGTGATCGAGGAACTGCCGATCCCCGAACCCGGCCCGGGGCAGATCCTCGTCAAGTATGAGGCGACCGGCGTCTGCCACACGGATGTGCATGCCGCCAACGGCGACTGGCCGGTCAAGCCCAAGCCACCCTTCATTCCCGGCCATGAGGGGACGGGCTATGTCGCCAAGCTCGGCGCCGGCGTTACCCATGTCAAGGAAGGCGACCGCGTTGGCGTGGCCTGGCTGCACACCGCCTGCGGTTGCTGCACGCCGTGCCGCACCGGCTGGGAAACGCTCTGCGGCAGCCAACAGAACACCGGCTATTCCGTCAACGGCACCTTCGCCCAGTACGGGCTTGCCGATCCGGACTTCGTCGGACGCCTGCCGGACAATCTGGAATTCGGCGCAGCAGCGCCGATCCTCTGCGCCGGCGTCACCGTCTACAAGGGCTTGAAGGAAACGGAGGTGAAGCCCGGCGAATGGGTGGTCATCTCCGGCATCGGTGGTCTCGGCCACATGGCGGTGCAATACGCCAAGGCCATGGGCATGAACGTCGTGGCTGCCGACATCTTCGACGACAAGCTGAAGCTTGCCAAGGATCTCGGCGCCGATATCATCGTCAACGGCAAGGCCGCCGACGCCATAGAACAGGTGCAGAAGGCAACCGGCGGCGTGCATGGGGCGCTGGTCACGGCGGTCTCGCCCCAGGCGATGGAGCAGGCTTACGGCTTCCTCCGCTCCAAGGGCACCATGGCGTTGGTCGGCCTGCCACCGGGCTTCATCTCGCTGCCGGTCTTCGAAACGGTGCTGAAGCGCATCACGGTGCGCGGCTCCATCGTCGGCACGCGCCAGGACCTGGAGGAATCGCTTCAGTTTGCAGGCGAAGGCAAGGTCGCCGCGCACTTCTCCTGGGACAAGCTGGAGAACATCAACGCCATCTTCGACCGCATGAAGGACGGCAAGATCGACGGCCGCATGGTGCTCGATCTGGCGGCCTGATCGCCTCACGCAGAAGTGTCACCCACTGGCGGCCGGATGATCTAGCCTTGGTCATCCGGCCGCTCCGCGTTTGCGTAGATCTGCCGATCTAACCCGCCAGAGGAGCGCGTCATGGAAAAGCCGAAGATCACCCAGGCAATGATCAATGCCTATGATGAATATACGCATTTGACCCTCGATCGCCGCGCCTTCATGGAGCGCTTGACGATGCTGGCGGGATCCGGAGCCGCCGCCGCCGCCATCGCGCCCATGTTGGCGGCAAGCGGCGCCCAGGCGCAGACGGTGGCCGAGAGCGACGATCGTCTGGTGGCCGAAGAGGTGACCTATCCCGGATCCTCGGGCGAGATGAAGGGTTACCTCGTCCGTCCCGCCGATGCGTCTGCCGATCTTCCCGCCATTATCGTCATCCACGAAAACCGTGGCCTGAACATGCACATCCGCGATGTCGCCCGCCGTATGGCGCTCGAAGGCTTCGTCGCGCTGGCGCCCGACTTCCTGTCGCCTGCCGGCGGCACGCCCGCCGACGAGGACCAGGCACGGCAGATGTTCGGCTCGCTGGACGCCGAGGCGACGGCAGCCGATGCGGAGGCGACCCGCGTCTATCTGGCCGGCCTCGACGGCACGAATGGCAAAGTGGGCGCCGTCGGCTTCTGCTGGGGCGGCGGCCTCGTCAACCGGATGGCGACGAGGTCTCCGGAGCTTGGCGCCGGCGTCGCCTACTATGGTTCCCAGGCCGCTGCAGAGGACGTTCCCGCCATCGAGGCGCCGCTGATGCTCCATTACGCCGGCCTCGATGAGCGCATCAACGCCGGCATCGACGCTTACCGTGCAGCCCTCGAGGAGCACGGCAAGACCTTCGAGATCCACCTCTACGAGGGCGTCAACCACGCCTTCAACAATGACACCTCGGCGGCCCGCTACGACAAGGCGGCGGCCGATCTCGCCTGGGCGCGGACGGTCGAGTTCTTCAAGACGCACCTCTCCTGATTTGCGCCATGCGCCCCGGCTCTATCGCGGGGCCGGGGCGCAACTGGCGACGGCTTCCGCAAGAGCCTTCATCTCGTCGCGCCGTCCGCTCGACTTCCTCCAGATCAGCCCGATCTCCCGCGAGGGCGCGGGCTCCGCGAAGGGCACGATGCGGATGTCGTTGCGCGCCGTTTCCGTCGGGATCGCCATCTCCGGTATCAGCGTCATCCCCATGTCGTGGGACACCATCTGCAGGAGGGTCGTCATCGAGGTCGCACCGAAGGTGACGAGGCTGCGTTTGCCGGCCGTGCCGCAGACGGAAAGCGCCTGCTCGCGCAGGCAGTGACCCTCCTCCAGCAGCAGCAGTCGGTCGACGTCCACCTGCGTCTCGATCAGTGGAGACAGCAGGATCGCCTCGGCATTGTTGGCCATCGCCATGAAGAATCGGTCGACGAACAGCGGGAAGGCTTCGGTCCCGTCTCCCTCGATTGGTAGCGCCGCAATCACGGCATCGAGCGTCCCGTCCTGCAGGTCAAGGATCAGCCGGTCGGTGACCGCTTCCTTCAATTCGATCTCGATCGAGGCATAGCGCTCGCGCAGGCAGGGCACGAGCTTCGGCACGAGGTAGGGCGCGACCGTCGGGATAATGCCGATCCTGACTGGACCGTCGAGCATCCGGCCATTGCTGCGCGTGCCGCTCTCCAGCCGCTCGACCTGCTCCAGGATCGTCCGGACCTGCGCCAGCACCTCCTCGCCCTGGCGGGTCAGGAGAATGCCGTTGCGGTTGCGCTCCACCAGCCGAACCCCCAGGCCCTGCTCCATGTCGAGGACCTGAACAGACAGCGCCGGCTGACTGATGTGGACGGTTTCCGCCGCTCGCCCGAAGTGTTTTTCCCGCGCCAGCGCCTCGAAATACCGCATTTGCCGCAGCGTCAGTGCCATCAGTTTTTCCGATCGATGATCGCAGTAAATAATATTGGAAACTATGGAACTGTGATGCGAAGGTCAAATCGAAAGCCTAGAACAGTTCCAGATTCAAACAGGCCAGAGTTCAAACAGGGGAGACAGCCATGTCCGATCGTCCCACGATGACGACGACTGCCGGCGCACCAGTGCCGGACAACCAGAACACGATGACCGCAGGCCCGCGCGGCGGCGTCATGCTGCAGGATTACCAGCTCATCGAGAAGCTGGCGCATCAGAACCGCGAGCGTATCCCGGAGCGCGTCGTCCACGCCAAGGGCTGGGGCGCATTCGGAACCCTGAAGATCACCGGTGACATTTCCAGGTTCACCAAGGCGAAGTGTCTGCAGCCGGGCGCCGAGACGCCGATGCTCGCCCGCTTCTCCACCGTTGCCGGCGAAATGGGTGCCGCCGACCACGAGCGCGACGTGCGCGGTTTCGCCCTGAAGTTCTACACGCAGGAAGGCAACTGGGATCTGGTCGGCAACAACACGCCGGTCTTCTTCGTCCGTGATCCCTACAAGTTCCCCGACTTCATCCACACCCAGAAGCGTCACCCCAAGACCAACCTGCGCTCGGCGACCGCCATGTGGGACTTCTGGTCCCTCTCGCCGGAAAGCCTGCACCAGGTAACGATCCTGATGTCGGACCGCGGCCTGCCGGTCGACCCGATGCACATGAACGGCTACGGCTCGCACACCTACTCGTTCTGGAACGACGCCGGCGAGCGCTACTGGGTGAAGTTCCACTTCAAGACCGAGCAGGGCCACAAGCACTTCACCAACGAAGAAGGTGAAGCGCTGATCGGCAAGACCCGCGAAGGCTACCAGGAAGCCCTCTTCGGCGGCATCGAGCGTGGCGAATTCCCCCGCTGGAAGGTGCAGGTTCAGATCATGAACGAAGCCGAGGCCGAGACGACCTCCTACAACCCGTTCGACCTGACCAAGGTCTGGCCGCACTCCGAGTTTCCGCCGATCGACATCGGCACTATGGAACTCAACCGCAACGCCGAGAACTACTTCGCCGAAATCGAACAGGCCGCCTTCTCGCCGTCCAACATCGTGCCCGGCATCAGCTACTCGCCTGACAAGATGCTGCAGGCCCGTGTGTTCTCCTACGCCGATGCGCACCGCTATCGCCTCGGCACGCACTACGAGAACATCCCGGTCAACCAGCCGAAGTGCCCGGTTCACCACTATCATCGTGATGGCCAGATGAACACATACGGCGGTATCCGTACCGGCAATCCGAACGCCTACTACGAGCCGAACTCGGTCAATGGTCCGTTCGAGGATGCCTCCGCCAAGGAGCCGCCACTCGCCATCGAAGGCGACATGGGCCGCTTCAACCATCGCGACGGCAATGATGACTACGGGCAGCCACGTGCGCTCTTCAACCTGTTCGACGCAGGTCAGAAGGCACGTCTCTTCTCCAACATCGCGGCAGCCATGGGCGGCGTCCCCGGCGAGATCGTCGAGCGGCAGCTGGCGCACTTCAAGCTCGTGCATCCGGACTATGAAGCTGGCGTCCGTGCCGCGCTTCAGCAGGCGCACGGCTACGAGGCCGACACCATCTCGGCGCAGCCGACCGCGGCCGAATAAGTCTCAGGTCTGCAGAAACGAAAACCGGGGCTTCAAGCCCCGGTTTTTTCTTGGTCTACCAGCTGGTGGCCATCTGTCCGGCCCTTACCTTGGGCGTCCGCCCGATGCCCTGTGGCCCGGCGTCCAGATCGTCCGGCACCACCGCCGGCGAAATGTTGTCGAGGCAGGCGGCGATATGGTCGGTGATGGCGTTCATCAGCGATGGCGACAGGCCCGGACGCTTCATCAGGCCGATCTGCACCGGCGGCAGCGGCGGGAAGCCGTCCGCCGACGTCAGCACCCTCATGCCCGGCCGCAGGGCCGATTCCGGCAGCACCGAGACGGCCATGCCGGCCAGCACGGCGGCGGCGACCACGGTCGACGACCAGCTCGTGAACAGCACCTGGTACTCCCGGCCGTCCGCATCGAGCGCCGAGCAGGCAAGTTGTCGCCACAGGCAGTCGCGGCGACCGACCGCCAGCGGCACCGGCGCGTCTTCGCGCAGCGGATGATTGGCCGAAGCCACCCAGCAAAGCGGCTCGGTTCGCACGACGTCCGACATTCGGGCGCGCGGATTGTGGGTCACGAGCGCGATGTCGAGCTCACCTTTGGCCATGCGTTCCGCCAAGCTCGACGAATTTTCGCAGACGATATAGAGCTCGACGTTCGGATGGGTCTTGGCGAACCGTCCGATGATCTCGGGCATATAGCGGTCGGCATAATCGTCCGGCGTGCCGATCCGCAGCGTCCCTTCCAGCCGGTTGTCGTCGAAGGCGGCGATTGCCTCGTTGTTCAGCCGGATGATGCGCCGTGCATAGTTCAGAAGCTTCTCGCCCTCGGTGGTAAGGCGGTTGCCACGCCCATCCTTGGCAAACAGCTGCTTGCCGACACGTTCCTCCAGCCTTCGCATCTGCATTGAGACGGCGGACTGCGTCTTGAAGACCCGATCGGCGGCCTTCGTGAAGCTGCCGGTGTCGATGATGGCGAGGAAAGTCTGAAGCTGGTCGATATCAAGCGGAGCGGACATGAAGATCACCCATCAGTTTGTCTGATGTCAATCATTAGAAACATTCGTTGGACTGATCAATACGCTTTCCGGCATAACATGATTGCAATCAAAACAACGGGCACTCCCTGCGCCCGCAGAGCCTTCGCCACCCTTCCGTGAGACATCCACGGAGGGGACGGCTTTCTCGTGCCAATCGGAAAGGACCAGATCATGCGCACGATCCAGACAGTTGAACTCGACCTCATCCAGGAGCAGACGGGCGTTCGCCGACCGGTCGGCGCACTGGCATTTGTGGCGAAATCCGTCTGGCGTGTGCTGCGCAACCGATGGGCTGCCAATCGCCTGCACGATCTGGACGACTACCAGCTCGAGGACATCGGCCTCACTCGCCATGACGTGATGCAGGCGACCCATCGCTCCGGTGTCTTCGACGATCCGGCGACCTTGCTGGCCGAGACGGTGAGGCGCCGCGGCAACACCCGGTTCGAGCGCCTTCGGCGAAGCTGACACGATTTTCCCCGCAGGGTGATAGCCAATAGCCCTGCTGCTTGCCCGGCCCGGATCTTCCGGCCGGGCCTTTTTTTATCAGGCCTTGGATGGCTCGGATGCTGCCGGGTGCGCCATCGGGCCCTTGAGGTAGGTGTCGAAGATCGCTTCCATGTTCTTCTGGTAGGTCTTCTGGACCTCCAGGCCGCTGTCGAACATGCTGTTCAAGGTCTCCGCATAGGGATTTGCCGTGGCACCGGCCTCGACCTGCGAGGGCGAGTTGGCCGAAGCGGCGTGACCGAAACTCGCGGACATCATCTCCTGGAACGCCTGCATGAACGGGTTGTCGGCGAACATGGCGGCAGGCGAGGGTTGCTGCGGCGAAGCGGCCTTGTCCATTCCCCAGGCAGATCGCATGCTCTGCATGAACGGGTTGTCGAAGACTTCCATGGGATTCTGGCTGGCGGCCTGCTTCGGCTGAAGCCCGAGGCTGTCCAGCCACTGCTTGGTCATCTGGCCCATCGGCGTCGAGGCAAAGATGTCGCTGCCCTGCTGCATCTGGCCGGTGGCCTGCTTGAACATGCCGCCCATCAGTGTGTCGGCCATGGCCGGCATCATCTTCTTGATGACCTCCTGGCCGACGCCCGTCAACTGCGCAGCCTGTGCGGCGATGGCGCGTGACACTTCCGGCGAGCCGAACAGTTTCTCCAGCACCGCGTTACCATCCGCCACGCCCTGCGGCGTGAACGTCTTGCCGAGATCCTCGAAGTACTTGGCATAGCTGCCGGACATCATCGTGTTCATCAACGCCCCGAAGTCATAGGGGTTGGTTGCCGTCCGCTTCAGGCCGGAGGAAAATGCCGGCATCAGGGCGGCCATCGCCTGGGCCGCCTGCTCCTGCGCGAGATTGAACTGCTTGGCCATCGCATCCATGGCCGCGCCGTTCTGTGCCTTCAGCATCATGTCGAACAATGGCAGCATGGAACATCCTTCCCGATTGGCGTGATGGGCCAATATATCCGGAAAGTGAGCAACGGGAACCGGTTTTTGAGCCGGCTCCCAATCAGTATTTGTACTGGTCGAAAATCGGCTCGACGGATCCCTGCCAGCGCCCGTGGTAGAGCATCAGCAGGTCATCAGCCATGGTCGCCTTCTTGGCAAGCACTTCGTCGAGAGTGGCCAGGAAGACTGTCTCGTCCTGGCCTTCGCCGTTGAGGCGATTGCGGGCGGTGAGACCCGCACGCGAGATATTGACCACCTCCCGGGCGACATCGAGCAGCGAACGTCCAGCAATCTCGGCCTTGAGCGCCTTTGCTGGAACGTCATTGCGCAGGGCAAGCACGTCCTCGTATGTCCAGCCGGCCGTCAATTCTTCGGCGGCGGCAAGCGCGCCCTCGTCATAAAGCAGCCCGACCCAGAACGCGGGCAGGGCGCAGATGCGCCGCCAGGGGCCGCCGTCGGCACCGCGCATCTCGAGGAACTTCTTCAGTCGCACGTCAGGGAAGAGCGTCGAAAGGTGGTTGGTCCAGTCCCCGAGTGTCGGCTCCCAGTCGGCGATCTCGCCTTGCAACGCCCCGTTCATGAACTGTCGGAAGGTGACGTGGGTACAGTCGTGATAGAGACCGTCGCGGACGACGAAATACATCGGCACGTCCAGCGCCCACTCCACGTAGTCGCGGAAACCGAAGTCTGCACCGAAGACGAAGGGTAGCAGCCCGGACCGCTGGTTGTCGGTATCGCGCCAGATGTCGCCCCGCCAGGAGAGGAGCCCGTTCGGCTTGCCTTCGGTGAAGGGCGAGGAGGAGAACAGCGCGGTCGCCAGCGGCTGCAGCTTCATCGAAACGCGCATCTTGCGCGCCATGTCCATCTCGGAGGAGAAGTCGAGGTTCACCTGGATCGTGCAGGTGCGATACATCATGTCGAGACCTTGGCTGCCGACTTTCGGCATGTAGCGGCTCATGATCTCGTAGCGGGACTTCGGCATGCGCGGCGTCTCGGCGAGCGTCCACTTGGGGCTGCCGCCAATGCCGAGGAAATGGATGCCCATGGGCTCGGCCACCTCGCGCAGCACGTCGAGATGCCTGTTGGATTCCGAACAGGTCTGATGGATCGTCTCGAGCGGTGCGCCGGAGAGCTCGAACTGGCCGCCCGGCTCGATGGAGATCGCGCCCATGCCGGAACGCTCGCCAAGCCCGATGATGTTGTCCCGATCCATGATCGGATCCCAGCCGAGCTTCTGCTGCATGCCGTTCAGGAGAGCCGAAATGCTGGCTTCGCCCTCGTAGGGAACCGGGCTGTTGTCGGCAAAGAAGAAGGCGAACTTCTCGTGCTCGGTTCCGATCCGGAATTCATCTTCAGGGCGGGCGCCGCTGGCAAGGTAATCAGAGAGCTCGGACACCGAATTCAGGGGTGTCTCGTCTGTGGTGTCACGGGCCATGGGAACTACCTTGTAGGACCGACAGATCTGTCGCGTCCGGCTGCTTTAACTGGATTGAAGTGCGGTGCAAGTGAATTTCTTTCAAGATGCTTTCAGAAAACATCGGGCTTCGTTTAGCGCCAGTCGCCGATCGTTGCCTGGATTACCGCCAGCGCCGCAACCGCTGCCGTGTCCGCGCGCAGGATGCGCGGCCCGAGCGGGATCGGTGTGACGAAATCGAGGCCGCGCAGCAGCCCGCGTTCCTCTTCCGAGAAGCCACCCTCCGGACCGATCAGCAGGGCCAGCCGCTTCTCCTGGATGGCGGCAAGCGCCGCAAGCGGGTTCTGGCTCTCTTCGCCCTCGTCACAGAAGAGGATGCGCCGGTCCGCCGGCCAGTCCTCCAGGATGTCGCGCAGCTTCTTCGGCGCCGCCACCTGCGGGATCGACAGGATGCCGCACTGCTCCGCCGCCTCCACGACATTGGCCTGCAGCCGGTCGAGGTTGGTGATCTTGCCCTGGACGTGCTGGGTCATCACCGGCTGCAGCAGGCCGGCCCCCATCTCCACCGCCTTCTGCACCATGTAGTCGAGACGGCCTACTTTGAGGGGAGCAAAGAGATACTGCAGGTCAGGGGCCTGCGGCTGCTCCCGCGTCTGCTCGACGGCTTGGATCAAGAGCTTCTTGCGTGACGGGAAGATCAGTCTGGCGCTCCACTCCCCGTCCTGCCCGTTGAAGACGAGGATCTGCGATCCTTCCGTCAGCCGCAGTACGTTGACGAGATAGTTGAACTGGTCGGCCGCCGCCTCGACGAGGGCCCCGGCCGCAAGGGGCGCATCCACGAAAAGGCGCTGCATCCGGAAGTTGGCACGCATGTCAGATGTCCCACGCCATCAAAGGAAGAGCAGAGACATAACCCAATAGAGCAGCGCCGCAAGTGCGCCGGCGGCTGGCACCGTGATTACCCAGGCCGCAACGATGGTCATGAAATGCGAGCGGCGCACCAATCGGCGACGGCGCAGTTCCTCGGCGTTACGTTCCGGGCGCGGCTCGATCTCCCACCGACCGGCCTTCATCTGCATGTACTCCATTCGGCGCTTCGAATTGCGGGTGTACCATTCGCGGAAAAAGCCGACGCCGAAGACCGCGCCAACCGCAATGTGGGTAGAACTGACCGGCAGGCCCATCCAAGAGGCGACGATCACCGTCAGCGCAGCGGACAGCGAGACGCAGAACGCGCGCATCGGGTTGAGCTTGGTAATCTGTTCACCGACAAGCTTGATAAGCCGGGGGCCGAACAGGAGAAGGCCCACGGAAATCCCGACGGCGCCGATGACCATGACCCAGATCGGAATCGTCACCGCATTTGTGACGCTGCCGCCCTGTGCCACCGATACAATCGCGGCCAAGGGACCGATGGCATTCGCCACATCATTTGCGCCATGGGCGAAGGAGAGGAGCGCAGCTGAAAAGATCAGTGGCATCTTGAATAGCTTGCGCAGGGACTGGTTGCGATTTTCCAGTCCCTCGGACTGTCGCCGGACGAGCGGGATGCTCAGGCCCCAGGCGAGGAGCCCCCCGCTGAGGCCGATCGCAGAGGCCGTGCCAAGCGAGACGTGGAAGACCTGGCGCAGGCCCTTCAGTGCAAGATAGGCTGCGAAAGCACCGGTCATGATGCCGATCAGAACCGGTACCCACGTTCGAGCCGATGCGATCTTGTCATCGCGGTAGATGATGAATTCCTTGATGAAGGCGAGGAAGAGGGCAGCGATGACGCCGCCCATGATAGGTGAGATTACCCAGCTTGCCGCGATGCCGAGCATCTGCGGCCAGTCGACGGCCGCCGCTCCGGCCGCCGTGATGCCGGCTCCGAGCACGCCACCGACGACCGCATGCGTGGTGGATACCGGGGCGCCGACCCAGGTTGCGAGGTTAACCCAAAGTGCGGACGAGAGAAGGGCTGCCATCATCGCCCAGATGAACATGTCCGTGGAGCCGAACAGAGCAGGATTGACGATGCCCTTGGAGACCGTCTCGACAACGTCGCCGCCGGCAATCAATGCTCCGGCTGTTTCGAACACGGCCGCTACGGCCAGCGCAAGCCCCATGGACATCGCCTTCGAGCCCACGGCTGGTCCAACGTTGTTGGTGACATCGTTGGCGCCGATGTTCATCGCCATGTAGGCGCCTACGGCTGCAGCCGCGACGACGATGACGGCGCCGGGCTTGCCGATGACATAGACAGCGGCAAAGGTCGCGGCAGCGATAAGGAAGATCAGCGCGATCCCAGGCCCGGCAAGGCCACGGGAGACGTTATGGGTGGCGGCCTCGACAGAGGTTATCTTGTCCAGGTCCTTGTCGAGCGTTTGCTTGACGAGGCGTGGCGGCTGCTGTGCCATTATGGATCCTTTTGTCCAGGCCGAAGTGACGGCCGTTCCAACGACCCGCGTGTCGACGCCAATCTTCGCGGATGCGAGGAAGACGGTCATGTCCGCCTACTGACATCGCCGACAGAAAGCAATATGACAGTTTTGTGACAGGGCGCGATTAGCCCGCGGTGCCTGGTCTTGCCATCATTTCAGGTGGTCTCGAGGCGAAAACCGAGAAGAGCGCCTTGAGTTCCGGTTCGTTGACGCGATTGGCCGCTTCTTCGGGCGAGACCCATTCCAGCTTACGGCTGCCTTTTTCCGGAAAGTTCTTGACCATCTCCTGAACGTCCAGCGGGTGCACCTGCACGCGCACGAGGATCTTCAACCCGCTCCGCAGAGATTTGTTGTAGTGGTAGTAGCCCAGGGGTTCTTTATCGACCTTGCCCTTGACCCCGGCTTCTTCAAAGGCCTCGCGCTCGGCAACGGCGTGTGCCTTCTTGGCCGGCATCGGCCAGCCCTTTGGAATCACCCATCGACCGGTGTCGCGGCTGGTCAGCAAGAGAACCTCAAGTCCGCCCTGCTTCTTCTTCATCCGATAGCAGAGTGCTGCATACTGCTGCTTTGGCGGTCTCCGCAGCATCAGGCCAATATCGCTCTTGAGGCGAGACACCAGGTTCAAGATGGTCGAGTCCTTTTCCAACGTCTTCCTTCTACATGTACACGCGTTCACTGTCTCAGCCGGTCAGGCCGGCGAATCATTTATTTGTTGCCTCAAATATAGTTCCAATCCTTGCATTTTTCAGGATTGAGGGCTCGAAAAAATCCCGATTCCCAAGCGCCGCGTAGAGTTTCGCGGTGGCAAGCTCGGTTCGAAGTATTGGCCTTGCAGCGCCAGCCATGGTAATCCGGTCTGTCATCGTCGGTAGGCGGCGGCGGCACAGTGGTCCGGGAGGAAGAACCGTGTCCGAAGCCATAAAGTTTCTGGAGCCTCGCTCGAATGTGATCGCGCGTCGATCCGCCATCATTGCGGATCTGGTGGATCTGCTGCCGCACGAATGCGTGGTGCATGAAGCGCGCGAACTGGTGCCCTTCGAGACGGATGCCTTCGTGTCCTACCGCCGCTTGCCGCTGGCTGTCGTCCTGCCGAAGACGACGGAGCAGGTGGCGGCCGTCATGAAATACTGCAACCGCTACGGCATTCCGGTGGTGGCGCGCGGGGCGGGGACCTCGCTCTCGGGCGGCGCGATCCCGCAGGAGGACGCGGTGGTGGTCGGCCTGTCGAAGATGACCCGCATCCTCGGGGTGGACCCGGCCAACCGCACCGCCACCGTGCAGGCCGGCGTTACCAATCTCAGCATATCCGATGCCGTCAGCCCCGAAGGCTTCTTCTACGCGCCCGATCCGAGCTCGCAGCTCGCCTGCACCATCGGCGGCAATATCGGCATGAACTCCGGTGGTGCCCACTGCCTGAAATATGGCGTCACCACCAACAACCTGCTGGGCGTCAGGATGGTGCTCGTCGACGGCACCGTCATCGATCTCGGCGGCAAGCATCTGGATGCGGCGGGCTATGATCTGCTCGGCCTCGTCTGTGGCTCGGAAGGCCAGCTCGGTCTTGTGACGGAGGCGACGGTCCGGCTGATCGCCAAGCCTGAAGGTGCGCGCCCGGTGCTTTTCGGCTTCGACAGCTCGGATGCTGCCGGCGCTTGCGTCGCCGACATCATCGGCTCCGGCATCATTCCTGTCGCCATAGAGTTCATGGACAAGCCGGCGATCGAGATCTGCGAGGCCTTTGCGCACGCCGGCTATCCGCTGGACGTGGCGGCCCTGCTCATCGTCGAGGTCGAAGGCTCCGAGGCGGAGATGGAGGCGATGCTGAAGGAGATCGTCGCGATCGCTGGTCGTCATGGCGTCAGGACCGTGCGCGAAAGCCAGAGCGCTACGGAAGCGGCCCTCATCTGGAAAGGCCGCAAGTCCGCCTTCGGGGCCACGGGTCGCATCTCCGACTATATCTGCATGGACGGCACCGTGCCGCTCGGCAAGCTCTCCTTCGTGCTGGAG
Organism: Rhizobium sp. PK7-22; assembly: GCF_056530405.1. Classification (NCBI taxonomy): domain Bacteria; kingdom Pseudomonadati; phylum Pseudomonadota; class Alphaproteobacteria; order Hyphomicrobiales; family Rhizobiaceae; genus Rhizobium; species Rhizobium sp. PK7-22. The sequence continues at coordinate 1,461,652 of NZ_CP096514.1, forward strand.
AAAACCTCCGAGATCGTCGCGCGCTACGGCCTGCGGGTGGCCAATGTCTTCCATGCGGGCGACGGCAACATGCACCCGCTGATCCTCTTCAATGCCAATGATCCGGAGGATGCCGCGCGCGCCGAAGAGGCCGGCAATGAGATCCTCAAGCTCTGCGTCGAGGCCGGCGGCTGTCTGACCGGCGAGCACGGGGTGGGCATCGAAAAGCGCGACCTGATGCGCCACCAGTATTCCGAGGCCGACCTCAACCAGCAGATGGCGGTGCGCGCGGCCTTCGATTCCGACTGGCTGCTCAACCCCTCCAAGGTCTTTCCGCTCGAGGGGCGACCGGCCGCATGACCCTGACACCGCATAACGAGGCAGACGCGGCATACGTCATCCGCAACGCGGCAGCAGCAGGCACGACACTAGCGATCGTCGGCGGCAGCACCCGCAGCGGCTTCGGCAATGGCATCGCCTGCCACGACACGCTGAGTTCTTCCGGACTGACCGGCATCGTCGACTACGAGCCGGCGGAAATGGTGATGACGGTCAAGGCGGGCACGCCGGTGGCGGAGATCGAGGCAGCCTTGTCCGCAAACCGGCAGATGATGCCCTTCGAGCCCATGGACCACCGCGGCATCATGGGCACCACTGGCGAACCCACCATCGGCGCCGTCTTTGCTTCCAATGCATCGGGACCGCGTCGCTTCGTGTCAGGGGCCGCCCGCGACAGCCTGCTCGGCATCCGCTTCGTCAATGGCAAGGGAGAGATCGTCCGCGCCGGCGGCCGCGTCATGAAGAACGTCACCGGTCTCGACCTCGTCAAGCTGCTGGCCGGATCGCAGGGCACGCTGGGTTTTCTGACGGAGGTCACCTTCCGGGTCCTGCCTGTGCCGCAGACGGTGGAAACCATCGTCGTTTCCGGCCTTGAGGATGCGGTCGCCACGCAGGCCATGGCCATTGCCATGGCGATGCCTGTGGAGGTCTCCGGCGCCGCGCACCTGCCGCAGAGCGTCCGCAGCCGCTTCCTCGGTGGCCGGCTGCCGGAGGGTGAGGCGACCGTGCTGCGCCTCGAAGGATTGAACGCCTCCGTCTCGGTGCGCGCCGAAAAGCTGGCCGCCGCCATGGCGGGGTTCGGCAAGGTCAACCGGCTCGGCGCCGAAGACAGTCGGCATCTCTGGCAGGAGATCCGCGACGTCCATCCCTATGCCAACACCCCGCAGAAGCCGCTCTGGCGCGTCTCGGTCGCACCGTCCGTCGGGCACCAGCTGGTGGCGGCGCTGCGGCTGGAAGCGGGCATAGACGCCTATTTCGACTGGCAGGGCGGGCTCGTCTGGATGCGCATGGAAGCGGATCCGGAGGCGCATCTGCTGCGACGCTACATCAAGGCCCTCGGCGGCGGCCATGCGACGCTGCTGCGGGCGCCGGCGCAGGCGAGGGCGCCAACGCCGGCTTTTGAGCCGGAGGCCGATGCCGTCGCCGCGCTCTCGGCGCGCATCAAGCAGAAGCTCGACCCAGCCGGCATCTTCAGCCCCGGCAAGATGGCGGGAGTATAACGTGCAGACCAATTTCACCGCCGAGCAACTGGCAGATCCGCATGTGGCTGAATCCGAAGCCATCCTGCGCCGCTGCGTCCACTGCGGCTTCTGCACCGCCACCTGTCCCACCTATGTCACGCTCGGCAACGAACTCGACAGCCCGCGTGGCCGCATCTATCTGATCAAGGACATGCTGGAGAACGGCCGGGCCGCAGACGCCGAAGTCGTGACGCACATCGACCGCTGCCTCTCCTGCCTTGCCTGCGTCACCACCTGTCCGTCCGGCGTCGACTATATGCATCTAGTCGACCATGCCCGGGTCCACATCGAGAAAACCTACCGGCGCCCGCTGATGGACCGCCTGATCCGGCAGGTGCTTGCGACAGTCCTGCCTTATCCGGGACGCTTTCGCCTGGCGCTCGCGCTTGCCCGCCTCGGCCGGCCGCTGGCGCCACTCCTGAGAAGAGTGACACCGCTGAAGCCGCTGGCGGCCATGCTGGATCTGGCGCCGCAGGCGAGGCCGAAACCATCGACATCTGCCCGCTCCGGCAGCCGTGCGCCCGAAGGCGAGCGGCGGGGCAGGGTGGCCATTCTCTCCGGCTGCGCCCAGCCGGTGCTCGACCCCGGCATTAACGAGGCGACGATCCGCCTTCTCACCCGGCTGGGTGTCGAGGTGGTGGTGCCGCAGGGGGAAGGCTGCTGCGGCGCGCTCGTCCACCACATGGGCAAGGAGGACCAGGCGCTCGCCTTCGCCCGCAGCAACATCGATGTCTGGATCCGCGAGATCGAGGCGAGCGGCCTCGATGCCATCATCATCACGGCGTCGGGCTGCGGCACGACGATCAAGGACTACGGCCACATGCTGCGGCTGGACCCGGCCTATGCTGACAAGGCGGCAAAGGTCTCGGCGCTGGCCAAGGATGTGACCGAATATCTGTCGACACTCGAACTTCCGCAGCTCGAGGCCCGGGCGCTGACGGTTGCCTATCACTCCGCCTGCTCCATGCAGCACGGCCAGAAGATCACCATGGCGCCAAAGGTGTTGCTGCGGAAGGCGGGCTTTGCGGTGCGCGAGCCAGCCGAAGGGCACCTCTGCTGCGGATCGGCCGGCACCTACAACATCATGCAGACGGAAATCTCGGCGCAGCTGAAGACCCGGAAGGTGAAGAACATCGAGGCGACGCGCGCCGATGTGATCGCCACCGGCAACATCGGCTGCATGACCCAGATCGGCACCGCAACCGCGATCCCGATCGTTCACACTGTGGAGCTGCTGGACTGGGCCTATGGCGGCCCGAAGCCGGCGAAGCTGGCATAGAAAAAGCCGGCGCGGACGCCGGCGTGCAGGGACCTGTTCAGATCTCAGAACTTGAACGAGACGCCGAGGTTCACCGCATTGGTGATGACTTCGGTGTTCAGCGAAGCGCCACTGTCGATATCGACATCGACCCAGGAATAGTTGCCCTTGTACTCGACGAAGGCGGCCCAGCGGTCGCTGATGTCGTATTTGACGCCGGCCTGCGCCTGGAGTGTCGCGCCGCCGAACTGGTATTCCGATGTCCGCCCGCTTGCGCGCGTCACCTCGATATGCGGCACGTTGATGCCGGCGCCGGCGCCGATATAGGGCGTGAACCGGGTGCCCTCAATCGGAAACCGGTAGAGCGCGTTCAGCGTCAGCAGGTTGATGCCGTCGGTCATCTCGAAGTGCGACCAACCGGATTTCGCCAGCGTCTCGTCGTCGGCATAGACCTTGGCATGGCTGAAATCGAGCGAGATGCCGAGATCAGACAGTTGGCCCTCTCCGAACCAGTAGGTGCCGCGAATACCCCAGTACGGCGGTGTGGAGAACGACTTCCCCTCCCAACCGGCGGAGAAGCTTGCCTGGTCGGAAACGTCGATATCGCTGTGCGGCGACGTCTGGTACCCGCCATAGGCGGAGAGTTCGAAATAGGCCGTACTGGCCGGCGCGGTGAAAGCTGTTTCGACAGGCGTGGAGTCTGCGGCCTGGGCGACTGCCACAGGGACCCCGGCGCTTGCAGCCAGAGCCAAGACCAGCACGGGAAGCGTCCGTCTGCGGGCAGGCGCCCTATCGATTACGTCATGCGAAACCATCATCAATGCTCCGACTCGCCGAGGCACACGCCACCGTGATGCACGCTAACCAGCTTGTACCACGATTATGTGACGCGGGCCCGCACCGGCCCGCAGCTTTCTCAGCCGCCGAAGAGGGTGCGGAAGATATCCACGCCGCGATCCTGGAAGGCGACATCGCCATGCTTGTTGCCGGGGCCGATGACGATCACCTTGGTGTCGACGGGCGCCCGTGCGTAGAGGTGCTCCACATCCTTGTTCATCATCCGGATGCAGCCGGAGGAAAGGTTAAGGCCGATCGACCATGGCTGGTTGGTGCCGTGGATCCGGAAGATCGTGTCGCGGCCGCCCTTGTAGAGGTACATGGCGCGGGCGCCGAGGGGATTGTCCGGACCGCCTTTCTGCACGGCAGGCAGGATGTGGCCGCGGGCTGCCTCGCGGCGGCGCATTTCCGCTGGCGGCGTCCATGTCGGCCACTCCGCCTTGCGCCCGATCTTTACCACGCCCGACCAGCCAAAACCCTCGCGGCCGACGCCAATGCCGTATCGCGTGGCGCGGTTGCGTCCTTCAACGTAGTAGAGGAACTTGTTGTCCGTATCGACGATGATCGTGCCGGGTGCTTCATTCGTGGAGAAACGGACCATGCGGCGCTTGTATTTTTCCGGCACCGTGCGGTTGCGCTCGGAGGGCGCAACATCGCTTGCCGTCGTCTGCTGTCGTGCGGAAGCCGACGTCTGGGCGGGTGCCTGCCCCGTGGTCATTGTCACCGCCAAGGCGGCGACAGCGATGAGAAGAGTTTTCGATTTCATCTTTTACCCCGTCGGATGGACCGTTGATGTGGGAGAAGATGTCCCGGTCAAGCGGGGCCGACAAGGCGACAGGCGCCTAATTGAGGCTTCAACGTGAGAAATGGGCCGGATCGTGGCGATCCGGCCACATCTTCTTACATGACGATGACCTTGGTGCCGACATTCACCCTCTCGTAGAGGTCGACGACATCCTCGTTGCGCATGCGGATGCAGCCGGAGGACACGGCGCTGCCGATGCTCCACGGCGCGTTCGTCCCGTGGATGCGGTAGAGCGTCGAGCCGAGATAGAGGGCACGCGCGCCAAGCGGATTGGCCGGGCCGCCGTCCATGCTGGCAGGCAGGTAATGCCCCTTGGCGGCCTCGCGGGCGATCATCTCGCTCGGCGGCGTCCAGCGCGGCCATTCCGCCTTGCGGGTGACCCTGTGCATGCCGGCCCATTCGAAGCCCGGCTTGCCGACGCCGACGCCGTAGCGGCGGGCCTGTCCCTTGGCGGTCACCAGGTAGAGGAAACGGTTGTTGGTATCGATGATGATCGTTCCGGGCGCATGCTTGCTGTCATAGGCCACCGTCTGCGGCAGGAACTGCGGTTCGATCTGGTGGCGGACCACCTGGTTGGGCCGCACCGCCGCCGGCTGAACATCGCTGCGCGACCGCTCCCGGAAGAAGGGGCGCGGTTCGGCCGGACGGCTCGGATAGACCACGGGCCGCACACCGCTGCCGCCGAGCTGCATCAGCCATGGCGCCGTCAGGTCGGGGCTGACGATCACCGGGGGGCGTTCCCGATAACGGTCGTTTGCCTGCACCGTCGTCGACAACAGGGGAATAAGCCCGAGGGCCAGCAGAAGCATCTTGTTCATCGTCGGATCCACTCGCTACACATGCACCGAAGGGGCATTGCCCCTTTGCAGCCACGCTGCCTATGGAAAACGAGAGAAGCGTAAACAGGTGGCAATTCAAATTGGCCGTCGGCTATAAACCTTTCGGCAGGGTTACCGGCGGGTTTGGGAAGATGGTTGACCAGGCCTGAACGCCGCAGCCGGCGCGTTAACGATTGGGGACGAGATGGAAAAGACCGGCATCATCATCGGCGACGACGGCCAGGGACGCTGCTTCTGGCATGGCGGGCTCGAAGACTACCGGCGTTATCACGACGAGGAATGGGGCCGCCCGGTCACCGACGACATCCGTCTTTTCGAGAAGATCTGCCTGGAAGGCTTCCAGTCCGGCCTTTCCTGGCTGACGATCCTGCGCAAGCGCGAGAACTTTCGCTTAGCCTTCGCCCGGTTCGATTTCGAGAGGGTGGCGGAGTTCGGGGAGGAGGATATCGAACGCCTGGTCGCGGACGCCGGCATCATCCGCCACCGCGGCAAGATCGTCTCCACCATCAACAATGCCCGCCGCGCGATCACCCTGCGCGACGAGTTCGGATCGCTTGCCAGGTTCTTCTGGAGCTTCGAGCCTGGGAGAGACGAGCGACCGGCGGTCATGGATTATCCGACGCTCTCCGCCAATCCGACGACGCCCACTTCGATCCGACTGTCCAAGGACCTGAAGAAGCGCGGCTGGACCTTCGTCGGCCCGACGACCGTCTATGCCTTCATGCAGGCCATGGGCCTCGTCAACGACCATCTTGCCGGCTGTATCTGCCAGCCCGAAGTGGACCGTCTGCGGGCAGAGCTCATTCGTCCGTGATCGCCGCGAGCACGTCTTGCAGCTGGCCGAGGTGTTCGATCTGCCGGAACCGTGGCGCCTCGGTGGGTGCCTCGACGTGCTCGATCACCCAGGTCAGCGCATGCGGAATGAAGACGCCGTAGCTGCCGGCGGCGATCGCCGGCACGATGTCCGATTTCAGCGAATTGCCCACCATCATCGCCCGGTCCGGTCCGTCCGCCACCTTGGAGAAGATCCGCCGATAGGTGGTGGCACTTTTGTCGCTGACGATCTCGACTGCATCGAAGAGGTCCCCCAGGCCCGATTGCGCCAGCTTGCGCTCCTGGTCGAAGAGATCGCCCTTGGTGATCAGCACCAGGAGATAGGTGCCGTTCAGCGCCCGCAGGGTCTCTTCCACATGCGGCAACGTCTCCACCGGATGGCGCAGCAACTCGCGGCCGATGTCGAGGATGTCTGCGATGGTCTTGGCCGGCACCTTGCCCTCGGTAATCTCGATGGCCGTCTCGATCATCGACAGCGTGAAGCCCTTGATGCCGAAGCCGTAGTGGGCAAGGTTGCGCTTTTCCGCCTCCAGCAGCCGCTCCGAGACATGGCTGCCCTCGGCATAATCTCCCAGCAGAGCGGCAAACTGCTCTTCCGTCAGGCGATAGAACTGCTCGTTCTGCCAGAGCGTGTCGTCGGCGTCGAAGCCGATGGCGGTGATCGGTCGCATCAGGTGGCCTCCTTGGAGGAGGATATGGTTCGTCAAGGCGGCCGGGCAAGCGGTGCATGCCCGGCCAGCTCTTTCACATGCCGCGATCCTGCAGCCACTTGCGCATTTCGGCGATCTCGGCTTCCTGCGCCTTGATCACCTCTTCGGCCAGCGCCCGCATGCCGGGATCCTTGCCATGCATCAGCTGGATGCGGGCCATGTCGATCGCGCCCTGGTGGTGCGGGATCATGCTGCGGACGAAATCGACATCGGCATCGCCCGAATAGTCAATCGCCATGTCCGTGTGCATCTTCATGTTTGCCTCTTCGAAGGCCTGGGCCACCGGATCGCTGGCGGCTGCAGCCGTGGTATCGGCATGACCGTGGTTGTGTGCGTCCTGGGCCAGCACCGGCGTGGCGATCGAGAGGCCGAGGGCAAGCATGAAGGTTCGTGTCCTGACAGACATTGTCGTGTCTCCAATTTGATTTTCCAACGGGTGTACGAGTGGTGCCGTCAGCCTCGGGGCGGAGGCTCGGGCGGCGCCGGCGCGTTGGCCAGGATCTTTCTGTAGGAATGGTCGCAGCGATGGGACGAGCCGGCAGCTGCCGGTCCGCTCTGCGGCGGCAAAGGCAAAAGGGTCAGGCAGACGGGGCAAGAGCCTGCCGGGCAACCCTTGCCTGCGTGATGGCCCTGTCCCGTATGGCCATCGTCACCCTGCCGGTCCGGAAGGGCGTGATCACTATGAGCGGGCCGATGTTCGACGCCGCGGAGCTGGTGATGACCAAGCTCGATCGGCTGCAGCCGCACAGACGCCATGGCAGGCATCGCGCAGAGCGGCAGCCACGACAGGAACATTAGGAGGGCGGCAAGGCGGGTCATGAGCATCGATCGGGCTGTTCGGCCTCACTCTAGGCTTTTCGTGCCGCCGTTCAATCGCCCTTATCGCAGCGCCCGGACCGCCACGACATCGTGAACCACGCTGTACTGCCGGCTCTCTTCGCCCGGCGGCACGACGGGCCATGTCCACCGCGCCTGCGGCTGCGGCGCCGCCACCCCATGCAGCAGGTCCGCCGCCTCGCGGGGGTCGCCGTCGCGCCCGATCACGGTAAACGAAACATCGCTGAGCAGGACCGTGCTGCAGGGCAGGGCAGAGAGGCCGTCCAGATGCGCCGCGATCAGCCGCGGCACGAGATCGGACGATCCCGTCGGTTGCTTTTCCAGCCGCCGCTCGGCACCGACGCCGATCTGCGACAGAAGGTTAGCGGAGATCACCAGGTCGAGATAGGGCACCTGCCGCAGGAAGGAGAGCGGCTCCGGCACCTTGCCTGCGCGCGCCTCGTCGAAGCCGGAAAGATCTCGGCAGATCAGCCGCACATTGCGCAGGCGGTGCGCCGTCAGCCACAGCCGCACGCTCGCCAGATGCACGAGATCGACCAGTACCACCGTATCGAAGGCGCGCGAGAGCGCCTGGATCGGCACGTCGCGCAGCAGGCCTGACCCCAGCACCACCGCCGTGCGCCGCTGCCGCATCCCGATGATCGTTTCGCCGATGAAGGTCTTGCAATTCTCCTCATGCGCCGACCATGCGCCGGCACACCGCCCGGCGCGTGACCACAGGCTGACGGAGGAGCCGATGAAGGGGCGAAATTCTTTGGCCGTGACGGGATAGGTCGCGGCATACTGCAGGGCTTCGGCAATCATGGACTAGCGGTAGACCTCACGCCGGTGGCCGACGTCTATGACGAGCACCACGAGGCGGTTTTTCTGGATGTCGCAGATGATGCGATAGTCGCCGACGCGGTACCGCCAGAGGTGTTTGAAGCGTTCTCCCTGAAGGGCCTTGCCAAGTTGCCGGGGATCATCCAGAGGCTTCACGCGCGAGTGCAGGAAATCGCGGACCCGAGCGGACTCGGCATCCCCCATTTTCTTCAGCTGTTTGATCGCCGTCGCCTGAAACTCAATCGCCCAGGCCAAGTTCGCGCTCCATCTCGTCCCAGGTGTAGGTTCGCTCGCCGTTGCGCAGGCGTTCCATGGCTTCCTCGGCCACCGCAAGGTCCTGCAGGTCTTCCAGATGCTGCTCGATGACATCGAGCAGATAGGCGTCCGGGGCGGCGCCCGCTCCGGCGGCATATTCCTCGACGAGCTTCAGCATCTCATCCGGCATTTCGATCGTGACACGCTTGTTCATGGCCAGGATCCTTTCCAAGGCCGCATATATACCATCGGCCCGGGCGGTTCGCCAGCGGCTGCGCCCTTGCCGCTCCGGCCCGCATCCTCTAAGAAACCGCTCACAAATCCGGCCTCTGCGGCCGTCGGAAAACGGAATCCCGATCATGAGCGACAAGAAGCAGAAACAACAGAAACTGAAGGCCCGCCTGCCGCGCGGCTTCGTCGATCGCTCGGCCGCCGATATCCATGCCACCAACGAGATGGTGGAGAAGATCCGCGAGGTCTACGAGCGCTACGGTTTCGACCCGGTCGAGACGCCGCTCTTCGAATACACCGATGCGCTCGGCAAGTTCCTGCCCGACGCCGACCGTCCGAACGAGGGCGTCTTCTCGCTGCAGGACGACGACGACCAGTGGATGTCGCTGCGCTACGATCTGACGGCGCCGCTCGCCCGCCATGTGGCGGAGAATTTCAACGAGATCCAGCTGCCGTTTCGCACCTACCGCGCCGGCTATGTCTTCCGCAACGAAAAGCCCGGCCCCGGCCGCTTCCGCCAGTTCATGCAGTTCGACGCCGACACGGTCGGCGCCCCGGGCGTCCAGGCGGATGCCGAAATGTGCATGATGATGGCCGATACGATGGAAGCGCTCGGCATCAAGCGCGGCGACTATGTGATCCGCTTCAGTGATCGCAGGATTTGGGACGGCCTCCTGGATACAATTGGACTAGCTTCGGAAAAGAACGCGGCGCGAAGGCTGACCGTTCTACGCGCCATCGACAAGCTAGATCGGTTGGGCTTGGAGGGTGTCGAGGAACTTCTTGGAGCGGGAAGAAAAGACAACAGCGGCGATTTCACCCAGGGGGCAGGCCTGAAAGACGAGCAGCTCATGGCTGTAATGAGTCTGCTTCATGGCAGCGAAATGGATAAAATGGCGTATGTTCAGAAGGTCCAATTTCATGGGGATGAAGGGGTGCCTCCCTTCAATTTTAAACTTCAGCACAGTACCGACTCCGCATTTATGAACAACTTGCGTGCAATTAAGGCACGCTTCGAAATCAACGAAACTTTCGCAGAGGGGCTGGCTAGTATTGAAACATTAGAAGTGTTGGTTCGCGCGGCCGGTTACGGCGCCGACAGAATACGTATTGATGGAACAGTCGTTCGCGGCCTCGAATACTACACCGGCCCCGTCTACGAAGCCGAGCTCACCTTCGACGTCACCAACGAAAAGGGCGAAAAGGTCGTCTTCGGCTCCGTCGGCGGTGGTGGCCGTTACGACGGCCTTGTCTCGCGCTTCATGGGCCAGCCGGTGCCGGCCACCGGCTTCTCCATCGGCGTCTCGCGCCTGATGACGGCGCTGAAGAACCTCGGCAAGCTCGGCCAGGACGCGGTTCTGGCACCGGTTCTGGTCACAGTCATGGATGCCGACGTCGACTCCTTGGGAGGCTACCAGCGGCTGACCCAGGCGCTGCGCGACGCCGGCATCCGCGCCGAAATGTATCAGGGCAGCGCCAAGAAGAAGATCGGCGACCAGCTGAAATATGCCGACCGTCGCGGCTGCTCGATCGCCATCATCCAGGGCGGCAACGAGCGCGAGCAGGGCGTCGTCCAGATCAAGGACCTGATCGAGGGCAAGCGCCTCTCCGGCGAGATCACCGACAACGCCGAATGGCGCGAGGCCCGCGTCGCCCAGGAGACGGTCGCGGAGGCCGATCTGGTTGCCAAGGTGCAAGAGATTCTCGCAGCGCAGGCGGAGGATCGGCGGCGGGCGAAGGGCATTTGATCTGATGTATGTGGCCCACCCCCCTCTGCCCTGCCGGGCATCTCCCCCACAAGGGGGGAGATCGGATGTCGTGTCTCGCTCGACCCCGATGTCTCGCCGCGCTTGCGGGGCCGCATCACTGCGTCCTCCGACCAGCAACACCTTTCCGTCTTTCGCCACGCCATCGCCTCTGGCCGATCTCCCCCCTCGTGGGGGAGATGCCCGGCAGGGCAGAGGGGGGCGTTCTGGCGCTGCCGCCGGCGTCAATCCAGGAGCCACCCCATGCCCCTGACCGACATGCCCGACTTCGCCCCCGACCTTCTCGACGAATTCGCCCGCCGCCGCACGGTGCGGGTCAACACGCCGGTGATCCAGCCGGCCGAGCCCTTCCTAGACATGGCCGGCGAGGATCTGCGGCGCCGGATCTTTCTGACCGAGAGCGAGACGGGAGAAAGCCTCTGCCTGCGCCCGGAGTTCACCATCCCCGTCTGCCTGCGCCACATCGAGACGGCGACGGGCACGCCGAAGCGCTATTCCTATCTCGGCGAAGTGTTTCGCCAGCGCCGTGAGGGCTCGCATGAATTCTACCAGGCCGGCATCGAGGATCTGGGCGAAACCGATATCGCCAGCGCCGATGCGCGCCTGATCGGTGACGCGGTCGGCATCCTGTCGCGCCTGCTGCCGGGCCGGCCGCTGACCCTGACGCTCGGCGACCAGGCGGTCTTTGAAGCCGTGGTGAAGGCGCTCGGCCTGCCGCTCGGCTGGCAGAAGCGGCTGATCCACGCCTTCGGCGACATGGGGCACCTGGAAGCCTTGCTGGAACGGCTCGCCCGTCCGCAGCCGGTCACGGGTCTCGATCCGGAGATCGCCGCACTGCTCGCCTCCGGCAACGAGGCCGAACTCGTGGCGCAGATCGATCGCACCATGGAAGAGACCGGCTATTCGACCAATGCCAGCCGCTCGCCGCTCGAGATCGCCCGCCGCCTTCAGGAGAAGCTGACGCTGGCGCAGACGCGGCTCGACGGCTCTGCCCTGCTGCTGCTGCGCGAATTCCTGACGCTGAGCCTGCCGCTGTCGGAAGCCTCCGCAGCACTTGCGGGCTTCGCCGATGCCGCCGGCCTGAAGCTCGGACCGGCGCTTGCCCAATTCGATGCCCGTCTGGCAGCGCTCGCCAATGCCGGGCTCGATCTCTCGGCCATGACCTACCGCGCCGCCTTCGGCCGTCCGCTCGATTACTACACGGGCCTCGTCTTCGAGGTGACGGAGAAGGGCGCCTCCGCCGTGCTGGCCGGTGGCGGCCGCTTCGACCGGCTGCTGACTTTGCTCGGCGCCAAGGACCGCATCCCGGCGGTCGGCTTCGCGCTCTGGCTCGACCGCATCGAGACCGCGAGGGCCCTCAAATGACCATCACCATCGCACTGCCCTCCAAGGGCCGCATCAAGGACGGCACCGTCGAGATCTTCGAGCGCGCCGGCCTCAGCATCGCCAGCATCGGCAATGACCGCTCCTACCGCGGCCGCGTCGAGGGCATCGAGGGCATCGAGATTGCCTATCTCTCGGCCTCCGAGATTGCCCGGGAACTGGCGAGCGGCGCCGTCGATTTCGGCGTCACCGGCGAGGATCTGGTGCGCGAAGGCATGCCCGGCGTCGATGACAAGGTGGAGTTCTGCGCCCGCCTCGGCTTCGGCCAGGCCGATGTCGTGGTCGCCGTCCCGGAGATCTGGCTCGACGTCGAGACCATGGCGGATCTTGGCGATGTCGCCACGGATTTTCGCGCCCGCCACGGGCGGCGCCTGGCGATTGCCACCAAATACTGGCGCCTGACGCAGCAGTTTTTCTCGCGTCAGCACGGCATCCAGCTCTACCGCATCGTGGAAAGCCTTGGTGCGACCGAGGGCGCGCCCGCCGCCGGTCAGGCCGATATCATCGTCGACATCACCTCCACCGGCTCCACCCTCAAGGCCAACCACCTGAAGGTCCTGGGCGACGGCGTGATCCTGAAGAGCGAAGCCTGCCTCGTGCGCGCCCGCAAGCCGGCGCATGACGCCGATCCGCGGGTGGCGCAGATCGTCTCCTCAGTTCAGGCAGCCTTGGAGCGCGCAGATGGCTGAGGACGACAACATCATCGGTCTCTACGAGCGGCACGCGCTGGCCTTCGACGAACTGCGCGGCAAGAACCTGTTCGAAAAACCTTGGATCGACCGCTTCGCCTCTCTCGTTCCGGCCCAAGGCACCGTCCTCGATCTCGGGTGCGGCTCCGGCGAGCCGATCGCGGCCGACCTGATCCGGCGCGGGTTTCGCCTCACCGGCGTCGATAGCTCCGAGAGCCTGATCGGCCTCTGCCGGCAGCGTTTTCCGCAGGAGCAGTGGATCGTGCGCGACATGCGCAAGCTGCCGCCGGGGCGCACCTTCGACGGCATCATCGCCTGGCACAGCTTCTTCCACCTGAACCCGGCCGACCAGCGAGCGATGTTCCCCGTCTTCGCCTATCTCACGACGCTCGGTGCGCCGCTGATGTTCACCGCCGGGCATTTCTCCGGTGTGGCCATGGGCGAGTTCGGCGGCGAGCCGCTCTATCATGCGAGCCTCGACCACGAGGAATATCTGGCGCTGCTGACCGAAAACGGCTTCCGGGTGGTCTCCCAGGTGACGCAGGATCCCGACTGCGGCGGCGCCACCGTCTGGCTGGCACAGCGCAGCAGCTAGCAAAGAAAAAGGGCGCCGGACCGGCTGGTCCAGCGCCCCGTCCTGGGAGGGACGTGGTCGAGATTATGCGGCGAGGGCGGCAGTACCGCTGCGGCGTGCGTCGAGCGAGTATGCGCCGGCTCCGACGGCGGCAAGCGCCAGGAAGCCACCGGCAATCGTCAGGTTCTTCATCATCATCAGGCCGTTGAAGACCGTCAGCAGGTTGTTGGCGGCTTCCGGGAAGTCAGGCACGGCGATGGCGCCGGAGTGGAAGACGAGGCCGGTGAAGACCGTGAAGGCGGCGAGCAGGAGCGCGGCGATCCGGGTCTGGAAGCCGACGATCACGGCAAGCCCGGCAACGAGTTCGAAGAGGCCGGCCAGATAGGCAAGCGCAGTTGCTGCAGGCAGCCCGGCGCCGGCGATCATGCCGGCGGTACCGGCCGGGTCGACCAGCTTGGAATAGCCGGACAGGATGAACATGGCCGAGAGAAGCACGCGGCCTGCTAGAAGCAGAAGGTTGTTGGTGGTCGTGTTGTGCATGGGAGGTCTCCGGAAATTGTGTTGGCGTGATCGCTGAATTTCTGGAGACCTATGTGCCCCGTTTCGAGGTTTCTCGAAAGATGAACAATCGGCGACAGATCGTCTTCTAAAGCTGAACAACCTCTGCAAAAGTCTCCGCGCGACACCGTATTCGAAACGAAAAAGGGCGGCCCGAAGGCCGCCCTTTCCTTAATCCTGAACCGGATGGCTCAGATCTAAGACCCGAAGGTCTTACATCATGTCCATGCCGCCCATGCCGCCCATGCCGCCAGGCATGCCGCCGCCAGCCGAATCCTTCTTCGGCAGTTCGGCGATCATGGCTTCCGTCGTGATCAGCAGCGAAGCAACCGAAGCTGCATTCTGCAGAGCCGTGCGGACAACCTTGACCGGATCGACGATACCCATGGCGATCATGTCGCCATATTCCGACGTCTGGGCGTTGTAGCCGTAGTTGTCGGTGTCGCTCTCGAGGATCTTGCCGACGACGATCGAAGCTTCGTCACCAGCGTTCTCAGCGATCTGGCGAACCAGCGACTGCAGCGCCTTGCGGACGATGTTGATGCCGGCTTCCTGGTCGTCGTTTGCACCCTTGACGGTGATCTTCGTCGAGGAGCGCAGGAGAGCGGTACCACCGCCGGGCACGATGCCTTCCTGAACGGCAGCGCGCGTCGCGTTCAGTGCGTCGTCGATGCGGTCCTTGCGTTCCTTGACTTCGATTTCCGTCGAGCCGCCAACGCGGATCACGGCAACGCCGCCAGCGAGCTTGGCAAGACGTTCCTGCAGCTTCTCGCGGTCGTAATCGGAGGAGGTCTCTTCGATCTGGGCCTTGATCTGGGCAACACGGCCTTCGATGTCGGTCTTCTGGCCGGAGCCGTCGACGATCGTGGTGTTTTCCTTGGTGATCGAGACCTTCTTCGAACGGCCGAGCATGTCGAGCGTGACATTCTCGAGCTTGATGCCGAGGTCTTCGGAGATGACAGTGCCGCCGGTCAGGATGGCGATGTCTTCCAGCATGGCCTTGCGGCGATCGCCGAAGCCAGGCGCCTTGACGGCAGCAATCTTCAGGCCGCCGCGCAGCTTGTTGACGACGAGCGTTGCAAGAGCTTCGCCTTCCACGTCTTCAGCGATGATGAGGAGCGGCTTGCCCGACTGAACGACGGCTTCGAGCACAGGCAGCATGGCCTGCAGGTTCGAAAGCTTCTTTTCGTGCAGCAGGATGTAAGGGTCGTCGAGGTCAGCAACCATCTTCTCGGGGTTGGTGACGAAGTATGGCGACAGGTAGCCGCGGTCGAACTGCATGCCTTCGACGACTTCGAGTTCGGTCTCGGCAGTCTTGGCTTCTTCGACGGTGATGACGCCTTCGTTGCCGACCTTCTGCATGGCTTCGGCAATGTCACGACCGACCTGTGCGTCGCCGTTGGCCGAAATCGTGCCGACCTGGGCAACTTCTTCCGAGGTGGAGATCTTCTTGGCCTTGGCCTGGAGATCCTTCACGACTTCCGAAACGGCCAGATCGATGCCGCGCTTCAGGTCCATCGGGTTCATGCCGGCAGCAACGGCCTTGTTGCCTTCGCGAACGATCGCCTGGGCCAGAACGGTTGCCGTCGTGGTGCCGTCGCCGGCGATGTCGTTGGTCTTCGAAGCAACTTCGCGGACCATCTGGGCGCCCATGTTTTCGAACTTGTCTTCGAGTTCGATTTCCTTGGCGACCGATACACCGTCCTTCGTGATGCGCGGTGCGCCGAAGGACTTGTCGATGATGACGTTACGACCCTTGGGGCCGAGCGTGACCTTCACTGCATCAGCGAGGATGTCGACGCCGCGCAGCATTTTTTCGCGCGCAGTGCGGCCGAACTTGATTTCTTTAGCTGCCATTTTAGGAGCTCCTGGATAGGGGTGTCAGCGATAGATACGGACAGAACGGCTGATCAGCCGATGATGCCCATGATGTCGGCTTCCTTCATGATGAGAAGGTCTTCGCCGTCGAGCTTGACTTCCGTGCCGGACCACTTGCCGAACAGAACGCGGTCGCCTGCCTTGACGTCCAGAGCAACGATGTTGCCCTTGTCGTCACGGACGCCGGTGCCGACAGCGACGATTTCGCCTTCCTGCGGCTTTTCCTTGGCGGTGTCCGGAATGATGATGCCACCCTTGGTCTTGGCTTCGGACTCAACGCGACGAACGACGACGCGGTCGTGAAGCGGGCGGAAATTGGTGCTTGCCATTGTCTAATCCCTCGATCAAATGACATGGACGGATCTAAGGACCCGTGTAGGGTGCTAGCACTCTCAGTAGGTGAGTGCCAACGGCGCTGAGATAGGCTCGACCGGAGCCGGAGTCAAGAACGGTCTTCCGAAATCCCCTCGATCCGCGAGCTGGCCGAGGGGGAGGCGGCAGCCTCCCTACGGGGAATTTCCTTGCCATCGCGGGTAAGCTTTGCCATGTCAGCGCCTGTCCCAGATATGAGTTCGGAAGCACGCATGGCCAAGCGCATCAGCAATCTCAGCGAAATCACCGGCAGCTACGATGTTGTCCTGTCCGATGTCTGGGGCGTGCTCCACAATGGCATCGACGCCTTTTCCGGTGCCTGCACGGCGCTCGCGGATGCGCGAAAGGCAGGCGTGACGGTGGTGCTGATCACCAACTCCCCGCGGCCTTCTCCCGGCGTCATCGACCAGCTGCGCATTCTCGGCGTGCCGGACGAGGCCTATGACCGCATCGTCACCTCCGGCGACGTCACGCGGCACCTGATCGCCGAGGGCCCGAAGAAGATTTTCCTCCTCGGTCCCGAGCGCGACACGCCGCTCTTCGACGGTCTCGACGTCGAGGTGGTCGGCCAGGATGAGGCGGATGCCATCGTCTGCACGGGCTTCTTCGATGACGAAAAGGAAGTCCCGGAAGATTACCACGACATGCTGTCGGCGTTTCAGGCGCGCGACGTGCCCTTCATCTGCGCCAATCCCGACCTCGTTGTCGAGCGCGGCCATCGCATCATTCCCTGCGCCGGGGCCGTCGCCGCCTATTACGAGCAGCTCGGCGGCGCCACCCGCATCGCCGGGAAGCCGCACCGGCCGATCTACGAGGCGGCGCTGGAAGCGGCGAAGGAAGCCCGCGGCGATTTTGTCAGGGACCGCGTCATCGCCATCGGCGATGGCATGCCGACGGACGTGCGCGGCGCCATCTCCCAAGGCCTCGATCTCCTCTACATCAGCGCCGGCATTCACGTGCACGAGTACACGGTCAACGGCCAGATCGACGAGGCGATCATGAACGCCTGGCTGAAGAGCGAAGGGGCGGCTCCCGGTTGGTGGATGCCGCGGCTCGCCTAGGATCCTGCCATGACCGTGTTTCACCGCAACGAGAACCGGGAGCCGCTGCCCGAGACGCTGAAGGGCGGCGTCGTCGCCATCGGCAACTTCGACGGCGTCCACCGCGGCCACCGCAGCGTGCTCGAACGGGCGCTGGCGCTTGCCGAGAGCCGCAAGGTTCCCGCGCTGGTGCTGACCTTCGAGCCGCATCCGCGTACCGTCTTCCAGCCGGAAAGGCCTGTCTCCCGGCTGACGCCGGCACCGCTGAAGGCCCGTCTCCTGGAGGCGATCGGCTTTGGCTGCGTCATCGAATATCCCTTCGACCGGGAGTTCTCCAACCGCTCGGCGGAGGAGTTCGTGCAGTCGGTGCTGGTCGACTGGCTGCATGCGGATGCCGTCGTCACCGGCTTCGACTTCCACTTCGGAAAGGGCCGCGAGGGCGGCCCCGCCTACCTGATGGCGGCGGGCGAGCGCCACGGCTTCACGGTCAGCCTCGTCGACGCCTTCCGTGACGAGAACTTCGACGTCATCTCCTCGAGCCGCATCCGGTCACTGCTGGCAGAAGGCGACGTCACGACCGCCGCCGGCCTCCTCGGCTATCGCTACACGGTGGAAGCGCAGATCATCGGCGGCGAGAAGCTGGGTCGCACGCTCGGCTATCCGACCGCCAACATGGCGCTGCCGCCGGAAACGGAGCTGAAGGCCGGCATCTACGCGGTGCGCCTGCGCACGGAGGACGGCACGATCCGCGACGGGGTTGCGAGCTACGGCCGCCGCCCGACGGTGACGGAGAACGGCGCGCCGCTTCTGGAAACCTATGTCTTCGACTTCTCCGGCGACCTCTACGGCCAGACCTGTTCGGTGTCCTTCTTCGGCCATCTGCGCGACGAGCTGAAGTTCGATGGCCTCGATCCGCTGGTCGAACAGATGAAGCGCGACGAGGAGGAGGCGAGGGCGCTTCTCTCCGGCGTCCGGCCGCTCGGCGAACTGGACGCGAAGATCGCCTTCTGACGGAGACGCTGCAGCCGGTCCGTAAGCGCCGCTATGCCTTGACGCTCCCATCGTTATGGCGCCTAGTCCCCGCAGTTGAAACGTCGACACCAGCAGGAAAGATACACCCATGGCCAGCCCACCGCGCCGCCCCGTAAATCCGATGGAAGCCGCGGAGGCCCTGTTCAAGCCGGCCAAGAAGCCGGCAGCTCCGGCGCAGGAGCGCCGCGCGCTGCCGGAGGTCAAGGAACTCGTCTCGATCAAGCTGGACAGCGCCGTGCTGGAACATTTCCAGAAGGACGGCGCCGGCTGGCAGGATCGCATCAACGACGCCCTGCGCGCCGTCGCGGCCGCAGAGAGCGAATAGAGACGACCCGCTCACCTGCCGCGAGCCTCTTTTCTTTGCGGCGAAAACCCCCTAAAGAACGCGGCACAATGACGTATTCTTCGGTGGCCCGGATCATTCGAATTATCGGCCCGGCCCTCCCGGCAGCTTGAACAGCCGCGGGAAGGTCCGGGTTTTTGGCGCTTGGATGTTTCCTCGCGCGCTCGCCGCCACTCCATGACAGAAGTTTTCGCGACCACGCCGGTCGCCCTATCCGATGGCTGATCCATGACCGATACCCCGAATACCACCCAAGACAAGCTCGACTACTCCAAGACCCTCTACCTGCCCGAAACCGAATTCCCGATGCGCGCCGGACTGCCGCAGAAGGAGCCGGAAATGGCAGCGAAGTGGAAGTCGATGGACCTCTACAAGAAGCTTCGCGCCTCCGCCGCCGGCCGCGAGAAGTTCGTCCTGCACGACGGCCCTCCCTATGCCAATGGCAACATCCACATCGGCCACGCGCTGAACAAGGTGCTGAAGGACGTCATCACCCGCTCCTTCCAGATGCGCGGCTATGACAGCAACTACGTGCCTGGCTGGGACTGCCACGGCCTGCCGATCGAATGGAAGATCGAGGAAAAGTACCGCGAAAAGGGCAAGGACAAGAACGAGGTCCCGGTCAACGAATTCCGCCGCGAATGCCGCGAGTTCGCGCAAGGCTGGATCGACATCCAGTCGGAAGAATTCCGCCGCCTCGGCATCGAGGGCGATTTCGACAATCCCTACACGACGATGGCCTTCCACGCCGAAGCGCGCATCGCCGGCGAACTCCTGAAGATCGCCAAGTCCGGCCAGCTCTACCGCGGATCGAAGCCGATCATGTGGTCGGTCGTCGAGCGCACGGCGCTGGCCGAAGCGGAAGTGGAATATGCGGAGGTCGAGAGCGACACGATCTGGGTGAAGTTCCCGGTGAAGGATGTTCAGGGAGCTTTGAAGCTCCGTGGGGGTGATGGTCGGGACGCATTTGCTGACGCTGTGGCCGACACTAATGCGCTGAACGAACTCAAGCAGGCCTCCGTTGTCATCTGGACGACCACCCCCTGGACCATCCCAGGCAACCGCGCGATCTCGTTCTCCTCGAAGATCGAATATGGCCTCTACGAGATCACCGAAGCCACGAACGAATTCGGCCCGCAGCCGGGCGAGAAGCTTATCTTCGCCAAGCGCCTCGCTGAAGATGCAGCTACCAAGGCCAAGGTGACCCTCAAGCTGGTCCGCGACGTGACCGGTGCCGAACTTGCAGCCATCACCTGCGCCCACCCGCTGGCAGCCTGGGCCCCCTCATCCGGTCCTTCGGACCACCTTCTCCCCGCCGGGGAGAAGGGAGGGCTGGCGGACGCCGCATCCTCCCCCTCTACCCAGCGGGGAGAGGGTGGCGCGAATGCGCCGGGTGAGGGGGGCTACACATTCCAAGTCCCGCTCCTCGACGGCGACCACGTCACCGATGACGCCGGTACCGGTTTCGTCCACACCGCCCCGTCGCATGGCCGCGAAGACTTCGAGGCCTGGATGTCCAATGGTCGCGCCCTGGAAGAGCGTGGTATCGACACCAAGATCCCGTTCCCGGTCGATGACGCCGGCTTCTACACCGAAGACGCCCCCGGTTTCGGCCCGTCCGCCGAAGGTGGGGCCGCCCGCGTGCTCGACGACAACGGCAAGAAGGGCGACGCCAACAAGCGCGTCATGGAGGCCCTGATTAAGGCGAACAACCTCTTTGCCCGCGGCCGCATCAAGCACGAATATCCGCATTCCTGGCGCTCCAAGAAGCCGGTCATCTTCCGCAACACGCCGCAGTGGTTCGTCTACATGGACAAGGAGCTCGGCGACGGCACGACGCTGCGCACCCGCGCGCTCTCGGCCATCGACCAGACCCGCTTCGTGCCGGCCGGCGGCCAGAACCGCCTGCGCGCCATGATCGAGCAGCGCCCGGACTGGGTGCTCTCGCGCCAGCGCGCCTGGGGCGTGCCGATCTGCGTCTTCGCCGATGCCGACGGCAATGTCCTGCAGGACGATGCCGTCAACGCTCGCATCCTGGAAGCCTTCGAGGCCGAAGGGGCGGATGCCTGGTTTGCCGAAGGCGCCAAGGATCGCTTCCTCGGAAACGGGCATGACGGCGAAAAGTGGCAGATGGTTACCGACATTCTCGACGTCTGGTTCGACAGTGGCTCCACCCACACCTTCACGCTGGAAGATCGCCCGGACCTGAAATGGCCGGCCGACGTCTATCTCGAAGGCTCCGACCAGCATCGCGGCTGGTTCCATTCGTCGCTCCTGGAAAGCTGCGCCACCCGTGGCCGCGCGCCCTACAACGCCGTCGTCACCCACGGGTTCACGATGGCCGAGGACGGCCGCAAGATGTCGAAGTCGCTCGGCAACACGGTGACGCCGCAGGAGATCATGGGCCAGTCGGGCGCCGATATCCTGCGTCTCTGGGTGATGAACACCGACTACTGGGAAGATCAGCGCCTCGGCAAGACGATCATCCAGACCAATATCGACAGCTACCGCAAGATCCGCAACACGATCCGCTGGATGCTCGGCACGCTGGCGCACGACCATGGCGACGAGATCGCCTATGCTGACTTGCCGGAACTCGAGCGTCTGATGCTGCATAGGCTCTCGGAACTCGACCAGCTGGTCCGCAAGGGTTACGACGAATTCGACTTCAAGCGCATCGTGCGCGCCCTGTCGGACTTTGCCAATGTCGAGCTCTCGGCCTTCTACTTCGACATCCGCAAGGACGCGCTCTACTGCGACGCCCCGTCGAGCCTGAAGCGCCGCTCGGCCCTCTTCGTCATCCGCAAGCTCTTCGACTGCCTGGTCCTGTGGTTTGCCCCGATGATGCCCTTCACCACGGAAGAGGCCTGGCTGTCGCGCGATCCCAATGCCGTCTCCGTCCACCTGGAGCAGTTCCCGGAGATTTCCGGCGAGTGGCAGAACGATGCGCTGGCGGAGAAGTGGAAGAAGGTCCGCACCGTCCGCCGTGCCGTCACCGGCGCGCTCGAAATCGAACGCAAGGAAAAGCGCATCGGCTCGTCCCTGGAAGCAGCCCCCGTCGTTCATGTCGGCGATCCGAACCTGTTGGCGGCTCTCGAGGGTCTCGATTTCGCCGAGATCTGCATCACTTCCGATATCGCGGTGGTGGGCGATGAAGGTCCGGCCGATGCCTTCCGCCTCGAGGACGGCACGAAGGTCGCGGTCGAGCCGAAGCTTGCCGAGGGCACCAAATGCGCCCGCTCCTGGAAGATCACCAGCGATGTCGGATCCGATCCGGATTATCCGGATGTCTCGGCGCGAGACGCAGCAGCGCTGAAGGAACTGGCCGCACTCGGCCGCCTCGGCTGAACCTCGCATCGGACCGGATGATTGCGCTTTGACGCGTCATCCGGTACATCTGCCCGAAATTGGCCGGATTGTTCCGTCAGGCCATGATGACGCGGGAATCTGAAGGCGCCGGAGTGCGGTGCCGCTGGAAGGGCTTTTATGAAGACGACGCATGGGTTTCGCGCCGCTTTGAGCGTGGCCGGCATGATGGCCGGAGTGGCAATGCTCTCTGGCTGCATGGGCAGCCCGACC
The DNA here is from genome assembly GCF_056530405.1 of Rhizobium sp. PK7-22. NCBI lineage: Bacteria > Pseudomonadati > Pseudomonadota > Alphaproteobacteria > Hyphomicrobiales > Rhizobiaceae > Rhizobium > Rhizobium sp. PK7-22. The sequence continues at coordinate 1,483,853 of NZ_CP096514.1, forward strand.
TATGGGACCGGCACGCCGGCAATGGAGCAGCTGGGCGATGATTTGACCTCCGCCATATCGCTGGGGGGCAATGACGATAAGACCAAGGTCGCGTACAACCCGCGCCCCAAGCTCGTGGTCGCAGGCCAGGACCGGTCCTTGCCGCCGCCGCAGACGTCGCTCGCCAACCGCGAAAACAACCCTGGCTGGGTGGAGTCGCCTGAGGAAACGCGCGTACGCCTGCGCCAGGAAGCCACCGACAACGAAAACAATCCCCGCTACCGTTCGCCCCTGCTCGCCGGCCGTGGCCAGGCTGGCCAGATGACGGAATCTGAAAAGTGGGAAGCTTTCCGCCAGGCCAAGCAAAACCAGGAAACGGTTGATGTGACGGGAGGGCGCCGTTCGCTGACGGATCCGCCGACCGAATACCGCGCCGTCGATACCGCGGTCCTGAATGATCTGGGCGAGCCCGAGATCCAGAAGGAACGCCGGCGCAAGAAGGAAGCCGAGTCCGGCAAGCAGACATCGAGCTGGTGGAAACCCTTCCAGTAAGCTGACTGCCCTTTAGCTCGGCCGCCGCGATCGGAAGAAGCCGGTCAGCAGTGTGGCCGACTCCGTTTCCGCCAGTCCCGAATAGACCTCCGGCACGTGATGGCAGCTCGGCTGGCGAAAGAAGCGGACGCCGTTGTCCACGGCGCCGCCTTTCGGGTCCTCCGCGCCGTAATAGAGCCTGCGGATGCGGGCAAACGAGATGGCGCCGGCGCACATGGTGCAGGGCTCCAGCGTGACGTAGAGATCTGCCCCGCTCAGCCGTTCCTGCCCGAGAAGTCTCGCACCTTCGCGGATCACGGCAATCTCCGCATGGGCCGTCACGTCGTTATCGGCACGGGTCCGGTTGCCGGAGCGGGCAATCACCACGCCATCGACGACGAGAACGGCGCCGACCGGGATCTCGCCACGGTCTGCCGCGGCGCGTGCCTCGCGCAATGCCTCCGCCATGAAACCGTCACTCTTAGCCATTTTCGGCGATTTCCCTCTTAACCCGGGTCCCGTGAACTGGTAGGAAGCGGACAAATCTGCGCTCCCCGATCACGGGGAAGCCTTAAGACGCACTTCAACCAATATGAATGTCCGGATCTTTCCGTTCGACATCTCGCTTCAGGCAAACAACAAATGACACCCAAAGACAAGCCGAAGCGCGGCGGAGCCAAGCCCTTCGTACGCGAAACAAAACCCAGAGCCGAAGCCCCGACCGGCTTTTCGGCGAAGGGCGGCGTGAAGCCGAGGAAAAACGCGAGCGACGCCGCGGCTGCGGAAAAGCCCTTCAAGGCGCTGAAGCCCGCTCCGGCGCGCGCAGCCTCCTCGACGACGGACGGTTCGGCAAAGCCGGAACGCATCTCCAAGATCCTCGCCCGCGCCGGCGTCGCCTCGCGCCGCGATATCGAACGCATGATCATGGAAGGTCGCGTGCGGCTGAACGGTGAGCTGCTGGAAACGCCGGTGGTCAACGCCACGCTGGAAGACCGCATCGAGGTCGACGGTCACCCGATCCGCGGCATCGAGCGCACGCGCCTCTGGCTCTACCACAAGCCGTCCGGCCTGGTGACGACCAACTCCGATCCGGAAGGCCGCGCCACCGTCTTCGACAACCTGCCGGAAGGCCTGCCACGCGTCCTGTCGATCGGCCGTCTCGACATCAACACCGAAGGCCTGCTGCTTCTCACCAACGATGGTGGTCTCTCGCGCGTCCTGGAACTGCCGACCACCGGCTGGCTGCGCCGCTACCGCGTGCGCGCCTATGGCGAGATCGAGCAGGGCGACCTCGACAAGCTGAAGGACGGCATCGCCGTCGACGGCGTCCTCTATGGTGCGATCGAGGCAACCCTCGACCGCCAGCAGGGCCACAACGTCTGGATCACCATGGGTCTGCGCGAAGGCAAGAACCGCGAGATCAAGAATGTCATGGGCGCGCTTGGCCTCGAGGTGAACCGCCTCATCCGCATCTCCTACGGCCCCTTCCAGCTCGGCGATCTTCCCGAAGGCCAGGTGGTGGAAGTGCGCGGCCGCACGCTGCGTGACCAGCTCGGTCCCCGCCTGATCGAGGATGCCAAGGCGAATTTCGACGCACCGATCTACAATGAAACCGGCGGCGAGGAGGCCCCTGACGATCACGCCGACAAGCCGGAGAAGCGCGAAAAGGGCGGCTGGGCCAAGGAAGCCCGCCCGCGGGAATCGCGTTCGCGCGATGTACGGCCCGATGCTCGGCGCGAAGACCCGCGGCGCGACAAGGCGCCAAGCCGGCCGGACACCCGTCGCGACGATCGTGGTTTCGCCGGCAAGCCGGCTCGTGGCGGCGCGCGCGACGAGCGCAGCTTCGACGAGGAAAAGCCGAAGAAGCGTCCGCCGATGGGCACCACCCGCACCGCCAACGTCTGGATGGCCCCGGGCGCGCGCCCGACCACTGATGTGAAGGGCAAGAGAACCTCCGCGCGCGCCGATGCCGAGCGACTGTTTGACAAGCCGAAGCCGCAGAACGATCGGCCGATCGTGGTGAACCGTGTTCCCGAGGACAAAGACTGGATCCGTGGCGAAGACGCGCCGGCGCGTGAAGAGGGCGGCAAGCGCTCCTTCGGCGACCGTCCCGACCGCGGCGGAGACCGCCCGAGAGGGGATCGTCCCCAAGGCGACCGCCCCAGAGGCGATCGCCCACAGGCAGATCGACCCAGAGGCGACCGTCCGACAGGTGGCCGCCCCGCAGGTGGACGTCCGAGAAGCGGCGCCCCCGGCGGCGATCGCGGCTTTGGCGACAGGCCCCGCGGCGACCGCAAGCCTCGCGAGGAGGGCGATCGTCCCCGCGCCAAATCGTTTTCGGGTGACGCCAGATCCGAGCGCCCGCGCAGCGACCGCCCCTTCGGCGACCGTCCGCCCCGCGCCGAGCGACCCTTCTCCGACAAGCCTCGCGGCGACCGCGGCGCTGCTCGTCCCGACGGCGACCGCCCACGCAGCCCAAGGCCCCGCAGCGATGCGCCCAGAAGCGATGGACCTCGCAGCGACAGGCCCCGCAGCGACAGGCCACGCAGCGAGGGTGCCCCGAGCGATCGGCCAAGAAGCGACAGGCCGCGCAGCGATGCGCCAAGAAGCGACAGGCCACGCGGCGAACGACCAGCCGGCGACCGTCCCTTTGGCGACAAGCCGCGTGGCAAGCCCTTCGGCGGCAAGCCGGGCGGTGGAAAGTCCTTTGGCGGCAAGCCTGCTGGTGGCAAACCCACTGGCAACCGCGGCAATCCAGGCGGCGGTGGTGGTGGAAAACCGGGAGGCCGTCCCCCAGGAGGCCGTCCGTCGGGCGGCAAGCCCCGCACACCTCGGGGATAAGCCTTCATGCGCATCGTCGGAGGTGAATTCCGCGGCCGCACTCTGGCCGCCCCGAAATCGAACGATATCCGGCCGACCATCGACCGGACGCGCGAGAGCCTGTTCAACATCATCGGCCACGTCTATCCCGAGGCCTTGCAGCAGACGCGGGTGATCGATCTCTTCGCCGGCACCGGTGCCGTCGGCATCGAGGCTTTGTCGCGCGGCTGCAGGTCGGCCCTCTTCGTGGAGAACAGCATCGAGGGCAGGGGACTGCTCTGGGAAAACATAGACGCACTCGGCCTGCATGGCCGCGCCCGCATCCTGCGGCGCGATGCCACCAGGCTTGGCCCTGTAGGAACGATCGAACCGTTCCAGCTGCTCTTTGCCGATCCGCCTTATGGCGCGGGCCTCGGCGAGGCGGCGCTTCTAGCGGCGCATGCCGGACGCTGGCTGGAGCCGGGCGCACTGGCAATCCTGGAGGAGCGTGCCGATGTGACGCCGAAGGCCGATCCGGTCTTCAAGCTTCTCGAGCAGCGCGTCTTCGGCGACACGCGCATGCATTTCCTGCGCTATCAGCCGGATTGAGCGGAGCGCGCAAATGAACACCAGGCTTGCCCTTCCCGATGCCGACCTGATCCGCGGCAAGAGCGACCTGACTTTTGCGATCGCCTTCGGGGGCGGCGGCGCGCGCGGCATCTCGCATATCTGCGTCATCGAGGCGCTGGATGAACTCGGCATCCGCCCGGTGGCGATCGCCGGTTCCTCGATCGGAGCCATCATGGGGGCCGCAATGGCTGCCGGCATGTCCGGTCGCGAGATCCATGACTATACCGTGCAGACCATCGGCCCGCGCGGCACGCTCACCAACAAGCTCTGGAGCCTTGGGCCGGCGTCGATGCGCGATACGCTGGGCGGCTTCAAGCTCGGCCAGTTCAATCTGGAGCTGGTGCTGAAGGCACTGCTTCCGCCGGCCATCCCGGACGACTTTGAAAGTCTGAAGATCCCGCTGAAGGTCCTGGCCACCGATTACTACGGCCAATCCGAGGTCGTGCTGGAATCGGGAGATCTCGCCCCCGCGATCGCCGCCTCTGCCGCTCTGCCGGGCATCTTCATGCCGGTGCGCATCAACGGCCGCATCATGATCGACGGCGGGGTCTTCAACCCGATTCCCTATGACCACCTGATGGATCTGGCCGATGTCGTCATCGGCGTCGATGTCATCGGTGCGCCGGAAGGAGACGGTTCCCAGGCACCCACCCGCATCGACAGCATGTTCGGCGCCAGCCAGCTGATGATGCAGTCGGCCATCGCCTTGAAGCTGCGGCTGCAGCCACCGCATATCTTCCTGCGTCCGCCGGTCAATCGCTACCGGGTGCTGGATTTCCGCAAGGCCGAGGAAATCCTGGAGCATTCAGCCAGCGTGAAGGACGACCTGAAACGCGCCGTCGACGCCATCTACCTCGCAGCCGAAGGCTAACTCGTCGCCTCGTCGGTCGCCTTGATGTCCTGTTCAGGCGCCGGAGCATGCTTCGGCTTGACGAGCGGTTCGGGCTTGACCGGCCGGTTGTGCAGCATATGGCGGCCCGCCATCAGCCCGTCGGCCGCCTGGATCAGCAGCCGTTCCTCATCCCTCTTGCGGATATCATCCTCGATCGCCATCGCTTCCGCTGTGCTCATGCCGAGCCCTTCCAGGGTCTTGCGGCCGAATAGCAGGCCGGACTCCAGCGTCTCGCGCAGTTCGTAGTCCACGCCGCGGGCCCGCAGCGAAATTGTGTGGATCCGGTCGTAGGAGCGGACGTAGAGGCGGACATTGGGAAACTCGGACCGGATGAGGTCGACGATCTTGTCGGTGACCTCCCGCTTCTGGGTCAGTACGGCAACGATCTTGGCCTTCTCGATCCCGGATGCCAGGAGCACATCCTTGCGCATGCCGTCGCCGTAATAAATCCGGAAGCCGAAGGCCGCAGCCTGGCGGATACGATCGGCAGAATCGTCGATCACCGTCACCTCGCGACCGCCGGCCAGCAGGATCTGCGCCGAAATCTGCCCGAAGCGCGAGAAGCCTATCATCAGCACGTCGGCACCGGCGCCTTCGTAGTCCTCCTCCAGTTCCTCATGCTCCACCGCCATCATCCGCCGCGACAGCGCCGCACCGAGCGGTGTCAGCGCCATGGAAATTGTGACGATGGCAATCAGCAGCGACGCCGTTTCCGACGACAACAGGCCGACGGCAACGGCCGTGGTGAACAAGACGAAGCCGAACTCGCCGCCCTGCGGCAGCAGAAAGGCGATGCGCAGTGCATCGTTTCGCGGCGAGCCTGCTGCGCGGCAGAGCGCATAGGTGATCACGCCCTTGGTCACCATTACTACCGGCACAGCAACGAGGATGAAGCCAAGCTGCTCCCAGAGCACCTCGACTTCGAGCGATAGGCCGACGGCCATGAAGAACAGGGCAAGCAGCAGTCCGCGGAACGGCTCGATGTCCGCTTCCAGCTCGTGCCGGTAGGAGGATTCGGCCAGCATGACGCCGGCAAGGAACGCCCCCATGGCCATCGAAAGACCAACCGCATGCATGGCCGCCGCAGAACCGAGCACGATCAGCAAGGCTGTGGCGATCATCACCTCGCGTGCACCCGTGCGGCCGATCACCTGGAAAAGCGGCGTCAGGAGATAGCGGCCGGCCAGGATCATCGCGCCGACGGCGCCGATGGCGATCACGACACTGGTCAGCGCCGAAGCCTCCGTTTCGCCGGCGCCTGACGCCAGGATGGTGACAAGCGCCAGCAGCGGCACGATCGCCAGGTCCTGGAACAGCAGGATCGAGAACGAGCGCTGCCCGTAGCGGCTGTTCAGGTCGCCGTCGTCGCTGAGGATCTGCAGCGCGAAGGCGGTGGAGGACAGCGCCAGGCCAAAGCCGATCACGACGCTGCCGCGCCAGTCGGCGATGCCGGCCATCATCGTGAAGCCGGTCAACAGCGCACCGGAAATCACGACCTGTGCCGACCCCAGTCCGAAGACGTCGCCGCGCATCTGCCACAGGCGTGACGGTTTCAGCTCCAGCCCGATCACGAAGAGCAGGAAGACGATGCCGAACTCCGCCACATGCAGCACCTCTTCGGCCTCGGTGATCTGCTGCAGGATAGGTCCGATCACCACGCCTGCCGCCAGATAGCCGAGCACGGTGCCGAGCCCGAGCTTGCGGAAAATAGGCGCGGCGATAACCGCGCCCGCAAGCAGCAGCAGCATCTGCGTGAACAGAGATCCTGATTCCGTCATGAAAAACTACCTTGCGCAGCGCGGGTTAGCGGAAGAATCGGAAGACGAGCCTTGATGCCTTACTTGCCGCACAATAAATGGAGCGGCAACGAAAGGTACACAATGACCTCCGAATTTGATTCCGAAACTCTTCTGACCCGCGCAACCCAGCTGATCGAACTTGCCAAGGCCGCCGGTGCCGACCAGGCCGACGCCGTGGTCGTTCGTTCCCGTTCGAAATCGGTGAGCGTTCGCCTGGGCAAGGTGGAGGGAACGGAAGCGTCGGAAAGCGACGACTTTTCGCTCAGGGTCTTCGTCGGCAACCGCGTCGCCAGCGTCTCTGCCAACCCGGGCTTCGACATCAGGACGCTCGCCGAACGGGCCGTCGCCATGGCCAAAGTGTCGCCGGAAGATCCCTACGCCTGCCTCGCGGACGAAGACAACCTGGCGCGCGACTATCCCGACCTTGATCTCTACGATGCCACGGAAGTGCCGACGGACGCGCTGCGCGATGCCGCACTCGACATGGAGCAGGCGGCACTCGATGTGGACGGCGTCAAGAATTCGTCCGGCGCCGGGGCGTCGGCAGGCATGGGCGGACTGGTGCTCGTCACCTCCCACGGCTTTTCCGGCAGCTACATGGCCACCCGCTTCGGCCGTTCCGTCAGCGTCATTGCCGGCGAGGGCACGAAGATGGAGCGTGACTACGATTTCGACAGCCGCCTCTTCTTCGCCGACCTCGACGACCCCAAGGACATCGGCCGACGCGCCGGCGAGCGCGTCGTGAAGCGGGTCAATCCGCGCCAGGTGCCGACCGGCAAGGACCTCACCGTCGTTTTCGATCCTCGCCTTGCGCGCGGCTTCGTCGGGCATATCGCCGGCGCCATCAACGGCGCTTCCGTTGCCCGCAAGACGAGCTTTCTGCGCGACAAGATGGGCAAGCAGGTGCTGAAGTCCGGCCTCAGAATCACCGACGACCCGATGATCGTGCGTGGCTCCTCCTCGCGTCCCTTCGATGGCGAAGGTGTATCCGGCAAGCGCCTCGTGATGATCGAGGACGGCGTGTTGAACCACTGGTTCCTCTCCACCTCGACCGGCAGGGAACTGGGGCTGGAGACGAATGGCCGCGGCTCCCGCGGCGGCACATCCGTGGGCCCAAGCTCGACGAACCTGGCGCTCGAGCCGGGCGATGTCTCGCCCGAGGATCTGATCCGCGGCATCGGCACCGGGTTCTACGTGACCGAACTCATCGGCCAGGGCGTCAACATGGTGACCGGCGAATACAGCCGTGGCGCAACCGGCTTCTGGATCGAGAACGGCGAACTCGCCTATGCGGTCTCCGAGGTGACGATCGCCTCCAATCTCAAGGACATGTTCATGCGGCTTACGCCGGCAAACGACATCGACCGGAAGTTCGGGGTCGCCTCGCCGACGATTGCCATCGAGGGCATGACCCTGGCAGGCCGCTGATGCCGATGGAGGTCGATGCTGAACGCTGGCGCGAAGATCTGGCGCTGATCCGGCTGGCGGCCATGGAGGCGGGCAAGGTGGCGCTGAGCTATTTCGGCCAATCGCCGGAGGTCTGGTGGAAGCAGGAGGGACGCTCCCCCGTCAGTGCCGCGGATTATGCCGCCAATGACACGCTCCAGAGCATCCTGATGGCTGCTCGCCCCGCCTACGGCTGGCTGTCGGAAGAGACTGACGACGATGTGGCAAGGCTCTCCTGCGACACGCTTTTCGTGGTCGATCCGATCGACGGCACCCGCGCCTTCATCGCAGGCGAGAAGACCTGGTGCGTCTCCGTTGCCGTCGTGCATCGCGGGCAGCCGGTGGCCGGCGTTCTGGTCGCGCCGGCTTTCGACGAGGAGTTCACGGCATCCGTGGACGAGCCGGCGCTGAAGAACGGAAAATTGATCACCGTGTCACATCCCTCGGCCGTCGAACCCTTGAAGCTTGCTGTCGCGGAAGACGTGCTGAAGCTGGTCCAGCCGGAACACAAAAACTCCGTCCACCGGGTGCGCCACGTCCCGTCGCTCGCCTATCGGCTGGCCATGACCGCCGACGGCACGATCGACGGCACGATCGTCAAGCGCAATTCCCATGACTGGGACCTTGCGGCAGCCGACCTCATCCTGGAGCGCGCCGGCGGCCGCCTGGTCGATGCTGAGGGGCGCCGTCTCGTCTATAACAGGGAAAGCGTCAAGCACGGCGTGCTGCGCGCCGGCGCGGAGCATGCGCTGGACAAGCTGCGGATGTTCATGCCGGACGATCCGACGGGTTGACCTTTCCGCCTGCGTGTCGCAATCAGGGTTGCCGGGGGGACCGGCAAAAGGGTGAAGAGAATGACGGAAACAAGCGAAAAGAAGCAATTGCTCCATCTCGTGTTCGGCGGCGAACTTTCGAGCCTTGCCGGGGTGCAGTTCAAGGACCTCGCGAACCTCGATGTCGTCGGGATCTATCCCGACTACGCCAGCGCCCTTGCAGCGTGGCGCGGCAAGGCGCAGCAGACGGTCGACAACGCTCAGATGCGCTACTTCATTGTCCATATGCACAAGCTGCTCGACCCGGATGTCAAAGGCGAATAGCATCATTTGCGGATAGAAACGGCTGCGACCGACGTTTTTGATCTCGTTGCCGCGTCCTGTAAAACCCGGTTTTGACGCAATTCGAAAGCAATGATCCGGTGACGGATGATTGCGCGGAGGACATTCAGCTTGTTGCAGGCAGCCACCACCCATCGAAGGCATACGGCATGAGCAAGGGCTTGGCGCGCGTGGCTCTGGCAGGCTACCGGGTCGCCGGCATCGTGCTGTATCCGCTTGCCTCGCCCTACCTTGCCTACCGTGCCTACAAGGGCAAGGAAGATCGCCAGCGCCGCAACGAGCGGTTCGGCTATCCGAGTGCGCCAAGGCCACGCGGCCCCCTGGTCTGGGTGCATTCCGCAAGTGTGGGCGAAACGCTTGCGATGATCCCGCTCATGCGCGAGTTCTGCCGGCGCGAAATCCACGTGCTGCTGACCACTGGCACCGTGACCTCCGCCGAGCTGGTGCGGACGCGGCTCGGCGAGCAGGTCATCCACCAGTACGTACCGATCGACCTGAAATTTCCCATCAAACGCTTCCTGCACTACTGGCGGCCGGACGCCTGCATCACGGCGGAATCGGAGATCTGGCCGACGACCGTGATGGAGCTTGCCCGCCGCAAGATCCCGCAGATCCGCGTCAACGCCCGGATCTCCGACCGCTCGTTCGATCGCTGGCGGCGCTACGACCGCGTTGCGGAGACACTGTTCGGTCAGATGTCGCTTGTGGTGGCACAAAGCGATCTGGACGCCGAACGCTTCCGTGATCTCGGCGCCTGGCCGGTGCTCGTCTCCGGCAATCTCAAGGGCGACACCGATCCGCCGCCCTTCGATGCAGAACTCGTCGAGCGCTACCGGCAGGAGATCGGCGGTCGCAGGACATGGGCGGCCATCTCGACCTTTGAAGGCGAAGAGAAGGCGGCGGGCAAGATCCACAAGGCGCTGAAGGCGCGCAATGGTCAGCTGACGATCATCGTGCCTCGCCATCCGGACCGGGCGGATGGGATCGAGGAGATGCTGAAGGCGCAGGGCCTCATCGTGGCGCGGCGGTCGCGCAACGATGCGATCACCCCGGAGACCGACGTCTTCCTGGGTGACAGCATGGGCGAGATGGGCCTCTATCTGCGCCTGACGGAGGTTGCCTTCGTCGGCCGATCGCTGACCGGCGAGGGAGGGCAGAACCCGCTCGAGCCTGCCATGGTCGGCTGTGCCGTCCTGTCCGGAAGCCGCGTCGACAATTTTCGCGATGCCTACGCGAACCTCGTGCGCAGGGGCGGCGCCCGCCTGGTGCGCGATACCGAAATGCTGGCCAAGGCCGTGCATTATCTGCTGAGCAACGACGTCGCACGCAAGAAGATGATCGAAGCCGGCCAGGAGACGGTGCAGGAGATGCGTGGCGCCCTTTCGGCCACCGTGAAGGCCCTGGAGCCCTACATCAATCCGCTCACCGTCAGCGCCCGGCTCCAGCCCCGCAACGTGGCGGCGCAATGAGCCTCGATCGTTTCGGTGACATCGCCGGGATACTCTTCGACAAAGATGGCACCCTCATCCGCTATGACGAGAGCTGGGGACCGGTGAACCGGGAGGCGGCCCGCATCGCGGCAGCCGGTAGACCCGATCTCGAACTTCCCCTTCTGAGAGCGGCCGGCATGGATCCCGTGTCGGGCCATACGCTCGCCGACAGCCTGTTTGCCGCCGGCAATGCCGCAGAGATCGCGGCGGGCTTTGTGGCCGCCGGCTCGCCGCTGGCAATCAGAGACCTGACGGAGCTGCTCGATGCGCTCTTCGTTCGGGCGACCGACTATGCCGTCCCCGTGACGGATCTTCGGACCCTGTTCTCGACCCTGAAGGGCAGGGGCCTGAAGCTCGGCATTGCCTCCAGCGACAACGAGCTCTCGATCCGCCAGACGGCAGCGCGCTTCGAGATTGCCGAATACGTCGATTTTGTCGCGGGTTACGACAGCGGTTTCGGCCCGAAGCCGGAACCGGGGATGGTGTTGGGCTTCTGTGCCGCGACAGGCCTTCCCCCAACCCGCGTTGCCATGGTCGGCGACAACAACCACGACATGGTGATGGGGGCAGGCGCCGGCGCACTTTTGAAGATTGGCGTCCTGACCGGGACGGGAAGCAGGGAGAGCCTGCAGCCGCATGCGGACATCTGCCTTGACAGCATCGCTTCCCTGGTGGCGTTGCTGCCGCGACCGGTGGCGTCCGTCTGATAGCAGCCAACCCACCGCCCGCCCTTGCCTTTTTCGGAAAACTGCCATTTTGTGCTCTGCTGTTGCGTAACATCCCGGGGGACCTCATCGATGGTGTCGGAAGCGCCGCCTTTCTGGTGGACGAAAGCCGATTGGCGTGCCTGGAGCCTGGCGCCCGTCTCCTATCTGTATGGCAGGGTCGCCGGCCGCAGGCTGGTGAAGGGCAAGCGGGTCAGTGTGCCGGCGCCGGTCATCTGTGTCGGAAACTTCACGGTCGGCGGTGCGGGAAAGACCCCGACGGCCATTACGCTGGCGCGGGTCGCAAAGGAACGCGGCTTCACGCCCGGCTTCCTCAGCCGCGGCTACGGCGGCTCGCTCGATGTCACGACGATCGTCGATCCTCACCATCACCGGGCGGGGGCTGTGGGTGACGAGGCTCTGTTGCTGGCGCGCGAAGCCATGACGGTCATCTCGCGGCGCCGCTTCGAAGGTGCCCAGAGGCTAATCAGCGAGGGCGTTGACCTGATCATCATGGACGACGGCTTCCAGAGCGCCCGCATCGAGCTCGACGTGGCGCTGATCGTCATCGACAGCGTCCGCGGCATTGGCAACGGCCATCTCGTTCCCGGTGGACCGGTACGGGCGCCGATCGACGAGCAGATGCGCCAGCTCTCCGCTATCCTCAAGGTTGGTGATGGCGATGCGGCCGATCTTCTCGTGCGCCAGGCAGCTCGGGCAGGAAAGCCCGTCTACGTCGCGTCACTCGTGCCGCGTCCGGCACCGGACCTTTCGGGAAAGCGGGTGCTGGCCTTCGCGGGCATTGCCCATCCGGCAAAATTCTATCGCACCCTGGAAGCTCTCGACGCGACCATCGCTGTCAAGCGATCGTTCCCCGACCATCACTTTTTCAGCGACGACGAGATTGCCGACCTGGCGGCCGATGCCGAACGTCAGGGCCTCCTGCCGGTGACCACTGCCAAGGATGCGATGCGCCTCCTCAGTGGCCATGGCCCCGCAGATGCGCTTCTGCAAAAGCTCAAAGTGGTGGAGGTCGATATGGAGTTTGATGATCCTCACGCCCCCGCCGCCCTCATCGACCAGGCGGTCGCTGCCTACCGCCAGAGACGGCTGCGGGACGGTCGGGAAAACCTGTAAGGCCTCAGGCCCGGCGCTGGTTCGGCAGCGTGCCCGCCCGCTTGTCGGCCTCCATCGAGGCGGCGGCGTCCACATAGGCTTCCTGCCGCGCCACGCTCCAGTAGCGCAACTCGTCGAGCGGGATCTGCACGCCGGTCACGGCACAGATCACATGCGATCCCGACGTCTGCAACTGATAGTCTCCATCGAGATAACGGATCTTGGCTTCACGGCTGCCGCTTCCCTCGAACCGGTTCATCTGTCGTCTCCTGCCGAAAATAATGCGCTTCGCTTTACAGCGGGTGCGACGCCAGCACCAGCCTCTTGCTGGCTTGCGACCGCCGGTCAACTCCGCCCGAACAGCCGCTCGATGTCGGTCAGCTTGAGTTCGATATAGGTCGGCCGGCCGTGATTGCACTGCCCGGAACCCGGTGTCGTCTCCATCTGCCGAAGCAGCGCGTTCATCTCCTCGGGACGCAGGCGCCGCCCGGATCGCACCGAGCCGTGGCAGGCCATCGTGGCCGCGACGTACTCGAGCTTTGCGCGCAGGCCCCCGGCGGTGCTCCACTCCGCGACTTCGTCGGCCAGATCGCGAACCAGCCCCACCGCATCGATCTCGCCCAGCATGGCAGGCGTCTCGCGAACGGCGATAGCACCCGGCCCGAAGCGCTCGATGGCAAGGCCGAAGCGGTCGAGTTCGGTGGCGTGTGCCATCAACCGGTCGCAGTCCTCTTCCGGCAGGTCGATGATTTCGGGAATGAGCAGTGATTGCGAGGGCAGCCGCCCGGCGTCGAGCGCCTTGCGCATCGCCTCGAACACCAGCCGTTCGTGTGCCGCATGCTGGTCGACGATGACGAGCCCGTCGTCCGTCTGCGCCACGATATAGTTCTCGTGCAGCTGCGCCCTTGCGGCCCCCAGCCGGTGGTGGGATCCGCCGTCTTGCACGGCGGACACGTTGATGGCCTCGGACGCAGGCTCTGTCCGGGCCGATGGCATCGTCATGGTCCCGAAATGCGCCTGCGGCGCCTCCGACAGACCGTCGGACTGCCACAGCGGCCGCGAAGGCGAGGTCTCGGCAGACCACGGCTGGGCTGCCGCTGCAGCCGGATACCCGACACGGAAAGCACTGGCGAGACCGCTTCCGCTGGTGGTTGCGGCACGGCTGCCTTCGCGGGCAAGCGCTTCACGGATGGCGCCGACGATCAGGCCGCGCACCAGCCCGGGGTCGCGGAAGCGGACATCGGTCTTGGCCGGGTGAACATTGACGTCGACGAAGGCCGGATCGAGGTCGATGGAGAGGACGGCGACGGGATAGCGGCCGGACGGCACGGTCTCGGCATAGGCGCCGCGGATGGCCGATAGTATCAGCTTGTCCTGGACAGGCCGTCCGTTGACGAATGCGTATTGATGGGCGGAGTTGCCGCGGTTGAAGGTGGGCACGCCGGCAAAGCCGGTCAGCGACACTTCGTCGCGGCGTGCGTCGATCTCGATCGCATTATCCTTGAAATCGCGCCCGAGGATCTGGGCGATCCGGGCCAGCGCATCCTCGCCCGTAGACGGCAGTTCGAGCGTCGACCGGTCCGGCCCGGAAAGCACGAAACGGATGGCCGGGAAGGCGATCGCCATGCGCTTCACCATCTCGGTGATCGCTCCGGCTTCCGCGCGCTCAGACTTCAGGAATTTCAGTCGTGCGGGCGTTGCGAAGAAGATGTCGCGGACCTCCACGACGGTCCCCTGGTTGGCGGCAGCCGGGCGGACGGGGGAGGTGGTGCCGCCGATGACCGAGACCTGCGATCCCTGCGCATCGCCGCTCCTCCGGCTGGTAATGGTAACTTTCGCCACCGATCCGATCGATGGCAGCGCCTCGCCCCGGAAGCCGAGCGTCCGGATGTCGTCGAGGCTCTCGGTGATCTTGGAGGTACAGTGGCGCCGGACGGCAAGCTCCAGGTCCCGGGCATCCATGCCGCAGCCGTTGTCGGTGATCCGCAGCAGGCTTTTACCTCCGCCGGCGGTTGCAATCTCGATTCGAGTCGCCCCCGCATCGATGGCGTTCTCGACCAATTCCTTGGCTGCGCTGGCCGGGCGTTCGATCACTTCGCCGGCGGCGATCTGGTTGATGAGGGTCTCTGAAAGGAGCTTGACTGCCATCCCGTGATCTTCCCGGATTCGCTCCGGGATGGGAAGACCTCGCGGTCGAGATTAAGCGGCTCTTAAGACAATCTCCATAGGGTTCTGGAGAACGGGGAATTCCAGCATCCCCGGATGCTTCTGATCGCAATCAGCTGGGATTGTGATCGCGACGAGAGGCAGCCGCGCCGATACCAGCATGCCCGACCCACCGCTAAGAGGACGCCGACGCTCGTTTCACAAAACCGGCAGCGAGGCGCCCAATATCGAGATCTGATCTGTGATACGGGAAGAGCAAGAAACGAATGCCACGGTGTGGCCGGAGGCAAATATCCCCGGCATGCTGTTGGAAACGGTGACGGAGGCGGTCTCGGCAACTGTCCTGCTGTATGATCGCAACGACGAACTTGTTTACGCAAGCTCGTCGGACCCGACGCTTGTGCCTGTCCCTCCATCCCTCCTCACTGTCGGGACCCGCCTGCGTGATCTGCTCGACGCTCTCTACTATGCGGGTGGTCGGGACTTTCCCGGCGACGGTCGGCAGAGCCAACCGATGGGCCGCGACGACTGGATCGCGAACAAAATCGCGTCGCTCTGGAAGGAGCGCTCGGAATTTGTCGAGAAACGCGGCGACCGCTGGGTTCGCTATCAGAAGCGACGTCTTCCCAATGGCTATGGCGTCTGCGTCGTGCAGGACATCTCCGAGCAGAAAAAACGCGAGGATCAGCTGCATGCGACTGCCGAGCGGGTCCAGCTCCTGGAAGACGTCATCGATCAACTGCCGTTTGCCGTCTGCGTCAAGACGCAGGACATGGTCTACGTTGGCGCCAACCAGAGCTTCAGCCGCTTCGTCGGTATGCCGGTGGATGAAATTCTTGGCAGAACCCCGGGCGAAGTCTTCGCCCCTGAAGTCGCCCGGCGCCTGGAAGGCATAGGGCATCAGATTGCCCGGAACGGCATTTTCGTCACTGTCCCGGAGCGCCTTTCCACTGCCGACGGCATGGAAATGGACGCTGTGGTGCGACAGTTCCGCATCGGCAAGCCGGGTCGCTACTTCATCGTCACCGCAATCGAAGAGACGCCTACCCTTCAGAGCCTCACAACTCAGGCCCCGGCCGATGAAGCCGAGGTTCGGCGCTCTGCCGTGGACTACGGACTTGCCATACAGGACATCGCCGGCCGCAAGGTTCTCATCGCGACAGCGTCTCTGGCACTGTCGGCGGCGGCCGTGGAGGCGCTGGCTGAACTGGGTGCCGACGCTGCCGCCGTGCGCAACGCCCACGAAATGGAGATGTTTCTTGTCGCAGCAGGTGAAGCGCGCGTGACGGTCGATCTGTTGCTGGTCGATTCCGACCTGTCGGGGCCCTGCGCCGCGGTGGCTTCGCGCTTTGCTGTTCCCATGATCGTTGCGGAGCACGATCAGCTGATAGGTGGCCTGCATACCCATGTCGCCGACATCTTCAGCCTGCGTCCGGCCACCCCCGTCGGTGGCGAGCTGCAAGATACCGTAGTGGAAGCCGGAAACCTGATCGATGTCCTGGTGGCGGAGGACAATGCGGTAAACCAGATCGTCTTTTCACGGATACTGGAGGGCTTCGGGTATCGCTTCAAGATTGCCAAGGACGGTGAGGAGGCGGTCGCCCTGTGGCGGGATCTGTCGCCGCGCCTGGTGTTGATGGATATCACCCTTCCGGGCATCAACGGGTTCGAGGCAGCCCGCCGTATCCGCGAAGTTGAAGCGGGAGAAATGGGTTTGTCGCCGACGCCGATCATCGGCGTCTTGCCGCATCCCTTTGATCGGGACCGGAACGACTGCTTCGCTTCAGGCATGAACGACGTCATCCTGAAACCCTTGAGCCCCGAGATGCTGGAGGCGGTATTTGCGGCCCACATGCCTGCCCATATCGCTCTAAGGGCCTGAACACGTTCGATTTATGCAAAGCGGGGCAGAGAGGTTTATTAATCTTTCTGCCTCATTGTCGGGAATGAATGTGTACAGAGTATCGGATTTCCCATGGCGTCGGCGGGCAATCTGTTGCCGCAGGTCAGTCAAAACGAACTGCAGGCAATGGCATACAGCGACCCTCTCACAGGTCTTGGCAATCGCTATCGCCTGAGGGACAAGGTGCGGCTGCTCTCTGCCGAGCGCGCGCAGGATCCTGCACCCTTCACCATCTGCATCGCCAATCTCGACGGCTTCAAGCCGATCAACGATCTTTTCGGCGCCGAGGCAGGTGACGAAATTCTCTGTCAGGTCGCCCATCGTCTCAAGGCGTGCATGCCCGACGGTGCGACCGTGACGCGTCACGACGGTGATGAATTCGCTTTCGTTCTGCCGCTGGTGTTCGAACGTTTGGGCGCCGAGCGTATCGGCCAGATGATGAAGGATGTCCTGTCGGCCCCCTATGACCTCGGCGACCGCAACGTTCGTCTCTCGGCCTCCTTCGGCTTTGCCATCTACCCCTTCGCCGGCGAGGAATTCGAGGACTTGCTGAAGAGCGCGGAAACGGCGCTCTACCGCTCGAAACGACGCGGGCGGGGGCAAATCACGGTATTCTCGCAGGAAATCGCGCAGGAGATGAAGCGCTCGACGCAGCTTGAGCAGGCGCTAAGGACCGCCGTGATCGCCGATGCCGTCGATACGCATTTCCAGCCGATCGTCCGCCTTCGAGACGGTGCGGTTCTTGGTTTCGAGGCACTGGCGCGCTGGATCGACCCCGATCTCGGCTTCGTTTCACCCTCCATCTTCGTACCGCTTGCGGAAGAGCGCGGGTTCATTGATGCCCTGTCGGACACCTTGCTTCGGAAGGCGGCCGAGGCCGCATTGCATTGGCCGAATGAGCTGTTCCTGTCATTCAACCTGTCATCGGCCCAGTTGATGGATACGGGGACAAGCCAGAGCATCCTGGCAACCTTGGCGCAGGTCGGACTCGATCCGCGGCGTCTGGAACTTGAAATCACAGAGACTGCGGTGATGACGTCTGCCGATACCGCCCACCGTATCATCGCCGACCTCCAGGCCCACGGCGTGAAGATCTCGCTCGATGACTTCGGAACCGGCCAGTCGAGCCTTGGCCGCCTCAGAGACTTCACGTTCGACAAGGTCAAGATCGACCGCGCCTTCGTCTCCCAGATTACCACCGACCGCGCATCGGAGCATATCGTCAAGGCCATCGTGGCCATGTGCGCGGGTCTCGATCTCGAAGTGGTTGCAGAAGGCATCGAGAGTGTCGCCGATGCCGAAAAGCTGACAGCGCTCGGCTGCGAAATGGGGCAGGGCTACTATTACGGCAAGCCGGTAGACGCAGCCGCAACCCAGCACTACCTGCAGCAACACTACGGCACGGTCGCCTCCCAGCGCAGCTAGTAGGTCGTCGCATTCTTCAGACTTTTGGATGCCTGAACATGAAAAGGCGGCGCCGCAGCACCGCCTCATCATTATGCCTCAACGCGTCCCTCGTTCCAGACTCAGTCGTTAGGCTGGGTCGTCGACGGGGTTGTGGCGTTGGTTTCCGGCATGGGGGCGGTGCCGGTCGCCGAGGTGGTGCTGGCGTCGGTTGCCGCCTGCTGGTCATCCAGGGTCATGAATTCCGGCGCTGCCTCGAGCGATTCGGCGGTTTCAGTGGTAGTCAGGCGGATCTCGTTGGTCTCGGTATCCCGCGACATCGTGATCAGGTCCATCGGGACGGCAACATCCTTTTCGCCGATGCCGAGGAACCCGCCGACGCCAATCACGGCCGCGACGATGCCGCCCTGTTCTTCCAGGATGAGGTCGTTGACGTCACCGATGCTCTCGTCTTCGGAGTTGTATACGGGCTTCCCGATGTAATCGTTGGCGCTGATCTGTGTTTCCGACTGCTCGGTGATGTAGGTACCAGAACCTGCCGCCATGTCGGTGGACGTGTCGGAAGTCGCTGGTGCAGCGGCGCTACCCGTGGTGCCTGCTGCCGGAGCGGCTGCACTGCCATCCATGGGCTGCATCGCCGGATCTGCCGGAGCGGCCGGGGAAGCCGGTGTCGCTGGATTGGTGGTCTGGGCCAGTGCCGGCGCGATCGCGGTAGAGGCCATCAGGACGGCTGCCGCCGCCAGTGTGCTGAATGTCTTATTCATGTCTAACCTACCTTTTCTCGTTACCGGAGCAGCGTCTGTGGTGTCGCTGCCGCTCCGGCAATACAATGGCCAGGCCAGGGGTTGGTTCCCGATGTCCGCTGTCACGTGCGCGGCTGTCAACGCATGAGATGCTCAAGAGACCGGTGAGCCGGAGCCTTCTGTGATCCCATCCGGCCCGGTCAGAGCCGGAATGTTGGCTCCGCTATTCCCCGGGCTTCTATTGCGAGGCCGAAGATCTGCCCCGCATGCCGGTCTTCCTCCCGTTCAGCGGCGTTCAGGCCCTCCCAAGCGGAGGTGATCGCCAGCGTGTCGAGGTCTGGGCCGTAGAAGGCAGGGCAGGTGGTCCTTTTTGCCGGCAGCGCGTGGGCAGAGAGGTGGACGCCGTCGGCGCTATAGCAGTCGAGCTGGCCTCCGCCCCACCTTGCGTTCCAGATGTTGCCCTCCGCGTCGCATACGGAGCCATCCATGCCGCCCGGACGGTCACTGGTGTCGACCAGCACAGACGCCGGACCGGTCGGCAGGCCGGTGGCAGGGTCGAGCGCCACGCGCATCAGCCGGTTCACCCGTGTGTCGACGAAATGGCCAGTTCTCCCGTCCGCCGAGAAGCAGATCGAATTGGGAATGGAGATATCGCCGAACAGCTTTGTGACCCGCCCCTGCGCGACATGGTAGATTGCACCGGCGCCCTCTTCTGCGCCTTTGCCCATGGTCCCGATCCAGAGGCTGCCGCTCGGATGGATGCGGCCGTCGTTCGACCGGTTGGACCGCCGGCCGGGCTCCAGTTCGCAGTAGAGGGAGAGGGTGCCGTCCATGCGGTTGCGGATGAAGAGGCCGCTTTCGGTCGCCAGCAACTGCTTTTCGTCATCGATCCGCGCCACCACGCTGGCCATGACAGGAAGCGGATGGGCCTGCTGCTCACCGGATGCCAGGCTTAGTTCATGGAGCGTCCTGCCGAGGATGTCGAACCACCACAGCGTGTCGGTTTCCACTTCATAGCTCGGTCCCTCGCCCAGCTCGCAAACGGTGGATGAAAGGATGTGGCCGGCGAAAACTGTAGCAGACATGCAGTGCTCCTCTGATTACCAGGCGCGCAATCTGTATGTCGTGATGCCGGAGGGCAAGCCCGCACTGGCTTCCTTTGGATGGGAACATGGAGCGAGGCTGGATAAACCGATCTTATGTCAGGATTAGGAATTGCCATCGGAATACTTTCAGCATACCTCTGCATTGTCTTTGCAGTTCAACGTGTTCGGGTGGTTCTGCTCGCGACCATCCTGGGCATGCAGCGCTGCCGAAATGATTTTATTCCAGTCGGCGCCCGTGTCCCAAGCCTGGGTCCTGACAGGAAAAGCGAGAATTTGGGCCTATGCCGCAAACGGAAAAATGTGTCCGGACTGATTCAGTGGAAGCCAAGCTTCAGGAAATTGCCGGACTGAAGACACAGTTCGACATCTTTCGTTTCATGAGGCGGCTGACGGAGGAATACGGCGCAAGGGTCTTCATGGTGGTGAACCTGCCGCCTCAGACGTCGCTGACCCTGGCTTCGAATACGGTCATCACGAATTTGCCGGCGGAACTGATCACCGCCTTCGACCGGGAAGGCTTGCTCGCCTCCAGCCCGGTGCTCAAGCGTCTGCGCGAATCGGCAGTCCCCTTTGCTATCGATATGTCGACGGTTAGCAAGGAGCGGGGCAACAATGCCTCCGAGGAGATGTTCGGGCGATACGGCTTGACGCAAGGTGCGCATTTTCCCGTTCACGACGGGACCGGGCTGCGGGGATCCATTGCCCTCATCGGGGATAGAACCATCTTCGACACTCAGCAGATGATGGAGCTGAGCTACCTCTTCATCCACATTTACGAGACGCTCGGACAAATCCGCAGCCTGACGATGCGAGCCGCAGATAGCCTGTCCGATCGGGAGGTCGATTGCCTGAACTGGACGGCAGCCGGCAAGACCAGCGCGGAAATTGCCGAGATTCTCGGCCTGTCCGAGCATACCGTCAATCACTACCTCAATCGAGCGGCAAAGAAGCTCGATACCGTCAACCGGACGCAGGCGGTGGCGAAGGCCCTTCGCACCGGCCTCATCAAGTAACCCTCCCTTACGTACGGCTTCTGCAGGTATACATGCTTTCCGCATGCACGATCTGCCTAATTCCTAGCCGATGGCTCTGCCGTTTGCTCAGAATACATGGGCACATTGGTGGAAACAGGCAGATTTCCGGGAATTCAGACTTGGCATACTTCATGCATCGCACCCCTCAGGTCCAGAGGGGACTGAGAAGCGTCCGCAGAGACGCCGCAGGAAAAGCCGCCGTCCGATCCTGAGCGCCACTGGCTGCCGATCGGACGGCGACTTCATTCCGGTTGCAGCAGCAAGCACGCACCTCCTATAAGGTCTCGAAAGCCGCGACGCGGTCGTGGGTCGGATTGACAGGAGTGCGCTATGCCTGACGTGACGAAGGAACAGGTCCTTGAAACGCTCGCCAACGTGCGTGGGCCGGATCTCGAAGGCGACCTCGTCTCGCTCGGCATGATTTCCGACGTGTTCATCTCCGACAACAAGGTCTATTTCTCCATCACCGTTCCTGCCGAGCGGGCAAACGAGCTTGAGCCGATGCGTGTCGCAGCCGAACGGACGGTGAAGGCGATGCCGAGCGTCACGGGCGCGCTGGTCACCCTGACGGCCGATCGCAAGGCGGGTGCCGGACCGCAGACGCCCCGGCCACAGCCGCAAAGGCCGCCACAGCCGCAGCCGAAAGCCCATGCGCATTCTCACCCGCATCCGGAACCGGCCCGACCCGGCAAGGCCGGCGTCCCGGGCGTCGAAGCCATCATTGCCGTGGCCTCCGGCAAGGGCGGCGTCGGCAAGTCGACGACGGCCGTCAATCTGGCTCTGGCGCTGCAGGCAAACGGCCTGCGGGTCGGGATCCTCGACGCTGACATCTATGGCCCGTCGGTCCCGCGGCTGCTGAAGATCTCGGGTCGCCCGCAGCAGATCGATAACCGCATCATCGTGCCGATGGAGAACTACGGTCTGAAGGCCATGTCCATGGGCTTCCTCGTCGACGAGGAGACCGCGATGATCTGGCGCGGCCCGATGGTCCAGTCGGCGCTCCTGCAGATGCTGCGCGAGGTTGCCTGGGGCGATCTCGACGTTCTGGTGGTCGACATGCCGCCCGGCACGGGCGACGTGCAGTTGACCATGGCCCAGCAGGTGCCGCTCGCCGGCGCCGTGATCGTCTCCACGCCGCAGGATCTCGCCCTCATCGACGCCCGCAAGGCAATCTCCATGTTCGGCAAGGTGGAAGTTCCGCTGCTCGGGATCATCGAGAACATGAGCTACTTCCTCGCCCCCGATACCGGCGCCCGCTACGATATCTTCGGCCATGGCGGCGCCCGCAACGAAGCCGAGCGCATCGGTGTGCCTTTCCTCGGCGAGGTCCCCCTGACGATCGATATCCGCGAAAGGTCGGACGCCGGCACGCCTGTGGTGGTGGCCGATCCGGATAGTCCTGCGGCAAAGATCTACCGGGACATCGCCACGCGTGTCTGGGCGCAACTGAAGGGCCAGACGGTACGGCCGGCGCCGGCGATCGTATTCGAGTAGCGTTTCACGGGCACCGCCATGTGCGGGATTGATTGTGACCTGAGTGGCCGCTATATGCCGCGTCCGCTGCACGAGTGTCTGGCGGAGCTGGCAGACCGCGGAACCCTCCGTTCCGTCTGGAGTTTCCCGCCGGCCCTCAGTCTCGGAGAGACAACTTGATCAATGCCTATCGTGCAGACGGATCTCTCGAGACGCTGTCGGCCTCTACCGGCCCGGCAGATGGTGCACAGGCCTTCGTCTGGATCGACCTGCTCAATCCCACCGCCGCCGAGGATGCCTTCGTCGAGTCCCTGCTCGGCATCGAGGTGCCGACGCGTGACGAGCTGAAGGATATCGAGCCGTCCAGCCGCCTCTATACCGTCGCCAACGCGATCTTCATGACCTCCTCGCTGGTCTGGAGGGTCGACTCCGGCCAGCCGGCCCTGACCGACGTGGCCTTCATTTTGGCCGGCAACACGCTGCTCACCGTCCGCTACGCCGAACCGAAAGCCTTTCAGCTCTTCGTCGCGTCACTGGGGCGCCGTTCGGGCGATCTGGACAGTGGGCTCGCCGTCCTGTCACGCCTGCTGGAGACGATTGCCGACCGGACGGCCGAGGTCCTCGAAGGCGCCGTTGCCGGTCTCGACGAACTGTCGGGCGAGATCTTCCGAAACCGCGGCAAACGGCGTCCGCCCCAGTTTCTGGAAAACAAGCTCGCCGATATTGCCGACCAGCACCGGCTGGTCACCAAGGTGCGCGACAGTCTCGGCTCCCTGTCGCGCCTGCTGACGTTCCTCAGGAACCTTCCCACGATCAAGCAGGATCGTGCCTGCGCCGATCTCTGCAAGACGGTTGCCCATGATGTCGAGACGCTGTCGGAACACGCAGCATTCATTGCCGGCAACATCTCCTTCCTGCTGGACGCATCGCTCGGGCTGATCAACGTCGAGCAGAATGCGATCATCAAGATCTTCTCGATTGCCGCCGTGGTCTTCCTGCCGCCGACCCTGGTCGCCTCCATCTACGGGATGAACTTCCATTTCATGCCGGAGCTGGACTGGACGCTGGGTTATCCCATGGCGCTTTTTGCCATGCTGCTCTCCGCAATCATCCCCTTCTTCTTTTTCCGCTGGAAAGGCTGGCTCTGACCGAGCCAGACATCGCATGGCCACTGCTGCCGATCATGATTTCCCTACTTCTCCTCCTTCACCCCAGAACCTCTTCACCCTCGCACTCGGATCCGTCGGCGTCGTCTACGGCGATATCGGTACGAGCCCGCTCTATGCCTTCCGCGAGGCGCTGAAGCCGATTGCCGCGGACGGGGTCACCCGCCTCGAGGTGATCGGTCTGATCTCGCTGATGATCTGGGCGCTCACCATTATCGTCACGCTGAAATACGTGCTGTTCCTGCTCAGGGCAGACAACGGCGGGGAGGGCGGCACGCTTTCGTTGCTGGCACTGCTGACACGATCCGGGGCCTCGCAACGCTCCGTCCTGATGTTTCTCGGCCTCATCGGTGCGGCCCTCTTCCTCGGCGACGCGATGATCACGCCCGCCCTGTCGGTGCTCTCGGCAGTGGAAGGCCTGAAGCTGATCGCCCCCGACATGGAGAGCTGGGTCCTGCCGATCTCGATCGGCATCCTCATTGGGCTCTTTGCCATCCAGTCGCGCGGCACGGGTGCGGTGTCGCGTTTCTTCGGCCCGATCACCGCCGTCTGGTTCATTGCGATGGGCGCAGCAGGCGTCCTCCACATCTCCGACGACTTTGGCATCCTCGCGGCCTTCAATCCCTGGTATTCGGTGCAGTTCATGATCCGCGAGCAGTTCCTCGGGATCGTCGTATTGGGTGCAGTCTTCCTGACGGTCACCGGCGCGGAAGCCCTTTACGCCGATCTTGGCCATTTCGGTCGCAGGCCCATCCAATGGGCCTGGTTCCTGCTCGTCTTTCCGGCGCTGACGCTGAACTATCTCGGCCAGGGCGCACTGATTCTCGATCATCCGGAAGCAATGAGCGATCCCTTCTTTCTGATGTTTCCCGATTGGGCCCTCCTGCCCATGGTGATCCTGGCGACCGCTGCCACCATCATTGCAAGCCAGGCGGTGATCACCGGCGCCTTCTCGCTGGTGCGCCAGGCGATCCATCTCGGCTACCTGCCGCGCATGGAGATCCTCTTCACCTCGGAGACCCACACGGGCCAGATCTTCCTGCCCACCGTCAACATGATCCTGCTGTTCGGCGTCATCGCGTTGGTGTTGAGCTTCGGCAGTTCCGAAGCACTTGCCACGGCCTATGGCATCTCCGTCACCGGGGCCATGGTGGTCACCACGCTGATGGCTTTCGAGTTCGTGCGCAGCCGCTGGAACTGGTCCCTGCCGCTCGCGCTGGTGCTGCTGGCGCCCCTGCTGCTGCTGGAGCTGATCTTCCTGGCCGCCAATCTGCTGAAGCTGCACGATGGCGGCTATGTGCCCGTGCTGATGGCCGCCGTCTTCACGGTCATCATGTGGACGTGGAAGCGGGGCAACGCCATCCTGTTCCAGAAGACCCGAAGGGTCGACGTGCCGCTGGCCACCTTCGCGCCGATGATCGAGCGCAAGAGCGCCAATGCGCCGGTTTCGGTTCCGGGTATCGCGATCTTCCTGACGGCCGATCCCGACACGGTACCAGCGGCACTTCTCCACAACATCAAGCACAACCACGTCCTGCACGAAAAGAACGTCATCCTCACGGTGCAAACCCTCAACCAGCCGCGGGTTGCAGCAGAGGAGAGGTTTACGGCCACCCGGATCTCGGACCGCTTCACCCTGGTGGAGCTGCGCTTCGGCTTCATGCAGTCGCACAATGTTTCACAGGCGCTGGCGCAGCTGCGCAAGAGCGGCTTCAAGTTCGACATCATGTCGACCTCATTCTACCTGGGGCGGCGCAAGCTGATCCCGGATGCCGATTCGGGAATGCCCATGTGGCAGGACCGGCTCTACATCGCGCTCGCCGGTGTAGCGATCGATCCCACCGATTATTTCCGCCTGCCGGCCAATCGGGTGGTTGAGCTCGGGACGCAGGTGATCATCTAACGTTCGTGTGATCTCGCTAATTTTCGCACCGAGCCGCGGGTTCCCCGCGGCTGCGTTAACTCGTCATCAAGGTTAATGATTGATTCTTCCCGGGTTGCATCTGTGTCCCGTGGAGTACCGGTTTTGCGTTCGATTAGCGTACTGAGTCGCAAGCTGCGCGCCGATGCGTGGGCTGCCCCGGCCGTCTTCGGCCTTGCCTGCTGGTTGGGCTTTCCTTCGGCTGCGGCGCACGGAGATCTTTCCGATCTCCTGTCCGGTCTTGATTCCAGCCACAGGTGGCGCGTTGTCATGACCCAGTCGCCGGCAGGTTCCATCCACTCTTCCGAACTGGCCTTCCCTGACATGGAGCGCGTCTTGCCCGCCGATGCCGGCGTGACGCTCGCCGACGGTCGCAAGGTCGCCTTCGCTGGCGGTTCGGCAGTGGGCGAGACGACGCCTGACGAGGACCGCGTCAATCGCAAGGAAAAGAAGGGCCGCGTCGTGGTGGTCGAGCCGATGCAGCCGCCGAAAGCCTTTTCGGCAGGTTCCGTCCTCCAGCGCACCAGCGCCCTGACGCTGCCGCTGGAAAAGAAGGAGGAACTGGCCTCCTTTGCAAGATCGGGCGCCGAGGCGAAACCGATCGAACTGGCCGAATTCTATTTCCGCAAGGAGGAGCAACCGGCTCCCGGAGTCTCCACCCTGATCGCCGGTCTGGTGACCAACGACCAGGCGGACGTGCTGGCGACCGCCTATGCGCCGCCGGAGCCCGACTTTGCCCGGCAGTCGCCCTTTGACGCGATCCTCAAGGCACCCGAACCGGGCCGCTTCATCCCGCCGATCGCCACCGACGATCACGCCTGGGCCGCGACCCCGCTGCCGCCGGAGGTCTTTTCTGCACGCGAGCAGCAATGCCTCGCATCCGGCATCTATTTCGAGGCCCGTGGAGAATCGGCGCGCGGGCAGGCGGCTGTCGGCCAGGTGATTCTCAACCGAGTCCGCAATCCGGCCTATCCGGACACCATCTGTGGCGTCGTCTATCAGAACAAGGACTGGCGCAATCGTTGCCAGTTCTCCTTTGCCTGCGACAACATCCGCGACCGCGTTCGCTCTGAACACCACTGGAAGATCGCGCGCGACGTCGCCATGGCGGTGACGGCAGGAAAGATCTGGCTGAGTGAAGTGGGCTCCTCCACGCACTACCATGCAGTCTACGTCCGCCCCGGCTGGGCGAAGTCGATGAAGAAGGTCGGCCGGATCGGACTGCACGTCTTCTATCGCACCTACGGCGGCGGCTGGAGCTGATCCTGCGCCATTCGTCGCAGCGATTCCCTCACAAGTTTTTCAGAAGTGGCGATCGCCGGAGATAACGCACTGATTTTATGCGAATTTCTCCATCTTGGATGGTGCTTTCGTATGCCTTGACTATGCGGGCACGCAAAACTATGTTGCGCCCGACTTGAAAACGGGCCGGAAGGCGCGAAATCCCTCGCTGTCAGCATGTTTCGGACGGATCGCAAGGTCCCCAAGCCGTTGATGCCGCGAGACGGCAAGGGAGATCGCACATGACGGATGACCGGGACGAGGGTCTGGAGCAGCGCCGCCGCCGTCTGGCCGCCGAACTGGCGGAAGTGGACGCGCAAGAGGCGAGTGAAGCGAAGAGGGACGCACAGAGCGGGGAAAGCCGTCGCGGGATGGCACTCGGTCTGAAAATCTCTTCGGAATTCATCGCCGCAATCGCGGTGGGGGCGATGCTCGGCTATCTTCTCGATCGTTTTGCGGGTACAGGGCCCTGGGGACTGATTATTCTTCTCCTCTTGGGCTTCTGCGCCGGTGTGTTGAATGTTATGCGCGCTGTCGGAATGGTGGCGATGCCGCCCGAGATGGGCGACAAGCGCAACAAGGTGCGAAAGCCGTGAAGGCAGCCGTCAAGGTTGTTTTCAGGGTGATGCGAGTGAAGGTATAAGGAAGGTAGACGGTGGCTAACGATCCGACCCATCAGTTTGAGATCCGGCAGATCATTCCGATCGAGATCGGCGGTATGGACTTTTCCTTCACCAATGCGTCGCTCTTCATGGTGGCAACGGTCGCCAGCGCTGCAGGCTTTCTCTACTTCGCAACCTCCCAGCGCGGGCTCATTCCCGGTCGTGCGCAGTCTGTTGCGGAAATGTCCTACGAGTTCATTGCAGGCATGCTGCGCGAAGGCGCCGGCAACGCGGGCATGAAGTTCTTCCCGATGGTCTTCACGCTGTTCATGTTCATCCTGACGGCGAACCTTCTGGGCATGTTCCCCTACTTCTTCACCGTCACCAGCCAGATCATCGTTACCTTCGCCCTGTCGCTCTTCGTCATCGCCACCGTAGTAATCTACGGTTTCTACAAGCACGGCATTCACTTCCTCAGCGTCTTTGCGCCCTCCGGCGTGCCGAAGGTGCTTCTGCCGCTTGTGTCGTCGATCGAGATCATCTCGTTCCTGTCGCGCCCGATCAGCCTCTCGGTGCGTCTCTTCGCCAACATGCTGGCGGGGCATATCACGCTGAAGGTCTTCTCCGGCTTCGTCGCATCGATGGGCGCACTGGGTGCGCTTGGCATCGGCGGCGCCATACTGCCTCTTTTGATGACCGTCGCTATGACTGGTCTTGAGTTCCTGGTCGCCTTCCTGCAGGCCTATGTGTTCGCGGTACTGACATGCATGTACCTGAACGACGCCGTGCACGGGGGACACTGACCAGAACAGTCGTTGGCCTGGGAAACCGGTGCCAAAACAAGCCGCAATAACCATTTTAAAGGAGTTTTACATGGAAGCGGAAGCAGCAAAGTACATCGGCGCAGGTCTGGCTTGCCTCGGCATGGCCGGCACGTCTCTCGCCCTCGGCCGTATCTTCGGCGACTACCTCTCCGGCGCCCTGCGCAACCCGTCTGCCGCTGACAGCCAGTTCGGCCGTCTGGTATTCGGCTTCGCCGTCACGGAAGCTCTGGGCATCTTCTCGCTGCTCGTTGCTCTCCTTCTCCTGTTCGCCGTCTAATAACGGCTTCGGGTTCTGGATCACGGCCGCTCGGGAGAGCGCGCCGTGATCCTTCGCATTTTATATCCACCTGGAGGTGATGATGTTCGTGACTTCGGCATTTGCGCAGACCGCGCCGGAAGCCACAGAGACGCTTGTAGCGCCCGGCGTCGCGCCTGAGGGCGAAGTCCACACGGAAACCGGCGTTGCCCATGATGACGCCGGTGGCGTTTTCCCGCCATTCGATGCTTCGACTTACCCATCGCAGCTGCTGTGGCTGGTCATCACGTTTGGTCTCTTTTATCTGCTGATGCAGAAGCTGCTTGTTCCCCGCGTTGGTGGAATTCTCGAGCAGCGTCATGACCGGATCGCTCAGGATCTGGACGAAGCGTCGCGCCTGCAGTCGGAAGCCGATGCAGCGGTCGCGACCTACGAAAGGGAACTGGCCGAGGCCCGTGCCAAGGCCGGCGCCATTGGCGAGACTGCTCGTGAGGCAGCCAAGACCAAAGCAGCCGCGGATCGCACGGCCATCGAGGTCGAGCTCGCCCAGAAGCTTTCCGCTGCGGAAGCCCGCATCGGCGAGATCAAGACCCAGGCCTTCGCCCAGGTCGGCACCATCGCCGAAGAAACGGCCGGCGCGATCGTCGATCAGCTGATCGGCGCCAAGGTGACGGCCGACGACATCAAGGCTGCGGTTGCCGCGGCATCTCCGAAGGGGGCCTGATCCATGGCGTTAGACGCAACATTCTTCGCCCTCGTCGGCCTGATCCTGTTCTTCGTGCTGCTGGCCTACCTGAAGGTGCCGGGCATGATCGGCAAGTCGCTCGACCAGCGTGCCGAAAACATCCGCCACGAACTGGCCGATGCCAAACGCCTTCGCGAGGAAGCCCAGCAGCTGCTGGCCGAATACCAGCGCAAGCGCAAGGAAGCGGAAGCCGAAGCCCGGGAAATCGTGGCCGCGGCGGAACGCGAAGCAGCCATGCTGACCGAGGACGCGCGCCAGAAGACGGAAGAATTCGTCGCTCGCCGCAACGCTCTCTCGGAACAGAAGATCAGGCAGGCGGAAGCAGATGCCATCTCGGCGGTTCGCTCCGCAGCCGTCGATCTCGCCATTGCCGCAGCCGAAAAGATCATCGTCAAGAAGACCGATGCGGCGACGCAGGAAACGCTTTTTAAGGATTCCGTCGGCAGCGTGCAGTCGCGCCTCAACTGATAGAGTTCTATCCAAGACCATTTGAAAAGGCCGTGCCCAGCGCGGCCTTTTTTTATGCTGTTCTCAGAGTTCGCCTGGGATGTCGGCCATAGGTTGTTCGATGACCGGTTCGCGCCGCAGCGGCCGAAAACTCATCCGGTGGAGGACGCAAGGGCCATGCGCCTCGATCCCCGTGCGATGCTGTAGCGTGCCGTATCCGGAATGGCTGTTGAAGCCGTAAAGGGGGAACACGTCATGGGCCCGCGTCATCATCCGGTCCCGGGTCACCTTGGCGATGATCGATGCTGCGGCGATCGACACGGACCGGGCATCGCCCCGTATGACCGCCTTGCCGGGGCAGCAGAGCCCCTGGGGGACGTCGCGACCGTCCGCCAGCACATAGGAAGGCGTTACCGCGAGACCGGCCACGGCACGGCGCATGGCGTCGAGGCTCGCCCGCAGGATGTTGCGCTCGTCGATATGGCGCGGTCCAGACGCGGCGATCGAAACTTCGGCGGTCATCATGATTGCTTCGAACAGTCGCTCGCGCTGCGCCGCTGTCAGTTGCTTGGAATCGTTGAGACCGTCGGGAATTTTGTTGGGGTCGAGGATGACCGCCGCGGCGACCACCGGTCCTGCAAGCGGACCTCGCCCCGCTTCATCGGTGCCGGCCACGGGCCAGTGGCCCGCCTGTCTGGCGACGAGCTCGAGGCTGAAATCCGGGACAAGCGGAGCCTCTTCGAAGAGCAAGGGAGAATCGGGGGGCGTGCGAGCTAACATGGCGGCAAACTCGCACGCCCACCCGATCTCCTGCAAGCCCCGGCAGAGTGTGATGCGGTACACTGTCCCGCCACGGGGAGGCGGGGGCCGGAGCGTTTTCGGCGGCGGACGGGCGGCGTCCGTGCCGAACCCCACCGGAGCGGATCAGAGCCCCGGCAAGTCGTGTGATCCTCTAGAGCAGCGACAGCTGGATGCCGCCGCCGTCTGGGCGGATGAAGATGTCGTCCCGGAGCGGCATGCCGCGGCGACCCATGCCGAGCCGCTTGGTCGCCATCTCGAACCGCCGGCCGATCTGCCAGGCGTAGGGGCCGGAGCCCTTCATCCGCTTGCTGAAATCCGCATCGTAGTCCTTGCCGCCGCGCATCGAGCGCACCAGCGACATCACATGCTGGTAGCGATGCGGATAATTGCGCAGCAGCCAGTCGCGAAACAGCGGGCTCACTTCCAGCGGCAACCGCAGCAGCACATAGCTTGCCTCCGTCGCACCGGCGGCGTGCCCGGCATCCAGAATGCGCTCGATCTCATGGTCGTTGAGACCCGGAATGACCGGAGCGGCCATCACCGCCGTCGGGATGCCGGCATCGGTCAGCGCCTTGATCGCCTCGAGGCGCCGGCTCGGCGTAGACGCTCGCGGCTCCATGGAGCGGGCAAGCTTGCGGTCGAGGGTGGTGACCGAAATGCCGACCTTGGCCAGCCCCTTCGACGCCATCTCCGAGAGGATGTCGATGTCGCGCGTAACCAGCGACGATTTGGTGACGATCGCCACCGGGTGATTGGCTTTCTGCAGCACCTCGAGGATCTGCCGCATGATGCGCCACTCCCGCTCGATCGGCTGGTAAGGGTCGGTATTCGTGCCGATCGCGATCGCCCGCACCTTGTAGTCCGGCCGGCTCAGCTCCCGCTCCAGGAGCTTGGGCACATCAGGCTTGGCAAACAGCTTCGCCTCGAAATCGAGACCCGGGGAAAGCCCCATGAAGCTGTGCGTCGGTCGGGCAAAGCAATAGATGCAGCCATGCTCGCAGCCGCGATAGGGATTGATCGAGCGGTCGAAGGAGATGTCGGGTGATTCGTTGCGGGTAATCGCGGTGCGCGGCTTCTCCACCTGCACCTCGGTGCGAAACGGCTCCAGTTCTTCCAGCGTTTGCCAGCCATCGTCGAAGGCCTCGCGGCGTTCCGTCTCGAAGCGGCCGCTCGGGTTCAGGCCCGCACCCCTGCCGCGGCGCCGGTCGACGTCGATCCGCAGGCCGGAAGAGTTCACCAATGCGTCGGCAATATCAGCCGTATGAGCAGGCGCGAATGCGGCCTGCCTCAACTGGGACAGCTCGTTCATGTGAGGCTCCGGAAGGGAATGATGCGCTTCGTCATGGACAAATTCCTAAACCGGAAAAGAGAACAATGCAAGAACAAACTGCGGAATCACGCTGTGGAAATCCATGCTGCAATGCGTTAGAGGTTGAGGATGCTAACAGTTGTCATGGAATGCCACGATCAGGAAAGCGAACTGGCGCAGACCCTTTCAGGCCTCGTCTCGGCCGCCGTCGAGGGGCTGGTGAGCGACGTGGTCGTGCTGGATCGCGGGTCGTCGGATGGTTCGGCCCGCGTGGCGGATGCTGCGGGTTGCCGCTTTCACAGCGACTGGAAGCTTCCCGACGTCCTGGGCACGGTGCGAGGCGAATGGCTGCTGTTCGTCGAGGCCGGGGCCCGGCTTCAGAACGGCTGGATCGACGAGGTTCTGGAATACATCGCCCTGAACCAGAAACCGGCGCAGTTCTCGCTGGCGCATCACTACCGGCGGCCAATCCTGCGACGCATCTTCCACAACGCTCCGCCCCTGGAGCATGGCCTTCTGATGCCGAAAGGGCAGGCCCTGGCGGCTGGCCGCTCCGGTACCAGTCTGGCGTCGCTGGTGGGCGGGCTGAAGCCTGTCAGGCTCAGAAGCGAGCTCGTTCCGGCGCGGGTGGCGCGTGCTGCGGGCTGAACTTTCAAGCGCCGCCGCGGCGCAGGTGCTCGTCCAGTCGCGGCATGATCTCGATGAAATTGCACGGCATGTGGCGGTAGTCCAGCTGCGCCTCCAGGATGCCGTCCCAGGCATCCTTGCAGGCACCCGGCGATCCCGGCAGCACGAAGATGAAGGTGGAGTTCGCAACGCCGCCGGTCGCCCGCGACTGGATGGTCGAGGTGCCGATCTTGTCGTAGGAAATCCGGTGGAAGACCTCCGAAAATCCGTCCATCCGCTTTTCGAAAAGGGGCTCCAGCGCTTCCGGCGTCACGTCGCGCCCGGTAAAGCCTGTCCCGCCGGTGGTGATCACCACGTCGATCTCCGGGTCAAGCGTCCATCCCTCTACGCGCGCGGCGATCTCCTGCTTGTCGTCCGCCACGATGGCGCGCGCCCGCAGCACATGCCCGGCCCGGGTGATGCGCTCGACGAGCGTGTCGCCCGACTTGTCGGTCTCGGGCGTGCGGGTATCGGAGACCGTCAGCACGGCAATGCCGACGGGAATGAAGGAACGGGTCTCGTCTATGCGGCTCATGTCAGGATCCGGACACGGTTGTCGTGGCTTGGAAATACCACGCAGGTTTCAGGGCTTGAAGACGGGCGGCGGCCCGCTCGGCGTCTGCGCGGGAGGCGAAGACGCCAAAACAGGTGGCGCCGGAGCCGGACATCCGCGTCAGCAGCGCGCCTTCGCCATCCAGCAGGGCCGAGAGTTCGCCAATCTGCGGGGCCATTTCACGTGCCGGTGCCTCCAGGTCGTTGTGAAGCGTCTGCAGGATGCGGATCCAGTCGCCGTCCTCGAGCGGAGGCAGCGGCGTGTTCTCCTTCGATGCAAGCCGGGCGAACACCTGGGGCGTGGAGACACTGCAGAGCGGATTGCCGAGCACGAGCGCAAGCCGCGGCAGATCCGGGAGAGGCGTAAGGTCTTCGCCGATGCCGCGCGCGATCAACGGGGTCCCCGCGAGGCACATCGGCACGTCGGCCCCAAGCGACAGCGCAAGCCGCGCGAGACCGGCGGGCGGCAGCTCTGCCTGCCAGAAGCGCAGCAATCCCCTCAGCGTGGCGGCCGCGTCGGCGGAGCCGCCGCCGACGCCCGAGGCGACGGGAAGGTTTTTTTCCAGGTGGATGGCAACAGGAGGTGTCTCGAAACCCGCCGCGGCGAGCATCTTGCGAAGGCCGTCGCGGGCGCGGATGACGAGATTGCTCCCGGCCTCGGCGGCAAGCGTGTCGGAAAACCGTCCCGACAAGCTGAAGACATCCTCTCCCGATGCGGAAAAATGCAGTCGGTCGCCGATATCGGCAAAGCTGACGATGCTGTCCAGCAGGTGATAGCCATCAGCCCGCCGGCCCGTGACGTGCAGCGCAAGGTTGATCTTCGCCGGCGCCAGTTCGGTGACTGGCGACGGGAAGATGTCCTTCGGCTCCTGCGCGTCCGGACGAACAAGCATTGCTGTCAGGATTTCTTGTCGGGCTGTGCGGGGGCAGGGGCCGGTGCAGCGGGTTCGACCGCGGTCTTGTCAGCCGTCGTCGCCGTCGGGTCGAGCGGCGGCAGGCCTTCCTTGATCTTCTCGTTGATCTGCTCGCGGTTGACGTCCTCGCCCTCCGAGATCAGCGCCCGGTTCCACTGGTAGACCGCCTCGAGCTTGCGTCCCACGCGCCAGTAGGCGTCGCCAAGGTGATCGTTGATCGTGGCATCGCCGGCGCGCAGCTGGACGGCACGCTCCAGTTCCGTCACGGCATCGTCGAAACGACCCATGCGATAGTAGGCCCAGCCGAGTGAATCGACCACATAGCCGTCGTCCGGCCGCAGCTCCACCGCACGGCGGATCATGTCGAGCCCGTCTTCGAGATTGCGGTTCATGTCCACCCAGGAATAGCCGAGGTAGTTCAGCACCTGCGGCTGCTCCGGATTGAGCTCCAGCGCCTTCAGGAAGTTCGGCTCGGCCTGTTCCCATTTCTTCAGACGCTCATAGGCGATGCCGCGCTGGAAGTAGATCGTCCAGTCGCCGGGACCGGCAACGGGGCCGATTACCTCCACCGCCTTGTCGTAGTTCGCGGCCATCGCCTCGTAGTCCTTGGCGTCGGAAAGCACGCTGCCATAGGCGAGGTAGCTGCGCAGGTCGGAAGGGTCGGACGCGATCAGTTCCTTCAGGTGTTCACGCGCCTCGTCCACCTTGTCGGTGCCGGCCAGCGCCAGACCGAGCTGCAGCTCGGAGATCCGCTGCATCGGCGAATCCTCCGGCACCTGCTCGTAGTAGCCGATCGCCCGCTCCGGCTGCTCCAGCTTCTCGGCAATCCCGCCGAGGAGGATGAGCGTATCGGCGCTGTCGGGGTCGATGGAATGGGAGAGCTGCAGGTAGAGAGAGACCATGTCCTCGCTACCCTGCCGGTTCAGCGCAGCACCTACAGAAAACAGCACGGCGGCGGCGCCATCGGCCGCATTGCTGATTTGCTGTTCGGGAGTTTCGCCGTTCTCGATGGTCTCGCGAAGCGCCTTCAGCGGCGCATAATTGCTGATCATTCCGTCGCCGACGGAGATCGCGTCAAGAGCCTTCTGCCTGTTGCCTTCCGCCGCCTCGAGCCGGGCCAGCGCCATGACGGCGCGCATGAAGGTGTCTGGCGCCGTGGCAACGGCTTCCTCGCTGGTGATGGCGGCGGTCAGATAGTCGCGGGCGGTGCTTGCGTCACCCATCTCGATCGCCATCGCGCCAAGATGGTAGTCGGTGAACACCTTGAACCAGTCTGGCCCCGACATCTTGGCGATCGTGTCCATGGCCTGCTTGCCCTTGCCGGCACCGACGTCTGCCCAGGCGCCGATGAGCGTCTGGGTCAGGCGGTCGAGATCATTGGGCCCCTTGTAGGCGACAAGCGTCTTGGCCTCATCGAACCGGCCGTCGCGGATGGCGTCGAGGCCGCGCACGATCGTGGTGATCCGCTCGACGGCTTCGTCTTCCTTCAGCGCCTCGGCTTCCGCAAGGCCGTCCTCGAACTCCCCGTTGAGCAGCAGCGAAATCATCAGCCTTTCGCGGATCTCGATGTTTGCAGGATCGAACTCCAAGGCCTTGCGGTAGAGCGTGATGGCGGTCTCGTAATCGTGGTCGACGTCAGCCGTCCTGGCGGCCAGGAAGGCGCCGGCGAAGGACCCGACATTCTCGGCCTGGAAGGTAACCTGCTCTTGCGCCGGCTTTGCCTCGGGCGTGGCGGCATTCGGCGCGGTTGCAAAGAACAGGGCCGTCACCAACGCTGTGCCGGAAAGCAGGAAAAGAGTGGAACTCTGCCGCATAAAGGTGCCTTTCGTTAATGTGACGCGGCGGCTGGTCGCCTCAACGTCCCGCACCGATTCATTCACGACAGAATGGCTTTTTTGGCGCAGCACCGCAAGAAACTTACGGCCGCCTGACGATCAGTTGACACGCTGGATGGAGAAATCGATCACTTCCATCAGCGCCGCCTTGTGGGCGGAAGCGGGCAGCGGAGCCAGTGCATCCCGTGCGATGGTACCGTAGTGCACGGCCCGTGCGATCGTATCGTTCAGCGCATCGTATTTCGCGATCAGGCTGAGGGCATGCTCGAGGTTTTCCTCGGTGCTGTCGCCCTTCTCGATGGCATTGCGCCAGAAATCGCGCTCTTCGGCCGTGCCGCGGCGATAGGACAGAATGACCGGCAGGGTAATCTTGCCCTCGCGGAAGTCGTCGCCGACGTTCTTGCCGAGATCTGCTGCCGTGCCGCCGTAGTCCAGCGCATCGTCGACCAGCTGGAAGGCAAGCCCGAGGTTCATGCCGTAGGATTTGAGCGCATTTCGCTCGGCCTTGTCCGTCCTGGCGATGATCGGACCGACCTCTGCGGCCGCCGCGAAGAGGGCAGCGGTCTTCGCGCGGATGACGGAGAGGTAATCGTCCTCCGTTGTCTCCATGTTCTTGGCGACAGAAAGCTGCAGCACCTCGCCCTCGGCGATGACCGATGCCGCAGTGGCCAGGACGTCGAGCGCCTCGAGCGAGCCGACATCGACCATCATCCGGAAGGCCTGGCCCAGGAGGAAATCGCCGACCAGCACGCTCGCCTGGTTGCCCCAGATCGTGCGGGCGGTGGAACTGCCGCGCCGGAGATCGCTTTCGTCCACGACGTCGTCATGCAGCAGCGTGGCCGTATGCATGAACTCGACACTGGTCGCGAGCTTGATGTGCGAGTCGCCTTCGTAGCCGCACATGGCGGCCGCAGCCAGCGTCAGCATCGGCCTCAGCCGCTTTCCGCCGGAGGAGATCAGGTGGTTGGCCACCTCCGGGATCATCTGGACATCCGACCCTGCCTTGGACAGGATCAGCTGGTTGACGCGCTCCATGTCTGCCTTCGTCAGATCGACGAGGGGCTTGACGGAAGCCGGCTTCTTCTTGCCTTCTTCAAGCGATACGACGACGCCCAAGGATCCGCTCTCCTGTTCAAATGCCGTGACGGACTATAGAACTGGCCCTATAGCGTCCCCAGCGCCAATTGCCAAACATTGAAATGTGAAATCGGATCCATGCAGGAACTCATTCGGACCAATGATGCAGTGCTGCTCTCCTTCGCCGAGAGCCTGATGCGCGACGCGGGCATTCATTGCATGATCGCGGATCAGACCATGAGCGTCCTGGAAGGCTCGCTCGGCCTCCTGCCGCGCCGCCTCCTGGTCGAGGACGACCGGGCGGACGAGGCGCGGGGCATCTTCACCGATGCCGGGCTGGCAGGGGAGCTGCGGGACCGCCAGGCATGAACGAAACGGTCGATGCCTTCCACCGCGGACGCTTCCATGTCGTGCAGCCGAAGGGGGCCGGGCATCGCTCCGGTGCCGACGCCATGTTGCTGGCATCCCTGGTGGATGCGGCAGGCCCGGTTTCCGTGGCCGATCTCGGGGCAGGGGCCGGCGCTGCGGGCCTCGCTGTCGCGTCGCGGCTTCCGGAGGCCACGGTTCTGCTGGTGGAGCGCTCCTCCCTGATGGCGGGCTATGCGCGCAAGACCCTCGACCTTGCGGAGAATGCGGCCTTTTCGCCCAGAGTGACGGTCCTGGAGGCGGATGTCACCGTCAGCGGCAAGGCCCGTGTTGCCGCAGGCCTTCTGGACCAGGTTCACGATCACGTCATCATGAACCCGCCCTTCAACGACCCGACCGACCGGCCGACGCCGGATGCGCTGAAGGCCGAAGCGCATGCCATGAGCGAAGGCTTGTTCGAAAGCTGGATCAGGACCGCCTGTGCCATTACCCGCCCCGGCGGCCAACTGTCGCTGATCGCCAGGCCGCAGTCGGTCGCCGAGATCATCGCCGCCTGCGGCCGACGTTTCGGCGGGCTGGAGATCACGGTCGTCCACCCTCGTCCGTCCGAAGATGCGACGCGCCTGCTGGTGACGGCCATCAAGGGCTCGCGGGCAAGGCTCGTGTTCCGGGCGCCGCTCATCGTCCACGGCGACGAAGGCCATGCCTTCAACCGCCAGGCCGACGACCTCAACAACGGCCGCAGCGCCTATGCCCGCAGGCGCTGAATTAAGCGGTCATGCCATTGCGTTTGGACTTGCTGACCATACATCTGTGTCTACCAAGGTTCGCAAGAAGGATTTGAAATGGCTGGTCTGTTGTCGCGTGTGATGCCGAAGCGTTTCCGTAAGGAGGGGGTCGCGATCCCCGTCGTCAGGCTGCAGGGCGTGATCATGACAGGCGGCAGTCAGTTTCGGCCGACCCTCAATCTCGCGGCCGTCGCGCCGATGCTGGAAAAGGCCTTCGCCCGCAAGGACGCTCCAGCCGTTGCCATCTCCATCAACTCCCCCGGCGGCTCGCCTGTCCAGTCACGGCTGATCTACCAGCGCATCCGCGCGCTGGCGGAGGAAAAGAACAAGAAGGTCCTGATCTTCGTCGAGGACGTCGCGGCTTCCGGCGGCTACATGATCGCGCTTGCCGGCGACGAGATCTTTGCCGATCCGACCTCGATCGTCGGCTCGATCGGCGTCGTCTCCGGCGGTTTTGGTTTCCCGGAGCTCCTGCGCAAGATCGGGGTGGAGCGCCGTGTCTATACGGCGGGCGAGAACAAGGTGATCCTCGATCCCTTCCAGCCGGAAAAGGAAGGCGACATCGAATACCTGAAGACGCTCCAGCTGGAGATCCACAAGGTCTTCATCGACATGGTGAAGCTGCGCCGTGGCAGCCGTCTTTCAGAGGATGATTCGGTGTTTTCCGGCTTGTTCTGGACCGGCGGGCGCGGCCTGGAGCTTGGCCTGATCGACGGGCTGGGCGAAATGCGCGAGACGCTGAAGCGCCGCTACGGCCCCAAGACGAGGCTGGAGCTTGTCGGTGGCGCCCGCAACGTCTTCGGCCGCCGCCTCCCGGGCGTCATGGGAGCCGACGCGATTGCCGCCGGCGCCGCCTCGGGGCTTGCGCAGACGCTTGAGGAAAAGGCAATGTGGAACCGGTACGGGCTTTAAGGGCGGTGCGCGGAGGCAGGGGGAGATGGTGCAGCTTATTTTCTTCATTGTGATCGTCGGCGGCGGCTGGCTTCTCTACAAGCGCTTCGTGAGCGATGCCGAGAAGCTGACGGCACGGTCCGAGGAGCGTAAGAAGGAGCGTGAGACCGGCGCTGCCGGCACTCTCGTGCAGGATCCCGAAACGGGCGAGTATCGCGTCAAGCGGGACGACGAGTAGGCTCGCCTCCCGGCATCACCGGTCCTTGCTAGATCTAGTAATTGTTGAGCTTCCGGCAGACTGATAGCAAAGAGGTCCAGTGTCGCATCCGGGTATCGAAAATGCAGTGGCTTGAGTTCATCTTCTCTCTGCAGGCCGTGTTCTTCTCCGCGATCCTGCTGCTGTGCTGCATCGGCATCCTTTACTTCCTGACCGTCGCGATCCGGAAAAGCAGGCTCTCCTATTCTGAGATCGCCTTGACGATCGAACAGACGGAGCGACCGGCCGGCGGTGGCGCCGGGAATGCCAACGACTTCCTGTCCGCGCAGGTACGACGGATCAATGTCAGCTTCTATTTCAGCCTCGTCTTTGCGCTGATCGGCCTGCTGATCATCATGTTTTCGTTGCTGGCACCGGACGCGGGAAACTGGAGCGCCCATATGCCCTATCTGGCGGGTGCCCTGCTGGTGGAGGCCATGGCGATCGCTTTTTTCCTGAACTCGCTGAAGGCCCAGCGCCATATCAGCGACGTCATCCAGGCGGAACGCAGCGAGCGTATCTCCCTGGAGACAACCAACCTTCTTGCCCAGATCACCGACAGCGACCGTCGCGACCAGCTGATCTCGCAGCTGATCCTGCGTCGAGTGCCGGGGCCGTCGTCGCCGCGCGCTTATTGACGAACGGCCGGGGCATAAACCTTGACCCCAATGCCTCTGCATGGCACTCGTCGGCAAAGAAAATCCCAGATGCCGGCGATAAGCGATGACCGATCTTCCCGACCACACGTCCCCGACCCGCTCCTTCCAGGGGCTGATCCTTGCGCTCCACGCCTATTGGGCCGACAAGGGCTGCGCCGTGCTGCAGCCCTACGACATGGAAGTCGGCGCAGGCACCTTCCACCCGGCCACCACGCTCCGTGCGCTGGGGCCGAAGCCTTGGAAGGCCGCCTATGTGCAGCCGTCGCGCCGGCCTTCCGATGGCCGCTACGGCGAGAATCCGAACCGTCTGCAGCATTATTACCAGTACCAGGTCATCCTGAAGCCGAACCCGTCGAACCTGCAGGAACTCTACCTCGGATCGCTCGCGGCAATCGGCCTCGATCCGCTGCTGCATGACGTGCGCTTCGTGGAGGACGACTGGGAAAGCCCCACACTCGGCGCCTGGGGGCTGGGCTGGGAATGCTGGTGCGACGGCATGGAAGTCTCGCAGTTCACTTACTTCCAGCAGGTCTGCGGCATCGAATGCTCGCCGGTAGCCGGCGAACTGACTTATGGTCTCGAACGTCTGGCCATGTATGTTCAGGGCGTCGACAACGTCTACGACCTGAACTTCAACGGCCGCGAGGGCGACGAGAAGATCTCCTATGGTGACGTCTTCCTGCAGGCCGAGCAGGAATATTCCCGCCACAACTTCGAATTTGCCGATACCGCCATGCTGCACCGGCATTTCGTCGACGCCGAGAAGGAATGCCAGGCGCTGCTGGCAGCCGGTGCGCCCGTGCCGAATGCCAACCAGACGCTGCACAAATGCGTCTTCCCGGCCTATGATCAGTGCATCAAGGCGTCTCACGTCTTCAACCTGCTCGATGCCCGCGGCGTCATCTCCGTCACCGAACGCCAGAGCTATATCCTGCGCGTCCGCACGCTCGCCAAGGCCTGCGGCGAAGCGTTCCTGCTGACGGACGCCGGCGGCATCAACCTCGGCAAACAGGCGGCCTGACAGCCGCCGTTTGACGGCATCCGGAAAGCTTCCTAGTGTCCCGCCGGGACGCGAAGTTCTCTGGAGATTCTTGGATGTATATCCTGCTCGGCATTGTCGTATTGGTCGTTCTCTACGGCGTCTTTCTCTACAACAGCCTCGTCAAGTCGCGGCAGATGGCGGAGGAGGCCTGGTCCGGCATCGACGTGCAGCTGAAGCGCCGCGCCGACCTGATCCCCAACCTCATCGAGACCGTCAAGGGCTATGCCGCCCACGAGAAGTCGACCTTCGAGGAGGTCGTCGCGCTGCGCAACCGGGCGCAGGCGGTGCCGGCGGGCGATGTCGCCGGCCGGGCGCAGGCGGAGGGCATGCTGTCCCAGGCGCTGGGCAAGCTGTTTGCGCTCGCCGAAGCCTATCCGGACCTGAAGGCCAACCAGAACTTCCTGGAGCTGCAGACCTCGCTCGAAACCATCGAGGGCGAGATCCAGATGGCGCGCCGCTACTACAACGGTGCTGCCCGCGAGCTGAACGTCAAGGTCGAGAGCGTGCCCTCCAACATCGTCGCCAGCCAGTTCGGTTTTGCGAAGCGCGAGTATTTCGAGATCGAAGACGCAGCCGACCGCGCCGTCCCCGCCGTACAGTTCTAGGAAGCCGCCATGCTGCTCCGTATCCTGCTGTCGGCCCTCCTCTGGTGCGGCACGCTTCTGCCGGCGGCAGCGGCGGAATATATCCGCTCCTACCACTCCGACATCCAGGTGGCGGCCGACGGCGAGCTGACCGTGGCCGAGACGATCACCGTCAATGCCGAGGGCCGCGACATCCGCCGCGGCATCTTCCGCGATTTTCCGCTGACGCTGGAGGATGACGAGGGTCGCACGATCCGCGTCGGCTTCGAGGTCCTTTCGGTCATGCGCGACGGCGAGCCGGAGGAGTGGCGCACCGAGAGCGTCACCGGCGGCGTCCGCATCTATGCCGGCTCCGCAGATGTGCTGCTGGATCGCGGCGAGCACACCTATGTCATCACCTACCGGACGGACCGGCAGATCCGATACTTCGAGGACCACGACGAGCTCTACTGGAACGTCACCGGCAACGGCTGGATGTTCAGGATCCTTCAGGCCTCGGCGCGGGTGACGCTTCCGGATGGCGCCGGCATCACCGAAACCATCGCCTACACCGGCCCTCTCGGTGCTGCCGATACCAATGCCAGCAAGCGCAGCACCGGCAATACCGCCGTCTTCACCACAACCCAGCCGCTGGAGCCGAACGAGGGGCTGACCATCGTTGTCGGCATCCCGAAGGGCGTCATCACACCGCCCTCGGCCGAGGATCAGCGCAGCTGGTGGTTCCGCGACAACATCAACGCCATCCTCGGCTTCGGCGGGTTGATCCTGGTCGCCCTCTACTACGCCCGCAACTGGGCCCGCGTCGGGCGCGATCCGGCCCGCGGCGTCATGGTCCCCCGCTGGGACCCGCCGGACGGGATCTCGCCGGCGCTCGTCAACTACATCGACAACAAGGGCTTTTCCGGCGGCGGCTGGACGGCCCTTTCGGCCAGCGCGCTCGACCTTGCCGTCAAGGGCTATGTCACCCTCGACGACCTTCAGAGCTCCATCACCATCCGCCGCACCGACAAGGCTCTCGACAAGCAGCTGCCGGTCGGGCAGGCGGTGCTCCTGAAGGAAATCGGCGGCCCAGGCGACGAGCTGGTGATCGACAAGGCCAACGGAGCCAAGGTGCAGACGGTCGGCGCCAGCTTCCGCCGCGCCATCGAGAAGGAGCACCGCGACCGATACTACAGGTCCAACACCGGCTATGTGATCGGCGGCGTGGTGCTGAGCCTCCTGGCGCTCGGCCTGCTGTTCGTCTTCGGCAACATCGAGCCGGATTTGCTTGTCGCCTTCATGGTGCCGGTCTTTTTCGCGGCCTTCTTCGGCAGCTTCGCCGTCAGCTTCGGCAGGAAGCTGCGCCGTGGCAGCTCGCTGGTCGCAAAGATCCTCGCCATCGTCGTGATCGGCTTCTTCGGCCTCGTGGCCCTCTCCGCCATTTCCGGCATTCTGGTTGTGATCGTCGCCGATCTCTCCGGAGCCGACCATTGGCCGCTGCTCGTCTCCGTCGGCGGCATTGTGCTGATCAACGTCATCTTCCTCTTCCTGATGGGCGCGCCGACGCCGCTCGGCCGCAAGCGGATGGATGAGATCGACGGTCTGCGAACCTATCTGACGGTCGCCGAGAAGGACCGCATGAACATGGCCGGCGCGCCCGAAATGTCGCCGCGCCATTTCGAGACGCTCTTGCCCTATGCGGTCGCGCTTGGTGTGGAAAAGCCCTGGAGCGAGCACTTCGAGACCTGGCTGGCCACAGCCGCGGCCGGTGCCGCAGCCGCCAGCTATTCCCCTGGCTGGTACAGCGGCCACGGCATCGGCGGTTTTGGTGGCCGCATCGGTGGCTTCTCCACCGCCATGGCCTCGACCATCGCCTCCACCATTCCGGCGCCCAAGGCCAGCTCCTCGTCCTCCGGCTTCTCCGGAGGCGGCGGCTTTTCCGGCGGCGGCGGGGGCGGCGGCGGTGGCGGAGGGTGGTAGCGCCGGCACTTTTGGCGCTCTCAATGATGACTTTTGCCGATGGGCTTGCTAGAGCCTCGGCACATTCCACAATCTGTGTGAAATTCACTGCAAAGTTGATGATATGCCCGATCTGCTTCTTGAACTCCGCTCGGAGGAAATTCCGGCCCGCATGCAGCGCAAGGCGGCCGGCGATCTCAAAAAACTCGTCACCGATGCGCTGGTGGAAGCCGGTCTGACCTATGAGGGTGCGCGCGAATACTGGACGCCGCGCCGCCTGACGCTCGACGTCCGCGGAATGAATGCCCGGTCTGCCGATCAGCGCGAGGAGATCAAGGGGCCTTCCACGAAAGCGCCGGAACAGGCGGTGCAGGGCTTCCTGCGCAAGGCCGGCCTCTCGTCCGTGTCGGAGGCGCAGGTCGTCAGCGATCCGAAGAAGGGCGATTTCTACGTCGCCGTAATCTCCAGGCCCGGCCGCGCCGCCGAAGAAATCATCGCCGAGGTCATGCCCGGCATCATTCGCAATTTCCCCTGGCCGCGGTCCATGCGCTGGGGCTCGGCCTCCATGCCGAAGGGTGCAAGCTTTGGCGGTGTCGAGGGCAAGGGTTCGGAAAGCCTGCGCTGGGTGCGCCCGCTGCAGTCGATCGTCTGCGTCTTCGGGCCCGAGCATGACGAGACCCAGGTCATTCCCTTCGAGATCGACGGGCTGGTCGCCGGCAATGTCACCTACGGCCACCGTTTTCATGCACCCGAAGCCATCACGGTGCGCCGTTTCGAGGACTATGCCGCAAGCCTCGAAAAGGCGAAGGTCATGCTCGACGCCGAGCGCCGCAAGGACGTGATCCTGCACGACGCCCGCGACATCGCCTTTGCCAATGGCCTCGATCTGGTCGAGGACGAGGGGCTGCTGGAAGAGGTCTCCGGCCTCGTCGAGTGGCCGCATGTGCTGATGGGCGCCTTCGAGGAGGAGTATCTGGAGATCCCCGCCGAGATCATCCGGCTGACGATCAAGACCAACCAGAAGTGCTTCGTCACCCGCCCCCAGGGCGCAGCCGAAGGCCTTTCCAATCGCTTCATCCTCGTCTCCAACATCGAGGCCAAGGACGGCGGCAAGGAGATCACGCACGGCAACGGCAAGGTCGTGCGTGCGCGCCTCTCCGACGCCAAGCATTTCTGGACCCGCGACCAGGGCGACCTGCCGGACCTTCAGGACCTGCAGGCCTCTGCCGCTAAATTCGGCCTCGATCTGAAGAAGCCGCTCGACCAGCGCATGGCCAAGCTCGATGCACTGAACGTCACCTTCCACGCCAAGCTCGGCAGCCAGGGCGAACGCGTCGCGCGTATCCGGACGCTGGCCGCGCGTCTGGCGCCGATCGTCGGGGCCGATCCCGTGCTGGTCGATCGCGCCGCGGTCCTCGCCAAGGCGGATCTGCGCACGGAGGCCGTGGGCGAATTCCCCGAGCTGCAGGGCCTGATGGGCCGGCGCTATGCCATGCTGCAGGCCGAGGACGCCTCCGTCGCCGCCGCCATCGAGGACCACTACAAGCCGCAGGGTCCCGCCGACCGCGTGCCGGACGACAAGGTGGCGATCACTGTGGCGCTCGCCGA
This sequence comes from Rhizobium sp. PK7-22, assembly GCF_056530405.1. Classification (NCBI taxonomy): domain Bacteria; kingdom Pseudomonadati; phylum Pseudomonadota; class Alphaproteobacteria; order Hyphomicrobiales; family Rhizobiaceae; genus Rhizobium; species Rhizobium sp. PK7-22. The sequence goes on from NZ_CP096514.1 coordinate 1,528,711, forward strand.
CAAGCTCGACACGCTGGTCGGCTTCTGGTCGATCGACGAAAAGCCGACGGGTTCCAAGGACCCCTACGCGCTGCGGCGTGCAGCTTTGGGCGTGGTGCGCATGATCCTGGAGCGCAACGTCCGCCTGAACCTGCTTCCGGTGATGAATGCCGCGATGCCCGGATCGGGTGATGCGCCGGTGGTCTCCTCGATGACGGGCGAGCCATCAGAGAAAGCGCAGGCGCTGTCCGACAACAGCTACATCAACGAGACCTTCCCGGTCGTCGACCTCTCCGGCGATGTGGCAGGCGACCTCCTCTCCTTCTTCCACGACCGCCTCAAGGTCTATCTGCGCGACCAGGGTGCCCGCCACGACATCATCGATGCCGTGCTGACGCCCGATGCCGACGACCTGCTGATGGTCGCCCGCCGCGCCGAAGCGCTGACCGCCTTCGTCACCTCGCAGGAGGGCCTGAATCTGCTCGCCGGCACCAAGCGCGCCGTGCAGCTTCTCGCCGCCGAGGAGAAGAAGGGCACCGTCGTTGCCGATGGCGTCTCGGAAGAACTGCTGCGGCTCGATGCGGAAAAGACGCTCTGGACGGCGATCACGGCGGCCTCCTCGGAAGCTGCGGATGCTGTCGGCCGCGAAGACTTCCGCTCCGCCATGGAGGCGCTGTCGAAGCTTCGCGAACCGGTCGATCGTTTCTTCGAAGACGTTCTGGTCAATGACGAGGATACGGCGATCCGTGCCAACCGGCTGGCGCTGCTGAAAGCCATCCGCGCAGCCACCGGCACCGTGGCGGATTTCTCGAAGATCTCGGGGTAAGCCTGAACGGTCATCGGAGTGACGGCGGCTTTGATGCGCAAGGCCGCATGTCCGTCTACCGGGACGTCGCGGCGCTTGCGGCAGCCCTGGAGCCATACCGGACCGATGGATGCCGAGGTCACACAATGGAAACGCCGGGCTTCAAACCCGGCGTTTTCAGTTCTTGCGTGGAAGACGTGTCGGCCTCAGCCCGCCTTGCGCATCTTCTGCACCGTGCCGGCAAGCGAATTGCCGTGGGCGCCGGAAACGCGGAAGCCGCGGATGAGGTTCAGCAGGTCCTCCGTGTCGGTGGACAGAACTTCAGCCGATGCCGTGGTCTCTTCGGCCATGGCGGCGTTCTTCTGTGTTGCGGCATCGAGCTGGTTCATCGACGAGGAGATCGCGCGCAGCGTGGAGTCCTGCTCCTGGGCGCTGTGGGCGATCTTCGACACGATGTCGCTGGCCGCCTTGATCTGATCAGAGATGCGCTTGAGTGCTTCGCCGGCTTCGCCCACGAGCTGCACGCCGGTCTGCACCTGGCCCGACGAACGCGAGATCTGTTCCTTGATCTCCTTGGCCGCAGCAGCAGAGCGCTGTGCCAGTTCGCGGACTTCCTGGGCGACGACGGCAAAGCCCTTGCCGCTTTCGCCGGCACGCGCTGCCTCTACACCGGCATTGAGCGCCAGGAGGTTGGTCTGGAAGGCGATCTCGTCGATCACGCCGATGATCTTGGTGATCTCGGCGGAAGACTGCTCGATGCTGCTCATGGCGCCGATGGCCTGGGCGACGACCGCATCCGAGCGCGAGGCTTCGGTCGAGACCGAGGTGACGCGCTTTGCTGCTTCCTGGGCGCCGTCGGCGGTCTGGCGGACCGCAACGGTGAGTTCGTCGAGTGCCGCCGATGTCTCCTCGAGATTGGCCGCCTGGCGCTCGGTGCGTTGCGCCAGCTCGTGGGAGGCGCGGCGGATCTCTTCCTTGGAGCCGGAAATGTCGGCGCCCTTGGCGTTGACCCTAGCCATGGCCGATTCCAGATGCGACAGGGCTTCGTTGAAGTTGTCGCGCAACGTGGCATATTTGGGACCGAGTTCGCCGCAACGGATCGTCAGGTCGCCCCGGGCGAGTTCTGCAAGCGATGCGCCGATGGTGGACACCACGTGCGACTGCTCTTCGGCCTCCTGCATCTGCTGGTTCAGGTTCTGCTGGCGCTCCGAACTGATCGTCGCGTCCTGCTGGGCCTGACGCTCGGTCATGGCATGGCGCTCGCGCACCTTCTCCTGCAGTGCCTGGGTGGCCTTGGCCATCAGGCCCACTTCATTGCCCATGTCCGTATGGGGAATGGTGATCGACACATTCTCGTCCGCCACGGCCTCAAGCGACCTGTGGATGGCCGCCAACGGTGTGGTGATGCCACGAATGACATAGAAGGCGGCAGCAATGCCGGCAAGCAGGACCAGCGCACCGATACCTGCGGCCTTAAGTACCATCCCGCGGATCTGCGCCTGCAGATCGTCGATATAGACACCGGTGCCCAGAACCAGTCTCCAGGGCTCGAACGCCTTGGTATAGGAACTCTTCAGGAAGGAACCTTCCGGCTGGCCCGGCTTTGTCGAACTGAAGTAATCGGTGACGCCGCCGCCTGCCTGGCCGGTGGACACCATTTCATCGCGATACAGGTGGCCGGTCGGGTCGGGCTTGCCTTTTCCGCTTTCGCCGATCTTGTTGGCGAGCGGGTGGATGCGCATGATCACGTCGTAGTCATAGGCGAAGATATAGCCGTCCGGATTGTACTTGATTGCGCTGATCTGGCGGAAGGCTTGAGCTTGGGCCTCCTCGCGGGTCAACTCGCCCGAAACTTCCCGGTCGTAATAGCTCTGCATCGTCGAGAGCGCTGATTCGACCTGCGACTGCAACATGCCGTAACGTTCGGCATAGATCGCATTGGTGGCAGACTGGATCTGGTAATACACCAGGCCGGCCGCAGCAGTGAGCAGGCAGACGACCAAAATGATCAACTGCCGCGAAATCTTCAAGTTCTTCATGTTCGAAACCTTAGGCCACGATGGGCGCAAACAGGACTGGAGATGCGGACGATCATGGGACGCAAATCGGCGGTAGGTCTCCGGTGCCTGGGCTGGTCATGGCCATGGAAATTCCGGCGTAGCTTCAGGCTAGCAATCAATAGAAAATCAAAGTTTAAGATTCTAAATATTTCTATAAGCTCTGCCTCAGTATAGTATATGTGTAGTTTAGATATTAGTAATGCAAGATATTAGGATGTTCGTCCATAGCTTGGGTTCTATCGAATAACCCTAAAGATCGGCCGCACCGGTGCAACTAGGTGTCGACGATAGATGGGCCGGATCTCGCTCGGTGTCCCGATCGTCAACCGATGCGGACAGCACCCTTCTCCGAGATGCTCCTCGACGGATGAACGCCCGCGGTCCTGCGCAACCGGCTTCTAGCGTCGACGCCTGGTTTAAGCCGGTGCGCGTTTTCCGATCTTGGCGGATGGCGCCGACAGCACGGATTGTATGGGCGGTGGGAGGCCGCGAGGGAACGGTTAGTTCAGCCGCAGCTGCAGGGCGCTGAAATCGATTGCCGGAGGCTCGTCCTGGGGCATCGCAGTCGCATCGGGATGCACGGCGCCGACAGTTGCGTCGTGGTCGATGCCGTCACCGGCAGTACCGGCCAGCATCGAGCTGCCGGTCGGCGTCCAGTCGTGGACCTTGCTGACATGCACCACCGGCGAGCCGCCGAGCCAGTTTTCCGTGCGAAGGGCCTTCTTCTCGCCGTTGATCTCGACGATCTCGGTTTTCTGCGGGCCGGATTCGAGTACCGGAACCTTGTAGGTGCTGGTCTCTTGCTTGGGCTTCAGCGGCGGGCATTCGTCGCAGCCCTGGGACACGAGGCTGCCATTGCCGCCGTGGTTCACCACGGGCGTGATGGACGACGCCAAGGCCGTCCCGCTCGCCAGGATCAGGACACTCGTCAGCAGAAAACGCATGGCACGACTCCTCTCATGATCGAGAAGCTTTAGCGCAGGAGCATTTCCATCCCGTCAGCAGAACTGGTAAAATTTAAGTTAAGGTCGCAATTGCGGATTTGAGATCTTGGCCGAGAGCTCAGGCCGTTTCCCGTACGATCGCCTGCCAGCCGATGTCGCGGCGGCAAAAGCCGTTCTGCCACTCCAGACGGTCGATCAGGGCATAGGCCTTGGCCTGCGCCTCGACGACGGACTTGCCCGTCGCCGTGACGTTAAGGACCCGCCCGCCCGTTGCCACCAGCGCGCCGTCTTTAAGCGCCGTGCCAGCATGGAAGATCGTCTCGTCGGCCTTCGTCTCGGGCAGCCGGCCGATCGGCGTGTTCTTGTCGTAGGCGCCAGGGTAGCCCTTGGCGGCCATCACCACCGTCAGCGCCACGTCGTCGCTCCATTCGGCCGTGACCTGATCCAGCGTTCCCGTAGCGGCCGCATAGAGGAGCGGCAGGAGGTCGCTCTTCAGCCGCATCATCAGCACCTGGCATTCCGGATCCCCGAAGCGGACGTTGTATTCGATGAGCTCGGGGCCCTTGGCCGTGATCATTAGCCCGGCGAAGAAGACGCCGGTGAAGGGATAGCCACTGTCAGCCATGCCGCGGATCGTCGGCTCGATGATCTCGCGCATGGTCCGCGCGACCATCTCGTCGGTCATCACTGGGGCAGGGGAATAGGCGCCCATGCCGCCGGTGTTGGGGCCTGTGTCGCCTTCGCCGACGCGCTTGTGATCCTGCGCGGTCGCGAGCGGCAACGCGGTCTTGCCGTCGGAGAGGCAGAAGAAGCTCGCCTCCTCGCCGTCCAGGAAGGCTTCCACCACCACTTCGGCACCCGCCGATCCGAAGGCGCCGGAAAAGCAGTCGTCGATGGCGGCCAGTGCGTCGTCGAGCGTCATGGCCACGGTCACGCCCTTGCCCGCGGCAAGTCCGTCCGCCTTGATGACGATGGGAGCACCCTGCGCGCGCGTATAGGCCTTGGCCGCGGCGGCATCGGTGAACCGCTGATAGGCGCCGGTCGGAATATTGTAGCGGGCGCAGAGGTCCTTGGTGAACCCCTTGGAGCCCTCCAGCTGAGCGGCGGCGGCCGATGGGCCAAAGACGGCAAGGCCTGCTTCGCGCAGACGATCCGCAAGACCCGCCACCAGCGGCGCCTCCGGGCCGATGACGACGAGTCCGATCTCGTCACGACCGCAGAAGTCGATGACGGCGGCATGGTCGTCGATGTCGAGGGGTACGAGCTCCGCATGCTCCGCGATGCCGGGATTGCCGGGCGCGGCGAACAGCTTCGTCAGCGTCGAAGATTGGGCAAGTTTCCAGGCCAGCGCATGCTCGCGCCCACCGGAGCCGATCAGCAGAACCTTCATGTCTCGCCCTCTCTTCTTGGTCTCAAGCGGCGGTTAAGGGGAGGGGGCGCAAAGGTCAAGCACGCATCCTGTGGAATCGCCTGTCTTCCACGTTGCCTTGCCTTGAAGTTTGACTATGGTCGCCCCTCCCGTAGAACCGAGAGACTGCCATGGCCGCCGATATCCGTTTCCTTGCCGCCGCAATCGCTGCGGAGATCAACGCCCGACCCGAACAGGCCGCCGCTGCGATCGGGCTGATCGACGAAGGCGCCACCGTTCCCTTCATCGCCCGCTACCGCAAGGAAGTCACCGGCGGCCTCGACGACACGCAACTGCGCAATCTCTCCGAACGGCTGGTCTACCTGCGCGAACTGGAAGCACGGCGGTCCTCGATCGTCGATTCCATCAACACCCAGGGCAAGATGACGGACGAGCTGGCCCGCAAGCTTGCCGGTGCCGCCACCAAGGCCGAGCTTGAGGATCTCTATCTCCCCTACAAGACCAAGCGCCGCACGCGCGCCGAGATCGCCCGCGAACGCGGCCTGCAGCCGCTCGCCGACGCCATCTGGGCTGACCGCACCGCCGATCCCGTGAGGCTTGCCGCAGCCTATGTGGCAGGCGAGGTGACCGACGTGAAGATGGCGCTCGAAGGTGCGCGTGATATCGTCGCCGAAGCCATCTCCGAAAATGCCGACCTGCTGAAACGTCTGCGCCAGCACATGCGCAGCGGCGCCATGCTGAAGGCGAAGGTGGTCGACGGCAAGCAGGAGGCGGGCGCCAAGTTCTCCGACTATTTCGATCACTCCGAACGCTGGGCGACCGCCCCCGGCCACCGGGCGCTGGCCATGCTGCGCGGCTGGAACGAAGAGTTCCTGACGCTGTCGATCGAGGTGGACCAGGACGATCCGTCACCGATCAAGCCAACCCACCGGATCATCGCCGCTACCTTCCAGATCGGCACCAAGGGGCCTGCCGACCTCTGGCTGATGGAGGCCGCCGGCTGGACCTGGCGCGTCAAGCTTTCCACCTCGCTGTCGCTCGACCTGATGCGCGAACTGCGCGAGCGCGCCGAGGAGGAGGCGATCCACGTCTTCGCCCGCAATCTGAAAGACCTGCTCTTGGCCGCCCCCGCCGGCTCGCGCCCGACCATGGGGCTCGATCCGGGCATCCGCACCGGCGTCAAGGTCGCGATCGTCGATGGCACCGGCAAGCTCCTGGAAACCACGACGGTCTATCCCTTCCCGCCGCGCAACGACATCCGCGGCACCCAGGCGGAGCTGGCCGGTCTCGTGCGCAAGCACAATGTCGACCTGATCGCCATCGGCAACGGCACCGGCAGCCGCGAGACCGAAAAACTGGTCGCCGACATGCTCGCCACCCTGCCGGCCTCCTCCTCGGGCAGGAAGCCGACGAAGGTGATCGTCTCGGAAGCCGGTGCTTCCATCTATTCCGCATCGGAAGCGGCGGCCGCCGAATTCCCCGGTCTCGACGTCACGCTGCGCGGCGCCGTTTCCATCGCCCGCCGCCTGCAGGATCCGCTGGCCGAACTGGTGAAGATCGAGCCGAAGTCGATCGGCGTCGGCCAGTACCAGCACGACGTCGACCAGGGAAAGCTGTCGCGCTCGCTGGATGCGGTGGTCGAGGACGCGGTGAACGCCGTCGGCGTCGACCTCAACACGGCGTCCGGCCCGCTTCTGGCCCGCGTGTCCGGCCTCAGCCGCTCGATCGCCGATGCGATCGTCCTGCACCGCGACCAGAACGGCCCCTTCCAGAGCCGAAAGGAGCTGCTGAAGGTCGCCCGCCTCGGCAACCGCACCTTCGAACAAGCCGCCGGCTTCCTGCGCATCCCGAACGGCAAGGAGCCTCTCGATGCCTCGGCGGTTCACCCGGAAGCCTATGGGGTCGCCAAGAAGATCGTCGCCGCCTGCGGCCGCGATCTTCGCTCGGTCATGGGGGACAGCACGGCGCTGAAGGCGCTCGATCCGCGCCAGTTCATCGATGAGCAGTTCGGTCTGCCGACGGTGAAGGACATTCTCGCCGAACTGGAAAAGCCCGGCCGCGATCCGCGCCCGAGCTTCAAGACGGCGACCTTCGCGGAAGGGATCGACGAGATCAGCGACCTGAAGCCCGGCATGCTGCTGGAAGGCACGGTGACCAATGTTGCCGCCTTCGGTGCCTTCGTCGATATCGGCGTCCACCAGGACGGGCTGGTCCACGTCTCCCAGCTTGCCGACCGCTTCGTCAAGGACCCGCATGAGGTGGTCAAGGCCGGCGACGTCGTGAAGGTGCGGGTGGTTGAGGTGGATGCAAAGCGCAAGCGGATCGCGCTGTCCATGCGCAAGGACGGCGGCGAGGCAGCGCCGGCGCCGCGCGGCGCGGACCGTGGCGCTCCAAGGGTCAATCCCAGGCAGATGCAGGCGGAGCCGAAGGGATCCTCCGCGCCGAACGCCATGGCAGCAGCCCTGGCCGAGGCGATGAAGCGTCGCTGAGGCGGTTCTTACGCTCTGCAAAATTGGGCGCCGTTCAACCTGTTGGACGGCGCCTTTTTTTATGCCATTTTTGTGTCAGAGACTCAGTTTGCAATTCACTCCAGCCTGCAGTTCTTCCAAATCAGCCAGATAGACTTCGTTAGGAGGTAATATGACCTCGTCCCTGCGTCGACTTCTCGCCAAGATCATCAAAAAAGGCAGCCTCTCGGTCAGTGGCCCCGTCGGCGCGCAGACCTTTGGCAACGGCGGGGGGCGCAACGTCTCCATGCGCTTCACCGATGCGAAAGCCGAGGAGGAGATCGCAGCCGATCCGCAGTTGAAGCTTCCCGAAGTCTACATGGACGGACGGCTGGTCTTCGAAGAAGGCGACATCTACGACCTGCTCGCTCTCGTAAAGGACAACACGCTGAGCGAGGCCCTGACGCAGGGAATGATCTGGCGCGGCCTCTACAGGGTCGCCGAGGCGAAGGTGCGTCGCGCGGTCCCCGTCAACCGCAACCAGCGCAACGTCGCTCATCACTATGACCTGAGCGCCAAGCTCTTCGACCTCTTCCTCGACGAAGACTGGCAGTATTCCTGCGCCTACTACAATCCACCCGGCATCAGCCTCTATGAGGCGCAACAGGCAAAGAAGCGGCACATTGCCGCCAAGCTCATGGCCGAACCTGGTCAGCGGGTGCTCGAGATCGGTTCGGGCTGGGGCGGGATGGCCATGTACCTGGCGGAATCCTCCGGTGTCGACGTGACCGGCATCACGCTGAGCCAGGAGCAGTTGCGCGTCTCGCGGGATCGGGCGTTGAAGCGGGGTCTCGCAGACCGGGTCCGCTTCGAGCTTCAGGACTACTACTACCTGCACAGGGAAAAGTTCGACCGCCTGGTCTCCGTCGGCATGTTCGAACACGTCGGCATCCAGAACTACGGACGCTTCTTTCGGAAGGTCGACGAGATGCTCGACGACGACGGCGTCATGGTTCTTCACTCGATCGGGCAGCCCTCTCCGATGCGCTTCAACAGCCCCTTCATCGAAAAATACATCTTCCCCGGCGGTTACATCCCCTCGCTGGCGGAGGTCATGCCGGCTGTCGAGAAGGCGGGACTGCTCATCGGCGACATCGAGATCCTGCCGATGCACTATGCCCACACGCTGCGGCACTGGCGCGAGCGCTTCATGGCCCGCAGGCAAGAGGCGGCGGCGCTCTACGATGAACGGTTCGTACGGATGTGGGAATTCTACCTGGCGGCCTCCGAGATGGCCTTCACCCACGAGAACTTCTTCATCTTCCAGATGCAGATCGTCAAGAAGCGCATGAGCTTGCCGGACAACCGCGATTATATTGCGCAACGGGAGGAAAGGCTGAGGCAATTCGAGGCGACGCGCGCTCCGCTGGAGCCGGTGACGTTCTGACCCCCAGGTCGCCCGGCTTGACCGTCGGTCTTCAAGCCAGCTAGGACCATGATATGACAAAGGCGGACGATCTGAACGGCCGCGTCCATGACGCGCCATCGAACAACTGGGTGTACCGGGTCTTGCCTCGGTCCGCCTGGCCCTACGCTCAACTGGCCCGCTGGGACCGTCCAATTGGTTGGCAGCTGCTGATGTGGCCCTGCTTCTGGTCCTCGGCGCTGGCAGCCAACCGGGCGGCGGAACTCGGCAGCCTCTCTGTCGGCCTCTTTGTCTTTCACCTGTTTCTGTTCTTTGCCGGCTCGGTTGCCATGCGCGGGGCCGGCTGTACCTACAATGACCTCGTTGACCAGAAAATAGACAACGAGGTTGCGCGCACCCGCTCGCGGCCGTTGCCGTCGGGCCGAGTGACCCGCTTTGAAGCGAAGGTATTTCTGGTCACGCAGGCGCTGGTCGGTCTGCTTGTGCTGATTCAGTTCAACGGTTTTGCGATTCTTCTCGGGATCCTGTCACTGGCCATCGTCGCGATTTACCCGTTCGCCAAGCGGTTTACGGATTGGCCGCAGTTCTTCCTCGGCCTTGCCTTCTCCTGGGGTGGTCTGATGGGCTGGGCCGGCATGTTCGGCAGCCTGTCCTTCGCGCCGGTCTGGCTCTATCTTGGCGCTGTCGCCTGGACGATCGGCTACGACACGATCTACGCCCACCAGGATAAGGAGGACGATGCGCTGGTCGGGGTCCGTTCCACCGCTCGCCTGTTTGGCGAGAACACCAAGGCCTGGCTGGTCGGCCTCTACGGGGTGACGCTGCTGCTGCTGCTGATTGCCTATGCAGGTGCCGGTGTCGGCCTTGTGGCCTATCTAGGACTGATCCTTGCCGCGCTCATGTTTGCCTGGCAGATCGTGTCGCTCGACATCGACGACGCGGATCAGTGCCTGTCGCTGTTCAAGTCCAACAATTGGGTGGGCGCGGTAATCTTTGCCGGTCTCGTTCTGTCTCTACCCTTTGCCTGAAACGCAGAAACCCGGCCTGTGGCCGGGTTCCAGCATCAACGCGCGGCGGCGGTGGATCTCTCAGTCTCGCGCGATGATCTCTTTGCCCTCGATCTTCATCGTCACGCCCAGCTGGCCAGTCGTGCGACGGACCAGGAAGCGCGGGCGGCGGTTGGCAAAATAGGAGTGGCGACGGCGCGGCTTGGCGGCCTGGGCGCGCAGATCGCCGAGATGGTTTTCCAGCGGATGCGCGATGCCGTCCGCCTCGACCATCAGCATCGGGATGCGGAACGCCTCCGACCAACTGCGCCAATCGGCTGCGATATCGCAGAGATCATGGGCGACGAGCAGCGGGATGCAGAGATCCGGATCGTCGTGATGCAATTCCAGGGTGACCGTCACTTCCCCGTCCCCATGGTCGATGGCGCGGGCGGCAACGCCCTTGAAGGCGCGGGCGGGCAGGGCGAAGGACAGTGGCAGGCCGCTTGTGGGCAGGATCTTGCGCAACACCGCGCCGCGTTCGTCAATGGTGACGACGACATCTTCCGATGTCCCGCGCTGTGCGTAGGCGACCTGCTGTGGAAAGCGCGATGGGTCTAACCTGAGTGTGGAACCTGCCCAGGCAGGCTTCAGAACCGTGTTTGTCATCGTGTATGCAACCCTTGTTTTACCTCGAGAGCCGTTTCCGGTTTCTCTGCGGGACTTATGTCCTCTGATGCAGGGACCATACGGGGTCGCCCGTACCCGACGGCTTAAAAATCGCGGTTAAGGAAGCTTTGCCTCGGGCGATGGTTATCGAAACCCAACCCGTCTCGGTTTCTAGACCGTGAACGGGACACTCCCACGATTGCGGCTAAAGCCACGGGCAAGGATGTGCTGTGATGATGGTCACGGCATCACTATGAGCGGAGTCTCAGTTCCATGGTCTCGACCTACCTCAGCTACGACCTCGTCAACCGCGACATGTTCAAGACATTGCAGCGCGTGGCTTCTGATGGACAGGTTTCGCGAGAGGCGCAGTATTTTGCCGACAACATCGGCAAGGTGACGACGATCGATGAGTTCATGGACGACTACCGGCTCTTCTCCTACGCGATGAAGGCCCATGGCCTTGAGGAGATGACCTACGCCAAGGCCTTCATGAAGCAGGTTCTGGAGAGTGACCTCAACGACGAAAGCAGCTTTGCCAGCCGCGTCGCGGACGACCGCTACCGCGACTTCGCCGCTGCGTTCAATTTTTCCGGCACTGGCACGGCTGCGATCGCTCAATCGGCGGCACAGCAGGACGAGATGCTGGATCTCTACGATCAGAGCATCGTGGACACGGCGGACGCCACCGCCGAGGAGACGCGGTATTACAAGGTCATGTTGGCGCAGGTCGACAACGTCAACGACATTCTGTCGAACGACCGGCTGCGCCGCTATGTCTTCGACAGCTTCGGCATCGACGAAGCTGTCTATTCGTACCAGACCGTCAAGGCGGCGCTGACAAGTGATCACAACGACCCTGCCAGCTATTCGAACACGATCCTGAAGGACCAGTTGACCTCGCTGGAGGGGAAGCTCGCCACCACAAAGGCCGAGCTAACTTCTTTGGGCAGCAAGGCTACGGAGCATGTCGACAAGAAAGCTGCGCTACGGGCAGAGATCAAGGCCTATGAGAAGGCTATTGCCTCGACGCAGGGGCATATCGATCTGGCCGGCGCGTTCGAATTTGCGGCGGATGGAACGGCAACCAAGGGCAGCGCTCAGACCGGAGCTCAGCTGACGGCGGTGACTGACCTGTATCTCCTCAGCCGCCCCCGGCAGACCCAGGCTTCGGCTCTTCGCGAGAATGAGTATTTTGAGGAGAAGATCGGCTCGATCAAAACGGTTGGCGAACTGCTTGGCGACCAACGCCTCTACAACTTTGTCCGCAAGGCTTTCAATCTGGATGAGCTGTTTGTAGTCAAATCGACATTGGAGCAGATTCTGACGAGTGATCTCTCCGATCCCGATAGCTACGTCAACGTCTATGCCAAGGAGCGGCCGCAGTATGTCGAGCTTGCGGAGGCGTTCAATTTTAAGACCGACGGCACCTTGAACGGAAGCGTCGCGCAGACGGCAACGCAGACCCTGGTAACCTCGAACAACTATTTCAGCCGATACGACGACAAGCAGGAGGAGGCGGACGAGAAGGCCGTCAAACTCTACAAGTCGGAGATGGCGGCAGTTAAGTCGATCGATGATTTCCTCTCGGACGACGCAATATACGGCTTTGCGCTGAAAGCTGTGGGGCTCGATGCCCAGGAAGTGTCCATGCTGACGCTTAAGAACGTGCTCAAGAGCGATCTCTCGGATCCGAAGAGCTACGTCTACCGGTTGAAAGACGATCGCTATCTGACGCTTGCTCAAGCGTTCAATTTCACCAGGGACGGGTCTATAACGGCTCCCGTACAGGCCCAGTCCACGGCAACCATCCAGGGGACGGCGAAAGAATACATCGTTGAGCAGACCCGCTTCCTCAAGGGAGCCGAGAAAGAGGCAGCACGCGAAAAAGCCGACGGTGAAGCGAGCTATTACACCAGCACGATGGCCGGCATCAAAACTCGCGACGAATTGTTGTCAGACCGTCGGCTTGTGGACTTCGTCCTTCTGGCCAAGGGGATCGACGCGACCACAGTCACCGATGACTTTATCAAGCAGGTCTTTTCTTCCGACCTCAGCGATCCCGAAAGCTTCGCCAATCAGTTGACCGACAGGCGCTTTGCCGAACTTGTCGGGACGTTCAACTTCGACAGCGCCGGCAATCTCGACCGAAACGCCTCCGCTTCAGTACAGAATGCGGGTCAGACGCTGGAAACGCAGAACCTCTATCTGCGCCAGACGCTGGAGACAGAGCAGGGGGAAGAAAACGCTGGCGTCCGCCTCGCCCTTTACTTCGAGAGAATGTCGGCTCAGATCACCGATGCCTATGAAATCGTGGGCGACGAGGCGCTGCTGGAGTTCTTCCGGATCACGTTCAGCCTGCCGGCGGAAATGGGCAACATGGACGTCGATCAGCAGGCGAAGCTGGTCGAGCGGAACTTGGATCTTCAGGATCTGAAGGACCCGACAAAGCTGCAGAAGATCATTCAGCGGTTCACCGTCCTCTATGACCTGGAAAATGGCGACACAGGATCTTCGGCGGTGAACATCCTGACCGGCTCAGGCTCGCTCGGCATCACCGCCGACATGCTTCTGTCGATGTCCCGGTACCGCTGACGAGAGCGCAGTTCCCGTTACGCCTGGTCCCCGTCGACCGAGATCACCTTTCCCGGGTTCATGATGTTGGCGGGGTCGAAGGTGCGCTTGATGCGGCGCATCAGGTCGATCTCGATGGCCGGACGGATGCGCGCCAGCTCGTCGCGCTTCAGCTGGCCGATGCCGTGTTCGGCCGAAATCGAGCCGTTCATCGACAGGACGATGCCGTGGACGATGTCGTTGATCTCGCGCCAGCGCTCCAGGAAGGCCTGCTTGTCGGCGCCCACGGGCTGCGAGATGTTGTAGTGGATGTTGCCGTCGCCGAGATGGCCGAAGGCGCAAATCCGGGCGCCCGGCATCGCCGCCAACACGCCCTTTTCGGCCGCTGCCATGAAGGCGGGAATGCTGGAGACCGGCACCGAGACGTCGTGCTTGATGGAGCCGCCCTCGGGCTTCTGCGCGTCCGACATGCTCTCGCGCATGTGCCAGAGCGCCTTCTGTTGCGCGACCGAGGAGGCGATCACCGCGTCGCGGACGAGGCCCGTTTCCAGGCCCAGTTCCAGCAGCGCCTGAACCATGGTCTCCGCGGTCTCGGCGGAATCAGAGGTCGAGATGTCGATCAGCGCATACCAGGGATAAGGCTCCGACAGCGGATCGCGCACGCCATCGATATGGCGCGTGGTGAATTCGACGCCGATGCGCGGCATCAGCTCGAAGCCGGTCAGTGCCGTGCCGCAGAGGTTCGAGGCCTTCTCGAAAAGACGCAAAGCATCTTCCGGGGAGGAGAGGCCGGCAAAGGCGACCTGATGGCCGACCGGCTGCGGGAAGAGCTTCAGCACAGCGCCGGTGATGATCCCCAGCGTTCCCTCCGCGCCGATGAACAGGTCGCGCAGGTCGTAGCCGGTATTGTCCTTCTTCAGACGCCGCAGCCCGTCCCAGATCTCGCCGGTGGGCAGCACCACCTCCAGTCCCAGGCAGAGCTGTCGCATGTTGCCGTAAGCGAGCACCGCCGTGCCGCCGGCATTGGTGGCGAGGTTTCCGCCGATCCGGCAGGAGCCCTCGGACCCGAGCGACAGCGGAAACAGCCGCCCGACATTTTCCGCCGCCTTCTGGACGTCCGCCAGGATCGCCCCGCCCTCGGCCACCAGCACATTGGCGACGGGATCGACGTCCAGGATGCGGTTCATCCGCTCCAGCGAGACGATCAGCTCCGTGCCGGCAGTGCTCGGCACCTGTCCGCCGACGAGGCCGGTGTTGCCTGTCTGCGGCACGATGGCGGTACGGGTTTCGGCGGCAAGCTTCAGGATCGCCGAGACCTCCTGCGTGCTGCCCGGCTTCAGCACCATGGGCGAGACGCCGCGGTAGAGGCCGCGGTTTTCCACCAGCCGGGGCGCGATATCCGCCTGGTCGCGCAAGGCATTCGTCTCGCCGACGATGGCTGCGAACTGCTGCAGAAGATCCGATGGCACGTCGTGAATGGTCATTCCTGCTGTCTCCGTCATGGCCGAGGCGCCGCGGCGCGGCTCAGCCGGTCGTTGATGGCCTCGCCCAGCCCCTGCTCAGGGATGGGCACCACCGCAATGCCGACCTTGGTCGCGGCGTCGGCCTTCTTCAGGTAATCGAACAGGTTGGCCGCCGCCTCGCGAAGGTCGCCGCCATGGCTGAGGTTCAAGACGACGGCGGCGTCATTCTCGCCGGATATGTGGCCGTCGCCGAAGGAAACCAATGCTTCTCCCGGCCTCATCTCCTGGGCATTCAGCCGTACGGATGCATCTGGGGCGTAGTGGGAGGCAAGCATGCCGGGCGCTTCGATCGTCGCGGACGGCGAGGACGGCCGCAGGATCGCCAGTCCCGATGCCGCCTCTAGCTGTTCTGCCGAAATGCCCCCCGGGCGCAGCAGGCGGATCGCCTCGCCCTCGACGCGCACGATCGTCGATTCCACGCCGACTGGGGCAGCGCCCGCGTCGATGATCAGCTCGATCCTGTCGCCCAGATCGTCTGCAACGTGCTGCGCGCTCGTCGGGCTGATCCTACCGGAGGTATTGGCGCTCGGCGCGGCGAGCGGCTTCCCGAAAGCCTCGATCAGGGAGGCGGCAAAACCCTGCGGCACTCGCAGGCCCACGCTGTCGAGGCCCGCCGTTGCCAGCGCGTGGATGCCGCCGTCGGCCTTGAGCGGCAGGATCAGGGTGAGGGGCCCTGGCCAGAACGTCTCCGCCAGATGCCGCGAGACCGGGTCGAAGATGGCATAACGTTCGGCCATGGCCAGATCGCACATGTGGCAGATCAGCGGATTGAACTGCGGCCGGCCCTTCGTCTCGTATATCCGGGCTATGGCCAGCGGGTCGGTCGCATCGGCCGCCAGCCCGTAGACCGTCTCGGTGGGGATCGCAATCGGCAACCCCTTCGCCAGGACTGCGCGCGCGGCCTCGATCGCCTCTTCGAACCCGTCGCTGATGTGGATGATCTTTGCCGTCATGACTGCCGTCCTAGCGGGAATGGCGGTGGCCGGCAATCCGGTCAAACGGCTCTAGAGCTTTTTCACCTCGGCGCGTACGGCGGCGTTCGGCGCTCCCAGCATCAGCACGTTCTTCATCGCTTGCTGCGGGTCGCCGGTGCGAAACAGCAGCCCGTTCTTGCGGAGGGAGCGATCGATGCGGAAGGTATCGCCCGGCGCCTTCTCGAAGGCGACGGCGAAATACATGCGGCCGGTGCTGCTGCGGATATGTTCGAAGAAAGGGTAGGTTTCGCTGATGTCGGACGCGAAGTTCGCGATGTAGAAGGACCAGTTGACCCGCGCGCGCGCATCGAAGGAGGTGCTTGCGGTCGTCACATGACAGTAGCCGAGATGCGGAATGTCCTCAAATACCCGGGAAAAGATCACCTTCGGAAACTGGATCGCCTGATGGAACGAGTTGAGGCGAACATGGGTGGTCAGTCCGGCCGCGGAAAGGATCTGATCGGTCCGCTCGGCCACCTCCTGAGGGGTGAGATAACGTCTTTCCGAAGGCCGGGCTGGCGGCGCCGGACGGGCGATCTTGCCGGTCCGCAGGAATTCGGAGTGTGGCGCTACGCTTGTCGTCCAACGGCTGTCCGTGGGCGTCGTCGCGTAGTAGCGCAGCTTTCCGCTCGTCGGCACCTGAAGCCCTCATCCATGGTTGGTTCCAGCCGGCACTTTAGCTCGACATTATTAATGCGTGGTATCTCTGCAGCACCATGAGGCCTCACGCCGGCCTTCGTTGCCGGAACCATCAGGTGCGCCGGTCGTTTTGTCCGACAGACAAATAAGAAACGAGAGGAAGCCCTCATGCGCCTGCTCAGCTCCCGCATCACGACAATAGCCGCGGCCCTGGCCGTCGCCGTCACCAGCTATGTCCCCGTCAACGCCATGCCGCTGCCGACTGTATCCGCGCCGGTAGCACAGAACCTCGTGACCGACGTCCAGTACCGCGACCGCAGGGACCATCGCTGGGATCGCCGCGACCGCCGTCGCGATTATCGCAGAGACTTCCGCCGCGATGAACGGGCGGGTTACTACAGGGGCCATCGAGGCTACCGCGAGCGCCGGAGCGGCTATCGCTATTACAATGGTTTCTGGTTTCCGCTGGCGGCCTTCTCCGCCGGTGCGATTATCGGGGGCGGCGCCGTCCAGGCACGTCCGAGCCGCGCCCTGAGCCCCCGGCATTACCAGTGGTGTGAGAGCCGATACCGCTCTTACCGGGCTTCCGATAACAGCTACCAGCCCTATCAGGGCCCGCGCAGCCAGTGCAACTCGCCCTACTCCTGATCAGTGCAGCAAGATCCTCAGCAGGCCGTCCGGTTCCCGGGCGGCCTCTTCTTCGTCGTCGGAGCTTCCTGCCGACATCCGCGTTAATCGCCGGTTCAGCTTGGAAATCCTAGGGTGGTTGCGATCCAGAGACGACCCTGCGGCAAGAGATATGCCCGGTCGGCAGGAGCGCAGACAGTCAACTTGAATGGAGACAACAATGATAAACCTGTTCAGGAAGGTCGCGGTTGCCGCACTCTCCGCAACGGTCATGGCCGGTGCCCTCGTTCCGGCGCAAGCCATGCCGGTCATCGCAGCCCCCACCGCCAGCATCGACATCAAATCCGACGTTACCCAGGTGCGTCACCGCGATCATCGTCGCGGATACTACCACGGGCATCGCGGTTATCGCGGCCACCGCGACGGTTATCGGTATCATGACGGCTACTGGTTCCCGCTCGCCGCCTTCGGTGCCGGCGCGCTGATCGGCGGCGCGATTGCTGCCCAGCCGCGCTACGTCGAGCCGGCTCCCGTCTACCGCACCACCGGCATCAATCCGCAGCACTACCGGTGGTGCGAAGCGCGCTACCGGTCTTACGACAGCTACTCCAACACCTTCCAGCCTTACCACGGCCCGCGGCAGACCTGCCTCTCGCCCTACTACTGATCGCTCCTGAAGGAGTGCCTTCAAAGCCCGTCCGGTCTTGCACCGGTCGGGCTTTTGCGTGCCTACTGGCGCAAGGGCAGGGCAGGAGCAATTGACAAGCGAAGTGACGTTTACGTAAAATGCAGCAACGTCGCTGGATCCGATCTGTCGTGTCTCAGCGGGTCATGAGGAGGATCGAAGCATGTACAAAGCCCCCGTCGAAGATATCGCCTTTACGCTGAACCATGTCGCGGGACTTGCCGATGCCATCGCGGCCGGAAAGTTGGGCGATCTGGGCTCGGATCTGGTCGAGGCGATCCTGGACGAGGCCGGCCGCTTTGCCACCAACGAGATGGCGCCGCTGGGAGCGATCGGCGACCGGCAGGGTGCCCGCCTGCAGGACGGCGTCGTCACCACGCCGGACGGCTGGGCCGATCTGTATCGGTCCTGGCGCGAAGGCGGCTGGAATGGCCTGACCGGTCCGGAAGCCTATGGCGGCCAGGGCCTGCCGCACATGCTGAACGTCGCCGCGCTCGAGATGTGGAATTCCTCTTCCATGGCCTTCGCGCTCGCCCCGACGCTGACCACGGGCGCCATCGAGGCGCTGGACAAGCACGGCAGCGACGAACTGAAGTCGAGATACCTCGAGAAGCTGGTCTCGGGCGAATGGACAGGCACCATGAACCTGACCGAGCCGCATGCGGGCTCCGATCTCGGCGTCCTGAAGACCCGCGCCGAGCGCAGCGAAGACGGCAGCTACCGCATCTTCGGCCAGAAGATCTACATCACCTGGGGCGAGCACGACGCCGCCGACAACATCATTCACCTCGTGCTGGCCCGGCTTCCCGATGCGCCGGCCGGCACCCGCGGCATCTCGCTCTTCCTGGTCCCGAAGTTCCTCGTCGAAGAGGATGGCGCCATCGGTGCCCGCAACGACGTCTTCTGTCACTCCCTCGAACACAAGCTCGGCATCCACGGCTCGCCGACCTGCACGATGATCTATGGCGACGGCAAGTTCGGCGACGAAAAGGGTGCCATCGGCTGGCTGATCGGCGAGGAGAACAAGGGCCTCGCCTGCATGTTCACGATGATGAACAACGCCCGCCTCGCGGTCGGCATGCAGGGCGTCGCGATCGCCGAAGCCGCCACGCAGAAGGCTGTCGCCTTTGCCCGTGAGCGCACCCAGGGCAAGGCCCCCGGCTGGACGGGCACGGGCATGAGCCCGATCATCGAGCATCCCGATGTTGCCCGCATGCTGCTGACCATGACGGCGCTGACGCAAGGCTCGCGCGCCATCTGCTACGCCTGCGCCCACGCCATCGACATGGCCCACCGCACCG
Organism: Rhizobium sp. PK7-22; assembly: GCF_056530405.1. Classification (NCBI taxonomy): domain Bacteria; kingdom Pseudomonadati; phylum Pseudomonadota; class Alphaproteobacteria; order Hyphomicrobiales; family Rhizobiaceae; genus Rhizobium; species Rhizobium sp. PK7-22. The sequence continues at coordinate 1,547,719 of NZ_CP096514.1, forward strand.
AGGGCGACGAGGCGCGGACTTGGACAGAACGGGCCGCACTCCTGACGCCGATCGCCAAGTCGTTCGCCACCGATGCCGGCGTCGACGTGGCCTCGCTCGGCATTCAGGTTCATGGCGGCATGGGCTTCATCGAGGAAACCGGGGCTGCCCGCCTTCTTCGCGATGCCCGCATCGCGCCGATCTACGAAGGCACCAACGGCATTCAGGCGATCGATCTGGTCGCCCGCAAGCTGCCGCTGTCGGGCGGTGCGCAGGTCGCCGGCTTTATCGGTGAATTGCGGACGATTGCCGACCGTGTCGCCACCGCCGCGGACGCCGGCTTCGGTGAAACCGCGGAGCGGCTGAAGGCCTCGATCGACGAACTGGAAGCCGCGACCCAGTGGCTGCTGAAGGCGCAGGCCCAAGGGCAGGTGGCCGAGGCACTGGCCGGCGCCACGCCGTATCAGCGCCTCTTTGGATTGGTCCTCACCGGCGCCTATCTCGCCAAGGGCGCATTGGCGAAGGTGGACGACGGCAAGACCGGTCGGCGCATGGCGCTCTGCCGCTTTGCCGCGGAAAACCTGCTGCCGGAAACGGCGGCCCTGAAGCGGCAGGTGGTCGAAGGCGCCGAAAGCATCGCCGCCGCCCGCATCGTCCTGGCCTGAGGAGACAAGCAATGACCGAGACCCATGTCCTCGTCGAGCATCCGCAAGCCCAACCGGGCGTGATGGTGATCCGGCTCAACCGGCCCGACAAGAAGAACGCCATCACCACCGCCATGTATGACCGTATGACGGCGGCACTGCACGAGGCAAACAACCATCCTGCCGTCCGCGCCGTGGCCTTCCTCGGCACCGACGGCTGCTTTTCGGCCGGCAACGACATGAAGGATTTCCTCGCCTTTGCCATGAGCGGCGAAGGGCGCCCGGCGGCCGCCGTTTTCCTGCAGGCGCTGGCCACCTGCGACAAGCCGATGGTCTCCGGCGTCGACGGCCTGGCGATCGGCATCGGCACGACGCTGAACCTCCACTGCGACATGACCATCGCCTCCGACCGCAGCCTGTTCCGCACCCCCTTCGTGGATCTGGCGCTCGTCCCGGAAGCCGCCTCCAGCCTCTTGGCGCCGCGCATCATGGGCCACCAGCGCGCCTTTGCCATGCTCGTCGCTGGCGAGGGGTTTTCCGCCGAGCAGGCCCGCGAGGCCGGCATCGTCTGGAAGGTCGTGGCACCTGCGGAGGTGGAGGCGCAGACGCTGGCACTGGCGGCAAACCTTGCCGCCAAGCCGCCGCATGCACTGAAGATTGCCCGCACCCTCATCCGCGGCAATGGCGACGACGTGCTCGCCCGCATGGATGAGGAACTCGTCCACTTCACGGCGCAACTGCGAAGCGCCGAGGCCCGCGCCGCCTTCGAGGCCTTCATGACCCGCAAGAGCTGACGCGACCTCGGCACCCGTTGCGATCAGCCGTCGTCGCTTACAGCCCCACGGGGTTGATGTCGCCGACGAAGCGGATCAGGTCGGCCATGGTAAAGTGGCCGTCGGTCGCACCGGGAAGCTCGGGCCTCCAGTTGGAGCGCTGCCACAGGAATGACTCGTGGTCGCCATGAACCATGCCAAGGAAGGTCTCCGCCACGATCGTGGAGGCCATTGGCCCCAGCCGTGCACCCTCGTGGTAGTGCTCCGCTTCCTTCAGCACATAGTACCAGAGCGGCGTCGCCTCGTGCAGCCCGTGCTTCCTGGCAACCGCACCGTCCGGCCCTGTCGCGATTTCATCCGGCGTCATCGGCTCGATGCCCATGGCCCGACAGATCGCTTGTCCCGACGGCAGCCCGATCTGCACGCCGCGCCGCAGGTTGCGGAACGCCAGGTTTGCCTCGCGCCTTTGCTGCTCCGTCGGATCGTCGCGAAGGCCGGGCAACTCATGAAGGGACGGGGCGATGAACGGGTCGAGCTTGCGCGAGAAGTTGAAGGTGAAGTCGGGGCCGCCTTCGCCGTCGATATCGAAGAAGCGCCGCCAGTCGATGGCCCAGTTGGAGGGCAACTGCGCCTGCGGTGAGGGCGGGAACTCGGGCGGTCGCGGTGCCAGCTCACCGACAATCTTGCCGGACTTTCCCGTAAAGAAGAAGAGAAGGCCCAAGGTTCCGTTGGTGATCGTGCCTTGCTCGGGGCCGAAGACCCTGTTGTGGCTGTAGGTTTCCCGCACCATCGAATGGCCCAGCCGGTAGCAGGCAGCGGCAAACTCCGATGGCATGTAGGGGCGCAGCTTGAACCGGTAGAACCTGCGGCCGTGGGCCTTGATCTTGTTGATCAGCCCCGGCTCCGTCAGCCGCTCCACGAAGTCGAACAGCACGATCCACTGGTAGTGCCAGGTGACGATACGACGGGCCTCGGCAAAAAGGGCACCACCCTGGAGGGGCGAGCCATTGCTCTGCAGCCAGTCCACCACCGCATTGTGGAACTTCAGCATCAGCAGATGCGTCTGCGCCACCAGAAGGTTCTCGTCGTTGCGCTCGTCGAAGATCAGTGCGTGGCCGACCTGGTTGCGCGGCAGGTCGTTCGGCAGGGATCGAATGACAACTCCCTTCTGGTCGGGCGATTCCGCCGTGTGACCGATCAGCATCTTCGGAATGATGGCGAAGCTCGACGCGTCGCGCTGATAAAGATAGGGGTGTATGCCCGGTCCGTCGCCATAGAGAGAATCGAGATCCAGCGCCGGCGTGCGAAAATTGTCCGTGGCCTTTGGATCGGCCTTCTGCTGGTCGAGCGGTGTCGTGTCCAGCGTGATGTCGTGGTCGATGAACTGGCCGAGATAGGTATATCCCGCCGGGATGTTCCTGTTGTCGCCCTCGGAATCCGGATTGTCTCGCGGCTTACCGCCGTCCCGCATCGCCTCCGCCAATTCGAACAGCGCGTTGTCGTCGGCATGAAGCGGAACGAGGCCGGGAAACATGATCCCGAATTTTCCGGGATCGCCGATCCCGTTGAAAGAATGAAGCGTTCCGCGTTTCATGCCGCGGACGCCATGGCCATGCATGGCAATGTCAGTCATGACAGTCCCCCACTTTGCTGATGCAGCCTCTGATTATCCCTTGCTGCGAATAATCTCTATGATTGCATTAGGGGCGTGGGCTTACAACCAACCGGCGACTCAACCCAAGGTGACTGCGCGGTTGTTCTCTTCGGACGGAGGTCGATTATCTAGCGCTCGAGCAGCGCGACCGCCTCGACGTGTGTCGACCAGAGAAACTGGTCGACGGGCGTCACCGAGCGGATGCTGTATCCGGCCTCCACGAGGATGCTCAGATCCCGCGCGAGCGTCAGCGGATTGCAGCTGACGGCAGCGATCTTCTTGACGCCGGACCGCGCCAGTTCCCTAACCTGCACTTCCGCACCGGCACGCGGCGGGTCGAAGATCACGGCGTCGAAGGGCTTGATCTCCTGCGGGGTCAGCGGCCGGCGGTAGAGGTCGCGCCGTTCGATGCTGATCGGCTTCAGCCCCTGGGTGTTGCGCGCCGCATGGTCCAGCGCCTTCAGCGGCTTCTCTTCGCCTTCCACGGCATGCACCCGGGCAATCCGGCCAAGGCGGAGCGAAAATGTTCCGGAACCCGCAAACAGATCGAGCGCCCGCTTGGTCTTGCCGAAGTGAGCCAGGATGAGCGCCGCCATGGCGTCCTCGGCCTCCCGGGTCGCCTGCAGGAAGCTGCCAGGCGGCAACGAGACCAGCGCGCCGCCGAAATCCACCAGCGGTTTCTGCGGCTCCACCAGAATTTCGCCGTTCACGGTGACGCGGGCGACGCCCTTGGCGAGCAGCACCGTTTCGATGATGCGCCGGCGCTGCTTGTCGCCGAGCGGCTTGACGCCCTCGGCCGCCAGATCGAGCCCGGAGATCGTCTCCGTGACGGCAAGCCGGAAGGTCTCGACACCACTGGCGATCGAACTGGCAACCGAGCGGATCGCGCCGAGCTTGCCGACGATCCCCGGCGAGGAGATGGGACATTCCACGACGGCGAAGATGTGGTTGGTCTCGGCCCTGTTGAAGCCGACCAGCGCACCGGTCTCGGTCTTCCTCACGGAAAACACCACCCGGCGACGCTGTCCCGGACGACAGGGTACCAGCGGCGCCACGTCCGGCGTCAGCCCCTTGGCGCGCAGGGCTTCGATGACGAGGTCGCGCTTGAAGGCATGGTACGGTGCGTCGGCAAGATGCTGCAGCGAGCAGCCGCCGCAGGCATCGCCGTCCGGGTCGAAGTGGCGGCAGGGCGGCTCGACGCGATCGCTGGACACCGCTGCGATGGACATGATCGTGCCCTGGCTGCCGTTGCGGGCAATCGCGACGGTCTCGCCCGGCAGCGCATAGGGCACATAGATCGGCCCCTCCGGTCCATGCGCAATGCCGTGGCCCTGGGTGCCGAGCCGGCTGATGGTGACGGTCTCGGTGCTCATGGCTTCTGCCCGGCGAGCAGGAATTCCTGGTTGCCGTCACCGCCGGCAATCGGGGCGGGGATCATCCCGAGGCTTGTCCAGCCCATGTCCTCCACCAGCCAGCGCTCCAGTTCGGCGGCAACCGCAGGGGCGGTCTCGGGCTGCTTGAGAAGGCCGGATTTCGCGATGTTCTCGCGGCCCGCCTCGAACTGCGGCTTCACGAGAAGCACGCAGAGGGCGCCCGGTTCGGCAAATTCCAGCGCCGGCGGCAGCGCCAGCTTGATGGAAATGAAGGAGACGTCCGAGACGACGAGCGAAATCTCCCGCCCCTCCAGATCGTCGAGTTCAAGGGCACGGGCGTTGACGCCTTCGAGACAGGTGACGCGCGGATCCTCCGCGATGCGCGGATGCATCTGTCCGTGTCCGACATCGACGGCGATGACATGCTCGGCATCGCCCTGCAGCAGGACTTCCGTGAAGCCTCCGGTCGAGGCGCCGATGTCGAGGCAGGTCCTGTCGGCGACGGCGATCTGGAAATGCTCCAGTGCCGCGGCAAGCTTCAAGGCCGCCCGCGACACATATTGCTGCGCCGGGTCTTCGATCTCCACGGAGACGTCGTCGGGGAAAGCCTGCGAAGGCTTGGTGACGGTCTGGCCGTTCACGCGGACGGTGCCGCGCATGACCGCATCGCGGGCCCGCGACCGGCTGGCGAAAAGACCGAGGGCCACGAGCAGTTGATCGAGGCGTTGGGAAGATGATGTGAGTGACATGATGTCTCAATGGGTCGCTTTTCCCCGATACGCAAGGACTTTGCGTACAAGAACTGCCGATCCTGCAGGCGGAAGTAATTTTCACCGCTCATTTCTCAATCGAATTTTAAGAGGAATGGGATTCCTTCACTCCAGCGCCCTGTGTCTGCGCCGCGGCTCAACGTCCGTCCGAAATCATTTCGGGTCTTCAGTTTCATCCCAGACTGTTCATCGGCGGAAAACATGACCCTTCGAAACCTCTCCCTGAATAAAAAGCTCATCGGCACGTTTGCTGCCGTGATGTCAGTCTGCCTTCTGGCGTCTGCCGGGGTCTTCTGGCAGGTAGTTCAGTCGACACGGGCCTCCGTGGAGCAGACGAAGGCACAGACCATTCTTCGCCATGTGGACAATGCGCTGGAAAGCCTGCTCGAGCAGGCCGTCAGCCAGCGCGGCTACCTCCTCTTCCGCAGCGACAGCACCTACAACGAGGTGTTTGCACAGCGCGACAAGATGATCGCCGATCTCGAAGAGGCCAAGCGGGAAGCCGCTGGTGACGCGGCAGTCATCGCGTCTCTCGACGAAATGCGTACGGCGGCAGATGTCTTCCACAACCAGCTCAGCCAGCCGCAGCTTGCCGCCCGCAAGACCACCGAGGCTCCGATCTCCGAGATCATCGAGATCGGTCGCACGCAGTCGACAGGCCAGCTCGACGCATTCCGCGAAGCCGCCATCAGGATCAAGCAGGAGATTACTGCCCAAGCTCTCTCGTTGCAGGCCGAACAGGAAAACGCCCAGTGGAACGTCATGCTGGCACTCATAATCGGCGGCGGCGTGGCGGGTATCATCGCCACCGGTCTCGTCTGGGCCCTGTCGCGCGCCATCGTCACGCCGATCGTCGGCATGACCAATGCCATGTCTCAGCTGGCGGGCGGCAACCACGACATTCCGGTTCCGGCACTCGACCGCGGTGACGAACTGGGCCGCATGGCGCAGGCCGTCGCAGTCTTCAAGGATGCCGCCATCGAGAAGCTGCGCCTGGAGCGCGACAGCGATGCCGCCCGTTCCGCCGCCGAGCGCGAGCGCATGAGCAATGACGAATTGAAGGCCCGCGAAGCAGGCGAACTCGAGTTCGCAATCGATTCGCTGGCGAGAGGACTGTCCAGCCTGTCGAACGGCGATGTCGCCCATCGCATCGACGCGCCTTTTGCAGGCAGCCTCGATCGCCTGCGCACCGATTTCAATGAAGCGGTCGGCAAGCTGCAGGCTGCCCTCCAGTCGGTCGGCGCCAATGCCGCCGCCATCAATGCCGGCGCCGAGGAGATCCGTGTCGCAGCCGACAATCTCGCCCACCGGACCGAACAGCAGGCAGCCTCGGTCGAAGAGACCGCTGCGGCACTGGAAGAAGTCACCACCACGGTCAAGGACGCCGCCAAGCGCGCAGAAGACGTCGGGCAGCGCGTCGAGCGCGCCCGCGCCGGCGCCGAGCAGTCGGGCGTCGTCGTGCGCCGTGCCGTCACCGCCATGGAACAGATTTCCAAGTCCTCCGGCGAGATCATCAACATCATCAGCGTCATCGACGACATCGCCTTCCAGACGAACCTGCTGGCGCTGAATGCGGGTGTCGAAGCAGCCCGTGCGGGCGAAGCCGGCAAGGGATTTGCCGTCGTCGCTCAGGAAGTGCGCGAACTCGCCCAGCGCTCCGCCAACGCCGCCAAGGAGATCAAGGCGCTGATCACCACCTCTTCCGATCAGGTGGATTCGGGCGTTGCTCTCGTCGGAGAAACGGGTAGGGCGCTCGAGGCAATCGTCGGCGAAGTGCAGGAGATCAACGAGCACATCAAGGCGATCGTCGTCTCCACCCGCGAGCAGTCGACGGGACTTCAGGAAATCAACGTCGCCGTCAACGCCATGGACCAGGGCACCCAGCAGAACGCCGCCATGGTCGAGCAGCAGACCGCCGCCAGCCATTCGCTCGCCACCGAGGCGGAATCGCTGAACAGCCTGCTGCGGCAGTTCAATCTCGGCTCGCAGGGCGCAAGCCGTCCAGCCGCCGCCCTCGCCAGCAAGCCGTCGCTTGCCGCGGCCGCGTCAAAAGTTTCGTCACCGGCGCCAGCCGCACCGGCACAGGCCGCCAGACCACTGGCAAAGCCCATCGTGCAACCCGTTTCCGGCCGCGTTCCGGCACCTGCCAGCCCCAAGTCACGGCCCGCACCGTCGCCCGCGAACGCCCTGCACGGCAAACTGACCGCCGCCTTCGCCAACAGCTCGGCCGCTGTCAAGCCGAACGAGGAAAACTGGGAGGAGTTCTAGGACTCTTCTGGAAATGGAAAAGGCCGGTTCGAACCGGCCTTTTTTCTGCGCTTGCGTGAGGTTCGTACCCTCAGCTGGCTGCGCCGAGGCCCACCTGTTTCTGGCCGAGAGCATTGAAGACGGTTGTGACGATGCCGGCGCGGTCGAGGCCGGCCCTGGCGTACATGGCGTCGGGGCTTGCCTGGTCCATCCACACATCCGGCAGCACCAGCGATCGGATCTTCAGTCCGTGGTCGAGCCGGCCCTCGGCGGCGAGGAAATGCAGCACGTGCGCGCCGAAACCGCCGACGGCGCCTTCCTCGATGGTGACCAGCACCTCGTGGTGGCTGCTGAGCTGGCGGATCATCGCGTGGTCGAGCGGCTTGGCAAAGCGCGCATCGGCAACGGTGGTGGAAAGTCCTGCCGCATCGAGATCCTCGGCAGCCAGCAGACAGTCCTTGAGCCGTGTGCCGAAGCAGAGGAGCGCAACCTTGGTGCCTTCCTTGACGATGCGGCCCTTGCCGATCTCGAGGATCTGGCCGCGTTCCGGCATTTCGACGCCGACGCCTTCGCCGCGCGGATAGCGAAAGGAGATCGGGCCTTCGTCATAGGCCGCGGCCGTGCGCACCATGTGCTTCAGCTCCGCCTCGTCGGCGGCCGCCATGACCACCATGCCGGGCAGGGCAGCGAGGAAGGTGGTGTCGAAGGAACCAGCATGGGTCGGGCCGTCGGCCCCGACGAAGCCGGCGCGGTCGATGGGGAAGCGCACCGGCAGGCCCTGGATCGCCACGTCGTGGACGACCTGGTCGTAGCCGCGCTGCAGGAAGGTCGAGTAGAGGGCGCAGAAGGGCTTGAAGCCCTCGGTGGCGAGACCGGCCGCGAACGTCACGGCATGCTGCTCGGCAATGCCGACGTCGAACGTGCGCGACGGGAAGAGTTCGGCCAGCTTGTCGAGACCCGTGCCGTTCGGCATCGCCGCGGTGATGCCGACGATCTTGTCGTCGAGCCGCGCCTCCTGCACCAGGGCATCGCCGAAGACGCTCGTATAGCTCGGTGCGTTCGGCTTCGCCTTGGCCTGCGTGCCGGTGATGACGTCGAACTTGTTGACGCCGTGGTATTTGTCGGCGGCCGCTTCCGCCGGCGGATAGCCCTTGCCCTTCTGGGTGCAGACATGGATCAGCACCGGGCCACGGGCATTGTCGCGCACATTGCGCAGCACCGGCAGCAGATGCTCGAACGAGTGCCCGTCGATCGGGCCGATGTGGTAGAAACCCATCTCCTCGAACATCGTCCCGCCGGTTACATAGCCGCGCGCATGTTCCACGGCCCGGGTGATCGCCCGGTCGACGCCCTTGCCGAGATAGGCGGTCAGCTTCTTGCCGATCTCGCGCACGCCCATATAGGTGCGGCCCGAGGCAAGCCTTGCCAGATAGGCGCTCATGGCACCGGTCGGCGGCGCGATCGACATGTCGTTGTCGTTGAGGATGACGATCAGCCGGGCGTCCAGCGCGCCGGCATTGTTCAGCGCCTCATAGGCCATGCCGGCCGACATCGCGCCATCGCCGATCACCGAGATCACGTTGCGCTTGGAGCCGGAGAGGTCCGAGGCGACCGCCATGCCGAGGCCGGCGGAGATCGAGGTGGAGGAATGCGCCGCGCCGAAGGGGTCGTATTCGCTTTCGGCGCGCCGGGTGAAGCCGGAAATCCCGTTCTCCTGGCGCAGCGTCCGGATGCGGTCGCGCCGCCCGGTCAAGATCTTGTGCGGATAGCACTGGTGGCCGACGTCGAAGATCAGCCGGTCATCCGGCGTGTTGAACACCTTGTGGATGGCAATGGTAAGCTCGACCACACCAAGGCCGGCGCCCAGGTGGCCGCCCGTCTTGGAAACGGCGTCGATCATCTCGTCGCGAAGCTCGCGGGCAAGCCGCGGCAGGTCGCGGTCCTCGATCATCCGCAGGTCTGCAGGAAACTTGACGGTGTCGAGCAGCGGCGTCTGGGGGAGAGGTGTCACGGAGTCTGGCCTTTTCTGCTCTTTCCGGATGCGGTGTATCCTCCAACATGAGGAGGAAAGGGGCTTTTTCAAGTAATGGCCTTAACGGATTTCATGTCTGCGGCAAAGGGACAAACTCTTCCTCGTCCCCCGGCACGATCTCGAAGCGGCCCGTACGCCATTCCTCCTTGGCCTTCTCGATCCGCTCCTTTGAGGAGGAGACGAAGTTCCACCAGATGTAGCGCCGGGAGTTGAGCGCGGCGCCGCCGAACAGCATCAGGTGGCAGCCCTGAACTCCGGCTTTCAGTGTGATCTCGTCTCCCGGTCTGAAAACCAGAAGTTGGTTGGGAGCGAAACCATCGCCCGCCACCGAAAGTTCCCCCTCGAGCACATAGACGGCGCGCTCTTCATGGGCGGCGGGAAAAGGAAAGCTGCGCCCCGGCTCAAGCCGCAGGTCGACGAAGAGCGTATCGGTTAGCGTCGGGACGGGCGAGCGCAGGCCCGCGAAATCGCCGATCACCACGCGCGCCGCAGCACCTTCGGTGTCGATCAGCGGCATGGCTTCGGTGCCGGTATGGGAGAAGGCGGGATCGATCTCCTCCCTGTCGTCGGGCAGCGCCAGCCAGGTCTGCAGGCCCGACACCGAGAGCGGCTTACCGCGCAGGTTTTCCGGCGTCCGCTCCGAATGCACGATGCCGCGCCCGGCGGTCATCAGGTTGATGTCCCCCGGCTTGATGACGAGTTCCGTGCCGAGGCTGTCGCGGTGCTTGATCTCGCCGTCGAAGAGGTAAGTCACCGTCGACAGCCCGATATGCGGATGCGGCTTGACGTCCAGCGCCTCGCCGGCCCGCATCAGCGCCGGTCCCGTCCGGTCGAAGAAGATAAACGGCCCGACCAGCCGCCGCTGACGGCTTGGCAGCGCCCGGCGCATGGCAAAGCCGCCGATGTCGCTCGTTCGCGGGATGATCAGGTTCTCGATGGCGTCGCAGGCGAAACGGTCGCCGGGCTCGGGATCGGTGCCGGGAAAGAAGGACATCGTCGTCTCCTGTTTTGCCGGATCGTAGTCTTCGCGCACCGCGCCGCCAAGTCGCGAAGGTATGCTGCTAAGCGGCGGTTCCCGAAGATTGCGCCGTCACGTCAGAACGATCCGCGGAAAATAGAAGCTGACCACCCAGTTCGGCTGATCGACGATCTCGCTGATGCGCAGGTCGCCGCAGACCGAGCAGAGCATATAGGCATCGACCGGGTTCATGCCGTGCTCGGCACCCAGGAGGTCGATCATCCGCATCAGCGCCTCGCGGGCACCCGTCATCAGGTCGGGCCCAATGCCGGTCGTCACCTCGTAGCCGGCGCCGTCGAGATGGCGGGTGACGGGACCCGTGGTGGTGAAGCGCGGCGTCTTCAGGCTGGCGCCCTTGACGAGATCGAGCGTCAGCTCGACGTTCATCTGGCTCTCGATCGCAGTGCCGCAGACCTCGCCGTCACCTTGTGCCGCATGGGTGTCGCCGACGGAAAACAGCGCGCCCTCGCATTCGATCGGCAGGTACAGCGTGACGCCGGCACTCAGGTCGCGAATATCCATGTTGCCGCCGACGCGTCGCGGCGGAACGACCGAATGCAGCCCGGCTTCGGCCGGGGCAACCCCGATCGTGCCGGTGAACGGCTTCAGCGGCACCTTGCCGCCGGGGCCGAAGGCGGCCGGCGCCAACGATTGGGTGTCATAACTCCAGACATGCAGCGCCGGATCCTTGAACTGATCGGCCAGCAGGCCGAAGCCGGGGATATTGGCGGTCCAGCCGTGGCCGCTGGGATGAAACTTGTTGATCGTCACCTTCAGTGCGTCGCCGGGCTCGGCGCCCTCCACATAAACCGGGCCGGAAACCGGATTGACCCTGCCGAAGTCGAGCTTGGCCAGATCCTCCAGCGTTGCACCGGCGCCGAGCTGGCCGCCCGACGAATCGAGGCACTCGAACAGGATCGTTTCGCCGGGCCTGGCGGTGATTGCCGGCGGAAAATCCTTGTTCCAGCCGAAATTGTGCTGGGCCGAATGGATGGTGTGGTTGCACGCGACGCACATGACGGTACCTCCTGTTTGCCTCGGTGATACCTCAGAGTTATCCGGCTGCAAAGACGCTGGAGCCCTGTGGACTACCCCGGACACGGACCGAGGACGGCGGTCTCGCCCACCTCTGCGCCGATCTCACGACAGTCCGACCCGGCACAGAGCGTCCAGCCACCGCCGGTGGCGCCGGACGCGGCCAGACTGAGGCGAGGCTGCACCGGGAGAGATGGCTGCCATGTCCACCAGCCGTCCTGCAAGACGGCATCTGGGCCGGGTTCCATCCCGGCGCCCGAGCCTTTGACGGAGGCCTGCGTCAGTTGCAGGCCGGCCGGCGTGACCGACCATTCCTCCCGCCATTCCGTCTTCTGCACCGAATGGGTCCAGGAGAGGGTGAAGAGCGAGGCGGCAAACATCGTCGTCTTGCCTGCGGAGAGAAGGCAGAGGGCGACGCCGGCACTCATGGTGCAGCGGCGACCCGGTTGCTCCGCCGCGACCGGTACCAGTGTTGCGCCACGATGGTGATGCCGAGCGCCCAGCCGATCTCGTCCGTCAGCGGCAGTGCGATGATGGTGCAGGCGCCGGCGGCAAAGGCGAGCAGCCGCTCCCAGAGCGCCAGCGGCGCGAACAGGAAGCCGACGACGGCCGCGCCCCCGAGCGCGATGCCGAAGCAGGCCTTGGCGAACACATAGGCCACCTCCACCGGATACCCCCAGGCGGCGGCGATCGGCCCGGCGTCCTGCAGCATGAGCGCCGGCGTGTAGACGGCCATGAACGGCACGATGAAGCCCGCCAGCGCAAGCTTCGTCGCCTGTATCGATATCTTCAGTCCGGAGGTTTTCGCCATCGGCGCCGCCGCAAAACAGGCGAGCGCCACCGGTGGTGTCAGGTCGGCCATGATGCCGAAGTAGAAGACGAACATGTGGCTGACGAGGAGCGGCACCCCGAGCTCCAGGAGCGCGGGTCCAGCGAGCGACGAGGTGATGATGTAGTTGGGGATCGTCGGAATGCCCATGCCGAGGATCAGGCAGGTGATCATTGTCAGCACGAGCGACAGGAACAGGCTGTCCTCGCCGACGCGGATGATGAAGCCGATGAAGGTCGAGGCGATGCCGGTCAGCGTCAGCGTGCCGATGACGATGCCGACGATGGCGCAGGCGATGCCGACGGGCAGCGCGTTCTTGGCGCCTTCGGCCATGGCGTCACGGCAGATGCCGAGCGTCTCGCGGCCGCCCTTGACGAAGAAGCAGGCGGCGATCAGCCCGAGGATGACGAACAGCAGCAGGTCCACCCCGAACTCCAGGAAGGACGCCGCCGCAAGACCGAGCGCCACCCAGAAGACCACGCGGAAGGCAAAGGGTCCGATGCGCGCGGCAATTGGCATGCCGAGGATCAGGACGACGACGAGCGCCAGTCCCATCGTGCCGGCGAAGATCGGCGTATAGCCGGCAAACAGCAGGTAGACGAGCGCTGCAAGCGGCAGGATCAGCGGCCAGTGTTCCTTGACGGCATGCCATGGATTGGGAAGCTCAGCCTTGCTCATTCCGCTCAAGCCGGCCTTGCCGGCTTCCAGATAGACGGTCCAGAAGCAGACGCCGAAGTAGAGAATGGCCGGAATGAGCGCCGCCTTGACGATGTCCGCATAGGGCAGGTTCAGCGTCTCCGCCATGATGAAGGCGACGGCCCCCATCACCGGCGGCATGATCTGTCCGCCCATGGAGGAGGTCGCCTCGACGCCGCCGGCAAAGGCGGAGCGGAAGCCGAAACGTTTCATCAGCGGAATGGTGAACTGGCCGCTGGCCACCACATTGGCGACGCCCGAGCCCGAAATCGTGCCCATCAGCGCCGAGGAAAGGACGCAGACCTGCGCGGGGCCGCCGCGCCAGGTGCCGACGAGGCCGAGCGCGAAATCGTTGAACAGGGCCAGCATGCCGGCCCGTTCGAGGAAGGCGGCGAAGACGACGAAGATGAAGATATAGGCGGCCGAGACATAGATCGGCGTGCCGTAGATACCCTCGGTGCCGAAACCGAAGTGTTCGATGATCAGCTCGAAGTCGTAGCCGCGGTGGATGAAGGGCGCCGGGAAATACTGGCCGAAGAAGCAATAGATCAGGAAGATCGCCGCGATCGTCGTGAGCGGCAGGCCCATCAGCCGCCGGGCTGCCTCGAACACCAGCACGATCATCACCGTCGCGACCGTCAGGTCGAGCGCCGTATGAAAGCCGCTGCGCAGGATCAGCTGTTCGTAGAACACCCAGTTGTAGATGCCGGTGAGGAAGCCGGTGATCCCGAGCGCCCAGAACCACAGCTGTCCGGGTCGGGTCTTCGCCACCAGATTGCCGATCAGCGCAAAGCCGAGCAGCAGCAGGAAGCCGACGTGCATGGCCCGCACCACCTGGCTCGGCAGCGTGCCGTAGGCGGCCGTCCAGAGCTGGAAGAGAGAAAAGGTGAAGGCGATCCAGAAGGCGATCTTGCCGCCGATGCCATCGCCAAAGCCCGCCGGGAGGCCCTCGAGGGCTTCCTCCGCCGACTGAGGGATGGGCTTGGTTTCCACTGCTGCGAGATCGCTCATTCGTCCCTCGACCTGTCTCTGCAAATACAAATCCCCGCGGCGTGTTTCACGTCCGCGGGGATGGAAAGGGGATGCAGGATTACTGCATCAGGCCCATTTCCTTGTAGTAGCGCTCGGCGCCCGGATGCAGCGGCACGGGCATGCCGTCCAGCGCCTTCTTCGGATCGATGGACTTGGCGGCGGCATGCGATGCGGCCAGGCGGTCGAGGTTTTCGAAGAGCAGCTTGGTCATCTGGTAGACGGTTTCTTCCGGCACGCCCTCATGGGTGATCAGGAAGTTGCCGACGGCTGCGGTCTGCACGTCTTCCGTCTGTCCGTCATAGGTGCCGGCGGGGATCACGACCGGCAGATAGGGCGCGCCGATCTTTTCCACTTCCGCGGCCGGAACGGCGACGACGGTGATGGGCAGGGATGTGGCAAGGTCGCGGATCGAGGCGACGCCGAGGCCGGCCGACTGCAGGGTCGCGTCGAGCTGGCGGTTCTTGATCAGCTCGACGGATTCGGCGAACGGCAGATATTCCGTCTTGCCGAGGTCATCGTAGGACATGCCGGCGGCTTCGAAGATGGCGCGCGCATTGATCTCGGTGCCGGACTTCGGCGCGCCGACTGAGAGGCTCTTGCCCTTCAGGTCGGCCAGCGTCTTGACGCCGGACTCCTGGCTGGCGACGATCTGGATGTAGTTCGGATAGATGCCGGCAATGCCACGCAGCTTGTCGAGCTTGCCGGGGAAGCCAGCCTCGGTATCACCTTCCCATGCCATCTGCACGGAATCGCCGAGCGAGAAGCCGATCTCGCCGCGGCCTGCCTGCAGCAGGTTGAGGTTTTCCACGGAGGCCTTGGTCGCCTGCACCTGGGTGCGCGAGCCCTCGATCTTCTCGCCGTAGATTTCCGAGAGTGCAACGCCGAGCGGATAATAGACGCCGGACGTGCCGCCCGTCAGCACATTGATGAATTCCTGCGCCCGCGTGCCGGTCGCCGCAAAGGTTGCGGAGACGGCCAGCGTGGCGGCGAGCATGAATTTGAATTTGTTTGATTTCACGATTGTTCCTCCCAAAAGCAATCACTCAGATACGCTATCATGGGGAGGAGGGCTGTGCCCGTCAATCGCTTTGTGGCGACAGGCGGGCAAAGATGCTGAAAGCTTAAACTATCGTAGGGGTTCGTCACCGTCGAGCGGCTCGACGCCCTGCGGCTTGCCGGTGCGGTCGAGGCGGATCTTCTCGATGCGGTTCTCGGCGGCCGTCAGCAGTTTCTCGCAGTGCTTCTTCAGGGCCTCGCCGCGCTCGTAGATGGCAATCGACTCGTCGAGCGCCACGTCGCCGCGTTCCAGCCGGGCGACAATGCTCTCGAGCTCCGCGACGGCCTTCTCGAACGTGTAGCTGCTGACATCGAGGGTTTCGGTGGTTTCGGTCATCTTCAGCCCTTCATCAGTCGGCAAATGTGCAGCCCTGCCGATTCGGCGAGACCCTCCAGATCATATCCGCCCTCCAGCAGGCTGATAAGCCTGTTGCCGGAATACTTGCCGGCGATCTCCATCAGCCGGCCCGTCGCCCAGTCGAAATCATCGCCGACCAGATTGATCTGCGCCAGCGGATCGCGGTGGTGGGCGTCGAAGCCCGCCGAAATGATCAGGAAGTCCGGGCGGAAGTTCTCCAGGGCCGGCAGGACGCGGGTCTTGAAGGCCTCGCGGAAATGCTCGCTGGCGGAATTGGCCTCCAGCGGCGCATTGACGATGTTGTTCTTGATCCCGGTCTCGTCGCGCGCCCCGGTCCAGGGGTAGAGCGGCATCTGGTGGGTCGAGCAGAACAGCACGGAAGGGTCGTCCCAGAAGATGTCCTGTGTGCCATTGCCGTGGTGCACGTCCCAGTCGACGATCGCGACCCGCTCGACGCCATAGGTCTGCTGCGCGTGGCGGGCGGCGATCGCGGCGTTGTTGAACAGGCAAAAACCCATCGCCTTCGACTTTTCCGCATGGTGTCCCGGCGGTCGTGCGGCCACGAAGACATTGTCGGCCTGGCCGGTGAAGACGTCGTCGACGGCGGCCATCGCCCCGCCGATCCCCGTCAGTGCCGCCTGCAGACTCTTCGGCCCCACATAGGTATCGGCCTCGATCTGCCGGATCTCGTCGTCTTCCGGGATTTCGCGCATGACGGAAAACAGGTGTTCCTCGGGATGGGCCAGCAGCACCGCATCCTCGTTTGCTTGCGGGGCCTTTTTCCGGTCGAGCTTGTCGAAGTTGGGATGCTGCAGGGCGATCGCCAGCGAGCGGAGGCGATCGGCCCGTTCCGGATGTCCTTCCGGCGTGCGGTGCTCCAGGAAGATATCGTGTTCGTAGAGGCGGGTGGACATCGGCGGGCGTCTCCGTTTGCCACGACATGGCGCAGATCGCCGGGCTTTTCAAGCTGCGGCTGTACCCGCGCTTGTGAAGCCGGAAGGAATGGGCTTACATGAATGAGGGTGGTGCTGGAGGTAGCGTGGATAAAGAGCCTGTAGGATTTCTGGAGTTCGAAGTGCCGTTCCGCGACGTGGACATGCACGGGGAGATGTTCCGGGCCGTCTACGTCCACCGCGCCGAGGAGGCGCTTGCGACCTTCTGGGCCAGGCGGCCCGCCTCCGAGGACGATCCACATTTCACCGTAGGCAAGGTCACTTGCACCTTCCATGCCGCTCTTCGCCTCGGCGACCTCGTGCGCATGGACGTTCATGTCAGCAAGATCGGCGTCAAGTCTGCCGGCTTCATCGTGCGCATGAGGCGCGGCAACGACGAGGTGGCGGAAGCCGAAATCGTCTGGGCCGCCTGCGACAGGGAAAAGCAGGAGCCGGTGAAGCTCCCCGAAGACCTGCGCGACTGGCTCTACCAGTTCCTCGATTGAGATCTTGAAGCTCTCGCTGCGGGCAAATGCGACCAGGCCGTCCGCCTGGCGCGTCGGCACGCCCGTCTTCCGGATAGCCGCAACGAAATCTCGAATTGACACGCGAAGAATTCGGTCCCTAAACTGCTCAGGTGGCGCGTGTTGGGAGGCACCTGCGCCACCGCATCCTGATTAAGACGACATGACAAGAATGCATTCCGGCACGCCTCAACGCGTGACGTTCGCATGCGCATGACGAATCAAATAATCTGGGAGGAAATCATGAAACACCTGCTGTCATCCGTGGCAGTGCTCGCCCTTGCGACGAGCCTTGCTCACGCGCAAACGCCTGCCGTGCCAGACAACCTTGAGAAGCTGTCGAATTTCCAGTCCACCGGCACGACGCAATTCACAATGATCGAACAGAAAGGCGAGTACGCCGACGGGATCAAGAAGAACCTGGAGCGGATCGAGCTGCCGCCAGGCTTCAAGATCGCGCTCTATGCGGTCGTACCCGATGCCCGCCACATGGCGGTCGGGCCGCAGGGGATAGTCACCTTCGTCGGCACCCGCAAGGACAAGGTCTGGGCCGTCACCGACCGCAACAAGGACCGCGTCGCCGACGAGGTGAAGGACTTCGCGCCGTCGCTGACCTTCTCGATCCCCAATGGCCCGTGCTTCTCCAAGGACGGCTTTCTCTACATCGCCGAGCAGAACCGTGTCCTGCTGTTCCCGGCCGCCGAGTTCTTCTACGAGAGCCCGGATGTGGCAGCCTTCAACCTGATCAAGCAGGGCGAGCTGATCCCACCCGAGCACGAGAGCTTCAACCACACCGCCCGCGTCTGCAAGGTGGGGCCGGATGGCAAGGTCTACATATCGCTTGGCCAGCCGTTCAACGTGGCGCCTGCCGAAAGCCTGGACGAATTTAACAAGTGGGGCATCGGCGGCATCATTCGCATCAACACCGACGGGACAGGCCGCGAGGTCTTCACTCGCGGCATCCGCAACTCCGTGGGTCACGATTTTCATCCGGAGACCGGCGAGCTGTGGTTCACCGACAACCAGGTGGATGGCATGGGCGATGACATACCGCCCGGCGAGATCAACCGCCAGACCGCGGCAGGCCAGAATTTCGGGCATCCCTGGTATGGCGGCGGGTCGGTGCGAACCGTGGAATACGAGGGCCAGGAAGTGCCGGTCGAGGCGGTCATGCCGGCGGTCGAGATGGATGCCCATGCCGCCGATCTCGGCATGACCTTCTACACCGGCAGCATGTTCCCCGCCAAATATCGCAACGCGATCTTCTCGGCCCAGCACGGCTCGTGGAACCGCACCACGCCGGTCGGTGCCCGCGTCATGGTGACCTACATCGACGAGGAGGGCAAAGCCACCAGTGAACCCTTCGCCCATGGCTGGATCGACGAGAACGGCGAATACCTGGGTCGCCCGGTAGACGTGGCACAGCTGCGAGACGGTTCGCTGCTGGTCTCCGACGACCTGGCCGGCGCCCTCTACCGCATCTGGTACGAGGGCAGCTGATGCGCGGTCGCTGGCTTTTTGCCCTGGGCGGGGTTCTCCTCGCCCAGGGCGTCCTGCCATCCTCTGCACTGGCGCAGACAGTGGTGGGGGATCCCGCGGCCGGTCGCGACAAGGCCGGCATGTGCCGGACCTGTCATGGACTGGAGGGGAAAGCGCGCATTCCGATCGCCCCGCATATCGGCGGCGAGAGCGCGGCCTACCTGAGCCACCAGCTCACCGCCTTTCGCGACGGGACGCGGACCCACGAGATGATGACGGTGGTGGCCAAGGGGCTTGACGACCAGGAGATCGCCGATCTCTCCGCATGGTATGCGGCGCAGACGGTGATGGCCCGTCCGCCGCCCGGCCCCGCCGGAGCGGCGCCGCCGGAGGCCTGCGTCTCCTGTCATGGGGCAGACGGCCTGGCGGTCATCGAGGATGCGCCCCATCTCGCCGGCGAGAACGCGATCTACATCGCCACCCAGCTCAAGGCATTTCGCGGCGGCAAGCGGCAGCACCCGGTGATGTCGGAGATCGCCGCCGGGCTGACGGATGCGGAAATCCGCACCGTCGCCGACTGGTATGCCGCAACCGAGATCGAGATCGAGCCGGTCCGGTGATCAGGCTCTTGCCGGCAGGAGCGGGTAGCCGGCCATCACGGCACGCGCCGCAAGCGCTGCGACGGCGGCCTTGATCAGGTCGCCCGGGATGAAGGCCATGGAGCCGAGGAAGGCTTTGCCGAAATCGATGCCGGTGACGACCGCCAGATAGGTGATGCCGAACGCGTAGAGCACCACAACCCCGCCGGCGACGGCGGCGGCAAAGAAGCCGAGGCCTTGCGCCAGTGCGCCCTGCGACGGGCGGACCAGGCGCTCGGCCAGCGTACCGGTGACGAAGGCCGCAAACACCCAGCCGATCAGATAGCCGGTCGTTGGCGCTGCAAAGACGGCCAGACCACCACGACCGCCTGACAGCACGGGCAGGCCGATCGCCGCCAGCAGCAGAACGAGGAGGACCGCCACCGTGCCGCGGCGGGCACCGAGGATGACGCCTGCCAGCATCACGCCCATCGACTGCGCCGTGATCGGCACCGGGATGAAGCCGAGCATGATCGGCGGCAGAAGCCCGAGGGCCACGATGATGGCGGCAAAGAGGGCGGCAAGGACGAGGTCGCGTGTCGACATGGGTATGCTCCTAGAGTTTGTGCGGGCGTTCTTGCCCGCGTATGCCGCGCGCGTCAATCGCCGCGGCGATCTCGTCGGCGGACTTCAGCGTCTGGATGATCAGCGGGATGATCATCGTCGTCGGCCTTACCTTCAGGCCACGTGCCTGGTGCGCCGTGCGAAGCGCCTGATAGCGGGAAATGACCTCCGGAACGAAGCGGATGACAAGACCGACGGAAAGTCCGATGTCCGAAGCCCTCACCAGTCCCAGCTTCTCGAGCGGCAGGGCCGCACGGGTCACGGCATCGATGAAGGCGCCGACGGGCGTCGTCGCGGTGACGGCCGCCGCCACCAGCATCAGCGTCGTCAGGCGCAAGAGCGCGACGATCCCGTCTTCCACCGATTCCAGCAGCAGTGTCGCCAGCGCCACGATCGCGATCGTCAGCAGGATCGGCCGCAGCCGCAGCCAGCTCTGCCGCCAGCCGATGCCGAGCGACGCGTAGAGAAGCACCCCGGCAGCCGCGGCACATCCGAGGTGAATCGGCGATCGGGTGAGGAAGAGGGCAAGGCTCACCGCCAGCAGCAGCAGCAGCTTCAGGCCCGGCGGCAGCCGGTGCAGCAAGCTGTCGCCCTCGACGTAGAGAGAATTCATGCCGCCGCGACCTCCCGATAACGCGCGATCACCTCCGAAGGCAGCCCGTCCGCCAGAAGCCGCCCCTCGTGAAACAGCAGCACGCGGTCAAAATCGGCAATCAGCGCCAGGTCGTGGCTGATGACGATCACGCTCTCGTCGAGGCCGCCAAGCGTCGCCTCGACGAGAGCCCGGTTCTTCAGGTCGAGCTGGTTGGTCGGTTCGTCGAGGATGACGATCTGCGGTTCCGTCACCAGCACGGAGGCGAGCGCCGCAAGCTGCAACTCCCCGCCGGAAAGCTCGTGGGCCCGCCGTCCTGCCAGATGCCCGATGTCGAACCGGCCGAGGATGCCTTGAACGGCCGCTTCCACCGCTGCCGCCGGCAGTCGCCGGCTCTTCAGTCCCAGTGCAATGTCCTCGCGCAGGATCGGCAGGATGATCTGGTTCTGCGGGTTCTGGAAGATGAAGCCCACCTGACTGCGCACCGTCTCGGGATCATCGACGGTATCGACGCCGTTGACGGTGACACGGCCCGTGCTCGGCGTCACCAGCCCGTTGATCATCCGGGCAAACGTCGTCTTGCCGGAGCCGTTCAGCCCGATGATGCCGATCCGCCGCTCCGTTAGCGATATCGTCAGCGGCTCCACCGCCAGGCGCCCCTCAAAGCGCGCGCCGGCCTGTTCAAAACGGATATCCACGCCTGCCCCTCATTCGTCGACGGCTGCTATAAACCGGATGCGCGGGGAGGGGAATGCAAAACGGATCGTGAACATTGCTGTTGTCCCATCTTCCGCCTAGTCTTTGGCGCATGACGATTCTTCTGAGCAACGAGCAGGCGCGAAAAATCTTTCTGGAACGGCAGGGCCTTTCCTTGCCGCCGTCTCGCAGCCTCGACAAGGCAGGATTGCTGGCACTGATCGACAAGCTCGGCTTCGTGCAGATCGACAGTATCGCGACCGTCGACCGCGCTCATCAGATGATCCTGTTTTCCCGCAGCCAGACCTACCGTCGCGAGCATCTGCAGCAGCTCCTGGAAAAGGACGGCGAACTCTTCGAGCACTGGACGCACGACGCGTCGATCATTCCGGCCGCCTTCTTCCGCTACTGGAAGCACCGCTTCGTCAGGCGCGAGGCGGTGATCGGCGAGCGCTGGCGCAAATGGCACGGCGAGGACTTCGATAGTGCTTTCGAAGAGACCTACCGGCGAATCGCGGAGGGCGGTCCGATCATGTCGCGCGAGATGAAGGCCGAGGAGCACAGGTCCGGCGGCTGGTGGAACTGGCATCCCAACAAGACGGCACTGGAATACTACTGGCATACGGGAAAGCTGGCGATCGCCGGCCGGGTCAACTTCCAGAAGATCTACGACCTGACCGAACGCGTGCTGCCGGCCCATCACTATGCGCCGGAGGTCGATCATGAGGAATTCGTCGACTGGGCCTGCCGCGGCGCCCTCCAGCGGCTGGGCTTTGCCACCCACGGCGAAATTGCCGCCTTCTGGGCGCTCGTCACCCCGCAGGAGGCAAAGGACTGGGTCGACACCCATCGTGCGGAGCTGACGGAGGTCACTGTTGAGAACGCCAAAGGCGGCCGCCCCCGCGCGGCCTTTGCCTTCGAAGGCTTCCCGACGCATCTCGGCGATATTCCGGAACCGCCGGCACGGGTGCGGGTGCTCAGCCCCTTCGACCCGCTGCTGCGCGACCGCAACCGCGCCGAACGGCTGTTCGATTTCAGCTACAGGATCGAGATCTTCGTGCCCGAGCCGAAGCGGCAATACGGCTACTACGTCTTCCCGCTGATCGAGGGTGACCGCATGATCGGCCGCATCGACATGAAGGCCGACCGCAAGGCCGGCAGCCTCGATGTCCGCCGGCTCTGGCTGGAGCCGGGCGTGCGCGCCTCCAGCGGCCGGCTGGAGAAGCTCGAAGCCGAGCTGTTGCGGGTGGCGAAATTTGCCGGTGTCGAGCGGCTCAACTTTCTGGAGGGATGGCGCGGCTAGTGCCCATTTCCAGCGCGGACTGGAATTATCTCGTCAAATGACGTATGTAATACCAGTCAGATGACGGAGGCAATTGATGGCCGATCCATTGGTACTTGTGCAAACGGTGTCCGCACCGCGTCAGGGATTTGCGGCGGAGGATGATCGCGACCGCCTCGCAGGGACGGCCCTCAAGGCCTATCGCAGTCTCGTGGAGCAATGGGGACTGACCGCCGGTCAGGCCGCAGCCCTTCTCGGCGTCTCCGTCAGCACATGGGAGCGCCTGAAGTCGCAGGACCGGGCCCGGTCGCTGACCCAGGACCAGATGACCCGCATCTCGATCCTCACCGGCATCTACAAGGGCCTGCATCTGTTGTTTGCCGATGCCATGGCAGACCGCTGGCTGCTCTTGGCCAATTCCGGCCCGATCTTTCAGGGCCGCAGCCCGGTCGCCGCCATGATCGATGGAGGCATACCGCTGATGCTCGATGTTCGCCGCTACGTCGATGCGGTTCGCGGAGGACTGTAGTTGGACATCGATGGCATTCCGGTAGTCACCGTCGCCCATCCGAAGACGGTGCGGCTGGTCTCGACGGCGCGGCTGCGCGCACCCGTTCTGGCGCCTCTCGTCGATAACGAGGACGAACTGGCGCAACTGGCCGAGATCGAAGGCGCGACAAGCAGCCGGACGATGGCGCAGACGACCGGAATCTCCGGCCTTTCCGCGCAGGAACTGGTCTACGACGTGCCGCACGCGCATTTCATCAATGCAAGCTTCGCCTACGCCAAGCCGCACGAGCCGGGCCGCTTCAACGGAGAAAACCGTGGCGCCTGGTACGCGGCGCTGGCGGTCGAGACCTGTCTTGCCGAGATCACCTTCCACATGACCGAGTTTCTGGCCCGGACCGGCGAGTTCGAAGCTGTGGTCGAATACGCCGAGATGTTCTGCAGCCTGTCGGGGGAGTTCCTCGATCTGGAGGCGCGGCCGGATCACGCAGCGCTGGCCCCGGACATCCAGACCGGATATCCGGTGGGCAACCTGCTGGCCGACCGGGCCCGTGCCCAGGGACTGAACGGCATTGTCTACCCGTCCGTCCGCCACGCCGGCGGCACCTGCTTTGCCGTGCTGCGGCCGGCGGCGGTGCAGTCGGTGCGGCAGGGGGATGTCTACCGTCTGACCTGGAGCGGGGAGCCGGTACCGGCCGTCGATGGACCGGTCGACGGCTGATAGGTTCTCAGCAGATCACCGTTTCCGCGATCCGGATCCCGAAACCCTCGAGGCCGACGTAGTGGCGTTCGCTGCGGGTCAGCAGCTTGATCGAGCTGATGCCGAGATCCTTCAGGATTTGTGCGCCAAGGCCGATCTCCAGCCATTCGCTGTCGCGTTCCTTCGCCTGCTCGTGCACCTCCTCGTCATGCCGGTGCCGGCGTCCGTGATCCTTTTGGCCGACGCCGACGGAACCCTCGCGCAGGTAGATGATCAGGCCGCGGCCTTCTTCGGAAATCTTCTGCATGTAGGTGTCGAGCGACCGGCGAACGCCGAAGACGTCGTCGGCGACGTTCTCCAGGTGCAGCCGGACGGGAATGTCGACGCCGTCGCGGATATCGCCGAAGATCACGGCCACATGCTGCATCGGGTCCCAGGGCAGGGAATAGGCATGGCCCTTCGCCTTGCCATAGGGCGTCTCGACCTCGAACTTCGACTGCAGCTCGATCAGCGTCTCCTTGCGCTGCCGGTAGGCGATCAGGTCGGCAACAGAGACCTGCTTCAGCCCGTGGGTCTCGGCAAAGGTTGCCACCTGCGCGCCGCGCATGACCGAGCCATTGTCGTTGACCAGTTCGCAGATCACGCCGACCGGCGGCAGGCCGGCAAGCTTGCAGAGGTCGACGGCCGCTTCCGTATGGCCTGACCGCATCAAGACGCCGCCCTCGCGGGCGATCAGCGGGAAGATGTGGCCCGGACGCACGAAGTCGGCGGGACCGGCGTTCGGATTGGCGAGGTTGCGGACGGTGAGTGTCCGGTCGTCGGCGGAGATGCCGGTCGTCGTGCCGTGCTTGAAGTCGACGGTGACGGTAAAGGCGGTCGTATGGGCGCTGTCGTTCTCCGCCACCATGGCGTTGAGGTTCAGCCGCTTGGCTTCTTCGCGCGGCATCGGCGCGCAGACGATACCCGAGGTGTGGCGAACGATGAAGGCCATCTTCTCGGCCGTGCAGTGAACGGCGGCGACGATCAGGTCGCCCTCGTTCTCGCGGTCGTCATCATCGGTCACGACGACGATCTCGCCGGCTTCGAAGGCGCGGATGGCATCGACGATGCGCTTCTGATCATAGGCCATGCAGAAATTCCTTATCGCAGCCGGCCGGTCTGGCCCCGGTCCCGGAGGTAATGGTCGACGATGGCGCAGGCCACCATGGCCTCGCCGATCGGCACGGCGCGGATGCCGACGCAGGGGTCGTGACGGCCCTTGGTGCGCACCTCGACATTGTTGCCGTCGGCATCGATCGACTGCCGCTCGGTCAGGATCGAAGAAGTCGGCTTGATGGCAAAGCGCGCGACGACCGGCTGGCCGGTGGAGATGCCGCCGAGGATGCCGCCGGCATGGTTGGAGAGAAACAGCGGCACGCCGTCGTTGCCCATCCGCATCTCGTCGGCATTTTCCTCGCCGGAGAGTTCGGCCGACGCAAAGCCCTCGCCGATCTCTACGCCCTTGACGGCGTTGATTGACATCAGGAGCGACGCAATGTCCTGGTCGAGCTTGCCGTAGATCGGCGCGCCGAGACCCGCAGGCACATTTTCTGCGACAACCTCGATGACGGCGCCGATCGACGATCCGGACTTGCGGATGCTGTCGAGATAGTCCTCCCAGACGGGCACGATCTGCGGATCGGGTGCAAAGAACGGGTTTTCGTTGACCTGGTCCCAGTTCCAGTTGGCGCGGTTGATCTTGTGCTTGCCGATCTGCACCAGCGCACCGCGCACCACGAGGTCCGGCAGCACCTTGCGGGCGACTGCGCCGGCGGCGACGCGCGCTGCCGTCTCGCGCGCCGAGGAGCGCCCGCCACCGCGATAGTCGCGGATGCCGTATTTCAGGTCGTAGGTGAAGTCCGCGTGCCCTGGCCGGTAGCGGCGGGCAATGTCGCCGTAGTCCTTGGAGCGCTGGTCGGTGTTCTCGATCAGCATGGAGATCGGCGTGCCCGTCGTGATCATCGTCTCGCCGTCCTCGTCGAGCATCACGCCCGACAGGATCTTCACCACATCGTCCTCGCGCCGCTGCGTCACGAAACGCGACTGCCCGGGCTTGCGCTTATCCATCCAGCTCTGGATTTCGGAAAGCGTCAGCCGGATACCCGGAGGGCAGCCGTCGACGACGCAGCCGAGCGAAGGCCCATGGCTTTCGCCCCATGTGGTGACGCGGAAGAGATGGCCAAAGGTGTTGTGAGACATGACGGACCAATCGTGGAGGGGTAGCTGGTGCTCAACCCCGACGCGGGTTTCTTAAGGGCAACGGCATCAAGCGACAAGCCCTTCTTCAAGCCGTCAGGCCGCCGCCTTCGTCCAGTTGGCGAGCGCCATCGTCGTGAAGTCGGTGAAGGGAAGGGGCCGTGCAAAGGCGTAGCCCTGCAGCAGATCGCATCCCAGTTCCCGCAGCAGGGCTGCATGCTGCATCGTCTCGACGCCTTCGGCGATGGTCTCGACACCGAGCGACCGGGCGATGTCGATGATCGAGCGGACGAGGGCACGTTCCTGCGGCGAATGCAGGATCGGCATCACCAACTGGCGGTCGATCTTCAGCCGCTTCGGCTTCAGCTTCAGCAAGCTGACGATGGAGGTGTGGCCGGTGCCGAAATCGTCGATCTCGATGTCGATGCCGAGCGCCTTGATCTGCTTGAGGTTCGTCGCCGCGATGTCCTCGTGCTCATCCAGGAAGATCGATTCCACCAGTTCAAACGAGATCTGGTTTGGTGGAATGTCGAGGTTGGTCAGGACCTCCACAAGGGATTGGTCGTGCAGGCGGCGAGAGGAGACGTTGACCGAGACCTTCGGCACGTGAAGCCCCATCTGGGCCCACCGATGCTTGTCGCGCAGAACGGTCTCCAGCACGATGTGGTCGAGAACCGAGGTGACGTTGAGGTCTTCGGCGATCTTCAGGAAGCGGTCCGGCGCCAGAATCCCGTGATGCGGGTGCTGCCATCGCACCAGCGCCTCGACTCCCGTCAGTTCGGTCGTTATGGCGTCAAACTGCGGCTGGTACCAGGTCACGAATTCCTGCCGTTCGATGCCTGCCAGCAATTCGTCGGCTGTACGCTTGTGGCTGATGATCTCGGCCTGCAGGTTCTGGGTGAAGAACTCGTGGCGGTTGCGTCCCATCGCCTTGGCGCGGTAGAGGGCCATGTCCGCATTGACGAGGATGCGGCGCGCATCGATGTTGAGGCCGCTTGCCATGGCAATGCCGATGGAGACGCCGCAACGGCACTCGAAGCCTTCGAAATCGATCGGCTGGCGCAGTTCGGTAATGATGCGGTTGGCGAGCTGCGCCATCTCCCCCTGGCTGTTGGTGCCTCTGGCGACGATCACGAATTCATCGCCTCCGATCCTGGCGACAATGTCCGTTTGCCGGACCGTCCGGGACAGAACGTTGGCGGCGTGCACCAGCATCGCATCGCCGGCAGCGTGGCCGAGCGTGTCGTTGATCTGCTTGAAGCGATCGAGGTCGAGGTGGAGGATAGCAAAGGTCTGGCGCTCGTCGCGGCTCCCGCGCGAGATCCCGTCAAGCTCCACGTCCAGCTTGCGCCGGTTGGCTAGCGAAGTGAGCGGATCGTGCAGGGCATTGTGCTCGATATGGCTCTTGGCGATTTCGAGTTCCACGTTCTTTGCGTCCGACTCCGCCTTTGCGGACGTCAGCTCGGCCGTCAGCAACGCATCCTCCGTAACGTCGAAGGCAATCCCGACAATCTTGTTGTTGCCGTATCGGTCAGTCTGCATCTGGCCAACGGAACGGACATAACGCAGGCTGCCGTCAGCCTGCAGGACGCGGACCAGCAGGACATCGTTCATGTCGCGGTTCTGAAGCCGCGAAGATACGTCCAGCGCCGCCTTCCGGTCGTCGGGATGGATGAAGGTCAGCCATTGCTCCTTGGAGATGATGCCGTCGGTGTAGGGGAGGCCGTAGAGCTGGCACATCCGTTCGTCCCAGCGTTCGATATTTCGGGTGAGATCGAACTCCCAGATCCCGCAGTTGTACGATGCAAGCGCAAGGTCGAGCTTGTTGGAAAGCTCCTCCAGCTCCTGCTCGCGCCGTGAAAGCTCGTCGAGCGCAAGTTCCAGTTCGGCGTTCTTGATGTCGCTCACCTGCTTGGCCTGCCGCAGTGTCTGCGTCATCATCGCATCGGAGGTGACATCCCAGACGATGCCCGCTGTTCGCATGCTTCCATCCGGGTTGCGGTAGCTTGCGCCGGCCGAGCGAACATGGCGGACTGCCCCGTCTGCCGTGGCAATGCGATAGGTTTCGCTGCAGGTGTGCTCGGCGCAGATGCAGGTGAAGAAATGGGCTTCCGCCGAAGCCCGGTCTTCCGGATAGATGGCGTCCAGCCATTCCTCAAGTCGGTTTTCGAGGCCGTTCCCCGTGCACCCGTGCAGGGCAGCCGCCCGGTCGTCCCAGAACAGGTGCTGCCCGTCGCCGATCACTTCCCAGACACCGATCTTGGACGCTTCCATGGCCAGGCTGAAGCGCTGCGACAACTCCAGCAGATTGGCCTCGCGCACCTTCAGCGCGGCGATATTGCGGTTGCGCTCGCCGATCAGCAGGCTTGCCATGAGGATCGGGATGATCAGTGCAAGCCCGCCGAGGGCGAGTGAAAAGCGATATTGCATCTGGTCGGCGGCCGACATGGTCCAGCCGGCTACTGGAACAGCGTGAATCTGCCAGGTGGCATCGGCAACGGAGAGGCTCCAGGTCACAGGCGCGAGGTAATCGAGCCCGCTGTCTCCGAAGAAGAATTGATCCTTCATCTCCCGGATGTCGCGGATCGATATCTTCAACCAGTCGAACGCCGGCCGTTGAGGAACCGCCGAGGATGGTCCGAACCCGACATCCATCATCAGTTGTTTCTTGTCGATCAGGACCAGCACCGCACCCGCAGGGTCGGCACCGGCCTTCGGGTCGTCCGGCTGGATAAGGGTCAGGAAGTCCATGCCCGGATTGCTCATCAGCGTCAGCTTTTTGAGAGCGAGCGGCGCCTTGATGATGTCAGAAAGCTGTTCTGCCGGGCCAGCGGTCTTCGATCCGGGGTCCGGCGCGCGACTCAGAACCCGCTCCAGCTTGAAGCCCGGCGCAAGACCGAAGCCGATCAGGCGGCGGTTCTTGGCCAGTTCCTGTTTCGCAAAACTGTGAAGGATCTCCGCGGAGCCCTCGGCCGGTCCGCCGAGCAAGTGGCTGAGCCGCTGAGCTCCAGCGATATCCAGTTCGATGGTCGTGGCGAGACGGCGGGCAATCGCTGCCGCGGCTTGCTCGGTCTGGTTGCGGAGGTCCTGCTGGTATCTCTGTTGATGCCGCTGATCCAGAACGATTCCGACGGCAATCACCGCCATCGCGGTCGCGGTCACCGCCGCGACAGGGATGTGGATGTGTTTGAACGCCTTATTGAGACGCGTCGCGAGCGGTCGCAAGCCTCTATGATCCATCCGCCCCCGGCCCGTTGGAACCCCATGTGGCTAGATCTAGCACCGGCGGGTTAATGTCCGATTGCGATAAGCTTTGGCTATTTAAGCAAGCCCGCAGGCGGATCGCACCCGACATTGCCGGATAATCTCGTGGAGAAGTACCCGCGGGCGCTGGATCGAAGTGGATGATGCGGTCCATACTTGTACCGAAAATGTCATGAGCGCGGGCGATTTTCGCCACAATCAGGAGGCTATCCTTGCACCGTCGAAACACTCCGAAGACCCCTTCGAAAGTACCGCTCATGCGCTTCCTGATTGCTGCCCTGCTTGCCACCGCCAGCCTGTTGTCGCCGCTTAGCGGTTTCGCGCAGAGTTCCGACATCGAGGCAACCATTGATGGCGTGAACGTCAACGATCTGACGCTGACGCTGGACGACGGCAAGACCTACAAGGTGCCTGAGGAATTCAATTTCGAAGGGCTGGAATCAGGGGTGAAGGTTGTCGTCTTCTACACCGAGGTGGATGGCAGCCGCATGGTCGACGATCTGGAGATCATCCAGTAGCGTCCACGACGTTTGGTCGGTCAAAACCAGTCGAGCGTCCCTGCGCCGGTATCTGCCTTCAGGATCTTGTCCTGCGGCACGTCCATCGTCGCTGCTTCGTCTTCGGAACTTTTGCCGACCAGCCGGAACATCGATCGCACGATGCCGCCATGAGTGACGCAGACGGTTGGACGGGAAACCGACTGCAGCCAGGCGCCGACGCGCCATGACAGGATCTCGTAACTTTCGGCACTCGTCCCAGGCGGGATAAAACTCCACTTCTGCTCGATCCGGGCCAGAAGCCGTTCGGGTGCCACACGCCCTACCTCGTAGAGCGTCTGCCCCTCCCAGTCCCCG
Source organism: Rhizobium sp. PK7-22 (assembly GCF_056530405.1). NCBI lineage: Bacteria > Pseudomonadati > Pseudomonadota > Alphaproteobacteria > Hyphomicrobiales > Rhizobiaceae > Rhizobium > Rhizobium sp. PK7-22. The sequence continues at coordinate 1,577,482 of NZ_CP096514.1, forward strand.
AAGGACAGTTCGACCAGGCGCTCGTCGATGCGGTAGTCGGTGGGTGCAAGGCCCATGGCATCGCGAACGCGCTCCATGGTTTCGCGCGTGCGGGAGAGGGGACTGGACACGAAGTCGAATTCGGCAACTTCGCGTCCCGCAGACCTGATCAGCGTTTCACCGTTGCGGGTCGCTTGGGCACGACCGATCTCGTTCAGCGGTATGTCCTGCTGGCCCTGCAGTCGGCCTTCTGCATTCCAGTCCGTCTGGCCGTGTCGGATCATGTAGATGAGCACGGCAGCCGTCCTTGAGATCAGTCCTTGACGACGGAGATGTCGGGAGCGTCGACGGCCTTCATGCCGACCACGTGGTAGCCGCTGTCGGCGTGATGGATCTCGCCGGTCACGGAACGCGACAGATCGGAAAGCATGTACAGCCCGACATCGCCCACGTCCTCGATGCTCACCGTGCGGCGCAGCGGCGCGTTGTATTCGTTCCACTTGAGGATATAGCGGAAATCGCCGATTCCGGAGGCGGCCAGCGTCTTGATGGGACCTGCCGAAATGGCATTGACGCGAATGTTCTTTGGGCCGAGGTCGACGGCAAGATATTTGACGCTCGCCTCCAGTGCCGCCTTGGCGACGCCCATGACGTTGTAGTTCGGCATCACCTTCTCGGCACCGTAATAGGTGAGCGTCAGCATCGAGCCGCCATCGGTCATCAGCTTCTCGGCGCGACGGGCAACCGACGTGAAGGAATAGACAGAGATCCGCATGGTCTTGTCGAAGTTCTCGGCAGAGGTGTCGACGTAGCGGCCGGTCAGTTCGTCCTTGTCGGAAAAGCCGATGGCATGCACCAGGAAGTCGATCTTGCCCCAGATCTTCTCGATCTCGGCGAAGGCCGCATCGATGCTGGCTTCATCACCGACGTCACAGTCGCCCGCTACAATGGCACCGATCTCGGCCGCCAGCGGTTCGACGCGGCGCTTCAGAGCTTCGCCCTGATAGGTCAGAGCGATTTCACCGCCGTGGGCATGAATGGCTTTGGCGATGCCCCAAGCGATCGACCGATTGTTGGCAACGCCCATGATGACGCCGCGTTTGCCTGCCATGAGGCCGGAAGCCTGAACCATACTATGCCCTCTGAGACCGAATTCGCCTGCTGAAATGAAGGTTGCCTATCGCATAGGCTGGAGAACCGTTCAAGTTGGCGCGGATCATCTCATGTAAGGCGTCGTAACAATGGGTGCTTGGCCGCTCGCGGGTTTTAGATGTACAGGCCTTCGCGCATGTGGCGCATGAGGTCGGTGATCTTCTCGTCGGGCTTCTCGTGAAGCAGCACGCGGATTTCGACGATGAAATTGCCGCGGCCGCCCTCCTCATTGTGCAGCCCCATCCCCTCCAGCTCGATGGTGCGGTCGGAACCGGACCAAGGGGGGATGGTAACCTTTCGCACGCCTTCCGGCGTCTCGATGTCACGCTCCGTACCGAGCACGGCATCTTCCAGCGCGATCGGAAGAACGGTGTGAAGATCGAAGCCATCGACGCGGAAGCGGCTGTCCTTTTTGATCCGCATGGTGACCAGAAGATCGCCGCGCTGCATGCCCTGAACTTTCAGGCCTTGTCCCTTCAGCCGGGCGGTGTGGCCGTCGGTCATCCCGGCTTCCAGCGGAAGACGCACTTCCCGATCCTCGGGCAACGTGATCGTGAGCCAGTTCAGCTTCAAAAGGTCGTCGAGGGTGGCGACGGCTACGACGGAATGGTCGGGAGCTTTCTCCAGTCCGGAGGGGACGCCGCGGATCCGGCGCACCAGAGAAGCGATGAGGTCGACTGCCTGAACGGCCAGCGGCTGCGGCTCCACCTCGGGTTCCGGCGCAACATTGTCCTCGGCGGACGGATGCTCGCCGGCCTCCGCGCCAGGTGCTGCCTGATATGCATTCTGCTGCGAACCGGACGATGGTCCCGGCGTTGGACCCGCAGTCTTGGCTTTTGGATCACCGGCGGCGCCGAAGATACGCTCGACCATGTCCTCCGCGGGCTCGCCAGCAGCGCCCGCTTCTGCTTTTGCCTGGGCCTTGGCCGCTGCCTGCGCACGCTGGGCATTTGCCCGTGCAAGCTCTTCCATGACCTTTTCCGCATTTGCCCGGGAAGCGGCGGCGCGTTCGGCTGCCTCTCGCGCGGCCTGACGCTGCTGCAGGATCGTCTGGTGAGCATCGGCCGCCCGGTCATAGCGACGGCGCCGTTCCGGATCCTTCAGCACGTCATAGGCGCGACCGACTTCCGCGAACCGGCTCGTGGCCGTCGGATCGTCCTGATTGTGATCAGGATGGATCGATTTCGCCTTCGACCGCCATGCCGACTTGATTTCGTCGGCATCGGCAGTGCGCTGGACACCAAGGACAGAATAGGGATCGCGCATGATTGACCACCGGTTCAACTGGTTGGGTCCGTTGATCGGCCCCGATATTCGTCTAGAACGCCAATGGAGTCTGCCGGTTCCTCGAACCCGGAAAACCCCATTTGCCCGAAGGCTACCAGCAGAGTCCTGAATCAGTGGTTACGGAGATCGAGTTGGTGTCGGTCAGGGTTAAAGGTCTACTGACGATCGAAAGCTGTCAGTAACCAGTCGCCGCTGCCAGTCAGGCAGGCCTGGCCGGAAAACATCGCGATCCCCTCGTAGGAATGGCGCGTCGTGGTGAAGTCGCGGCAGACGTGGTTGGCCTTGCGCGCTTCGGTGATCGTCGAGACCACACCGGCGCTGCCGGTGGCCGCATTCGCCCACGGCAGCGGCGCATTGCCCACCTTGGCGAGGTCTGCAGAGGATACGGCGTTGCGCACCGTTGCTTCGTCGGAAAGCGTGGTTTCGGACCGTGTGTCAGCCACGGACCCCGTGGAGATCGAACGATCGGGCTTCTGGGCGCTATCGAACAGATCCATGCTGCTGGTGCAGGAGACGGTGGAGAGCGCCGCCAGCCCCAGGACGAGGATACACGCAACCTTGCGCACGGCCCCCTTTGTACGGGTGTTCGACTTTGCTATCAGTACCACCTTGCGTCCTGTCCGGCGTGAGTCACGGGCAAATTCATCAGTCGGGAGTAATTAAGTCAATATGTCTGAAAGCGGGTTAACAACCGGTGACTTTACCGAGGAGAGCGAGCCTTTTGCCCTGTTTGGCCGTTGGCTCAAGGACGCCGAGGGGTCGGAACTGAACGATCCGTCCGCCGTCGCTCTAGCCACAGTGGATGCAGACGGCCTTCCGAACGTCCGTATGGTGCTCCTCAAGGGCTATGATCAGGCCGGTTTCGTCTTCTACACGAACTTTGAAAGCCAGAAGGGTACCGAAATCCTCGGCCAGAAGAAGGCGGCGATGTGCTTTCACTGGAAATCGCTGCGTCGGCAGGTGCGTCTGCGCGGCGAGGTCGAGGTGGTGACCGACGCAGAGGCGGACGCCTATTACGCGACGCGTCCGCGCGGCAGCCGGATCGGCGCCTGGGCCTCCAAGCAGTCCCGCCCGCTGGAAGGACGCTTCGCGCTGGAGAAGGCCGTGGCGGAATACACCGCCCGTTACGCCATCGGCGAGATCCCCCGGCCGTCCCACTGGTCGGGTTTCCGTATCAAGCCGCTGTCGATCGAGTTCTGGCAGGATGGCGCGTTTCGCCTTCACGACCGCATGGAGTTCCGGCGCCCTTCTCCCGAGGGTGCGTGGGAAAAGGTCAGGATGTACCCCTGATCTTGAGCCAGCGAAGGCGGGAGCCGCTTTCGCAGACGAAATCGCGTCGAAATGGTCTAGCGGCGGGTAGCCAGGAACGGGATACCTGACGCCAGTGCGGATACATACTTCGGGCGCTGGAAATATCCGTTCAGGGAAATCCGCGGCAGGCCTGTCAGGTTATCCATGGATTGCGCGCCAAGCGTTCCTGGCTGGGTCAGGACGGCGACGGAAAAGCCGAGCTCCCTGGCGATGTCGATGTCGCGCGCCGACACCGCCTGGCGGGTCCCGTAGGGAAAGGCGAAGGTCGCCGGACGTTTCCCGGACAGATGCTCCAGCCAGTTGGCGGACTGGCGCAGTTCCTCGCGGGCATCTTCCGGAGACAGGCGGCTGATGGCCCGATGGCTGATCGTATGGGCGCCGAGGCAGGCGAGCGGATGGTCGAGCAGCTTCTTCAGGTCGTCCGGCCCCATCACCAGCCGTGCGGTCAGTGCCAGCGGATCGATGCCGTTCCGGCGCGCCAGGGCATCGATGTGGCGGACTGCGTCCGCTTCGTCGTTCTCCCAGACGTATCGGACGAACCTCTTGAAACAGTCCTGGACGCGCACGGATGTCGAAAGGTCGATCGTCTCCGGCCCCTTGCCGAAGTCGAACTCCAGGCTGTCGCGCCGGGGAAGGATCTCTTCCAGCGTTTCCCACCAGAGCGAATGCGTGCGCTCGGAAAATCCCCGGGTGATGAAGATGGTGAAGGGCACGCAGTGCCGTTCGAAGACGGGCAGGGCGTGCTGCGCGTTGTCGTAGTAGCCGTCGTCCAGCGTGAAGGCGGCAAAGGGCCTCGTATTGGAGGATTGCAGTCGTGCCGGAACTTCGTCGAGCTGCACGAAGTCGTAGCCGTCCGCGCGCAGCCTGCAGATGGCCGCATCCAGGAACTCCGGCGTCACTTCCAGATGCGCGTTCGGCTCGAACCAGGGCTGCTGCAGCGGGCGCACGTGGTGCAGCGTGAAGATCGCGCCGCGGCCCCGGGCCTGCTGCATCAATCCGGCGCGACTGACGAAATAGGCGGCATTGAGTGCACCGGCTATCAGGTTGCGTTTCCCGCCCCTGCGCCAGACGCCTTTCACCCTGTGCTGCATATCGATGAGCTTCACGACCCGTACCTCCTGAGAGCAAAGGTATGGGTGCAGCCTTAAAGTTTGCTAAACGCCGCAATTGACGGGTCGCCGGTGGTCCTAAGGCAGCAGATTGTCCACCAGCGGCAGGCTGATCAGGGCGGCTGCGCCGATCAGCGTGTAGCAGATGCGCCGGAAGGTCGCCTCGTCCGCGAGACCGAAGAGGCTGGAACCCACCAGAAGGCCGATCCCGTAGCCGGGCCCAACGGCTGAAGCCAGCAGCAGGCTTGCCGACGTCAGCAGTCCGGCGCTGACATAGAAGATTGCCGAGATAACGGAGGCGAGCGCGAAATAGGTCACGAGATTGGCGCGCACGGTGGCCCTTGGAATTGCTCCCCCTAGCCAGTAGGCAACCACGGGCGGCCCGGAAAGCTGGGAAATGCCGCCGAACAGGCCGGCGACCGTTCCCGTTGCAATGCTGAGCGGCAGCTTCGGTCGTCCCGTGTAGCGCCAGCCGCTGATCAGGAAGACGAGCAGTCCCAGCACGATCAACGAGATTGCCCAGCGCAGCGCAAGCGGTGGCGCCAGCGCCAGAAGCGCCGTCCCCGCAGGCACGCCGACCAGGGCGCCGATCAGCACCGTCGCCACTTCGCGGCGATCGGCCCGCTTCAGGGCATCCGGAAGCATGCCGAGCGTCATCACCCCGTCGATCAACAGCAGCAGCGGCGTGGCAACCCTCGGGCCGGCAAGCGCGCTGGCGATCGGCACGAAGATCAGGGCGCCACCGAAGCCGGAGAAGCCGCGCGCCATGCCGGCAATCAGAGCAGTCGCAAAGAGAAGCGCGATCTGCTGCACCGGATGGGCAATCAACAGGTCAGCGATCTGAACGGCGAGATGGTCGAAGACGGACATGGTGCGGGCTCTGCGGGTGGGCGAGACGCATCTCGCTTGCGCCCCCGCCGGCTGTCAATCTGCTAACTTCGAAGCCGTGCCAGCGGACAGATGGCACCTCACTGCCCGGCCCCGGAAAGGGCGCGCGCTCCTAGATCCTCGAAAAGCCTCAGCAGATAGCCGTCCGGATCGGCGACGACGAACTGGCGGTTGCCCACCTCGTGATCGTCGCGGCGGTACCATTTTTCCTCAAGCGGCAGGTAGAGCGGGATGCCTTCCGTTGCTAGACGCGCCAGGATTCGGGATGCATCGGTCACGCGGATCTGCAGGTTGAGGCCCCGCCCGAAGGGTTTTTGCAAGGGAGCATCCGCGATGTCGAAGGTGCGCCCGAGGCCGATCTGGTCGATCATCAGCTGTGCCGCGCCGAGCGTCAGGTAACTGAACCCTTCCTCCGGGCGCTCGTAGAGAACCTCAAAGCCGATGAGACCGGTGTAAAAGGCGCGGCTCGCCCTCCAATCGCTGACGGCGAGTTCAGGCACGAGCGCGTTTTCTGCCACGACGGCGTCCCTAGGTCCGGGTGCCGCCGACGGTCACCTGGTCCATCCGCAGGTGCGGCTGGCCGACGCCGACCGGAACCCACTGGCCGCCCTTGCCGCAATTGCCGATGCCGGTATCGAGCTGGGTGTCGTTGCCGACCATGGAAACCCGTTGCATGGCGTCCGGGCCGTTGCCGATCAGCATCGCGCCCTTGATCGCCGGACCGATCTTGCCGTCCTCGATCATGTAGGCTTCCGTGCAGCCGAAGACGAACTTGCCGGAGGTGATGTCCACCTGGCCGCCGCCGAAGGAAACCGCATAGATGCCCTTCTTCACCGAGGCGATGATCTCTTCCGGTGTATTGTCGCCCGAGAGCATGTAGGTATTTGTCATCCGTGGCATCGGCACATGCGAATAGCCCTGTCGGCGACCGTTGCCGGTCGGCGCCATGCCCATCAGCCGGGCGTTCTGGCGGTCCTGCATGTATCCGACGAGCTTGCCCTTGTCGATCAGCACGTTGTAGGCGGACGGCGTCCCCTCGTCGTCGACGGTGATCGAGCCGCGCCGGTTGTCCATCGTGCCGTCATCGACGACCGTGACGTTCGGCGACGCGACCATTTCGCCCAACAGCCCGGCAAAGGCCGAAGTCTTCTTGCGGTTGAAGTCGCCCTCGAGCCCGTGGCCGACGGCCTCGTGCAGCATCACGCCCGGCCAACCGTTGCCGAGCACCACATCCATGGTGCCGGCCGGCGCATCGATGGCGTCGAGATTGACGAGCGCCTGGCGCAGCGCCTCGTCGGCGCCCGTCTGCCAGTTGCCGGAGGCGACGAAATCGCCAAAGCCCATGCGGCCGCCGGTGCCGAAGGATCCGGACTCCTGCCGGTCGCCATCACCGACCACGACCGAGATGTTGACGCGCGTCATGGGGCGGATGTCTTGGACGCGGTGGCCGTCCGCCCGCAGGATGTCGACGACCTGCCAGCTCGCCGCTGCCGTCGCCGTCACCTGCCGGACCTTCGGGTCCTTGCCGCGCAAATACGCGTCGATCTCCGTCAGCAGCTTGACCTTCTCTTCGAAGCTCGGCTGGCCGATTGGGTTCTCGTCCCCATAGTATTTCTTGTTGGTGCGCTGTGGCGCGGCTGCATAGGAGCCGGAATGGCCAGCGGTCACGGCGCGCACGGCGTCAGCCGCACGATCGAGCGCTGCGGCCGAAAGCTCACCCGAGTGGGCATAACCGACCGCTTCTCCGGCCACCGCACGCAGGCCAAAGCCTTGATCGGTGTTGAAGCTTCCGCCCTTCAGCCGGCCGTTGTCGAAGGTCAGCGATTCCGCCTGTGCATGCTCGACGAACAGCTCGCCGTCATCGGCGCCGTTCAGCGTCTCCGCCAGGATCCGTCGCAGGCGCGCCTCGTCGCAGTCGAACAGGTTGAGAAGATCGTTGGTCATGCTTGGGCTCCTTCGCTCCCCTTTGTATGTGCGGAAGCGTTTTGACCGATGTAGGTCCGGCGGCAGGCCGAAGCAAGGTCAGGGCAGAGCGTCGTAGCCGGCGGCAAAGCCGTTGAGTTCGATCGGAATGCCGACGCGGTCCTGGTCCACCGATTCGCGCAGTGCGAAGACGGCGTTCTTCCCGGCCCGCAGGATGCGCATCAGCTCATCGTCGATCTCCACCTCCACGTAGCAGCCCTCGGAGAAGCAGCGGGTGAAATAGGCGCGGCCGATGTTGTTGTTGTCGACGAAGAGTTCCATGCCGTCCTTGAGCAGCACGCCGAGAGGCGCGAGGATGCGCAGGATTTTCGCCTTGCGGTCGGCGGTCTTCAGGATGACCACCGAAAGTCCGACTTCCGGTCGGTCCTCGGCAATGACGTTCTGCATCAGCGCGCACTGCTCGGTGGCGGCACCGGCGGGGCGGTCGCAGATGATCGACCAGGCGCCGTGGTTTTCCCGAACGGTTCCCGGCTGTTGCGGCGACGCCGGCTGCGGCACTCGTCCTTGGCTCGGCGCCTGCGGAACCGGCGCAGCAGGCTGCTGGGCCCTTGCGGGGAGCGACGAGCCGGCAACGGCAGCCGCGAGACAAGCGGCGATGATCGAAGAACGACCCATGGAACCCCCTAGATGGCGAATCGGTGCGCTATTCATGGCGTTCGCGGCCCGAAATGAAAAGCCCCGCCCTCATTCCAATGGAGTGAGGCGAAAATGGGACCCGGCTGCATCTGCGCCGTTGCCGCGGGAGGTCAAAAGGCGCTAAAACACGTTTCAGCACCGGCATTTGACGGAGCGCAAAAATGCCGCATGGGGTTTTCCCGCAAGATATTGCGGCAACCGGCAAACTGTGATTGAAGCAGACCACATAGCCTGGATTCTGCGTTTCGATTTGACTGAGATCAAACGCCTGAGGAGAATAGTTGTGATGAACAGAGCTCTTGCGGTGATGACGGCGCTCATCTGTCTGCTCTTTGCTTCTGCCGGTTTTGCCGATCAGCCGACACCGTGGCAGGTCGACCTGCAGGTGCCGGCGACATCGATGATGGCCGAAATCAAGTGGTTCAATAACTACACCCTGTGGTTCATTGTCCCGATCACCTTCCTGGTGCTCATCCTGCTGGTCGTGGTGGCGATGAAGTTCCGCGCCAGCGCCAATCCGGTGCCGTCGCGGACAAGCCACAACACCCTCATCGAGATCTTCTGGACCATCGGCCCGGTGCTCGTGCTCTTCTTCATCGCGATTCCGTCGTTCAACCTGTTGAACGCCCAGCTGACGATGCCGACCAACCCGGACCTGACCGTCAAGGCGACTGCGACCCAGTGGCTCTGGAACTACGAGTACGAGGGTGGAGAGCAGCCGCTGGCGTTTGACTCCTACCTGTTGCAGGACGCCGACCGTGCCGAGATCGGCAAGGAAGACGTGGCGGCCTATCCGCGCCTGCTGGCCGTCGACAACGAAATGGTCGTTCCGGTCAACAAGACCGTCCGGCTTCTCGTGACCGCTGCGCCGACCGACGTCATCCACGCCTTCGCCATGCCCGCCTTCGGTCTGAAGATCGACGCCGTGCCTGGCCGCTTGAACGAGACCTGGTTCAGGGCCGAAAGAGAAGGCCTCTACTACGGGCAGTGCTCCGAGCTTTGCGGCAAGGACCATGCCTTCATGCCGATCGCCATCCGCGTTGTCTCCGACGAGCAGTATGCTGTCTGGGCGGCGGCTGCGCAGGAGGACCTCACCGGTGCCAACCGTGCGCTCATGGCGTCGGCCGGTCAGCCGGCTGAAGCTGGCGTCCGCGTCGCGGCGACCGAAAACAACTAACGAGGAGTGAGGACAATGGCTGGACCAACCGCTCACGACGATCATGCTCATCCTCGCGATGCCTCGCACGGCGATGCACACGCGCATGGACACCACGACCACAAGCCCAGTTTCGTCAACCGCTGGCTGTTCTCGACCAACCACAAGGATATCGGCACCCTCTACCTGATCTTCGCGATCATGGCAGGCATCATCGGCGGACTGATGTCCGTCGTCATGCGCATGGAGCTGCAGGAGCCAGGCATCCAGATCTTCCACGGCCTTGCTGCGATGGTCTACGGCTTCGAGGGCGATGCTGCCATCGATGGCGGCAAGCACATGTACAACGTCTTCACCACGGCGCACGCCCTGGTGATGATCTTCTTCATGGTCATGCCGGCGCTCATCGGTGGTTTCGCCAACTGGATGATCCCGATCATGATCGGTGCTCCGGACATGGCCTTCCCGCGCCTGAACAACATCTCGTTCTGGCTGCTGCCGCCCGCCTTCCTGCTGCTCCTGCTCTCGCTCTTCGTGGAAGGCCCGGCCGGTGCCTATGGCGCAGGCGGCGGCTGGACGATGTATCCGCCGCTGTCGTCGGCCGGTCATCCGGGGCCCGCGGTCGATCTGGCGATCTTTGCGCTGCACGTCTCCGGTGCATCGTCGATCCTCGGCGCCATCAACTTCATCACCACCATCCTCAACATGCGCGCCCCCGGCATGACGCTGCACAAGATGCCGCTCTTTGGCTGGTCCGTGCTCGTCACCGCCTTCCTGCTGCTGCTGTCGCTGCCGGTTCTGGCCGGTGCGATCACCATGCTGCTGACCGACCGCAACTTCGGCACGACCTTCTTCTCGCCCGAAGGCGGCGGTGACCCGATCCTCTACCAGCACCTGTTCTGGTTCTTCGGCCACCCGGAAGTCTACATCCTGATCCTGCCCGGTTTCGGCATCATCAGCCATATCATCTCGACCTTCTCCAAGAAGCCGGTCTTCGGTTACCTGGGCATGGCCTATGCCATGGTCGCGATCGGTGCGGTCGGTTTCATCGTCTGGGCCCACCACATGTACACGGTCGGCCTGTCGCTCGACGCGCAGCGCTACTTCGTGTTCGCCACCATGGTGATCGCGGTTCCGACCGGCATCAAGATCTTCTCCTGGATCGCAACGATGTGGGGTGGTTCCTTGAGCTTCCGCACGCCGATGATCTGGGCGATCGGGTTCATCTTCCTGTTCACCGTCGGCGGCGTCACGGGCGTCCAGCTCGCCAACGCCGGCCTGGACCGCTCGCTGCATGACACCTATTACGTCGTGGCCCACTTCCACTACGTTCTGTCGCTCGGTGCAGTCTTCGCGATCTTCGCCGGCTGGTACTACTGGTTCCCGAAGATGAGCGGCTACATGTACAGCGAGACGCTCGGCAACCTGCACTTCTGGGTAATGTTCGTGGGCGTGAACCTCGTGTTCTTCCCGCAGCACTTCCTGGGTCTGGCCGGCATGCCGCGCCGCTACATCGACTATCCGGATGCCTATGCCGGCTGGAACTACGTCTCCTCTATCGGCTCCTACCTGTCCTTCGTTGGCGTCCTGATCTTCCTGTATTCGATCTGGGATGCCTTCGCGAAGAAGCGCGTCGCCGGTGATAATCCCTGGGGCGAGGGTGCCAGCACGCTCGAATGGCAGCTCTCTTCGCCGCCGCCGTTCCACCAGTGGGAACAGCTTCCGAAGATCCGCTGATCAAAACAGACAGGGCACCGCACCAGCGGTGCCCTGAAAACCAGACAGGACAGCATGATGACGGTAATAGACAATCACGACGCAGCAGCTCTGGACGGTGGTTTTCACCTGTCGGAAGCCGGCGCTCGCGATTTCTTCGAGCTCCTGAAGCCCCGCGTCATGTCGCTCGTGGTCTTCACGGCCTTCGTCGGCATGATCCTTGCGCCGGGTGAGATCAACCCGGTTCTCGGCCTGATTTCCATTCTCTGCATCGCCGTCGGCGCCGGCGCGTCCGGTGCGCTCAACATGTGGTACGACGCCGATATCGACGCGATCATGTCGCGCACGGCCAAGCGCCCCATTCCGACGGGCCGGATCGAGCCGCGCGAGGCGCTGGCCTTCGGCGTGACGCTCTCCGTCTTCTCCGTCATCATCCTCGGCCTGGCGGTCAACTGGTTCGCCGCCGCACTTCTCGCCTTCACGATCTTCTTCTATGCCGTCGTCTACACCATGTGGCTGAAGCGTTCGACGCCGCAGAACATCGTGATCGGCGGCGCTTCTGGCGCCTTCCCGCCAATGCTCGGCTATGCCTGCGTTACCGGTGGGGTGACGCTCGACAGCATCCTCCTCTTCCTGATCATCTTCCTGTGGACGCCGGCCCACTTCTGGGCGCTGGCGCTGTTCAAGATGCGCGACTATGGCTCCGTCGGCATTCCGATGATGCCCAACGTCGCAGGCGAGCGGTCCACCAAGACCCAGATGGTCGTCTACACCGTGCTGACAGCGGCAGTCGCCGTCGGCCCGTATTTCACCGGCCTTGCGGGGATCGGCTATGGCATCTTTGCCGCCGTGCTCAGTGCCATCTTCATCTACTGTTCCATCGCCGTCTGGCGGATGCCGGACGGCGATGAGAAGATGGTAGCCGCCAAGAAGATGTTCGCCTATTCCGTCTTCTACCTGTTTGCGATCTTCTCGGCGCTGCTGGTGGACTACTTCGCAGCCGGGCTCTTCAACCTCGCAGGAGGTCTGCTGTGATCGAAACTGTCAAAGTCACCGAGAAGCAGAAGAAGTCCCGCCGCAATCGCAATGTCGCCCTCGGACTCGTGCTGGCCGGTCTGGTCCTGCTTTTCTACGTCATCACGCTCGTCAAGGTCGGCGGGCTGGGGAACTGAGAACATGACGATGAACCCTGCTTCGAAGCCTCAGCAAAGCAAGCGCCTCGGCAACGGTGCCATCATGGCCCTGTGCTTGGTCTTCGTCGGCGGCATGGTTGGCATGGCCTATGCGGCCGTTCCGCTCTACCAGCTGTTCTGTCAGGTCACCGGCTACAACGGCACGACGCAGCGCACGGAACAGTTTTCCGACACCATCCTCGAGCAGACCATGCCGGTCACCTTCGACGCCAACACGTCGAACGGGCTGAATTGGGAATTCAAGGCAGCGAAGGGCATCGTGCCGAAGATCGGCGAGACGGTTCAGGTTAATTTCACCGCCACGAACCGCTCCAGCCAGCCAAGCACCGGGACGGCCGTCTTCAACGTGACGCCGATGGAAGCCGGGGCCTATTTCAACAAGGTGCAGTGCTTCTGCTTCACCGAGACGACGCTTCAGCCCGGCGAGACGCTGGAAATGCCGGTGGTTTTCTTCATTGATCCGGAGATCGCCAAGGCCGAAGAGACGAAAAACATCAAGACGATCACGTTGTCTTACACTTTCTACCCTGCGCAACCCGCAAAGCCGGTTGCAGCAGTTCAGGAAAAGGGTAAGTCAGCCAATGGGCAACTTTGAGAGGTTCTGCCGGTTCGCCGACAGAGAAGCATGGACCTGGGGATTCTGACATGGCCGAAGCGCATCAGAAAAATCACGACTACCACATCATCGATCCGAGCCCGTGGCCGCTTCTGGCGTCCATCGGTGCCTTCGTCCTCACGTTCGGCGGTGTCGGCTACATGCGCTACCTGAATGGTGGCTCGTTCGAGATGCTCGGCGTCAACTGGGCTTCGCCGTGGCTGTTCTACATCGGCCTGGCGATCATTCTCTACACGATGGTCGGCTGGTGGAGCGACACCATCAAGGAAGGCCGTGAAGGCGCCCACACCCGCGTCGTCTCGCTGCACCTGCGCTACGGCATGATCATGTTCATCGCCTCGGAGGTGATGTTCTTCGTGGCGTGGTTCTGGGCCTTCTTCGACGCCAGCCTCTACGCCAATGAGGCCATCCAGGCGACTCGGACGGAGTTCCTGGGCGGACAGTGGCCGCCGGCCGGCATCGAGGTTCTCGATCCCTGGCACCTGCCGCTCTACAACACGGTCATCCTGCTGCTGTCGGGCACCTGCGTGACCTGGGCCCACCACGCCCTGCTGCACAACGACCGCAAGGGCCTCGTCAGTGGCCTTGCCCTCACCGTTGCGCTCGGCCTGCTGTTCTCCTTCGTGCAGGTCTACGAGTATGCAACCGCGCCGTTCGCCTTCTCCAACTCGATCTACGGCGCCACCTTCTTCATGGCCACGGGCTTCCATGGCTTCCACGTCTTCGTCGGCACGATCTTCCTGCTGGTGTGCCTGATCCGTGCCATGCGCGGCGGTTTCACCCCGACCAAGCACTTCGGTTTCGAAGCTGCGGCCTGGTACTGGCACTTCGTCGACGTCGTCTGGCTGTTCCTCTTCTTCTCCATCTACATCTGGGGTGGCTGGGGCGCACCGCTCGCCCATTGATCCGGGCGATCACGATCACCAAGTTCAAGGGGGAGGGCGGCGAAAGCCGCCCTTCTGCTTTCGAGGGATTTGCATGACACAGGGCACGCGACAGATGACGGACACCCCGCGCAAATACGGCGGCGGACGCGCCAGGATGGCGATCACCGGCGTTCTGGTGCTGGCGGTTCTGGCGGTGCTGCTGACGCTCGGCACCTGGCAGGTCCAGCGGCTGCAGTGGAAGGAGCAATTGCTCTCCGACATGGCCGCACGGCGCGATGCACCGCCGATCGGGGCCGAAGAGATTGCCGCCATGCTCTCGCGCGGCGAGGACATCGAATATCGCACCATGCGCGTCAGCGGCACCTTCGACCATGCGGACGAACGGCATTTCTTCGCCACCCACAACGGCCAGCCCGGCTTCTACGTCTATACCCCCATGACGCTGGAGGACGGCGCGGTTCTCTTCGTCAACCGTGGCTTCGTGCCCTATGACCTGAAGGACCCGGCGCTGCGGCGGCAAGGGCAGATCTCAGGCGAAGTCACCGTTACCGGTTATGCCCGCGGCGAGCTTCTGGATAAGCCGTCCGCCATCGTTCCCGACAACGATCCGGCAAAGAACATCTTCTACTGGAAGGACCTGTCGGCGATGACATCCACTACGGGGGTGGATGCTGACCTCGTGCTTCCCTTCTTCATGGATGTCGACGCCTCCCAGACCGTCCCCGGCGGCCTGCCGCAGGGTGGGGTCACGCAGTTCGCGCTGACCAACAACCACCTGCAGTATGCCGTCACCTGGTACGGGCTGGCCGGTGCGCTGGTGGTGGTCGTGATTGCCGTCGGCCTGCGCCGGCGCAGACCGGATGATGCCGACTGACGAAAGTTTTCCTTGGCGACCGCGGACGCGCTCGCCTATATGAACCATATCTGCAAACCATCGAGCAGCGGAACGGAATGAATATCCACGTCGATCAGCCTGTCGAAAAGCCGCCCCTGACGATCCGCCTCTGCGGCCCGCGCGGCTTCTGCGCCGGCGTCGACCGGGCCATCCAGATCGTCGTCCTGGCGCTCAAGGCCTATGGCGCGCCCGTCTACGTCCGCCACGAGATCGTCCACAACCGCTATGTGGTCGAGGGGTTGGGGGCCAAGGGCGCCGTCTTCGTCGAGGAACTTGACGAGATCCCGGCGGAGCACCGCCAGCAGCCGGTCGTCTTTTCCGCCCACGGCGTGCCGAAGTCTGTCCCCGCGGATGCCCAGGCCCGCAACCTCTTCTATCTGGATGCCACATGCCCGCTGGTGTCCAAGGTTCACAAGCAGGCGATGCGCCACCAGCGCCTCGGCCGCCATGTGATCCTGATCGGCCATGCCGGACACCCGGAGGTCATCGGCACAATGGGCCAACTGCCGGAGGGCACGGTCTCGCTGGTCGAGACAATCGAGGACGCGGAAGTCTACGTGCCGGCCGATGCCGCCAACCTCGGCTTCGTGACCCAGACGACGCTCTCCGTCGACGATACGGCAGGCGTGATAGCGAAGCTGCAGGAGCGCTTCCCCCTGCTGCAGGCCCCGGCGGCCGATTCGATCTGCTATGCCACCACCAACCGCCAGGATGCCGTCAAGGAAGCCGCGCCCGGCTGCGATCTCTTCATCGTCGTCGGCGCTCCCAATTCCTCCAACTCCAAGCGGCTGGTCGAGGTGGCGTTGCGGGCCGGGGCAACCCGCTCGATGCTGGTGCAGCGCGCCTCCGAGCTCGATTGGGACCAGATGGGTGCGATCGGTACGCTCGGCATCTCCGCCGGCGCTTCCGCGCCCGAGGTGATCGTCGAGGAGATCATCGAGGCCTTCCGTTCCCGCTATGCCGTGACGGTGGAGCTTGCGATCACCGCCGAGGAGACGGAGAACTTTCTCGTCAACAGGGAGCTGCGCAGCGTGCCGCTCACCCGCGAAGACATGGCCTTCGTCAACGGGTGACGGGTCGGCCTCCGATAAGGTAGAACACGCGCTGATTCCTGCGAAGGCGCCTTGCAACACGCCGCCGCACCCGTGCCTCTTGATTTGCGAGAACCCGACGTGGCCGTTTACACCGACATCACCGAAGACGACCTGAAGGCATTTCTCAGCCCCTATGACGTCGGCGAACTGACCTCCTACAAGGGCATCGCCGAAGGCGTCGAAAACTCCAATTTCCTGCTGCATACGACGCGCGACCCGCTGATCCTGACGCTTTACGAAAAGCGGGTGGAGAAGGCGGACCTGCCGTTCTTCCTGGGACTGATGCAGCATCTGGCGGCCCACGGGCTGTCCTGTCCGCTGCCTCTGCCACGCAGCGACGGTGAACTGCTGGGCGAACTCTCTGGCCGCCCCGCCGCCATCATCACCTTCCTGGAAGGCATGTGGCTGCGCAAGCCGGAAGCACGCCATTGCCGCGAGGTGGGCAGGGCCCTGGCCGCCATGCATGTCGCCGGCGACGGGTTCCAGCTGAAGCGCCCGAACGCCCTGTCGCTCGAGGGTTGGAAAAGCCTGTGGGAAAAGTCAGCCGAGCGCGCCGATGAGGTCGAACCGGGGCTGCAGGAGGAGATCACCGAGGAGCTCGCCTTCCTCGAGGCCCATTGGCCGCGCGACCTGCCGGCCGGCGTCATCCATGCCGACCTCTTTCCCGACAATGTCTTCTTCCTGGGCGACGACCTCTCCGGGCTGATCGACTTCTATTTCGCCTGCAACGATTTCTACGCCTATGACGTCGCCATCTGCCTCAACGCCTGGTGCTTCGAGAAGGACGGCTCCTACAATCTCACCAAGGGCATGGCGCTGCTGGAGGGGTACCGCGAAGTGCGGCCGCTTTCGAAAGAGGAAACCGAGGCTCTGGCGGTGCTCGCCCGCGGCTCGGCGCTTCGCTTCTTCCTGACCCGCCTCTACGACTGGCTGACGACGCCCGCCGGTGCGCTGGTGGTCAAGAAGGATCCGCTGGAGTACCTGAAGAAGCTGCGCTTCCACCGTGCCATCGCCTCCAGCGTTGAATATGGCCTCGCACCGGAGATCGCATCATGAAGCACGTGGACATCTACACCGACGGCGCCTGCTCCGGAAATCCTGGCCCCGGCGGCTGGGGCGCTATCCTTCGCTATGGCGAGGTGCAGAAGGAACTCTTCGGCGGCGAGGCCGCTACGACGAACAACCGCATGGAGCTTTTGGCCGCCATCTCGGCGCTGGACGCGCTGAAGGACGCCTGCGAGGTCGATCTCCACACCGACAGCAAATACGTGATGGACGGCATCTCGAAGTGGATCTTCGGCTGGAAGAAGAACGGCTGGAAGACCGCCGACAAGAAGCCGGTGAAGAACGGTGAGCTCTGGCAGGCGCTCGATACGGCCAACCAGCGTCACAAGGTCAAATGGCACTGGGTGAAGGGCCACGCAGGCCATCCGGAAAATGAACGGGCCGACGAACTTGCCAGGCTCGGCATGGCGCCGTTCAAGAAGCGCTAGCCGGACCGCCCGGTGCGGCACGAAGACGCCGGCGGGCATCGACGGGGGAGGGGTTGAATCATGGCGCTGCGCATCATCTCCCTGAATGCCTGGGGCGGCCGCCTCCACGCGCCCTTGATGGACTATCTGCGCCAGGCCGACCCCGACGTGCTCTGCCTGCAGGAGGTTACCCGCACCACCGGGCGCACCGACGGCTGGCTCCTCTACCGCGACGGCTCGCTGGAACTGCCGCAGCGGGCCGATCTCTTTGCCGACCTGCGGGCCGCCCTGCCGGATCACGATGCCTTCTTTGCCCCTGTGGCCCGCGGTGAACTCTTCGATGGCGACGATGCGCTGCCCTCGCAGTTCGGACTGGCAACCTTTGTCCGCAGCAATCACCCGGTCGTCGGCCAGGCCCTCTCCTTCGTGCACGGAGACTATTCGCCGGATGGCTGGGGTCCGCATCCCCGCTCGCGCAATGCCCACTGCCTTCGCATCTACAGCGCCGAGAGCCGCCGTTTCTTCACGGTCGCGCAGATGCACGGCCTCAGGGAACTGTCGGGAAAGCGGGACACGCCTGCCCGCATCGCGCAGGCGCATGCCCTGGCAAGGGTGATCGCTCAGGTACGGCAGCCGGACGACGGACTGATTGTCTGCGGTGATTTCAACGTGCTGCCCGACAGCCGGACATTCGAGATCCTGAGCGCGATGGGACTGACGGATCTGGTCACCGCCGGCGGATTCACCGACACCAGAACCTCCTGGTATGAGAAGGCCGGTCGCTATGCCGACTACCTTCTGGTGAGTGACGGAGTTGCGGTGCGTCGCTTCGACGTCGTCGCGGAGCCGGAAGTCTCCGACCATCGCGCCCTGCTGCTCGACTTCGAATGAGTGCGCTTATCTTGTTGCCCTTCGTGAGGTTCTTCTTATTGTGCCCGGACGGGAGATTGCGGAGGTAGCAAATGATCCTTCATTGTGTGTTCTTGAGATTTAAATCGGCCCTGCAGGCAAGCGACAAGCAGGCGCTCTACGAGGAAGTGGCGGCGTTGAAGAGCGTGGTCCCCGGCATGCTGGAGATCAAATACGGCCCAAATGTCTCTCCGGAGGGGTTGAACGGCGGCTTCCGTGACGGCTTTGTCGTCACCTTCGAGAATACGGACGCACGCGACGCCTATCTCGTGCATCCGGAGCATGTGGCGGTCGGAGAGCGAATCGTCGCCTCCACCGACGGCGGAGTAGCGGGACTGCTGATTTTCGACCTCGAGACCTGAACAACAAAAAAAACGGAGCCACTTGGCTCCGTTTCTCATTCTGGATTTGACTTCCTGCCGCTCAGAGCTGCTCGATGAGGGCCGCGGCGCTGGAGACGGTCGCCTGGCCGGGATTCTCCTCGATGTTGAGGGATTTCACCACGCCGTCATCGACCACCATCGAATACCGCTTCGAGCGTACGCCGAGGCCCCCGGCGGAAAGGTCCATGTCGAGCCCCATTGCCTTGGTAAAGGCTCCATTCCAGTCCGGCAGGAAGTGGATCTTGCCCATGCCGCCCGAAGACTGCGCCCATGCACCCATCACGTGCCAGTCGTTGACGGCGACGACGGCAATGTCGTCGATACCGCGGGCAAGGATCGCATCGCGGTTCTCCAGGAAGCCCGGAAGATGATTGAGCGAACAGGTGGGCGTGAAGGCGCCAGGCACCGCAAAGAGCACAACGCGCTTGCCCTTGAAGAGCTCATCGGTGCTGATCTCGACGGGACCATCCGCAGTCTTCTCCTTGAAGGTCGCGGCTGGCAGCTTTTCTCCGATGGCGATGGTCATGGACATGTCTCTCCTCTTGTGGCGGCGCCTTTGCCGGTCGAGCGCACTATAGATTCCCGCTAGTTGAAGGCAAGCGAGGTTTCCATGGCGCGATCGCCCGCGATCACCAGGATCCCCCAGCGCTTGCCGCGCATGTCGTAGCTCTTGGGAAGCTTCTCGATCGGCACATCCAGCGCATAATCCTCACCATCCTGGCGTCCGTCCTTGCTGTCGAAGAAGACATGACCCTGCGGACCGGTGACGATGACTTGGGGTGGGGCGGCAAGCGCGCCCGGAAGACGCAGCCTCAGGCGCAGCCTGTCGTTGCCGGTGAGCGCGTAATGGGTCAGCGCAAAGTCGCCTGAAGGGGCTTCGGGAAGCTTTGCCTCCGCGGATGCCACCAGCATGGCTTCCTGAACGGGTGTGGCGCCGGTGCCTGCCAGTTGCAGGGCGAAATCCGCCTGGAAGGGGATGCAGATGTTGCGGCAAAGCCCGACGAAGGCGGACACGCCGACGGTCAGGGGTTTGGCCGGGTTCTCGACACGGAGCGCGAAGGGCAGGGCCACTGGATGGTCGTAACCGATGTCGCGCAGCGACCCGTTATCGATACGCTTAGGTACGGGATAATCGAGCCGGTCGAGGCTCACGCTGTCGTCCTCGGAGACAATCAACTGCGGCGGTATACCGGCATCGCCGGGCTCTTTCCAATAGGTGATCCAGCCGGGGTTCGGCTCGATCTGCAAGGCACCGCGCACTATGCCGTCCGGGCTCGGCGGAAGGGCGACGAGCCGCATGCGCCCGCCCTCGTTGGTCGCCCAGTCGGTCATCTCCGCCTTGGCGGGCATGGCGGCGCTCAGCACGGTTGTTGCCAGCAGGACAAGCGAAGCGATCAGAGCCTTCGGCCGGTGGCTCGCGAAAACGTGTCTGGTTACGTCAGGGGTCATGGAAGCAATGCTCTATCGGATGTCTGTCGCCGGAACCAGCCATCAGTCCATGCCGGCGGATCATTTTAGGTTGATTGCCGGGGAGCCTTGCCCCATCTTTCACCTAATCACCAGCCTGGGGCGGGAGTATCGCATCGCCATTGACCGGGACGAACGGAGGCGAAATTCGTGGTAGCTTCTCTACAGGACACGAGCGAGCGGAGCTTTATGGACGGTCAGTTCCTGATCGCCATGCCTGGCCTGCAGGAAGGCACCTTCGTCCGCACCGTGATCTATGTCTGCGCCCACTCACCTGCCGGCGCGATGGGTTTCATCATCAACCGCAATCAGCCGGTGTCCTTCCTTGATGTGTTGGAACATCTCGACATACTCCACGGCGACGATGTCGCGGCGCTGTCGAACGAGGTGCGGCGGCTCCCCGTGTTGATGGGTGGGCCGGTGGAATCGGGACGCGGCTTCGTGCTTCATTCCGACGACTACGTCGGCGAATCCAGCATTCCGGTAACCGAGGACGTTTCCCTGACGGCAACCCTCGACATCATCCGGGCGATCAGCAAGGGCAAAGGACCGAAGCGCGCGACCATGATGCTTGGCTACGCTGGCTGGGGCCCAGGCCAGCTGGAGACCGAAATTGCCAACAATGGCTGGCTGACCTGCCCCTCCGCCGAGGAACTGATCTTCGATGCCTCCGTCGACACTAAATACGAGCGGGCGCTGGCGCTCCTGGGCATCTCGCCGGCGGCGCTCTCGAGCGAAGCCGGACACGCCTGAATTGTCGTCCCCGCCTTCGTGGGCGGAACGAAGGTTGGCATCATGCGTTCTTCTTCCAACGAGCCATTCCGGCCGTATGAAGGAGACCCGACATGGGTAGCACTGGCGACAAGATCGAAGGCAAGGCTAACGAAATGGCTGGTAAGGCGCGTCAGGCAGTTGGCGATGCGACCGACAATCACGAGATGGAAGCCAAGGGCGCCGCTCAGGAAGCCAAGGGCCACGGCCAGCAGGCCAAGGGCGAAGTCAAGGAAGGCGTCAAGAAGATCGTCGACAAGGCCTGATCTGACTGACTGAATTGAAAAGCCCGCTCCGGCTGCCAGAGCGGGCTTTTCTGTGTCTGCAGTCCGCAATTGCCTGTCAGGCTCGTTTCGTCAGCGGGAACCGCTCCTTCAACAGCCGAAGCGTTGCGTCGCCGGTGATCGGCGAGCCGAACAGGAAGCTCTGGCCGAACTGGCAGCCCATTTTGGCCAGCTCTGCCGCGTCCTCGTCTGTCTCGATGCCTTCCGCAACCACGTCCATCTCCAGCGAGCGGGCCATGCTGATCACCGAGCGCAGCAAGACCGCGCGTCGATCCTGCACATCCTTCACCAGTGCCTTGTCGAGCTTGATCGTGTCGAACGGGAATTGCGTCAGATAGGCGAGGGAGGAGTAACCGGTCCCGAAGTCGTCAAGGGCAAGCCCAAGACCGATCTCCTTGAGCTTGGTAAGCACGAGGCGGGCCTGTTCCGGGTTTTCCATCATCAGCGACTCGGTCAATTCGAGCTTGAGCTGGCTCGGGTCGCATTCGCTCTTGGCGAGAAGGGCGCGCACATCGTTGTAGAGGTTGTTGTTGAGCAGTTGCGCGCTGGAGAGGTTGACCGACACGAAGATCGGCAGCGTGCCTGTCTGTCGCTGCCAGTCGATCAGGTCGGCCGCGGCGCGCTCCAGGGCGAACAGCCCCAGCGGCCCGATGAGATCGGAGGCTTCGGCGATCGGAATGAACTCCGACGGCGGTATGCTGCCCCGGCGCGGGTGCTCCCAGCGCATCAACGCCTCGAATCCCGCCATCTCGCCATTGTCGAGGCGGATGATCGGCTGGTAAGCGAGCGAGAGTTCCTTACGATCGATGGCGCGGCGCAGGTCCGTCTCGATCTGCAGCCGATCGGTGCCGGAGGTGCGGAAGATCGGCCGGAACGGCTCGACGCGATTTCCGCCGCCACGCTTGGCGCGGTACATGGCAAGCTCCGCGTCGCTCAGCAGTTCCGTGGAATTCTCCTGCCGGTCGACCCAGGAGGCCAGCCCGATCGACGCGGTGAGGATGATCTCGCGATTGGCGAAATTGATCGGTACCATGATCGCCTGTGACACGGCGTCGGCGAAATCGGCGACCTTGGCGGGATCAGGCTCGGAAACCAGGATCAACCCGAACTGGTCGCCTGACAGCCGTGCCAGCGTGTCCTGCGGGCGCAGCAGACGCCGCAGCCGGCGGGTCAGCGCGATCAGGATGTTGTCACCCGCAGCAATGCCGAGCGCGTCGTTCACCTGCTTGTAGCGGTCGATGTCGATCGCCAGCACGGTCGGACGAACGTTAGGGTTTGTCGATGCAAGCGTCAGCACAGACTGCAGGCGGTCGAGGAAGACCTGCCGGTTGGGAAGCCCGGTGAGGTTGTCGTGCATGGCATCCTGCAGCAGCCGCTCGACCGAGTTCTTCTGCTCGGTGATATCGACGATCGTCCCGACGCAGCGGATGATTTCGCCGTTCGAGCCGAGCACGGGCCGGGCGCGGATCTGCAGCCAGTGGAAGTGCCCGTCTTCGGCACGGATGCGGAACTCGTGGCTGAGCCGCCCGCGCCTGTGCTCGAGCAGCACGTCGAGCGTCGCCTTGAACCGGTCGCGGTCGTCGGGATGCAGCCGGGGCAGCCAGTTGCGGACCGGCCCGTGCATCGTGCCGGCAGGCAGGCCGAGCTTGCCGGAAAGGTCCGGCGTCGTCACCACCCGGTCGCGGGCAACGTCCCAGTCCCAGACGGTGTCGCCGGAGCCGGTCAGCGCCAGCGACTGGCGCTCCAGGTCCGAAAAAAGGCCCTGCTGGTAGGCGCCGCCGGCAAAGGCGTGCTGCATGACGGTAAAGCCGATCAGGAGCACGATCAGCACCAGGCCGCCGCCAAGCGCCGGCTGGATGATGTCGTTGTCGAGCTGCCCCGTCACCGTCAGCCAGCCGCCGAACAGCCAGACGAGGATCAGCGCCCAGGTCGGCACCAGCAGGATGGCCCGGTCGTAGCGGCTGAGGCCCAGGTAGAAGATCAGCAGAATGCCGCAGGTTGCGGTCAGCGCGAAGGAAAGCCTGGCGATCCCCGAGGCGATGGATGGATCGTAGATGGCGACCCCGAAGAGGACGCCGAGACCGAGCACCCAGGCAAGCGTCGCATACCCCAGATGCACGTGCCATCGGTTCAGGTTGAGATAGGTAAAGAGGAAGATCACCAGACTGGAGGCGAGCGCCACCTCTGCACCGGCTCGCCATATTCGCTGGTCGCTGGCGGTGATGCTGATCAGCTTGTCGAGGAAGCCGAAGTCGACGCAGATATAGGCAAGAACCGCCCAGGCGAGCGCCGCCGCCGCCGGCAGCATCGAGGTGCCCTTGACCACGAAGAGGATCGTCAGGAACACCGCCAGCAGGCCGGCAATGCCGAGCACGATGCCGCGATAGAGGGTGAACGCGTTGACGGTGTCCTTGTAGGCGGCCGGCTCCCACAGGTAGAGCTGCGGCAGCGTCGGTGTCGACAGCTCGGCGACGAAGGTGATGACGGAGCCGGGGTTAAGCGTGATGCGGAAGACGTCGGCATCCGGGCTCTGCTCCCGGTCGAGCGCAAAGCCCTCGCTCGGCGTGATCGCGATGATCCGCTGCGAGCCGAGGTCGGGCCAGAAGATCTTCGATCCCGCCAGCCGGAAATGCGGCGCGACGATCACCCGCTCGAGCTGTTCCTCCGAGACGTTGGCCAGCGCGAAGACGGCCCAGTCGCCGTTGTGTTCAAGAGAGCTGGCGCGCACCTCGATGCGGCGACGGATGCCGTCCGCGCCCGCGGCGGTGGGAACCTGGAAGGCTTCGCCCTGGTTGGTGTGTATATCCGTCATCGCAGTGAGGTCGAGAGCGGTGTCGTCGCGCGAGATCTTCACCGGCTCGGCCGAGAGCGCTGCAGGCACCTGGCCCAGCAATCCTGCCGCCAGTGTGAGCATCAGCATCATCACCCAGCGGAGACCCGCCATGTTTCTGTAGCGGGCGGTCATGGCCTCATCATCTTCCCGAATTCACCATCTTCCGGCAGCCGCGCGAACATCACGTGATCCCGCCACTCGCCGTTGATCTTGAGATACTGTCGCAAAAGACCTTCCCGCTCGAATCCGGTTTTTTCCAATAGCCGGACGCTTTTCCAGTTTTCCGGGATACAGGCTGCTTCGATCCGGTGCAACTGAAGTTGGCCGTAGATGTAGGGGATGGCAATTTTAAGGGCGGATTGCATGTGCCCCTTTCCCGCATGAGGCTCGCCCATCCAATAGCCGATCATGCAGCTCTGTGCCGCACCGCGTCGGATGTAGCCGATGGTCAGCCCGCCCAGCAGTGTCATGCTCGGCCGCTCGAACAACAGGAGAGGCACGGAATGCCCGGCCCGGTATTCGTCGACACCGCGATCGACCCTGGCACGGAAGGCCGCCGCCGTTAGCTCGTCGTCGCGCCAGCTCGGTTCCCAGGGTTGCAGGAAGGCGCGGCTTTCGGAGCGGAGGCTATGCCACTGGCCATAGTCGCCAGGACGGGCGAGACGCAGGAGATGGGCGTCGCCGTAAAGAAGCGGGCCTTCCGGCTGCCGTGACAAAAACCGAAACATCGATCTCGTCATGTCCCACTCCAGAGGCTCATCGGGCAGCGGACGCTCCCGGTTGACGTGAAGTGCCGAAAACTCCGGCACTGGAGGCAGACCCGAACGGGGCTGCGGGGCGGCTGCCGGCTGGAAGCCTCGTGGATGATGGCCCGCGCAGCCGGCAGGAAGCCTCTAGCCGTTCGCCCGCTGCTTCATTGTCGCCTGATGTGTCAGCGCTGCGGAAAGTTCTTCCATTGGCGGAAGCTTCTCGATCGGGCCGACCGCCGAAAGCGTCGGAACGGTGTCGAAGAACAGCCGGCCGGACAAATCCGTCAGGCGCTCGGGGGTGATGCCCTCGAGCCGCTCCATCAGTTCGTTGTTGGGGATCGGGCGACCGTAGAGGATCATCTGCCGTGCGATCTGGCCGGCGCGTGCGGCTGGGCTCTCCTGGCCCATCAGCAACTGCGCGCGAATCTGGGCCCGAGCCCGGTCGATTTCCTGGACATGGATCGTTTCAGACGCCTTGCGCAGTTCCTCGATGATCACTGGCACAAGGTTCGGAATATCTTCGCCGCCGGTCGCGGCATGGATGCCGAAGATGCCGGTATCGGAGAAGCCCCAGTGAAAGGCGTAGACCGAATAACAGAGGCCACGGTGCTCGCGCACCTCCTGGAACAGCCGAGAGGACATGCCGCCGCCCAGCACGTTGGCGAGGATCTGCGAGCAGTAGAAGTCGCGCATGTGGTAGGCCTTGCCCTCGAAGCCGAGCAGGATCTGCGCATCCATCAGGTCGCGAACTTCGCGCGTTTCGCCCCCGAGATAACGTGCCACCTCCATCACCGGCGGCGCGCTCGGCGTCAGCGGCAGCGTCGCGAAGCGCTCCTCCACCTGCTTGCAGAAGACGTCGTGATCGACAGCACCTGCGGCCACCACGAACATCCGGTCAGTGGTGTAATTGCGCGATAGATAGTTGCGGATCTGCCCGGGCGCAAAGCTCTGCACCCTCTCCGGCGTGCCGAGGATCGGCCGGCCGATCGTCTGGCCCAGATAGGCGACCTCGGAGAACTTGTCGAAGACCACGTCGTCAGGCGTGTCGTTGGCCGCGCCGATCTCCTGCAGGATGACATGCTTCTCACGTCTCAGCTCTTCCTCGTCGAAGAGCGATTCCGTCAGGATGTCGGCCAGCAGATCGACCGCGAGCGGGACATGGTCCTTCAGCACGCGGGCGTAATAGGAAGTTGTTTCGGTCGAGGTTGCGGCATTCAGTTCGCCGCCGACATTCTCGATCTCTTCGGCAATGTCGCGGGCACTGCGCCGCGCCGTTCCCTTGAAGGCCATGTGTTCGAGGAGGTGGGCTATGCCGTGCTCCTCTTCCGTTTCGTTACGCGAACCGGATTTGATCCACACACCAAGCGCGACGCTCTCCAGATGGGGCATGGCCTCGGTTACAACCGTCAACCCGGAAGAAAGCCGAGTCACTTGCACATTCATTGCTTGTCTTTCTGGCACCGCGCCACTCACTTGCCTGCTCGGGCGTGTCCGCCGATGAAGTTTTCGACGTCCTTCAGCTCTGCAGGCAGGATGTCGAAGTGCTCCTCCCTGGTCATGAGATCAGCAAGCCATGATGGAAGCGCCGGGTCAATTCCGCAAGCGGATTTTACCGGCGCTGGGAATTTGGCCGGATGGGCCGTCGAAAGCGTCACCATCGGGCTGTTGGTCCGGGCGTGCTTCCTGGCGACGAAGACGCCCGTCGCCGTATGCGGGTCGATGAGGTAGCCGGTTTCGGCCAGCGTCTCGCGGATCGTCTCGGCCACCTGCTTCTCCGTCGCCCGGGCAGCGCGAAACTCCTTGCGGATCGCCTTCAGCGCCTCCGGCTGGATTTCGAACGCCCCGGATTGCCGAAGGCTCGCCATGGCGGAGCGTACGGCGGCGGGATCGCGTCCATAGGCCTCAAACAGCAGCCGCTCGAAGTTCGAGGAGATCTGGATATCCATCGACGGCGAGGACGTCGCCTTGACGCCGCGCATCTCGTAGCGCCCGGTCTTCAACGTACGGGCCAGGATGTCGTTGTCATTGGTGGCGATCACCAGCCGGTCGATCGGCAGGCCCATGCGCTTAGCCACATAACCGGCGAAGATATCGCCGAAGTTGCCGGTCGGGACCGTGAACGACACCTTCCGGTCCGGACCGCCGAGTGCAACAGCCGCCGTGAAGAAATAGACAACCTGCGCCATGATCCGACCCCAGTTGATGGAGTTGACGCCGGAAAGCTGCACGCGGTCGCGGAAGGCGATGTCGTTGAACATTTCCTTCACCAGGTGCTGGCAGTCGTCGAAATTGCCCTCGATGGCCAGCGCATGGACATTGGCCTCCGTCGACGTGGTCATCTGCCGCTGCTGCACCGGCGAGACCTTGCCCTTTGGGAAAAGGATGAAGATGTCGGTCCGGTTTCCGCCCGCAAATGCGTCGATTGCCGCGCCGCCGGTATCGCCGGAGGTGGCGCCGACGATGGTCGCCCGTTCGTCGCGCTCTGCCAGCACATAGTCCATCAGCCGGGCAAGCAACTGCATGGCGACGTCCTTGAAGGCCAGCGTCGTGCCGTGGAAGAGTTCCAGCACAAAGTCGTTCGGCCCCGTCTGCACCAGCGGCGCGACCGCCGGATGCCGGAAGGTCGCATAAGCATCGTCGATCATCGACCGCAGCTTCTCGGCCGGTATCTCGTTGCCCGTAAAGTGGCTCAGGATCGTGAAGGCCACCTCCTGATAGGTCTTGCCACGCAGGTCGCGGATCGCGCGCTTCGTCAGGACCGGCCACTCGCGCGGCACGTAAAGCCCGCCGTCTCGAGCAAGTCCGGCAAGCAAGGCGTCACGGAAGCCGAGTGCGGGAGCCTCTCCACGGGTAGAAATGTATTCCACGACCTTGAATCCCTAATCGATTTTTGTTTGCGCCGCTGATATAGACCATGAAAATCTGTGGCGAAAGGCCGGAAGAGGTGATCTTCCGCATGCCGCAGGTGGACAGGAAAAGATGTTGAGAAGGGTGAGTTCAGTGTTTGGCACGGTAACGCGCAGGCTTTTGTCAGTTTCTCTCCTGGCCTTGGTTGCCGGCTGCAATTCCTCTTCGCCCACCTCGGGGCTCTCCTCCGCGGCGCCCGCGGCCGAGACCGCGGTGCCCGTCGTGCAGGCCTTCTGCCCGCCGGTGGTGATGCGCGAGGAAAATGCCGTTTACCGGTCCTATGCGCGCGGCGGCCAGGATGACCCGGAACGGCTCGCCTATCAGGCATCCTTCGGCGACTCCACGCGCCAGTGCACGGCCAATGAATCGACGATCACCATCAATGTCGTGGCCCAGGGCCGTGTCGTTGCGGGTCCCGCAGTCGCCGGCGGCCAGATCGCCCTGCCGGTGCTGGTGGAAGTCGTGGATGGCGACAATGTCATCTACTCGCAGAAGGTGAGCTTCCCTGTCGAAATGCCGGCCACCGGTACGCAGTTCATCTTCAGCAAGCCGGACGTGCAGATCCCCAATGCCCAGGGCGGCGCCTCGCGCTTCACCCGCGTCCGCCTCGGCTTCGACGTTCCCGCGAAAAGATAACGCGGCCAAAAAATGCTTTCGGTCAGACCGCGCCGGCCCATTCGCCGAGCGCGGAAACCACCGGCGGCAGGTCCGTCATCCGCGCGATCACCGTTTCGGCACCGGCCTCCGTCAGCCGGTCGGCGTGGCTTGGGTAGGTATGCGAGGCACCGGTAAAGCCGACGACCCGCATGCCCGCGGCAACGGCGCCATGGATGCCGTGGACGGAATCCTCGATCACCAGCACCTTCTGCGGCGAGACGTCGAACTGCTTGGCCGCATGCAGGAAGATGTCCGGCTTCGGCTTGACGCGATCCGGTCCTAGATCCTTCGCGGAAAAGATGTGAGGCTCGAAATAGGGCTTCAGCCCCACCTTCTCCAGCATCATCTCCAGCCGGTGCATGCTGGAATTGGAGCAGATGCAGCGTTGCGTCGAGAGGCGCGCCAGTGCGAACTTGACACCCTCGATGATCTTCACGTCGCGCGCAAGCCGCGCGTCGAGCAGTTTTTCGGACTTGTCGATCAGCGAGGCCGACAGCGGAATATCGGCTTCCTTCTCCACCTGCAGCAGGATGTTGCGCCAGGTCATGCCGGCGAAGCGCTCGCCCATTTCCTCGACGCTGATCGGATAGCCGGCTTCCGTCAGCAGGCGTGATTCGACCTGCGCCGCGATGATTTCGGAATCGACGAGCACGCCGTCGCAGTCGAAGATGATGAGGTCGAAGCCGTTCATGGAAATTGCCTTGTTGGAAGCTGAGGCGGGTCTTCTATACGACGGGGTGCCGATGCTCAACTCTCGCGCCGGCAGGGCAGGGGCAAGCTTATCGGGACGCTCGCCGATCCGCGACTTGGGCTATCGGCCGGAGATCAGGTCTCGCTGGACGGCTCTGTGGGAAACAGCGACAGGAACATCCGCTCCCCCTCGGGCTTGAACAGCACCGCGCGGCTGTCGTCGCTGCGCCGTGCCCAGCCCTTGGCCAGAAAATGCGCCAGCAGCGCCTTGCCGACGACACCGGCGAGATGCGAGCGCCGTTCGCTCCAGTCGAGGCAGGACTTGCAGAGCGGTCGCCGGGAGGAGGTTGGCGCGTTCAGGGTGATGCCGACCTCGGAAAGCCGTCGCTTGCCTTCGGCCGTCAGGCTCAGCTCCGTGCCGTCGGCGCGGATCGAGCCATCAGCGATCAGGCTGTCCAGCATGCGCACGCCATAGTCCCCGGCGAGGTGATCGTAGCAGACCCGCGCCTTGCGTAGCGCCGGATCCTTCGGTCCCGGCCGGTGGCGCAGATGGCCCCGGCTGGCGGCAAACCCCATGATCGCTTCCAGCAGTGCGCCTGTCTGCGTGTCCGCCAGCGCAAAATAGCGGTGCCGTCCCTGCTTGCGCTGCGAGATCAGCCCGCCGTCCTCGAGTTTGGAGAGATGCGAACTGGTCGTCTGCAGGGTCACTCCGGCCGCCTGCGCCAGCTCCGTCGCCGTCAGCGCCTGGCCGCCCATCAGCGCCGTCAGCATGTTGGCGCGGGCGGGATCGCCGATCAGCGTTCCGATGCGGGCAATGTCTGGACCTTCTTTCATGCTTCGACCGTAGCCGAAGCATTCCCGCCGATCAACCGGCTATTGTGCCCAGGCATCAACGGAGACCACCATGATCACCTGCTTCATTCGCTACGAGATCGATCCCTTCCGCAAGGACGCCTTTGCGACCTACGCCCGCACCTGGGGTGAGGCGATCCCGCGCTGCGGCGCCGATCTGATCGGCTACTTCGGCCCCCACGAAGGCTCCTCGACCACCGCCTACGGCGTCTACAACATTGAAAGCCTCGCCGCCTACGAAGCTTATCGAAACCGGCTTGCCGCTGATCCGCTGGGCCGCGAGAATTACGAGTTCGTGCAGCGCGAGCGCTTCATCCTGAAGGAGGATCGCATCTTCCTGAAGAACCTGTCCTTGCCGCACGGCCAGCAGGTGACGCTATGATCGCCGTCATCTTCGAAGTCCTGCCCTACATGGG
This sequence comes from Rhizobium sp. PK7-22, assembly GCF_056530405.1. NCBI lineage: Bacteria > Pseudomonadati > Pseudomonadota > Alphaproteobacteria > Hyphomicrobiales > Rhizobiaceae > Rhizobium > Rhizobium sp. PK7-22. Next base: position 1,607,774 of record NZ_CP096514.1, read on the forward strand.
CGAGCGCCATCGCTACCTGGATCTGGCCGGCGACCTGCGCACCGAACTGGAAAAGATCGACGGCTTCATTTCGATCGAGCGCTTCGAAAGCCTGACCCTGCGCGGCAAGCTCCTCTCGCTCTCCTTCTGGCGCGACGAGGAGGCGGTCCGGCAATGGCGCACCCTGGAAGCCCACCGGGCGGCGCAGCACGCAGGTCGCAACGGCATCTTCGCCGACTACCGCCTGCGCATCGGCCACGTCGTGCGCGACTACGGCATGTTCGAACGCGCCGAGGCCCCAGACGACAGCAAGGCGGTGCATGCGGCGTAGTCGTGGCGAATAGTGACCCCGACCAACCTAGATTTTGTCAGAAGATCTGCAGGGCACCGGCTTCAATGCGGTCCTTGAGCATCCGATGCAGACTGTCGCGCGTCGTGATGTCCACGGGCAATTGAGACTCCTCTTCGAGGAAAAGCTTGATACCGACGAGATCGAAGGCGTTGAACCGTGTTGCCGGATCATAATCGATAAACAGATCCAGATCGCTCGAAGCGCTCGCCTCGTCCCGCGCCACTGATCCGAACAGATAAAGCGAGGTGGCGCCGAGCGCCCGGATGGCGTCGGTCTGTGCCGTCAGCTTCTCGATCGCCTCGCTTTTCTTCATGCGCCGATTTTACAGCAGTCGCGGTCTGGTGGCCATAGCGCCAAATATTCCCGAAATCGGCCGCCGCCTTCAGGCTTTGGTAACCAACATAGGTAACCATAACAGTCAGTAAAACAGTTCGAGTAAGCGTAAGAGCGAGTATCCCATGGCAGCAGTCCTTCCGATTGCCGATCTGCGTCTGCAGGCTCGGCCGGCCACCTGGCTCAACACCATCATCAAGGGCGATTGCGTCGCCGCACTCGAGGCGCTGCCCGACCAGTCGGTCGATGCGATCTTTGCCGATCCTCCGTACAACCTGCAGCTTGGCGGTGCGCTTCACCGCCCGGACCAGTCGCTGGTCGATGCGGTCGACGACGAATGGGACCAGTTCGCCTCCTTCGAGGTCTACGACGCCTTTACCCGCGCCTGGCTGCTCGCCTGCCGCCGCGTGCTGAAGCCGAACGGGACCATCTGGGTGATCGGCTCCTACCACAACATCTTCCGCGTCGGCACCATGCTGCAGGACCTCAACTTCTGGCTCCTCAACGACATCGTCTGGCGCAAGACCAACCCGATGCCCAACTTCAAGGGCCGCCGCTTCCAGAACGCCCACGAGACGATGATCTGGGCCAGCCGCGATGCCAAGGCGAAGTCCTATACCTTCAACTACGATGCGCTGAAGGCCTCCAACGACGACGTCCAGATGCGCTCCGACTGGCTGTTTCCGATTTGCTCCGGCGGCGAACGCCTGAAGGGCGACGACGGCAAGAAGGTCCATCCGACCCAGAAGCCGGAAGCCTTGCTCGCCCGCGTCATCATGGCGTCCACCAAGCCAGGCGATGTCATCCTGGACCCCTTCTTCGGCACCGGCACCACCGGCGCCGTGGCCAAGCGTCTCGGCCGCAACTTCGTCGGCATCGAGCGCGAGCAGGATTACATCGATGCCGCCACCGCCCGCATCGAGGCCGTCGAGCCGCTCGGCAAGGCGGAACTGACGGTGATGACCGGCAAGAAGGCCGAGCCGCGCGTTGCCTTCAACACGCTGGTCGAAAGCGGCCTCGTTCGTCCGGGCCAGGTGCTGACGGATGCCAAGCGCCGCTGGAGCGCCATCATCCGCGCCGACGGGACACTCGCCGCCGGCGGCGACGCCGGCTCCATCCATCGCCTCGGTGCAAAGGTCCAGGGTCTCGACGCCTGCAACGGCTGGACCTTCTGGCACTACGAAGACGGCAAGGCGCTGCGCCCCATCGACGACCTGCGGACGGTCATCCGCAGCAATCTCGGCAATCTCGGCTGACGATCCACCGGCCGCGAGCAGATATTCGCCTTCCGGTTTTTGTACCTCCAGTCCCGGAAGGGAATAAGATGACGTCCGGAGGAAGTTGACCTCCGGGCGTCATGTCATTTTGTCAGGTGGCGATGCCGAAGGATGCCAGATCCGCCTTCAGCTTGGCCGCATCGGTGAAATGCACCGCCTGCCATCCGGCAGACCTGGCGCCCTCGACGTTGGCAAGGGAGTCGTCGATGAAGATCGTCGACTGCGGCTCCAGACCGAAATCCCCGGCATGCTTGTCGTAGATCTCGCGGTCCGGCTTGATCAGCGCGATCTCGCCCGAGACCGTGACGCCGCGCGGCTTGTCGAGGAAGGGATACATCTCGCGGGCATGGCGGAAGGTATCGGCTGCGAAGTTCGTCAGCATCGTCACGTCCCGGCCTTCCTCGATCAGCCCTTCCATGATCTTGACGCTGTCCTCATAGGCATAGGGCACCATCTCCGGCCAGTAGGTGCGGAAGGCGCGGATCTGCTCCTCGCGCTCCGGAAACTTTTCAACCAGCAGTGCCTCCGCATCGCTCCACGAGCGGCCGCGGTCCTGCTCCAGGTTCCATTCATGGGTGCAGACATTGGCGAAGAACCAGGCGCGCTCATCCGCGTCGGGAATGACGCGGCTGAAGGGAAGGTTGGGGTCGTAGTGGATCAGCACCTTGCCGATGTCGAAGACGATGTGGTTGATCGGGCCTGCCATCTGGGTTCCTTGCTCGCTAGTGGGTTTCGAAGACGCGTGGAATAGCCTGTGCGATTACCTTTTTCATGACGGTCGGCAACGCCTGCGCGTGGAGATTGGTCACCGGCTCCCACCAGCCCTGCTCCGAAAGTCCCGCCTCGGCGGTCACGGTACGAAAGACGCTCAGGCGAAGCTCGAAATGGGTGAAGACGTGGACGATGGTGCCGCAGCCTTCCCACCCGGCGGTGAAGGGCGCATGCTCCACCGTCTGGCCACCGTCGAGCCGCGCGGTCCAGGCGGTGGTCGGCACTTCCGTCATGCCACCGAGCAGTCCGCTGTCGGTGCGTCGCCGCAGCAGGATGGCACCCTCCGGGTTGACGGCGACGAAGGCCGCACCGAAGCGCACCGGCTTTTCCTTCTTCGCCGCCTTGACTGGAAACCTCTCCGGATCGTGTTCGGCAAGCGCCAGGCAGCGATCGTTGAGAGGACAGAGCGCGCAGGCCGGGCGCTTCGGGGTGCAGATCGTCGCGCCGAGATCCATCATCGCCTGCGCAAAGTCGCCGGGGCGATCCTCAGGCGTCAGCTCCACCACCCGCCGCTTCATCGCGGGCTTCGAACCGGGCAGGGGCGCATCGATCGCGTAGAGCCGCGAAATCACCCGCTCGACATTGCCGTCCATCACCGCCGAGGGGCGGTTGAAGGCGATGGCGGCAACGGCTGCGGAGGTATAGTCGCCGATGCCCGGCAGGCCGCGCAGTCCCTCTTCGGTGTCCGGGAAGACGCCGCCGTGCTCGGTGGCGACAGCCTCGGCGCATTTCTTCAGGTTGCGGGCGCGGGCGTAGTAGCCAAGCCCCGCCCAGGCCGCCATCACATCCTCGGTCGGCGCCGCCGCGAGATCGGCAACGGTCGGCCAGAGCGTCAGGAACTTGGCGAAATAAGGCTTCACCGCCTGCACGGTCGTCTGCTGCAGCATCACCTCGGAAAGCCAGATGTGGTAGGGGTCCGGTCGCCGCCCCTGTGCAGAAGCTCCGGGCGACACGCGCCACGGCAGTTCGCGATGGTGCCGGTCGTACCACGCGAGAAGTGTCCGTTTCATGGCCTGAGGATCGTTCACGCGCGCTGGAAAAGCCTGTGTTTCTGTTCTAAAGGCTCTCTATCGCCGAGATGCCTTGGAGCGTCAACGATAGAGCCGGCCTCAGTCCCATCCAGAGCAGCTGCCGCAGCCGCAAAGACCTTATGACGGAGATAAGCATGGCCCGTGATGCAAAGCCTTTTCGCCCCCGGCGCGAGATGCAGATCGCCGAACTGGCCAACGGCATCATCGATCCGGTGCTGGCGCGCCGTGCGGGGATCTCGACGGCATTGCTCGGCTCCTGGGACGAGATCGCCGGCGACCAGTTTGCCGACTGCAGCCGGCCGGAGAAGATCGCCTGGCCGCGCCGGGATGCCTCCGACGATGCTGCGGGAGGTTATCGGCCGGGCGTCCTGACGATCGCCTGCGAGGGCGCGCAGGCGCTCTTCCTCACCCACGCCCAGGGCGAGCTGATCGCCCGCATCAACGCCTTCTTCGGCTTTCCGGCCGTCCACCAGATCCGCATCGTCCAGAAGCCCGTCTCCCAGACGGCGAAGCATCGCCCGCGACCGCAGCCGTTGAAGGGCGAGGCGGCAAAACGCCTGGACGGGATGATGGAGGGGATCGAAGGCGATGCGCTTAAAAAGGCGGTCGCCCGTCTCGGTACCGCCGTCCTGCAGAAGAAGCGCTGATCCCGTACAGCTGCCGTTCAGCTGGCGCGTGTCACAAAGCTTTGAAGGATTTAACTCTTCGCCACCTTGTTCCTGTCTTGAGGGCACGATACGGAATGGCGACCTTTATTTGTACTCTAAGGCAGGTGTCCGATGACGATGACCGAAACCAACATCACCCGGCGTGCACTCATGGGCGGCGTCGCAGCGGCGGCCCTGGTGCTGGCGCTGCCGCTCTCGGCGACCCAAGCCTTCGCCCAGGAAATGCCCGAGTCGCAGGGCGACGTGGACATGACCGAGGCTCTGAAGCTCGGCCCGCTGCCGGAAATGGCGATCGGCGAGGAGAATGCGCCTGTCCAGATCATCGAGTACATGTCGATGACCTGCCCGCATTGCGCCACCTTCCACAACACGACCTTCGACGAGATCAAGACGAAGTACGTCGACACCGGCAAGGCACGGTTCATCATCCGCGAATTTCCCTTCGATCCGCGCGCGGCGGCCGCCTTCATGCTCGCCCGCTGCAACCCTTCGAACCCGCAGGAACCAAGCACGCCGGAGCAGTATTTCCCGATGGTCTCGATGCTGATGAAGCAGCAGAATGCCTGGGCGGCGGCTGAAGATGGCCGTGCGGCACTGCTGCAAATGTCCAAGCTGGCCGGTTTCTCACAGGAGAGTTTCCAGGCGTGCTTGACGAACCAGCAACTTCTCGATGATGTGAACGCAACGATGAAGCGTGGTGCCGATGAGTTCGGCGTCAATTCGACGCCGACCTTCCTCATCAACGGCGAACGCTATGCGGGGGCCATGTCTGTTGAAAGCATGTCGGCTCTTATCGACAGCTTGCTCTGAGACCGTTCATGATCTGACCGGCGGCGGCGCACCCGTGTCCGCCGCCCGCCCTCGGTGCGCGGCATGAAATTCAACAAGCTGCGCGTCCTCGGCTTCAAGTCCTTCGTCGAGCCGACCGAGTTCATCATCGAGCGCGGCCTGACCGGCGTCGTCGGCCCCAACGGCTGCGGCAAGTCGAACCTCGTCGAGGCCCTGCGCTGGGTGATGGGGGAAAACTCCTACAAGAACATGCGCGCATCCGGCATGGACGACGTGATCTTTTCCGGCTCGGGAAACCGTCCCGCCCGCAACACCGCCGAAGTTGCCCTGTTCCTCGACAACACGGACCGCACGGCGCCTGCCGCCTTCAACGATTCCGACGAGATCCAGGTGTCGCGCCGCATCGAACGCGAGAACGGCTCCGTCTATCGCATCAACGGCAAGGAAGCCCGCGCCAAGGATGTCCAGCTCCTGTTTGCCGATGCCTCGACCGGCGCCCGCTCGCCCTCGATGGTCGGGCAGGGGCGCATCGGCGAGCTCATCAACGCCAAGCCACAGGCGCGCCGGCAACTGCTGGAAGAGGCCGCCGGCATCTCCGGCCTGCATTCGCGCCGCCACGAGGCCGAACTGCGGCTGCGCGGCGCCGAGGGCAATCTGGAGCGGCTGGAGGACATCACCGCCCAGCTGGAAAGCCAGATCGAGAGCCTGAAGCGCCAGGCCCGCCAGGCGAACCGCTTCAAGATGCTGTCGGCCGACATCCGCGCCCGCGACGCCATGCTGCTCCACATCCGCTGGGCCCAGGCGAGCGAAGCCGAGCTTGAGGCGGAAACCGCGCTCAACCAGGCGACCATGGTCGTCGCCGAAAAGGCGCAGGCGCAGATGGAGGCGGCAAAGGCGCAGGCGATTGCCAGCCTGAAGCTGCCGGAACTGCGCGAGGAGGAGGCGAGGGCGGGTGCCGCCCTGCAGCGCATCCAGATCGCCCGCACCCAGCTCGACGAGGAGGCGGGCCGCCTCCTGAAGCGTCGCGACGAACTGTCCCGCCGGCTCCTGCAGCTTGCCGAAGACATCCGCCGCGAGGAACAGCTCGTCGCCGACAATGCCGGTTTCCTCGCCAAGCTCGACGAGGAAGAGCAGGAGATCACCGACATCCTGGCCGATTCCGGTGCTGAAGCCGAGGAGGTTCGGGAAGCCTTCGAGGCTGCGGCGGCGGCATTGGCCGAAAGCGAGCGGTTGTTTGCCGCCGTCACCGCCGAACGCGCCGAGGCGGCCGCCTCCCGCACCCAGCTGGAACGCCAGATCCGTGACCTCGCTGAGCGCCGCCAGCGGCTCGATCGGCATATGCAGGACGCGGAAGCGGAACTGGAAGCGATTTCGGAGAGGCTGTCGGCGCTCGATGACCCGGCCGAGCGGCGGGAAGTCGTGGAGGCGGCGGAGTATGCCGTCGAGGAAGCCGCCGCCGCCGCCGAAGACATCGAAGCCGCCCTGGCCGGCGCGCGTTCCGCCGAGGTCGAGGCCCGCCGCCCCGTCGATGCGGCCCGGTCGCAGCTGAACGGCCTCGAGACCGAGGCGCGCACCATCTCCCGCATGCTGGCGGCCGGCGAGGTATCCGGTGGCTTTCCGGCGGTCGCCGAAGCGATCCGGGTCGATCGCGGCTACGAGGCTGCTCTGGGCGCCGCACTGGGTGACGACCTGGAGAGTTCCACCGACCCGGCAGCACCCGCCTTCTGGACCGTCAACGGCGACGCCTCGGCCGACCCCGCGCTTCCGGCCGGCTGTGAGCCGCTGCTGTTCTATGCCTCCGCGCCGCCTGAACTGACGCGCCGCCTGGCGCAGATCGGCGTCGTGGCTGCAGAAGATGCCGCCCGCCTGATGGGAGAGCTCAAGCCCGGTCAGCGGCTGGTGACGCGGGAGGGCGCGGTCTATCGCTGGGACGGGCATGTCGCCGGGTCCGAAGCGCCGGGTGCGGCAGCTCTCCGTCTCTCCCAGAAGAACCGCCTCTCGGAACTGGAGGCCGAGCTGGAGGAGGCAAGGATCATCCTTTCCGACGCCGAAGCGGCGCTCTCCGACGCCGCGGCCCGCATTGCCGCAGAAGAAGCGCGGCTCGCCGATGCCCGCGACCGCAGCCGCTTCGCCACCCGCCAGCTTGCCGAAGCGCGCGAGGCGCTGGCTGCGGCCGAACGCGCGGCCGGCGACCTGCTGCGCCGCCGCGACGTGGTGACCGAAGCCGCAAGTCAGGTCCGCGGGCAGATCGACGACATTCTCCTTCAGGAGGAGAATTCCCGCATCGAAATCGAAGACGCGCCCGACCTCTCCGGCATCGATGAGCGCCTGCGCGACCAGCAGCTGGCGGTGGCAACGGACCGAAGTGTGCTGGCCGAAGCCCGCGCCCGCTACGAAGGCCTTAGCCGCGAAACCGAGGCCCGCCGCCGACGTCTCGCCGCCATCGCCCAGGAGCGTTCCGCCTGGCAGGCCCGCGCGGCCAGCGCCGAGAGCCATGTCGCGACGCTACGCGACCGCGAGGAGGAAGCCCGCGAGGAGATCGCCGATCTGGAGGCGGCGCCGGAAGAATTCGACGAGAAGCGCCGCAGCCTGCTGTCGGAGCTGCAGAAGGCCGAGGAGGCCCGTCGCGCCGCAGCCGATCGCCTCGTCGAGGCCGAGACCCGCCAACGGGATGCCGATCGCGTCGCGACGACCGCCCTGGCGGAGCTTGCGGACGTCCGCGAAAAGCGCGGCCGTGCCGAAGAGCGCCTGGTCTCCTCGGCCGAGCGGCGCCACGAGAGCGAATTGCGCATCCGCGAGACCCTGAACGTCGCCCCGCACGAGGTGCTGCGGCTGGCGGGCCTGGCGCCCGGTTCGGCTCTTCCCGATGTCCGCGACATCGAGCGCGAGGTCGATCGGCTGAAGATGGAGCGCGAGCGTCTCGGCGCCGTCAACCTGCGTGCCGAGGAGGAGCAGAAGGAGCTCTCCGACAAGCTCGAGGCGCTGATCCGCGAGCGCGACGACGTGATCGACGCGATCCGCAAGCTGCGCGGCGCGATCCAGAGCCTCAACCGCGAAGGCCGCGAGCGTCTGCTGGCAGCCTTCGAGGTGGTCAACGTCGAGTTCCAGCGCCTCTTCACCCACCTGTTCAACGGCGGTACGGCCGAGCTGCAGTTGATCGAAAGCGATGACCCGCTGGAAGCCGGCCTGGAAATCCTTGCCCGTCCGCCGGGCAAGAAGCCGCAGACGATGACGCTCTTGTCGGGCGGCGAGCAGGCGCTGACGGCCATGGCGCTGATCTTTGCCGTCTTCCTCACCAATCCCGCGCCGATCTGCGTCCTAGATGAGGTCGATGCGCCGCTCGATGACCACAATGTCGAGCGCTACTGCAACCTGATGGACGAGATGGCGGCCTCCACCGAGACCCGCTTCGTGATCATCACCCACAACCCGATCACCATGGCGCGCATGAGCCGCCTGTTCGGCGTCACCATGGCCGAGCAGGGCGTCAGCCAGCTGGTTTCGGTGGATCTGCAGACCGCCGAACTGCTGCGCGAAGCCAGCTGAGTGTCGCTGCCGCACTCCTGCTTTTGTTGCGTCGCAACATAATCCCGCCGCCATCCGTTTCCAAACTGACGCAAAGTCTGTATTCCTAGGAAAAACATGCTGCGATGGGTGGAGAGCAGTCGAATGAAGAAGTGGGCCTACCGCTTCGGTGGCGGAACGGCAGAGGGTAGCGTTGCCGATGTCGCCCTTCTGGGCGGCAAGGGAGCAAACCTTGCGGAGATGGCAAGCCTTGGCTTGCCGGTGCCGCCGGGTCTGACCATTCCCGCCGAGGCTTGCTCCTGGTATTTCGAGAATGGCCGCAGCCTGCCCGAGGACCTGAAGGCCCAGGTGCTCGAAGGCATCGCCGCCATGGAGGTCGATACCGGGCGCTCGTTCGGCGGCAGCGCCAAGCCGCTTCTCCTGTCGATCCGATCCGGCGCCCGCGCCTCCATGCCTGGCATGATGGATACCGTCCTAAACCTCGGACTCAACGACGAGACGGTCCAGGCGCTCGGCCATGATGCCAGCGACGCGCGCTTTGCCTGGGACAGCTATCGGCGGTTCATCCAGATGTACGGCGACGTCGTCATGGGCATCGACCATGAAGTCTTCGAGGAAATCCTCGAGGACGAGAAGGCCCGCCACGGCCACGACTACGATACCGATCTTTCAGCCGTCCAGTGGCAGCATGTGGTCGCGCTCTACAAGAAGATGATCGAGGAGGAGTTTGGCCAGACCTTCCCGCAGGATCCGCATGTGCAGCTCTGGGGCGCCATCGCCGCCGTCTTCGCCAGCTGGATGAACCCGCGCGCCGCCACCTACCGCATGCTCCACCGCATTCCGGAAGCCTGGGGAACCGCCGTCAACGTCCAGGCCATGGTGTTCGGCAACCACGGGTCCTCCTCGGCCACGGGCGTTGCCTTCACCCGCAACCCCTCGACGGGGGAGAAGGCGCTCTACGGCGAATTCCTGGTCAACGCCCAGGGCGAGGACGTCGTCGCCGGCATCCGCACGCCGCAATCGCTGACGGAGGAGGGCCGGCAGGCATCCGGCTCGGAAAAGCCGTCCATGGAAAAGCTGATGCCGGAAACCTTCCGGGAGTTCGTGGCGATCTGCGATCGTCTGGAGACCCACTACCGCGACATGCAGGACGTCGAATTTACGGTCGAGCGCGGCAAGCTCTGGATGCTGCAGACGCGCTCCGGCAAGCGCACCACCCGCGCCGCCATGAAGATCGCCGTCGATATGGTCGACGAGGGACTGATCGGCGAGGAAGAGGCGGTAGCCCGCATCGAGCCGTCGTCGCTCGACCAGCTGCTGCACCCGACCATCGATCCACGCGTCGAACGCACCGTCATCGGCTCGGGCCTGCCCGCATCTCCAGGGGCGGCCGTCGGCGAGATTGTCTTCACGGCAGAAGAGGCGGTCGCGGCGGAAGCGGGCGGCCGCAAGGTCATCCTGGTGCGCGTCGAGACCAGCCCCGAAGACATCCACGGCATGCATGCCGCCGAGGCAATCCTCACGACGCGCGGCGGCATGACCAGCCACGCGGCCGTCGTAGCCCGCGGCATGGGCATCCCCTGCGTCGTCGGCGCCGGCACCATGCGCGTCGACCTGCGCAACGAGCAGCTCATCTGCCCGGGCGGCATCGTCCTGAAGAAGGGCGACATCATCACCGTCGACGGCTCCTCCGGGCATGTGCTGAAGGGCCGGGTGGCGATGGTCCAGCCGGAACTGTCGGGCGATTTCGGCCGGCTGATGGACTGGGCCGACAAGGCCCGTCGCATGCGGGTGCGCACCAATGCCGATACACCGCAGGATGCACGCGCCGGCCGCTCGTTCGGTGCCGAGGGCATCGGCCTCTGCCGCACCGAACACATGTTCTTCGAAGGCGACCGCATCCATGTGATGCGCGAGATGATCCTCGCCGAGGACGAGGCCGGTCGCCGTGCCGCGCTGGTCAAGCTCCTGCCGATGCAGCGCTCCGATTTCGTCGAGCTGTTTTCGATCATGCACGGCCTGCCCGTGACCATCCGCCTGCTCGATCCGCCGCTCCACGAGTTCCTGCCGAAATCGGACGAGGAGATCGACGAGGTCGCGGCGGCCATGGAGATGGAACCGGGCCTTCTGCGCCGCCGGGTCGAGGCGCTGCACGAGTTCAACCCGATGCTCGGCCATCGCGGCTGCCGGCTCGCCATCTCCTATCCGGAGATTGCGGAAATGCAGGCGCGCGCCATCTTCGAGGCGGCCTTCGAAGCCGGCCGGGAGACGGGCGAACCCGTGACGCTGGAGATCCTGGTGCCGCTCGTGTCGCTGCGCGCCGAACTCGACTACGTGAAGGCCTGCATCGATCGCGTCGCCGCCGAGGTGGTACGGGAGACGGGCGTCGAGATCGACTATCTGGCGGGCACCATGATCGAATTGCCGCGGGCAGCGCTCAGGGCCCATGTGATCGCCGAGACCGCGGAGTTCTTCTCCTTCGGCACCAACGACCTGACGCAGACCACCTTCGGGATCTCCCGAGACGACGCCGCCTCCTTCATCCCGACCTACCAGCGCAAGGGCATCATCGAACAGGACCCCTTCGTATCCCTCGATTTCGACGGTGTCGGCGAACTGATCCAGCTCGCCAGCGAGCGCGGCCGCCAGACCCGACCGGACCTGAAGCTCGGCATCTGCGGCGAACACGGCGGCGATCCGGCCTCGATCGCCTTCTGTGAGAATACCGGCCTCGATTATGTCTCCTGCTCGCCCTTCCGCGTACCGATTGCCCGGCTTGCGGCCGCTCAGGCGGCCATCCAGGGCAGGGCGACCCAGAGACATGGCGTCCTGTCTGTCGCAGCGAAAACGAAGGGCAAAGCAAGTTGACCGGGACTGATGCGACCAAGCGTTAGGGCCCCGGCGGCGGCAAGGAAGACATACGGATGAGAGACAGAGTCAGGCACGCCATCTCGGGGCTCGCCCATCCGCTGTCCACCGTCGGGCTGGTTGCAGGTTTCATCTTCTTCGCGCTGTCGCTGACGCCCAGCCTGATGCCACGCCCCTTTCTGGTGCAGGGACTTCTATCCGGCGTCTCCGCCGCCTGCGGCTACATGATCGGCACCGGTCTGGCCTGGCTGTGGGACTATCTCGAATTGCCGAGCGCCGACCGGAATGTCCGGCGCCTGCCACTGATTGCCGGTGCCGGCGGCGTGCTGCTCGCCATGGTCTTCCTGTGGCAGGCTGTCGGCTGGCAGAATTCGATCCGAACACTCTGGGACCTGCCGCCGCTCGACAGCGCGGAGCCCTATAAGCTGGGTCTCGTCGCGTTGGTGGCTTTCCTGATCGCCCTCCTGCTCGGTCGCCTGTTCCGGCTGGCCTGCCTGTCCCTGTCCCGCTGGCTGAGCCGCTTCGTGCCGCGCCGCGTCTCCAACGTCATCGGTGCGCTTCTGGCCGTCGCGCTGTTCTGGTCGATCGGGCAAGGCGTCCTCATCCGCTCGGCGGTCGACGCGATGGACGCCTCCTTCCAGCAGGTCGATGCGCTCATGGACGACGATACCCAGGCTCCCACGGCGCCATTGAAGACCGGCAGTGGCGCGTCCTACGTGGCCTGGGGAGACATCGGCCAGCAGGGCCGCAACTTCATTGCCTCCGGGCCCGGCGCAGCCGAGATCGGAGGCTTTTGGGAAACGTCGGCGCTGGAACCTGTCCGGGTCTACGTCGGTCTCAACAATGAGGAAACGGCCGAGAGGCGGGCGGCGCTTGCGCTGCGCGAACTGCAGCGGCAGGGCGGTTTCGATCGCTCTGTCTTGGTGATCGTCGTGCCGACGGGAACGGGATGGGTGGATCCCGCCGCCATGGATACGCTGGAATATTTGCATCGGGGCGACGTGGCGAGTGTCGCCCTACAGTATTCCTACCTGACAAGCTGGCTGTCGTTGCTGGTGGAGCCAGAGGAGGGACAGGACGCGGCACGCGCCCTGTTCGATGCCGTCTACGGATACTGGACCTCGCTTCCATCGCAGGCGCGACCGCGGCTCTACCTGCATGGCCTAAGCCTCGGCGCCCTCAACTCGCAGATCTCCACCGACATCTACGATGTAGTCGCCGATCCCTATCAGGGTGCACTCTGGAGCGGTCCGCCGTTCCGCAGCGCACGCTGGCAGGCGGCGACGGCGCAGCGCAACGAAGGCTCGCCTGCCTGGCTGCCGCGCTTCCGCGACGGTTCGATTATCCGCTTCACCAACCAGACCAACGCGCTGAACGATGCGGAGGCGGACTGGGGCCCGATCCGGTTCGTATTTCTACAGTATGCCAGTGATCCTGTGACCTTCTTCGACCCCACCGCGGTATTCCGCGAGCCCGACTGGATGCAGGCACCGCGCGGGCCCGACGTCTCGCCCGATCTCACCTGGCTGCCCGTCGTGACGATGCTGCAGCTTCTGTTCGACATGATGATCGCCACGAGCTCGCCCATGGGCCACGGCCATGTCTACGCGCCGGAGCACTATATCGACGCCTGGGTCGCCGTCACCCAGCCGCCGGTCGGGCCGGCCGAGATCAGCCGGCTGAGAACAATGGTCATGGAAGCTTCCGACCGGGCTCAGTGACGGTGCAGGTCCTGGCTCCGGGCTGTCGCACCGGAGGGGTAACCTGGCAATTGAGGACGGTCAGGAGCGCTCGATGAAAACGGTCCGGGGTCCCCACATGGTGCGGTTCTGCTGGTCGCGCCAGCTGCGCATGTCGGCGCGGCGATCAAGATCGAGGTCGAGCAGGCAGCGCGCCATCGCTTCCGTGCCCGGCTTGAACCCATAGCCGGCGCAGGTGCGCAGGTCGATGGCGCGGCGTTCCTCCGGCGTCACCGTCTGGCAGCCCGACAGAACGAGCGGCAGCACCGCTGCGACGAAGAGAAGATGATGGCGCATGACGAACTCCGTATCGGCCTTGCCTCGGGCAATATGCGATTTGCATATCACCCGTCCTGTTCTACACAAGCGAACATGACGTGGCCAATTCCAGATGCTGTGATTCCATGACCGTCCGCTTTGTCCGGCCCATTTCCCGTTCCGCCTATGCCGCGCGCCGGATCGCTGTTGCGGCCTTGCTGCTGTTTGCGCTGGCCGTGATCGGGCACCGCTTCGGGCCGCTGCGCACGCCGGACATGCTGGCCCTTGTCCTGCTGTCGTCGGCAATCGCCGCCGCCGCGGTGCCGCTGGCGCTGATCGGTCTCGTCCGTCTGTGGCAGAAGGGGGCGGAAGGCGGCATTGCCGCCGCAAAGGCGCTCGTTTATGCGGCCGTCCCGCTGGCGGTGGTTGCGACCGGCGCGGCCGCCTACCTGAAGCAGCCGGCGATCTACGAGGTTGCGACGGACATCGAGGATACACCGGAGTTCCTGTCCCGTCCCGACTATGCGCAGGAGTGGCTGGCGCGACCGGCCTCCGTCAGCGCCGCCGACCGCCGCGCCCAGCTCGCCGCCTATCCGGGCCTCACTGGGCGCCGCTACGAAGGAGCTCTTGACCGTGTTCTGCAGGGGGTCGAGGCCGCCGCTCTGTCGGCGCGCATAAGCCTCCGCGACCGCCAGAACGAGGAACAGATGGCGCCGGAGGCATCACCGTCGTCGCAATCGCTCGACGACGCGGAAGGAACTTTATCGCAGGAGGGCGATCTTCCAGTCATTGCTCCCGTGCCCCTGCCGCGCCCTTTGCTCCCCGGTCAGCTCGCCCCGCTCACGGTGGGGCCTGACATCAACGATGGCACTGTCCTCACGCCCGTGGACGATGTTCTTCTGCAGGGCGAGGTGCGCACACTGGCGCTCGGATTGCCATTCGACATCGTGATCCGGCTGCGGGAGGACGCCGAAACGACCTCGGTCGATCTCCGCGTCGCATCCCGCTACGGCCCCCACGACCTCGGGCTGAGCGCCGAGATCGCGGAGGATTTTCTTGATCGGCTGGATGCCGAACTTCTAGGGATTGCCGGCGGTTGACGGCAGGCGCCGTCAGCCGTTGCTCCGGCTATCCCGCCTGCGGGTCACTCAGTCGTCGCCGAGGCCGATGGCATCCAGATCGACGGCGCCGGCGCCTTCCAGAATCTCGCGCGTCAGGGTCGGGGCGGTGACTCGGATGTCGTCATCGCCTTCGACGGTGATCTCCAGCGTGCTCCAGTCGACCAGCACATCCTTTTGGCCGATGCCGAGGAAACCGCCGACTTCCAGGGCGACCGCGGCAACGGTGCCATCGACGTTGAGGAGCACGTCTTCGATTTCGCCGATGACATTGCCGTCCGCGCCGTAGACATCTTCGTCGTCCAGATTGCCGGAAAAGACATAGGCCGGGGCAGCGCCCTGCACGGACTCCGACAGAACGACGATGGGTGCCTTGATGGGCGCCTGCGCCAGAGCGGTTCCGGCAAAGAGCGCGATGGCGGCAGCGATTGGGATCGTTTTCATGATTGACCTCGGTTGTTCTGATGGATCCGCAACCGGAGCGGTCGCTCCGGGGATCGTCAGACAACGGCAAGACGGGAGATGATGTTCCATCTCCGCGCCACATCGGCGGTCGGGATCGCTCAGGCCGGAAAGAAGGTTCCGGAAAGCGACGGTGGCCCGTCGCTGGTGACCTGTCCTTTCTCCAGCAGATCCTCCAGATGCGCGAGCACGGAAAGGGAGGCGGCGCCGTGAAGCCGCGGATCGGTGCGGCTGTAGATTGCCCGCACCATGTCCGGGATCACCCGGTCGCCCGCCTTGATCCGCTCCAGCACGGCCCGCTCGCGCATGCGCCGGTGGGCGCGAAGCCCGCGCAGGAAGGAGGCGGGCTCGCGCACCGGCCCACCGTGGCCGGGCAGGAACATCCGGTCGTCACGGGCCAGAAGCTTCTCGACGGAGGCCATGAAGTCGGCCATCGAGCCGTCGGGCGGCGCCACGATCGTGGTGGCCCAGGCCATCACGTGGTCTGCGGAGAACAGGAGCCCGCTGCCCTCGAGCGCGAAGGCGGTATGGTTGGCGGTATGGCCGGGGGTGTGGAGGCCCGTAAGGCTCCAGCCGTCACCGTCGATCGTCTCGCCGTCGCCGAGGGCTAAGTCAGGGATGAAATCGCTGTCGGCGCTCTCCGCGAAGGGATTGACCTCGCCGGCAAACAGTGGCCGTGCCGCCCGGTGCGGCCCCTCCGCCACCGTCAGCGCCCCGGTTTCGGCCTTCAGCCGGCGGGCAAGCGGCGAGTGGTCACGGTGGGTGTGGCTGACGAAGATATGCGTTACCTCGCGGCCCTTCAGCGCCGCCATCAGCGCCTGGAAATGCACCTCGTCGTCCGGGCCTGGATCGATGACGGCAACGGAGGAGCCCCCGACGATATAGCTGTTGGTGCCGTGGAAGGTGAAGGGCGAGGGGTTGTTGACGGTGATGCGTTCGACGCCCGGCGCCACCGGCACCGCCTGCCCGTAGGCGGGCTGGAAGGTGAGGTCGAATTCGGGGTCTCCAACATCGTCCGTCCCTGCCATCGGCATGTTCCTCTCGGCGCGCCTGTCCACGAACCTGCAATCCGCAGGCTTCGCACCCTGCGTTCCGTTCACCGCGTGCCGGCGCAACTAGCACGATCCGGCGCCTGAAATCTTCAAAAAACCACCACACCACCAATTGCCGCCGCATCCAAGCTTTGCTAGAGCAGCCCCACCCGTGAAGCGGCGCTCCATGCACGCCGCTTCATCCAGGTCACGGTGGGGCGTCGCCAAGCGGTAAGGCACCGGTTTTTGGTACCGGCATTCCCAGGTTCGAATCCTGGCGCCCCAGCCAGTGTGTGTTTGTCAGGCGGGAATCGAGATTTTCAGCATTTTATGTAAGCTGGAAATCGCTTTAGGGCATTGTCGGACAGGAGTGTCGTAACGGCTGTCGTATGCAACGGTCGCCCAAACCGTGATCCGCCCGGCTCTCAGCTCCGCGCGTAGCAGCTAGCGAACCTATTCGTCAGTTGGCGTCGCAATCGGCTGCGCATCATGCTGTCGTACGAGTCGCTAACATCACAGTAGCCACGGCGTCTTTTCACATCTGCGAGTCGCTGCACTTCGCAAAGCGCATCGGCCACCGATCGTTTAGGAGTACTGTCCTAGCGTCCACGGCTGCCTATCCGGCGCTACCGCCACGACGCCCTCGTACAGGGCGGATTCAACCGAAGAACTATAGAAGCTTGCACATTCTTGCTGCGGAACGGTACCTGCCAAATGGACTGGGGAAGCGTTGATGTTAATGCCGCGATTTTTGGCGATCGGGCTTTACGGATCCAATGACCAATATAGATCAATAAGCGCTGACTGATGACAATTTCGATGTTGATCAGGTTGCACATGCGAAAATGATGTCCGCTTCATCCGGCATTCAGAAGGGTTTTGGGGTGCCGGATCATGGCAATTCCATATGTGCGACGGGTCCAATAGGTGGTGTAGCTTCGGCGCTCACTGTGCTTGCCGGACCGAGCTTGGAATGTGTAAGCATGAGGCTGACAACTTAGTGAGCAGACATTCGCCGATTGTCGCGATTATCTCAAGGGTATGGAGGGGACCGCTGAACGGCAAACCATCGTCCTATTCGAGCCCCAGTGCGCCCGTCAGGCGGACAGCGTCATCGTTGGGAATGCGAACGATCTCTGTCCATTGCTTGGTCTCGCCAGTGAAATGGTTGTTGCGGCTCTCTTGAATAGGAAGCTGGAAAGACCACTGCTGCCCTGCCACACCACACCCTGGGACACGATCTATCCCATCCGTGCCGTTGCAACAAATGACAATCTCTCGTGACTAGAGAGAGTTAGACAAGATCAGGTAGACGTATTATGGGCTATGAATGATAATCTGGAGGCGACAGGACTCGGGATTCACCCGCTGGGAGAGCCCGTTGGGCCTGTTGCGATACGCTCCCCTCCTTTGCATTGATTTTCCTGAAAGAATGGGATTAGGCGACAGACTCGTATATTAGGCTAGGCTAGCGCCTTCAATAATTTGGGGCTGAAGTATTGCTGAGAGATTGGCCCAGACTAATGCGCGGTTGTGGAAAAACTTCCGAAGGACATGAGGCGCGCGCAGGATCTTGGTGAATATTACCGGGTGCCGGCTGATGACAGGGATCTCAACTATGACAAATATTTCGTCGAAGGCGAGACCAAAGTTTCGGTCTTGGACGATTATACGTCGCATAACACCACTAGATTGGATGTTTCTCGAATCAAGAGCCTTCTGTTAACGCTTGACTACGTGCGGGGTGAACTGCGTGCGTAAGATAATGACGATTGTTGGGACCCGCCCTGAGCTCATCAAGATGTCCAGAGTGATCGAGGAGTTCGATCGCTATACAGAGCATGTACTTGTCCATACCGGGCAGAATTACGACTATGAGCTTAATCAGATATTCTTCGACGATCTGGGTATCCGTAAACCCGATTATTTCCTTGATGCGGTTGGCACGACTGCGGCACAGACGATTGGCCGCGTGATCGAGAAGGCCGATGTGGTTCTGGAAAAGGAGCGGCCGGATGCGGTACTTCTTTACGGGGACACAAACTCTTGCCTCGCCGTCATCTCTGCCAAACGCCGAAAGATCCCCGTTTTTCATATGGAGGCAGGCAATCGTTGTTTCGACCAGCGTGTGCCGGAAGAATTGAACCGGAAGGTGCTCGATCACTTGAGTGACATAAACCTCGTGTTGACCGAGCATGCCCGCCGATACCTGATAGCGGAAGGCATACGACCTGAAACAGTCATAAAGACCGGTTCCCATATGCATGAGGTTCTTGACTTCTATATGCCGAAGATCAAGAGCTCAGGAATATTATCCACCCTCGGTTTGACACCTGGCACTTATTTCATTGTTAGCGCGCACCGGGAGGAAAACGTAGACAGCGCGGAAAATCTCAGAGACTTGCTTGAAACTCTAAATGCTCTGGCTGAAACATATGATGTTCCAGTAATCGTTTCCACACATCCGAGAACCGCTAACCGGCTGACTTCATTGACTGACAGGGCTGAGTTTGATGCTCGTATCCAGTTTCTGAAACCATTCGGTTTCACAGACTATGTTCGACTTCAGATGGAAGCGCTCTGCGTGATCTCGGATAGTGGTACTATTACCGAAGAAGCGTCGTTACTTGACTTGCCCGCCATAACGATTCGCAATGCTCATGAGCGTCCGGAGGGGATGGATGTTGGAACATTGATCATGGCAGGTCTTTCGAAGTCGCGAGTTCTTGAAGCTGTTCGCGTCATCATACAGCAGAGAAGCGGGTCCAGCCGCATTCTTGGGAAAGTCGCTGACTACGAAACTAATATGGTGTCCCAGCAAGTCCTCAGGATTGTCCTGAGCTACATTGGGTATGTGAAGAGAACGGTGTGGTCAGTGAATGAATAATAGTGCGCCGACACAGCGTAGGACGGATGTCCGGTCTTTAGCTTATTTGTGGGAGACCTGACATGATTGGTGCCGTCTCGCGGTAGGGCGTGTCATGTTGGTTGGATGGCCGTCGAAGGATTCGAAATAGCCGTCCTGCAACAGCTGCGCCACCGCACCCTTGTCAGGCTCCGGCCGCTGCGGCTTAACCGGGTCTCCGCCTGCTTCAGCACCGCCATGGGCGACTGGTCGGCAATGCCATAGACCATCATGCCAACCGCATCATCCTGGAACCCTTCGCGGCGGCAATTGTCTGCGGCCCACGTATGCCGTCAGCAGGGCCAGGGTCGTAGCCAAGCGCGGTCAAGCGCCGCTGCAGACCAGAGCTGCTGAGAATGCAAGGTTGTGTTCATGGTAGCGTTCCTCGGTGGGAAGTCAGATTTGGGCACGGGAAGGCCAGTTGCCGAGGGCCGGAGTGATCTTTGCCGATATTGATGGCTCGGCTGGGGCGTGGCTTAGGATGTCTCCTATGTGTCCGCTGTGGAGAGCTTCTGCAACGCTTCAGGATGCCTGTCGCGCGTTTCGGACGATCCTACGGATTTGATTTCATGGGACTACGGGCACCTTAACACCTCTGGCGCGAAACTTCTGGCGGAAGCAAGAGTCCGCAGTCGGACCTATCAGAGTGAAGAAGTGCAGATCGGGTCGGACAATCTAAAATAGCGACCGTGTCAGTCGTCATTGCCCACACTAATGCAATGCTCGTTACCATATCCTGTGACGTTTAGATCGTGGTCTTTGGCGTCTGGCGCTCAGTCCGCCCGACTGCGTCTGCATCGGCTTGCCCGGAGCGATGTAGTGCCACCCGACCTTGTTATTCCTAGACCAGGCCAGGACTGCATTCGACCTGAATCAGTGCGATTGTTGGATGCGATCATGCCGGATTCGCCGCGTCTTTTGACGATTGTCGCAGTTCGCGAGCCACACGCGGAGATCGAAGTGGGGGGCGCTGCGAGGCACTCACTCGTGACATCATTGACAATGCTGATCAAGCTCAAACTGTAGATGACGGCATCAACTTCTGGGGCGCATCCTGTATGGACGTGATCTGACGAGGTAGAAACCTTAAACGAGCCTCGGTTATAGCGTGCGAAAGGCCCCCCGGACAGCCGCACAGGACTGTAGTACAAGACTGTCGTACACGAACATCAGGTGATTGGGATATGACAGCCTCTTCAGGGACTTGAAAAACGGCGGAATCCTTAGCTGGGAATTCCGGCGCCCCAGCCGATCCCGCGAGACAGAGAGTGCTCAGCCCGCTTCCCCCCCACCCCACCACCTTCCCCAGCGCCCCGAATATGATAAACGCCCGCCATGGCTAACCTCCCCGAACCAGATCCGATCTACCATCCGCCGCTGGAACCCTATCTGACCTGTTTGCACCAGGATGCGGATCTGCTGGTGTTCGATAAGCCGAGCGGGCTGCTGTCGGTGCCGGGGCGGCATCCGGCGCTGTCGGACAGTCTTTTGACGCGCGTGCAGCAGGAGTTCCCCAAGGCCCTGATCGTCCATCGGCTGGATAAGGACACCTCCGGCGTGGTGGTCATGTCGCGCAACCGCAAGGCGCATGCCTTTGTCGCCGCGCAGTTCGAGGCGCGCACCGCAAGAAAATCCTATGTCGCCGAGGTCTGGGGCCGGGTGACGGAGACGGAAGGCTTGATCGACCTGCCGCTGGCGATCGACCCGGACAACAAGCCTCGCCACCGGGTCGATCTTGAGAACGGCAAGCCGGCGCAGACGCGCTGGCAGGTGATCGGCTACGGCGAGAACAGCACGCGCCTGCGCCTGTTTCCGCTGACGGGGCGCACCCATCAGCTGCGCGTCCACATGAAGGCGCTCGGCCACGTCATCCTCGGCGATGAATTCTATGCCGAAGGGGAGGCGCTTTCGGCCGCGCCCCGCTTGCTTCTCCACGCCGAGGAATTAGGCTTTCGCCATCCCAACGGGTCGGACATCACCTTCACGGCCCCCACACCCTTCTGAGATCGGACAGCGTGCAGAACCTCGAGAAAACGCCCCTGATCGTCGATTTTGTCGGCGGTGCCGTCGGCCACCGGTTTCGCGCCGGCGAGGGACGCCGGCAGGATCTGCCGAAGGCGGCCGGCTTTGCGAGCGGCGTGACGCCACAGATCGTCGATGCGACCGCCGGCCTTGGCCGCGATGCCTTCTTTCTCGCCTCGCTCGGCGCCCGCGTCACGCTCATCGAACGCTCCGCCGTGATGCATGATCTGCTCGCCGAAGGACTGGAGCGGGCGAGGGCGGAAGGCGGGCGCTACGCCGAGGCGGTCGCCCGCATGACGCTGA
The DNA here is from genome assembly GCF_056530405.1 of Rhizobium sp. PK7-22. Classification (NCBI taxonomy): domain Bacteria; kingdom Pseudomonadati; phylum Pseudomonadota; class Alphaproteobacteria; order Hyphomicrobiales; family Rhizobiaceae; genus Rhizobium; species Rhizobium sp. PK7-22. Next base: position 1,629,205 of record NZ_CP096514.1, read on the forward strand.
TCCAGGGCGAATCTCGGGACCTGCTGCCGCAGCTGAACCCGCAGGTCGTGCTGATCGATCCCATGCATCCGCCGCGCGACAAGACGGCGCTGGTGAAGAAGGAGATGCGGCTGATCCGCGAAATCGTCGGCACAGATTCCGATTCCGTTGAGCTCATGGAGGTCGCCCTTGAGGCGGCGCAATACCGTGTCGTCCTGAAGTGGCCGCTGCGCGGCGAGCCGATGCCGGGCGTGCGCAAGCCGTCCTACCAGATCCTCGGAAAAAGCACCCGCTATGACGTCTTCGTCAAGGCGAAGATCCCGGAGACGCTCGCCTGAGCAAGGGCGCCGGGTTACCTACAGCCCGAGGTCGGACAAACCCGGGTGGTCGTCCGGGCGGCGTCCGAGCGGCCAGTGGAACTTGCGATCCTCAATCGCGATCGGCATGTCGTTGATCGAGGCGAAGCGCCGCTGCATCAGGCCGTCGGCGTCGAACTCCCAGTTCTCGTTGCCGTAGGAGCGGAACCAGTTGCCGCTGTCGTCGTGCCACTCGTAGGCAAAGCGCACCGCGATGCGGTTGTCGGCAAAGGTCCACAACTCCTTGATCAGCCGGTAGTCCAGCTCTTTCGCCCATTTGCGGGTCAGGAAGGCGACGATCTCGGCCCGCCCCACCGGGAAATCCGTGCGGTTTCGCCAGCGGCTGTCGGGCGTATAGACGAGCGACACCCGCTGCGGGTCGCGGCTGTTCCAGCCGTCTTCGGCCATGCGCACTTTTGCTATCGCTGTTTCCAGCGTGAAAGGCGGTACGAGCTTTACCATGGTCCTGTTTTCCCTCCCCGAGAAAGATCACCTCGGTCCGGCGTCTCGGCCGGACCGAGGTGATGGCGGTTATTCTTCCTTGAAACCATACTCCGGCACATTGCCGCTGGCGCCGTAATATTTGTAGGGCAGGAACTTGCCGGACATCACCATCTTGACGCGGTCGCCGCGCGGGTTGGGCAGGCGCTCCATGGTCATGTCGAAGTCGATGGCCGACATGATGCCGTCGCCGTATTCCTCCTCGATCAGCGCCTTCCAGGCCGGGCCGTTAACCATCACCAGCTCGTAGAAACGGTAGATCAGGGGATCGGTCGGGGGCATCGGCATGCCGCGCATCGGCGTTTCATTCAGCATGCGGATCTCCGGCCGCGACAGGCCGAAGAGCTCGCCGGCATTTTCCGCCTGCGGCTTGGCAAGCTTCATCTGGCCGAGGATGGCGCCGACGATCAGCACCTCCGAAGAGCCGCCGATTGTCTCGCAGATGTATTTCCAGGTCCAACCCTTCTCGCGCTTGATGTCGAGCAGTTTTTCCGTGAGGTCTTCGCGCTTCATGGGGGTCTCCTATCGTTTGCTTGAGGCTTGGTTCAGCTGCGGACGGCGGCCGCAGCGGGACTGGAAAAGGGGGCGTCAACCGAGGCTCTGGGGCTCACCACCGGAACCTGGCGCGGGTCGTGGTCCGGCACCGTGTCGCGGAACGTGCGGCTGCGGGTGACCAGAAAGTCGACGATGTGGTTGCGCATCGGGTAGTAGTCAGGGTGCCGGTGCAGGTCGACGCGCGTGCGATCCTTCGGCAGCGGATTGGCCACCACCTCGGCGAGCACGGCGCCCGGACCATTGGTCATCAGGAAGATCTTGTCGGCGAGATAGATCGCCTCGTCGACATCATGGGTGATCAGCAGCGAGGTCTGCCCGGTTTCCAGGCAGATGCGCCGGACCTCGTCCTGCAGGGTGCCGCGCGTCAGGGCGTCGAGCGCCGAAAAGGGCTCGTCCATCAGCAGGATCTTCGGGGTGATCGACAATGCCCGTGCAATGCCGACCCGCTGCTTCATGCCGCCCGAAAGCTCCGACGGTCGCTTGTGTTCGGAGCCCGAAAGACCGACGAGATCAATGAAGCTCCCGGCATGTGCGGCAACCTGGCTTCGCGTCCACTTCGGCCATTTGGAGGAGACGGCGAAGGCCACATTGCCGAGAACCGTGCGCCAGGGCAGCAGTGCATGGCTCTGGAAGATGACGGCGCGGTCGAGGCTGGTGCCGGAGATCGCCTGGCCGTCGACGATGACCTCGCCTTCGCTCGGGGCATCGAGGCCGGCGAGAATGTTGAGGATCGTCGTCTTGCCGCAGCCCGAGTGACCGATGACGCAGCCGAATTCGCCGCGCTCGAGCGTTAGCCACAGGTCCTGGAAGATCGTCGTCGGCGGCGACCCCGGCTTGCCGGGATATTGGCGGGCAATGGCCTCGATGGAAATGAACTTGCTCATCATTACTCCGGAAATGTCACGAGGCGCGTCAGGCGGGCGAGGATCTGATCGAACAGCATGCCGACCACGCCGATCACCAGGATGGCGATGATCACATTGGTGATCGAAAGGTTGTTCCACTCGTTCCAGACGAAGTAGCCGACGCCGGTTCCGCCAACGAGCATCTCGGCGGCGACGATGACGAGCCAGGCGATGCCGATCGAGATCCGCATGCCCGTCAGGATCGTCGGCGCGGCCGCCGGCAGGATCACCGCATAGGCGCGGCGGATCGGACCGACCTCCAGCGTGCGGGCGACATTGATCCACTCGCGGCGCACGGCAGAGACGCCGAAGGCGGTATTGATCAGCATCGGCCAGAGCGCGCAGATGAAGATGACGAAGATCGCCGAAATGTTGGAATCCTTGATGGTGTAGAGAGCTAGCGGCATCCAGGCGAGCGGCGAGATGGGTTTCAGGATCTGCACGAAGGGATCGACCGCGCGGCTGACGAGCGGCGACATGCCGATCAGGAAGCCGAGCGGAATGGCGACGAGAACCGCCAGGCAATAGCCGAGCAGCACGCGGGCGATGGAAAAGCCGAGCTGGATGCCGAGACCCTTGTCGTTGGGTCCGTTGTCGTAGAAAGGATCGCTCAGATGCTCCCATAGTTTTGCGCCGACATCGAGCGGTCCGGGCATGGCCGAGACGCCGGTGGTCGCCGTGGCGCCCATCAGCCGCGCATATTCCGGGTCCATGTCCGCGACCGGCCCCGTCGACTGCGTGGCAAGGTGCCACGCAGCGAGGAAGAGGGCGAGGATGAGAGCCGACAGCAGCGCTGCCCGCAAGGGAAGGGGTGCAGTCACCTCAGTTCACTTTCTTGATGGCGAAGCTGTCGAGATAGGCTTCGGGCTCGGCCGGATCGAAGGTCTTGCCCATCACCACGAAGGTCTTGTTCGTTTCCTTCGGCGGCGTCATACCGAGCTCTTCCATCATCTTGGAGGTGTCGGTGGCGAGGAACACCTGGGAGGCGATCTCGTCGTAGTTGATGTCGCCCTGCACCTGACCCCAGCGCTTCATCTGGGTCATGATCCAGACGGCGAAGGACTGGTACGGGAAGGGGTCGAAATCGACGCGGTTCGGCTGCTGCACGATGTTGCCGAGGCCGTCGGCGAAGGTGCCGGTCAGGATCTGCTCCAGCACCGTTTCCGGCTGGTTCAGGTAATTGGCGGGCGCGATGGCGGCGGCGATCTCCTTGCGGTTGCCGGCCTCATGGGCATAGGCCGTCGCATCGATGATCGACTTCAGGAGCGCGCTGTAGGTATTGGGCATCGTGTCGATAAATTCCTTCGATGCCGCAAAGGCGCAGCACGGATGGCCATCCCAGATGTCCTTGGTCAGGATGTGGATGAAGCCGACGCCATCGTAGACGGCGCGCTGGTTCATCGGGTCGGGGCCAAGGAAGCCGTCGAGGTTTTCGGCTCTGAGATTGGCCACCATCTCCGGTGGCGGCACGGCGCGGATCTGCACGTCGGCGTCCGGATCGATGCCGTGTTCGGCCAGATAGTAGCGCAGCAGGTAGTTGTGCATCGAATAGTCGAAGGGCACGCCGAACTTGAAACCCTTCCAGTCTTTCGGGTCGCGCCGGTCCTTGTGCTTCATCGCCAGCGTGATGGCCTGGCCGTTGATGTTTTCCACCGCCGGCATCGCATAGGGCTGCGGGTTGGAGCCGATGCCCATGCTGATGGCGAGCGGCATCGGCGACAGCATGTGGGCCGCGTCGTATTCCTTGTTCAGCGTCTTGTCGCGGATGACGGCCCAGCCGGCCGTCTTGATGACCTCGACGTTCAGCCCGTGCTTCTCGTAGAAACCCATCGGCGAAGCCATGATGATCGGCGTGGCGCAGGTGATCGGAATGAAGCCGACCTTCAGGTCCGGCTTCTCGATCGGGCCAGTGTCGGCAAAGGCTTCCGTGGCGGTGGCCAGCGGAAAGAACTGCGCAACGGCGGCTGCCGCCGTGCTGGCGCCGACCGCCTTCAGGAAGGCGCGCCGGGAGGCATCTTGCGGAAACATGGCGCGCAGAACGGCTGTCGCTACGACGTTCTCGTACTGCTTGTCGGTGCTGGAGGAGACCTCCTGCGCCCGCATCTGCTGGTCGTGTTCGCTCTGGCTTTTGTGCTGGCCGCAGTTGCAGCCGGATCGAAAGACGGTACGCGCATCAAATGGATTATCGAACATTGCACTGTTCCCCTTTGTGCCATTGACTGGAACAGGTCTTGCAATGCGCGTGCCAAGTGGTCCCGCCGCCGCAACACCCTTGGGTGATCGGCACTTTCAGGCGCGTCAGGCGCCGTTGGTGGATCACGACATTTCATGATATACGAATTTTCGTAACTCAAATTCACGAGAATTCGTCATGGCCCAGGCGCTCACCGGCTCGATCTTCGATCTCTCCCCGCAGCCGGAGATGATCTTCGATCCCGTGGCGGATCAGGTGGTGGCGGCAAATTCAGCGGCCTGCCGTCTCCTGGGCTACGACCATGCGGCACTTCTGCAGATGACGGTGACCGAGCTCCATGACGGGCAGATACCGACGCTCATCGTCTTCACCCAGGCGATCCTCGACAAGGGCTCCTACTGGACGACGACGCTCAGGCCACGGCACGCGACAGGCCGCGAGGTGGAGGTCGAGTACATCGGCTCGCGTCTGCCGATCGACGGCAGCCGGCAGCTGATCATCGTCTGCCTTCACGACCTGCACGAGCGCCGGCGCCGCTCCATCGATTCTGCGGCAGAAGATTTCATGGGCGGCGGCCTGACGGAATGGCAGCGGGCCGAGCGCGTCTTCCGCGATATCGAACGGGAAAACCGCCTGATCTTGCGCGCTGCGGGCGAGGGGATCTACGGCGTCAACGCAGAGGGCAAGACGACCTTCGTCAATCCGGCAGCCGAGCGCATTCTGGGCTGGACCGCCGACGAACTGGTGGCCAGGGACATCCACTCGATCATGCATCACACGCGCCCCGATGGAACGCACTACCCGCATGAAGACTGCCCGATCTACGCCGCCTTCCGGGATGGCGCCGTGCACACCGTCGTCGACGAGGTCTTCTGGCGCAAGGACGGCTCGCCGGTCTGGGTGGAATATACCTCCACCCCCATCCGCGACCGCAATGTCATCGTCGGCGCCGTCATTGTCTTTCGCGACGTGACCGAGCGGCGCGAGGCCGACAGCCGTCTGCGGGCAGCGCTCGCCGAGGTGGACCAGCTGCGCGAGCGCCTGGAGCACGAGAACGCCTACCTGCAGGAGGAAATCCGCATCGAGATGAACGCCTCCGGCATCGTCGGCGCCTCGGCGCCCGTCCAGGCGGTCCTGCGGCAGATCCACCTGGTGGCGCCGACCGGCGCGACGGTGCTGATCACCGGCGAGTCCGGCACCGGCAAGGAGCTGATTGCCCGCGCCATCCACGAGGCGAGTGACCGGCGCGACCGGCCGCTGATCCGGGTGAACTGCGCGGCGATCCCGCGCGAACTCTTCGAAAGCGAGTTCTTCGGCCATGTCCGCGGCGCCTTCACCGGCGCGATCCGCGACCGGATCGGCCGCTTCGAGCTTGCCGACGGCGGCACGCTCTTTTTGGACGAGGTCGGTGAAATCCCGCTGGAGCTGCAGAGCAAGCTCCTGCGCGTCCTGCAGGAGGGCGTCTTCGAGCGGGTCGGCGAGGAGAAGACCCGCAGCGTCGATGTGCGCTTGATCGCCGCCACCAACCGGGATCTGAAGCAGGCCGTCCAGCGCCGGCAGTTCCGCGAGGATCTCTATTTCCGCCTGAACGTCTTCCCGATCGTCTCCGTGCCCTTGCGTGAACGACGCGACGACATTCCGCTCCTGGCGCAGCATTTCCTCGATCGCGAAAGCCAGTCGAAGCGCATGGATCTGCGGTTTTCGGAAGCCGATATCCGCGAGCTCTGCCGCTACGACTGGCCGGGCAATGTCCGCGAGCTTCAGAACGTCATCGAGCGCGCCGCCATCCTCTCCCAGAACGGGCGGCTGACGATCGACCTCCCGGATGCGCATCGCCGCGAGGCAACGACGGCGACCCGGGCGAGCCAGAGACCCGCGGCAGATGAGATCCTGACCGATGCGCAGCTGCGCGACCTGGAGCGCGACAACCTCGTCGCGGCGCTGACGGCCTGCGGCTGCAGGGTCTCCGGCCCAAGCGGCGCCGCGCGCCTCCTCGGCATGAAACCGACCACCCTGGCATCGCGCATCAAGGCCTTCGGACTGGATCTGGACGCGCTGCCACGGTGACGCGACCCGGCTATACCCGCGATGCGGAATCTGCGCAGCGAAAAGACGTAGAGGAGGGTGGCGACTGGCGCCCGCCGAACGAACTGCGGCCGGACAACCCACAGCCCGGCGCGCCGATGGATCACGGAATCGATCATCTTCGACAATTGCGCGATGGCACGACGGAGACGGATTCGAGCACCGCTCGAGCGGTGCAAGGCTCTTGGCGGTGCAGAATTATCTTTTGTCTAATTGATCCAAGTCTAATTAACGACGTAACCGGAAGAGAAACCCATCCTGCTAAGGATCCATCGTCTCCACGGGAGCTACGCCATGATCCTCGAGCTGCAGAACACGATTCTCGAGATGATTGCCAAGGGCGAGGACCTGGCAACCACTGTCGATAAGCTGTGTCTCAAGGTCGAGGCCCTGGTGCCGGACATTACGGTCTCGGTGCTTGCGTTCGATGGCAGGTACCTGCATCCGCTGGCCGGGCCTTCGCTTCCTTCAGAGTTTTCGGCAGCGGTTGAAGGTCTGGAAAGCGGGCCGCTTGCCGGCTCCTGCGGAACAGCCGCGTTTTACGGTGAGCCGGTGACCGCGGCGGACATCGAAACGGATCCCCGCTGGCAGCACGGCAGGGCTGGTGTCATGGCGCTCGGTTTTAAGGCGTGCTGGTCGTCCCCCATCAAGAGCGGCGAGCGCGTGGTGGGTACTTTTGCATTCTACTATCGTGAACGCCGCGGCCCGAGTGCCCTGGAGCAGAAGCTCGTCGATGCCTGTGTCCACCTCTGCTCGATCGCGATCGATCGAAGCGATCGGGTGCTGGAGCGTCAGCGCCTGACCTATACGGACGCCTTGACGGGCCTGCCCAACCGGGCCCGCTTCAACCAGGTCCTCTCGGAGGTATCCTCCAAGCCGGCCCAGCGCTGGGGCATACTGCTCGCCGACATCGACAACCTCAAGCAGATCAACGACACCTTCGGCCACGCAGCAGGAGATGCCTTGATCAAGGTCGTGGCCGACCGGATCTCCACGGCGGCCGGGGCCGGGACTGCCTTTCGACTGGGCGGCGATGAATTCGCCGTCATCGTGAGCGACACGGAAGCGGGCAACCTGCCGAACCGGGCTAGCGCCATCCTGTCTGGCCTTTCATCGCCCTCGACCTGCGATGGGCACGTCGTTTACCCGGCGGCAACGATCGGCGGCGCATTTGCGGACGTGGGGAGCGATCCCGAGGAAATCCGCCAGTATGCAGACGTGGCGCTGTACCACGCGAAAGAACGCAGCCGTGGTCAATATGTCCAGTATTATCACGGTTTGCGGACAGCCCAGACCCGCCGCTTCCGGGCGATACACGAGGTGGGCGCCGCCTTGGGGGAAAACCGGCTTGACGCCCACTACCAGCCGATCTTTCGGCTCGACACCCGCGAGGTCGTTGGATTCGAGGCCCTGGCACGCATGACGGCGCCCTCGGGCGAGATCATTGCCGCCGCAAAGTTCCAGGAGGCCCTGAAAGACGCCCATATCGCGGCCGAGCTGACGCAGCGGATGATGGAGCGCGTCGCAGGCGACATCCGCACGTGGCTGGACAAGGGGCTTCCGCTCCAGCACGTCGGCATCAACCTGTCGGCTGCGGATTTCCATACGGGCGACCTGCGCACGAGGCTCTGCAGGGTTTTCGGCCAAGCCGGCGTGCCCTTGGACCACATCATCCTGGAGGTCACGGAATCGGTCTATCTGGGACAGCGCGATCACGTGGTGGCCGATGCCATCAAGGCGCTGCGGGCGGATGGAATGCGCGTTGCGCTCGACGATTTCGGCACCGGGTATGCGTCGCTCACCCATCTCCTGACGGTGCCCGTCGACATCATCAAGATCGACAAGTCCTTCATCGACCGCCTCGTGCCCGGCGACGCCGGGATCTTCATCGTCGAAGGCCTGATGGGGATCGCCCGCAATCTCGGCATCCGGGTCGTCGCCGAAGGGATCGAGGTTCAGTCTCAGGTGGATCACCTGCTGGATCTGGGCTGCCAGCTCGGCCAGGGCTACCTCTTCTCCAGGGCGGTCGATCGCACGGCCGCGGCTGATCTGCTGGAACGGTTCGGTCAGCCGCTGGGAGAGCACAGCAAGAAGCGCAACGTCTCCTAGCTTGTCACCCGGCCTGTTTCAGCTCTCCCGCATGCGCCGCAATGTCGAGAAACAGCGCCGTCATGATGCGCATTCCCTCTTCCGCAATGGTGAGAAGGGCATGCTCGTTCGGCCCATGCTGTCCGCATTCGGCGTGGGAATGCGGGATCCAGATGGTGGGGAGGCCGAGAATATCCGTGAAGGCGTCGTTGGGGAGCGAGCCCGCGAGGTTCGGCAGCACATGTGGCTTGCGACCTGTGGACGCGGTGATCGACCGCTCGACGAAGGCGATCCAGGGATGATCGGGCGGAAAGCGGGTGGCCTTGAACGGCTCGCCTTTGGACGCCCGCACTTCGACCATGGCAAACCCATGGGCATCGAGATGACGGCGAAGCGCCGGCAGGATCTCCTCCATGTCGGTGCCGACGACGAACCGCAGCTGGCAGGTGGCCCGCGCCGATCCGGAGATGGCGTTCTGCGGCGCATCGATATTGCCGGCGGCAATGGCGAGTACCGCCAGCGAATTCCAGCCGAACACGCGTTCCGAAGGGGTGAGCGTGCTCTCGCCCCAGTCGGCGTCGTGCCGGCGCGGTGGCAGATCCTTCAACGTCGCGCGGATCTCCGGCGTCAGGCTCGTCGGCCGCCATTCGGCGATCCGGATCTGGCCGCGCGCGTCGACGATCGAGGCGATGGCATGTGACAGGATGATCACCGGATCGGCCAGCAGGCCGCCGAAGTTTCCGGAGTGGTGGTCGCTGTCCCTGAGGTGGACGACGAGATCGAAGGACAGGCCGCCGCGCGAGCCCATGAACATGGTCGGCGTATCGATGGCGAGCCGCGGCCCATCGGAGGCGATCAGCACATTGGCCGAGAGCGCCTCCTTCTGCAGCGCGAAGAATTCGCGAAGGCCGTAGGAGCCGGTCTCCTCCGCCATCTCGATGATGATCTTGGCGTTGAAGCCGAGCCGGCCCTGCGCCCTGATGATGGTCTCCAGCGCCTTGATGTTAATGAGATGCTGGATCTTGTTATCCGCCGTGCCGCGGCCGTAGAGCTTGTCGCCCTCGACGGTCAGCACGAAGGGATCCAGCCCCTCGCGCCACCGCTGCGCCTCGCCGTTGCAGACGTCGCCATGGCCGTAGACCAGCACGGTCGGCAGGGCTTCGTCCTCGACGCGGTTGGCAATCAACAGCGGCGCACCGCCCTCGCGCGGATTGTCGAAGATATCGCAGGCAAAGCCGATCGCCTGCAGCATCGGCCGCATGTCGCTCTCGAGATAGGCCAGAAGCGCGTCCGGCCGTCCTTCCGACTGGCTGACGGAGCGCCGCGCGACCAGCCCCGCCAGGTCGGCGATCAATGCGCCGGTGGAAACATAGGCCGAAGCCTGAGCAAGAACATCATGTCTATCCATCCCTCTTTCGTACCCGAGGCCGCACCGCGCGACAACAACGGATAGAAGGGCGTTTCCGGCCGCCAGGGAAGGCCAGCAGAAGGGTACGGCAGGATGTGCGGCGGGCTTCGTTGGCTAACCGCCAACCGGTTGCTCCCGGGCCGCGGGCTCTATCGTTGCATCCCCGTTTGGGTCCTCGTCCAGCAGCATGCTGCCGACCAGGAGATAAGCGATGATCGCAACCACCACGGTGCCTAGGATGGCGACCGGCAGCAGGGGTGCCGCGCGCCGTTCGGGAGTGTCTTCGCGCTTCTGGATCATCCTGGACCTCACAAGCAGTTGCTTCTTCAGGTCACCTCACCGGGGCTTGGCCGGCGGCCTGCCCCGGAAGGTGGACGGTGAAGCGCGCGGTTACTCGGTCACTTTCTTCGCGGCGTCCTTGGCATCGCCCTTGGCCTGCTGCAGATCGCCCTTTGCTTCCTGCTTTGCGCCGCCTGCCTTCATGTCGTCATTGCCGGTGGCGTCGCCGGCGGACTGCTGTGCCTTGCCGGCGATCTCGTTGCCCTTGCCCTTCATCTTGTCCATCGTGCTGTTCATCTGGGATCTCCTTTCGGGTTGACCGAGTCCAACGACGGCAATGGCTCATGGTTCCTGACTGTCCACTCGGCAAAGCTTTGCGAGGCAGGTACGTTCGCCGGTCGGATGTACACTTCCAGCCCAAATGCGGCGGCAGCGAATATTAGGGAATTCGCGATAAATGTTTGAGACCTATACGCAAAAATGGATGGAGAGCCTCCCGCGCCGCGTCACTAAAACTTCTTGAAACCGTAGTCTGTCTGTCATCTGAAAGCTCCATACGCGCCGCTGAAACAGGAGCGCAGTATGACGCCGCAATCGGTAGAACTTCGGGGCATAGGCAAGAGCTTCGGGACGGAAAACGTCCTGAAGGGGATCGATCTCTCCGTCCGCCCGGGCGAGTTTCTGTCTCTCGTCGGCATGTCGGGCTGCGGCAAGTCCACCCTTCTGCGGATGATCGCAGGCCTCGAGGCGCCGGATAGCGGCACCGTCTCGATCGGCGGCAGTGACGTCACAGACATGGACCCGAGCGAGCGCAACCTCGCCATGGTCTTCCAGTCCTACGCGCTCTATCCGCACATGAACGTCCGCCAGAACATCGCCACGCCGCTGCGCATGCGCCGCCTGCCACTGTCGGCACGGCTGCCTTTGATCGGCGGGCTGTTTGCGCCGTCGCAGACGCTGCGAGACATCGATGCCGCCGTCGAACAGGCCGCCGAAACGCTGCATATTCCCCATCTGCTGGACCGCAAGCCGGCGCAGCTGTCCGGTGGCCAGCGCCAGCGCGTGGCCTTGGCGCGCGCCTTGGTGCGCTCGCCGGCCGCCTTCCTGATGGACGAGCCGCTGTCCAACCTGGACGCCAAGCTGCGCGCCCACATGCGCGAGGAACTGGCCTCCCTGCATCGACGCCTCGGCGCCACCTTCATCTATGTCACGCACGACCAGATCGAGGCGATGACGATGTCCGACCGCATCGCGCTGATGTCGGAAGGCCGCATCGAACAGCTCGGCACGCCCGACGAGCTCTACCGCAGCCCCGCAACGCTGACGGTCGCGCGCTTCATCGGCACCCCGTCGATCAATCTGCTGCCGGTCGAGATCGACACGCAGGGCAGGGTGGCAGCCTTCGGTCAGGATCTCGGACTGCAGGCGGCCACCGCGCACGCCGGTCCCGCGACCCTCGGCATCCGCTCGGAAGACCTGCGCCCCGCCGCCGAAGGCCTGGCCGTGCGCGTGCTGCGTGCCGAAACCCATGGCGCCGATCGCTTCGTCAGCTGCCAGCTCCTGGCCGACGAGACGGTGCGGATTACCCTGCGGCAACTAGCCGGCGAGACGCTCGAGACCGGCGCCGACGGCCTGACTTATCTCGCCTTCGCGCTGGAACGGGCCCATCTGTTCGGCGCCGACGGTGCACGCCGCGAACTCTCGGTGCGCGAGCGGGTGGCGGCATGACGGCGACGGATTTCCCCGCTAACGCCTCTGTCGCAACCGCCCCCAGCCGGTCGCGGACAGACCGGCGCATGACCCTACGCGGCCTTGCCTTCGTCGCCCCGGCCGCCCTCCTGCTCATCGCCATCTACATCCTGCCGATGATCGTGCTCGCCGTCTTCTCGGTGACGGACTACCAGCTCGGTGCACTCTCCATCAATTTCGTCGGCCTGCAGAACTTCACCGCCGCCATGGACGACGACGTGTTCCTGCGGGCGCTCAGCAACACCGTCCTCTATGCGGCGATCGTCATTCCCCTCGGCGTCTTCCTGGCGCTCGGCGTCGCACTGCTGGTCTACAACCGCAAGCGCAGCCGCGCCTTCTGGGAAGTGGCCTATTTCCTGCCGGTGACCGCGACGCTGGTGGCCATGGCGACCGTCTGGCAGTTCCTGCTGCATCCCACCATCGGCCCGGTCAATGCCGCCATCAAGTGGTTCGGCCTCGAGCCCGTCGCCTTCCTCTCGAATCCGGTGCTGCTGATCCCGACCATGGCCATGATCGGCATCTGGCAGGTGCTCGGCTTCAACATGGTGCTGTTCCTCGCCGGTCTCACCGCGATCCCCAAGGACCTCTACGAGGCCGCCCGCCTCGACGGCGCCAAGAACCCGATCGACCGCTTCTTCACGGTCACCTGGCCGATCCTCGGCCCGACCACGATGTTCGTCGTCGTCACCACCTCGATCTCCGCCTTCAAGGTCTTCGAGACGGTCGCCGTGCTGACCAAGGGCCGCTTCGGCTCCGAGACGCTGCTCTTCAACCTCTATCTCGAGGGCTTCGAATATTCCAACACCGGCTACGCCGCAGCGCTGACGCTGATCTTCCTGGCAATCGTGCTGATCCTGTCGATCTGGCAGACGGTGCACATGGACCGGAAGGTGCATTACTGATGGCCCACGTTCGCAGATACCTGCCGCATCTCGTCCTCGCCCTCGGCGCCTTCGTCATGCTGCTGCCCTTCTACTGGATGTTCCTGACGTCGATCCGCTCGTCGGCGGAAATCTTCGATGTCTCGCTCTGGCCGATCCCGAAAGACTTCTCGGCGGCAGAGAACTTCTCGCGCGCCGCAAGCCAGGTGCCCATGGCCCGCTTCATGCTGAACGGCGTCATCGTCTGCCTCGGCATCCTGATCGTGCAGGTGCTGACGGCGGTGCCCGCCGCCTATGCGCTGGCCAAGCTCCGCTTCCCGGGCCGCAGGCTGCTGATGACCCTGGTGATTGCCGCCCTCTGCGTGCCGATCCAGGCGCTGGCGCTGCCGCTCTTCGTCGGTCTGGCGATGACCGAACTGCTCAACACCTACTTCGCCATGATGATGCCCTTCTTCCTGTCGGTGTTTGCGATCTTCCTGTTTCACCAGTCCTTCCGCAGCTACCCCAATGAGATCATCGAGGCGGCGCGGATGGATGGCTTCTCCGAGATGGAGATCTGCTGGCGCCTCGTGCTGCGCGGTTCGCTGCCCTCGCTCGCCGCCTTCTCGGTGTTTTCCCTCGTGGCGCACTGGAACGACCTCTACTGGCCGATGATCGTCGTCTCCGACACCAATCTCGCGCCGCCGCCCCTCGGGATGCTGTATTTCGCCGACGTCGAGTCCGGTGCGAACTACGGCGCGCTGATGGCCGGCGCGACCATCATTACCGCGCCGATGCTGGTCTGCTTCCTGCTCGTGCGCCGACATTTCATCGCGGGGATCACCATGACCGGAGTCAAGTGATCCGCCCCGCATGAAGCCTGCCTCCCAACCCGATAAACCCACACACTGGAGATCTGCTATGAAGATGTCTCGACGCACCGCCCTGAGCAGCCTGGCCATCGGCCTGGCTGTTGCAGGCCTCGGCAAGCCTGCCTTCGCGCAGGAAATGACGCTGGAAGTTCTCTACAACCTGCCGGGCTTCACGAAATTCCATCAGCCACTGGCCGATGAGTTCATGAAGAACAACCCCGACATCAAGATCAACTTCCTGGCGCCTGCCGCTGGCTACAACGAAGGCCAGCAGCAGGTTCTGCGCTCGGCCGTCACCGGCAACCTGCCAGATGTCTACTTCTCGGGCTACAATCTGACCGCGGAACTCGTCCACACGCTGGCGCCGCGCAACCAGATCACCGATCTCGGCCCATTCATCGAAGCCGAAGGCGCAGCCTTCCTCGACGAGAACTACAGCCCGAAGATGGCCGCTCTCGGCCAGATCGACGGCAAGCAGTACGGCCTGCCGGTCAACGCCTCCTCGCCGATCATCTACATCAACTCCGATCTCGTTCGCAAAGCCGGCGGTGATCCGGACAACATGCCCAAGACCTTCGCCGGTCTGATCGAACTCGCCGGCAAGATCCACGCGCTGGACTCCAAAACTGCTGGCATGGGCTACGACATCAACGGCTGGCCGGACGACTGGCTGTGGCAGGCGCTGATCTTCCAGCAGGGCGGTCAGCTCGTCGACCCGGCCACCAAGACGGTCGCCTTCGACAACGAGATCGGCCTCAACGCCCTGAAGCTTGCCCGTCAGTTCGTCACCGACGGTCACCAGACCCTGCTCGACTGGGATCAGTCGCGCCAGCAGTTCGGTGCAGGCCAGACCGGCTTCATCTTCTCGACCCCGGCCCACGTACAGACCATCCAGGGCCTGGTCGGTGACCGGTTTGAACTCAAGACCGCAACCTTCCCGCTCGACAATGCCGAAAAGGGTGGCGTTCCGACGGGCGGCAACTCGGCCGTGATCCTGACCCAGGACAAGGCCAAACAGGATGCCGCCTGGAAGTACCTCAAGTGGATCACCGGTCCCGAGGCGCAGAACACCATCGTGCGCATCACCGGCTACCTGCCGACCAACAAGCTGGCGACCGGCGAGAAATTCCTCGCCCCCTACTACGTCGAGAACCCGAACGTGAAGACGGCGTCCCTGCAGGCCGACCGTTCGCTGCCGTGGGCCGGTTATCCGGGCGGTGATTCCGTCCGCATCTGGCGCACCCAGCGCGACATCATCGGCACCGTCATGCGCGGCGAAGTCACGCCGGAAGACGGCCTGAAGCAGATCGTCGACCAGACCAACGGTCTCATGAACTAAGCCTGCCGCCGCAGGATCGTGACCAGGGCTGCGGAGATCATCGTCTCCGCAGCCTCCTTTTTTCCAGAGAGAACGACCATGAAGATCATTCAAGTGACAGTACCCACCTGATGCCCTCGGGCGTGATGGTCAACGGCATCGACCCGGAACAGCAGCTGCGCGCAGCGGTCACCGACATCGTCGAGAAGCATGCGGACGCCGACCTGCTGGTGATGACCGGCGACCTCTGCAATTACGGCGATCCGGAAGCCTACGAGCTGCTGCGCGACATCCTCGCGCCGGTGCCCTTCGAGGTGCGCCTGATGCTCGGCAACCACGACAAGCGCCCCGCATTCGTCGCAGCCTTCCCGGAACAGCCGCGCGACGACAACGGCCACATCCAGTCCTTCATGGACACGGAGTTCGGCCGGCTGCTGTTTCTCGACAGTCATGAGGAAGGGGTCATCGGCGGGATCTATGACGAACCGCGCCTGGCGTGGCTCGATCAGGCGCTCTCGGGCGCCGGCGAGATGCCGGTCACCGTCTTCATCCACCATCCGCCGATGGATGCCGGCATTGCGCATTTCAACAGGATCGGCATGCACGACGAAGGCGCGGTCATGCGGCGGCTTGCGGCCCATTCAGGCGGCGTGCGCCACATCCTGTTCGGCCATATTCACGTGCCGCTGGCGGGCACCAGCGCCGAAGGCATCGCCTATAGCTCCGGCCAAGCCTGCTCGCACCGCTTCATTACCGATCTGGATGCGCTGGATCCCTGGTGGACGAACGGCAATCCCTGCTACCGCATCGTGCTTCTCGACGGTGAGGGCCTGCGCACCTACGGCGTCGAAGTTGGGCAGCTGCAGATCGAACGCGCGCCGATCTGTGAAGGTCCATGATGTCCAACAGGCCCCGCGGTGATCCGTGGGGCCTGTTGCATGAAACGCTGAAGACGCTTCCCGCGCGGTACTAGAAAATCAGCATCAAGAGCAGGACGACGACGATCAGGCCGATGAGGAAAATGGCACCGATCGTGCCGCCGATGAACTTCAGCATGAGGATCTCCTTGAGCCGCCGGGCGGCAGTTTGGTTTCAGCGTCTGTGGTGGACTGAGACGCTCTTCGCCATGGGAACACATATCGGGCGCCCCGGGTTCCATCGTCCGTGATCACGGCCCCCGCGCATATTCGATCCGCGCCTCTGTCGGATCCCCCACAGGGGCCTATATCGGCCTCGCCATGAACGACGAAGGGTATGCAGCGCGATGATCGAACCTGAAGCACAAGATGTGGTGAGAGACAAATGGCGGGTGAGGCTTCAGCCGCGCCCGGTCTCGGTGGTGCTGGTCTTTGCCGTCGTGCTGCTGCTGCTGGTGATGATGCCGGGAACGCTGCTGATGATTTTCGCCGGCGGCCTGCTCGCCATCCTCTTCCGGATGAGCGGCGTGCGGATCGCCAGGCTCTTCTCCATCGCTCCCGGCTGGGGCGTTGCGATCTTCCTCCTGGTATTCCTGGCGATCGTAACGGCATTCGGTTTCTACGTGGCGCCGGCCATCGCCGAGCAGGCGGAGGAGCTGTGGCAGCAGGTTCCGACGGCCATTCAGGGTCTGCGTGAGCGCCTGGAGGCCTATACCTGGGGCCGGCAGTTGATAGCGCGTCTGGAAGAGGGTGGCCTCATGTCGTCAGCCTCCGGCGGCGCGGCGACCCAGGCGGTGAGTTCCGCCTTCGGCTATCTCGGCAACACCGTGCTCCTCCTGTTCATCGCCCTCTATGGCGCCTTCGATCCGGCCACCTACCGCAAGGGCTTCATCAAGCTGTTTGCGCCCTCGGCACGGGCCAAGGCCGAGCGTGTCCTGGACAATTCGGTAAAGACGCTCGAGAGCTGGCTGATGGCGCAGCTGATCTCCATGACGGTGGTCGGTGTCTTGACCGGCCTTGGCCTCTGGTTCATTGGCATCCCGCTGGCGCTTCTGCTCGGCCTCATCGCCGGCCTGCTTGCCTTCATCCCGAATGTCGGTCCCGTGCTCGCTGCGACACCCGGCCTGTTGCTGGCCGTGCCCGAGGGGCTCCACTCCGTGCTGCTTGTCCTCGGCGTCTATCTGGCGGTGCAGATGCTGGAAAGCTATGTGGTCACGCCGATCATCCAGCAGGAGAAGGTGTCCCTGCCGCCGGTTCTGGTGATCTCGACGCAGCTCATGTTCGCCTCGCTGTTCGGCCTGATCGGCCTGGCGCTGGCAACCCCGCTGACCGCCCTCATCATGCAGCTGGTCTCCGACCTCTACGTCGACGATTATCTCGAGAAGGAAGATCGCCACATCGTCGAGGCCTGACGGGCATTACTGCTTGGGGATCGTCAGTTGCGCAGCACCGTGCAGCTGCCGCCTACGTCCTTGATCCGCGCACAGAGCGCCTGCGCCTCCGCCCGGCTGTCGCGGCCGATGCGGGCGGCGTAGCGTGGGCGGTAGCCGAAGTTGCCACCCGTCTGCCGCACGATGATCGGCAGCTCTTCGCTGAGCGGCGCAGGCAGTTTGCCGATCGCCCGCGCAAACAGGCGGCGTGCGACATCCGGGTTGAGGTGCGCGGCAAGCTGCACGCCCCAAGGCGCCCAGGCCCCTTCGCCGACCAGCGTGCCGGGTGACAGTCGCCGGCTATCGGCCAGCGCCACGCAGCTTTCGACGAACGGCGTGTCGCCGTCGAGCGGCGCAGCCGCCTGCTCGGGTGGTTCGACCGACCACTGCTCGACCGAGGCACCGGTGATCGCCAGCACATAGGCGCGCGTCTCATAGGGCAGGGTGCCGCCGGCCAGATAGGCCCGCAGCCGGCCTTCACCGGCATTATAGGCCGCAGCCGCCAGGCCATAGCTGCCGAAGCGGTCGGCAAGCTCCGCCAGATAGCTTGAGGAAGCCTGCAGCGCCGGCAGGATGTCGAAGCTGTTCTCCAGCCCGCGCAGCCGGGCGGTTCCGGGCATGAACTGCGCAATGCCTTCCGCCCCCTTCGGGCTGACCGCATCCGGCCGGAACAGGCTCTCGCGCCAGATCAACCGCGCCAGAAAATCCGCCGGCACCTGACGCGCCTTCGCGAAATAGGCGATGCCGGCGCAGAGGTCGCGGTTGAAGCTTTCCTTGGCAATGCAGAGCAACCGCCCGGAGCCGGGTTCGCTCCAGGAGGAGAGGCAGCGATCCGCTGCCGCGTCCGCACGGGTGCTCGCGTCCGTGCCGGAACCTGCGTCGGATCCAGCCGCAGGCTCCGTTGATGCCTGCATGGCCGCAGCGCCCGGAACGGCTGCCGCCAGAAGCGTGGCGAGGAGGATCGCTGGGCGTTTCATCGTGCGTGCAGCCTTGCGTCGTCTTCTTCCTGTCCAAGACGCAAGAGCTAGCGCCCCGGCGGCAAAAAAGAAGCCCGCCGGTGAGGGCGGGCCGGATGGCGTATAAATGGCGGCAGGCTGCCGGATCACTCCGCCGTCAGCAGTTCCTCACAATAGCTCGGACCCCGGGCACCCGGGCGGTCGGAGGTGATGCGGATGGCGCGGATCGTATAGCTGGCATCGACGGTCAGCTGTGCGGCGCAGCTGACGTTTGCTGTGCGTCCGTTCTCCAGCTTGATGCGATTGTAACCGCCGCGCCAGTTGTAGAGCGTTGTTGCGCCGGCGGGCGTGTCGCTGAGCGGCGGGCTGTAGGCGGCGAAGAACTTGCCGGCCGACTGGCCGAGCCAGCGGGCCTCGATCGGATTGGCGGGCGCGCTGGTGGTGGTGCAGGCAGACAATGCGATAGCGAGAACGGCAGTCGATGCGATGATGCGGAGGCTCATGTCCAGGAAACCCTCAGTTGATGGCGCCAGCGGCGTCTGCGCTGCCCTAGCAGATTTGCGCCAGCCGTCACGGCTGCTCTTTCCGGCGCCTCACGAAATTTCACAACCGCCGCATTTTTGTCACGTCCGGCATACGCGCAGGCCGAAAAAAATGCCGCTGCGATTTTCAAGTCGACCGCTTGCCGAAGCCGAAACGCTGGTCTATAGAGGCGCCGCTGGTCACGGAGTGTAGCGCAGCCTGGTAGCGCACGTCGTTCGGGACGACGGGGTCGCAGGTTCAAATCCTGCCACTCCGACCAGTCGAAAAGCCCTTCCCGACGGCTCCGAAGCTTCATCTCATCATCGTTGTGCTGAACCGGTTGCGAATTCGCTCAGCACCGTCTGTCCATGGGCATGATGGCAGTGGCGGCCTGTCATTGGGGGCGGCTGCGCGCTTCAGCAGCAGCCGATGTAGGCCCTGTTCCATTCGGCGAGTGCGGCCTCGATCTGGGGCCAATCCCGGATCAGGGCACCATGATCTCGCACCGACTGACGATAGCTGCTGCGCAGTTCATTTTCCACGGTCGGGAGATCGACGCCGGGCAGGCTGCCGTGCGCGACGATGGTTTTCCCCGCCACGATCACCTGCAGGACATGCTGTGCGGTTGCGCGCGCAAAGAACAGGTCGACGGGCTCCACCTCGATGATCCTGTCGCGATCGAGGCGGTCGTAGTCGAGCTGGAGGAAGTCCGCCGGCTCTCCGACGGCAATGCTGCCGGTCCCGGGCATGCCGATCGCCTGACGACCATGGGCAATGCTCTCCAGGAGAAGGTCCGGGCGCGACCAGGTCCGGGCGAAACCCGTGCCGCCGTGCAGGGCGTTGGCAAGGCGGATCTCGCGGATCATGTCGTCGTCCTCGTCGAAGGCCTGCCCGTCGACGCCGATCGCCACGCCGCAGCCGCGCTGCCGGGCGTCGGAGATGGGTCCCAGGCCGGAACGAAGATGCAGATTGGATCCGGAGTTGGTGACGATGCGGCAGCCCGCTTCGGCGATCATGTCCAACTCGTGCGGCCGGGCATGGACGCAGTGCGCGAGCGTCAGCCGCGGCGAGAGCAGGCCGATCTCCTTCAGATAGGTGACGATCCCTTCCGGGAACGTCAGATCCGCCCACCACCTCTGGTAGGGCGTCTCGAGGAGATGCATGTGGACCCTGCGGCCGGTTTCGGCAGAACGGCGGGCAATCGCCCGCAGCAGTTCATCGGAACACCATTGCACCCCGGCCGGTCCGAACTGCACGTCGACCATCGGTCCTTGGATAGCTTCGGCGATCTGTTCCGTCGTCTCGATCAGGCGCTCGGGAGAAAGGGGCGGCCGGCAGTAGGTATCCCGCAGCAGGGCAGCGATGTCCGCCGGCAGCTTGTCGAGCACGGCCGTTTCGTCGCCGTAGACGAGCGGATTGCGGTCGCGGATGGCCGGCGCAAAGGCAATCCGCAGTCCGACATCCTTTGCCGCCCGCGCCACCTCGCGGGCTTCGTCGATGGGATCGAGCTTGCCGCTGGGCCGCGTGTAATGGACCATGACCGCGCCACAGCCGGACAGGGCGGCACGCGCGAGCGGCGCCACGGCAGCCATGTAGGCATCCGGCGGCGTCGCGAGGATCGTGCGCGGCAGCCACGCCTCCAGGGGCAGGAAGGCGGTGCCGAAGGACGACATCGGCAGCGGCCGGACATGATCATGCGCATTGGCCAGCGCCGGCATGACCAGGGTGCGCGGGGTCCCTGCCGGTGCCGTGCCGGCGTCTTCCACGGCGGTGATGACGCCGTGCTGCCACCGGATCCGGCGGTTATCCTGCGGGCCCTGCGGCTCGCCGATCGTGTGGCTGGCATAGAGCTCTCCGGAACCGCTCATGGGTGCTGCCCAGAGGTGCCGCCGACACCAGCCGCGCAGCCTTCGCCGCGAGGATCATGGGCGCCATCCACTGTCCCATCGGCCGAAAGGCGGATCACGCCGGCCTGGCCGAAAATCGGGGATAGGGCGGGCAGCACGGCGACCTCGTGGCCGAGTGCCGACAGCGCGTCAGTCGTTTCGGAACCCAGTGAGCCTTCGACCTTCAGGCTGTCGCGGCTGTCGGAGAACGTGCGTCCCAGAAGGAAGCGCGGCTGGGCCAGCGCCTGCTCGGGCGTCATGCCGTCGTCCAGCAGGCTGGTCAGCAGCACGGACAGCGTCTGCGGCTGTCCGTCGGCGCCCTGCGTGCCGTAGAGGAGATATGGTGCACCATCGCGGATCGCGACGCCTGGGTTGAGGGTGTAGAAGGGGCGCTTGCCGGGCGCGAGGCAGTTGGGGTGACCGGGTTCAGTCGAAAAAGCTGCACCGCGGTTTTGCCAGAGGATGCCTGTCCCGGGAACGGTGACGCCACTGCCCCAGTCGAAATAGGTGCTCTGCAGCACACTCACGCAACGTCCCGCAGGATCGGCGACGGCAAAGAACACGGTGTCTGCGGTATTGCCTGGGCGAGGCCAGGGCATGGCGGCCGCGGGATCGATGTCGCGCGCGGCAGCGTCGAGGCTGTCGGCGTCGAGCATGGCTGCGGCCGGATCGGTGGTTTCAGCGCCGAAATCCGGGTCGCCGATCGATGACCGGTTCAAGAATGCCCGCTTGGTCGCCTCCACCAGCAGATGCATGCGGGCGGAAGTCGCCGGATCCGTCTTTGAGAGATCGAAGCGTGCGAGAATGCCCATGATGGCGAGCGTCGCGCAGCCCTGCGTCGGCGGCGGTGGCGCCAGCAGCAGCGTGCCGCGATAGTCGAGCGCCAGGGGATCGACCTCGCGCGTGCGGGTAGCGGCAAGATCTGCAGCGCTCAGCGGCGACCCGACTTTTGCGAGGCCGTCCGCGATCGCTTCGGACAATGCGCCTTCGTAGAAGCTTCGGTATCCCTCATCTGCAAGGCGGCGAAGGCTTTCGGCCAGCTCCGGCTGACGCAGCAGGCCCGCGTCGCTGCGATGGTCGAAGATGTCGGCAAATCCCGGCCATACGGGGTGATCTTCAGCACGAAAGTCCAGCCAGAAATCCTGCGACCGGCTCGGGATATAGCCGGCATCGGCCAGTTCGATGGCAGGCGACAGGAGGTCTGCGAAGCCTTCGCGACCATCCCAGTTCGCCGAGCTGAAGGCGAGCGCATGGCCCCAGCTGTCGACGGCGCAGGCCGACGTCAGCATGGATGACGGGCCGCGGGTGGGGATGGCGCCCTCTGGGACAGTGACCCTGGCGGCGGCCTGGCCGATGCCGAGAAAGCAGCGCTGCCGCCCCTCCCGGTCGCAGACCAGCCAGACGGCATCACCACCCAGGCCGCAAAAATGCGGCATGACCACGGCCAGTGCGGCTGCGACCGCAACACCCGCCTCGATGGCATTGCCGCCGCGCGCGAGCACGGCTCGGCCGGCTTCCGTCGCCAGCGGGTGGGGGCTGACGACCATGCCTGATCCGGAGGGGTGGTGGCCGACTGGCTGCATGTGCTGGATCGCTCTGATTAAGGACCGGCGGCAGGATGCCGCCGGCCAGATGATCGGATCAGTCTGCCGTGTAGGTGAGCTTGCGCTCTTCGAGCGGCGGCAGGAACTGGCGGTCGAAGACCTGCTCCGCCGTCGGCTTGGAAGGCAGCTGATAGCCTTCGGCCACGATGTCGATGGAGCGGGTGAGGCGGCTGTCATCCAGATCGCCCAGGCCGAGTTTCTCGACTTCCGGTGAGACGATCAGGTTCTCGTAGGAGAACTTCAGGCGATCGTGCTCCAGGTCGCGCTTGACCAGGTTGTCGTAGGCGACGACGGAGTCCATTCCCTTTTCGGTGTCGAGACCGATTTCGATGGCCGCCTTGTTGACGGCGCGCACCAGACCGGCGACGGCCTCCGGGTTCTCGGCGATCAGCTTCTGGGACACCATCAGGCCGTTCGAGTAGAGGTCGAGACCATGATCGCCAAACAGCAGCCAGTTGTAGTCCTTTGCCGGGTCCTGACGGTTGTTGATCAGGTTGAACCAGCTGGTGATGTTGAACACCAGCGCGCCGTCGATGTCGCCCTTGATCAGCATCGGCTCCTGCAGGTTGGGACCCATGTTGTCGATCTTCACCTGTGTCATGTCGACGTCGTTGAGCGTGGCGAGAACGGTCACCAGTCGGGTGGTCGGCGTTCCCTGCGCGCCGCCGAGCGTCTTGCCGACGAGGTCGGCGGGCGTGGTGATGTTGGTCTCTTTCTTGCTGACGATCGCGAAGGGAGGCTTGTTCCAGATCTGGTAGACCATCACCGGTGCTTCGTCGGGACGGGTCGCTGCATTCTGGATGATGGCATTGATGTCGCCGAAGCCGGCGTCATAGCTGCCCGACATGATGCGGGTGACGGTGGCCGCAGAGCCTTCGCCCTGGTCGATGGTGACGTCGAGACCTTCTGCCTCGAAGTAGCCGGCCTCCTTGGCCAGCAGGAAGGCGGCGTCCGATCCTTGCGTCTTCCAGCCCAGGGTGAGCCTGATCGTGGTGTCTGCAAGTGCCACGCCGTTCAGGCAAAGGCCGAGAGCGACGGTGGAGAGAAATGTCTTCAGCATGTTGAGCTCCGATTGTTCGAGGGTCAGGCGGTGGTGGTGAGATCGTTGCGGCGGTTCGCCCAGCCGGCGACACGCATTTCGACGAGAGAGAAGGCGGCGTAGAGAAGCACGCCGAGCACCGCGAGGATGAACAACCCCGCAAAGACCAGCGGCACGTCGAAATTGGAGGAGGCCGTCATCATCACATTGCCGATGCCGCGATTGGAGGCGACGGTTTCCGACAGGACGGAGCCGACGAAGGCAAAGGTCGCAGCGATTTTCAGCGAGGCGAAGAAGAAGGGCATGGTGCGCGGCAGGCCGACATTCCACAGGATGTCCAGCTTGCTGGCGCCCAGCGACTTCAGCACGTCCTCAAGTTCCGGCTCGGTGGTGGCCAGACCCGTCGCGATGTTGACGACGATCGGGAAGAAGCACATGGCCAGCGCCGTCAGGATCGCGGGCACGGAGCCCGATCCGAACCAGAGGACGAAGATCGGCACGACGGCCACCTTCGGGATCGAGGAAAACCCGATCAGCAGGGGGTAGGCGGTGTCATAGGCAATCCGCGAGGTGCCGATGCAGGCGCCGATCAGCAGGCCGACGGTGACGCCGAGCAGGAAGCCCACCATCGTCGTCCACAGTGTCTGCAGGATATGCGGCCACAGGACATCGAAGCGGTCCACCAGTGTCGCCATGACCTGCGAGGGGCGTGGCAGGACGAGGTCGGAGACCTGCAGCGCGATGCAGAGGATTTCCCAGAGGCCGAAGAAGGCGAAGATCAGGAATGCCGCCCAGAAGCGGCGGCGAATGGCGTATGACATCTCAGGCCTCCTCGGCGACGTCGGTGCGGGCATCGATGATCAGCTCCCGCAGGCGCTGGTTCAGCGCCGTGAATTCCGGCTCGAAGGTCATCGGAACCGTGCGGGGGCGGGAAAAATCGACGGTGCTGTCGTCGATGATCCTGCCGGGGCGGGCGCTCATCACGCAGATGCGCGAGGCCAGGAAGCCGGCTTCCTTCAGGTCGTGCGTCACCAGCAGGACGGTCGGCTTGCGCTTCATCCAGAGCGACTGCATCGTCGCCCAGAGCTCCTCGCGGGTGAACTGGTCGAGCGCCCCGAAGGGCTCGTCGAGCAGGAGAAGGCTCGGGTCATGCACCAGTGCACGACAGAGGTTGGCGCGCTGCAGCATGCCGCCGGACAACTGCCAGGGGTAATGGTTTGCGAAGCGCTGTAGCCCGACGTCGGCCAGAAGGGCGTGGACGCGATCGCGGTACTCGGTATTCTTCTTGGAACGGTACTGCGAGCGGAACGGACGGACGATCTTCAACGGCAGCATGACGTTGCGCTCGATGGTCAGCCACGGCAGAAGCGTCGGGTTCTGGAAGGCCATGCCGATGCGAAGCGCCTTGGCGCCGACCTCTTTCCCACCGACGATCACCGCTCCGGTGCTCGGTTGCAGCAGGCCGCTCGCCAGCTTCAGGATCGTCGACTTGCCGCAGCCGGAGGGACCGACAAGTGCGAGGAATTCGCCCTCGGCAATCTTGAGGCTCGTTTCCTGCAGCGCGGCGACCGCCTTTTCCCCGCGACCAAAGGATACGGCCGCCTGGGACAGTTCCACGGCCACGGGATGCCTGTCTCCCGTTTCTGAAAAATCGATCATGCACCTCACCTTGAGCTTTCCATAAAACTGCATGCAACGGGCGTGCCAAGTCTGGATTGATGATGGAACCCGGCAACGACGGTCGTGCCGGCTGCATGTAACGTCCATGCAAAAAGTGCATGCAATTTTTCTGGGCACATTGCATTCGAACGGAGCAATGCGCTGAGTTGAAAAACCCGCAGGGGTGGACTATCCAGAACAGCATGAAGGAAACCATCCATGGCATCTGAGAAGCGTCAGCCGCGGAGCGAGATCGACCGCGTCCAGGGCATCTGCAATGCCCTTCGCAAGGCCATCATCGAGCGCGCACTGCTGCCGGGCGACCGGCTGCCCGAGGATGCACTGGGCGAGCGCTTCGGCGTCAGCCGGACAATCGCCCGGCATGCGCTCGGCCAGTTGGCGGCGGAAGGTCTGGTGGATCTGCGGCGCAACCGGATCGCCGTCGTGGTGACGCCCTCCTTCGAGGACGCCAGGGACATCTTCGACATCCGCGTCGATCTGGAGCGGCAGGTGGTGCGCCATCTGGCAGGCAAGCTGACGGACGCGCAGGTCAAGCAGCTGAAGGCGATCGTCGAGGCGGAGCATGAAGCACGCCACGGCGCGGAAGGCACGTCCATTCGGTTGGCCACGGAATTCCATGTCCGGCTGGCGGAAATGACCGGCAAGCCCATTCTCGTCCGCTATGTGACGGAGATCTGCTACCGCGCCGGACTGTCGCTGTCAGCCTTTGCGCGCCCGCATTCCTCGGACTGTGCGGTGAGCGAACATCTGGAGCTGATCGACGCGATCCAGCAGGGACCCGCCGAACGGGCCTGCGCGCTGATGGATCAGCACCTGGAGGCCGTTGCATCGCGGGCGCTGCTGCAGAGCGCTGGCGCACGAAGCCGGGATCTGATGAACATCCTGGCGCCCTACGCCGATTGAGCGCGCTCTGCCGCCGGCACTACTGCCGGGCGCAGGAAGGATCGAGGATCCATTCGGCGCTGTCGTTCCAGACGTCCGTCTCGACGATGAGCCCATCGCGCACGACGAAGCGGTCCACATAACGATTGTTGTCGAAGGCCCGACCATCCGGCCATTCGCCGTAGAGATAGCCGAGGCTGTAGACGATCGTCTCGCTGTCGCCCGGCATCACATCGTAATGCACGATGCGCTTCTTCACCCATTTGTAGCGGGCGGCATTGAAGCCCGTCGGCCCGCTCGGCGTATCGAACACGCGGTTGCCGGTGAACCTGCAGACGAAGGCCGCATCCACATATTGCGCGGCCCGCACGGGGTCGGGCGCCATGGAGGCCGCCAGGTAATCTTTGACGGCTTGAAGATCTCGCTGGGCACGGTCGTCCATTTCATATCCCCGTCTGTTGCCAGGATCGGCAATTAACTGCATACAGTTTCCTATGCAATTTTCAGTCTGGCTTCAAGCATGAGTTCCATTCCTCCTTTCGACACCCTCATCCGCAACGCCACCCTGCAGGGTGATCCGTCCCTGGTGGACATCGGCATCCGCGCCGGACGCATCGTGGAGATCCTTCCCGTCGCGCAGCGGCAGGACGCGACAGGTCGTGCGGAAGAGGATGTCGGCGGCCGTCTGGTGCTGCCGGGCTTTGTGGACACCCATGTCCACCTGGACAAATCCTGCCTTCTCGCCTGCTGCCGGGGCGGTGGGGAAGGTCTGAAGGGCGCCGTTGCGGCGGTCTCACGGCTGAAACAGGATTTCACCGAAGAGGATGTCTACCGCCGCGGGGCGCGAACCATCGAGATGGCCATCCTGCAGGGCACGATGCACATGCGCACGCATGTGGAAATCGATCCACGGGTCGGCTTGCGCAGCCTTGCCGCCATTCAGCGGCTGAAGCGCGACTATGCCTTCGCGATCGACCTTTCGATCTGCGTCTTCCCGCAGGAGGGCCTCCTCAACGATCCCGGCACCGAGGCGCTGCTCGAGCAGGCACTGGATGGCGGTGCCGATCTTCTCGGCGGCTGCCCCTATACCGACAGCGATCCGTCGGCG
Organism: Rhizobium sp. PK7-22; assembly: GCF_056530405.1. NCBI lineage: Bacteria > Pseudomonadati > Pseudomonadota > Alphaproteobacteria > Hyphomicrobiales > Rhizobiaceae > Rhizobium > Rhizobium sp. PK7-22. Next base: position 1,656,378 of record NZ_CP096514.1, read on the forward strand.
CACATGGAGCGCATCTTCGCGATGGCGAAGCGCCACGACGTCGATCTCGACTTCCACCTGGATTTCGATCTCGACCCCAGCTGGACCCATATGGACGACATCTGCCGTCTGGCGGAGGCGCAGGGCTGGCAGGGGCGCGTGGCGATCGGACACGTCACCAAGCTCGCCGCCATGGACGAGGATGCTTTCGAGCGGCATGTGACGCGGCTCGCCGCTGCCGGGGTCGCGGTCACCGCCCTGCCGTCGACCGATCTCTATCTCAACGGGCGCGACAAGGGGTTCCGTGCCGAGCGCGGTGTAGCGCCCGTCCACCTCCTGGCGGACCGGGGCGTCACAGCCTCGATCGCGACAAACAACGTCCTGAACCCGTTTACGCCCTACGGCGATTGCTCCCTGCTCCGCATGGCCAATCTCTATGCCAACCTCATGCACCTGGGCCCGGACCGCTTCCCCCAGTGCCTTCGCCTGATCACGCAGGACGCGGCCCGGCTGATGCGCATCGAAGACTACGGAATCGCGACCGGCCATTCCGCCGATCTCATTGTTCTCGATGCAACCGACGAAGACGAAGCCTTCGGCAGCATCGCGCCCGCCCTGATGGGCTTCAAGAACGGCCGCAAGACCTTCGAGAGGCAGGCTCGCATCCTGCGCTGACGCCGCACGGCCGTCGCGGCAGAGTAACGTCCGAACACGACCTCAGGCAGTCGCTGCCGGTTCCGCATCGCAGCGACTGCCTGAGAAAAAGCTCTGGTGGCTGATCATCCAGGGGCGCGAGGACGGAAAGCTTCTCCCGCCGCTAAAGCCCGTTGCTCAGGATGCCGATGAAGGCTTCGGCGGTCCAGGAGAGCGGCAGGCCGGGGAGGGTGATGATGCCGTAGTCTGCGGCCTTGTCCGACAGGAAGGGACGCATGGCGACGGCGTCGCTGCGGAAGAACTCGGCAATCAGCGTCGGAACGATCGCGATGCCGAGGCCCTGGGCCACGCAGGCGCAGGCGGTTTCCACCGAATGGACCTCCAGGCTGCAGCGATAGGTAGGCGCCATGTGGCGGAGCTCGTGTTCGAGCTCGTTGCGGTTGATGCGCTGGCGGCCGAGCAGGATCAGATCGTTGCGGGCGAGATCGTTGACGTCGACCGCTCGCTTTGCCGTCAAGGGATGCCCGACCGGCATGACGCAGGTGGTGCCGCTCGACATCAGCCGTCGCGGCTCGAAGGAGTGCTGCTCGGCCGGCAGCCGCACGAAGCCGAGATCGGCGATGCGATTGTGGACCATCCGCTCGATGGCGTCATAGGGGCCGCTGAGGATTTCCACGGTGACGCGGGGATGGTCTGCCTTGAAGCGGGCGACGATCGGCGGCAGCATGGTGGTTGACAGGCTGTGCGGGAAGGCGACCCTGAGCAGCGCCTCGCCGAACGTGCCGGTCTTCATGTCGCCGATCTTGATTCTCAGCCGCGCCACGCTTTCGGCAACGTCGTCCACTTCGCTGACGAGGAGGCGAGCCTCCGGACGCGGAATCAGCCGGCCTTTGTCGCGCAGGAAAAGCTCGCGCCCGATCTCCTCTTCCAGCGCCGTCAGCTGGCGGCTGATCGCCGACTGCGACAGGCCGAGCTGCGCTGCTGCCGCCATGGTCGAACCCGTGTCCATGATTGTCTTGAAGATTTCGAGCTGCTTGAGGTTCATGCGGCAATTCTATGAACATTACCGCATCGAGCACAAGCCATCAGACAGCCCGTCGCAGGTCGCAGAATTCGCATAGGGCAATGCGTTATCCTCATAATATTGCGCAAGTCGGCAACCTCGCTATCGTCGCCTCAACAACAAGAACGAGGGAACGATATCCATGCTGAATCTCTGTCGCTGGCGGCCGCCATGCAAGCCGGTGAAACGCAGATGACGGTCTTCGTCATTCGCCGGTTCCTGCAGAGCCTGGCCGTCCTGCTGGTCACTGCGGTCGTCGTCTTCATCGGCATCTATGCCATAGGCGATCCTGCCGAGATGCTGATTTCGCCCGATGCCAGTCCGGCCGAGCGCGCCCAGGTGATCGCCTCCCTCGGCCTCGACAAGCCGCTCTGGGAGCAGTTCTTCACGTTTGCCTGGAATGCCCTGCACGGCGACCTCGGACGCTCGTTCGTCTTCAATCGCCCCTCCATCAGCCTGATCTTCGAGCGTCTCCCGGCAACGCTGGAACTGACGCTGGTGGGCCTCGCCATCGCCCTCGTGATCGGCATTCCGCTCGGCCTTCTCGCAGGGCTGAAGCCGAATACGGCAACCGATGAAGTCATCATGACGAGCTCGATCCTCGGCTTTTCCCTGCCAAGCTTCTGGCAAGGCATGATGCTGATCATGATCTTCTCCGTCTGGCTCGGCTGGCTGCCGTCGACGGGGCGCGGGGAAACGGCCGTGTTCCTCGGTATCCGCTCCAGCCTCTTCACGCTGGACGGGCTGACACACCTGATCCTGCCGGCGATCAACCTGTCGCTCTTCAAGCTCTCGCTGGTGATCCGCCTGACGCGGACCGGCGTGCGCGAGACCATGCCGCTGGATTTCGTCAAGTTCGCCCGCGCCAAGGGCCTGTCGGAGCGACGCATCGTGTCGGTCCACGTCTTCAAGAACATCCTGATCCCGCTGATCACGGTCATCGGGCTGGAGCTCGGCAGCATGCTCGCCTTCGCGGTCGTCACCGAGACGATCTTCGCCTGGCCCGGGATCGGCAAGCTGCTGATCGACAGCATCATGCGGCTCGACCGGCCCGTGGTGGTCGCCTATCTGCTCGTCATCGTCAGCCTGTTCATCCTCATCAATTTCGTGGTCGATGTGCTCTATTCGCTGGTCGATCCGCGCGTACGGCTGGGAGGAGCGTCATGAGTGTCGCAGCCCTTCACGAGGAGACCCTGTTCGGACGGCTGGTCGCCGGCATCGCCCGCAGCCCGAAGGCGGTGGTCGCCGTCATCGTCTGCGTCATCCTGCTGTTTGCAGCGGTCTTTGGACCGTATCTGACGGCGCAGAACCCCTATGATCTCGCCGTGCTCGACATTCTCGATTCCAAGCTGCCGCCGGGGTCGGAAAGCATGGACGGCATGGTCTACTGGCTCGGCACGGACGGCCAGGGCCGCGACATGTTCTCCGCCATGATCTACGGCCTGCGCACCAGCCTCGGCGTCGGGGTGTTCTCCGGCCTGGTGGCATTGATCGTCGGCGCCGTCCTCGGCCTGGTCGCCGCCTATCACGGCGGCCGCATCGATGCGCTGATCATGCGCGTCGTCGACCTGATGCTGGGCCTGCCGACCATCCTCGTGGCGCTGATGCTGCTGGCACTGCTGGGGCAGGGGCTGTGGAAGGTGATCCTGGCGCTGATCCTGGTGCAGTGGGCGACGTTTGCGCGTGCCGTGCGAAGTGCTGCCGTGGTCGAGAAGAACAAGGACTACGTCGAGGCGGCCGTGACGCTCGGCATCGGAACGCCGCGCATCCTGTTTGGCCATATCCTGCCGAACTGTCTGCCGCCGCTGATCGTCATCGGCATGCTGCAGGTGGCCAACGCGATCTCTGCGGAAGCGACGCTGTCCTTCCTCGGGATAGGGCTGCCGATCACGGAGCCCTCGCTCGGCCTGCTGATCGCCAACGGCTACCAGTTGCTGATGTCGGGCGAGTACTGGATCAGCGTCTACCCCGGCGTGCTGCTGCTGGTTCTCGTGTTTTCGATCAACATCGTCGGCGATCGCGTGCGCGAGGTTCTGAACCCGCGGCTGGGAGAAAGGTAACTGCCATGACGCCTGTTCTCGATGTCAGAAACCTGTCCACCCACTTCATGACCCGCCGCGGTACGCTGAAGGCCGTCGATGAGGTGAGCTTCACCGTCAACCCACGGGAAATCGTCGGCCTTGTCGGCGAATCCGGTTCCGGCAAGTCCATCACCGGGTTCTCGATCCTCGGCCTGGTCGACCCGCCGGGGCGGGTGGTGTCGGGAGAGATCCTGTTCAACGGCGAAGACCTGTTGAAGATGCCGCCGGCCGCAATGCGCAAGATCCGCGGCAAGCGCATCGCCATGATCTTCCAGGATCCGATGATGACGCTCAACCCGGTGCTCTCGGTCGGGACCCAGATGATGGAGACCGTTCGCGCTCACGACCGGGTGACCCGTCAGGAAGCGCGCGCCCGGTCTCGCGATGCGCTGGGCCTTGTGGGCATTCCTTCGCCGGAAGAGCGGCTCGATGCGTACCCGCACCAGTTTTCCGGCGGCATGCGCCAGCGTGTGGCGATCGCCATCGCCCTCCTTCATCGGCCGGACCTGATCATCGCCGACGAGCCGACGACGGCGCTCGACGTGACGATCCAGTCGCAGATCCTCTTCGAGATCAAGCGGCTCGCCGGTGAGTTCGGCATGGCGCTGCTGTGGATCAGCCACGATCTCGGCGTCGTTGCGGCCCTCGCCGATCGGATCATGGTCATGTACGCCGGCAGGATCGTCGAGGCGGGCCAGGTCGACGCCGTGCTCACCGAGCCGCGCCACCCTTACACGTCCGGCCTGCTTGACGCCGTTCCGGCTGCCGTGCCGCGCGGCGAGCCGCTGAGGCCGATCCCGGGCTTTGCACCGTCGCCGCTCTCGCGTCCCTCCGGCTGTGCCTTCCGGGACCGCTGTGTCCGCGCCTCGGAGGTCTGTGCCACCGAGCCCATGCTGGAGATCGCTGCCGACCGCGAATACCGCTGCTTCCACCCCCATCTCTGGAGCGCCGCATGACCAGCGCGATCATCCGTCCCACGCCGCTCGTCGAAGCCGTCGGCGTCAGTCGCCGCTTCTCCCGCAAGCTCGATTACGCGGAGAAGGTCGCCCGCTTCTTCGGGGCCGATCTCGAAGAGAAGACCGTTCGCGCGGTCGATGACGTCGATCTTTCGGTCTTTGCGGGCGAGGTGGTAGGTCTCGTCGGCGAATCCGGTTGCGGCAAGTCCACGCTCGGCCGGGTGATGGCGGGGATCATGCCGGCAAGCGGCGGCGAAGTGCGCTGGAAGGACAAGCCGCTGACGGAGCTCAAGGGCGACGAAAAGCGCGCCATGCGGCTTTCCGCGCAGATGATCTTCCAGGATCCGATGTCGACCCTCAATCCGCGCAAGCGCGTCATCGACCTGATCGGCGAAGCGCCGCGCGTGCACGGCATCGTCAAGGGGCGGGAGGTCCGGGACTACGTCGCCGCGCTTGCCGAGCGGGTCGGCCTCGACGCCTCCTACCTTGATCGCTATCCGCACCAGTTCTCGGGCGGGCAGCGCCAGCGCATCGGCATTGCCCGGGCGCTTGCGGTCAAGCCGAAGCTGCTTGTCTGCGACGAATCCGTGGCGGCGCTCGACGTCTCGATCCAGGCACAGATCTTGAACCTCTTCATGGATCTGCGACAGGAATTCGGTCTGACCTACCTGTTCATCAGCCATGATCTCGGCGTCGTGAAGCACATCTGCGACCGGGTGGTGGTCATGTACCTCGGTCGCGTGGTGGAAAGCGCCACGCCCGACGAACTCTTCGCGGATCCCAAGCATCCCTACACCCAGGCGCTGATCCGCGAGCTGCCGACGATCCGCGACCGCCGCCGCGATTTCACGCCGATCAAGGGAGAGATCCCGTCTCCGCTTCATCCGCCGCCGGGATGCCATTTCCATCCCCGCTGCCCCAGGGCCTTCGACCGCTGTCGGGTGGAGCGACCGGTCCTGAAGGAAAATACGGCTGGTCACGTCAGCGCCTGTCACCTGAACGACCTTCCCGCCAACACGCCCATGCATGCAACGGCCGAACCGGCCCACTGATAACAAAGCCCACTGATAACAAAGAAAGGGAACAGACCTATGAAGACGATGACGTTTCTCCTGGCCGGGGCTGCGGCCGCCGCGATCTCACTCGGCTCGGCTCAGGCCGCCGATCTCGTGATTGGCAGCGCCACCGAACCCTCCGCCATCGACCCGCAATTCTCCAGGACCGGCAACAACCAGAACATCGCCATGCAGGTTTTCGACCGGCTGGTGCAGACGGATGCGACCATCAACGTCGAGCCGGCACTCGCCGTCTCGTGGACGAACGTCGACCCGCTTACCTGGCACGTGAAGCTGCGCGAGGGCGTCAAGTTCCACGATGGCAGCCCGCTTTCGGCCGAGGACGTGATCTTCTCGCTCAACCGCGCCAAGGACATTCCCAACAGCCCCGCACCGTTCTCCGGCAATGTCGCATCGATCGAGAGCATGAAGGCGATCGACGACCTGACGGTCGAATTCAAGACCACCAAGCCGACGCCGGACTTCATCGAACAGATCGGCTTCGTCTACATCGTCGAGAAGACGGCGGCCGAAGGCGCGTCCATCGAGGATTTCAACAGCGGCAAGGCGGCGATCGGCACCGGCGCCTACAAGTTCAAGTCCTGGTCGCCGGGCGACAATCTGGTGCTGACGCGCAACGATGCTTTCTGGGGGAAGCAGCAGGACTTCGACAACGTCACGATCAAGTTCATCTCCAACGACGCCTCGCGCGTTGCCGCACTGCGATCCGGTTCCGTGGACCTCATCGATGCGGTGCCACCGGGTGACGTGAAGACGCTCGAAAGCATGCCCGAGCTGAAGGTGTTCTCCATCGCCTCGGCCCGCATGATCTACCTCGCCCTCGACAGCGCGCGCGCGCAAAGCCCCTTCGTCACCGACAAGGACGGAAAGCCGCTCGACAAGAACCCGCTGCAGGACCTCAAGGTCCGTCAGGCCTTGTCCGGCCTCATCAACCGCCAGCTCATCATCGACCGCATTCTCGATGGCTCGGCGGAAGCGGCCGGCCAGCTGGTGCCGGAAGGCGTGGCGGGCAATGATCCGTCGATGCCGGCTCCGGCCTATGATGCGGATGCGGCCAAGACGCTGCTGGCCGATGCCGGTTACGAAGACGGCTTCGGCATCACCATCCATACCTCCAACGACCGTTTCCCCGGCGATTCGGAGGTGGCGCAGGCAATCGGCCAGATGTTTGCCCGTGGCGGCCTGACGGTGAACGGCGTCGTTGCGCAGCCCTACAACGTCTACACCAAGGGGGCGTCCGCAGGCGACTTCTCCGCCTTCATCTTCTCGCTCGGCAATTCCACGCCGACGTCGGCCACCGGTCTTCGCAACCTTCTGATGACCGCCGACAAGGAGGCCGGTACCGGCTCGTTCAACCGTGTCAAATACTCGAACCCGGCGTTCGACGAGGCGCTGCGGACGGCCATGGCCGAGTTTGATCCCGAAAAGCGCGTGGAGCTGCTGCAGACGGCGACGAAGCTCGTCTTCGCCGACATGCCGGTGATCCCGCTCTACTGGCAGAAGGTCCACTGGGCCGGCAAGGCCAACCTCAGCTACGTCGCCAACATGACCGAAGACACCAGCGCGACGCTCGCAGGTGTTGCCGAGTAGCCCGTCGCAGACCAGCAAATGATCGGTTGCCGCGGCCCTTCACCGGGGCTGCGGCGACCGGACCAGGTCGAAACGATGTCGGACGACCCCGGCATCTCATGCAAGAATTTCGAGGATAGAGACATGGATTCCCTGATGCCATCGCGCTTCGAGGTGATTGCCGACGACGTGGTCGTCGAGCGCAATGTGATGGTGACGATGCGCGATGGCATCAGGCTGGCGACCGACGTCTATCGCCCCGCGAGGGACGGCAAGGTCATCGAAGGCCGCCTGCCGGCGATCATGGAGCGCACGCCCTACGGCAAGGCCGAACGATCCCGCTCCGAGATCGAGGTCGGGATGCCCGACCCGATGAAGCGCCACGAGGTCGCCACCTTCTTTGTGCGTGCCGGCTATGCGGTGATCTACCAGGACTGCCGTGGTCGCTACGATTCCGAAGGACAGTTCAGCAAGTATATCTCCGAGGCAGCGGACGGCTACGACACGGCCTGCTGGCTGGTGGAACAGCCGTGGTCGGACGGACATTTCGGCACGATGGGCCTCTCCTATGCGGCACATACGCAGGCGGCGCTGGCCTGCCTCAATCCGCCGGGGCTGACATGCATGGTGATGGATTCGGGCGGGTTTTCCAACGCCTACCAGTGCGGCATCCGCCAGGGCGGTGCGTTCGAACTGAAACAGGCCACCTGGGCCTACAACCAGGCGCTCGGCGAAGGCAGTGCATTTGCCCGCGCCGCCATCGAGGCGGAGGATATCCACGCCTGGTTCTCCGTCATGCCGTGGCGCGAGAATGCCTCGCCTGTGCGCTGGATGCCGGAATATGAAGCCTACCTGCTCGAACAATGGCGCAGCGGCACCTTCGATGACAGCTGGCGCCGGGTCGGCCTCTACATGGAAGGCTTCTACGAGACCTTCCCGCAGGTGCCCTGTGTGCTGATGTCCAGCTGGTACGACGCCTATGTGAAGTCGACGCTCGACAACTATCGCGGGCTTTCCGGCGTGCCGGATCGGCCGCTGCAGCTCATCATGGGGCCGTGGCTGCACGGCAACCGCAACACGACCGCGGCAGGCGACATCTCCTTTGGTTCCGCTGCAGCGCTGGGCGGCAATGTGATGGAGAGCTGGCTCGCCTTCCGGCGCAACTGGTTCGACCGCTGGCTGAAGGACAGCGCCAACGGCGTCTCGCAAGAGCCGACGGTACGGATCTTCGTGATGGGCGGCGGGTCCGGAGGGCGCACGCCGGAGGGACTGCTGGATCACGGTGGCCGCTGGATCGAGGCCGCCGACTGGCCTCTGCCGGCAACGCAGTATCAGGACTTCTACATCCACGGGAATGGCCTGCTGTCGACCACGGCTCCCCATGGGGACAGCGCCCCCTTCGTCTATGATTTCGATCCGAAGAACCCCGTGCCGACCATCGGCGGCTCGCTGACCAGCGGCCAGCCGATCTTCGACGGGGGAGGGTTTGACCAGCGTGAAGGCGAGGCATTCTACGGGTCCAGGCATCCGGGCCTGCCGCTTTCCGCCCGCGCCGACGTGCTGTCCTTCGAAACCGAGGAACTGACGGAGGACGTGGCGGTCATCGGGCCGATCACCGTCGAGCTCCATGTGGCCTCGAGTGCTCTCGACACCGACTTCACCGTGAAACTGGTGGATGTCTATCCGCCGAGCTCCGACTATCCGACCGGTTATGCCCTCAACATCACCGACGGCATTATCCGCTGCCGCTACCGCAAATCCTTCGAAAAGCCGGAGCCGATCGTGCCGGGCGAGGTGTTCACGGTGACGATCGAGCCGTTCGCGACCGCCAATCTCTTTGCCCGGGGGCACCGCATCCGTCTCGATATCTCCTCCTCGAATTTTCCGAAGTACGACGTGAACCCCAATACCTTTGCGCCGGAAGGGATGGGCCGTACGACCGAGATCGCCCGCAACACCGTATTTTGCGATGCCGATCGCCCGTCTTCAATCCGCTTGCCGATCGTTCGCGGGGACGCGATGGTGGCGCTGAAACCTTTCGCGAAGTAGCCCATGCCGCTCACCGTCGCCGTCACCGGCCAGATCCTCATCCACGGCCCGCTCGACCTCTCCGGCGAGGGGCAGCGGCAGGTGATGGATTTCCTGAAGGCTGACGTCGCCTTCGGCAATCTGGAAGCGACGGTGCAGACGACGGGCAGCTGGCCGACGAAGACGAAGACGCTGCACCTCGCGTCGCCGGAGGCCTTGCTGTCGGTCCGCGAGCTTGGCCTTCATGCGGTGACGCATGCCAACAACCACGCCTTCGACCTTGGTCCTCCGGGCATTGCCGCGACACGGGCCGCGGCCGTACAGGCTGGGCTGAAGCTCGCCGGCAGTGGCGCCAGCATCGAAGAGGCCGCCGCACCGGCGATCGTGCGGCCGGGGGGCAAACCGGACGGAAAGGCGCTGGCGATCTTCTCCGTCGATCTCGGGCCGCAGCCGGAGACTGTCTATGCCTCTGCCGAGAGGGCCGGCATCGCGCCGCTGCGTATGAAGCGGTCGGTTGCGGTGCCGCCGGCGGAATTCGAGGTCCTGCAGCGGATCGTTCGCGACCTTGGCGACGACAGGCGCAGCGCCGCGCGTGCAGCCGTCGGCTATGATCCTGGCCAGGCGCGCGATCTCACAATCTTCGGCACGCCGATCGTTCGCGGCGATCACATCGCTGCCCAATGGGCGCCGGACGACGAAGACCTGTCGAGGCTGATCGCCGGGATTGCGGGTGCCAAGGCTGCCGGCCATCTGGTCGCCGTCGCTCTCCATGGCCACCATTGGGATCCCGAATGGACCGACACACCGGCCTGGCTGCTCCACCTCTGCCGAAGGCTCATCGACGATGGCGCCGATCTGGTGCTCGGCACGGGGGCGCCGGTGATGCAGCCTCTAACCTTTCACCGGGGGCGGGCGATCATCCCGGGGCTCGGCAATTTCGTCTTCCACACGGATCGCCCAACGACCTATGACCAGAACGGCGTGGATGTCTGGCGCAGTGCGGCAGTACGGCTGACGCTGTCGGATGACGGTACCTGTCTGGCGCTCGCTCTTCTTCCGGTTGCCGTCGGCAGACCGGGTTCGGCCGAACCGGCACGTGGCCCGGTTCCGGCCACCGGAGCGGACGCGGACGAAATCCGCTCTCGCGCTTTCTCCGCATGCTCTGGCCCCTGGAAGAGCCTCTGCAGCTAGCTTTCAAGCTGCGAGTTTGCCGATGCCAGTTCGCAGGGCCATCGGTCTTTCATAGGCATTCATGTCCGGATGAACAGCGCCCCCACCAGCGCGATGACGGCGATCGACTGCAGAATGAACATGGGCCACTCGGATGCCATGGCGTCCTCCTTTGCCCGTTCCAAGTCACGGTCAAGCACGCCGTTCCTTCACGCCTTCGTGTGTCGCGGCGCGGAGACGGCTCCGGCTCTTCAGCCGGTTCTCCATAGGCGCCGGCGAACGACGAAACGGAGGCTTAATGGGTGCTCTCGAGGATCTCACGCTTGCGCAGATCCTCAATGGCCATGATCGCCTCATCGGCAGACCAGCCGGCGCGGACGGCCGCCTCGATGATCCGGGCCTCGCATTCGAGGGCCAACTGGTTATAGACCGGCTCGATCGCCTCCTGGATGGTCAGGATATGATCTTCTGGCTTGACGTGGATATGCGCCGACATTGCCATGTTGCTCTCCATTGACGAGGGATTAAGTCCGAATCCACGGCAACGGCTTTTGTTCCAGATGGCATGACAGATTTGTTACGGGAGCGGCGGATGCGAATTGCCCGTATCCGCCGCCCGTTGCATCAGTTCCGGCCGGCCTGGATCTGGTCGAAGATGCCGCCGTTGGAGAAGTGCTCCGCCTGCGTCCTTTCCCAGCCCCCAAAGATGGCGTCGTCGATCGTCACAAGGGTGATCTCGGGCAGATGCTGCAGGAGCTCCGGCGGCACCGCGGCGGGATTGGCCGGGCGGAAGAAGTGCCTGGCGATCAGTGCCTGGGCTTCATCCGAATAGAGGTACTGCAGGTAGGCCTCCGCCGCCTGGCGCGTGCCTCGCTTGTCGACGTTGGCATCGACGACGGCGACGGGTGGTTCGGCGAGGATGGAGAGTGGCGGCACGATGATCTCGAAGTTCTCCGGGCCCATCTCCTTCAGCGCCAGATAGGCCTCGTTCTCCCAGGCCAGCAGCACGTCGCCCATCTCGCGTTCGGTGAACGTCGTGGTCGAGCCGCGCGCGCCGGTGTCCATCACCACCACATGGCTGAAGAGGTCGGTCATGTAGGCCTTGATCTTCTCCTGGTCGCCGCCGAAGGCGTTGTTGGCGAAGGCCCAGGCTGCCAGGTAGTTCCATCGCGCCCCACCGGAGGTCTTCGGGTTCGGCGTGACGATCTCGACGCCGTCCTTCACCAGGTCGTTCCACTCGTGGATCTCCTTCGGGTTGTCTTTGCGCACCAGGAAGACGATGGTCGATGTATAGGGTGCAGAGTTGTGCGGGAACTTGCCGCGCCAGTCCGGCGAGATCTTGCCGCTGTTCTTGGAGATCGCATCGATGTCGCTGCCGAGTGCCAGCGTCACCACATCGGCATCGAGGCCCTCGATGACGCCGCGGGCCTGCCGACCGGAACCGCCATGCGATTGCTCGATCGCGACGGTTTCACCGGTCTCCTTCTGCCAGTGCTCGACAAAGAGAGCGTTGTACTCTTCATAGAATTCGCGCGTGGGATCGTAGGAGACATTGAGCAGGGTGGTCTGTGCCTGAGCCGCGCCGAACACGCCGACGGTGAGCGAGAGGCCGAGTGCGAGTGCGCCCAATCCATGACTGAAGTTGAACATGCTGACTTTCCTCCGTGGTTACCCGAGTAACACTACCGATTAAGTAGTGTTTGACAACGGGGGATTGGAAGAACGCAAAAACCTTCTCCTCTTGCTGGAGAGGAAGGTGATTTACTGTCGTCATGGCGGCTTTCGGCGAACGGCGCCGTGACAAAAAAGAGGGATCATGAGAAGAGCGATCCGGCGGCAGCGGCCGAAAATCGATCGTCAAGCCCGCAGCAACTCGCGTGACTTTGCAGTGTCGTCCAGGGCATCGGCGATCGTGGTGCTGAACAGCACGTCGCGGGTGGCGTCCGCGACGCGGGCGAAGACATGGCGGATCTCGCAGAGCTGCTCGCCGTCGCAATCCTCGCATTTCCTGTAGGCCGTCACCGACAGGCAGGGCAGCGGCGCGATCGGGCCGTCGATGAGGCGCAGTACATCGCCGTAGGTGATGGTATCCGCCGGCTTCAGGAGCAGGTATCCGCCCTGCTTGCCGCGCCGGCTGGCAACAATGCCGGCTCTCTTCAGGTCGAGCAGGATCTGCTCCAGGAATTTCTTCGGGATGCTCTGCTGGACCGCGATCTCCGAGATCATCATGGATGCGCCGCCGCCCGACTGGGCCAAAGCCGTCAGCGCCCTCAATGCGTATCTCGCCTTCTGGGAAATCATTGCGCAACCACATATGCCGGCCGCACGGCCGGTTCGGCGGCGCGGTTTGATACTGCCCTTCGGCTTAGCGGAAACAACACAGGATTTCAAACTCTCGCAGGGCCTGTTCCGGGTTGCGGGCTTAGCACGGCAGCTTTTCTCCGCCGGTTGAGCTTTGGAGAGAGATTTGCTCATCATTTGTCCCTGGTGAAACCGCTGTTTCTGTCCAGGGCCATCTCAAGCTTCCATAATCGGGGAAAGATGACGGGAAGACCTCGATGACGATCCACGATCCCTCCGGCCTGCGCCCGGCCGAACTTGCCGAAACCCTCGACGCCCGTTTCGAGACCCTGGATCTTGCCAGTCGGCTGCGGCTGGCAGGGGGAATTGGCCGCGCGGTCTTCACCTCCAGCCTCGGGATCGAGGACCAGGTCATCACCGCGGCCATCGGCATGGAGCGGCTCGAGATAGAGGTGGCGACGCTGGAGACGGGTCGGCTGTTTCCCGAGACCCTGGCGCTGATCGACGAGACCGAGGAGCGCTTCGGCATCGAAATCCGGCGGCACCGTCCGCAGGAGGCCGACGTCGCAGGCTATGTTGCCCAATACGGTCTTAACGGCTTCTACGAGAGCGTCGAGGCCCGTCACGCCTGCTGTCATGTCCGCAAGGTCAAGCCGCTCGCGCGGGCCCTCGACGGCGCCACGGTCTGGGTCACCGGGCTTCGCCGCAGCCAGTCCGGCAACCGTGCCGCAACGCCCTTCGTGGAGTATGACGCCGAGCGCGGACTGTTCAAGGTCAACCCGCTCGCCGACTGGTCGCTCGAAGAGATCGCGGCCTATGTCGAAGACCACGCCGTCCCCACCAATCCTTTGCATGCAAGGGGGTATCCGTCGATCGGCTGCGAGCCCTGCACCCGCGCCATCAAGCCGGGAGAGCCGGAGCGGGCCGGGCGCTGGTGGTGGGAGAACGACGAAAGGCGCGAGTGCGGCCTGCATGTCCCGGAGGCGGCAGCCTCGTCCTACAATTCCAGTTCCCTTTAGCCGGCGGACTTCCCGTGTCCCGCCCCGGAGAATATTCGATGTCCGATGTCATCCACGCAGCAGCCCCAAAGCCTGCTTCGTCGACCAAACCGCCGCTCGATCCGCACCTGAAGGCGCTCGAGAACGAGGCGATCCATATCTTCCGTGAGGTCGCTGCCGAATTCGAACGTCCGGTGATGCTCTATTCCATCGGCAAGGACTCGTCCGTCCTGCTGCACCTGGCGCGCAAGGCCTTCCACCCGGGCCGCGTGCCGTTCCCCTTGCTCCACGTCGATACCGGCTGGAAGTTCAAGGAGATGATCCGCTTCCGCGATGAGGTCGCCAAGGAATACGACCTCGACCTCGTCGTCCACACCAATGCCCGCGGCAAGGCTGAGAACGTTACGCCCTTCAGCCATGGGTCGGCGCTCTACACCGACATCATGAAGACCGAGGCGCTGCGCCAGGCGCTCGATGCCGGCCAGTATGATGCAGCCTTCGGCGGTGCCCGTCGCGACGAGGAGGCAAGCCGCGCCAAGGAACGCATCTACTCCTTCCGCACGCCCGACCATCGCTGGGATCCGCGCAACCAGCGCCCGGAACTCTGGAACGTCTACAACGGCATGGTCCGCAAGGGCGAGAGCGTGCGCGCCTTCCCGCTCTCCAACTGGACCGAGGTCGACATCTGGCGCTACATCCAAGCGGAGGACATCCCGCTGGTGCCGCTTTATTTTGCGGCCAGGCGCCCCTTCGTGGAGCGCGACGGCATGATGATCCACGCCGAGGATCCGCGCCTCGAGCTTCTGCCGGGCGAAACCGTCCAGCACGACTTCATCCGCTTCCGCACGCTCGGCTGCTTCCCACTGACCGGCGCCATCCGCTCGCGCGCCACGACGCTCGACGAGGTCATCGCCGAACTCGAGATTGCCACCGTCTCCGAACGCCAGGGGCGCGCCATAGACCGCGACCAGTCCGGCTCGATGGAAAAGAAGAAACGCGAAGGGTATTTCTGAGATGACCGCATCCGCCACCGCCGCCGCCGTCCATCCCGCCGCAGATGCCGTCGCCATGACGCGAGACCTGCGTCCGCTGCGCCTCATCACCTGCGGCTCCGTAGACGACGGCAAGTCGACGCTGATCGGCCGCCTGCTGTGGGACACCAAGGCCGTCAAGGAGGACCAGGCTGCGACCCTGCGGCGCGACTCGGGCCAGCAGAACGATCTCGGCCTGCCCGATTTCGCGCTGCTGCTCGACGGCCTGCAGGCCGAGCGCGAGCAGGGCATCACCATCGATGTCGCCTACCGCTATTTCGCCACCGACCGCCGCTCCTTCATCGTCGCCGATACGCCCGGTCACGAGCAGTACACGCGCAACATGGCAACCGGTGCCTCGACCGCCGATCTCGCCGTGCTGCTCGTCGATGCCCGCACCGGCCTTCTGGAGCAGACCCGGCGTCATGCCACCATCGCCTCGCTGATGGGGATCAAGCAGTTCGTGCTGGCGGTGAACAAGTTCGATCTCGTCGGCTACGACAAGGCGATCTTCGATACCGTCTCCCATGATTTTCGCGAACTCGCCCTGTCGCTCGGCGTCCGCCAGATTACGGCCATCCCGATGTCGGCCCTGAAGGGCGAGAATGTCGTCTATCCGGCAGGCGCCGTGATGCCCTGGTACGATGGCCCGACGCTCGTCGAGACGCTGGAGCTTGCGACCGTCCGATCGGCGCAAGCCGGCGGCTTCCGGCTGCCCGTCCAGCGCGTCTCGCGTCCGGGCGAAAGCTTTCGCGGCTATCAGGGCACGGTCGCCGGCGGGTCGGTGAAGCCCGGCGATTCCGTCGTTATCCTGCCGTCGGGCATGATCGCCAACGTCCGGCAGATCGTTACCTTCGACCTCGTGCGCAACGCAGCCGTTGCCGGCGATGCGATCACCCTCGTGCTCGACCGCCAGGTGGATGTCTCGCGCGGCGACATGATCGTCTCGCTCGACGCCCAGCCGATGACCGGACTGGAATTCGACGCGCAGATCGTGGCGCTGCAGCCGGACGGGATCGAGCCCGGCAAGCGTTACTGGCTGAAGAGCGGCAGCCGTCGCCAGCGTGTGTCGATCAAGCCGCTCTCCCAGCTGGAACTGTCCAGTGGCTCTTGGGCTCCCCATGTGGACCGGCTGCCGATGAATGCCATCGGCAAGGTGCGGCTCTCCTTCGACGAGCAGGCAATCTTCGACACCTATGATCAGAACCGCTCCACCGGCGCCTTCATCCTGATCGATCCCGACACCCACAACACGATCGCAGGCGGCATGATCGCCGAGAAGCGCAGCGGCGGGATCGGCATTCGCTATGAGGGCGAGCGCGTCGTGCTGTCGCTGCCGGCGGACCTTGCCGACCAGATCATGGCCAGCGAACTCTTCGCCAACCGCCGCGACGAGGCGGACATCCGCCGGATGACGGCGGCGCAGGCAACGGAGCTGTTTCAGAACGCCGCAAGCGATATTTGATCCGGGCGTTGCCCGGCGGCTCTAGGTGAGCTGCCGGGTCGTCTGCCGCTCGACGAGTTCATAGCCCAGATCCACGGGTGTCATGGGGCCTGCATCGCCATTGACCGCGCGGATCAGCATGTCGACGGCTCGATATCCCATGTCGAAGCGCGGCACGCGGACAGTGGTCAGGGCAGGCTGGGTGTAGGCGGCAAATCCCAGGTCGTTGTAGCCGCAGATTCCGAACTCCGGGACAGAGAGACCGAGACGCTGCGCCTCGAAAAGTGCCCCGAGTGCCAGGTCGTCGTTCTGACAGAAGACGCAGTCGGCATCCGGTGCCTGCGTCTTCAGCTGCTGCAGGAGCTGGCAGCCGAGCGCAATGCCGGTCGGCTCATCGGCAGACACCACGAGAGCTGCATCCTGCAGGCCGGCCTCCCGCATCGCCAAGCAGTAACCCTCGTGCTTGCGCTCGGCGCGCACGTCCCGGCTACCGCCGATCATCCCGATGCGCCGATAGCCGCAGGCAATCAAGTGACGGATCGCCGTGGCGGCCGCGTCGCAATGGTTGATGCCGACGGCAAGCCCGCTCGACGTGAGATGCAGATCGACGATCTGCACGACGGGGCAGGGCGCCTTCTTCAGAAGCTCCAGAACGCCATCTCGTGCCTGCAGTCCCGAAAGCAGGATGCCGGCCGGGTTTTGCGACAGGAACAGCCGGATCTGTCGGCACTCCTCCTGCGGGTCGTGGCGCGAATTTGCGTATTGGATCCGCAGTCCCGAGTCTCGCACCCGATCCTCGATCCCGCGCATGATGCTGAGATGGGCATGGTTGGTCAGGGCCGGCGCCAGCACGCCGATCACGCCGCTTTGCCGGCTGGCCAGCGCGCGGGCCGCAAGGTCTGGCACGTAGCCCATCTGCTCGACCTGCAGCAGGATGCGCTCGCGCAATTCGTCGGAGACCTTTTCAGGCTCCCGCAAGGCACGCGACACGGTGATCGAGCTGATCCCGAGGCTGTCTGCCACGTCCGTCAATGTCACTCTGTCTGATCGTGTTCGGTGCGGCATGCAACTCCCCAACAAGCCTGTGGCGTTGAGCGGTCCTCTACCCCCGCGCTGCCGTCCGGGGGAAACTAAGGCCTCACCATCTTTAGGCAAGTGGATGACCGACAAATCATCCCGGCCGTGACGCGGCTGCCGGGGCAGGACCTGCGGGACGTCCGGTCTTCTGCCGACAGACCATCACTAAACGGTGAAGCCCTCTGGTGTGATGCGACCCGCTCCACATGTCAGTGGGACAGCCAACCCGAGGAGAACGACATGACGCACCTGCTCCTGCCGCGACTGTTTGCCGGCATCGCCATTTCCGTTGCGGCAGCCACCACCGCCGCGGCGCATCATGGATGGTCCTGGGCGGAGGCCGAGCAGATCGAGCTGAACGGCACCATCACCGCCATCTCGTTTGCCCCGCCGCATCCCTCCATGGAAGTCCAGGCCGAGGACGGCGTCTGGACGGTCGAGCTCAGCAATCCCGGCAAGACCCAGCGCTCCGGCTTCGTCGAGGGCGTGGCCAATGTCGGCGATGCCGTCACCCTGATCGGCAATCGCTCGCAGGATCCGGAGGAACTGCGCATGAAGGCGGTTCGGGTCATGGTCGGCACCAAGACCTATGACATCTATCCCGAGCGGATCGAGACCAACTGAGGTCATGCCCTTGGAATGGCTCGAGCCGCTTGCGGAGACGTCGGTGGCGCGGGCGCTGATATCCTCGCCGACGCTCTACCTCCTTGTGAACGCCGCGCATATCATGGCGATCGGCATTGTGTTCGGATCGATCGTCGCTCTGGACCTTCGCCTGGTCGGCCTGGGACGAGCTTTGCCATTGGCGCCGGCGTCCATCTTTCTCTCCCGCCTGTCCGCGACGGGGCTCGCCTTGGCGATCGCCACAGGTCTGTGCCTGTTTTCGGTCCGGCCGGTGGAATATGCCGCCAATGTCGCCTTCCTCTCCAAGCTTGCTCTGGTTGTGCTTGGGGCGGTCAACATCCTCATCGTCCACCGATCCAACGGATGGCGACGGATGCGTGCCGGAGCCGAACCGACAGTGGCCCTTCGCATCGGTGCCATCATCTCTCTGCTGGTCTGGACGGGAGCAATCATTGCCGGCAGGTGGATCGGTTTCCTGTGACCGGCACAGTCTGGACGGTTGATGCCGGACCGTCTACACTGCATCGCAATTGCAACGCAGGGCGCCGCCGTGAAGACTTCCACACTTCCATCGCTACGGGTTGATCCGGAACTGCGTGCCGCAGCCGAAAGCGTCCTGGAGGCCGGTGAAAGCCTCTCCGCCTTCATGGAAAATTCGGTCAAGGCGCAGATCCATTACCGCAGGACGCAGGCCGAATTTATTGCAAGAGGCCTGGCATCGAGAGAGGATGCAAGAAAGACCGGCGAATATTTCGATGCCGATGATGTGCATGCCGAACTGCGCGCTATGGTACAAGCCAGGAAGGCAGAACTCGGGCAGTGAGCTACAGGCTCCGCTACACCCGCGCGGCGCGCGACGATATCAGGCGTCTTCACGCTTTCCTGCTGGAGCGAGATGTGGCCGCTGCAGACAAGGCAGTCGACATCATCATCCGCACGATCGATGGGCTTCGCGAGTTTCCGTTCGCCGCCCGAAGAGCGTCCGGGGGAGACAGCTTCCTCCGCGAACTGGTGATTTCCTTCGGCTCAGGCGGCTATGTCGCCCTCTACGAAATCGAGGATGCCAAGACGGTGACGATCCTCGCCTTGCGCCACCAGCGCGAGGAGGACTACCACTGACCTCCTAACGGTCGCTTACCGCAGCGCGCGGATTGACCCATGGCTCCTGGTTGGAACGCGGCAGGGGCTGACGACCGAGAATGTGGTCGGCGGCCTTCTCCCCCGTCATGATCGACGGCCCGTTGAGATTGCCGTAGGTGATGTGCGGGAAGATCGAGCTGTCGGCGACCCGCAGGCCGTCGATCCCGATCACCCGGCATTCCGGATCGACCACCGCCATCGGATCGTCCCGGTCACCCATCTTGCAGGTGCCGCAGGGGTGATAGGCGCTTTCCAGATGCTCGCGCAGGAAGGCATCGATCGCCTCGTCGGATTGTACCGACTCTCCCGGCTGGATCTCCGGCCCGCGATAGGGGGCGAAGGCCTCCTGGCCGAAGATCTCGCGCGTCAGCCGCACGCAGTGGCGAAACTTCTCCCAGTCCTCCGGATGGCTCATGTAGTTGAAGCGGATCACCGGATCGTCCTTCGGATCGGCCGATCGCAGCGTCACGCAGCCGCGCGATTTCGACATGTTGAAGCCGACATGCGCCTGGAAGCCGTGGCTCTTGGCCGCCGCCTTGCCGTCGTAGGAGATCGCCACGGGCAGGAAATGATACTGGATGTCCGGCTGCTTCAGACCCGGCGCCGATCGCAGGAAGGCGCAGGCCTCGAACTGGTTGGAGGCGCCGAGCCCGGACTTCGACAGGAGCCACTGCGCGCCCGCCACTCCCTGCCAGAACCACGGCAGCCAGGAATAGAGCGACACCGGCTTCTTCGACACCTGCTGGAAATAGAACTCCATGTGGTCCTGCAGGTTGGCGCCGACGCCCGGCCGGTCGAGCTTTACCTCGATCCCCATCTCCTGCAGGTGCTGCGCCGGGCCGATGCCCGACTGCATCAGGAGTTTCGGCGAGTTGAACGCGGAGGCGGCGACGATCACCTCGCGATTGGCCTTGACGATCTCCGTCTGCCCGCCCTGCACGACCTCGACGCCGGTGGCGCGACCGTTCTCGATGACGATCTTCTCCGCCAGTCCGTAGACCAGCTTCACGTTCTTGCGCTTCATCGCCGGCCGCAGGTAGGCATTCGCCGCCGACCAGCGCCGGCCGAGGTGGATCGTCTGCTCCATCAGGCCGAAGCCTTCCTGCTTGGAGCCGTTGTAGTCGTCGGTCGCCTCGAAGCCCGCCTGCTTGCCGGCTTCGATGAAGGCATGAAAGAGCGGGTTGACGAAAGGTCCACGGCGCACGTGCAGCGGTCCGTCCTTGCCGCGCCAGCCATCCTCGCCGCCATGGCTGTGCTCCATCCGCTTGAAATAGGGCAGCACGTCCGCATAGGACCAGCCGCGGGCGCCCAGTTCCTCCCAGCGGTTGAAGTCTTCCGCGTGACCGCGCACGTAGACGAGGCCGTTGATCGACGACGACCCGCCGAGCACCTTGCCGCGCGGCGCGGTGATGCGCCGGTTGCCGAGATGCGGCTCGGGCTCGGACATGTAGCCCCAGTTGTAGCGCTTCATGCTCATTGGCCAGGCAAGTGCTGCCGGCATCTGGATGAACGGCCCGAAATCCGATCCGCCTGCCTCGATGACGATCACCGAATGCTTGCCGTCCTCCGACAGCCGATAGGCCATGGCCGACCCCGCCGAGCCGGAACCGATGATGACGAAATCTGCTTCAAGCATGGTAAGTTTCTTTCGACCTATTGAGGTTGTGCCGTGTCAGCCCCCCTCTGGCCTGCCGGCCATCTCCCCCAAGGGTGGGGAGATCACAAGCGGCATGACCTTCGAACCTTACGGAGCGCGCGCCTGTCTCCAGCTCTTGTTGTCTTGGCGAGCGGCCGCGCCTATCCGATCTCCCCCCTCGTGGGGGAGATGCCCGGCAGGGCAGAGGGGGGCGTTCTTGCTCGGATGCAGCCACAACAAATCTCAATACGGCGCCTCCACCGGCCCCATTGCCACGTAGACCGTCTTCAGCTCTGTATAATGCTCCAGCGCTGCCGCCGAATTCTCGCGGCCGAAGCCGGATTGCTTGGAGCCGCCGAAGGGGATCTCGACCGGGCAGAGATTGTAGGTGTTGATCCACAGCGTGCCAGCCTGCAGCCGGTCCACCACCCGGTGGGCGCGGCTGAGATCGCTCGTGAAGACGCCGGCGGACAGGCCGAATTCGGTGGCATTGGCGCGGTCGACCACCTCCGCCTCGTGGTCGAAATCCAGCACGCACATCACCGGCCCGAAGATCTCTTCGCGCGCGATCGTCATTCCGTCGTTGACGTCGGCAAACACCGTCGGCTGCACGTAGCAGCCCTCGCCGGGGACATCGTTGGGAATGCCGCCGCCGGTCACCAGCGTGGCGCCTTCGGCCTTGCCCGTCTCGATGTAGGAGAGCACTTTTTCGCGCTGCGCCCGCGAGACGAGCGGTCCCATCTGGGTCGCCTCGTCCATCGGGTCGCCGATGACGATCGCCTCGGTGCGCGCCTTCAGGCGGCTCAGGAATTCGTCCTTGATGCGCTTCTGCACGAAGACGCGCGTGCCGTTGGAGCAGACCTGGCCGGTCGAATAGAAGTTGCCGAGCATGGCGCCGCCGACCGCGCTGTCGATGTCGGCATCGTCGAAGACGATCAGCGGCGACTTGCCGCCGAGCTCCATCGTCACATGCTTGAGATGGCCGGCGGCGGCCGCCGCAACCTTGCGGCCCGTCGGCACCGAGCCGGTCAGCGACACCTTGGCCACATCCGGGTGCTCGACCAGCAGCGGGCCGGTTTCGCGGTCGCCCTGGATGACGTTGAAGACGCCCTTCGGCGCACCGGCCTCGATCAGGATCTCGGCGATCTTCAGCGCTCCGAGCGGCGTCATTTCCGAGGGCTTGAACACCATGGTATTGCCGCCAGCCAGCGCCGGTGCGGCCTTCCAGCAGCAGATCTGCTGCGGGTAATTCCAGGCGCCGATGCCGACGCAGACGCCGAGCGGCACGCGCTTGGTATAGGCCCAGTCGGCCCCGAGCGGGATATGCGAACCGTTCAGTGCGGTCGCCGCGATGCCGCCGAAGAATTCAAAGCTGTCGGCGCCGGAGGTCGGATCGGCAACGAGCGTCTCCTGGATCGGCTTGCCGGTATCGAGCGTCTCGAGTTCCGAGAGCTCGTAGTTGCGCGCGCGCATGATGTCCGCAGCGCGTTTCAAAATGCGGCCGCGCGCCGTCGGGCTCATCGCCGCCCATTCCGTCTGCGCCCGCTTGGCGGAAGCAACGGCTTGTTCGACGATGGCAGGCGTTGCGGCATGCACCCGGGCGATCACTTCGCCGGTCGCAGGATAGATACTCTCGATCAGCGTGCCGGCGGTGTCTTCCACATAGCTGCCGTCGATGAAGTGGCTGGCTTTCGGCTGGGCGCGCATGGTCATTCTCCTCGGCGGTGGCAATGGGTGGTGTCGGGCCTGCTCATGGGCCTGTGTCCCGCAGGAACGGGCGCAGTTGCAGGTCGAGATAGTCTTCGGTCAGCGTGATCGAGGCCGTGCTGCTGCTCGGTCCGGCGCGCAGGCTCTGGCGGATGTAGAGCCCGTCGATCATGGCGGCCACGCCCTCGGCGATGCGCACCGCATTGTCCGGCGGGCAGAGACGCCCGAGGCTGTCGAGCAGATTGGATCGCAGCCGCCGCGCATAGATGACCAGCAGCCGGCGCACCTCTTCCGAGCGCTGCGCCTCGACATAGAAGGCAAGCCAGGCCGCGACCGTCTCGGGTGCAAACTGGTCCTGGTGGAAGCAGACGCGGATGATCGCCGACAGTCGCTCGCGCGGCGTCTCAAGGTTTTGCATCGCCGCCACGGCATCCGCCCGCAGCCGATTCAGAAGGCTGCGGATGCTGGCAACCAGCAGCTGCTGCTTGCTGCCGAAGTAGTGATGCGCAAGCGCCGGCGAGACGCCGGCCTCGCGGGCGATATCCGACATCGTCACGTCCAGCGAGCCGCGCTGGCCGATCGTTCGCAACGTTGCATCCACCAGCGCCTTGCGGCGCAAGGACTCCATCCCGATCCGGGGCATGTCGATGATCTCCGTTTCGGAGAATATAGATTTGATTGAGCCGTCAATCAATAAAAACCTTACGGCGCCGCCTGCCGGTTGATGTGGCGCAAGGCCTGCTCGTTTTTTCATGATAGGGTTTCGGGATCGATACCGATGTCTGGAGATGCTGGTTATGGCACTTGGAATGGAAACCCCACATGCGGAGCAGGTGAGGGGCAAATGGGGCTGGTTCCTCGCGCTCGGCATCCTGATGCTGATTTTCGGCCTTTTCGCTTTCCTCAATCTCTTCCTGGCGACTGTCGCCTCCGTCTTCTACATCGGCGCGATGATGGTGGTCGGCGGCGCCTTTCAGTTCGTCCATGCCCTTCAGGTCAAGGGCTGGAGCGAAGCGGTCTTCTGGGGTGCAAGCGGTCTTCTCTATACCCTTGCCGGAATGCTGGCCTTCTGGAACCCGGCGCTCACCGCCGCCATCCTCACCCTGTTCATGGCGATCGCCTTGCTGGTTGCAGGGGGTGTGCGCACCTGGATCGGCATCAGGATGCGCCCGATGCGGGGATCCGGCTGGGTGATCTTCGGCGGCGTCGTCACCATGCTGGCCGGCCTCGTCATCGCCATCGGCTGGCCGGTCAACAGCCTCTGGATCCTCGGCCTGTTCCTGGCCGTCGACCTGACGATGCAGGGCTGGGCGATGATCGCGGTGGCGCTTGCAGCCCGGCGTTGAAGCAGAGACCGCCGCATCCTGTAAATTTCATGAAAATGTCATGCTGAGACAACGGTTTATTGACGATCTCGGGTGAGGCTCTGCGCATGTTTTAAGCGGTTGCGTATTGGAGTATTTCATGAGTTCGGCCTCCCTCATCGAGCCCGCCATTTTCAGGCGTTATGCGGGAGACCAGTTGCTCACGCTGTCCAAACTGGTGCTGGAAACGGCGTTCCAGCCCATCGTCGAGGTCGCGACGGGCACGGTCTTCGGCTACGAGACCCTGATGCGCGGCTATGACCGCATCGGCTTTTCCAATCCGCTCGAACTCCTGGATCAGGCGGCGGAGGCGGGCCAGCTGCTGGCGCTGGAGCAGATGATGGCCGGCCGGTCGCTGGCCAAATTCGCGACCGTCCCGGATTTTGCCTCGGTGACGCTGTTCCTCAATCTCGACGTCCGGTTGATCAAGGACGGCGATCTGATCATCGAGCGGCTGGTCCAGCACCTGGGCAAGTTGAACATCCCGCCGTCGTCCGTCTGCTTCGAACTCTCCGAGCGCTTCGACAACACCAGCGTGCCCGAATTCGCCGCATTGATCACGAAGCTGCGCAAGGCCGGCTTCAAGCTGGCGATCGACGACTTCGGCGTCGGCCACGGCGAGATGAAGCTGCTCTGCGACTACCAGGTGGACTACCTGAAGATCGACCGCCACTTCATCGACGGCCTGGACAAGAGCCCGCGCAAGCGCCACCTCGTCAAGAACATCGTCCATATCGCTCATGTGCTCGGCACCCGAGTCATCGCCGAAGGCATCGAGACGGAAGCCGAACTGATGGCCTGCCGCGAATATGGCGTCGATCTCGTGCAGGGCTATTTCATCGCCCGGCCGACGACCATCCTCAACGAACTGCAGCCGGCTTTCCCGCATCTGGCGGAGATCGGCCGCGTCCGCCGGTCCAGCCAGTCGCTCGACGAGATCCTCATCCGCAAGCAGATCGAGAACCTGCCTGCCGTCTACGAGCATGAGAGCATCGACACCGTCTTCGAACTCTTCCGGCGCAATCCGCGCCAGGCCTTCTTCCCCGTCCTCAACGCCAACGGCGAACCGCGCGGCGTCATCAACGAGTATCACCTCAAGGAATTCATCTATCAGCCCTTCGGCCGTGATCTTCTCAAGAACAAGGTCTACGAGCGGACGATCTCGCATTTCGTCGACATGGCGCCGATCATTGGCCTGGATGCCGATGCGGAGGAGCTGATGAGCCTGTTTGCCAGCATGGACAACAGCGACTGCATCATCCTGACGGAGAACATGCGCTATGCCGGCGTCGTCTCCGCGGCCTCGCTGATCAAGGTCATCAGCGAGAAGCAGCTGAAGGTTGCCCAGGACCAGAACCCGCTGACCAGCCTGCCGGGCAACCGCGCCATCAGCGACTTCATCCAGGAATCCGGTCGCGACGACGACGACACCCGCTTCTTCTGCTACTGCGACTTCGACCACTTCAAGCCGTTCAACGATAACTACGGCTTCCACGTCGGCGACCATGCCATCTCGCTGTTTGCCGCCCTGCTGCGCCGCTATTTCTTCTCCGACGACCATTTCCTAGGCCACGTCGGCGGCGATGATTTCTTCGTCGGCGTGCGCGACTGGACTCGTGCGGAGCTGACGGAAATCCTCGAGCGGCTGCTCAGCGATTTCCACGATGACGTCGTCACGCTCTACTCGCAGGAGGAACGGGAAGCGGGTCGGATCAAGGGCCATGACCGCACCGGCGTCGAGCGCTTCTTTCCGCTGCTGCGCTGCTCGATCGGCGTCCTTGAGCTTCCAAAGGGTCTCCTGCTCGATGACGGCGCCCGCATCGCCAGCAGCATCGCGGCCGTCAAGGCGCTGGCCAAGGACGCATCCTCCGGCCTCGTCTTTTCGGTTTTCGGCGAGACAAATTGACACCGGGGCGGGCGCCTGCCTTTCCAGCGTCGCCAGCCCGTCCTAAGTCTCCTTCTCAACACAGCAGGAGATCCCCATGCCACTGCCCCAAGAGATGCGCTACGTCGACGTGCCGAGCTTCGGAGGGCCGGAGGTGATGCAAATGGCCTCTGGCCCGGTGCCGCTTCCCCGTCCGGGCGAGGTCATCGTCAAGGTCGAGGCGGCCGGCATCAACCGCCCGGACGTCGCGCAGCGCAGCGGCAAATATCCGCCGCCGAAGGACGCAAGCCCGATCCTCGGCCTGGAGGTTGCCGGAACGGTCGTGGCGCTCGGCGAGGGTGTGACTGACGTTGCCATCGGTGAGCAGATCTGCGGGCTGGCAAACGGCGGCGGCTATGCTGAGTATTGCGCCCTGCCGGCCGGCCAAGCGCTTCCCTTCCCGAAAGGCTATGACGCGGTGCGCGCCGCCGCCCTGCCGGAAACCTTCTTCACCGTCTGGGCGAACCTCTTCCAGATGGCCGGCCTGACGGAAGGCGAAAGCGTATTGATCCACGGCGGCTCGAGCGGCATCGGCACCACCGCCATCCAGCTCGCCAAGGCCTTCGGCGCGGAAGTCTATGCCACCGCAGGCTCTGCCGAAAAATGCGCGGCCTGCGAAAAGCTCGGCGCGCGGCGCGGCATCAACTATCGCGACGAGGATTTCGTCGAGGTCATCAAGTCGCAGACCGGCGGCGATGGCGTGGACGTGATCCTCGACATGATCGGCGCTTCCTATTTCAACCGGAACCTCGATGCACTCGGACGTGATGGCTGCCTCTCCATCATCGCCTTTCTCGGCGGTGCGATTGCCGAAAGCGTCAACCTGTCGCCGATCATGGTCAAGCGCCTGACGGTCACCGGCTCGACGATGCGGCCACGCACGGCCGAGGAAAAGCGGGCGATCCGCGACGAGCTGCGCGACCAGGTCTGGCCACTCCTTGAAAAGGGGGACGTTGCACCGGTCATCCACACGGTACTGCCCTTCGACCAGGTGGTGGAGGCGCACCGGCTGATGGAGACGAGCAGCCATATCGGCAAGATCGTTCTGGACCTGCGCTGAGGTGAATCGCTGTCCGGTGTGCGAATGCTAAGCGATGCCGGCCACAGCGCAATTCACATAAATTCGACGCCCGTTACATTACGTGCCTTGCATACTTCGAACGGCGCACCTAAATTCTGTTCATCGTCAACGTAATGAAAGGAAGGTGATCCAATGTCGAGTGAGATTTCGGTCTGCGTTTCGAACTTTGGTAAGGTATCGGTTTTGGCGAGGCAGCCCTCGGCTTAAACGCATCTTCCTTCGGACGCCACAAGCGTCCGGGTTCGTTGAACGGACCAGATTCACGGAAAGGGTCGCCAAGCGCGACCCTTTTTCGCGTCTGGAGCTACCTCCAGACCAAGCGCCCTCCTGACCTCGGCGCTGCTGTGGGTCGCTTCTTTACCGCTCTCGATCCGGCTTTCCACGGCGTCTGCCTCGAGATCGGCTTCGATGTCGTCCAGCCCTTCGGTAATGATCTGCTTCAGAAGATGGTCGCGATCTCGTCCTGTTCGCGAGGTCAGCGTGTCGATCCTCCGTTCGAGATCCGGGGAAAGTTTTGGTATCTGGTTCATGCTGAAAATCTCCGCTTGAGGGGATCATACAGCCGGCAGGCAATTCTTAAAAGCCGATCCGCCCCACCGCCGGCACCTTGATGCCGGGGTCGGCAAGGTCGAGGCCGGCGACCAGGCCGAGGAAATGCACCTCGATGCCGCTGCGCACGCCGGCCGAGAAGCCGAAGAGCCCGCGCAGCGTCACATGCAGGTCACGCCCATCAGTATCCAGATGCACGAACTCGCCGTCCGGGAGATAGTCGCGGCCTACCGCATGCGGCGGCAGGACGGCGCCGAGCTCCGGCACCGTGCGCAGCACATAGGCCACGAAGGTATTGGAGTTGGGACCCGGAAAGATCGTGTAGCCGCCGGGCTCCGCATAGGGGTAGGCGGCGATGGCGCCCTCCACCTTGGGAATCAGCAGCTCCGCATCGACGCCGGTGATCGCCGTGACCATCTGCGGCGTGTTGGAATACCAGAAGGCATCCGCCGGCCGGTGGTTGCGCCGGATCGGCGATCCCCATCCCACCTTGTCGTAGCGCGTATAGCTGTCGGCGCCCTTGTCCTTGGTGACGATCCAGGCATGGCTCGCCACGGCACCCTTCATGCCGCCCGTGGCCGCCGAGAAGACGTAGATGGCCGCCTCCTCGCTCTCGCCCGGCTGCGGCAGGATCTGCGCCGACGACCAGCGTGCCTCGCTCCAGCGGCCCGGCCTCTCCTGGATCGCCCACCAGCCCGCCGTGGCGAAGGTCGGCAGGAGGTAGATGACGAAGATCACCAGCAGCAGCCGTTTCAGATATTTCATGCAAGACCTCGTGCAAACCGTGTTGCTGTCGGCTATGAGCGATTGAAACCGGCAATTCCAGGACTGATCCATGCAAAATCCCGTTACCGTCGAAGTCACCCGCGGCAGCCTCGTCGAAAGCCGGCACCGCGGCCTGGGGATCGTCGTCGATGGCGATGGCAAGAGCCTCTTCTCCTTCGGCGACGTCGACGCCGGCATCTTCCCCCGTTCGGCCTGCAAGGCCATGCAGGCACTGCCGTTGGTAGAGAGCGGCGCCGCTGACGCCTACGGCTTCGGCGACAAGGAACTGGCGATCTCCTGTGCCTCCCACTCCGGCGAGGACGAGCATGTGGTGCTCGCCGCCTCGATGCTGGAACGCGCCGGCCGTGATGCCTCCGCACTGGAATGCGGCTCGCACTGGTCGTCGGACCAGAAGACGCTGATCCACCAGGCTCGCACCCTCGACAGGCCGAACGCGCTCCACAACAACTGCTCCGGCAAGCATTCCGGCTTCGTCTGCACCTGCAGCCATATCGGCTACGAGGTCGAGGGCTATGTGAACTATGACCACCCGCTGCAGGCCGATATCCGCGCCACGATGGAAAGCCTGACCGGCGCCACACTGGCTGCGGACAATTGCGGCATCGACGGCTGCTCCATCCCGACCTATGCCATGCCGCTGCGCGGCCTTGCGCACGGGTTCGCCAAGATGTTGACGGGGCAGGGGCTGGAGCCTGTCCGCGCCAAGGCCTCCCGCCGGCTGATGGACGCCTGCATGGCCGAACCCTTCTACGTCGCCGGCACCAAGCGCACCTGCACCAAGCTGATGCAGGTGGCGCCGGGCAAGATCTTTGCCAAGACCGGCGCCGAAGGCGTCTTCATCGCAGCCCTTCCCGAGCAGGGCATCGCCATGGCGGTCAAATGCGAGGACGGCACGACGCGCGCGGCCGAAGCCATGATCCTGGCGCTGATCGCCCGCTACTTCGACAAGGACGGCGAGACCCACGCGACGCTGATGCAGATGGCCAACCACCAGATGAAGAACTGGAACGGCATGCATGTCGGCGACGTGCGCGTTACCGATGCGATGTTCGCCTGACCTGATGGCGGACACCGGGCCCGGACTCAGGGCTTGTTATTCAGCCTGGATCGACGGCACCGCTCTGAACAGAATTTGACGTCATTCCAGGTCTTCTCCCACTTGCGCCGCCACGCGAACGGCAGGCCGCAGGATGCGCAGGTCTTCGTGGGCAGGTGTGCTTTCTTGATCATCTTCGACACAGAGGGATATTCCGTTGCGGGGCAAAAGGGACGTCCTTACCGGCAGGGGAAACCCCCTAGAGGCTTTCCCCGATCCGCGCCGTGCCGGTCTGGCCGTTGTCGCGGATCCAGGTCAGGCGGCCGTCGCCTGCCCGGTATAGCTCGAAGCACAAGGGTGCACCCTTGTACCAGTTGCGGAACTGCTGGCAGAGCCGGTCGCCCGAAATCCACCATCTGCCCTCGTCCTTCGGTCGCACCAGTCGACCGATGCCCAGCGCCTCGCCGTCGCCGTCGACCACGCCGGACGGCCGGTAGTTCAGCGGAAATTCGCCGCCGAGCGGGGCGCCAAGATAGATGCGCCGCCCGATGATCGACTGCCGGATCTCATCCGCGGTGACCCGCCCGCCCTCGGCCCGGGCAGGAAGGTGAACGAGGGTGGTGATGGCGATGGCAGCACACAGCAGGGCGCGAAAACGCAAGATTCTGGTCCTCCGGTCTGGTCGCCACTTGATACGCGCCGCTTTTGGCGACAGATCACTTGGGGACGGATTGCGCGGTGCCGCCGCGACAACGTCGTCAACCGGAGGACCCGCATGTACACGCTTTATTTCTCGCCGAATGCCTGCTCGCTTGCCAGCCATATCGCGCTGGCCGAATCCGGTCTGCCCTATCAGCTGCGGCGCCTTCAGTTTGCCGAGAACGAACAGCGGTCCCCCGAATACCTGAAGCACAATCCCAACGGCCGGGTGCCGGCGCTGGTGACCGACAAGGGCACGCTGATCGAGAGCCCCGCCATCCTCGCCTTCATCGCCCAGGCGGCCCCTGAGGCGAAGCTTGCGCCGCTCGACGATCCCTTCGCCTTCGCGCGCATGCAGGGCTTCAACAGCTTCATCGCCTCCACCGTCCATGTCGCCTATGCCCATCGCCGACGCGGCTACCGCTGGGCGGAAAGGCAGGAATCGCTGGACGACATGGCCGCCAAGATGCCGCAGAACATGCGCGACAGCTTCACGATCATCGAGAACGACCTCTTCGCCGGGCCCTGGGTGCTGGGCGAGGAGTATTCTGTCGCCGACGGCTACCTCTTCACCATGGCCGACTGGCTGGGCGGGGTCGGCATCGACATCAACGACTTCCCCAATGTCGCCGCTCACTATCGCCGCATGCGCCAGCGCCCGGCGGTCCAGCGCGCCCTGGAGACGGAAAAGGAAGCCGCTGCCGCCTGAGCGTCAGGCGCAGCGGGCAAGCTCCGTTTCTTGCTCCACGGTCGCTGGCAAATCGGGTCGCGGCAGCGGCAGATCGGCAAGCTGCCGCTCGGTCATGGCGGCGATCAGCGGATCTGCGAGCGGATCGTCTTGACAAAGAGACGGGCCATCCGGCGAACGGAGCCACTGAACTGCGTTAAAGAATATCTGTAGCGGCTGCATGGCGGGCACCTCGCAAGTGAGTGTTGACTTGCGAGGTAAAGATGCCGATCGAGCGCGGTCGGATCAATTGAGTTCTTCAGCGAACGGGTATAGAAAACCTGCATGAAGAACCTGAACACGCTGCATCTGAACGGGTTGCGGGCACTCGAGGCGGTCGGCCGCCTCGGCTCGCTTCAGGCTGCCGCGGACGAGATGGGCGTGACCATCGGCGCAGTCAGCCAGCAGGTCATCAAGGCGGAGACGCAACTGGGGCGGCCGGTCTTCCAGCGGCTGCCGAAGGGCATGGCGCCGGTGGCTGCCGCGCGCCCGCTGCTGGCCGGGCTGACGGAAGGATTTCAGTCACTTTCCCATGCCGTGACGCTGGGACGCCAGACCGACGAGACCCTGCTGACGATCTCCGTCGCGCCTGTCTTTGCCGCCCGCTTTCTCGTTCACCGCCTCGACCGCTTCTCGCGCCGCCATCCCGACATCCGGCTGCGGATCGACGCCACGACGGCGCTGGCGGATCTCGGGGCAGGCGATGTCGATCTCGGCATCCGGGTGGGGCGCGGCAGCTGGTCGGGCGTCGATGCGGAGCTGCTGATGATGCAGCGGGTCTTTCCCGTGGTCGCACCCGCGCTGGCGGAGGCGCTGCGGGAGCCGGCCGACATCCTGAAGTTGCCCGCCATCATTGACGGTCCGGCCATGTTCTCCTGGGACGTCTGGCTGAAGGAAGCCGGCCTGGGCGGCGCCGAGATGGCCGCCCGCCATGTCTTCAACGACGCCTCGCTCTGTCTCGATGCGACGATGGCCGGGCAGGGCGTCATGCTCGCCTGGCAGACGCTCGCCGGCTTTGCCCTGGAGCAGGGCCGGCTGGTGAAGCCGTTTCAGGTCGAGGCCCCGACGGGCATGGGGCACTACCTCGTCACCCGCTCCGGCAGCCGGCCCCCCGCCAAGGTTCGGGCGTTCAGGGACTGGCTGCGCGAAGAGATGCTGACGATGACGATGGACCTGGTCAAGCCGGTTCCTGCAGCCGTCGTTCCCACATCGCCTTGAAGGCCGCGCGTCCCTGGCAGGCCTCCAGCCAGGCCTTCAGCGCCGGGCGGGCATCGAACAGCGGCGCATGGCCCTGCGCATAGCGGACGATTTCGGCCACCATGATGTCGGCTGCGGTAAAGCGGCCGCCAACCATGTGGGGGTTTTCCTTCAAATGCCCTTCGAGCACGTCCAGCGGCCGCTCCAGGCTCTTGGCGAGTACCGCCACCGAAGCCTTGCCATCCTCGGTGCCGGCCTGGTCGCTGCCGAGCAGCTTCTGGAGGTCCAGCGCCGATGGTTCGATGCTGGTCGCGGCAAACAGCCCCCACTGCGTCATGAGCGCGTCTTCCGCGATATCCCGTGGTCCCAGCTCCCCGCCATACTTCTTGGCGAGATAAAGCGTGATGGCCAGCGATTCGTGCAGCACGAACCCACCGTCGTCGATCGAAGGGATGGACCCCATCGGGTTGATGGCCAGGAACTCGGGCGACTGGGTGCTGAGCACCGCACCGTCAGCATCTGCCTGCGGCAGGCGGTAGGCCTGGATCACCGGCTTCAGCGCATAGGTTAGGCCGATTTCTTCCGCCAGCCAGAGCGGCCGCGTCGCGCGCGAGCGATAGACACCATAGATCGTCAGCATCGGGATCCTCCTTGGGAATGCCGGGGCACGCTACGGTCTGGCGGGCGCAAACGGAAGATCATTCGCCGTTGCCTGTCGATGAATTGTTTCGATGGGTCAGCCGATCCGGTTGCCGGCGATGGTGAGGTGCGCGAACGCTTCGTCTCCCTTGCCGAGCTCCTGCGTTGCCGCATCGTGCCAGCGAAAGCCGATGACGGCGCCGTCGGCCATGCCCTCGAAGATATTGCCGCTGATCAGCGCGCTGCCGGCACCTTCGGCAACCGAGACGGCACAGCCGATCCTTGCCGACCGCACGATATTGCCGGTGGCGGCGACATTGCGCAGATAGGGTCCCCAGCCCAGCAGCATGGCAAAGCGCGGCACGTTCTCGATGACATTGCCGGAGACGACGGTATCCGCCTCGACGCCGATGCCGATCCCGAAGCCGACGCTGTCGTGCTCGTAGGGACCGGTCAGGGAGATATTGCGGATGATGTTGTTGGCGACGATCGCGAGCCGCCCGCCCTCGTTGAAATTGGCGATGTTGATGCCGTTCGCAGCACCATCCACCAGGTTGCCGGTGACGATCGCGCCCTCGAAGCCGAATTCGGAGTAGATGGCCGTCTCGCCGGAGCGCAGGCACTGATTGTCGGCAATCTGAATGTTCGAGGACGAATTGGCGCGGATCGCCGTGAAGGCACTGTCGGAGATATGGTTGCCGGAGACGATGACGCCGTCGGCGCGGTAGAGGTTGATGGCATTGCCGTACTGGCCGGTGCCGCCATAGGTCGAGCCGGTGCGGCTGATGCGGTTGCCGGAGACGATCGAACCGTCCTCGCCCTTCTGGCGCCGGTGGATCAAAAGCCCGCCGTTGCCGCAGCCGGAGACGGTGTTGTCTTTGACCGCCAGCCCCGTGCTGTCGATCGCGTAGAGGCCGTATTCACCGATCTCCGAGATCCGGCAGTTGATGATGCGTCCGCCGCAGCGCTCGATCTGCAGCGCCGTCTTGGCATTGCCCTTCAGGCTGCAGTTGTCGATCGTGAGGTCGAAGACGTCGCGCAGGTTCAGCATCGCCGGCACGACTTCGGGCAGTGCAAGGCCGGCGCCATTGAAGATGATGTTCGACAGCTCGACCCGGTTCGCCGCTCCCGCGTCGATGAATGAGCCCGTGCCGGAATAGGCGATCTCCGTGGCGCCGGCGATGCCGGTGAGGCGGGTCCTGTCCGGCAGCGTCAGGTTCGACACCTCGTAGCGGCCGGGGGGCAGGAAGACCCATTGGTCGCTGCGCACTGCCGCCTCGATGAGTTCAGTGAGCTGCCGCGTCTGGTCCTCGCCCGGCGTCGGCGAAAGCCCGGCGGCGCCGGCGTCGATCGAGCCGCGCAGATCGGTGAGCGAGAGCGCCGGAGCCGACCAGGCAGCGCGTTGGCCGGCGAAGCTTGCCCCCGCCGTCGCCGCCAATGCCGCCATCATGCTCCGCCTGCTGATCATCCTTGCCATCCCCTGTTGCCCAGAGTGTACGCTTACGCACGATCCGGGCACGAACGCCTTTATCTGGTGCAAACCTCGTATTTTATCTCTTTCTATTAAAGAACATTAAGGAGTTGGCATTCACTATCCCCCGACCGATCAGCCTGTGTGGAAGATCCCGTTCTTAGGAGAGACATCGGATGGAACGTCCCATGTCAAGCGCCGTGCATCCGCAGCCTGCTGCGGATTCACTCGAGCAGTTGTGCAGCCGTCTCCTGAGGATCTCGACGGTCGGGGACATCCACGATGCGCTGCTTGTCATCAACGAGCTGAACGCCCACTCGCTGATCGACCAGTTCCCCGAGCAGATCTACATCAAGGACCGGCGCAGCCGCTTCGTGCTCGCCAATGCCAGCACCGCGCGCTCCCACAACCTCGCCAGCCCGACCAGCCTCCTTGGCAAGACCGACTTCGACTTCTTCCAGCAGGAGGCGGCGGAGGAGCTGTTTCTGGCCGAACAATCGGTGATGTCTTCGGGTGAGCCCATGGTGGACCTGGAGCATCTGGTGGACTTCGGCGGCAAGTTGCGCTGGATGCAATCGACGAAGACGCCGCTGCGGGATCAGGAAGAGCGCATTGTCGGAATGATCGGCATCTCGCGTGACATCACCGAGCGAAAGCGTCAGGACGATCTGCGCCGCGGCCATGCCCGCCTGCTCGACATGGTCGCACGCAGTCGCCCGCTGGATCAGGTTCTCCATGCGCTCGTTGCCCTGGTCGAGGAAGAGCTGGACGGTCTGACGGCAGCCGTCCTCCTCCTGGAGGAGGGATCGGACCGTCTTCGCTACGCCGCCGCCCTGGGTTTGCCTGAAGCCTATCGGGCGGAGATCGACGGCGTCGACATCGGGCCTCGAGCCGGCGCCTGCGGCGCGGCCGCATGGCGCCGCGAGCCGGTCGTCTGCAGCGACGTGCTCAATGATCCGCTCTGGGAGAATCTAAGGTATCTGCCGCTTCGGTACGGTTTCCGGTCGTGCTGGTCGACACCCATCCTGTCTGCGGAAGACACAGTGCTCGGCACCTTCGCGCTCTATTCGAGAACGGTGCGGGAGCCGACGCAGATGGAGCAGGAAGTGATGGCCATGGCGACCGACATCGCCGGCATCGCCATCGAGCGGATGCGGGCCGAGGCCCGGATCCATCACATGGCGCACCACGACCCGCTGACGGGACTGCCCAACCGCACGCTGTTCTGGGCCCAGTTCGGCCGTGCCATCGCCGAGGCGAGCCGGGAAGCGCGCCGGATTACGGTCACCTATATCGACCTCGACAACTTCAAGCACATCAACGACACGCTCGGCCATGCCGCGGGCGACGACGTGCTGCGGGCGCTTGCCCTGCGCCTGTCGCACTGCATCCGCCCCAGCGATCTGCTGGTGCGGCTCGGCGGCGATGAATTCGCCATCGTCTTCAGCAATCCGGCGTATGAGCAGCAGGGCAGCATGGTCGCAAGGCTTGAGGAACTGCGGGCCGCCATCTCCCGGCCCTTCGTCCTCGAGGGAGAGGTGATCGAGGTGACCTGCAGCATGGGTGTCGCCTTCTTCCCCGACGATGGTGACACGCCGGAAGCGCTTCTCGCCAAGGCGGACAAGGCCATGTACGAGGCCAAGGGCGGCGGCCGCGACCGACTGAAGGTCTGGCAGCAGGCCTGACCGCGGGCAGGAGACAGCGACGGGGTGCTAGTCTTTCGCCGTGGCAGCCTCGAAGCCGGTCGTGAACCGCTCGAAGAGTTCTGCAAACACGGCGACTTCCTCCTCCGTCCAGCCCGACAGGACCTCTGCCACCAGCGCCTGCTTCACCGCCCGCACCTCGCGCAGCAGCGTGTCGCCGAGCGGCGTGCGCTTGACGATCGAGCGGCGCGCATCCGCCTGCGAGACCGCCCGCTCCAGAATGCCCCGCGACACGAGTTCGGCCACCATCCGGCTGCCGCGCGAGGGGTCCATGCGCATCGTTTCGGCGATCGCCCCGACGGTGATCTCGCCGCCCTCCGCGCCAAGGATGCGCATCGCTTCCAGGACGTCCAGGTGAGACACGTCCAGACCGGGCGTCACCTTGGCGATCGCCATCCGGCCGATCGTCCGTTTGCGGATGACAAGCCGCATCCGCGTCAGCGTCTGGTCGATAGTCTGCAGGCCGTCGGGCGAACTGGCCCTGGCGGTCGATGGTGCATTCACGGGCATGGCTCCTCACATTCCTCCGTTTCATCCTGCCAGAAACCGGTGAGTTGAACAAGTATTTGCGATTGACATATATGTGCTAAACGCACATATGTCGTGACAATCTCGATCTCTCCCAGGAACCTCCCATGGATATGACTGCCCAGCCCGTGCGTCCGCTCATCGAAGATCACCGGCAGCGGCTCGTCGTCTTCTGGTTCCTGATGGCGGCGCTGTTCATGGCGACGCTGGACAATCAGGTGGTCTCCACCGCACTGCCGACGATCGTCGGCGAGTTCGGGGCGCTGGACCGCTTCGCCTGGGTGGGCTCCGCCTATCTTCTGGCGATGAGCGCCGTCATGCCCGTCTACGGCAAGCTCGGCGATCTCTTCGGCCGCAAGTTCGTGATGCTGGCGGCGATCTCCATCTTCGTACTCGGCTCGCTGCTCTGCGGCGTCGCCTGGTCGATGGACTCGCTGATCGCCGCGCGCGTCTTCCAGGGGATGGGCGGCGGCGGCATCATGGTCTCCATCTTCTCCATCAACGCCGATCTCTTCGAACCGCGCGAGCGGGCCCGCTACCAGAGCTATTCGAGCCTGATGCTGATGGCCTCGGGCAGCATCGGCCCGACGCTGGGCGGCACGCTCAGCGATCTCTTCGGCTGGCGCTCGATCTTCCTGATCAATCTGCCGATCGGCATCGTCATCCTCGCCGGGCTCCTTCTCCTGCTGCCGCACCGCCGGCCGACCCGCCTGCCGAAGATCGACTATTTCGGCGCCCTCCTGCTGGCCGGCTTCACCACCTCCGTCGTGCTCTTTGCCGACGGCCGGCAGATCTTCGGGGCGCTCACCGCCTGGCAGAACCTCGCGGTCGCTGCCATCGGCGTCGTCTGCATCGGCCTCTTCATCGCGGTCGAACGGCGCGTCGCCGAGCCGATCATGCCGCTGCGCCTGTTTCGCGATCCGACCTTCCCGCTGTTCATCGTGATCGCCCTCACCAGCGGCGGCGTCGGCATCGGCCTCACCAACTATCTCGCTCTCTTCCTGCAGACGACGACCGGCCTGTCGCCCAGCGTCGCCGGCCTGTTCTTCATCTGCGTCACCGGCGGCATCGTCGGCGGATCGCTCTCCGCGGGACGTCTGATCGCCCGCTACGGCCGCTACAAGCCCTTCATGCTGATCGGCGTGACGCTGAACATCGTCGCGCTTCTGCTGATGTCGCGGCTGGAGGCCGGAACGCCGCTCATTCTCGTCGGTCTGCTGCTGACGCTGCAGGGGCTCGGCATCGGATTCGGCCAGCAGGCGCCGGTGATCGCCGTCCAGAACAGCGCCCCGCGCGCCGACGTCGGAGCCGCGACGGGCGCCGTCACCCTGAGCCGCATGGGCGGCGCGGCGATTGCCATCTCCATCTATGGCGCCATCATCGGCTCCTACCTCGGCAATCTCACCCTGAACCTGCCGGGCGTCGCAAGCCTCGCCGAGCTGACGCCGAAGCTGCTCGCGACCCTGCCGCCCGACGTGCAGCACGAGATCGGCATGATCTACGCGGGCGCCTTCGGCACGCTCTTCTCCGCCGCCGCCTTCCTCTGCGTCATCGGCCTTGTCGCCGCGCTGATGCTGAAGAACGTCCGTCTGCCGCCCGCCGTCGCCGCGAAAGCCTGATCCCGGATTTTTCCGCCGGGCCCGGGGTCGGATATCTTCTATCCGCCCCCGGCCGCCCTATCTTGAGGGCATGAAACCAGAGGCGCTGCTTCACCCCACCCCGGCCGGGCTGTTCTGCCCCATCGGCCGCTTCCATGTCGATCCGGTCCGGCCCGTCGAGCGGGCGCTGATCACCCATGGCCATTCCGACCACGCCCGCGCCGGCCACGGCAAGGTGCTGGCGACGCGCCAGACGCTCGACATCATGCGCATCCGCTACGGCGAGGATTTCACCGGATCGGAACAGGCGGCCGCCTGGGGCGAGCGGATCGATGTGAACGGCGTGACCGTCAGCTTCCAGCCCGCAGGCCATGTGCTGGGCTCCGCGCAGATCCTGATCGAGAAGGACGGGCTGCGGATCAACGTCTCCGGCGACTACAAGCGCGGCGTCGATCCCACCTGCGCCTCCTTCGTGCCCGTCCCCTGCGACGTCTTCATCACCGAGGCGACCTTCGGCCTGCCGGTCTTCCACCACCCGGATCCGAAAGCCGAGATCGGCAAGCTCCTGACCTCGCTGAAGCAGTTTCCCGAACGCAGTCACCTTGTCGGCGCCTATGCGCTCGGCAAGGCGCAGCGCGTCATCCGCCTGATCCGCGACTGCGGCTATGACGAGCCGATCTACATCCACGGCGCGCTCGCGAAACTCTGCGACTACTACCGCGGGCAGGGGATCGAGCTCGGCGACATCCGCCCGGCGACGATCGAGAAGAGCACGCCGGACCTCTTCAAGGGCGCCGTCGTCGTCGGCCCGCCGTCGGCCTTTCAGGATCGCTGGGCGCGCCGCTTCAACGAGCCGCTGATCTCGTTTGCCTCCGGCTGGATGATGGTGCGCCAGCGCGCCAAGCAGGGCGGCGTGGAGCTGCCGCTGGTCATCTCCGACCATTGCGACTGGCCGGAGCTGCTGGAGACCATCCGCGAGGTCTCGCCCTCCGAGGTCTGGGTCACCCATGGCCGGGAGGAGGCGCTGGTGCGTTGGTGCGAACTCCAGGGCCTCCCCGCCCGCCCGCTGCATCTGGTCGGCTATGAGGACGAGGGGGATTGATGATGGAACTCGGAATTACCCCCCTCTGCCCTGCCGGGCATCTCCCCCACAAGGGGGGAGATCGGATGGAGCGCTGCCGCAGGCTCCCAATCTCCCCCCTTGTGGGGGAGATGTCACGAAGTGACAGAGGGGAATATGCCTCGCCCTCTGCCGTCGAGGTCACCCCATGAAAGCCTTCTCCGACCTCCTCGACCGCCTCGTCCTCACCCCCTCGCGCAACGGCAAGCTGAAGCTGCTCGCCGATCGTTTCCGCGGCACCCCCCTCTGCCCTGCCGGGCATCTCCCCCACAAGGGGGGAGATCGGATGGGGCGTGACCGCTGGCTCCCAATCTTCCCTCTTGTGGGGGAGATGTCACGAAGTGACAGAGGGGGGTATGCCTCGCCCTCTGCCGTCGAGGTCACCCCATGAAAGCCTTCTCCGACCTCCTCGACCGCCTGGTCCTCACCCCCCCGAGCAACGGCAAGCTGAAGCTGCTCGCCGATCGTTTCCGCGGCACCCCCCTCTGGCCTGCCGGGCATCTCCCCCACAAGGGGGGAGATCGGATGGGGCGTGACCGCTGGCTCCCAATCTCCCCCCTTGTGGGGGAGATGTCACGAAGTGACAGAGGGGAATATGCCTCGCCCTCTGCCGTCGAGGTCAGCCCATGAAAGCCTTCTCCGACCTCCTCGACCGCCTCGTCCTCACCCCCTCGCGCAACGGCAAGCTGAAGCTGCT
Source organism: Rhizobium sp. PK7-22 (assembly GCF_056530405.1). Classification (NCBI taxonomy): domain Bacteria; kingdom Pseudomonadati; phylum Pseudomonadota; class Alphaproteobacteria; order Hyphomicrobiales; family Rhizobiaceae; genus Rhizobium; species Rhizobium sp. PK7-22. Next base: position 1,696,031 of record NZ_CP096514.1, read on the forward strand.
CGCGGACTATTTTCGCGACACGCCCGATCCGGACCGCGGCTATGGCCTTGCCGCGCTCGCCGGCACGCTCGACCTGCGAAGCGTCAAGCCGGCGCTGCTGCGCGAGCTCGTGCTGGAAAAGCTCGACCCGGTGCTCTTCCAGTATTCCTACGACTACGTCGGCGATTTGGCCGAAACCATCGCGCTCGTCTGGGACGGCGGCGAGAAGGACGACACGGTGGACGAGGCGCAGCCGCGGCTCTCCGAGGTCGTGACGATGATGAACGCGCTCGGCCGCACCGAGGTCCGCGCCGCGGTGCGCACGCTTCTCGACGAGCTCGATCCGGCCGGCCGCTTCGCCTTCCTGAAGCTTGCCACCGGTTCGCCGCGCATCGGCGTCTCGGCGCGGCTTGCCAAGCAGGCGCTCTCCGACATGAGCGGCACGGGCGAGCACGGCCGCGACGTGACCGAGATCGAGACGCTCTGGCACGGCCTGGAGCCGCCCTACGAGCCGCTGTTTGCCTGGCTGGAGGGCAGGGCGGAGAAGCCGGTGCTGGCAACGCCGGCGATCTTCCACTCCGTGATGCTCGCCAATCCGGTGGAAAACGGCGATCTGGAGAAGCTCGATCCGGCCGACTACGCCGCGGAATGGAAATGGGACGGCATCCGCGTGCAGATGTCGAGCTACGGCGGCACGAAAAAACTCTATTCCCGCTCCGGCGACGACATCACCGGAGCCTTTCCCGACGTGGTGGGCTCGATCAATTTCGACGGCGTGGTGGACGGCGAGCTGCTGGTCGGAGGCACGATGCGCTCCAACAACCCGACCCGCACCTTCTCCGATTTGCAGCAGCGGCTGAACCGCAAGACGGTGACCGCCCGCATGCTGGAGGATTATCCCGCCTTCGTGCGTGCCTATGACTTCCTCTTCGAAGGCGATGAGGACATCCGCGCGAAAACCTTCCTGGAGCGTCGCTTGCGGCTCGGCACGGTGATCGAAAAGGCGCCGCACGACCGCTTCGACCTGTCGGACCTCGTGCCCTTCTCCGACTGGAAGGAGCTCGACCGGCTGCGCATCGAGCCGCCCGATCCCGTGATCGAAGGCGTCATGATCAAGCGCCGTGACAGCGTCTACCAGGCCGGACGGCTGAAGGGGCCCTGGTTCAAGTGGAAGCGCGAGCCCTACAATATCGATGCCGTGATGCTCTATGCCCAGCGCGGCCACGGCAAGCGTTCCAGCTATTATTCCGATTTCACCTTCGGAGTGTGGACGCAGACGCCGGAGGGCGACCAGCTGGTCCCGGTCGGCAAGGCCTATTTCGGCTTCACCGACGCCGAACTGGAAGTGCTCGACAAGTTCGTGCGCGACAACACGGTGGAGCGCTTCGGGCCGGTGCGGGCCGTTCGCGCCGAACCGGATTTCGGCTTCGTGCTCGAGGTCGCCTTCGAGGGGATCAACCGCTCCACCCGCCACAAGTCGGGCGTCGCCATGCGCTTCCCCCGCATTGCGAGGCTTCGCGCCGACAAGCTGCCGCGCGACGCCGACCGGCTCTCGACCCTGACGGCGATGATCGAGGCGGCCTCGCCGAGTTCCTGAAGGCAGGACAATGCAAAAGGCCGGGAGCATTTCCGCTCCCGGCCTTTTTATGTGCGTACGAGGCAGAGCTCTCAGAACTCTTCCCAGCTCTCCGTGCTGGTTGCAGCGGCAGCGGAAGCCTTGCCACCGCCGAACGCCTTGGCGATCTTGCCGACCATGCCGCGCGCCGGCGAAGCGGCCGGGGCGTGCGTCGGACGGGCGGCCATCACGGAAGCGGTGGAGCGCAGGGCGGCAGCCGGCGTGCTGCCGCGGCCGAGATCGAACTGGCCGATCAGCTCGCGCAGGCGGTTGGCCTCGCTGGCAAGCGTGGCGCCGGCGGCATTGGCCTCTTCCACCATGGCGGCGTTCTGCTGCGTCACCTGGTCCATCTGGTTGACGGCCGTGTTGACCTCGTTCAAGCCGACCGACTGCTCTCTGGAAGACGTGGCGATCGCATCCATGTGCTGGTTGATGGTGACGATATAGGTCTCGATCGTCTTCAGCGCCTCGCCGGTCTGGCTGACGAGCTGCACGCCGTTGGCGACTTCGACGGAGGAGTTGCGGATCAGGTCCTTGATCTCCTTGGCAGCCGTTGCCGAGCGCTGTGCCAGCTCCCGGACTTCCTGGGCAACGACCGCAAAGCCCTTGCCGGCTTCACCGGCGCGCGCCGCCTCGACGCCGGCATTCAGCGCCAGCAGGTTGGTCTGGAAGGCGATGTCGTCGATGACGCCGATGATGTTGGAGATCTGGTTCGAGGACTGTTCGATCTTGCCCATGGCGTCAACCGCATTGGCAACGACCTTGCCGGACTGGGCGGCGTTCTGGTTGGCCTGGATCGCCACGTTGCGGGCCTCCTCGGCACGCTTGGAGGAATTGGCGACATTGGTGGTGATCTGGTCGAGCGCCGCCGCAGTCTCTTCGAGCGATGCCGCCTGCTGTTCGGTGCGCTTGGACAGATCGTCGGCGCTGTGGCTCACTTCACGCGAGCCGCTGTCGATCGCCCCGGTTGCCTCGGACACCGAGGTCATCGTGTCCTTGAGCTGCAGGACGGCCTGGTTGAAGTCGGCGCGCAGGCTTTCAAACTCTTCGGCAAAGGCCTGCGACAGCTGGAACCCGAGGTTGCCCGCGGCGAGCTGCTTGAGGCCGTCGGCCAGACCGCGGGTTGCCTGTGCCATGGCTTCCGCGCGGATGCGGTCCTGTTCGGCTGTCCGGCGGCGCTGCTCCTCGGTCTGGTTGCGCTGGCTCTCGCTTTCCTGCTCCAGTGCACGAGCATGGATGGCATTGTCCTTGAAGACCTGGACCGCGCGCGCCATGGCGCCGACTTCGTCGGGACGGTTTTCGCCTTCAATTGCAGCATTGAGATCGCCGCCCGCAAGCCGCGACATCGTCCCGGTCAGGCGCCCGAGGACGCCGCCGAGGGAGCGGGCGAAGATGAAGAAGCCGAGGAGCGAGAGCAGCGAGACGATGATGGTCCCGGCGACCGTGGTCCAGAGCGCGCTGCGAGCATCTTCCAGCACGGAGGTGACGTCGGAGGCGATCTCCAGCACGCCGATCTTGACGCCGGAGAAGTTGTTGAAGGGAACCGTCTTGACGATGTAGCTCCCGCTGTCCGTCGTGACCTGCTGCTGGCTGAAGGTACCGTCGAAGGCGGCCTGAAGCGTCTCGCCCGACAGGTAGGTGTTCTCGGAGGTCGACGCCTGCTTCTCGAGCTTGCCGTCCACGAGGATGTACACGGCAACATTGCCGCCGATCCGGTCCGCGAGAGGCTTGAAATAGGCGTTCGTCAGGCTCGTGCCGACGTCCACGACACCGACGACGTTTCCGTCACGAATGACGGGAGCCGTGGCGAACATGCTGACCGCCGTGCGGCCGGGTTCCGTGCCTGCGATCAGCTTGCCCGAGGAAAGCGCTTCGACTACCGTCTTGCGGCGGGCCTTCATATCATCGCCGAACTTGTCCGGCGTGTGGATGCGGGCAACTGCTTCACCGTTCGCATTGGCAAGTGTCATCAGCTGCAGGCCGCCTTCGCTGATGATCGTGGGCCACGCAGCGGCGAAGCGACCGATGATCTCGTCGCGCGCATTGGTCTCGATCAGCCCGGCTATGTCCGGCTGGCCGGCAACCGCAAGCGCCAGCGCCGAGGCCGCCTTCTTCTGAGCCGCCATGTCGGTCTCGATGAGGGCAAGATCGCCCGCTGCTTCGCGGTTCAGTGCATCTTCCGTCGCAACCGACTGGCGATGCCACGCCGTCCCGCCGATGGCGATACTGGAAAACAGAACGGCGGCAAAGCCGCACGCAGTGATCGTCATCCACAACGGACGCTTGATTTCGATGTCAGACAATTTCCATACCCCTAGCCTGTATTAGCTTAGTGGTATTCATGACAGGAAAGTTTCACGTTTTACTAAATCTGACTCAGCGAAAATACATCCTCATTTCTTCTAGTCGATTGCAGTTCGTCTGCTGTTTGATCTCGACTGTACGGGCGTCAGACGACCGCTGCCCCAAACATGAAAGGCCGGAAGCGTGTCCGCTTCCGGCCTTTCTTGGTCATTCTGAAAGAGCTCTTAGAACTCTTCCCAGCTCTCCGTGCTGGTCGCGGCGGCAGCGGAAGCCTTGCCACCGCCGAACGCCTTGGCGATCTTGCCGACCATGCCGCGCGCCGGCGAAGCGGCCGGGGCGTGCGTCGGACGGGCCGCCATGACGGAAGCGGTGGAGCGCAGGGCGGCAGCCGGCGTGCTGCCGCGGCCGAGGTCGAACTGGCCGATCAGCTCGCGCAGGCGGTTGGCTTCGCTGGCAAGCGTGGCGCCGGCGGCATTGGCCTCTTCCACCATGGCGGCGTTCTGCTGGGTCACCTGGTCCATCTGGTTGACGGCCGTGTTGACCTCGTTCAAGCCGACCGACTGCTCTCTGGAAGACGTGGCGATGGCGTCCATGTGCTGGTTGATGGTGACGATATAGGTCTCGATCGTCTTCAGCGCCTCGCCGGTCTGGCTGACGAGCTGCACGCCGTTGGCGACTTCCACGGAGGAGTTGCGGATCAGGTCCTTGATCTCCTTGGCAGCGGTTGCCGAGCGCTGTGCAAGCTCCCGGACTTCCTGGGCAACGACCGCAAAGCCCTTGCCGGCTTCACCGGCGCGCGCCGCCTCGACGCCGGCATTCAGCGCCAGCAGGTTGGTCTGGAAGGCGATGTCGTCGATGACGCCGATGATGTTGGAGATCTGGTTCGAGGACTGTTCGATCTTGCCCATGGCGTCGACCGCATTGGCCACGACCTTGCCGGACTGGGCGGCGTTCTGGTTGGCCTGGATCGCCACGTTGCGGGCCTCTTCGGCACGCTTGGAGGAGTTGGCGACATTGGTGGTGATCTGGTCGAGCGCCGCGGCGGTCTCTTCGAGCGAGGCCGCCTGCTGCTCGGTGCGCTTGGACAGGTCCTCGGCACTCTTGCTGACCTCTCGCGAGCCGCTGTCGATCGAACTGGTCGATCCGGCCACCGATGTCATCGTGTCCCTTAGCCGGGTGACGGCCTGGTTGAAATCGTCCCGCAGGCTCTCGAACTCTTCGGCGAACGCTTGCGACAGCTGGAAGGTCAGGTCGCCGGCAGCCAGTTGCTTCAGGCCGTCCGCAAGCCCGCTCGTCGCCTGGGCCATGGCTTCGGCCCGCACGCGCTCCTGCTCTGCGGTCCGGCGGCGCTGCTCCTCGCTCTGCTGGCGCTGCTGGGCCATTTCATCCTCCCGCCGGCGCCGTTCCAGTGCGTTGTTGCGGAAAATCTCCACGGCAGCGGCCATCTCGCCGATCTCGTCGGCCCGGCCGGCGTAAGGGATTGCGGAGTCCGCATCGCCTGTTGCCAGGTTTTTCATCGAGCGGGTGATCGTCTGAATCGGCTTGGCGATGCCGGTGATGACGAACCAGATGGCGCCGACGATGGCGAGCGCTACGATGCCGATGACGGTGAAGGTGACCGTCAGGGTTGTGTTATAGGCATTCGTGGCGCTCTCATATGCGTCCGTTGCATGGCCAGTGCTGATCTCGACCAGCCGGGCAAGAGCGGCGGAGGCGGCTTCCGCGGGTTTGACCATCTCGGTTCTGAGGATTGTGTTGGCGCCCTGCAGATCTGCGGCATTGGATAGTTTGAGAACCCCTGCTCCGAGCACGACATAGGACTTCATGGCTTCATCGACGGCGTTCAGCGCCGCGGTTTCTTCCGGTGTCGGCTCGAACGATCTTGCCTTGCGAAGGTCCTCCCCGAAGGCGGCATAGGCGGTATTGATGGACTTCTCCGCATTTGCCTTGCCTTCGGTGTCGGCGCGCAGGATGTGGCTGCGGAAGGAGTTGCGGATCCTTTCGACCTGCACTTCCATGTCCTTCATCGTCACGACGCTCGGCATCGCTTCCGTCGCGATCTCGATCAGGTGGTGCTCGACCGCACTGAGGCGATTGACGGCAAAGGCGCCGAAGAAGGCGAAGGCGGCACCGAGAAGGATCAGGATGCCGGCAAGAGCTGTTTTGACTTTGGGGCGTGACATGGAAGGTTCCGTTCTCAGGAGGGCTCGACCGTTCCTCAAGCCTTGGGCTGCGGAACTATCGCCGATCATCCAGATCTTGCCTTTGATTGTTTACGAAATGAAAACCAAACTCTCCCAACAATTTATCCACGACTTCTGATTGTGAAGGTCTGCATATTCTACTATTCGGCAGCGCCGCGCGGCTTCAGTCTCGTGCGATGTGGGCAAGGAAAGGCGCCGCCGCCAGCCTCGCGCCAGCCGCGCGCGCCATGGTGATCGCGATGTCATCTGCCGGAATCGGGTCGCCATGTCGTTCTTGCCTCAGTCTCTGCGCCAATCCCTGACGCTGATCAGCGCCGCAACCGCCACGCTTTCTCTGAGCGGCTGCATTCTGGTCACCGATACGAGTCGCATGAATCCGGATGTCTTCGTGCAGGAGACGGCGCCGGTCTTCAATGTGCCGCCCTATGCCGATCCTCCGACCAACAACCCGCCGCCGATGCCGGGCGCCATCCCGCAGCGCCGACAGCTCTATCCGACGGATTTCCACCAGACCTACCGCCAGACCTATGGTCTGCCGATCTCCAATCCCGTCCACCGGGCCATGTACGGCGTCCTGCGCGATGGCGGCCACACGCTGCCAGCCATTCCCTATTCGCGCATCGATCAACGGTTCCTGCGCCAGGAGGTCGCCTACCAGACGACCGAGGCGCCCGGCACGATCGTCGTCGATACCCGCCAGCACTTTCTCTATCTGGTGCAGCCGGGAGGCAAGGCGATGCGTTACGGCGTCGGTCTTGGCAAGGATGGCTTTGCCTGGTCCGGCCGCGGCACGATACAGTGGAAGGCGAAGTGGCCGCGCTGGACGCCGCCTGGCGAAATGGTCGACCGCCAGCCGGAGCTTCGCCAGTTCGCCGCCGTCGAGGGCGGCGCTAATCCTGGCCTCAACAACCCGCTCGGCGCCCGCGCTCTCTATATCTTCAAGGACGGCAAGGACACGCTTTACCGGGTTCACGGCACGCCCGACTGGCAATCGGTTGGCAAGGCCACGTCCTCCGGCTGCGTACGAATGCTCAACCAGGACGTGATCGACCTCTACGACCGCGTTCCCGCCTCGGCGCCGATCGTGGTTCTCTGACCGCCCCCGAAAAGGTCGTGCTCACGGGAACGTGGCTTGCTAAGACTTGCCGCGCTCGTAGGGAAGCGTAAACGATAGCGTCACACGGTTGAGCGCCGGTGGAACTATTGCACCGCACTTGCCGTTGATGGGCTTTGTCAAAAACCAAGAAATCGGCGGTCTTCCGAACATGAACAGCAATACTTCCTATTCCCGCCGGGGCGTTCTCTCGCTTCTTGCGGCGGGTGCAGCCTCGACACTGGCCGGTTGCGCTTCCAGCAGCCCGCGTCCGTTCTCGGCAACGCCGGTCGCTTTCGCGCCTCCTCCGCAGCAGCAGCTTCGGGCCGGCCGGTCGCCGGAACTCGATGCCATGTACGGCTCGGTCGTCGATGGCGGTTTCGTCATTCCGGCCATTCCCTATTGGGAGATCAATCCGCGATACTATCGCCAGCAGGTCGTCGATCCGACGGGCGAGCGCCCAGGCACCGTGGTCGTTGATACCGCCTCGCGCTTCCTCTATCTCGTCGAACCCGGCGGCACCGCGATGCGCTACGGCGTGGGTATCGGCCGCGAGGGTTTTGCCTGGGAAGGCGAGGGCGTGATCCAGTGGCGCCGCAAGTGGCCGACCTGGACGCCGCCGGCGGAAATGATCGCCCGCCAGCCGCAGCTTGCAAAATATTCCGCCGAGAACGGCGGCCAGCCGCCGGGCCTCAACAACCCGCTCGGCGCCCGTGCACTCTACATCTTCCAGGGTGGCGAAGACACGCTCTACCGCCTGCACGGCTCGCCGGAATGGAATTCCATCGGCAAGGCCGTCTCCTCCGGCTGCGTCCGCCTGATGAACCAGGACGTCATCGACCTCTACGAACGCGTGCCGCAAAAGGCCCGCATCGTCGTCTGGCAGTAATTTCTGTCATGCTTCATTGATATCCCTCGGATACATCTTGTCCGGGGGATTTCTTTTGGTGGATCCAAGACTGGAGCTCGACGCGTCCGTCGTGCAGCGCCTGATTTCGACACAATTTCCGGAGTGGGCGGATCTGCCGGTGCGCGCCGTTTCTGAAGGCGGTTGGAATAATCTGACCTTCCATCTTGGAATGGCCATGTCTGTTCGGTTGCCCAGCGCAAAACGCTATGTGGCGCAGGTCGAAAAAGAACTGCGCTGGCTGCCGCTGCTGGCGCCTCAGCTTCCTCTACCTATTCCGGCACCTTTAGCGCTCGGACGGCCGGGGGAGGGCTATCCATGGCCCTGGTCCGTCTATGGTTGGATCGAGGGTGAGACGGCAAAACGTCCGCGGATTTCCGACCTGAACCAGTTTGCGGTGGAACTAGCCGATTTTCTCAACGCACTCCGGGTCATTGACGCCACCGACGGCCCTCCTGCAGGCACGCACAACTTCCATCGCGGCGGCTCTCTTCGGATCTATGATGAGGAAGCTCGTGCCGCCATCCGGGAGTTATCCGACGAGATCGATGTCGCTGCCATTACGGCCCTCTGGAATGCTGCTCTGGCTTCGCAATGGACGGATGCGCCCGTCTGGGTGCACGGCGACGTCGCGGAAAGCAATCTGCTGGTCCACAACGGCAAGCTCGCCGCCGTCATCGACTTCGGAACCTGCGGCACCGGCGATCCCGCCTGTGATCTCGTCATCGCCTGGACGCTTCTCGATCAGCCGGCCCGGGACGTGTTCCGTAACCGGGTTGGACTTGATGCTGCTACGTGGGAGAGGGCGCGAGGCTGGTGCATCTGGAAGGCGCTGATCGTGATTGCTGCGGAGCGCGATGCCAATCCGACGATAGCCGACCGCCATCGCTCGTGGATAGAGAGGATAGTCACCGATCGTTGGGAGAATGCCTGATCGCTTCCTTTAGTCCTCGTTGAGGTTGAGCCGCGTCCGCAGCGCCACTAGTTCATCCCGAAGATCTTCCATCTCCTTCAGGCTGCAGCCGGTGGCGGCGCCGATGGCCTGCATCACGCCGGCTGCCTCGTGGCTCAGCGCCTTGCCTTTCTCCGTCAGGACGATCCGCACCTGCCGTTCGTCCTGCCGGTCGCGCCGGCGTTCCAGCAACCCGGACTGCTCGAGCCGCTTCAGGAGCGGCGAGAGCGTCCCGGAATCCAGCCCCAGCCGCTCCCCGATCGCCTTGACCGGCTGCCCATCCTCTTCCCAGAGCGTCAGCATCACCAGATACTGCGGATAGGTGAGCCCCAGCGGCTCGAGCAGTGGCTTGTAGGTGCGCGTGAAGGCGTGCGCCGCGCCGTAGATGGCAAAGCAGAGCTGCGTCTCCAGCCGGGGAGGCTCTCGCGTGCTTGCGCTCTCAGTCTGCTTTTTCTGCATTTCGGTCCCTGACATCGTCCTTCCACGGCCTATGTCACCAGTATCGGCGATGTCGATCCGGAAAACAATGCGCAATACTATTGCGTCATATTAAATTGTGCGATACCTAAGTTGGCATCGTCAACCCGAGGAGTTTCAACATGGCAATTCTCTACACCACCAAGGCATCCGCCACCGGCGGCCGTTCCGGCCATGCCGTTTCCGAAAACGGCGTCCTGGACGTCACGCTGACGGTGCCCAAGGAACTCGGCGGCGATGGTGCAACCGGCACCAACCCGGAGCAGCTTTTCGCAGCCGGCTATTCCGCCTGCTTCCTCGGTGCGCTGAAGAACGTCGCCGGCAAGGAAAAGGTGAAGATCCCTGACGACGCAAAGGTCACGGCCACCGTCGGCATCGGCCCGCGCGACGACGGTGCCGGCTTCGGCATCGAGGTCTCGCTCTCGGTCAGCATCCCGGGCCTCGACAAGGCGCAGGCGGAAGACCTGGTCGCCAAGGCGCACATCGTCTGCCCTTACAGCCATGCCATGCGCACCTCGACCGAAGTCCCGGTCTCGGTCGCCTGATCATCCCGGCGACAGGAGGGAGCGGCCCGCCGCTCCCTTATCTATTGCCTGCTTCGCGATCGCGCGGGGCCGCCCGGCCATGGAGCCGCGGCTGACGGCTTTTCGATCGTCCAGATTCAAGCCCAAATTCAACGCCCAAATTCAACGCCAGGTACGCAACTCCCGAGGCATCTTCGCCGTTAAGGCGAGGTTCATGTGCATTAGACGAAACTGAATTGTGCGTATGAATGAATGTTGGAAAAGGAATTTGGCAATGAAGATATTTGGAACGACACTGACGGCCGGCGCCATGAGCGTCATGATGCTGGCAACATCCGTGTTTCCTGCAGGCGCCGTGGTCATGCCCTCCGTCCAGGCGCCGTCCGTATCGGCGACGGTCGAGCAGGCACAGTACCGTGGCAACGACCGCGACTCCCGCCGCTTCGAGCGCGGCCGTGACTATCGCCGTGGCGAGTACCGTGGTCACCGCGGTTCGCGCGAACAGCGTCGCGGCTATCGTCGCCACAGCGATGGCTGGTGGTATCCGCTGGCAGCCTTCGGTGCAGGTGCCATCATCGGCGGCGCGATCAGCAATCAGCCGAGCCGGCCCCAGGCAGTCTCCAGCCGCCACGTTCAGTGGTGCTCGGACCGGTATCGGACCTATCGCGCATCGGACAACACATATGTTCCGCGCGCCGGCGTTCGGGCCTATTGCAGCTCGCCTTACTCGCGCTGATCGACTTTAGTTGGAACCAAGCCCCGCCTGCGATGGCGGGGCTTTTTTCGTGGCGTCGACAGCCGCGCGACGCTTGCTACCGGATCTCCCCCAGCGTCTTCCGCAGCGGCGCCATCTCCGGCCCGATCTCCTCGTCGAGCTCGCCATGTACCCGCGTCCAGATCGGCAGGGCCGCCGAGAGGATCGCGGTGCCGTCCGCCGTCAGGCGCATCAGCCGACTGCGCCCGTCCTTCGGGGCGGGCAGTGTTTCAACCCACCCGCGCCGCTCCAGCACCTTGATCGCGGCGGTCAGCGTTGTCCGGTCCATGGCCAGCATATGGGCGACCGGCCCCATGGGTGCAGGCTCCGGACGGTTCAACGCCATCATCAGCGAAAACTGCCCGTTGTTCAGCCCGACCGGCTTCAGGGCGTTGTCGAACCGCCGGGCCAGCGCCCGTGCTGCCCGCTGCACGTGAAGGCACAGGCACGTGTCGCGCACATGGAGGGTCGTGGAGAAGGGAATCAGGACATCGTTTGACATGGCTCATATATGTTGATATCAACGTAAATGTCAAGCAAATGAGCTTTGGAGGAAAGGTCATGCAGCATGCCGTCGTATCGCGCGAAGAGTGGCTGGACGCCCGCCGCGCACTGCTCCTGAAGGAGAAGGAGGAAACCCGCCTGCGCGACCGCAACCGCGCCGAGCGCGCAGCGCTTCCCTGGGTCAAGGTAGACAAGGAATACAGCTTCGACACGCCCGAGGGGAGGAAGTCCCTCTCCGATCTCTTTGCCGGGCGCAGCCAGCTGTTGGTCTACCACTTCATGCTCGGGCCGGACTGGGATGCCGGCTGCGTCGGCTGCTCCTTCCTGGCCGACCATCTGGACGGCACGCTGGCGCACCTCAACCACCACGATGTGACGCTGACGGCCGTGTCGCAGGCGCCGCTGGCCAAGATCGAGGCCTACAGGCGGCGCATGGGATGGAAGTTCCCCTGGGCCTCGTCCCACGGCAGCGACTTCAACTTCGACTATCACGTATCCTTCACGAAGGAGGACCTGGCGAAGGACAAGGTCGTCTACAACTTCGCTGCCATCGCCAGCGCCGATGCCCATGACGAACTGCCGGGTTTGAGCGCCTTCTACCGCAACGATGAAGGAGAGGTCTTCCATACCTATTCCACCTATGCCCGCGGTGCGGAGGAACTCATCGGCACGCTGATGATCCTCGACCGCGCACCGCTCGGCCGCAACGAGGACAGCACCATGCACTTCGTCAAGCGTCACGACGAATACGAGGAAACGCCGAAGCTTGCAGCCGCCTGCTGCCATTGAGGGAGGACCCGACGATGATGGAAATGCCAAAGCCACAGCCGGAGCACGGCTTCCTGCAGAAAATGGTCGGCACCTGGGAGGTGACCGTCAAGGACATGACCGGCGACGATCCCTGGACCGAGGTGGTCCGCTCGCTGCACGGCATCTGGTTCGTCGCGGAAGGCAGCGGAGACATGCCCGGCGGCGGCGCGGCGACGACCGTCCTGACGCTCGGCTTCGATCCCGCGAAAGGCAGATATGTCGGCAGCTGGATCGGCTCGATGATGTTCCACATGTGGGTCTACGAAGGCGAGGTCTCCGCCGATGGGACCACCCTCAGCCTCTACACCACCGGGCCGGATTTTGCCGATCCAAACAAGACGGGCGATTACCGGGAGCAGATCGTCTTCACCGACGACGACCACCGGATCTTCACCTCGAGCGCCAAGCAGCCGGACGGCAGCTGGAACCAGTTCATGGAAGCCCGCTACGCCCGGACGTCCTAGATCAATGTCTTTGCGACCCAGGTCGCTTGAACCTCGACCGTGACCCGACAGAGGAGGTCAGAATGCTGCAGACTGCAAGGAACACCACAAGCGAGACGCACGGCAAGTTCATCTGGTGCGAACTGATGACCACCGACACGCAAGCCGCCGGCCAATTCTACAGTGCCGTCGTCGGCTGGTCCGTCAAGGCCATGCCGATGGGGGAGGGGATGACGTATCACCTCTTCGAGATCGGCGAAGGCGAAGGATGCCCCGGCATCGGCGGCATGATGACCCTGCCCGCCGAGCTTGCCGGCCAGGTGCCGCCAAACTGGACCGGCTATGTCGCCGTCGACGACGTCGACCGGACGGCGCAAGCCTTCGAGACGGGCGGCGGCAAGATCCATCGCCCGCCGGACGACATCCCCGGCGTCGGCCGCTTTGCCGTCGTGGGCGATCCACACGGCGCGGTCATCTGCATCATGGCGCCGCTGCCCATGGACGACATGCCGATGGCGCCCGAGGGTGCTCCCGGCACCGTCGGCTGGTACGAGCTCTATGCGGACGACCTGGAGGAGGCCTTCGGCTTCTATGCCGGCATCTTCGGCTGGACGAAGGACCATGACCACGACATGGGCCCGATGGGCGCCTACCGGATCTTCGCCGAGCACGGCAAGGCGATTGGCGGCATGATGGCGCGGCCGGAAAGCGTGCCGATGCCCTGCTGGGTCTATTACTTCAGCGTCGACGGGCTGGACGCGGCGATCGAACGGGTGAGGACTGCCGGCGGCGTGGTTGTCAACGGCCCGATGGAAGTGCCCGGCAACACCTGGATCGCCCACTGCACGGATCCGCAGGGCGCCTTCTTCTGCCTGGTTTCAGCACGAAAATAACGAGCTCTGTTGAAGATTTCTGTTAAAGGTAGGTTCATGCGGCTGTCCTTAAGATAGGCCCGATGAAGCTCATGCCCTTCTCGCGTGGGCGCTAAGCGAGCGAAAAGGTAGCGATGCGCAGGATCAGACTGATGGTGGTGGGCCCACCATCCTTCCTCACGCCCGCCGTCCTTCAGGCATTCGCCGGCGTTGGCGTCGATCTGCAGGGGCCGGTTGCCGCTACCGATCTGGCGGCAACCCTTGTTGGCACCGAGCTTGACGGCGCCATCATCGATGTCGGCTACCACGCCAAGGCGCTCTTCGATGTCGTCGAGCTTTTCGATGCCGTCGGCGTGCCGGCGCTTTTCGCCACATCCCGGCCCGGCACCATCAAGGGCGGTTTTACCTGTTCGGCTGAACCGGAAGCGATCAATGCCATCGTCCACCATCTTCTCGGCGCAACGGAGACGACGCTTCAGTAACATTTGTTGTTGAAGTTTCATCGACCGCACATAGGATCGTGCAGAACGGGAGTTTTCCTTGTGTCAGGAAGAGAGGAACCGTCATGTCCGCAGATCCATTTTTTTATCCGGAAATCCTGCTCGCCGAGGATCTGCAGATCCTTCACGCGGCAGTGCGGGCTGTGACGAATTGCGATGAAGCCCGTCATCGTGAACACGATCCGGAAGAGGTGGCGAAGATCGTTCTGCGCCTTTACTGCTTCGGGCTCACGGATCCGCGCAAGCTGGCGGAACTGACGAGCCTGATGGCGGATCGTGGGCCGCGGTTCCGGTTTCGCTACCCCGCGTGACACGGTGACCCGGGAAATTTCGTTCGGCGCGGAACGATCCTCAAGCTCGCGTATTCAATTTATAGATACGGGAGATTGCCATGACAGAACACGTCGTCCACGAACATCTTCAGGTGGAAGTTCTCAAGCTGGTCCCGCCGTTGCGGAGTTTTGCACGGCGGTTTTATCCCAATCCGAGTGATATCGACGACCTCGTGCAGGAGACATTGTTGCGCGCCTTGGCCAACCTGGACAAGTTCCGGCCCGGCACCAGTCTGAAGTCCTGGATGTTCACCATCATGCGCAACACCTTCTGCACCCGCTACGGCCAGGGCAAGCGCGAGTTTGTCGGCATCGAGGATTGTGCTTCGCTCAACCGCGCCATTGATGCGCCGCAGGAGTGGTCCATCCGGGCGCAGGAATTCCACCGTGCACTGGCGTCCCTCCCGGCCCACTACCGCGATGCCTTCGAAACCGTGCTGATGCGCGGAGAGAGCTACGAAGACGCCGCGTCCCGCTACGACTGCCCGATCGGCACGATCAAGAGCCGGGTGAACCGGGCCCGCAGTGCCATCCTCAAGAGCCTCGGAGAAGACGGCGTCAACGGGACGATGGGAATTCATTGATCCGCGGCGATTGCAATCCGGCTCCGCTTGATGCGCCTCCCGTGTCCGCTATGTTGCGGGCATGATATTTCCAAGATCCGACGCAAACCCCGGCTCCGCACCGCAGTTCCATCTCTTTCGGAACACCCTGCAGCGCATCGAGCGGGGCAAGGATGCCATGGCGCTTCGCTGGCAGGCGCTTTTTGCCGTCGTCGACCTGGCGATACTCGCCTTCTTCCTGTTCGGCCCCTACCTGCGCGCCGGACCCTCCTACCTGATCATCGACTACATGATCGCCGTCTGGATCGGCGCAGAACTCCTTCTGCGCATCATCGCGGCGCCGAGCTGGGGCGTTCTGCTGCGTCGGCCGATGACATGGATCGACACCATAATCCTGGCGACGCTACTCTTCCCGCACGTGCTCTACAACTTCGCCTTCCTCAGGGCCATGCGGCTTTGGGCGATCGGCAACAGCACGCTCCTGCGGGTGGGGTTGCGGCGCGCCGGCTATCCGCATCTTCTGGATGTGGTGCGCGCACTCATCAATCTCCTCGTCTTCCTCTTCATCGTGACCGGCTTTGTCTATACGAGCTTTTTCTATAACCGGCCGGGCGAGGAAGGTTTCGTCGACGCGCTCTATTTCACCGTGGCGACCATCACCACCACCGGCTTTGGCGATATCACCCTGCCGGGCACGGCCGGCAAGCTCACATCCGTCGTCACCATGATCGTCGGCATATCACTCTTCGTGCGCCTGGCGCAGGCGGTGGTACGCCCGAACAAGGTGCATTACCCCTGTCCACGCTGCGGCCTGCAGCGGCATGATTCCGACGCGGTGCATTGCAAGGCATGCGGCGAGATCCTCAATATTCCCGACGATGGCGATTGAGCCGGCGTCCGCCCTCAGCCTTTCTCCGCCAGTTCGGTGTTCCACCGGTTTCCGTCCATCCGCCGCATCACGGGCGTCGCCGACACGCCGTGCACCACGATCGAGATCAGCACGATCAGGAAGACCGTGATCCAGAGCGTCGGTTCGGTACCGAAGCTGATCTGCCCCGTAGCAAAAGCCAGGTAATAGAACGAGCCGAGGCCGCGGATCCCGAAGAAGCTGATCACCGCCTTTTCGCTGGCCCGGTTGGGCAGGCCGATCAGGCTGAGCCAGCCGAACAGCGGCCGGATCAGGAAGATCGTCATGACGGCGACCACGACGATTTCCCAGCTGATCGCCGCGAAGATGCGCCCGTCGCCGAGGATCATGCCGAAGCAGACGATCAGCACCATCATCAAGAGCCGCTCGATCTGTTCGGCAAAGTCGTGCAGGCTCTTGTGGTAGGAATGCTGGCGCTCCACCGAGCGCAAGGTCACACCGGCGACGAAGACGGCAAGAAACCCGTAGCCGTGCACGAGTTCCGTCAGGCCGTAGCAGAGGCAGGTGATGCCGAGGGCTACCAGGCCTTCGCCGGTCCGCGACAGGCTCGCCCGCTGCGGCAGCCGGAAGGTGAGGAAGGCGAGGAAACGACCCGTGAGCCAGCCGACGACGAGACCGGCCACCAGCCGCCAGACCACATCGACGCTAAACCACGTCCAGAGAACATCGCCATAACCGCGGTCAGCAACCGCCGCGAGCCCGATGGCGAGGTAGACGAAGGGAAAGCTCAGCCCGTCGTTCAGCCCGGCTTCCGCCGTCAGCGAAAAGCGCACCTCGTCCTCTTCTCCCGTCTTCGGCGGCCCCACCTGGATGTCGGAGGCAAGCACCGGGTCGGTCGGTGCCAGCACCGCGCCGAGCAGCACCGCCGAGGCGAGCGGCAGGGCGAGCATCCAGGCGCCGAGGAAGGCGATGGCCGCGATCGTCAGCGGCATGGCGATGCCCAAGAGCCGCCATACCGTCCGCCAGTTCATCCAGCCGAACGGGCGGTCCAGCTTGAGGCCGGCCCCCATCAGCGACACGATCACCACGAATTCGGTCAGATGCTCCGTCAGATAGCGGTTTTCCAGCGGGTTGACGGCGAAGGGAGCAACAGGCGACCAGGAAAACAGCGCGCCAATGACGATGCAGAAGATCGGCAGCGACATCGGCAGCTCGCGCAGCACCATCGGCAGCCACGCCGTCAGCAGGATGACCGCGCCGAGCAGCGTCAGGATAATGATGTAGGCGTCCATGCGTCTGCTTTTCGTGTGCGAGGTGAAGGGCGGAACGGCGTGTCCGGGGAGGGGCAACGGCGCGCCGCCCTTTCCCGTTCCCTGCAAACGTCGACCGAATTCCTCTGCGGTGGCTCGCCCATCCTGCGGATGCGAAACCTCGCAACTTGCGCAGGATCGCACGGCTGCTATAGCGCGGCAATGATACGCGCGTATCCCGCGCCTCAGGAGCATCCGACATGGCAGCCGACAACGACGATTACATCTACGACGAGGTCACCGGCGAATGGCGCCCTGCCTCCGAAATTGCAGCGGCCGCCGGTGCGACCAACCTTGAGGTCCGCGACGCCTCGGGCACACTTCTCCAGGATGGCGACAGCGTTACCCTGATCAAGGACCTCAAGGTCAAGGGCGCCGGCCAGACGCTGAAGCAGGGCACCGTCATCCGCTCGATCCGGCTGACCGAAAACCCGGAAGAGATCGACTGCCGCCACGACGCCATCAAGGGCCTCGTGCTGCGGACCGAATTCGTCCGCAAGCGCTGAGATCAAGTCTGGCGGCTCGAGCCGGGGAGGGACCTTGCGCCCCCGGCTTTACCGCTTGAGGCTGCCCAGCAACCCACGCACGATGGCCCGCCCCAGCGAATTGGCGACCGAGCGCGCCGCACTCTTCATCGCCGCCTCCACCACCGTCTCGCGCTGGTAGCCGGTGCGTCCGGAGCTGCGGCTGGGTTTTGACTTCTCCTCCGGCGCGTCGCCGAAGCCAGGCAGGCTCCAGCGCCCGGCGGCGCTGTCTGCGGGATCTTCCTCGGTCTCCTCCTTCGCGGCCGTAGCCTTCGCCGCCCGCGCCATCAGAATCTCGTAGGCCGACTCCCGGTCGACGTCGCGGTCGTAGCGGCCGGCGATCGGGCTTTCTTCGATGATCCGCACCCGTTCCGCATCCGTGATCGGGCCGATGCGAGAGGACGGCGGGCGGATCAGCGTCCGCTCCACCACCGACGGCGCACCCTTGTCCTCCAGCGTCGAGACCAGCGCCTCGCCGGTGCCGAGCGCCGTGATCGCCTCGCCGGTATCGAAGTCCGGATTGGCCCGGAAGGTTTCGGCCGCCGTCTTCACCGCCTTCTGCTCGCGCGGCGTATAGGCGCGCAGCGCATGCTGAACCCGGTTGCCGAGCTGGGCAAGCACCGTCTCGGGCACGTCGAGCGGGTTCTGCGTCACGAAATAGACGCCCACGCCCTTGGAGCGGATCAGCCGCACCACCTGCTCGACCCGCTCGACCAGCACCTTCGGCGCCTCGTTGAAGAGCAGATGCGCCTCGTCGAAGAAGAACACCAGCTTTGGCTTTTCCGGATCGCCCACTTCCGGCAGCTCCTCGAAGAGCTCCGAGAGCAGCCACAGCAGGAAGGTGGCATAGAGCCGGGGATTGTTCATCAGCCTGTCGGCGGCAAGCACCGTGATCATGCCGCGTCCGTCCTGGCTGGTGCGCATCAGGTCGGAAATCTCCAGCGCCGGCTCGCCGAAGAAATGCTCCGCCCCCTGCTGTTCGAGCACCAGCAGCCCGCGCTGCAGCGAGCCGACCGATGCCTTGGAGACGAAGCCGTAGCGGTTGGAGATCTCGCTCGCATGCTCGCCCATGTAATTGAGCAGCGCCTGCAGGTCCTTGAGGTCGAGAAGCGCCATGCCGCCCTCGTCGGCGATCTTGAAGGCGATGTTGAGCACGCCTTCCTGCGCGTCGGTCGCATCCATCAGCCGGGCAAGCAGCAGCGGCCCCATTTCGGCGATCGTGGTGCGCACCCGGTGGCCCTTCTCGCCGTAGAGATCGAGGAAGATCGTCGGAAAGGCGTCGAAGTCGTAGTCGGAAAACCGGATCTCCTCGGCGCGCTTGAGAAGAAAATCCTTTTCCTCGCCCTGCACGGCAATCCCCGAAAGGTCGCCCTTGATGTCCGAGCAGAACACCGGCACGCCGGCACTGGAGAAGCTTTCCGCCAGGATCTGCAGCGTCACCGTCTTGCCGGTTCCGGTCGCGCCGGTGACCAGCCCGTGCCGGTTGCCGAACCGCAGATCGAGAAATTCTGCCTTGTTGAAGGAATCGTCGGGGTTTCGGCTGCCGCCCAGAAACAGTTTTCCTTCATCACTCATGCAACTGGCTCTCCCTCGCGACGTTACGCAGCAAGGGTTATAGATGGCGCTGCACGCTCCGGCAACGGTAGCGCCGCGGCGCATGTCGAGGTTCAAGGGTAAGGGAGCAGATACGTGCAGGACGATGCAGTCGCAGCGGAAAATCGCGAGCCGGGACATGGGCGCGAAGCCAGGACGCCACACGAAATTCCGGCGAAGGGGTTGAAGGATGTCTTCTGGCGCCTGTATGCGGCGATCAACGAGGACCGCGTGATGCTGGTTGCCGCCGGCGTCACCTATTATCTGCTGCTGGCGCTCTTCCCGGCCGTTTCCGCGCTGGTGTCGCTCTACGGTTTCGTTGCCAATCCGAGCCAGATCGCCGAGCGCATCCAGTTCCTCGGCACGGTGATGCCCAGCGATGCGCTGAACATTTTCATCGAACAGCTGCGTTCGCTCGCCTCCCAGGACAGTTCGACGCTCAGCATCGGCCTGATCGCGGGTCTGGGGATTGCGCTGTGGAGCTCCAACAACGGCATGAAGGCGCTGTTCGAGGCGATGAATGTCGCCTATCAGGAAAGCGAGAAACGCAGCTTCCTGAAGCTGACCGGCGTCTCGCTGCTGTTCACGCTCGGTGCGATGATCCTTGTTCTCGTCCTTGTTGTCGCCGTCGGAGTCGTTCCCGCTGTCCTTGCGTTCCTCTCCATCGGCAGCTGGGCGGAAACGGTGATCAGCCTCGTGCGCTGGCCGCTGATGCTGGTGTTCATCATGGGTGGCATTGCACTGCTCTACCGCTACGGCCCGAGCCGCGAGCCGGCCAAGGCGCGCTGGCTGAGCTGGGGCACGGGGTTTGCCACGCTCTTCTGGCTGATCGCCTCGCTCGCCGTCTCCTACTACCTCTCCAACTTCGCCGATTACAATGCCACTTACGGCACGCTCGGCGCCTTGATCGGTTTCATGGTCTGGACCTGGATCTCGGTCGTCATCGTCCTCATCGGCGCCGAATTGAACGCCGAGCTGGAGCATCAGACGGCGCAGGATACGACCACCGGTCCGGACGAGCCGATGGGCAAACGCGGCGCCTATATGGCCGACCATCTCGGCAAGGCTTCCACTTGAACCTTCTCCGTGGATCTGCGCATTTGGCGCTGGACGCCGCCGGAAGTTCCATATTACGTTGACGTTAACGTCAAAGCATTGAGGAGAATCTCATGAATGAACTCGTGACCCGCGTCGCCGACAACGTCGGCATCGCACCCGACACCGCCGAGAAAGCCGTCGGCATGATGCTCGGCTTCCTGCAGCGCGAAGCCGACGAAGCCGCGGTCGCCAGGATGATCACCGCCATCCCAGGCGCCCCGGAGCTGGTGGCCAAGTTCAACGGCGAAGGCTCGGGCGGCGGCGGTCTGCTCGGCGGTCTGATGTCGAGCTTCGGCGGCGGCGTCATGGCGCTCGGCCAGCAGCTGATGAGCCTCGGCCTCGGCATGGGCGAAATCACCGGCCTCGCCAAGGAAACCATCAAGGTTGCCCGCGAGCACGCCGGCGACGAGACCGTCGACACGGTCGTCGCCTCGGTTCCGGGCCTCAGCCAGTTCGTCTGATCGAATTCGCAGTAGCATCCAAAAAGCCGTCGGATCGCTCCGGCGGCTTTTTCAGTTCCTGGAAAGCCAGTCCCGAAGCGGCTGATTGATCCGCGACTGCCATCCTGCCCCCCGGCTCAAAACTCATCCAGCACATCGGCATCCGGCTGGATCGTCGTCGAAACCTCTGTCTGCGTGCTGGTGGGACGTTCGCGCAGGACGGAGGCCGCAGCAAGCTTCTCCGCCCACGGGCTCTCGCTGAGATCCGGCGCATCCCCGTCACGGATTGGCAAGTGTGGCGCCACAGGCTTTCTGCTCTTGGTCATTGGCTTTTCTCATGCGGATGATCCGCTGGTCTGCACCGCGTGGCGTCCAGACGATGACGAGCGATCTCCGCTGCGAGTCGCGCTTCTTGCAAGGCGGCTGATCGATAAGCGGAGCCGCATCACCACGGTACAGTTTCTGTACTGGACGATCTCCTTTTCGAGGCGGATAATCCGCGTCCGGAGAGGGTGCATCATGTCCAATGATGGCTACAGCCTGTTTTGCCCCATCGCCAAGGCTTGCGAACTGCTGGCCCCGCGATGGACGATGCTGCTCTTGTGCGAACTCTGGTCCGGCTCCACCCGCTTCAACGAGATCCGCCGAGGCCTGCCGGGCATGTCGCCGACGCTGCTGTCGAAGCGGCTGCGCGAGATGGAGGAGCGTGGCCTCGTGGCGCGCTGCCGGGACGAGGTCGCCGGCGAGGTTCACTATCGGCCGACCGCGATCGCCAACGAACTCGAACCGATCCTCTTCGCACTCGGCAAATGGGCCCATCGCAACGTCAACGCCGATGTGACGCTGGAACATCTCGATGCCCGCGTGCTGATGTGGAACCTGCGGCGCAAGGTCAACAGCGTCGCCCTGCCGCAGGGCCGCCGCAGCGTCGTCCAGTTCATCTTCCCGGAACTGCCACACGACGAGCAGAGCTACTGGCTGGTCGCTCGCCCCGGCACCCCCGTCGATCTCTGTCTCGTCGATCCGGGCCACGACGTCGATCTCTTCATCACCGCCGACCTGAAGGCGATGACCTCGGCCTGGCTCGGGCTCTCCAGCCTGGACCTGGAGATTGCCCGGGGCCGCATCGAGTTGATCGGCGACCGCCACATCGCAAGCGCGATCGGCAACTGGATGGTGCGCAGCTCCTACGCCGCCTGATCGCCGCGCTACAGTTTCTGTACCCCGCCGCTACAGTTTCTACACTGGGCCGAACGGGGCGGGATGCGCCACACTCGCGGCAGTTGGCAGATGAAGAGCGGGCCAGCGAGAAGTCGCGCTGCCGCTCCTGCCCAGCACCTTTCCAGTCGAAGCCATCTCGGCAGCACGGATGCGCGGCCACGGTCGCCTGTTGCGCTGCCCCATCCGGGAGATAACGAAATGAATGCCAACCTTGCCACCGTGTCCAGCCTGACCCCCGCTGCGACACCCGCCCCCGATCTCGCCGCGCTGAAGGCGCGCCAGCAGCTGGCCTGGTCGTCCGGCAACTATGCCATCGTCGGCACGACGCTGCAGATCGTCGGCGAAACCCTCTGCGAGGCTGCAGACCTCCGCTCCGGCGAGCGGGTTCTGGATGTCGCCGCCGGCAACGGCAATGCGACGCTGGCAGCCGCCCGCCGCTGGTGCAACGTCACCTCGACGGACTACGTCCAGGCGCTGCTCGACGGCGGCCGCCGCCGGGCGATGGCAGAAGGGCTGACCGTGGATTTCCAGCTCGCCGACGCCGAAAGCCTGCCGTTCGCGGCGGAAGCCTTCGATGCGGTCCTCTCCAGCTTCGGCGTGATGTTCACCCCCGACCAGGACCGGGCCGCCCGCGAGATGCTGCGCGTGGTGCGACCGGGCGGGCGCATAGTGCTCGCCAACTGGACGCCGGCGGGCTTCATCGGCCAGCTGTTCAAGACCATCGGCCAGCATCTGCCGCCGCCGCAGGGGGTGAAGTCGCCCGCGCTCTGGGGCACGCAGGAGCGCCTGGAGGAATTGTTCGGCGCCGACGCGAAGGTGATCGCCACCCCGCGCAGCTTCACCTTTCGCTACCGCTCGCCCGACCACTGGCTGGAGATCTTCCGCACCTGGTACGGCCCGGTCCACAAGGCCTTCGAAGCGCTCGGCGGAGAGCAGAAGCAGCAGGCACTCGCCGACGATCTGCTGGCGCTGATCGACCGCTTCAACGTCGCGGCCGACGGCACCATGGTGGCGCCGAGTGACTATCTCGAGGTGATCGTCGTCAAGAGCTGACGCAGCGGCCTCCATCGGCCAGAGATCACAGGCTCTGAAGCAAGGAAGCCGCCGGAGCGATCCGGCGGCTGTTTGCTGTCAATCCCACTTCGGCGCGAGATGGCCGGGGTTGAGGATGCGACCGTCGGGACGGGCAAGCGCGCGGATCTCGGCCATCTCGTCGTCGCTGAGCGCGAAGTCGAAGATCGCGAGGTTCTCCTGCAGACGGCTCTCGGTGGCGGTCTTGGAAAGCGCGACCACATCGTCCTGCTGCACGGCCCAGCGCAGCGTCACTTGGGCCGCGGTCTTGCCGTGCCTGGCGCCGATATCCTTCAGCACCTCGTCCTGCGGCACCTTGCCATCGGCCATCAGGTAATAGGCGGTCACCGACATGCCGGTCTTGGCGGCCTCCTCGATCACCTTCGTCTGGTCGAGATAGGGGTGAAACTCCACCTGGTTGGTGACGATAGGCGCATCCGACAGGCTGACGGCTTCCGCCATCAGGGCGGTGGAGAAGTTAGAGACGCCGATCTCCCGCACCTTGCCGGCGTCGCGCAATTCGTTGAGCGCCCCCATGCGGTCGGCGAGCGGCATCTCGCTCTGCGGCCAGTGCAGCAGGAGGAGATCGACGTAGTCGGTCTTCAGCTTGGCAAGGCTCTCGTCGACGGAGGCGATGAAGGCATCGTGCCCGACCCGGTCGACCCAGACCTTGGTGGTCAGGAAGATCTCGTCGCGGGGAATGCCCGAGCTGTCGAGAACATCGCCGACGGCCGCCTCGTTCTTGTAGATCTGCGCGGTGTCGACATGCCGGAAGCCGAGCTTCAGGGCCTGCGGCAGCACCCGGTGAACGTCCTCGTCCGGCATGCGGAATGTGCCGAAGCCGAGGGCTGGAATATGGGCGCCGTTTGCGCTGACAGTATGCATGAAAAACTCCCTTGGAAAAGCCGGTTAGAAGCCGGAGGAAAGGCCCCCTTTACATGGGCCTTTCGGGATTCGGGTCAACCGGCAGACGTCGATCCTCAGCCGGCGAGCGGCGGATCGAGGCGGGCAAAGCCCTCCTGCCGGCGGTAAGGGAAATGCGGGTAGGGGGCCGTCACCGCGCTCGCCTCATCGAGCCTTCGGACCTGGTCCTCCGTCAGCGACCAGCCGATCGCGCCGAGGTTCTGGCGAAGCTGCTCCTCGTTGCGGGCGCCGATGATGACCGAGGAGACGGTCGGCCTGCCGACGAGCCAGTTGATCGCCACCTGCGGCACGGTCTTCTCCGCTTCGGCCGCGATCTCTTCCAGCATGTCGACGACGCGGTAGAGGTGTTCTTCCTGCACCGGCGGGCCGAAATCGGCCGTCTCGTGCAGGCGGCTGCCAGAAGGAACGGGCTTGCTGCGGCTGATCTTGCCGGTGAGCCGGCCCCAGCCGAGCGGGCTCCAGACGAGTGCACCGAGCCCCTGGTCGGCACCGAGCGGCATCAGGTCCCATTCGTAGTCGCGCCCGAGGAGCGAGTAGTAGACCTGGTTGGCGACATAGCGCGTCAGCCCGTGCCGGTCGGCGGCGGCGAGCGACTTCATGATCTGCCAGCCGGAGAAGTTGGAAACGCCGATGTAGCGCAGCTTGCCGTCCGCCACGAGCCGGTCCAGCGTCGAGACGACTTCCTCCACGGGTGTCGAGGCATCGAAGGCATGCAGCTGGAAAATGTCGATGTGGTCGGTTCCGAGCCGCTTCAGGGCGGCGTCCACCGCACCGATCAGGCGCGAGCGCGACGAGCCCCAGTCATTGGCGCCGTCGCCGGTCGGCAGGCTCGCCTTGGTGGAGATCAGCACGTCGCTGCGTCGGCCCTTGATCGCCTCGCCGAGCACTTCCTCGGACGCGCCGTTCGAATAGACGTCCGCCGTGTCGAACAGGTTGACGCCGGCCTCTAGGCAGATGTCGACGAGGCGGCGGGCTTCGGCGACGTCCGTCGTCCCCCAGTGGCTGAAGAGCGGGCCGGACCCGCCGAACGTGCCGGCACCGAAGCTGAGGACCGGCACCTTGAGGCCGGATTTTCCGAGACTGCGATATTCCATGGTGGTGTTCCTTTGAGCGGGTTCAGTGCGTCGAGAAGGCGGGGCGGTTCGCTTGCTTCTCGTCTTGCCTTTCGCCCCGCATCGAGACGAGCGCGACAACAAGGGCGGCGACGGGGAAGAGGGCGGAGACATAGGGGATGGACGCCAGCCCAGGTCCGTGTTCGATCGCCAGCCCGCCGACCCAGGCGCCGAGCGCATTGCCGAGGTTGAAGGCGGCGATGTTGAAGCTGGAGGCGAGCTGTTCGCCGGCTCCTTCTGCCTTGCCGAGCACCCACATCTGCAGCGGCGCGACGGTGGCAAAGGCGGTGAGGCCGAGCAGGCCGACGAAGGCCACCGTCAGCACCGGGCTGAGGAAGGCCGTCGGCATCAGCGCCAGCGTCACGCCAAGCAGAGCGAGCGTCACCAGCACGGTCCGGCGCAGGTTGCGGTCGGCAAGCCTGCCGCCGAGCAGGTTGCCGGCAATCAGTCCCAGCCCGAAGACGAGCAGGATCGGCGAGACGGCGGCATCCGACAGTCCGGCAACCTGCGTCAAAAGCGGCGCGATATAGGTGAACACCCCGAAGACGCCGGCATAGCCGAGCACGGTGGTCATGAGGCCGAGCAGCACCGGCAGGCGCGAGATGGCCTTGAGGTCCCGGCGCCAGTCCGAAGCCTCCGGCTTGCCCTCGTCCTTCGGCAGCAGCGCGGCGATGACGGCAAACGCCGCCAGTCCGACGAGCGAGACCGCCCAGAAGGTGGAGCGCCAGCCGAACTGCTGTCCGAGCCAGGTGCCGAAGGGCACGCCAAGCACGGTGGCGACCGTCAGCCCGGTGAACATGATGGCGATCGCAGACGCGCGTTTCTCCGGCGCGACGAGCTTGGTGGCGACCACCGAGCCGACCCCGAAGAAGGTGCCGTGCGCAAGCGCCGTGACGATGCGCGCCGCCATCAGGATCTCGTAAGAAGGCGCCAGCGCGCAGATGATGTTGCCGACGATGAAGATCAGCATCAGTCCGGCGAGCACCGTCTTGCGCGGCCAGCGGCCGGTGAGGATCGTCAGCGTCGGGGCGCCGAAGACGACGCCGAGCGCATAGCCGGAGATCAACAGGCCCGCGGTGGCGATCGAGACGCCCATGTCGGCGCCGACTTCCCGGAGCAGGCCCATGATGACGAATTCGGTGACGCCGATCCCGAAGGCGCCGGCGGTAAGTGCATAGAGTGCGAGAGGCATGGGTTTTCTCGTTCGGTTGGAGTGTTGCGCGACAGATAGACCCATGCACATCTGTGATGTAGCTTGTCGGGAGGAACAGCATCTATGAACCGGGTTCACGAATGGCGCGAATCGACATCAATCGCTCCGGGGAGATGGAAGTCTTCGTCCGCGTCGTCGAAAGTGGCGGCTTCTCGGCGGCTGCCCGCAGCCTGTCGCTGACGCCCTCGGCGGTGAGCAAGCTCATCGGCCGGCTGGAAAGGCGCCTCGGGGCCCGGCTGCTCAGCCGCTCGACCCGCCACCTGCAGCTGACCCCGGAGGGGCGGGAGTTCTTCGAACGCTCCACGGCGGTGCTGGCCGGCATCGAGGATGCCGAGCGAGCCGCGGGCTCCGCGGTGGAGGCGGTCGGCCGCATCCGCTTCAACAGCAGCTCCGTCTACTGCGCCCATGTGCTGAACCCGCTGCTGCCGGAATTCCTGGCGCTCTATCCGGGCGTCACGCTCGACATTGCCCAGACCGACGTCGTCATCGATCTGCTGGCCGATCATGCCGATGTCGCGGTGCGCACCGGACCGCTGAAGAGCTCCAGCCTGGTCGCCCGCAAGCTGGGGCAGACGCGCCTGATGGTCGCCGCATCGCCGGCCTATCTGAAGCGCTTCGGCACGCCGCGGCATCCCTCCGAACTGGCGCACCACAATCTGCTGCGCTTTGCCTATACCCGCAGCGTCCGCGACTGGGCCTTTCGCGTCGACGGCGAAGTCTATGCGGTGACCCCCGCCGGCACTGTTCAGGTCAACGACGGGGAGGGCATGCGCCAGTTGGCGGTCGCCGGTGTCGGCATCGTCCGCATGGGCGCCTTCGTCATCCGCGAGGACATCCGCGCCGGCCGGCTGGTGCCGATCCTGGAGGACTTCAGCGCCGGCGACGAAGAGGATTTCTTCGCCATCTACGTCGGGCAGGGCGGCCCGCTGCCGTCGCGGGTTAGGGCGCTCCTGGATTTTCTGGCGGAACGCGGCAAGGTGTCATAGAAGCGTCAGCAGTCGAGTCTGCTGGCTTGAAGCAAGGCCTCGGAAGCGTCAGTCCCTGTTGAAACTTCAGCTGGCAGTCCGCTGCGGCACCGGCAGGAATCGCACAAATCACGTCGGAGACATCACATGAGCCATACGCACCAGGATGCCGTTGCCCGCCTGCGCGCGAAGGCAGAGACGGCGGGTGCGGATACCGCGGTGGTCGCCGTATCCGACATCCGCCTGCTGCTCGATTGCTGCGAGGCGCTGGAGCGCGATCATGACCACCTGCAGCGCCGCGCCGCCAAGGCCCTGGCCATGCTCGATGCCGCAACCATTTTCCTGAAGGCCTATGGCGAGAAATACCGCAACTTCGCCAGAGGCGGCATCCGCCCCACCGCCATCCTGCAAAGCGAGGTCAAGGTGATGTGGGCAGTCTTCAAGGAGTTCCGCGACCCGACCGAAAGCGAAGAGCAGGCCGATCCGGTCCGGGAACTGTGGTTGCAAAACCGCGCCGGTCGCTGATCGCAAGGAATGATCGCCGGAGCCGACCGCTCGGAAGCGCTCGCCTGGCGCGGACCATCGGCATCTAGGCGACGGTCTTGCCGCGGAACCGGTTGCGCAGGAAATGGGACGGCCGGTAGTCGACGCCGGCCGGACGTTCCGGATCGGTGACATCGGACTCCACCACCAGCTCTTCGTCCGCGGTCAGTTCCCGCATCTCGATCGGCCGAAGCCCACGGCCGTGGGCCCGGTTCAGGCGATCGAGGAGGCCGATCAGCGAGCCATTGGTTTCGCGCAGCGTGTCCTCGATCTCTTCTTCCGTACACCCCAGATGCTCCGCCAGCAGGCCGTTGCGTTCGCGCAGCACGCTCCGGCGCAGTTCCACCTGGTCCTCGCCCGCCTCGATGATGACGTCGCACTCGGTGTCATAGCCCATGGACCGGTTGTTGAGATTGGCCGAGCCGATCTTCAGGATCCGGTCGTCGGCAATCATTAGCTTGGCATGCACATAGATCGGGGTTTCCGCCGCGTTGACCGGATAGAAGATCCGGAACCGATCATGCCGGTCGGCCTCCTTCACGAGCTTCATCATCCGGATGCGGGCCGAATCCATGGTTTTCGCTTCCAGCCAGCCATCCGCCGATTGCGGGTTGATGATCACGACCTCCGGCCCGTCGGGCTCCTCGAGGCGCTTGGCGATGGCGCGCGCGATACGCCGGGAGGCGAAATACTGGCTCTCGATGTAGAGCGTCTTCTTGGCGGCCGCGATGATGGCAAGCTTCGCCGTCTCGATCTCGACGATCTGCTTGCGGTCCTTGTATTCCGGCGCCGTGCGGGCGATCCCGACATCGATGTCGCGGTATTCCACCCGCAGGTCATCCGGCCATGGATCGCCCTCGACCGTCACCGGCTCGAGCTTTTCCTCCGTCGCCATTTGCCAGCGGTTGCGGGCAAGCTCGGCAAGCGCGGCCGCCGCTGGCCCCGAACAGCAGGACGTCGCGTCGTGCCAGGGAGCTTCCTGCCCGCCGCGTGGAGAGCGGCGGGCCGGGTCGTTCTCCCGGTGCTCGCGGGTGTCCCAGCGGCAGATCGTCATGTCGATGCCGCCGCAGAAGGCCACCTGGTCATCGATGACGAGCAACTTCATGTGATGCGCCGCCAGCGAGGGATGCGCTCCGTCGAGCTTCAGGTGGATGCCCTTGTTGAAGATCCAGCGCAGCAGATAGAAGGGCGTCTCGCCGCGGGTGATCGAGGCGATCAGCCCGACGTCCCACTTCAGGATGCGGATGTCGAGGTCCGCGTTGTTCTTGGCAAGCGAGTTGAGGAAGCGTCCCAGCTTGTCGGGGCGCTTGGCGTTCTCGTTGTCCGGCTCGAGCCGAATGCGCGTGTCGAAGTCCCAGCCGATCATGTAGATCGACCGCTTCGCCTTCAGCATCGACTGTTTCGCCAGCCGGAAGAAGTCAGCCGCGTCGATGATGACGGAGAAGCGGTCGGCCCGCGCCACCCGCCAGCAGCTTTCGCCCTCGGACAAAATCGAAGTCATGTCGTGTCAGCCCCGCTTGGTGATGTCAGATCGATGATGATGATGTCTTGGTCGTCGTCGTCGCGCCAGGCGACAGGGCGGGAACGTTTGACCGCCTAGCGAGTTCCGTGGCCAACACGACCCCCCGTCACGTCCCGCCCCGAGAGCTGCCGAAGCCTGCCGTTGATCCTCCAGAAGATGAACCGCCATCAGCAGGACGCATTCCTGCGCTGAATGGGGTTTGGCGGCAGTCTGGGCACGAGGTCCGGGCTGCGCGCTATCCGTGGATGTGTTGTGCGTTCCGACCCGGAGATCCTGATGCGCTGGCCTTTTCTGTTGTTCCTCCTCTTCCTGCTCGGTTCCGTCCTCAGCCTTGTGCTGATCGACCGGCTCGGCACCTCCCGCATCGAGTTCGGGCCCAACGAGGCCGTCAATCCCCGCAATCCTTTGTTTCCGGCGCCGTCTCGCTCCTGACGGACCACCTCCCGTCGCATGATATTTTGTGATGCACCGATAGATTTCGGTGCTGGACCTTCGCAAAACCGTTGCAAAGCAGGGCAAATGCGCAAGTCCTCCCGTGCGGCTGCTTGCCTCCGGCTGCAAGAAACCCCTTGACCTTGGCAAGGCCGGCGGCCTTCACTCCCCGATATTTCAAGGAGACCTGCATGCCCGTCAATACCGCACCGCGTACCCAGACCTATACCTATGTCGAAGGCGAATGGCTGGAAGGCAACCCGCCGCTGATCGGCCCCACCTCGCACGCCATGTGGCTGGGCTCGACGGTGTTTGACGGCGCCCGCTGGTTCGACGGCATGTCGCCCGATCTCGACATGCACTGCCAGCGCGTCAACCGCTCCGCCACCAGCATGGGCATGAAGCCCACCATGGCAGCGGAGGAAATCGAACGGCTGGCGCTGGAAGGCGTCAGGAAGTTCGACGGCAAGACCGCCATCTACATCAAGCCGATGTACTGGTCCGAGCACGGCACCTCCTACAGCGTCGTGGCGCCGGACCCGGAATCCACCCGCTTCGCGCTCTGCCTCTTCGAGGCGCCGATGCACACGGCCAAGCCCTCGTCGCTGACCGTCTCCCCCTACCGGCGCCCCAACCCGGAAGTCGCCATGACCGGCGCCAAGACCGGCAGCCTCTATCCCAACAGCGGCCGCATGATCATCGAGGCGCGGGCGCGCGGCTTCGACAATGCGCTCGCCCGCGACATGAACGGCAATGTCGCCGAAACCGCCTCCTCCAACATCTTCATGGTCAGGGACGGCGTGGTCATGACGCCGGTCCCCAACGGCACCTTCCTTGCCGGCATCACCCGCTCGCGCGTCATCACGCTGCTGCGCCAGGCCGGCCTCGACGTCCGCGAAGTCAGCCTCACGGTGGAGGACTTCCAGCACGCCGACGAGATCTTCACCTCCGGCAACTACTCCAAGATCGTGCCGGTGACGAAGCTCGACGACCGCGAGTTCCAGGAAGGCCCGGTCGCCCGCAAGGCGCTGGAACTCTACATGGACTGGGCCCGCTCCACGGCCGCCTGATCGACCATCCCGACTTGCGTCTCGTCCCCATCGCTTTATGAGTATGTTCGGTAAGGCGAGGGGACGACACGTGCAGACGACAGCACTCTCACTGAATCTGCAGCGCCCTTAGTTTTCACTTAGCCTGTATGGCATCCGCCGGTATGCTCGGGGCCTTGAACATAGCTACAACGATTGAGGTCTGTGAGACCGGAATGTTGATAGCCTGACCCCCTGAATAGGTGGTCGTACCATAGGCAGTATTTCCATACACATTGACTGAGGAGTTTGCGTAGACCGGCATGGATCCGCCATATTCGCTTCCTCGCTGGGAGCCGTAGTCCAGTATTTTGTAGTGCGTATAGCCTCTGGATCGAACAGTCATAGATACGCGTTTTTCCATGCCTTCTTTCGCAGCATTAACGCCAATCAATCCCCGAGCATCAACATCAAGCCTGACGACATTGCTTGAAAGTGCAACCTCGCTTTGGCTTACGCACCCCGCCAGTGCGACAAGCGCGCCTAGACATACTAGCTTCTTCATTCCGCCCTCCCTTAATATGATGAGTCAACACGACTTCTACGAGGAAGGCAAGGAACGCTCAACTTCCAGTAGTCACCATAGCCGCCATTTTCAGGCAGTGCGCAAAAAATGCCTGCCCGCCGTTCAGGCGGTGCTGGCCGCACTCTTCCGCATGGGTCTCGTCTCCACCCCCGACGGCAAGCGCTTCGCCTTCCGCCGCGCCGCCTGAGCCCTCACTCCGCCGGGACCACCACCTGCTCGGCGCCAAGCTCGCTGCCAAGTTCGGCGGCCTCTGTCTGCTTGTCCATGACGCAGATGTGGCTGACCGTGGTCGTCGTGCCCTTCGCCGTGCCGGTGACGATGGCGAGGCCATAGCGTTCGCTGCCGAAGGGGTCGATAACGGCGCGCGGGGCGTCGAGCATGTCCTTCGCCGCGGCCAGGCATTTCGCCTCCACGGTCTGCGCGAACGCCGCCCAGGCATCGTCGGAGGAAGCCTCTGCCGTGCCGGCGCCCGGCAGGATGGTGGCGGCGAGAAGACTGGCGGTTCTGGCGAATTTCAACATCTGGAAGCTCCTGGGGTGTGTCCTGGCTGTCGTTCCGGGCTCTATCAGATTTTCACGCCGCGCGGGAGCGATTGGTCCCGATTCTGGCCCGTCAGGCGTTGCCTCTTGGCCGGTGCGCTCCTATGTTCCGCCGTGACCGTTTCACGGTGTTTTGCCGAAAAGGAGTAAGATCATGGCCTTTGAACTTCCCGAGCTGCCCTATGCCTACGATGCACTCGGCCCCTACATGTCGGCCGAGACGCTGGAATTCCACCACGACAAGCACCACAAGGCCTATGTCGACACCGGCAACAAGCTGGCCTCGGAAGCGGGCATGGGCGATCTCTCCGTCGAGGACGTGATCAAGAAGTCCTACGGCACCCACCAGACCCTCTTCAACAATGCCGGCCAGCACTACAACCACATCCACTTCTGGAACTGGATGAAGAAGGACGGCGGCGGCAAGAGCCTGCCTGGCAAGCTGCAGACCGCGATCGACAGCGATCTCGGCGGCTACGACAAGTTCAAGTCTGATTTCATCGCCGCCGGCACGACGCAGTTCGGCTCTGGCTGGGCGTGGGTTTCCGTCAAGGATGGCAAGCTCGAGATCTCCAAGACCCCGAACGGCGAAAACCCGCTGGTTCACGGTGCCGATCCGATCCTCGGCGTCGACGTCTGGGAGCATTCCTACTACATCGACTACCGCAACATGCGTCCGAAGTACCTGGAAGCCTTCATCGACAACCTGATCAACTGGGACTACGTCCTGGAACGCTACGAAGCCGCCACCAAGTAATCCCGTCGCGACGGTATTTTCGAAGGGCTCCGGTTTTGCCGGAGCCCTTTTTTCGTGGCGGCACACCCTCAACGGTTCGATGCAACAGCGGGTGCCTGCGGTGCGGGTGGATGCCCCCTTCTCCCCAACGGGGAGAAGTGCCGAGCGAATGCGAGGCGATGAGGGGGGCAAAGCCACTGTCTTCATCCCCGGCCCCCTCATCCGGCGCTACGCGCCACCTTCTCCCCGTGGGGGAGAAGACGAGCGGACAGCGCTTGGGCCCGTGCACCCATCGTCGCGACCGCCGATATCGTCCGGAGCCCTTTTTCGTTCTCCCTCGCTAACCGACGGGCGAAAGCTGTGCGCCCGGGTTCTGGCGGAAGAAGTCCAGGTCGCGCTCGGCCGCGTCCAGCTCGTAGCCCAGGTCGTCCGCCTCGCGCCGCATCCGGCGTCCCTCGCGCTCCAGGTCGTCGATGCGATCGGCGAATGCCGCGCCGGTCGTTGTCGGTCGCCTTCTTCATGTCGTCGTAGAGCCGGTCGGCCTCCGCGTCCCGCGCACTGACGTCGGACTGCAGCGAACCGATCCTTGAGCGCAGATCGTGAACCCGCTTGCCGAGGCTGTAGCCGCGCACGAAACCCGTCTCCATCTCGGCGGGGCAGACGTTGTGATAGGCGCCTCCGGCTTCGCCGTGCGCGGCGCCGCCAAGCGGCGTGCAGAAGCGGCGGATGCCGGTCTGGTAGCCCTGATACCATTGCGTCTGGTTGGGTGCGGCGCCGCTTTTGGAGCAGGACCGGACATGATCGGCAAAGCGGCTCTGCGGATCATAGCCCGCCGCGCCGTCCGTATCGCCGACCACGGCCCAGTCGGCCACCCGGCATTCCTCCTTGGACATGGTGCCGCACGAGGCAAGTGCCGCCATGACGGCCGCCATGCCGATGAATGGCAAGTAACGCATATGATGTACCCCCGGTTGAAAATCCCCGGTCCCTTGAAGCATGATTCAATTCGATCTTCCAGATGTCGGCGGGCGATGCCCCATGCCATCCCCCACGCCAGGTCCCCATGCCAGCCCATGCGTCACACGGCTGTTAAATTCCGCTGGTCTATGAGCCCGGACAATTCCCCGGACCGAGCCTTCCGCATGCCCAGTGATTCCCCCCTTATCCGTTTCGGCGTGATCGCCGATCCGCAATACGCGCCGCTGCCGCCCAATCCGGTGCTGAACCGCTATTTCGAGCAAAGCCTCGGCAAGCTCGACGAGGCGATCGGCGTCTTCAACGCGCAGGACCTGGCCTTCGTCGTGACGCTCGGCGATCTCGTCGACCGTGGTGAGGAGAATGTCGACGCGGTGCTCGCCCGCTACGCGCCGCTGCGCCACGAGAGCATTCTTCTGCCCGGCAACCACGATTTCCTCGTGGCACCGGAGCGTCTGCCCGAGGTCCACAACCGTCTTTCCATGCCGGCGCCCTATCACCACTTTGCCCGCAACGGCCTGCGCTTCGTCGTCATCGATGGCAGCGAGGAAAGCCTCTTTGCAGCCCCGGAAGGCGACCCGCGCCACGACCGTGCTAAAGCCCGGCTGGCGGCTTTGGAAGAGGCCGGCGCGCTGAACGCCCAGACCTGGAACGGCGGCATCGGCGAGGCGCAGTTCACCTGGCTCTCCGGCGTGCTGGTGGATGCGGCCGCCGCCGGCGAGAAGGTGGTGGTCATGGGCCACTATCCGCTCTATCCGGACAATGCCCACAACCTGTGGGACTGGCAGGCGCTCGTCGATCTCTTCGACCGCTCCGGCAACGTGCTCGCCTATCTCTGCGGCCACAACCACATCGGCAACCTCGGCCACCATGGATCGACCTGGTACGTGAACTTCACGGGCATGGTGGACACGGAGACGGAAAACACCTTCGCGATCGCCGAAATCTTCCCCGACCGCCTGGAAATTACCGGCTTCGGCCGCGAGGAAAGCCGCGCGCTGCCCTTCGACATCTAGCGGGTGTCGGAGGCGTCCTCGGAGCCTCTGCCGGTATCGACCTGCCAACCCTCGACCCACCGCCTGCGCAGGGCGTCGCCCTGGCCGATGAAGAAGCCGTCGGCCGGCACGCAATCCTCCACACGATCGGCGCGGAAATTGCGGAACGCCTGCCGCAACTCGCACCAGCCGACGATATTGGCCGTCTGGGAATAATAGATCAGCGCGATCGGCCGGATCACCCGCTCCGTCGATCGGCCCAGCTCATCGCGATAGTCGAGCGACAGCGTCTGCTCGTCGCGGATCGCCCGCCGCACCATGGCGAAATCGACGGCCTCCGGAGCGGGGGCAGCACTGCCCCATGCATGCAGGGCGTTTGCGGAAAATGTCGCCGAGAGCGGCGGCGGCACGGCGGCGGCGATCTTGCGGTTCACCTGCTTGGCCGCCTGCCGCAACTCCCTGTCGCCGGTGCGTTCCAGAAGCGCCAGCGCCACCACGATCGCTTCGGTCTCCTCGATCGTCAGCATCAGCGGCGGCAGCGTGAATCCCGGCCGCAGGATGTAGCCGATGCCGCGTCCGCCCTCGATCGGCACCCGCATCGCCTGCAGCGCGACGATGTCGCGGTAGATGGAGCGGACCGTCACCTCCAGCTGTGCAGCGATGGTCGCTGCCGTCACCGGCTTCGTCGCAAGCCGCAGGATCTGGATGATCTCGAAGAGCCTTGACGCCTTGCGCATGTTTTCTGCCTCCGCTCCACCGCTCCTGACAGAACGCTGTCAGGAGCGCTTCGCTATATCGCCGTAGATCCATAAGCAAAACAAGCCTCCCTGAAGTCTGCGGCGAGGCGGCGAGAACAGGAAACTGACATGACCTACGGCGAAAATCTCTGGCTGTTCTTCACCCTTCTGTTCGGCATCATCGTCGTCCCCGGCATGGACATGATCTTCGTGCTGGCCAATTCGCTGACCCGTGGGCGCTCCGCCGGCCTCGCGGCGACCGCGGGCATCATGGCCGGCGGTGCCGTTCATTCCCTCTACGGCGCAGCCGGGGTCGGCCTGTTGGCCCATCTGGTGCCCATGCTGTTCACGCCGCTGCTGATCGCCGGCGCGCTCTACATGGCCTGGATCGGCGTGACCCTGATGCGCAGTTCGATCATCATCGAAGGTGTCGGTCCCGCCGATGCCGCAAGTCACTGGCAGGCCTTCCTGCGCGGCGCCATCACCTGCCTGATGAACCCCAAGGCATACCTCTTCATGCTGGCGATCTACCCGCAGTTCCTGCGCCCCGACTTCGGTCCACTCGCTCCCCAGGCGGCCGTCATGGCGCTGATGACGGCCATGACCCAGCTTGCCGTCTACGGCGGTCTGGCGCTCGCAGCGGGCAGGGCGCGGCAGGCGATCGTCGACAACGCCCGCGCCACCGTCTGGATCGGCCGCAGCGCCGGAGCGCTCTTGGTGGCCGTCTCGTTGGTCACGCTTTGGGAAGGTACCGGCAGCTGGCGCATGTGACGGAACGAAGACATAGCCTCTTGATTTTCCTCACGATATCACCTCTTTGTGACTTTGTTCGCAAGCCCCGGCGGGCGATGCTGCGGCGCTTCATCGCGGCCGGTCGGTCGCTGTCACCCAAGGAGAACCACCGCATGCGCCTGAAGTCTCTCGCTCTCGGAGCCGTGCTCGGCTGCCTCTGTCTTTCCGCAGCCGTCGCCCAGGAGGAGCCGCAGGTCGTGCGGCAGAACCTGATGAAGGGCATCGGCCGGTCGATGGGCGCGCTCGGCGCCATCGCCAAGGGCGAGAAGCCCTATGACGCAGCCGTCGTCCAGACGTCCCTGGAGACGATCAGCACCAATGCCAAGGCTTTCCCGGACCAGTTCCCGGAAGGCTCCGAGACCGGCATGGAGAGCGATGCGGCGCCGTCGATCTGGGAGAACATGGCGGACTTCCAGGCGAAATCCGAAAAGCTCGCCGCCGAAGCCGATACGCTGCTGGCCTCCGTGCCCGCGGATCAGGCCGGCGTCGGCGCAGCGTTGAAGACGCTCGGCGGCACCTGCGGCGACTGTCACCAGACCTATCGCCTGAAGCGCTAGCCTCGAAGGCGCGGTAGCCGCCTTTTGGCCACTGAGGCCATGACTGCCTTTTCGCCGGCGGCGGTTCGTCCGCCGGCTTCTCGATGAACGACTGGAGACGGACATGGCTTTGCGGTGGGGGAGGGTACTGGGCGCCGGCGCGGCCGTGGTCGCGATCGGTCTGGCGGCGGCCTGGTACCTCACGG
Organism: Rhizobium sp. PK7-22; assembly: GCF_056530405.1. Lineage (NCBI taxonomy): Bacteria > Pseudomonadati > Pseudomonadota > Alphaproteobacteria > Hyphomicrobiales > Rhizobiaceae > Rhizobium > Rhizobium sp. PK7-22. Next base: position 1,732,830 of record NZ_CP096514.1, read on the forward strand.
CACCGCAGCCGGCTTCGGCCGACACCTGGGAAGGGCTCGGCGCGCCGGATCTGGCGCGCGGCGAAACGCTGTTCTGGGCCGGTGGCTGCGGCGGCTGTCATGCGGCGGACGGGGCAACAGGCGAGGCGGTCAAGACGCTTTCCGGCGGCCTGGCGCTGACCAGCGCCTTCGGCACCTTCCATGTCCCCAACATCTCGCCCGATCCGCAGGCCGGCATCGGCGCCTGGTCGCTCGCCGAATTCGGCAATGCCATGACCCGCGGCGTCGGCCGCGAAGGCGAGCACCTCTACCCCTCGTTCCCCTATACATCCTACGCCCGCATGGCGCCGGCCGACATCAACGACCTCTTCGCCTACCTGAAGACGCTGCCGGCAAGCGGGAACGTCGCGCCGCCGCACGAACTAGGCTTCCCCTACAACATGCGGATTATGCTCGGTGGCTGGAAGTTCTTGTTCTCCTCCGACGCGCCGCGCGTCGAACTCGCCTCAGCGGATCCCAAGCTGCAGCGCGGCCAGTTCCTCGTCGAAGGCCCCGGCCATTGCGGCGAATGCCATACGCCCCGCAACGCGCTCGGCGGCCTCAAGACCGACCAATGGCTGGCCGGCGGTCCCAATCCGGAGGGCGAGGGGCGCGTGCCCAACATCACGCCGGGCGGCGATGCGGTCGGCTCCTGGAGCGAGGCCGACCTCGTCAGCTATTTCCAGACCGGTTTCACGCCCGACTTCGACACCGTCGGCGGCTCGATGGTCGAGGTGCAGCGCAACCTCTCGCATCTGCCGCAGGAGGATCTGGAAGCGATCGCCGCCTATCTGAAGGCGGTGCCGGCGCTGGACTAGGGCGCATCGGTAGGGCCATTCCGTCTCGCGCGGGAGCGTGGAATCCGCTGGACGCGGCGGGCAGGTGCGCATCAGCGGGGTTAGGCAGGGCTGGAGCGATCGTTCGTTGCGGAGCATCGGAGCGGTCGCGCAGGCTGAAGGGGCACTCCGGTGCCGCTGTCAGGCCCGACGCCGGACACGAGGCTGCTCCGCATCAGGGCGACGAGCGCCTGCGTCGTCGAGACGTCGAGGCGTATCGTGTCCCGCGAGCCGATCACCCTGCAGAACTCGGCCACCTCCGCCTCTTGCGCAACGCGTACCATCCGCCACTCCGGAAACGCCCTTTCCTCGGCCGCCGCAAGCTCGATGAGCTGAACGCGCCTGTGTCTGAGATCGCTGCAGACCTTCTCGAAGACCGCTTCGAGCGCAGGAAGGGGACCCTCCATGACCTGGATGAAGACGCCGTCCGAGGCGATCAGAGCGCCAGTGAGGTCGCATGCCGCATTGCCGCGCGCCGACGCGTCGACAATCCGGTCGATCTGGTCGTGAACCTCCTCTGACGAACCCGACAACGCAATCTCACTGCGGTAGAGAAGCCGGTAGAGAGACATCGTCAGATCCTCATGCAACAGAGCGCAGGTGCTCGCCGAACAGGGCCCGTACTGCGCTGCGGTCGACCGGCCGGCTGATCAGGAAGCCCTGGATCTGGTCACATCCCTCCGACACGGTGAAGGCGCGCTGCTCGGAAGTCTCGACGCCTTCGACGGTGACGGTCATGCGCAGCTTGGCGGCCAGCGTGGTGACCGCCTGGATGATCGCGACGCATTCCCGATCTTCGGGGACCTGCTGGACGAACGAGCGATCGATCTTGATCTTGTTGAACGGAAAGCGCCGGAGGTAGCTCAGCGACGAATAGCCGGTACCAAAATCGTCCATCGATATGCGAACTCCCATGGCGCGCAGATCATGGAGGATCTTGTAGGTGTTTTCCTCATCTTGGAGCAGCGCGCCTTCCGTGATCTCCAGTTCGAGCCGCGAAGCCGGCAGGCCGGTTTCTGTAAGGATACGAAGCACGTTGGCGGCAAGGGCGCTGTCGCGGAACTGCACCGGTGAAAGGTTGACCGCAACGGTCAGATGCGCAGGCCAATGCCGTGCCTCTTCGCAGGCCGTCCGCAACACCCATTCGCCGAGCGGACCGATCAGGCCGATCTCCTCGGCCAGCGGGATGAAGTCTGCGGGCGACACCGTGCCGCGCGTCGGATGCTGCCAGCGCACGAGCGCCTCGGCTCCTTGGTAGCGACCGTCGCGCGGATCGACCTGCGGCTGGTAGTGGACGACGAATTCCTCGCGCGCCAGGGCACGCCTGAGGTCGAGCTCGAGCACCCGGCGCGCTTCGGCACGCTCGCTCATGCCGCGGTCGAAGCGATGGTGGGTGCTCCCCCCGGCATGCTTTGCCGAATAGAGCGCCAGATCGGCGTTTCGGGCAAGGTGTGAGGGCTGGTTGCCATCTTTCAACGCGACGGCGATCCCGACGCTCGCAGCGATTTCGATGACCGATCCGTCGATCAGGAATGGACGGCCGAGGAGGTCGACGATGTCGGCGGCAACGGCGTCGGCACTCGGATCGTCCTCGACGATCAGGGCGAACTCGTCGCCGCCAAGGCGGGCGATCGCCTTGATGCTGGGTCCGCAGGCCCGTAGCCGGTCGGCGACACGCTTGAGAAGCGCGTCCCCGATCGCGTGTCCGAACGTGTCGTTGACGAATTTGAAGCGGTCGAGATCGAGGAGCAGGAGCGAGAACGGCTCGCCCGTAGCACTGGCCTGCCCGCAGCTTTCCGCCAGCAGCTGGTTGAATTGAAGCCTGTTGGCAAGGCCGGTGAGCGTGTCCGAATAGGCAAGCGACCGGATTTTCTGCTCGGTGCGCAGTCGCTCTCGCTGATCGCGGATGGCAAGCACCGTGTGGTCGATCTTGCCGATCGTGACCACCTTGCGTAGCAGCCGCACCGGGATGACGGATCCGTCGGCGACGTGTAGCTCGGCATCCTGTTCCTCGCGCTCCGGAATCTGTGCGAGGTTCACCTCCGGGAGCAGGGAAGAAACCGCTCGACCAGTAAGCTCAGGCTTGGAGTAGCCGACGAGGTTGACGAGGCTGTCGTTGACCGCATCGATGATCCCGCCCTGGCAGATCGCCAGACCTTCGACCGCAAGATCTGCCAGCTGCTTGAGCCGATTCCTGTCGCGGGCCGCCTGGGCCTGGGCCGCGAGCGAGAACCGCAGGCCGAGGAACGCCAGCAGCACCAGGCCAATGCATACCGAGGCCACGATCGGTGCGACGATCTCCGGCGGCAGCGCCGAGTCAGGCAGTTCGACCCTCGGGTCGAAGGTGAGGTTGAGAGCGGCCATCCCCGAAAAGTGAAGGACTGCGATGGCAACGATCAGCATCGGCGCAGTGAGCTGGCGCAGGTTCCTGTTGCGGTCGCCGGAGATCACGATCGCGCCGCCGAACAGCGGCAGCGACAGGATCAGCGAGAGGGCGACCAGTCGATGATCCCAGCTGACATGGCCGGTGACGAGATAGGCGGCCTGGCCGAGATAGTGCAGAACGGCAATGCTGAGGCCGAGGAGAATGCCCGACGCCAGCCGATCCCCGCGGTTGCGGGCGCCGATGGAGCTGCGCATCGATATGCCGATGCCGAGAATGGTGAGCAGGAGCGACAGCAGCGTCAGGAACGGATCGAAGCCGGACAGCATGCCCGGCTGGAACGCCAGCAGCCCGATCATGTGCGTCGCCCAGGCCGTACAGCCGGCGGCGGCGATCGCAACGGCAGCCCAGCAAGCGCGGCTTCTGCCGTCGAGGCGGCCGGCATGGCGCGAAATCGAGATCGAGGCGTAGACGCCGATGACGCAGACCGCAGCCGCGAGCCAGAGCAGGGTCTGGTCGTGGGCGTCGCGAAGGCAGCTGTAGATGATATGCATTTCGGAGGTCTCCTGGCCGCTAATTTAGGCCAGGGCTATTAAAGTAAAGACAGCCTCACCGATCTCGCGAAGGGGACTTTGAGGACACCGTTAACAGACTGTTTCCATTGGCAATCAGCTCCTTCGACTACGCACCCGCTGCGGCGATCTGCAGGTCGTTGCGCGAGGCAGGCCGACCGCTTTTACCTCCAGTCCGACCGCGCGCCGCCGGAGAGGTCTGGTGTGAGCATCCACCCGACCCTTGAGGTCAAAGCGCCGCCGTCCGGTGCAGAGATGACCCTGCCGGCGCCGAGACAGCCACGCCCAACGATCATCGAGAAGGAGTCACTTCCGCCGGCGAAATCCTCGCTCCCGGCGACATGGGTCCGCACCGCGCCTGGTCCTCGCCGAAAGCGATCAGGCGAGCGCCTGCGTATAGCGCATGCCGGTTACCGGGCGGGCAAGGAAGTCCATCTGCTCGTAGAAGCGATGCGCGGCGAAATTGCCGGTCGCGGCGCTGACCGAGAGGTAGTCGCAGCCGGCGGTGCGGGCAAGCTGGCGGGCGCGGGCGATGAGGTGCTGGCCGATGCCGTTGCCGCGCTGCCCGTCGCGCACGAAGAGGTGGTGCATATCCATGCCGCGGGTGCCGCTGTCGGCCCTGTAGAGCGGCACCAGGATCGCGTAGCCCATCAGTTCGTCGCCGCTGTCGGCCACCAGCGCCTGGATCCAGGGCATCGGCCCGAAGAGGTCGCGCTCCAGCTTTTCGGGCGTCATGGCGGACGCATCGCCGTGGTGGGCGGCGAGTGCCGCGATCATCGCGTTCAGTTCGGGAAGGTCATGGGGCTTGGCGGCGCGGATGGTGACCACGGCCGGGCGGGGGAGGGTGATGTCGGTATCGTCGGTCATGTCTGGCTTCCTCTTGAGTTTTGTCGCCGTCGGGAGGAGCCGTCTTGAAACAACAAAGCCGCCTGACGGCGGCTCGTTGACATTGTGATCTGTCGAGCCGCCCGTTACCGGTAGGCCCAAAAATACGTGCAGGAGATGAGTGTGCGCGTGTCGATCATGGCGCAAGTGATGCGCCGGTTTTGAAAGCTTGTCAAGACGAGGTGATCCGCCGGGGCGGGCCGGACGTTTCCCCCTCATGGCCCTGCTTCACCTCGTCCTCGGCGACCAGCTCTCACACTCGATCTCCTCGCTTCGCGACGCGCAGCCGCAGGACGTCGTGATCATGGCCGAGGTCATGGCGGAGGCGACCTACGTCGGCCACCACCAGAAGAAGATCGCCTTCCTCTTCTCCGCCATGCGCCATTTCGCCGAGGAACTACGCGGCCGCGGCTTTGCCGTGCGCTACGTCACGCTCGATGCGCCGGACAACAGCCAGTCGCTGCGCGGCGAGGTGGAGCGGGCGCTGGCCGAAACCGGCGCGACCGGCGTCGTCGTCACCGAGCCCGGAGAATACCGGCTGCTGGAGGAGATGCGCGGATGGCAGGCGCATCTCGGCGTGCCGGTCGAGATCCGCGACGACGACCGCTTCCTCATTACCCGGGCGGGCTTCGGCCGCTGGGCCGATCGCCGCCGCCAGTTGCGCATGGAGTATTTCTACCGCGACATGCGCCGCCACTTCCGTGTGCTGATGGCCGGCGCCGATCCGGAGGGCGGGCAATGGAACTTCGACAAGGAGAACCGCAAGCCGCCGCTGAAGGGACTGGCGGGGCCACGGCGGCTGTCCTGGCGCCATGACGCCATCACCCGCGAGGTGCTGGACCTGGTGGAGGCGCGCTTTTCCCACCACATCGGAAAGCTGCGGCCCTTTCACTTCGCCGTCACCGCCGAGCAGGCAGAGGCCGAGTTCGAGCAGTTCGTCACCGAGATCCTGCCCTCCTTCGGCGACTACCAGGACGCCATGGTCGCCGGCGAGCCCTATCTCTACCATTCGATGATCGCCGCCTATCTGAACGCCGGCCTGCTCCTGCCCATCGATGTCATCCGCAGGGCCGAGCGCGCCTATCACGAGGGCGCAGCACCGCTCAACGCCGTGGAGGGCTTCATCCGCCAGATCCTCGGCTGGCGCGAATATGTGCGCGGCGTCTACTGGCGCTTCATGCCGGACTACGCTTCGCGCAATACGCTCGAGGCGCACCGTCCGCTGCCGGCACTCTACTGGGGCGGCAAAACGAAGATGCGCTGTCTCGCGTCGGCGGTGCAGGACACGCTGGAGCATGCTTATTCCCACCACATCCAGCGGCTAATGCTGACCGGCAATTTCGCGCTGCTCGCGGGGCTTTCGGTCGACGAGGTCTGCGAATGGTATCTGGCGGTCTATGCCGATGCCTACGAATGGGTGGAACTGCCCAACACGCTGGGCATGGCGCTCTATGCCGACGGCGGACTGATGGCGAGCAAGCCCTATGCGGCGAGCGGCAAATACATCGACCGGATGAGCAATTTCTGCGGCCGCTGCGCTTATAGCGTCAAGGACAGCACCGGCGAGAATGCCTGCCCCTTCAACTCGCTCTACTGGCGCTTCATCGCCGTCAACCGCGAGACATTCCGCGGCAACCACCGCATGGCCAATATCGTCGCCGGCTGGATGCGCATGGACGAGATGAAGAAGCAGGCGATTCTCGCCCGGGCGGAAGACTGCCTCGTCCGGCTTGACGCGGGTACTCTGTAGGCGGCGCGTCCGGCCACCGCATCAGTGCTCGTGGTCGCAAAGGCCGTGGTCGGAAAGCGCCCGGATCACATAGCAGTCCTCCACCGAATGCCCGCCGCAGTGGGAGACGATCCGCTCCAGTTCCTGCTCCAGCTTCTGCAGGCTGGCGATCTTGGCCCGAACGGCCGCAAGGTGGTCGTCCGCGATGCGGTCGGCACCGGCGCAGGGCGCCTCCGGATGGCGGCTCAGCGCAATCAGTTCCCGGATCGCCGGAATGTCGAAGCCGAGGTCGCGGGCATGGCGGATGAAGGCGAGACGCTCCAGGTCGGTCTTCTCGTAGCGCCGCTGATTGCCCTCCGAACGCTGCGCCGGGCTGATCAGCCCCATCTGCTCGTAGTAGCGGATCGTCGGCACCTTCACGCCGGTCCGCCGGGAAAGATCACCGATCGCATACATCTCTGAAAATACCTCTTGAACCTATAGTGGCTAGAGGGATTAGCTATGGTGTCATCGAACAAAAAACAAGGTGACGACCATGAGTGCAGGCTGCGGACACGAACACGCGACATTCGAGGGACTGTCGACAGACTACAAGCGTCGCCTCTGGGCGGTCATCGCCATCAACGGCCTGATGTTCCTGGTCGAGATGAGCGCGGGACACATGGCGCGCTCGCAGGCGCTGCAGGCCGATGCGCTGGACTTCTTCGCCGATGCCGTCACCTACGGCCTGTCGCTGGCCGTCATCGGCGCTTCGCTGCGGGTGCGCACCACGGCCGCGGCCGCCAAGGGCGTCAGCCTCTTCCTGATGGGCCTCTGGGTCTTCGGCTCGACGATCTGGCGCGTCTTCTACATGGGCGTTCCGGAAGCCCCGATCATGGGCCTGATCGGCCTCATGGCGCTGGCGGCCAACCTCCTCAGCGTCATGCTGCTGGTGAACTACAAGGATGGCGACGCCAATGTCCGCTCCGTCTGGCTCTGCTCGCGCAACGACGCGATCGGCAACGTCATCGTGATGATCGCCGCCGTCGGCGTCTGGGGCACCGCCACCGCCTGGCCCGATCTTGCCGTCGCCGCCATCATGGCCGGCCTCTTCCTGTCGTCCTCGGTGCAGATCCTGCGCCAGTCATGGCAGGAGTGGCACTCCGGCGGCACCGTCTCGCTCGACTTGCATGCGGGACACAGTCACGGCGGGGAGCACACGCCCCACGGCCACGGCTGACTGCCATGGCCTGAAGCTTTACGATATCCTTATAGGCCACGTCTGAATTCGAAATCGAATTCTGACGCCCCCCGGCGCTATCTATTCATGGTCAACAGAACGAAGGTTTTCGATCATGACCGTGGATATTCCGGACCTGCACAGCGTCACGGCGATGGTTACGCCCTTTCGACAGGGGCGGATGGACACGAGCGAGCTTCAGCGGGCTGTCGATCGTCAGATCGCAGCCGGCGTCGGCGCCATCCTGATCTGCGATCACATCGGCGAAGGCTACGCCTTGACGCAGGACGAGCGCGACGCGGTTCTGCTGATCTGCCGGGAGCAATCGGAGGGACGTCTGGCTGTCATTGTCGCGACCGGCTGCAACGACACGGCAAGGACGATCGAGCGCAGCCGCCGCGCCGAAGTGCTCGGAGCGGCTGCCCTCCTCGTTACGGTGCCCTTCTATTCCAAGCCCGCGCTGCGCGGTGTTGCCAACCATTTCCACGCCATCGCGCAGGAAACGAGGCTGCCTCTGATCGTCGATGACGATCCGGGCCGCACCGGTCTGGACCATGGCCAGTCTCTGTTGTCCCTGCTGGCGGATATCCCTTCGGTTGTCGGGGTCCGGCACGGTCCGGGTCGGCTGGAGGCCTTCTACCGCCTGCCGACCGAACTCAAGCACCGCTTCCGGCACTGGTCCGCCGATGACTTCACGTCGGCCCTTTTCCGCGCCTGCGGCGGTCACGGCTGCATCTCGGCGCGCGGCAACATCTGCCCCGGAACGCCGGATGCGCGTGGCATTGTCGCCGGTCCATCCGATGAGAGGATGCAGGCGCTTTTGGTCGCCGCGGGCGGGCGCTGGGACGCCGCCGCCGTCAAGACCTGCGCCAGCCTTCTGCACGGAGGCTCGATGGAGGTGAGGCTGCCTCTGGTCCCGCTCGATCCGCCGATCGTCGCCGCCATCCGCGAGGCGATCGCCGCCCCGGATGCGGGTCTTGTGCATCCCGTCCTGCAGGCGGCGCAATGACGCGCATGTCCTGACCCGAACCCAGTTCCCAATCGGTCCCGTACCCATGCCGGCTGGCATGTCGTACCCGGCCGTCCACCGTCCTGCATCAGCAGGATGCCGAGGCAGGCTCCGCCGCCTCACTCAATGGAGAGCTCCCATGTATGGACGTTATGGTTCGTACTATCTGGCGCATGACCACCCGGGACGGCGCGATGATTCCGCTCCGTCCGACACCCCCTCCGACACTCCTTCCGGCGAACGCTACGCGCGCCGGATCGGCGGCGCCTATGCCGCCATCTTCCTGCGTCTGGCCATCGTCGTCTGGCTCGCCGGCGGCATCGCCTGCGCCGTCTATTATGCCTGTTTGTAAACGTTCACAGAGGTTCAGTGATGAGCAATTTCTTCAACGGCAATCGTACAGTCGGCGACAGCATCCGCTTCACGGTAGGACGCGATGACGACGGTCGCTGGGTTGTCGTCGATCGCGACGGCCTCGTGGGCGGATTGTTCCGCGACCGCGCCGCCGCCGTCCACTTCGCCATGTTCGAAAGCAGCCATGAACCGGGCGCGGTGTGCTGCGTTCCCGATGGGGTCATCGGCGGGACGCCGTGGCCGGCCCCCGGCAAGGTGCCGGCATTGGCCAGCAAGGACTTCGCCGGTAGTCAGTTCGGTCGGTCCCGTGCAGGAGGACAGTGACATGTCTGCCCCTGTCCCGATTCCCAGGGCCGCGTCCGCCGTGCTCGCCCGCTCTGCGCCCGGCGTCCTGCCATTCTGGAAGACCGTTGCGATGTTCTTCAGCTTGACCGTTCTTCTGCTCTCAGCCGTCGCGCTGCGCATGTGGATCGCCGTGCAGGCCATCAATGTCTGGTAAGGTCGTGCGGGAGAGGGTGGAAGGAAGAACGGCACCCTCTGGAGCGACGTGACGCGAAGACCTGCAGGCTCAGGAGGCCTCGACCTTCTCGGGCGCGGTGATGCCCATGGCCTTCAGGATAGCGTCACGGATCTCGGCCTCGATCACGTCGCGTTCCTCCACCGCCATGTGGCGGAGGTCGGTTTCCGTCAGGTCATGCTCCTCGAGATATTTGGCTCGCACCATTTCGCTAAGGTCCATGTCCGCAAGCTTGACGAACTCCTGTTCCGCCGCGGAACCGGACGAGCCTGAGTCGAGCCAAACCTCTTCGGCCTGGGCGCTCGTGTCCTTGAGGACTGCAAGATCCCAGAGGGCGGCGGAGAGCTTGCTGGCGGCAGCTTCGCCGCTGATCAGGGCCGCGCCGGAGGCTGCAGACGAGGTGACGGCCTGTTCGGAGGAGAGGGAGGCGGAATCCTGCCGGTAGGGCAGGGTATAGGACTGCAGGTTAAGACTACCGATCGTCGTCATGCGGATGCTCCTGCAGGTTGCTCCCGGCAACGGCTCCGACGAGACGGATCCTTGTCAGGCGGTACCGGCCACGCCGGCGCCGATTATCAGTTCTCAGAAAACTCCAGATACATTCCCTCGACCCAGTCGGCAGGCATGTCTGCGGATGCGGGAGAAGGCGCCGTCTGGCCGCCGTCCGTTGCCGTTCCTTCGTCCGCGCCGCCGATCACCCACAAGGCGTTGGCCAACGAGCTGGACAGGAGTGTGCTGCTTCCGGTGATGGCAAAGGCTGACCGCTGACGCTGTTCCACCTCGCGGGGAGCGACCTCTTCGCTCACGCGCTCTATGGTCTGGGAGCGTGTCGGATACGGGTAGCCGCTGAGGCCGCTGTCGATCTTCATGGGAAGACACCTGGTTAAATCGTTAACAAATGGTTAACGGGCGAACCTTGTGCGAAGCTTGCGTGCGTGGCTGTCCGACCGAATCGGTCACTTGACAGATTCGTCAATATCGAAACGCAGGTGATTTGCGGGGCTTGTCTTTGCGGTGCAGCATGACGCGAAGAAAGGCATCCGCCGCAGGGCGCTCGCTCAGAGCGACGGCGTTTCCGCAATCAGCCGCTGCCGGTCCGGCTCGAAGTCGAGCCGCTCCAGCGCCCGCTGCTGGGCAACCTTGGAAAACCGCCTGGCGGCCTCCCGCAGATCCGGATGCCCCGTGGCGGCAATCACCGCCAGCGCCTTCTGCATGCGGATCGCCACCTCGATCTGACCGGCCCCGTCGCGCGAGATCGGCATGAAGGCGGCATCGACCAGGTCATCCTCGCTGAGCGACGGAATGAAGACATGCTCGAACTTGATCTCTTCGCGATCGTCCGGCGTTTCCTCCCGCGCGATCGGGGCCATGACCCGCACCAGCGTCGCCAGCACGTCGATGGCCGTGCCCGGATCGTTGATGCCGGGGGACAGGGCGCGTGAGCCGATCTCCGACAGCGCGATCAGCCCGAACCGGGGATCCTGGTCGAACGAGCGTCGGTCGCCGAGGGTAAAGGCGGCGCGGATCTGCTCCGAGAGTTCCGGCTTGTAGGTGTCACTGCTGTTGCGCAGTACGACCGAGGCAATCGGCGTCGAGGAATCGCAGTGGCTTCCCGGCAGGCGCTGCACGTAGATGTCGGCTCCCGCTTGCTCGGCAATTCTCGACAGCACCTGCACGTCCAGGTGCTGCAGGTAGCCGAGCCGCTTGTGATGGATCTCGATCGCCCCCTCGGGAACCTCCCGGAACGATTGGCCTCCCAGATTGGGTAGCTTGCGATGGGCCTGATAGGCGCGGGTGGCGACCCGCTCGACCCGGGCGATGGTTTCCGCAACTCGGCCCAGACCTGCCAGATGGTCGATCCACTGCAGCAGCGTGACGACAATCAGCGCAACCACCCCGAGGGTTGCAATGAACAGGATGAAACGGCCACCTTCGCCATAAAGTTCGGTGTTGAGCGCGATCAGCCCGACCAGCGAGAACAGGAAGCTCCCGAGGAAGGTCGACAGCGCCCGCTGCGAGGTGGTGTCCTCGAGCAGAAGCGAGGTCGCCCGCGGCGTGGCGTTGGATGCCGCCGCCGTGGTCGCGGAGACGAGCGTCGTCAGCGAGAAGGTGGTCACCGCGAGCATGCTGGAGGCGATGATGGTGAGGATCGAATCGACCGCCTTGGCGCCCACCTTGCGGGGAAGCTCCGAGGGCATGTAGGGGTCGGCCCAGATGGCGGCCAGCGCAATCACGATGGCGACGACGCAGTAGAGCGTCGCGCGCACCCAGAGCCGTCGCAGGAAGCGAACGAGGATCCACCACTTCTTCGAAATCACGCCCGCTTCGCCTCCATCAGCCCTGCCGGATCACAAGGTTGCAACGCCGTTGGCTTCGCGCCGCGCCTTCTTCAACAACCTCCGCGCAATGTGGAGCGCAGGGTGTCCTTTGGCTAGGGCAGGCCCATTCTGATCCTGCTACCGGCAACCTCGGGCTGCCGGTAGTCGCAAGCAACACTGCCTTACATCTTGCCTGCGACCTTGATCGCGAAGGCGTATTCGAAGGCGACCTCTTCCAGCCGCTGGAAGCGGCCGGACTTGCCGCCGTGGCCGGCGGCCATGTTGGTCTTGAGCAGATAGGGGCCGGCGTCCGGTGCCGTCTCGCGCAGTTTGGCGATCCACTTGGTGGGCTCCCAATAGGTCACGCGCGGATCGGTAAGGCCGGAGATGGCGAGAGTCGGCGGATAGAGTTTGTCCCCGACATTGTCGTAAGGGCTGTAGGCGGCGATCCAGCCGTATTCCTCTTCCGATTCCAGCGGATTGCCCCATTCGGGCCATTCCGGCGGCGTCAGCGGCAGCGTGTCGTCGAGCATGGTGTTCAAGACGTCGACGAAGGGCACGGCGGCGATGATGCCGGCGAATTTCTCCGGCGCCATGTTGGCGATCGCCCCCATCAGCATACCGCCGGCCGAGCCGCCCTCGGCGATGATGTTCGCGTAAGACGTGAACTTCTGTTCCACCAGATGATCAGCGGCAGCGATGAAGTCCTTGAAGGTGTTTTCCTTCTTCTCCATCTTGCCGTCCTCGTACCAGGAGAAGCCCTTGTCCTTGCCGCCGCGCACATGGGCGATGGCATAGACGAAGCCGCGGTCGGCGAGCGACAGGTTGGTGGTCGAGAAGGACGCCGGGATGCTGATGCCATAGGCGCCGTAGCCGTAGAGCAGGCAGGGGGCGGAGCCATCGAGGGGCGTGTCCCTGCGGTAGAGCAGCGAGACCGGCACGAGCTCCCCGTCGTGCGAGGGCGCCATCACCCGGCGCGTCACATAGTCGTCCGGATTGTGCCCGGACGGCACCTCCTGCGTCTTCAGAAGCGTCCGCTCGCGGGTCACCATATCGTAGTCGTAGAGCTGGCTTGGCGTCGTCATCGACGAATAGGAGAAGCGGATGACGTCCGTGTCGTATTCGGCCGCTCCCTGGAGCCCCAGCGAATAGGCCTCCTCGGCAAAGGCGATTGAATGTTCCTCGCCGGATCTGCGGTCACGGATGACGATGCGCGGCAGCCCGTCGCGGCGCTCCAGCCAGATCAGGTGGCGGGCGAACGCCATGTGGCTGAGGATCAGCCGTCCCGGCTCGTGCGCAACGACCTGCTTCCAGTTCTCCTTGCCCGGCGCGCCGACGGGCGCCTCCACGATCTTGAAGTCCTTGGCGTCGCCGTCATTGGTGAGGATGTAGAAGACGTCGCCGCCCTCGGTCATCGAATACTCGATGCCTTCCTCGCGCTCGGCCACCAGCATCGGCTCCGCCATCAGGTCCCTGGTCGAGAGCAGGCGGTATTCCGAGGTCTCGTGGTCGTGGATGTCGATATAGATGAAGTCGTCGAGCAGCGAGCCGCCGACGCCCATGAAGAAGCCGGGATCGGTCTCCTCGAACACCAGCCGGTCGGCCGACTGCGGCTCCCCGACGATATGGTGGAAGACTTTCGACGGCCGGTGGTTCTCGTCCTGCAGCGTGTAGAAGAAGCTCTTGCCGTCCGGCGCCCAGACGCCATCGCCGCCGGTGTTTTCGATCACGTCGGCCAGATCCTCGCCGGTCGAAAGATCGCGCACCCGCAGCGTGAAATACTCCGAGCCCTTGTCGTCATAGCCCCAGATGCCGTGGCTATGGTCGGTCGAATGGTCAAGGCCGGCAAGCCGGAAATAGTCCTTGCCCGCAGCTTCCTTGTCACCGTCGAGCAGCAGCCTGCGGCTCGCCTCGTCCTTCGGGTCGGCGTCGTGCGGAATGCGGAAATAGCGCGGCTGCTCGCCGCCGGTGACGAAGGAGGTGCCGTAGGCAAACGGCCCGTCCTTCATCGGCACGGAGCTGTCGTCTTCCTTGATGCGGCCCTTCATCTCGGCAAACAGCGTCTTCTGCAGCGCCTTGGTGTCGGCCATGGCCGCCTCCATGTAGGCGTTCTCCTCCTCCAGATGCCGGCGCAGCTCCGCGTCGAGCAGGCTCGGATCCTTGAACATCGCCTGCCAGTTCTCCGCCCGCATCCAGGCATAGTCGTCGCTGCGGGTCAGCCCGTGGCGGGTGTCGGAGACAGGCTTTTTGCGAGCGACGGGGGCGGCGGGAAGTTCGGGAAAGACGGGCTTGCGGTCGACGGCCAAGGAAGCACTCCGGGTTGGACGGGGAGGAGTGCCAGAGATAGGGGTCGCCGGTCGCGGAGGCAAGGCGGCGGTGTTCGCCGGGCTTACTTGTGTCTCTGCTTCTGGCCCGGCAGGACGCCGTCACGCCAGCTCTCGAAGAAAACCACGGCCACAGCAAGGGACATACCAAATACCGGCAGCAGAAGCAGAACGATCTCATTCGTTGTCATTGCTTGAGGCCCTTCAGGATCCATCCACCACCCAAAGGTAGGGCTACACCCAGAAAAAAGCAAACGAGCATCGGGATGACCACGCGTGGCAGATCGATTTCTGAGGCAGGCTTGTCATAGACCAGCCGCATCACCGGGGTGAAGGCGCCGATCAGCATTACGCCAATGCCCATCCCGTTCAGAAATGTCGCCCGCAGCTTGATCTGCTCTTTCTTCACATCCGAAAGCAAAATGCCTGGTTCCATGGCTTCGTCGTCCGGCCCGGTCGTCTGCGACCGTCTCATCCTATTTCCCGTTCTGGTAGGTGGTCAATCGCGTCGCCATCTCATAGTTTCCGGCCGTTCGAATCCCAATGGATGAGGCGGAAAATGAAGAACAAGAAAATCCTCGCCCTGGCCGCTCTGGCATGTGCGGCGGCCTTTCATGCGCAGGCACTCGATAGCAGCGTCGTCCGGCAGCTGAAGGCGCTCGACATCGTGGAGCGGCGCGAGCAGCGCTGCGACATGGAGGCCATGGCGCGCATCGCCAAGGAGCTGCAGGGCTACAGGCCCGACAAGGTGATCGCCTATACCTTCGCCGATCCGGTGGAAAAGGGAAACCTGGTGCAGGCGCCGGGCGCCGTCTTCCGCAGCAAGGGCGACTGGTACCGCCTGAAGTTCAAGTGCGAGACCGGCGAACGGGGCCTGAAGGTCCGATCGTTCAAGTACAAGGTCGGCGAAAAGGTGCCGCGCGAGGAGTGGGAACGCTACTACCTCTACGACTGAGACGCCTCAGCCCGGCAGGTGCGGAACCGTCTTGCGCTCTGGGAACAGCTCGTTGACGATCGTCATGGCGATCAGCGACAGCGGCAGCGCCAGCATCGCGCCGACCGCACCCCACATCCAGGTCCAGAAGATGATCGCGATGAAGACGATGAAGGGGTTGATCTCCCACTGCCGTCCCATGATGGCCGGGAACACGAGGTTTTCCATCAGCAGATGGACAGTGAAGAAGACCGCCGCTGGCGCAAGGCCCAGGATGAGCGATTCATGCGTCAGCACACCGCCCAGCGCCACCGAGGCCGTCATCAGCGTGATCCCGAGATAGGGGATGAAGCTCGAGAGAAAGGCGAAGATCCCCCACATTACCGGTGAGCCTAGTCCGCCGGCATAGGCGATCAGCGTCATCGAGATGCCAAGCGCCAGATAAAGCATGCTTGCCGTGGCGAAGTAATAGCCCAGCACTTCTTCCATGGCGTTCAGCACGCGGATGGCGATCAGCCTCTGCCGCCGGCGCGGAAAGGCGAGGATGATCGTCCGCCGTAGCCGCACCCGGCCGTAGAGAAAGAGCAAGAGGGCGGCAAAGAAGATCAGCGCCTGGACGATGGCTGGTGTCAGGTTGGCAGTCAGGACGGCGAGCACGCTGCTGCTGTTTTCGAGCAGCTTTTCCATCGACATTGGCCCCGTCTCGAAGGTGGCGGGGCTGATGTTCAGCCATTCCTGCCGCTCGAGAAACGGCATCGTCCGGTCGATCATCTGCTGGATGAGATCGGGGCCGCTGTTGATGAAGAAGGCGACCGGCTCGGCCAGTGCGTTGATCATCAGGAACACCACGAGAGCGACGGCAGACGACAGGATGAGCGCAATGCCAAATCGCGGTACACCCAACTCCCCAAGTCTCTCGGCCGCCATGCCGAGAATGATGCCGACGACGATGGCAAGCGTGATGGGGATCAGCACCAGCTTCATGTAGGAGACCAGCGCAAGGCCGAGCAGGCAGAAGATGCCGATCAGCGCCCAGCTTGCCGCCACCTCCAGCGCATCGCGTCCCAGCGGGGAGAAATCGGTGATGTCGCCATCCTCGCGCCCACCCGTTGCCAGTTCGGACTTGGCCACGATGACGTCCGCTCCCCGTTTGGACCGTCGGCTGTTTGCGCTAGATATTGCCATGAATGCTGGATCCCCGATGCGCGCCGTCAACGCGTGGCGAAACGCCGGGTTCCGCAGCCTATGCCGAAAGCGTGATCGCAATTCCCCAGGGGTCACGGAACCGATGTTCTTCAGCCGTCTGTTCGGTGCCAATCTGCTGCGCCTCAAGGTTCGCCAGCGTGGTCGCAAGCAGCACCTTGTCGTTGAAATGCAGCGTATAGCCGGCAAGCCCGGTCATGTTGTCCGTCCGCGGCCCGGCGCCCCGGCTGTTCCAGATGTTGGCCGCCAGATGATGATGGTAGCCGCCGGTGGCGAGAAAGCTTGCGCCCGGATAATGCGCCATCACCTTGAGCCCCAGGACGTCGCGGTAGAAGGCCTCCGCCTGCGGCACGTCGCCCACCTGCAGGTGGATGTGACCGATGGCCGTGCCGTCCGCCATGCCGCTCCAGGCCGTCTGCGGCGCAGTCGCCAGCAAGGCCTGGAGATCGAGCCGCTCGGTTGCCATCGCCACCGTGCCGTCTGCGTCACGGGTCCATTCCTCCGGCGGCCGGTCGCGGTAGATCTCGATGCCGTTGCCCTCCGGATCGGTGAGATAGAGGGCCTCGCTGACGAGATGGTCGGAGGCGCCATCCAGTCGAATGCCGGTCGCTGCCGCGTGCGAAAGCCAATGGGCGAGCTCGGCGCGTCCGGGAACGAGGAAGGCGGTGTGAAACAGTCCGGCTGCCTGGCGCGGTGCGCGCACCGCATCCGGGCGGTGCAGAAGCGTCAGCAGCGCACGCCCGCCGACGCCCAGCACATGCGCGCTCCGTCCTTCGTCCATCGCCCGCAGGCCGATCACCGACTGGTAGTAGGCGGAAACCCGATCGAGGTCCGACACCACGAGCCGCACATGCGCCACATGGGCGGGCCGCGTCAGGGCAAAGAGTTCGGTTGGCATGCTCATGGTTGCGTCTCCGGCGTCTGTCACAAGACGATCACCGCAGTCTGACCCGTTCCTGCCGTTCATAGAAGATGCCATTGCATTGATAGGTTGTTCACCAGCCGTTGACGCTGGCGCACCATTGACTGTGGGGAGCCGCCACCAGACTTGATCACGATCAATGCGGCGGCCGCCGGAAGAAGGAGATTGGAGCCGGCCGACGGGCATCATTCGTGGAGGAGGCAGCATGTACAGGAATATCATCGTGGCGGTCGACGTCACGGCACCGGCAAAAGCGGAGCGTATCGTTCCGCGGGCCAAGAAGCTTCTCCAGGAGGGCGGCAGGATCGTGCTTCTTGCCGTCGTCGAGGACCTGCCGGGCTATGTGCTGGCCGAGGTGCCGGCGGATATTTCGCTGGATGCCCGCAACGAAGCGGAGAGGCAGCTTGTGCAACTGCGCGATCACTATGACATGCAGGCCGACATCGAGGTGCGCCAGGGCGCCCCGGCGCGCGAAATCCTTGCCGCCGCAGATCAGCACAAGGCCGATCTGATCATCCTCGCCTCGCACCGCCCGGACTTCTCCAACTACTTCCTCGGCGCCACCGCCGATCGCATCGTGCGCCACGCCCAATGCTCTGTTCTCGTCGACCGATGAACGGTTTGATGAACATGAAAGGAATGCCATCCATGCACCTCGAGAAATACAGGATCATCCTTGCCAGGCGCCAGCAGGAGTTGCAGTCCCGCCTGCAGAAGATCGAGGCGGATTTCGAGGCGCCGCGCAACCCCGATGACGATGACCGGGCCGTGGAACGCAACAATGACGAGGTCCTGGAGGAACTGGGCGAGGCGGGTCAGAGGGAGCTTGTGGCCATCGACGCGGCGCTGGCGCGGGTCGAGGCGGGGACCTTCGGGACCTGCGTTCGCTGCGGAGAGCCGGTTTCGGAGGAACGGCTCGACGTCGTGCCGCACACGCCCTTCTGCAAGAGCTGCGCTGCGGCATTGTGACCGACCTAAACAGAATGTGAGCTTTTGCCCTGCAAAAGATCTTGCCTCGCATCGCTTCTCCGCCCATTTTTGGGCGGGTAAGCGCTGCGAGGACGTGCATGTCTAACCCGATTCCGTTTCAACGACCCTACGACTTTCACGAGATCGTTGCCGATGGCATCGTTCACGGGATAGGCATTGTCATGGCGCTGATCGGCGTCACGGTGCTGATCTTCTACGCCACCCTCTGGGCAAGCTCCGGCGAGATCGCTGCTGCCTGGGTCTATGGGCTTGGCCTGCTGCTCTGTCTCTCGATCTCCTTCACCTACAACATCTGGCCGCACTCGCGCACCAAGTGGATCCTTCGCCGCTTCGACCATTCGGCGATCTTCATCCTGATTGCCGCCACCTATACGCCGTTCCTGCAGCGCGGCACCCATGAGCCGCTGATCCTCTTTATGCTCGTTGCCATCTGGCTGACGGCGATCGTCGGCATCTCGCTGAAATGCCTCTTCCCCGGCCGCTTCGACCGGCTGACGATCCTGCTCTATCTCGGCATGGGCTGGAGCGGCGTCGTGGTCGCGGCGCCCATCTCGCAGTATCTGCCGGAGATCACCGTCTGGCTGATCTTTGCGGGCGGCATCATCTATTCGCTCGGCGTGATCTTCCACGTCTGGGAAAGACTGCGCTTCCAGAACGCCATCTGGCACGGCTTCGTAGTCGCCGCCTCCGCCGTTCATTATGGTGCCGTGATTACCTGCTTCAGTCTTTCCGGCGCAAATCTTTAACCAAATTGATGGTCTGATCCGCTTGGGAGCTGCCTGCTCCAGTTGGTGGACATCGTTTTCGTTCGTCTGCTATGGTGGACGAAAATCAAACATAATGGACAAGCCATGACGTCTGCCCCGATTATCCGCGACGCGACCGAAGCCGATCTTCCCGCGATTACAGCGATCTACAACGATGCGGTCGCCAACACGACCGCCATCTGGAACGAGACCCAGGTCGATCTGGAAAACCGCGAAGAGTGGTTCCGGGTGCGGCTGGCCAGGGGCTTTCCGGTGCTGGTGGCGGATGTTGGCGGGCAGGTGGCCGGCTACGCTTCCTATGGCGACTGGCGCGCCTTCGAGGGCTTTCGCCACACGGCCGAGCACTCCGTCTATATCCACCACGACCACCGTGGCTTGGGCCTCGGCCGGCAGCTGATGACCGCGCTGGTCGCCAATGCCGGAAAGCGCGGCATCCATGTGATGATCGCCTGCGTCGAGGCCGGCAATGCCGCCTCGATCCGGCTGCACGAAAGCATCGGCTTCCGCAATGTCGGCACCTTCACCGAAGTCGGCCAGAAGTTCGGCCGCTGGCTCGATCTGACCTGCCTGGAACTGCGGGTGCCGGTGGCAGCTTAAGCTTGCTTCGCCGTCATCCCCGTCACTGTTGCCGACCACCGCAAATCTTGCGCCAGCCATCACCTCCTGAAATTTCGTAAAAAACGGTGTTTTTTTACTGCGGCGTCGGGAACATCCGCGCACCTCTCCTGTTGCCTGAGGCTGAACCAAGGCGAACAACCGAGGGGAAGCCGACATGAGCGACCGTTCCGCGCATCACCACACCTCCCATCCGATCAGCCGCTGGTATTCGATATTGCTGGGCGGCCTGCTTGTCCTGCTCGGCCTCGTGATCGGCGGTGGGGGCATCTGGCTGATCACGCTCGGCGGCTCCTGGTACTACGCCATTGCCGGGGTCGGGCTGGTGATCTCCGGCGTGCTGATCCTGAAGGGCAGCATCTCGGGTGCCCTCGTCTATGGCGCAACCTATCTGTTCACCCTCGTCTGGGCATTGTGGGAAGTCGGGCTCCAGGGCTGGCCGCTGGTCCCGAGGCTGGTCGCGCCCACCGTCATTCTCGTGCTCGTCCTGCTCGCCGTTCCCGCTCTGCGCCGGCGCGATTCGGCCCCGGTCCGCAAGCGCGGCATGGCTGCGGCGATGGCTCTCCTCGCAGCCCTTGGAATTGGCGTGACAGTCGCGCCCTGGATCGAACCGCCAGCCGTCCTGGCGCAGGTCGATACGCAAGACGGGGCAGGGAACGCCCCGCCGGCGCCGGCTGAGCCGGGCGAACAGCCTGACCCCGGAACCGGCATCCTTGCCCCCGAGCCCGCCGAGCCTCTGGCCGATCGGAGCCCGGGCACCGAGCCAGCGCTTGATACGCAGGGCGACGTCGTCATCAACCCCGAAGTTCCAAGCGATCCGGCCCCGGAAGGTCAATCCTCCGAAGCGGACCGGCTGGCGCTTGCCATGCGCGAGACCGGTGCCGACTGGCCTGCCTGGGGCGGCAACCTGCACGGCACGAAATACTCGCCCCTGACCCAGATCACGCCGCAGAATGTCGGAGAGTTGGAGCGCATCTGGGAATTCCAGACCGGCGACCTGCCGCCACCCGACGCCGAAGGCAAGTACTCGCCGGAGAATACGCCGCTGAAGATCGGCGAGAAGCTTTTCGCCTGCACGCCCATGGGCAAGATCATCTCCATCGACGCCGGCTCTGGCAAGGAGGAGTGGCGCTACGATCCGCAGGTGCCTGTCGACGCCATTCCCTACGGCGCGACCTGCCGCGGCGTTGCCTATTTCGAGGTACCGGATGCCGATCCCTATGATCCCTGCGCGACCCGCATCATCTGGGGCACGCTTGACGCCCGCCTGATCGCCATCGACGCCGAGACCGGCCGGCTCTGCATCGGCTTCGGCGACAACGGTATGGTCTATCTCGAGCGTGGGCTGGGCCGCACGGTGCCCGGCTGGTACGCCATGTCTTCGCCGCCCGTCATCGTGCGCGGCGTCGCCGTCGTCGGCGCGCAGGTCACCGACGGCAATGCCGAGGATTCGCCCTCCGGCGTGATCCGCGGCTTCGATGCCGTCACCGGCGAATTCGAATGGGCCTGGGACATGGGCCGCCCGGGAGACACCAGCCAGGCCGGCCCCGACGAGGTCTATACCCGCGGCACGCCGAACATGTGGACGATTGCCGCAGGCGACGAGGAGACGGGCTACGTCTTCCTGCCGATGGGCAACTCCGCCGTCGATTACTATGGCTCCAACCGAAGCGAGCAGGAGAACGAATATTCCACCGCGCTCGTCGCGCTGGACGTCACGACCGGCCAGCCCGCCTGGCATTTCCAGACCGTCCACCGCGACGTCTGGGACTACGACCTCGGCAGCCAGCCGACGCTGGTCGACTTCCCCACCGACAGTGGCACCGTGCCGGCGGTCATCCTCGCGTCGAAACAGGGCGACATCTACATCCTCAACCGCGAGACGGGCGAATCCCTGTTTCCGGTCGAGGAGCGGCCCGTGCCGCAAGGCGGCGTCGAGCCGGACTATCTTTCGCCGACCCAGCCCTTCTCCACCTATCACACGCTCGCCTTCCCGCGTCTGGAGGAGGAGGACATGTGGGGCATGTCGCCGATCGACCAGCTCTGGTGCCGCATCCAGTTCCGCCGCTCCCATTACGACGGCATCTATACCCCGCCGACGTCGGACCAGTACTGGATCCAGTACCCGGGCTATAACGGCGGCAACGACTGGGGTTCGGTCGCGATCGATCCCGAACGCGGCCTGCTGATCGCCAACTACAACAACATGCCGAACCACAACCGGCTCGTGCCGCGCGAGGAGGCGGACGAGGCGGGATTGAGGGCGATCTACGAGCCGCCGGCCGATGGTGAAACGCCGCTCGGCGAGGCGGGTCCCCAGATCGGCGCGCCCTATGCGATCGACGTCAACGCCGGTTGGCGGGTGAAATACACAGGGCTTCTGTGCAAGGAGCCGCCCTATGGCGGGATCCGGGCCATCGATCTGGCCACCGGCGATACCGTCTGGGATCACCCCTTCGGCTCCGCGCGCCGCAACGGCCCATTCGGCATCCCCTCCATGCTGCCGCTTACCATCGGCACGCCCAACAACGGCGGACCGGCGGTGACGGCAGGCGGCCTGATCTTCATCGCCGCCACCACCGACAACCTGATCCGGGCAATCGACGTGGAAACCGGCGAAACACTGTGGAGTGACGTTCTTCCCGGCGGCGGCCAGGCAAACCCGCTGGTGGTGGAAGTCGACGGCCGCCAGTTCGTGATCATCTATCCCGGTGGGCACCATTTCATGGAAACACCGATCAGCGATACGATCATCGCCTACGGCCTGCCCGAGGAATAGGCGGACGCCGACCGCGCTCGTCAGCCGCCGACATACTGGAAATACGCCCAGGTCAGCACGAAGAAGGCCACCACCGCCAGCACCGTCAGGAGTTTGCGGAGCCCGGGATTGGGCTTGCGCGGCGGCTTTGGCGCTTTCGGCTGCGGCGGGCGCTTGAAGTCGACGACGTTGTTGGACATGGCGGCTCCTGACGGGTCGGCCCGATCTGCGGCAGGGCGATTGAGACCTTGCCAGATGCAATGCCAGACCGGAGCCCGGATGAAAAGCGCCCTCGCAGCGATGCGGGGTCGATTGGTCAAAATCTTCGGCGCTTGCGGCTCAGACTTTCGTCCAGTTGAAGCAGCCGATGGGCACGATCGAATTGCCGACGAGAAGTGCGCCGTGCCGGTAGAACCGGCTCGGGTCGCCGCCGCCGGACACGTCCACGGCCCAGACCGTGTCGGAGGCGTCCGACCAGACAAGCCGCCCCTCCACTGCGGCCAGACCCGCCAGCGCCTGCGCCGGCGTCACCCCCGGCCGGAACACCACCATGACCGTGCCGTCGGCCGGTGCCGGAAGGGCAGCCAGCGGCCCGGCCAGGCAGACGGCGAGAACCAGCGCCATCGGCGACCGCCTCGCACCGCCGCCGCCGTGCCGGTTCCGGCGCAGGGCAAGCCCGATCAGCGCGGGAACCACGCCGAAACCGAAAAACCAGATGAGGTCCCAGAACAGCGGATTGTCGACATCCATGCGGATCCGGTGGATGCCGAGGAGCCAGTGCGACAGAACGCTGTCGAGGATGTGCCAGGCGCCGAAGCCGATCAGCGCGTTGGCGAAGAGAAGCCGGTCGGACCCGGCCGCGGCAAAAGCGGCGCGCGCCCGCCACAGCAGCCAGAGCCCGACGGCGGCGATCCCATACATCAGCACGTGGAAGAGCCCGTCGGTCAGGATCAGGAAGCGAATGTCCTGCCGCGCCTCGTCGATGCCGCTCAGGAGATGATGCCACTGCAGCACCTGGTGCAGCAGGATGCCGTCGAAGAAGCCGCCGAGCGCAAACCCGAGGGCATAGCCCGCCCACCGCAGCGCGGTCGAAAACCCGTCGGTGACGCCGGCTGATTGAGGCGCAACCTGCATGATCCGTCTCCCTATCGCTCCCGACCGCCACCGCGGCGTCGTGTCGGAGGATCCGAACCGGGCGCGACAGGTGAAGTTCCAGGGGAGCAGCAGGCAAGCGGGTCAGCTCGCAGGCGGAATCCAAGGCCGGGATCACGCCTCCTCGATCGCGTCGGCGATATAGCCGCCGGTCTGGCGCCTCCAGAGCCGCGCATAGAGCCCGTCGCGCGCCAGCAGTTCCTCCGGCCTGCCTTCTTCCGCGATCCGGCCCTTCTCGATCACCACGATCCGGTCCATCTCCGCGATCGTCGACAGCCGGTGAGCGATGGCGATGACGGTCTTGCCGGCCATCAGCCGCGAGAGGTTCTGCTGCACCGCCGCTTCCGACTCGCTGTCGAGCGCCGAGGTCGCCTCGTCGAGCACCAGGATCGGCGCGTCCTTCAGCAGCGCGCGAGCAATCGCCACCCGCTGCCGCTGGCCGCCGGACAGCTTGATGCCGCGGTCGCCGACGAAGGCTTCGTAGCCGCTGCGGCCTTCGTTGTCCTTGAGGTCCGCGATGAAGCCATCGGCCTGGGCAAGGGCCGCGGCCCGTTCGATGTCCTCGCGTGAGGCCTCCGGTCGGCCGTAGCGGATGTTGTCGCCCACCGAGCGGTGCAGCAGCGCCACGTCCTGGGTGATGACGCCGATCTGCTCGCGCAGGCTCGCCTGCGTCACGTCGCGGATGTCCTGGCCGTCGATCCGGATGGCGCCACCCTCCAGGTCGTAGAAGCGCAACAGCAGGCTGACGAGCGTCGTCTTTCCCGCGCCCGAGACGCCCACAAGTCCAACCTTTTCGCCCGGGCGGATCTCCAGCGAGAGGTCATCGATCACGCCACGGTCCTTGCGGTAGGCAAAGTGCAGCGTGTCGAACTGCACGGCACCGGCCGTCACCGCCAGCGGTTTCGCATCCGCCCGGTCGGTCACCGTCGGCGGCGTCGTCATCACCGGCATGGCGTCCTTGATGGTGCCGACCGCCTGGAAGATCTGGTGGCAGATCTGCAGGAAGCCGCGGGCATTGGTCTGCAGCCGCTGGGCGATGTAGAGCGAGGTGACGAACTGGCCGGTGGTGACGAAGCCGTCGATCAGCCCCCAGAACCCGATCCAGAAGACGCCGAGCCAGAGCAGCACGTTGAGCGTGATCACCGCGATGTCCGTCGTCAGGTAGATGCGCCGCTCCCATTGCTGCGTGTTGATGGTCTTGCCGAGGATGCCGCGCAGCGATCCGGCCTCGCTGTCTTCCGCGGCAAACAGCTTCACCGTCTGGATGTTGCTGTAGAGATCCGTCATCGCTCCGACCACCAGGCTGCGCTGCTTGGCCGACTTTCGGCCCCGTTCGGAAAACTGCGGCACCGCCCGCACGGCAACGACGCCATTGGCGATGATCCACAGCAGGACCGGCACTGCCAGCGGCCAGGCAAGCGCCCCCAGCAGCACCAGCGATCCAACGAACTGGACGGCGAAAAAGGGAACCGTCTGAAAGGCCACGACCACCTGCTGCTGCACGGCGGAGGCCACCTGCGACAGCCGCGACGCCACCTGGCCGGCAAACAGGTCATGGAAGAAGGCAAGGTCCTGACGCTCGACCGCCTTGTGCCCCTGCCACTGGATCGCCGCCGGCATGCAGACGACGAGCGACTGCGAGGCCAGCGTGTTGTTGACGAAGATCAGGAGCGGTGTGACCGGGAAGGCGAGCGCCACAAGCAGCGCAAGGAAGGGCCAGTCCTGCTGCAGGAAGGCGCGGGCGCCATCGGCGGCGATGCCGTCGACGATCACCGAGATGCCCCAGAGCAGGAAGAGGTTGACGATCTCGACGATGACGCTGGAGAGCGCCACCGTCAGCAACACCCACCGGAAGATTCGCACGAAATGCATAAGCACCGCAAACGGCCCGCTCGTGGGGAGCGGCGTATAGGGAATGTCGAGCGGCCGGATCAGGGTCTCGAAGGGGCGATAGACGGCATCTGAAACGGACATCCGAATCTCCTCGAGCACAAGATCGACCTGCACTAGATACGACTGCCGCCGGAGCCGTAACCCCCCTTGATCAGGGGGCGGATTGTGGCCCTCCCGTCCTCAGGCGGACCGTCCGCCCTTGCGCAGCGTCACCGGCAGGGTCAGCGCCGAGGCAGCCAGGCTGAAGGCGCAGCAGCCGAGTGCCTGGAGGCTCATGGGCACGCCGGCGTCGATGAGGAGGCCCATGGCGATCGGCGAGGCGCCGCTCGCCAGCACCGCGCCGGCCTCGACCGCCGATCGCACCCGCGCCAGTTCCCGCGCCCCGAAGAGGTCCACCCAGAGCGCCGTCGCCAGCGTCGATCCGAAGGCCGCCGAAACCGCCATCAGCAGCATGTAGACGGGCGCGATCAGCGGCGTCGAGACATAGCCGAGAAGCAGCATGGCGCCGGCCTGCGGCAAGAGGAAGAAGGGCAGGAGCCGCTTTGGACCGAAGCGGTCGATCACCGGGCCGATGACGACGAGCGACACCGCCTGCACGATGGCGAACGCCCCGAGGCTGCCGGCGACGGTGGCGATATCCCAGCCCTTCTGCTCGGCCAGCCGCGCCTGGTGGAAGAAGAAGCCGGTGACGATGAAGGGCGTGGCGAGAACGGCGGGAAGGGTCAAGAGCAGGCGCATGTCGCGCCACAGCGGTGTCGCGGGCGGTCCCGCATCCGCCGTCGTCTCGCGCCGGCTGCGCAAGGGTTCGTCGCCGGCCACCGGCAGGAAGCGCAGCGCGAACGTCACCCCGACCAGCACGATCACCGCGTTGAGCAGCCAGCCCGTCCGCCATCCCCAGGCGTCCATGACGAAGACGGTGGCAAACGGCAGCACCCCTTGCGCCAGGGACAGGCCGAGCGCGATCAGACCCAGCGCCTTGCCGGCGTCGCTCGGGAAGGCGCGTGCGGTCGCCGTCAGCGCCGTATGGGTCATCAGCCCCTGGCCGCCGAGCCGCAGGAAGTAGAAGGCAACCGCGAGGAACACGGCGTTCGGGCTGATCGGGACCAGCACGCAGGCGAACGCCAGCAGCAGCGCCACCGACCAGGTGAAGCGCCGCACGGTGGTGTAATCAATCAGCCGGCCGGCCCAGGTCAGCGTCAGGGCGCTGACGACGGTGCCGACCGCATAGGCCGTCCCCAGCTCGCCATCGCTGAGCCCGAAGGCGCCGCGAAAATGGGCGCCGGACATGGCCACGAAATAGGTCTGCCCGAAGCTCGACAGGGCCATCAGCAGGCCGCCGAAGACGAGAAGCGGCCAGTTGCGTCGCGAGAAGTCGATGTAGCTCTTGATCATGCGCCGGGGAAAATGAGGGAAGGGAGGGGAGGGATCTAGCGCCCGGGTGGCGTGGCGTCCAGCGGGCCGAAGTAGAAGTTCCGCCCCGGACCCCTCACGTCACCGTTGCGCCCCATGTCGGGTGTTCAGGGTGCCGTGGAATTCTTGGGAGCTGTCGTTCGCCTAGGGAAGCAGGAGGTGGTGAGGGGTGTCGTCCAGACAGTCGACTGGCCGAACCTGGCCGCTATCTATTTTTGTCCAGGCTCAAAGGTCACGGCAGCAAGCATCTGAAGCAGTTGTGGAGCGGAGAATGGCTTCGGCAGCCAGCCGAGCGGGTCGGCACCAGCAGCTCTTTCCTTTGTGGCCCCATCGGCATGGGCGGAGATGAACAAGCAACGCAGGCCAAAGCGGTTGCGCAACTCCTTGGCAACCTCGACCCCGTCGTCGTTGCCCTTCAGTCGGATATCCATCCATCAACACCAGGTCAGGACGGGCAGAACCAGCGAGGGCTAGGGCTTCGCGTGCGGTGGAGGCGACGCCTACGCAGTCGTAGCCGCCCTCTTCAAGAGCCGCTTCGATCTCCATGGAGACAATCCATTCATCCTCAACGACCATAACACTAGGCTTTCCAGGTCCCGCTGTGCCGGAAGAACCTCTGTCGTCGGTTTGTGAGGGCGCCCGCACCGGCCGGGGGTCAACAGGAGTGGTGGTGAGGATGTCTGCGTTGGTCATGTGTGTTCCTGCCTGCCAAAGCGAATAACGAAGCGCGCGCCATCGGCATTCTCCAGCCTCAGTGACGCTCCCAATTGTCGGCACAGGCCTTTTACCAGGCCCAACCCGGAAGAGCGACGATTCCTGGGATCAGGAGGCAGACCAGGACCGTTATCGTGAACCACGAGTTCCCAGCCCTGGTCGTCCCTCAAAAGCTCGACCCTCACACTGCCGCCGATCTTGCCTCCGGCATGTTTCGCGGCGTTCGTTAGAAGCTCGTTCAGGATGAGCGCCAAAGGCATGCCGACCTCGTGGGCCAACTCACCATCGTCGGCACGCACCTCTATGCGCAGCCGGTCGCCTATGGTTGTCGCGGTTGCATCGCAGATTGCCTGGACGAAAGGTGCAGAAGATATCGTTTTGATCTCCTGTGACTCGTGCATAAGGCGCTGGAAGGAGCCGATTGCCGTGATGCGCTGGACGACCTCCTCCAGAATGGATCGCGCCTCGGCGTTGCTCGTCTCCCGCTGCGCTGCGGCCATGAGGCCGATGAGCATCTGCAGGTTGTTCTTTACCCGATGATGCAGTTCGCGAAGCAGAACGTCGTTGTTGCGCAGGGATTCTTCCAGTGTCGCTTGAATTCGGCGCCGTTGGTGGATTTCTGCATTGAGCTCCCGAATTTTTGCGGCCAAGGCGGGAAATTGGTCCCGCTGCGAATGGAGGCAGCGGACAAAGATGTAGGGAGTGCCTTCCATCCGGGTTCTGGCCCCGCGCAGGCGAAATCTGATGAGTTCCCCGCTGACATCACGAAGCGTCGCAGCGCCGGGGAGGGTCTGGGCGGTTCCAGAGCAGCGCCGCAGGTAGCGGATCAGTGCTTCATGAGGCTGCTCGACAAGATCCAGAAGGGTCCCCCCTCGACGAGCGGAGCCGAAGAGGCTTTCCGCAGCTCGATTGGAGAATGCAATCCCTCCATCATGATCGACCAGGAATACCGGCTCATCCAATGCGTCGAGCACCGCGTCCGCCAGTTCCTGCTGCATCACTCAGCTTTCTTGAAATATTCTCGCGCATGCGGATCGGGTGCGTCCGTGGGTTTCAGATGCACGACGACCCGGCAGCCCGGATGACCGAGAGCGATCGCTTCCTGGATCTCGACGCGGGCATAGCCGAGATTTTCGGCAGTTATCGAGCCGAATACGTTGGAGGTCATCATGCACAGTGACGGCCGACCCTCCACGAAGCTGCCAAACGGGCAGGCGCTATTGCCCAACACGATGCTGTCCTCGCGTTCCTCGATGATGTAGAATTCACCTTGGATGCGGCGCTTCAGATCAACGAGCACGGCAGCGACTTGGTCTCTGGTCAGGTTCTGCACGCCCAGAGACTGGCGATAGGTCCGGTCAATCTGGTCGCCGATGGCCCCGCCCACGATGCTGATATAACCAGCGGCCTCGTCGATACCGACAACATCCTCGAGCGTTCCCGCCAGTTCGCGCAGCAGCGAGCGCAGGAACACGTCCCGCTCCAGCGGAATATCGAGTTTCTCGAAGGCCAGATCTACATCGGTCAGCGGATTGTCGGCAAGCCTCATCCCTGGCTCCATTCGATTGTTCTCGACTGCTGCAAAGGCTATTGCATAAGGTAGATTTAAAGACAATGGACTGTACTTGAACCGCCGGCAACGGGCAGTTCGTGGTCGGTGGCATTGGAGTGCCATGTCATTGAGGCGGTCGGAAGCGGTATGGCGGTCGGCCCGGCGCCATGGCAGCTATTTCCTCACCCGGCCGCTAGAATTCGGACAGTCCGCAGCCTGCCCCTAACCCGATATTGCATCGCCTGAAGCAAAAGTCTGCTCCGCGCCCAAACCCGCCCCTCCCGCCCAGAGTTGTCCGCACGTCGTCACGGAACAAGCAGCCCCGCCGCACATTGTGGGTTTCCAGAAGGCGCGATCCCCTCGCGGCCAGGTAGAGATTTCCATGCTTCCCAGAATTGCGGTGATCGGCTGCGGCCCGACGGGTTTGTATACCTTGAAGGGCCTCGTCGTATCCAGAACACCCCTGTCCATCACCATTTTCGAGGCGGAGGGGGAGCCCGGGAAGGGCACGCCCTATCACCCGGATATCAACGATCCGGCCATGCTCTCCAATATTCCGAGCATCGAATTTCCGGCGCTGACGGAAACGCTGGTGCAGTGGCTGGAGCGGCAGAGCGATCTGGATCTCGCCCGTCTCGCCATCGCGCGCGAAGCCATCGACGGGCGGGAGTTCTATCCCCGCATCGTGCTCGGCGAATACATGCGCGACCAGTTCCTGGCACTTGTGGCCATCGGCGCGCAGAACGGCCATGCGATCGAGGTGCTGGAGCGCCACCGGGTGGCCGACATCGCGCTGCAGGAAAACGACATTCGCCTGAAGGTGGAGCGCGCCGACGGTTCGCATCTCGATGCCGTCTACGATCACGTCGTCATGGCCACCGGCCACAACTGGCCCGAGAGCACCGAAATCCGCCCCGGTTATTTCGTGTCCCCCTGGCCGGCGACCGCGCTCGGCGCCATCGGCACGGTTCCGATCGGCATCCTCGGCACCTCGCTCAGCGCCATCGATGCGGTGATGACGGTGGCGACCGCCCGCGGCGCCTTCTGCTTCGATGCCGCCGGCGACCTCCAGTACCAGCCCGCGCCGGATACCGAAGGGTTCCACGTCACGATGATGTCGCGCAAGGGCCTTCTGCCGGAAGCCGATTTCTACTGTCCGCTGCCCTATGAGACGCCGAAAGTCTGCACGGAGGAGGCGATCGACGCGCTGATCGAAACCGGCCGCCACAACCTGCTGGACGACGTGTTCGAACTCTTCCGCCAGGAGATCCTCGCGGCCGATCCGGAGTACGCGGCGCGCATCGGCCTGTCGCAGTTGAATGTCGAGAGCTTCCCGCCGGCCTATTACGCCGAGCGCACGCAGAGCGATCCGTTCGTCTGGGCGGCAATGAACCTTGCCGAGACCGAATACAACCGCGAGCGCCGCTACACGGTGCCCTGGCGCTATGCCATCCTCATCACCCATGAGGTGGTCGCCCGCGTGGTCTCCCATCTTGACGAGACGGATCTGAAGCGCTTCCACCGCTATTTCAAGGGCATCTTCATCGACGACTATGCCACCGTGCCGCTGATGTCGATCCGCCGGCTTCTGGCGCTGCGTCGTGCCGGCAAGCTCGATATTCTGAAGCTCGGCGAAGGCTACGAGATCAGCGAGAAAGGTGTTGCACGCGGCGTCACGGTCACGATAAGCGGACACAGGCATGTCTTCGACGCCTTCATTGATGCGACTGGCCAGGAAACCCTGTCGGCGACCGATCTGCCGTTCCCGACGCTGGTGGCGCAGGGCGGCGTACGCCGGTCGGCGACGCCGAAGGCCGGGGCGCTGATGGCGGAGGACGGCTCGGTGGAAATGGTGCGCACCGGCGGCATCGACATCGACGATCTCTACCGGCCCAAGCTCGACCAGCCTTTGTGCGACCGCCTCTACTGCGCGGCAATCTCTTTCCTTCTGCACAAGCAGCCCTTCGTCCAGGGCATCACCAGCGCCTGCGAGATCGGCGAGACGGTCTCGCAGGCGATCCTCGCCGACGTCGATGTCGAAGGCCGCGCGCCGCTGTTTCAGGTCTCCGCGTAGACGGGCACCCCGGCGGCAATCCTGCCGCCGTCCGAAACCGTTGCATAGACGCCCAGGTTGCGGGCATTGTGGCGCATGATCGTGCGCAGGATGCCGGGGTCCTCCGGGGATCCCGGCTGCGCCACCAGCGTCATGCCGCAACGCCGCGTGCCTTCGGTGACGGTCACCTGGAGGTCGCCGATCGAAAGCGTCTTGCCGATCCAGTGGTTTTCCACAAAGCCTTCAGCATCCTCGGTCTCGATGAGCACCGACGGCCGAAACCGGCGCCGGTCGAGCGCATCGAAGCCGCCGACCTCGGCAAGCTTCTCGAGCGACGCCGTCGTCAGCAGATGCAGAGCGGTCGGCGCATAGCGGTTCGAGATGACGGGAAAGCGAAAGTCCGCCCCATCTGTGAGGTCGCCGTAGGCGCCGATGCCCGCGGGAAATCCGAAATAGTCCGCAAGCCTCGCGTCCAGGCCGGAATCGTCCAGCCAGAAGGGACCGCTGTCGGGAAAGCGGATCTGCGGCATGGCCGCATCGCCGCGGTCCGCCGACAGAAACAACGCCGGCCGCCAGCGCGGCTCCTGCTCGGGGGCCGCCGAAAGGCCGGTTCGCTGGTCAAAGAGCCCGAAGCGCCGATCGCCGGAAACGCCCTCGGCCGAGACGTCGATGTGGTCGATCTTTTCCCCGCCGACGGAACTCACCGGATATCGCCAGACTTCCAGAACCCGTCCGATCTCGATCATGCACCTTCACCTCATCTGCCTGCGGCACCGGTCAGAGAAGCCGCGGGGAGGGATGCGGTTCCATCAGCCGTCACAGGAGCGGCCGGTTGATCAAGACGGACGGAGCCTTCAGCCGCGCGACGTCATCCAGACGCCGACCAGCGTCACCGCAAGCCCGACGAACATGGCGACCGTCAGCGGCTCCGAAAACAGCGCCCAGGCCCAGAGCATGGTGACCGGCGGGCTGAGATAAATGGCGGCACTCACCTTGGCGACGGGAAACATCCGCAGGCTCGTATAATAGATGCCATAGGCCATGAAGGTCGCGATCAGCACCAGCCAGGCGATCCCGATGGCAAAACTCTGCGTCATCGGCGGCGCAAGTCCACCCTGCATGAGGGCGCAGAGGCCGAACAGCACCGAGCCCGTCAGCGTGTGGATGCAGAGGCTCTGGTGTACCGGCATCGGCTGCGTCCGCCGGCGCCGGTAGAGCACCGAGGCGAGCGCGAAGACCAGCATCGATGCGACCGTCACGCCATAGGCCCAGAGCGGCGCCGTGCCGAAGCTCAAGGTTTCGAAGGAGACGATCAGCACGCCGGAGACGGCGATTGCCGTGCCGAGCCACTGGCGCCGGCTCAGCGGTTCGCCGAGCACCGGCTGCGACAGCGCCGCGATGGCCAGCGGCACGAGGTCGGAGATCAGCGCCACGAGCCCGGTCGGCACCCGCTGCTCGATCGCCAGCGCAAAGCCGCCGAGATAGAGGAAGACCGACATCACCCCGAACAACATCTGCTCGCGAATGCCGCGCCAGCGCAGTTTCGGCCCGAAGGCGATCGCGAACGGCAGCAGGATCAGCCCGGAGATGAGCGTGCGCCAGAACAGCAGCAGGGCGATGCTTGCCTCCTCGCTGGCATAGCGGATGCCGACAAAGCCGGAGCTCCAGCCGATGATCAGCAGCACCGCCATCAATGGCCACAGCAGGCGCGGGTATTTCCCTGCGGACGGTGAAAGAACCTGATCGATCATGAGAGCCTCAAGCGTATGACGGATAGTCTCATCTAGGGGAATGGCACAAGATCATCACATGACAAATATCGATCGTTGCATGACATTGCATCTCACGTTGTCATTGTGATTTGCAACCGGGCCCGCCCTGCGGCAAGTTCTGATCTCAAGGATATGGTGATGGCCGCGATGCCCGAGCTGAACAACAGACGCCTGGAGATCGACGCACTGCGCGTGCTGTCGGCCATCCGCAACCACGGCGGCGTAACCCGTGCGGCGCAAGCGCTGGGGCTGTCGCAATCAGCCGTCAGCCACAAGATCAAGCGGCTGGAGGTAAGCTTGGGCTGCGACCTTCTGAGCCGTCGACCGGGCGCGCCCCTGTTCACGGCGGCGGGGGAGGATCTGCTGGATTATGCGGCACGCATCCTTGGGCTGCATGACGAAGCGCTGCTCAGCCTGTCGAAGACGGCGCTCACAGGACGCCTGACGCTTGGCCTGACGGAAGACACCACCTGCAGCGACCTTGCCCGCATCCTCGGACGCTTCCGCCGCCTGCATCCGGCCGTCTCGGTGCGCACGCGGGTGCGCATGAGCCTGGTGCTGCGCGCCATGCTGGAGCGCGGCGAACTCGATGCCGCGATCGTCCAGCTCTTTTGCCACGAGGTGCGCCCGGACGATGTCGTGCTCTTTCGCGAAAGCCTCTTCTGGGTGAAGCACCCGGATCTCCACCTGCCGCACGACGGCGCGGTTCCCTTCCTCTCCTTCGACGAGAACTGCTTCTACCGCCAATGGGCCTTCGAGTTCGGCCAGGACGCCAGTGGGGACGGTGGCCGGCACGACGGCAGGGTGCTGGAAACGGTCTTCGAATGCTCCAGCGCCGCGGGCATCGTGTCGGCGGTGAATGCCGGCCTCGGCGTCGCCCTCCTCAACGAGCGCCACCTGCGGCCCGACATGCAGGTGATCACCGAGGGCCTGCCGAAGCCGCCGGAGCTCGCTTACGTCGTGCGACGCGGGAAAAAAGTCCGCAATCCGGCGCTCGATACGCTGGTGACAGAGATCGGGAGCGAGATCAGCCGCCACGGCGGTCTGGTTCTGGCAAGCTGAATCGAACCTCCACGGGGGCTGTCGCGTTGACGCCGTGGATGCACCAGCAAGATGGAGAATTCTCATGAATGTCCAGAAGTTCTCGCTATCCGATGCCTCTCTCGAGCGCTCACCCGGCCAGGAGGCGGACATCTTCGCCGGCAATGTGATCGACCAGCGCCACGGCGGTCCGGTCACCATCGGCTTTGGCCGCTATGGCCCGTTCCAGAGCCTGTCTGAAACCATGACCGTCCACGACACGATGGTCGTCCTCGAGGGACGGCTGACGGTCTCGACCGACGCGGCTACGGTCACCGCCGGCCCGGGCGAGGTGATCCACATGCCGCAGGGCGAGGCGGTTACCATCCGCTCCCACGAGGAAGGGGCGGTCACCGCCTATGTCACCTATCCGCACTGGCAGGAAGCGCGCGACTGAGCCTTTGCCGGTTGTGCCGAGGCTTCCTCCCGGGTGTCAGAAGGCCGGGTGCTGGGCCGCAAACTGCAGCAGGAGCTATGGTGATTGCACAGCCCACGCGGGGTGTTGCCTTAGCCTTTGAAGCTGCCGCCGTAAGCTGCAGGGACCAGATCGGCTTGCGCAGCACCCGTCCGGATCAGACCAAGGATCATATCGGCGACCAATTCAGGCTTGTGGGCAGATGAGGCCATGTCGGCCTCTTGTGCCCTTGCCGTTTCTGCGCCCAATTTGACCGCGCCATAGAATTCGGTGGCCGTGACGAAGGGGTGCATGAGCGAAACCACGATGCCGGAGTGAGCCAGTTCCAGGCGCGCCACGTCCGAAAGCATGTTTAGACCCGACTTGGAGCTGGTATAGGCAGCAGAGCCGGGATAGGTGGCAAGGGTTGCGCCCGAGCTGACATTGACGATGCTGCCTGCACCCTGCCGACGCATGAACGGGACCACGGCCTGCATCAGGACCAGCGGGGCGACGAGATTGAGGTCGAGCAGTGCTCGAAAGTCATCGACACCGATGTCCTCGATGTCACCATGCAGGCCTTGACCGGCATTGTTCACCAGCGCGTCGATCCGCCCGAATTGCTTGATGGCCGACTGCACAGCGTGACGAACCTGTTCGGGTCGCGTCACGTCACATGGCACGGCCAGGGCATTGCCCAGCTCGGCGGCCAAAGACGCGATGCGGTCTTCACGCCGGGCCAGCAACACCACGAACGCGCCAGCTTTGGCTGCAGCCCGGGCAGTCGCCTCGCCAATGCCGGACGAGGAGCCCGTGACCAGTACAACGGAGTCTTTGAGTTCCATGGATCTGTTCCCTTGAGCTATTTCAGTTCAGCCTCAGCTCACTGTCCGCAGTGGCCGGCTGTTGATCGCCGTTATTAAGGCGTCGCTCAAAGCCGCGCGTCCTCAAATCTGGCTGTTATTTGCCTATTCCTGCTCCGTCGATTGCCTTCTCCGGCTTGATGTGTGACGAAAGGAATATGAACGACACCCTGCCGACACTCACCGCATTCGTGGCGCAGCGAACGGAATCCGTGCTGACGCAGGCCGCCATGCCGCGCGTGGAAATCTACCGGGTCACGCAGCCGACAAAGCTGTTGCCGGAGATTTATCAGCCCTTTGTTAGCCTTATCCTGCAAGGCCGGAAGCGGCTGATGATTGGTACGCAGGTCCTCGACTATGCTGCCGGGGACACGTTCATTGCCTCCGTGGATCTGCCGGCCATTGGCGAGGTCACCGAAGCGAGCGCAGCCGCACCCTACCTTGCCCTATTGCTGAGGTTCGATCTTACAGTTCTCGGCGATCTGCTGCGGGATGTGCCGGGGCCGATCGATTTGCCTGACAGGCAGAGCTTCTGTGTCGACGCGGCAAGCGATGATCTGATCGATGCCTGGCTGCGCATGATCCGCCTGATGGACCGGCCCGACGATATCGGGGTGATGGCACCCTTGCTGGAACGGGAAATCCTCTTCCACCTTCTGCGCGGCCCACAGGGCGCGGTGCTCCGTCAGGCCGCCAGCGTGGAGGGGCGCTTTTCGCAGATCAGAAAGGCGCTGTCCTGGGTCAGGACCAACTATGCGAAGCCTTTCAGGGTCGAGGATCTCGCCAACATGGCCAACATGAGCCCATCCGCGTTTCACCGCAGCTTCAAGGCGAGCACGGACCTGTCTCCGTTGCAGTATCAGAAGCACCTCAGGCTGTACGAGGCTCGCAGGATACTGTTCGCCAAGCCTGGCGATGTGGCAACGGTGGCCTTTTCCGTCGGCTATGAAAGCCTGTCCCAGTTTACCCGCGAATACGCTCGCATGTTCGGCGCACCGCCCGCCCGCGACATCCGGGATCTGCGCGCGCGTGTTTCTCGAGATATCGTCAGCGCAGCATGATCGGGTCTGCCATCTGTTGATGGCAGGCATGGGGGCGTCTGGCTGCGCCTTTGCGTGCCGCCGCCAATGACCGGTTTCAGCCGCTAAGCGTCATCATTTACTCGCTGATGCTGCTGTGTGATAACCCCACCCCTTGTTTCACTTACCGATGGCGGAGCCCGTGATAAAGCTTTTCGTGGCTTCCTTGATAGTAGCGACTGGAGCGTATTGGTCCGCAATCGCCGCCGAGAACTACCGCGGCATTTGCAGGCAGACCAAGACACTTCTCTCCGAAGCAGACCTTTTGGTCGCGGGGTTTAATCGTGCGTATAACAGTGCACTCGCGTCAACCAGAGCGCTCGATCGTGACGGCGTTGAGTCAAAACGCGTGATCTACCGATCTCTCGAGGACTTCAAACAGCTGAACCCGAATTGCTGTTCACTTAGTCAAAGCGGCCCCCTGGAAGAAATACAGCTCGGTTTTTGGAACAGGATATCCGGCACCGGAAGAGCATTCGTGACCCTTCGGTACCTGTCGAGTGATTCAAGAGGTCCTGCCATGCAGGAAGACTACTACGTTGTGAGCAACTGCGGAAAATTGTTCGACATATTCGACTGATCGCAGATGAGGCCCTGCTATGGGCCAGGGCGCGTGAATATCCTTGCTGGGCGCAGGCGTCTTCCGCTTGGCGTCAGAAACGGACAGTGCAGGGCAGTAAGCTCTACCTGCCTTCTCGATCAGAAGCAGCACAAACCGGGCCTCGAGACAACATCAGTGACGCGTCAGTCTGTTCGGGCGAAAGCGCCCGGCGTGACGCCTACATGCCGTGTGAAGGCGACGCTGAACGCGCTGGCCGAGGCATAACCGATCCGTGTCGCGATCTCGACAAGCGGCGCCTCTTGCCGGAGCAACAGATCCTTTGCAAGCGCCATGCGCCAGCCCGTCACATATTCCATCGGAGGGATGCCCACCTCTCTCCGGAAACGTTCGAAGAATGCCGACCGCGACATTGCCGAGGTCTCTGCCAATGCCTCGACGGACACACCTCCGCTCGGGTCCTGATGAATGCGTCGCAACGCTGGAGCCAGGCGAATGTCGGAAAGGCCACGCAACAGGCCGGGAGATGTCTCTGCCGCTCCTGCACTCCGCAGCGCGTCGATGAAGAGAACTTCCAGCAGCCGGCTCAGTATCATGTCCCGTGCCGCAAGTTCGCCGACCATCTCGGTGTGAATCATCCTGACGAGATCCAGGAGCCGGCGCTCGCCTCGGGCATGAACGATGTCCGGCAGCAGCGAGCTTAGCAACTGCTTGTCGTTCGCCAGGAAGGAACAGTGACCCACCATGGCCGTGACGTCGGCCGGCGCGTCTGGATCGCCGAGGCGGAACACGCCGGGGTTGGTTTCCAGCCGTCGCGGTAGGGTGCTCGGCGGAGGCTGTTGCACGCTGCTCATGGTGAAGGCATGGATTTGCGGGACGAGAATGAAATCCCCTGCCTCAAGGATGATCGGCAATCTGCCGGCGATCGTGAGCAGGCAGCGTCCGTCCACAATCGCACAATAGAACGGACTGCCAAGCTCACGACGCTCGACCAACCACGCCCCGCCGGCCGTAACCAGCTTGGCGATCGAAGGCACGGGCTTGAGCAGCGAGACGATTTCGGCCAGTGGATCGGACATATCTGGACTTTCACTAAATAGGTACGGACGTTCAGATATAGATAATCCAGTTCCTTTCGTCCATCTTGGTGGCGCACAAGGAGACCCACAGATGACGACGAACAATCTTATCGATATCGCGCGCAGCATCCCAGCGCCGGATGCCGCTCTCACGATAGCCTATTCGCCGATCCGCCTCGACATGGTCGGTCGGCAGCCTCTGGAATTGCGGCTGACTGCACCGGCGGCCGGCGATCGCCTCCCCATCGTCATTCTGTCGCATGGGTTCGGCCCATCCTTCTACGTTCCGTCGAAGGATGGCTACGCGCACTTGGCGCAGTTTTGGGCGGAGCGCGGCTTTGCTGTTATCCAGCCCACTCACGCGAGCTCCCGCGTCGGCGGACTTCCTGCAGACGCCGAAGGAGCGCCCTTCTTCTGGCGCGAGCGCGTCGCGGAGATGCGCACAATCATCGACCGGCTGTCCGATATCGAGGAGCGTGCCCCGGGCGTTTCCGGCCGACTGGATCACGACCGCATCGCTGCGGCGGGACATTCCTTCGGTGGACACACCGTGAGCCTGCTTCTGGGCGCGAAACTCCACGGAGAGGCGTTCGGCGATCCGCGCATTGGCGCCGGGATCCTTCTCACCGCACCTGGAAGAGGCGGAAAGGACCTGACGGAAGAGAACGCTGCCCGCTTTCCCTTCTTCGACCTCGACTTCTCCTGCCTGACGACGCCGACCCTGGTTGTTTGCGGGGCAGATGATAATCCGCATTTCACCTCCCGTGGCCCAGAGTGGCACGCGGATGCCTATCACGATGCGACGGGGGCGCATTCGCTGCTCACGCTTCATGGCGTGGGACACGGCCTCGGTGGCATAGCCGGCCTCGACGCCAAGGAGACCGAGGTCGAGGCACCGGATGCGCTCGAGGCGACGAAGCGCATGACGCTGGCATGGTTGAGAACTGCGCTCGGCGATGACACCAATGCTTGGCCCTCGGCATGTACGGCATTGACCGGCCCGGCAAGCAGCCTTGGAAACGTCGTCGAGAAGTAACCGGATAGGAGAGACCACCTGACGGGATCCGCTTCCGTCAGGTGCCGGCGGCATCCACAGGTTCGACGCCATTTCGTCAGAGAACGGAAGAAGATGGTCGCGAAGATCGACGATCTCGATGTCGATATCGCCGCGCGCCTGTGCCTGCTTCAGCATCCAATGGCGGGCTTGTCGGCAAACTGTGTCGGTCGTGTGGAGCCAATGATGAGGGCGATGCGGGGTCTGGAAGTCATGGTTGTTACCTCTGGTATGGTCGCTGAATATTCAGGTGAAGTATGGCCTGACCTTCAGCCCGCGAAGGCACGAAGCGCGGAGCGCTGGAGATAGATCAGCAGTCCGAGGAGAGCTGCAATCACGACGCAGTGAATCCAGTCCATATGCAGAATGGCCACCTGGGCGACGAAGGCACCGAGGTCTACCAATAGCAGCAGGATTGCGCCAAGGACCGAGAAACGGGGGAGGAGGACGGCCAATCCACCGACCAGTTCCAGGGTTCCGGTGAAGTATCGAAACCACTGGCCGAGGCCGACAATGTCGAATTCGGCGACCATATTCGGTTGACCGCTCAGCTTCATGAACGAAAAGAACAGAAAGGCTGAACCCAGCAGGATCCGCAGGGCCCATGTTCCTATGTTGATTGCGCGATTGTGGTTCTGAGTCGTAGACGTCATGTCAATATCTTTTCCGTTTAATGAGAAGGAAAAACAAGGCTTTAGCGTCAGAGAGCGGGGACGACGGGTGCGCCGAAACGGTAGCTTGATACCGTGATCATCCCCATGAAATCCTGCTGATGGTAGACCCGCGTACCGGCATCGCCGTCTGCAGCTCCGACGGCCACCATCAGCGGGATGAGGTGATCCTCCTGGGGATGGGCCAGGCGAGCGGCAGGAGCCTCGGTCCATTGTAGCAATTCGCGCTGGCGTTCATCTGCCGGGACGTCCAGCAAGGTGTGCCCTAGCCATCTGTCGAATGCGGCCGAGGCCTCTTTTCCTGCGCCGCTCCGCATGGCCCGCGTGTCGTGAAAGCTGAACCCGCTGCCGACAATCAGGACACCCTGATCCCGCAACGGAGTGAGCAATTTGCCGACCTTGATATGCTCGGCGGGATCGTAATTCGCGTTGACCGACAATTGCAGCA
This sequence comes from Rhizobium sp. PK7-22, assembly GCF_056530405.1. Taxonomy (NCBI): domain Bacteria; kingdom Pseudomonadati; phylum Pseudomonadota; class Alphaproteobacteria; order Hyphomicrobiales; family Rhizobiaceae; genus Rhizobium; species Rhizobium sp. PK7-22. Next base: position 1,772,956 of record NZ_CP096514.1, read on the forward strand.
ACGGCATATCCGCATCCGGATACATCGTATGCATGACCGTGAACGTGCCGTGGTCGAAACCGCGTTGCGGATCAAGACCGGACGAGACGCCGCCCCGCTCCAGCATGGCGCTGACGGTCCCCGCCAATGCCGGGTCGCCGGGTGCGTCGTAGCGGATGCGATAGGTGTGCTCCGGAAAACCGCCATAGTCATAGACCATCGGCGGATTGGCGGACGACGACAGCAGATAGTGATCGGCCTCCCAGTGCCCTGAGACCATCAGCACGGCGCGGGGCGCTTCGCCAAGTTCACGGCGTACGTCATGCAGCGAAGCCTCAAGCCGATCATACATCGAACCCCGCTCGGCCTTGAGCCAAGGCCACGGGCCGCCGCCATGGGAGAGAAAATAGGTTGGTAGCCGGGTGATGCTCATCACGATGTCCTCTGCCCAGGCTACGACAGCTTGGTTTCTGAATGAAACCTGATTACAATAGGTCTTCACTCGCCCACAAGGAGGCACTTTGCAGCAACCAGGTCACCCAACGGAAACCGCCAACTGCGTGCTCATCGGCCGGATGCTGTCGAGGGTCACCGACAAATGGACGGTCTTGATCGTGCGCGTGCTCGGACGCGGACCGCGTCGCTTTAATGCTCTGCGACGGGAGGTCGGGGAAATCAGCCAAAAAGTGCTGGCATCGTCCTTGAGGGACCTTGAGGAAAACGGCTTCGTCTCCAGAACCGTCACTCCGGTCAATCCACCGCAAGTCGAATATGCACTGACCGAACTGGGCGAGGAATTCCTGCGCCCCGTGAGGGCGCTCGCCGAATGGGTTCTGGAGAACCATAGCCGTATCGACGAGGCCCGCACCGCATTTGCTGTCAGGCGCTCCGAGGCTGATTGAGGCGAGCGGTGGGCAAGGTTAGCGACAAGATGCTCATAGAGCAGCTCAAGGAGTTGGAGGCAGACGGGATCGTCGCTCAGCTCGGTTGAGTACTCCCTTACAGGCTTCGGTCAGACACTCGCCGATGCGCTCAAGCCGCTCTGCACCTGGGGAACACAGCACATGATCGAGGTCGAAAAGCTGGTGTCGCGCCGCAACGCCTCTGACCTGGAAAAGACAGGCCGCACCCAGATTCAATGATCGGGAAGAATTACGAGCGCGGCTCGAACGACCGGTGGCATTGAAGTCGCGGCAGCATCGATCGGGTGACGGTCTTCAACCGGCTCTCCGGGGATATCGAAGGCCAAAGCTAGTAGACCGCAACGGCCCAAAGCGGCCACTTGAGCCACGTCGTCAAACGACCGGGCCGCCCGGATCAACAGACATCGCCTGACGTCATCCCCCACCCATCGCCGATCGAGCGGCCGCCGCCGGAGCCGCCATCGGCTCCGGCCATCGTCACCTATTCGATCCGTTCAAACACCATCGAATGCCCGTTGATGCAATAGCGCAGTCCGGTTGGCGGCGGGCCGTCGGGAAAGACGTGGCCGAGGTGGCCGCCGCAGTTGGCGCAGCGCACTTCGGTGCGCACCATGCCGAAGGCCATGTCGCGATGTTCCGTCACCGCACCGGGCTGGGCCGGCTCGAAGTAGCTCGGCCAGCCGCAGCCGGCATCGAACTTGGTGTCGGACACGAACAGCGGCTCGTCGCAGGCCGCGCAGCGGTAGAGGCCTTTCTCGGTGCTGTCCCAGTAGGGTCCGGTGAAGGGGCGTTCCGTGCCGTGCTCGCGCAGGATCCGGTACTGGTCCGGCGTCAACTGCTCCCGCCACTCCGCGTCGCTCTTCTCGATCCGTGGTTTTATTGCCTCTGACATGGGGGATCCTTTCGTTGATCCTAAGATAGGTGGCGAGATCGCGCGGGAAAAGCCCCTGTCTCGCCAAGCTTGGCAAGCAAAAGCCTTGAGACGTCGATTTCTTTCCCCTATGGGAATGTATGCAATCCGTCCGAGGGGGCGACTCCAAAAAAACCAGGCAGGAGACGATATGGCCGATCAGGCGGCAGTGACGTTGTTGTGTCTTTTCCTACCGTTTCTGGCGGCGGTCCTTGCGCCGTCGGTCACCCGCGTCTTCGGCCATGCCGGAAGCTGGCTTCTGGCTCTGGCGCCGCTCCTCTCCTTCCTGCATTTCCTGACCTTCCTGCCGGAGGTCGCCGATGGTGGCGTCGTCACCGGCGGCTTTGCCTGGGTGCCGAGCCTCAACCTCTCCTTCTCCTGGTTTCTCGACGGCCTGTCGCTCACCTTCGCGCTCTTGATCACCGGCATCGGCACGCTGATCGTCCTCTATTCCGGCGGCTATATGAAGGGCCACCCGCAGCTGGGGCGCTTCCTCTGCTTCATCCTGCTGTTCATGGGCGCCATGCTCGGCCTCGTCGTCTCCGACAGCTTCCTGATGCTCTTCGTCTACTGGGAGCTCACCTCGATCACCTCCTTCCTGCTGATCGGCTTCGACCACGAGCGTGAGGCGGCTCGCCGCTCGGCCCTGCAGGCGCTGGTGGTCACCGGGCTCGGCGGCCTGTCGCTGCTCGCCGGCCTGATCTTCCTGTGGAACATGACCGGCGTCACGCAGCTCTCGCTCCTCGTTAACGTCGGCGACGGCCTGCGCGAAAGCCCCTTCTATCTGGCGGCCCTGCTGCTGCTCTTGGGGGGCGCCTTTACCAAGTCGGCGCAGTTCCCCTTCCACTTCTGGCTTCCCAACGCCATGGAAGCGCCGACCCCGGTCTCCGCCTACCTGCATTCGGCGACCATGGTGAAGGCCGGCGTCTACCTGTTGATGCGGCTGAACCCGGTCATGGGAGCGACACCCGCCTGGGAGATCCTGCTGCCGCTCTTCGGCGGCGTGACGTTGATTGCCGGCACGTTTCTGGCCATCCGCCAGACCGACCTGAAGCTGATGCTCGCCTATACGACCATGGCGTCGCTCGGCCTGCTCGTCATGCTAACCGGCTTCGACACACCGCATGCGATAGAGGCGGCGGTGCTCTATCTCGTGGCCCATTCGCTCTTCAAGGGTGCGCTCTTCATGGTGGCGGGTCTCATCGACCATGAAGCCGGCACCCGCGAGGTGACGCGGCTCGGCGGGCTCAGATCCGTGATGCCGATCACCTTCGTGGCGGCGCTGCTGGCAGCGCTTTCCATGGGCGGCCTGCCGCTCTTCCTCGGCTTCCTCGCCAAGGAGGAGATCTATTATGCGCTCGCCCACGGCGACCTTCGCGCGATGCTCTTCACGCTGGTCGCCATCGTCGGCAACGGCCTGATGCTGGTGGTCGGCTTCACGGTCGCGCTGAAGCCCTTCCTTGGGGGCCATGTGGAGACGCCGAAGCACGCCCACGAGGGGCCAATCCTGATGTGGCTCGGCCCGGCCATTCTCGCAGGCCTCGGCCTGCTCGGCGGCATCTTCTCCGGTGTCGCGCACCGCTTCGTCTCGACGCCGATGGCAAGTGCGGTCGCCGGCGAGCCGCGGCCGGTCGACATCTCCACCATCCCGCATCTGGGCATGCCGCTGCTTCTGTCCGTGGTGACCGTCGCCTTCGGCATCCTCGTCTACCTGCAGCTGGAGCGGGCGCGCGCCATGATGGTGAGCCTGCTGGCCGCCATCGGCAACGGCCCGGACCGCGGCTTCGACCACCTCGTCTCGGGTCTGGTGCGTCTTTCGGTCGCCGTCACCCGCATCGTGCAGCCGGGCCGGCTGGAAATCTATGTCACGGCCACCTTCATCTTCCTGGCGCTGGCGCTGCTGGTGCCGCCCTTCGTCTACGGCGAACTGCCCGCGGTGCCGGCCTGGCCGGCCGACGTGCTGATCCACGAGTGGGCGATCATTCTGCTGGCGGTGATCGGCCTGTTTGCGGTGCTGCGCGCCAGCGACCGCCTGACCGCCATCGTCTCGCTCGGCATCCAGGGCTTTGCCGTCGCCGTCATCTTCCTGCTCTTCGGGGCGGCCGACCTGTCGTTTACCCAGTTCATGGTGGAAACCCTCTCGGTCGTCATCCTGGCGCTGGTGATGACCAGGCTTCGGCTGTCGCCGCGCGATCACCGTCCGCTCGGGCAGATGCTGTTTGACGCAGCGATCGCCATCTCCTGCGGCCTCGGCTTCACGCTGATGCTGATGAAGTCGACGCAAGGCCCGTTCAACGCCTACCTGACCGAGTTCTTCAACGCCTATTCCAAGGTTATCGCCCACGGCGCCAACGTCGTGAACGTCATCATCGTCGATTTCCGCGGCACGGATACGCTGGGTGAGATCGCCGTGGTGATGATCACCGGGCTGACGGTGCTGGCCCTCATTCGCGTTCGCCCGCGCAATCCGCTGCCGCAAGCCGGCGTCGAGGCGCCTGTCGAGGGAGACCGCCCATGAACACGCTGATCCTTCGCACCGTCGCCCCCACGATCACCGCCCTGATGCTGGTGTTTTCCGTCTTCGTTCTGCTGCGCGGCCATAACGAGCCGGGCGGCGGCTTCATCGGCGGGTTGATTGCGGCCTCCGCCTTGGCCATCTACGGCATCGCCTGCGGGGTTTCGGCCGTCCGTCGCGCCATCCGTTTCCATCCCATGGCGATCGCCGGCTTTGGCTTGCTGGTCGCGACACTCTCGGGTGTCGTTTCGGTCTTCCTCGGCTTGCCCTTCATGACCGGGCTGTGGATCTATCCGAGCATTTTCGGCGTCGAACTGCCTCTCGCCACCGTCATCTCCTTCGATGTCGGCGTCTATTTCGTCGTGGTCGGCTCCATCGGCTCCATCGCGCTGGCGCTTGAGGAAAGGGAGGTGGACTGATGGAAACCCTGTTTTCCGTTCTGATCGGCATCTTCTTCGCCTCGGCGATCTACCTGATGCTGTCCAAGCACACGGTGCGCATCCTCTTGGGCTTTGCCATTCTCGGCAATGCGGTCAACCTGCTGCTGTTTACCGCCGGCCGCCTGACGCGCGAGGTTCCGCCGATCATTCCGCTGGCGGCGGATGTTCTGCCCGAAGGTGCCGCCAACCCGTTGCCGCAGGCACTGATCCTGACTGCCATCGTCATCTCCTTCTCCTTCTTTGCCTTCCTGCTGGTGCTCACCTATCGCGGCTATCAGGAGCTCGGAACGGACAATACCGATGAGATGCGGCTTGCCGAGCCGAAGGATGAACCCCTTCCTCCTCTCGGTTACTGATAGGAATACGGACGCGATGGCTGCACCGACGACTGCCCCGATTGACCTCTCCGCCGCCATGGCGATGGCGCCGACGGCGCTTGCCGACTGGCTGGTGATCGCGCCCATGGCGCTGATGATCACGCTCGGCGCCGTGCTGATGATGGTCCGCCACCGGATCTGGATGCACGGATGGATCGCCATCCCCGGCCTGGTGGCACTCGTCCTGATGGAGGTGCTGCTGGTCTACAGGGTCGCCGTCGAAGGTCCCTTCACGATGACGGCGGGACGCTGGCTGCCGCCCTTCGGCATCTCGTTTACCGCCGATCTGCTCGGATCGCTGCTGGCGCTGGCCTCCGGCCTCGTGGCGCTGGCGGCCGGCATCTACGGCCTGCGCGACATCGACGCCACCGGCCGCCGCTACGGTTTCTACCCCTTCCTGATGCTGCTGATGGCCGGCGTCACCGGCGCCTTCCTGACCGGCGACATCTTCAACCTCTACGTCTGGTTCGAGGTGCTGCTGATCTCCTCCTTCGGCCTGCTGATCCTCGGCTCGGAGCGGCAGCAGATCGACGGCGCGCTGAAATACGCGGTCCTCAACCTGCTTGGCACGACGCTTTTCCTCATCGCCGTCGGCTATCTCTATGCGATCTTCGGCACGCTCAACATGGCCGACATCGCCCGCCAGGCGAACGACTACCGCGGCACGGCGCCGCTGATGACGCTGAGCGCGCTGTTCATCCTGGCCTTTGCCATGAAGGCCGCCGCCTTTCCGGTCAACTTCTGGCTGCCGGCCTCCTACCACACGCCGCGCGTCGTCGTGTCGGCGCTCTTCGGCGGACTGCTGACCAAGGTCGGCGTCTATGCGCTGATACGCGTCATGGTCATGCTCTTTCCGGTGGAGCGCGAGGAACTGAGCCTGGTGCTTGCCATCATCGCCGCACTCACCATGGTGATCGGGGCGCTCGGCGCGCTGGCGCAAAGCGATCTCCGGCGGATGGCCGGCTTTGCGGTCATCGCCGGCATCGGCAATGTCATCGCCGGCGTGGCGATCGGCGGCGTTCCCGGCGTGTCCGGCGCCATCCTCTATTCGCTCCACTCGATCATCGTCATGACGGCGCTCTATCTGCTGATCGGCGAGGCCGCCCGCATCGGCGGCTCCTGGTCGCTGCAGACGCTCGGCGGCCTCTACCGCGAGGCGCCCTGGATCGCGGCTGCCGCCTTCGTCATCTTCTTTGCCGCAGCCGGCCTTCCGCCGCTCTCCGGTCTCTGGCCGAAGATCATCCTCCTGAAGGCTGCGCTCGACATCGGCGCCTGGTGGCTGTCGGCGGCAATCCTCGTGTCGGCGCTGATCCTCACGCTGACGCTCGGCCGGGTCTTCCTGCTCGCCTTTTGGCGGCCGCGCATCGAACTCTCGGCAGCGCCTTCCTCGGCGGGTGCTGTGCAGCGCGCCGCGCCGCTCGCCGGTCTCGTGGCCATCATCGTCTTCTTTGGAATTTTCCCGGACCTGCCGGTGCGGCTGTCGCAGGAAGCGGCCGCCACCCTTGCCGATCCACGGGCCTATATCCAGTCGGCATTTCCGACAGGGGGTGCCGAATGACCGTCTATGTCCTCAATGTCATCTTCGCCGTCATCTGGGTGGCGATCACCGGCAGCGCCACGCTGCTCAACCTGGTGTTCGGCTTCTTCCTCGCCTCGATGGCGCTATGGATCGTTCGCGGCGAGATGGGCGGCTCCGGCTATTGGCGCCGCGTCGGCCGCATCCTCTCGCTGGTGCGGCTCTTCCTCAAGGAACTGGCGCTTTCGGCCTTCCGCGTCGCGGTCATGGTGCTCAGCCCGCGCCTTGACCTGAAGCCCGGGATCTTCGCGTTCCCGCTGACGGTGGACCGCGACTTCGAGATCACGCTGCTCGCCAACCTCATCACGCTCACCCCCGGTACGCTGTCGGTGGATGTCTCCGAGGACTGCAAGATCCTCTACGTGCATGCCCTCGACTGCTCTGACCCTGACGCCGCCCGGCGTGACATCGCCGACGGCTTCGAACGCAAGATCCTGGAGGCCTTCCGCTGATGACGGCTCAAGCCATCACACAGTTTGCCGTGAACTTCGGCCTCATCGTTCTCAGCGTCGCCTTTCTGCTGACGGTCTGGCGCGTCATCCGCGGCCCGACCTTGCCCGACCGGGTGATCGCCCTCGACATGCTGGTCGGCATCGTCATGGGCTTCATCGCCCTGATCGCGATCCGCACCGGCTATACGCTCTATATCGACATCGCCATTTCGCTCGGCCTGGTCGGCTTCCTGGCAACCGTCGCCTTTGCCCGTTTCATCCTGTCGCGCAGGCGGCGCGAAGGGGAGGATGGTTCGCCGCCGGAGCCGCTTCCGCAACGTCCGGCAGGCGATGTCGCTGAGCCGGCACCGTCGGCATCCCTTCCGGCGGCTCCGGCAGTCGCCGACGCCCGGGAAATCGGTCCTGCCGGCACTGTCATGCCGGCCGCAGCACCTGCCGACCGCCCCGATACTCCGCCAGTCGCCCCCAAGCCGGCGCCTAGCAAGTCGGAAGTGACCAAGGCGAGCGCTGCCAAGGTCAAGATCGCCAAGGCCAAGGCAAGGGGCAAGGCTGCCGGCGCCGCGGAAACGGCGGCATCCGGGTCGGCTGCGGCCGTCGCCAGGCCCAAGCCGGCGAGCAAGACCATGGCCAAGCCAGCCACACGGCCCGCCGCAAAACCACCCGCAAAGAAGGAGACGCCGTGATGGAGATGATTCTCGCGCTGATCACCGCGGTGCTGATCATCATCGGCGCCGTCTTCACCTTCGCCGCCGCCGTCGGCCTGAACCGCTTGCCCGATCTCTACGCCCGCATGCATGCGGCCTCCAAGGCGGGCACGGTGGGATCGGCGCTGATGCTGATCGCCGTCGGCATCCATGCCGCCGACCTCGCGATCCTCGCGCGCTCCTTCGCAGGCTTCATCTTCTTCGTTCTGACCGCCCCGGTCTCCGCGCATCTGCTGGCCAAGGCCGCGCACGAATCAGGCTATCCGCTCTCGGACCTTTCGGTGCAGGACGAAATGCGCCGCAGCCACGAGCATGTATAGTTTACAATATCTGTACAGTTGCGAATAATTGCGCCGGCGGTGTGAGAAATCGACGCAATCGTGAGGTAACGGGCTCCGCTTGCCGAAAATTTTATGGTTTTGGCCCAATTTTGTGCTTTGAATCTCACATTCAAAGATGCTAAATCACCCGCAGTTGATTACACTGCCGATCAAGAAGTCCGGCGCTACTTCAAAAGTCTCTGCGACATTCTTATGTTATGCAAGATTTCGGAGCCGGGTTAGCAGTAGTTTCTTGATGCTGATGTTTCAAGAAGCCCGGGTGGCCGTTCATCGAAGCAGGTGGCCGGCCGACATCGCGTGTTCGGGAACCGGCTGATCGGCCAAACGAGCGAGCTATCCCTGCGGCGCAGCAAGAACGGCGCGCCTTTGGGAACGATAAGAAAATGGAGACGTAAGATGACAGAAGCGGCCTTGGACAAGGGACATGACCTTTTGGTGGAACTCACTGCCGATATCGTCGCGGCCTATGTGAGCAACCATGTCGTGCCCGTTGGTGATCTCGGGGGTCTGATCTCCGACGTCCATACAGCTCTAAGCAATACCAGCCAGCCGGTCGCTGTAGCGGCTGTGACGGAAAAGCCAAAGCCACCGGTGTCGATCAAGAAGTCGATCGAGGAGGATTATCTGATCTGCCTTGAAGACGGCCAGAAGTTCAAGTCGCTGAAGCGCCACCTGATGACCCACTACAACATGACCCCGGAAGAATACCGCGAGAAGTGGGGCCTGCCCTCCGACTATCCGATGGTCGCCCCTGCCTATGCGGAAGCCCGCTCGCGGCTTGCCAAGCAGATGGGCCTCGGCCAGCGCCGCAAGCGCACCGCCAAATAGGGTTTTCCGCAAGACATTCTGATTGGGGCCGTGAAGCACATGCTTCCGGCCCCTTCTTTTTGAGGGGGACCTGCCGCTAGTCCTCCCGCCGCCCCGACGAATCGCGGTCGCGCTCGTATCGCCTCCCGAGCGGGAAGGGCGGCAGCCAGGTTTCGCGGCGGATGGTCCACAGCTCGTAGGTCGGCACCAGCTGGTCGGGTGCGTCGAGAGACCCGAGGTTCACCTCCACCTCGTCGCCGCTGCGTCCAAGGACCGGCGAGCCGCAGCGGCGACAGAAGAACCGCCCGGCGTACTCCCCCATCTCGCCGCTCACCGTCACCGCATCCTCCGGAAAGATCGCCGAGGCATGAAACAGCGCCCCATGGTGCTTGCGGCAGTCGAGGCAATGGCAGATCCCCACCCGATACGGCCGCCCCGTCGCGGTGATGCGAACGTCGCCGCAGAGGCAACCGCCGGTGAACTGAACCATGCTCTCGTCTCCTCCAGAGGGTCAGACGGAGCTTAGGGTACGACGAGGAGGGTAGGGGTGGCAAATGGCGGATCAGGGCTGGGACGTGGGGCGAACTACCTGTGACGTTTGGCTGTGAGGACAAAAGTCCTAGGGACGCTGTGGCGTCTTCAGAAACCTTCCAACAAATTCAATGCGCCGTACGATTTCTCGCAGCTTCCGTCGTCCCCGTGCTTCCTCTATGGGTGTATGAATAAATTCCTATTACGTGAGGAGTTGTCATGCCCCTGGAAACCCACCGCCCGTCCCAGAGCCGGGAGCCCGAGGTGTCGGGCGAGATCGTCTGGCAGCCGCCGCTCACCCGGCGCATGTCCGACCGCAGCATCTGCCGCATCGTGCGCCAGATGGTCTCCGAGCTGCTCCTGCTGCTCGGCGACCGGGTCATGGTGCGCCGCGACCGGCGAAGGCTCGCCTGCCATGTGCGGCAGATCTCCATGTATGTCTGCCATGTGGCGCTGCGCATGCCGCAGCAGGATATCGGCGCAGCCTTCGGGCGCGACCGCACCACGGTCGGCCATGCCTGCCATGTGGTGGAGGACCGGCGCGACGACCGGGTCTACGACGAGTTCGTCTCGGCGGTCGAGCGTATCGTCGTCGCCGTCTTCGCCAGCTCCGAGGTCACCGGCCATGACTGAACGCGTGAAGACTGTGGCCGCCGGAAGGGACCTCTGCGCGACGCCGGCCGAGCAGCGCGATCTCCTGCGGCTGCTGCGCCGGCTGCTGCGGGGACCGGTCGAGATGATGGCCGGGGAGGACGCCACCCTGCGGGTTGCAGGGGAGGAGCTGTCGCTCGCCGCCGATCTCGTCGCACGGGCGGTCCGCCACGGCATCATCGCGTCCTCCGGCGGTACGCTTGCTGCAACGCCGGAGACATCGGCCTTCCTGCGCCGCGCCCTGCTGGCGGGGGAAGAGGCCTATGCCGGCCAGCATCGCGTCGAGGTGCAGGAGAGCGTCGATGTCGAGGGCGTGCGTCAGTCGGTGCGCCGCAACCTCGCCGAATCGCCGCTCTTCCTCCTGTCGCGCCTGAAGGACCGCACCGGCGGCGCCTTCCTGCCTATGGAGGCCATCGAGGCGGGCGAGCGTCTGGCGGCGGATTTCACGAGGGCGCAGCTGCAGCCGCGCGTCACCGCCAGCTGGGAGCCGCGGCTTTCGGCCCGCGGCAAGGGCGAACGGGGGGGCCAGGCGGAACTTGCCGACAGTGCCATGGCCGCCCGCGACCGCTTCACGCTGGCGGTCGAGGCGATCGGCCCGGAGCTTGCCGGCGTCGCGATCGATGTATGCTGCTTCTGCAAGGGTCTGGAGACGGTGGAGCGCGAGCGGCAATGGCCGGCACGCTCGGCAAAACTGATGCTGCGCACCGCACTTCTGGCGCTCGCCCGCCACTATGCGCCGCCGCCGCCGCCGAGCCGCAGGGCGAACCACCATTGGGGCGCGGACGGCTATCGCCCGCCGATGCCCCGGTAGGGCGCAGTTGTCAGGCGGCGGCCTTCAGCCGGGCCTCCTCGCGGATGCGCTTCACCATCGAGCGCAACCCGTTGGCGCGCTGCGAGGACAGGTGCTCCACGAGGCCGATGCGGTCGAAGATCTCGATTGCATCGGTGGAGACGATCTCGGAGGCGTGCTTGCCGGAATAGACGGCGAGCACGATCGCCACCAGGCCGCGCACGATATGGGCGTCGGAATCGCCCGTGAAGGTCAGCACCGGGTCGGCGCCGCCGTCCTCCTCGTGGCTGACGACCCAGACCTGGCTGGCGCAGCCCTGCACCTTGTTCTGCGCCGTGCGGTCTTCTTCCGGCAGCTCGGGCAACGCCTTGCCGAGCTCGATCACGTAGCGGTAGCGATCCTCCCACTCTTCGAGGTAGGCGAAATCGTCGATGATCTGGTCGATCCTGGCCATCCGGTGCTCCCGTTCTGTCTTCGGCTGCATATAGGAAGGAAAGCCCGCCGCGTGAATGAAAAAAAAACCGTGAGGATCAAATCCTCACGGCTCAGCAGGGCTGAAGTTCAGGGGCAGTCAATCAGGCGCCGGCCGAGGCAATGGCCGGCGCAAGGGGAAGGGGCGGACGAAGCGCTCAAGGCTCCGTCGCCCGATGTCGGAAGGTTTAGCGCGTGGCAGGACGCTTCTGCGGAAGCGGAATGCCGCCGGTTGAGACGGCGTCGGTGGAGGCGGTGGCGAGCGGCATGTCCGGCATCGGCTGCAGGTCGGTGGCCTGTGCCATGGCGGGGGCGTCATCGGCAAACTGCTCGTCCAGAAGCTGGAAGGCCACCAGGGCACCCTCCCGGGCACGCTGGCCGAGGGCCGCGAAGGTTTCGGCGCCCTTGACGCAGACGTCAGGCTTTTCGATGCAGATGGCGCTGAGATACTGGAAGGCCTGAGCGGCGGCGCCCACGGCATCCTGCACCTCGACCTGCGGCGCGCCGTCCGTCTCCACGGCGGGACGGCCGCTGAAGTAGGAGAGCGCCACCAGCACCAGTCCGAACGTTATACTGCTCTTGATCAGAAACCACATTGCCCTGTCCACCACCCGTAAAGCCCGGTCGGCCGCCGGGTCTCTCCCGGTCTTGGTGTCACCCTAACCTGGGGAAGCGAATCGCCCTTTGACAGGAACACTCGGGTTTTCTCCAGTTTTGAATAAAATTTGAACGATCGCCAATTCGGCACATGGGCGGCAGCTTTCATCCCAAATCTTGACCACCGATGTTAAGCATAAATGCGGCGCCCGCCCGGCAGTTCCCGCCTTCTGGCGGCAGGGTCCTGCCGCAAGTGTTAACGGGATCTGGAAAATGCAAGTAAATCCGCCGCTTACGCCCTGTTAACCATGATCCCAAAAGCGTCTGTTGTGCCGTTTCAAATCGGGATTCGGCCCAATCCGGGACGCCTCGCAAGCCCCTCTTTTATCCTTTCCTTAAGTCGCAGAAGCCTAAAGTCCGAGGGTATTTCAGAGTTTGCGTCAGGGTCTTGAGTGCGCGTATTGAGTAACATTGCCGGGAAGGTGGTCGGGGAAGTCGACCGGGCCGCCGACCGTTGGCTGGAATGCCTCGGGCAGCCGGAAGAGGCCCGTGGCAGGAACGTCGTGCTGTTGCGCCGCGTCACGCTGAATGCCGGTGTCGCCGCACTTCTGCTGCCGGCCGTCCTCACCACCCTGCTGCCCGTATCCATCGCCCTGCCGGTGGGCGCCACCGTCGCCGTCTCCTCCTTCCTGATCGCCGCCGCCGCAACCTTCGGCCGCGGGGGGCGCTCCGCGCCGCCGGTCGCCTCGGCTGCCGCCGACGATCTCGTCTTTTCCGCCTGCCCGGGTCTGGCGCTGATGCTGGATCCCCATGGACTGGTGATGAAGTGCGGCGGCCGCGACCGCTCTGAATTTCCTGCAGCACTCCACGATCCCTGCGGCCAGCGGCTTGCCGAACTGGTGCATGTCTCCGATCGCATCAGCCTCATGCACGCGCTCGACACGCTGCGCCAGGGGCAGGAGGCCGCCACGGTCATGGTGCGCGTCCAGCGCGTCTATAGTGCCGCGGGCCGCCAGTTCCTGCATGCCTGCCTGGAGATGACCGCCGTGCGCCGCGACGATGGCGAACTCACCGCAGTCTTTGCCCAGATGCGCGACGTCTCCGCCGAAGAGGCGCTGCGCGACGAGGCAGCACTGCGCGTCACCGAGGCCCGCTCGGCGCATGAGGCCAAGACCCGCTTCCTCGCCGCCGTCAGCCACGAGCTGCGCACGCCGCTCAATGCCATCCTCGGCTTCTCCGACGTGCTGGCCGGCGAGTACTTCGGCCGCCTCGAGACGGACCGCCAGAAGGAATACGTCGGCCTGATCCGCCAGTCGGGCGCCCATCTGTTGGCCGTCGTCAACACCATGCTCGACATGAGCAAGATCGAGGCCGGTCGCTACGAGCTGATCGCCGAACCCTTCATGATCGGCGACGTCATCGAATCCTGCCGCGCCATGCTCGACCTGCAGGCGAGGGGCCGCGGCTTGACGCTGACGACGCGCACCGCCAAGGGGCTCGGCGAAATCACCGCCGATCGTCGCGCCGTCAAGCAGATCCTCATCAACCTGGCCGGCAATGCCATCAAGTTCACCGAAAACGGCGGCGTCGTGTCGATCGACGCGGGCCTCGTCGGCGACGACCTGGTGCTGACCGTCAGCGACACCGGCATCGGCATTCCGGCAAACAAGCTGGCCATGATCGGCCAGCCCTTCATGCAGGTGCAGGACGATTACACCCGCCAGTACGAAGGCACCGGACTTGGTCTGTCGCTGGTGAAAGGACTTGTTGCATTGCACGGCGGACGGTTCCATATCGAGAGCCGCGCCGGCGAGGGGACCGTGGTGACCGTGACGCTTCCCGCCGACGGTGCCGGCATCGAGGAAGCTGCGCAGGAACCCGCAGACCCTATGGTCGAATTCCCCCCGCGTCTGGTAAAATCCGCATACGCGACCATGGCCGACCTGGCACAGAAGGACGAACAGGATACCGAGAATGACGCCGCCAAAGCGAAAATCGCCTAAGAGCAAGAAAAAGGTTCAGGAACCCGGCCTCCTGTTCCGCCTCTTCTCGGCGGCAGGACGCGCGGCTGGCCGGTATCCCCGGCTTATCTTCGGGGCGTCCACCTTCGCCGTCGTCTTCGGCTCCATCGCCGCCAATGCGCTGTGGTACCAGCCGGGCAACCACCCGTCGCCGCTCTTGGCGACCCGTGATGCGCAGGATCCGAACGGCATTGCCGGCTATCGCCCGGCACGCCGCACCGAGCCCGACACCGTGACCACCTTCCGCATCGCCCGCGAGGACACGGCCGAGCCGACACCCCTTGCCGTGCCCGAGCCTGTGGCGCTCCCGGCCGCCGAAGAGGCCGCCGCCGCGCCGCAGCCGGACCTCTCGCCGCAGCAGCTGATTGCCGGCGTGCAGCGGGAGCTTGCACGGCGCGGTCTCTACCAGGGCGTCGCCGACGGCCTCGTCGGGCCGCAAACCACCGCCGCCATCCTCTTCTTCCAGGAAACCGAAGGCCTGCCGCAGACCGGCGAGGCGACGCCCGGCCTGCTGGCGACCCTGCGCCAGGCGCCGGCGGCGACCGTCGAGACCGCTTCCGCATCGCCCGTCGCGCCGCTGCCGATCGAGGCGGTCGCCGTGCCGGCGGCCCGTCCGGCCGAAGACGTCAGTGCCGTGGTCGAGGATCCCGTCGCTGCCGCGATCCGCTCCTCCGAGCGCAGCCGCAAGCCCGCCGACAAGTCCGCCGACGGGCAGGCACCAACGCCGTCGCGCGATCTCGGGCCCGATATCGCCGCTTCCGCCACCCTGGTGATCCAGATCCAGCGCGGCCTCTCCAACATCGCCTATAGCGACATCACCGTCGACGGCGTGGCGGGCGCCCAGACGAAGGCGGCGATTCGCCGCTTCGAAAAGCACTACCGGCTGCCGGAGACCGGCGAGCCGAACGAGATGGTGCTGAAGAAGCTGAAGTCGATCGGCGCCCTTTAGAATCCTGGGTTGCAGCCGAGGCCGGCGCACAGCTTCGCGCAGGCCTCGGCCGATAGCGTCTCCCCGTTCCCGTGCCCCCAGTCGCTTTCCGCCGCCGGACACTGGTCGGGCCGCAATCGGAGAAGCAGCATGGTTTCCGAAATCACCACCGTCCGCCTTTGGTCGCAACAGACCGCCCTGAGGGTCTTCAAGGAAGTGTCCGAGGAGGCTGCATCCGAAGCGTCGTCAAAGTCGTCGGGCACATCCCACAGCTTGCTCGCCGACCTCCTGTTTTCCGGCAGCAACAGCGCCGATGCCGACGACGATGACACCAGTCTCTCCCGGCTGATCGCCTCGCTGCAGCAGCAGGCCATGACCGGTGCGGCGGCCGAAGAGGCCAATGACGCGGCCAGCGACGGCGCCATCGACGATATCGAAAGCAAGGCCTTCATGAAGGCGCTCGTCGCCAAGCTGGAGGAGCTGAAGGCTTCGAGCGGAACCAGTGCGATGGCGGAGGCGATGCTGGAGGCCATCGATGCCGGCACGCTGACGGTCACCGACGCGGCGGCCGGCGAGACGGTCAAGGCCTGGAACCCGGCCGATGCCGAGGCTGAGGCCGGCGAAAGAACGGCGGCGCCGACGACGGACTGGACCTCCTTCCTCAAGCAGCATCTGACCCGCGAAGGCAACGGCCTCTACGTGCGCAACGACGATTCCAGCCATCAGGACAGGCTGACCGGCCAAAGCGCCTATTTCGGCATGATCGGTGACACCTACTACTATCTGTCCTGGACGAAGCCGGGCGAGGCTGGCGCGGCGCCGGAAACCACGGCAGACGGCTGAACCGTCGCGCACCGGCGGCCCGCGTGACCGCCGCCTTTGCGCCGGTGGCGCTTTCGGCTATGAGATAGGGATGCGCATCCGTTCCGACATCTTCGTCAGTGCCCTGACCCGCCGCGTCTTTTCCGCCGGCGGATTTGCCGCGATCGAGCACAAGGGCGCCGAGGAAGCGGGCGCCGTCTTCATCCGCCAGCGCTTTCGCGACGGCACCGAAACGCTCTATGCGCCGGCACCCCAGCAGGTTTTCGAAGAGGACGAGGTGATCGAGCGGCGGTTCGAGAAGCGGCTGGACCGGGTGGAGCCGCAGGCGACCGATGACCTGATCGCGCGCGAACGCAATTTCGACCGCGACCTCTGGGTGCTCGAGCTGGAGGTCGATGCGATCGACGGCCTCTTCGCGGTCGTCGATACGGCGCCCTGAACCTTAACCGGCGTTGCGCAGGGGAAGAAGGGTGCCCGTCCCAGTCGCGGCGATCTTGCCGGTATCCTGATCCGGTGCCGGATGAAGTTCCGAGTCCCGGACGGTATAGCCATCGGCGCGGCGCCAGGCCTCGATCCGTCGGCCGCAGTCGGCCTCGTTCAGCGAATTCCACAGGAACTGCCCGCGGCTGACGCCATTCGTCCGGGTGCCGAGGTGCGAGTAGAAGCGCTCCAGCACGAAGAGCGCATCCGCCTCCTCCATGGCCAGCGCCTTCAGGGTGGTGGCCAGCTGCTGGCCGGAGATATCGAGCATGATCCGCTCTGCAAGCCAGCGGCTCGCAGACAGCGCGTCGGCCAGCGTCGTGGCGAACAGCCCGCCCTCGCGATTGCGGGAGAAGCGCACGAGCAGCGCTTCCTGGACGGGGCTCAGTGTGCGCAACCCCAGCCGGTCGTCTTCCGCACGATGGACATGGGCGGCCAGCGCCTTGATGCGCTGGCGCAGCTGTTCCTCGCGCCATGCCCGCTCGTCGTCCTGCGCCTGGGCGGCAGCCGTCACCGGATCGGGCTCATCGGCTGCAGCCGTGTCGCGCTTGGCGAGCGGCCAGTCGTGGCGAAGGCTGACAAGCGTGTCGATCACCCTGGGCGACAGGTCTTCGCGCAGCACGATGGCTTTCGCGTGCGCGGCACCTTGCGTGCGCGCGACGGTGATCAGCGTCTCGTCGTCCAGGCAGGGGGAGGAGGCGAGAAAAGGGGCTGCAATGGCAATCGGCTGGCAGGCGATGAAGAAGGCAACGGTCGGCGGCACCGTCTTCGATTGCGACAGGGCAGCCACGGCATGCCGCCGGGCCTCTTCGCTCGACGCGCCGAAGAGTGGGCCGAAAAGCTCCGCGAACTGCCGAAGTTCCGAGCGGGAAGGACGCGGAACGCTCTCGAAACTCGTCACGGTGGCAATCAACACCACGTCCTTCCTGCGCATGGCCAAAGGCCTTTCAAGATCTCGAAACTGGTCCGTCACAGGCCAAACTCACGTTACGCATTACAAAAACTCGCGGCAGTCCAACGGGCCGACGGCCGCTGTTCGCCGGGACATGTGTGGCGTCCGGTCTCGCGGCCGGAAGAGGTCGCCACCCTCCGACGACATCGTCCTGCCAAGGCTGCCCTTCATGGTAAACCAGATGGTAACAAGCCACGGTTAATGGGCTATGAACTGGATGACGCGCTGCACCGGAATGGAACGTCTGGACGGCCAGCCCGCCAGGGGTCGAAGATGACCATGATCAGGCGGACGTGATCGCGCGAGTGTGAACAAAAAGCCACGTTGGGCGTTTTTAGTGTGGGATGCGCCCAAAGGCGGCGCTACACTTTATTAGCATTAACGAATGGTTTACCGGTTGCTGTCTCAATGGCGACGTTCCGGAAAGTCACCGGAAGCAGCCGGGAAACGGGGATACCCCCGATTCGCGATGAGCCGGTTTGGCGGTACCGGTCGTGAATGTCGTAGGCACCAGAATGGTGTGGCGACGAGTAAGGCGCAGATGCCTCATCTGAGGATGCGTCGGCCCACTTGAGGGCAGGGTGAAAGTGAGCCGTCATTCATCCGTCTCGAACCATCGTGGAGACGAGCATGGCAGAAATCGTAGTGCTGAACAGATGGCGTGAACAGCAACGCCGCAAACCCGAGATCCGCATCGGCCGCCCAGACACGGCCGAAACGGCGCAACTGCTGATCTTCACCGGGGTTCGTTACGAGCGCCTGGAGAACGTGCCGCCGCAGCGGGCGTCGCTTTCGGTCATGCTGCTCGAGCAGAACTGAGGCCAGGGATCAGAACTGCTGCCGCCGACGCCAATCGAACGGCGCGCAGACAGCCTCCGACAGAAATGTGCCGGCCGCCGGCGCAAAGCTTGCTTGCGGCACCATCGTCCTGAGGACCACATAACCGTCCGCCTGCTGGGTTTCCACCAGGATCGACTGCGCGATCGGCTCGGGCAGCGTCTTTCTCAACACCGTCAACTGCACCGGCGTCGCCAGCACGACGTCGAGAATGCCGGCCGCAGCGGTACGATCGTTGATGCTGAATACCTCGTTGGAGGCGGCGTCGTAGATCGCCATGGACCAGAACGGCACGTTGCCCTGCGCAAAGATCCGCACCGGCCCCTCGGAAATGTCGTAGGCGCAGACGGAGGCCTCCATCAGCGGATCGTCCTGCACCAGCCCGGCCCGGTCGCGGCTGTCTGGAAGCCGGTGGAAGATGTGCCGGCTGCCTTCGGCCAGCACCCGCGTATAGGCGTCCTGCTCGCTGAAATAGGGCAGCGACAGGATGATCACGAGGTGCAGCAGCGCCGCGCCGAAAAGCCCCGTGAGAACAGCAAACAGCACTTTAAGCATTGCCGCATCCAAGGTTCTGGATGGCGGGCATCGACAGATCGATCAGGCCCGAACTGCCGGCCGCCGGCGTGTCGAGAAGCGTCAGGCGCAACCGGAAGCGGCCGTCCTGCGGGGTTGCCAGCCAGTTGCCGGGCTGCGCATCGGCCGCCACGGTGATTTCGAACGCGCCGTCGGCATGGCGCAGGATGGATCGCGAGTTCAGCGCCACCGGCAGCATGCCCTCCCGCGGCCGATGGGCCAGTCCTCCTTGCAGCGTGTAAAGGGTCCAGAGGCGGGCAGGGGGCGTGTGCCCGATGATGCGATAGCTGCAGCCGGCCCGAAGCGGCGCGCCGGTCTCGTCCACCCCGGCCGTGAAGCTGAGGCCCTCGGCGCTGCCGTAGAGCAGGGCGCCGGCGCTGGCACGGTGCGATTTGGCGTAAGGGTCAGCCTTGGCGGTCTGGGCGTCTGGAAACGCCTCCCAGGCCCCGAGCCGGATGGCGCCGAAGCCGGTGCTGGCCTCCAGTGCCCAGAGCGTCGACCAGATCCCGCCACCGAAGGCGATCGCAAGGGCGATGGCGACAAGAAACGGAACACGAAACACGAAAGGCATGCCCTCAAGGAGTGTCGCCGAGGGTTAGCATTGATTCCCCTCGAAAGGAACGGCCTATGGACAGTGTCTGCCCGGCGCGCACCTGGCAGGAGTTTCCGTCAGGCCTCTATGGACTTCGCGAGCAGAGGCAAATTTGTCTGGCAGGGCCTTGCTTCGGCGCGACCTTCTCACGCGGTAGCGATCTGGGCAGGCTCGCATAGTGCTCATACCCAGCGCTTCTCCGTTCTCATTTGAGTTCGTTAGCCACTTGCACACCTATCTGCGAGTTGTTAGCTGTTGGCATGGATCTTTTGCAAATGGTGCAGCAAAACTGGGCGTTGGTTTCACAGGCGCCCTTCGCATTCTTGAGCATGGCTCTCGTCGTGGCTGGATTCGGTTTTTTGGGTGGAAGATTTCTCCTCTCGGAAAAGGTCTCAAATCTTGAGAGCAGACTCTCGCAGCGCGATGATTTGATTTCGGATTACAAAGATAAACTCGCGGGTGCGTCCCCAGATCAAGCTCAGCAGACAATAGCGGATCTTGAGCGCAGATTGGTGGCGGAGCCGAAAAATCTTAAGCCGGAACAGATCGCGCTTTTTTCTGCCATCGCCGCGACACAGCCCGGTAAACTGCAAATCTCTCTAGACATGGCAGCTCCAGATCAGGGGCAACTCAGCAGGCAACTCGCTGACGCCCTCATGTCATCCGGATGGGTCGTGAGGCAGGGAGGCTTTTTAGGCGCAGCGTCTCCGTCTCAAACTGGCCTCCTTATAGATTCTCTATCAGGCGCAGAGCTAACTGCCGAAGCGAGACTTCTCACCAATGCTTTCAATGCAATAGGGCTTAAGCACGAGGTCCGAAGTCAAGATGCACTTCCCTTGAGGAGTATCCGGCATGAGGAATTCGTCACAAAGTTGACGATTACTCGTCCCTTTTAGAATGTTTCATGCATCGCTATCTTCAGGTCCCGTCCGCAATCCGAGAGCGAGTTGACGGCTCTAGTCGCCGGGAGCCATGACTGTGGCAGAACCGAGCGCCACCGAACCCGTCACGGTCGCATCCGCAACCCTGGCGGTGGCGGGCGCCAGCGGCGGGGTGGTCTTCAGCTTCTCGGCGATCCGTCGCAGCACCCGTGTCGCCTCCGCCGGCATGGAGCGCGGACGCACCAGCGCCTGAATTGCCTCTTCGCCCTCATCGGTCTTCTCCGCCACGGCCTGCGGCTTCGTCACGCCTTCCGGGAAGGGATCCTCGAGGCCGGGGATCGGCTTCAGCTCGATGCCCTGGTGGGCGTAGTCCATCAGCGTCTTGAACGTCATCGCCGGCAGCGAACCGCCGGTCATGTTGTTCATCGGCGTATAGTCGTCGTTGCCGAACCAGACGGCCGCCGTGTAGTTGCCGGTGAAGCCGACGAACCAGGCATCGCGGTAGCTCTGCGAGGTTCCGGTCTTGCCGCCGGTCAGCACGCCGTCGACGGCCGCGCGCCGTGCCGTGCCGTTGTAGGGGATGTTGGTGAGGATGCGGTTCATCGACGACAGCGCCTGCTCCGAGAGCACCCGCTGCGGCGGCGGCGCGTCGCGCTGGAAGTCGTAGAGCACCTCGCTGCCATAGCCGACGATCTGCGCGATCCCGTGCCGGCGCGACTGCAGCCCGCCCGCCGGCATCACCGCATAGGCGGTGGCCTGGTCGAGCACGGTGACCTCGGAAGTGCCGAGCGGGATGGTCTTGTCGGTGCGAAGCGGCGTCTCGACGCCCATGTCCTTGGCCATCTGCGCGATCCGCTCGATGCCGAGCTCGTCCTTTGCTAGCCGGACCGGCACGGTGTTGTAGGACTGCGACATGGCCGTCATCAGCGTCACCTTGCCCTTGTAGGAGCGGCCGTAGTTCTGCGGCGACCAGCCGCGCCAGGTCACCGGCGCGTCCGACACGACAGATTCGGGGGTAAAGCCCTTCTCCATGGCGGCGGCATAGGTATAGAGCTTGAACGATGAACCCGGCTGGCGCAGCGCCCGGGTGGCGCGGTTGAACTGGCTTTCGCCGTAGTCGCGACCGCCGACCATGGCGCGCACGGCGCCGCCGGTCTCGATCATCACCATGGCGCCCTGCTTGGCGCGGTAGCTTTCGCCGTATTCGCGCAGGCTCGATTCCATCGCCGCCTCGGCGGCCTGCTGCAGGCCCATGTCGATCGTGGTGCGCACGATCACCGAGCGCTCCTTGATCTTGCCGGATTTGGCCAGCCGCTGCACTTCCTCGAAGGCCCAGTCCAGGAAATAGTCGGGGGCCTTGGCCTCGGCCCGGTCGATGACGGTCGCCGGGCTGCGCCTTGCGCCGATCACCTGGCCCTCGGTCATCATGCCGCCCTGCACCAGATTGGTCAGCACCTCGTTGGCGCGCGCGCGCGCCGCCGGCAGGTTGACGTGCGGCGCATATTTCGCCGGCGCCTTGAAGAGGCCGGCCAGCATGACCGATTCCGCAAGATCCACCTCGGTGAGGTTCTTGCCGAAGTAGAACTGCGCCGCCGCCGCCGCGCCGAAGGTGCCGCCGCCCATGTAGGCGCGGTCGAGGTAATAGGAGAGGATCTCCTTCTTGGAGAGATTGGCTTCCAGCCAAAGCGCCAGGAAGGCTTCCTTGATCTTGCGCTCGATGGAGCGCTCGTTGGTGAGGAACAGGTTCTTGGCGAGCTGCTGCGTCAGCGTCGAGCCGCCCTGGACGACGCCGCCGGCCTTGGCATTCTCGCTCATGGCGCGCGCCAGGCCGAGGAAATCGATGCCGAAGTGGTCGAAGAAGCGCCGGTCCTCGGTTGCCAGCACCGCCTTGATCAGATGGTCCGGCAACTGGTCGATCGGCACCGAATCCTCGTGGATGATGCCGCGGTGGCCGATGGTATTGCCGTAGCGGTCGAGGAAGGTGACGGCGAAGTCGCCACGATTGCGCCAATCTTCTTTGGTTTCCTCGAAGGCGGGCAGGGCAAGCGCCAGCAGCACGACGGCGCCGGCAGTGCCGAGCGTCATCGCTTCGCCGGCAACCTCGAACGCGGCCTTCTTCCAGCCGCGGGCGCGGAACCTGCGGGAGAAGATGGTGATCTCCTCCCAGATCTCGCCGAACCGGAAGCCGAGGTTCCAGACGGTGGAGTCGATCCAGGAATCGATGCGCAGAAGCAGGTGGCGCTTCCGGCGCGGCCGTTCTTCCCCTATGTCTGGACCCATGTCCGGATCGTCCTGCACTGGTGCCCCCATCGATTGTACCGGTCGCTTGACGCCGCCATCATGAGCGGCCAGAGCTGCTGGCGTAGTTAGTCAGCAATAGCTTATGGAATGTTGAAATACGAGAGCAGAATAGCAACAGGCGAGGTCGCCGAAACGACGTCTATTGCCCGTGTACGGATATGTGAATGACCGAACTGCCCTTCTGGAAGGTGAAGACGCTGGAAGAGATGGACCCGCGCGAGTGGGAAAGTCTCTGCGACGGCTGTGGCCTCTGTTGCCTCAACAAGCTTGAGGACTGGGAGAGCGGCGCCGTGGTCTTCACCTCCGTGCGCTGCCGGCTGATGGACGGCACGAGCTGCCGCTGCACCGACTACGAGAACCGCCAGGCGACCGTGCCGGAATGCATCCAGCTGACGCCCGAGGGCGTCGACGAGATCCCCTGGCTGCCGCCCACCTGCGGCTATCGGCTGGTGCGCGAGAACCGCGATCTCTACTGGTGGCACCACCTCGTCTCCGGCGATCCCGAAACCGTCCACATCGCCGGCATCTCCGCCCGCGGCCAGGAAACCGTCTGCGAGACAGAGGTCGATGTGGAGGATTTCGAGGACTATGTCGTCGACTGGCCCTGGAAGGCCGGCGAGGGGGCGTGAGGCTTTGGCCGGGCGCCTGAACTTCCTGTCTGACAGCCCTTGACCTTCCCATGATGGGAAGGTCCACATAGGGGCGGAACAGAGGATTCCGCCATGGACCAGACCGTCACCAGAACCCCGAAGATTGAGCCCATTACCGTTCCCGTCGAGGGCATGACCTGCGCCTCCTGCGTGCGCCGCGTCGAGACGGCCGCCGCCAAGGTTCCGGGCGTGGCGGCAAGCTCCGTCAACTTCGCCACCAAGAAGCTGAGCTTCGAGCCGGGCGAGGACTTTTCGCCCGATGCGCTGACGGCGGCCATCGAGAAGATCGGCTACGAGGTTCCCCCCGGCGCCATGCAGCGGGCGATGCGGGATGCGGGATATCATCCCCACCCGGCGGCGGGGTCCCCCTCATCCGGTCCTTCGGACCACCTTCTCTCCGCTGGGGAGCCCCCCTCATCCGGCCCTTCGGACCACTTTCTCCCCGCTGGGGAGAAGGGAGGCGCAGACCTCGCCGCTCCCCCTCTCCCCTCGGGGAGAGGAGCGCCGAGCGCAGCGGAGGCGGGTGAGGGGGTGAACCACGCCGCTCACGCCCACGCCTCCCACGACCACGCCCACATGCACCACGACGCCCGCCTGAAGCGCGACCTCGTTATCGCCTTCGTGCTGACCCTGCCGCTCTTCGTCCTGGAGATGGGCGCCCACGCCTACGCGCCCATGCATCACTGGCTGATGGGCGCGGTCGAGACGCAGACGCTCTATTCCGCCTACTTCGTCCTGGCGACGGTCGTCATCTTCTGGCCCGGCCTGCGCTTCCTGAAGAGCGGCCTCCCTGCGCTCTTCCATGGGGCGCCCGAAATGAACTCGCTGGTCGCCGTCGGCGTGCTGGCGGCCTACGGCTATTCCGTCGTCGCCACCTTCACGCCCGGCCTGCTGCCGGAAAACGCCCGCTTCGTCTATTACGAGGCGGCGACCGTCATCGTCACGCTGATCCTCTTCGGCCGGCTTCTGGAGGCGCGCGCCAGCGGCCGCGCCGGCCAGGCGATCTCCAGGCTAGCCGGCCTGCAGGCGAAGACCGCCCGCGTCGAACGCAATGGGCAAACTCTCGACATCCCGAGCGAAGACGTCGTCGTCGGCGATATCCTCGTCATCCGCCCGGGAGAGCGCATCGCGGTCGACGGCACCGTGATCGACGGGTCATCGCATGTCGACGAATCGATGATCTCCGGCGAGCCGGTGCCGGTCGAGAAGAGCGAGGGCGCCAGCGTCGTCGGCGGCACCATCAACAAGACCGGCTCCTTCCGCTTCCGTGCCGAAAAGGTCGGCCGCGATACCATGCTGGCGCAGATCATCCGCATGGTCGAGCAGGCGCAGGGCGCCAAGCTGCCGATCCAGACCATGGTCGACAGGGTGACCGCCTGGTTCGTGCCGGCCGTCATTGCCCTTGCGGCTGCAACCTTCCTCGTCTGGCTCGTGCTCGGGCCCTCGCTCAGCCATGCGGTGGTCGCCGCCGTGGCGGTGCTGATCATCGCCTGCCCCTGCGCCATGGGGCTCGCCGTCCCGATGTCGATCATGGTCGGCTCCGGCCGCGCCGCCGAACTCGGCGTGCTCTTTCGCAAGGGCGATGCGCTGCAGGAACTGCGCGACGTCGACATGGTCGTCTTCGACAAGACCGGCACGATCACGAAGGGCAAGCCGGAACTCACCGATCTGGTGGCGGCGGAAGGCTTTGCCGAGGACGACGTGCTGGCGCTGATCGCCTCCGTCGAGACACTCTCCGAGCATCCGACCGCCGATGCCATCGTCCGCGCCGCCGAGGCCAAGGGGATCGCCCTTCGCCCCGCCGCCAACTTTCGTGCCACCGCCGGCTACGGCATCGAGGCGGATGTGGACGGCCGGGCGATCGCGGTGGGCTCCGACCGCTTGATGGAAAGGCTCGGCCTCGACGTCCAGGCATTCGCCGCCGAGACAGACCGCATGGGCGAGGACGCCAAATCGCCCGTCTATGCCGCCATCGACGGCCGGCTGGCGGCGGTCATCGCCGTCGCCGACGAATTGAAGCCCGACAGCATCGACGCCATCCGCGCCCTCCACGACCTCGGCATCAAGGTTGCCATGGTCAGCGGCGACCGCCGCCGCACGGCCGAGGCCATCGCCCGCCGCGTCGGCATCGACCATGTGCTGGCCGAAGTGCTGCCCGAGGGCAAGGTCGAGGCGATCGCGGCACTGCGCGCGGGGCGTGCGGAAAAACCCCTCCCCAACCCCTCCCCACAAGGGGGAGGGGCTTACGTTGCCGCGCCCTCCGTGCCGCTCATGACCGCTGCCGAGAATGCAGGTGCCGAGGGATCGAGCGGGGAGCCCGGCCCCAGGTCCTCTCCCCCCTTGTGGGGGAGAAGCCGGCAGGCAGAGGGGGACTTGCTTCCCCACCAGCGCGCGCCCCGCAAGATCGCCTTCGTCGGCGACGGCATCAACGACGCGCCGGCGCTCGCCGCCGCCGATGTCGGGATTGCGGTGGGCACCGGCACGGATGTGGCCATCGAGAGCGCCGACGTGGTGCTCTCCGGCGGATCGCTGGCGGGCGTGGCCGACGCGATTGCGGTCAGCCGCGCCACGATCCGCAACATCAAGGAAAACCTGTTCTGGGCCTTCGGCTACAACGCGGCGCTGATCCCGGTCGCCGCCGGCGTCCTCTACCCGGCCTTCGGCATCCAGCTGTCGCCGATGATCGGTGCCGGTGCCATGGCCTTTTCCAGCATCTTCGTTGTCGCCAACGCGCTGCGGCTGAGAACTGTCCGCATGAACGAAAGGAGCACGCGATGAACATCGGCCAGGCATCGGAGGCCTCCGGCGTCTCCGCCAAGATGATCCGCTACTACGAGGAGATCGGGCTGATCCGCCCCATGGGCCGCACCGGCAACAACTACCGCGTCTACGGCGACGAGGAGGTGCATGTGCTGCGCTTCATCAAGCGCGCCCGCAACCTCGGCTTCTCGCTGGAGGAGACCGAGCGGCTTTTGAAGCTCTGGCAGGACAAGGATCGGACAAGCGCCGCCGTCAAGGAGGTGGCGCAGGTGCATGTCGCCGATCTGGAGCGCCGCATCGCCGAGATGCAGAGCATGGTGAAGACGCTGAAACACCTTTCCCACTGCTGCAGTGGCGACAACCGCCCCAACTGCCCGATCCTCGACGATCTCGCCGGCGAGGCGCCGCAACCCGCGGGGCACGGCTGATCACCCGACCATTCGCATCAGAGCCTAAAGCATCACACTCATCAGGAGATCAACGATGACCACCACCTTCACCGTCCCGGACATGACCTGCGGCCACTGCGAGAAATCGGTGCGCTCGGCACTCGGCGAAGCTCTGCCGGACGCGACCGTGACTATCGATCTTGCCAGTAAGTGGGTGACCGTCGACGGAGATGCCCAAAAGGCAGAGGCCGCCATCCGCGAGGCCGGTTATACGCCGGAAATGGTCGCCCCCGTCGTGTAAGGTGGCGGCACGGAATTGGATCGAGGACACGGCCGATCCTTGCCGGCGGGCGTCCGGCCTCCATCTTTTGTATCTCCATGATCGAAGGAGAAGCAGGATGACGGAGGAACGCAAGACAGTCAGGGTGCGCATTGCCGGCAAGGTTCAGGGCGTCGGTTTTCGGGCCTGGGCGGTAAAACAGGCGCGGATCCTGGATCTCGCCGGCTTCGTCCGCAACGACCCGGACGGCGCCGTCATCGCCGTGATCACCGGCCCCGAGCCCGCCGTCTCCACCCTGATCGACCGTCTCTGGGAAGGCCCCGCAAGCGCATCCGTCTCCGGCGTCGAAACGCGGGACGAAGAATACGTGGATCATGCCATGGGTTTTCGCGTGGAGCGCTAGGCACCGGTCCCGCAGGCGTCAAGGCACGCGCCTCCAAGGCCCCAGCCATCCTTCAGCCACATGACCCGATACTGCAGATACAAAAATGGGCCCCGCAGGGCCCATTTTCGCTTGATCCGCTAGGATCAGAACTTCACGCCGAGGCCGACCTGCACGACGTGCTGGTCGAAGTCGATGTCTGCACCGCCCAGGTTGCCGCTGCCGTAATCGTTGTAACGGTATTCCAGGCGACCGAACATGTTGTCGGTGAAGGCATGCTCCACGCCGGCACCAAGCGTATAGCCGTGCAGCGTGTCGTCGAAGCTGCCGACAGCAGTATCGGCGTTGACTTCGGTTGCGGTCCAACCACCTGCTGCGTAGATCAGCGTGCGATCCATGGCGTAGCCGACGCGACCGCGTACGGAACCGGAGAAGCCGGTGTCGACTTCAGCAGCGGTGCCGCCGAGCGAAACGGTTTCTTCGTTCCAGTCGTAGTTCACGTCGCCTTCGATACCGGCAACGAAGCCGTTGGACATCTGCCAGTTGTAGCCGACGAAACCACCGAAGCGGCCGCCATCAAAGTTTTCTTCGAGGCCAGCAGATTCGCCGTTGCCCCAGCCGTAACCGCCCTGAACACCGAGGTAAGGGCCGCTCCAGCTGAATGCAGCCGGCATTTCGACGGCAGCAGGAGCTTCCGGGATGTACTCGACAGCGTCGGCAGCGAGAGCAGCGGACGAAGCAAACATGGCAACGCCGGTGGCCAGGAACAGGATTTTCTTCATGATGGTTTCCTTACTTGAATGTCGATGCTCAGGATGTAGTCTTTTTCACTGATAAAGCTGTAGCTGAAATACCACAGCTTATTGTAAATGAAAAATCACAGTCTGTTGCCCTGATTTCTCGAAGTTGATCATGGCAACAAAACGGCAGCCGAGCGCCTCAGTTCCTCTGGTTCCGGCGACAAGCGTCAAAGAAAATGGGCCGTTGCAAATTTGCATCACCAGCACAGCGGCTCCTGCGCGGAGGTGGCGGCTGCGGCGCCTGTGGCACTTGACCGGGGCATCGGTTGCCGTTCCCCTGGTACATCTTCTTCAGGGGCGGACTGTCAGTGACGAATGTGGCGACGGAGACAGGCACGACCTGGGCAGAGCTTCTGTCCGGCAGGAGCGGCGCGGTGCTGGGGCTGATTTCGGCGGGGATTGCGCTGCATGCCTTCAATCAGTTCGCCATCGTCGCGGCCCTGCCGCTGGCGGCGGCGGAGCTGGGGGGCACCGCGACCTTTAGCTGGGCCTACAGTCTCTATTTCATCGGCTCCATCGCCGGCGGCACCGGTGCGGCGGCCTACCGCGATCGCTTGGGTCCACGGGCAGGGATGATCCTGGCCGCGCTCCTCTTTGCGTGCGGAGGGCTGCTGGCCATTTCCGCGACGGCCTTCGGCTGGCTGCTGGCCGGCCGGACGCTGCAGGGTGTGGCCGACGGGCTGATCGTCGCCATGTGCTACAGCCTCATTCCGGCGAATTTCCCGCCGCGCGCCATCGCCCGTGTCTTTGCCATCGAAGCGGTGGTCTGGGCCGGAGCCTCGCTGGTCGGGCCGCTGGCGGGCGGACTGCTGGCGGAAACGGCCTCCTGGCGGATGTCTTTCCTCGCCGTGACGCCGCTCGTGGTCGCGCTGCCGATCCTCACCCTCCTGGCGCGGCCCAAGGTGACGGTGGCCGCGGCGGTGCCTCTCTCGCTGGCGACGATCGCCCTCAGCCTCCTCGGCGCGCTGATGCTGTCGCTGTCCTCCCTCAGTCACGCGGGGGCGGTGCAGGCGGCGGCCGTGGCTGCCGGCGCCGTGGCCTTCCTGGCGGCCATCCACCTCGACGGCCGCCTCGGGCAGCGGCTCTTTCCGGCCGGCGCCTTCCGCCTCGGCTCGGTCCTCGGACGTGGCTTCTGGGTCTTGCTGCTGATGTCGGCCTCCCATTCCGTCGGCAGCGTCTATCTGGCGCTGATGATCCACGCCGTCTTCGGCTTCCGCCCGGCCGTCGTCGGCTACATCATCGTCCTGATGGCGCTGAGCTGGAGCGTCGTGGCGATCGTCGCCAGCCGTGCCGTCACACGGCCGGCCCGCCACCTGCTGATGCGCAGCGGGCCGCTCTTTCAGCTGGCAGGCTTTGCCCTGCTGGCCACCGCACTCGGCCTGCAGTGGAGCTGGCTGCTGGTGGCGGGACAGCTGGCGATCGGCACCGGCTTCGGCGTCGCCTGGGCAGGCGTCAACGAGGCGGTCATGGCGGCTGCCCCGGCGGAGGATCGCGACCGCACCGGCTCGCTGCTGCCGACCGTCTCCACCGCCGGCTATGCCATCGGCGCCAGCCTCGCCGGCATGATCACCACGGCAGCCGGCCTGGTGCCGCGCCTCGCTACCGGCGACATTGCGGAGGTGGCGGCCTGGCTCTATGGAACAGCCGCAGCACTTTCGGTGCTGGCCTTCCTGCTGGGCCTGCGCATTCGCCTGCCGAGGGCGTGAGGCCGCAACCATCTCCCCCCTGGCTTGTTGGAAAGGGGAGAGTTCCCATATGCAGCGGGAACCCAAGGCGAAGGAGTGTATCCGTGTTCCAGTTCGACAATTCCTATGCCCGCCTGCCGGAGCGCTTCCATGCCGCCGTCTATCCGGAGCCGGTCGAAGGGCCGGTGCTCCTGAAGTTCAACGCGACGCTGGCGGACGAGCTCGGCATGGTGGCGGATCTCTCCGATCCCGCCCGCCTGGCGGCGGTGCTCGCCGGCAACGTGGTGCCCGCCGGCGCCATGCCGCTTGCCATGGCCTATGCCGGCCACCAGTTCGGGAATTTCGTGCCGCGGCTTGGCGATGGCCGGGCGATCCTGCTCGGCGAGGTGGTCGATACCGCCGGCACGCGCCGCGACGTGCAGCTGAAGGGGGCAGGGCCGACGCCCTTTTCCCGCCGCGGCGACGGTCGTGCAGCGCTTGGCCCGGTGCTGCGCGAGTACATCCTCTCGGAAGCCATGAACGCGCTCGGCGTCCGCGCCACCCGCGCGCTGGCCGCCGTCGCGACCGGTGAGCCGGTGCAGCGCGAGACCATGCAGCCGGGCGCCGTCTTCGTGCGCGTCGCGGCCAGTCATGTGCGCATCGGCACCTTCCAGTATTTCGCCGCCCGCCAGGATACCGACGGCCTGCGCACGCTTTCCGACTACGTGATCGAGCGCCACTACCCGCATCTGCAGGGCGACGGCAACCCCTATCCCTCGCTGCTGCGCGCCGTCGCCATCGCTCAGGCGGATCTGATCGCCGCCTGGATGGGGATCGGCTTCATCCATGGCGTGATGAACACCGACAACATGACCCTCTCGGGCGAGACGATCGACTTCGGCCCCTGCGCCTTCCTCGACGACTACGACCCGATGAAGGTCTTCTCCTCGATCGACCAGGGCGGCCGCTATGCCTATCGCAACCAGCCGGGCATCGGCCAGTGGAACATCGCACGGCTTGCCGAATGCCTGCTGCCGCTGATCGACGCGGATGAGGAGAAGGCGGTGGTGATTGCCAACGAAGTTCTGGCCGAATACGGCCAGCGCTTCCAGTCGCAGTGGCTCGACGTCTTCCGCGCCAAGATCGGGCTGCAGGACGAGACGGACGACGATGGCGATCTGGTGCAGGGGCTGCTCGCCGCCATGCACGAGGGCGAGGCCGATTTCACCCTGACCTTCCGGCGTCTCGGCGCCGTGGCGGCAGAGGCGGCAGGGGGTGAGGCCGAGACCGTCTTCCTGTCGGGTTTCAAGGGTCCCGCCAAGGCTGTGGAATGGTTGGCGCGCTGGCGCGAGCGGCTGCAGGGAGAAGGGACAACTGCAACCGAGCGCGCCGCCGCCATGCGGGGCGTCAATCCGGCGGTCATCCCGCGCAACCATAAGGTCGAGGAAGCGCTGGCCGCCGCCAACTACGGCGATCTCAGCTTCTTCGAACGGCTGCTGGCGGCGCTGGAAACGCCTTACGAAGATCTTCCGGAGTTTGCCGATTACACGGTGCCGCCAAAGCCCGAGGAGCGCGTGCTGCAGACCTTCTGCGGCACGTAGCCTTCCGGATCAGGCGTCCGCCAGTCCGGCGATCGCCGCCTCCACCTCCGGCAGGACGGTCCAGTCCAGAGGCAGGACTGGACGCGGCGGCGCGGCCTGCGAAAGGTTCAGCAGGTTCAGCACCGCATACATGACGCGCAGGCTGCCGTGGGCCTGGAACAGCGCCCAGAGCGGCGCAAACATCTGGTCGATGCGCGCAGCCTCCGCCTGATCGCCGGAGTTGGCCGCCTCGACGAGCGCTGCGGCCTGTTTCGGAAACAGCCCGCCGACGACGCTGTACCAGGCGTCGGCGCCCGCCAGCAATGCCGCCGCCGCGCCCCAGTCGCCGCTGTAGCCGATCGCGAAGTCATCCGGCGTCCGGCTGCGCATGCGGGTGATCTCGGCGGCAAATCCCATCTCCTTCGGCAGCGGCATCTTGACGGCCATGACCATCGGCAGGCCAGCGAGCCGCCGGATGAGGTCCTCGCCGAAGACGAAATGGGTGGTGGAGGGATTGTTGTAGATGCAGAGCGGCAGATCGGTTGCGGCAGCGACCAGGGCGAAATGCTCGAACACCTCGTCCTGCGTCAGCGGCGTATAGGAGACGGGCGCCAGAAGCAGCGCATCGGCGCCTGCGCCCGCTGCGTCCCGGGCCAGTGCTGCGGCCTCATCGGTTCGCAGCGCCCCGATGCCGACGATGATCGGCAGGCGACCGGCAACGCCTTCGACCGCGGCCTCGACGGCGCGCAGGCGCTCAGCGCGGCTCAGGTACATATAGGTGCCGGTGCTGCCGAGCAGGCCGATGGAGCGCGCCTTGCTGTCGACAATGCGCGAAAGCAGCGTCTGGAGCGCATCGGTGTCCACGCGGCCGGCCGCGTCGGCGGGCGTCAGCGGAAAGGCGGAAAGGCCGGTGAAAAGGGGAAGTGGCGTCATGGGCATGCGTCCGGACTGAGAACTCGAGGCCGGGCCACTATGCCTCTTCCGTCGTCCCGCGCAACCTCAAGCGGCCGAGAGCATTCCCGCAACCCCATCGCCGCCCTGCAGCCGGAATACCCGCTCAGGCAACGGCAAGCTCTGCCGTGCCTGAAGCACTCCCGCCGATGAACCGGTCAAAGTCGGCAATCTCCAGCGGCCGCGCATAGAGGTAGCCCTGGCCTTCGTCGCAGCCCATGACGCGCAGCAGTTCGGCGGCCTCGGGCATTTCGATGCCTTCGGCGACGACACGGTAGCCCATCTCGTGGGACAGCTTGATCATCGAATGGACCAGTTTCTGCTCCCGCGCGCCGTCGCCCAGCGCCTTGATAAAGGACTGGTCGATCTTGACGACGCTGACGGGCAGGCGCTGAAGGTACGACAGGCTGCTGTAGCCGGTCCCGAAGTCGTCGATCGCAAGACCGATGCCTGCATCGACGAGGCGGTCGAGCTTGCAGAGGATCTGCGCGCTGTTGTGCATCAGCGAGCTTTCCGTCAGCTCGATCTCGAAGGACGAACACGGGACGGCAGCCGCCGAAAGGCAGTGCAGCACCTCCTCGACGACATCTTCCTTGAGATTGCTGGCGGCGAAGTTGACCGACAGCTTCAGGGTCAGTCCGCGGTCCTGCCAGTCGCGCAGCTGCCGCACGGCGCGGTCCAGGACCCATTGGGTCATCGGCCAGGCCAGTGCGCTGTTTTCGATCACGGGCACGAATTCGCCCGGCGAGATCGCTCCGAGCTCCGGGTGCTGCCAGCGCAGCAGGACCTCCGCCGACAGGATGTCTCCCGAGGCAAGGTCGACACGCGGCTGCAACACGATCCGCAGCTGCTCGGGGTCCTCGAGGGCGGCGGAGAAATCGTTCAGCAGCCGGAACTTGCGGCGGTAGTCCCGGTCGTGGCTATAGGAAAACACGCCGATGGATTGCTCGCCCGCGCGCGTGTCCTGGACGGCACTCGACAGCGCCCGCAGGCAGTCCGTATGTGCCGACGAGGAGAGGGTGAGGGTGGTCATGGCGCAGACCGGCGTCACCGCATAGCGGATCTCCGATCCCACCAGTTCCGTGTCCAGCAGCCTCGCCAGCTCCGTCCGGTAGTCGACGGCGCCGGCGCCGCGCGGCGCGAGATAGACGAACTGCGTTGCCGAGACGTGGTAGACGGGGATGCTGTGTCCGAGGAAGGTCGTGAGCGCGCGTGCCGCGTCCTGGATCACCTGATCGCAGGCCGTCGGCCCCATCACGGCGGCCAGCCGCTCCATCTCGTCCGGCTGCGCCAGATCGACCGCCACGGCGAGCCGCGGCTCACTGGGAGCCGTCCGCGCAAGGTCCGTCAGGTCGTCCGTAAACTGCAGGCGGTTTGGCAGGCCGCTCACCGGATCTATGCGCCCGAAGGCATGCTGCAGCTCGATCTGCGCCATGACCATGGATGCGAGGTCGCGGAGCGCGTTGCTTTCCGCTTCGGTGATCCGGCGTGGCTCGGTGCCCAGCACGCAGAGCGCGCCCAGCGAATAGCCGTCCCGGGTGATGAGTGGCGCGCCGGCATAGAAGCGAATACCGCTGACGCCGAGCAGGCTGTCGCAATAGCGGGGATCCTTCTCGAAATCCTCGATCACCAGAAGCTCGCTGGAGGTTGCCACCTGTGCGCAGGGCGCCTGCTTGCGCGGGATCGTGTCGTGCTCGAGACCCACCTTGGACTTGAACCACTGCCGGTCGCTGTCGGTCAGCGAGACGGCGGCGATCGGAAGCTGGAAGATCTGGCTGGCCATTCGCGTGATGCGATCGAAGCTTTCACTCGCGGGCGTATCCAGGAGGTTGAGGCTCGTCAGTGCGTGGAGGCGTTTGTCTTCTTGAGTGGCAGGCATCGAATAGACCTTGGAAATGGAGCGCCTCTTGTTACTCCAAGAGCGTGTATCCGCTGTTAAAGGAATTGGTAAATTATACTCAACGCGATAAAGTTGTGGTCTCCGCATCCCCCTGATGTCCGCCGGCGCAAGAGCCTCAGGGGCTGGCGCGCAGGGTGATCCGGGTGAGCTCCGAGGGTCTTCCGAGCCGCAGCGCAAAGCCTGGCCACAGCGCGGTGCCGTTGTTGACGTAAAGCTGCATCGGCCCGACCTGGTAGAAGCCGGAAACGAAGCCGTTGTTGGCATTTGCCACCAGCCGGTCGAGCCCGAGCACCATCCCGCCATGGGTGTGCCCCGAAAGCTGCAGCGCGACGCCGGTCGTGGAGGCGTCCACCGCATTGCGCGGCTGGTGGTCGAGGAGGATCACCGGCGCGCCTGCCGGAGCCCCGGCAAGCGCCGCACGCACGTCGGGCGCAGGCATGCCGGTGCGTCCGGCGGAATGATCCGTAACGCCGGCAATGACAAGGTTCGCATCCTCGCGCGCAATCACCGCGTGGCCGTTCGCCAGCGTCTGCATGTTGAGGCCCTGGAAATAGCGCATCCAGTCTTCGTAGCCGAAGAAATACTCGTGATTTCCGGGAATGGCGTAGACGCCGTCGCGGGCGCGAAGGCCCGCGAGCGGCGCCACGTCGGCGCTGCGGCTCTCGATATTGCCGTCGATCAGGTCGCCGGTGACGACAATCAGGTCGGCATCGAGCGCATTGGTGCGCTCCACGACCGCCTGCGTCCAGCGCGCCGGAAACAGGCGACTGATGTGGAGGTCGGTCAGTTGCACGAGCTGGTAGCCGTCGAAGGCGGCCGGCAGTCCGGGAATGGTGACCTCTATGTCCTTCGTCGGAGGAACGCGGATCGCCTGGCTGACACCGACGGCCGAGAGCGCCAGCGCCAGCCCGCCGATCGCATAGCGGACGCCGGCGGGCACCACCGGGAAGGACCATTTGAACACCAGCAGCACCAGCGACACGGCGTCGAGCAAAAGCTGGAAGACGGCCAGCATCAGCATGGCGCCGAGGAGCAGGTTGAAGGCGAGGATCAGCGGCCGTGGAAACTCGGGCGAAAACACCGAGCCGGAGGAGAGGCGGCTGAACAGATGGTATTGGGAGACCAGCAGCAGGAGGACCGCAATCGCGATCTTCAGCGTCCATGACCAGGGCAGGGGAAGGATGAACCGGCCAGCCACGATGAGCCACGGAACGCCGAAAATGAGATGGAACATCAGTGAGCCTTGTGATTGTCAGACAGGTTACGCAGGCGGCAGCCAAGCGGATTGGCGGTGGGCGGGAAAGGGCATTGAAAGCTCCGGCGTGACCTTCTATCCGGTCTTCCCGCCGCCTTGCGCCCCGCTGCCGACAGCACGGGCGCAGATAGGTCTGTCCCCCGCCGATGGCAATGCACCGGCGGGCGGGCGCCGATTTCGGTTGGACAGGATCCCCGCCGTCTGCCAAAAGGCGCGCAGGACGCGACTGCCGTTAGCTTGAGAACGGGGTCGGGCGACCGATTGACGTCACGTTGCTGCCGCGAGATCACGCTGGCCGTCCTGCTCATCTCCCCCGTCCGACCTGTGCCCCGAACGCATTAAAGCGCAGACACCCGAGCTTCGTTGGAAGCCCGGGCGCCGGCGTGGACGCTTCTTCTTCGACGGCTAGATGCCCAGCCCGCCCGCAAGGGTGATCTGCTGGCCGTTGATGTAGCCGGCATGTGGGCCGGCGAGGAAGCAGATGGTCTCGGCCACTTCCTCCAGGGTGGCGATGCGGCGGATCGGATGCATGTCGAGGATGGCGTCGCGGTTGGGAAGCTCACCGGCGACTTCTGCTGCCATGTCGGTCGGCATGATGCCCGGCTGGACGACGTTGACGGTGATGTCGCGCGGTCCAAGGTCTCGCGCGATACCCTTGGCATATCCGGCAAGCGCCCATTTCGTGCCGGCATAATCGGCGACGCCCGGGAAGGGAACGAAGGAGCCGAGGCCGGAGCCGACGAAGATGATCCGTCCGCCGTCGGTCAGCCGGGGTGCTGCCGCGCGGGTATTGGCGATCGTGCCCATGACGTTGACCTGCCACTGCCGGTTATAGTTCTCGCCGTCGAGGGTCGGATCGTCCACCATCTGGCCCTGGATCGCGATGCCGGCATTGTTGACGAGGATGTCGAGCCTGCCGAATTCGGCCATGACCGCATCGATGAGCGGCCGAGCCGATGACAGGTCGGACTGGTCGCTTTTGACGGCGATGGCCCGCACGCCCTTCGCCTTCAGCTTTTCCACGACGGCCTGCGCCTTCTCGGCCGAGGCGGCGTAGCTGATCGCCACGTCTGCGCCGTGGCCGGCGAGCGCTTCGGCCGTCGCCGCACCGAGGCCGCGCGAGCCGCCTGTCACGAGAGCGACCTTGCCCTTCAAGAAGTTGGACATGAGCTGTTTTCCTTTGTCCTGTTGACGCCGCGCCGGACCAATCCCGGGTCGGCGTTATCGTAACGGTTGTTACAATAACGATCGTTATGAAAATTGACAGGAGCGGTCAAGGCTTTTAATAATGGTCGTTATGAAAATTTCCGGACGCTGCTGATGGGACGTCATCGCGAATTCGATATGGAGAATGTGCTGGACTCGGTCCTGTGCGTCTTTTGGCGCAAGGGTTACGAGGGCACGTCCTATGCGGATCTGACCGCGGTTGCCGGTGTCGAGCGGCCGGCGCTGTATTCCGCCTTCGGCAATAAGGAAGCCCTGTTCCGCAAGGTGCTCGACCGCTATTACGAGAAGTACCTGCAATACCTGCCGGAGGCGCTGGCGCTGCCGACGGCGCGGCAGGTGGCAGAACACGTGATGCAGGGTGCCATCGACCTCACCACCCGGTTTCCCACCCACCCGGGATGCCTGATGATCCAGGGGGTACTGGCGGGCTCAGACGATTCGGAAGAGATCCGGCAATTCCTGATCGATGCCCGCGCCACTGCGGAAACCGAGCTTCGCCAGCGCTTCGAACGGGCCAAGGCGGAGGGCGATCTGCCGGAGACGGCCAAGGCCGATGCGCTTGCGGCCTTTCTCATGGCCGTGCTGCACGGCATGGCGGTTCAGGCCAAGGCCGGCTTCAGCCGCGAGACACTGGAAGGCGTGGCCGAGCAGGCTTTGCTCGCCTGGCCTGCGGGCAAGGGAACCGGGGCCGCGATCGCATCGTGAAATTCCGGGAGACACCTGCCGCCATGGCCGAATGGCCCTTGTGATCGGTCGTCCGACCGGGAGCGCCGGGCAAGGCCTGATAAGGCTCAATGGCCTTCGAGCATGTTCGCGCAGTCCAGTGTTATCCTTGCGGTCAGACCCTGGGGCTCGAACGAAAGCGTGCATTGGCCGCCCATCGAAAGGCTCATGCGGTTCAGCAGTTCCGTCCCGAAACCGGAGTGCTTCGGGGGCGCCGTCGCCGGCCCTGCGCTTTCCGTCCAGATCAGATGAAGCATGGCGCCTTCGTCTTCCGACGGCACCACGCTCCACTCTATGGAAACAACGCCCGACTGGTCGCTGAAGGCCCCGTGCTTGAGCGAGTTTGTGCCGAGCTCGTGCAGGATGAGATTGAGTGGAATGACACCGTTCGCGCTGATCACCAGGTCCGGACCGTCGAGGGTCAGCCTTTTCTGGTCTGTTACCCCGAGCGGGTCCAGGACCGCGTGGATCGCTGCCGTCATGGTGATCTCTTCACCGTGGGCCGCGCCGCGCAGGAGGTCGATGGAGCGGCTCAAGGCGGTGATCTTGTGGCGCAATCGCTCACCGAGCTGGGCAGGGGTGGAGACATGCTTCTGCAGCAGGGAAATCAGCCCGCCGAGCGTCGCCATGATGTTTTTGAGCCGGTGGTCGACTTCCTCGGAAATCACTTCTTGTAGCTGCAGAGCCTTGGCCAGCGCCTGCCGTGACCGGACCTGTGCTCCCAGAGCATGGAGAGCAAGGCTCAGAAGCCCGATATTGGTGGCGACGATGAAGACGTAGAAGACGAGCGCGGTCGCGGCATGGGCATCCAGCGCAAAGCTGCCAAACGGCGCGACGAACCAATACCAGGCTGCCAATCCCGAAAGCACGGCGGACGTGATGGCGGGATAGGTCCCCCATATGAAGCCGGTGATCAGGACGGCCGGGAAGAAGGTCAGGAAGGGGAAGCCGGGGGGGAGAAGGGGATCCAGAAGGAATCTGAGGAGCAAGGCCACAGCGGTCGCGGCCAGCGATGCGGCCTGGCCAAGCAATAGGCTGGAACTTGCCGTTCCATACACTGCGTTCCTGAAGGCAGGCAGCGCCAGCAGGAACGGTTCAAGGCGTGTTTCGTCGTCCCGCCTGGGCAACTTGTTCTTCATCGAGACCTCATCAACGGGGGCAATCGATCCGGTAGCGCATGCTGGGGCCTTGAATGCTGCTGGACGAAGGTCGCGGAAAAGGCTCTGCCGTTCACTGGAACACCTCGGACTATAGCAGTGAAATTGCGTTTCGGGCAGATATTTTTTTCGGACGGTGGATATGAGATATCAACGCTTTAGCCAAAAGAACCGAGGGAAATGCGGCCACCGGGACCGCGCTCGCAGAAGGCTTGTCGTTTCACGTCATGAAAGTCTATGATCATGGCCAGAAGGGGTCATGGAGAGCTCTCCGCTGGTGGGCCGGTGGGCTCGCGACAAGACGGCTTTTTACCATCAGACGCCATTCTCATCGGCGGCGACCGATGCTGGTCACAACCGAGCCCTTCCGGCTATAGGCAGAGCGCCACATCCGTCGACACTGACCACCCATGACGGCTAAGGAACCAATAATCTTTTTCGGCCGGTGGACCCAAGGCGGCGGCTCGGCGTTTGGGCTGTGCAAATTTGGGGGTATGACGACATGATGATGGGGATGCTTGCGGGCTACGAGGCTCAGGTCGCGCTCGGACTGGTGATCCTGCTGTTTGCCCTGTTCGTCTGGGAGAAATACCCGGCCGACGTCACGGCATCCGCCGGGGCCGCCCTGTTCATCGTGCTCGGGTTTGTCCCGACCGACCAGGCGATGGCGGTTTTCTCCAATTCCGCGCCTCTGACGATCGGGGCGATGTTCGTGCTCACCGGCGCTCTGGTGCGCACCGGCGTCCTTGAAAGCGTCGCCGGCATCGTGCTCGACCGCTCGAAGAGATATCCGAAGCTGGCGCTGGGCGTCTTTCTGCTGACGGCGCTCGCCGCCTCCGCCTTCATGAACAACACGCCCGTCGTCCTGGTGCTGATCCCGATCGTGATCCGGCTTGCCGCCGCCCTCGACATCGCCGCGACGCGGCTTCTGATCCCGGTCTCCTACGCCGCCATTCTTGGTGGCACACTGACGCTGATCGGAACCTCCACCAATCTTCTCGTCGATGGTGTCGCGCGGGCGCAAGGAATGGAGCCTTTCTCCCTTTTCGAGATCACGCCGGTGGGGCTGGTCACCGCAGCGGCGGGGATTGTCACCATGCTGGTGCTGGGCCGCTTCCTGCTGCCGGACCGGCGCGACGAGGGCGGCGATCTGGTGAGCGAGGGCGACGCCGAATATCTGTCGGAGCTGACGGTGCTGGTGGATGGCGACTACACCGGAAAGCCGATCGGCGAGATCGCCGATTTCAAGCAGCCCGGCCTTCGCATCGTCGGCGTCCGTTCGGACGGAAAGGTCGTGCGCAAGGACGTGCAGGAGATCGTCCTGAAGAAGGGCGATGCGCTGATCGTCCTCTCCAAGTCACCGGAATTGCTGACGCTGAACGATCGCGAGGGCTTGCGCGTCGGACAGCGCCGGGGAATTACGGGCAACGGCGAACGGATCGTCGTGGAAGCCGTGGTCGCCCCGGGCCGGCTTGGCCAGGGCACGCTCCTCTCCAGCCTTTCGCTTGGCCGTCGCTTCGGCGTGCGCATTCTCGGCGCCCATCGACATCGGCATGTGGCCGGCCCGGACCTCGGAAACGTGCGCCTGCGCCCGGCCGACAAGCTTTTGCTCGAGGGCACGGCCGAAGCACTCGACGAACTGTCGCACCAGAGCGACCTGGTCTCCATCACCCGCTCGACGGCACGTGCGTTTCGCCCCACCAAGGCGCCGCTGGCGCTTCTGGCGCTGGGTCTCGTCGTAGTGCTGGCCGCCTTCAACGTCATGGACATCGGCATCCTGGCGATGATCGCGGTCCCGGCCATCCTCGTCCTGCGCTGCATCGATGCGGATGAGGCCTGGGGATCGATCGACGGTGCGATCCTGATCCTGATCTTCGCGATGCTCATCGTCGGCCAGGGGCTGCAGGAGACCGGCGCGGTGACGCTCGTCGTCGATACGATCCTGCCGCTGATGGGATCGGTATCGCCCTTCGTCGCGCTTCTCATCGTCTACGGCATCTCGTCGACGCTGACCGAGTGCGTCACCAACAATGCGGTCGCAGTGATCTTCACCCCGATCGTCATCGGGATTGGCCAGCAACTGGGCATCGAGCCCCGCGCGCTGGTCGTCGCCGTCATGTTCGGCGCCAGCGCCAGCTTCGCCACGCCGATCGGCTATCAGACCAACACGCTGGTCTATGGCGCCGGCAACTATCGCTTCAGCGATTTCGTCAAGATCGGCCTGCCGATGAACATCATCGTCGGCCTGGCGTCATGCTATGCCATCTATTTGTACTACGGCCTCTGAGGGCACGGCGGACGCCAAGGCGGTCAGGTCCCCGAAAAGGTCACCGTCACGCCGCGCTGGCGAAAATAGGCCTGCATCAGCTTGCGGCCGGAGCGGTTGTTCTGCGCAAGACGCGCCGGATCGAACACGGCCGCCTTGACGCCCTCGCGCGCCATGGCGGCCTTCAGCGTGACGATATGCGCGTCGATATCGGCATTGTCCGTCTGGAGCGAGTCATAGATGCGGTTTGTGGCTTCGGCCACGGTCGGTTCGCTCACGGGGATACTCCTGTTGTTGTTTGGCTGGCGCGCATAGCACAGTTTTACGGCGAGACCCTACTGCGATGAGCAAAAAATGCGGCGCTCACGAAGCGACGGAATGGGCCAGTGTACCGCCGCCTTGGCCCGAACGGCGCCGTTCGCCAGGCGGGCGATGGGAGATTGCTTCCAGGTCGGTATACTCGTCCATATCTAGGCTATTTCAGGTGCGTAATTGATATCAGATATCCAGCGTGTATCTACTGTCTCATCATCATGAGCAATGTGATGAAGCTGCCGCGAACGAGCGGCATCCGATGCGCATCAGAGATAGTTGAAAGGGAATAGGATGACGATGATTAGACTTCTGGCCGGCGCCCTGTTGGCACTGGCAGTTTCCGGCCCTGCCAGTGCCATGGGGCCTGCCGATGCCGGCGCGACCAATGTTGTGCTGGTGCATGGTGGGACCACGGACGGCTCGGGATGGAAGGATGTCTTTCATATTCTGCGGGCGAAAGGGTTGGCAGTTACTGTTGTGGAGTTACCGCATACCAGCCTCGAAGATGATATTGCTGCGACGAGACTGGCTGTCGACGTCCAAAGCGGCCCGACCGTTCTGGTTGGCCACAGCTACGGTGGCGCCGTGATCACCGAGGCTGGTGTAGCACCCAACGTCAAGGCACTGGTATACGTCGCCGCCCTGCAACCCGATAGGGGCGAAAGCCTGGCTGAGATCAGCAGCAGCTTTCCCATGGGCATGGACATGAAGATGCTCGACGACAAGCGGTTCGTTCCAGATCCGGCGAGCTACCACGACATGATCGGCGCGGATCTTCCGCTGGATGTTACCGATTTCATGGCTGCATCGGCCAAGCCGATGCGGGTGGATACATTTCAGGTTCGGTTCCAGCATGCTGCATGGCATGACAAGCCGTCGTTCGGCATCGTGACGACCGATGACAAGGTGCTGTCACCGGACTTTCTGCGGTGGATGTATCAGCGCACAAACACAAAGGTGACGGAAGTGAAGTCAAGTCACATGGTCTACATGTCTCACCCGCAGGAGACGGCGGACGTCATTCTTGAAGCAGTCAGCTCGGTAAAGTGACGACAGGCGAACGGCGGCGGTGAAGGCTTCAGTTAAAGGTCGGCCTGTCATCGCGCGCATCTTGCTGTACCCGACCTGCTTGGGATCGGGTACAGCATCTCGACAGCCCCTTAGACTTGGCGCAAGCCGCCGTCGACGCACAATTCAGCACCGGCGATATAGCTTGCGTCATCGCTCAACAGGAACAAGGCGGCCGCAGCCACTTCTGAAGGCCGTGCCATCCGACCCATTGGAATCGGCGCGATAATTGCCGCACGCGTGTCTTCCGCGACAGCAGCCATCATGTCCGTGTCCGTGGGGCCGGGTGCAACGACGTTAACCCGAATACCTTTGGGTGCGAGTTCGGCCGTCCAGGTTCTGGCGTAGGATCGAACGGCCGCTTTGGTTGCGCTGTAGGTTCCATAGGCAGGGTAGCCCGCGTTCCCGCCGATCGACCCGACGAGGACGACCGAGCCGCCGCCCGTCATTGCGGGAAGAGCTGCCTGGAAGCCGAACACCATCCCTCGGACGTTGACGTCAAAATGGCGGTCGAAGTGCTCCGGCGTTATTTCGGCGAGCTGCGAAGGTTCGGAGAGACCCGCATTTAATACGAGCGCGTCGACGCGACCATATGCCTTGCGCACCGTTTCGACAGCCTCCAGCATGTCTTCCGGAGAGCTTGCATCGGCGGCAATGCCGACCGCGCCGTTGCCGATGCCTCTGGCAGCCTTTTCAGCATCTTCACGTCTGCGACTGGTGATGAAGACACTTGCGCCTTCGGCAGAAAGCCGCTCTGCGATGGCCAGCCCGATACCCTTTGCGCCACCGACGACCAAGGCCGCCTTGTTATTCATTCGAGCCATTGTAAATCCTTTCACTGAATGGTCTCGCCATGATATAACTTGGATACCTGATATCAATTACGCACCTGGAATAGCCTAGATATGGACCAGTATACTGACCTTGAAGAACGTTCTCATCGCGCGCTTTGCGACATGGCGCAGGTTCGTCCGGTGCTCGACAAGATCGCTGACAAATGGACGATCCTGATCCTCACAGTAATCTGTCCGCAGCCTGCGCGGTTCAACGAACTGAAGCGGCGTCTCGATGGGATCACGCACAAGGCCCTGGCCGATGCATTGAAGAGGCTTGAGCGGAACGGCCTCGTGACGAGAACCGTCCTGCCGACGCAACCCATTGGGGTCGAATATGCAATCACGCCGCTAGGCCATTCGCTGCGGGAGCCGTTTGAAGCATTGTGCTTGTGGGCAGAGGCCAACGGCGACAAGGTTGAGGCAGCCACACTACACTATGACAACGCGGGAAATCGTCGCTGACGGAGCCACTATGTCTTTGTCTGGCGCAAACGCTGCGGCACATGGGCCATCGGCGGCAGACTACTTCCGTCCTCTGCCCGCACCCGACGCCTGCCGCGATTCCTTGGCAGCGTCGGAGAAGCCGGGAGGCTTGCTCTTGATCCATGCGACGAATTTCTGCACGGCCGGGTCCTGAAGCATGGCTTCGATCGTGGAGAAGGCCTTTGCCAGTTGCGCATCGGTGAAGATCGCATGGATCTGGCGGTGGCAGACGCGGTGCAGGCCGACGGTGATCTTGCCGCCCTTGCTCTTGGGAACGAGATGGTGCTTTTCGTTCTGGTCCTCCGGGATCACCCGTTCGCAGAGCGGGCAGATCGGCAACTCCGGCTCCACGTTCCAGGAAGCGATCTCGTCTCTGTTCTTGCGGGCCATGGTTTTCGGTCGATCCGGTGAAGGGGGTGCTCGCTGGCGATCATGCGCCTCCGCGTGCAAGGCTTGCGCTGCAGATATCGGTTCCATCGGCGGGGATCAATACGGTTGTCCTGAGTCGCTCATCTTGCGGGCCAGGCCGGTCGCTTGCTGCAACCTCATGAGCACGAGGAGGAGACGGCTCCTGGGTGAGGCGGTGGAGACTTCGATGACTTCAAACAGCCCTGAGCGGACAAAAAGTGTTCTCGCGGAAAATACTGATGCGTACCGCCCTGCCGGACGTAAAACCAGTATTGTCAGCGGTCTTAACGACGATCTTTGCTTTCAGGGTTAAGAGAGAAGCTTTTGATCGACTTGCTTCAGAGACAATGCAAGAAGGATCGGCATCCAAATCACACTCGTCTGAGGATAGACAATGAATTTCCATAGCCTTCGCCTGGGTTTTGCTACCATCGCTTTCAGTATCGCAAGCAGCGGACTGCTGGCCTCTGCCGCCCATGCCGCAGAGTTCTCGTTCACGGCAACCAACACCACCCGATCGGTGGTTACCGAGATCCTGGTGTCGGAGGACAAGAGTGAGTGGGGTTATTTCGACATCGGAAGCGGCATCAAGCCGGGCAAGACGACCAATCTCGTCTGGGACCAGAGCACGAATAGCGAAAGCTGCAACCAGTGGGTCAAGGCGTCCTATGCGGACGGCAGCGAGTCGGAGCCCGCCAAGTTCAATTTCTGCGAAGACGGACTTGAAATCGAGTTCTGATCAGGCTTACGCCAGCGCGTGACGATCTGAACGGCAGGTGACCTTCGGTGACCTGCCGTTTGTCTGTCTGGCTGGTGCAGATACCGTCCTGGCGGCCTGCTTCCGGAGCGCCTAGATCCCCGACCCGTCGAGTTCCGCGTCGTCCTTGCCCTCCCAGGCGGAGGGCAGGGTCAGCGGGTCGAGGTTGGCCCCAGGCAGGGGCATCCAGCACTTCAGTTCCGGCTCCGCATAGGCGA
Organism: Rhizobium sp. PK7-22; assembly: GCF_056530405.1. NCBI lineage: Bacteria > Pseudomonadati > Pseudomonadota > Alphaproteobacteria > Hyphomicrobiales > Rhizobiaceae > Rhizobium > Rhizobium sp. PK7-22. The sequence goes on from NZ_CP096514.1 coordinate 1,817,476, forward strand.
TGATCCGGCCCGGCGCGGAATCCGACGAGCGCCAGGCTTCCGCACCATAGCGATCGGCATTCGACCAGGAGACGAGATCGACGGCGCCCGGTCCCTGTTCGGATGCGCGGATGGTCACGAGGATGCGGCTGCCGTCCCTCGGCGCGGTTCGCATCGGTCGCCAGCGGCCTGGTTCTTCCATGGTAGTCTCCTTGTTCATGTTCGGCGAAGTGTCGCCCCGCGTGTTCGAGCGGTCAACTGGCCGTTTGGTGGAGCGTCAGTTCCCGGTTCACCCGCCTTCGACTGCTTGGAAAGACCCACGCGACCGAGCAGCGGTGCACTTGGACCCTGGCAGTCTCTACTGCCGGTTTCCCCTTCAATCCCCCAGCGACATAGGCTTCTCCCCACCCGGCGGTAGGCCCCAGAGCCTCCGGATGAAGTTCAGGAACGCGCCGTAGGGGCGTCCGAGCGCCAGCATCATGACGGTGGCGCCCAGCACGCCGCGCACCAGGCCTTCGCCCGAGGCGCCGCTGAAGGCGATGATCGCGGCGTAGATTGGGACCTGGAAGCTGACGAGGGCGATCGTGTCCCATGCCAGGCGGGAGACCCGGCCGTCACCGGCGCGGCCCATCAGCCAGTCCCGCCATAGTCCGTAAGGTCTGGCAACCGGCACCATCAGCACCGCGCCCAGCAGGCGAGCCTGGAAGACCTGCTCCCACGTCATGCCGGCGATGAAGCGTTCGTTGATGATGCCGGTCGTCGTGAAGAACAGGATCAGCGCCAGCGTGTCGGCAAAAAAGGCTTTCCGGCGCAGGGCAGCGTCCTTCACGATGACGGCCACTAGCGCCTTTCGCCCCCATGCCCGAACGGACATTTCAGCGGCTCCGTCACCGGCGTCGCATTCCGTTCGGAGCGGAAGGCGGCGGAGCGTTCGTAGGCAAGTTGCCTGAGCCGCATGATCGAGCCGAGCGGCTGGTGGTCGGCAAGGCCGTTCCAGGGGCTGAAATGCATGCCGTCGTCGACCTGTCGCGACAGCGCCTCGCTCCAGCCTTCCTGCGGGCCGGCAGTGATGCGCGCGACGGTGATGAAGGGGCTCTTCTCCTCGTCCCAGGCGTCGATGCCTTCGACAGGCATGGCCTCGAGATCGGTGCAGAGCTGCACCTGCAGATCCCAGACGGCGGTCTGTGTCCTGAAGAACTCATCCGTCGCGTGGCGCAGGATGTCGGCGTCCTCGGAGGTGTCGACCGTGGTCCCGGTCAGCGCCTTGAGATCGTCGGAGGCGGGGACGACAGCGACCTTGGCGATGTGCTCGCCGTAGCGCAGCGGCAGCTGGGCAAAAAAACTGTCGCCGAGGATATGGGTCTCCGGATTGCCGCCCATGGTCTTCAGCACGGCACTCTCCTTGCCCACCTTTTCCAGTGCGCCCTCGACCGTCTTGAACACCTTGGAGACCACCTCCTTGACGCCCTCCATGCGGTCGGTGGTGGCGGCAAGCAGCTTCAGGTTCTTCAGGAAGGCCTTGCCGGAGGGGGAGTTGAACTCCTTTCCGTTGACCATGACGAAATCCTGGCTGCGCGAGGCCATCGAGCCGGGCAGGCGCGGGCCCTCGACGTTCATGACCTTGAGCGCCATGCCGCGCGGCGTCGAGACGCTGTCGTGCAGCAGATCGCCCGGCGTCGTGGAGAGGCGGATCACCGCCTCGTAGTCTGCGGGCTTTGCAAACAGCCCCTGCGCCAGTGCGGGCGGCAGGCCGTCCAGCACCTCGAAGCGGGCGGCCAGCAGGCCGTGGCTCTTGGCGTGCACGGCGCGGATCGCATGGCCGCTATCCTCAAAGGTCTTCTCGCAGATCGAGACCATGGTCTCCGCCAGCTTGGCGGCGGTCTCCGGCTCGTCGGGCTCGACCGTTTCGACGTCCGGACGGTAGCGGACAGGGGTGGTGGAGAGTTGCGTGCTCATCAGTCCGGCAATCCTTCCATGATCTTGTCGATGGTGATCGGGAAATGCCGGTGGCGGGTGCCGGTGGCATGGTAGATGGCGTTGGCGACGGCGGCGCCGACGGCGACGATGCCGATCTCGCCGAGACCCTTCACGCCGATCGGGCTCGCCTTGTCGTCCTCTTCTTCCACGAAGATCACATCGATGTCCTGCACGTCGGCATGCGCCGGCACGTGATATTCGGCAAGGTTGTGGTTCATGATGCGGCCGCTGCGGTGGTCGATCATGCTTTCCTCGTGGAGCGCCATGCCGAGCCCCATGACGACGCCGCCGAGCACCTGGCTGCGCGCCGTCTTCGGGTTGATGATGGTTCCGGCGGCGACCGCGATCACCACCCGCGTCACCCGCGTGACGCCCAGATCCTCGTCGATCTTCACCTCCACGAAGATTGCCGAATGGGTGTAGCTGACGAATTTCTTCGCCTGCTCCTCGTCGGGCGCCACCTTGCCGTGACCTTCGACCGAGGACATGCCGTGGCTGCCGAGGATGTCGCCGATCGAGAGACCCAACTGGTCGTTGCGGTCGAGCACGAGGCGGTTGTCGCGGATCGCCAGATCCTCGACGGCAGCACCGACAAGCGGCGAATTGTCGAGCTTCTGGGCCAGCGACAGCAGCGTCTTGCGGACCTCGAAGCAGCCGGCCTGGACGGCCGAACCACTGGAGGCGGCCGTCCACGAGCCACCCTCGACTGCCGTCTTCGCCAGCGAGGAATCGCCGATCAGAACGCTGACGCGGTCGGCCGTCTGGCCGAGCCCCTGGGCGGCGATCTGCGCGAGGATCGTGTAGGTGCCGGTGCCGATGTCGGAGGCGGCCGCCGAGACGGTGATCGAGCCGTCCGGGAAGAGGCGCACCTTGGCTTCCGCAGGCGACAGGGTCGCTTCCCAGATGCCGGTCGCCACGCCCCAGCCGATGAGATCATGGCCGTCACGCATGGAGGCGGGCTCGGGGGAGCGCTTCGACCAGCCGAAGCGTTCGGCGCCCTCGCGGTAGCAGAGATCGAGCGCCTTGGAGGTGAGCTGCAGGTCGTCGTTCTGGTCGTAGTCGACGAAGTTGGCGATGCGGAACTCCAGGGGGTCCATGCCGACCTCGTAGGAGAGCTCGTCGATGGCCGATTCCAGCGCCAGGAAGCCGGTTGCAGCACCCGGTGCGCGCATGTCGCCCGGGGTCGAGACGGTCATCTTGGCCAGCTCGTAGGAGAGGGTGACGTTGTCGCATTTGTAGGCGAGGCCCGACCAGTTGACGACATTCTCCTGGTAGTCCTCGTAGAGCGAGGTCGTCTGCACCGCATGGTGGCGGATCGACATCAGCTTGCCATTGGCGTCGGCGGCGACCAGCATCCGCTGCACCGTCGGCGGGCGCCAGGTGAGATAGAACATCTCGCGCCGGCTCATCTCCACCTTGACGGAACGCTTCAGGTCGAGGCTTGCCATCACCGCGAAGAACAGCTGGTGCTTGGGGCGCAGGCCGGACCCGAAGGCGCCGCCGACATAGGCGTTGACGACGCGCACGGTCTCCGGCTTCAGCCCGAAGATGCCGCAGACATAGCCCTGGCTGTTCTGCGAGCCTTGCGTCTTGTCGTAGACGGTGAGGCTGCCGTCCTCGGCGCGGATCGCGGTGGTGCCGAAGAGTTCCATCGGATTGTGATGCTCGCCGGCCTGGACATATTCCGCCGAGACCTTGTAGGGCGCCGAGGCATAGGCGCCTTCTGCGTCACCGCGCGGATCGGACGGCAGAAAATCCTCCTTGCGCGGCACCGGCGGTACGTAGCTCTTTGCCTGCTCCACCTCGATGTCCGTATGGGGCTCATCGGCCTGGTATTCGACGCGGATCAGGTCGGCGGCATCGCGCGCGGCCTCGAAGCTTTCGGCGATGACGAGCGCGATCGGCTGGCCGTCGAAGAGGATGCGGTCGTTTTCCAGCGGCCGGAACGGGTGGCCCGGAAGCGCCACCTCGTCCTTCCAGTCGTCGTCGGAGGATGCGGTCGGCGGGCGGTTGTGGTGGGTGTAGACCTTGACGACTCCGGGGAAACGCTCGGCTTCGGAGGTGTCGATCGAGGCGATGCGGCCGCTGGCGATCGTGGCATAGAAGGCGTGGCCGAAGAGCATGCCGGGCTCGTGGTATTCTGCCGCGTAATGGGCGGTGCCGGTAACCTTCAGCGGGCCGTCGATGCGTGGCAGCGGAAATCCGATGATGTTCTTTTCGTTCTGCATGGGGATCTCCTTCAGCGGATGTGCTTTTCGGCCTGGACCTGCGGCGTGCCGGCAGCCGCCTGCGACAGCGCCCGGATGATGGCCTTCTTTGCCATCGGGATCTTGAAGTCGTTATCCCCCTGGCCTTGCGCGCCGGCGAGCAGCCGGTCGGCTACGGCGGAGAATGTCTCCGGGGTTGCCGGTTGTCCGGCAAACTCCGCCTCCGCCAGGCTGTCGCGCCAGGGTTTATGAGCGACGCCGCCGAGAGCGACGCGCAAGTCGACGATGGTGCCGTCCTTGACGTCGAGAGCTGCGGCAACCGAGACCAGCGCGAAGGCATAGGAAAGCCGGTCGCGCAGCTTCAGATAGCTGTGGTGGGCGGCAAAATGATTGCCATCGAGACGCACCGCGATGACGATTTCGCCGTGGTGGAGCGTGTTGTCACGCTCCGGGTGGTCGCCCGGCAGCCGGTGGAAGTCCGCAAACGGAATGTCGCGGCGGCCATCCGGCCCCTCGACCTCGACGGTGGCGGCAAGCGCCGCGAGCGCCACGCACATGTCGGAGGGGTGGGTGGCGATGCAGTGCTCGCTGGCGCCGAGGATGGCGTGGATGCGATTGACGCCGCCGATCGCCGCGCAGCCCGACCCCGGCTCGCGCTTGTTGCAGGGCGTCGAGGGATCGTAGAAATAATAGCAGCGGGTGCGCTGGAGGAGATTGCCGCCGGTGGTGGCGGCGTTCCGGAGCTGCGGCGAGGCGCCGGCGAGGATGGCGCTGGCAAGCAGCGGATAGCGCTCGGTGACGCGCGCGTCATAGGCGACGGCGGCATTGGAGACGAGCGCGCCGATGCGCAGCGAACCGTCCGGCAGCTCCTCGATCTCCTTCAGGGGGAGGCGGTTGATGTCGACGATGGCGGAGGGATGCTCGACGTCGTATTTCATCAGGTCGACGAGATTGGTGCCACCGGCGAGCACCCGGGCCTGCGGATTGGCGGCAAGCGCGGCGACGGCTTCGCCGAGATTTTCGGCGCGGGTATAGGAGAAGGGCCTCATTCTGCGGCCTCCTTCTGCGACGCTTCGACGCCCTGGCCCATCACCTCTTCGATCGCATCGGCGATATTGGTGTAGGCCCCGCATCGACAGAGGTTGCCGCTCATCATCTCGCGGATCTCCTCGCGGGTGCTGGCGTGGCCTTCCTTGAGGAGGGCCACGGCGGAACAGATCTGTCCGGGCGTGCAGTAGCCGCACTGGTAGGCGTCGTGCTGGACGAAAGCCTTCTGCATCGCGTGCATGTCGTCGGGCGTTCCTAGGCCTTCGATGGTGGTGATCTCGGCGCCGTCGAGGGTGACGGCGAACTTCAGACAGGAATTCACCCGCTCGCCATCGACCAGCACGGTGCAGGCGCCGCACTGCCCATGGTCGCAGCCCTTCTTCGTGCCCGAGAGCTGCATGGGACCGCGCAACAGGTCGAGAAGTGTCACCCAGGGGTGGATTTCGAGGTCCTGGCGGTTGCCGTTGATCGTCAATGCGATCCGGTTCTTCGGCTGTGTGTCTGCCGTTGCGATGTCCATGGAGGGGCCCTTTCCGGAGATTGTGCCGGACTAACGGGAGGGGCAAGTGATTGTTCCTGAGACGGCTGCCTCGGCGGTTCGGATCGGCTGCAGTGCAGTGGCCTGCCGTTGGCGCAGCGGGGGCTGATCACCTACAAAGAGGAGCCGGGGAACTAATGGAAGGAGCGGCTGTTTCTCTGGCATCACCACTTAGACAAGGGTGACTGACATGCCTCGATTAAGTCAGATCTGCTTTTGTGCGCTGGCCTTCATCAGCCTGCAGCTCGCGATCGCGACCGGCCTTCGGGTCGGCGGCTGGACCGGGTTCTGGATGGCGGCAAGCTCGATCGTCCTTCTCTTCCTGCTGGTTGTCGACGAACTGTACGGCATCGACCTCAAGGAGGTCATGTATTCGAAGCCGCAGGAGGAGCGCCGCCGGCGCGACCGGGACAGGCGATAGCCCCTCACGCAAAAGGGCCGCTTCGATGACGAAGCAGCCCTTTCTGTTGTCCTATCGGCCGGTTGTCCTATCGGCCTGCTGTCGACCGGCGCGCAGCCTTAAGCCGCGCGACGGGAGAAGCCGGTCGCCCTGTCCTCGAAGCGGAACTGTTCCAGCAGCTGGAAGAGCGCGTTGGCCTCTTCGGCGAGGCCATGGCTCGCGGCGGTCTGTTCCTCGACCATGGCAGCATTCTTCTGCGTGCTCTGGTCGACGCTGTTGATCGACTGGTTGATGCCGCCGAGTGCCAGCGACTGCTCGCGGGCGGCATCGACGATGGCGACGATGTCCTGGTTGATCTCCTGCACGTGGCCGGCGATCTCCTGCAGGGCTTCGCCAGCCTTGCTGACGAGCGACACGCCGCTGCTGACATGGGTGCCCGACGCGGTGATCAGCGTCTTGATTTCCTTGGCGGCTGCCGCAGAACGCTGTGCCAGTTCGCGCACTTCCTGCGCGACGACCGCAAAGCCCTTGCCGGCTTCGCCTGCGCGCGCCGCCTCGACGCCAGCATTGAGCGCCAAGAGGTTGGTCTGGAAGGCGATCTCGTCGATCACGCCGATGATGCTGGAGATCTCCCGCGACGACTGGTCGATCTTGTCCATGGCCGTGATGGCTTCACGGACGATCTCGCCGGAATGATCCGCATGGGCCTTGGCACGTCCGACCAGACGGCCCGAATCCTCGGCGCGGCGGCTGGAATCCTTCACCGTGGTGGTGATTTCCTCCAGTGCTGCCGCGGTCTCCTCGACAGAGGCCGCCTGCTGCTCGGTGCGGCGTGCCAGATCGTCGGCGGCGGTGCGGATCTCATGGGCGCCGGACGAAATCGCCTGGGCGTTGAGGCGCACCGTGTGCATGGCGTCCTTGAGGCGGGTCGAGGCGGCGTTGAAGTCCTGGCGCAGCCTGTCCAGCGAGGGAATGAAGGGTCTGTCGATCGACTGCGACAGGTCGCCATGGGCAAGGTTGTTGAGACAGCTGGCGAGCTGCTCGACGTTCTCGACCCGGCACGTCACGTCGGTGGCGAACTTGACGACCTTGATCACCCGGCCCTTGAGGTCGAAGACCGGATTGTAGGAAGCCTGGATGAAGACCGGGCGGCCACCCTTGCCGACGCGCTTGAACTCGTCGGCGATGAACTCGCCGGCGTTCAGTTTCTGCCAGAATTCGCGGTATTCGGCGGAATTGGCCTGAGCCGGTTCGATGAACATGCTGTGGTGACGGCCGGCGATTTCCTGAAGGGAATAGCCCATCGCCGAGAGAAAGTTCTCGTTGGCGGAAAGGATGGTGCCGTCCGGCTTGAATTCGATGGAGGCCTGGGCGCGGTTGACGGCGTCGATCTTGGCACCGCTATCGATGGCGCGCAGTTTGGTCTCGCTGATGTCATTGGCGAATTTCACAATTCGCACGACCTTGCCGGCACTGTTCTTGATCGGGTTGTAGTTGCCGCGGATGTAGATCTCGGTGCCGTTCTTGGCGACGCGCGTAAATTCCCGGCAGATGAATTCGCCGTTGCGCAGCGTGTTCCAGAACGTGGTGTATTCGGCCGAATCCGCATAGTCGCGGTCAAGAAACATCCGGTGTTTCTTGCCGACGATCTCAGCTTCCGTGTACCCCATCAGGTCACAGAAGTTCTTGTTGGCCTTGACGATCGTACCGTCGAGCTTGAATTCGATGATGGCCATCGACAGGTCGAGCGCACCGAGGATCTGGTTGGAATTGGATGCAAAGAGGTTCAGCATGCGCTGCGATTCCCAAAACGATGGTTCAGGCGAGATTGCCTTAACAGACCATTGCATGCTGATCGTTAAAAATTGCCGAAATCCTCGGCGTTTTGGGCGTTCCAACGTTGAGGAGAACGGTCACGGATCGCGCAGTGACTGCCCAGAGTGATAAAATCAACGCTATAGGAATTTAATCCTTGACGGTGTGACGGTGCTTTGCTATCCTTCAATCACAGTCAAAGATCTGTAGCCGGCGGCAAGCCGGTTGAAGACCTTTCAGTCACAGTTGGCCCGGCTCCCTGCGCCGGGCCTTTTTTCGTTCAGACGCTGCCGTTGTGGTCGCGCCTTTGGGGATCCTCCGAGGCGGGCATTGGCGCGTTGTGGAGGATGTTGCCATGCAAGGCTTAGAATGCGCCTCCTCCGACAGTCGAGGCAGGCAAGGGAGCCTGGCCGAGGGGCTGGCGCCCGATCCGTTCGATCCGGCATTTGCCGATCTCAGCCTGTTCGGCTGCTGGGCGATCGCACCTGCCTATGGCGAGGCGCTGCCGCAGGACGATCCGCTGGCAGACAGCGTGCGGGCGGTCGTGCTGGAGACGAAGTCGGCGGAGACGCCCGCGGTCACTCCGGCGGAACAGCTGCGTCAGCTCCTGAACGAGATGACGGTGGAGATGCGCAAGCAGTTCGAGTCGTTCCGTGCGATGCGCGCTGCCGCCGACGCGGCGCTCCAGGGCGGCGACGAGGCGGCCGGCAAGCTGGCCCGCGCCGACATCAAGGCGGCGACCGACGCCATGTCGCTGATCGTCCGGACGCTGGAAAAGGTCGACAGCCTGCAGCGGCAGCTCGCCCGCGACCGGGAAGACGAGGCCGAGCGGGCGGTGGATGCGAGCGGCTATGGGGAGGCGGTGCGTGAGGTCGAGCGGCTTATCGAGGCACGCGCGCAGGAACGCTTTGAAGCGCTCTGTGTCGCCCGCGGCATTGATCGCAGCGAGCCCGGCGGTGCGCGAGGGGATCCGCCGGAACCGGCCGACACCGGGTGAAGACCAGGTCGCCGCTGTCCTGATCGAGCATGGTGAGGCGATGACCGACATCAGTGAGCTTCGGCAGTTCATGCTGGCTGGCCTGAAGGCGGGCGAGACGGCGCTTCCTCCGGGCCCCGATGAGGCCGATGCTGTGGCTTCGCCCCCCTCATCCGGTCCTTCGGACCACCTTCTCCCCGCGGGGGAGAAGGGAACAGCAAAGGCTGCACCTGGAGCTTCAGGGCAGGATGGGGGTCCTCTTCTCCCCACCGGGGAGAAGTCCCGAGCGGAGCGAGGGGATGAGGGGGTGTGCTCTGTGGCTTCGTCTCCCTCATCCGGTTTTTCGGATGACCTTCTCGAAAGGAGAGACAAGGGAGCGGTTGGCGCTGCGGCGGCCGTCATGGCGTTTCTGCAGCGGAACGAGGTTTATTGCCCGAGGCTGCAACGTGCGTGGAGTACCAGCGGCCGTGGCGACCAGAAGCCGCCCGATGGAGAGTGGCGGACATGGCTGCTGATGGGTGGGCGCGGATCGGGCAAGACGCGGGCCGGGGCCGAATGGGTGCATGGGCTGGCAACCGCCGAGGCTCGCTCGGAGCTGCGCATCGCGCTGGTGGCGGAGACGCTGGGCGAGGCGCGCGAGGTGATGGTGGACGGCGTCTCCGGCATCTGCCGGATCGCCCGCAAGAACAGGCCGGACTTCGAGATCTCCCGCCGCCGGCTGGTCTGGTCGAACGGGGCGATCGCCCAGATCTTCTCCTCGGAGGATCCCGAAAGCCTGCGCGGGCCGCAGTTTCACTATGCCTGGTGCGACGAGCTGGCGAAATGGAAGCATGCGGAGGAGACCTTCGACATGCTGCAGTTCGGGCTGCGGCTCGGGCAGGACCCGCGCCAGCTGGTGACGACGACGCCGCGGCCGGTGCCGCTCCTGAAGCGGCTGCTCTCCGATGCCGACACGCGATTGGTGCGCATGCAGACGCGCGGGAATGCGCAGAACCTGGCGCCGGGTTTCATCGCCGCGCTCGAAAAGCGCTATGGCGGCACGCGGCTCGGGCGCCAGGAGATCGACGGCGAACTGATCGAGGATCGCGAAGACGCGCTCTGGAAACGCGACGAGATAGAAGCCTGCCGGATTCGGGTGACGGATGCGCTGCGGCGCATCGTCGTTGCGGTCGATCCACCCTCCGGTTCCGGCGAAACCTCCTGCTGCGGCATCGTCGTGGCGGGGCTGGACGCGGGCGGTCGGGCGGTGGTGCTGGCCGATTGCTCCGTCGAGGGGATGAGCCCGGCAGGTTGGGCCAATGCTGTGACGATCGCCTACCGGCGGTTTGCCGCCGACCGGATCGTTGCCGAGGTAAACCAGGGCGGCGAGATGGTAGCGGCGATGCTGCGAAGCGTCGACGCGGCGCTGCCGCTGACGCTGGTGCGGGCGACACGCGGCAAATACCTGCGCGCCGAGCCGGTGGCGGCGCTCTACGAGCAGCGTCGGGTGGTGCATGCGGGGCGGTTCGTGGAGATGGAAGACCAGATGTGCGATTTCGGCCCTGAGGGCCTTTCGTCAGGCCGATCGCCGGACAGGCTCGATGCACTGGTCTGGGCGCTGACGGCGCTCCTCATCGACGGGCAGGGGGAGCCGCGGATCAGGGGGATCTGACCGGAGCGATCACGCGCTCCGACCAGTGTGTCGATCACTCGGCGGCAGGCAGCGCTTTTGCCGTCTGCGGCACGCTCTCGCGCATCTGGCGCCATTCGGACTCGAGCCGATCGAGGACGTGCTGGGGAATGGGCTGTGTCGGCTGCGGGGCAGGGACCTGGGGGTGCATCATCATGACTTCTCCTGTTCGAAAGGCCGAGCAAAACGCTTCTTTGAGCTGTTGGTTCCACAGTGTGAAGGAAATGTAAATCACGGGCTAAGCGCCTAAAACGATTTAGTTTTTCTAAACCGATTGAAACTTGCCCGTTTGGCGTCGGAGAGGGGACAACCATGAGACACGGCACGATCGAAAGGGCTTCCTTCTTCGCCGAGATCCGCCTCGACCCGTTCGGTGGACGGCTGGCGAAGCGGCAGGTCGAGGGGCTTTCGGCCATTCTCGACGGCTGGCAGGCGCGGGTGGGCGATGGCGACCGCCGCCAGCTTGCCTATGTGCTGGCCACCGCCTTCCACGAGACGGCGGCGACCATGCAGCCGGTGCGCGAGACCCTGGCGAAGACTGACGCAGAAGCGATCCGCCGGCTTGAGAGTGCCTTCGCCGCCGGGCGGCTGGCGAGGGTGAAGACGCCCTATTGGCGGCCCGATGCCGACGGCCGAAGCTGGCTTGGCCGTGGTCTGGTGCAGCTGACGCATCGCAGGAACTACGACGCGATGTCGGCGGTCGTCGGCTGCGACCTCGTGGCCGATCCGGCGCTGGCCATGCGCATGGACGTGTCGGTGGCGATCCTGATCGAGGGCATGCGCCGTGGCAGTTTCACGGGCCGGCGGCTCGACGAGTTCTTCGCAGACGCCATCGAGGACTGGCAGGGCGCCCGGCGCATCATCAACGGCACCGACCGGGCAGGTCTTGTGGCGGACTACGCGAAAGCGTTTGCGAGGGCACTGCGGAGCTGATCCCGGGTCGGGAAAGGCAGCGGAGGAGGCGGTCCGGACGACTGCATGGAACCGTGATGCGCCTCGCGTGGTTGCACCCTTTCTCTGGTGGTTTGGCAAGGACAGCATCATGTGGAGATGGTTCATCGACAACGCTGCCGTCGTCTCGGCGCTTTCGAGCCTGGCGATGCTGGGGGTCTGGATCCTCTACCTGCAGCTCTTCTACAGCAGCTATCGTCATCGGCAGCGGCCGAAGATCCTGATCACCCGGGGCGGCGGGCACACTATCAAGTCGCGCTGCATCCTGACCAACATGAGCCCGGAGATCGTCTTCATCGAGGCAGTCATCCTGAAGCTCAAGCTCAGGGACAGGGAGGTGCTGTGCTCGCTGAGCGACATCGACAGGGTCGGCCGCAAGGGCATGGATCAGCGCAGCGAGCTGTTCCAGGGGCCGCTTTCCAGCGGCGAGTACCTGGACCTTGGGACCTTCAAGGACCTGATCGTCGCGGCCATGCAGGAGGGCGATGCGGAGGCGGCGATCGAGAGCCTCGAGGAACTGGTGGTCACCGCCGTCGGCAGCTACACCTGGCATGATCAGCTGGCCGCCGCCGAACGATGCTTCAAGGTCCGCTCGGAGGGGTCACGGAAGTATCTCGACCCGGATCAGATCACCGCGCGGCAGATCCGTTCGCGCCGCGAGAAGCAGAACATCACCTACATCCTGGAAGAGCAGTCCAACCAGTTGAACCGGTACCTGGGCACGGGCAGGTCAGAGGTGCGCGAGTAACCGGTATCCAGGTCCTGCCGTCCAGCAAGGAGACAGAGACGATGAAATCTCCATTCAGGCTGCCGTGGTCTTCCACGAGCGGGCCAAGACGTGCGTCCGGCGCAGTCGGTGTCGAGGCCAAAACGGCAGGCTTTGCGATCGTCGCCGGCGACGGCGTGGCCCATTGGTCGGGCCGCTCCTACGGGGCATTGTCGCGGGCAGGCTTCATGAAGAACCCGGTGGCGCATCGGGCGGTGCGGCTGGTGGCGGAAGCGGCAGCCACTGTGCCCTGGCTCGCCTACAGTGGCGATGCGGAGCTTGCCGACCATCCGGCGCTGGCGCTGCTGGCGCAGCCGAACGGACGCCAGGCGGGCCCCGATTTCTTCGAGGCGCTCTATGGCCACCTGATGCTCTCCGGCAATGCCTATGTGGAGCCGTTGCAACTGGCGGGAACGCTGCGTGAACTGCATCTGCTGCGGCCCGACCGGGTGAGCGTGGTGGAGGCGCGCGACGGCTGGATCGCCGCCTACGACTACCGCGCCGGCCATGTGACGCGGCGGCTGCCGGCGGAGATCGCGCCGGGCAGCAAGGGAGTGGCGCTGCTGCATCTGAAGCTCTTCCATCCGCTCGACGACCATCTGGGGTTTCCGCCTCTGGGAGCGGCCGGTGCCGCGCTCGACCTGCACAATGCCGCCGGCGAGTGGAACAAGGCGCTGCTGGACAATTCTGCGCGGCCCTCCGGCGCGCTCGTCTACCAGCCGAAGGACGGCGGCAATCTGTCCGCAGACCAGTACGAGCGGCTGAAGGTGGAACTGGAGGCCGGCTATTCAGGCGCCGTCAACGCCGGGCGACCGCTGCTGCTGGAAGGCGGGCTCGACTGGAAGTCGATGGGTTTTTCGCCCAAGGACATGGATTTCATCGAGGCGAAGAATGCCGCGGCGCGCGATATTGCGCTCGCGCTCGGCGTGCCGCCGATGCTGGTCGGCATTCCGGGCGACAACACCTATGCCAACTACCAGGAAGCCAACCGCGCCTTCTACCGGCTGACGGTGGTGCCGCTTCTGACCCGCACGGCGGCGAGCCTTTCGGCCTGGCTCTCGCAGGCCTATGGGGAGCCAATCCGTCTGGAGCCGGATCTCGACCGGATCGCCGGGCTGGCCGCCGAACGCGATGCGCTCTGGGCACGGGTCGGCGCGTCGGACTTCCTCAGTGACGAGGAGAAGCGGCAGGCGGTGGGCTATTGAGGTGTCTCAGGCCTTGGACGCAGCCAGGGGGCGCCTGGCGAGCCGGGCTCCGAATGCCGATTTCAGCATCCGAGACAGGAACGACAGCACGGCGACATTGCCTGACCGAAGCAGGCGGATCGCTCTTCGCCGCTGTGCCTGGAGTGCAAAGCCAAGGCGGCTGAGATCTGCATCGAGCTTGATGTCGCAGGATCCCGAACCCGGACGCACGTAGATCAGGTACCAGAGGCCGACGGCCACCATGCCCATCAGCCCGGTGGCAATCAGCACGTCCGACAGGAAGTGCGCGCCGAAGGCGATACGGTTGAGCGCAGTCGCGGCGGCGAAGACGGAGAGCAGCACGAGGACGCAGCGCCGCCAGATCACGGGCACGAAGAAGGCGAGCGGGATCAGGCAGACAACGATGGCCGCCTCGCCCGAGACGAACGAACGGTCCTCTAAGAAGCCGCCGCCCATGCTCCAGGCCGGCACGAATGGCTGGTCGCCGCCGAGTTCCAGGACGTTTCTCGGCCGGGCACGATCCCAGAAAGGCTTCAGGATGCCGTTCACCAGCAGCCCTGGTCCGAGCAGGAAGAGGCTCGCGAAATAGACCGTGAATCGCGGCGAGAACAGGCAGGGCCGGCTCGGATAGCAAAGCTTCAGGATGAGGCCTGACAGCAGGACGATGGACAGCGTCAGCGGGAAATATTGGCCGATGGCGCGGAAGGTGTTCAGCGCCTCGATCTCGCCGGCGGGAAACCCGCGGCCTTCGACGTAGAACAGGCGGCTGACGGCCAGGTCGATCTGCGGAAAGGCCGACAGCAGCATCGACAGGACCGCCGTGAAGAGAGCCGAGAGGAGCAAAGGCTTTTCCCAGACGGTGCCGCGAGGCGCCTGTCCGGATTGCGCGACGTAGACCATGTTCATTCCCCCGTTTGAACGTGGGGTCAGTTAAGCCGAGTTCGATGTAGGCCGTGTGACGAAAGGTCGGTTTTGCAGGGCAGATTTTCCCTCCCGCACCAGGCCACTGCGGGCGCGGCTGATGTGTCAGGTGAAGGCGTTGATGCACTGCGTGAGGAAGCGCAATCGCGCTGTGAGCAAAAACCGCCAAGCGATTCCGATGATTCAGGGAAACCGGCGCGGCCTCATCCGGCGAGAGGCGGCTTCTGCCGTCGCGCAAGTCCGGATGTCCGTGAGCGGCGCAGGATCATCTTAATTAGAAAAGGTTAATGAAAATGGCCGAATTCTCTCATGACGGCGGGCTGTGGACCGCGCGGCTGATCGGGGCGGTCTCCGGGGCGGCGATCTCGCTCGCCTATCTTCTGCCGAAGGACCGGCAGGAGGCGGCGGTGCGCTTCCTGACCGGGGTGGCGACCGGCATCATATTCGGCGGCTCGACCGGCCTGTGGATCGCCACCCGGCTGGAGGTGGCGACACGCCTCTCGGCCGGCGAGATCATGCTGATGGGATCGGCGTTTGCCAGCCTCTGCGCCTGGTGGGGGCTTGGCGCGCTGGCGCGCGTTTTTGCCCGCTACGGGCGGCGGGGGCGGTAGGGCGCGTTTAGCGCCACCGGGCTTGGCGTTCCCCTCCCGGCCTGCCGGCCACCCTCCCCACAAGGGGGAGGGGGATTTGGAGCGACGTCTTGCTCCCTCTCTTCGGGGCGGTGCCGTAGGCGGGGGAAGATGAAGGATTGAGACCTTGCGGCGGGGTCTCCCTCCCCCTTGTGGGGAGGGTGGCCGGCAGGCCGGGAGGGGTTTTTGCAACATTGCAGGAGAATGCCAATGCACGCCAACCGCGGGCAGCGCACCGCCGTGCGCACGACGCACCGTCCCAGCGGGCGAAAATTCGCCAATCTGGAGCTTTCCGGGATTGCCGGCGACGGGCGGTTTTCCGGCTATGCCTCGGTGTTCGGCGAGGTCGATCTCGGCAAGGACCGGATCGAGCGCGGCGCCTTTCTGAATTCGCTGGTCGAGCGCGGCGCCCGTGGCGTCAGGATGCTCTACCAGCACGATCCGGGCGAGCCGATCGGTGCCTGGACGGTGATCCGCGAGGATGCCCGCGGCCTCTATGTGGAGGGCGTGCTGTCGCCGGGGGTGGCCCGGGCGCGCGAGGTCTTTTCGCTGATGAAATCGGGAGCGCTCGACGGGCTGTCGATCGGCTTCCGGACGGTCAAGGCGCGCAGCGATCCGAAGACAGGCGTGCGCCGCATCCTGGAGGCCGACCTCTGGGAGATCTCGGTGGTGACCTTCCCGATGCTGCCCTCGGCGCGCGTCTCCGACGTCAAGCAGGCGCGGTTCTTCCGGGACCGGGAAACAGAGCTCGTCCGCCACATGCGGCGGGCGGCGAAGATGATGTTCAAATCCAGCTTCAAAGGAAAAGCGACATGACGGACAGGATGACGGTATCGCGCGAAGTGAAGGCGGCTCCCGAGGTGAAGGCGGTGCCGGAGACGGTGACGGCGGCCTTCGAGGACTTCATGGAGGCCTTCGAGGCCTTCAAGGACGTCAACGACCGGCGGCTCGGCGAGATCGAGCAGAAGCTGACGGCAGACATCGTGACGCGCGACAAGATGGAGCGCGTCAACCGCGCCATGGACGAGCAGAAGAAGCTGCTCGACCAGCTGGTGCTGAAGAAGGCGCGACCGCCGCTCGGCTCCCCGCAGGGGCAGGGCCGCGAGCTGTCGCCGGAGGCGGAAGAGCACAAGGCGGCCTTCGACGCCTATGTGCGCCGTGGCGAGGACGGCGGTTTGCGCGAGCTGGAGGCCAAGGCCTTTTCCGGGTCCGTCGCCGCCGACGGCGGCTACCTGGTGCCGCCGGAGGCCGATACCGAGATCGGCCGGCGGATCTCGATCGCCTCGCCGATGCGGGCGCTTTCGACCGTCCGCACCGTCTCTTCGGCCGTGCTGAAGAAGCCGTTCGCGGCCACCGGCCTTTCGACCGGCTGGGTGGCGGAAACGGCGGCGCGGCCGCAGACCGGCACGCCGCAGCTCTCCGAACTCTCGTTCCCGACCATGGAGCTCTACGCCATGCCGGCGGCGACGCAGGCGCTGCTCGACGATGCGGCGGTCGACATCGAGGCGTGGATTGCCGGCGAGGTGGACATCGTCTTTGCCGAGCAGGAGGGCGACGCCTTCATCCGCGGCGACGGCGTCAACCGGCCGAAGGGTTTTCTGACCTATACGGCGGTGGCGGAAAGCGCCTGGACCTGGGGCAACCTCGGCTATGTCGCAACCGGGGCCGCCGGCGCCTGGAAGACGACCGGTCCCTCCGACACGCTGGTCGACGTCATCTATGCGCTGAAGGCGGGGCACCGCCAGAATGGCACCTTCCTGATGAACCGCAAGACGCAGGCCGACGTGCGCAAGTTCAAGGACGCCGACGGCAACTACCTCTGGCGCCCGCCGGCCAGTGCCGGACAGCCGGCCTCGCTGATGGGTTTCCCGGTGGCGGAAGCGGAGGAGATGCCGGATGTCGCCGCCAATGCGTTGGCCATCGCCTTCGGCGATTTCCGCTCCGGCTACCTGGTGGTCGACCGGGCGGGCGTGCGCATCCTGCGCGATCCCTATTCCGCCAAGCCCTATGTGCTCTTCTACACCACCAAGCGCGTCGGCGGCGGGGTGCAGAACTTCGAGGCGATCAAGCTGGTGCGGTTTGCGGCCAGCTGAGCCGCTGGCCGTAGGCAAATAGGCAGTAGGCAGGGCTTGGCCTTTGTGTCGCTGCCACCGCCACCGCCACCGCCACTGCCACTGCCTACTGCCTACTGCCTGAAGCGCTCACTACCCTTCACCAAAGGACATCCCATGACCTACGCCCAGACCACGCCGCCGACTGCGGAGCCGCTGACGCTTGTCGAGGTGAAGGCGCATCTGCGGCTCGACGGCGGCGAGGAGGATGCGCTGCTGCTTTCGCTCGTCACCGTGGCGCGCGAGCATCTGGAGCGGGAGACGGGGCTCTGCCTGTTGGCGCAGTCCTGGCGACTGCACCTCGACGACTGGCCGGGCGACGGCGTCATCCGGCTGGCGAGGTCGCCGGTGCAAGCGATTCAGATGATTACGGTTTACGGTACCGACGGCGATCCGCTTCATGTGTCACTGGAAGATCATCTGCTCGACGGCGAGGGTCGTCCGGCGCGGCTGTGGCTGAAACATCCGCCGCCGCCGGGCCGGGCGATGAACGGCATCGAGATCGATTTTGCCGCCGGCTACGGCGAGGCGGGGACCGATGTGCCGGGCACGCTGAAGCGGGCCATGCTGATCCACATCGGCCATATGTTCGCCTTCCGCGGCGTGATCTCACCCGACCAGCAACCGGCCGGCATTCCGGACGGCTACGAGCGGCTGATCGCGCCCTTCCGGATGCGGAGGCTCTGATGCCGGTGCTCTTCTTCGATCCGGCCAGATGACGGCGCGGCTCGACCTCGAGACGGCGCAGGAGGTGCCGGACGGGCAGGGCGGGGCCGTGCTGGGCTGGACGGTGACCGCCTCGCTCTGGGCGCGGATCGAGCCGGTCTCGACCATGCTCTCGGAAGAGGCCGCGGCGGAGGCCGGACGGATCACCCACCGCATCTGGGTGCGGTTCCGCAGTGATGTTTCCGCCGGGCAGCGGTTGCGCAAGGGCGGCCGCATCTTCCGGGTGAAGCTGGTGCGGGATCCGGACGAGACCGGTCGCTATCTCGTCTGCCAGTGCGAGGAGGATGCCCGATGACGGCCGCTAATGCCCTGCTTGTTTCCATCCACGCACGGCTTTCCGCCGATGCGGTGCTGGTGGCGCTGATTGGCCCGGACGGCATCCGCGACCGGCTGCTGCCGCGCCCGGCGCTGCCCTGCATCGTCTTCGGCGAGGTGGAGACGCGCGATTACTCGACAGCGACGGAAGTAGGCGAAGAGCACCGGCTGATGCTGGAGGTGTGGTCGGAGGCGGAAGGGCGACGGCCGGCCGAGGAGATTGCCGGGCGGCTGCGGGTGCTGCTGCACGACGCGGCCCTGCCGCTGGCGGGCCATGTGCTGGTGAGCCTTTCGCATCTGCGCACGCGCACCGGTCGGCAGCCGAAGGGCAAGCTGTTCATGGCCGAGCTGCAGTTTCGGGCGGTAACAGAATGACGGGCGAGCGGGCGTGCGCCTGCCGCACGAGCCGCACCAGGAGGACGATCGAGAGGAGCGCGACGCAGGCGAGCCCGCCGGCAAAGACGGTGGCCGCCTGATAGCCGAGACGATCGAGAAGGGCGGTGAAGATCACCGGGGCGGCGGCATTGGCGAGGTTCTGCGGCAGCGACAGCCGCGCCGATTGCAGCCCGAATTCGCGCGGCGAAAAGAGCGCCAGCGGCAGGACGGCGCGGGCGACCGCAAAGATGCCGGAGCCGAAGCCGTAGAGCAGCATGAAGATCCAGAGGCCAGCGGTGGAGCCCGGCATCAGGAGCAGCAGGGCGAGGCCGCCGAGGATCAGCAGGCAGCCGGCGGAGGCCGTGAGCAGCGGACTGCCGCGTTTGCCGAGCAGCATGTCGAGGAAGCGGGCGGAGATGCCGAAGACGCCGCGCGCGGCGGCGAGCTGCAGCGCCAGTTCCGGCGTGGCGCCCGCCTGCTGCAGGAGTTCGAGGAGCGCCGGCGCCAGGCCGAAGGTGACGAAGGAGCTGATGGTGACGGCGCAGGCCACGAGCAGGAAGGCGGTTCTGCGCTCCGCATCCGACAGCGGCACCGGCGGCAGCTGCGCCTGCGTCTGCCCTTCCGCCGTGATGGCCAGCGGCTTCGGCAGCGCGAAGAGATAGAGCGGCAGGCAGACGAAGAGCTGCAGCGCGGCGCAGGCGGCGAAGGTGAGCCGCCAGCCGACGAGACCGTTGAGGAGCGCCAGCAGCGGCCAGAAGATGGTGACGGAGAGGCCGGTGAACAGCATCAGGATGGCGATCACGCGCCTGGCATCCGGCCCCTCGCGCTCGACGACGGCGGTATAGGCCGGCGCTGACAGCCCGAGTGCGCCGCCGAGGCCGATGACGATCCAGGCGAGGATGTACATGGCGGCATTGGTGCTGATTGCCAGAAGCGCGAGGCCGGCCGCGAAGGCTAAGGCGCCGAGTGCAAGCACGCGGGCGGCACCGTGGCGCTCGAGCAGGCGCCCGACATTCGGGCCGGCCAGCGCACTGACGATCATCATCACCGTCAGCCCACCGAAGATCACCTCGTTGGGGAGGGCAAGCTCCGGCGCGATGATGCGGCCCATGACGCCGAGCACTTCGAAGCTGGTGCCCCAGCCGATCAGCTGCGTCACGGCGAGGACGGCGATGGTCTGTGCGGAACGTCTGGTGAGGAATGCCATGGGGGCCGGAATCGCGGAAGGGTGATGCAGACTTAGCAGCCCGCGGGGGCCGACAGAAGCAAGATTTCAACAGCATCGGCGCCCGCGACGGCGCTTTTTCTTTTCCGGGAAAGGGAAAAACATGGTGGCGCAGAAGGGCAAGGACCTGCTGCTGAAGATCGGCAATGGCGGGACCTATGTGACGGTGGCGGGGCTGAGGTCCCGGCGGCTGTCGTTCAATGCCGAGACGGTGGATGTGACCGATGCCGAGAGTGCCGGGCGCTGGCGCGAGCTGCTTGGCGGTGCCGGCATCCAGAGGGCGTCGCTGACCGGTGCGGGCATCTTCAAGGACCAGGCGAGCGATGCGCTGGTGCGCGCCGCCTTCTTTGCCGGCACGATCCTCTCCTGGCAGGTGCTGATCCCGGATTTCGGGACGCTGACGGGGCCGTTCCAGATCACGGCGCTGGAATATGCCGGCGAGCACAACGGCGAGATCCGCTTCGAGCTGGCGCTGGAATCGGCCGGCAGCCTGACGTTTGCGGTGCTCTGATGGTGCCGTGCGGACGGGCAAACGTGCGCCGCGGCGAGGTGGAGGCGATGATCGACGGCGAGCGCCGGGTGCTCTGCCTGACGCTCGGGAGCCTGGCGGAGCTGGAGACGGCCTTCGGGGCCGGCGACCTTCAGGGGCTGGCGGAACGGTTTTCCTCCGGCCGCATCAGGTCGGCGGACATGATCCGCATTCTCGGCGCGGGCCTGCGCGGCGGCGGCAATCTCTATTCCGACGAGGAGGTGGCGGCAATGAGCGTCGACGGTGGGCTGACGGGGGCCGCCGGCATTGTCGGCGCGCTGCTGGCGGCGACGTTTGCCGGGCCGCAGGAGGCGGGGCAGGCGGGCCGTGCGGACCCCTGAGGGCCGCAGCCGGCAAGAGCGCCACGGCAGCGCCGTTTCCCTGGGACACGGTGATGCACGCCGGCCTCTGCCTGCTGCGGCCTTCCCCGGATGTCTTCTGGCGCCTGACGCCGGTGGAGTTTTTTGCGATGACCGGTGGGTTGAAGCCTGAGCCGGCTGGGTTGGGGCGGGAGGGGCTGGAGGGGTTGATGGGGCGGTTTCCGGATGGGGTGGGGTCTGGAGGATGACTTTTCTGCAGGCAGCGTCGCAGAGTAGGAGCCGGTGCGGCATCCTCGGGGGGGCTGCCTCTCCCCCTGCGGGAGAGGGTTACAAAATCACGATCTTAGCGTCAGCTAAGTCGTAGATTTTGTGGGTGAGGGGGCCTCCCACACCCACAGCCCCTCATTCCCCGCGGTTCTTCAATTCGGAAATTATCCTCAAGCAAACGGCGTTGATGTTCTCTTCCACCTCCTCGTTCCAGAAACGCAGCACTCGGAACCCATGCGAGCGGAAGAAGGCGTCGCGCTGCTGGTCGCTTCGGTTTTCCGCATGCTGCCAGCCGTCGACCTCCACGATCAGCCGGTCGTCGAAACAGACGAAGTCGAGGATGTAGCTTTCGAGCGGCACCTGGCGGCGGAACTTGGCGCCCTCAAGACGGCGGTCACGCAGCGCCTGCCAGAGCATGTCTTCTGCGCGCGTAGGTTCGCGGCGCATGGCACGGGCCCGAAGGCGGTTGATCGGCGGCGGGTCCCTGCGCATCACTATCCCCCTCTTGAATAATGATAGCATGAGCCCCCTCACCTGAAAAATCTGGCACTTACCCCTTCGGGCTAAGACGCCGATTTTTTCATCCTCTCCCGCAAGGGGAGAGGAGCATGCGGGTTCGCCGGCGCCTCTCTCTCCCCACAGATTGGGAGAAGCTGGCGACAGCCCGATGAGCAGCAGCCACAACGAAAGAACACTCCCATGGAAGACGAAGACATCTCGTTCGCCGATACGCTCGGCGAGGCCGAGCAGCTGGCGGCCGTCATCACCGACCTGGAGGCCCGGTCGCAGCGGTTCGGGGCGGCGCTGACGGGGGCGCTTCGGTCGGCGGCGGTGGGGGGCAAGGGGCTGGAGGATGTCCTGCGGGGGCTGGGCAGCCGGTTGAGCGACCTTGCGCTCTCGGCGGGGCTGAAGCCTCTGGAGAATGCGTTGGGCAAGGCGATCGGCGGCATGGTGGGCTCCGTCGTGCCCTTTGCCGAGGGCGGCGTGGTGCGCTCGCCGAGCTTCTTTCCGATGGGCGGTGGCGATCTGGGGCTGATGGGCGAGGCGGGCGCGGAGGCGATCCTGCCGCTCAGGCGCGGGCCGGATGGCGCGCTGGGCGTCGCGGCAGCCGGCGGTGGCGGGGCGGCGCAGATCGTCTTCAACGTGACGGCGACCGATGCGGCGAGCTTTCGCAGGAGCGAGGGTCAGATCACCGCCATGCTGGCGCGCAGCGTCGGGCGCGGCCAGCGCGGCCTCTGATCGGCATTCAACGACATTCGATGACTGTTGCAACGACTTTGGCGGAGATGCAGCGATGACGGGTTTTCACGAGGTCCGCTTTCCCTTGCGGCTGGCGCTCGGGACGAGCGGCGGGCCGGTGCGGCGCACCGATATCGTCAATCTTTCCAATGGCCGCGAGAACCGCAACGCGCGTTGGCGCGGATCGCGGCGCAGCTATGACGCGGGCTCCGGCATACGGTCGCTTGGCGACCTCTACACCGTGCTGGAGTTCTTCGAGGCACGCAGCGGACGGCTGAACGGTTTCCGCTTTCGCGATCCGATCGACGCGACGTCGCGGGCGCCCGGCGAAGCGGTGACGGCGACCGACCAGGTGATCGGCACGGGCGACGGCTTGATCGCAAGCTTTGCGCTCTCCAAGATCTATGGCGATGCCGGTGGCAGCTGGGTGCGCGCGATCGCCAAGCCCGTGGCGGGCAGCGTGCTGGTCTCCGTGGACGGCGTGGCCAAGGCGCCGGCGAGCTTTGCGGTGGACGCGACGAGCGGCCGGGTGACCTTCGCGGCGGGCCATGTGCCGGGGCCGGGCGCGGTGGTGCGCGCCGGCTTCGCGTTCGACGTGCCGGTGCGCTTCGACACCGACCGGATCGAGGTGAACCTGGCGCATTTCGACGCCGGCCGCATCCCGACCATTCCGCTGACGGAGATCGTGCCATGAGAGAGGTTCCGGCGGCGCTTGCCGCCCATCTGGCGGGCGATGCGACCACCACCTGCCACGGCTGGCGGGTGACGCGCCGCGACGGCGTGGTGCTGGGCTTCACCGATCACGACCAGGATCTGGAGTTTGCCGGTACCGTCTTCCTCGCCGCCAGCGGTTTTTCCGGCAGCGAGGTGGAGACGGCGACGGGACTTGCCGCCAGCGCCGACGAGGTGGCGGGCGGATTTTCGAGCGAGGCGATCAGCGAGGCGGACCTGGCAGCAGGGCGCTACGACGGCGCCCGCGTCGAGCGCTATCTGGTCAACTGGGCAGAACCCGAGGCGCACATGCTGCTCGATGTCCGCGAGGTGGGCGAGGTGGTGCGGTCCGGTGCTGCCTTCACAGCGGAGCTGCGCAGCATGGCGCATCGGCTGGCGCAGCCGCAGGGCCGCGTCTACAACCGCCGCTGCGACGCCGAGTTCGGCGACACCCGCTGCGGCGTCGATGTTTCGGCCTGGCGGGGGAGCGGAACGGTGGTTTCGGTGACCGGCAGCAGCGGTCTGATTGCCGAGGGGCTGGCCGCCTTTGCGGAGAACTTCTTCGGGCTCGGCATGCTGATGCTGGAGGACGGGCGGCGGATCGATATCGAGACCCACCGCCGCCTGCCGGACGGTCGGGCGGAGTTGACGTTCTGGCTGCCGTTCGACGGCGTGCTGGAGCCCGGCCAGGGCTTCACGATCACGGCGGGCTGCGACAAGACATTTTCCACCTGCCGGTCGCGCTTTGCAAACCAGCTGAACTTTCGCGGTTTCCCGCATGTGCCGGGAAGCGATTTTGCCTATTCCTATGCGGCCGGCGAAGGCCAGCACGACGGCGGGCCGATCTTCCGATGAGCGGGCAGGGGGCGCAGGTGGTGGCGCTAGCCGAGGGCTGGATCGGCACGCCCTATCGGCACCAGGGGGCGACGAAGGGCGTCGGCTGCGACTGCATCGGGCTCATCCGCGGGATCTGGCGGGAGTTGTACGGCAAGGATCCGGGACTGGTGCCGCCCTATGCGCCCGACTGGGCGGAGCGGGGCGGCGAGGAGCGGCTGCTCGACGCGGGATTGCGCCTGTTCGGGCAGGCCGTGCCACTCGGGGAGACTGAGCCGGGCGACCTGCTCCTCTTTCGCTGGCGCAGTGGCTGCGCGGCCAAGCATGCGGGCATCCTCGCCGACGACCGGCACTTCATCCACGCCTACGAACAGACGGCGGTGACGCGCTCGGCGCTGGTGCCCTCCTGGCGCCGCAGGATCGCCGCGGTGCATCGGTTTCCGGCTATTCGGCCGGATTGAAAAAACGTGTCAGGTGGCGTATGTTTCCGGAGTGGTGAGCGAGGCTGTCACCTCGCCCACCGTGAATGCTTACGCTACGAATGTGACCCGGACGGCGATAGACCAGCCCGTCCGGGTTTTTCTTATCGTAAGCACGACGCCATTCAGCCTGAGCTTCATAGCATCCTCCTGAGGTTGAGCGCAGGGCCTCTGCCAAGGTCGGTGTGGCCCATCCTCACCGACACGCCGGCTGGCACGGCGCCTTCTGCTTCTGCTCTCAACCGGAGACAGCATATCACGCAGCCTGAGCGTGTGGCAGGTCGTTCACTCGCGTTGAGCGGGATGAGCGAGTGTATCAGCACAGCGGGTTCCGGCGGCGCGGCCGGATTGAAAATGCGCATCAAGTGGCGTATGTTTTCGGAGTGGTGAGCGAGGCGGTAACCTCGCCCACCTTGTACCTACTACGAGAAGTATACCCGGACGGCCAATGACCAGCCCGTCCGGGTAATCCTCAAGGTAAACGCAATGCCAATTGGCGTTCGCCTCATAGCACTACCTCCAAGTTCGAGAGCAAGGCCTTTGCCAAGGTCGGTGGGGCCCGTCCTCACCGATCCGCCGGCTGGCGCGGCGAGGTCTGCTTCTGCTCCCAAACGTTTCCACCGTATCACAATCTAGGCGGGCATCCAGGTGGTGCTGCAAGGGGTGACTCATGGCCACCATTCTGCTTCAGGCGGCGGGTGCTGCGCTCGGCGGCGTCTTCGGGCCTGTCGGCGCGATCCTCGGGCGGGCCGCCGGCGGACTGGCCGGGAATCTGGTCGACCAGGCGTTGATCAACGGTGGGCGGACGATCTCCGGCGCGCGGCTGGCGACGGCGCGAATACCGGGAGCGGACGAGGGCGCAGCGATCAACCGGGTCTACGGCACGGCCCGGATCGGCGGCACGCTGATCTGGGCGACGCGCTTCGAGGAGGAGGTCAGGCGCGAGCGGTCCGGCGGCAAGGCGACGGGGCCGAAGGTGGAGACCTTCCGCTATTACGCAAATCTCGCCGTCGGACTCTGCGAGGGACAGATTGCCGGGGTGCGGCGCGTCTGGGCCGATGGCCGGGAGCTCGACCTGACGGGCATCGAGATGCGCGTCTATCGGGGCGAGGAGGCGCAGCTGCCCGATCCGCTGATCGAGGCAAAGCAGGGCGCGGGGAATGCGCCGGCCTATCGCGGGCTCGCCTATGTGGTCGTCGAGCGCCTGCCGCTCGATGCTTTCGGCAACCGTATTCCGCTCTTGCAGTTCGAAGTCTTGCGGCCCGTCGGCGCGCTGGAACGGCAGATCCGCGCGGTGACGATCATTCCGGGCGCGACCGAAAATGGCTATGCGACCGATCCGGTGACGGAGAAGACCGGCGAGGGCAGTGCCCGGATCATGAACCGTCACGTGCTGACGGCGGGCACCGACTGGCAGGCATCCCTCGACGAGCTGGCGGCGCTGTGTCCCAACCTCGAGCGCGTGGCACTGGTCGTCGCCTGGTTCGGGACGGACCTCCGAGCAGGGCAGTGCCGCATCGTGCCGGGCGTCGAGACGGCGCATCGGGACGAGGAAAGTACGGCGTGGTCGGTGGCGGGGATCTCGCGTGCGGATGCATACCTCGTCAGCACCCACAACGGCGGACCGGCCTATGGCGGCACGCCGAGCGATGGAAGCATCGCCCAAGCGATTGCCGACCTGAAGGCGCGTGGGCTGGAGGTCTATCTCTATCCCTTCGTGATGATGGATATCCCTCGAGGCAACGGGCTGGCCGACCCCTATGGCGGGGCTGAGCAGGCGAGCTATCCCTGGCGGGGCCGCATCACCTGCCATCCGGGGCCGGGCAGGCCGGGCAGCGCCGATCGGACGGCGGCGGCGCGCGCGCAGGTGCTGGCGTTTTCGCAAGGGGCGGAAGGCTATCGGCGGATGGTGCTGCATTATGCGCAGCTGGCGGTGTCCGTCGGCGGCGTCGACGGCTTCCTGCTCGGCTCCGAACTGCGCGGGCTGACCCAGCTGCGCGACGGCGCGGGTACCTTTCCCTTCGTGGAGCAACTGGTGCAGCTCGCGATTGATGTGCGGACGATCCTTGGGCCGCAGACGAAGCTGACCTATGGCGCCGACTGGAGCGAATACTTCGGATACCAGCCGCAGGATGGCTCGGGCGACCATGTCTTCCACCTCGATCCGCTCTGGGCGTCTGCGGCGATCGACGCGGTCGGTATCGACAACTACATGCCCCTGTCCGACTGGCGCGACGGCGACCTGTCTGCGGCCAATCCGGATGGCTTTCGCGTGCCCGACGACCTTGCGGCCCTGCAGGGGCAGATCACGGCGGGCGAGGGGTTCGACTGGTACTACGCGAGCGAGGCAGACAGGAACGCGCGCATTCGCACGCCGATCACCGACGGGACGGCAGGCAAGCCCTGGGTGTTCCGCTTCAAGGACATCGCCGGCTGGTGGGGCAACCTGCATTATAATCGCGCTGGCGGCGCCGAAGCGGCCCAGCCGACGGCCTGGCTGCCGGGGATGAAGCCGGTCTGGTTCACCGAACTCGGCTGCGCTGCGGTCGACAAGGGAGCAAACCAGCCGAACGTCTTCGTCGACGAGAAATCCGCAGAAAGTGCGGCACCTTACTTCTCCAGCCGTACCCGGTCCGACGCCATGCAGCGACGCTTCCTGGAGGCGCATCACCGGCACTGGAGCGGGCAGGCGCCCGCCGGTCCCGTCGACCCAGGCCGGGTGTTTGCCTGGACCTGGGACGCGCGACCCTATCCGGCCTTTCCCGCCAACATCTCGGCCTGGAGCGACGGCGGCCACTGGCGCGCCGGGCACTGGCTGAACGGGCGGCTGGGGGCGACGACGCTCTCTGATGCCATTGCCGCGATCCTTGCCGACCACGGTTTTCTGGATTTCGACGTGTCCGAGGTAACAGCCGACCTGACCGGCTATGTGCAGGCGGAGGTGACGTCGGCCCGGGCGCTGCTGTCGCCGCTGCTCGACGTCTTCCGCATCGACGTGGTGGAGGATGCCGGGCGGCTGCGGTTCCGGTCGCGCGGCGCGGCCAGCATGCCGGCGCATGCGGTAGAGGTTCTGGCGGACGTAGAGGACGAGCCGCTGTGGTCGGAGACGCGCGGTCACGACAGCGATTTTGCCGCCGAGGTGGTGATCGGCTCCTACAATCCCGCGCTCGACTACGAGCAGGCCAGCGCCCGCTCGCGGCGGACGCGGACGGGCAGCCAGCGGGTGCTGTCCTACGACCTGCCGGCGGTGCTGGCGGAGGAAACGGCGCTGGCGGCCGCCGAGGCCGCGGTCCGCTACCAGTGGGTCTCGCGCAAAAGCCTCAGCCTGGCGATTTCGCCGGCGCAGATCGGGCTGCAGCCGGGCGACGTCATCCGCCTGCCGGAGGTGGCCGGCACCTTCATCGTCAGCCGGATCGAGGAGGGCGACATGCGCCGCATCGAGGCGCGCCATAACGCCGCCTTTACGCCCGCGGCGCCGATCGGCGACAGCGGCCAGCCGGGCGGCGGCGGGTCGGCGTCGGACGGATTCGCGCCGCTTCTCCAACTTCTCGACCTGCCGCGCTATGCGAGTGGGCCGGCGGAGGATTTTGCGCGGGCAGCCGGGCTCTGCCGGCCCTGGCAGCGGATACTCCTGTCATCTTCGAGCACGACTGAAGGCTATGCGCTGCGGGCGGCGCTCGATCGACCGGCCCGCATCGGCCGGCTGACGCAGCCGCTTCTGCCGGGGACCATCTCGGGGCGGTTCGATCGGCAGTCCGTGATCGAACTGGAGCTGTTCTTCGGCGGCCTGTCTTCCGCTGCCGCGCAGGCGGTTCTTGCCGGCGAGAACCGCCTGGCGGTGCGGTCCGGGAATGGCGGCTGGGAGATCGTCGCCTTTGCGCAAGCCGAAGAGATCGCGCCGAATCGCTGGCGGCTCGCCACGCTTCTGCGCGGACTGGCGGGAACGGAGGATGCCATGGCCGCCGGTGCGCCGACCGCTGCCGCCGTGGTGCTGCTGGACGAGGCGGTGGTGCCGCTGGGACTTGCCGCAGACGAACGCGGCCGCAGCCTGAACTGGCTGGCGGAAGGGACGGCGGCATCGGCCGGCCGCGTCGGTCCGTTCGCCTTTGCCGGCGGACTGCGGGCGCAGACGCCGCTGGCGCCGGTGCATCTGCAGGCCAGGCGCGGTGACGCCGGGATCGCGATGTCCTGGGTACGCCGTGGTCGTATCGACGCGGACGACTGGGAGGCGGCCGAGATTCCACTCGACCAGGCGGAGGAGGGCTACCGTATCGACATCCTCGACGGATCGGCGGTCCGACGCACGGCGGAAGTCACGGCGCCACGATTTTTCTACGACGAGGCGCTGGAACTCGCCGATTTCGGGGCGTTGCAGACGAGCCTTGCGATCCGGATCCGCCAGAAAGGCCGCGCGGTACCGCTGGGGCTGCCGGCGCAGGCGATGATTTCAATCTAGGCAAAGGAGAAGGGCATGGACGGGACAAAACAGTGGTACCGGTCGAAGACCGTGTGGGGTGCGCTGGTGGCGGTAGGGGCTTCGCTGCTGCAAACGGTCGGCGTCGATCTGACGCCCGATGTGCAGAATGACCTCGCCGACCTGGCGATCGCCGCCGGCGGGGTTATCGGCGGCGCGCTGTCGATCTACGGACGGATCTCCGCCAGCGCTGCCATCGGTCGCTGATCTCCGGCTAAAGCAATGGGCGGGAACAACGTTACCGCCCATTCATTTGCCATTCAGACGGTCTTGGTTACATAGTTGCCATGTAATCGGATCTGACCGATCCACTCTGACCATGGACTGAAATACGATGGCGCGACTGCCGATCCCAGCGATGATCATCGCCGGCCTTGCCGGTGTGGCGGCCTTCGAACCGGCCGCGGCTCAGGACTATCTGGTTCTCGCTGCTGCCGATTGCGGTTCCGCAGCCTCACGGGTCGTCAGTGACACCGGTGGTCAGCTGTTGTCCGCCCAGCCTTCCTCCGATGGCCAGACCTGCGTCGTCACCGTCCTGGTGCAGGGCAGTGGCAATGAGCGGCCACGCAAGGTAACGGTGCGGGTACCGATGTAGGACAGGGAACGGCGGCCTCATGGCCGCCGCAAGGGGTAGGCCGACAATGCGCATTCTCGTGGTCGAAGACGACATCAATCTCAATCGCCAGCTGACCGACGCGCTGAAGGAAGCCGGCTACGTCGTGGATCAGGCGTTCGACGGCGAGGAAGGCCACTATCTGGGTGAGACGGAGCCCTATGACGCCGTCATCCTCGACATCGGCCTGCCGATGATCGACGGCATCACCGTCGTGGAGAAGTGGCGCGCCGAGGGCAAGGGCATGCCCGTCCTGATGCTGACCGCGCGCGACCGCTGGAGCGACAAGGTCGCAGGCATCGACGCCGGGGCCGACGACTATGTCGCCAAGCCGTTCCACGTCGAGGAGGTTCTGGCCCGGGTGCGGGCGCTGATCCGCCGCGCCGCCGGCCATTCCTCCTCCGAACTGACCTGTGGGCCCGTCCGTCTCGACACCAAGGCCTCGAAGGCGACCGTCGACGGCACGCCCCTCAAGCTCACCTCCCACGAATTCCGGCTGCTCTCCTACCTGATGCACCACATGGGCGAGGTGGTGTCGCGCACGGAGCTCGTCGAGCACATGTACGACCAGGACTTCGACCGCGATTCCAACACGATCGAGGTCTTCGTCGGACGGCTGCGCAAGAAGCTCGGCGTCGACCTCATCGAGACGGTCCGGGGGCTCGGCTACAGGATGCAAGCTTCTTCCGATGCCGGCTGACGGATGATCGGCTCCCGATCTCTCACCGCCCGCGTCCTTCTGCTCGCCACGCTGTGGTCGGGCGTCGCCCTCGTGGTGATCGCGCTGGTCATCTCGGCGCTCTACCGGCAGTCAGCCGAGCGCGCCTTTACCGACCTCTTGCGCGCCCAGCTCTATAACGTCATCAATTCGGTCTCGATCGGCGAGAACAACAGCCTCGTGGGCAATCCGCAGCTTGGCGATCTGCGCTACTCGCAGCCGGAGACCGGCTGGTACTGGATCATCGAGCCGCTGGGCACGTTTGCCGCCGCCCCGCTTGCCTCCTCCTCGCTCGGCGTGTCCAAGATCGTCGTGCCCTCGATCCTGACGGTTCCCTTCAACAACCGCTACGAACGGTTCTATCCCGTTACCGATGCCTTCGGAAACAGCGTGCTGGTCGCGGAGACGGAAGTGGTGCTCGACGGCGAGGGGCGGGCAGCCCGGTTCCGTGTCGCCGGCAATCTCGATGCCATGGAGGAGGACATCAATGCCTTCGACCGCAGCCTCTATCTTGCGCTCTTCGTCTTCGGCGTCGGCAGCCTGATCGTCAACGGCGGCGCCATTCTCTATGGCCTGCAGCCGCTGGACCGGGCCCGCCGGGCGCTTGGCAAGATCCGCCGTGGCGAGGCGGAGCGGCTGGAGGGCGAGTTTCCACGGGAAATCCTGCCGCTGGTCAACGAGGTCAATGCGCTGATAGAAAGCAACCGGCGCATCGTCGATCGTGCCCGCATGCAGGTGGGTAATCTTGCCCATTCCCTGAAGACGCCGCTGGCGGTGCTCATCAACGAAGCCCGCTCGCTCGAGCCATCGCAGCAGGAACTGATCAAGTCGCAGGCCGAGGCGATGCAGGCGCAGGTGCAGTCCTACCTCAACCGCGCCCGGATCGCGGCCCAGCGGGAATCGGTGCTGGTGCGCACCGACGTCGGCCCTGTGCTCGAACGCCTCGTGCGGGTGATGCGGCGTCTCAATCCGGACAAGGAATTTCATCTCTCCGTCGATCCGGGCTGCGTGCTGGCGATGGAGCAGCAGGACGTCGAGGAGACGGTGGGAAACCTTCTCGAAAACGCGGCTCGATTCTGCCGATCCGGCGTCTGGCTGAGCGCCATGCCGACCGCCGACGCCCGCGGCATCGAGGCCCCCGAAGGCGTCCGCCGCACATGGCTGGAGGTTGTCGTGGAGGACGATGGCCCGGGGCTCGATCCGGAGCAGGCGGACGAGGCGATGAAGCGCGGCCGCAGGCTCGACGAAAGCCGTCCCGGCGCCGGGCTTGGCCTGTCCATCGTGCGGGAGATCGCCAGCGAGTACCAGGGCCTGTTCGAACTTGGCCGCGGCGGGCACGGCGGCCTGCGCGCGGTGCTGATCCTGCCCTCGGTGACAAAGGATGTTGCCTGACGCAGGCAAACACGCCATATCGCCATAATGATGCCACGCTGGAACATCGTAAGTGCCTGCGCATTGCCAGAAAGATCCTTATGCGAACCGGTAGCCAAAAGATGCACTCGACCCGCCTCCATCTTGCTGTCTCGACCCTCCTGCTTGCCGGTCTGCTTGCGGGCTGTTCGACGTCGACGGGAGATCGTGGCAGCGCAGCAGGCTTCGCGTCCTCCCGCTCATCCTCGGCGCAATATATCTCCGCATTGCAGGGTGGCATCGTCAGCCGAAGCGGCGTGACGATCGGCGACAGCGACCGCTCGCGGGCGCTGGAAGCGGAATACCGGGCGCTGGAAGCGGCTCCTGGCGGCCAGCCGGTAGCATGGACCGGCAGTAGCGTCAGCGGCCAGGTGGTCGCGGCGGCACCCTATCAGGTCGGATCGCAGAATTGCCGGCAGTACACCCACACCGTCGTCAGCGATGGCGGCGAGGCCAAGGCGCGCGGTGCCGCCTGCCGCAATACCAACGGCACCTGGACGCCGCTCAGCTGACCATTTGACTTAAATCATGGCCGTCCGCGGGGCGAGGGGCCAGAGAAGACGCGGAACAGATTGCGGCGAAACGCCTCAAATCCGCGTCATGAGCCGTTCGGCAGTTGGAAAGCTCGGGCGGTTCAAGTAATTGGACCCTTATGTTTTTGTGGATCATCCTTGCCTGTCTGACGGCTGCCGTGGCGGCAGTGATGCTCGTGACGCTTGCGCGCGGCGCAAAGCCGGCGGCGGACGACCGCGCCGGCGAGATCGCCGTATACAAGGACCAGCTGGACGAGCTGGAACGCGACCGCAGCCTCGGGCTGATCAGCGCCGAGGACGCGGGCTATGCAAAGGCCGAGATCGGCCGGCGCCTGCTCTCGGCCGCCAGCGATGCGCAGGCCGACGGTGCCCCAGGCACGCGGCGCGGCATGACCGCAGCCGGGATCTTCGTCGTTCTGCTGGTGCCGATCGTCAGTCTCACCGCCTATGTGACGCTCGGCAGCCCGCAGCTGCCGGACCAGCCACTGGCGGCACGTCTTGCCAATCCCGGAAACAACATGGCGCTGCTCGTTGCCAAGGCGGAGCAGCACCTCGCCCAGAACCCCAATGATGGCGCCGGCTGGGACCTCCTGGCGCCGATCTATTTCCGCGCGATGCGGCTGACGGACGCCGAACTTGCCTATCGCCATGCCATCCGCCTGATCGGCACGAGCCCAGAACGACTTTCGGGGCTTGGCGAAACGCTGATCGCCGCCAGTGACGGGATCGTGACGGAAGATGCACGGCTGGCCTTCGAGGAGAGCCTGCGGCTTTCGCCGGAAAACCCGCGGGCGCGCTTCTACTTGGCGCTGGCCCTGGAGCAGGCCGGGCGCCGGGACGAGGCGCGGGCAGCCTTCGAGACGATCGCCGCAGCTTCGCCGGCCGACGCGCCCTGGATGGAGCTCGTCCAGCAACACATCGCGGCAAATGGCGGCGAGGCTTCGCCGCCGCCGTTGGCAGACGTGCCCCCTGCAGCGTCAAGCCAGGCACCCGGCGGGCCGACGCCCGACGATCTTGCCGCGGCACAGGACATGTCCGGTGCCGAGCGCCAGGAAATGATCCGTGGCATGGTGGAGAGCCTGGCTCTACGGATGCAGGAGGAGCCCGACAATCTCGAAGGTTGGCTCCGGTTGATCCGCTCCTACGCGGTGCTGGGCGATCGGGAGAAGGCGACCGCGGCGTTGACCACCGGCCTCAAGACCTTCCCCGCCGACGGCGACGAGGGACGGCAGCTGGTCGCGCTGGCGCGCGAGGTCGGGCTGTCCGTCGATGGAGTGACGCAATGACACGCAAACAGAAGCGGCTGACAATCATCGCCGGCGGCATGAGCTTCATCATCGCCGCCGTGCTTCTGGTGATGTTCGCCTTCAGCCAGTCGGTCGCCTATTTCTTCATGCCGGCGGATCTCGCGACGACGGAGGTCTCTCCCGGCACCCGCATCCGCCTCGGCGGACTGGTCGCCGAGGGCTCCGTCAAGCGCGGCGAGGGATCGACCATCACCTTTTCCGTGACCGATGGATCGGGGACCGTGCCGGTCAGCTACACCGGCATCCTGCCGGACCTGTTCCGCGAGGGCCAGGGCGTGGTGACCGAGGGCGCTTTCGACGCAGCGACGCATTCCTTCGTTGCCGATACGGTGCTTGCCAAGCATGATGAGAACTACATGCCCAAGGAAGTGGCCGACCGCCTGAAAGAACAGGGGGTCTGGAAGGAAGAGGGCGAGGCGGCGACCCAATGATCATCGAGATTGGCCATTACGCGCTGGTGCTGTCGCTTGCGACCGCGCTGATCGTCTCCACGCTGCCGGTGATCGGTGCATGGCGCCGCGATTCGGCGATGATGGCGCTCGCCCCTGTCGCCTCCGTGACGATGTTCGTGCTGGTGCTGATTTCCTTCGGCGCCCTGACCTGGGCCTATGTCGTCTCAGACTTTTCGCTGCGCAACGTCTGGGAGAATTCCCATTCGCTGATGCCTGTGATCTACAAGGTGTCCGGCGTCTGGGGCAATCACGAAGGCTCGATGCTGCTGTGGCTGCTGATCCTGACGTTCTTCAGCGCCCTGGTGGCCCTCTTCGGCCGCAACCTGCCCGATACGCTGCGCGCCAACGTTCTGGCGGTGCAGGCCTGGATCTCGACGGCCTTCATGCTGTTCATCCTGCTCACCTCCAATCCGTTCCTGCGCCTCAATCCGGCGCCGGCGGAAGGACAGGATCTGAACCCCGTGCTGCAGGATCCGGGGCTCGCGATCCATCCGCCGCTTCTCTATCTCGGTTACGTCGGCTTTTCCGTCTGCTTCTCGTTTGCCGTCGCAGCCCTGATGGACGGTCGCATCGACGCCGCCTGGGCACGCTGGGTGCGGCCCTGGACGCTGGCTGCCTGGACCTTCCTCACTGCCGGCATCGCGATGGGCTCCTACTGGGCCTACTACGAGCTCGGCTGGGGCGGCTGGTGGTTCTGGGACCCGGTCGAAAACGCCTCCTTCATGCCCTGGCTTGCCGGCACGGCGCTGCTGCATTCGGCGCTGGTGATGGAGAAGCGCGAGGCCCTGAAGATCTGGACCGTGCTCTTGGCGATCATGACTTTCTCGCTGTCGCTGCTCGGCACCTTCCTCGTTCGCTCCGGGGTGCTGACCTCGGTGCACGCCTTTGCGACCGACCCGACCCGCGGCATCTTCATCCTCTGTATCCTGATGCTGTTCATCGGCGGCGCCTTTGCGCTGTTTGCGTGGCGGGCGCCGATGCTGAAATCCGGCGGCCTGTTCGCGCCGGTCTCGCGGGAAGGGGCGCTCGTCCTCAACAACCTGATCCTGACGGTCGCCACCGCAACCATCCTGATCGGCACGCTCTATCCGCTGGTGCTGGAAACGCTGACGGGCGAAAAGATCTCGGTCGGTGCGCCCTTCTTCAATCTGACCTTCGGGCTCTTGATGATCCCGCTGCTGATTGCCGTTCCTTTCGGGCCGATGCTGGCCTGGAAGCGCGGCGATGCGCTCGGCGCGCTGCAGCGGCTCTACGTGGCGGCGGGCCTGGCGCTGGTCGCGGGGCTTGCCCTCTACTACGTCGAAAACGGCGGTCCGGTCATGGCCGTCTTCGGCATGGCGCTCGGCTTCTGGGGGATGTTCGGGGCACTCGCCGAGCTCTGGAACAGGGCAAACTTCGGCAAGCTGCCGTTCAACGTCGCCTGGCGCCGGCTGGTCGGCCTGCCGCGCTCGGCCTTCGGGTCGGCACTGGCGCATTTCGGGCTTGGCGTGACGGTTCTCGGCATCGTCGTGGTGACCACCTTCGAGACGGAAACCGTGCTCGAGATGCAGCTCGGTTCGTCGGCGGACGTCGGCGGCTACACGATCGTCTTCGATGGCATGCGCGACGCGGTCGGGCCGAACTTTACCGAGGAGCGTGGCCACTTTACCGTCAGCCAGGGCGGTGTCGCAGTGGCGGACACCTGGTCTTCGAAGCGGATCTACACGGCCCGCCAGATGCCGACCACCGAGGCCGGCATCCTCACCTTCGGCTTCAGCCAGCTCTATATCTCGCTGGGCGATCCGATGGCCGACGGCGGCATCGTCGTGCGCGTCTGGTGGAAGCCCTTCATCCTCTGCATCTGGGGCGGCTCGCTGTTCATGGCGTTCGGCGGCGTCGTGTCGCTCACCGACCGGCGCCTGCGCGTCGGCGCGCCGCGTCGCAAGGCAAAGCCCGCGCCGGCTGCGATGGAGCCGGCGGAATGAGGGGGCTCTTGTGGAGATTGCCCCTCACCCTAACCCTCTCCCCGCAGGCGGGGAGAGGGGACGTGCCCCGCTCGACCTCTCCTCGGGGTGATGGCATCTCGACGGGCTCCCTTCTCCCCGTATTGACGGGGAGAAGATGGCGGCAGTCGGATGAGGGGCGTCCCGCAAGTTTGGCCGCACTCTTCGTCCTCTTCCTAACGCTCCTCCTCAGCCCCCTCCCGGCGCTTGCCGTCAATCCCGACGAGATCCTGTCCGATCCGCGGCTTGAGGAGCGGGCCCGCGATCTCTCCGCGCAGCTGCGCTGCATGGTCTGCCAGAACCAGTCGATCGACGATTCCAATGCGGAGCTTGCCCGCGACCTGCGCATCCTCGTCCGCGAACGGCTGGTGGATGGCGACAGCGACGAGGAAGTGATCGATTACGTCGTCTCGCGCTACGGTGAGTTCGTGCTGCTGAAGCCGCGGCTGTCGGCCCGTACCGTGCTTCTGTGGGGCGCGCCGGCCGTGCTCCTGTTGATCGGGGGGCTCGTTCTGCTGCTGATGGCGCGGGGGCGTCTGCAGCCGCGCCAGCCTCCGGTGCTGACGCCGGAAGAGCAGGCCCGTCTCGACGATCTGGTCGGCAAGCAGTAGGGCTCGCGTCCCGAACATTACAAACATTTCATCCCCCTGACACCTGCAGTTAAGGTGGGCCTCCCTATATCTCTCTCATCCACCGCCCACCCGGGAACTCCCGGTGAAACGAGATGAAGAGAAGAAGGTAGCCCCAATGCAAAACAGCAATCCCGGACGTTCAAACCTCAAGACAGTGCTGAAGGCATCGACGGTCGCCGGTCTTGCCGCCGTCATGTTCACGACGGGCATTCCTGCGCAGGTCGTCGAGTCTTTCGCTGAGCCGGTCAAGGTTCAAGCCCCTCAGGCTCCGAGCTTCGCCGATGTCGTCTCCGCGGTTTCGCCGGCCGTTGTTTCCGTTCGCGTGCAGTCCGAGGCCCAGCCCGTTTCCGACAACGGCAGCAATTTCAGTTTCAACTTCAACGGCCAGGGCTTTGAAGACCTTCCGGACGATCACCCGCTGAAGCGGTTCTTCCGCGATTTCGGCGGTCAGATGCCCGGTGGTCGCGGTGATGGCCGTGGAGACGACCGCGCCGAGCGCAGCCCGCGCGGCGGCGACAATGGTCCGCATCGCATGCGGCCGAGTTCGCAGGGATCCGGCTTCTTCATCTCCGAAGACGGTTACCTGGTCACCAACAACCACGTCGTCGATGATGGCGCAGCTTTCACCGTGGTCATGGATGACGGCACCGAGCTCGATGCCAAGCTTATCGGCAAGGACAGCCGCACCGATCTTGCGGTGCTGAAGGTCGATGCCAACCGCAAGTTCACCTACGTCAACCTCGCTGACGACACGAAGGTCCGTGTCGGCGACTGGGTCGTGGCCGTCGGCAACCCCTTCGGTCTCGGCGGTTCGGTGACCGCAGGCATCATCTCCGCCCGTGGCCGTGACATCGGCTCCGGTCCCTACGACGATTACATCCAGATCGATGCGGCCGTGAACCGCGGCAACTCCGGCGGCCCGGCCTTCAACCTCGAAGGCGAAGTCATCGGCATCAACACGGCGATCTTCTCGCCGTCGGGCGGCAACGTCGGCATTGCCTTCGCCATCCCCGCCTCCGTTGCCCGGGACGTGGTTCAGGACCTGATCGACGATGGCAAGGTTGAGCGCGGCTGGCTCGGCGTTCAGATCCAGCCGGTCAACAAGGATATCGCCGAATCGCTTGGCCTGTCCGAGGCCCAGGGCGCGCTCGTGGTGGCCCCGCAGGAAGGTTCGCCGGGCCAGAAGGCCGGCATCAAGGAAGGTGACGTGATCACCGCCGTCAACGGCGATCCGATCAAGGATGCCCGCGATCTGGCTCGCAAGGTCGCGCAGTTCGGACCGGACACCAAGGTGCAGGTCTCCGTCTGGCGTGATGCGAAGTCGCAGGACATCGAGGTGACGCTGGGCAATCTCGCCAGCGAGGATGCGGCAGCCGCCGAACCGGTCGAGCCTGACGCGCCCGTGCCGTCCTCTGAGAAGGCGCTGTCCAGCCTCGGCATCACCGTTGCCCCTGCCGACAACGGCACCGGCCTTGCAGTGACGGAAGTCGATCCCGACTCCGAAGCAGCAGCCCGTGGCCTGCGGACTGGCGAAAAGATCGTCTCGGTCAACAACCAGTCCGTGACGGACGCCGGCGACATCGAGGACGTGATCGAGCAGGCCCGCAAGGATGGCCGCACCCGTGCGCTCTTCCAGGTCGAGTCCGAGCGCGGCAGCCGCTTCATCGCCCTGCCGATCAACGAAGGCTGATCCTCCCAGGCAGCATTCGAAGGGGGCGCCGTCGGCAACGTCGGTGCCCCTTTTTTCTTATTCTCCGATTGTCTGCAGTTGAAGGAGTGACACGATGGAGACCTCCACCGGCCCCGACCTCAGCGAATCCGATGGTGCAAAAAGACCGGCGGACGCTATGGTGTCGCACATGAAGATTCTGGTGATCGAAGACGACCTCGAGGCTGCGGCCTACATGACGAAGGCCTTTCGCGAGGCCGGCATCGTGGCGGACCATGCCAGCGATGGCGACAGCGGCCTCTTCATGGGGACCGAGAACAGCTACGACGTGATGGTGATCGACCGCATGCTGCCGCGCCGCGACGGTCTGTCCGTCATCAGCGAATTGCGCAAGCGCGGCGTCAACACACCGGTGCTGATCCTTTCGGCGCTCGGCCAGGTGGACGACCGCGTCACCGGCCTTCGCGCCGGCGGCGACGACTATCTGCCCAAGCCCTATGCCTTCAGCGAGTTGCTCGCCCGCGTCGAGGTGCTGGGCCGCCGCAAGGGTGCGCCCGAGCAGGACATGGCATACCGCGTCGGCGACCTCGAACTCGATCGCCTGTCCCACGAGGTCCGCCGCGCCGGCAAGGAGATCCCGCTGCAGCCGCGCGAATTCCGGCTGCTCGAATACCTGATGAAGAACGCCGGCCAGGTGGTGACCCGTACCATGCTGCTCGAGCATGTCTGGGACTACCACTTCGATCCGCAGACGAATGTCATCGACGTGCATGTCTCGCGGCTGCGCTCCAAGATCGAGCGCGACTTCGACAAGCCGCTCCTGAAGACGATCCGCGGCGCCGGCTACATGATCAAGGACGAGGCTTGAGCGCGTGCTGAACCGGTCCCGCCTGATGTTCCGCTCAACGGCCGTGCGGCTGTCGGGGCTCTATATCCTCCTGTTTGCGATCTGCGCCGCCTTCCTCGTCTTTTACGTGACGGCCATGTCGGAGCGCATCCTGGCGCAGCAGACCCGCGACAACCTCGTCCAGGAAGTCGGCGACATCCAGCGCGCCTTCGATCGCGGCGGGTTGAACGGCATGCTGCGCATCATGGAGCGGCGGGCCCGCCAGCCGGGCGCCAACCTCTATGTCGTCGCGGGGCCGAACGGCGAGATCGTTGCGGGCAATGTCGCCTCCCTGCAGCCGGGCGTCCTCGACGAACAGGGCTGGACGCGGTTCCCCTTTTCCTACCGGCCATTCTCCGAGGCGGGCTCCGGCCGCGAGCACATGGCGATCGCCAATGTCGTCGTCATGGACAACGGGCTTCGGGTGATGATCGGCCGCGACCTCGGCGAGCCGGGTCGCTTCCGCGGCATCGTCCGCCGCGCGCTGATGGTGGCGCTGACGATCATGGGCATCGGCGCCCTGTTCATCTGGTTCGGCATCGGCCGCAATGCGTTGAAGCGCATCGACCGCATGTCGGGCGCCAGCCAGAAGATCATGGCGGGCGACCTGTCGCAGCGCCTTCCCGTCGGCCGCTCCGGCGACGAATTCGACCGCCTGTCGGAATCGCTGAACGCCATGCTGGGCCGGATCGAGAAGTTGAACGAGGGCCTTCGCCAGGTCTCCGACAATATCGCCCACGACCTCAAGACACCGCTGACGCGGCTGCGCAACAAGGCGGCCGACGCACTCGGTGAAGACGATGCCGAGCATCGCCGGGTGGCGCTGGAAGGCATCATCGCCGAGTCCGACCAGTTGATCCGCACCTTCAACGCGCTGCTGATGATCTCGCGGGTCGAGGCCGGGTCGATCGTCGCGGAAATGTCGGAGATCGATCTTTCGGCGATCTGCGCCGACAGCTGCGAGCTCTACGAGCCGGCGGCGGAAGAGGCGGGTCTGACGCTGGAAACGGCTATTGCCCCGGGACTGAAGGTCAAGGGCAACCGCGAACTGATCGGCCAGGCGATGTTCAACCTGCTCGACAATGCCATCAAGTATTCCGCCGGGGGCAAGGGCGAGCCGACGCTTCGGGTGGTGCTGTCGGCCGATGCCGAAAACGTGCGCCTGTCGGTCTGCGACAACGGACCGGGCGTGCCGCCGGAGAAGCGCGGGGAAGTGGTCAAGCGCTTTGTCCGGCTGGACGCCAGCCGGACAAAGCCGGGCACCGGGCTTGGCCTGTCCCTGGTCGAGGCGGTGATGGAACTGCATGGTGGTGCGCTGGTGCTGGCCGCCACCCATCCGGAGGATGCCGAGGCACCGGGTCTCACCGCCACCATGGTATTTCCCGTCCGAAGACCCTAAGAAGGGACGCCAGACGGGAGGATGCCGTGGCAGAGACTGCAAGATACCTGAAGAACGTCGAGGCCGACGTCATCCGGCCGCTGAGCCAGGCCGAAGCCAAGACCGTGGTGGCGCTCCTGAAGGACGCTGCAAAGCAGGAGCCGGCGATCGCCGACCTGATGGCCGGCGACGACAGGCTGAAGCGGTTCCTGATCGCGGCCCTCACGCTTTCCCCCTATCTGCGCGACAGCGCGGCGATCTCGCCACAACTGATTGCCGTAGCCCTCGTCGAGCCGCTGGAGACAGTGCTGGAGGAAATGATCGCCACGGCGCGCGATTGCTGGAAACCCCGTGACGGAAAGACACCCACCGAGACGGAGGTGATGGCGGCGCTGCGGACAGCCAAGCGCAGCCTGTCCTTTCTCGTCGCATTGGCCGATCTGGCGCGCATCTTCTCCGCCCGCGATACCACACTCTACCTCAGCCGCTTCGCCGACGCCTCAGTGGCCGCGGCCATCGACCATCTGCTGCTCAATGGCCACGAGAGCGGCAAGGTCGTTCTCAAGGACGTGGAGCGGCCGAGCGAACACTCCGGGCTGATCGTCATCGGCATGGGCAAGCTCGGCGGCCATGAACTCAACTATTCCTCCGACATCGACATCGTCGTCTTCTTCGATCCCGAGAGCGGCATCCTCAAGGATCCGATCGACGGGACGGAGATCTATGGCCGGATGATGCGCCGCCTGGTGCGCATCCTCCAGGAGCGCACTGCCGACGGCTATGTCTTCCGCACCGATCTCAGGCTTCGGCCAGATCCGGGCTCGACGCCGCTCGCGGTGCCGGTCGAGGCGGGGCTGCTCTACTACGAGAGCCGCGGCCAGAACTGGGAGAGGGCGGCCTTCATCAAGGCCCGCGCCATGGCCGGCGACATTGCCGCGGGCGAGGATTTCCTGCGCCAGCTGGTGCCCTTCGTCTTCCGCAAGTACCTCGACTACGCGGCGATCTCCGACATCCATTCGATCAAGCGGCAGATCCATGTCCACAAGGGGCACGGGGCGATCGCGGTGAAGGGCCACAACGTCAAGCTCGGCCGCGGCGGCATCCGCGAGATCGAGTTCTTCGCCCAGACCCAGCAGCTGATCGCGGGTGGCCGCATGCCGCCGCTCAGGACACGCCAGACCGAGGTGGCCCTGAACGCGCTGGCGGAGGCGAACTGGATCACGCCGGAGATCGCGTCCGAGATGATTGCGGCGTACTGGTTCCTGCGCGATGTCGAGCACCGCATCCAGATGGTCCGCGACGAGCAGACCCACACTCTGCCGGAGACGGAGGCGGAGCTGAAGCGCATCGCCTTCATGCTGGGCCTTGCCGATACGGCCGCCTTCTCCAGAAAGCTTGAGGAGACCCTGCGCACGGTGGAGAAGCGCTATGCGCGTCTCTTCGAGCAGGAGACGAAACTCTCCGGCGTCGAGGGCAACCTCGTCTTCACCGGCGAGCAGGACGATCCGGGCACCTTGAAGACGCTGGCATCCATCGGTTTTGAGCGGCCCGCCGACATGTCGCGGGTGATCCGCACCTGGCACTACGGCCGCTACCGCGCCACCCAGTCGGTGGAGGCGCGCGAGCGACTGACGGAAATGATGCCCAGGCTCCTGAAGGCGTTTGGCGAAAGCAGCCGCGCCGACGAGGCGATGCTGCGCTTCGACAGCTTCCTTTCGGGGCTGCCGGCGGGCATCCAGCTGTTCTCGCTGATCGGCAACAATCCGGCGCTCCTGTCGCTGATCGTCCGGGTGATGTCGTCGGCGCCTCGGCTGGCCGACATCATAGCATCGCGGCCGCACGTCTTCGACGGCATGCTGGACCCGGCGCTGATGGCGCAACTGCCGACGCGCGACTACATGGCGGAGCGGCTGAAAAGCTTCCTGACGGTCGCCCGCCACTACGAGGAGGTGCTCGACCGGCTGCGCATCTTTGCCGCCGAACAGCGCTTCCTGATCGGCATCCGGCTTCTGACGGGCGCCATCGATGGCGCCGAGGCCGGCCGCGCCTTCACTGATCTCGCCGACCTGTTGATCGAGCAGACGCTGATCGCGGTCGAGCGGGAGATCGAGGCGGCGCAAGGCCGCTATCCGGGCGGCCGGGTGGCGCTGATGGGCATGGGCAAGCTCGGCAGCTTCGAGCTGACGGCAGCTTCCGACGTCGACCTCATCCTGCTCTATGACTACGACGACGAGGCCTCCGAATCCGACGGTGAAAAGCCGCTCGACGCGACCCGCTACTACACGCGCCTGACGCAGCGGCTGATCGCGGCGCTTTCGGCCCCGACGGCCGAAGGCGTTCTCTACGAGGTCGACATGCGCCTGCGCCCCTCCGGCAACAAGGGACCGGTTGCCAGCCGCATCAGGGCTTTCCGGAAGTATCAGCAGGAAGAGGCCTGGACCTGGGAGCACATGGCGCTGACCCGGGCGCGCATGGTCGCCGGTGACGAGGACCTCGGCGACGAGGCCTGCGCCGTGATCGCCGAAGTTCTCGACAGGCCGGCCGATGTCGCGAAGATTGCATCCGACGTGCGCGGGATGCGCGAGCTGATCGAGAAGGAGAAGCCGCCACGCGACATCTGGGATCTGAAGCTGATCCCCGGCGGGCTGATCGACATCGAGTTCATCGCGCAGTATCTGCGGCTGGTGGCGCCCGCGAAGGGACTTGTGATCGACACCCATCAACTGACCACGCGGAAGGCCCTGCAGGTCCTGGGAGCCGAGCTGATGACGGATCACGACCGTCAGACGGTTCTTGAGGGTCTTTCCCTGTTCACGGAGATCTCGCAGATCATCCGCCTCTGCATCGACGGACCGTTTGTGCCCAAGGAGGCGCCGGCGGGTCTGGTGGAGCGCGTCTGCCGCGCCGGTGATTGCCCCGACATCAAGACCCTCGAAGGCGAGGTGAAGCGGCTGTCGAAGGCGGTGCGCGGCGTGTTCCGGAAGGTCGTCAGCCCGTAGCGCGGGCAGCCACGGCAAACGTCGGCTGCTCCGGCATGCTGACCGAAACGACCGTTCCCTTGCCGACGCAGGAGCGGATCCGCATGTTGCCGCCGTGAAGCGCCACCAGCGAGCGCGAGATCGCCAGGCCCAGGCCCGAGCCCCCCTTGCTCTTGGCATACTGGCTCTGCACCTGCTCGAAGGGTTGACCGATCTTGCCCATGGCTGCCTTCGGGATGCCGATGCCGGTGTCGGCAATCGTCAGCAGCACGCCGGCTTCCGAACGGCGAGCCCGCACGATGATGCGGCCGCCATCGTTGGTGAACTTCACCGCATTCGACAGGAGGTTGAGCATGACCTGCTTCATCGCCCGTCTGTCACCGGCCATCTCGAGATCGGCGCACAGGCTCTGTTCGATCGAGATGTTCTTGTCTTCGGCGGCGATCGAAGTGAGGCGCAGGCTTTCCTCGATCAGCGGCGCGAGGTCGATCGTCTCGCACTGGATCTTCATGTGCCCCGCTTCGATCTTCGACATGTCGAGGATGTCGTTGATGACGTTGAGCAGGTGCTTGCCGCTGTCGTGGATGTCGCGGGCATATTCGCCGTATTTCGGCGAGCCGACCGGGCCGAACATCTGGTTGGCGAGAATTTCGGAAAAGCCGAGGATGGCGTTGAGCGGCGTGCGCAGTTCATGGCTCATGTTGGCGAGGAATTCGGACTTCGCCTTGTTGGCGGCCTGGGCCCGTTCCTTCTCCGACTGATAGTTGGCGTTGGCGGTGGACAGCTCTTCCTTCTGCCGCTCAAGCTTCCTCTGCGAGGCGGAAAGGTCGCTGATCGTCGCCATCAGGCGTCGCTCGGACTCGCGCAACCGTTCCTGATGACGCTTCATCACCGTGATGTCCGTACCGACCGACACCATGCCGCCATCGCGGGTGCGCCGTTCGTTGATCTGCAGCCAGCGCTGATCCGCAAGCTGGACCTCGGTGGTGCGCGAAAGGCCGTTATGGTCCGGGTCGGCGATCCGCCGCTCGATCACCGGCCGCGATGCCGAAGCCTTGACGGCAGCCTTTTCGGTGCCGGGGACGAGCACGTCGTCAGGCAGACCGTAGGCCTGCTGGAAGTGCGCGTTGCACATCACCAGCCGGTCGTTCTTGTCCCAGAGGACGAAGGCTTCCGAGGTGGATTCGATGGCATCCGCCAACCGCTGGTCGGCCTCCGCATAGCGCTGCGCCAGACGATGCTGCTCGGTGACGTCCATGGCGATGCCGATCACATGGGTGCGGCCGCTGGCGCTGCGGGTCACCTGCGCGCGCGCCCGCATCCAGACGTAGTGGCCGGCGGCATGACGCATGCGGAAAACCTGGTCGACCTGCTTGGCATTGCCGCGGCTGATGGCGCGGGCGAGCGCATAGAGATTGCCGTCGGTCGGATGCATCATTCGCGCGGCATCGGCGAAGGAAAGGACGTTGCCGGCAGGCGGCAGGCCGAGCATTTCGTACATCGAGCCCGACCAGAACAGGCGGCGGTTGACGACATCGAAGTCCCAGAGGCCGCAGCGGCCGCGCGACAGCG
Organism: Rhizobium sp. PK7-22; assembly: GCF_056530405.1. Taxonomy (NCBI): domain Bacteria; kingdom Pseudomonadati; phylum Pseudomonadota; class Alphaproteobacteria; order Hyphomicrobiales; family Rhizobiaceae; genus Rhizobium; species Rhizobium sp. PK7-22. The sequence continues at coordinate 1,862,291 of NZ_CP096514.1, forward strand.
CCGTCTCGATGCGCAGGTTGGCCTCCAGGAAGGTTTCGTCGGCCTCGCGAGCCCGCTTCACCTGCATGTAATAGGCATAGAGAATGACCAGCAGGATGGCCGAGATGCAGGCAAACAGCGTGACGTTGAGGGAGACTTCGTGGCGCCAGAAGTAATGGATCGAGGCAAGCGAGCTGGCCGCGACGATCAGCGCGCCGTCGTTGCCAACCGCCTGGATGGCTGCATAATGCCGCTCGCCGCCGATCGACGTCTCGATCAGGCCGGAAACGCCGAAGCGGCGCAGTGCCGCGGTTTCCGGCAGCACCGCCGACAGCTGTCGGCCAACGAAGCCGGACGCCGCCGAACCGCCGAAGATCTTGCCGTTGGCATCCACGAGAAGCAGGAAGGCGTCGGGGTGGAGGAGGTTGGATGGAACAAAGCTCGCGAGGCGGGTCTCCGCGGCCGTGCGATCACCGGCGCTGATGGCGGCGTCCTCTCCGGAAAAGGCGGCAGCGGCGGTTGCCGCGAGAAGCGAGGTGGTCTGGCGGGCACCCTCCTGCATCCGGTCGAATTCCGACACCAGCCCGAGGCTGCGCGACGTGGCGACCACCGCAAGGAAGGCGAGGATGAGCAGCGGAATGGAGCGCTTCAGCACCAGTTCGACGCGTGGCATCTGCCGGGAAATCGGCGTCACGGTCAGATCGGGCTTCGATCCGAAAAGATCGGAAGCTCGTTTCATGCCCGGAAATTTAAGACGCAACAACCCCTCGCCGACGGTCACCCGTCGCACGTCCGCCATCGTTTTCATCTGACCCCTCATGGAAATTCGGCGCACCGCTCGCCCGAATCTGACTCAATGAATCATGAGTGATTCGCTGTGTCCAGAGATTTGGTAAGACTTTCTTAAGACTCTGATATTGTTGGCCTCCCGCTGGACTCATAGGTTGCAGCGGGAGAAGGGTTAGCCTTTTAGCATACGCTCGACGATATCGCGGACGTCGTTGGACAGCGCCGCGCTTCGATCAATCGTCAGCAGCGCGGAGCGGGCATGGTCGGCCCGCTGCGGCTCCAGCGACCGCCAGGAGCGCATCGCGGTGAGAAGCCGTGCAGCCAGCTGCGGGTTCTTCGGATCGATCGAGAGGATCTGGGACGCGAGGAAGCGATAGCCAGCGCCATCGGCCCGGTTGAAGCCGGTCGGATTGGCAAACACGAAACTGCCGACGAGCGAGCGTACACGGTTCGGGTTCCCGGGCGTGAAATGCGGGTCCGCCATCAGCGCGTTGACGCGGTCGAGGGTCGCGGCACCGGGGATGGTGGCCTGAACCGCGAACCACTTGTCGATGACGAGCGGATTGACGTCGAAGCGGGTCAGGAAGGCGCCCAGCGCGCCTTCGGTTTCGGCGGAATCCGGGAAGCGATGGGCAAGCAGGGTGAGCGCCTGCAGGAGGTCGGTCATGTTGCCGGCGTCGCTGAAGGCTTCCGCCACCGGTGCTGGCGACTGCTCGGCATAGGTGAGGTAGCTGAGGGCGATGTTGCGCAGCGCCCGCTTTCCAGCGTCCTGCGCATCCGGGCTGAAGGCGCCATCCGGGCGCATCGTCTGGAAGAGCCGCTGGAAGGTCGAGCGTCCGGCCTCTGCAATGGCTTTCAGAACGCTGGTACGGCCCGCATGGATGGCGTCGGGGTCGTTGTTCTTGCCGAGCTCTCGGGCAATATCGGCTTCGCTCGGCAGCGTCAGCACCTGGGCGCGGAAGGCAGGCTCGAGGCTCTCGTCATCGGCGGTCTCGATCAGGGCCGAGATCAGGGCCGAAGGCGTCTCGGCGGTCTTGCCGTCCTGCGTGTCGCGCGTGGCCTGGATGAGGCTCGGCAGCGCCAGATCCGTCAGCGCCTGCCAGCGGGCAAAGAGATCCGGGTCGTGGCGCGCAATATGGGCGAGATCATCCGGGCTCTGGTCGAGATGGAGGTTGATCGGTGCCGAGAAGCCGCGGTTGAGCGACAGCACGGGCCGCGAGGCGATGCCGGAGAATGTGAAGGTCTGGTTGCGCTGCGTCAGGTGCAGCACCTCTCCCGTGACCTCGCCGCCCGTGACCGAGGTCGCGGTAGCAACGGTGCCGTCCGCAAGGATCAGGGCAAACGAGAGCGGAATATGCATGGGCTCCTTGCTGGGCTGTCCCGGCGTTGCGGGCACCATCTGCTCCAGCGAAAGCGTGAAGGTCGCCATCGTCGCGTCGTAGGCGCCCGATGCGGTGACCAGCGGAGTGCCCGCCTGGTGGTACCAGAGCGAGAACTGGCTGAGGTCGCGGCCGGTCGCGTCCTCGAAGCATTTGACGAAGTCCTCGACGGTTGCCGCGTCGCCGTCATGCCGTTCGAAGTAGAGGTCGAGCCCCTTCTTGAAGTTCTCCGCGCCGAGCAGGGTGGCGATCATGCGGATCACCTCCGAGCCCTTCTCGTAAATGGTCGTCGTGTAGAAGTTGTTGATCTCGCGGTATTTGGTCGGGCGAACGGGATGAGCCAGCGGCCCCGCATCCTCGGGGAACTGCTCCGACTTCAGGTGCCGCACTTCCGCAATGCGCTTGACGGGACGCGAGCGCATGTCGGCGGAGAACTCGTGGTCGCGATAGACGGTGAGGCCTTCCTTGAGGCTGAGCTGAAACCAGTCGCGGCAGGTGATGCGGTTGCCGGTCCAGTTGTGGAAATACTCGTGGGCGATGATCGCCTCGATATTGGCGTAGTCCTGGTCGGTCGCCGTCTCCGGGTCCGCCAGCACATATTTGTCGTTGAAGACGTTGAGGCCCTTGTTCTCCATGGCCCCCATGTTGAAGTCGGAGACGGCGACGACCATGAAGATGTCGAGGTCGTATTCGCGGCCGAACCGCTCCTCGTCCCACTTCATCGAACGCTTCAACGCATCCATGGCAAAGGCTGCGCGGGGCTCTTTTCCGTGCTCCACATAGATCTTCAGCGCCACGTCGCGGCCGGACATCGTCGTGAAGCTGTCCTCGACGACGCCGAGATCGCCGGCGACAAGGGCGAACAGGTAGGAAGGCTTCGGATGAGGGTCGAACCAGGCGGCAAAATGCCGGCCTTCGTCGTAATTGCCGCCGCCGAGATAGTTGCCATTGGAGAGCAGCAGCGGATTGGCGGCTTTGTCGGCAATGATGGTAATCGTGTAGGGTGCCAGAACGTCCGGGCGATCCGGGAAATAGGTGATGCGGCGGAAGCCTTCAGCCTCGCACTGCGTGCAGTAGATGCCATTGGTACGGTAGAGGCCCATCAACTGGCTGTTGGCTTGCGGGTTGATGAAGGTGGTGACGGTGATCTCGAACGGCCCGCTTGCCGGCAGGTCGCTGATCGTCAGCGACTGAGTGGTTTCTGTGTATTGTTCAGCCGGAATTTCGTTCTGGTCGAGCAGCAGCCCCGAGAGCGACAGTTCGTCGCCATCGAGCACCAAGGGTGCTGCGGGATCGACACCATCGCGGCGATGGAAGATCAGCCGTGCATCGACCTTGGTATTCGCTGGATCGATCTCGAAGGTGAGGTCGACCCGCTCCAGAACAAAATCCGTGGGACGATAGTGAGCCAGTTCGACGATCTTGTTTTCAGATGTACTCATAAGTACACGACTTCCTATTCGTAGCTGAAGAGGTTGCTTCAAAGGCCGTCTGGCGGCGTCAGTTGCGGGAATTGGATTCGGATGATGCCTGGGGTGCCCCGATCCGTCTAATTGAGCGCGCCGGTTGAGGAGTCGGGCGTTCAGCAGAAGAAGACACAGGGGCAATCCTTTCAGCGGCAGGGATGGACGGACCGTACCAATGGGATGCTAACATGATGCTAACGGAGTTTGCAGTTCCAGTTTGCCATTTTTGGTACTCTCCGTGTGCTCGTGAAGGGAATACGGCTGTCGGGACGGAGAAACAGGTCGCGATCGTCAGCAAACCGATTGAAGTTCGACGGTTACGTCCGCATATGCCGTGTTCTCATCAAATCTAAGCTATGAGGATTGCGCGGCTGCAAACAGTCCCGTCTCTGTTTCTTTTTCAAAGAACTGAAATTTAAAGTATTGATCAAACACGTTTATGTTGCGTTGCGGTAGTTATCTCGCTATGTGTTTCACTTTGTGGGGAACCGGTTTGTAGACGGAGCGTCTGCAAGCAGAGTTAACTTAGATCGCTGGCGTTGTAGTGTAATGCGGGTTTTCATCACCATCGTGCACCTTTCGGACATCGCCTGCCTCTTTGCCGGTCACTATCCCGTGTCCGCTCGGGAGGTGAGGGCATGAAGATCCTGATCGTCGGGCTGAACTACGCGCCGGAGAAGATCGGGATCGCGGTCTACACGCAGGGCATGGCCAAGGCCATGGCTGCAGCGGGCCATCAGGTCACGATCGTCTGCGCGCAACCCTACTACCCGGCCTGGAAACTTCTGCCCGGTGCCAGACAGGCCTATCAGCGGTCGGTAGAGGATGGCGTGACGGTGATCCGTTGCCCGCTCTATGTTCCCGCCCGTCCCAGCAGCGCCCGGCGCATCTTGCATCATGTCAGCTTCGCCCTCAGTTGCCTTTTCCCCGTGCTGAAAGCGGCGATCGGCGGACGCCCCGACGTCGTCTTCTGCATCGCGCCGTCCTTGATCGCCGCACCCTGCGGGCGTCTTGCCGCTTTCCTCTCGGGGGCGAAATCCTGGTTGCACGTCCAGGATTTCGAGGTCGAGGCGGCGTTCGCTACGCAATTGCTGAGCGACAAGGGCGTAATCGCGCGACTCGCGATGAAGTTTGAATCGACGGTGCTCCGGTCATTCGACCGCGCCAGCAGCATTTCACCGCAGATGTGCAAGCACCTGATCAGCAAGGGCGTGCCCGCCGAGCGGGTGGTCGAGTTTCGCAATTCAGGGGATCTGTCCAAGGTCAGGCCACTGACGGAGCCGTCTCCCTATCGCGCCGAATGGGACATCACGACCGAGCACGTGGCGCTCTACTCCGGAAATATCGCCAACAAGCAGGGCATCGAGATCCTGGTCGAGGCAGCACGGCAGCTGGTCCACCGCCAGGACCTGACCATTGTCGTCTGCGGCGAGGGGCCCAACCGCGCGGCGCTCGAGACGCGGGCCGAGGGCCTGCCCAACATCCAGTTCCGCGATCTCCAGCCGCGTGAGCGGATTAGCGATCTCGTCGGCCTCGCGACGGTCCATCTCCTGCCGCAACTCGGCAGCGCGGCCGACCTGCTGCTGCCCTCGAAGCTGATCAACATGCTTGCCTCGGGCCGTCCCGTCATCGCGACGGCGGCCCCCGGCACCGGCCTTGCTCAGGAGGTGGAGGGGTGCGGCCTGGTGACCGAACCGGACGACGTAGCGTCATTTGCCACCGCAATCGAGGTCATGCTCGACAATCCTGATCTGCGCGAACGCTACGGGCGCGCGGCCCGGGCCTGCGCCGAGGAGCGATGGAGCGAAAAGACGGTGGTCGAGCGGCTGATGCAGGAACTGCATGAGCTGGTGGAGCGGGGACGTGCCACCAGGCCGGCCGAAGTGAGACCGTTGAAGCGCTTTCGCCGCGCGCCGCGATAGTTCCCTCCCGCCAAGCGTCGCCACGCCCGAAGCCGGGCTTAGACGCAATGGGGGGCGCGGCAGGCTCCTTCCAGTCACCGTTATTGATCGGTCCATCATCAGTTTTGATGTCGAGCTGGAGATATTTCCTTTACTCTCGCAGGCGCTAGATCTTCCCCGCAACTGCTCCCGCCTCCCATGACCTCGCGTCTGGTCGCATTTCCAAGAGTGTAGAATGACCGTCGAAGCGGGCAATCCCCTGCGGGGGATCATGTTCAAGATCCTCTCCGTCATGATCTTCGTGATGATGCAGGCCTGCATCAAGGGCGCGGGGGAGGGCGTTCCGGCGGGGCAGATCACCTTCTACCGTTCGGCGTTCGCGCTGATCCCGATCATCGCCTACCTGGCATGGCAGCGCGACCTGCGCACCGCCGTGCAGACGGAGAGGCCCTTCGGCCATCTGAAGCGCGGCTTCTTCGGCATTCTGTCGATGGCCTTCGGGTTCTACGGACTGGTTCATCTGCCGCTCCCCGAAGCCATTGCCATCGGCTATGCCTCTCCGCTGATGGCCGTCGTCTTCGCCGCCGTGATTCTCGGCGAGAAGGTGCGCGTCTATCGCTGGAGTGCGGTGGTAGCGGGCATGTTCGGCGTGCTGATCGTCTCCTGGCCGAAGCTGACGCTGTTTCAGGAGGGCGGATTTCAGTCGACCCAGGCTCTGGGGGCTGCGGCAGTGCTGCTGGCGGCGGTGCTGAGCGGGCTTGCCATGGTCCAGGTGCGCCAGCTGGTGCAGACCGAAAAGACGCCGACGATCGTCTTCTATTTCTCGCTCTCCGGGGCGATGTTTTCCCTGGTGAGCCTGCCCTTCGGCTGGACCGTGCTGACGGGAGAGCAGGCGGTGCTCTTGATCTCGGCTGGAATTTTCGGGGGGATTGCGCAGATCTTCCTGACGGAGAGCTACCGGCATGCCGACGTGTCGGCAGTGGCGCCGTTCGAATACACGTCGTTCCTGCTGGGGATCGTCATCGCCTTCGTGTTCTTCAACGATATCCCGACTCTGCCGATGGTGGTAGGCACGGGGATCACCATGTCCGCCGGCATCTTCATCGTCTACCGCGAGCACAGGCTGGGGCTGGAGCGCAAGGCAGCCCGAAAAGCGTCGTCTCCGCCGAACTGATCGCTCAGAGCGGGATGGCGGCAGTCTGCGGATTGGCGGCAACGACGGTGTCGATGCGGGCAGCGCCGGCCTGGCGGAATTCGCGGGCGGCGCTGACGGCCGTGCCCACGTCGGTCCAGGTCTGCCGCAGGGCGCGCAAGGGGTGAATGCCGGTCATGGGGGTCGTCCTGTGTTGGGACGCGGCGCGATCAGCGCTCGCGGAAATCCGTGAAGATGGAGGCCGGGCGCGTGATCCTGCCGACACCGGCCATGGCGCGGGCAGACAGCTGCTCATTGGTGACCGAGCCGAAATGATGATAGCCCTGTGTCGAACGCGGCGAGAGGCCGGTGTTGCGGAGGCTTTCGAAGCCGGAATGGATCGGGCGCGAGCGGATCGTCATGGCCTTGGTTCCTTGACCTAGAGTTCCTCCCAAAACACAGTCTCCATATTGCGGTGCAGCATCGATTCGGCAAGCCGCCTAAAGGCTACACTGCCATGCGCCATCAGCATGGCTATGTTCATAATCCTTTTACATTGATCAAATTTCGGGCTGGCTTGCGGAGCTGCCGGTGCGCAGTGCCTGCGAAAACAGCAGCAGGTCCTGCCAGGCCAGCGCCTTGTTGGCGGGTGCCATCAGCAGCTCCTGCGGGTGCAGCGTCGCCAGAGCTTGCATTGTCCGCCCGGCCACGGTCACGTCGCGCCATTGCCCGCGCAGGCTGTGGATCGTGCCGCTGCTGCCGCCGAAGAAGAAGCGCGCCGGGAAATTGCCGAGCAGCAGCAAATGATCCGGCTCCGCCAGCGCGATCTGCCGCTCGATGAAGGGCTGGCAGATGGCAGTCTCTGCCGGCGATGCCATGCGGTTGCCCGGCGGCCGCCACGGAATGATGTTGGTGATGGCGACCGTCTGCCGCGACAGGCCGATGGCCGCGAGCATGCGGTCGAGAAGCTGGCCGTGCCGGCCTGAAAAGGGCGCGCCGTCGCGGTCGTCCTCGGCGTTCGGCATCGGCCCGATCACCAGGATGCGGGAGCCCAACTGGCCGGTCATGAAGAGGGTGGAGCGGGCGCTGTTCTTCAGGTTGCAGCCGCCGAAGGCTTCGATCGCCGTCTTCAACTCGTCGAGCGTGCGGGCGCTGTCGGCGGCAAAGCGCGCCGCGGCTACCGCCTGATCGTCGGGCACGGCGACGGACGGCGGAGGATTGAGCGGCGCGGAGGCGGCGGCTGCGCGCGACGGCGCCTTCCGGTCCTCGGGCTCTGCCTGTACCGGAACCTGCGCCCGGCGCACCTGCTCGCGGGCCGCCTGCTGCGCCTGGAACTCCTCGAACCGGTCGATCGGCGAATCTTCCAGCAGCCAGTCGACGCCCGCATCCGCATAGAAATGCAGAAGCGCTGCGAGTTCGCCGGCTTCGAGGTCTTTCGCCTGGATCATGGCGCCACTCTAGCGAAGGCCAGGGCGTCGGGAAAGCGTCATGCCGCCCATTGCTCCAGATCGTCGCTCTCGCCGATCAGCGCCAGGCCGTGGGCAATCGACAGAAGCTCGCCGCCGCTCTCGATCTTCTCGTCGCCGAAGCGGCGGGTGAAGATGGAGCGGACGGCTGGCACGAAGGAGGTGCCGCCGGTGAGGAAGACCTTGTCGATGGCGGAAGCCTCGGTGTTGGTCTTGGCCAGTACCTCGTCGAGTGCTCCCTCCATGCGCACGAGATCGTCGGCGATCCAGCCCTCGAAGGCGTCGCGGCGCACGGTCTTGCGCCCGGCGCGGCCGAGCGGCGCGAAATTGAATTCCGCCTCTTCCGACTGCGACAACGCCATCTTCGTGGCCGAGACAGCCTGGTAGAGCGGATAGCCCTCGTCGTGCTCGACAAGATCGACGAAGGTTTCGAGCTTCTCCGGCTCCAGCGACGCGCGGATCAGCGACTTCAGGTCAGCGAATTCCTTGGATCCCTTGAAGATCGACAGCTGGTTCCAGCGCGAAAAGCTGGTGTAGTAGTTGCTCGGCACATCAAGCACCTTGTCGAAGCTCTTGAACTGGCTGCCCTTGCCGATCTCGGGCGCCACGAGATGATCGATCATCCGCGCATCGAACTGGTCGCCGGCGATGCCGACGCCGGAATGGCCGATGGGCGTCGCCGTCAGCCGGCCGGCCTGCCGCTCGAAGCGGATCAGCGAATAGTCGGTGGTGCCGCCGCCGAAATCAGCCACCAGCACGGTGGCGTCCCGCGTCAGCGTCTGCGCGAAGTAGTGAGCTGCCGCCACCGGCTCGTAGACGTAGTGGATCTCCGGAAAGCCGAGCCGCGTCAGCGCCGCGTTGTAGCGCTCCAGCGCCAGCGTCTCGTTGGGGCTGGCGCCGGCGAAATGCACCGGACGGCCGACAACGATCCGCGTGGCATCGGTGGGCCAGCCTTCGCCGGCATACGTGGAAAGCCGCCGCAGGAAGATCTCCATCAGATCCTCGAATTGATGGCGCCGCGCATAGATCAGCGTGCCCTGGAAGAGGGCGCTTGCCGCGAATGTCTTGATCGACTGCAGGAAGCGGCAATCGCCGGGATTGTCGATGAACTGGCGGATCGCCGCCTGGCCCGCCTCCACCTTCAGCGCCTGCGCCCCCATCAGCGGATCCTTCATGAAGGACAGCGCCGTGCGCATCGTGTCGGTGGTGCCGGCACTGCTGGTGAACGCCATCGAATCGGTGGAGCCACCGCCGGCGGCAAGCGCCATGACGGTATTGGTCGTGCCGAAATCCAGCCCCAGCGTCCGTGCCATGGTCATACTCCTGCTCTTGTCCGTGGTGGCCCGATCCCGGGCGTGGTGGCCCCGGAAACGGCAAAGGGCGCGGTTGTGCGCGCGCCCCGAATGAATTTGAGAGCGCGCCTGATCGCACAGGCAGGGCGGGATGGCAAGGGTGGGCGCAGTTCGATCTCCCCCATCTGGGGGAGAGGGGGGAGAGGTCGGCGGAGCCGACAGAAGGGGTGAAGCGCCGCCCTCAGTGCCTGCGGCTTTACCCCCCTCTGCCCCTTCGGGGCATCTCCCCCACAAGGGGGGAGATCGTCCGCTGCCTTTGCGCCTCTCTGTCCCTGCCGCAGTCCTGGCCGGCGATCATCGATTGCCTGTATTGATGCAAGCCGCTTATAAGGCGCGCGTCAAACGAGAGGAGCCTCACCATGATCCTGCGCAGACGCAGCCTGTTCGCCGCCGCCATGGGATTTTCGGCGCTGTTTGCCGGCACTTTGCCGGCGCTCGCAGCCGATCCGATCCGCTGCACCGTCGTCATCGACGCGGCCACCGGCGAACCGATCCACCGCGAGGGTGACTGCGACCGGCGCGTCTATCCGATGTCGACCTTCAAGCTGCCCTTGGCCATGATGGGCTATGACGCCGGCATCCTGAAAGACGAGCCGACGCCGCGCTGGGAATACCAGCAGAAGTTCAACGCCCCGAAGCGGGTGCAGAAGGCGACTGATCCGACAAGCTGGGAGGCGGACTCGGTGGTCTGGTACTCGCAGGAATTGACCCGCCGGCTGGGGGAGAAGGCGTATGGCGACTACGTCCGCGGCTTCGACTACGGCAATGGCGATGTGGCGGGCGGCCCCGGCAGGACGGATGGCCTGACGGAAAGCTGGCTGATGTCGTCGCTGGAGATCTCGCCGGACGAGCAGGTGGCCTTCCTGCGCCGCTTCCTCGGCGGCGAACTGCCGATTTCCGAGCGTGCCATGGAGATGACGCAGGCGATCACGCCGCGCTTTGCGGCAGCCGACGGCTGGACCGTGCACGGCAAGACGGGCGCTGGCCGGCTGCGCGACGATGCGGGCAAGCCCGCGTCCGACCGGCCGCTCGGCTGGTTCGTCGGCTGGGCGGAGCGGGACGGCAGGCAAGTCGTTTTTGCCCGCCTGCATGTGGCCAACCGGGCCCATGACCAGCCGTTGAGCCCGCAGGTGCGCGACAGCGTGATCGACGACCTGCCGGGGATACTGGCCGGGCGCGAGTGAGCGGATCGAGCAAGCGCTAGTTGGCGGTGGCCTATGCTAGGCGATGGCCTCCGCCACCATGTCCGGATGCAGCCCGATGACGCGGATATAGGCGATGGCAAAGTCGGGCGCGGAAACCCTGGCCTGTTCCCAGTCGCGCAGAGTGCCGACCGGCACCCGAAACCGGTGAGCAAAGGCGGACTGCGACAGGCCCAGGCCGGTCCGTGTCTTGCGGATTAGCCGGGCGCGCTGTCCGCGCTCCATAGCTTCGGCGCTGACGTCGAAGTCTTCCGCGTCGGCCGGATCAGCCGCCAGTGTGATAGGCTCGTTCTTCACCCGTGTTGCTCCTTCTCACCGAGATGAAACGGGGTAGGCTCTCTCGCCACACAAAAACTGCGGTGAACAGTTTTCCCTCAACCATGCCGACTACTTTGAAGCGCTCCTCACCATCGATCTCACGGATCGACGGAATGACGAGATGGTTGTCGTCCATGAAAATCCGATGCCCGAAAACGAGGGGCAATCCGTGCTTCTCTCGATTGACCGCGTCCTTGACGGGATCAAATCCTGGTTGCTCCATGATGCCTCACTATACGGAAATTCCGTATATCAAGCAAGACGAAATGTCTAACGCCGCCGTCCCGCCCAGATGAGCGCGGCGCCTGCGAGTGCCAGCACGGCGCCATAGGCAATCCAGGGCGACTGGTCGATCATGAAGCTGGAGGCGGGGTAGGGGAAGATGCCGCTGCCCTGGGCCATCCAGATCACGCCCATCAGCACGGCGATGGCGCCGATGACGATCAGCAGGATTTTCATAAAAACCTCTCCTTCAAGGATTGACCCAAGGTTATGGGTTCCGGCATCAGCCGGGGATCTGGCCGTCTTCCGGTTCGGCGTAATCGGAAGGCGGATGCGGGTGGTCGCGCAGCAGCCGCCACGCGCCGAAGAGCACGATCAGGCCGAAGGCGACGACGAGGGCGCCGTTGATGGTCCAGACGCTGAGCTCGCTCATGAAGCCGGTGGCCGGCAGTCGGATCATCCCGGTGCCATGGGCGATCCAGGCAAGGCCGGTGACGATGATCAGCGCCGCGACGCCGATCATCCCTGTGCGTAGGCGATCCATGGTCCCCTCCCGTGGAATGGTTCTTTCGGCTGTCACTATAGCAGCCGCCGGAAGCGGCGCCAGTGGCCACGGTTGGCGGACGGAAAGGCGGAGCCCGCGCGCCAGGCGCGGGCCGAGAGGTGTCAGATCGACCTGGAGGCGGCGCCATCGACGCGCAGCATCGTGCCGTTGACGTAGCTTGCCGGTGCCGAGCAGAGGAAGGCGGCGGCGGCGCCGAATTCCTCGACGGTGCCGAGACGCCCCGTCGGGATGGATTTGAGCGAAGCCGCGCGGACGTCTTCCATCGACTTGCCCTGGCGCTTGGCGTTGGCGCCATCCAGCTCGTCGATGCGGTCGGTATGGATGCGGCCGGGCAGGATCATGTTGGAGGTGATGCCGTGCGGCGCGACTTCCGCCGAGAGCGTCTTGTTCCAGCCGACCAGTGCGCCGCGCAGCGTATTCGACAGGGCAAGGTTGGGGATCGGCTCGAAGACGCCGGAGGAGGCGACTGTCAGGATGCGGCCGAAGCCTTGCGCCTTCATCTGCGGCAGCAGCGCATTGGTGAGCGTGATCACCCTGAGCACCATCGACTGGAAGAAGGTTTCCAGCTTCTCGGCGGTCATCTCTTCCGCCGTGCCGGGCGTCGGGCCGCCGGTGTTGTTGACGAGGATGTCGATGCCGCCGAGCTTCTCCTCTACGGCCTTCACCATCGTTGCGACGAAATCGGCATCGGAGAGGTCGCCGCCGACCCAGTCGGCCTTGCCCTTGCCTTCGGCAATGATTGTCTTGCAGTTCTCGGCAAGGCGTTCCTCCGTGCGGCCGACCAGCAGCACATGCGCGCCTTCACGCGCCAGCGCCGTTGCAATGCCGAGGCCGAGGCCGCGCGAGGAGGCGAGCACGAGGGCGCGCTTGCCGGAGATTCCGAGATCCATGGTCTAGTCCTTCTCTGCTTTCAAAATCATGTCGCGCGGAACTTACCGGCGCCGGCCGGTTCCGGAAAGGGCAGGTCGGCGGGAAAATGACCTAGGTCAAGGCGCGCGCCGCAGGAAGGGATGCATATTGCAGCGAAAGCCCCTGCGCGAGCAGCCGGCGCGGAGATGACCGCCGGGAGTGCGGGGGCAATGCGGGAGGAGCAAGAATGAGCCTGGATCGCCTCGTGGCAAGCCGCCGCGCCTTTCTCGGCGCCGCCGCAGCCGGCATGGCTGCCGTTTCGGCGGGGCTGCCGGCCCGTGCGCAGAGGCTGCAGACGAAGGCCCATATCGTCATCATCGGTGCCGGTGCCGCCGGGACGGCTCTCGCCAGTCGGCTGGTCGAGCGCCTCGAGGGGGCTCAGATCACCGTGATCGACGGCCGCGCCGAACATCTCTACCAGCCCGGCCTGTCGCTCGTCGCCGCCGGCCTGAAGCCTGCCGCCTACACCCTGTCGCGGACCACCGACTGGCTGCCGCGCGGCGTCACGCTGATCGCCGAGCCCGCCGCCGCCATCGACCCGGTGGCAAAGACGGTCGCCACCGCCGGCGGCCAGGTTCTCTCCTACGATTTCCTCGTCGTGGCCCCGGGCCTCGTGCTCGACCATGACGCCATCGAGGGTTTCACGCTCGATCTCGTCGGCAAGAACGGCATCGGTGCTCTGTATGCCGGTTCCGAGTATGCGGCGAAGACCTGGGAGGCCGCGTCGAAGTTCACGCAAGAGGGCGGCATCGCCTCTTCACCCGCCCGGCAACCGAGATGAAATGCGCCGGAGCCCCGCTCAAGCACACCTTCCTGATCGAGGACATCGCCAGCCGCACCGTCGGCAAGGGCAGATACGAGATGCATTACGCCGCGCCGCAGACGGCGCTCTTCTCCGTGCCGATCGTTGCGGAGAAGGTGCGGATGCTGTTTGCCGAACGCGGCATCGCCAGCCATTTCGGCCATGTGCTGAAGTCCGTCGACGCGGGCCGCAAGCAGGCGACCTTCGCCACCACCGATGCGGCCGGCGTGACCGGCACGGTGGAAATGCCCTACGACTACCTGCATGTGATCCCGCCGCAGCGGGCCCCCGACGTCATCCGCCAATCCGGCCTCTCCTGGGGCGATAAATGGATCGATCAGGGCTGGGTGGAGGTCGATCAGAAGACGCTGCGCCATCGGCGCTTCCCCGAGGTCTTTGCGCTCGGCGACGTGGCCGGCGTGCCGAAGGGCAAGACGGCGGCCAGCGTCAAATGGCAGGTGCCGGTGGTCGAGGACCATCTGCTGGCGGCAATTTCGGGCGGCGAGGGGACGCTGGCCTATGACGGCTACACCTCATGCCCGCTGATCACCCGCGTCGGCCGGGCCATGCTGGTGGAGTTCGATTACAACAACAACCTGATCCAGTCCTTCCCCGGCGTCATCGCGCCGCTGGAGGAGCTGTGGATCAGCTGGCTGATGAAGGAGGTGGCGCTGAAGGCCACCTATAACGCCATGCTGCGCGGCAGGGCCTGAGGGGAGACGGACATGCAGGAACTGACGCTGGCGACCCTGATCGCCGTATTCCAGGAGATGTTCGGCCCGGTTCTGTTCTGGGCCCTTGTTGCAACCGTTGCCGTGATCACCGTCCTCTATGTCTATGTGCTGATCCGCGACCGATCGTTTTCGATGCGCCGTTTCCTGCTGGCGCAGCTGTCGATGCCCATTGGTGCGGTCGCGGCGGTGGCCTTCGTCGAGGTGGTGACGGACTCCCATCTGCGCGACATCGGCGGGGCGATCGACGTCATCGTGCTGCTGGGCGTTGCCCTCCTCGGCGCCTTCGGATTTGCCGTTCTCGTCTATACGGCCCAGTCACTGGTGCGGGGGCCGCCGCAGAACGCGCGCTGATCCGGCGCAAACCACCACAAGCTTTGACATTTGCCGTTTCCCTGAGTAGGAACTGCGCCATGTAGAGCTGCGAGTGTTGCAGCCACGCGCGCAGATGCGCAGGAAAATCCGAAAGACAGGTATATGTCAGAACTGAATGGCGCCGTCCCGGCGATCGCCAAGGCGTTGACGAAGCGCGGTTACGAAACGCTCACCCCCGTGCAGAAGGCCATGCTCGACCCGGCCCTCATCACCGCCGATGCGCTGGTCTCCGCCCAGACCGGCTCCGGCAAGACGGTCGCCTTCGGCCTGGCCATGGCGCCGACCCTGCTGGGCGATGCCGAACGCTTCGGCAGCGCCGGCGCGCCGCTGGCGCTTCTCATCGCTCCGACCCGCGAACTGGCCATGCAGGTCAACCGCGAGCTCGAATGGCTCTACGAGATGACCGGCGCGGTGATCGCCAGCTGCGTCGGCGGCATGGACATCCGCAACGAGCGCCGCGCGCTGGAGCGCGGCGCCCATGTCGTCGTCGGCACGCCCGGCCGCATCTGCGACCACATCCGCCGCAAGGCGCTCGACATGTCGGAAGTCCGCGTCGCCGTCCTCGACGAAGCCGACGAAATGCTCGACCTCGGCTTCCGCGAAGACCTCGAGTTCATCCTCGAAGCAGCGCCGGAAGAACGGCGCACGCTGATGTTCTCGGCAACCGTCTCCTCCGGCATCGCCAAGCTCGCCAAGCGCTACCAGCGCAATGCGGTGCGCATCGCCACCACGTCTGAAGAGAAGCAGCATGCGGATATCGAATACCGCGCCCTGCTCGTCGCCTCGGCCGACCGCGAGAACGCCATCGTCAACGTGCTGCGCTACTACGACGCCAAGAACGCCATCGTGTTCTGCTCGACGCGTGCCGCCGTCAATCACCTGACCGCCCGCTTCAACAACCGCAACTTCGACGTCGTGGCGCTGTCGGGCGAACTGACGCAGAACGAGCGCACCCATGCGCTGCAGGCCATGCGCGACGGACGCGCCCGCGTCTGCATCGCCACCGACGTCGCCGCCCGCGGCATCGACCTTCCGGGCCTCGACCTCGTTATCCACGCCGACCTGCCGACCAATTCCGAAACCCTGCTGCACCGCTCGGGCCGCACCGGCCGCGCCGGTCGCAAGGGCATCAGCGCGATGATCGTGCCGGTCAACCAGCGCCGCAAGGCCGAGCGCCTGCTCGCCGGCGCCGACGTGACGCCGACCTGGGACCGTCCGCCGTCGGCTGAAGAGGTGACCGGTCGCGACCAGGAACGCCTGCTCGCCGATCCGATCTTCCTGGAAAAGCCGCGCGAGGAGGAGCAGGATATCGTCGCACGGCTCGCCGAGACCTATGGCGCCGAGAAGCTCGCGGCCGCCTTCGTCAACCTCTACCGCTCCAAGCAGTCGGCGCCCGAGGATCTGATCGAGGTTTCCGTGCAGCCGGGTGCTGTCCGCAAGCCCCGCGAAGGCGGTGACGGTCGTCCCGAGTTCGAAAGCACGCCTCGCACGCCGCGCGGCGAATTCGGTCCCTCCGTCTGGTTCTCGCTGTCCGTCGGTCGCAAGCAGAATGCCGAGCCGCGCTGGCTGATCCCCATGCTCTGCCGCAACGGCAATCTAACCAAGACCGAAATCGGTGCGATCAAGATGCAGACGGAGGAAACCTTCGTCGAGATCTCCGCCGCCCACGCCGAAAGCTTCGCCGAAGCCATCGGCAAGGACAAGACGCTGGAGCGCGGCATCCGCGTGACGCGCCTCGACGGCACACCGGACTTCAGCCGCCAGGCCGAATCCAAGCCTTACGCCAAGAAGTCCTATGAGGATCGTCAGGCGCGCGAAGGCGCCCGCGACGACTGGGCAGGCAAGCCGAAGAAGAAGTTCTCCGGCGCGCCGCAGATCCGCGACGAGCGGCCATCGGACAAGCCGGCCGGCGACCGCCCCTTCAAGGGCAAGCCCCCCTTCAAGAAGGAAGGCAAGCCGTTCAACAAGGACGCCAAGCCTTACGCCAGCGACGGCAAGCCCTTTGCCAAGAAGGGCAAGCCGAAGCAGGCGAACGGCGGCCCCGACCGTCGCAAGTAACGAAATGAAGGGTGCCTAGAAGGGCACCTTGCCAGGATTGAACAGGCCCTTGGGATCGAGGGCCTGTTTCAGCGCCCGCCCCAGGGCCTTCTTCTCCGGCGACACGAAGCTTTCGTAGCCGTGACGCTTCTCCAGCCCCACCCCATGCTCTGCCGAAAAACTGCCGCCCGCCTCGTGGATGCCGGCATAGACGGCCCGCTCGACGGCCTGCAGTTCCGCCTCCGGCAGCGGCCCCTTCCTGATCAGCGTCAGATGCAGGTTGCCGTCGGCGATGTGCCCGTAGACATAAGCCGCATAGGTCGGATTGATCTCTTTCAGGCGGCTTTCGAGGCCGGCCACATAGGCGTCGAGGAAGAGCGGCGGCACGGAGATGTCGAAGGAGGCCGCCAGCGGGATTTCGGCGTAGTAGAAGCCCGAATCCTCGCGGATGTCCCAGAACTTGCGTGCCTGATCGAGCGACTGCGCCACGATGCCGCCCTTGAGGTCGAGCGGTTCCCATAGCTGCTCCAGACCCTCTTCGAGTGTTGCGGTGGCCGCCTCCACGCTTTCCCCCGAGACTTCGATGAGAAGGGCGGCTGCATCCGCCTCCAGCCACGACAGGTCCAGCCCCTTTAGCGCTGCATGGTCGCGAATGTAGCGTGGCCACATCATCTCCGCTGCTTCCAGCGTGACGGTGGGGAGCGAGCGGAAGTGGCGCACGAGCGCCAGCGCCGTGCGGGCATCGGCAACGCCGACCAGCGCCGTGGCGCGGTGCGCGCGCTGCGGCTCCAGCGTCAGCACGATGCGGGTGACGAAGCCGAAGGCGCCTTCGCCGCCGATAAAGAGCTGCTTCAGGTCCGGTCCGGCGGACACCTTCACGACGCGGGTGAGGTCGGAAAAGATGTCTCCGGAGGGCAGCACCGCCTCCAGGCCGAGGACCTGATGGCGCATGACACCGTTGCGGAAGGCGAGGATGCCGCCGGCATTGGTGGAGACCATGCCGCCGACTGTGGCGGTGCCGCGCGATCCGAGATCGATCCCGGTCGTCAACCCGTGCAGTGCCGCCGCCTGCTGCAGCGCCTCCAGCGTCACCCCCGCCTCGACGGTCGCCGTCATCTCTTCCGGCTCGATCGACAGGATGCGGTTGAGACGTGCCGTCGACAGTATCACCTCGCCCGGCCCGCTGATGCCGCCGCCGACCAGTCCGGTAAGTCCGCCCTGCGGCACGATCGTTACCCCATGGGCTGCACACCAGGCCACCAGCGCCGAGGCGGCCTCCGTCGAGGACGGTTGGGCCATTGCCTGCGCGCCGAAATTCTCGGAATGCTCGCCCGGGTGCCGGCCGGCAAGGTCTTCGGCGGTGAGGATGGTCAGGTCGGGGTGCAGGCGAGACAGGGCTTCCAGCAGGTCCTGGGGCGTGAAGGGAGAGGGGGAGCCGATGAGTGTCATGCGGGAACTGCTCTGCTAAGGTTCGGCACGCAAATGCAAGACTTGGCCTGGCATTGCAAGGGCGAACGGGGCAGGCAGGCGTCGTGGATCCCGGACGAAACTTGATTTTCCCGCCGGAGCCGATATCTTACGTTCACGTAAAGGTAAGGCTGCGTCTGTGGCGGCACATGATACTGTAGTTTGGTGGTCGACAAGCGCATCGGCATTTGCCAAATGAGTTGTCAGACAAGTTGAGGATGCCGGGAGCGGAGCCGGCAAGCGGAGCAGGTGATGAGCGAGCACATGGAACTTCCCGAACGCGAGAGCATGGAATTCGACGTGGTGATCGTCGGTGCCGGTCCGGCCGGCCTGGCGTCGGCCATCCGGCTGAAACAGGTCAATCCTGAACTTTCGGTCGTCGTGCTCGAAAAGGGCGCGGAAGTCGGCGCTCATATCCTCTCCGGCGCGGTGGTCGACCCCTCGGGCATCGACAAACTGCTGCCCGGCTGGCGCGAGGAGGAGGGCCATCCCTTCACCACGCCGGTGACGGACGATCAGTTCCTCTTCCTCGGTCCTGCGGGCTCCGTGCGCCTGCCCAACATGCTGATGCCGCCGCTGATGAGCAACCACGGCAATTACATCGTCTCGCTCGGCCTCGTCTGTCGCTGGCTCGCCGAAAAGGCGGAAGCGCTCGGCGTCGAGATCTATCCGGGCTTTGCGGCAACCGAAGTTCTCTACGACGACAAGGGCGCGGTGCGCGGCGTTGCCACCGGCGACATGGGCGTGGAGCGCAATGGCGAACCCGGTCCCGCCTTCACCCGCGGCATGGAACTGCACGGGAAATACGTGCTGATCGGCGAGGGCGTGCGCGGTTCGCTCGCCAAGCAGCTGATCGCCAAATACGATCTCCAGAAGGATCGCGAGCCGCAGAAATACGGCATCGGCCTCAAGGAGCTCTGGGAGGTGAAGCCGGAAAACCACAAACCCGGCCTCGTGCAGCATTCCTTCGGCTGGCCGCTCGGCATGAAGACCGGCGGCGGCTCCTTCCTCTACCACCTGCACGACAACCTCGTGGCCGTCGGCTTCGTCGTCCACCTGAACTACAAGAACCCCTATCTCTACCCCTTCGAGGAATTCCAGCGCTTCAAGACGCATCCGGCCATCGCCTCGACCTTCGAGGGCGCCAAGCGCATTTCCTACGGCGCCCGCGCCATCACCGAGGGCGGCTACCAGTCGGTGCCGAAGCTGTCCTTCCCGGGTGGCGCGCTGATCGGCTGTTCGGCCGGTCTCGTCAACGTGCCCCGCATCAAGGGCAGCCACAATGCCGTCCATTCCGGCATGCTGGCGGCGGAAAAGATCGCCGCGGCGATCGCCGCCGGCCGCGCCAATGATGAAGTGGTGGAGATCGAGAACGAATGGCGCGCCGGTCCGATCGGCCAGGATCTGAAGCGGGTGCGCAACGTCAAGCCGCTGTGGTCGAAGCTCGGCACCGGCCTCGGCATCGCGCTCGGTGGCATCGACATGTGGACCAACCAGCTGCTCGGCTTCTCCGTCCTCGGCACGCTGAAGCACGGCAAGACCGATGCCGAAAGCCTCGAGCCGGCCGCCAAGCACAAGCCGATCGCTTATCCGAAGCCGGACGGTGTTCTGACCTTCGACCGCCTGTCGTCGGTCTTCCTGTCCAACACCAACCATGAGGAGGACCAGCCGGTCCACCTGCAGGTGAAGGACATGGAGCTGCAGAAGCGCTCCGAACTCGGCGTCTATGCCGGCCCGTCGACCCGCTACTGTCCGGCGGGCGTCTACGAATGGGTCGAGAAGGACGGCGAGGAAGTTTACGTCATCAACGCCCAGAACTGCGTCCACTGCAAGACCTGCGACATCAAGGACCCCAACCAGAACATCAACTGGGTACCGCCGCAGGGCGGCGAGGGTCCGGTCTATCCGAGCATGTAGAGGCTCCTATCCGAGCTAGCACAAATCCCATCGCCGCCGTGGCGGTGCTGCCGCCTCAGGGGCACTGCCGCCCAGCATGATCAGGCGTTGGGCCGCCTCGTGTTCGATCAACCGCGTCAAGGCCTCGTTGAGGAGTGCCGAACGCTCCTGAATGCCGGTCACTTCCTGCGCGCGCAAAACAAGCTGATCGTCGAGAGTAACGGTAGTTCTCATCAGGGTGCTCCTCAGCAGGCACCATGATCAGCACCAAATGATGCATACTTCAAGGCTGCCGGAGACGAGAATTTCCTGACGTAGTCGTGATTATGTGCAGTTGGGGAATTATGGCTTCGTTAACCATAAGTTCCTAACTTGCGGATCATCAAAACGACACCTTAAGGACACGATTCATGTCGATTTCCCGCCGCGGGTTTCTGATCGGACTGCCGCTGTTTGCTACCGCCTGCGCCTCGAGCGGGGTCGATCACCGCGCCAATTATGCGGCACTTCCGGATGAGCAGTTTCCGCTGAAGGCGGTGCCGCTCGACAAGATCAAGCCGGAACTGCGCCGCCAGGTTGTGGCCTATGAGACGACTCACAAGCCTGGAACCGTCGTGGTCGACACTCAGGCGCGCCGCCTCTATCACGTCATGGAAGGCGGCCAGGCGATGCGCTACGGCGTCGGTGTCGGCAAGGAAGGCCTGGCGTTCCGTGGCAATGCCTACGTCGGGCGCAAGGCCGAATGGCCGACGTGGACGCCGACGGCCAACATGATCCGCCGCGAGCCGGAAAAGAACCTGAAATATGCCGGCGGCCTGCCAGGCGGCCCGAACAACCCGCTGGGCGCCCGCGCCATGTATCTCTACCGCGGCGGCAACGATACGCACTTCCGCATCCACGGCACCAACCAGCCGCAGACCATCGGCTATGCCATGTCGAGCGGCTGCGTGCGCATGATGAACCACGACGTGATCGACCTCTACGACCGCGTCAATGTCGGCGACCGGGTCGTGGTGCTGCAGGCCTAGCGCGCCGTCTTCCAGGCAACGACCATCAGGCCGCCGATGACGGTGATGTGCTCCATCACCACGTGGAATTCCATGGTCCTGAACGGCTCCTCCATCGTCCAGAAGTTGTGGGCGATGGGGATCGTCAGCAGCGTGAACACGGCGAGAGCGCCGGCGCCGAGCCAGGTCCAGCGGTTCAGGATGATCAGCGCCGATCCGCCGAGCTGGGTGATGATGACGGCGATGTTGAAGGCCGCCGCCGGCTCCAGGCCGAAATGCGCCATTTCTGCTGTGCCGGCCTGAAAGTCGATCAGCTTGGCAAGCCCGCTTGCCCAGAAGCCGAAGGTGAGCACGATCCTGGCGAGATAGCCGAACCAGGTTCTGCCGGTGATCGCGTCGATCGTGCTGCCGAATGCGGATGCTTGAGATATCGCCATATGAGCCCCCTCTGGCAATGACTGACCCACAATAATCCATCTTGCGCCGTCTGATAAGTGGCTTGATTTCGCCGTCCCTATGTCCGGTGGACGGCGAGAAGAACCGACGGCACGCTGGTGCTGCCGCCGGCCGGGAGAGGGACCGGCAGCCTAGAAGCCGGAGAGCACGATCTTGCCCTTGGCGCGTCCGCTTTCGATCATCGTATGCGCGCGCTTGAGGTTGGCGGCATTGATGGTGCCGTAGGTCTCGGCGAGCGTGGTGCGGATGCGGCCGGCATCGACAAGCTCCGCTACATGGTTGAGAAGCTTGTGCTGCTCGATCATGTCGGCCGTCTGGAAGAGCGAGCGGGTGAACATCAGCTCCCAGTGGATGGACAGGGCCTTGCGCTTGAAGGGCCGCAGATCCATCGGGTTCTTCGGGTCATCGATCAGGCAGAAGCGGCCCTGGGGCGCGATCAGCTCCAGGATGTCGGCAAGATGCTGCTCGGTCTGCGTCGTGGAGAAGACGAAGGCCGGCGAGCCCAGGCCGAGAGCGTCGACCTGCGGCGCCAGCGGTTGGCTGTGGTCTAGAACGTGATGCGCCCCGAGCTCCCGGATCCAGACCTGCGTCTCCGGCCGGGACGCCGTGGCGATCACCGTCAGGTCGGTCAGTTCCCGTGCCAGCTGGATGGCAATCGAGCCGACGCCACCAGCGCCGCCGATGATCAGGATCGCGTTCGCAGCACCCGGAACGGGTTCCTGCACCTTCATGCGGTGCAGCATGGCCTCATAGGCGGTGATGGCGGTGAGCGGCAGCGCGGCCGCCTGCTCGAAGCTGAGGCTCTCCGGCTTGCGCCCGACGATCCGCTCGTCGACCAGATGAAATTCGCAATTCGTGCCCGGACGGTCGATCGCGCCAGCGTAGAAGACTTCATCGCCCGGCTGGAAGAGCGTGGCCTCGGGACCCACGGCCTTCACCACGCCGGCGGCATCATAGCCGAGAACGCGATGGTCGCCGGCGTCCACCGGTGCCGAGGCACGGACCTTGGCGTCGACCGGATTGACGGAGACGGCCTTGATCTCGACGAGGAGATCGTGGCCCGTGGCGGTCGGCATCGGCAGGTCGATGTCGATCAGCGAGGTGTCTTCGGTGATGGGCTGGGGCATGTTGAAGCCGACGGCGCGCATGGAGATCTCCTTGTGTCGTTGCGTGGGGCTTCAATGCGGCCTATATGCGCAATGAGCAAGAATGCACATTTTTGGCATATAGTATCAAAATGGATACCGTCGATGTCCCGCCCACGCGCCAAGCTGATCGATTATTTTCCCGGTTGCCCGGTCGAGGCGACCTTGAGCTTCCTCGACGGAAAGTGGAAGGGCGTCATCCTGCACCATCTGCTGGAGGAGGGGACCCTGCGCTTCAACGAACTGCGCCGCCGCATCCCGGCCGTCACGCAGCGGATGCTGACCAAGCAACTGCGGGAGCTGGAAGCGGCGGGAGTGGTCTCGAGGACCGTCCATGCCGTCGTGCCGCCTCGCGTGGACTATGACCTGACGCCCCTGGGCAAGACCCTGGAGCCGGTGATCACCGCCCTTCGGCTTTGGGGCAGCGAACATGTCATCTGCGGCGACGGTCAGATATCAGCCGAACTGCCGAAACAGCAGACAGTTCGCTCCGCTGCCTGAGAGGCGGGTGTTCGCCGACCATGCGGAAAGACCCCGTCGACTTCAACGACCTGCATACCCTTCGCCGCTGCTGCTGCGATGCGGGCGCGGAAAAGCAACCATTTACGCCAAGGGCCGTTGTTCCGCGGCTGAACCCCAGGCTGATCGAGAGCACCAGATGAACCTTGTTGCCGTCTTCAACCGCGATGGCGGGACCTTCAGGACCACCGACATGGACGCCTACCGGACCCATGCCGAGACGGTATTCCGGGATGCCGGCCACCAGATCGAATGCCATCTCGTCTCCGGCAAGGATGTCGTCGAGACGATGGAGCGGGTGGCTGCCGCTTCCGGGATCGAGGGATTGATCGCCGGCGGTGGCGACGGCACGATTTCGGCGGCCGCCGACATTGCCTGGCGCAGCGGCTTGCCACTTGGAGTCGTGCCGGCGGGCACGATGAACCTCTTTGCCCGCTCGCTGCATCTGCCGCTCGACATCTGGGAGGTTCTCGACGTTCTGGCCGAAGGTCATGTCCTGCAGGTCGACATTGCCAGTGCCAATGGCAAGAGCTTCGTCCATCAGTTTTCCGCCGGTCTTCACGCCCGCATGGTGCGCTTGCGCGATTCCATGTCGTTTGCCTCCCGCCTCGGCAAGATGCGCGCCAGCGCCCGGGCCGTTCTCGGCGTCATGTTCAACCCGCCGGTCTTCGAAGTCGACTTCGAGGCAGAGGGTAGGAAGGGGCTGCGCAAGGTCTCCGCCATCTCAGTTTCCAACAATGAATTCGGACCCGATCCGCTGCTGTTTGCCGAAGATCTGACGGGCGGACGCCTCGGCTTCTATATCGCCGACCCACTGACGCCCGGTGGCGTCGCGCGGCTGACGCTCGATATCCTGCGCGGCCGGCTGAAGGAAAACCAGTCAGTCACCGCGATGACCGCAACGGAGCTGGAACTGCGGTTTCCGCGCGCCCGCCGCGACGTGCGCTGTGTGATCGATGGGGAGCTTCTGCCGATGGATCGAACCGTGAAGCTTCGTATCCATGCCGGCGAGCTCAAGGTCTTCGTCGAGCGCAAGCCCGTTGAAGATCAGGGGCAGGAGACCGGCGCCGGCATCTGAGGCACCTCAGAGACGCGGCAGGTAGGTGCGATAGTCGAAGTCGGACACGCTGCGAAGATGGGCGATCGCCTCCTTCCGCTTCGTGTCGCCGTAGAGCGTCTGATACCGGGCACCGAAAACGTCGCGAATGAACGGCGACGCCGAGAAATCCTCGACCGCGGTGAGAAAATCATGCGTCAGCCGGCGGTTGCCCGGTGGCGCTTCGCCGGGCTCCGTCGCCGGACCCGGATCGAGGTTCTTGTCGAGCCCGAGCAGCATGCCGCCGAGGATTGCCGTCAGCAGCAGATAGGGATTGGCGTCCGCCCCGGCGACGCGATGCTCGATGCGCGCCGCGGGTCCGTTCTGGTCGGGAATGCGGATCGCCGTGCCGCGGTGACCGAAGCCCCAGTCGATATCGACCGGCGCGAAGGATCCCGGCTGGAACCGGCGGTAGGAATTGGCAAACGGCGCGAAGATCAGCTGCGCGTCGCGCATGGTGTCGAGCATGCCGGCGCAGACCGAACGCAAGAGGGCCGGGTCGCCGCCCTTGGCGTCCAGCACGTTGTTGCCGTCGCGGTCGATGATGCTGGCATGCACGTGCAGGCCGGAGCCTGCATGGTCGCTGTAGGGCTTGGCCATGCAGGTGGATTTCAGCCCGTGCCGGCGCGCGGCCTGTTCGGCCAGCCTCTTCAGGTAGATGCAGTCGTCCGCGGCGGCCAGCGCATCGGGCCGGTGCAGAAGATTGATCTCGAACTGGCCGGGTCCGAATTCCGCGGTCGTGGCATCGGCGGGCAGGCCTTGCGCCTTCGCCCAGGTCCGCACCGTCTGGAGATAGTCGTCGAGCGCATCGACCGCCGTCATGTCGTAGAGCTGGAAGCCGTTGGGGTCGCCGCGGTAGGTGAGCCGTTGCGGCGGACGCGGCACGCCGGTCTCGCGCCAGTCGTCCTCCACCACGTAGAATTCGAGTTCGGTGGCGACCACCGGCGTCAGCCCGCGCTCCGCATAGCCCGCAAGCATCGCGGCGAGGATGGCGCGCGGATCCATAAAGCTCGGGCTTCCGTCGAGCTCGTGCATGGTCGCCAGCACCTGCTGCGAGCCTTCCGGCCCCCAGGGCATCGGTGCCAGGCTGCGGCGGTCGGGGACGCAGAGGCCGTCGGGATCGCCGATCGACAGCGACAGTCCGGTGATG
This sequence comes from Rhizobium sp. PK7-22, assembly GCF_056530405.1. Classification (NCBI taxonomy): domain Bacteria; kingdom Pseudomonadati; phylum Pseudomonadota; class Alphaproteobacteria; order Hyphomicrobiales; family Rhizobiaceae; genus Rhizobium; species Rhizobium sp. PK7-22. Next base: position 1,887,652 of record NZ_CP096514.1, read on the forward strand.
TCGTCGTTGTCGTCGCCCCAGATATCGAGCGACTGGGTGGAGGAGGGGAGCCGCACCTGGCCGTCCCAAACCTTCTTCTCCGCCTCCAGCGGGATCTGCTTGCCGCGCAGGTCTCCGTTCATGCCGACGAGCAGGATCTCGATGCGGGGCGGAGAAGTCTCGTCGGCCATGGGGAAATGTCTTTTGAAGGAGGTTGCGGAGCCTTGTTCGTAGCCGATAAGAATTGCGCACACAATCGCAAGGCGGAGACCGCTCCATGACCGACATGCTCCTTTCCAACCTCGGAGTCATCGACGCTGCCCACCACCTGCATCCCTTCTCCGACATGAAGAAGCTCAATGAGGCGGGCACCCGCATCATCCAGCGGGGCGAGGGGGTGCATATCTTCGACAATACGGGGAAGAAGTATCTCGACGCCTTTGCCGGGCTCTGGTGCGTCAATGTCGGCTACGGTCGCAAGGAGATCGCCGAAGCGGCCTACCGCCAGATGCAGGAACTGCCCTATTACAACACCTTCTTCGGCACCACGACGGAGCCGGCGACGCTGCTGGCGCAGAAGATCGCATCCCATACGGGCGGCAAGCTGAACCGCGTGTTCTTCACCAATTCCGGATCGGAAGCTAATGACACCTGGTTCCGCATGGCGCGCGTCTACTGGAAGGCGCTCGGCAAGCCGACCAAGACCCAGGTGATCGCCCGCAGGAACGCCTATCACGGCTCGACGGTGGCCGGCGCCTCGCTCGGCGGGATGAAGCTGATGCACGAGCAGGGCAATCTGCCGATCGAAGGCATCTCCCACATCAACCAGCCCTACTGGTACGCCGAGGGCGGCGACCTGTCGCCGGCCGACTTCGGCCTGAAGGTGGCGCGCGAGCTGGAGACGAAGATCGACGAACTGGGCGAGGACAACGTCGCCGCCTTCGTCGCCGAACCCATCCAGGGCGCCGGCGGCGTCATCATCCCGCCCGACACCTATTGGCCGGAGATCGCCCGCATCTGCCGGGAGCGCAACATCCTGCTCGTCTGCGACGAGGTGATCTGCGGCTTCGGGCGTCTCGGCTCCTGGTTCGGCCACCAGCATTACGGCGTCGAGCCGGACCTGGCGCCGATCGCCAAGGGGCTGTCGTCGGGCTACCTGCCGATCGGCGGCGTGCTGGTCAGCGATCGGGTGGCGGATGTCATGGTCGAGGAACTCGGCGGCTTCTACCACGGCTTCACCTATTCCGGTCACCCGGTCTGCGCTGCCGCAGCGCTGGAAAACCTGCGCATCATCGAGGAGGAGGGGCTGGTCGAGCGGGTCCGCGACGACATCGGTCCTTATTTTGCGAAAGCCTGGAAAAGCCTGGAGGACCATGAGGTGGTGGGCGAGGCGGAGAGCGTCGGCCTAATCGGCGGGCTCCAGCTTGCCGCCGACAAATCGACCCGCCGCCGCTATGCCAACCCTGACGACGTGGGCACGCTGGTGCGCAACCACTGCCTCGACAACGGCCTCGTGATGCGCGCCACCGACGACCGCATGCTGGCGTCACCGGCGCTGATCATCAGCCGTTCCGAGGTCGACGAGATCATCGATACGCTCCGCAGGGGCCTCGACCACCTGCGCGACACCGTCAGGGACTAGCGGTCGGCTCTGGGGAGGGCCCGAGCCGCCTACTGAAAGGCGGTCTCGTAGAAGCTGCGCAGCTTGCGCGAATGCAGTCGCTCGACGGGCATGGCGGCCAGCTTCTGGACGGCGCGGATGCCGATCTGCAGGTGCTGGCTGACCTGCGTCCGGTAGAAGGCCGTCGCCATTCCGGGCAGTTTCAGCTCGCCGTGCAGCGGCTTGTCGGAGACGCAGAGCAGCGTGCCGTAGGGCACCCGAAAGCGGAAGCCGTTCGCCGCGATCGTCGCCGATTCCATGTCGAGTGCGATAGCGCGTGACTGCGACAGGCGCTTGACCGGACCCCGCTGGTCGCGCAGTTCCCAATTGCGATTGTCGATGGTGGCGACCGTTCCGGTGCGCATGATGCGCTTCAGCTCGAAGCCCTCATAGCCGGTGATCTCCTCGACGGCATCCTCGAGCGCCTGCTGCACTTCCGCCAGCGCCGGGATCGGCACCCAGACGGGCAGGTCGTCGTCGAGCACATGGTCCTCGCGGACATAGGCATGCGCCAGCACGTAATCGCCGAGTCGCTGGCTGTTGCGCAGGCCGGCGCAATGGCCGACCATCAGCCAGGCGTGCGGGCGAAGCACGGCGATGTGGTCGGTGATCGTCTTGGCATTGGACGGGCCAACCCCGATGTTGACGAGAGTGATGCCGCTGTGACCCTCCTTCTTCAGATGGTAGGCCGGCATCTGAGGCATGCGGCCGACGACGCCATTATCATCCCTGACGGAACCCGCCATCGTCACCACGTTGCCGGGCTCGACGAAGGCATCATAGCCGTCGCCGCCCTTGGCCATCATCTCCCGCGCCCAGGCGGCGAACTCGTCGATGTAGAACTGGTAGTTGGTAAACAGCACGAAATTCTGGAAATGATCGGCGCTGGTCGCGGTGTAATGGCTGAGACGGGCAAGCGAATAATCGATGCGCTGCGCCGTGAACGGCGCCAGCGGTGCGGGCTCTCCCGGCACCTGATCGTATTCGCCGTTGGCGATCAGGTCGTCGGTCGTGTTGAGATCGGGTGTGTCGAACAGGTCGCGCAGGCTGACATCGGACAGGCTGGCTGTCGCGGACGCCTCCACATGTGCCCCCTCGCCGAAGGCGAAATGCAGCGGGATCGGCGTATCGGATTCCGAAACCGTCACCGGGACGCTGTGGTTGCGTATCAAAAGATCGAGCTGTTCGATCAGATAGTGGCGGAACAGCTTCGGCTTGGTGATGGTCGTGGTGTAGACGCCCGGAGAGGCCACATGCCCGTAGGAGAGCCTGGAGTCGGCGTGGCCAAACGAGGTCGTCTCAATGCTGACTTGCGGATAGCAGGCACGATATCGGCCGGTGACTGGTGCACCTTTCGCAAGCGTTCCGAATGCCTCCACAAGAAAGCCGGTGTTACGCTCGTAAAGTTCAGTCAGTGCGTCGACGGCGGCCGTGGCGTCATCAAACACACGCGGCTCATAGGCGCTCGGGATGATGGAGGAAGGATTGGTGAAGGAGGAGATTCGTTTGCTCATGGGCTATTATAGATCGAAGTCCGTAACAAACAAAACACGGACTATCGCCTCGACATCAGCTCATCGACTGCCGCTGAAGGCTGACGAACAGCACCAATCCCGCGCCCCGCTTGGGAAACAGTCCGGCGTCTGACGTATGAGCGGTCACGGCGGCAAGAGGGCCAACAAGCGCCAGTGCCGCAACAGTCAGGCGAAGCGCAGTCACGAATGCGCGGCCGTTGCGTCTGCGCCGGCTCATAGGGCCAATCCACAGCGAAATGCCGCAGGAGCACAGTGCGTCGACGGACCTGCGAGAAATGCCGAGGCTTTCTGGTTCGGTTGCGCGACCAGGGCCGCAAACAGGATGGCGAAGTTGGCGCAGAACAAGGTGACGATGATGAAGCGGCAAACCAGAGTGGACATGTACGTTTCCCCAAACCCGATGGGAAGACCATAGACTTCGGCCCTGAACTCACGCTGAGGCCGGAGTTCATGTTCGGTTCAGCATGGCGGGACTGGGGAGCGGGCAGCGGCGGGAACGTGTCGTCCAGGCCAAAGATGTGCCGCGCGCAAAGAAAAAGCCGGCTTCCGCCGGCTTTCCCATCTCCATCCCGCTCTGTGGTTGCGACCCGAGCGGGAACGGTGGCTTGAAGAAACTGCTTAGTTCGTCGGACGCTGAGCGCCTTCGTAGAAATCGCCGCGGTCCTGCGAGTTGTCGATATCGGTATTCGACATCGTGCCCATGCGGGAGTTGGGATAGATGCTGCCCGTGGTCGAGCGGTCGACATTGGTATCGTCGAGGCTCTGTGGGGATTCAGCGTAAGGCTGGTACTGTGTGGACTGCGCCATTGCGGAACCGGCAAAGGCTGCCGAAGCGATGAGTGCGGCTGCGACGCCCGACTTGATGTAAGTTTTCATAATGCATTCCTTTTCTTATCTCAGGCAGGACGGCAGATCGGTGCCGGCTTGCACAGTGATAACCCCGGCCGGCAGACTTCGTTCCGATAAGATGACATATAGAAGTTCACAAAGAAAACACTGACAGATCAATCAGATGTGACCGGGAAAAGGCCTATGTGTGACATTCCGTCTCTTGTATTCCAGATGCGTAACCCGTTGGATTTCGCGGAATTCGGACACGCTTGACGTGTCCATTGTTGATTCGGGCTATTCGTTAATCTATGGTGATGATGTGGCGCAGTGATTGAGAGACCACTGCATCGCGGCAGGTGAAGGGCGATTGCGACCCGCCTTTCAGCCGGTGTCTTGAATGAACTGCGAATACCAGCCGCTGCTGCGGCTGGTATTTTTTTTTTTGGAATGATGTCTGAGGGGCAGACGGTCCTACTGCGGCTGTTGCGCGCCTTCGTAGTAATCGCCGCGATCCGTCGTTTCGACAGGCATGCGGTTGTCCCGCGATGTCTTGACCTGCATTCCGTCCCTTTGGCCGATGCTGCCCGTATGGGAGCTGTCGATGCGGGACGTAGTCTTGACGCCGGTGTAATATTCGCCGTCTGCGGCAAGACCGGAAGAGGCGGCAGCGATGACGCTAAGCGCCAGCATGCCTGCTACAATGTTCTTCATGAAATTTGTCCTTGGAGGTTTGGTTCGTCGCGCGAAGCGGTGGATCTATGCGACGAACCCTGGCTGGATGGCCGTTCACTGCGGGCGGTTTGCGCCTTCGTAGTAGTCACCGCGTTCGACGGTCGGTGCCGGAGCCTGGGAGAAGCGCTGGTCACGGTCGCCGATGCTGTTGGTCTGCGTGCGGTCGATTTGGTGCGAAGCGGCGTTTTCGGACGCGCCTTCATAGTAGTCACCGGCTGCGAGGGCTGCGCCACCGAAGGAGGCGGAAGCGATCAGGGCGGCGGCAATGGTGGATGCGAGAGACTTGGTCATGGTTTTATCCTTTGGTGAATGGGGCCACATGCACTGAGTTTGCGACCTGTGCTTGGGCCGATGTCTTGAATGAACGGCGATGATTATTCGGGGCGGTTTGCGCCGACGAAATAGTCACCACGGTCGACCGTCTGGGCGGAAGCCTGAGCGGAGCCCTGGTCGCCGATGCTGTTGGTCTGCGTGCGGTCGATCTGGTGCGAAGCGGCGTTTTCGGACGCGCCTTCATAGTAGTCGCCGGCTGCGAGGGCTGCGCCACCGAAGGAGGCGGAAGCGATCAGGGCGGCGGCAATGGTGGATGCGAGAGACTTGGTCATGGTTTTATCCTTTGGTGAATGGGGCCACATGCACTGAGATTGCGACCTGTGCATGGGTGGATGTCTTGAATGAACGGCGATGATTATTCGGGGCGGTTTGCGCCGACGAAATAGTCACCACGGTCGACCGTCTGGGCGGAAGCCTGAGCGGAGCCCTGGTCGCCGATGCTGTTGGTCTGGGTGCGGTCGATCTGCTGCGAGGCGGTGTTCTGCGACACGCCTTCATAGTAGTCGCCGGCTGCGAGGGCTGCGCCACCGAAGGAGGCGGAAGCGATCAGGGCAGCGGCAATGGTGGATGCGAGAGACTTGGTCATGGTGTTATCCTTGGAATTTACGCCCTGCACTGAGTTTGCGACCTGTGCATGGGCCGATGTCTTGAATGAACTTCGGGGCGCCGATGCTGATTGTTACAGCGGACGGTTTGCGCCCTGGTAGTAGTCGCCGTTATCGACGGTCCGGTCGGAAACGACCGTCATGCCGGTGGCGCGGTCAGCCTTGGCGTCAGTGCCGATGCTGCTGGTCTGGAAGAGATCGACAGTTGCGGCAGGTTCGGCCGAAGCGCCATCATAGTAGTCGCCAGAGGCCAGTGCGGCGCCACCGAAGGCAGCAGATGCCATGAGGGCGATGGCGAGTGACGAACGAATGGACTTCAACATTTTCATATTCCTTATCAACGTGAGCAAAACAGTGTGCCGTTTGCTGAAGCTGATATCGGACCGAAAAGCGGAAGGCGGAAGACCAGAAATCGGAATCCGCTGTCAACGAGACATTGACAATCCGAGTGCGGCAAATTTCTCTACAACCGGAAGATGAATTTCCGTCAAGGCCGGCGCGGCTGCGGGGGAACGACGCCGCGACATTTTATGCTGCAGTGCAAAAACAACAAGCCTTATCAAGGCGCTATAAATTAGATGTCAGAAATGTGACTATAGGTCGCGTAAATAAGGCAAACGGAACATGCGCCGTCCGGAGTGTCCTATCATGTATCGTGAGCGACGGATTCAAGAGGCAAACAAATTTTTTGATGCCTGCAAAAAACGCAATTCTGCAGGCATCTGCCTCCATATTTTGCATGGCGGGAGCCACGCGAAGCAGCTGTCGGGGTGCTTCGCGAGCGAATGGCGGCGGATATTGCCACCGCCGCCGACCATGTTCCGGGTGCTAGAGACGGCTCCAGGTCTGCGTCTTGCAGAGGATCTTCATGACGCAACCCTTCATCTTCAGCGTATTGCCGTTGACGGCGCCGGAACCGCTATAGGTCTTGTCGTTGGCGGGGTCGGTGATTTCGCCATTATAGGTGCCGCCGCTGCCGGCGAGCTTGCCGATCTGCCGGCCGGCGTGCTTGCCAGTCTTCAGCGTGACGCAATAGGCGCCGCCGCATGAACCGATCACGGCGGTTTCGCCGCTGGCGGTCTTCCAGTTGCCTTCAATGGGTTCGGCTGCAATTCCCGCCGTGGCAAACAGTGCAAAGGCGGCAGTCAGCATCAGATGACGCTTCATCGTGTGGTTCTCCATCCCGAAGGGCAGCGCAGCGCGCCCGCCCGTTTCCTCCTGCTTGCCCCATCCCGGCAAGCAGAAGAGAGATTATCTTACCGGCACGTAAAGGTAAACGCTCATCGAACTGGGTATGGCCGCATTTTCAGGGGGCGCTGCAGGGTCGGTTGGGCGGACCGGGACATGCGCCATCAAGATTGCGGTTAGCAAAGGGTTGAAATCCGCACGTGAAGTTTTCGTAAATTTTGAGCGGAAATCCCGACGCGACAGGGCCCTTGATATTTAACGAAAACTCAATTTTACCAAGCGTTTGCATTTTGTTTTCTTCAAATTAATCAAGCTTTTTAGGCGCCTGTTGGCAGATGTGGGCGATACTCAGGTCATCAAACGAGCGGGAAATTCCGCCGACGGACGGGTCACAAAAAGCCGCTTGAAGACGGCGATCCGGACGGAGCCCGAAAGGGCAGAAACAGGGTCTACAAGTAAACAGGTCAAACAGGGACAAAACCAATGGCACGCTTTGAAATGTACAATACCGACAATGCCACAATGGGTGGCGAGGCCCGTGCAGACGTATTCTGCGACATGGGTCTGATGTATGCGACGGGTCGCGGCTGTGCCGTCGATCTGGTCTCGGCGCACAAGTGGCTCAACATCGCCGCCATCAAGGGCTCCGAGCGCGCTGCCGAACTGCGGAGCGATCTTGCCCAGACGATGAGCAAGCTCGAACTTGCAGCGGCACTGCGCGCTGCCCGTGAATGGATGACGATGCACTGATGCTGCGCATCAATGGCAGCGTCAACCGACGGCACCTTGCCGTCCGTCACCTCAGCACAAGCGATTGAACCGCGACCGGCAGAAACAAGGCTGGCGCGGTTTTCGCGTTAGAGGTTCTTGAGCACCAGGGGCAGGGCCTGCTCCAAAAGCGCCATGTCGCTCTCAGGTCCGGCACTCACGCGGATGCAGCGGTTGAGCGGCGCGACACCCGGCATGCGGATGAAGACGCCGTAATCCATCAGCCCATCGACGATCGCCTTAGCGTAAGCCCCATCACGGCCACAGTCGATCGCCACGAAATTGGTTGCCGAGGGCAGGGGCGTGAGCCCGTTGTCGCGGGCGATCTGCGCAATCCGCTCCCGCGAGCCGGCAATCCGGTCGATGACCTTCCCCAGATAATCCTGATCGGCCAGTGCCGCGAGCGCCGCCGCGGTGCTGATGCGCGCCATCCCGAAATGATTGCGGATCTTGTCGAAGGCCGCGGCCGTTCCCGGCGTCGAGATGGCGTAGCCGATGCGGGCGCCGGCCAGGCCGTAGGCCTTGGAGAAGGTGCGGGTGCGGATCACGTTCGGACGGTCGAGCAGCGCCTCGACCGCGGGCGTCGAGCCGGCGGGTGCAGTTTCGCAATAGGCCTCGTCCAGAATGAGCAGCGAGGTTTCAGGCACCGCAAGCGCGAAGGCCACGACGCTGTCGGCATTCCACCAGCTGCCCATCGGATTGTCGGGATTGGCGAAATAGACGAGCGGCGGGTTTTCGCGGCGGACCGCATCGAGCAGGCCGTCGAGGTCTTCGCGGTCGTCCACATAAGGCACCGTCACGAGCTGTCCGCCATGGCCGGTGACATGGAAGTTGAAGGTCGGATAGGCGCCGAGTGACGTCACCACCGAAAACCCCGGCTCGATCACCAGCCGGACGATCTGCCCGAGCAGCGAATCGATGCCTTCCCCGATTGCCAGGTTCTCCGGCCGGCAGCCGAGATGAGCGGCCAGCGCCTGCTTCAGGGCAAAATTTTCCGGGTCGTTGTACTTCCAGGTCGAGGGGGCCGCTTCCGCAATCGCTTGCAAGACCGACGGAGCCGGACCGAAACCGTTCTCGTTCGCGCCGATCCGGGCCTGTACGGCCAGGCCGCGCTTGCGCTCGATGGCTTCAGGACCGACGAACGGAACCGTGGACGGCAGCGCGTTGATGAGGGGCGTGAAACGAGAGAATGCCGACATGATGATGATAAACCTGCTGCGCTGAAACCGGCTCACAATAGGGCCGATTCGCATGCGTGCAAGCCGCGCCTGCCGCCAAATGGTTCGTTCGACCAGGTCTCAGTGGCTGGTTTCGAAGCTCAGGCGGATCACGTGGTGAAGGAATTCGGCGTTGATCAGCATGTTGAAGCCGACGGTCACCTTCTCCTCCTCGCGGCGGATCACCGTGCATCCGATCTCGTCATGGATGCCGAGGATCTCCAGGAAGAAGTTGCTGGGGACGGGGATGTGGGGGCTGACTTCCAGTTCGGCCCCGTAGAGCGACATCGTGCGGATCAGGCAGCGCAGATACGTTCCCGTGCTGAGATGGTGGCCGACGAAGATGATCTTGCCGGGCCGTTCGATGGGGAACTTCTCGAACGCCTGTTCTCGCGAAGCGGCTTGTTTGGGATCGTGGTCCATATTCAAGGGCATGACACCCTCCTTCTGTCTCCTCAGGACCGCAGTCTGCCCGACATCAGCTAACACATGCTGAATGCGATCCATCGAATTGTGCCCTCCTGTACGATTGTGCGGCAGGCGCTCGCCCAGGCGCCGCCTAAGGCTGCCGCATCCGTCTCCCGGTTGACGGAATCGCCTCCCGGCGCTACCCCTCCCGTGAATTTTGCCGCTTTGCAGGGAAGGACGGCCATTGACGGACAGGCTTGTGATCGTCGGAGCCGGACAGGCCGGGTTTGCCCTTGCCGCCAGGCTCCGCGCCCTCAAGGACACGCGGCCGATCACACTGGTCGGTGCCGAGGAGGTGCATCCCTACCAGCGTCCGCCGCTCTCCAAGAAGTATCTGCTGGGCGAGATGACCTTCGACCGCCTGACCTACCGGCCAGACGACTGGTACGCCGAGCACGATGTCGAGGTGCGGCTGTCGACCTTCGTCGAGGAGATCGACCGGACCGGACGACGCATTCGCATGCAGGACGGCAGCTTTCTCGACTATCACACGCTGGCGCTGACGACGGGGGCGGCGCCGCGGGAGCTTCCGGCCGCAATCGGCGGAGACCTCGATGGCGTCTACGTCATGCGCAGCAAGCGCGACGCCGACGAGCTGGCCGCCGAGATGCGTCCCGGTCGTCGTCTGCTGGTGATCGGCGGTGGCTATATCGGCCTCGAGGCCGCCGCCGTCGCCCGCCATCTCGGGGTCGAGGTGACGCTGATCGAGATGGCCGACCGCATCCTGGCGCGCGTCGCCTCTGCCGAGACGGCCGGCCTGATCCGCGCGGTGCATCTCCGGCACGGCGTGTCCATCCGCGAGAAGACGGGCCTCGTCCGCCTGGTCGGCAGGGACGGCAGGATCTGCGGCGCCGAACTCTCCGACGGCACCGTGGTCGAGGTCGATTTCGCCATCGTCGGGATCGGCGTTACGCCGAACGACCGGCTGGCGCGCGAGAGCGGCCTCGACGTCGGCAATGGCGTCATCGTCGACGCCTTCGGACGCACCTCCGATCCGGCCATCGTTGCCGCCGGCGACTGCACGCTGCTGCCCTGGAACGGTCGTAACATCCGGCTCGAGTCGGTTCAGAACGCCGTCGACCAGGCCGAGGCCATCGCGGCGGTTCTCGCCGGTGGCGATACACCTTATGATCCCAAGCCATGGTTCTGGTCCGACCAATACGACGTCAAGCTGCAGATCGCCGGCTTCAATCTTGGCTACGACGAAACCCTGGTGCGCCCGGGAATGCGCGAAGGCAGCATCTCGATCTGGTATTTCCGCGAAGGCCGCTTTTTGGCGGTGGATGCCATCAACGACGCCAAGGCCTATGTCACCGGCAAGAAGCTGCTCGATGCAGGCCAAGAGCCGGACCGCCGCGTGCTGATTGATCCCGCCGCCGATCTCAAGCAACTTCTCCGTTAGGAACAACGCCATGCCCGTGCCAAAAAACCTCTTCAAGGCCGCCCTTCGTGACGGCCGGCCGCAGATCGGCCTGTGGCTGAACACCGGCGAGGCACTGATGGCGGAGCTCGCCGGCACCGTCGGCTTCGACTGGCTGGTGATCGACGGCGAACACGGTCCCAATGATCTGCGCAGCATCATCGAGCAGCTGCGGGCGCTCTCGGCATTCCCCGTGGAAGCCGTCGTGCGTCCGCCCATGGGCGAGCCCTGGATGATCAAGCAGCTGCTCGATGCCGGTGCCCGCACACTGCTGGTGCCGATGGTCGATTCGGCAGAGCAGGCGAGGGCGCTGGTGAAGGCTGTGCGCTATCCCCCACACGGCATCCGAGGCGTCGGTGCAGCCGTCGCGCGGGCCTCGGCCTTCAACACGGTCGCTGACTATGCCGAGACGGCCGCCGACGAGATCTGCCTTCTCGTCCAGGCCGAAACCCGCGCGGCCATCGCCGATCTTGAGAACATCGCGGCGGTCGAGGGGATCGACGGCGTCTTTATCGGTCCGGCGGATCTCTCCGCGGACATGGGCTACCTCGGCCGCATCGAGGCGCCCGAGGTGCAGGAGGTGATCGAAAAGGCGCTCGCCACGATCACCGCGGCAGGCAAGGCTGCCGGCATCCTGACCTTCAACGAGGCTCTCAACCTCCGCTACATCGATCTGGGTGCGCGATTCGTGGCCGTCGGCTCCGACGTTGCGGAATTTGCCGCCACCCTGCGCCGACTCGCAGGCCGCTACGGCCGCGGCGCGCCCGGCAGCGGTGGCGCTTCCGGTTACTGACCCCCTGTCCCGCCCCCGCCAACCCTCGGGCGGGACAATTCCCCCGGCACGGCGAAAAGGCCTTGCAATCGCTCATCATCCGACTTAATCAGGCCGCAACGGAGAGGTGGCCGAGTGGTCGAAGGCGCTCCCCTGCTAAGGGAGTATACCCGGAAGGGTATCGTGGGTTCGAATCCCATCTTCTCCGCCATTCCCCAAAAGTTTTCCATTTCAGCATCTCATATCTGCAGGGCCTGGCGCGGACTTCTGCCTTGCAGGCTATGATGCTGCACGTCCGGCTGCGGCGCCAGAGCGTCTTCCTCGGACGATCCGGCGGGGGAAGCAGATGAGGTGGAACTTTCCCCCATAACTGGCGATTTGATGCGGGAGCCGCTTTGGCCTGCTGCGTTGACGGACAGGACGTCCTTCAGCAAATCGATTCTCGATTCAGGCGTCGTTGTGGGCAAGGTCCGCAAGCCGGTGGATCCTTTGCGGTCGTCGGGACATCATCTTTGAGGAAAGCATGGCAGAAAAAACGCGCGCACTCAGTGACGTTCTGGATCAGCTGGAGGAGTCGGCCGATGGCGACAGCATTGCCATCCAGGACGTGATCGAGAAGCTCGGACACAGGTCCTTCGCCTCGCTGATGCTGGTCTTTTCGCTGATCTCCACCTCGCCCGCCAGCGCCATTCCGGGCATCACGGCGACGGTCGCCGTGATCGTCTTCATCCTGGTGGCACAGATGATCATCGGCCGCGACAGCGTCTGGCTTCCGGGCTTCATCACCCGCCGCCGCATGTCGACCGCCAAGCTCTGCAAGGGGATAAGCTGGTTGCGCAAACCGGTTCGGTTCGTCGAGCGGTTCCTCAAGGCACGGCTCACCTTTCTGTTCCACCGGCCGTGGCTATGGCTGCCGCTCTCTCTGATCCTCGTGCTGACCCTCTTCATGCCGTTCATGGAGGTCATCCCCACGTCCGGCTCCATTGCGTCGGCAGTGATTGCGCTGTTTGCAGCAGGCGTGCTCACGCGCGACGGTGTGCTCGTGGTGCTGTCGCTTGTTCTCCTGTCGGCAGTTCCGGTGGCGGTCTGGTATTTCGGCTTCGGCGGCTGATATTTCCCGGTCGTTGCGCCCGGCGTGCCGCCACCGCCTCTATAACTCTTCCACCGGCACCGATCGCTCCCCGGCCGGCCCTTCCAAGCGGGCCAGATTGAGGGCCGTACTGATCAGCCCGATATGGCTGAAGGCCTGCGGGAAGTTGCCCAACATGCGGCCGGCGTCCGGGTCGTATTCCTCCGAGAGAAGACCGACGTCGTTGCACAGTCCGGCAAGCTTTTCGTAGAGCCGCTTGGCATCGGCATATCGCCCCAGAAGGACGAGTGCGTCGCAGAGCCAGAAGCTGCAGACGAGGAAGGCGCCTTCGCCGGACGGCAGGCCGTCGTCGGCGACATCGGTTTCATAGCGCAGCACCAGACCTTCGCGAAGGAGATGGCGCTCGATCGCCTCGACGGTCGAGATGACGCGGGGATCCTCCGGCGGCAGGAAGCCGACGAGGGGGATCTGCAGGACGCTGGCGTCGAGCGCCTTGGAACCATAGGACTGGACGAAGCTGCCGAGCTCCTCGTCATAGGCATTACGGCAGACATCGGCGTGAATCTCGTCGGCCACCTGGCGCCACCGGCGGACGGCTTCCGCCTCTCCGCCGAATTCCTCGGCAAGCCGCGATGCCCGGTCGAAGGCCACCCAGGCCATGACTTTCGAATGCGTGAAATGGGCTCGCCCGCTGCGGACCTCCCAGATGCCCTCGTCCGGTTCGCGCCAGACCTTTTCCAGGAAGGGAAGCAGCACGCCGGCCAGCGAAGCGCTGCGCGGATGGGGCGGCAAGCCGTGCCGGCGCGCCTGCGCCAGCGCATCGGCCACTTCACCATAGATATCCAGCTGGAATTGCCCTGCCGCGGCATTGCCGACCCGCACCGGCAGCGAACCCTCGTAGCCGGCAAGCCAGTCCACCTCCCATTCCGGAAGATGCCGCTCGCCCCCCACGCCATACATGATCTGCATCTGCTCGGGCGTGCCGGCCACCGCCCGCATCAGCCATTCGCGCCAGGCGGCGGCCTCGTCGAGGTAACCGAGATCCATGAAGGCCATCAGCGTCATGGTCGCGTCGCGCAGCCAGCAGTAGCGATAGTCCCAGTTGCGCTCTCCGCCGAGTGCCTCCGGCAGCGAGGTCGTTACCGAAGCGACGATGCCGCCCGTCGGCATATAGGTCATTGCCTTCAGCGTGATCAGCGACCTTTTCACGATCTCCGTATAGCTGTTGACCGGCGGGCAGCGGCTGACGAAATCCTGCCAGAAAAGCACGGTCTGTTGCAGGGCCGCTTCCGGATCCTGGGCAGCCGGCACCGGCTCGTGCGAAGGACTGTGGGTGAGGGTGAAGGCAATCCGCTGCCCTGCCGAGACAAGAACGCTGCCCTTGCTGTGAAAATCCTCTCCTCGCAGATCGACCGGGCTTTGCAGCGTCAGTCGGTCCGGGCCGGCCACTGCGGTCAGCCGGCCTGACGAATCATGCGTCACCCACGGTACGCTGCGCCCGTAGTCGAAGCGCATGACGAGATCGATGTCGAACTCAACATCGCCCTCTCGCCCTTCGATGATCCGCACCAGATTGGCGGAGCCGTCGCGTGGCGGCATGAAGTCGAAGATCGCCGCACGGCCGCCTTCGGTGACGAATTCCGTCTCAAGGACAAGAGTGTCCTCGACGTAGGCGCGGCGCAGCTCAAGGATCGGCTGCCGTGGCGTGATCGACCAGTGGCCGTTTTCATCCGTTCCGAGAAGGGAGGCAAAGCAGGCGGCGGAATCGAATCGCGGAAAGCACAGCCAGTCGATGGACCCCGTTCGGGAGACCAGTGCCGCCGTCTCGCAGTCCCCAATCATCGCATAGTCTTCGATCCGTGATGCCATTCTTGCTGCTTCCTGCTGGTTTGCGACTTGCCTGCCGATACGACCGCGACGGGCATGCAGATCAGAACGCGGTCGGTGCCGGTTCATTTGGGTCTATGTGGCGCCGGCACCGGAGGTGTCCAGTTCAGCTACCTGCATGATCCGAAACGAGGGGTGATAGCCCTGTCCTAATATAGGGGCGGATCGACCCGTGCGGGAAAAGGGGCAAGACCTGCTCCGTCTCAGGGGCGCCCCGCAGGATTGGACAGCCCCCCGGGAAGTCTCGGTCGGGTGTCCTGCCAGCGCGGCGGCGGCGGTGGTGGGGACCATCGCTGATGCGGTGGCGGCGGTCCATCGAGCTCGAGAGGTGCCGTACTGCGGGGGGCGATGGGAGGCTGGCCACCGGACGGAGCGAACTCCCGCTCTCGTCCTGGCGGTCGCCGGCGCGGGGTCGGCACGGGCTCCTGCAGGGTTCTGCGGCATGTGCCGCGGGCCGTCCTTGACCAGCCAGGGCCGCAGGCGGTGGCGGCCACCACGAGCGTCGTGTCGGGCATAACAGCGGTTTGCGCCGACGCGTTAGATGAGGCTGCCGAAAGCGCTGGCAGCAAGACAGTCAGCAGAGCGATCCGGAAAAAGAAAGAAAGGGGCACAGTGTCTTCCTGCTGTGAGTGATATCCGGCCTCAACGTCTATCGAGCCGAAACGTCGAGAGTAGCGGCATCAAGAGGAATCACTTTGATGTTTTCGCGGCAATCGCAAAACGGGCGTCCGCTGCGATTGCCTGCGGCCCGTGATCGGCGGCCGCCAGTGGCGCGTCCGGACCACATCGGATTCGGCAGCTCGCAAGGCTGTTGGCAGAGAACGGGACGCCTTTCGGATCGATTGCCCGAATCTGCAGCCGGGCTTTCTGGCGAAAAGGCGGCTTTGCGGCGCGATTCGGGCGCTCCGGCCGGGTCGGCATCGGTTTGGCAGCGTCGCCGGCTACGCCTAAGTACCTGCCGATCCAGTCGTTTCTTAATGATCTGTAAACTTTGAACGGTCCTCATCGCCACATTTGTGTCCTTTCCGCAACAGGACCACCGTAAGCAGGGGCGGGATCGGGGCTTCCTGCAAGTTCCTGATTGCATGACATCCCCCGTCTTGTATTTTCACTCTCGGAAGCGAGGCGGTGGATCGTCCGTCTTCTAGCAATCGACGGGGATGGGGCAGGGAACGCTGTCCTTCAGCAAAAGAACCCAGACCCTTACGAAACTTTGACTGGAGGTCAAAAATGAACATCAAGAGCCTTCTTCTCGGCTCCGCTGCTGCCCTCGCAGCAGTATCCGGCGCCCAGGCTGCCGACGCCATCATCGCTGCTGAGCCTGAGCCCATGGAATACGTTCGCGTTTGCGACGCATTCGGCACTGGCTACTTCTACATCCCAGGCACGGAAACCTGCCTCAAGATCGGTGGTTACGTTCGTTTCCAGGTTGACGCAGACGAGCGCGGCTATGGAACTGCAACGACCGGACTCGGCGGCGACGACTGGGACGCGTTCACACGCGGTCGTCTTGAAGTTGTTTCCAAGAGCGACACCGAGCTTGGCGAACTGACTGGCTTCATGGCTATCCATGGCGACACCAGCGAGCGCACAACTGCTGCCTCTTCCAATGATGACTTCTACTTCGACGAAGTCTACCTGCAGCTCGGCGGCTTCAAGGCCGGTACCTACCTGAACTGGTGGGATAAGGGCATCAACGGTGAAACCGACGTTCTCGGCGGCAACCGTCTGACCTCGATCGCCTACATCTTCACCGGCGACGCTTTCACCGCTGGCATCCAGCTCGACGAGCTGAGCAACGCTGACGTCACCACCTTCGGTGGCACGAGCGGCGCTCCTTCGGTCGTTTCGCTTGGTCAGGACCTCGGTCTCGAAGCAATCGTAACGGCTTCCTTGGGTGCAGCTTCGGTTGACCTTCTCGGTTCGTACGACTTCGGCAACGAAGAAGGTGCAGTTCGCGCTCTCGTTTCCGCAGCTATCGGCCCAGGCACGCTTCAGCTTGCTGGTATCTACTCCACGGGTTACAACGTTTACTACAACGCTGCCGAGTGGACGATCGCTGGTTCGTATGCCTTCAAGGCAACCGACAAGTTCACCATCACCCCCGGCGTTCAGTACTTCTCGAACACCTCGCTCGACGCTTCCGGCGACTTCACCGGTGATGACGCCTGGCGCGCAGGTCTGACTGTTGATTACGCAATCACCAGCGGCCTGAACATGAAGGTTACTGCGAACTGGAACGACGAAAATCGTCGCGGTTCCGGCGGTGAAGACTACGTTGACGGTTTCGTCCGTCTGCAGCGTAACTTCTAATCCAACGACAGAACTCCCCCGGCCTGCCGGGGGAGTTTTTCAATAAAAGGCAGACCCAATGTAGGTTTGTCTGTCGGGAGAAATGCAAGGGTCTGCATTGAAGTCGCCAGAGGCGGCTTTTTTTGATTCTCGAAGTTTTAGACACTGTTACTTACCCGACTGGAGGTCCCACAATGAACATCAAGAGCCTTCTCCTTGGCTCCGCTGCTGCCCTCGCAGCAGTTTCCGGCGCAAACGCTGCCGATGCCATCATCGCGGCTGAGCCTGAACCCATGGAATACGTTCGCGTTTGCGACGCATTCGGCACCGGCTACTTCTACATCCCCGGCACTGAAACCTGCCTCAAGGTCGGCGGCTATGTCCGCTTCCAGGTTGACTTCGGTGATGACGTGAACGGCGCCAACGACGGCGACTGGGACGCATGGACACGCGGTCGTCTGGCCGTGACTTCCAAGAGCGATACCGAGCTTGGTGAACTGACCGGCTTCCTCGCTATTCACGGTGAAACCAGCCGCGATACGACGGCTGCGAGCGCCAACGACGACTTCTACTTCGACGAAGTCTACCTTCAGCTCGGCGGCTTCAAGGCCGGTACCTACCTTAACTGGTGGGATGCCAACGACCTTCCCGGTGAACTCGACGCACTGGGCTCCAACCGCTTTACCTCGATCGCATACATCTACACCGGTGACGCTTTCACCGCAGGCATCCAGCTCGATGAGCTGAGCAACGAAGAATTTAACGGCACCTTCGATGCGGATGGAAACATCAACACTGCCAGCGGCCAGGATCTCGGCCTCGAAGCGGTCATCCAGGCGGCGCTTGGCCCGGCGGCGATCGAACTGCTCGGCTCCTATGACTTCGGCAATGAAGAAGGCGCTGTCCGCGTCATCGGTTCGGCGGATGTCGGCCCGGGCAAGATCTATCTCGCCGGTGTCTATTCGTCCGGTTACAACGTCTACTACGGCGGTGCCGAGTGGTCGCTTGCTGCCGCCTATGCGTTCAACGCCACGGAAAAGCTGCAGATCATCCCCGAATTCCAGTACTTCTGGGATACCGAGGTTGCGGCGAATGGCAGCTTCTCGGGTGACGACTACTGGACAGCCGGTGCGACTGTGAACTACGCCATCACGGATGGCCTGACGTCCAAGGTCGCCGTCGCCTACGATGATTCCACCGAAAACTGGGGCGGCCTCGTTCGCCTTCAGCGCGACTTCTAACAGATCCTCTTGTCACCATAAGGAAAGGCCCGGCATTGCCGGGCCTTTTTTGATTCCTTGTGCGGGAGGTGATGTCATCGTTGATGCGATCCCGAGCACAGATTCCCGTTGCCTCGCTCAGTCTCAGGCCCGAGAACCTATTGTCGCCCGAACCGCAGGTCGGCCACGATGTCGGTGTCCTGGCCAAGCCGCGTCTTGTAGACCTGGTAGTTCTCCATGATCCGCTGCACATAGCTGCGGGTTTCGGGGAAGGGGATGCGCTCGATCCAGTCGACAACCTGGTCGATGGGCTTGCCGCGCGGATCGCCATAGCGCTCGATCCATTCCCGCACCCGCCGCGGCCCCGCGTTATAGGCAATGAAGGTCAGCACGTAGGAACCGTCGAAGGACGCGATCTGCTCGCCGAGGTAATGGGCTCCGAGGGTGGCGTTATAGCCGGGATCGCCTGTCAAGCGTGCCGGGGCGTAGGAGAGACCGTGCCGTTTTGCGACCGCCTTGGCCGTTCCCGGCAGAAGCTGCAGCAGGCCGCGTGCATTGGCGGGCGAGACGGCGGTCGGGTTGAATGCGCTCTCCTGGCGGGCGATCGAATAGGCGAG
The DNA here is from genome assembly GCF_056530405.1 of Rhizobium sp. PK7-22. Classification (NCBI taxonomy): domain Bacteria; kingdom Pseudomonadati; phylum Pseudomonadota; class Alphaproteobacteria; order Hyphomicrobiales; family Rhizobiaceae; genus Rhizobium; species Rhizobium sp. PK7-22. Next base: position 1,906,266 of record NZ_CP096514.1, read on the forward strand.
CGCCGTTCCGGAACCGGCGATATTGGCGGTGGCCGGTATCACGCCGGTGGGGAAGGCGAGGGCGGCGACGTCGCGGCCTTCCGCGAAGGCGGTCTTGCCGATTTGCAGCGCCAGGGAGTGGTTCGCGCGCTCTTCAGCCTTCTTTGCCAGCAGTGCCAGCTCGCCGGGGCTCTCGATCTCCTTGGCCAGAGCCCGCTGCAGGGTCTCCGCCCGCCGCTGTTGGCCGGTAGCCTCCAGCAGAGCGATCGCCTGCACCGGCGCACGCCCCAGGAAAGTCTGCCGGTCGTCGTCGCTCGGCACGGGATCGGCGACGTTCAGTGTCATGCTGCCGGTCTTCGCGGCTGCAAGCTGGCCATAGAAGGTACCAGGATAGGCGGCCGCCTTCCTGTAGAATTCATCGGCCGTGTCATGACCCGCCTGCTCGGCCGTCCGGCCGAGCCAGTACAGGGCGCGCGCCGACGAGATCGGTCCGTTCGATACCTTCTCGATCTCGCGGAAGTGGCGCTCGGCGCTCGCCGGATCATCCAGATGCCGCAGCGCATACCATCCGGCGTGAAACTCCGCGTCGACAATGTCGGCAGGCCGGGAGCCACGGTAGGCAGAAACAATCTCGTAGGCCGCCCGATAGTCGCCCTGGTCCGCCAGTCCGCGCGCCACGATACGCCGCTCGTTCCACCATTCGGAGGGGTTGATCAGTTGCGCAGCATCCTGCGGCACCTTCTTGAGCAGAGCCGCAGCGTCTTCGTATTGGTCCTTGCGGCGCAACTGTTCGATCTGGATGAACAGGTAGGCGGGATCCTTGGCCCAGGAGGTATCGACAGCCTTCACCAGCGCGTCGGCATTCTTCGCTTCCCGGATCACCGCGCTCCAGGCCTTGTAGAGAGACTGCGCTTCCCCAAGATCGGCAAAGCGTTTCGCCTGCGTCACCCGGCTGCGGTACATCAGGTAGTCCATGCGCCCTTTGTGATCGGCCGGTTTCAGCACGGACCCGTAGTCCTTCAGGATCCGGCTCTCGAGCGCCGTGTCGAGCGCATCCGAGGCCCAGAGCTGTCGGATCATCGCGACGGCGTCGTCCTGCTTGCCCGTTTCGCGCAGGGCGCGGGCAAAGACGAAGGTTCCCTCTGCCGTCTGTGGCGGCGCGCGTTCGAACGCCGCGATGACCGTCTCCGCCTTCGGGTTCTCGAGGAACAGCGCCCGCTCCGACTGCGCCCGCAGCCCGTCGAGCCCCGGCCAGCCGGACAGTTCCGCCTCGGCAGCAGCGATTTCAGCGGATGGTACGCCGAATGTTCCGGACGTGGCGATTGCCCAGGTCAGGATCTGGCGTTCGAGCGAACCGTGCGGCAGGCCGTTGCGGATCAGGATGGCACGGCCGGCATTGCCATCGGACAAGGCGTCCAGGCCGGATTTCAGCACCGGCGCCGGTGTCAGTCGACCGCTTCGCGGGATCGATTGCGTCGTCAGCGGCATTGGGAAGGAAGCCGCGGTGGGGCTGTCCGGCTTGGCATAGGGAAGCGGAGTGGCGCCTTCGGGCAGAGGCGTGGCATTCGGCCAGCCACCCGAAAGGCCCAGCACGAGAGCAGTCAGCAGCAGCACAGGCTTTTTCATCCGGCGACTCGCGACAAGAATAGACAACCTCATATTTATTAGCTGCTTCGCAAGTTAACGGAAGCTTACCAGATTCATGAAAATGCGCCATTTTCGGCACTGTCGGCTCTATGACGAAATCGCGACAGCATCCGCTTGTCGTTGCATTCCCACCGCTCTATTGTGCGCCACCTTAGTCACGGAATGCGGCCGAAGCGTGGACTTCCGCCTGCCAGGAGTATTGCATGTTCAAGGGATCCATGCCCGCGCTCGTCACCCCCTTTACTGCCGATGGCGCAATTGATGAGCAGGCATTCGCCGCTCACGTGGAGTGGCAGATCGCCGAGGGCAGCAGCGGATTGGTGCCGGTCGGCACGACGGGAGAATCGCCGACGCTGTCGCATGCGGAACACATGCGGGTCGTGGAGCTCTGCATCGAACTGGCGGCGAAGCGCGTTCCGGTCATCGCCGGTGCGGGCTCCAACAACACGCGGGAAGCTATCGAGCTTGCAACCCATGCAGAGAAGGCCGGCGCCGACGCGTTGCTGGTGGTGACCCCTTACTACAACAAGCCGACCCAGAAGGGGCTGTTTGCGCATTTCTCGGCCATTGCGAGCGCCGTGTCGCTGCCGATCATCATCTACAATATCCCGGGCCGGTCGGTCATCGACATGACTCCGGAGACGATGGGGGCACTGGTCAAGGCGCATGCCAATATCGCGGGCGTCAAGGATGCAACCGGGAAGATCGAGCGCGTCTCCGAGCAGCGGATCACCTGCGGCAAGGACTTCATCCAGCTATCCGGCGAGGATGCCACAGCACTCGGCTTCAACGCCCATGGCGGCGTCGGTTGCATTTCCGTCACCGCCAATGTCGCACCGCGGCTCTGTGCCGAGTTTCAGGCGGCCACGCTTGCCGGCGATTACGCCAAGGCGCTTGACTACCAGGATCGGCTGATGCCGCTGCACAAGGCGATCTTCCTGGAACCGGGCGTCTGTGGCGCAAAGTACGGCCTGTGGAAGACCAGAGGCATGAGCCGGGCGGTGCGGTCGCCGCTGATGTCGACGCTGGAGCCTGCGACCGAGACTGCGCTCGACGCGGCGCTCCGGCACGCCGGCCTGCTGAACTAGAAAGACGGCTGCCGCTTTCCTTTGCGGCGGCGCCACCTTACATAGGGGAAACCTCGCCCAGCGCCCGTGGGTGGGGAGAGAACAGAAAAACGAAGGGTACGGATCAGACATGGCCCCCAAAGGCAGCCAACGCACGGTAAACAAGATTGTCGCGGAGAACCGCAAGGCCCGCTACAACTACGAGATCCTCGATACCTATGAGGCCGGGATCGTTTTGACGGGCACCGAGGTCAAGTCCCTGCGCGAAGGCAAGGCTAACATCGCTGAATCCTACGCCTCCGATGAAGGTGCGGAGATCTGGCTCATCAACTCGCATCTGCCTGAATACCTGCAGGCAAACCGCTTCAATCATGAACCGCGCCGCCGTCGCAAGCTGCTTCTGAGCAAGCGCGAGATCAACCGGATGCGCGTCGGGATCAACCGTGAAGGCATGACGCTCGTGCCGTTGAAGATCTACTTCAACGAAAAGGGCAGGGCAAAGCTCGAACTGGCGCTCGCCAAGGGCAAGAAGCTGCACGACAAACGCGAGACGGAGAAGGAACGCGACTGGAACCGGCAGAAGAGCAGGCTCCTGAAGAGCAACTAGCTCGTGACCGCAGCCCTGTCTGCTCGGCAGTCAGGGCAGACGAACCTTTGGCGCATTCGACCGTTCTGGGAGATGCCCCACCGCCGTCAGACACTCAGGATCATTGATGCTGCAATCGTCGGCAGGTTCCGGCTCGCCCTTACCTACAAGGACGTGGTCCGGGTGGTCGAGCCGCATATCCTCGGATTCGACAGCCACGGCAAACCGGCGCTGAGTGCCTGGCAGCTTTCCGGAACAGGTGCCGGCTGGCGTCTCTTCCACGTCGACAGGATCCAGGCTTTGGCGGCAACGGATCACTGTTTCGCCGGTGCGGCAGCCGGTTACAATCCGCAGGATCCTGCCTTCGCAGCCGTTCTCCAGCGTCTGTGACACGGTGAGGCAACAGGAACAACAACTGTAGATTTGCGTTAAAGCCGACACTCTCGCGCGAGCCGGACATGAATCGAAAAAAAATCCTGGCCTATGGGCTTCTCGTCCTCGGCCTTGTCCTTGCGACCTATCTTCTCTGGAATGTGTTCAGCGAATATACCTGGTCGGACATCACGACGTCGGTCTCTGAAATTCCCACCTATAACCTGGTCATGGCCCTTGCGTTCACGGCGGCGTCCTACGTCTGCCTCACCGGGTTTGACTGGTGTGGCGTGCGCTATGTCGACAACGATCTCAGTTATCCGAAGATCGGCCTTGCCTCTTTCATAAGCCTTGGCATCGGCCAGAGCGTCGGCTTGGCGGGCCTCAGCAGCGGCGGCCTTCGCTACCGCTATTATGCCCACTGGGGAATGAACACCGAAGATGTTACCAAGATCGTGCTGTTGTCTGGCATCACGGTGGCCATCGGGCTTTTGATGTTGACGGGCATCATCATGATCATCAATCCAGGTGATGGCGCCGAAGTCTTGCGGATCGGTGAACCCGCCATCGTCGGCATCGGGGTGCTCTGCATCCTGTTGGTGGCGGGCTATCTCGCCCTGGCAAAATTTGCCCGCGCCCCGGTCCGCATCCGCAAATGGACGTTCAAGATGCCGAAGCTTCGCCTCGCTCTGGCGCAGGTGGTCATCGGCACGCTGAACTTTGCGCTCGTGGCGGCAGCCCTTCGCGAACTGATGAGCGCCGGCGGAGACGTGAGCTATCTGAAGGCGGCGACGGCCTATGTCCTCGCCAATGTCGCCATTATCGTCAGCCATGCACCCGGCGGCCTCGGTGTCCTGGAGGCAACTGTCCGTCACGTGATGGGCGATCAGGCCTCCATCGGCTCGCTTGTGGCATTCCGCGTGATCTACTTCTTCATTCCGCTGGCGGTCGGCATACCGCTCGCTCTGGTGACGGAGGCGGTGTTCAGAAGCCGCAAGAACCATTCCCCGCCCGCTGTCGCAGAGGCGGGGAAGGCGGGCTGAACAACCGCCGCGCAAGCTAGCTTCCGGCGGCTTCCACCGGTTCGGTCGGACGAGGCGGACGCTCCGACGGATCCCGACCGATTTCGCCCTTCAACGACACGAGGTCGATGAAGTGGTCGGCCTGGCGGCGCAAGTCGTCGGCAATCATCGGCGGCTGGGTCGCCATGGTCGAGACCACCGAGACCTTGCGGCCCTTGCGTTGAAGCGCTTCCACGAGCGTGGTGAAGTCGCCATCGCCGGAAAAGATCACCAGGTGATCCGCCGTATGGCATTGCTCCATGGCGTCGATCGCCAGTTCGATGTCCATATTGCCCTTGATCTTGCGGCGTCCCATGGAATCGGTGAATTCCTTGGCCGGCTTTGTGACGACCTTGTAGCCGTTGTAGTCCAGCCAATCGATCAGCGGGCGGATCGATGAGTACTCCTGATCCTCTATCAAAGCCGTATAGTAATAGGCCCTCAGCAGATAACCGCGCTTCTGGAATGACGTGAGCAGCTTGCGGTAATCGATGTCGAAGCCGAGGCTCTTGGAAGCGGCGTAGAGGTTTGCTCCATCTATGAAAAGGGCGATTTTTTCTCTTGGGTCGAACATGTTTCTCCATCCCTACATTATAATATCCTGCTGAGCAGGACTGGCGCCGGCAGGCCTCCCGGACCTGAATCGCCACGCTAAAAAGCCATTTTTACATTACCGATCGGTCATGTAGTCGCATTTATGGTACGATTCGACTTTCGCCAAGCACCTTTGATCGAAATCTTCGTGCTCGATCGCCGAACAGGAGTGGTGAGGGATGAGGGCGTATCGCAGGAAAAACTTGAATTCCCGCTGCAATGGCTGTATCGGGCGTATTAACTCCCGAACAAAAACGACCGCAAAGGACAGGCAATGGCCCGTGTCACCGTAGAAGATTGCATCGACAAAGTCGACAACAGGTTCGAGCTCGTGCTTCTGGCCAGCCATCGCGCACGTCAGATTTCCCAAGGTGGGCAGATCACCATCGACCGCGACAACGACAAGAATCCGGTGGTTGCGCTGCGTGAAATCGCCGACGAGACGCTGTCGCCCGATGATCTCAAGGAAGACCTGATCCACTCGCTGCAGAAGCATGTGGAAATCGACGAGCCCGAGCCCGATCCGGCCTCGCTGCTCGCGGCCAACGCAGGAGCTGCCACGAACGCCGACCGCAACGACCAGGACGACGACCTGCCGGAACCGGTGACGTTCGACCAGATGTCGGAAGAAGAATTGCTTGCCGGCATCGAGGGTCTTGTTCCGCCGGAAAAGAGCGACGATTACTGATCGTTCATTGTCTGGTCGGAAATAGTTTGCCTGCATCATGATGGCTGCGCCAGTCTGCGACTGGCGCGCCTTTTTCGTTTTTCAAATCAGGAATCCTTTCGGCATGATGCGGCAATATGAGCTTGTTGAGCGGGTTCAGAAATACAAGCCTGATGCCAACGAAGCTCTTCTCAACAAGGCCTATGTCTACGCCATGCAGAAGCATGGCCTGCAGAAACGCGCCAGCGGCGATCCCTACATCTCGCACCCGCTCGAAGTGGCCGCTATCCTCACCGACATGCATCTCGACGAGTCGACGATTGCAGTCGCCCTGCTGCACGACACGATCGAAGACACCACGGCGACCCGCGCCGAGATCGACGAATTGTTCGGCGAAGACATCGGCCGCCTTGTCGAGGGGCTGACGAAGCTCAAGCGGCTCGATCTCGTCAGCAAGAAGGCCAAGCAGGCGGAAAACCTGCGCAAGCTGCTGCTGGCGATCTCCGACGATGTGCGGGTGCTGCTGGTCAAGCTCGCCGACCGCCTGCACAACATGCGCACCCTGGAGCATATGAACCCGGAAAAGCGGGCGCGCATCTCCGAAGAGACCATGGACATCTATGCGCCGCTTGCGGGCCGCATGGGCATGCAGGACCTCCGCGACGAGCTCGAGGATCTCTCCTTCCGCTACCTCAACCCCGAAGCCTATGAGACGGTGACGAAGCGTCTTGTGGAGCTTTCCGCCCGCAACGAGGGTCTGATCACCAAGATCGAGGACGAACTGCGCGATCTGCTGGTTGCCAACGGGCTGCTGGACGCCGTGGTCAAGGGCCGCCAGAAGAAGCCTTACTCCGTCTTCCGCAAGATGCAGTCGAAGTCACTGTCCTTCGAACAGCTTTCCGACATCTACGGGTTTCGCATTATGGTGGGAGACATTCCCGCCTGCTATCGCGCCCTCGGCATCGTCCACATGCGCTGGCGCGTCGTGCCAGGCCGCTTCAAGGACTACATCTCCACCCCGAAGCAGAACGACTATCGTTCGATCCACACCACCATCATCGGACCAACGCGCCAGCGCATCGAGCTGCAGATCCGCACGACCCGGATGCACGAGATCGCCGAATACGGCATCGCCGCCCATGCGCTCTACAAGGATGGCGAAGGCGGCGAGGGCGGGGAGCTCCTGTCGAAGGAGTCCAGCGCCTACTCCTGGCTGCGTCACACGATCGAGGCCCTTTCCGAAGGCGACAATCCGGAGGAGTTCCTGGAGCACACGAAGCTCGAGCTGTTCCAGGACCAGGTCTTCTGTTTCACCCCGAAGGGCAAGCTGATCGCTCTGCCGCGTGGCGCCACGCCGATCGATTTCGCGTATGCGGTCCATACCAACATCGGCGACACCACCGTGGGCGCCAAGATCAATGGCCGCATCATGCCGCTCGTTACTCGGCTCAACAACGGCGACGAGGTCGAGATCATCCGCTCCGGCGTGCAGGTACCACCGGCCGCCTGGGAGGAGATTGTCGTCACCGGCAAGGCGCGCGCCGCCATTCGCCGGGCGACCCGCATGGCAATCCGCAAGCAGTATTCCGGCCTCGGCCACCGCATCCTCGAGCGCACCTTCGAGCGCGCCGGCAAGGTCTTCTCCCGTGAAAGCCTGAAGCCCGTGCTCCATCGCCTCGGCCAGAAGGACGTGGAGGATGCCATCGCCTCCGTGGGACGCGGAGAGCTGTCGTCGCTCGACGTCATGCGCGCGGTCTATCCCGACTACAAGGACGAGCGCGTCACCATCAAGCCCCTGGCGGACGAAGGCTGGTTCAACGTGCGCAGCGTCTCCGGCATGATGTTCCGCATCCCCGGTCGCTCCGCCGAGGCTCCCGACGACGAGCAGGCAGACGGACAGGGTTCGGTCCCGCTGCCGATCCGCGGTCTGGCCGGCAACATGGAGGTGAACTTCGCCCCGAGCGGTGCGGTCCCGGGCGACCGGATCGTCGGGATCATGGAGAACGAGACGAAGATTACCATCTACCCGATCCAGGCCTCGGCGCTGCAGCGCTTCGACGACCAACCCGAGCGGTGGATCGACATGCGCTGGGATCTCGACGACGCCAACAAGTCGCGCTTCACGGCCCGGATCATCATCAATGCCCTGAACGAGCCCGGAACCCTGGCGACCGTGGCCCAGACCATCGGCAGCCTCGACATCAATATCCGCAATCTCGACATGGGGCGTGTCGCCGCCGACTTTTCCGAGATCCTCATCGACGTGGAAGTCTGGGACCTTCGGCAGCTGAACCAGATGCTGACCCAGTTGAAGGATCTTGATTGCATTTCCACGGTCAAGCGCGTCTACGACTGAACTGCCCTTTTCCTGGTCATCCTGTCGGTTCTGCCATGCTTCCCAAGCAGGGCAGGACCGCTCAGGTGGCGTTGGTCTTTGTCCTGCCGAGCGCCTATATTGCTGCAGTGCAATAGAACAAAGACGTGAAGAGGAAGAAGACTATGTTTGGTCCCGTAAAGAAGTTTGCCCGCAGCCTGCGCGGCCCCAGCATCGAAGAACGCGAGCTCGATTATTTGAATGGTTCGGCTGATCGCGTTGATCTCGAATACCGTCAGCGCCAGATCGATCGCGGCATGTTCCGCAAGATGTTCTAAGACAAGACGTTTTACCGAGTATCAACACTCATCCTGTTGCGGCCGCGCACTGGCACGGCCGTGGACGTGAAACCGCCCTCGTGAAGCAGGCCTAGCAGCGGCCTTGCCGGACTCGCTGAGCATTTCAGCAGATGGTCTAGAGGGCGTTGAAGGCGGCGATCAGCGCATCCACCTGGTCTGGTTTGGCCGCCTGGATCTGATCCGTCGTAAAGGCCATCAACTGATCGCTGGTCAGTGTCGCGAAGACACCTGCTGCAATCCCCGGAATTGCCCTCACATTGATTGCCGCGATATCGCTCGTCGAGAATTCGGCAAAATCCTCCGCAGCCATGGCGGCAAAGTGGGCCGTCTTCAGCACGCCGACCTGTGCGTCGGTCAGGGCGCCGATTTCGGTCGGGCTCATTGCTGCGATCTGAGATGTCGTCAGTCCGGAAATGGCCTTGGTGCTGAGCACGGCGATGTCCGCGTCGAGCGCGCTGATCTGCTCGGCAGTCATCGCACCCACCTGCCTTGCCGTCAGCGCAGCCACCTGATCCGTGTTCAGATCGCCGATCTGATCGGCGGTCAAGGCAGCCACCTGGTCGGTCGACAAGGCCGCAACCTGGCTGGTCGACAGCGCAGCCAGCATGGCGGCGTCGAGCTCGGCGATCGCAGCCGTGGCGAGGCCGGCAATCGCCTTTGCGCTGATGGCCGCGATGTCGGATGTTGAAAACTCCGCAATGTCTTCCGCGGCAACAGCGGAAAGCTGCGTCATCTTCAGAACCGCGATCTGTGCCTCGTTGAGTGCGCCAAGCTCGCTCGGTGCCATGGCGCTGATCTGCGACGTGGTCAGGCCAGCCACAGCCTTGACGCTGAGTGCGCTGATCCTGGCATCCAGCGCCGAAATCTGGTCCGCGCTCATCACCCCAACCTGACGCGATGTCAGCGCCGCGATCTGGTCCGTGGTGAGGATGCCGAACTGTTCAGCCGTCAGGGCGGTAACCTGTTCGCTTGAAAACGCTGCGATCTGGCTGGTGGAAAGCACGCCGATTTGCGCTGAACCCAGGCCTGCGATGGCGCTCGTTGAAAGGCCGGCGATCGCCCTGCTGTTGATGGCGGCAATATCGCTGGTGGAGAAGGCCGCGATATCCTCTGCTGCCATGGCCGCAAGCTGCGTCGCCTTGAGCGCTGCCGTCTGATCCTCGGAAAAAGCTTCGATCTGCGTCGGGCTCATGGCCGTGAGCTGTGACGCCGTAAAGCCTGCGACGGCGCGTGTGGCGAGCGCGCTGATCTTGGTGTCGAGCGCAGTGATCTGCGTGTCCGTTAAAGCCGAGACCTGCCGGGATGTCAGCGCACCGAGCTGCGTGCTGCTCAGGCCGGACACCTGGTCGGTCGTCAAGGCTGCGATCTGGGTCGTCGAGAGGGAGGCTACCTGTGCCGTGCCGAGAGCGCCGAGCTGGGCGCTGTCGAGACCGGCAAGAGCGCTGGTCGAGAGACCGAGGATCGCCCGAGAACTGATCGCGGCAATGTCATTGGTGGAGAATTCTGCGATGTCCTCGGCGCTCAGCGCCGCCAGCTGGGGCGCCCGCAATGCCGCGACTTGGGTTTCGCTGAAAGCGCCGAGCTCGGTCGGGCTCATGGCATCGATCTGCTCGGTCGTCAGTCCGGCAATAGCCCGGGCGCTGATGGCGCTGATCTTGCTGTCGAGTGCCGTCATCTGCTCCACGCTGAGTGCCGCAACCTGCTTGGAGGTGAGGGCGGCCACGTGGGATGTGCTCAGGTTGCCGATCTGATCGGTCGTCAGCGCGGCGATCTGGTCCGTCGTCAGGGACGCAATCTGACTGGTCGTCAGCGCACCGATCTGGGCGGAATCGAGCTGGATTACGGCGGCGCCCGTCAGGCCGGCGATGGACCGGGTGCTGATGGCGGCAATGTCGCCGGTGGAGAGTTCGGCAATGTCCTCCGCGGCCAGGGCGGAGAGCTGCGTATTCCTCAAGGCTGCCATCTGGACCTCGCTGAAAGCGCCGAGCTCAGTGGGGCTCATGGCGCTGATCTGCGTGGTGGTCATCCCGCTGACGGCTCTGGCGCTGAGCGCGCTGATCTTGGTGTCGAGAGCCGTGATCTGCTCGGCGCTGAGCGCTGCGACCTGCCTTGCCGACAACGCCCCGACCTGACTTGTGTTGAATGCCCCGATCTCCGTTGGGCTCATGACGCTGATCTGGCTGGTGGTGAGACCGGCCATCGCTTGCACGCTTAGCGACCCGAGCTTGCTGTCGAGCCCGGTGACCTGCGAAGGGGTGAGGGCTGCTACCTGCCGCGCATTGAGGGCAGCGACTTGGTCGGTTCTCAGGTCTGCCAGCTGGCTGGCCGTGAGCGCGGCAACCTGCAGTGTGGAAAGCGCGGTCACCTGCGATGCGGTCAGCGCGCCGAGTTGCGTCGCGTCAAGCTGGGCCATCGTGTTCGACGACAGTCCGGTGATGGCCTTCGTGCTGATCGCCGCGATATCGGCGCTGGCAAAGGCTGCAATGTCTTCGGCACCCATCGCGGCGATTTGCGCGCGGCTGAGGGCGCGGGTCTGGGCGCTGGTGAATGCGCCAATCTGTTCGGCGCTCATGGCGTCGACCTGGGTCGACGTCAGGCCCACGATGGCGGAAGTACTGAGCGATGCGATCTGGTTCGTGGTGAGCGCCGCGATGTGTTCGGTCGTCAGGGTCTTGATCTGCGCCGCAGTGAGCGCACCCGTCTGGCCGGTGCTGAGACCGGCTAGGATATCGGCAGACAGACCTGCCAGAGCGCGTGCGCTGACGGTGGAGATTTCGGCAGGCGTCAGCCGCGAAATGTCCTCGGCGCTCATGGCTTCGAGGTGCGCGGCGCTGAAGGCGCGCGTCTGGGAGGAGCTGAAGGCCTCGATCTGGTTGGCCGACATTGCAGCGATCTGGTCGGTGGTGAGGGCCGCCACCTGCGCCGTATGCAGGCCCGCGATCTTGGCGGCGTCGAGAACAGCGATGTTCTCCAGGCTCAAGCCCTTGATGGCATGGTTCGAGATCGACTTTATCTGGGCAACGCTGAGGGCGGCAATATCCTCGGCTTCCAGCGCGCCAACCTGTTCGGAGTTCAGCGCCCGGATATGGGACGCGCTGAGAGACGCGATCTCGTCGCGCGAGAGCGCAGTGATGTCGGCAGCCGAGAGGTAGCGGATCTGGCTCGCTGGAAGGGCGGAGATGGGAGTCATAAGGCGCCTACACTCGGTTACCGTTGCAGTTCATGTCTGCCGTCGAATGTCGCAGGATGGAGCGCATGACGTAAAATGCGCGGTCCTCTCTGCGCCTATCGGCGGCCTAGACCAAAGATCGCGGCGCCGCGATGATGTACCGGAGACGCGTTTGATGGGCTGGCGTGGGGTGAGACATGGCCGCGGGGACCAAGGCGGAGGAAGCGCGTCATGCGTTCAGAACCACAAGGGTTCTGCTTCCTGCGCCTGCGCATGCACCGATGCAGGGAGTTCCGCTACGGCAGCGAACGAGCAACTCTATTCATTGGGGAATTTCTTTAATTCCAGGTTAATGGCGGGCCAATGATTAAGGAATCCTTACTGTCATGATGCTTGACGTCGCGCCTGCCAATGCTCAAGTCATGGCGCAGTCAACGACGCGCGCCGGGAGCCCTCCCGGAAGGAGGGACCAATGATCATCGGCATGGGCAGCGATCTTATAGACATTCGCCGTATCGAAAAAAACGCTTGAGCGCCATGGCGAACGCTTCACGCGGCGCTGTTTCACCGAAGTCGAGCGCACGAAGTCCGACCGCCGCCGCAACCGCGCCGCCTCCTATGCCAAACGGTTTGCCGCCAAGGAAGCCTGCTCCAAGGCCCTCGGTACGGGCCTGGCCCAGGGCGTCTTCTGGAAGGACATGGGCGTGGTCAACCTGCCGGGCGGCAAGCCGACCATGGCCTTGACCGGAGGGGCTGCCACCATTCTCGCCTCCCTTATGCCCGCCGGCCATGAGGCCGTGGTGCATGTCACTATCACTGACGAATATCCCTATGCGCAGGCTTTCGTTGTCATCGAGGCGAGGCCCGTGGCGGATTGAGGCATTGCCGCCGCATGGCGAAGGGGCTAGAGAGAGCCAAAATGCAGGAATTCAAAAGAAAGACGCCCCGTGTCCGATAAAGCCAGCAAGAAGCATGACAGCGCCCTCTGGGAAAACATCAAGGTCATTATCCAGGCGCTGCTTCTGGCGATGGTCATCCGGACGGTCTTCTTCCAGCCCTTCACGATTCCGTCTGGGTCGATGATGCCGACGCTGCTCGTCGGCGACTACATCTTCGTCAACAAGTTCGCCTACGGCTATTCGAAATACTCCCTGCCGTTCTCGCCAGATCTCTTTGATGGCCGCATCTTTGGAAGCGAGCCAGAGCGGGGCGATGTCATCGTCTTTCGCCTGCCGACTGACACCGATGTGGACTACATCAAGCGCCTGATCGGCCTGCCGGGCGACCGGATCCAGATGACGGATGGCATTCTCTCCATCAACGGCGAGCCCGTTCCCAAGCAGCAGGACGGCTCCTTCACCTCCGATTATCGCCTTGACCCGGGCAGCGACGTACCGGTCTTCCGCGAGACGCTCGACAATGGCGTCAGCTATGAGACGCTGGACCAGGTCGCCAATTCCCGCGGCGACAACACCCGCGAGTTCATCGTGCCGGAGGGCCATTATTTCTTCATGGGCGACAACCGCGACAACTCTCTCGACAGCCGCTTCGACGTCGGCTTTGTGCCGGCCGAGAACCTGGTGGGCCGCGCCAGCGTCATCTTCTTCTCCGTTGGCAACGATACCTCCTTCCGCGAATTCTGGAAGTGGCCTTCCAACATGCGCTGGGAGCGCCTGTTCAAGGGTGTCAACTGAATGAAGGGGAAGTTGCTCTCGGCGGACGATCAGTCGAAGCTCCAAACGCTCATCGGCCATGAGTTCGTCGACAAGCAATGGCTGGACCGGGCGCTGACGCATGCCAGCACCGGGTCAGCCAAGGGCGCCAACTACGAGCGGCTGGAGTTTCTGGGCGACCGTGTGCTCGGTCTGTGCGTCGCCGAATTGCTGTTTCGCACGTTCAAGACGGCCGCGGAGGGTGAGCTTTCGGTGCGGCTGAACCAACTGGTGAGCGCCGAGACCTGCGCTGAAGTCGCCGACGAGATGGACCTGCATCGCTACATCCGCACCGGCGCCGACGTGAAAAAGCTGACCGGCAAGCGCATGCTGAACGTGCGCGCCGACGTGGTGGAAAGCCTGATTGCGGCTCTCTATCTCGACGGCGGCCTGGAGGCGGCAAGGACCTTCATCACCCGCTATTGGCAGGAACGGGCGACCCGGGCCGACGGTGCCCGGCGCGATGCCAAGACCGAGCTCCAGGAATGGGCGCATGCGAAATTCGCTCTGACCCCGGCCTACAGGGTGGACGAGCGCTCCGGTCCGGATCATGATCCGCGTTTTACCGTCACCGTCGAAATCAAGGGCATTGCGCCAGAGACCGGTGTCGATCGCTCCAAGCGGGCGGCAGAGCAGGTTGCCGCCGCCAGAATGCTGGAGCGCGAAGGCATATGGCAGAAACAGTCTGCCGAAAGTTGAATGGGAACATGACAGAGAACGACAACATCATCGATACCGAGCCGGAGCAGCCAGCAGCAGCGACGAGGTCAGGCTTTGTGGCGCTCATCGGCGCCACCAATGCAGGAAAGTCGACGCTCCTGAACCGCCTGGTCGGCGCCAAGGTGTCGATCGTCAGCCACAAGGTGCAGACCACCCGCGCCATCGTCCGCGGCATCGCCATCCACAAGACCGCCCAGATCGTTTTCATGGACACCCCCGGCATCTTCAAGCCGCGCCGCAGGCTGGACCGCGCCATGGTGATGTCCGCCTGGGGCGGTGCCAAGGACGCCGACCTGATCATGCTGCTGATTGACAGCGAGCGCGGGTTGCGCGGCGATGCCGACGCCATCCTGCAGGGGCTTAAGGACGTCCACCAGCCGAAGATCCTGGTCCTCAACAAGATCGACCGGGTCGATCCTGAAAGCCTGCTGAAGCTGACGGCGGCGGCCAACGAGGTCGTCGAGTTCGAGCGCACCTTCATGGTCTCGGCCACTACCGGTTCCGGCTGCACCGACCTCCTGGACTTTCTGACGGATCGGCTTCCGGAAGGCCCCTGGTATTATCCCGAGGACCAGATTTCCGATCTCCCGATGCGCCAGCTGGCCGCCGAAATCACCCGCGAGAAGCTCTTCCTGCGCCTGCACCAGGAGCTTCCCTATGCGTCGCACGTCGAGACCGAGAAGTGGGAGGAGCGCAAGGATGGCTCTGTCCGCATCGAGCAGGTGATCTACGTGGAGCGCGACAGCCAGAAGAAGATCGCGCTCGGCAAGAACGGCGATGCCATCAAAGCGATCTCGACAGCGTCGCGAAAGGAACTCTCTGAAATCCTCGAGCAGCCCGTCCACCTCTTCCTCTTCGTCAAGGTGAGGGAGAACTGGGGCGACGATCCGGAGCGGTTCCGCGAGATGGGTCTGGAATTTCCCCGAGGATAATGACTCTCCGAAGACGCCGTCCGCACTTTAAGCAGTTGCTAATGCAGTTTGGACTGTCATAAGCCTTTGCTGAAAATCGCATGAGGTGGATAGGGCGGCTCTTGGTGATAAACGACAATAAAAACGGGGATATGGTCACCGGCATCTATAGTTTCATTGTCCCTGAGGATCGCGTCTACGGTGACCAGGTCATCGCGTCCGTTTTCGGGATTTCGCTGGAAGCCCTGGCGGAAGGCGTGCCGATTGCCGAGGTCATTCGCTGCGTCAAGGATGGTGACCGGCAGCGGCTCGCCCGTTCGGTGCATGACGCCATCCTGACTGGTGGCCTCTACAAGGAAAACTACCGGGTCGTTCACCCGGACGGTCGCGAGATCGCCGTCTCAGCGATCGGGCGCTGTCTGCGTGATGCCCGTGGTGGACCATCGATCTATAGCGGCATCGTCACCATCGTGCCGGAGCCTGAGACGTGCGTTGCCGAAGACCCGCTGGAGCTACACTGTCGGGCAGCTCTTGGCATCGCGGAGAGCCGCAGACATGCGCTTGCAGCCCGCTATCTGTCATCTGCTCTCTCCGTCCTGGGGAACAGGACGGAGAGATAACTGGTGCCGGACGGCGGCAGCTTAGTTCTGGCGGTCCATTAACGCCTTCACCTCGAGGTACCGGCGACGGTTTTCCGGTTCCTGCTCGTTCTCCGAGTAGCAGGCGCTGGATATGCAGAAGCGGGTCAGGCTGAGCGGCGGCGTCGCGGTGGCGAACTGGCATTCGATCTCATTGGTGAAATCGGTCGGCTGAGGGTCTGCGCGGGTTGAGAAGGTCATCCGGGCGCCGGGCGGCTCCAGGTTTGGAAACGACTGCACCACACCGGTCTTGACGGTCGGTGTCAGCAGGAAGTTCTGCGCAACGGCTGCGCAGGCCTGCTCAAGCTCGGGCGACTGGGCCGCCGCCGGGGAGGCGACGAGAAGCAGAACGATGGGAAGATATTTCATGGGTGCACCTCGGTGGGATTTCCGCTGAGCAATTCCGGAGGAGGGCCTTTTGTTCCGAACCTCATCAAGATTGTGCCGCCTTCGCCAAACAGGATAAGCGTCAGCATTAACAATTCAGGCTCGGCGGCGTATCGGCTATAGCTCTCTCACGGCGACAGGAACCGACGCATCGATGCAGTGGCAGGATGAAGCAATCATCATCGGGGTGAAGCGGCACGGCGAGACGAGCGTGATCGCCGAAGTGATGACCCGCGACCGCGGCCGGCATCTCGGCATCGTGCGCTCCGGCCGGTCCCGCACCATGCAGCCGGTGCTGCAGCCCGGCAACCAGGTGGAGGTGGTCTGGCGGGCTCGGCTCGACGAACACCTCGGCGAGTTCAAGCTGGAGCCGGTGAAGCTGCGGGCGGCCCGGCTGATGGAAACCGCCACCTCTCTCTATGGGGTGCAGGCCATGGGCGCCCTGCTGCGCCTCCTGCCGGAGCGAGATCCCCATCCGCACCTCTACGAGGCGCTCGACGTCATCCTGGAGGCGATGGATGATCCCGCCGATGCCGGAGAGCTCTTCGTGCGGTTCGAACTCGCAATCCTCAACGACCTCGGTTATGGCCTCGATCTGGCCGAATGCGCCGCCACCGGCGTCCGGGACGACCTTCTCTATGTGTCTCCGAAGAGCGGGCGCGCGGTCTCCGGCGCCGCTGGGGCACCCTATGCTGACCGCCTTTTGGCGCTGCCGTCCTTCCTGAAGGAAGGGTCACGAGCCGCCGCGGATGCGGCAGGCATGGCGTCCGCCTTCCGCCTGACTGGGTACTTTCTCCATCGCCACATCTACGAGCCGCGCGGCATTACCGAAAACGCCGCCCGGGACGGTTTCGTCCAGGCGGCGCTGAAGGCGCTGTCGCGGCCGGATGTGCAGGAGGCGGGTTAGGCCGGCACCGCGGCGGGTTGCGGCCGTGCCACGGGCTTTTCGCGGATCGGCCAGTGGATCACGGCGGCAAACAGGCCGAGGATCACGCCCAGCCACCAGACGGCGTCGTAGGAGCCCAGGCGATCATAGAGATAGCCGCCCATCCAGACGCCGAGGAACGATCCGATCTGGTGCGACAGGAACACGAGCCCGCCGAGCAGACCGAGATGGCGCGTTCCGAACATGATCGCCACCAGCGCATTGGTCGGCGGCACTGTGGAAAGCCACAAGAGCCCCATCACGGTCGCAAAGATGACGACGGACAAAGGCGTCTGCGGCAGCAGCAGGAAGGCCGTTACGGCGATCGAACGGCCGATGTAGATGTAGGCGAGGAAGTAGGGCTTCGAGTACCGCTGCCCGATGTAGCCGGCGGCCAGCGACCCGATGATGTTGAAGAAGCCGATCAGCGCCATCGCGATCACGGCGTAGCTTGCCTCGATGCCGATATCGCCAAGATAGGCGGGGAAATGCGCGGTTATGAAGGCGACCTGGAAACCGCAGACGAAGAAGCCGGTGGTGAGCAGGAGATAGCTCTTGTGCCCGAGCGCTTCCTTCAGCGCCGCGCCGACAGTCTGCTTGAAGGCCGCCTGAGACTGGCTGCCGGAAGACCCGTTGCCGCGCAGCGGATAGGCGAGCAACGGCACGATCAGCATCATGATCGACATGGCAACCAGGCTGTCGGACCAGCCGAGATTGCTGATCAGCGCCTGGCTGAGAGGCGCAAACAGGAACATGCCCGCCGAACCCGCCGCCGTGCCGAAGCCGAAGGCCATGGAGCGCTGCTCCGGCGTCACATGCCGCGCGAAGGCAGACAGGATGACGCTGAAGGAGCCGGCGCCGATGGCCGTTCCGACCAGCACGCCGCCGCCGATGTGCAGCCAGAGGGGCGCGTCCGCGTAGGCCATCACCAGGAGCCCGGCGGCGTAGAGCAGGCCGGACATCACCAGCACGCGGCCGGTGCCGTATTTGTCGGCAAGCGCCCCGAAGAAGGGCTGGCTCAGTCCCCAGAAGAGGTTCTGGAACGCCATGGCCAGCCCGAAGGTGGAGCGGTCCCAGCCGGTATCGGAAAGCATCGGCAGTTGGAAGAAGCCCATGGCCGAGCGCGGCCCGAAGGTCAGCATCGCGATCAGGCAGCCCGAGAGGATGATCACCCAGGGCATGGGGGACTTGATGGCCTGCGGCATCCTGGCTCTCCTGAAGTTCGCTAAGAGAGAGACCATAGCGCTGCGTGGGCTTTTCCCGAAATCAGTTTTTTAGAGGCAAGCATCACCAGGATTGATGAAGGCTTTCAAAGCTCACCGCTGGGATCCAATTTCAGGGGGCGCTTTCCGGCGCGCGCCTCGCGGTAGATCGTAAACAGGCCGGCGGCGACGACGATCACCGATCCGACGACCATGTTGAAGCCGAGCGTTTCCTCGTAGATCAGCACCCCGATGATCGTCACCAGCACGAGCTGCAGGTAGGACATTGACTGGACGATGACGGCGTCGATGTAGTCGAAGGCCCGGATCAGGAAATAGTGCCCGGCGATGCCGAACATGCAGAGTGCCGCCATCCAGTAGCCGTCGTTGCCCGAAAAGCTCGTCCAGTAGAACGGTCCGACCAGCGAGATGGCGGCGGCACCGGCGACGCCGGTGTAGAAGAAGCTGGTCGAGGCGGCGTCCGTCCGGCTTGCGAGCCGCGTGGTGATCGAATAGAGGCTGTAGATCACGGCGCCGGCCATCGGCAGCAGCATCCTCATGTCGAAGCCACCGGCATCCGGCTTCAGGATCAGCACGACGCCGACGAAGCCGACGGCGATCGCCGTCCATCGCCGCCAGCCGACTCGTTCGCCGAGCAGCGGCATCGACAGGAGCGCCACCAGGAGCGGCGCCGACTGGAAGATCGCCTGGCTCTGCGCCAGTCCCACCATCGAAAACGACAGGATCGCCACGACGATCTGCACCGCCAGCAGTACACCCCGGAAGATCTGTAGCCAGGGCCGTGGCGTTGTCGCCGCGACGCGGATGCCGCCGCGGGAGCGGCCGGCGAGCATGACGGCAAAGCCTGCAAAGGCCCAATAGCGCATCATGGCGATGAAGATGGCGGGATAGTTGTCGCCGAGGTGCTTGGAGACACCGTCCTGGATCGAAAATATGGTCACCGCCAGAAGCGCGAATGCGAGGCCGGTCGCCCGAGGTGTCATGAATGGTATTTCCCTGAGAGGACGGCCTCGAGAGTCACACGGGAGGTCGCTGGCAGAAAGGCAGGCAGGTTGTCTGACAACCGTGCCTGAAAATAGCGTCCATCAGGTTTGAGGCAAGCCGAAAAATCACCGCTTCTTGATCGACCACGGAAAGTCGCGCGTGGCGGCCACCTTTGCCGGGCTGCCGATCTCGATGCGGCCGCTGCCGCGGGGCACCGCATTCCAGCCGAACAGAGGGCCGGGAACGCGACGATCGGCCGACATGCGGATGCGCCCCATGGCCGGCATCGGGTTCGCAGCATCCCGGGAGCCGGTCCACTGGTCCTGGGTGGTCATGATGCAGCGGGCACAGGGCTTGACGAGGTCGAAGGTGATGCCGCCGATGTCGAGCGTCACCCAGCCGTCCTCCGCCCAGGGCTCATCCGTCTCCAGCACGATGTTCGGCCGGAAGCGCTCCATGCCGACGCTGCCCTCGCCATGGGCTTCCATGTCGGCGTTGAGGGCCGCGAGCGAGGCGGTGGTGGTGATCAGCACCTGGTAGCCGTCCGCGAAGGTCACCGGCGTGCCGTCACCGGCCCATTCGGCGCTCGCCGTCCGCTCGGCCATCTCGTCGAAGAACACCAGCCTAACCTCGCGGCCGATCCACGTAGAAAGGCGGGCATTGGTGGCATCGTCCGCCACAGCGGCGCTGACGGTCGATTTCCAGACGACGATGTCCATCCGTCTGTCGACCGGCGGTTGCACGACGTCGAGAACCTCGCCGCCAGCGAGCGTGATCGTCGCGCCTGTCGCCTGCGGCTGCACCTCCAGCCGGGCAAGCGCTGGCGTGTCGCGCTGGGTGATAAATGTCCCGTCGGGACCGACGAGCATCATGCGCCTGTCGCCGGGAATACCTTCCGCGCCGATCTCGGCCTCGCGCAAGGCAATGCCGCGGCCGCTCTTCAGGGGATAGAAATGCAATGCGCTGACGTGCATAGGAGAACCTTCAGATTTCGTCGAGAAACAAGTCGAGCACATGCTTCAAGCGCGTGTGCCGCTCTGTGGCCAGTGCCCGTCCGGTCGGCGTCCGGAAACCTTCGGCCAGCTTGAAGAGCTTCGTCTCGAAGTGGTCGATGGCGAAAGCCTTGTCGTCGAGCGGTCGCTCGGTTGCCAGCGGATCGGCCGGATCGTAGAGGCCGGATCCCATGCGCCCGGCGATGTAGAAACAGCGCGCCGCCCCCACCATGCCGATGGCGTCCAGCCTGTCGGCATCCTGCAGGATCTTCGCCTCCAGCGTCTCCGGCGTGACATTGGCGGAAAAACTGTGGGCTGTGATGGCATGGGCAACGGCGCCGATATCCGTCTCGTCCCAAGACAATGCCGCCAGCACGTTCGACGCCTTCTCCGCCGCCAGCCGCGAAGCCTCGGCCCGCAGCGGCGAATTCTTCTCCACCGCGACGCAGTCATGCAGCAGCACGGCGGCGGCGAGAACCCGGCCGTTGCCGCCCTCGGCTGCGTGGATGCGCATGGCATTGCGGAAGACGCGCAGGATGTGCGCGATGTCGTGCGACCCGTCGTCTCCCTCCGTCGCATGCGCCAGAAGCTGACGCGCGAGGTCTTCGAAGGGGGCAAAGGCTGCGGCCAGCGATGCGGTCACGGCTGGTCGCCTTCCGCAGGCGCGGGGACGTTCGTGGACGAGCGCGCCAGGATCTTCTGGTAGAACAGTCCGATGCCCATCAGCACCACGCCGAGCCCGATGAAGGAGAGCGCCCGCAGGATGCCTTCCAGGTTCGACATGTCGATGAGGAAGACCTTGATGACCGTGACGATCACCAGTCCGGCCGATGCCAGCCGCAGGCTGCGGGCGTCGAACTTCGATCCGAGGATCAGGCACGCAACGCCGATCGCCAGCCAGACGACGGAATAGGTATAGGTCTCGTCCGGCAGGAAGCCCTTCCAGTCGGCGATATTCTCGCCCTGCCAGAAGCGCCGCACCGAGAGCGTCGCCCAGAGGAAACCGAGAAGAGAACCGCTCGCCGCCAGCATCGCCACATAGGGCGCCGGCCGCTTGTCGCGCGCATAATAGGCAAGACCGGCGTAGGCGATGGACGGCAGCAGGTAGCCGATCAGCAGCAGGTTCGCGACGGGCCAGGCTCCGGTGCTCTCGCCGCTGAAATAGGGGTTGAGGGCAAAGACGTGCAGCGACAGCACGTTGATCGTGGCAATCACGCCGGCGATCATCGAGCCGTAGCGGAAGACGGGGCTCGGCGCCTGCCGGTCGAGTGTCATCAGGGCTGCCGAGAAGCCGACCGTCAGCAGCGTGTAGATCGACTGCTCTCCGAGGGTCGGGGTGCCGCCGGCCAGCACGCCGCCGTTCATGGCGTGGCGCACCAGCACCGCCGCCGTCATCAGCACCATCAGCGAGGCAAGCGCCTGCAGAAAGTTGCGGACCCGCAGATCCGGCCAGTGACGCAGCTGGTAGGCAGCCAGAACCGAGAGCAGGGCCGGGATGCCGTAGCCGGGCAACAGCGCATTGAAGAACGGGGTGGTGCCCAGTTGGCCCGGTCCCACCAGCGTCGGCTCCCAGGCGATGCGCGCAAAGATCACCAGCAGCGCCGCCGACATGGCCCAGGGCAGGGCACGCCATGGCCGCTGCCGGGTAGCCACGACATAGGCAAAGCCAAGGACAGAGAGCAGCACGGTGGTCACCAGTCCGTTCGTCAGTGCGTGAAGGGCAAAGGCGAAGGCGGCAAACGACCCGACGACGAGAAGGTTGGCAGGACGCCGGCTCACGCCCGTTTCCACCTCCCGGAACTGCCAGACGGCACCCGCCAGCAGCACCGCGCCAAGCAGGATGCCATCAAGCCCGTGGGTCCAGTCGAGCCCCAGCAGGCCGAAATTGAGGAAGCTGATCGTGGCCAGAGTCACCGGCACCGCCGACATCAGAATGGCCCAGATGAGGCTCAGCCGTCTCTCCTGCAGGCCGAAGCGCTTCAGGAACACGAAGCCGAGGAAGGTGAAGACAGCCCCCAGCAGCAGGCAGACGGCGATGTCTGCTGAGTAGGTCGCGGCAGCCGGTGCGGCGTCGCCGGCAACCAGCGGGACGCTATCCAGACGGATCACGGCGAGAAGGCCGGCGACCATCGCGGCGCCGCAAGCGGAGAGCAGCGTCGGCCAGACGGCGTAGGATCGCCCGCCGCCGAGAGCCGCCAGCGCTGCAACCAGCGCCGCCGCGGCAAAAGTGGGCGAGACTTCTCCGGAATCGAATGCGGCCAGCATCGCGAATGAGGACAGGAGAATGCCGATTGACACGGAAAGCCCGATCCCCAGCGGCCGCCGACGCAGGAATTTAACTCGGCTTTCCGTCGCAGGATCAACCGGTTGTGCAACGGTCTTCCCGGGCCAGACGAAGGCCGTCCCGGCGACCATGACGAGTAGCGCAAGGGTCGGCGGAAGCGGGTCGAAGGTGTCGGAGGTCAGCACATAGATCACAGCCCAGCAGGCGAGGCCGAGGTTTGCCAGGACCGGTAGCCGCAGCCAGCCGCGTTGACGGGCGGCAATGGCCGAAGCAAGCCAGACGATGGCGAGGAAGCCGAACAGGATGTTGGCGCTTGGCGCCGTCGACGCGACAAGGGCCGGCGTGATGAGGGAGGCCATGATGCCGAGCCCGGCGAGGGCCTGGCCATGGAGAAGTGCCAGTGCCAGCGTCGCAAACGAGATCAGGCCGAGCAGGAGGAAGGTGAGCGTCGGGCCGATAAAGCCGTAGTAGCCATGGGCGGCATAGGTGGCGGCCAGCAGCGTCACCGCGCCTGCGGCGGTCAGTGCACCCGGGATCATCGCATTGCTGTAGCGTTGCGATACCTGCGGCAATGCCTTGCGCCGGATGAGCTCACCGGCGGCGATCAGCAGCAGGCCAAACACCACGGCCAGTGTCAGCCGCGCCTCCGGCCCGAGCAGGCCGCTCTCGATCGAATAGCGGATCAGGAATATGCCGCCGAAGGCAAGCGCGATGCCGCCGACCCACACGGCCCAGCGGGCGCCGAGACGGCTTTCGAAGCTGTCGCGTGCGGCGCTGGGCGGTGGTCCCGCGTGTTGGGGCTCCGGAGAGACCGTCTCGCGCGCAGCGGCCTCAACCACCTCGGGTGGGTGTTCGCGCTTTTCCGCATCCACGGCATTTGCAGGAGCGGCCGAAGCGACGATGGGCTTGGCCTCGACCGGTGCCGGCGGGGAGGCAGCACCAAGCTGTGCCCTCAGCGCCGACATCTCGTCCTCGAGGTGAGCCAGCCTCTGGGACGTCTTTCGTTGCCAGACAATGCCGACCACGATCAGAATAAGCAGCAAGAGTTCCATGCAATCCGCCCTGGATGATTGTCCTGCTTATACATCCCGGTTTCGCTCTTCGGAAAGAGCACGCAGGAATTAAGGTATCTGTCGTGTTTCGCGGTTCTGTACCATGGGTATGTCAAATTGAAATTGCGCCGCACTGTGTCATGTTCTACGGGACGTATCAGTACGATGTACGGGGCTAGGACGATATGAACGACCTCATCGAAATCAAGAAATCACCGACCGGCATCGAAGGCTTTGATGAGTTGACCCTGGGAGGCCTGCCGTCCGGTCGCCCCACGCTGGTCTGCGGCTCGGCCGGCTGCGGCAAGACGCTATTCGCCTCGACATTCCTGCTGAACGGCGCCCGCGAGTTTGATGAGCCGGGCCTCTTCGTGACCTTCGAGGAACGTCCGGTCGACATCGTCAGCAACGTCGCCTCGCTCGGCTTCGGGATGGAAGAGCTGATTGCCGAGCGCAAGATCATGATCGAGCACATCGCCGTCGACCCGGCCGAACTTGCCGAGATCGGCGACTATGATCTCGAGGGGCTGTTCCTGCGGCTCGAGCTCGCCATCGACGAGATCGGCGCCAAGCGCATCGTCCTCGACACGATCGAGAGCCTGTTCTCCGCCTTCACCAATCCGGCCATCCTGCGCGCCGAAATCCGCCGGCTGTTCGACTGGCTGAAGGACAAGGGGATGACCACGGTCATCACCGGCGAGCGCGGCGATGGCAGCCTCACCCGTCAGGGTCTTGAAGAATACGTCTCCGACTGTGTGCTGCTTCTGGATCACCGCGTCCACAACCAGGTCTCCACGCGCCGCCTGAGGATCGTGAAGTACCGCGGCACGGCGCATGGCACCAACGAGTATCCCTTCCTGATCGACAGCGATGGATTCAGCGTTTTGCCGGTCAGTTCGCTCGGCCTCAATCACAAGGTCAGCGAAGAGCGCATCCAGAGCGGCGTCCCTGATCTCGACGAAATGCTGGTGGGCGGGGGCTTCTATCGCGGCTCCAGCGTGCTGATCAGCGGTGTGGCGGGATCGGGCAAGAGCTCTCTCTCTGCCTGTTTTGCAGCCGCAGCCTGCGCCGCGGGCGAGAAGGCGTTGTATTTCTCGTTCGAGGAGTCTGCGGAACAGACGATCCGCAACATGCGCTCCATCGGGATCGATCTGAAGCTCTGGATGGACGGGGACAAGTTTCGTCACATCGCTGCACGTCCGACGTTCTACAGTCTCGAGATGCATCTCGCGGTGATGTTGCGCGAAGTGACGCGGTTCAAGCCGACGCTTGTC
Organism: Rhizobium sp. PK7-22; assembly: GCF_056530405.1. NCBI lineage: Bacteria > Pseudomonadati > Pseudomonadota > Alphaproteobacteria > Hyphomicrobiales > Rhizobiaceae > Rhizobium > Rhizobium sp. PK7-22. The sequence goes on from NZ_CP096514.1 coordinate 1,931,183, forward strand.
GTGGTCGATCCCATCTCGGCCTTCATCGGCAATGCCGACCAGCTCGAAGTGCAGGCGATGATGCTTCGCATGGTCGACTTCCTGAAGTCCCGCGGCGTCACCGGGGTCTTCACCCATCTGACCCACGGCCAGGGCGATGTGGCTGAGACCGACGTCGGACTGTCCTCGCTGATGGACGCCTGGATCCTGCTCTTGAACCGCGAAAGCAGTGGCGAATTCAACCGCGAGCTCTATCTCCTGAAGGCGAGGGGAACGGCGCATTCCAATCAGGTCCGCGAATTTCTCCTGTCCAGCGATGGGATCAGGCTGGTCCCGCCTTATATTGGCGAAGGCCGTGCGCTCACCGGCTCCGCGCGCCGCATCCAGGAGGCGCAGGATCGCCGGCGGGAGTTCGAACGGGCAGTGGAGACGGAGCGAAAGCAGGCGGAGATCGGCAAACGCCGGCAGCGCATGAAGGCCGAGATCGATGCTCTGCATGCGGAACTTGAGGCCGACGAGCGCGAACTCGAACGCATCCGGCGGGATGAAGAGAACTTTGAGGCCCAGGCCGAACGTGACCGGTTGGAAATGGAAAGAAGTCGCCGGGCTTAGGCGAGGGAAGGAACTCCACCATGGAAGATACTGAGGCCAACGGCGAGCCGCTCAAGCTCGTGCTTTACATCGCAGGGCAGACACCGAAATCGGTCGCTGCCATTGAGAACCTCGAACGCATCTGCGCCGCGACGCCTGGCCGATATGCCGTTGAGGTCATCGACCTGAAGACCTCGCCGCAGCTGGCGCGCGAGCACAACATCGTGGCGATCCCCACCCTCGTGCGGCAGCTGCCGGTCCCGATCCGCAAGATCATCGGCGATCTTTCGGACCGGGAAAAGGTTCTCGTCCATCTCAAGGTAGGCAACTGACGTGAACAACCCGACCAAAGGCGAAACCTCCGTTTCCGAACTGCGCCTCCGGCTTGAAGAAGCGGAGGAGACCCTTCGTGCGATTCAGGAGGGCGAGGTGGATGCACTGGTGGTCAGACCATCGCATCAGCAGGAAGAGGTTTTCACCCTCGAGGGTGGGACGGCATCCTACCATGCATTCATGGAAGCCATGGACCTTGGCGCTGCCGCTTTCGATAGCAACAGCCGTCTGCTGTACGCCAACAAGGCCCTTCGCGAGCTCTTCGGGCTTGGCATCGGTGTCGTTCAGGCCGCTGACCTTCAGGGCGCGCTGGACGAGCAGAGCCGGGAGATCGTGACCGATCTGATCCGGCAGGCCGGTGACGCAAAGAGGACAGCCGAAATCCGGTTGGTGGGCGGATCACAGGATCTCCATCTTCAGGTGACGGCAGCGCCGCTTCGAATCGGTCTTGATACCGGTCTGGCGGTCACCTTCACCGATATCACCGCCCGCGTGCGCGGCGCTGCCGCAGAGGCATCCGAGCGTGCGGCCCATTCCATCATAGCCTCGGCCAACGAAGCCGTCGTCGTCTGTGATCTTGATGGTGTCGTCACCCATGCCAATGCCGCAGTTGCCGGCATTTACGCCGGCAATCCGGTCGGTAAGCGCTTCGAGGATGTGATCCCGCTGGTCCTCCTGGAGACGACCGGCCTGCTGCAGGCAAGCGACCTCGTGGCGCTCGCCGTCGGCGGCACCTCGGTCCAGGGCATTGAGGCGACCGCGCCCGAGGCCCCGCGCGTCAAGGATCTCCTGATGTCGGCCGCACCGCTGCGGGTCGGGAGCGACAAGGCCAGTGGCTGCGTCATCACCATGGTGGACCTGTCGCAGCGCAAGGCCGCCGAAAAGCAGCAGCTGCTGCTGATGGGCGAGCTCGATCACCGGGTCAAGAACACCCTGGCGCTGGTCCTGTCGATCAGCAAGCGCACAGCCTCGACCGAGGACACCGTACAGGGCTTCCAGTCAGCCTTCTCCGGCCGCATCCAGGCACTTGCCGCAACCCATAACCTTCTGGCCGACCGATCCTGGTCGTCGATCTCCGTGTCGGAAGTGATCGCCGCCGAAATCGAGCCCTTCATCGGCCGGTCACGGTCGCGTCTGCAGGTCGAGGGTGTCGATGCGCTGATCACCCCGCGGGCGGCGATTGCGCTTGGCCTGGTCGTCCACGAACTGGCAACGAATGCGGCCAAATACGGTGCCCTGTCGGTCGAGCAGGGAAAGGTCGAGGTGAGGGTCTCGCTTCGAGAGGGTGAAGACTTCCTGCGGATGGACTGGCTGGAAGTCGGCGGACCGAAGGTCGCCACCCCCACGCGCAAGGGCTTCGGCCAGACGGTGATCACCCGCAGCATGCAGTACATGCAGAACGGTGGCGCCGACCTCGACTATGCTCCGGACGGCGTCCGCTGCTTCATCCGGGTGCCGATCGAAGACGTCGTTGACGAGGCGAATGCCTAGAAATTAGGGCATTGCTTATTCCTGTGCAGCTTCATGCCCTGAAATTGAGCAGGTATAATTGTTGCCAGAAATGTGTGCAGATTGTGCTTGCGTGGTCCCCGCAAATGGGGTTTTGAATAGGACATTCAAAACCATAAAAGGGGGATCTCGAACATGTTTACGCGCAGACATCTGGCCAAGCTGGCCGCCGCCGCGCTGGTTGCCACAACCGGATTTTCAATGCCGGCACTGGCAGATACGTCGATCAAGTTCACCCTCGACTGGAAGTTCGAGGGGCCTGCCGCCGGCTTCCTGCTTGCCCTCGACAAGGGTTACTTCAAGGACGAAGGCCTCGACGTCACGATCGACAGCGGCAACGGCTCGGTCGAGGCCATTCCGCGCGTCGCCACCGGCACCTACCAGATGGGCTTCGGCGACATCAACTCGCTGATCAAGTTCCTCGACGAGGATCCGGCCCAGAAGGTCAAGGCCGTCATGATGGTCTACGAGCGCCCCACGTTTGCGGTCGTCGGTCGCAAGTCGCTGGGCGTCACCCAGGACCCGAAGTCGCTGGAAGGCAAGAAGCTCGGCGCGCCGCCGCCGGACGGTGCCTTCGCCCAGTGGAAGGCCTTCAAGGAAGTCGCCGGGATCGACGACAGCAGCATCACCATCGAATCGATCGGCTTCCCGGTCCGCGAGCCGATGCTGGCCAAGGGCGATGTTGACGCCGTCTTCGGCTTTGCCTTCTCCGTCATCCTGAACCTCAAGGCGCAGGGTATCGCCGACGACGACATCGCCACTATCCTGATGGCGGAAAACGGCCTCAACCTCTACGGCAACTCGGTGCTGGTGAACTCCGATTTCGCCGCCGAGAACCCGGAGGCCGTCAAGGGCTTCCTGAAGGCGCTCGCCAAGGGCTTTGCCGATGCGGTTGCCGATCCGGAAGAAGGCGTCGCCGCCGTCCTGAAGCGTAACGAGACGCTCAACACCGACATCGAGGTCGAGCGCCTGACCATGGCCAATGCGATGAACATCAAGACCCCCTATGTCGTAGACAACGGCTTCGGCGGCGTCGACATGGAGCGGCTTGCGGCATCCATCGAAACACTGAAAGTGTCCATGGGCCTGAAGGGTGCCGTTGCGGCCGAACAGGTGTTTGACGCAAGCTTCCTGCCGCCCAAGGAAGAACGCATGCTGCCCTGATCTCCCTTCTCCCCATCGGGGAGAAGGTGGTCCGTAGGACCGGATGAGGGGGCGAAGCGCAGTCTGCAGCCTTCGCGCAACGCGCGCTGCGCGCCCCCTCATCGCCTCGCATACGCTCGGCACTTCTCCCCGATGGGGAGAAGAGATATCCGCAGCCTCACGGAGACTTCCATGTCCCATCTCGTTTCCATCGATGACGTCTACATGCGCTACGGCGGCGCCGATGGCACGCTTGCCGTCTCCGGCCTCACCATGCGGGTCGACAAGGGCGATTTCGCCGCAGTCGTCGGGCCGTCCGGCTGCGGCAAGTCGACCTTGATGAAACTCGTCACCGGCCTCCACATCCCGCAGGCGGGAACCGTGATCGTCGCTGGACAGCAGGTTACCAAGCCGGTGTCGATCGTCGGCATGGCCTTCCAGAACCCGACCATGCTGCCGTGGCGCACGACGCTGGAAAACATCCTGCTGCCGCTCGAGATCGTCGAGAAGCATCGCCACCGGCTGCGCGCCAACAAGAAGGAATATGTCGAGCAGGCCGAGAACCTGCTCGAGACGGTCGGGTTGAAGGGCTTCGGCTCGAAGTTTCCCTGGCAGCTATCCGGCGGCATGCAGCAGCGCGCCAACCTCTGCCGCGCGCTGATCCACCAGCCGGAGCTGCTGATGCTCGACGAGCCCTTCGGCGCCCTGGATGCCTTCACCCGCGAGGAACTGTGGTGCGTCATCCGCGACCTGCATGCGGCCCAGGGCGTGACCATCGTGCTCGTTACCCACGACCTTCGGGAAGCGTCGTTCCTGGCCGACAAGATCTTCGTGATGAGCGCCCGCCCGGGCAGAATCGTCCGCGAACACCGCGTGCCCTTTGCCCGTCCCCGGCAGCTCGATCTCATGTATCAGAAGGAATTCAACGATCTCGTCCAGCAACTGCATGGCGAGATCGCCACCGCGAGGATGGTCGCATGACGGTCGTACCGGAGAACGCACCGATCGCCGTCGCCGCCGCCAAGCCGCCGGCTGCCCGCATCAACTGGGTCAGGGCAGCACCCTGGCTCTACACCATCGGCCTGTTCCTGATCTGGGAACTGCTGGTCGTTGCGCTCGACACGCCGGTCACCGTCCTGCCGGCGCCGAGCCGCATCTTCCAGGCCATCGTGCAGTACTGGTCGCCAATCTGGAAGAATTCGCTGCAGACGCTCTTCACCACCACGCTCGGCTTCGGTCTGGCGGTCATCGGCGGATTGGCCATCGGCCTCTTCATCGGCTGGTCGAAGACGATCTATGCGGGCCTCTATCCGCTGATGATCGGTTTCAACGCCATCCCCAAGGTGGCCGTCGTGCCGATTCTGGTGATCTGGTTCGGCATCGGCACCATTCCCGCCGTCATCACCGCCTTCCTGATCTCCTTCTTCCCGATCGTGGTGAACGTCGCGACGGGTCTCGCGACCATCGAGCCGGAGACGGAGGACGTGCTGCGGGCGCTCGGCGCGCGCAAGATCGACATCATGCTGAAGGTCGGCATCCCGCGCTCGATGCCCTACTTCTTCGGCTCGCTGAAGATCGCCATCACGCTCGCCTTCGTCGGCTCGGTGCTCAGCGAGACGGTGGCGTCGAACTACGGGCTCGGCAACATGATGAGTTCGGCCCAGAGCCAATTCAACGTGCCGCTGGTCTTTGCGGGCCTGCTGATGCTGGCGATCGAGGGGATTGCCATGTACGCGCTGATGGCCTGGATCGAGAAGCGCATGACCGGCTGGGCGCATCGGTCGACGATGGCCAACTGATCGATGACATGGCGGCGGAGCGAACGCCTCGTGCAGCCGCTCCGCCGCATCCTTACCTCAGGTGCGCGCAGCCTCCGGCTCATCCGGCGACCGAAGGGCCGGAGGTCCGCTATCGCTGGAGGGAGCGTGGTAGGTCACCTGAGGGTAGGGGATGGAAATGCCCTGAGAGTCGAAGGCCTCTTTCACGGCTTTGGTCACGTCACGGCTCGTATTCCACCAGACCGAACTGTTGGCCCAGTAACGAAGAGCGAGTACGACCGAGCTGTCTGCGAGTTCCATGACGAAGCAAGTCGGTTCGGGGGACTTCAGCACCCGCTCGTCGCCATTGACGATCGCCAGCATGATGCTGATTGCCTTGTCGATGTCGTCCTCGTAGGCGATCCCGACCTTGAAGTCGTGCATGCGGGTCGACAGCCGGCTGTAGTTGGTGACCGGCACGTTCCAGAGGAGTGAATTGGGCGCCAGTCGGTAGAGGCCGTCATAGGTCTTAAGCTCGGTTGCAAACAGACCGATATCCTGGACGATGCCATTGATGTCACCGGTGTCGATATATTCCCCGACCCGGAACGGCCGGAGCACCAGCAGCATGATGCCGGCGGCGATGTTCTGCAGCGTGCCCTGCAGCGCGAGACCGATGGCCAGACCGATCGCGCCGAGAGCTGCGAGGATCGATGCCGTCTGCACGCCGAACTGTCCCAGCACCATGACCATGACGATGACGAGGATGGCGTAGCGGATCACATTGGAGAAGAACTGCGCCAGCGTCGCATCGATGCCGTGGATGCGCGAAAGCCCGCGCTTGGCCCAGCGGCTCAAGAGGCCCGATGCAATCCACCCGATCGCGAGAAGCAAGAGCGCGCCGACGATTGAAAACGAATACTGGACGGCGAGTGCTGCAAGTTGGGCAAGGGCGGCGCGACTTGCGACCACGATATCGGATGCCTGTTCCATGCGTATCAATACTCCTTCACCCAGCCGAAGGGGTAATTGGCGCAAGAGGGGAATAGGTCAAGGAACCGAGGCGAACTTCGAGAGACTATTCTTAACTACCTGAATCCACTGGTTATTACCGGGATCTGCAAAGCGGCAGAACGAAGGAGGCGCGGCCGTCGGTTTCGGCGCCGCGGCCGATCTCCCGGATGGCCGCCACAAGCCGCCCCTCCCGCCCGAGCAGCCTGTCGCCGAACTCGATGAGGCGGCTGTTGGGCGTCGCATGCGGCGCAACGCTCCGAAGCCGCTGCGCCAAGGCAAACTCGTCCTCATCCGGATCGACGGCGAGCGACGCGATCACGGCCGCCGCGGGCGAGCGCGACACGCCCATCCAGCAATGGATCACCATCGGCGCCACCCTGTCCCACTGCCGCGCGAAGTCGATCAGCTGCTCCACATGGCTTTCGGCGGGCGCGATCAGGTCACCGGTGCCGGCAAAGGCGATGTCGTTCATCCGCAAGGTGAGGTGCTGCGCGGCCGGCACGAGGCCCGGCCGGTGAAACTCGTGCTTCTCCGCCATCAGGCTCACCATGTGGCTTGCCTTGTGGCGCACCGCCAGTTCCGCGATGCTGGCGAGCGGACAGACGATGATCGCGCTCATGTCGGGGCTCCCGAGGCCCGCCCGGCGTCCAGCTCCGCGAACCGCTGCAGGAACAGCGACTGCGCCTCCAGGGCGGGCATCGGCTGAAGCGGCAGCATGTCGACCGTGATGCCGCGCGGCTGTCCGAAGAACTTCTGCGCCTCCTGGGTCGAGAAGCCGGCAAGGACGGTTGCCTCGAAGAAGGCGGCCACCGTATCGGCCTTCTTGATGCGCGCCTTCGTCTCGCGGCTGGCATGCGCCGGCAGGCCGAAGCGCAGGTGGATGGCCGCCTCCAGCCGGTGCTCGACCGCCTTGTAGCCGCCACCGACGACGGACTTGAACGGCGAGATCATGTCGCCGATCACATATTCGGGTGCATCGTGCAGCAGCGCCATCATCAGGCACTGATGGTCGGCGTCGTTGCAGCGGCGAAAGATCTCCTCCACCACCAGGCAGTGTTGCGCCACCGAGAAGGCATGGTCGCCGCGGGTCTGGCCGTTCCAGCGCGCGACGCGGGCAAGCCCGTGGGCAATGTCGGAGATCTCGACGTCGAGCGGCGAGGGGTCGAGCAGGTCGAGCCGCCGTCCCGAAAGCATGCGCTGCCAGGCGCGAACCGGTTTGGCGGCGCTCACGCGTCGGCCTCTTCGTCTCCGGCGGGGAAGCCAAGACCGGTCCAGTCGGGGAGGCTTGCAGTGACGGGCAGATCGCCGGCTGTCAGCGGGATGTCTGCAGCCAGGGCCGCGCCGACCCGGTCGGTGCGGACGATGGCGAGAGCCGCATTCCCGGAAACTGTGCCCAGCGCCCCGACCGGCTTGCCGCCCGCCGTGATCGGCGTTCCGCTCGTCGGAAGATAGGAGTCGGAGCGGATAATGGCCAGCCGCCGCCGGGCCGTACCGCGGTGCTGCATGCGCGAGACCACTTCCTGCCCCACATAGCAGCCCTTGCGAAAGGAAAGTCCGCCGTTCAGATCCATCAGCACATCATGGGGAAAGGCGTCCTGGAGTGCGAAGTCCAGACCGGAGACGGCAACTCCCGCTTCGATCCGCAGGGCATCGTAATCGCCCACCGGTGCTTCGCCAGAAATCGGTCCAGGCCGCCGGACAAGACGGATGCCCGCCTTCGTGAAACGCAGATCAGCCGGTCCCGCCTCATCCGCATGCGCGCCCCAGCTCACGGTGGTGCCCTCGTCCTGCATGAGCGCAATCTCGACCGGCGCCCGCAGCTTGTACATCGCCAGGCGGCGCAGCAGCGCATCCTGCTGGGAGCTTTCCGTCTCCAGCACGAGAGCGTCGCCGTGCCGCCAGACGGTGAAATCGAACAGGATCTTGCCCTGCGGCGTCAGCAGGGCGCCGGGACGCGCCTCGTCGACGACAAGTGCTGCGAGATCCGTCGTGATCAGGTTCTGCAGGAACGGCTCTGCGTCCGGTCCTGAAACGCAAACGAAGCGTCGCTCTGGAAGATAGGCGGCTGGCATGGCATGACTCGGATGTTGTGACTGGCCATCAGTTAGGCCTTTGCCGTCAGCGCAGCAAGAGCCGACGCCCTTCGCCGGCCAGTCGCCATCTAATCGCCGCTCGTCAGCGACTTCCATTCCCCGTCCGGCGTGATGCTGAGCCGGTAGAAATTGTAGTTGCCGCCCTCTTCCATGCCCATGAGGTCCCCGGCGGTGACGATGCGCAGCAGCTCCACCCGCTCCGGGGGCGTCAGCGAAGCCAGAGGCTTTCCGGCGAAATACGGCCAGACATAGACTTCGTTGGGCGTTCCGGCATCCAGCCGCGCCGCGCCGGTGGAGAGAATGTCGAGGAGGATGGCGAGGATTTCCAATCCCTCCGGATCGCCCGACAGGCCGCGCATGGCGTCAACCGGCTCGCCGTTTCCATTGTCCACCAGGGTCTGACGTGGGCCGGGGGCGGTAAGCGGACGCAGGCGTTCGTAGTCGCCGGAGGCTGCAGCCTCGACGATCAGCTCCCGCATCCGCCGGACGGGTTCCGGAAGCTCTGACAAATCAAGGATGATCTCGGCGTCTTGCGGATCTGGGTTTGAGACAGGAAGGTCGGCCTCCTCGGAACGATCGACCGGCCTGCGGTTGATCAGCGGCTCGGGGATCGGAAGGCCGCCTGGCCTCTCCAGCGTCTCGGCCTCGAAGCCTGAACCGCCCCGCGTATCACCGATGCCGAATTCCGACAGCGCAAGCGCCTCGGGCAGGGAGGCAACAGTTGCCGTCAGAATGGCGGCAACCGCGGGCGCGAAGCGTCTGTTCGTTGTCCTCATGTCCGGAGCATCCCGCATAGGAGGCCTCGGACGTCACTGAACGATGCGGTCCGGAGAAAATTCACCTGCAAGCATGCGATCGCGAAGGGTTTCGAGAATGGCTTCCGCGCCGTGTTCGCCATGGATGCGAATCGTTTCGCGCATCGCCAGAGCAAACGCGGCATCGGCGATGATTTCAGGCTCGATACCGTCGGCGACACCGTCGGCCCAGGCTTCGTGCTGGTATTCCAGGGCCACCTGCATCTTCTCATGGACAATCATGTCGTCGATTTCGTTGCGGCCTGTCTGCATCATGTCTTCCTCGGTTACCCGTGGGTTACTGCGTTATTAAGGACTCTAGCAGCCTTTTACCAAAACGACACGGCTTGCTGGCGAAAGAGGTAAATAATGCCCTAATTTCCGAACCGTGCCGCAATTTCGGCAGCGAGTGTTGCGCCTTCGTTACGGTAGCGCTCTTCCGCGGTTCGCGCCGCGTCTGTGCAGGAAGCGTGCACCGACGCAAACGACCGGTAGCCGCGATTGAAGGCGGCGGTCAAGCGCTCGCGCCGCCGCGGCTCGCTGGCGGTCTCTGCATCGAGCAGTTCCTGCATCGATTGCCGCCAGTCACCGTCCTCTTCTCCGCACAGCGAGCGCAGGTAATGGATCGATCCGAGGATCTCGGAAAGCCTGGCAAGCTGCGCGTCGTAGGGCGCGGGCTTTGCCTCTTCCACCGGCGGGGCGGGGGAGGCAGAGGAACCGGAAGGCGCCGTTTCCTGGGCCGCAAGCGGCCCGGCGAGGGCAAGCAGCAGAGCGATACCGGCATAGGCGCGCAGGGCAGGGGACATGGTTTCTCGTGATCTCAACGTGACATCAGCCGCTCGGCGCAGTCCAGCACGCTTGCCGGCACCGGAAGGGCGCGAATCTCCTCGACCGTATACCATCCCTGATCCGCCGCATCATCTGCCGCGATGGCTTCCATCGCCGCATCGGCCTGCACCCGGAACACGGAGAGAAAGAAATGGCTCGCGGCCTCGCCGTTGTCTCCGTCCGACTTCAGGTCATAGGTGGCAAACAGCTGCGGATCATGCGCGGCGATTCCCGTTTCCTCGAAGAACTCCCGCAGTGCCGTCTGCTCCGGCGTCTCGCCCGCTTCAGCCCGTCCGCCCGGAAACGCATAGTGATTGGCCGCGGGTGGATTGCGCCTTCGAATGAGCAGGAAGCGGCCCTCCCGCTCGAGAATAGCGGAGGAGGCGCGTTGAGGAAGTGCTTCAACGATCTGGTCTTTCATGGCTGCCAAGGTAGAACGATTGCGTTCCGTTTCAAACGTCAGGCCGCGAAAATGAAAGCCTATTTCTTCTTCTCGATTGCAGCGCTTGCTGAAATCGCCGGCTGTTTCGCCTTCTGGGCCTGGTGGCGGCTCGACAAGCCCGTCTGGTGGCTGGCGCCCGGCATGCTGTCGCTGGCGATCTTTGCCGGCGTTCTGGCGCTCGTTCCAAGCGAAGCCGCCGGCCGCACCTATGCCGCCTATGGCGGGATCTACATCGTCGCCTCGCTGCTGTGGCTCTGGCTGGTGGAGGGACGGCTGCCGGACCGCTGGGATATCAGCGGCGGTCTCGTCTGCCTCGCCGGCGCGTCGGTGATTCTCTTCGGCCCGCGCGGCTAGCGGCCTTCTTGACCAACCCTGAGGCCGGTGCGATGACAGGCGCATGTGTGGACGCTACGCCCTGACCGCGACGCCGGAGGAGATCCTGCATTTCCTGAGCGTCGTCGATATCGATACCTTCCCGGCCCGCTACAACATCGCGCCGACCCAGCCGGTGCTTATTGCCATCGGCTCCGAGCGTGAACGGCCGGGCAGCAATCTGCCCGAGCGGCGCGCGTTACTCGCCCGCTGGGGCTTCATCCCGGGGTGGGCAAAGGATCCGGGCGAGTTTCCGCTGCTGATCAATGCCCGTTCGGAGACGGCTGCGGAGAAGGCATCCTTCCGGGCGGCGATGCGGCATCGGCGCATCCTCGTTCCCGCCTCCGGCTTCTACGAGTGGCGCCGCCCGCCAAAGGAATCGGGCGTCAAGCCGCAGGCCTACTGGATCCGCCCGAAAGCCGGGGGGCTGCTCGCCTTCGGCGGCCTGATGGAGACCTATGCATCGGCGGAAGGCTCGGAGGTGGACACTGCAGCCATCCTGACCACCCGGGCCAATGCCGCAATCCGCCTCATCCATGACCGCATGCCGGTCGTCATCCGACCGGAAGACTTCGGCCGCTGGCTGGACTGCAGGACCCAGGAGCCGCGCGCGGTGGCCGATCTGATGCAGCCCGTCGACGATGATTTCTTTGAGGCAATCCCGGTCTCCGATCTCGTCAACAAGGTCTCCAACATGGGTCCGGACGTCCAGAAGCCGGTTGCTCTCGCTGAACCCACTGAACCTCTTCAAAAGCCATCGCGAGGCGAAAGCCCGCAGATGTCGCTCTTCTGATTTCCTCCGGCAATTCCATCGGGTCTGACAGTCATGCTTTCTGCAACAGTTTCCGGCTTTGCGCTCGGCGGTTCGCTGATCATCGCCATCGGTGCCCAGAACGCCTTCATCCTGCGGCAGGGATTGATCCGTCGCCACGTCTTCGTGCTCTGCCTGATCTGCGCGCTGTCGGATGCTCTGCTGATCGGGGCGGGGGTCGCGGGCCTGGGGACCGTCATCTCACGCTCGCCGACGCTGATCACCGGCGTCACCCTGGCCGGCGCGGCATTCCTCGCGACATACGGGGCCATGGCGTTCCGCCGCGCCTGGCGGCCGGCGGCGATGGTGGCGGGAAGTATGGAGGGCATGGGTCTGAAGCAGGCGATCGCGACCTGCCTCGCCTTCACCTTCCTCAACCCGCATGTCTATCTGGATACGGTGGTGCTGCTCGGGAGCCTGTCGGCCGCCTACGAGGGCCAGGAGCGGGTCGCCTACGGAATGGGGGCGGCGGTCGCGTCCTTCGCGTGGTTCTTCGGGCTTGGATACGGTGCGCGGCTTCTGGCGCCGCTCTTTGCCAAACCCGCCGCGTGGCGGGTTCTGGACATCGTCATCGGCGTGGTGATGAGCCTGCTCGCCCTCGGACTGCTGGTCAGTCTTGGCAGTGCAGGCTGAGCGCCTTGATCAGCGCGCTGGCTTGAGAGCCTGCTTCGGCTTCACCATCAGGGCGGCAGCAATGACGGCCTTCAGGCCGAGCGGACGGTAGGGATGGGCCTGCTGTTCGGTCTTGGTTTGCTCTGCTGCTGCACTGTTCTTGATGGTCACGGGTTCTCTCCTCACGCTGGCGATTCAGACAGTCGATGGACTGGTGAATCGGCTTTCGTCTGGAAAACCGGCGGAATAGTGGCGGTCGGCGCCATCACCCTCGGCCGCCGGCCACACCCGGAAAAAGCCTTGAGTGGTGTGGCAGTTCCGCCGCGGAGAGCGGCCCCTGCAGCCTAGACGTTGGCTTCGTCGTCCTCGATCATCAGCGTGCCGTAGCGGCGATGCCAGAGGCGGGCGCTGAACGGGAGGAAGGCGAGATAGGCGACAACCGTGATCACCAGCACCTGCCAGGTATAACTCATCAACAGGGCGACATAGAGCACGCCGATGAGAAGGATAGGTAGCATCAGGTCGCGCCGGACCTTGGTCTGGGACTTGCCGGACCAAACCGGCACACGGCTTACCAGAAGATAGCCGATCAGCACGGTGTAGGTGACGCTGCCATAGACGAAGACGGGTGAGGGCTCGACACCGAGGAAGCCGAGATAGACTGGCAGCAGCACCAGCACGGCGCCCAGCGGTGCCGGCACGCCGACGAAGAACTCGGACTGCCAGGCAGCCTTCTCCTGGCGCTCCTCCATGACGTTGAAGCGGGCCAGCCGGAGCCCTGCGCCGATGGCATAGATGAGGGCTGCGATCCAACCAAAGGAGCGGGCGTGATCGAGCAGGAAGGCGTAGGAGACGAGGGCGGGTGCGACGCCGAAGTTGATGATGTCGGCAAGCGAATCCATCTGAACGCCGAATTTCGAATTCGCCTTAAGAAGCCGCGCGACGCGCCCATCGATACCATCGAGGAAGGCAGCCAGCAGCACCATGGCGACGGCCAGTTCGTAGCGGCCCTCGAAGCCGAGGCGGATCCCTGTCAGGCCGGCGCAGATCGCCAGCACCGTGATGAGGTTCGGGACCATCAGCCGGATCGGGATCTCCCTCAACCGCGGACCACGGCCGCTGTCGTCGGGCCGGGCCGTCTCTGTCGAGGTGTCTGGCGTCTCCATGGTGTCTCCTTGATGTTAGCTGCGGCGGCTGATGGTGGGACCCTTGGTGGAGCCGAACTCTGCGATGACCGTTTCGCCCCCGTAGGTCCTCTGGCCGACAGACACGCGCGGCTGGGCACCTGCGGGCAGCAGCACGTCGAGCCGCGACCCAAAGCGGATGAGGCCGAAGCGCTCGCCGGCGTTCACCGGCTCGGAGGGCTTGACCCAGCAGACGATGCGCCGCGCAACAAGACCAGCGATCTGGACGACGCCGATGTTGCCGTGGCGCGTCTCGATGACCAAGCCGTTGCGCTCGTTGTCTTCGCTGGCCTTGTCCAGTTCGGCATTGACGAACTGGCCGGAGCGATACTGGATGGTGGTGACCTGTCCGCGCACGGGCGAACGGTTGATGTGGCAGTCGAACACATTCATGAACACGGAGATGCGCAGCATGGGCTCCGTGCCAAGGTTCATTTCTGCCGGCGGCACGACCATCTGCACGGAGGACACGCGACCGTCGGCCGGGCTCAGCACCAGATCGTCGTCCTGCGGAACCACGCGCTCAGGGTCGCGGAAGAAGTAGGCGCACCACAGCGTCAGGACGAGGCCGATCCAGAACAGCGGCTCGGCGATCCAGCCAAGAATGAGCGAGGCCACGAAGAAGGCGGCGATGAACACGTAGCCTTCCTTGTGGATGGGCACGAGTGTGTTACGGATCGTATCGAACAGATTGACCAACGGTGTCTCCTGGAATTGTCAGTTAACGCTGACTACTAGCAAACAGTTTCCGGGGCAATGCGGTTCCCTGTCGCTCAGGTGGCGGGTGCCAGGCGCATGATGACGCCGAGGTCGTCGCTGTCGCGCACTTTGCGCAGTTGCTCTTCGGCCTGGGTGGCTTCCCGCTGCCGGTTCCACATCGAGGCGTAGAGGCCGTCGGCCTCCAGCAGGCTCTGGTGGGTGCCGCGCTCGGCGATCTTGCCGTCCCGCAGCACGATGATCTCGTCGGCGCTGATGACCGTGGACAGCCGGTGGGCGATCACCAGTGTTGTCCGGTTGCGCGACACGATGTCGAGCGCCGACTGGATCTCCTGCTCGGTCGTGGTGTCGAGCGCCGATGTCGCCTCGTCGAGGATCAGGATCGGCGGTGCCTTCAGGATTGTCCTGGCAATCGCCACGCGCTGCTTCTCGCCGCCGGAGAGCTTCAGTCCGCGCTCGCCCACCATCGTCTCGTAGCCATGTGGCAGGTTGCGCAGGAAGGTGCCGATCTGCGCAACCTCGGCTGCCGCCGAAACCTCCTCGTCGGTTGCCGAAAGCCGGCCGTAGCGGATGTTGTAAGCGATCGTGTCGTTGAACAGCACCGTGTCCTGCGGCACCATGCCGATCGCCGTGCGCAGCGACTTCTGCGTCACCGCGCGAACATCCTGGCCGTCGATGGTGATGGAGCCCTGCTGGATGTCGTAGAAGCGGTAGAGGAGCCGCGAGATCGTCGATTTGCCGGCGCCCGACGGGCCGACGATCGCCACCGTCTTGCCTGCTGGCACCTCGAACGAAAGGCCCTTCAGGATCGGACGGTTCTCGTCGTAGGCGAAATGCACGTCCTTGAAGGCGATCGCACCCTGGCGGATCTGCAAGGTCGTCGCATCCGGACGGTCCTTCACTTCGGCCTCGACCTCCAGAAGATCGAACATCTGCTCGATGTCGGTGAGGCCCTGGCGGATTTCGCGATACACGAAACCGATGAAGTTGAGCGGCACCGAAAGCTGCAGCAGGAGCGCGTTGACGAAGACGAAGTCGCCGATCGTCTGCTCGCCACGCTGCACGGCCAGCGCCGACATCACCATCATCGCCGTCGTGCCGAGCCCGAAGATGACGCCCTGGCCGAAGTTCAGCCAGCCGAGCGAGGTCCACACCTGGGTGGCCGACTTCTCGTAGCGCGCCATGGAGGAATCGAAGCGGCGAGCCTCCATCTCCTCGTTGCCGAAATATTTGACGGTCTCGAAGTTGAGGAGCGAGTCGATCGCCTTCGTGTTGGCATCCGTATCGCTGTCGTTCATCGACCGGCGGATCGCGATGCGCCAGTCGCTCGCCCGCACGGTGAACCAGACGTAGGCTGCGACGGTGACCGCCGTGACGGCGACGTAACTGAAACCGTAGCTGTACCAGAAGATCACTGCCGTCAGCAGGAATTCCACGAGCGTCGGGACGGAGTTGAGGATGGTGAAGCGGACGATCGTTTCGATGCCCTTGGTGCCGCGCTCGATGATGCGCGAAAGCCCGCCCGTCTTGCGCTCCAGGTGGAAGCGCAGCGACAGCTTGTGCATGTGCACGAAGGTCTTGTAGGCGAGTTGCCGCACCGCATGCTGTCCGACGCTTGCAAACAGCGCGTCCCGCAATTGGTTGAGGCCCACCTGCAGGATGCGGGTCAGGTTATAGGCGATCACCAGGGCGACGGCGCCGAGCATGAAGACCGGCAGCAGACCCGCCATATCGACATTGCCGTTGAGCGCATCCGTTGCCCATTTGAAAAAATAGGGAACGCCGAGCAGGACGAGCTTGGCGACGAAGAGGAAGAAGGTTGCCCAGACCACCCGCATTTTCAGGTCGGCGCGACCATGCGGCCACATGTAGGGCCACAGGTTGACGAGGGTGGACAGCGGATTGCTGGAATCCGCCGAGACGGTCTTCTTCCGAGGGGTCATGCTGGTCTCCGAGAGGCGCGGCTTGAGCGAGCCTCAGCGGACATAGGCCCTGACGCCCGATCTTGCAACGATTCCGGGCAAAGACGGAGGTGTAAGAGGGGTCGCACCGAGACTGGCACCTGCTGCACCTTCCGGGGCGGGGGTGCGGCGGCCAGCCTCTAGCGAATCAGCTTCTGGAGGCGCTTGCGGTGCAATTCTTCGGAGTCCGGCCGCGCCTCGCCTGGTACGCCGAAGATCTGCCCGGGCTCGATCAGGTCCGGATCGGTGATCTTGTCCTGATTGGCGAGGTAGATTGTCGTGTAGCGGACGCCCTGGCCGTAGAGGCGGCGGGAAATCTGCCAGAGCGTGTCTCCGCGACGGATGATCACCGAGTTGCTGCTTTGTGTCAGAGGCGTCTGAGAGATGGTCCTTGGAGCATCTTCGGCAGTCTGCAGGGTGGCATCGTCATGAACGGAGGTGTCTTCCGCGATCGCCGGGCCGACAGCGCGCTCGATGATGGAGGCGACGCTTTCCAGATCCTGACCGACAGCCTTCGGATCCTCCGGAAGCTTCTTGATGGCCTCCAGCGCCTCGGCAGCCTGCCTGGACGTCTTTTCGGCGATATCCTGAACCGCGGCAGTGGTGCCCGCAGGCAGTCGGTACTCCGACAGCGAACTCAATGCGATGCTGGTCGCGGAGCGGGCAGCCGCCAGTTCTTCCGGGGTGGGCTCGCCACCGTCCTTGTAGAGATCCCGAAGAAGGCCGAAGGCACGAGCGGTATCGTTGCGAAGCTTGTCGAAGGCGCCGCCGTCGATGGGCGCAATCAAGCCTGGACCCTGCTGACCGGCAACGGCCGCAACCTGCTCGCCTGCCGGGCGGTTGAAGGGAACGTCCACGCGAAGCGCGGTCTTGCCGTTGCTGTCGAGCATCTCGACGGCAATCACATGCTGGCCGACCGCAAGATCGACCGTGCCCTCGATGACGAAGTGACCGTCGGCACCGGACTTGGAGCGACCGACCGGCTGCTCCCCCGCAAACCCGAGCAGGGAGGCGCCAACAGGTGCAATGCCGGCAATGAAGATGCGGTTGCCTTCGATCTCGACGGCCGTCACCAGCAATTCTGCGGAGGGCTGCGAAGGTTCGGTCGGCGTCTGCATGGTCGCAGCCGGCGGTGCCGAGGCAACGAGATCGGATGCTGCATCCGGCATCGCCGGAAGCACTGGCGCATCGCCGGCCGCAATTGCGCCATCCGTCTCGACGGGCGTCTGCGCCTGGAGGGCTGTGGTTGCCGTATCTGCGGCCGGAACGCTGACCAGTCGGCTGGCCTTGCCGGGCTTCGTGACCATCGCCAGCAGCTTGCCACCGGCGTTGCTCGGAACGGAAACCGTGGCGGTTTCGTCGGAGGTCACGATCCGACCGTCCGGGGTCGTCGCCTTCAGGGTCAACTGATAGTCCCCAGCCGGCAGCGGCTCATCCAGTGCAATGACGAAATCGCCGCTGGGTCCCACCTTGGTGCTGGCGATGGCCGCGGCGCCGCCGTTGACTTCGATCGTCGCACCGGGCTCTGCCCGTCCGGCAATGACCGTGGAACCGTCCGGCTCGACGCGCAAAACGTCGAAGGCCGGTGTGACAGACGCGGCTGTTGGCTGACTGATGTCTGCGGCCGCAGTGTCCGGCGCCGTGGCAACGCTCGAGGAGGGTTCCGCCGGCGGGTTCACGGACAGCGCTTCCTCGGTCACAGCTTCCTTCACCGTCTGGCCTGCCTGGTTCACGGCATCGCTGATCCGCTCGCCATCGCTGGAGATGCGAGGCAGAACGAAGAAGACCATCAGCAGGGTCGCAGCAACGAGGACAACAAATGCCAGCCAGCCGGCGCGGTTTCTCATGTCTATAAATCTCCGGACGGATATTTCCGTCTGTCTATCCGAATTACCTCTTTCCCACTGGCTTCACAAGCTTTTCGGACTATCTAAGCTTGCTGTCCCGGCTGTTTCCCGTCACTTTGACGTGGAGTCGTTTGCCGCGGCTCGTCCTCAGCGAAATCTCCTGGAGTTGATAGTGCCCATTCAGTCCATCTGCGTCTATTGCGGTTCCCAGCCGGGCCGCGACCCTGCCTATATCGCCGCCGGCCGTGCGCTCGGAAAATCGATCGCCGCGCACGGACTGCGTCTGGTTTATGGCGGCGGCACCAAGGGCATCATGGGCGCGGTGGCTGCCGGCGTTCTGGAAAACGGCGGTCAGGTGACGGGAATCATTCCGGAATTCCTCGTCGACATGGAAGCCACCCGCAACTCGCTGGCCAAACTCGACGAGCTGATCGTGACCGAGGACATGCATGCGCGCAAGCACGCCATGTTCGAGCGCTCCGACGCCTTCGTGACGCTTCCGGGCGGCATCGGCACCCTGGAGGAGATCGTCGAGATCATGACCTGGGGACAGCTCGGCCGCCATGAAAAACCGATGGTTTTCGCCAATATCGGCGGCTTCTGGAACCCGATGCTCGATCTGATCGAGCACATGCGCGAGCAGGGCTTCATTCACCGGGCGCACCTCGTTCAGCCCATGGTGATCGACGAAGTCGGAGACATCGTACCTGCCATCCTCGATCGCAGCGAAGGACGCACCCCACCGCTGGGGCAGGAGAATGTGATCTCCCGCCTTTGATCGGGCGTCAAGCCGGTTCTATTTCTCCCGGCTTCCGCGCAGAAGCGCCCAGCTGTAGATGCCCAGAGCGACCCAGATCAGCACGAAGGCGGAAAGCTTCACCGTGCCGAGCGGCTCGTGGAAGACGAAGACCGCGATCAGGAAGATCATCGTCGGTGCCACATATTGCATGATGCCGATCGTCGACAGCCGCAGTAGCTTGGCGCCATTGGCGTAGATCATCAGCGGTCCGGCCGTGATGATGCCGCTGCCGATCAGCAGCAGCGTGTCCGACAGGCTGCCGTTGAAGAGGTGGCCCGTGCCTGTGGCTTCCGAATACAGGATGTAGAGGAGCGCCGGCGGGCTGAGGATCAGCACCTCCAGGAAGAAGCCCTGGTTCGGTCCTACCGGCAGAGTCTTGCGGAAGAAGGCGTAGAACCCCCAGCTGAAGGTCAGTGCCAGCGAGACCCAAGGCAGCCCGCCGGCGTCGAAGGTGAGGATCGCGACGGCGACGACGACGAGCGCGATCGCCACCAGCTGGACCGGCTGCAGGCGTTCCTTGAGCAGTACCGCGGCCAAGAATATGCTGAAGAGCGGGTTGATGAAATAGCCGAGCGCCGTATCGAGGGCACGGTCGACGGAGATTGCCCAGACATAGATCCCCCAGTTGACCGTAATCAGCGCCGCGGTGAGGCCGGCCATCATGAGGATGCGCGGCGACCGGAAGGCGACCTTGAGATCCTGGGTTCGGCGCAAGAGGAAGATTACCAGTCCGGCGATCGGCACCGACCAGACGACGCGATGCGCCAGCACCTCGAAGGGCGACATGTGGGACACGGCCTTCATGTAGATCGGCAGGAAGCCCCAAAGGAAATAGGCGGTCAGGGCAAAGGCGAAGCCGCGCGGCGAATCCTCGTTCTTCGCCGGAACGGGCGCGTCACTGGTGGCCATCGGGGTGTTTCCAATTGTTTGTTCTGATTATCGCCCGCTCTACTCCCATGCCGCACAGTGAACCAATTCATTTGCGTGAAGCGTTGATCGCGGTCATGAATTCATCCGCAGGCAATGCAGCGACGGCTATGGGGGCAGGATGAGCATCGAAGACCAGCCGATCCATCGCCAAATGTTCGCCCGGCATGTCCTGGCGAAAGCCGGCGTCACCGACGATCCCGCCCTGCTGGCCGCCTTCGCCGGGATTGCCCGCGAGGATTTCCTCGGGCCACCGCCATGGTTCTACAATGATTTCTCACGCTACCGGGAGCTCGCCTCCAATGATCCCATGGTTCTCTACCAGGACATGCTGGTGGCGCTCGACCCCACCCGCCACGTCAACAACGGCGTTCCCTCGCTCCATGCCGCGTCCCTGAACCAGCTGCAGATCCGACCTGGCGAAGGCGTCGCCCACCTTGGCGCCGGCACCGGCTATTACAGCGCCGTCCTCGCGGAACTCGTCGGCCCCTCCGGCCATGTCCTCGCCGTCGAATACGATCCAGTGCTCGCGGCCCGGGCCCGCGAAAACCTCCGTGGCTACGCCCGTGTCGAGGTGGTGGAGGGCGACGCGACGCGGCTCCCCGATCATGAGGTGGACGTCATCTACGCCAACTTCGCGCTGGATCATCCGCCGGCCGCCTGGATCGACAACCTGGCGCCGGGCGGCCGGCTTCTCTTCCCACTGGGTGTGCCGGCTCTGGACGATGCCGGCAAGCCGCTCGGCGTTTCGCGGATGGCGGGCTTCCTGCTGATCGACCGGCGGGACCGCGGATATGGCGCCCGCTTCCTGCAGCCGGTCTCCTTCATCTGGGCAGAAGGGCAGGAGCCGGCGCCGCCTGGTCGCCAGAAGGGTCTGGAGGCGGTCTTCCGGCGGCGGACCGCCCATGAGGTCCGGCAGCTCCGCTGGCGCCGGGAGGCGCAGGAGGGGGAGCAGGAATGGTATTCCGAGCCGGACTGGGGGCTGTCGAAGGCGGAGCTGTGACTACTCCGCCGCGATCTTCCCCGCCAGCTCGCGGTTCTTCATCAGCTTGTAGACGATCGAATCGATCAGCGCCTGGAATGATGCATCGATGATGTTTTCCGAGACGCCGACCGTCCACCAGCGGCTGCCGTCACCGTCGCTGGATTCGATCAGCACCCGGGTGATTGCGGCGGTGCCGCCATTCAGGATACGCACCTTGAAGTCGGCCAGCACCAGATCGGCAATCTCCGCCTGATACTTGCCGAGGTCCTTGCGCAGCGCGAGATCGAGCGCGTTGACCGGGCCATCACCCTCCGCCACTGACATCACCTGTTCGCCATCGACATCGAGCTTCACCACCGCTTCCGAGACCGTCTTGATGCGGCCGTTGGAATCGAAGCGTCGCTCCACCATCACCCGGAAGCTGTCGACGGTGAAGAAGTCGGGAATGGTGCCGAGCGTGCGATGCGCCAGAAGCTCGAAGCTCGCGTCCGCGCCCTCGTAGGCATAGCCGGTCGACTCGCGGTCCTTGACGATGGAGATCAGCCGGTCGAGCTTCGGATCGTCCTTGCCAACCGTGATGCCGCGCCGTTTCAGGGCGTTGATGAAATTCGACTTGCCGCCCTGGTCGGAGACCATGACCTTGCGGAAATTGCCCACACTTTCCGGCGGCACATGCTCATAGGTCCGCGGGTCCTTCAGGAGCGCCGAGGCATGGATGCCGGCCTTGGTGGCAAAGGCCGATGCCCCGACATAGGGCGCCTGATGGTTGGGGGAGCGGTTCAACAGCTCGTCGAAGGCATGCGAGAGCGAGGTCAGCCCGCTTAAGCCCTCGGCGTCGATGCCTGTCTCGAAACGGCTGGCATAGGCCTCCTTGAGCGACAGCGTCGCGATCAGCGTCACCAGGTTGGCGTTGCCGCAGCGCTCGCCGATGCCGTTCAGCGTACCCTGGATCTGGCGACAGCCCGCCTCGACGGCGACCAGCGAATTGGCGACCGCCTGTCCCGTGTCGTCATGGGCATGGATGCCGAGCGAGGTGCCTGGAATGCCGGCCGCAATCACCGCGCCGACGATGTCGCGGATCTCCGCCGGCTGCGTGCCGCCATTCGTGTCGCAGAGCACGACCCAGCGGGCGCCGGCCTCATGCGCGGCGCGGGCGCAGGCGAGCGCATAATCGGGATTGGCCTTGTAGCCGTCGAAGAAATGCTCGCAGTCGACCAGCGCCTCCTTGCCCGCGGCGCGCGCGGCCTCGACGCTCTCGCGGATCGACTGGAGGTTCTCCTCGTTCGTGCAGCCGAGCGCCACTTCGACGTGATAATCCCAGCTTTTGGCGACGAAGCAGATCGCATCGCTCTTCGCCTGCAGGAGCGTTGCCAGACCCGGATCGTTGGAGGCCGAGATGCCGGCGCGCTTGGTCATGCCGAAGGCGACGAAGCCGGCTCTGGTGGTGCGCTTCTCGGCGAAGAAGGCGGTGTCGGTCGGATTGGCGCCCGGATATCCGCCCTCGACATAATCGAAGCCGAAGCCGTCCAGCATGCCGGAGATGGCGATCTTGTCCTCGACCGAGAAGTCGACGCCCGGCGTCTGCTGTCCGTCGCGCAGCGTCGTGTCGAAGAGGGTGATGCGTTCGCGTGTCATGGTTGCTGTGCCCTCCCTGACACCCTCTTATGTCGGAGCGTGGGCGCCCCCCTCTGCCCTGCCGGGCATCTCCCCCTCAGGTGGGGAGATCGGCAAGACGCACTCGCTCGGTCTCTTTTGATCGCTTGCCGGGACGACCAACCTGTGATGTCGGGCAATAGGTTCCCGCGATTCGATCTCCCCCTTCGAGGGGGGTGAGGAACGGTCCGCGCAGCGGAGCAATCGATCCAGTGGATCGATTGCAGAGACGAACGCCGGCAGGGCAGAGGGGGGTAAACGGCGGCACACATATCAGATCTTCCCCGCAAAGCGGTCGGTCGCCCGGATCAACTGGTCGAGGATGCCGGGCTCCAGGTAGGCGTGGCCGGCACCCTCGATGATGTGGAAGTCCGCCTTCAGCCAGGCCTTGGCGAGCTGCCAGGCATATTTGAGCGGGCAGGGCATGTCGTAGCGGCCATGGATGATGACGCCCGGAATGTCCTTCAGCTTGTGCGCGTCGCGCAAGAGCTGCCCTTCCTCCAGCCAGCCGGCGTGGATGAAGTAGTGGTTCTCGATGCGGGCGAAGGCGAGCGCATAGTCGGGGTCGTGGAAATGTGCCGAATAATCGGGGTTCGGCAGGAGCGTGATCGTCTCGCCCTCCCAGGTGCTCCAGGCGACGGCGCATTCGCGCTTCTTCGCATCGTCGTCGCCGGTCAGGTACTTGCGGTAGGCGGCCATCAGGTCGCCGCGTTCGGCCTCCGGAATGGGCGCGATGAAGCGCTCCCACTTATCGGGAAACATCTCCGAGACGCCGAACTGATAGTACCAGAGCAGCTCTGCGCGCGTCAGCGTGTAGATGCCGCGCAGCAAAAGCTCCGAGACCCGCTCCGGATGCGTCTGCGCATAGGCGAGCCCCAGCGTCGAGCCCCAGGAGCCGCCGAACACCTGCCAGGTCTCAACCCCCATCATCTCCCGCAGCCGCTCCATGTCGGCGACAAGGTGCCAGGTGGTATTGGCCTCCAGCGAGGCATAGGGCGTGGACTTGCCGCAGCCGCGCTGATCGAACAGCAGCACGTCGTAGAGCGCCGGGTCGAACAGCCGCCGGTTGCCGGGCCCAAAGCCGCCGCCGGGACCGCCATGAACGAAGACGGCAGGCTTGGCGCCCTTCGTGCCAACGCGCTCCCAGTAGATCCGGTGCCCGTCGCCGACATCGAGATGACCGCTCTCGTAGGGTTCGATCTCGGGATAGAAGCCGCGCAGGTCATGGGTCATCGTTGTCGTCCTCCGGCGGCCAGGCGGCCGTGTCGTGATCGGGATGCTGATAGGAGACGACGGAGGCGAAATGGGCCTCCATCTCCGGTGTGCTGACGGCGGGCTTTGTAAACAGCTGGTCGATCCATGGCAGGCGCTTGTCGTGGTTGACCTGCACCTGCGGCTCCAGCCGTTCCGGCTGGTCGAAGGCGCCGATGGAAAGCTCCACGCCGCCGGGGTGGTGGTAGGTCAGCGGCGTGCCGCATCTGGCGCAGAAGCCGCGCTTCACCTTGGCCGAGGACCGGAACAGGGTGGGCTGCCCGCGCGTCCAGGTCAGATGCGCCTGGTCGGCCGTCACCAGCGCCCCGAACAGCCCGCCGAAGGCCTTCTGGCACATGCGGCAATGGCAGATCGACGGCCGGCCGAGCTTTTCGGCGCGAAACCGCACTGCGCCGCACTGGCATCCGCCTGTAAATGATCCCTCCACGTGGTCTCTCCTCAGCCCAGGAATGCGTAAGCCACAACGGCAGCGGTGACCAGCACGACGACGAGCCCCTTGGTGATCAGCCCGTAGAGCAGCCACTTCGGCATCTTCAGGTTCGGGTCCTGCGTCATCGTCCTTACTCCTTGGGCCAGCTGCCGGTGTCCCACTTGTCAGTGTCATGGTCGGGATGCTGGTAGGAGACGATGTCTGCCAGGAATGGCGCCTCCGCGATATCCTCCATGGTGTCGCGCGCCGGAAGCGCATGCAGGCGGTCGACGAAGGGCAGCTTGCCCTCCACCCCGAACTGGATGCGTGGCGGCACGCTGGCCGGATCGTCGAAGGCACCGGCTGCGATCGCGATGCCATCCGCCGCCTCATAGGTCAGCGGCGTGCCGCAATTGTCGCAGAAGCCGCGCCGGACATGGTTCGACGACTGGAAATGCTTGCGCGCCCCGCGCGTCCAGACGAGCTCCGCGCCGCGCGTATTCACCAGCGGCGCATAATAGGCTCCGAAAGCCTTCTGGCACATCCGGCAATGACAGATCGAACTGTCGGTCAATGCGCCGGTGATGCGAAAGCGGATGGCGCCGCACTGGCACCCCCCGGTGTGGATCTCGGTCATGCTCAAGCCTCCCCAGCGATTTTCAAAATATGCAGGCAGACATCGTCGATGTCCTTCAGCACCTCGTCGTTCCAGAACCGCAACACCGTCCAGCCGTCCTGTTCGAGACGCAGCGTCCGGGCGGCGTCGTAGCGAAGATCCTCGTCGTTGGCATGTTGCCAGCCGTCGACCTCGACGATCAGATTGTGGGTCGGGCAGGTAAAATCGACGATGTAACCGGCGATCGGCACCTGCCGGCGGAAGCCGAGGCCCATCAGCCGGTGCGCGCGGATGGCGTTCCAGAGCTTCAGCTCGGCATCGGTCATGGTCTTGCGCATGCGTTTCGCATTGGCGCGTCGTACTGGAGGAACAGGGGCATGTGGCATGGCATGCTCCTTCGACGTAGGGAGCGTGGGCTCACCCCCCTCTGCCCTGCCGGGCATCTCCCCCACAAGGGGGGAGATCGGAGAGTAGCGACCTCGCCGGGCTTCATCCAGAGGGGAGATTGCCGGATGGCTAGCGGATTGCGAGCGTTTTGTGTTGCAGGCGGTGGCGAACAATTTGGACGGCGGGTGTCGTGCGGGCGGGACATGCTCCTCGCTCGCCTGAAGTTCGCCGCGACCACCCCCCTCTGCCCTGCCGGGCATCTCCCCCACAAGGGGGGAGATCGGAGAGTAGCCGGCTCGCCGGGCTTCATCCAGAGCGGAAATTGCCGCCACTGCTGTCGGACAAGACCTGTGCGTATTCTGCGACGAAATAACTGGAGTCAGCTGCTTCTGGCTACGCCCACCGTATCGCAGGGAGCATGCCGCACGTCGATCTCCCCCCTTGTGGGGGAGATGCCCGGCAGGGCAGAGGGGGGGAAGCCACGCCGCAGCCCAAACCATCCTACCGCTTCACCTCCCAGGCCGTGACCCGCTCGCCAGTGGCCGGATCCTTGCCGTCCTTCAGCTGGATGCCCTTGGTAGCTAGATCGTCGCGGATCTTGTCGGCTTCCGCGAAATTCTTCGCCTTCAGCATCTCGAGGCGCAACTGCACGAGGGTTTCCACCGCCGATGCAACCGCACCGTCGACTTCCGCTTTCTTCGGCAAGATCCCGAGGAGGGCGGCGCTCGCGGCGAAGGCGGAAAGCTTCGTCGGATCGGCGTTGGCCGCCTGGGCAAGCGCATGCAGCGCCTGCACCGCAGCGACGGTGTTCATGTCGTCGGAAAGGGCCGCGAGCACGGCGGGATCGGGTTCACCCGCGACAGCCTCGATCGCCGGCCATTTGGCGATCAGCCGCTCGGCCTCCTCCAGCCGCTTCACCGAAAAATCGATCGGCTCGCGGTAGTGCGTCATCAGCATCGCCAGCCGCAGCACCTCGCCCGGCCACTTGCGACCGCCGAAGGTCTCCGTATGCAGCAGGTCATGGATGGTGACGAAATTGCCGTCCGACTTCGACATCTTGCGGCCCTCGACCTGCACGAAGCCGTTGTGCATCCAGACGCTCGCCATGATGTCGGTGTCGAAGGCGCAGCAGGACTGGGCGATCTCGTTCTCGTGGTGCGGGAAGATCAGGTCGAGCCCGCCGCCGTGAATGTCGAACTGGTGCGGCCGGGCTTTGGCCTTCGGCGACAGCCGGTCCTGGATCTCTTCCCAGAGATAGCGGTCGGCCATGGCCGAGCATTCGATGTGCCAGCCGGGACGGCCGTAGATGGCGATGCTCTCTCCCTCGAAGGTGAAGCTCGCCGGCCAGCCGGGCTCGGTGTCGGCCGACTGCTTCCACAGCACGAAATCGGCCGGGTTCATCTTGTGGCCTTCCACCGCGACGCGGGCGCCGGCCTGCTGGTCCTCCAGCCGGCGCTTTGACAGCATGCCGTAATCCGCCATCGAGGCGGTGGAAAACAGCACCTCGCGCCCTTCCGAACCTTGCGCCACATAGGCGTGGCCCTGGTCGAGCAGGCGCTGGATGATCACGGCCATCTGGTCGATGTTGTCGGTCGCGCGCGGCTCGACGGTCGGCGTCAAGCAGCCGAGTGCGGCGACATCCTCATGAAACTGGCTCTCCGTCTTGCCGGTCACGGCCCGGATCGCCTCGTTCAGCGACATCGACCCGTCGGCGATGCCGGCACCGAAGTCGCGCAGCGCCCGGGCGTTGATCTTGTCGTCGACGTCGGTGATGTTGCGGACATAGGTGACGTGCTCGGGCCCATGGATGTGGCGCAGCAGCCGGAAGAGCACGTCGAAGACGATGACCGGGCGAGCGTTGCCGATATGCGCATAGTCGTAGACCGTCGGGCCGCAGACATAGAGGCGCACGTTCTCTGCATCGATCGGCTCGAATTCGGCCTTCTCGCGGGTCAAGGTATTGTAGAGCTTGAGCGTGGTGCTCATCGAAAAATTCTCCCAAGGCAAGCGGCCGGCGGGACCGGGACGTTTGTCTTCAAGGATTTTCGAAAGACGAGAACGGCCAGGCCAGCGGATGCGCTAGCGAATAATGATCCCGCAGATGGAAATCGCCGTTTTCATGCGGCAAGTTATGGCGCGGCGGAGGCAGCCGGTCAAGCCCGCAGGAGAAGCCCGCAGGCTGCCGTGATGCCTTATTCCGGCATCCGGTAATCGACGAACCTGTTGTCGCGCACGACGAACAGCCGGCCGGTCTCTGTCATCTCCGGGGACGCCAGGTGCAGGATGGCCTTGGCCACCTCGGAGGGATGCGGCAGCGTCGTCGGGTCTTCGCCGGGCATCGCCTGGGCGCGCATGGCTGTGCGGGTGGCGCCGGGGTCGATGGCATTGACGCGCAGCGGCTTGCGCTGCTGCTCGGCGGCCCAGGTGCGGGCCAGCGCCTCGACGGCGGCCTTGGAGGCGGAGTAGGCGCCCCAGAACGGCCGGCACTTGTGGGCGGCACCGGAGGAGAGGATGAGCGCACGACCGGCGTCCGATTTCAGGAGCAGCGGCTCGACCGAGCGGATCAGCCGCCAGGTGGCGGTGACATTCGTCAGCATCACCTTCTCGAAGACCTTCGCCTCGATATGGCCGACCGGCGAGATGACACCGAGGATGCCGGCATTGGCGACCAGGATGTCGAGCTTGCCCCAGCGCTCGTGAATGGAGGCGCCGAGACGGTCGATCGCGGTCATGTCGGTGAGGTCGAAGGGCACCAGCGTCGCCAAACCGCCCGCCGCCTGAATGGCGTCGTCGAGATCCTCGAGCCCGCCGACGGTACGCGCGCAGGCGACCACATGGGCGCCGGCCTTGGCAAGCTCCAGCGCCGTGAAATAGCCGATACCGCGCGATGCGCCGGTGACCAGCGCGATCCTGTCCTTGAGATTGATGTCCATCTGCCCGCTCCGTCCTGCCTTCCGACGCGGAAGAAGGCCGCGTCGCCGCGACCTTCTAGAGCGTTTCAGCCGGGATGGAAACCGTGCTTTTCGTCGCCGGTCAGCCGTTGCTGGCGAGCATGGAGATCTTGTTGCCCATGGCTTCGCCGCTCTTGTCGAGAAGCCGCGTCGGATAGTCGCCGGTGAAATAATGGTCGGTGAACTGCGGCCGGGCCGGGTTGCGATCCTCGCCGCCGACCGCCTGGTAAAGGCCGTTGATCGACAGGAAGGCCAGCGAATCGGCGCCGATATAGGCGCACATCGCCTCCATGCTGTCGTACTGGTTGGCGAGCAGCTTTTCCGCCTCCGGCGTGTCGATGCCGTAGAAGTCCGGGTAGTAGATCATCGGGCTGGCAACGCGGATGTGCACTTCCTTGGCGCCGGCCTCGCGGATCATCTGCACGATCTTCAGTGAGGTGGTGCCGCGCACGATTGAATCGTCGACGAGGACGACGCGCTTGCCTTCGATCATCGCCCGGTTCGCCGAATGCTTCAGCTTGACGCCGAGCGCACGGATCTGCTGGGTGGGCTCGATGAAGGTTCGGCCGACGTAGTGGTTGCGGATGATGCCGTATTCGAACGGAATGCCGCTCTGCTGCGCATAGCCGAGCGCCGCCGGCGTACCGCCGTCGGGAACCGGGACGACCACATCCGCTTCGACCGGCGCTTCCTTGGCCAGATTGATGCCCATGTTCTTGCGGGCGACATAGACGCTGCGACCGCCGACGACCGAATCGGGACGGGCGAAATAGACGTATTCGAACAGGCAGAGGCGTTCCGGCTGGGCATTGCCGGCCTTGCGCGCGTCGATGGTGACCGAGCCGTCCGGCTGCGTCTCGCAGATGATGACTTCGCCATTCTCCACGTCGCGGACGAACTTCGCGCCGATGATGTCCAGCGCGCAGGTTTCCGAACAGAAGATCGGCTTGCCATCGAGCTCGCCCATGACGAGCGGACGGATGCCGGTGGGGTCGCGAGCGGCAATCAGCTTGGTGCGGGTGATGGCGACCATCGAGTAGCCGCCTTCCATCTGGCGGATGGCGTCGATGAAGCGGTCGGCGGTCGAGGTGTAACGCGACCGGGCGATGAGATGCAGGACGACTTCCGTATCGGAGGTGGACTGGCAGATGGCGCCGCCGGCGATCAGCTGGCGCCGCAGCGTCAGCCCGTTGGTGAAATTGCCGTTGTGGGCAATCGCGATGCCGCCTACTTCCAGTTCCGCAAACAGCGGCTGGACGTTGCGCAGAGCCACTTCGCCGGTGGTCGAATAGCGAACATGGCCGATGGAGATGGTGCCGGGCAGTTTCGCGAGCGTGACGGGATCGGTGTAGTGGTCGCCGACGAGGCCCATGCGTCGCTCCGAATGGAAGCGGGTGCCGTCGAAGGAGACGATGCCGACGGCCTCCTGGCCGCGATGCTGCAGGGCATGCAGACCGAGTGCCGTCAGCGCCGCTGCATCGGGGTGTCCGAGGATGCCGAATACGCCACATTCCTCGTGAAGCGTATCACCATCAAGCTCGTCGGCGATCGATTGCGAAACCGGCTCGTTCATCTGCGGGACCTTGCCTTTCGGAAAATGGAAGAGCTGGCCGGGAAAATTCATGTCCCGCTGCCAGCTCGTCCCCGTGAATTCTCGAATGATAGCACAAATGGTGATGCTTGACGGCGCATCAACTGCAACAAATCGTCAATTGTTTGGCGCAGGCGCATCTTCGGCCGGAGCGGCTTCCGCCGGCGGCTGGCCGGTGGCCGGTGCGCCATCTTCCGGTGCGGTCTCCTGGCCTGTGATCCGGGCGCGGATCTGCGGCTCGATGTCTTCCGGGAGCACCGCTTCCAGGCGGCCGACCATGGTGTCGAGGAAAGGCTTGGACTTCGCGTCCCGCACCCAGTCCGGCTGCGAACGCACGTCCACAAGCCAGTTCCAGAAGGCGACGGCAACGACCAGCAGCAGGATCCCGCGCGCGGCGCCGAACAGGAAGCCGAGCGTGCGGTCGAGCGCGCCGATGCGGCTGTCGATGATGAAGTCGGCGATGCGCGAAGTGATGTAGGAAATCAGGATCAGCGCCAGGATGAAGATGATGCCGGCCGAGGCGGCGATCGCGATGCGGTCGTCCGTCGTGTAGCTCTGCGCATAGGGCACCAGGAAAGGGTAGAGGTAATAGGCTGCGGCAACCGAGCCCACCCAGCTGGCGATCGACAGGACCTCGCGCGAAAAGCCGCGCACCATGGCAAGCACCGCCGAAAACAGCGTGACGCCGATGACGATACCGTCGAAGATCGTGATGGGCATGTAGGACGTACTCCAGACTTGGCCGCGCTCTTACGGCTCTTGGCATTCCGGCAGTCTCTTACAACAGCGCATCGGGTAACGGAAGATCAATCATCTTCCTGCGGCTTTGCAAGCTTCGAGGCCGAGCCGGCAATGCGGCTGACGAGGTCCGGCAGGTCCTCGATTTCCGTCCAGCGGCTGCCCGATTTCGGCAGGTCGGCCGAGCTTGCCGGCAACATGGCGCCGGCAAAACCGAGCTTTTCCGCCTCCTTCAGCCGCTGCGCCGTCTGCGACACGGGGCGCACGGCGCCCGACAGGCTGATCTCGCCGAAGTAGACGAAATCGGCCGGCAGTGCGACACCGGCAAGCGACGACACGAGTGCCGAGGCCACCGCCAGATCAGCGGCGGGTTCGGAGATGCGGTACCCGCCGGCGACATTGAGATAGACATCGTGCTGGCCGAACCGCACGCCGCAATGGGCCTCAAGGACCGCGAGAATCATCGACAGCCGGGAGGAATCCCAGCCGACCACCGCCCGCCGCGGCGTGCCGAGCGAGGTCGGTGCCACCAGCGCCTGCACCTCCACCAGCACCGGCCGCGTTCCCTCCATGCCGGCGAAGACTGCGGCGCCCGGCGATTTCGCATTGCGTTCGCCGAGGAAGAGTTCGGAGGGATTGGTGACCTCCCGCAACCCCTTGTCCGACATTTCGAAGACGCCGATCTCGTCGGTCGGGCCGAAGCGGTTCTTGACGGTGCGCAGGATCCGGTACTGGTGTCCGCGGTCGCCCTCGAAATAGAGCACCGCGTCGACCATGTGCTCCACGACCCGCGGACCGGCGATTTGCCCTTCCTTGGTGACATGGCCGACGAGCACCATGGCCGCACCCGTCTGCTTGGCGAACCGGATCATCGCCTGCACGCCGGTGCGCACCTGGGTGACGGTGCCGGGCGCCGAATCGGCCGTATCGCTCCACAGCGTCTGGATCGAATCGATGATGACGAGGTCGGGCCGCTTGCCCTCGGCGATCGTTGCGAGAATGTCTTCGACGTTGGTCTCCGCGGCCAGCAGCACCTCGGTGTCTGCGGCGTCGAGCCGCTGCGCCCGCAGCCGCACCTGCGCCACCGCCTCTTCCCCCGAGACATAGATGATCCGATGACCGCGGCGCGACAGGGCTGCCGCCGCCTGCATCAGAAGGGTCGACTTGCCGATCCCGGGGTCGCCGCCGATCAGCACCGCCGAGCCGCGCACGAAGCCGCCGCCGGTGGCACGATCGAGCTCGGAGATGCCGGTATGGATGCGCGGCGCTTCCTCGATTTCGCCAGACAGCGTGGTGAGCGCCACGGCACGGCCCTTCTTCGGCACTTTGCCGGGACCGCCGCCGATGCCGCCCATCGGATCTTCCTCGACGATGGTGTTCCACTCGCCGCAGCCGTCGCACTTGCCGGCCCAGCGGCTGTGCACCGTGCCGCAGTTCTGGCAGAGGAATTGGGTCTTTGCTTTTGCCATGGTTTTGTCGCCGCCTCGGTCTGATGTCCGCATGAGAACGAAAGCGGAACGTTCTCCACTTAATCGGCCCAGGCGACGCTGGCAAGGGGGAGGCGGCTAGTCCGCCTGCAGATACCGGCGCTCGTGGCGCAGCCCGAGGCTGGTGAGGAGTTCGTAGCCGATCGTCCCGCCGGCGCGCGCGGCCTCGTCCAGCGCGATGTTCTCTCCGAACAGTTCGATGTAGTCGCCGGCCCGCACCGCGCCTTCAGGCAGGTCCGTCACGTCGAAGATCGTCAGGTCCATGGTGATGCGCCCGATGACGGGAACCCTGTGGCCCGCCACGAAGCCGACGCCGCCGGGACTGCCGTCTGCCCGAAGCGGAATACCGGAGCCCGACAGCGACCGCAGGTAGCCGTCGGCATAGCCGACCGAAGCGACCGCCAGCCGGCTTGGTCGCGTCAGCCGGTGGGTCGCGCTGTAGCTGACGGTCTCACCGGCGCCCGCGTCGCGGATCTGGATGATCCGGCCCTCGGCCGTGGCCACCGGCCGCAGCGGTGCCGCGCCGGAAACGGATTCACCGCCGTAGAGGGCAATGCCCGGCCGCGTCAGGTCGAAGTGGTAGTCCGGCCCGAGAAAGATCCCGGCGGAGGCCGAAAGGCTTGATTCGATGCCTTCGAAAGCGGCGCTAACCTGCCGGAAGGATTCAAGCTGTGCCGCATTAGCCGGGGAGGAGGGCGTGTCGCCGCTGTAGAGATGAGAGAGGATCAGCACCGGCGAAAAGCTCGCCGGCCGCGAGACGTCCTCTGCCAGCGCCAGCGCTTCCTCGAGCGCCAGCCCAAGCCGATTGAACCCGGTATCGACCTGCAGCGCGCACGGATAGTCGCCGTGCTCGGCGATCACCGCCATCCAGAACGCGAGCTGTTCCTCGGAGGCAAGGACGGGGACAAGATCGTTCTCGAAGAAGATCCGCTCCTGCCCGGGCCAGATGCCCGAAAGCACGAAGATGCGTGCCTCGGGCGCATAGGCGCGAAGCGTCGCGCCCTCCTGCGCCACCGCCACGAAGAAGTCGCGCGCGCCGGCTTCGTAGAGCGTCGCGCCGCAGTCCTCGAGCCCCAGCCCATAGGCATCCGCCTTGACCACGGCCGCCGCCCGCGCAGATCCTGACCGCTGCCCCATGTCCCGCCAGTTGTCCGCCAGCGCCTGCAGGTCGACCGTCAGCCGCACCGGCGCAATGTCGAAATCATCGATGGCTTCGGGAAACTCGTCTTGGTCGGTCATGGAGATGCTAGATCCGTCGTCTGCGGGGTGGCAATTTGGTCCGGAACCTAGCACTTTTGTTCAAGACGGTAATGCCCGACGGGGATAATCTGCCGCTATGCACAATGTTTCGCAGGAACACGCGCTGAATGAAATGCCGCTGGCGCGGACGGAAAGTTCGCGCTTCTGGCGTGATCACCGTTTCGGCGG
Organism: Rhizobium sp. PK7-22; assembly: GCF_056530405.1. Taxonomy (NCBI): domain Bacteria; kingdom Pseudomonadati; phylum Pseudomonadota; class Alphaproteobacteria; order Hyphomicrobiales; family Rhizobiaceae; genus Rhizobium; species Rhizobium sp. PK7-22. Next base: position 1,964,413 of record NZ_CP096514.1, read on the forward strand.
CATGGAGTGCCTGTCGGCGACCTTCCTGACTCACGAATATGCGCCGCACGCCCACGACACCTACAGCATCGGCGCGATCGAGCGCGGTGCGCAGGTTTCCACCATCAAGGGAGCGACGGAGCATACCGGGCCGGGGCGGCTCTACCTGATCAATCCGGGCGAGGTGCATGACGGCGCGCCGGCGGAAGAGGGCTACCGCTACCGGATGATCTATCCCGGCATCGAGCTGATGCGCCGCGTGCTGGAGGATGTGTCCGGTCGGTCGGTCCACGGAACGCCGGCCTTCGCCAACCACCTGCCGCTCGATCCGGAGGTTGCCAGCGCGTTCCAGCGGGCGCATCGGCGGCTTGAGGCAAACGTTGGGGCGCTGGAAGCGGACGAGGGCATGTTCTCGGTGCTCGTTCTGCTTTTCCGGCGTCATGGCGAGACGATCCTCCTGCCGCCGGAGACGCGGGAGCGGAGTGCCGTGCAGCAGGCACGCGATTACCTGGAGGAGAACTTCGACGAAGATATCGGGCTGGAGGAGTTGGCGCGCGTCGCGGGCCTCAGCCGCGCCCACCTGATCCGCGCCTTCCGCAAGGAATATCACATCACGCCGCACGCCTTCCTGACCGATATCCGCATCCGCCATGCCCGGCGCCTCTTGCGCGCCGGCGCGGCACCCGCAACCGTCGCGGCGGATTGCGGCTTTGCCGATCAGGCGCATTTCGCCCGCCATTTCAAAGCGCGAACGGGCGTCACTCCCGGCCGCTACCGCGCCGCCTGATCACTTTCCTTCAAGACCCTCTGCCGGACTTCCGGGTAGATCCTCTCCAAGCAAGAGAGGAGACTCGATGACTTCAGAAGATGAAACAGCCGGCGACTTCATGGCCGGCGTGCGCGCCATCCTGCCACTGCTGGTCGCCGTCGTCCCGGTCGGGGCCGTCTTCGGCGCAGTTGCCGTGACGAAGGGTCTGTCGGTGGCCGAAACGGTGCTGATGAGCGCCCTGGTGTTTGCCGGCGGATCGCAGTTCGTCGCCATGGACATCTGGACGCATCCGGCAAGCTGGAGCGGCATTGGGCTGGCGGCGCTGCTGGTCAACCTGCGCCACGTGCTGATGGGCGCGTCGCTCGCCGGAAAGATGCGGCGCTTCAGCGGCCTGCAGACCGTCGCTGCCATGCCGTTCCTGGCCGACGAGCTGTGGGCGATGTCGGAAGCGCGCGCCCGGACGGCGGAGGGACTATCGCCACGCTGGTTCGCCGGCATCACCCTGCCGTTCTACAGTGCCTGGGTCCTCTCCACGCTTGTCGGCGCCGGGCTCGGCAACAGCCTCGGTGAGCCGTCAGTGATCGGCCTGGATTTTGCCTTCCCGGCGGTCTTCCTGGTGCTGATTGGCGGGTTCTGGAAGGGAAGGGGTACGGCTGCCGTGATCGTGGCCAGTGGCGCCGCCGCACTCGTCGTCCATCAGTTCGCCGGCGGGGTCTGGTACATTATCGCCGGTGCCGCGGCCGGTCTGTTCTGCGCAGCTGTCATCGCGCAAGACGACGATGGCGTTACATCGAGCGAAGTGGACACGGCAGCATGACGATCACGCCGTCGACCTTCTTCGTCATCCTGGCGATGGCCGTCGCGACGCTGCTGACCCGCTACGGCGGCCTCGTCCTCGTCCGCTACCTCGAGCCGAAAGGCGTCACCCGGCGCATGCTGGAAGCCGTGCCGCCGGCTGTCCTCACCGCCGTCGTCGCGCCGACTGCCCTGGCGACCGGTTCTGCGGAGACCCTCGCCTGCCTCGCCACCGTTGTGGCCGCCCGGCGCCTGTCGCTGCTCCCGAGCGTGACGATCGGCATCGCCTGCGTCGCGCTGCTGCGGGCGGCAGGGATCTGAGGCCTGCCGCTCCGCTTGGCCTCTCAGTGCTCTTCGTACTGGATGAAGCTCGGCTCGGCGAGGTCGGTGAAGCGGGTGAACTCCGACTGGAAGGCGAGCTTGACGGTGCCGGTCGGTCCGTGGCGCTGCTTGGCGATGATCACGTCGGCCGTGCCCTTTACCTTCTCCATCAGCGATTCCCACTCGGGATACTTCGGATCGGAAATGTCGCGGGGCTCCATGTTCTTCACGTAGTATTCCTCGCGGAACACGAAGAGCACCACGTCGGCGTCCTGCTCGATCGAACCCGATTCGCGAAGGTCGGAGAGCTGCGGACGCTTGTCCTCGCGGCTTTCCACCTGACGCGACAGCTGCGACAGGGCAACGATGGGAACATTCAGTTCCTTGCCGAGCGCCTTCAGGCCGGTGGTGATCTGGGTGATCTCCTGCACGCGGTTCTCGCCGGATTTGCCCGAACCGGTCATCAGCTGGATATAGTCAACCACCAGGCAGTCGAGGCCGCGCTGGCGCTTCAGGCGCCGGGCACGGGCGGAAAGCTGGGCGATCGAGATACCACCGGTCTGGTCGATGAAGAGCGGCACCTTCTGCATCATCTGGCTGCAGGCGACCAGCTTCTCGAAGTCGGCCTCGGTAATGTCGCCGCGGCGGATCTTGGAGGAGGAGACTTCCGTCTGCTCGGAGATGATACGAGTGGCGAGCTGCTCGGACGACATTTCGAGCGAATAGAAGCCGACGACGCCGCCGTTTCTCGCCTTGAACGAGCCGTCCGGCTGCACTTCCGGCTCATAAGCAGCCGCGATGTTGTAGGCGATATTGGTGGCCAGCGAGGTCTTGCCCATGCCCGGACGTCCGGCCAGCACGATCAAGTCAGACCGCTGCAACCCGCCCATCTTTGCATCCAGCGAGACGATGCCGGTGGAAATGCCCGACAGATGGCCGTCGCGCTCGAAGGCGGCGCCGGCCATGTCGATGGCAAGCGCCACGGCGTCGTTGAACGACTGGAAGCCGCCGTCGTAGCGGCCGGTCTCGGCCAGTTCAAACAGACGGCGCTCCGTGTCCTCGATCTGCGTCTGCGGCGGCATGTCGAGCGGCGCGTCATAGGCGATGTTGACCATGTCCTCGCCGATGGTGATCAGCGCCCGGCGCAGCGCCAGGTCGTAGATCGCCCGGCCATAGTCTTCCGCGTTGATGATCGAGACGGCTTCGGCGGCGAGACGCGCCAGATACTGCGCCACGGTCAGGTCGCCGACCCGCTCCTCGGCCGGCAGGAAGGTCTTCATGGTGACGGGATTGGCCGTCTTGCCCATGCGGATGATGTCGCCGGCCACCTCGAAGATCCGGCGATGCAGCGGCTCGTGCAGATGCGGCGGCTTCAGGAAGTCCGAGACCCGGTAGTAGGCATCGTTGTTGACGAGGATCGCACCGAGCAGCGCCTGCTCCGCCTCGATGTTGTTCGGGGCCTCGCGGTAGTGCGGTTCGGCGTCCTTGTTGCTGAGTGGCGCCAGCTTGCGTGCTACGTCCTGCATATCGTCCAATCGAGTCTTCTGTGCTTCAGCGCGATCCTACAGCACTCTGGCGCCGCCATGGGAGAGACGACGCGAGAATCTTGCGAAACCGGCGATCTCCACAGCCTGACTGGAGCCTGTGGATAAAAAACGCGCTGAAACAAACGAGATCTGTTGACCGTGGCAAAAGGGCCGAAGCCTGCCACGGTCGAAGGAGAATATCTTCTCCCGCGTCTGCCTACAAGGCCGCTGACGTGGCCCGGTAGCTCGAAAGCTGTCGGAAGAGGACCGGCAGGACCAGCGCGAAGCCGACGAGCGATGAGGTGAGTTCCGGCACGACGAGCAGGATCGCCGACAGTACCAGCAGCGGCCTTTCCCACGACAGCGTCCGCACCAGCATGAAGCCGGAGAGGGCGGCCCCCAGGAAGGTGATGCCGAGCGTGCAGCCGATGAAGGCGATGAAGAAATTGCTCCAGGTGAAGTCCGCCGTCACCAGCAGCAGGGAGGGGGAGAACACGAAGACGAACGGCACCAGGATCTTGCCGAGCCCGAGCCGGAAGGCGGTATTGCCCGTCTTGAACGGATCGGCGCCGGCCATGCCCGCCGCGGCATAGGCCGCGAGCGCCACCGGCGGCGTGATGTCGGCCAGCACCCCGTAATAGAAGACGAAGAAGTGCGCCACGATCGGCTCGACACCCAGCATGCCGAGCGTCGGCGCGGCGATGGTTGCCATGATGATGTAGTTGGCCGTCGTCGGAATGCCGCAGCCCATCAGGATGCAGACGATGCCGGTCATGATCAGCGTAAACAGCAGTGTCAGCGCCTGCGGCCCGAACCAGTCCGTGGGCATGAAGGTGCCGATGAAGGCGGCGATCTCGGCAGCCGTCGTCGTGACGATGTAGGAGATCTTGAAGCCGACGCCGGTCAGCGTCACGACGCCGACGACGATGCCGACGGTAGCGGCGGCCGCACCGACGGCCAGCGCATATTTCGCGCCGTCGCGAAGGCTGTCGAAGATTTCCGCGGGCGACATGCGCCGACGTGGGTTGAAGAGGCCAACCAGCACGCAGAGCGTGATGCCCCAGAAGGCGGCGAGATAGGGCGTGTAGCCCGAAAGCAGGATGCCGACGAGAACGACGAGCGGGATGACGGTCGGCCAGTCGCGCTTGAAGGCTTCCTTCAGGTCGGGCATTTCCTCTTTGGTCATGCCGCGCATGCCGGTGCGCTTGGCCTCGAAGTGGACCTGCACCAGCACGCCGAAGAAATGCATGAAGGCCGGCACGATCGCGGCGATGATGATGGTCGTATAGGGCAGGTTGAGGAATTCGATCATCAGGAAGGCGGCGGCCCCCATGATCGGAGGAGTGATCTGCCCGCCGGTCGATGACGCCGCCTCGACGGCTCCCGCGAAGGATCGCGAGTAGCCCATGCGGATCATCGCCGGGATCGTCAGCGAACCGACGGTGACCGTATTGGCAACCGACGAGCCGGAGATCATCCCGAACAGCGCTGAACCGAAGATCGAGATCTTTGCCGGACCGCCGGCATAGCGCCCGGCGACCCATGCGGCGCAGTCGAGGAAGAGCTGTCCGAGCCCGATGCGGGTCGCAAACACGCCAAACAGCACGAAGTGGAAGACATAGGTCGCCACAACCCCGAGCGCGATGCCGTAGATGCCCTGGCTCGTCAGGTAGAGATGGTTGATCAGCTGCGAGAAGCTGGCGCCCGGATGAACCAGGATGCCCGGCATCGACTGCCCGTACATCGAATAGGCCATGAAGCAGACGGCGATGATCGGCAGCGGCCAGCCGACCGAGCGGCGCGTCGCCTCCAGAAGGACGACGACCAGGATGCCGCCGAGGACCACGTCCGTCGTCGTCGGATTGCCGACCCGGAAGGCGAGATCATCGAGCGGAATGAAGGGCACATGCATGACCGCGACGATGGCGCCGATCGCCAGCGCCCAGTCGAACAGCGAGATGCCGAGCGGTCGCACCAGGCCGGCGCGTGCCGGCTCGCTGTATCCCTTCTTGGAGAAGGGGAAGACCAGGAAGATCAGCCCGAGCACAAAGGACAGATGGATGCCGCGATGGAGCATTTCCGACAGCAGGCCGAAGCCGGCGGTATAGTAGTGGAAGACCGACAGGGCGACGAGCAGGGTGCCGACGATGCGGGCGGCCATCGGCGCCAGCGGCCTGAACCGGATTTCCGAATCGAACTGTTCTTCCAGTTCCCGCGCCTTTGCCTCGTCCAGCTCCATCGGAGCGATCTTGTCGCCGTCGGCCATCGATGTCCCTCTGCCTGTATCGTCTTGTCTCAACAAAAAGCGGCGGCCTGCTTCTGGCGGACCGCCGCTGTTCTTCCGGTATGGAGCCGGAGCTTATTTCAGCGCGCCCACTTCCTTGTAGAAGCGCTCGGCGCCCGGATGCAGCGGGATGCCGAGGCTGGTCGTGGCATTCTCCAGCGTGATCATCTTGCCCTTGGCGTGACCGGCGTCCAGTTCCTTGCGGGTCGCGTCGTTCCACATCGTCTTGGTGATGTTGTAGACGAGGTCGTCGGACTGCTTGGCGCTGGTCACCCACTGGGCGGCAACCGAGATGGTTGGCGTTTCTGCAACGCCGGCATAGGTTTCAGCCGGAACAGTGTCCTTGGAGAAGAAGCTGTATTCTTCCATCAGCTTGTCGACTTCCGGGCCGCTGATCGGCACGAGCGAGATGCCCGCGGACGTTGCCAGTTCCGAGACCGCGCCGGTCGGATAGCCGCCGACGAAGAAATAGGCGTCGAGTGCGCCATCGCGAAGCATGTCGCCGGCAGGACCCGGCTTCAGGTGTTCCGCCTCGATGTCGTCTTCGGTCAGACCGAAGGCGCCGAGAACGATGCGGGCATCGACGATGGTGCCGGAGCCGGGTTCGTCGATCGAGACGCGCTTGCCTTTCAGGTCGGCGATCGAGTTGATGCCGGCGTCCTTGCGGGCGACCACATGGATGGTTTCGGGATAAAGCGTGGCGATCAGGCGCAGATCTTCGACCTTGCCCTTGCCTTCGTAAAGACCGGTGCCGGTGTGCGCCCAGTAGGCGACGTCCGACTGGGTAAGGCCGGATTCCATCGAGCCGCCCTGGATGGCGTTGATGTTGGCGACCGATCCGTTGGAGGCGACTGCCGTGGCGACCAGGCCTTCGACGCCCTTGCCCTCGGCGCCGGAGATCGCGTTGGCGATCAGGCCACCGATCGGATAATAAGTGCCGGCGGTGCCGCCGGTGCCGATGCGGAAGAAGGCGGGTGACTGTGCGAAGGCGACGCTGGCGCCGACCGCAAGCACGCCGACCATGGCGATCAGACTTTTCTGGAATTTCATGGGTGTTCCCTTTCTCCTGTTTTTTTCACCATGGGGAAGGAGCAGTCGCTATGTCAACAGCCTCTCCACCTTGTTCGACAACAGAAAAGGCCCCCGGTGGATAACCACCGGGGGCCTTTTCCTGTTTGGTTGTAACGAAGGCTTACTCGTCGTCGCCGTCGCGATCCGCATCCGGATCGAAGAAGTCTTCCGGACGCAGGGCATCTTCGTCGACGCCGTAGATCGCATCAGCCGAGGTCAGGCTCTCGCCCTGTGCCTGGCGGGCGGCTTCTTCGGCCGTACGGGCAACGTTGATCTCGATCTGGATCTCGACTTCCGCATGCAGCAGGAGCGTGACCTTGTGCAGGCCAATGGCCTTGATCGGCTGGCTGAGGTCGACCTGGTTACGGCCGATGTTGAAGCCTTCGGCAGCGAGCGCATCGACGATGTCGCGGGCAGCAACCGAACCGTAGAGCTGACCGGTTTCGCCGGCCGAACGGACCATGACGAAGGTCTTGCCCTGCAGCGCGTCGGCGACCTGCTGCGCTTCGCCCTTGCGCTCGAGGTTGCGGGCTTCGAGCGTCGCACGCTCGGCATCGAAGCGCTTCTTGTTGGCTTCGTTGGAGCGCAGTGCCTTGCCCTGTGGCAGAAGGAAGTTACGGGCGTAGCCGTCACGGACCTTTACGGTCTCGCCCATCTGGCCGAGCCGGGCAATCCGTTCAAGGAGAATAACATTCATGGATTTGTCCTTTCGAGAAGTTACTTGGTTTCGTTGGATTGATCTGCGTCTCGCCCCGGCGTCAGCGCAATCGTCCGCCGCGTGTCGGCAATGCCGAGGACGAGGATGAAGAGCGCCGGCAGGAGCATGAACGAGGAGAGATAGGCAAGCACCAGCACCGGCAGGCGCCAGTCCTTGCCCTTGGTGCGGTAGTGCAGACCGGCAAAGCCGGCCATCAGGAAGCCGGCGCCGAAGGTGCCGCAGACGGTGGCGCCGACCATGGCCGGGACGCCGCCGAGGAAGGTGGCGAGGATACCGGCCAGGAAGACGAAGATGGCGTAGCGGTTCATCCGCAGTGCCGAGGGCATGTCCTCGCGCGGGCGAAGGGCACGCGCCGAGCGGGAGACCAGCCGGGTGGCGATGTAATAGGCCGCAAACAGCAGGAGGACCCACAGGCCGCCCTGGATCATCGGCAGCATCAGCACGAACATCGACTTCGTCTGCGCAAGGCCGGCCGGATCCGGTATCAGCGTCGGGTCCTGCGTCTGCAGGGCCTGGGTCATCATGTCGACCATCTCGTTGGTCAGGTCCGGCCCGTAGCCGATCACCACGCCGAGCGCGATGACGGCCAGCGTCACCAGACCGCAGAGATGCAGAAGGATGTCCGAGAGCGGGTACCAGGCCAGGAGATCGTCAGGTCCGCCGACTTCGGACGCCGGACGCGCCAGATTGGCCAGATGAGAAAGCCAGCCGGCCGGGATCAGGGTGAAGATCGCCATGGTCAGCGCGAAAGGCAGCGACACGATGAGCGAGCCAAGGACTGCGGCCGTCACGATCGCCATCACGGCGGTGCGGTTGCCCCAGCCGAGGCCGGCGACCAGAATGGGAAGGGCGGAGGCGGCGTAAAGAACGGAAGCAAGCGCCGGCTGCGACATCGCCACCAGCACGAGCAGGGTAGCGACAACGCCGGCAAGAATGCCGATCGGCAGCAATGTCTGGTTTGATGTCTTCACGGGTCTCGCTGTCCTGCACAAAGCAGTTAGGGGATCACGTCCGGATTTCCCGGGCATCTCCATCCCCAACATGGGATTTTTGGTTCTTCCGATCCGCGCCCATCGCGAAAGGGACGAGGCTCGCCGAATGCTCGGCGAGCCTCTGTTCGTATTTACGCTACGACGTAGGGCAGCAGGCCGAGGAAACGGGCGCGCTTGATCGCCTTGGCGAGTTCGCGCTGCTTCTTCTGGGAAACGGCGGTGATGCGCGACGGTACGATCTTGCCACGCTCGGAAATGTAGCGCTGCAGGAGACGAACGTCCTTGTAGTCGATCCGCGGTGCATTGGCGCCCGAGAAGGGGCAGGTCTTGCGGCGGCGATGGAACGGACGGCGTGCCGGAGCGGCGGAAATGTCAGCCATGGTGTTTTCTCCTTAAGCTCTATTACGCACGGTCTTCGCGCGGACGGCGCTCGAAGCCACCTTCGCGCGGGCCGCGATCTTCGCGGGGACCACGGTCGGGACGGGGACCACGGTCGCGGTCGCCGAAGCTCGGACGGTCGCCGTCACGACGCGGACGGTCGTCACGGTCGCGCTTCTGCATCATCGCGGAAGGACCTTCTTCATGCTTCTCGACGGAAACCGTCATGTAGCGAAGGACGTCTTCGTTGATGCGCATCTGGCGTTCCATCTCGTGCACGGCAGCGGCCGGTGCGTCGATGTCCATCAGGGCGTAATGAGCCTTGCGGTTCTTGTTCATGCGGTAGGTGAGGGACTTGAGGCCCCAGTTTTCTACGCGCCCGACCTTGCCGCCATTCGCTTCGAGGACACCCTTGTACTGTTCTACGAGGGCGTCGACCTGCTGCGCGGACATATCCTGTCGGGCAAGGAATACGTGTTCATAAAGAGCCATGTAAGCTTTGCCTTTTCTTGCGTTTAGTCTGTCACCCGGCTTTAGGCGGCTAAGCCTCAACGACTGCTCCTGATGGGCATGACGCCCGGCAAGAAAAGTTGTTTGATCGAGACGGTCGAGAGCGGAGACACGGGAGGCTGGAACCTTGTGGTCCCTGCAGTCCGGTCGCCCGGACCTGCCCTCCGTTCAGCCACCAGCCAGAAGACCGGGTGTTCGAACAGGCGCGCTTATACGCGCAACGGCTGGAAACGCAAGGGCCGAGCCGCAATTTTGCGGTCTACACCTGGACCAGCACGACGGTATAGACGCCGTAGAGCAGCAGCATCGCGCCGGCCACAAGCCTGCGGACGCCGACATGCGTCAGCAGCAGCGCGGACAACCCGAGCGTCACCGCCAGCATCACCGGCACATCGAAGTTCCCGAAGCGGGGAGCGACCGCAATCGGCTGGATGATCGAGGTGACGCCGAGGATGAACAGGATGTTGAAGATGTTTGACCCGACGATATTGCCGATCATGATGTCGGAGTGTTTGCGCAGCGCCGACATCACGCCCGTCGCCAGTTCCGGCAGCGAGGTGCCGACGGCGACTACCGTCAGCCCGATCACGGCCTCCGAGATGCCGAACTCCCGGGCAAGGCTGGTGGCGCCGCGCACGAGGAATTCCGCGCCGGCGAAGAGTGTCGCCAGGCCGCCGAAAATGAGGAGGGCCATGAAGCCGCCGCTCAGCGCCTCGTGCCGAACCTCATCGTCCAGGACAACGGCCCTGCCACGGCTCTGCATGTAGGCGTAGCCGAGATAGGCGGCCAGGGATGCCACCATGAGAAAGCCGGCAAGGCGGCCGATCTCGCTGAACTGGACCAGGCCGAGCAGCAGAACGGCGGAACCGATCATGACATAGGTGTCCCGTTTCACGCTCTTGTCCCAGTCGGAAATCGGGAAGATCAGGCCGCAGAAGCCGATGATCAGCAGGATATTGGCAGTATTCGAACCGACGACGTTGCCAAGCGCGATGTCGGACGAACCGTAAAGAGCAGCCCGCAGCGAAACCAGCAGTTCGGGCATCGAAGTGCCGAAGCCGACGATAATCAGCGAGACCAGCAGCGTCGGAATGCCAAGCTTGTAAGCAAGAGCTATGGCCCCGCGCAGCAGCCATTCCGCCCCGAAATAAAGGCCGACGAGTCCGCCCAAAACCAGCAAATAATCCATAAAATCCCCATCCGGCACTCGCCATCGCGATCAAACGGACCCCAATTGGTGGGCCTGGCGCGATTTTACAGTTCACGCGACTTCACTTTCTCGTGGGTTTGTCCAAAAACAGGTCATCCCGGCATGAGCGCCCTTGTTCCGTGTGAACACCCTATCACACGCATGTGTTTGCAGAAGTTGTAACATCTCGCGATTGACGCCCGTAGAAGGGGCCAGTTGCTGCTTGCCTGCTGGGTGTTGCAGCCGCCAATCGTGAGACTGCGACAACTCACAGAAACAAACAATGGAGGATCGAATGAAGAACGGGATGATATCGGCACTGGCAGCGGGTTTTGCGGTAGCCATGACGCTGGCGGCCACGGCCGGCGCGGCGGAGTTGAAGCCCTACGATCAGGCGTCTTTTGAGATGGCGCAACAAAATGGCGATCCAATCGTCGTCGACATCTGGGCAAGCTGGTGTCCGACCTGCAAGGCCCAGGAGCCGATCATCGAGGAACTGGCCGCATCGCCGGACTTCGCCGACCTGACGATCTTCCGGGTGGATTTTGACGCGCAGAAGGACGTGGTTCGAGCCCTCGGTGCCCGCAGTCAATCGACGCTGATCGCCTTCGACGGGATGAATGAGACCTCCCGCTCGGTCGGTGATACCAGTCCGCAGACGATCGAAGCGCTGTTCCGATCGACCATGAAGAACTAGGCGATGATCGGCTCTCTCTCGCTTGCAGGGCTTGCCGGCGCCCTGTCGATCCTGTCGCCCTGTGTCCTGCCGCTGCTGCCGATCGTACTGACGAGTGCAGCCAGCAAGCATCGCTACGGTCAATGGGCGCTGGCGCTTGGATTGGCCGGCTCGTTCGTGGCGATCGGCATGTTCGTTGCTGTGATTGGCTTCGGCATCGGTCTGGATCTCGCCTTTTTCCGCAGCTTTGCCGCTCTGCTGATGATCGTCTTCGGCGTGGTGCTGATGGCGCCATCGATGCAGACACGGCTTGCGGCAGCGGCCGGGCCGGTCGGCAACTGGGCCGAGCGCCGGTTCAGTGGTTTTGGTGAGGAGGGCTGGAGCGGGCAGTTCCTCGTTGGCATCCTGCTCGGCGCCGTCTGGAGCCCTTGCGTCGGGCCGACGCTGGGGGCTGCTTCGCTGATGGCCGCGCAGGGGCAGAACCTCGGAGAGGTGTTCCTGACAATGGTGGCGTTTGGCATCGGAGCGGCCACCCCGCTGCTTCTGCTGGGGACGCTGTCGCGGGATGCCATGCAGCGCTGGCGCGGCCGGATGATGGAGGCCGGAAAGGCGATGAAGGCCGGGCTCGGCCTGCTTCTCGTCCTCGTCGGACTGGCGGTGCTGACCGGTCTCGACAAGCGCGTCGAGACGACGCTTGTCGATCTGTCGCCGGAATGGCTGACGCGGCTTACCACACGCTTCTGATGCCGGACGCGGCCCTTGCGAGCCGCGCCCGGGTCGGTCAGATCGGCATCGGATACTGTCGATGGACAGCGGCGATATCCTTCATCGCCGCGTCGTTCAGGCTCACGTCCTTCGCCCCGATGACAGTCTTCAACTGCTCGATGCTGGTGGCGCCGATGATGACGGAGGCCATGAAGGGTCGCGACAGGCAGAAGGCGATCGCCATCTGCGCCAGATCGAGGCCGTGCCTGGCCGCCACCGCTGCATAAGCCTTGACCGCCGGCTCCTGCAGCGGCTGCAGGCGTCCGCCAAGGTCGGCGTTGATGCTGGCGCGGGATCCTTCCGGGCGCGCGCCGTCCAGATACTTGCCGCTCAGGATGCCCGCGGCGAGTGGCGAATAGGCCAGCAGCCCGACGTCCTCGTGGTGGGCGACTTCGGCGAGATCCAGATCGAACGGCCGGTAGAGAAGATTGTACTCGTTCTGGATCGAGGCAACACGCGGCAGGCCCTTCGCCTCTGCCGCCTTCAGGTACTGCATCGTGCCCCAGGCGGTTTCGTTCGAGAGGCCGATAGCGCGGATCTTGCCGGCCTTCACCAGGTCGCCGAGCACGTCGAGCTTTTCCTCGATGCCGGAAAGGGCTTCGGCGCTGTCCTGCGTCGAGGCGTCGAAATCCCAGGAGTTGCGGAAGTGATAATGCCCGCGGTTCGGCCAGTGGATCTGGTAGAGGTCGAGATAGTCCGTCCGTAGACGCCTCAGGCTGGCGTCGACCGCCTCCTGTATGGTTCCCCGGTCGACCGGTCGACCATCGCGGATATGCGGCCGCCCGCTGCCGGCGACCTTGCTGGCAAGCACGATGTCACTCCGCTTGCCTGTCTTCTTCAGCCAGCTGCCGATGAATTCCTCTGTACGGCCGTAGGTCTCGGCGCTCACGGGTGTCGTCGGGTAGAGTTCGGCGGTATCGAAGAAGTTGATCCCGGCCTCCAGCGCATGATCCATCTGCTGATGCGCCTCGGCCTCGGTGTTCTGCGACCCCCAGGTCATCGTTCCAAGGCAGATCTCCGACACGGAGATGTCTGTGCGACCCAGTGTGTTGAATTTCATGAAATAGATCCCGTGCTTGCAGATGCCGCAAACTTAATCCGGAATTGCTGCAGTGCAAGCGTCCGGTGCCCGCAGTCGCTCCTGTTTCAACCCGGACACGTAGGATGCAACTTTCCCATGGCAAATTGCATTTGGGCGGTCGGATGGCTAGACGGTGGCCGATTTGCATTGATTCAGGAGCTTTTTCAGATGGACAATTCCTCACCTCGAGCGGATGCATCCGGCTTTCCGGACGCCGGAGCGCCACCCTCCAGAGGCCACTGGAAGCTGATTGGACCCGGCATCGTTGCGGCGGCGACCGGCGTTGGAGCAGGTGATCTTGTCGCCACACTGATCGCCGGCTCCCGCTTCGGCTACGCGCTCCTCTGGGCGGCCGTCATCGGCTGCATCGTCAAGATCGCGCTCGCGGAAGGCTCTGCCCGCTACCACCTGGCGACCGGCTCGACCATGCTCGACGGCTGGCGCTCACTCGGACGCTGGACGAGCTGGTATTTCGGCATCTACATCATGATCTGGGGCTTCGTGTACGGCGCCACCGCCATGAGCGCGACGGCCTTGCCGCTGGCGGCGCTCTTCCCCTTCCTGCCGCTCTGGGCCTGGGCGATGATCTCCGGTCTGTCCTGCGCCGCCTTCGTCGCCTTCAACCGCTACGAGATCTTCGAGAACACGATGAAGATCTGTATCGGCGTGATGTTCGTGATCGTCGTGGGTGTCGCTATCCTGGTCGGCCCCAATGTCGGCGAAGCCGTTGCCGGTCTGGTGCCGAGCATCCCGGAAGGATCCGCCTTCTATACGCTCGGCCTCATCGGCGGAGTCGGCGGCACGATCACCATGGCCTCCTACGGCTATTGGGTGAACGCCAAGGGCTGGCGCACGCCGGCCTGGATGGGCATCATGCGGCTCGACAACCGCGTCGCCTACGTCGTCACCGGAATCTTCGTCATCTCGATGCTGATCGTCGGCGCCGAGCTTCTCTATACCGCGCAGATTGCGCTCACGAGCGGCGACGACGGCCTGCTCGACCTGCGCACGGTTCTGGCGGAGCGATTCGGCGGTACGGTGGCGACGCTCTTCCTCGTCGGCTTCTTCGCCACCGCTATCTCGTCCATCCTGGGTGTCTGGCACGGCGTTTCTCTTCTGTTTGCCGATTTCGTCCGCAACATCCGGGGAGGCACCGGATCGCGAGAAGGCCTGGAGAAGACACCTGCCTTCCGCTTCTATCTCTTCTGGCTGACGATCCCTCCGATGGTTCTCCTCTACTTCGGTCGCCCCTTCCTGCTCGTCGTCATCTACGGGGCGCTGGGTGCCTTCTTCATGCCCTTCCTGGCGCTGACGCTGATCTGGCTCCTCAATTCCAAGAAGGTGCCGGCCGAATGGCGCAGCGGATGGCTTTCCAACGGCCTGCTCGGCGTTTCCGCTCTGCTCTTCATCGTCCTCTCTGCCAACGAGATAGCCCGCCTGTTCTCCGGCGGCTGAAGGCGCGCTACGGCACTTCGCCTTGACTCCTTGCCCTGGAACGTGAATTGGGAATGCAAAAAACATAGGGAAGGACATCGTCCCATGAGCATCGCATTCACATTTCCAGGGCAGGGCAGTCAGGCTGTCGGCATGGGCAAGGATCTTGCCGATGCCTATCCCGAGGCCCGCGCGGTCTTCGACGAGGTCGACGAGGCGCTCGGCCAGAAGCTTTCCGACATCATCTGGAACGGCCCGGAAGAGACGCTGACGCTGACGGCCAATGCCCAGCCGGCGCTGATGGCAGTGTCCATCGCGGCGATCCGGGTCATGGAAGCCCGCGGTCTGAACCTCTCCGACAAGGTCTCCTACGTCGCGGGTCATTCGCTTGGCGAATACTCCGCCCTTTGCGCCGCCGGCATGTTCTCGCTTGCCGATACCGCGCGCCTCTTGCGCACCCGCGGCGATGCCATGCAGTCGGCCGTAGCGGTCGGCGAGGGCGCCATGGCCGCCATCATCGGCCTGGAACATGCCAACGTCGAGGCTGTCTGCCACGAGGCCGCCAGTGCCGGCGTCTGCCAGATCGCCAACGACAACGGCGGCGGCCAACTGGTCATCTCGGGTTCCAAGGCTGCAGTCGAGAAGGCGGCGGCCCTGGCGACCGAAAAGGGTGCCAAGCGCGCCATCATGCTGCCGGTCTCCGCACCCTTCCACAGTGCCCTGATGGCACCGGCGGCGGATGCCATGCGTCACGCCCTGGCCCAGGTCGAGAAGCACAATCCAGTCGTCCCGGTCATTGCCAACGTCCGCGCCGCACCGGTCACCGATTCCGGCGAGATCGCCGACCTCCTCGTCAGCCAGGTGACCGGACAGGTCCGCTGGCGCGAAACGGTGGAATGGTTTGCCGCCAACGGCGTCATCAGTCTCTACGAGATCGGTGCCGGCAAGGTCTTGACCGGCCTTGCGCGCCGCATCGACAAGAATGTGTCCGGCACAGCCGTCAATTCGCCGGCCGATATCGAGGCTGCACTTTCGGCCATCCTCGGCTGAACAACCGTTGATTTTTCGCATGTCGCCATCGCTGTACACCTCGCGAGCGGCATGCCTAACGAAGGGACATGACAATGTTTGACCTTACAGGCCGCAAGGCATTGGTGACAGGCGCAACAGGCGGTCTTGGCGAAGAGATCGCTCGCCTCTTGCACAAGCAGGGCGCGACGGTCGGCCTGCACGGCACCCGCGTCGAAAAGCTTGAGGCGCTGGCCGCTGAACTCGGCGACCGCGTCAAGATCTTCCCGGCCAACCTCTCCGACCGCGCCGAGGTCAAGGCGCTCGGCGAGAAGGCGGAAGCCGAACTCGAGGGTGTCGATATCCTCGTCAACAATGCCGGCATCACCAAGGATGGTCTCTTCGTTCGCATGAGCGACGAGGACTGGGACGCCGTGCTGGAGGTCAACCTGACCTCCGCATTCCGTCTGACCCGCGAGCTGACGCATCCGATGATGCGCCGCCGCTTCGGTCGCATCATCAACATCACCTCGGTGGTCGGGGTTACCGGCAACCCGGGGCAGGCGAACTACTGCGCCTCCAAGGCCGGCATGATCGGCTTCACCAAGTCGCTGGCGCAGGAAATCGCCACCCGCAACGTGACCGTCAACTGCGTCGCGCCGGGCTTCATCGAGTCCGCGATGACCGACAAGCTGAACGACAAGCAGAAGGACGCCATCCTCGGTGCCATTCCGATGAAGCGCATGGGCGCCGGCGCCGACATCGCGGCCGCCGTCCTCTACCTCGCGTCGAACGAGAGTGGGTACGTCACCGGCCAGACGCTGCACGTCAACGGCGGCATGGTGATGATCTGATCGCTTCATACCCCGCCGCGCACCGAAGTTGTTGGTGCTTCCGGCGGGAACAGATTCTGGCTTTGCGGAACATCGAAAGCATGTTAAGCGGGCCATGACTGTGGACAGTCGCCCCGAAATACAGGGGATCATTGCGCTTTTGCTGCTATGATCGGAACCTGCAGAGGGTTGAACGGGTTTGCCCGCGTAGCCGACGTTCGAAGGCCGGCGCAGGTTTCAACAGGGTACGGGTGCCATTGAGGCATTCGAGAAGATAAAGGTCGAGGAAACCGACATGAGCGATATCGCAGAACGCGTTAAGAAAATTGTTATTGATCACCTCGGCGTTGACGCCGACAAGGTTGTCGAAGGCGCAAGCTTCATCGACGATCTCGGCGCGGACTCGCTCGACACCGTCGAACTGGTCATGGCCTTCGAAGAAGAATTCGGCGTCGAGATTCCCGACGACGCTGCTGATTCGATCCTGACGGTTGGCGACGCCATCAAGTTCATCGAGAAGGCTCAGGCCTGATCGAACTTTCGATTGCGGGACAATGCCTTCGGCAGTTCCCCTGGCGGCCCGCTTGTTCGGGCCGTTTTAGCAATTAAACACGACATACTAGGGTGGGACGCTGGCGATGAGACGTGTCGTTATCACCGGTACCGGCATGGTATCTCCTCTCGGATGCGGAACCGAGGTAACTTGGCAACGGCTGCTTGCAGGGCATAACGGGGCACGGAAAGTCACGGAGTTCGAGGT
The DNA here is from genome assembly GCF_056530405.1 of Rhizobium sp. PK7-22. Taxonomy (NCBI): domain Bacteria; kingdom Pseudomonadati; phylum Pseudomonadota; class Alphaproteobacteria; order Hyphomicrobiales; family Rhizobiaceae; genus Rhizobium; species Rhizobium sp. PK7-22. The sequence goes on from NZ_CP096514.1 coordinate 1,981,502, forward strand.
CGATGACCTCCCGGCGCAGATCGCCTGCCGAATTCCCTTTGGCGACGGCTCGGACGGCACATTCAACGCTGATGATTGGATGGAGCCGAAGGAGCAGCGCAAGGTTGATCCCTTCATCGTCTACGGCATGGCTGCTGCCGAAATGGCGCTCAACGATGCCGGCTGGCATCCGCAGACGGACGAGGACCAGATCGCCACCGGCGTTCTGATCGGCTCCGGCATAGGCGGCCTGGAAGGCATTGTCGAGGCGGGCTATACGCTCAAGGAAAAGGGTCCGCGTCGGATCTCCCCCTTCTTTATCCCCGGCCGCCTCATCAACCTGATCTCCGGTCATGTGTCGATCCGCCACAAGCTGCGCGGCCCCAATCATTCCGTCGTCACGGCCTGTTCCACCGGCGCGCATGCGATCGGCGACGCGTCGCGCCTGATTGGGCTTGGCGATGCCGACGTCATGGTCGCCGGCGGTGCGGAATCCCCCATCTCGCGCATTGCCCTTGCCGGCTTTGCCGCCTGCCGCGCACTCTCCACCCAGCACAACGACGATCCGCAGAAGGCCTCCCGTCCCTATGACCGTGACCGCGACGGATTCGTCATGGGCGAGGGCGCCGGCATCGTGGTCCTCGAGGAACTCGAGCACGCCAAGGCACGCGGTGCCAAGATCTATGCCGAAGTGGTCGGTTATGGTTTGTCCGGCGACGCCTTTCATATCACGGCGCCTTCCGAGGATGGCGACGGCGCCTTCCGGTGCATGACCATGGCGCTCAAGCGAGCCGGTCTCTCTGCCGCCGATCTCGACTACATCAACGCCCATGGCACCTCCACGATGGCCGACACGATCGAGCTGGGTGCCGTGGAGCGGCTGGTCGGAAATGCCGCCTCGAAGATCTCCATGTCCTCGACCAAATCGGCCATAGGCCATCTGCTTGGTGCCGCCGGTGCAGTCGAGGCGATTTTTGCGACATTGGCGATCCGCGACAACATCGCACCGCCGACGCTCAATCTGGACAACCCCGACGTGGAGACCGCCATCGATCTCGTGCCGCACAAGGCTCGCTCGCGCGAGATCAATGTGGCACTCTCCAATTCCTTCGGTTTTGGCGGCACCAACGCGTCGTTGGTTCTACGCCGTTATGAGGCCTGATTTCTAGCACCCGGGGAGCCGTTGCAAACCGGCGGCTCTTCATTTTGAACCTGTTTTTGCCGCATTGCTTGGTCAAACAGCGAACCATCGACCGTGCATTCCAGGGGGGCGCAGTGAATAACAGCAACCATACGGGCGATATGCCGCCAAGCCATGGCAACGGCCCGATTATCCCGAAGTCGCCCAACGAGGCGCTGAGGCCGGAGCGCGTGCCGGAACCGCCGAGGCGGTCGCGCAATGCCCGTAGTCAGCTGGTGATCTTCCTGAATTTCGTGATGACGATGGTCGTTGTCGTCAGTGTCGTCGCCGTCGCCGGCTTCTACTACATGATCTCGACCTTCCAGAAGGATGGTCCTCTGGAAGCCGATGCCAATTTCATGGTGCGCGCTGGCAATGGAATTGCAGAGATCGCCAACAACCTCGAACGCAGCGGCATCGTCTCCGACGCCCGTGTCTTCCGCTATGTTAGCGCCACCTACCTGCGCGATGGCCGCACCCTGAAGGCCGGCGAGTACCAGATCCCGGCCGGCGCCTCCATGAAGGACGTCATGGAGCTGCTGGAATCCGGCAAGTCCATTTTGTACTCGATCGTTTTCCCGGAAGGACTGACGGTGCGCCAGATGATGCTGCGGCTCGCTGAGGATCCTGTCCTGGAAGGCGACCTGCCAGCCGAAGTGCCGCCGGAGGGCAGCCTTCGCCCTGACACCTACAGGTTCTCGCGTGGCGCCGATCGCGCCGACATCCTCCAGCAGATGCGCACGGCCCAGCAGCGGCTGATCGATCAGGTCTGGGAGCAGCGTGACCCGGATCTGCCGATCGAGACGAAGGAAGAATTCGTCACGCTGGCCTCGATCGTCGAAAAGGAAACCGGTCAGGCGGAAGAGCGCCCCCGTGTCGCCTCGGTCTTTCTGAACCGCCTCGAGAAGGGCATGCGCCTGCAGTCCGATCCGACCATCATCTACGGTCTCTTCGGTGGCGACGGCAAGCCGGCCGATCGCCCGATCTACCGGTCGGACATCGAGAAGGAAACGCCCTACAACACCTATGTCATCAACGGCCTGCCGCCAACGCCGATCGCCAATCCCGGTCGTGCGGCACTGGAGGCCGTGGCAAACCCGTTGCGCACCGACGACCTCTACTTCGTGGCCGACGGTACTGGCGGCCATGCCTTTGCACCTACTCTCGAAGAGCACAATGCCAATGTCCGCCGCTGGCGACGCCTGGAAGCCGAGCGGGCGAGCAGCCCCGAGGCCGAGTTGAGCGACGGTCAGCCCGGTGGCGCAGAGGCCGAGCGGCCGTCGAACTAAAGCCTGTCGACCGTTGGCGGAGAGAATTGCATGAACCTTCAGTCGATGACCGGTTTCGCCCGCAGCGAAGCAGCCGAGGGGCGCTACCGGATCGTCTGGGAACTGCGCTCCGTCAACGGCAAGGGGCTCGACCTGAGGCTGCGCCTTCCGAACGGCTTGGAGCGGCTGGAGACGGACGTGCGTCGGCAGGTGTCGGAACAGTTCTCGCGTGGCAATCTTCAGGCGAATTTGACACTGACGCTCTCCGAAACGAAGCTGGAAGCCGTCCTCAATCGTGACGCGCTGGACGCCGTTCTGGCGCTGCGTGCCGAACTGGGCGACGTGGTCGATCCCGCGCCCTTGCGGATGGACACACTGCTCGGTCTGCGCGGCATCGTGGATATCCGGGAGGTCGAGGATGGGGATTGCGAAGTCGCTGCCCGCGACGCCGCCATCCTGGCCTGCCTCAGCGATGCCCTGTCGGCACTGAAAGAGATGCGGCAGTCCGAGGGACATGCGTTGGCGCAGATCCTGTCGGCGCAGGTGGCGCATATCGCAGCGATTGCCGCGGCCGTCGAGGAAGACCCGTCCCGATCTCCCGAGGAAAGGCTCTCGCAGCAGGTGGCAACATTGCTGCAGGGTGCCTCGGCTCTGGACCCTGCACGCCTTCATGCGGAGGTGGCACTGCTTGCAACGAAGGCCGATCTGCGCGAAGAGATCGACAGGCTCAGGGCGCATGTCGCGGCGGCGAGCGAGCTTCTGGAAAAGGGTGGTTCTGTTGGGCGCCGCCTGGACTTCCTGGCCCAGGAATTCAACCGCGAATCGAATACGATCTGTTCCAAGTCCAATTCGGCCGCGGTCACCGCCGCAGGCCTTGATCTCAAAGTCGTTATCGACCAGTTCCGCGAACAGGTCCAGAATCTGGAGTAGTGCATGAACCTCGCGGCGTCCTCGCCTGTCAAGATCGCCCGCCGTGGGCTGATGCTCGTCCTCTCGTCACCTTCCGGCGCCGGCAAGTCCACCATCGCCCGTAACCTGATGGAGGATGACCACAGCCTGGAGATCTCCGTCAGTGTCACCACCCGCGCCAAGCGGCCGAGCGAGATCGCCGACAAGCACTACCATTTCATCACGATTCCGCAGTTCGAGCGCATGCGCGACGGCGGCGACCTGCTGGAGTGGGCCGAAGTCCACGGCAACTTCTACGGCACCCCCCGCGAACCGGTCGAGCAGGCGATGGCGCAAGGCCGCGACATGCTGTTCGACATCGACTGGCAGGGCGCGCTGCAGCTGCAGGAGAAGATGAAGGCCGACGTCGTGTCGATCTTCGTGCTGCCGCCGTCAATGACCGAGCTGCAGTCGCGCCTTCATCGCCGCGCCGAAGACAGCGAAGAGGTGATCCGCACCCGGTTGCTCAACTCCCGCGCAGAGATAGAGCACTGGCGCGAGTATGACTATGTCATCGTCAATGACGACCTGGATGAAGCCTTCGGTCATGTCAGCTGCATCGTGAAGGCCGAACGCATTCGCCGCGATCGGCGCTACGGCCTCTTCGACTTCGTCACGGAACTCCTGACGGAAGAGCCGAACCTTTAGAAGCCGGCAGCGGGAGAGGCGCTCCGGCGCGTTTCGCTCACAAGTTTACAGGCAGTTCGCCAGCCGGACGAATTCCTCGACGGAAAGCGTCTCGGCGCGGCGCGACGAGTCGATCCCTGCCTTGCTGAGCAAAGCTTCTCCGCCCAGCGATTTGACGCTCTGGCGCAGCATCTTGCGGCGCTGGCCGAAGGCGGCCTGCGTTACGCTTTCGAGCTTCGTGACATCGCAATCCAGAGGCTCCATGCGTGGCGTCAGGTGAACCACCGTGGACGTCACCTTCGGCGGCGGTGTGAAAGCCTGTGGCGGCACGTCGAACATCATGTCCGCCCGCGTCCGCCAGCCGGCGAGAACGCCGAGACGGCCATAGTGATCGTCGCTTTCGTCCGCGACGATCCGCTGCCCGACCTCTCTCTGGAACATCAGCGTCAGCGAATTCCAGAAGGGCGGCCAGCGCTCGGGAAGCAGCCAGTTGATGAGCAGCTGCGTGCCGATGTTGTAGGGCAGGTTTGCAATGATCTTGACGGGCCCCTCCAGCGCCAGGGCGGCAAAGTCCACCTTCAGCGCATCCCCCTCGATGACCTCCAGCCGACCGGGATAGTGATCCGCGATCTCGGCCAGTGCAGGTAGGCAGCGGCTGTCCCGCTCGATGGCGATCAGCTTCTTGGCGCCCAGCGATAGGATTGCGCGGGTTAGGCCACCGGGACCAGGACCGACCTCGATGACGGTGGCGTCTTCGAGCGGCCCGGCGCTGCGGGCGATCTTCTGCGTGAGGTTGAGGTCGAGGAGAAAATTCTGGCCGAGCGACTTCTTGGCATCCAGACCGTGGCGCCGGATGACGTCGCGCAGCGGCGGCAGATCGTCCAGTGCTATCATCAGCCGTCGGCCCGCGCCGACGTTCCGGCAAGTTCGGCCGCAAGCTTCAGGGCTTCCACCAGGCTGGTCTCGCGCGCCACGCCCTGACCGGCGAGGCCGAAGGCCGTGCCGTGGTCGGGAGAGGTGCGGATGAAAGGCAGGCCCAGGGTGACGTTGACGGAGGTATCGAAGCCCAGCGCCTTGGCCGGGATCAGCGCCTGGTCGTGATACATGCAGATGGCGACGTCGTAACGCGCGCGCGCCTCATCATGGAACATCGTGTCGGCGGACAGTGGCCCGAAGGCGTTGATGCCCTCGCTCCTGATCCTGGCGATGGCCGGATGGATGATCTCCATGTCCTCCTTGCCGATCGCGCCGTCTTCCCCGGCATGCGGATTGAGACCGGCAACGGCAAGCCGCGGCTGCGCGATGCCGAAGCGGTTCTTCAGGTCGTGATGGGCGATACGGCAGGTCTCGATGATGAGGTCTTCCGTCAGGGTCGACGGGACGTCCTTGAGGGGGATGTGGATAGTCACCGGGATGGCGCGCAGCTTGGGGCCCGCCAGCATCATCACCGGCATCACCGGCTTGCCGGTCGCGCGAGTGGAAAGATCAGCCAGGAACTCCGTGTGGCCCGGGAAGCCGAAGCCGGCGGCGTAGAGAATGGACTTGGCGATCGGATTGGTGACGACCGCCGCCGTGCGGCCTTCCAACGTCAACGCCACGGCCGTCTCGATGGCGGTGATCGTGCCCCTTGCTGTCGCGACATGCGGCTCGCCGGCCGCGACTTCCGCGCCGGCAGAAATCGGATGGACGGGCAACGCATCGGAAAAAACGGAGAGGGCGGCTGAAGGCTCGACTTCCCTGAGAGGCACATCAAGTCCGATCAGCCGTGCGCGTGCGGACAACACGGCTGGATCACCCAGATAGATGAAGCAGGGCAGGCCGGTCGCCTGACGATTCAGCCAGGCGGCAAGTGCTATGTCGGGACCTATGCCGGCGGGATCGCCCTGGGTAAGAGCAAGCGGACGATCAAGCTGCATTCTGTTCCTCGTGGGTCAGCGGTAATCGATCTGGGCCTTCGAGCGCAGTTCGTCGAGATATTTCTTCTCGTTGGGATTTCCCTCACCGGCCTGCTCCTTGCCGAGATCCTCGGCGCGGAACACCACCTCGGCGGCGAAATCGTCGGAAACCTGGCGCTGGTTGCAGATGGCCAGGAATTCGACACCTCGCGCGGTCACCAATGCGCCGGTGGTGTTGCCGGATGTCTTTTCGATCAGCGGCTTCCACTCTTCGGGCAGTTCCGGCGCCAGCACGCGACCGAGGTCACGGACCGAAACGTCGAGCATGGTGGCCGCAAACTGCTTTGACTGCTCGCAGCCCGGGAACTTGGAACGTGCGCTTTCCGCTTCCGCCTTGCGCTTGCCCAGGATCGCGTTGCGCCTGGAATCCGGTACGACGAAGATGATTTGCTGCAGGAAATATTCGGTCGTGACCGGCTTTTCCTTGTTCTCCATCATGCGTGTCACGAGTTCGTCGGAGGACATCCTGCCCCGGTTGCCGCCGAACCGCGCATTGACGAGACGCGGCCAGCTCATCTGAACGGCAATATAGGCTTTGAAGTGCTCCACCCCGACACCCGCCTGCGACAGGATCGTCGTCATCTGTTGGGGGGTGAGCTTGTTGCTGGCTGCAAAGCGCTCGAATGCCTGGTCGACGTCGGACGTGCTGACGGACATCCGGACGCGGGCAATCTCTTCCCGCTTCAGGGCTTCCTCGACCAGTTGTTCGCGGGCTATCTTGGTGTCGCTCTTCTGACGCTGCAACCGCAGGAAAGCGGCGCGGCGCGCGACATCGCTGCTCGTGATCGGGTTCTTGTTGACCACCGCAACAATTTCGCTGGCGGCCTGTGCCTGGCTGAACGATGGTTCGATCACCACCGAAGCGGCAAGCGCCGCCATGGCCACGAGAACCGTCCGTGTCGCTGTCATTGCCGCCATGATACTCGTCCTTCTCCCCGGTCGCCGCATTTTTGCGGAAAACCGGTCTCCCTTATCTAAAACAAGCGCGATCGGTTGCACAACTCGTGCGGCAAAAGAATGACCGGACGGCCAATCAAAGGGCCGATCCGACATTGATGTCGCCCAGTGTGCGGAATGTGACCCTGGCGCCAATGCTCCAGTCGTTGGCGTTCGTCGCGTTGGCCGGTTCGTCGGTATAGGACAGCGTGAAGATCGTGCATTCATCGGCGTAGGTCAGTCCGACGCCGCGGCGGATCACGCCCCGATCGTTCAGGTCCCAGATCGCCGAGCCGCTGACGGACCAGTTTTCGTTCAGCCGAACGCTGGTTGAGGACTGCACCAGGTCGGTATCACTGCTCGAACCATATTCCGGCTGTGCCTCGATCTGCGTGTAGACGAGCGAGCCGCTGACGCGGGCCGTGGTGTAGCCGAACTCCGCATCTGTGCGCTGAACCTCGAAGGTCTTCTCATCGAAGCGGGCGCCGGCGCTGACGTAGAACCCCTGGGGCAGGTCGATACCGGCCATACCAACGTAGTCGGAGACATCCGATTCCAGACCTGAATTCGCCCCGGCGTTGACGAGATCGTCGGTCGCGAAGGAATTCTGGCCGGCGAGTTGGTAGCTCTGGCCGAAGACGGCGCGCAATCCGACGCCATTGTCGAAAGAGCCCGTGTAGCGCAGGCCGAGATTGGCACGTGTGCCGCCCTCGATCCGATCGAAGCCTGAGAATTTGTCGCGGTCGAACAGGGTCGTCGCGTCGAACACGAAGCTCTGCGCGTCTTCGTTCGGCAGGCCGCCGGCCATCTGTTCGTCGGGGCGGACGTACAACTGGGCGATCGGCTCGATGATGTGGCTGCTGGTCTCGGTGGACAGCAGGAAGGGATAGCGTGCCTCCAGGCCCGCCGTAAGCATGTAGCGACCATAGCCGCCGGAGTCTTCGAGGCCGGTGTAGCTGTAGTTGGTGCCGTTTGACGTGAAAGACGGCGTATCGAAGTTGTGGCGCAGCGCATCCCCCCGGGCCGCCAGCAAAGGCGTCAGCAAAAGGCCGTTGGAGGTGGTGAACGTCCGCTTCCACTCCGCCTCGGTGGTGAAGCGGCTGTAGCTGCCGTCGAGGCCATGGTACCTGTCGCTGTTGCCCTCAAGGGTGAAGTCTTCTTCCCGGCGCGAAAGATTCGTCAGGTTGCTGGTGATCGAAAGCTCTCCGCCGGCGACGGGCTCGGGTGCGATGTAGCGGTAGTCCAGCGACGGATAGACGATCGCCTGGCGCCGCTCCAGGGTCTTTTCGTCGGCGGTATCCTGGATGTCGAAGTAGAAGGAGCGCATGTCGAAGTGGTTCCGCTCGCCAAGACCGGTGAGGTACACTTCGTTTCGGAAGACGTCGTCGCTGACGCTGTCGAGCGAATAGGTCTTTGAGAAATTGTTGTCGCTCTGGATCATCACGTCCCAGCCGAAGGTCCAGCGGGGATTGATTTCGAAGCGGGCTTCGGACGCAGCCATCAGGCGCGTGTCTGCATTGGCATCGCTGGTGCCGGCGGTGAACGAATCCGGGTTCCGCTGGTCGATGCCGGCGAAGCGGAAGGTATGCTGGCCCGTCTCGAACCGGTTGCGAACTTCGCCCTGCAGCAGCAGCCCCTGGCCCGTGTAGTAGGTCGGGCTCAGCGTCGCATCCATGTGCGGCGAAAACACGTGGTAGTAGGGCACCGTGAGGCCGAAGCCGAGGTTGTCGTCCAGGCTCATGGTCGGGAACAGGAAGCCGGATTTGCGCTCGACTGTCTGGTCCGGAACGACGAGGAACGGCAGGAAGCCGATCGGCATGCCGAACAGTTCGAACCGGGCGTTCTCGAGGCGAATCGTCTGGGCCTTGCCGTTCTGGATCACGCGCTGGGCCTTGACCTGCCAGAGCGGGGCGCGGCCGGGCTTCTCGGCGCAGGGAAGGCAGGCGGTATAGACGCCGTTGTGCAGAACCATCAGGTCGCCGGGAAGGCGCTCGGCGCTTTCGGCGGCAAGGCGTGTATTGTCCGTCGTCTCGACGCGCAGGGAGTTCAGGAAGCCCTGGCCGAAGTCGTCGGTAACGTCGAGCTCGTCCGCATAGATGCGGTTGCCGTCCGGCTCGATCAGCTCGATATTGCCAACAGCCGTCACGCGACCGCTCTGCTGGTCGTACTCGACGCGCTGGGCGACCATCCGATAGCGATTGTAATAGATCTGCACGCCGCCGGTTGCGGTGACCCGCTGGACGTCCTGATTATAGACCAGTTCATTGGCACGCAGCAGCATCCTGGCGTCCTCAGACACGACCGGTGTCAAGGGAGACGAAGATACCTGTGCGTGAGCTGGAGCGGCATACATACCATTCACGCACACAGCCGCGCTTGCCAGCAGGACCGTAAGGCGCCGTCTGATATTTCCGCGGTTGTTTACCGCCACTAGCCATCCTCCTGATGAAGCAGAATCGTCGCGCCAAGGGCTGTCGCAACGATCACCGGCACCCACACCGCCACAAAGGGCGGCACGGCACCGCTGCTCCCGAATGCTCTTACGAGAACCGTTACGACATAAAGCACGAAGCCGGAAACGATTCCACCTAGAATTACCGAGCGAGATTGCGCGAACCGACTGAATTTTAAAGAAACTGTGGCCGCGATCAACGTCATCGCCACGAGAAGCAGTGGCAGGGAAAGCAGAGAGTGGAACTGGGTCTCAAGCGCCTTGGTGGAGATGCCGAAGGACTTGCCCACCTCGATCTTCCGGGAAAGGTCGAAAAACGCTACGGTTTCAGGCTGCGACAGGCTCTCCTGGAGGAACTCCTGTCTCAAATTGGTACTCAAGCGCGCCGAATCGACACGGCCGGGTATCTCGCCCGGGCGGTTCTCCAGAACGTTGGTAAGAAGCCAGTAACCATCTTCCAACTTTGCAGTGGATGCATCCTGTCGCAGGACGACGTTCCCGTTGTTGTCGAAGTGGAAGACGACGACGTCAACCAGTTGGGTGCCTTCGGCCTGGTAGCTCTTGGCGCCGATGATCGTGTCCTGCCCGTCGGACGTCTGGCGTATCCAGGGAAGGAAGTTCGATTGCGCCGAGGTTTCGCTCGATTGGCGCCAGTCCGCCTCCAGCGACAGCGATTCGCGCTGTCCCCAGGCGGCCAGTGGATTGACCACCAGAATGCCGAACAGGCCAATCAGCAGCGCCCCCGTGGTGAACGGCGTGATGAATTGCCAGACCGACATGCCGGCCGCGCGCGTCACGACCAGTTCGTAGCGGCGATTGAGGGCGATCAGCGTCGTCATGCCGATGAAAAGCGACAGTGTCGGGATCGTCTGCTGGAAGATGAAAGGCGTCCGCATCGCCGTGAACACCAGCGCGCTACCCACCGAATAACCGTCCAGACTGGCCATGCGGCGGCTGGTTTCGCTGAAGTCGGCGAGGAAGATGATCGCACACACGCCGAGGAAGAACCAGATCGCAGTGACAACATAGCGGCGGAAGAAATAGCGCCCGAGCGTCGAGAAGATCATGCGCCACCTCCGACCGAGGGTTGATCTTGCGTTCGGCGCCGGATCCTCCGCAGCATCTGACCGAGCAGATTGGATACGACGATCGGCATGCGGATCGTCTTGTGCGTCGCGAGCAGATAGCTGCATCCCGCAATGGTTGCGACCGGCAGCAGGTACATGAGCAGGATGTAGGCCTCATCCTGCTTCACGACATTCTTCAGCGTGAAGCCGAGCCAGCGCAGCCCGAACGCAAGGATCAGCGCGGTCACCATCGGATGCAGGCGAGTTTGACGATGGGATCGCGAATCGCCCGCCACCACCAACGAGATAAAGGCGAACATCAGCGGAAACAGCCATTCCGTCAGGCGCCCGTGAAGTTCCGAACGATAGCTCCCCGGCGAACCCTGCACATGCGGATCGGCGGGATCCGGATTGAGAAGGAAGGCAAGGCTCCGGTCGGTGGCGCCCAGCGACGGTCCCTCGGATGCGGTCATGGCCGACAGGTCGAACGCGTAGGAGGCGAATTTGATGATCGAGATGCGCCCGTCCGGCGTCTTGCGGTGGACTTCCCCGTCCTGCATCGTCAACGACGTGCCGCCTTCGTCAATCGATCCCTGTTTCGCATAGTAGATGAGATCGAAGTTCGGGTCCCGGTAGTCGACGACGAACAGTCCCGTCAGCACCCGTCCGGAATGCCGCTCGGAGATCTGCACGTAGAGCCCGTCCTCGATGCTCCGGAAAGTCTTTTCTTCGATGACCGAGGACAGGAGATCCGCATAGGCCGCCGCCACCATCTGCCGCGCCGCAATGCGCGCCGGCGGCTCGACGTAATTTGCGACGACGAACGAGAAGATGCTGAGGAAGGCCGCAAGGAGCAGGACCGGGCGATAGATGATGCTTCGGGACGCTCCCGCCGCATCGATGACAGGAAGCTCGGAGTCGTTGTTCATCGCCGTCAGCGTCTGGGTAATGCCGATCGCCAGGGCGAAGGGCAGGACGACGGGAATGATTGTCGGCAGGATGAAGGTCGCCAGCGTGACGAACGAACTCATCGACTGGCCCGTATCCGTGACGAGGTTGATGCGCCCGAGCACCTGGATAGTCCAGATGATGGTGAGCACCGGTAGGAGCGTCACCAGGAACATCTGCAGGATCCTGCGCAATATGTAGATTTCGAGGAGCTTCATCAGGTTCCGGTGCAGCGAGTCAGATCCCCTCGTGTCAACGAGGGGCCAGCGTATCTAAGCGAAGGCCTTTGCCTTGGCGACAGCTTCTAGCGCACAATGTCGCTGGTGAATGTGATTTTTTCACGGACTGTGTCATTTCGAAAATCCCGGTGACCTCCAGAAGGCGCGCCGGAGCCGCCCTGGCCGGGGAATGCTGCGGCAAGGGGCGTCACCGGTAATCGTTAATCCCACTGAAATTGCGGACGGTGATGGCGTCCGGTGGTGGATCAATCGTCGCTGCTGACCCATTTCAGTTGCCTTGGCGGGCGAAACGGGGATGATCGCAGCCAACCCATGAAAGCCCTGGAGTGATGATGTCATCGAACTATGAAATTCATTTTGCAGCGTCTGCGCCGCTCGACGGAAGCCTGGCCGTGATGCTGCAGGTCGCCGGTGAAACCAGGCCGGCCGGCAGCCAGGACGCTGACCCGCAGGGCATTTGCGCCCGCGCCGCCGGCATTGCCAGGTTCAAGGCGAAGTCGATGGGCACGCTGGAGGTGATCGCGCCGCAGGGTTCCAAGGCGGATCGGCTGCTGGTGCTCGGCCTTGGCAAGCCGGACGAGCTGTCCGACTACGACTGGATGCGGGCCGGCGGTGCGGCTGCGGCCGCCTTCAAGTCCGCAACCGATGTGGTGGTCTTCCTCGATGCACCCGGCGTCGAGGTTTCCGCTGCGAAGGCCGCCGATTTTGCACTCGGCATGATGCTGCGCGGCTATACCTTCGATAGCTACAAGACGAAGAAGAAGGACGAAGACGAGAAGCCGCCGAAGAAGGTTTCCGTCACGATCGTGACGCGCGACCATGCGCAGGCCGAGGCCTTGCTCGACGAGACGAACGCCGTGGCCGGCGGTGTCCTGCTCGCCCGCGATCTCGTCAACCTGCCGCCGAACGTGCTGGGCCCGGTTGAATTCGCCGACAAGGCAAAGGCGCTGGAAGCACTCGGCGTCGAGGTGGAGATCCTCGACGAACACGCCATGCAGGAGCTGAAGATGGGTGCTCTACTGGGGGTCGCCCAGGGTTCCGCACGTCCGCCGCGGCTTGCCGTGATGCAGTGGAAGGGCGGCAAACCCGGAGACACGCCGATCGCCTTTGTCGGCAAGGGTGTCGTCTTCGATTCGGGCGGTATTTCGCTGAAGCCCGGTGGCGGCATGGAGGACATGAAGGGCGACATGGGCGGCGCTGCCGCCGTCACCGGACTGATGCATGTGCTGGCCGGCCGCAAGGCCGAGGTCAATGTCATCGGCATCATCGGGCTGGTCGAAAATATGCCGGACGGCAATGCCCAGCGTCCCGGCGACATCGTCACCTCGATGTCGGGCCAGACGATCGAGATCATCAACACCGACGCGGAAGGCCGCTTGGTGCTCTGCGATGCGCTCTGGTACTGCAACGACCGCTTCAAGCCACGCTTCATGATCAATCTCGCGACGCTCACCGGCGCCGTCCTCGTGGCGCTCGGCAACCAGCACGCCGGCCTCTTCTGCAACGACGACGAACTTGCGGGCCGGCTTTCGGCCGCGGGCAAGGCAACCGGCGAAAAGCTCTGGCGCCTGCCGCTCGCCAAGGAATACGACAAGATGATCGATTCCAAGTTTGCCGACATGAAGAACACCGGCGGGCGGCATGCCGGCGCCATCACGGCGGCGCAGTTCCTGAAGCGCTTCGTCGGCGAAACCCCCTGGGCCCACCTCGACGTCGCCGGCACCGCGATGAACTCGCCGTCGACGGAGATCAGCCAGTCCTGGGCCTCCGGCTACGGCGTGCGCCTGCTCGACAGGCTCGTGCGCGATCACTACGAAGCATGAGCCGATGACCGAAGTCCTGTTCTACCACCTGACGGAATCGAAGCTCGAGGAGGCGCTGCCGGCGCTCCTCGAGAAGAGCGTCGAACGCGGCTGGCGGGTGGTGGTGCAGACGCGCGAGGAGGGGCGTCGCGACAGTCTCGACGCTCACCTCTGGACCTACCGCGAGGACAGTTTCCTGCCGCACGGCACCGACGGAACGGAGCATGCACCGCTGCAGCCGGTGCTGATCACCGCGACGCCGGAGAACGCCAACCAGGCCACCGTCCGCTTCCTCGTCGATGGTGCCGAACCGCCGCCGCTCAACCCCTACGAGCGCGTCGTCTTCATGTTCGACGGCCATGACGCCATCCAGCTCGACAATGCCCGGGCCCAGTGGAAGAGGCTGAAGGGCCAAGGGCACGCGCTCACCTACTGGCAGCAGTCGTCGGAAGGACGCTGGGTGAAGAAGGCCTGAACGTCAGGCCAGGTCCGTCTGCGCGAAATCGTTGCCGACATAGAGCAGCGGCACGCCGGCCGCTTTGGCGCCGGCATAGCTGAAGCAGTCGCCGAAGTTGAGCTTTGCCGGATGTCGCCCCTTGCCGTAGCGGGCGAAGGCGTCGAGAGCACCGATTGCTGTCTCCCAGGTGGCTGGTAAGACTTCGGCATCCAGTTCGCGAAGAAATTCATCGAGAAGCCTGGTGGATTCCGCGATTTGAATCTCGCGTTTGCTGGCAAGAACAGTCGCAGCTTCGAATACCACGCTCGGCAACAGGCAGAATCGGGTTTTAGAGCTGGAAAGTGCGGCGGCGATCCGTTCGAACTCCGGCCCAGTGATGAAATATTCCACGATCGCCGAGGTATCGAGGAACATCAGTCATTTCCCCACATCTCATCGAGAAATTGCTTCTCGTCGAAGTCCGGGCTCGGCGAACCCAGTGCCTGATATCGGTCGCGGATTGCTTTCAACCGCTCGGCAAGCAGTGGCTTCGCGGGTTCGCTATCACCCACCACCCGCTCCAGCGCCTGCCGGATGGCGTCGGTCTTGGTCGGCGCGTTGAGGATCTTCTGAGCCTGCTCGGCCAGCTGGTTCACACGTTCGTCGCGGACGTAGAGCGGCATCTCGCACCTCGTGAATATACGAAGGAAGATAGTGTATATTCACGACTTCAACAAGCTTACCCCTCCATCGCCTCTTCATACTCGGCCGACAGCGCCAGCCACTGCTCCTCGGCGGCGGCAAGCTTGGCGGCGGCCTCGCCGCGCTGCTTGACCTTGTCGGCGGCCTTGGCGGGCTCTTTCTCGTAGAGCACAGGGTCCGCAAGTTCTGCATCAAGCGATTGAATCAGCTTCTCAAGCTTTGCGGTTACGGACTCGATTTCGTTGATCTTTTTGCGCAGCGGCGCCAGCGATGCGCGCCGGTCCGCGCTCGCCTTTCGCTGCTCGGCCTTGGAGGCCGCATCGTCACTCAGCTGGGGCTTTTCTTCTTTTTTTTTACCGGAACTGACAATCAGGCTGCGGTATTCCTCAAGGTCGCCCTCGAAGGTTTCCACCGTTCCGTTGTTGACGAGCCAGAGCCGGTCGACGGTCGCCTCGATCAGGTGCCGGTCGTGGCTGATCAGGATCACGGCGCCGTTGTAGTCGTTGAGCGCCTCGATCAGCGCGCGGCGGCTGTCGATGTCGAGATGGTTCGTCGGCTCGTCGAGGATCAGGAGGTTCGGGGCGTGGAAGGCCGAAAGCCCCATCAGCAGACGAGCCTTTTCGCCGCCGGAGAGATCCTTGGCGGCGGTGTTCATTTTCTCGGTGGCAAGACCCATCTGCGCGACGCGACCGCGGACCTTGGCTTCCGGTACGCCCGGCATCAGCCGGCGCACATGCTCGACCGGCGTATCTTCCGGCACCAGGTCGTCCAGCTGGTGCTGGGCAAAGAAGCCGATCTTCAGGCTGGGTGCCAGCCGCAGGTCGCCGCTTTCGGGCGGCAGTCGGCCGGCGATGAACTTGGCGAAGGTGGACTTGCCGTTGCCGTTGGAACCGAGCAGCGCGATCCGATCGTCGTTGTCGATCCTGAGGTTGAGGTTCTTCAGGATCGGCTTGCCCGGCTCGTAGCCGACGGCACCGCCGTTGATGGCAATGATCGGCGAGGCGGGCTGCTTCTCCGGTTCGGGAAAGGTGATCGGCTGGACGTGGTCCTCGATGACGGAAGCCACCGTGCCCATGCGCTCCAGCGCCTTGACGCGGCTCTGGGCCTGCTTGGCCTTGGAAGCCTTGGCCTTGAACCGGTCGATGAAGGTCTGCAGGTGCTTGCGCGCCGCGTCGCTCTTGGCCTTGGACTTCATCTGCAGTTCGTCGTTCTCGGCCTTCTGGCGCTCGAACTGGTCGTAGCCGCCGCGATAGAAGGTCAGCTTCTTCTGGTCCAAGTGGACGATCGAGTTGACGGCGTTGTTCAGCATGTCGCGGTCATGGCTGATGATGATGACGGTGTGTGGATAGCGGCGGATGTAGTCTTCCAGCCAGAGCGTGCCTTCCAGATCGAGGTAGTTGGTCGGCTCGTCGAGCAGCAGCAGGTCGGGTTCGGCAAACAGCACCGCGGCCAGCGCCACGCGCATGCGCCAGCCGCCGGAAAAGGCCGATGCCGGGCGAAGCTGCGCCTCGGAGTTGAAGCCGAGACCCGCCAGGATGCTTGCTGCCCGCGCTTCGGCCGAATGCGCGTCGATATCGACAAGCCGCATCTGGATGTCGGCAATCCGGTTCGGATCTGTGGCCGTCTCCGCCTCCGCCATCAGCGCGGTGCGTTCCTTGTCGGCGGCCAGCACGATGTCGATCAGCGGATCTTCGGTGCCCGGCGCTTCCTGCGCAACTTGGCCGATGCGGGCAGCCTTCGGCAGCGTCACCGATCCGCTTTCGGAAGACAGGTCCCCGGTGATGACGCGAAACAGCGTCGATTTGCCCGCACCATTGCGGCCCACAAGCCCAGCCTTGATGCCGGTGGGCAGGCTGACACTGGCGTGGTCGAGAAGAAGGCGGCCGGCGATACGCGCGGAAAGATCGGTAATGGTTATCATGGCCGGGGTTGTGGCCGAACTTGCCAGTGAAGGCAAGACGCCCGTCGGCAATCGGAAAGGTGGATGCTCCCTACAGCCACCTTTTGCCCTCACCGCGCAGGTAATAGATGAAATCGAGCGACAGGGATGGCCTGCCGAGCGACGTCAGGATCATGTGGACCTGACCGCGGTGATGGGTCTGATGGTTGAAGACATGCGTCAGAACCGGGCCGAGCGGCTGGGTGATCGGTTCCGGGATGGTGATCGGCGTATAGGTGAAACTGCCGGCGATCCGCTCGTCATCGAGGGTTTCCACGAAATCGATCAGCCGCTGGTCTTCCGTTACCCGCGCCGCCCGCAGCGCTTCGAAGTCATCGAACAGCACCGTGTCCAGCGCCGTCGGCGCCTCGCCGCTGCCGGTCACCCGTTTCAGCCAGATCCGGTCCGCACACAACAGGTGGTTCAGCGTCCGGTGCGCCGAGCCGAAGAAGGCGCCCTGGTCCGCGCGGTATTCCGCGTCGCTCAGTTCGGCGCAGGCATCGTAGACGATTATGTTGGCCCAGCGGTTGTAGTCGGCAAACATCTGGAAATGGCGGCGCATCGGCGAATCTCCTGTTGGCATGGTCGATCTTAGCTGCCAAGACTTCGCTTGGGTGTGATGCGATCCATGAAATTTGCTGATTGGATTTTGCACGTTTAGCCCGCCACAATGGCGGATCAACAAGCTTCGGGAGCTGCCAATGACGCGTGTCCTCTATTCCCTCTGCGGCAAGGATGAGAGCCGGCCGTTTTCGCCGCACTGCTGGAAGGTCTCGCTGGCGCTTGCCCACAAGGGGCTGGATTTCGTCGAGCGCCCTTACCCTTTCACGGCTATTCCCGGTATCGAGAACGGTTTCTCCAAGACCGTGCCCATTCTGCGCGACGGCGACCACCTCGTCCGCGACAGCTTCGACATCGCGCTCTACCTGGATGAGACCTATCCGGACCGCCCGACGCTGTTCGGCGGCGAGGGCGGAAAGGCGCTGTCGCGCTTCGTGGAGAGCTTCTCGCTGATGATCCTGCACATGCCGGTGACGAAGATGGCGATCATGCACATTCACGATCTGCTCGACGAGAAGGATCAGGTCTATTTCCGCACAAGCCGGCTCGAGCGCATGGGGAAGCCGCTGGAGGAAGTCGCCGCCGAAGGCGAGGCCGAACGCGCGGCCTTTGCCGCCAGGCTCGAGCCCGTCCGTCGCACGCTGAACGTCCAGCCCTTCCTCGGCGGGGACGGCCCGCTCTTCGCAGACTACATCCTGTTCGGGGCGCTGCAGTGGATGCGGGTGACCGCCGGGCCGCCGCCGCTGGCTTCCGACGATCCGGTCATGCAGTGGTTCGAGCGCTGCCTCGACCTCTATGATGGTCTGGGTCGACGTGTGACAGCCGCGTGAAATTGCCCAAACCCCCTTGTTTCCAGTGCACTTGGCGGGTAAACACCGCCCACTTTCTCTGAAAAACAAGGAACAGAACGATGGCGATTGAACGCACGTTTTCGATGATCAAGCCGGACGCCACCAAGCGCAACCTGACGGGCGCCATCACCAAGATGCTGGAAGACGCAGGCCTGCGCGTCGTCGCTTCCAAGCGCGTCTGGATGAGCCAGCGCGAAGCCGAAGGCTTCTACGCCGTCCACAAGGAGCGTCCCTTCTTCGGTGAACTCGTCGAAGGCATGACCTCCGGCCCGACCGTCGTCCAGGTTCTGGAAGGCGAGAACGCCATCCTGAAGAACCGCGAAATCATGGGCGCCACCAACCCGGCCAACGCCGACGAGGGCACCATCCGCAAGACCCACGCTCTCTCCATTGGCGAGAACTCGGTCCACGGTTCGGACGCTCCCGAAACCGCTGCCGAAGAAATCAAGTACTGGTTCTCCGACACCGAAATCGTCGGCTGATACCTCAGTCCATGCTGAAACAAAAAAAGCCGGGGCTCACGCTCCGGCTTTTTTCATGGGCTTCACGAGCCCGTTCGGGCCTACCGCCACTTCTCCCGCGCCCGGTCGTCGGCATCCTTTGCCGCCACCCACTCTCCGGACGAGCCATCCGCAAGATGCTCCTTCTTCCAGAAGGGTGCGGAGGTCTTCAGGTAGTCCATCATGAAGCTGGCGCCATCAAAGGCCGCCTGACGGTGGGATGCTGCGGCAATCACCAGGACGATGGTCTCGCCGGGCGCGATCTTGCCGAAACGGTGGATGGCCGAGAGGCCGATGAGCGAGAAGCGGTCCAGCGCGATCTGGGCGATGCGCCGCATCTCCGTCTCCGCCATGCCCGGATAATGTTCCAGCTCGAGCGCGGTCAGGGTGCCCTGTTCGTCGCGGCATAGGCCGCTGAAACTCACCACGGCGCCGATGTCCCGGCGGCCCTTGGCAAGCGCGTCGATCTCCGCCTGCAGGTCGAAATCCTGCGCCTGCACGCGAATGGTCGGCGCCACGCTCATCCGCCCGTCATCGGCGGAAAGATGCCGATCTCGCGCGCACCCTTGATGGCTTCGTGGTGTTCCACATGCTCCTGGTTGACGGCCACCCGGATCACCTCCGGATACTGCAGCGCCGCCTCGTATTCGTCCCCCAGCGTCTTCAGGTAGACGAGCAGGTCGCGCACCGTCTTCACGTCGTCCGGAAGCTCCATCTCCTCTTCCGGCTTGCCGATGCGTTCGCGCACCCAGGCGAAATAGACGAGCTTGACGGTCATTCCGCCTCCACCATGTGCTTGAGGCCGGCCCGGAAGTAATCATAGCCGGAGTAGATCGTCAGCACCGCCGCGATCCAGAGAAGCGTGATCCCCATCTCGGTCGTATAGGGCAGCACCTTGTCGCCGGCGGGGCCAGCCAGCAGGAAGGCAATCGAGACCATCTGGATCGTCGTCTTCCATTTGGCGATGCGGGTCACCGGCACGGCCACCTTCAGGGCGGCCAGATATTCGCGCAGGCCGGAGACGAGGATCTCGCGGCACAGGATGACGATTGCCGCCCAGATCGACCATCCCGCGATCGTGCCGTCGGCCGCCATCAGCAGCAGCACGGAGGCGATCAGCAGCTTGTCGGCGATCGGGTCGAGCATCCGCCCGATGTTCGACGTCTGGTTCCAGATGCGGGCGAGATACCCGTCGAGATAGTCGGTAATCGAGGCGACGACGAAGATCGCAAGCCCCGTCCAGCGCGCGAAATCGGAGCTCTCGAGCCTGCCCTCGACGAAGAAGCACAAGACAATGACCGGTACGGCGACGATGCGCGCGTAGGTCAGCAGATTGGGTATATTGTACGCGCGCGAAGCCATGTCGGAACCTGTTGTTCAATTCTGCTTAGTTGAGCCTTCCGGCCCGAGGCGTCAACACCGCGGCAGACGATTACCGGATCCTGCGGGCTCAGCCGGACTGGTTTTCGTGGAAGTGGTGGTAGATCTGCTTGGCGACCGCTTCCGAGATCCCTTCCACTGCCATCAGGTCGTTCAGCCCGGCACGGGAGACGGCCTTGGCCGTTCCGAAATGCTGCAGAAGCTTGCGCTTGCGCCCAGGACCGATGCCGGAAATCTCGTCGAGCGGGTTGCTGATCATTTCCTTCTTGCGGCGTGCCCGGTGCGATCCGATGGCAAACCGGTGGGCTTCGTCGCGCAGGCGCTGCACGAAATAGAGCACCGGATCGCGCGGCGGCAGCGAAAAGTCATGGCGCCCATCGGCGAAAAAGCGTTCACGCCCCGCGTCGCGGTCGACGCCCTTGGCGACGCCGATTGCCGTCACCACGTCGCGGATGCCGAGTTCATCGAGGATCTTGCGCACCGCTGACATCTGGCCCTGGCCGCCGTCGATCAGGATCACGTCCGGCCAGGCGGGGAAGGGGGTGTCGGCCGAATCCTCGACCGGCGCCTGCGTCCGGTCGGGCCTGCCTTCTTCCTTCAGGAGGCGGCTGAAGCGGCGGGTCATCACCTCGCGCATCATCCCGAAGTCGTCGCCGGGAGTGATGTCCGTCGATTTGATGTTGAACTTGCGGTACTGGCTCTTCACCAGGCCTTCCGGCCCCGCCACCACCATGCCACCCACCGCATTGGTGCCCATGATGTGCGAATTGTCGTAGATCTCGATGCGGCGCGGCACATAGGACAGGCCGAAGGTCTCGGCAAAACCCTGCAGCAGGCGCCCCTGCGACGCCGTCTCCGCGAGCTTGCGCCCATGCGCCTCGCGGGCATTGGCCAGCACGTGGTCGACGAGATCGCGCTTCTCGCCCCGCTGCGGCACGAGGATCGTCACCTTGTGGGTCGCCTTTTCCGAAAACGCCAGTGCCAGCAGTCCCTGTTCCTCCACAGCCTCGGAGAGCAGGATCTGCTTCGGCACCGGCTTGTCGTCGTAGAACTGCGCCAGGAAGGCGTTCAGCACCTCGGCCCCGGTCATCTGCGGGTCCGCCTTCGGGAAATAGGCGCGGTTGCCCCAGTTCTGGCCTGTGCGGAAGAAGAAGACCTGGATGCAGGTGAGCCCGCCGTCGTGATGGATGGCAAACACGTCCGCCTCGTCGACGCCGGCGGGATTGATGCCCTGGTGGCTCTGCACGTGGCTCAGCGATGCCAGCCGGTCGCGATAGATCGCTGCCCGCTCGAAATCGAGATCCTCGGAGGCCTCCGCCATCTGCCGGGCGATCGCCGACTTGACGTTCTGGCTCTTGCCGGAGAGGAAATCCTTCGCCTCGCCGACGAGCGCACCATAGTCCTCGTCGCTGATCTCGCGGGTGCAGGGGCCCGAGCAGCGCTTGATCTGGTAAAGCAGGCAGGGGCGGGTGCGCGTCTCGAAGACACTGTCGGTGCAGGTCCTGAGGAGAAACGCCCGCTGCAGTGAATTGATGGTCCGCCCGACGGCGCTTGCCGAGGCGAAAGGGCCGAAGTAGTCACCCTTGCGGGCCCGCGCGCCGCGATGCTTGAAGATGGCGGGGGCCCGGTGGTCGCCGGTGATCATGATGTAGGGAAACGATTTGTCGTCGCGCAGCAGCACGTTGAAGCGCGGGCGCAGGCGCTTGATCAGGTTGGCTTCCAGCAGCAGCGCCTCGGTCTCCGTCCGCGTCGTGACGAATTCCATGTGCGTCGTGTCGCGCACCATGCGCGAGAGCCGGTTGGAGTGGACGCGGCCCTGGGCATAATTGCCGACGCGCTTCTTCAGGCTGCGTGCCTTGCCGACATACATGACGTCGCCGGCCTCGTTGAACATCCGGTAGACGCCCGGCGCATTCGGCAGGTGCTTGACGAACTCGGCGATCAGGTCGGCGCCCTTCAGCCCGCTCTCGTTCTTGAGAGCCTCTCTCCAGTCGATGCCGAGCGCGCGCTCGATCTCCGGCACGACGGGCAGGCCTTCGTCCTCGTCGTCTTCCGTTTCGTCGTAGAGAACGCCGCCATCCGGCAGCTTCGCTGAATTCATTCCGTCCTCTTTGCCCATTTTTGCGTGAGCGGCGGTGCGCGAAGGCAATGCTGCAGCACTCACGGTGCGGGCCCCGAATCGCATCCTGGTGAATGCCCTAGAGGTAGTGCGTCGGAGGCTTCAATGAAAGAAGGGCCGCCCAGCATTCCCGTACCGACTGCCTAGACCGCGATCTGCAACCGGACCCCCAACAGGCTTGGTAAAGATTCCGCTAAACGGTTTGGCTTGCGACAGGCGGTTTCGAGAGGATTTGCAGTCCCAACGGCTCTGACTGAAATTATGGTTAAAAAACATTATGTTGCGGCAATGCAACATCACCCTTTCGCCATTCGCGGGCCACAATCAATTCACATTTCGGCTCTCTCCTGTCCGCAATTGCACACCATCTTCCACCTCAGCGGACAGGGCACCGACGCAACATTCCCGTTGCGACACAGTCCCTGCAAAGCATAAGGAGAATTGATATGCGGACCTTTATCGCAACCCTGCTGGCTTCGGCCGCCACGCTCACTGCCTTCTCGGCTGCCAACGCTGCCGATGCCGTCGATGAGATCCCACAGGCACCTGTAGCCTACGAGCAGCCGGCGCCGGTTTCGGACTGGAGCGGCTTCTACCTCGGTGCCTACGGCGCCTATGACCAGGGCAAGTTCGACGGTTCCGACCGTGACGGTGCCTTCGGTGGTGGTGCCTTCGGCGGTTACAACATGCAGAGCGGCAAGATCGTCTACGGTGTTGAAGCTGACATCGGCAAGAGCGGCGTTGACGGCACTGTGGCTCCCGGCGTTACCGGCGAAGCCGGCCTGAACGGTTCGGCCCGCGCCCGCGTCGGTTACGACCTGAACCCCTTCATGATCTACGGTACGGCTGGTGTGGCCCTGCAGGACAACGAACTGTCCGACGCCACTTCGTCCGACAGCAAGACGGCCGTCGGCTACACGGTTGGCGCCGGTGCGGAAGCTCTGGTCACCCAGAACATCACGGCTCGCGTTGAGTATCGCTACACCGACTTCGGCAGCGACACCTACAACCTCAACTCCGGTTCCTTCTCGCGTGGCTACGACGACCACAGCGTCAAGGTCGGTGTTGGCGTCAAGTTCTGATCTCTGATCGAACCCGTCAAGGAAATGCCGGTGACCTTGGTCACCGGCATTTTTCGTTTCAGGCCTGTGCCTTCAGCTCGGTATAGTCCGGAAATCGCTTCAGGAAGGCCTCCGGCCACTGCGCCAGTTCCGGCCGGCCGTTGCGCCAGTTCCGGTCATCGAAGCGCAGATCCAGGTAGCTCAGCACCGCCGCCAGCGCGAAGTGGCCGCCATGGAGCTTCTTGCCCGTCTTCGGTAGATGGTCGTTCAGATGGTCGAGCGCCCGGCTGACCTTCTCCCATTGCTTGTCGAGCCAGGGCTGGTGGACCTTGTCCTCCGGCCGGCTGCGTTTCTCGTTCATGATCGCCAGCAGGCTGTCCATCATGCCGTCGCATAGCGCCTCGAGCACTTCGGCGTCGGTCCGCTTCGGCTCCTTCGTCGGATAGAGCATCCCGCCCGAAAGCCGGTCGAGATAGTGCATGATGGCGACGCTGTCGTAGATCGGCGCCTCGCCGTCGCGCAGCAGAGTCGGGATCTTGCCGAGCGGATTGTTGTCCACAAGTTCCGGCGGATTGTCGCCCGTGGCGGTGACGATGGGCTGGAGCTCGATGCCGGCCTGGCGGGCGGCCATGCGCACCTTGGCGGCATAGGGGGAGGCGGGGGAGTAGAGAAGCTTCATGGATGTTTCCTTGGATGGTGATCGTGTTCAGTTGACCGGCGGCAGCTCGATACGGTCGAGCCGGCAGCCGCGGCGGTCGACCTCCGCGCAGTCTCGAAACTGCAGGTCCTTGGTCAGGCAGATCCGCACCTCCTCCAGCAGCCGGCCCTCGCAGCTCGCGGCAATGCCGCCTGCGGTCATGCCCGGATTGGCGGCAACGAAGGCCGCCTCGATCTCGTCGGCGGGTAGAGCCACCCGTGTTTCACCTGCGGCCAGGTCGGCGGGGATGACGACGCGCTCGAAGGCCGCCCGCGTCTGTGCCAGATAATCGCTCTGGCTGAGCCCGCTGCAGCTTCCGTGCTTGCGCCACTGGTGACCGATCAGCCCCATCGATGGAATGATGTCGAACATCGTCTCTCCGAGCGCCTGTGGCACCCGCTGCGGCTCCCGGCTCGGGCAGAACTCCGGATAACCCTGCTCGCGCTGCGGCCAGAGCCCATGCACGACGAAAGCATAATCGCCCTCGCCATTGCATTGTTGTGAACTACGTTGTCCCTGCGGCGACGCGCAGTAGGTGGGCGACCAGGAGAGGGAAAGGACGTAGAAATCGAAGCCGGACGACTGCCCGAATGCGGCACCGGTCGATGCGGCAAGGCAAAAGGCAGCAAAAACGGCCCTGAAAGGTTGATACCTCAATCTGTAGCCTCCAATGTAGGCGAGTCGGCGAACGCCCTGCAGTCGCTGATATGCTTTGGAGGAGCGAAGATCGGCAAGACGGAATGACCCTGAAGAAATATCTCTGGCCCGTGGTGGGCGCGGCGACGATAGCCGTTTGCGGCTGGCTTCTCTACAAGGAACTGCGTGGACTCTCGCTGGATGACGTCTGGGACAGCCTGATGGCGATATCCGCCATGCACTGGCTGCTCGCGGGCATGTCGACACTGGTCGCCTATGCGGCGCTTGCCGGCTACGACCGCATTGCGCTCATGCATCTGGGCAAGAACGTGAACCTCTGGTTCATCACCGTCTCCTCCTTCACCACCTATGCATTGTCCCACAATGTCGGCGCCTCCGTGATCTCCGGCGGCGTGGTGCGCTACAGGGCCTATTCGTCCAAGGGACTGAGCGGACGCGAGATCGGCGCGCTGATTGCCCTCTGCTCTTTCACCTTCATGCTGGGCACGCTGCTGCTGGCCGGGCTCGTGCTGATCCTGAAGCCCCACATCACCGAGCGGTTCGGCGATGGTTTTGCCATCAGCGCTTCCTCGGCCACCGGCTACGTCATCCTGGCTCTCGTTGGACTTTACGCCGCTGCCAGCTTTCTGCGCCTGCGCCCGATCACGATCGGCGGGACGCAGCTCACCTATCCGTCGCCCCGCTTCGTCCTGTCGCAGCTGATTATTGGACCGCTCGAACTGATCGGCGCCGCCGGCATCATCTATTTTGCGCTGCCCGAAGTGGGCAATCCCGGCTTCATCGTCGTTCTCGGGATCTTCCTCGTGTCCTTCTCCGCAGCCCTGATTTCCCACGCGCCGGGTGGTCTCGGCGTTCTGGAGCTGGTCTTCGTCATGGGGCTGCCGGACATGGACCCGGCCGATGTGATCGCCGCACTGCTCGTCTTCCGGCTCTTCTACCTGCTGATCCCCTTTGCCATCTCGCTCGGCGTGATCTTCGTGTTCGAGCGGACGCAGTTCCGTGCCACTCAGTCGTCGCCAGAATCCTGATCGACTTCCTCGCCGCGCAGCCAGATGGCGCGTTGCGAGGCGAACCGATCCTTGGCCATGGCCTCCTTGAGGGCCGGTAGCATCACGTGCATCTCTTCCTTCAGCGTGAAGGGCGGATTGACGACGATGAGCCCCGATCCGTTCAGCCCTTCCGTCTCGCGGTCGCTGCAGACCGTCAGCTCGATGCAGAGCATCTTCGGGATGTCGAGCGCCTGCAGAGCCTGGTGGAAGGCCTTGATGGGCGCCGTCTTCTTCAAGGGGTACCACAGGCAGTAGGTGCCGCCGGGGAAGCGGCGATAGGCATTGGCCAGTCCGCTGACCAGATGCTCGTATTCGCCTTCCACCTCGAATGGCGGATCGACGAGCACGATGCCGCGCTTTTCCTTCGGCGGCAGATGCGCGCCGAGCGCCAGCCAGCCGTCGAGTTCCGTCACCCGCACCTGATAGTCGCCCTCGAACAGCCGCGAGAGGCGGTTGTAGTCCTCCTGGTGCAGTTCCATGGCCGACAGGCGGTCCTGCGGGCGAAACAGCATCCGCGCCAGCTTGGGCGAGCCGGGATAGAGTTTCAGCTCCTCGCCTGGGTTGAGCTCGCGGACGGCAGAGAGGTAGGGCTCCAGCAGATCGGCCGCCTTGGCCGGCAGATCGGCGGCCATCACCCGGCCGATGCCCTCGCGCCACTCGCCGGTCTTCTGCGCCTCCTCGGAAGACAGGTCGTAAAGCCCGATCCCGGCATGCGTGTCGAGCATCCGGAAGGCCTTGTCCTTCTTCTGCATGTAGATGACGAGACGCGAGAGCACCGCATGCTTGAGCACGTCGGCGAAATTGCCCGCATGGTAGATGTGCCGATAGTTCATGCTTGCTTCTGCCCCGGATGAATTAAATTGATGCGCTGCAGATCACGCTTTTTGCAGCCTTCACCTTCGCATATAGAAAACGCATGAACCTTGCGACCCCGATCACAGCAAAAGCTGCCTCCAATGTCACGCGCGTCGGCCATACGGTCTGCCCGCACGATTGTCCCTCCGCCTGCGCGCTCG
Organism: Rhizobium sp. PK7-22; assembly: GCF_056530405.1. Classification (NCBI taxonomy): domain Bacteria; kingdom Pseudomonadati; phylum Pseudomonadota; class Alphaproteobacteria; order Hyphomicrobiales; family Rhizobiaceae; genus Rhizobium; species Rhizobium sp. PK7-22. Next base: position 2,007,871 of record NZ_CP096514.1, read on the forward strand.
ATATCGACCTGACGGCGGACGGCCGCATCGGTCGCGTCCGCGGCTCGAGCGAGAACACCTATACCGCGGGCGTCATCTGCGCCAAGGTTGCCCGCTATACCGAGCGCCTCTACCATCCGCGCCGGCTTCTCACACCCAAGCGCCGCATCGGCGCCAAGGGCGAGGGTGCCTGGCAGGAGATCTTCTGGGACGACGCACTCGACGAGATCGCCGAGGCCTTCCTGAAGGCGGAAGCATTGCACGGCTCCGAAGCCGTCTGGCCCTATTTCTACGCCGGCACCATGGGCCAGGTGCAGCGCGATTCGATCGAGCGGCTGCGCCACGCGAAAAAATATTCCGGCTTCTTCGGCTCCATCTGCACCAACATGGCCTGGACCGGCTACGTCATGGGCACCGGCGCTTTGCGCGGCCCCGATCCGCGCGAGATGGCCAAGTCCGACTGCGTCGTGATCTGGGGCACCAATGCGGTCTCCACCCAGATCAACGTGATGACCCATGCGGTAAAGGCCCGCAAGGAGCGCGGCGCCAAGATCGTCGTCGTCGACATCTACGACAATCCGACCATGAAGCAGGCCGACATGGGCCTGATCCTGAAGCCTGGCACGGATGCCGCACTCGCCTGCGCCGTCATGCATGTCGCCTTCCGCGACGGCTATGCCGACCGCGCCTACATGGCCCGGTTCGCCGACGATCCCGCCGGCCTCGAGGCGCATCTGCGCACGAAGACGCCCGAATGGGCGTCCGCCATCACCGGGCTCTCTGTTGCGGAGATCGAGGCCTTCGCCCGCCTCGTCGGGACGACCCCGAAAACCTTCTTCCGCCTCGGCTACGGCTTTGCCCGCCAGCGCAACGGCACCGTCTCGATGCACGCCGCGCTCTCCATCTCCACGGTGCTGGGCTCCTGGCAGCACGAGGGCGGCGGTGCCTTCCACAACAACGGAGACATCTTCCGCCTGAACAAGTCCGAGCTGATGGGGACGGCCTATGCCGACCCGGACATCCGCATGCTCGACCAGTCGCAGATCGGCCGCGTGCTGACGGGCGACGCGGAGGCGCTGCGCCATCGCGGGCCAGTCACGGCGCTGCTCATACAGAACACCAACCCGATGAACGTCGCGCCCGAGCAGCGTCTGGTGAAAGAGGGCTTTCAGCGCGACGACCTCTTCGTCGCCGTGCACGAGCAGTTCATGACCGACACGGCGGAAATGGCCGACATCGTGCTGCCGGCGACCATGTTTGTCGAGCACGACGATCTCTACCGCGCCGGTGGCCAGAACCATATTCTGCTCGGCCCCAAGCTCGTCGAGCCGCCGGAAACGGTGCGCACCAACCTCTTCGTCATCGAGGAACTGGCCAAGCGGCTCGGCGTCTCCGACTATCCCGGCTTCGGCCTCTCCGAACGCGAGCACATCGACGGCATGCTGGCGGCAAGCGGCTGGCCGGGCTACGAGACGCTGGCGGTGGAGCGCTGGATCGATGCGCAGCCGGATTTCGAGACGGCGCACTACCTGAAGGGCTTCGGTTATTCCGATGGCCGCTTCCGCTTCAGCCCCGACTGGGCCCATGGCCCGTCGCCCAATCGCCCGCCCAAAAGCATGGGCGCCATGGGGCCGGTGGCGGAACTGCCGCAGTTTCCCGATTACGTCGAGGTGATCGAGGTCGCGAATGCCGAGCATCCGTTCCGGCTTGCGACCTCTCCGGCGCGCAGCTTCCTGAACTCCACCTTCGCCGAGACGCCAGGCTCGGTGCAGAAGGAAGGCCGCCCCGAGGTCATGGTCGAGCCCTCTGACGCGGCCACGCTCGGCATCGTTGACGGCGACGTCGTCCGCCTCGGCAACGACCGCGGCGAGATCCGCCTGCATGCCCGCATCGTGCCCGGCGCCCGGCCCGGCGTGCTGATCGCCGAGGGCCTGTGGCCGAACAAGGCGCATCTTGACGGGGAGGGCATCAACGTCCTGACCGGCGCCGATGCCGTGGCGCCCTATGGCGGCGCCGCCTTCCACGACAACCGTGTCTGGCTGCGCAGGGATAGCGAATGACGAAACTGGAAGATGCCACGATCTCGATCGTCGAGGACAGGACGCTGTCGGACAACTGGTACCACCTGCGCAAGGTGACCTTCGACTACACGAGCTCCCGGGGCGAGACCAACCGCCTCGAGCGCGAGGTCTACGACCGCGGCAATGGCGCCACCATCCTGCTGTTCGACCCGAAGCGGCAGGTGGTCGTCCTCGTCAAGCAGTTCCGCATGCCGGCCCATGTCAACGGTCACTCCGGCTGGCTGATCGAGACGCCCGCCGGCCTTCTGGACGGCGACCATCCGGAAGAGGCGATCCGCCGCGAAGCCGTCGAGGAAACCGGCTACGAGGTCCGCCACGTCCGCTTCCTCTTCGAGTGCTTCATGTCGCCGGGCGCCGTCACCGAGCGCATCCATTTCTTCTATGCCCCCATCGACCTTGGCCACAAGGTCAACGACGGCGGCGGTCTCGACGAGGAGCACGAGGACATCGAGGTCCTCGAGATCCCGCTCGACGAGGCACTCGCCATGATCGGCACCGGCGAGATCTGCGACGGCAAGACGATCATGCTGCTGCACTGGGCAGCACTAAACCGCGAAACCCTGTCCGGTTGATCACGACGCCTTGGCGAGCAGCGGCACGTGCTCGCGTACTGCCGCCTGCGCAAGCTCCCGGTCCTGAGTCGCCAGCGGCAGTTGCTGCTCGAGCGCCAGCGCCAGATAGGCCGCGACGTAGGCCGTCAGCCTGTGGCGTTCGGCCAGCGTGAGGATCAGCGCGTTGTTAGTGGCCGCCGAGGTGGTCACACGAAGCTGCTCCAGCCGATGCATCGAACGCCACACCTCCTCAAGGGAGAGCCTGCGGCGACGATAGGAGATCATCAGCACGTTTCGCATCTCGTGCTAGAAAAGATCCGGCACGACTGCTGTGTCGTTCTTCAGCTGTCTTAACGCTTCATCGGCGATATCGCTGACTTCATCCGGTAGGAACCAGACGACTGCCACCGAGGCGTCGACGACGAAGCCCTCTATCGGCGTCCGATCTGCTTCCACTCCGCGATCTCTTCCTGGGTGACCGGCTTGCGACCGGCACGTTCGCGAATGATGGTTTCGATCAGCTCTGCCCTGGCAGTCGCCTGCTTGACCGCAGACAATCTTGCGACCGGTGCGTTGTTACGCGCAAGGATCACATCCTCCCCCGCTTCGACCTTTGCCAGCAGTTCGGTAAGATCGGCATCGCCGATATTGACGGTGATTGTCATCGCTCTGCTCCAGCTGTCCGGCCAGCATAATCCGCCGGCAAAGCATAAGCAATCGAGGCGGTCAGAGGCCGGTGGAGATGAGCCTCTCGTCTGCCCGTGCTTCATCCGTCCCGGCAAGCAGGATCGCCTTGCCGCCGTCCATCCGCACCGTCCCCTCGGCCACCAGCTTCAGCGCCAGCGGATAAAGCTGGTGCTCGACACCGAGCAGGCGCGCGGCCAGCGTTTCGGCGGTATCGGTGCAGAGCACCGGAACGGCGGCCTGGGCGACGATTGGGCCCTCGTCCATGCCTTCGGTGACGAAATGCACGGTGCAGCCGGCGATCTTCATGCCGGCATCGATGGCGCGCTGATGGGTATGGAGGCCGGGAAACAGCGGCAACAGGGAAGGGTGGATGTTGAGGATCCTGCCCTCGTAACGCTGGATGAACTCGGCCGACAGCAGCCGCATGTAGCCGGCAAGACAGATGATGTCCGGCCGGATCTCGTCGAGTGCGCTGAGGACCGCCGTTTCGTGCTCGATCTTGTCGGCATAGTCCTTGCGCTCGAACGCGCGGGTGGCGATGCCGAGTGCCTGCGCCTTCGCCAGGCCGCCGGCCGAGGCCTTGTCGGAGATGACGCAGGCGATCTCCGCCGGCGCACCCGTCGCCCGGCAGGCATCCGCCAGCGCCAGCATGTTGGAACCGCCGCCCGAAATGAATACGACGACGCGCTTGCGGCGTTCCTCGGTGGCGGATGGGTTCATAGAGCGAGCGTGCCCGTATAGATCGTGCCGGCCTCGCCCTCGGCGCGTCCGACGATGCGCCCGAGCGGCACGACGATTTCGCCCTCGGCGTTGAGGATATCGGTCACCGCCTGAACGTTCTCGGCGGCGACCACCGCGATCATGCCGATGCCGCAGTTGAAGGTGCGCAGCATTTCCTTGGCTTCCACGCCGCCGGTCTGGGCCAGCCAGGAGAAGACGGGCGGCACGGGGATGGAATCGAGATCGATTTCAGCTGCGAGGTTCTTCGGCAGGACCCGCGGGATGTTCTCCGGAAACCCGCCGCCGGTGATATGGGCGAGCGCCTTGATAGCACCGGTCTCGCGGATCGCCTTCAGGAGCGGTTTCACGTAGATGCGGGTCGGCGTCAGCAGCGCCTCGCCGACGGTCTTGCCCTCGGCGAAGGGGGCTGCATCGTCCCAGTCGAGGCGGGAGACGGACACGATCTTGCGCACCAGCGAGAAGCCGTTGGAATGGACGCCCGACGACGTCAGGCCGAGGATGGTGTCGCCCTCGGCGAGATCGCCGACCGGCAGCAAATGGCCGCGCTCGGCGGCTCCCACGGCAAAGCCGGCGAGATCGTAGTCGCCTCCGGCATACATGCCCGGCATCTCGGCGGTCTCGCCGCCGATCAGCGCACAACCGGCTTGGCGGCAGCCCTCGGCGATGCCCTGGACGATGGCGGCGCCCTGGTCGGGATCGAGCTTGCCGGTCGCGAAATAGTCGAGGAAGAAGAGCGGCTCGGCGCCCTGCACGACGAGATCGTTGACGCACATGGCCACCAGGTCGATGCCGACGGTGTCGTGGCGATCCGCGTCGATGGCAATCTTCAGCTTGGTGCCGACGCCGTCGTTGGCGGCCACCAGCACCGGATCCGTAAAGCCCGCGGCGCGCAGGTCGAACAGGCCGCCGAAGCCGCCGATCTCGCCATCGGCGCCCGGACGGCGCGTCGAGCGGACGGCGGGCTTGATCTTCTCGACCATCAGGTTGCCCGCATCGATGTCGACACCGGCATCGCTATAGGTGAGGCCGTTTTTGCCCGTCTCGCTCATCGCCTGTCTCCGCTCGCTCTGGTGCCACGCGCCATTGCACGGGACGCCGTTTTATGCAAGCGCCACGCCGGGCTTTGCCAGGGCAACCCACAGGCGAAGAACTGCCGCACTTGACCTTCCCCACGCTGCCAGCCTATCGGTGTCGCTGGCTTGGCCATCATCGGGAAAATCCAAAGATGAGATATCACATCAGCGGTGCCAGCCTTCGGCGCCATCTTCTGTTCTGGTTTGCCGCGCTTTTGGTTTTGAGCATCTTCCTGTGGGCCTTCCGGTCGATCCTGCTGCCCTTTGTCGCCGGGATGGCGCTCGCCTACTTCCTCGATCCCGTCGCCGACTGGCTGGAGCGGCGCGGCCTGAGCCGCATGATGGCGACGGTGGTGATCCTCGTCTGCTTCGTGCTCATCTTCGCGCTCTCGCTGGTGATCGTCATCCCGATCATCGTCGGCCAGTTGAACCAGTTCGCCCTGGCGCTTCCTGGCTACGTCACCCAGCTGCAGGCGCTGGTCGCAAGCCCGGACGCCTTCCTTCCGGACTGGCTGAGCGCGCAGATCGAAACCGTCAAGCAGAACTTCTCCGACGTCATGTCCGAGGGTGCCGGCTTCATCGGCGGCCTCATCAAGCAGATCTGGGCATCCGGCAAGACGCTCCTCGACGTCGTCTCTCTTCTGGTCGTGACGCCTGTCGTCGCCTTCTACATCCTGCTCGACTGGGACAAGATGGTTGCCAAGGTCGACAGCTGGATCCCGCGCGACCAGACGGTCACCGTCCGCCGGCTCGCCCGGGAAATGGATGCGGTCATCGCAGGCTTCGTGCGCGGGCAGGGGTCGATCTGCCTCATCCTCGGGATCTTCTATGCGCTCGGCCTGTCGCTGATCGGGCTGAACTTCGGCCTGCTCATCGGCTTCGTCGCCGGCATGATCAGCTTCATCCCCTATGTCGGCTCCTTCATCGGGCTGATCCTCTCGGTCGGTCTCGCACTCGTGCAGTTCTGGCCGGACTACACCTGGATCATCGCAACCGCCGCCGTCTTCTTCGCCGGCCAGTTCATCGAGGGCAACATCCTGCAGCCGAAGCTGATGGGCTCGCGCATCGGGCTGCATCCGGTCTGGCTGATGTTCGCGTTGTTTGCCTTCGGCGCCATGTTCGGCTTTGTCGGACTGCTGATTGCGGTGCCGGCAGCCGCCGTCGTCGGCGTGCTTGTCCGCTTTGCCCTGTCGCGCTATCTTGAGAGCGATCTCTACTATGGCCAGGCTGCCACCACCTTGCCCTGGCAGGATATGCCGCCTCCGGCACTGGAGCAGTCTCAGGACGGCGAATGAAAGACATCCCCGATCACATCCGGCGGCGCCACGAACAATTGCCGCTCGCATTCCCCTACGACGCAGCCACGGGTCGCGACGATCTGCTCGTGTCGGCGCGCCTGGGCGCCGCTGTGTCGATCGTCGACCAGTGGCCGCACTGGCAGTCGCCGGTCGTCATCCTTGCCGGGCCCGTCGGCTCCGGAAAATCGCATCTGGCGGCGATCTGGCGCGAGCGCAGTGGCGCAGCGAGTATCCACCCCAAGGCCGGCTCCGGTGCCGCAGTCTTGGCCGCCGAAGGCCCGGTGCTGTTCGAGGATGCCGACCGCAGCGGCTTCGATGACGCCGAGCTCTTCCACGTCATCAACAGCGTCCGGGAAAATGCCCACAGCCTTCTGATCACCGCTCGTCTCTGGCCGATGTCCTGGCCCGTGACGCTGCCGGACCTCCGCTCGCGCCTCAAGGCGGCAACCGTGGTGGAGATCGGCGAGCCTGACGAGGACCTGCTGGCGCAGGTGATCGTCAAGTTGTTTGCCGATCGTCAGCTTTACATAGATGACAAGCTTGTGAGTTATATCGTCCAGCGTATGGAACGCTCGCTCGCTGCAGCGCAGACCGTCGTCGAGCGTCTTGATCGCCTGGCGCTGGCGCGCGGCACCAGGATAACCCGCCATCTTGCCGCGGAGGTCCTGAACGAGGTCGGCAATCCGGACGAGTTTGGTTGACTGTCATAGTTCGGTCGCCAAACTGTAATACTTGCGGGCGACTGAATGGGGGTTGAGCGATGGATTTGACGACGGGTACCAACAGCGAAGATATGGAAGCGGCGGCGTTCGACGAAATGATGTCGAGCCCGGACCGTTTCATCAACCGCGAGTTCTCTTGGCTGCAGTTCAACCGGCGTGTGCTCGAGGAGACGCTGAATACGGCCCATCCGCTGCTGGAGCGGGTCCGCTTCCTGTCGATCTCTGCCGCCAACCTCGATGAGTTCTTCATGGTCCGGGTCGCCGGCCTAGAGGGCCAGGTGCGCCAGAACATCTCGATCCGCAGTCCCGACGGCAAGACGCCCGCCGAGCAGCTCGACAGCATCCTGCAGGAAATCGACAATCTGCAGATGGAGCAGCAGGCCTCGCTTGCGGTTTTGCAGCAATATCTGGCGCAGGAGGACATCCTCATCGTCAGGCCGGCGGCGCTGTCTGCCGAAGACCGCACGTGGCTCGCCAATTCCTTTGACGACGATCTCTTCCCGATCCTGACGCCGCTTGCGATCGATCCTGCCCACCCGTTCCCCTTCATTCCCAATCTTGGCTTTTCGATCGTCCTGCAACTGCGCAGCCTTCACGGTCGCGAGCCGATGACCGGTCTCCTGCGTCTGCCGCCGACCCTCGATCGCTTTATCCGTCTCCCGGATCAGGGCGTGACGATCCGCTACATCACGCTCGAAGACGTGGTCGGCATGTTCACCCATCGGCTGTTCCCCGGCTATGAAGTCACCGGTGCCGGCACCTTCCGGCTGATCCGTGACAGCGATATCGAGCTTGAGGAAGAGGCGGAAGATCTGGTCCGTTTCTTCGAGACCGCCCTGAAACGGCGTCGCCGCGGCAAGGTGATCCGCATCGAGACCGACAGCGAGATGCCGCCGGAACTGCGGCAGTTCGTGGTGCAGGAGCTTGGCGTGCCGGACAACCGCGTCGCGGTTCTGCCGGGTTTGCTTGCCCTCAATACCCTTTCGGAAATCACCAAGGCGCCGCGGGAGGATCTACGCTTCGAGCCCTACAATGCCCGATTTCCCGAACGGGTCCGAGAGCATGCCGGCGACTGCTTCGCGGCGATCCGCGAAAAGGACATGGTGGTCCATCATCCCTATGAGAGCTTTGACGTGGTGGTGCAGTTCCTGCTCCAGGCGGCGCGCGATCCGGAAGTTCTGGCGATCAAGCAGACGCTCTACCGGACGTCGAACGACAGCCCGATCGTCCGGGCACTGATCGATGCTGCCGAGCTGGGCAAGTCGGTAACCGCGTTGGTGGAGCTGAAGGCTCGTTTCGACGAAGAGGCCAACATCCGCTGGGCGCGCGATCTGGAGCGGGCCGGCGTCCAGGTGGTCTTCGGCTTCATTGAGCTGAAGACGCATGCGAAGATGTCCATGGTCGTGCGCCGCGAGGAAGGCAAGCTACGGACCTACTGTCACCTCGGCACCGGCAACTACCATCCGATCACCGCCAAGATCTACACCGACGTGTCCTTCTTTACCTGCAATCCAAAGATTGCGCACGACATGGCGAATGTCTTCAATTTCATCACCGGCTATGGCGAGCCCGAAGACAGCATGAAGCTGGCCGTCTCGCCCTACACACTGCGGCCGCGCATCCTCCGCCATATCGAGGAGGAGATCGCGCATGCCAAGGCGGGACGTCCCGCGGCCATCTGGATGAAGATGAATTCGCTGGTCGATCCGGAGATCATCGATTCCCTTTATCGCGCCAGCCGCGCCGGCGTCGACGTCGATCTGGTCATCCGGGGCATCTGCTGCCTGCGCCCGCAGGTGCCGGGCCTTTCCGACAACATCCGCGTCAAGTCCATCGTCGGCCGCTTCCTGGAGCACAGCCGCATCTTCTGCTTCGGCAACGGCCACGGCCTGCCGTCCGAACACGCACTGGTCTACATCGGGTCCGCCGACATGATGCCGCGCAACCTCGACCGCCGGGTAGAGACCCTGGTGCCGCTTCTCAACCCGACGGTGCATGAGCAGCTGCTGTCTCAGATCATGCTTGGCAACCTGATTGACAATCAGCAGAGCTACGAGATATTGCCCGACGGCACGTCACGGCGCATCGAAGTGCGCCCTGGTGAGGAACCATTCAACACGCAACAGTATTTCATGACCAATCCGAGCCTTTCGGGCCGCGGCGAAGCACTGAAGTCGAGTGCGCCGAAACTCATTGCTGGCGTCATGTCAGGGCGCAAGAAATAGGCAGTATGGTACGATCTGAAGCCCAGGGGCGGTTGCCCGGTATTGCACCGGTCTCCGTCGTAGACATCGGCTCCAACTCCGTCCGTCTCGTAATCTACGAAGGCTTGTCGCGCGCGCCGGCCATGCTTTTCAACGAGAAGGTGCTCTGCGGCCTCGGCAAGGGCCTGGCGTCCACGGGGCGAATGGAAACGACGGCCGTGGAGCGTGCGCTGAATGCACTGAAGCGCTTCCGGGCTCTCTCCGTGCAGGCACGGGCCAGCGAGATCTATGTGCTTGCCACGGCTGCCGCGCGCGAGGCGTCCAACGGTTCCAAGTTTATCCGCGATGCCGAGCAGATCATCGGCTGCAAGATCCAGGTGCTGACCGGTGAGGAAGAGGCGCTCTATTCCGCCTATGGCGTCATCAGCGGCTTCCATGAGCCGGACGGCATCGCCGGAGATCTCGGCGGCGGTTCGCTGGAGTTGATCGACGTCAAGGGCGAGAAGATCGGCCGCGGCATTACACTGCCGCTCGGCGGCCTGCGCCTGTCGGAAACCTCCGGGCAATCGCTCGAGAAGGCTCGCGCGTTGGCAAGCGAGCATGTGGCCCGCGCGAAATTCCTCAAGAACGGCGAAGGCCGCACCTTTTATGCGGTCGGCGGCACATGGCGCAACATCGCCAAGCTGCACATGGAGATGACCGAGTATCCGCTGCACATGATGCAGGGATACAAGCTCGGCCTCGACGAAACCTTGTCGTTCCTCGACACTGTCGTCGACGGCAAGGACACCAAGCATCCCGCCTGGCAGGCCGTCTCCAAGAACCGCCGCACGCTTCTGCCGTTCGGTGCCGTCGCCATGCAGGAGGTCCTGCGGGCCATGAAGCCGTCCCACGTCACGTTCTCCGCCCAGGGCGTGCGCGAAGGCTATCTCTACTCCCTGCTGACGGACGAGGAAAAGGCGACCGACCCTCTGCTCCTCGCCGCCGATCAGCTGGCAATCCTGCGGGCTCGCTCTCCGGAGCATGCGCGCGAACTGGCCGCCTGGACCGGCCGCATGGTGCCGCTGTTCGACATCCATGAGAGCGAGGAGGAAAGCCGCTACCGCCAGGCCGCCTGCCTGCTCGCCGATATCAGCTGGCGCGCCCATCCCGATTACCGGGGCGCCCAGGCGCTGAACCTGATCGCCCATTCCTCGCTCGTCGGGATCACCCATCCGGGCCGCGCCTACCTGGCGCTGGCAAATTACTACCGCTTCGAAGGCCTGCAGGACGACAGCGCATCGAACAATTTCGCCTCCATCACGACGCCGCGATACGTCGATCTTGCCAAGCTTCTGGGTGGCATCCTGCGGGTGCTCTACCTGTTCTCCGCCTCAATGCCCGGCATCATCAACAGCCTCGCCTTCCACCCCGCGTCGTCGCCCGACCTCGATCTGGAGTTTGTTGTGCCGCTTGAACATGCCGGCTTTGCCGGAGAGCGGCTCGACGGTCGGCTGCAGCAGCTTGCCAAGCTCACCGGCAAGCGGCTGGCGTTCAAGTTCGAGTAAAGGGCACGGTTCCTCTCCCCGCATGCGGGGAGAGGGTGAGGGGCGGCGGCCCCGGTCTTACTTCGCAGCGAGGAAATCACCCACTTCCAGCAGCACGAACTCGTTGTCGTCCGCCTTGTCGAGCGCGCGACCGGCCGAGAACGGCAGGTTGTTGTCGTTGCCCACGACGATATGCGTCGCATCCACCACATCGACGTTCTCGATCGTCACGAACGGCATGGTATAGCCGCCTTCGCTGCCGCCCTGGCGGGCAACGCCGTTGGGGTCCTTGATCGCCATCAGGTCGATATAGCCGATCTTGCGCACGGCCTTGCCGACACTCTCGTCGGTCATCTCGATCTTGTAGATCCGCTTGTGCTTGGCCGGCGTCGCAAAGCAGGTGGGCTCGGGTTTCTTCGGATCGGCGCAGGCCTGGTCGGCGGAGCCGGCGCCATTGTCGCGCTCGATCACCAGCGCCGTTGTCGCGTCGACCATGTTGAAGTCGCCAATCGCTTCGCCGCCTTGCGACAGCGGGTAGAGCCAGGATCGGCCGGTCCAGGCCTTGGAGGCGATATCGAGCTCGACGATGCGCAGCGCCGCCATGCCGTCCGCCATCTCGACGGTGCCGTCTTCCTGGAAGAGCGGGCCTTCCAGCAGGCCGTAGAGCTTCGAGCCGTCCTCGGAGATCGCCAGGCCCTCGTAGCCGCCCGAACGCTTCAGATTGAAGCTCGGCAGCTTGGCCGTCGGATTGGCCGGCACGACGAGCGTCGCATTGTCCGGCGACTTCACCTCCGTTTCGCCCACCTTCGTGGAAATCACGTCGGTGAGCTTTCCGTCGTGCGTGAACTTCAGGAGATAGGGACCGAACTCTTCACCGACCCAGAAGCCGTCCTCGACCGGCTGGATGGATTCCACGTCGAAGTCACCGCCCGTCAGGTAGCGGTTGTCGCTGCCCTCGAGCACGATCGGAAAGGGCGCCTTCCTGTCAGGGTCCGAGAGGAACACGGTGTTCAGCCGCTCGACGGTGCCGGCGTCCCAGTCGAAGCGGATGTTGTGCAGCATCAGCGCCGCGTCGCTGGAGTTGGCCTTCGAGCCGAAGCCGTTGTCGGAGAGGCTCCAGAAGCTGCCGTCCGGCATCGTCTTGATGCCGGAGAAGCCTTGAACCGGCTGACCGTCGAAGGGAAGCGACAGGCCCGTCGGACGCACGCCGTCCTTGCCGGGCACGGTCCCCAGGCCGTCCGCACGCTTGCGGTCGGCGGTGGAAAACTTGCCGGAGGTCTTCAGGTGCGTAGGCGCATCGTCAGGAGCGGGAATGATGGTGTTTGCCGGCAGGATCGCATGCGACACGAGCGTGGCGGGAAAAGTGTTTTCTTGGGCAAAGGCCTGGCCGGCAAGAAGCGCGGCAATGGCGACGGACGCGAGCAATGGTCTCATGATGAGAGCCTCCAGTGAGAGGGTGTAACCCTCCCTCACTAGGGCTCCTGCATGACGCAGGATTGACGGCACCGCGAAGCTTCCGTGACGTTGGCGATCCAGTTCAGGAGCCGCGCACCAGCTCCAGCCATCGCCCCTGCCGGGCACGACCGGGGAGCTTTTGTTGAAAAGCAGCCGGTGAACGGATATGATGTGCCAACGCTGGATCGGTGGGTGGAACGACGATGAACGCCATCACGGTAAAGGATCTGTCTCCCCGAGCAAGCCGCGCTCTGGAAATACGGGCTGCCGAAAACGGACGGACCCCCGAGGCCGAGATCACGCATATCCTCGAGGATGTACTGGTTCAGCATGTACCCGCTGAAGCCGGCACATCGGCGACCGGGCTTGTGGCTGCTTTGCAGGAGCTGGGCAGAACCTTCCCTGAACTGGCAGACCTGGACTTTCCAAGGGATCGGACGCCGGCACGGGGCCCGACGTTTGAATGATCATTGTCGACACCAACGTCATTTCCGAGGCCGCGCGTCCGGCCATGGACGGAAATGTCAGGCAATGGTTCGCATCCCAGCCTATCGATCACCTCTATACCACGACCGTCAGTATCGCCGAAATCTGGTTCGGAATTGAGAGGTTACCTGCTGGCCGTCGGCAGGATCTCCTTCGACAGAGTATGCAGGTGATTTTCGACAGCCATTTTCTCGGCCGCATCCTCCCCTTCGATGAACGAGCTGCTCGTGCCTACGGCAGATTAGTCGCATCCGCCGAGGCGCAAGGGCGGACGATCCTGATCGCCGACGGCCAGATCGCAGCTCTTGCTCAGGTTCAGGGCTTTGCCGTCGCCACCCGAGATACTGCGCCCTTCGAAGCGGCCGGCGTGCCGGTCGTCAATCCCTGGAACGTCAGGTCGACAGACTAGACCTCCACGGCCTCCACCTTCCTGTCCACGAACCGCAACGCGACGCTGCCGGAGATCAGTTGCAGTGCCGTCTCGCCGAAAAGCTCGCGGCGCCAGCCGTGGAGAGCGGCAACCTCGGCCATCTCGCCTTCGGCGGCGATCTTCTCCAGGTCGTCGGTATTGGCGATCACCTTGGCGGCGACGCCCTCCTTGTCGGAGATCAGCTTCAGAAGCACCTTCAGCAGTTCGACGGCCGCACCCGTGCCTTCCGGCGAGCGGGAGGATTTCGGCGCATGCGGCATCTCCGCCTTCGGAAGCGCCAGGGCTGCGTTCACCGCCTCGATGACACCTGCGCCGGACGAGGAGCGCTCCCAGCCCTTCGGCACGGTGCGCAGCCGCGACAGCGCGTCGGTGTCCTTCGGCTGCTGCTGGGCGATCTCGTAGATCGCGTCGTCCTTCAGCACTCGCGACCGGGGCACGTTGCGACTGCGCGCCTCGCGCTCGCGCCAGGCGGCGACGAACTTCAGGATCGCCAGTTCCTGCGGCTTGCGCAGGCGCGATTTCAGCCGCAGCCAGGCGTCGTCCGGATGGATGTCGTAGGTGCCGGGCGATTCGAGGATCGCCATCTCTTCGGTCAGCCAGGAGGCGCGGCCTTCCCGTTCGAGCTGCTCCTTGAGGAAGAAATAGACGTCGCGCAGATGCGTCACGTCCGCCATCGCATATTCGAGCTGCTTGTCCGACAGCGGCCGCCGGCTCCAGTCCGTGAAGCGCGAGGACTTGTCGATCTGCGCGCCGCTGATGCGCTGCACGAGCTGGTCGTAGGAGACGCTGTCGCCGAAGCCGCAGACCATGGCGGCGACCTGCGTGTCGAAGATCGGATGCGGCACGAGCCCGCCCAGATGATGGATGATCTCGATGTCCTGGCGCGCCGCGTGGAAGACCTTGATCACCTTCGGGTCGGCCATCAGCGCGAAGAAGGGCGCCAGGTCCAGGTCCTTGGCCAGCGGGTCGACCAGCACCTCGACGGTGGGGCTCGCCATCTGCACCAGGCAGAGCTGCGGCCAGAAGGTCGTCTCCCGCAGGAACTCCGTATCGATGGTGATGAAATCCGATTGGGCAAGCGCCCGGCAGGCATCCTCGAGGGCGGCAGTCGTTTCGATCATCAGTCCGGTCACAGCAAAAGGGTCAAAAGATCAGCCTTCCTTTCCCTTCCGGTTGCATATGTCAATATAACCGCCGAAATCAGCGGTGGTCTTCCTTGTCCGGCGGCGCCGCCAGCCTGTTGAAATAGGCCGAGGTGCGCAACAACGCCCGGAACCGTCCCGGCCGCTCCTCCGGCGGAACCGGCGGCCGCGCCCCCATGCGCCGCACCGTGAACACCGCAAAGCCAACGAAGATCACCGAAGTATAGATGAAGAAGACGTCCGGCCCGTGGTATTCCAGCAGCAGCGCCGCCAGCAGTGGCCCGATGGTTGCCCCGATCGACCAGTAGAACAGCAGCCCGGCCGCGATCAGCGCATGTTCGCCGTCCTTGGCATGGTCGTTGCCGTGCGCCGAGCACAGCGAATAGAGCGGCATCGAGAAGGCGCCGAACAGGAAGACGCCGATGATGTTGGCGGTCTCGCTCGACCCGGCACCGAGCGAGAGATAGCCGCCCGTCAGGATCGAGCCGATCGTCGTCCAGAGGATCACCTTGCGCCGGTCGAGCCTGTCGGAATAGACGCCGAGCGGATACTGCAGCACCACGCCGCCGATGATGCCGGCACTCATGAAGGTGGCGATTGAGGTGATGCTCATGCCGATCGCCTCGCCGTAGATCGGCCCGATGTTGCGGAAGGCGGCCATGGCCAGGCCGACGCAGGTGACGCCGACCACCGCCAGCGGCGAGATCCGCCACACCGCCACCGGGTCGAAGCGGATGGCGTCCGGGGGCAGGGGGCTCGAGCGGTCGGCCAGCGAGATCGGCACCAAGGACAGCGTCATGGCGATCGCCACGATGCTGAAGATCACGGTTCCCTCGATCCCCGCCGCCGGGATGACATATTGCGCGGCGGTCACCGAGCCCAGATCGACAAGCCGGTAGATCGACAGCGTCCGCGCCCGGTTGGCATTCGTCACCTTGGCGTTGATCCAGCTCTCCACCGTCGCAAACAGGCTCGCCACCGCAATGCCCACGATGAAGCGCATCAAGAGCCAGGCGGTCGGATCGATGACGAGCGACATGGCCAGCGAACAGGAAGCGCCGATCGCGGCCATCGCGGCGAAGGTGCGGATATGGCCGATCTGCCGCAGGAGCCGCGTCACATAGATGCAGCCGATTGCAAAGCCGATGCTGTAGCCCGCGCCGATCACCCCGATGATCGACGGCGAGAACCCTTCGTGGGAGCCGCGCAGCGCAATGAACGTGCCCTGCAGCCCGTTGCCGCCAATCAGGATGCCGGCGGTGACGAGAAGCGGAATCAGCGGCCGGATCTGGCTCATGGCGAGGCTTTCGCGCGATCATGGAGTGCGACACGCGTGCCCGCGCGTCCTGTCCAGTGATAGGCGAACACAACTATCGTTGTCTTGCGGAAATCCGTCCCGGCGGCGACGAGACCTCAGCCACTCCGCGGCCAATCAGTCAGGCAGAAGAACGTGGAGCATGGTATGAGTGTCTGAGACATCGCTGGGGCAGGGAGGCTGGAAGGGCTGAAAACTCTTCAGCCTGTGAGGCTCCGCCCCGGTCCAGCCTTGACAAACTGCCCCCGCCATGCGCTTTTCCGCCCGATTTTCCTATAGCTGGCCGGCCGTGCTTCGCATGCCGCTTGCTTCAGCTTCGTACCAGTCCAGGATACATTTCATGCACCGTTACCGCAGCCACACCTGTGCCGCCCTGAGCAAGTCCGATGTCGGCTCCACCGTTCGTCTCTCCGGCTGGGTCCATCGCGTGCGCGACCATGGTGGCCTCCTCTTCATCGACCTGCGCGACCACTACGGCATGACCCAAGTGGTCGTCGATCCCGACAGCCCCGCCTTCAAGACGGCCGAGACCGTCCGTGGCGAATGGGTGATCCGCATCGACGGCCTCGTCAAGGCGCGCTCCGACGAGACGATCAACAAGGCCATGTCGACCGGCGAGATCGAGCTCTACGCCCAGGAGATCGAGGTCCTGTCGGCGTCCAAGGAACTGCCGCTGCCGATCTTCGGCGAGCCTGAGTACCCGGAAGACGTCCGCCTCAAGTACCGCTTCCTGGATCTGCGCCGCGAGACGCTGCACAGGAACATCGTCAAGCGCACCCAGATCATCGCAGCCATGCGCCGCGAGATGACCGAGGTCGGCTTCACCGAATATTCGACGCCGATCCTGACGGCCTCCTCGCCGGAAGGCGCGCGCGACTTCCTCGTGCCGAGCCGCATCCACGAGGGCAAGTTTTTCGCCCTGCCGCAGGCGCCGCAGCAGTACAAGCAGCTGATGATGGTGGCCGGCTTCGACCGCTACTTCCAGATCGCCCCCTGCTTCCGCGACGAAGATCCGCGCGCCGACCGCCTGCCGGGCGAATTCTACCAGCTCGACCTGGAGATGAGCTTCGTCACCCAGGAAGACGTCTGGAACACCATGGAACCGGTGATGCGCGGCATCTTTGAGGAATTTGCGCAGGGCAAGCCGGTCACCGCCGAATTCCCGCGCATTCCTTACGACGAGGCGCTGCGCAAATACGGCTCCGACAAGCCGGACCTGCGCAACCCGATCGTCATGGAAGCCGTCACCGAGCATTTCGCCGGCTCCGGCTTCAAGGTCTTCGCCGGCATGATCGCCTCCAACCCGAAGGTCGAGGTCTGGGCGATCCCGGCCAAGACCGGCGGCTCCCGCGCCTTCTGCGACCGTATGAACGCCTGGGCGCAGAGCCAGGGCCAGCCGGGCCTCGGCTATATCTTCTGGAAGGAAGAGGACGGCAAGATCGCCGGCTCCGGCCCGCTCGCCAAGAACATCGGCGAGGAGCGCACTGAAGCCCTGCGCCTCCAGCTCGGCCTCGAGCCGGGTGACGCCTGCTTCTTCGTCGCCGGCGAACCGGAGAAATTCTACAAGTTCGCGGGCGAGGCCCGCAACCGCGCCGCCGACGAGCTGAACCTCTCCAACAAGGACCAGTTCGCGCTCTGCTGGATCGTCGACTTCCCCTTCTACGAGTGGAACGAGGACGAGAAGAAGGTCGATTTCGCCCACAACCCGTTCTCCATGCCGCAGGGCGGCATGGACGCGCTGGAGAACCAGGATCCGCTGACGATCAAGGCCTTCCAGTACGACATGGTCTGCAACGGCTTCGAGATCGCCTCGGGTTCGATCCGCAACCAGTCGCCGGAGCTGATGGTCAAGGCCTTCGAGAAGGTCGGCTTGAGCCAGACGGACGTCGAGGAGCGCTTCGGCGGCCTCTACCGGGCCTTCCAGTATGGCGCCCCGCCGCATGGTGGCATGGCCGCCGGTGTCGACCGCGTCGTCATGCTGTTGACCGGCGCCAAGAACCTGCGCGAGATCACGCTCTTCCCGATGAACCAGCAGGCCCAGGATCTCCTGATGAACGCCCCGGCGCCGGCCTCGCCGCAGCAGCTGCGCGAACTGGCGCTGCGCGTCGTGCCGACCCCGAAGAAGGACTGATCTTCGGGCTCACACCAGTCAACAACGGCGGCCTCTGGCCGCCGTTGTTGCGTCTGGGCACTGCTGCTTCCGGCGGACCTGTCGTCTGAGCAGCGGAACCTTCTTCGTCTGCTTGTGTTGTCGGCCAGCAGAAGCACAGGAGAAAAAACATGCGCATTATGCTCGCAGCCGCCTCCGCGGCCCTACTGACGATGTCCGGCGCAGCCTTCGCGCAGACCGCCGTCATCGTGCAGGAACAGGCTCCGGTCGTTGTGGCCCCCGCACCGGCGCCCACGGTCGTCGTGCCCGGTCAGGTCCGCACCTACGTGATGGAGCAGAGCGTCCCGTCCGTCGCCTACGAGGGTGAGGTCATCGTCGGTTCATCGCTGCCCGAAACGGTCGAGGTTCGCACCGTGGACGGCTACAACGACTACGGCTATACCGTCGTCAACGAGCGTCGCGTCCTGATCGATCCGCAGACCCGCCGCGTCATTCAGGTGCTCGACTAAGTCTGCCAAGGCCCGGATCATCGATCCGGGCCTTTTTCCAGTCCGCATCCTTCATCGACTTTGTCATCGCAAAGTTGCGCCATCGCGCGTTCGCCGCTATAGAGCGTGCATCACAAGGACTCGGGTGCAACCCCCGGGTGGCTCTTCCGGCCGCCGATCCGCCGGACAACGCAAAGCATCCTCTTCTATCGGGCCCGAATGTTCTTCCGGCCGATGCTTCTCTTTGCGAAATCATCCCATGATCAATTTGACTGAATACAAGCGCGAATGGTTTTCGAACGTTCGCGGCGATCTGCTGTCCGGCCTCGTGGTCGCGCTGGCGCTGATCCCCGAAGCCATCGCCTTCTCCATCATCGCTGGCGTCGATCCGAAGATCGGCCTCTACGCCTCCTTCTCGATCGCCGTGCTGATTGCCTTCGTCGGCGGACGGCCCGGCATGATTTCGGCAGCGACTGCCGCCACCGCCGTCCTGATGGTGACGCTCGTGCGCGACCACGGCCTGCAATATCTCCTGGCCGCCACCGTGCTCGCCGGCCTCATCCAGATCGTCGCCGGTGCTCTGAAGCTCGCCTATGTCATGCGCTTCGTCTCGAAATCGGTGATGACCGGCTTCGTCAACGCGCTCGCCATCCTGATCTTCATGGCGCAGCTGCCGGAACTCATGAACGTGCCGATGCTGACCTATGTGCTGGTCGCCGCCGGCCTCGCGATCATCTACCTCTTCCCCTATCTGACGAAGTCGATCCCGTCGCCGCTCGTCTGCATCGTCGTCCTGACGGCCATCACGCTCTCCTTCGGCTTCGATGTCCGCACCGTCGGCGACATGGGCGAACTCCCCTCGACGCTGCCGATCTTCCTGATCCCGCAGATCCCGCTCACCCTCGAAACGCTGCTGATCATCCTGCCCTATTCGGTGGCGGTGGCAGCCGTCGGCCTGCTGGAATCGCTGATGACGGCGCAGATTGTCGATGACCTCACCGATACGCCGAGCGACAAGAACCGCGAATGCATCGGCCAGGGCATCGCCAATACGGCGACCGGCTTCATCGGCGGCATGGCCGGCTGCGCCATGATCGGCCAGTCGATCATCAACGTGAAGTCCGGCGGCCGCGGCCGCCTGTCCACCTTCGCCGCCGGCGTCATGCTGCTGTTCATGATCCTTGTCCTCGGCGATCTCGTCAGCCGCATCCCCATGGCGGCACTCGTCGCGATCATGATCATGGTCTCGATCGGCACCTTCTCCTGGTCCTCGATCAGGAACCTCAGGGACCACCCGCGTTCCTCGTCGATCGTCATGCTGGCGACCGTCGTCGGCGTCGTCTACACCCACAACCTGGCGATCGGCGTGCTGATCGGCGTTCTCCTCTCGGCGATCTTCTTCGCCTGGAAGATCGCCCAGATCTTCCGCGTCACCTCGGCCCTCTCGGCCGACGGCACGCATCGCACCTATACGGTCGAAGGCCAGGTCTTCTTCGCCTCTGTGGAGGACTTCAACGCCGCCTTCGACTTCCGGGAAGCCCTTGACAAGGTGACGATCGACGTCAGCCGCGCCCATATCTGGGATATCTCCAGCGTTGCCGCGCTCGACATGATCGTGCTGAAATTCCGCCGCGAGGGCGCCGAGGTCGAAATCCTCGGCCTCAACCAGGCCAGCGAAACTATCGTCGACCGGCTGGCCATTCACGACAAGCCGGGCGCCATGGAACGGCTGATGGGCCACTAAGGGAGGAGAAGAACAATGACAAGGATACTCGCACTCATCGACGGTTCACCCTATGCGCAGAGCGTCTGCGATCACGTGGCGTGGATTGCCAGGCGAACCGAGGCCTCGGTTGACCTGCTGCACGTGATCGGCCGCCGCGATACCGCCACGGAACCGGTCAACCTGAGCGGCAACATCGGCCTTGGCGCCCGGACCGCACTGCTCGAGGAACTGGCGGAATTAGACGCCCGCAAGGCGAAGGTCGCCCACTCGCGCGGCCGCCTGCTGCTCGACGGCGGCAAGGAGCTCCTGCAGGCAGCTGGTGTCACGCAGATCGACACGAAGCTGCGCAACGGCGATCTCGTCGACACCGTTCAGGAGCTCCAATCCGGGGCCGACCTGATCGTCATCGGCAAGCGCGGCGAGGGCGCCGATTTCGCCAAGGGCCATCTCGGCTCCAACCTGGAGCGGGTGGTGCGCTCGACCCACAAGGCGATCGTCATCGCCTCGCGCGCCTTCAAGCCGATCGAAAAGGTCCTGATCGCCTTCGACGGCGGCGCGATGGCACTGAAAGCGATAGACCAGGTGGCGCGCAACCCGATCCTCGCAGGCCTTCCCTGCAAGCTCGTCATGGCCGGCACCGAGACGCCCGACAGCCGCCGCAAGATCGAGGATGCGGCCATCATCCTGAAGGCGGCAGGCTTTGCGGTCGAGACCGAGATCGGGCAGGGCGAGCCCAGCACGGTGATCTCCGAGACGATCGAACGGGAAAACTTCGACCTGCTGGTCATGGGCGCCTACAGCCACTCGCGCCTGCGCAGCCTTTTCCTCGGCTCCACCACGACGGAGATGATCCGCTCCTGCAAGGTGCCGGTGGTGATTTTCCGGTAGGATGAGATGGGTGCGGCAAGATACACGGAAAGGCCTCCGCCCTCGGGTGGAGGCTTTTTTACGTGTTGCTCCTGGACTTGCCGGCGGCGTTGCTTGGAACGGCAGCCGATGTGCCCCGACGTCAGTCATAGCGGCAGCCTGCACCGCCCGGATGCAGGCACCTTATATCGGGGTGTCAGTTGAGGGACCCGCTCGCGCGGCGAGCATCCGCGATGGTTGCGAAAAGCGGCCAGCCGAAGTGCTCCACGGCGTTCAACGACTGTGGGTCACCGTGTTGAGCGATCTCTCTTGCGAGTTTCCGGCTCAGAGCCGCAGTGTAGTCACCTGCCGCTCTCGGCACCATCACGAAGGCACCGAAGCCGCCGATGACGTTGTCCGAAAAATACGAGGCCAGGAGAACGCCGTTGCTCGCATCATTGCCGTTGGGGACTGCAATCGCATTGATCGTATACCCCTTCGCAACGGCCTTCGTTCTGGAATGCCGAACAGGCAGGCCGTCGTTGTTTTCTCCATTGGCGGAAATGTCGATGACCTTTCTGTCTGCGGTTCCCGGGAACTGCTCGAGAAACAGGCTTCCGATATCGATGGCGGAGGAAATGGACGTTCCTCCCCGACCCCGGCGGATGAAGCCGGTGTCGCCTTTCTCGGCGATCACCCCGGCGGCCGCCTCGGCATCCTTCGATCCGCAAATCCGCGTCCACGGCAGAATGCTCCTGATCTGTGCCGGGCTTGCCCATTCGAAATACGTCACACCGATACAGCCCCGAGGATTGCTGGAGATCGCATCGATGAACTCCGGCGAGGTCAGTGCCGCGACATGTCCCTTCCTCTGCAGGTCGGCGATGTCCGGATCGATCGATGACGAGATGTCAACTGCGAAGACGATCGCCACATCGACATCGAAGGCTTGCGCCTCATCGACTCCGCCGGCGTAAGCCTGAAACCCGAGGCTCAACGCCGCTGCGATCACACCCGCCGTTATGACGGAAATCTCCCCATGCCCATCAAACGTCCCCCCGGTCGCATTTATAAGGGGCATCGGCCCCCGTGAGGAAATCTGAACCATCAGGCAGTATTATATTCGACCCCCTTTCGGGGGTTGATGGCAGGAAGATGTCGGGGGCTTCCCGATCAGCGTCTGGAATGAGCGCCGAGGAACGGGACCGGGACGTTGCTTATCGTTGTGGTCCGTGCCGTTTCACGCGGCTGGCAAGGCTGCAATTGAACGATCGCCGTATTAGATATACTGTGACTGCCATGCAGGTTACATTTGAATAATGGTAGTTATATTGCGCTGCCGCAATTGGACTGGAGCGATACCCTCCGAAGTGTATCCGGTTGTTGTCTTGCTTTGAAATGAACGCGCTGTTTGCGCCCGGCAGTCACGTGAGGGCAAGATGACGATCGACATCAGTCGGCTACAACATGCGTCCGTAGATTTGTCGAAGGTTATTGCTGATCCGTCATGCTGGACAGAGCTGCTGGAGGAGGTGGTGACGGCCACCGGTGCCATGGGGGCAGGCTTGATCCCGCAAAGAGCGTCCGAAGGAGCGATGGCGACCGCCCATCTTCGGGAGTGCCTCGAAACCTATGTCCGCGAGAGCTGGTTCGAGCGAGACGCCGATAGTCACCGGCGCGCAAGGGTTCTGAACTTGCGGGGCGAGGTCGCCCTTGACCGTGACCTGATCAATGCCGGCGTTGAGGGCTCACCGTTTCTCGACGAATTCCTGCCTCGCTTCGACGGAAGGTGGTGGGCGGGCATCGGGATCCACAGCGGCCCCGACTTCTGGTCCCTGACTCTGCATCGATCTCTTCGCCAGGGCGCGTTCCAACAGGAAGAAAGAGCCGTCCTGCAGCAGTTTTCCCTGCGGCTGAACGAGGTGGCCAGTCTTGCCCATCTTGCCGGGCGCGTCACGCTGTCCACCGTCGCGAATTCGTTTGATCAGATCGGCAAGGCGGTGGTGGCGATCGACGCGATGGGCAGGTTCCTCCATGCCAACGCGGCAGCACAGCAACTTCTGGGCACCTCCATCCATATCGCAGGCGGGCGTCTTGCCTTTCGCGATCGCCAGGCCGCAGCGGAATACGGCAAGGTCATCGACCGCCTGACAGGGCTTGGCCCGGGCAAGACCTTACGCGCGCCGCCCATCGTCGCGCGCCGGGAGGACGCCGCGCCGATCGTGATCAGGATCCTGCCCGTCGATGGGGAGGCGAGGTCACCGTTTCTAAGTGCAAGAGCATTGGTCCTTCTGAGCGAGATCGTTGCTCCTGCAAGGTCCGACTGGCAGGCCTTCGGTCGCGCCTTCGGCCTGACCCCGGCGGAAGCGCGTCTTGCGGCACTGCTGGCAACCGGCCAATCCCTCGAAACGGCCGCGGAAGCACTTGGCGTCACCAGGGAAACCGCCCGAAGCAGGGTCAAATCCATTTTCCAGAAGACCGACACGCATCGACAAGGCGCTCTCGTGGCCTTGTTGACCTCGTTCGGGACATGTTGATCGTGGACCGGCCGGCTGCGATCTTCCGCCAACACCGGATGGGTTGCCGCAACCTGCTACGCGGCCGAAAATGTGATCGTGGCGTAGGCGCCTCCATCAGGGTTGTTTCCGACCTCCAGTCGCGCGTTATGGCCTTCCGCAATAGCCTTGACGACCGTGAGGCCAAGCCCTGAACCGCTTTGACCGCGACCGTTGAGCCTCTCGCTTCTCCAGAACATATCGAAGGAGGAGTGCTGCACGTAGTCTGGTAGTCCTGGACCTTTGTCGTGGACGGATATGAATGACCGCCCGGCCTCATCCAAACCGGTATGAACATCGATGGGACCGTAATCCCCCGCGTATCTGCGCGCGTTTTCGAGCAGAACGAGGAGAGCCTGGCGGAACCGGTCCGGATCGATGCTTGCCGGTGCGGCTTGGAGATGTGTTCGGAAATCGACGACGTCGCCAGCAGAGGCCTGAAACAATGTCACCGTCTCCAAAACATGCAATGCAAGGTCTGTTGGCGTCGTTGCTGTGACAAAGTCGGTCGTGCCTGCCAAGGAGAGCGTGTTCAGCTGGTCTACGAGACGGGACATGCCCTGTGCTTGCACCAGCAGAGCTCGCAATCGTTCCTCGCTTGCGGGAATGACCCCGTCGGTCATGCCTTGCAGATTGCCCTGCAGCACGGTCAGCGGCGTGCGCAATTCGTGAGCGACCGCTCGGGTGTTGAATTTCAGCCGCGTTTCCAACGCGAGCAACTCGCTGGCCATGCTGTTGATCGTTATGGCAAGCGCTTCCACCTCTCTGGTTGCGCCGGGTTCGACAGTGACCTGGAAATCGCCTTGCCGAATCTTTTCAGCGGCCGCAGTCAGCTTGGTAAGCGGCGCCACGAGCCTGTGGGCCAAGACGACTCCGATCGCGCTCGTCAGAACAATCAGGGCGAAGCCGAACCCTAGGACACCCTCCACAGGTGACGCCTCTGTCGCGTCCTCTAACCGGGGGAAAAGGGGCGCTAGTGCCGCGAGCGACTGGGGATCGGGGACTTCGCCGTTATTCAGGCTTACCCAGGCCGACCTTGCATCTTGAGGTAGCCTGTCCAGCGCAGTGACTTCAGCGTGATCGATGTACCAGTCAACGGTCACGTAAAGCAGCGCTATAGTCACGACTTGAATGACAGACGCCAAGGCGGCTGTCATGGTTGAGAGGGTTGGTCTAGACACCTGTCGACCTCGCGAAACGATACCCGATACCACGGACGGTGGTTATGTACCCCTCTTGGCCACAGTCTGCGAGCTTGCGCCGCAGATTGCCAATGTGCGTGTCAATGGTGCGATCAAGGGCCTCGCTTTCGGGCAAGCACGCGTCCAGTAACGATGTTCTTTCGAACGTCTTGAACGGAGATCTCAGCAAGCACACCAGCAGACGGAATTCGGTTGCGGTCAGCGGCAGTTCGATCCGTCCTGTCTCTGTCGAAGCAATTGCGATGTAGGAATCCAGTTGCACTTCGATCCGGTCGTGCCGGATAACCTCGCTGGTGGCAACGCCTCTGGTTCGTTTCAAGACGGCCCCGACGCGCGCCACGACTTCCTGCGGGTTGAATGGTTTCGTGACGTAGTCGTCAGCCCCGAGCTTCAGCCCGAGCAATTTATCCGTGCTGTCATCCATCGCCGACAGGAATATCACCGGCACGGTGGAGCTCCCTCGAACCTTCGTCAGAAGATCGAAGCCGTCGATATCTGGCAGGCCGATGTCCAGCAAGATCAGGTCCGGCTGTAACCTCTGTACATGAGCGAGAGCCGTGAGGCCTGTTGATGCCTTGCTCGTCCTGTAACCGGCTCTCGCAAGATATTTTTCCAGGAGAGACGCTATCTCATCGTCGTCCTCGACCACCAGCACGAGCGATGAAATCATAGTGAACTCACAGACTTTGACATGCCCTTCTCCGGTTCTCCGTCAAATCTTGACAATCGGGCGGGAGAACGTGGCCCTCAACGAGGAGCCACTGATGAACGTAACTGACCTGAACCACGTTCAAAAAGCAATTTCGAAAAATGCTGACGACAAGACCCGCAATTTGCTTCCACAGGCGCTTATACTTCTAGGGCTTGTTTCCGTGGTTTTCGCAGCGGTGCCAGAACTTGACCTCATGGTAAGCCGTTTTTTCTGGGAGCCTGCAACTGGCTTCAATGCCAATCAGGACCGCTTCCTCCTTGCATTTCGTGACACCAACAGGCTTCTGCCTTGGGTCGTTGTAGGCACCGCGATTGCGCTGTTGATTCCCAATCCACTCCTCAGGCACCTGAAATATCCTCCTGCACCGCACAAACTGCTGTTTGTGCTGACGTTCCTTGCAGCGGGCCCGGGGCTGGGTGTCCATTGGATCAAGATGCTGGTGGGTAGAGCGCGTCCAAGGGCACTTGAGGAATTTGGCGGCAGCGCGGACTTTACGCCTCCGTGGCAGCTCACCGACCAGTGCGTAAGGAACTGTTCCTTCATCTCGGGAGAGGCGGCAAGCGCCTTCGCATTGCTCGCGCTCGTTGTCTTTATCAGGCCCAAATATTCGAAATTCTACCTCTTTACGGTCGGCATTGTCGCGGCCGGCTTCTCATTGAATAGAGTGGTGTTTGGCGCTCACTTCCTGTCGGACGTGATGATCGCTTGGAATATGATGTTCGTCTTGGCAGTGATACTCTGGCAGTGGTTCTCTCGAAGCGCCCCTCAGATCGACGCTCTGTTCACCAGGGATTCTCGCCGAACGTAAGCCACCGCCATCCCCTCTTGCCCAAACCCGCACCCTGCCTTAACCTCGTCCCATGCGAGGTCGTATCCCATCCGACGTTCTTTTGCGCCCAGAAGATCTGGCCCTGCTCGACCGCGTGTTCGCCCAGGTGATCCCGGAGCACGACACGCATCCGGACGAGCTGGCGATGCTGCTCGTGCGCCTGTTTCAGGATGGCATCCGCTCCGAGAAGGAGCTTCTGGCCGCGGCCGAGAAGTGGTTTCACTGACATAGCCAAACCCGTAGCCGCTCACGACTGCGGCCAGCGACGGTGTCGCCGGCCGCAGGTCTTGTGCTCGGTGGATCGCCCTTACTGGCGGCGGTTGGCTTCGACCGTCACGCCCAGCACATCGGGCAGCGTGTTCGGCGCGCCCATGGCCGCCCCCATGATCATCGGGAAGGGCACCGGGTTTTCCGGTGCGGCGCTGATGATCAGGTTGCCGGGATTGTCGAGATAGGTGTTGATCGCCTGGCTCACCATGTTCTGCAGCTCCGGCACATTGTACTGCGCCAGCAGAAGCGGCGTCATGCCCTTCAGCATCTGCGCCATGGTATTTCCCGAGACGCCCTGTTCCTTGCCGGCGTAGTCCAGCGCCCGGTTGGTGAGGCCGGCATCCTGGAAGCTGATCTCGGCGCTGTTGAAGGTCAGCCGCTGCATCAGGCCAAGCATGGCAAGTCCCGCCGCATCCTGGGCCTGCTTGCCGGCCGCCGGCTGCATCGCGCGCGACGTTTCCTCTGCCGCCTTGATGAAGTCGAGCGTATAGCCGGAGAAGCTGAGCGAGGTCGACAGGGTCCCGACATTGGCGAAATCGAGGGTATAGTCCTCGATGTTGACCAGCCCGTCCGCGGCCTGCCAGTCACCCGACAGGCTCATGCTGCCGTCGATCGAGGTCAGCCCGAGCGACTGGATGGCATCGCGCGCCTTCGGATCCTCCACCATCGACAGATCGGCCTTGATGCCGGCCACTTCGACCTCGAAGCCGATCGTGGAATTGTCGTCGGCGATGTCGGTTGTCGAGGTGGCCGACGTCAGCGAGAAGAGCGGCTTGCCCTCGACGGAGACATTCACCGGCCCCGTCGAGGCCGTTTCGTAGACGAGGACGGAATCCAGGGTGCCGCCGGTCACGTCGGCCGGCACCGTGACATTGGTCATCGAGATGTCGGCCACGGTGACGGTGGTCTCTTCTTCACGGGTGGTGAGGTCGGGGAGGGTGACCGTCTCGATGAAGTAGCCGCCGTCATCCTCTTCCTGCACGCCCTCCAGCGTGATGTCGCCGATCGGCATCGCCGCCTCGGCCGGCATTGGCTTGTAGGTCGCGCCCCTCAGCGTCACGGTTGTGCCGTTGACGTCCACGGACTGGGCAGTGATCGGGCTGCCGGAGATTCCCGTGGCGGCATTGATCTTGGCCAGAAGGTCGGCGCCATCGAGCGAAAAGGCAGGACCCGCCATCAGCAGTAGTCCGGTGCCGGCCATCAGGGCCTGCAGCTTGCTGGTGTGAGACATGTAAAGCTCCTCCGTCTGGCCTTCCGGCCTCATGTTGCGTTTCTGCAGTTATAGGGGGAGGCAAACAAAGGTCTATGGCTTTTGTATTGCAGGTCGCCCTCCTCGCCGGGTGGTTACAGTCCGGTCGTGGCGGGGGAGCGTCATCCACAGGCTGCTGATAGGCGAATCTTGCCCGCAATGGGGCTTTCGGCTAGTCAAGGAGCATGGGTAAAAATCTGACACCGCCGTCCGACGGCGAGGGTGGCGATCACATCGTCCCGATCGACCTCAAGGCGGCGCTCGAGGAGCGCTATCTCGCCTATGCGCTGTCGACGATCATGCACCGGGCGCTGCCGGATGTGCGCGACGGGTTGAAGCCGGTTCACCGCCGCATCATCCATGCCATGAGCGAGATGGGCATCCGCCCGAACTCCGCTTTCAAGAAATGCGCGCGTATCGTCGGTGACGTCATCGGTAAGTTCCACCCGCATGGCGACCAGTCGGTCTATGATGCGCTGGTGCGGCTCGCGCAGGACTTCTCGCAGCGTTATCCGATCGTCGACGGTCAGGGTAACTTCGGCAATATCGACGGCGACAGCGCCGCCGCCTACCGCTACACCGAAGCCCGGATGACGGATGTCGCAGCCCTTCTGCTCGACGGCATCGATCAGGACGCGGTGGACTTCCGCCCGACCTACAACGAGGAAGACGAGGAGCCGGTGGTCCTGCCGGCTGCCTTCCCGAACTTGCTCGCGAATGGTTCCTCCGGCATCGCCGTTGGTATGGCGACCTCCATTCCGCCCCACAATGCCCACGAGCTCTGCGACGCGGCCCTCCACCTCATCAAGCATCCCGATGCGACGGTGGAAAAGCTCGTCGACTTCATCCCCGGCCCGGATATGCCGACGGGCGGCATCATCATCGACAGCCGCGAATCCATCATCGAATGCTACAAGACGGGCCGCGGCGGCTTCCGCGTCCGCGCCAAGTGGGAGATCGAGGATCTCGGCCGCGGCGGCTATCAGATCGTCGTCACCGAGATCCCCTACCAGGTCCAGAAGTCGCGGCTGATCGAGAAGATCGCCGAACTGCTAATCGCCCGCCGGCTGCCGCTGCTCGAAGACGTGCGCGACGAATCGGCCGAAGACGTGCGCGTCGTCCTCGTGCCCAAGAGCCGCACGGTGGATGCCACGCTGCTGATGGAATCGCTCTTCCGGCTGACCGATCTGGAAAACCGCTTCCCGCTCAACCTGAACGTCCTGTCCATGGGCAGGGTGCCCCGGGTGATGGCGCTGAACGAGGTGCTGCTGGAGTGGCTCGCCCACCGCAAGGAGGTGCTGGTCCGGCGCTCGAAGTTCCGGCTGGCCGCCATCGACCGGCGCCTGGAAATTCTCGGCGGCCTGCTGATCGCCTATCTCAACCTCGACGAGGTGATCCGCATCATCCGCGAGGAGGACGAGCCGAAGCCGGTGATGGTCGCCAAATGGGATCTCACCGACGTCCAGGCCGAAGCCATCCTCAACATGCGGCTGCGCAACCTGCGCAAGCTCGAGGAATTCGAGATCCGCAAGGAGCACGACGCGCTCTCGGCCGAGAAGGCGGAGATCGAGGCGCTGCTTGCCTCCGACGACAAGCTCTGGCAGACGGTCGCCTGGGAAATCCAGGAGGTGAAGAAGAAGTTTGCCAAGGCAACCGAACTCGGCCGCCGCCGCACCCAGTTCGCCGAAGCCCCGAATGCCGATCTCGATGCCATCCAGCAGTCGATGATCGAAAAGGAGCCGGTCACGGTCGTCATCTCCCGCAAGGGCTGGATCCGCGCGCTGAAGGGCCATATCGCCGACACCGCCGCGCTCACCTTCAAGGAAGGCGACGCGCTGAAGCTCGCCTTCCCGGCGCAGACGACCGACAAGCTGCTGCTCGTCACCACCGGCGGCAAGGTCTATACGCTCGGCGCCGACAAGCTGCCCGGCGGTCGCGGCCATGGCGAGCCGCTGCGCATCATCGTCGAGATGGAGAACGATCAGGACATCCTGACCGCCTTCGTGCACGACCCGTCGCGCAAGCTGGTGCTCGCCTCCACGGCCGGCACCGGTTTTGTGGTCGCCGAAAACGAGATGATTGCCAACACCCGCAAGGGCAAGCAGATCATGAATGTCGCCATGCCCGACGAGACGAAGCTGGTGGTGCCGGTTTCGGGCGACCATGTCGCCGTCGTCGGCGAGAACCGCAAGCTCCTGGTCTTCCCGTTGGCGCAGCTGCCGGAGATGACCCGCGGCAAGGGCGTGCGCCTGCAGCGCTACAAGGACGGGGGCATTTCCGACATCAAGTGCTTCGCCATCGACCAGGGCCTGACCTGGGAGGATTCCGCCGGCCGCCTGTTCACCAAGACGAAGGACGAACTGGTCGAATGGCTGGGCGACCGCGCCACCGCCGGCCGCCTCGTGCCCAAGGGCTTCCCCCGCAGCGGCAAGTTCTCCGGCTGATCAGGGGTAGGGGACGGCGTGGTCGCGCAGGAAGCGCGCCGCGCCCTCCTCGTCCGTCTTCAGGATCAACCCCGCATCACCGCGCGCCCCACCCGCATCTGCCAGGCCGAATGCGCAATCAGCGCCATGACCAGGATCGCGCCCCCGGCCAGCGTCTGCGCCGCCGGCACCTCGGCAAAGACCATCCACACCCAGATCGGCGCCAAAATCGTTTCGAGCAGGTAGAACATGCCGACTTCCGGGCCGCTCAGATAGCGGGGGCCGGTGGCGAGGCACCAGAAGGCAAGCGGAATCATCACCGCGCCGTCGAAGACGATCCAGATTGGCGCCTCCAGCGAAAACCCGTGGAGTGCGACGAACCCGGCGCCGATCAGCGCCGGCAGCGCCGTCGCCACCAGCGGCACGAAGCCCATGTCGAGCCGCGTCTTGCGCGCGATGGTGATGGCGCCGGCCAGCAGGGCCGAGGTCAGCGCCGCCAGCAGGTCACCGATGAGCCCGCCGGCCTCCAGCCCGCCGGCGACGATCAGCGCGACGCCCGCCGCCATCGCCACCATGGTCAGCACCGTCGATCGTGACGGCACCTCCTTCAGCACCAGCCAGCCGAACAATGCTGCAAACATCGGCGTGAAGGCGACGATGAAGACGACGTTGGCGGTCGCCGTCAGGAAGACCGCGCCGAGGAAGGTCATGGTCGACAGGCCGTAGCACAGACCCGCCAGCAGCCCCGCACGACCGGGGACCAGCACCGGCCGCCGCTTCGAGAGAAACCCTACCAGGACCCAGAGCAGGATCGCCGCCGCGAAGGTGACGAGGCTCCGCAGCGCGATCACCGACCAGAGTTCGCCTTCGCCGAGCTTGACGAGCGGCACGTCGAAGGACAGCGCCAGCCCGCCGATCGTGGTCAGCACGAGGCCTTTCGTGTGTTCGTTCATGATGAGTTTCAGTCCTCGGCGGCGGGATCGAAATGCTCCCAGCCGCGCGCGGTCAGGTGTTCCTGCGGCTGGAATCGAGTCTTGTAGTTCATCTTCGGCGACCCCTTGACCCAATAGCCGAGATAGACGTGCGGCAGGCCGAGCGCCTGGGTCCGCCGGATGTGGTCGAGGATCATGAAGGTGCCGAGCGACCGCTTCGCCAGATCCGTGTTGAAGAAGGAGTAGACCATTGAGAGACCGTCGCTCATCAGGTCGGTCAGCGCCACGGCGAGCAACTCGCCCTGCGGCTTTTCGCCGATGCCGTCGCCGGGCTGGCGCAGGCGGTATTCGATCAGCCGCGTGTTCACGTGGGTATCCTCGACCATGATCGCATAGTCGAGCGCCGACATGTCGGACATGCCGCCCTGCTGGTGCCGGTCGTCGAGATAGTGCCGGAACAGCGAGAACTGTTCGGTCGAGGGCTGCGCCGGGTAGATGGTCGAGATCACGTCGCTGTTGGTGGAGAGAATGCGCCGCATCGTCCGCGTCGGCTGGAAGTCCTCCGCCAGGATGCGCACGGAAACGCAGGCGCGGCAGGTCTCGCAGGCCGGTCGATAGGCGATGTTCTGGGATCGGCGGAAGCCGCCCTGGGTCAGGAGGTCGTTCATCTCCGCCGCGCGCGGGCCCACCAGATGAGTGAAGACTTTCCGCTCCAGCTGCCCGGGCAGATAGGGGCAGGTTGCGGGCGCCGTCAGGTAGAACTGCGGGGAGGGCGTTGTCTGAGTGTTCATCGCTGCGCGTGCGGTCCCGTCGTGGCTTCGTGAGGATGCCGTAACGACCATAGCATGGCGCAGATTGGCAAAAGGTCAACTGCACCGGTGGCAGGAGGCTGCCATCGGTGCCGGACGGGCGGTGATCAGTCGAAGGATCAGTCGGCGCGCACGACGACGGTGCCGAGCAGCATGTCGTGGACGAGCCGCGAGCGCTCGGTGAACAGGCCGGCGAGCAGAATGAGCGGCGTCAGCACCGAGTTGATGATCCAGAACAGCACCGTGTGGACCATGGCGGTGAGGAAATCCATGCGCCGTCCATCGACCCGCATCATCATGATGCCCGCCGCGCGCATGCCGGGCGTTGCCTGGCTGGAACCACCGAGCGTCATCCCGAAGTAGAGAAGCGCGACGATCACGAACAGCGCCGGATAGAGGAAGAAGCCGAGCCCCAGCGTGATGATGCCGAGGAAGAACACGACGACCGCTGCCGGGATGCACAGAAACAGCACGATGGCGTAGTCCAGGACGAAGGCGAAGGTCCGACGCGTCAGCACGCCGCTATAGGCGCGCCAGTCGTCCGGTGCGGTCTCTACGGGGGTGGGGTCGAGTGCCATGGTCCATTCTCTCCAGTTGGTCCCTTCGATATGGGGGGCATTGGCCGCCGACGCAAGCGGTGGCCTGAGCTCACCCCTTCGCCAGCTTGCGCGCCACATCGAGGGAGAAATAGGTGAGGATGCCGTCGCATCCGGCGCGTTTGAAACAGAGCAGCGTCTCCATCATGATCCGGTCGCCGTCGATCCAGCCGTTCATGGCCGCTGCCTTGATCTGCGTGTATTCGCCCGAAACCTGATAGGCGAAGGTCGGCAGGCCGAAGGCTTCCTTCATCCGCCAGCAGATGTCGAGGTAGGCGATGCCGGGCTTGACCATCAGCATGTCAGCGCCTTCCTCGACGTCGAGCGCCGCATCCCGCAGCGCTTCAGTGCCGTTGGCCGGGCTGATGTAGTAGCTGTTCTTGTTGCTCTTGAGCAGGCTGCCGGTGTTGATCGCCTCCCGGTAGGGTCCGTAGAACCCGGAGGAAAACTTCGTCGCATAGGACATGATGCCGACGTCCTGGTGGCCGGCGGCGTCCAGGCCGCGGCGAATCGCGCCGATGCGCCCGTCCATCATGTCGGACGGGGCGATGATGTCGGCGCCGGCGTCTGCCTGCATCACCGCCGCCTTGATCAGCATGTCGACGGTCTCGTCGTTGACGATCTCGCTGTCCCGGAGAATGCCGTCATGGCCATGGCTGGTGAAGGGATCGAGCGCCACATCGGTGATCAGGCCGATATCGGGCGCGGCTTGCTTGGCGGCGCGCACGAACTGGTTGATCAGATTGTCGCGCTGCAGGATTTCCGAACCCGTCAGGTCGCGCTTGTCCATTTCCACGTCGGGGAAGGGGGCGATTGCCGGAATGCCGAGATCGGCCGCCTCGCGAACCGCCTCCACCGCCTTGTCGACGCTCATCCGGTTGACGCCGGGCATGGCCTCGATCGGATCGATGATGTTGGAGCCGGGCACGAGGAAGATCGGCCAGATCAGATCGTCGACGGTCAGCCGGTTTTCCTGCACCAGGCGGCGCGTCCAGTCCGCCTTGCGGTTGCGCCGCATCCGGCGGTGTCCGGTGATCTCATCGACGAGATGGGTCTGGTCGCTCATGAATGCCTCGCGTCCTTGGAATGGGGTCTGAGGTCATTATCATTTCAACGCGAAATTGCGAATGGTCAGATCGCCGCGTGGCTTGGCTAGCGGCGCTTGCGCCGCCCGGCTATGATGGCGGCCATGGAGAATGATTCACTGACTGTGCCCAGGCGCACCCTGACCCAGATCCTCTACGTGGTCTTCCTGCGCCTCGTCGCCGTCACCAGCCTCTGGTTCGGGCTGCAGTACTGGGCGATGCTCGTCGGCTACTCGCTGGAGGGGCAGGGCCGCTTCGATCTGCTGACGGTGCCTTGGCAGGTGGCGGCGCCGACGCTGGCCGTCGTCTTTCCGGTTGCCTCGCTCGGCCTCTGGCTGGCTGTCTCCTGGGGCCCGGTGCTCTGGGCGCTTGCGGCTATCGTTCAGTTTCTCATGTACGAGACCTGGTCGGAGATCTTCGGCACCAACACCTTCGTGCTGCTCTTTCACGCGCTGGTGGCGGCGCTCTACGTGCTGTTTCGCATCGCATTCTGGCTGGATGACCGCCGCAGGGCCGGACAGGTAACAACCCATTTACCGTAAGTCGAAAGCTTTGACGGCTGCCATTTGAATGAATTTCAGGGCTAAGTCACTGAATTCTATAAGCAGATTTTACTCCCTGCGGCCCCCGCCGCGGATCGGCCGCAATTGGAAGGATGCGTGTAACCTGCTGTTAAACATATGTTTTAAGTCGAATTTTATGGGCTTCCGATAGTTTTGTTTTCAAGGCGGACAAACAAATACCGCCAAGCAAAACAGTGAGGCAGAAACCATGAACACGAAACTGAAGCCGCAGACCGCACCCGCCGCAGATCTCCGTGAAGATGCCATTCGTTCGCTCTACATGGAATCGCTCCACCTCGTCGAGCGTCTCCACCGCCGCCTGCTCGATGTCATCAAGGACGAGTTCGACCGCCAGGGCCGCGACGACATCAACGCCGTCCAGGCACTGCTGCTCTTCAACATCGGCAACTCCGAACTGTCGGCCGGCGAACTGCGCTCGCGGGGCTACTACCTCGGCTCCAACGTCTCCTATAACGTCAAGAAGCTCGTCGACCTCGGCTTCATCAACCACCAGCGCTCGCGCATCGACCGCCGCTCGGTCCGCATCAGCCTCACCGAACAGGGCCAGGAGATCGCCGAGACGGTCGCCAAGCTCTATGAGCGCCACATCGGCTCGATCGAAAAGGTCGGCGGCATCGGCTCCGACGAATTCACCCAGATGAACAAGCTCCTGCAGCGCCTCGACCGCTTCTGGAACGACTCGATCGCCTACCGCCTCTAATCCACGAGAGGCTTGCCACGACCACCGCGTCCTCCAGCCGCGACCAAAACCGGATGCGTCCCTGCGCGTCCGGTTTTCCCGTTGCCGTTCTGCCACATCGTCGCGTCGTAAAAGCCATCACGCATCTGTCACCCAATTCGTGCCGTTCCGGGCCTCTCCGAGACACGAATTGGCCATATTGCCGTGGGATCGGCAGCTTGGGTCGCGGGGAGACGAAAGCCCTCTGGGACCGTTGCCAGCAGCGCCCTTTGCGCCTTTGTTAACCACATCCCGCTATGCACCTTGAATGCTGGACGGGAACAGATGGGTAGAATGATGTCGAAGAAAATCGGATCGGAAAATCTCTCGCGCCGGATGCTCCTGCGGTCGGCCGCGTCGGTCGGTGCCGTGGCGCTTGCCACGCCTGCACTTGCCCAGACGGCGATCGAGAGCCTGATTGCCTCGCCCCGCCGCGGCACCTGGGACGACCAGTTCGACGCCAAGGGCGCATCGCGGTCGGTGGCCGCCATCGCCACCAACAATCCGGTTCTCAGCGTCAATGCGACCGCCAACATCCAGCGGGCGATCATGGACCATCAGATGATCGTCTCCAACGGCGGCTGGCCGCAGGTCAACGCCAGCCAGGCCCTGCGCATCGGCGTCTCCGATCCGGCCGTCCAGCAGCTGCGCCAGCGCCTGATCATTTCCGGAGACATGCCGCAGTCGGCCGGCATGTCGTCGTCGTTCGATTCCTACGTCGATGGCGCCGTCAAGCGCTTCCAGGCCCGCCACGGTCTTCCGGCCGACGGCGCGATCGGCGAATTCACGCTGAAGGCAATGAACGTTTCGGCCGACACGCGCCTTCGCCAGCTCGAAACCAACCTCGTGCGCCTGCAGACGATGTCCGGCGAGCTCGGTCGCCGCTACGTCATGGTCAACATCCCCGCCGCCTACATTGAAGCGGTGGAGAATGGCCGCGTCGCGCTGCGCAACACCGCCATCGTCGGCAAGATCGACCGCCCGACGCATGCGATCAACTCGAAGATCTACGAGGTCATCCTCAACCCTTACTGGACGGCGCCGCGCTCCATCGTGGAGAAGGACATCGTGCCTTTGATGCGCAAGGACCCGACCTATCTGACGCGCAACAACATCCGCTTGTTCGACGGCAACGGCACCGAGGTCTCGCCCGAGACGGTGGACTGGAACGCCCCGAAGGCACCGAACCTGATGTTCCGCCAGGACCCCGGCAAGATCAACGCCATGTCCTCGACGAAGATCAACTTCCACAACCCGCACAACGAATACATGCACGACACGCCGCAGCAGGGCCTGTTCAACAAGCTGATGCGCTTTGAATCCTCCGGCTGCGTCCGCGTCCAGAACGTCCGCGACCTGACCAGCTGGCTGCTCAAGGAGACCCCCGGCTGGGATCGCCAGCAGATGGAGCAGGTGATTGCAAGCCGCGTCAGCACGCCGATCAAGCTGACCGAGGAAGTACCGGTCTACATCGTCTACATCACCGCCTGGTCGGCAGAGGATGGCGTCGCCCAGTTCCGTGACGACATCTATCAGCAGGACGGCGCGACCGAGCTTGCGCTGCAGACCACGACCGGCATCGAGCAGTCCGCCGGCCCGATCAGCGAGCAGGACTTCCTGCCGCAGTAATCTGCCACCCTTCGATCTTATATCGAGCCGCGGCCCTGTGCCGCGGCTTCTTCGTTGGTACGAGGCCGGTCTCGGCCGCGCAAATGTCGCGCGCCGTATTGCCCAAATCCGGGCCACCCGCTAAGACGCCAAGGCACACGCACCCGATCCCCCGAGGAGCCATGTCCATGTCGCACACCGACGCTTTCTTCTCCCGTCCGCTGGCTGAAACCGATCCGGACATCTTTGGTGCCATCGAGAAGGAGCTGGGTCGCCAGCGCCACGAGATCGAGCTGATCGCCTCGGAAAATATCGTCTCGCGCGCCGTGCTCGAAGCCCAGGGCTCGATCATGACGAATAAATACGCCGAGGGCTATCCCGGCAAGCGCTACTACGGCGGCTGCCAGTTCGTTGATATCGCCGAGGAACTGGCCATCGAGCGCGCCAAGCAGCTCTTCGGCGTCGGCTTCGCCAACGTCCAGCCGAACTCCGGTAGCCAGATGAACCAGGCCGTCTTCCTGGCGCTGCTACAGCCCGGCGACACCTTCATGGGCCTCGACCTCAACTCCGGCGGTCACCTGACCCATGGTTCCCCGGTCAACATGTCCGGCAAATGGTTCAACGTCGTCTCCTACGGCGTGCGCGAGGAAGACCATCTCCTCGACATGGACAAGGTTGCCGAGGACGCCCGCAAGCACAAGCCGAAGCTGATCATCGCCGGCGGCACCGCCTATTCGCGCACCTGGGACTGGAAGCGTTTCCGCGAGATCGCCGACGAGGTCGGTGCCTGGCTGATGGTCGACATGGCCCATATCGCCGGCCTCGTCGCCGGCGGCCAGCATCCGTCGCCGTTCCCGCATTGCCATGTGGCGACCACCACCACCCACAAGTCGCTGCGCGGCCCGCGCGGCGGCATGATCCTGACGAACGACGAGGATCTGGCCAAGAAGTTCAACTCGGCCGTCTTCCCCGGCCTCCAGGGCGGCCCGCTGATGCATGTCATCGCCGCCAAGGCCGTGGCCTTCGGTGAAGCCTTGCAGCCCGAGTTCAAGGATTACGCCGCCCAGATCGTCAAGAACGCCAGGGTGCTCTCCGAGACGCTCGTGAAGGGCGGCGTCGATATCGTCTCCGGCGGCACCGACAACCACCTGATGCTGGTCGACCTGCGCAAGAAGAACGCCACCGGCAAGCGCGCCGAGGCGGCGCTCGGCCGCGCCTACATCACCTGCAACAAGAACGGCATCCCCTTCGATCCGGAAAAGCCCTTCGTCACCTCGGGCATTCGTCTCGGCACGCCCGCCGGCACCACCCGCGGCTTCAAGGAGGCCGAGTTCACCGAGATCGGCAACCTCATCGTTGAGGTGCTGGACGGACTGAAGACGGCCAACTCCGACGAGGGCAATGCCGCCGTTGAAGCCGCCGTCCGCGACAAGGTCGTGGCACTCACCGGCCGCTTCCCCATGTACCCCTACATGTAAGCCGTGCCGGGGGAGAGGCCACGTAGCGGTCTTCCCCCGCACCTGCATGACGACAAGAAGTTGGAGAGGCGATGCGCTGCCCCTATTGCGGTTCGGAAGATACGCAGGTCAAGGATTCTCGGCCCGCGGAGGATAACACCTCCATCCGCCGGCGCCGCATCTGCCCCGATTGCGGCGGCCGCTTCACCACCTTCGAGCGGGTGCAGCTGCGCGAGCTGATGGTCGTCAAGAAGACCGGCCGCAAGGTGCCCTTCGACCGCAACAAGCTGGTACGCTCCTTCCAGATCGCCCTGCGCAAGCGCCCGGTCGACAACGACCGCATCGAGCGCGCCGTCTCCGGCATCGTGCGCCGCCTGGAAAGCTCCGGCGAGGCCGAGATCTCGTCCGAACAGATCGGCCTGCAGGTGCTGGAAGCCTTGAAGAGCCTCGACGACGTCGCCTTCGTCCGCTACGCCTCCGTCTACCGCGATTTCTCCCACGCCGAAGATTTCGAGAAGGTCATCGAGGAGATCAACGCCAAGATTGCCCGCGATCCCGGGCTAGAGCCTTAAACGCCATGGCCGTCACCCCAGAGGACCGGCGCTACATGGCGGCTGCCCTGCGCCTGTCGCGCTGGCACACCGGCCTCACCGCCACCAACCCCTCCGTCGCCGCCCTGGTGGTGCGCGACGGCGCCATCGTCGGCCAGGCCGTGACCGCGCCCGGCGGCCGCCCGCATGCCGAAACCCAGGCGCTCGCCGTTGCCGGCGACAAGGCGAGGGGCGCCACCCTCTACGTCACGCTCGAACCCTGCTCGCACCACGGCCGGACGCCGCCTTGCGCCAACGCCATCGTCGAAGCCGGCATCGCCCGCGTCGTCGTCTCGCTGACCGATCCCGATCCGCGCGTCTCCGGCCGCGGCCTCGCCATCCTGCGCGACGCCGGCATCACGGTCGAAAGCGGCGTCATGGAGGAGGAGGGCCGTCGGGCGCTTGCCGCCTACCTCATGCGCCAGACCCGCGGCCGCCCCTATGTGACGCTGAAGCTCGCCGTCTCCGCCGACGGCATGATCGGCAGGCAAGGCCATGCGCCAGGGGAGGGCCAGCTCGCCATCACCGGCCCTGCCGCCCGCGCGCAGTCGCACGTCCTGCGCGCCGAGACCGACGCCATCCTCGTCGGCATCGGCACAGCACTCGCCGACGACCCCGACCTCACCTGCCGCCTGCCGGGCCTGCACCACCGCTCGCCCCTGCGCATCGTCCTCGACCACCACCTCGCCCTGCCGATGACCTCGAAGCTGGTGCGCACGGCGAAAACCGTCCCCGTCCTCATCGCCACGCTCCCCCTGTCCCCCCCGGGAAGCCCCGCCACTCTCCCTTCTCCCCCCCGGGGAGAAGGTGCCCGAAGGGCGGATGAGGGGGGCTTAGCCATCACCGCCGAGCCCACCACACCCCCTCTGGCCTGCCGGCCATCTCCCCCACAGGGGGGGAGATCGGCATGACGCTCGCGCCAGCCCCAAACTCGACCGTCTCTGCTGCTGCGCTAATGGAAGATGGGGAGGAAGGCCGCGCCTCCCGGATCTCCCCCCTTGTGGGGGGTGAGGAACGGTCCGCGCAGCGGAGCAATCGATCCAGCGAATCGATTGCAGTGACGAACACCGGCAGGGCAGAGGGGGGTAACCTCCCCACCACGCCATCAGACCTCCGCGCACACACCGCCCCCCACCACCCCCTCACCACCGCCGGCGTCGAAATCATCGCCCCCGAATCCCTCCCCATGCTGCTCGCAGCGCTCGCCGCCCGCGGCATCTCCTCGCTGCTCGTGGAGGGCGGCGCGACGGTGGCGAAAAGCTTCCTCGAGGCCGGCCTCGTCGACCGCATCCTCCTCTTCACCGGCGCCACCACCGTCGGCGAAGGCGGCATTGAATCGCCGCTCGCCCATCCCGATATCGAGGCCGAAGACAGCACCGCGGCCCCCGCCGGCTTCCGGCTGCTGCGCACCGCAACCTTCGGGCCCGACCGGCTCGCCGAATACGAAAGGTCCTCCTGATGTTCACCGGTATAGTCACCGACGTCGGCACGGTTGCCGCCACCACGCCGATGGACGAGGGCGTCAAGCTGCGCATCGCCACCAGCTACGATCCGGCGACCATCGACATCGGCGCCTCGATCGCCCATTCCGGCGTCTGCCTGACGGTGACCGCCCTCTCCGACGAGACGTCGAACACCCGCTGGTTCGAGGTCGAGGCCTGGGAGGAGGCGCTGCGGCTGACGACCATCGGCGGCTGGACGGAAGGCACCCGCATCAACCTCGAACGGGCGCTGAAGATCGGCGACGAACTCGGCGGCCACATCGTCTCCGGCCATGTCGACGGCCGCGCCGAAATCCTCTCGATCGAACCGGAAGGCGAGGCGGTGCGCATCCGCCTGCGCGCGCCGCAGGCACTCGCCCGCTTTGTCGCGCCAAAGGGCTCGATCGCGCTCGACGGCACCTCGCTCACCGTCAACGCCGTGGACGGCGCCGACTTCGACATCCTCCTCATCCGCCACACGCTCGCCGTCACCACCTGGGGCGACCGCAAACCCGGCGATTTCGTCAACTTCGAGGTGGACACGATGGCCCGCTACGCCGCGCGGCTGGCCGAGTTCAAGGACTAGGCGCGCGGGGAGGGGCGCCGAACGCCGCCGCCCTCAGCCCCGCCGCGCCACCCTCTGCGAGCCCGCACGTCTGATGGCCTGCATGTCCGACGTCCCGCTTTTGCGACGGCCCCACTTCCGATGGCTTGCCGGTCCGGTTCCTTCCGCGAGGGCGACCGTTCCGGCGCCCCGACGCCCTTGCTCCCCGCCGCCAGCCGTCCGCAGCCCTTGCCCTTCGCAATCTCCCCGCAAACCTCTAAGGAAGAGGGACCGCAGAAGGACGACCCGCCATGCCCACCGATCCCACCGCCCCCGATCTCACTGTCAGAGCCGCGCGCAACGCCGCCATCCAGGAGCGGGCGACGGCCGAAATGCGGGCGATCGGCGTCGACCCGGCCTTCATCGCCACCCTGGTCAACAGCTTCTACGACCGCGTGCGCGCCCATCCCGCCCTCGGCCCCGTCTTCGAC
This sequence comes from Rhizobium sp. PK7-22, assembly GCF_056530405.1. Classification (NCBI taxonomy): domain Bacteria; kingdom Pseudomonadati; phylum Pseudomonadota; class Alphaproteobacteria; order Hyphomicrobiales; family Rhizobiaceae; genus Rhizobium; species Rhizobium sp. PK7-22. The sequence goes on from NZ_CP096514.1 coordinate 2,048,866, forward strand.
GCCCAGCTGGAAGGCCGCTGGCCGCAGCACATGGAAAAGATGGTGGCCTTCTGGTCCTCGCTTGCGTTCCGCACCGGCGCCTACGGCGGCAAGCCCGTCCAGGCCCACCACGGCGTCGCCCACATGACCCCCGACCTCTTCCCGCAATGGCTGGCGCTCTTCTCCGACACCCTCGACGACATCGCCCCGAGCCGGCAGGCCAAGGCCTGGTTCATGACCACCGCCGAGCGCATCGCGAAAAGCCTGACGCTGTCGCTGTTTTATGATCCGGCGGCGGAGGGGCCGGAGGGGCGGTGAGGGGGGCGACGGGCTATTCCGCCCGCATTCCGGCCTTAGGGTGAAAACAACGGCGATACATTTCTAAGTACCCTCCGAGCGTCGAATGGGGCTGTATGGGCGTTGAGGTGAGCAGCGCTGGTAAGCGAAGTGAGGCGGCTGGCGGAGCAAAGCCGAATTCATTGACCTTTTGCTGTCCATTAGCAACACTCCCGCGCGAGTACCTCAAAACACTCTATTGAAGACGCAGGTTGTCATGAGAGATATCTTTCCCGAATTTTACCGGCATTCGGACGACAGCTTGGCTGAGCTTTGGTCGCAGTGCTGGTTCGTGTTAGACGCCAATGTCCTGCTAGCGCTTTATCGCCTTCCAAAGGAGGGACGAGAGGATCTGCTCAAGGCTCTTCAAGCGGTGAAGGAGCGACTTTGGGTGCCATATCATGCCGCCCTTGAATATCAGAGAAACAAGATAAAGGTAATCGCCGATCAAAAATCAGGCCTCAGTGACGTAAGAAGCCTGATTGAGAAGTCGGTGGAAGATCTTGAACGAAGTCTTTCTCCGTTCCAGATGGTCAATCCTGAGGAGGTAATTAGTCAGCTTCACAAGGTGCTGGATCCGTATAAGAAAAAGCTGTCTGATCTCGAGAAAGATCAAGCCGATGTGCACGACCCTGACGTCATAGGAGCTATGATCGACGAGCTCTTAGCAACGAGGATTGGCCCCGCTCCTGATCAGGCTTTCATCGATCAGATCAATAAGGAGGGCGTTGAAAGATACGCTGATTCGGTTCCTCCCGGTTTCAAGGACGCGGGCAAGACAGAGGCATTCGTGGGACAGGGGGTAAGATATTTTACCAAGTTTGGCGATTTATACCTCTGGAAGCAGACACTCGAAAAAATAAAAAAAGATTCGCTTCATGCAGTGGTGTTTGTCACGCAGGACGTGAAGGACGACTGGTGGTTAAGGGTGCGTGGCAAAACCATAGGGCCGCATCCCGAACTGAGGGCGGAAGCCGCCCGCAATGGGGCAGTCCAATTCCAAATGTATACTCTCCCAAACTTCCTTAAGTATGCGAGCAAGCATCTCAATGGGGAGATCAGCGAGTTATCAATTGAGCAGGCTTCTGAGCTAAATGATCCGGTTCATGCCGGCCGGGAAAATCCCATAGATGGGTACATCCCGGTTCTCCGAGTTGAAACGGTTAGATCAGCAATTAACGCAGCTAAAGCTGCTATTGATAGGACTGCGAGGCGGACTTTAGGGGGGCGACCTTATCATGTTGAACCTATAATAGACGGGTTCGTCCTTTGGGTTGCAGGAGTAGTTTCTCGTTCCGTTGTTGATACGTTGGCCGAGTTATTGCGCGGTTCCTTCGGTATAGTGACTGTTCATCGCTATAGTCGAGGAGGACCTACGGCATTCGAGCCGCTGGAGATAAAGATTAGGTTTGAAGATCAGGACGCGCTGCAAAGTGCTGCGTCTTTGATCCAAGTGCTAGCGGAGGACAACTTCGGGATCGGTCGCTTAAGGTGGGCGCCCACTGCACTATTGGTAGGAGTGCCGAATTCGGTAAATATCCAAGTGATCAACAGTTTTCTCAATGAGGTGAGGAAGCTGGCAGGGGTGGAACATGTTGAGGTGAAAGGTGACACGATAGGTATCTTCGGCGACATTAGGGATGCCCAATAGGCAGAAAAGCGCCAAATTCGAAGTCTGGAAAGTATCATCAACAAGACGTTGAATCCGTGGCGTGACATGCGCGCACCGCATCCCCGACCTTCGTCATCCTCGGGCTTGACCCTAGGATCCAAACCCAAGCCCTCCTCGCTCCTATAGTCACGCCAGTCCGCCCCAGCCGCTGACCTCACTGCCCGTCGCGTGGATCCTCGGATCAAGTCCGAGGATGACGAAAGAGAGGGAGGTGCCATGGGTGGCTCACGGGACACCGGAGCAAGCCGGATCCTTCGAGGGCCGGGCTTTGCCCGCCCACCTCAGGATGAGGGGGAACGCGTGGCACCGCCCCATCCTTTCGTCATCCTCAGCCTCATCCTTTCGTTATCCGCCGCCCCATGCTTTCGTCATCCTCGGACTTGATCCGAGGATCCAAACCCAAGCCCTCCGCGCCGAAATCATTCTTTCCGCGCCGCCGCCAGTCGTCCTAACCCGTTGATGTCGCTGGCCTGTGTGTGGATCCTCGGATCAAGTCCGAGGATGACGAAAGAAAAAGGGGCGCACCCACATCCACCCCCTCCCAACCCATGCCCATAATCCTCCCGTTCCGCTCTCGGATACACCGGCAGGCGTGCCGGCGAGGTGGAGCCGGCGCTGGTGGTGGAGAAACGACGTAAGTCTCCATCCTCGGGGTTCGCGGAAAATGGTCTCCCTCCGGCGACACGGGGAGAGGCGCGGGGTTTCGGACCGGCCCCCGCCTCTTGAAGCCCGAAAGCGCGCGCCGGGCGTGCCTGTGCGGCACACAGGGGGGTCGCGGGATTGGTGTCGCCGGACGAATACGTCCGTCGCGACAGCGAGCGTTCGGCGAAGGTGCCTTAGGTGTTGGCGGTAACTTGGTCCGCCCGGGCTTTTGGCAACCAGACGAACACCATTCCCGGAAGACCCTTGCAGAGGGACCGGAGTCGCGGACAACAACCGCCGAACGGGGTGCTGAGAGGTGCCACATAAAAACTAACTTACGAGGCAGCTTTCAGCGCCCCGTCCGAACTTTGAAAATTCCAAGGATCGCCAAGGGGGTAGTCTGTCCGCGCCTCATCGCCGGGCGGACGGAGCGCACCCGCACCCCGTGTCCTGTCGCCACTGCACCCCTGTCATGCCTAAAAACGCTTGCCTTCCACCCGGCACCGTGGTTTGACCCGCGCCATTCCCATTGCAGTACTACCGCACCGTTTGCGCCGAGGATTTTCAAAAATGTCCGAACAGTCCAAGCCCCATCTCCTGATCGTCGAAGCCCGCTTCTACGACGACATGGCCGACGCGCTGCTCGACGGGGCGACGTTCGCGCTGAAGGAAGCGGGCGCAACTTACGACGTGGTGACGGTTCCGGGCGCGCTCGAAATCCCGCCGGCGATCGCCATGGCGCTCGATGCGGCCGAAAACGACGGCACGCACTATGATGGCTTCGTGGCGCTCGGCATGGTGATCCGCGGCGAGACCTATCACTTCGATATCGTCGCCAATGAATCCTCGCGCGCGCTGATGGATCTTGCCGTCTCCGAGTCGCTGTCGATCGGCAACGGCATCATGACGGTGGAAAACGACGAGCAGGCCTGGGCCCGTGTGCGCCGCGCCGACAAGGACAAGGGCGGCTTTGCCGCACGTGCCGCGCTCACCATGATTGCGCTGCGCGAAAAACTGAATGGTTGATCCAATGACGAATGCAGAAAAACCGGCAGTCAAACCCGCCAACCAGCGGGGAGCGGCCCGCCTCGCCGCCGTGCAGGCGCTCTACCAGATGGATGTCGGCGGCGCAGGCGTCTTGGAAGTGGTCGCCGAATACGAGACCCACCGCCTCGGCCAGGAGCTCGACGGCGACACCTACCTGAAGGCGGACGCCTCCTGGTTCCGCTCGATCGTCGCCGGCGTCGTGCGCGACCAGGTGAAGATCGATCCGGTCATCCGCGGCGCGCTGCAGGAAGACTGGCCGCTGTCGCGCCTCGATTCGACGCTGCGCGCCATCCTGCGCGCCGGCACCTTCGAGATCCTCGAGCGCAAGGACGTGCCGATCCCGGTGATCGTCACCGAATACGTCGAGATCGCCCAGGCCTTCTTCGAGGGCGAGGAGCCGAAGATCGTCAACGCGGTCCTCGACCGCATCGCCAAACAGGTCCGCGGCCCCACCGCCAAATAGGCGAAACCACGAAACAGGCCTGGCCGCCACACAGGAGAGACCGCATCATGGAAGGCAGCGTCGAGGGGCTACAGGCGCAGGTCGTTGCCGCGCGGCGCAATGTCTTCCTGCTGTCGGCCGTCCAGGCGCTGCTCGGCTCCGCCCCGCCGCTCACCTTCGCGCTCGGCGGCCTTGCCACCTACCAGATGCTCGGCGACGACAAGTCGCTCGCCACCGCACCCTTGACCGGCTTCAACATCGGCGTGGCGCTCGGCGCCGTCGGCGTTGCCATTGCCTCGCGCTACCTCGGCCGCCAGGCGGGCTTCATTCTCGGCGCGCTGATGGGCGCCACCGGCGCGGCCGTTGCCGCCGTCGCGCTCTTCCGTGCCGATTTCTGGCTGTTTGCCACCGGCCTGATGCTGATCGGCGTCTCCGGCGGCTTCACCCAGAAGATCCGCTTTGCCGCCGCCGACGTCTCGCCGAGCTTCTACAAGCCGCGCGCCATCTCGTGGATCCTCGCCGCCGGCATCGTCTCGGCCATCCTCGGGCCGCAGCTGGCGATCTTCGCCAAGGATCTCCTGTTTCCCGTCACCTTCGCCGGTGCCTTCGTGGCGCTGATCCCGCTCAGCCTGATCGCCATCGCCATCCTCGCTGCGCTGAAGCTGCCGGAAACCGGCGTGCGCGCCGCGGGCGACCTGCCGGTCCGGCCGCTCAAGGACATCGTGCTGACGCAGCGCTTCATGACCGGCATGGTCTGCGGCATCGGCACCTATGCGCTGATGACCTTCATGATGACCGGCGCGCCGCTCGCCATGGTCATCGGCTGCGGCTTCTCCACCGATCTCGCGACCCTTGGCATCCAGTGGCACGTGCTGGCCATGTTTGCGCCGAGCTTCTTCACCGGCATGCTGATCACCCGCTTCGGCACGGAAAAGGTGGTTGCCGCCGGCCTGGTGATCCTGATGGCCTGCGCCGTCGTCGCCCACGCCGGCATCGAGCTCTGGAACTTCTGGGGCGCGCTGGTGCTGCTCGGCATCGGCTGGAACTTCGGCTTCATCGGATCCACCGCCATCGTCGCCTCCAGCTACCGTCCGCACGAGGCCGACAAGGTGCAGGGCTTCCACGACATCATCCTCTTTACCACCGTGGCGCTCTCCTCCTTCTCCTCCGGCAAGGTCTTCACCGCCTGGGGCTGGGAAGCCATGAACCTCGTCATCTGGCCGGTGACGATCCTCTGCCTCGTCCTCATTCTCCTCCTGATGCGCAATCGGCCGGCCAAACAGCCCTGACCTCCCCGTTTTGTAGGGCTTGACGCAGCCTCATCCTCGCGGGCACTCTCCCTCCCGCGGACAACCCTTGGTTCCTTGGGAGGGGAGGCGGTTGCCGCTCAATGCCGCCGGGGGGACCTCGCGGCGCAAGGGAGAGGAAAAACGAATGACCGTTCTATTCGGTGTGATCGTGTGCGGCTTGCTATCGATCATCTATGCCGCCTGGGCGACGCGGGCCGTGCTCGCCGCCGATCAGGGCAATGCCCGCATGCAGGAAATCGCAGGCTATATCCGTGAGGGCGCGCAGGCCTATCTGACGCGCCAGTACATGACCATCGCCATCGTCGGCGCCGTGGTGACCGTCATCACCTGGCTGCTGCTCTCCGCCACCGCCGCCATCGGCTTCGTCATCGGCGCGGTGCTCTCGGGCGCTGCCGGCTTCATCGGCATGCACGTCTCGGTGCGCGCCAACGTCCGCACCGCCCAGGCCGCCTCGCAGAGTCTCGGCGCCGGCCTCGACATCGCCTTCAAGTCGGGCGCCATCACGGGCATGCTGGTGGCGGGTCTCGCCCTTCTCGGCGTCGCGATCTACTACCTGATCCTGACCGCCGGCCTCGGCCATGAAAGCGGCTCGCGCCCGGTCATCGATGCGCTGGTGGCGCTCGGCTTCGGCGCCTCGCTGATCTCCATCTTCGCCCGCCTCGGCGGCGGCATCTTCACCAAGGGCGCCGATGTCGGCGGCGATCTCGTCGGCAAGGTCGAAGCCGGCATACCCGAAGACGATCCGCGCAACCCGGCCACCATTGCCGACAACGTCGGCGACAACGTCGGCGATTGCGCCGGCATGGCCGCCGACCTGTTCGAGACCTATGCGGTCTCAGTCGTCGCCACCATGGTGCTCGGCGCGATCTTCTTTGCCGGTGCGCCGGTGCTCGACAGCGTGATGATCTATCCGCTCGCCATTTGCGCCGCCTGCATCGTCACCTCGATCGCCGGAACCTTCTTCGTCAAGCTCGGCACCAACGGCTCGATCATGGGCGCCCTCTACAAGGGCCTGATCGTCACCGGGCTCTTGTCGATCGTCGGATTGGCTCTGGCCACCTCCGTCACTATCGGCTGGGGCGCCATCGGCACGGTTGCCGGCATGGAGATCACCGGCACCAACCTCTTCCTCTGCGGCATCCTCGGCCTCGTCGTCACGGCGCTGATCGTCGTCATCACCGAATACTACACCGGCACCAACAAGCGCCCGGTCAACTCCATCGCCCAGGCCTCCGTCACCGGCCACGGCACGAACGTCATCCAGGGCCTGGCGGTCTCGCTGGAATCGACAGCACTTCCGGCCATCGTCATCGTCGGCGGCATCATCTCGACCTATCAGCTCGCCGGACTGTTCGGCACCGGCATCGCCGTCACCACGATGCTCGGCATCGCCGGCATGATCGTCGCGCTCGACGCCTTCGGTCCGGTCACCGACAACGCCGGCGGCATCGCAGAAATGGCCGGCCTTCCCGCCGATGTGCGCAGGTCTACCGATGCGCTCGACGCCGTCGGCAACACCACCAAGGCGGTCACCAAGGGCTATGCCATCGGCTCGGCCGGTCTCGGCGCGCTCGTGCTGTTTGCCGCCTATTCCAACGATCTCGCCTACTTTGCGGCGAACGCGGACCGCTACCCGTATTTCGCCGGGATCGGCGACATCTCGTTCAGCCTGTCCAACCCCTACGTGGTCGCCGGCCTGATCTTCGGCGGTCTCATCCCCTATCTCTTCGGCGGTATCGCCATGACCGCCGTCGGCCGCGCGGCCGGCTCGATCGTCGAGGAGGTGCGCAAGCAGTTTCGCGAAAATCCCGGCATCATGCTCGGCACCGTGAAGCCGGATTACGGCCGGGCCGTCGACATCCTGACCAAGGCCGCGATCCGCGAGATGATCGTGCCGTCGCTCTTGCCGGTGCTCGCCCCGATCGTCGTCTATTTCGGCGTCCTGTTGATCTCCGGCTCCAAGGCCTCGGCCTTTGCAGCGCTCGGCGCCTCGCTGCTCGGCGTCATCGTCAACGGGCTGTTCGTGGCAATCTCCATGACCTCGGGCGGCGGTGCCTGGGACAATGCCAAGAAGAGCTTCGAGGACGGCTTCGTCGACAAGGACGGCACCCGCCATATGAAGGGGTCGGACGCCCACAAGGCTTCCGTCACCGGTGATACGGTCGGCGACCCCTACAAGGACACCGCAGGACCTGCGGTCAATCCGGCGATCAAGATCACCAACATCGTCGCGCTGCTGCTGCTGGCGGTGCTGGCCGGCTGATCTCGGCCCAGGCCGCGAAACGAGAACGGCCCGCGAGGTTCACCTCGCGGGCCGTTTCATGATGGGATGTGGCCGTTCATTCTGACCACTAAACTGGCTTACTGGCCCATGTTCTGGAACACGTTCCTGGCCGCGTTCGCGCCGCTGGCACCGCCGCCCGACAGCAGCTGCTGCAGGAAGGTGAGGTCGCGCCCGCCGGTCGGCGTCGTGCGCGAGATGCTGTCGAAGACCTTGCCGTCCTGAAGCGTGTAGTTAGCCTTCCTGGAAACCACACCGTCCTCGTCGAAATAGATCGCCAGGACCGTCTGCTCCACGAGCCGTGGCTTCATGAAGGCAACGGGGCGCTCGCGCTTCTGCGAGATGTAATACAGAACCTCCGAATCGAAGGTTGCGGTCGTCGAGGGCGTGCCCATGGTGAGAAGCACCTGCTCGCGGCTGGAGCCGACGGGGATCAGAGCCAGTGATTCTTCGTCCAGTACATAGCCGTTGTACATCGTCTGGCCGATGTCCATGGAGGTGCAGCCGGTAAGGGATGCCGTTGCGATGATGGCCGCTGCTGCGGTGCTGCTCAAGAACTTCATGTAAGACCTTAACACCTGCCTCGTTGAGGCTTTCCCGAAACTTCCGATTGCGGCTTCGCCGCCACCTTGCTGCCCATATCATTGTGGCTATTCCGGGGAGGGCAGATGCCGACGTTTCGGCGGCCCCGGTGTGATATGCTCCAACGACGTTGCAATTCGTCCCTGCTTCGGTAAACCAGCTTGCGCTTCCATGCAACACGTGGCGGCTAACTGTGGGAAATCTTATGATCTTCGGTCTGTTCCGAAAGAAAAATCAAAACCAGCCGATCGTCGATCGTCAATACGCGTCCTTGACATCGGCTGCCCGCGTTCCTTTTTTCTTCAGCGATCTTGGCGTTCCCGACACTGTGATGGGGCGCTTTGAAATGTTGTCGATCGTGATGATCCTGTTCTTCCGCCGTACGGCGAAGTCGGGTGTCAGCGGCATGGAACTTGCCCAGGAGATCATCGATTGCTTCTTTCAGGACATCGATCATTCGATCCGCGAGCTTGGGATCGGAGATCAGGGTGTACCCAAGCGGATGAAGAAACTCGCCGGCATGTTCTACGGACGGCTGGAAAGCTACGCGGCGGCTCTCGACGCCGGGGATGCCGACGCTCTTGCCGCGGCACTGTCGCGCAATATCCATCCGAAGGTGGAGCCGGCGCAGCCGATGCGCGGTCTCGCCGAATGGATGCTTTCGGCGGAAGCCGAGCTGTCGACGATCAGCGAAGACGAGATTGCGCGCGGCGCCATAGTGCTGCCAATGCCCAAGAATTGAGGTGCCCATGAAACCCGCTTACCACAGCAGCGAAAAGTCTCCCCTGTCCTATCCGGTGCGGGTCGGGCATATTTCCGCCAATCCCGTGACCGTCAAGATCGAAGCCGCGCCCGCCGAGCTGGAGCGACTGGCGGCGACGTGGAAGGTGCTCGCCGTCAGCTCTCTGACGTCGGAAATCCAGATCGCCCGCTGGAAAAAGGACGGCGTGCTCATCAAGGGCCGCGTCCGGGCAGATATCGAACAGGCCTGCGTCGTGACCCTCGAGCCGGTCGCCGCAAGGATCGACGAGACGTTCGAGCAGATCTTCGTCCCCGAGGGGTCCAAGCTCGCCCGCGTCATGCTCAGCGATACCGCCGAAATGGTGCTGGACCCGGAAGGTCCGGATCTGCCCGAGGTTTTTGTCGGAGACACCATCGATGCCGGCGAGGTGATTGCCGAAGCGGTGGCGCTCGCAATCGATCCATACCCGCGCAAGCCCGACATCGAATTTGAAGGCCATATCGAGGACGATGCCTCCGGACCGGATGCGCGGCCTTCGCCTTTCGCAGCCCTCAAGGACTGGAAAAAACAAGACTAGCGTAGAAATCGCCGCTATTGCGTTGTAAGCACCGCGGGAGCCACTACTTTGCCCAGGGCTACGCCCCGTGGCGAGCAAAAGGATCAGGGACGCGTGATCAGAATTTCTCTCGATGTCATGGGCGGCGATTTCGGTCCCGAAATCGTCATCGCCGGTGCAGCAAAGGCACTGGAACGACATCCGGACATCACCTTCTTGCTGTTTGGCCTGCAGGCCGAATGCGAGCCCCATCTTTCCAAGCATCCGAAGCTGCGCGAGCGGTCGGTCTTCCACGACTGTGAACTCGCCGTTGGCATGGACGAGAAGCCGAGCGCTGCCTTGCGCCGGGGACGCTACGTCTCCACCATGTGGCGTTCCATCGAAGCCGTGAAGCTCGGCGAGGCCGACGTCGTCGTCTCCGCCGGCAATACCGGCGCGCTGATGGCGATGTCGAAATTCTGCCTTCGCACGCTGGCACACATCGAACGTCCGGCCATCGCCGGCATCTGGCCGACGCTGAAGGGGGAGAGCATCGTGCTCGACATCGGCGCGACGATCGGTGCCGATGCCCATCAGCTGATGGATTTCGCCCTGATGGGGGGCGCCATGGCGCGCGCGCTCTTCGAGGCGCAGCGGCCGACCGTCGGCCTCCTCAACGTCGGCGTCGAGGAAGTGAAGGGGCAGGAAGAGGTCAAGGAAGCCGGTCGACTGATCCGCGAAGCCAACCTTCCGACGATTGCCTATCACGGTTTCGTGGAGGGCGACGACATCGGCAAGGGGACCGTCGACGTGGTGGTCACCGAAGGCTTTACCGGCAATATCGCGTTGAAGACGGCGGAAGGTACCGCCCGCCAGATCGCCGAACTGCTCCGGGAGGCGATGTCACGCACCTGGATGTCCAAGCTCGGTTACCTTCTTGCCAAGGGTGCCTTCGACCGCCTGCGCGAGAAGATGGATCCCCGCAAGGTCAATGGCGGTGTCTTCCTCGGGTTGAACGGCATCGTCATCAAGAGCCACGGCAGCACCGACGCCGAAGGCTTCGCAGCGGCGATCGATGTCGGCTACGACATGGCCCGCAATGGCTTGACCCAGAAGATTGTTGATGACCTCGAAACTTACCATGCCCGCCGCCAGCCACCGGCTGGCCCCGAAGCGGCCTGACGACAGGATACCGATAGCATGATCCGTTCAGTGGTACGCGGTTATGGGGCTGCATTGCCCAAGCGCGTCGTCCCCAACCGTGAGTTGGAGGGCATGGTCGCGACGTCGGACGAATGGATCGTCCAGCGTACCGGCATCCGCCAGCGTTACATTGCAGGCGAGGGCGAGACGACTGCTTCGCTGGGCGAGCAGGCAGCCCGCGCGGCGCTGAATAAGGCCGGTCTGACGCCCGACGACATCGACATGGTCCTGGTCGCCACCTCGACCCCCGACAACACCTTCCCGGCGACCGCCGTCAACATCCAGCAGCGGCTGGGGATGACGCATGGCTTCGCCTTCGACATCCAGGCCGTCTGTTCCGGCTTCGTCTACGCCATGACGACCGCGGACCTCTACATCCGCGGCGGCATGGCCAAGCGCGTGCTGGTGATCGGTGCCGAGACCTTCTCGCGCATCCTCGACTGGAACGACCGCACCACCTGCGTGCTCTTCGGCGACGGAGCGGGCGCACTGGTGCTGGAAGCAGCCGAGGGGCAGGGGACGGTCGATGACCGCGGCGTCCTGACGGCCCACCTGCGCTCCGACGGCAGCCACAAGGACAAGCTCTATGTCGACGGCGGCCCCTCGACCACCGGCACCGTCGGCCACCTGCGCATGGAAGGCCGCGAGGTCTTCAAGCATGCGGTCGGCATGATTACAGACGTCATTGAGGCCGCCTTTGAGGCAACAGGCACCACGGCCGACGATCTCGACTGGCTGGTGCCGCACCAGGCCAACCGCCGCATCATCGACGGATCGGCTAGGAAGCTCGACATTCCCACCGAGAAGGTAGTGGTCACGGTCGATCTGCACGGCAACACCTCGGCCGCCTCAATCCCGCTAGCGCTGTCGGTCGCGCTCGACGACGGCCGCATCAAGCAGGGCGACCTTGTGATGCTGGAAGCCATGGGCGGCGGGTTTACCTGGGGAGCCATGCTCATCCGCTGGTAGCGGCACCGCCGTTCGGTCTGTATCAAGGTAAGACAGCGGGCGAACCTGCTGATTTTACAGTAGAGCTTGACCCTGGCCTGCAAGCAAAATACTCTTGCCCGGCGTACAGAACGGTAAAGAACTGGGCGGGGATCATGGCCGGAAAAACAGTGACACGGGCGGATCTGGCGGAATCGGTATTTCGCAAGGTGGGTCTCTCCAGAACTGAATCGGCCGAGCTGGTCGAGACCATCATCGACGAGATCTGCAATGCGATCGTTCGCGGCGAAATCGTCAAGCTCTCGTCTTTCGCCACCTTTCAGGTACGCTCCAAGAACGAGCGCATCGGCCGTAATCCAAAGACCGGCGAGGAAGTGCCGATTTCGCCACGCCGGGTGATGACCTTCAAGGCGTCGAACGTGCTGAAGCAGCGGATCTTGAGGGCGCACAACACTCGAAAGCTGAAGCAGAAGACGGCCGCTCCGGCAGCCTGACGCATTAGTCTGTTCACGACCTTTCTTCCCACTTGAATTGCAGCGGTTAGAACGCTGAAATGACCGGCGATTCGTAGGCGGCACTTCGTGCTGGCGCGACTCGCTTGCAGGCATGTTCGAACTTGCCGTTGGAGACTGAGTTGGACAAAGGCCCGGACGCTTTCCGCACCATCAGCGAGGTTGCCGAAGATCTCGATCTGCCCCAGCACGTCCTGCGTTTCTGGGAGACGCGGTTTTTGCAGATCAAGCCGATGAAGCGTGGCGGCGGTCGGCGTTACTACCGCCCCGAAGACGTCGATCTCCTGAAGGGCATCCGCCACCTTCTCTATGACCATGGCTACACGATCAAGGGCGTCCAGAAGCTCCTGAAGACGAACGGTAACAAGTTCGTGTCCGCGATCGCCTCCGGCGATTTGGCGACCATGGATGCAATCGTTGCCGCCAGCGGCGACAAGCAGCCAGAGCCGAAGATCAGTGGCGGCGAAGAGGACCAGCTTGTCGGGCGCGCCAAGGCAAAGCCCAGCGGCCGGTTCTTCGGCTTCGGTCCCAGCACCGAGGATGAGGCGCTGGAGGTTTTGATCGGCAAGTCCGGTATCGGCAAGGAGGACCGCGCCCTGCTTCAGGAGGCACTTTTCGACCTGCTGGAGTGCAAGCGCCTCCTCGACCAGGTCCGCTGAGAAAGTCTGGAAATCTCACCGTTCACCTCTGGTTCAGGCGAAAACCCTGACTATCTGCCCCAGAAGACGCAGAAAAAGAGGTGAGGAAACATGAAAAAGCTCGCAGTCATCCTGATTTCGATGGCCACGGCCTTTACGGGCGTTGCCCCGGCACAGGCATTTCCGTCGGTCTCCGTCCCCAAGGTCGAGGCCGGCACCGACGTCCAGGAGGTGCGGCATCGCGGTCATCGCGGCTACCGCCAGCGCCACTACGGTCATCGCCGCTACCGCCACCATCGCGGCAATGCCGGCGCCATCATCGGCGGCCTGGCGGCCGGCGCCATCATCGGCGGCGCGATCGCCGCACAGCAGCAGCCCCGCTACTACCGCGGCGGCAATGCGCACGTGAACTGGTGCCACTCGCGCTACCGCTCCTACCGCGCCTACGACAACACCTTCCAGCCCTATCACGGCCCGCGGCGCCAGTGCCGTTCGCCTTACTGAGTGATGCAAGAAGCCGGTCCTTCGAGACCGGCTTTTTCGTCTGACGGCTGTCGCTTGCAGCCTTTGCGACCGCTGCTCGAAAACGTCGTTAAAACTTCATGAAAACGATCCGATCTGACCGGAACCAGCGCCGCCGAGCTTGCGTTCTTTGCACGGACGGAGGATCACGCGATGATTGTTTGGATGATGCACAATACGACCACGGGACCCGAAACTGAGCTCGCCACGGGCACCTATGCCGACGGGCTCTTTCCGTTGACGCTCAAGTACCCGCAGGGCAGGGCCGATCGCAGCTTCCGCGATTCCTACGCGCGCGACACGCGCCTGGCGCACAAGGGGCCACCCATGGCCGACATGGCCGCCGGTTGAGGCGAGGGGTAGGACACCGTCTCAGGCCGCCGACTGGAACCGGGATGGAAACACCGACCGGAACGCCCGCCACCAGAAAGCACTCTTTTCCGGCGGGCGCAGGGTGATGATCCTGCTGCAGGTCGAGGGGAATATTTCATTCTGGTGAAGAACGGTAAAGTTGTCCTCGGCATCGAGATCCCGGACCAGCTTTCGCGCCGACAGCTCCAGCCCGTGCGGAACCCGAAGATAGCAGTAAACGGAAAAATGCTTGGATTTTTCCGCGACCGACTCGGCATATTGCACCATGTCCGGCCAGCTGGAGTCGGATCCATCCACTCCCTCGACGTCTGACATCAGTCATCCTCCTCAACCTTGAGATGATTTTGCACGGCCAGGGAGAGAGGTCAACTTCACCTAATGGTGGAGGCACGGCCAGATCTGACGCGGCAGAAAGGCCGGCATAAGGAACGGCCGGACCGCGGGGAGGGCAGGCGCGTACCCGTCAGGCCTGCACACGAAACATGCTCCGGCGTCAGTCCTGAAGCGGCGGAACGTCCCCGAAGGAGATGATCAGATTGGGGGATGTCATGTCGCCCGTCTCAGTGTCGACGATCACCGAATAGGCGGCGACGCCGGGATGCCGTTCGGACATGGCCGTGGCGATCCGTTCGGCGGAGGCGGCATTGCTCGCCTGCCGGAGCTCTCCGGGCACAAGCCCGCCCCTGCCTTTTTTGTAGGGGATGATGATGAATTTTTCCGAGGACATGGCGCGCGCTCCTTGCCCGGAGGGCATGCCGCCAACGCACCGAGATAGCAAGCGGTAAATTGCCGAGCGCCGACCGGCATTGCCGGGGAGGTCTCTGGCGAGCCCGCACCTTCCGCCTTTCCCTTCCTGTTTCTTCCACGCGGGCGAATTTCCGCTTGCGTCGGAATGACCGAGAGATTAGGGAAATCATGCTCGCAAGAGCTTGTCGGAATGTAGCGCAGCCCGGTAGCGCACTTGACTGGGGGTCAAGGGGTCGTGGGTTCGAATCCCGCCATTCCGAGATTTAGAGCGGCATCCTCGAATGTCGCGGCGGATGAAGGCCAGCTGGTGATCGCCAGCTGGCCTTTCTGTTTCCGGTAGAAGCCTAGCGGCTGCCGCTGCTCCCCGACCCCCTGGAACATTTGCCGCCCCCAGCCTTTTTATCCTCAAGACATACGGCGGCCGGCATGCCGGCACCGAAAGACGAAGGGGTAGCAGACGATGGGAATGTCCTACTGGCGCTTTGCGGCGATGATCGCGACATCGACGGTCGTGATGTACGGGCTGATGTATCTCAACACCTATGCGCTGGAGCACGTCTTCTGGAGCGAGACGCGGGCCTGGATGGCCCTGGTGATGGGGTCCACCATGGCGGTGATCATGCTCAGCTTCATGCTGGGCATGTACAGGAACCGGATGCTGAACATGGCGATCGTGGGCGGCGCGGTGGCGGTCTTTGCCTTGTCTCTCTGGCTGGTCCGAGGACAGGCGACCGTGAACGACACCGACTACATGAGTGCGATGATCCCCCACCATTCGATCGCGATCATGACCAGCGAACGCGCCCGGATCACCGATCCCCGCGTCCGCCAGCTCGCCGACGAGATCATCGAGGCGCAGGTCCGCGAGATTGCCGAGATGAAGTCGCTGCTTGCCGACCTGGAAGCGCAAGACCGATAGCGGCTCTGCCATCACGACGCCGGCGACTGCGCGGCCTGCAGCATCCGCTGGAGGGCAGCGGTGGCGGCGGGAGGAAAGGGGGGGGTGGGCTCCCGCCGGCCGGCCTTACGTCAGGATCCGCACCGGAACCGCCTTGGCGGCCGGGGTCTTCGACAGCTTCTCGTGGTGGGACAGCGGGATCAGCGGATTGAGTTCCGGATAGTAACCGGCGACGCATCCATCGGGGAGGGCGAACGGAAGCACCTTCAGTCCACCCACCTTGCGCTCCCGGCCATCGTCCACATCGGTCTGCAGGCCGACCACCTGGCCCTCGTGGAGACCGAGCTTTCTCATCTCCTTCGGGTTGATGAGCAGCACGTCGCGGGTGCCTTCGATCCCGCGCAGGCGGTCGCTGTAGCCGTAGATGGTGGTGTTGAACTGGTCGTTGCTGCGCAGCGTCATCAGACGATAGCGGCCATCCTGGTCCTCGAAGCCGGCGGCCGACAGTCCTTCCGGAACGGTGAACTGAGCCTTGCCGCTTTCCGTCTTCCAGATCCGCTCGCGCGCGCTGTTGCCGCGGTAGAAGCCGCCGGCGGTGAACATGCGCTTGTTGAAGTCATGGAATTCCTTCGGATAGGTCTCCTCGATCAGGTCGCGAACGATGGCGTAGTTGCCCTGCCATTCATCCCACCGGACCTTGGGGTTGGGCGGGAGGGTCGCCTTGGCGATGCCGGCGACAATGGCAATCTCCGACAGGAGATGCTCGCTCGCCGGCTTGTGCTTGCCCACCGAGCCGTGAATGCAGCTCAGGCTGTCTTCCATTGTGACGGTCTGCCGGCCGCTCGCCTGCATGTCCTCCTCGCTTCGGCCAAGGCAGGGGAGGAGGTAGGCGACCTCGCCGTTGATGAGGTGGCTGCGGTTGAGCTTGGTGGCGATCTGCACCGTCAGCCGCATCTTCGTCCAGGCCTCCTCCATGGCGCCATGTTCGGGAATGGCTCGGACGAAGTTGCCGCCGAGGCCGACGAAGGCCTTGACGCTGCCGTCCAGCATGCCCTCGCAGGCTTCCACCGTGTTCATGCCGGTGTCGCGCGGGGGCTCGAAGCCGAACATGGAAGCAAGCTTGTCGAGCGGCACGAGTTCCGGCTTTTCCGAAATGCCGACCGTCCGTTGCCCCTGCACGTTCGAATGGCCACGCACAGGAGAAATGCCAGTGCCGTCGCGGCCGATATTGCCCTTCAGCAGCAGGAGATTGACGAGCATGGCGATGCTGTCGAAGCCGCCGACCTGCTGGGTCAGGCCCATGCCGTAGATGCCGATCACCCGTTCGGCGTCGGCATAAACCTGGCCTGCGGCCTCCAGATCAGCGCGGCTGAGCCCCGATTCGCGCTCGATCTCGTCCCAGCCGGTCGCCCTGACCTTCTGCTCGAAAGCCTCCAGGCCATCGGTGTGCCGGGAGACGAAGTCGCGGTCGATGACCGAGCGGCCCTGCTGCTTGGCTTCGTCGTCCTTGGCGAAGACGTGCTTGCACATGCCCAGCACGGCTGCGATGTCGCCGCCGGTTTTCACCTGATGATACTGGCAGGAGATCGCGGTCTCCTTGCCTGTCAGCATCTCCGTCGGGCTCTGGGGATTGATCATCGACTCCAGGCCTTTCTCGCGGACCGGATTGAAGGTGACGATCTTGCAGCCGCGCTTGACCGCCTCCTGCAGCGGGTGCAGGAAGCGCGGGCTGTTGGAGCCGGTGTTCTGGCCGAAGAAGAAGATGGCGTCGCAGGTGGAGAAGTCCTGGAAGACCGAGGTGCCCACCGAAGCGCCGATCACCTTCTTCAGCCCGACCGAGGTGGTCTCGTGGCACATGTTGGAGCTGTCTGGCAGGTTGTTGTTGCCGTAGAGCCTGGCCATCAGCGCATAGAGGTAGGACGTCTCGAGGCTGGCGCGGCCGGAGGTGTAGAAGATCACCGACTTCGGATCGAGCGCCTTCAGCTCGCGGCCGATGCCGGTGAACGCTTCCTCCCAGGAACAGGGAACGTAGCGGTCGCTTGCGCGATCGTAGCGCATCGGATGCGTCAACCGCCCTTCATGCTCCAGATCGTGATCCTTCCAGCGCTGTAGTTCGGTCACGGTATGCTTGGCGAAGAAGTCGAGCGTGGTCCGGCGTGGCGTCAGCTCCCAGAGCGTCGCCTTGGCACCGTTTTCGCAAAATTCCAGAGGATTGTGATCGGCAGGCTTTGTCCAGGCACAGGAGACGCACATGAAGCCGCCCGGCTTGTTCTGCCGGCGAAGCGTATCCAGCACAGCCGGCGTATTGCGCTCCTTGGCAAAGATCCGCGCGATCCCCTTGGCCGATCCCCATCCGCCAGCCGGGCCATCATAATGTACGGTCTTGTCCTTCGACATAGAGCTCCCCCTTCGCCAGGTCCTGTTCCGCGAGACTGCCAGCTGCAGGTCGCGCGCCTATGTTCTGGCAACACGCAGGGGCCGATGAAGTTCCCTGCCGACAATGGCTTGAGAGGCGATGGGCAACGCGCCGCAGCCTCCCGCCGAGGCCATCGAAACTTTTGATCGGCAAGACGGTTGGGATGAGGTCGGAACTACAGACGCCGCCTTGTGGCGCACCCACAACATCGATTTGGGAGAGAGCATATGCCTGAGAAACACCCCAACACCGTCCGCTGGGGCGGTCCCGGCGCCAGCCACGAAGACCGCAGCAAGCCCATTCCGGAGAAACACGACCCTCGTCCCGATGGCACGCCGACAAACCCGCCGGTGAGCCGCGTCTCTGGCGGCGGCGGCGAGCGCGATGAGAAGCACAGCCACGTCGACAACATGCGCAGCAGCAAGTCGAATGCAACCTCTACGCCGAGCCCGACCGCCGGCCGCGAGTGGCGCGACAACGCGCCACGCGACTAGGACTAGCGGAACTCCGACGGTCTCTCCGCCAATGTGACGGTGTCGCCGGGGTTGTCATGAAAGGAAGCTGTTCAGGGTTCGCGCCAAAGGGCGGGGCACTGTTGCAGGCAGGCAGGGACGATGCCAGCTGCTGGCAAGGAAAGCCTCGCCAAGGGGCGAGGCTTTCCTGCTCGGTAGGCAGTCTCAGATTTCCGGGCAGCCGCGGACGTTGGCGAAAACCATCCGGGTCGGGCCGCGGCGGGTCATGCCCTCTACAGTCAGGCTGCGGCGCGTGACGCGTGTCACCTCGGCGCGGCGCAGACCTTCGTCGCGGGCGATAGAGAGCGCCTCACGAGGGCTGCATTCGTCACGACGACGGTCACGACGGTCACGACGGTCGTCGTCGCGGATGACCGGACGCACACCATCGGGGCCGATTCGCAGCTCAAGATCCTGAGCGGACGCGACGGTTGTCGTGGTTCCGACGGCAGTCAGCGCAAGGGTAAGGGTAAGACCGGCCTGGGCCAGGAATTTCAGCATGCTATCCTCCGTCTGGCGACCGCCACGGTCGCGCTAGATTGTGATGCCCGTGAACGCTCGGTTGAAGAAGAGGTTCCTCCCGCCCCGCTGAATATTACCAACGACGATCGCGGAGTTTGCAGTTTTCTACCCACGTGAAAAAGCCGCCGGAGATTACGGCGGCTTTCACGCACTTCCTGGGCAAGGGTTTAGCGGAAGCGAGGCGCCCGGGAGGCATTCATCAGAAGCTCCTGCTCGGTCGCGAATGAGCCGAGCAGCTTCAGAAGGCGCTGCTCTTCGTCGCACTGCAGACGATAGCGCTTGGAGAACTCGCTGACGCTCCAGACCTTGCGAAGCCCGGTGTCCTGAAACCGTTCAACGTCTACGTGCTCGCTCATTCCAGATCCCCTCTACGCGATGATGACCGAAAACGTCGCGCGAGGGACGAAGTTCCAGGGGAGATGAAATTATTTGTACGCGTTTGAACGCCTTCTTCAGCCGTCGTTGGCGGAGCTCAGGTTCTGCGGTCGAATGCCATCATCCAGGCTGCGCGTACGCAGTCTCACGCCCGGTCCGGCGCCGGGATTGTCTTCTCCCGCAGCGAGAAAGACGATCCCCTTCGGCTCAAGCGCCAGCCGAAGACGTTCGGCCACCGCTTGATCGACGGCGGTGGCGCCTTCTGCCTGATGGATGTCGTGAGTGGAGATGCCGGTCATATCGGCGAGTTCTTCGACCGAAAGGCCAATCATGGCGCGCCCGGCGCGCAATTGTGTTCCTGTCAGCATAGAAGCAATTTGGCGCAGCGGTCGCCGAAGTCAAGCAAGGCCTGCGGATCTGGTGGCCCGGCCGCTCTGCCGGTGGAAGCGGTGCTCCAGGGCAAAACACCCCCAGACCACGCCGAGCAGCATGTAGAAGTGCCGCCAGTGGTCGGTGTCGATGACATTGCCGATCAGGCAATGGCCGAGGATGACGATCCAGCCGATCATCAGGAAGGGCTGCCACGGCCGGTCGCGCAGAAGGTAGCGGAAGCCCGTCGCCAGGGTCCCGCCGATCATGATGATGTAGGTGACGAAGCCGAGCCAGCCGTAGGTGGTGAGCGACTTCAGCCAGATGTTGTGCTCGTCTTCGCCGAACATCCGGCCCAGTTCCATCGGTCCGATGCCGAGCGGCCGCTCCATGGACAGGAGAAAGCCGATCTTGTGACGCTGGAAGCGGCCCATGTGGGCACCATCGTAGTCCTGGACCAGCTTGGCGCGGGTGGTGAAGAGGTTGGAGACCTGATCGAACTGGAGAGCAATGGCCAATGCCACCGCAAACAGCACGAGAGCCGCGATGGACAGCACCAGGATCTTCATCCGGAAGGCCCCGGTGCGCTCCTTCAGGAGCATGATGACGATCAGCATCAGGGCGCTGAAGGCAAGGAGGCCCCAGGCGGCGCGCGAAAACGACAGGAAGACGCCGAGAACCAGAACCAGGAGGCCGGCAATCAGAAGCGGCGACTGCAGGAGCTTGCCGGTCAGCAGGCGGTGCATGAGGTAGAGGATGGGCGCGATCAGATAGGGGCCGAAGACGTTGGGGTCCTGGAAGGCGCCCATGGCGCGGTCGTAGCGGGTGAAGGCATCGGCGCCCGGGAAGGCGTGGAAGTAGCCGAGGATGCCGAGGATCGCGGTGATCACGGCCGCCGCCACCCAGGCCTTGAAGATCAGGGTCAGGCGCTGGTGACGGCTTTCGATGACGGCGGCGTAGAAGACGGAGCTCATGGCAAGAAAGATCGACACGGCCGCATAGAGCGGGCCGCCGGACATGTCCTTCATGACGATGAGCGCCAGGAGGCCGCCGACGTTGAAGACCAGCAGCAGGGCGAGCAACACCCCGACGGTGCGGGAAATGGCAAGGCCGAGCAGAAACCACACGGCGATCTGGCCCGCCATGATCAGCTCGTAGGGCGCCGGTTCCGACATCACGAAGCCGGACAGGAAGACGCCGAAGGCGATCATCCCGGAACCGAACAAGGTCAATGCCGCGCGCTGGGGCTCAAAGGCGCGCTGATCCTGGACGAGCGCACTCAATAGGCATTGTCCACGTTGAGCAGCCGGATCGGCGTCAGGAACAGGATCTTCAGGTCGAAGAGCAGCGACCAGTTCTCGATGTACTCCAGGTCGTAGGCCGTGCGCATGCGGATCTTCTCGTCGCTGTCGAGCTCGCCGCGCAGGCCGTTGATCTGCGCCCAGCCGGTGACGCCGGGCTTGACGCGGTGGCGGGCGAAGTAGCTTTCGACG
Organism: Rhizobium sp. PK7-22; assembly: GCF_056530405.1. Lineage (NCBI taxonomy): Bacteria > Pseudomonadati > Pseudomonadota > Alphaproteobacteria > Hyphomicrobiales > Rhizobiaceae > Rhizobium > Rhizobium sp. PK7-22. The sequence continues at coordinate 2,069,961 of NZ_CP096514.1, forward strand.
ACGTCCACGTAGCGGCGCTCTCCGGTCTGCGCGTGGATCGAATGCGGCCGCGGGCCGACGAGCGAGAGGCTGCCGCGCAGGACGTTGAAGAGCTGCGGCAGCTCGTCGATCGAGGACTTGCGCAGGAAACGGCCAACCGGCGTCACCCGCGGGTCATTCTTGGTGACGGCCTTCTTGGCGGTCGGATCCGCCATCTCCGTGTACATGGACCGGAATTTCAGGACGTCGATCACCTCGTTGTTGAAGCCGTGGCGCTTCTGCACGAAGAAGACCGGACCTTTAGAGGTTGCCTTCACGGCGATGGCGGCGCCGATCATCACCGGCCAGATCATCACCAGGGCGAGCAGCGAGAAAACGATGTCGAAGACGCGCTTGGCAACCGAATCCCAGTCGCGCAGCGGCTTGTCGAAGATGTCGAACATCGGCACGGCGCCGACATGCGAGTAGGAGCGCGGCCGGAACCGCAGGTGGTTGGCATGGGCGGCCAGCCGGATGTCGACCGGTAGCACCCACAGTTTGCGCAGAAGCTGCAGGATGCGCGCCTCCGCCGAGGCGGGAAGCGCGATGATCAGCATGTCGACCCGCGCCAGCCGGGCAAATTCGACGAGTTCGGCGAAGGTGCCAAGCTTCGGATAGCCGGCCACCACCGGCGGCGAGCGTCCCGAGCCGCGGTCATCGAAGATGCCGCAGATGCGGATGTCGTTGTCCGGCTGCTGTTCCAGCGCCCGGACCAACTGCTTGGCGGGTTCGCCGCCCCCGACGATGACGGCGCGCCGTTCCATGATCCCGTTGCGTGCCCAGTGGCGGATGCCGAGCGCCACCAGCTGCCGCTCGATGAGGAGGAAGACGGCCGTGCCGAAAAACCAGACGAGATGGCCTGTGATGCTGATGGATCCGGCTTCGACGACATGAAGCATGCCTGCCGACGCGGCAAAGCCGATCAGCCAGGCGACGACCACTCGCCGGCGGGCGCGCGCGGCAGTGCGCAGCAGGGGGATCTGATAGGTGTCTGCCGCCTGCATGGCGATGACGGCCACCAGCGACCCCAGAAGGGCGATGGCGAAATGGGTGGGAAGGCCGGCATTGTCCGGCGGGGTGAGGGTGACCATGGCCAGGAGGCCAAGCGCCAGCAGCGACAGGAACTCCAGCAGCCGGATCTGGCCGATCAGCAGTGACGGTGAGGTGTTCTCGTCGCGGAACTGGCTGGCGATCTGAAGCGCGAACGGGTTCAGCACCGAAGGCGCATCCTCCGTGTCGCCCGCAGGCAGGTCGGAGACCTTGCGGCGCAGGGCATCGGCGTCGAACTGGCCTTTCATACCGGCGTCGGGCATCCAACTGGTCCTCTTGCAGCGCATGTCGTGTCGCGCCGCGCTCGGTTCCCTTGTCGCAAGACGACTAGCAGGAAGTTGCTAAGAAACCTTTAGGGCTGGTCCCGGAGCAGGCTGCGGTAGAGGTCGAGCATGCTGTCGGCCATGACGGAGCTAGAGAAAACGGACCGGAAGGTGTCCGGCTTCGGCATCACCCGGCGCTGCCAGCCTGGATCGACGGCGGCTGCCGTCATGACCTGCGACAGATCCTGCGCGTCGCCGGGGGTTGCAAGCGCCTCGCTGTCGGTGCCGAGGATCTCCGGGATGCCGCCGACGCGCGAAGCGACCACCGGCTTCTGGGCCGCAAGCGCCTCGATGACGATGTAGGGCATGGCCTCGGCGCGCGAGGGGACAACGACGGTGCGGGCCATGGCGAAGGCCTCGCGAGCCGGCATCGCCGGCATCATGCGGATGCGGCGGCCGAGGCCACGCTCCGTCATCATAGCCTCGTAGCGGTCGCGGTCCGGGCCATCGCCGACCATCAGCCCGGAAAGCGGGCGTCCGAGCGCCCGTTCGGTGCGGGCGAAGGCGTCGACGAAGACGTCGGGGCCTTTCAGATCGCGCAGCATACCGATGTAGAGGAAGTCGGCGGCATCGTCCGGCGCAACGACGGGCGTGAATTCCGATGCCTTGACCCCGTTGAGAATGACCTTCCACGGCGTCGTCGGGTTCCCGACCTTGGCCTGGTAGGTGCGTCGCTCGTAGTCGCAGACGAAGACCAGCGCATCGGTGAAGCGCTCCTGCAGCCGCTCGACGCGCAGGACGGCCTGGCCGGATAGGCTGGACCGTTCAAAATGCAGGCTTCCGCCATGCGGTGAATAGAGACGGGCGACGCGAGACCTGTTTGCCCGAAGCCCTGTGCCGATCATCCGTGCCAGCACGCCGCCCTTGGCGCCGTGACCATGCAGGATGTTCGGCTGCAAGCTCTTTATATGCTTGTAACTCCTCAAGAGTGCAGAAAGATCCGAAGGCGCGATGGCGCGGCGCACCGGGATGCGGGTGAGCCCCAGTGTCAGGTGCGGCCGGATGCTGTCGAAGAGCTTTTCCTCATGCGCTCCGCCCGTCGAACTGTCGCAGAGAATGCCCACATCGTGCCCTGCCGCGCGGTGCTCCTCGACCAGGTCCCGGACATGCCGGAAGATGCCGCCGACGGGAGAGCGAAAACAGTGGAGGATGCGCAGCTTCTCGGGTTCGGCCATAGGATCAGAACAGCCGTTCGCGGACATAGATCGTGTCGCCGGCGAGCACGGGGCTCGCGATCGAGGTGCGGCCGGTCAGGACCTGGGCGTTGATCTTGCGGGTGATATCGACGTCGCGCTGGTTGCCGCGCGGCGTGAAGCCGCCGGCGATCGCGACGGCGTTCTGCGCCGTCATTCCGGGCACGTAGGCGTACTGGCCCGGCCGGCCCACTTCGCCCATGACGAAGACGGGGCGGTAGCGATCGACTTCGATCGTCACGTCCGGGTCGCGCAGGAAGCCCTGCTTCAGCCGAGCAGCGATGGCGCCTTCGAGCGCCGGAAGGGTCTGGCCACGCGCGGCAACCTGGCCGATCAGCGGCAGGGCGACGTAGCCGGCCTGGTCGACGGTATAGGTGTTGGAAAGCCCTGCCTGCTCGAAGACGGTGACCCTCAGACGGTCGCCGCTGTCCAGCCGGTAGGGCTGGATGGCCGCCTGCTGGAAGGATTTCGGTGCCGGCTGATAGGCGGAGCAGGCCGAGACGGCCACCGCCATTGCGGCCAGGGCAAGCGTCATCAGGCTTGGTCGACGGGCGACGGACATTCGCTGGTGGCTCCGGCTGATCATCAGATGACGCAGTTATCCGTCTTTTACGGTTAATGCCCGGTAAAGGCGAAAGCTTGGGCTCATGCTTTTTCGCCGCGGCATTAACGCTTGGATTACCATAAAGACTTACGCTTGCCGGGATTTCGCGAGAACTGGAGCTTCGGATGTCGGGCGTAATGGGCAACAATCACGACGTGGACATTGATCTGGGACGATTGTTTTCGGCGGTCTGGGAGCGCCGTAAGCTTGTTGCCGGGATCGTGGTCGTTTCCGCCGGCGTTGCTTTGTTGGCGACTACAATGATGACCCCGCTCTACAAGGGGGAGACGCGGCTGCTGATCGAATCGCGGTCCGCCAATCTGTCGAATGGACCGGCGCCAGCCGCGGCGAACGATCCCATTCTGGATGCCTTGAACATCAGCAGCCAGGCGGAATTGCTGCGCTCCACGGACCTCATCCGGCAGGTCGCGGCGGATCTGCGCCTGGAAGAGACCGACGAATTCAACCCGCACCGCCAGTCGTTCCTGCCCAACCCTCTCGTCCTGCTCGGCCTGAAGCAGGACCCCCTCGACATCCCGCCGGAAGACCGGTTGATCAAGGAATTCCGCGAGAAGCTACAGGTCTTTGCTGTCGAGAACTCGCGCGTCATCGCGGTGGAATTCTCCTCCGAGGATCCAAAACTGGCCGCAGCGGTGCCCAACCAGATCGCCAAGGTCTATCTGCAGCTGCAGAGCGGCGCTAAGCTCGACAACAATTCCGACGTCACCCGCTGGCTGGAGCCGGAGATCGCGACGCTGACCGAAAGGGTTCGCGAGGCAGAAGCCAAGGTTGCCGAATACCGCTCGTCCGCCGGGCTCTTCCAGTCCTCCGACACCAGCAGCTTTACGTCGCAGCAGCTGAACAATATCTCGACGGAGCTGGCGCGTGTGCGCGCCGAGCGGGCCAATGCCGAGGCGAGGGCGGAAAACGTGCGCGCCGCCGTCGAGGCGGGCCGCAATTCGGATTCTCTGGCCGAGGTCGTCGGTTCCCAGGTCGTCCAGCGGCTGCGCGAAACCGAGGCCAATGTCCAGGCGCAGATCGCCGACCAGTCCACCGTCCTTTTGGAGAACCATCCGCGGCTGAAGGGCCTGCGCGCGCAGCTTGCGGGTATCCGCCAGCAGATCGACGGTGAAACGCGAAAGATCCTCGCCAGCCTCGACAGCGAGGCCGAGGTCTCGCGCATCCGCGAGCGGCAGTTGATCCAGCAACTGAACGAGCTGAAGGCTGCATCGTCGAAGGCGGGCGAGGAAGAGGTCGGACTGCGGGCGCTGGAGCGGGAGGCGACGGCCCAGCGCCAGCTCCTTGAGACCTATCTGGCCCGCTACCGCGAAGCCGCCTCTCGCGCCGATCCGAATGCAGCTCCGGCGGATGCACGGGTCATCTCCAGCGCCTTCGAGCCGTCCGAGTCCTATTTCCCGAAGGTCATCCCGATCGTCGTCATCGTGGCTCTGGCCAGTCTGATCCTGACGGCAATCGCCATCATGGTAGGCGCGTTGTTCTCCGGTCGTGCCCTGCGGCCGGTCGGCGAGGCGAACGCCTTGGCAGCCAATCGACCGGTGACTGTAGTCCGCGAGCGTTCGAGGGCAAACGGCGGCGTGTCCGTGGACCCCGTCGATGCGGCGGCGGCGGAAGCCTTCGTCTCGGCCAATGAGGAACCCGCGCCAGTGTCGGCTGCGTCGCCCCTCCAGGATGAGGCTTTTTCCACCGTCGGCGTCGCCAACACGCTGCTGCGCCACGGCGTTCCCTGCGCCTTTGCCGTGTCCCCGGGTGGTGATGCGGGCTCGACTGCGACGGTTATGCTGGCGCGCGAAGTGGCCGAGCGGGGCAAGTCGGTCGTTCTTCTCGATCTTTCCAGCTCCGGCTGCGCGTCGAAACTGATGGCCGAGAACATGCGGCTGCCGGGGATCACCGACCTGCTGTGCGGCGATACCGCCTTCGGCGACGCCATCCATTCCGATCGCCTGTCCGACGCCCATATCATTCCGCGCGGCGCAGCCGACGTGGAAAGCGCCATGCGCGCATCCGACCGTCTGCGGATCATTATCGATGCGCTCGTCGATGCCTACGATCTGGTGCTGGTGGAATGCGGTCAGGCGCAGGTGTCGAGCCTGGAGAAGCTTGGCGGCAGGCCGGAAATGGAGATCGTTCTGTCCATGCCGGAGGGACAGGATCATCAGGTGGTGGAGCTCGTGCAGCAGCTGACGGATGCCGGCTACCGCAACCTTCTGATCATGGCCGGTGGCGTGCCAAGCCGCAGGCGCGCGGCCTGAGACTGCCGCTTACGCGCGGCGCAGCAGGGTGCGGAATTTCTGAACCAGGGCATAGAGCTTCGGTTGGCGCTTGACCGCCAGCCGAAGCCTGCCGAGGCCCTGGATCGCCGGCATGGCCATGCGGCCCTTCATCGTCAGCGGCAGGACGAGGTCCCGCGTGACAGTCATCTCCGTACACCAACTGCGCTTGTAGGGCTGATCGCCGACACCGAAGTCGAAGACGAATGCCCCTTCGAGGCAGGCTTCTTCTATCATCAGCCAGAACAGCAGTTCGCCGGGGCTGGCATCGGCGCAGAGCTTGTCGTCGATCGAGCCAAACTGGCAAAGCACGTGACCGCCCTTGCGCGAGAGCCCGCTGATGGCGACAAGACTGCCCTCGTGTTCCCCGTGCAGGCGAAGGGCGTGCATCGTCAGCGCCGTGTCCGAGGCGGATCCGGAGCGATCGATGAGATCGTGGAGGAAACGCCGGACCTGCGGCGGCTGGAAGACGTCGGGCAGCCCGAAGCCCGAGAATCGTTCCGCCTTCTGCTGGAAGAACCGGTCGAGCAGGGCGTGCTGGTCGTCTCTGCCGGCGGGGCAATAGTGCTCGAAGCCGCCGATCGCCTCCAGCCGGCGGCACTGCTGCCGGAAGCGCTTGCGACGCGTCTTGGCGTTCAGCTGGGCGATCGTCTCGTCCATGGTTGCCAGCAGCGGAAGCTGGAAGGACGGGTTTGGGTTTTCCGTTGCCGCAAGACTGGCAAGCGGAGAGGGCTCTCCACCCCAGGCAGCGGGCATGCAATCCAGCACGAGCGCGTCGGCCAGAGGCGACAGGCACCGGCAGAGTGCCGAGGTGAAGACGTCGAGCCCATCACCGTCGAGGACCGGAAAATCGGCGCTGAAGAGGCCGGTGTTGATATTGTTGAATCGCTCTCCCGGCAGGCGCGCCGTGCGCAGCCCGTAGCGGGAGATGATTTCGAGCGGCAGCAGCATGACGGTGCGATCGTCGATCCGGGCGCGCAGGATCACCGGCGACAGCGCATGCGCGTTCCACCAGGCGCTGCACCAGTCGTAGCTTTGGTCGAGAGAATTGCGGGGCAGGCTCTCGAGCAATCGCCATTCGGCTTCGACGAGAGCGGGCGAGGGGACGATGTCGAAGACAGCCGAAGACGCGGCGAGCGCCGGTGGCCCGACCTGCGGCGCCAAATTTTCAGAACCCATGTCGGCGTGCATGTTCAACCGGGGCATCTCGTCACCCGCCTCTCGTCGCTGATCAAACATAGGCGATGCCGCTGACAAACAAGTTTATAAACCTCTTTGTGCCCATGAACTTTCGCGGGGTTGGTTAATTGCCGGCGAAGCGGCGGGCGTCAGTCGCGCGGTCGCGGGCCGGCCATCCACTTGATGATCAGCATCGCCGGCAGGATCCACAGCAGTCCGGACAGCAGGAAGTAGAGGAGATGGACCCACCACGGCGAGGTGGCGAGCGTCAGCGTCGCGACGGTCGTGGCCACGAGGGCATAGACGATCACGAGGCAGATGATCAGGATGGTTCCGATGAAGCTCCGCAACCTTTGCGGCATTCTGTTTTCTCCCGGCGGCAGTGGCGTGCAACGGCCGCGACGGCATGCCGCAAAGCGCTGGGGCTTGTTTTGCACGGGTCCATGGGGCAAATCAACGGCAGAGTGATGGGGCGTCTTGCCGCCCCTCCAAATCCCCAGGGCAGACCCCCAGGAGACACAATGTCAGTGGCCGATGTAACCGCAGCGCAAATCATGACCCACACGCGCCGGCGTGACCGCGATCGCAAGGCGGTGCGCATCTGGCTGGGCGTCGTCATCTTCACGCTCTTCTGTCTGGTGCTCGTCGGGGGAGCGACACGGCTGACCGATTCCGGCCTGTCGATCACCGAGTGGAAGCCGATCCACGGAGTTGTGCCGCCGCTCTCCACCGCGGAATGGCAGGAGGAGTTTGATCTCTACAAGCGCATCCCGCAGTACCAGGAGATCAACAAGGGCATGTCGCTCAGCGAATTCCAGACGATCTTCTGGTGGGAATGGGCGCACCGCTTCCTGGCGCGGGCCATCGGCATCATCTTCGCCGCACCGCTCCTGTTCTTCTGGGTGACAGGCAAGATCGAGCCGCGTATTCGCCGGCCGCTGATCGGGCTTCTGGCGCTTGGCGGCTTCCAGGGCTTCATCGGCTGGTGGATGGTGTCTTCCGGTCTGAGCGAGCTCACCAGCGTCTCGCAATACCGCCTGGCGGTCCACCTGACGATCGCCTGCCTGATCTTCGCGTCCTGTGTCTGGATCATGCGCGGTCTTTCTCCGCACAGCAGCGATGCAGTGCCTGCAGGGCGGGGGAAGACAGGCGCCGTGCTGCTTGGCATCTTCTGTCTGGTACAGATCTATCTTGGCGCGCTCGTCGCCGGGCTCGACGCCGGTCTCAGCTACAACACCTGGCCGCTGATGGACGGTGCCCTGGTGCCGGATGGGCTCTTCCTCCAGCAGCCCTGGTGGATCAACCTGTTCGAGAACCCGAAGACGGTGCAGTTCGTCCACCGCATCGGTGCCTACGGTCTGCTGCTGCTGGCGCTGTGGCACATGGTGACGATGCTGCGTGACGGCGGGCGCACGACGCATGCGCGCCGCTCGATCGTGCTGTTTGCGCTGATCTGCATGCAGGCGGGCATCGGCATCCTGACGCTGCTCTCGCAGGTGCACCTGCACACAGCGCTCCTGCACCAGGGCATGGCCCTGATCGTCCTCGGCTTCGCCGTCGCCCACTGGCGCGGCTTCGTCGGAGAATATCCGCGGGAAGTGACGGTGGAAGTCAGGAGCTGACGGGCGAAGGGCCGCGACGATTTCTGCAAGGGCAGTGCGCTGTCCGCTCGTCTTCTCCCCAGCGGGGAGAAGGTGGCGCGTAGCGCCGGATGAGGGGGCCTGGAGACGATCGCGATGGCTTCGCACCCCCTCATCGCCTCGCATCCGCTCGGCACTTCTCCCCGTTGGGGAGAAGGGGGCATTTCCGGGCAACGCAGGTCGCGTGCTAAGCCGTTTCACAGTTAGAGGTTTTTGGACCGGTGATCCGGCGCTCAGTTCAGGCCTTCAGCATCAGGTCCATGTTCTGCACGGCGGCACCCGAGGCGCCCTTGCCGAGGTTGTCGAGCACGGCCACGAGATTGACGTGCTCGCCGCCGGCGCTGCCGAAGACGAAGATCTTCATGGTGTCCTTGCCGACCAGTTCCTCGGCATCGATGCGGGCAAGCCCGTTGGCTTCCTCGAGGCCGACGACCTCGACGACATCCTGTCCCGCATAGTGACCGACGAGCGCCTTGTGGATGCTCTCGCGCGTGAAGCCGTTCTTCAGGTTGTGCAGGAAGAGCGGCACCTGCACGATCATGCCCTGCGGGAAGCGGCCGACGGCGGGAGCAAACAGCGGTGCCCGGTCGAGCAGGCCGTGGATCGTCATTTCCGGGACGTGCTTGTGCTTCAGGGACAGGCCGTAGAGGAAGTGGTTTGCCTGGATGGCGTCGTCGCGGCTCGCGTCTTCCATCTGGGCAATCATCTGCTTGCCGCCGCCCGTATAGCCGGAGACCGCATTGACGCTGACGGGATAGTCGTCGGGCAGGATGCCGGCCTCGCGCAGCGGCCGGATCAGGCCGATGGCGCCGGTCGGATAGCAGCCCGGATTGGCGACCAGGCGCGCAGCGCGGATCTTGCCCGCCTGCGCCTTGTCCATCTCGGCAAAGCCATAGGCCCAGTCCGGATTGGTCCGGTAGGCCGTCGATGTATCGATGATCCGGACCTTGTTGTTGCCTGACAGCATGCCGACGGCCTCGCGCGAGGCGTCGTCGGGGAGGCAGAGGATGGCGATGTCGGCGCTGTTGAGGAGATCCTCGCGCATGGCGGCGTTGCGGCGTTCGGCCTCGGGGATCGACAGGATCTCCACGTCGCGGCGAGCGGCCAGGCGGGTGCGGATCTGCAGGCCCGTGGTGCCGTGTTCGCCGTCGATGAAGATCTTCGCCATGGTCGATACCCTGTTGTTTCGATCGCTTGCCCGAAGCGGCAGACGAAGGTTCCGAGCTCCGGAAATCCGTCAGCTGCCGGCGGAAAGCCGCTCCGCGCGCAGGCCGAGCATATACATTGCGACGGTTGCGCCTGCAATGGCGGTGATATCGGCGTGGTCGTAGGCCGGCGCCACCTCGACGACATCGGCGCCGCGGATATCGAGGCCCTTCAGTCGGCGCAGCACCGCGAGGATCTTGGCACTCGACGGGCCGCCGGCGACCGGGGTGCCGGTGCCCGGCGCGAAGGCGGGGTCGAGGCAGTCGATATCGAAGGTGAGATAGGCGGGCGCATCCCCGACCTGATCGAGGATCGCCTGGGCGATCTGTTGTGTCGTCATCTCCTCCAGCTCGTGCCCGTAGAGCAGGCGGATGCCGCAGTCCTCCGGAGCGTGGGTGCGGATGCCGACCTGAATGGAGCGGTTCGTGTCGATCAGCCCTTCGCGGGCGGCACGCGCCACGAAGGAGCCGTGGTCGATGCGCCGACTGTCGTCGAACCAGGTGTCCTGGTGCGCGTCGAACTGCACGAGCGCCAAAGGTCCGTGCTTGGCGGCATGGGCCGTCAAGAGCGGCCAGGTGATGAAGTGGTCGCCGCCGAGAGTCAGCAGGAAGGCTCCCGAATCGAGAATGACGTTGGCCTGCGCCTCGATCGCGCCCGGCGTTTCCTGATGGTTGCCGTAGTCGAGCAGGCAATCGCCGTAGTCGATCGTCGCCATCTCGGCAAAGAGATCGCGATCAAAGGGATACTGCGGATCGTTGTCGAAGATGGCCGAGGCCCGGCGGATCGCCTGCGGCCCGAAGCGGGCGCCGGGTCGGTTGGAGGTGGCGGCATCAAAGGCGATCCCCCAGACCACCGTATCCGCTCCCCGGAGCTCCTTGGTAAAGCGGCGGCGCATGAAGGACAGCGCGCCGGCATAGGTCGGATCGGTGGCGGCCGAGGTTAGCGATGGGGCGGTAAAGGCGTGATCGATGGTTTTTCCGGGCATGTCCGCTGAAATCCTGTTTGTGCGGAAAATTGCTCTGCCGGCCGTTCAAATACAAGCCGCAAAAGAAAAAGGCGGAGCCGAAGCCCCGCCTTTTCGAATGATGCTGTCCGAGCGAGATTAGCGCTTGGAGAACTGGAAGGACCGGCGGGCCTTCGCCTTGCCGTACTTCTTGCGCTCGACGACGCGGCTGTCGCGGGTCAGGAAGCCACCCTTCTTGAGCACGCCGCGCAGGCTGGGCTCGAAGTAGGTCAGCGCCTTGGAGATGCCGTGACGAACGGCACCGGCCTGGCCGGAAAGACCGCCGCCGGTCACCGTTGCGATGACGTCGAACTGGCCCGTGCGGGCAGCTGCGACCACCGGCTGCTGCAGGATCATCTGCAGAACGGGACGTGCGAAATAGGCGGAGAAATCCTTGCCGTTGACGATGATCTTGCCGGAGCCGGCCTTGATCCAGACGCGGGCAATGGCGTTCTTGCGCTTGCCGGTCGCATAGGAGCGACCGAGGGTGTCGACCTTGCGGACGTGAACCGGAGCCTGGTTTTCAGCCGCCGGAGCGAGGTCCTTCAGGGAGGAGAGATCGGCCATTATCAGGCGCTCCTTACGTTCTTGCTGTTCAGCGATGCCACGTCGAGAGCGACCGGCTGCTGTGCTTCATGGGGATGGTTCGAGCCGGCGTAAACGCGCAGGTTCTTCATCTGGCGACGGCCGAGCGGGCCACGCGGGATCATGCGCTCGATAGCCTTTTCAACGACGCGCTCGGGGAAACGGCCTTCGATGATCTGGCGAGCAGTGCGCTCCTTGATGCCGCCCGGGTAACCGGTGTGCCAGAAGTACTTCTTGTCGGTGTACTTCTTGCCGGTCAGGACGATCTTTTCCGCGTTGATGATGATGACATTGTCGCCGTCGTCAACGTGGGGGGTGTAGGTGGCCTTGTGCTTGCCGCGCAGGCGGTTTGCAACGAGAGTGGCGAGACGACCGACGACGAGACCTTCCGCGTCGATGATCACCCACTTCTTCTCCACCTCGGCGGGCTTCTGAACGAAGGTTGACATGGTGTGTGCTTTCTTGATCTGGACCCGAGCCTTCGAAAGCTTCGAAGCAAGGGCGTTTCTTGTTGCTTGAATTTGGCCGCATCGCGCCAAAAACAGAAAGCAGGCCGCAGGGGCCCGCAATCTGTGGCGGTTTATACCGGCAGCCCTTTTTCCGGTCAAGACGCGGTTTTCGCGGTGTCTGAAAAATTACCTAGCAAAATCATTGTCTTGAGTATGGGGTATCTTATTACCCCACATATTGCCGTTCGGCCGGCGGAATCGAATAGGTGACCGTCGCCTGCGCCACGGCGTCCTGCAGGCTATCCTGCCGCAGGATAGCATCGACGACGGCGAGCCGCTTGCCGAGCTTCAGGAGCCTGCAATCGCAGAACACCGGCCGCATCTCCGGCTTGCGCAGGAAGTTGACGTTGAGGCTGGTGGTCACCGCCAGCGCCACCGGCCCGACATGCGTCAGGACGGCGGCATAGGCCGCGACATCCGCGAGCATCACCATCGAGGGGCCGGAGATTGTGGCACCGGGCCGCAGGTGGCGCTCCTGCGGATCGAAGCGCATGGTGAGGCCACCGGGGCGCAGATCAGTGATGGAGAGGACCCGCCCGTCGGCATGGATCTGCGCAAACTCCCGGTCGAGAAAATCCTCGATTCCCCCACGGTCATGATCTGCTGCATGTGTTCTCCTCCACTCGATGCGACCTCGGTAGGTGCATGAACGATCGGGAGGAGGCTGTCAAAAATGGCTGCCGGGGTGTCCATTCCTGTCGGGCGTCCCTAGATCTTGAAGAGAGCTCGTTTTTCTCCGGAGGCTACCCATGAACCACGACCGCTACGAAGACACCTATATCGCCGACATCCTGAAGACGACGAAGACGATCGCGCTGCTCGGCGCCTCGCCGAACCCCGACCGTCCGAGCAACGGCGTCATGCGCTTCCTGCTGTCGAAGGGCTATACGGTGATCCCGGTCAATCCGGGGCAGGCGGGCAAGGAGATCCTCGGACAGACCGTTTACGCGAAGCTGTCGGACATTACGCAGCCTGTCGACATGGTCGATGTGTTCCGGGCACCCGAATATTTGGACGGAATCGTTGCCGAGGCGGCCGCCTTGCCGCAGCCACCACAGGTGGTCTGGGGGCAGCTCGGCGTGCGCGACGACGATGCGGCCGCCAAGGCGGAGGCCGCTGGGATCAAGGTGGTGATGAACCGCTGCCCGGCTATCGAATACCCACGCCTGATGGCCTGACGCTCAAGCCATCAGCAGCGGTGCCTCCTGCTGCAGCGCCTTCAGATGGTCGGCGTTGCTGCAGTAGCGGACATGCTCCCGATCGATGACCTGCTCGGCAAGATCCTGCCGGCAGCGGTCCTTGGACTCGCAGAGCGAGCAGTTGACCTGCATGTTGCGGAACTGCTCCGGATAGAGCCTCGCCACCTCGGCCGGGTCGATGTTGATGGCCAGCATCAGGGCGGCCATCTCGTCGGCGGCATGCGGGCCGGCGTCCGCCAGCCGCTTCAGCTGATCGGCAGAGATGCCGCAGTCGCGGGAAAGTTCAGCCAAGGCCCGGTCGTCCAGCTGGCCGATGACATCCGTCTCGGTCGCAGCCTCCCAGGCCCGCGAGCACCAATGCAACAGCCGCGATGTCAGTGACTGTGTCTGGCGATGCGCATAGGTTTCCATAGCAATCCCCTCTCTGTTTCTCGAAAGCCTAGCCTGCGGGGAAGGAATTTCCTTGATCGGGATCAACCGAGGAGGTTTGTTGAAGCGACACCAGTTCTGCATTTCAGGGAGGAAGACATGTCGACACACAATCCGGGCTTTGCGACGCTTGCCGTTCATGCGGGCGCCCAGCCCGATCCCGCCACCGGCGCCCGCACAACTCCGATCTACCAGACCACGTCCTTCGTCTTCGAGAGCGCCGACCATGCCGCCGCCCTCTTCGGCCTGCAGCAGTTCGGCAATATCTACACCCGCATCATGAACCCGACGCAGGCGGTGCTCGAGGAGCGCGTCGCGGCACTGGAGGGTGGCGCGGCAGCGCTGGCCGTCGCCTCCGGGCATGCGGCGCAGATGCTGGTCTTCCACACGATCATGCAGCCGGGCGACAATTTCCTCGCTGCCCGCAAGCTCTACGGCGGCTCCATCAACCAGTTCGGCCACGCCTTCAAGAACTTCGGCTGGGAAGTCCGCTGGGCCGATCCCGCCGATCCGGCAAGCTTCGAGAGCCAGATCGACGAGCGCACCAAGGGCATCTTCATCGAGAGCCTGGCAAATCCCGGCGGCACCTTCGTCGACATCGCCGCCATCGCCGAGGTCGCCCAAAGGAACGGCCTGCCGCTGATCGTCGACAACACCATGGCCAGCCCCTATCTGCTGCGGCCGCTGGAGCACGGCGCCGACATCGTCGTCCATTCGCTGACGAAATTTTTGGGCGGCCACGGCAATTCCATGGGCGGCATGATCGTCGACGGCGGCACCTTCGACTGGTCGCAGTCCGGACGCTACCCGATGCTGTCGGAGCCGCGGCCGGAATATGCAGGCATCGAGCTGCACAAGACCTTCGGAAACATCGCCTTCGCGATCGCCTGCCGGGTGCTCGGCCTGCGCGACCTCGGCCCGGCCATCTCGCCGTTCAACGCCTTCATGATCCTGACCGGCATCGAGACGCTGCCGCTCAGGATGCAGCGCCACTGCGACAACGCACTCGCCGCCGCCACCTGGCTGAAGGCGCACGAGAAGGTCTCCTGGGTCAGCTACTCCGGGCTGGAGGACGATCCGAACCACGCGCTGCAGCAGCAGTATGCGCCGAAGGGTTCCGGCGCCGTCTTCACCTTCGGCTTGAAGGGCGGCTACGAGGCCGGCAAGACCTTCGTCGAGGGGCTGCAGATGTTCTCCCATCTCGCCAACATCGGCGACACCCGCTCGCTCGTCATCCACCCGGCCTCCACCACCCACCGCCAGCTCTCCGAGGAGCAACAGGTGGCCGCCGGCGCCGGTCCGGACGTGGTGCGCCTGTCGATCGGCATCGAGGACCCGGCCGACATCATCGCCGACCTTGAACAGTCACTTGCCAGGATCTGAGGCCGTCATGTCCGCAGCACTCGCCTTCGACCTCACCGCCATCGAACCGGAGGAGGGCGCTCCGGCGCCCGACCGGCTGATCTCCGGCACGCCGCAGTTCCGCACATGGAACCTCGAGGAGGCCGCCGGCGGCCTCTATGCCGGCGTCTGGGAATCGACACCCGGCAAGTGGCGGATCGTCTACGACGAGTGGGAGTATTTTTACATCCTGGAAGGCTATTCGATCGTGACGGAGGAGGGCGGCGCAACCTTCCACCTTCGCCCCGGCGACCGTCTCGTCCTCAGACCGGGGTTCAGGGGGACCTGGGAAGTGGTTGAAACGACTCGCAAGGATTATGTGATCCGGGTGTAGCCGGAGGCGAAGACGCATCCGTCTACCAGTGCGTGACAACGCCGAGCGATGGCATCTTGTCGTCGCGGGAGATGAGCGCCAGATCTTCAATCATGGCTTGGGCGGCAATAATCCGATCGAACGGATCCCAGTGATCGCCAGGGAGCAACGCACTTCTGACAGAATGTGCACTGGTGATGGCCAGCTCGACGAACCCCTCATCCCTGAGGATTGTAGAGAAGTCCGGCAGGATGGCCGCTGCCGATGGAAGCTTCCCTTTCCTGAACTTGATGGCGATTTCCCATGCTGATGCGGCGCTCACGTAGATGACGTTTTGCCGATCTTCGATAATGCTGCGGGCGGACAGAGAAAGGTCGGCATGGCCGTTCAGCCACCACAGGAGAGCATGTGTATCCAGAAGATACCTCACTCTCCGGTCAGGTCCCGGATGTCATCCTTGCTCAGCGGCTCGAAGAACTCCGGTCCCACTTCCAGCTTCCCCTTGAAGCGTCCCGGTACTCGCTTTTGGGCCGGTTCAGCAACTGCCTTCTCCTGAAGTGCAACGGCCTTGTCGAGAAGTTCGATCATGTCCAGCCTGCCGGCTTCCGCCAGCCGCGCAATCTTGGTTGCGAGTTCCCTCTCCCGTGGGTGAGGAACGGGCGAGGGGGAAGGGTGTGCAGAATTTGTCATGGCCTGCTCCGAATTTACGGACCAACTTACCTGCTTGCATATTGTTGGACAAGTTTACCACGCCAGCTCAAGCCGCTCCAGCCCATGAAAATGGTAGACGTCCTTCACCGTCGGCGTCTCTGCGATCCTGAGACCCGGCAGGCGGCGGAAGAGGAGGGGGAGCACGGTGTTGAGCTCCAGCCGGGCCAATGGCGCGCCGATGCAGAAGTGGATGCCGGCGCCGAAGGAGAGGTTGGCGGCTTCCTGCCGGTCCGGGCGGAAGGCGAGCGGCTCGGAGAACTTCTTGGGATCCAGATTGGCAGCGGCGAGGATGAGGCTCACCTTGTCGCCGCGCCGCAACGCGATGCCGTTCACCTCGACGTCCTCCAGCGCCCAGCGCTGGAAGATGTGGACCGGCGCGCAGATCCGCATGGTTTCCTCGACCGTCCGTTCGGTGGCCGCCTCGTCGCGGAACATCTCCGCCACGGGCAGACCGCTCTCCAGGATCACCCGGACGGAATTGCCGATCTGGTGCACGGTCGCCTCGTGGCCGGCGTTCAAGAGCACGATGGTGGTCGACACCAGTTCGTCGTCGCTGAGGTGCTGACCCTTGTGCTCGGTGTGGATCATGTGGCTGAGCAGGTCCTCCCGCGGCGCCTTACGGCGCTCGGCGATCAGTGTCTTGACGTAGTCGGCGAACTCTTTGGCCGCCCGGTCCGCCGCCAGCTCGTCCTCCGGCGTCCGCTTGAACATGTACATGCCCACATAGGCATGCGACCATTTCAGCAGCTGCGGTCCCATCTCGTCCGGAATGCCGATCATCCGCGCGATCATCGTCACTGGGATGATGTCGGCGAAGGAGGAGAGCAGTTCGGTTCGTCCCTTGCTCGCAAAGCCGTCGATAAGTGACTCCGCCACTTGCGAAATCTCCGGACGCAGCCGCTCGACGTGGCGCGAGACGAAGGCGCGGTTGACGAGCGTCCTGAGGCGCGTGTGCTCCGGCGGCTCGATCTCCAGCAGCGAATGCCGCTCGGCAAGGTCGAAATTGGTAAGATGCGGCTGCGGTTCCGGCAAACCCAGTTCCTCGCGGCTGGCGATGTGGAGGATCTGGCGGCCGAAACGGCGGTCGCGCAAGAGGGCGTTAACGTGGTCGTAGCCGGTGAAGAACCACTGCTTCTGCTCTTCCCAGTAGAAGGTCGGGCACTGCGCGTGGAGCGCCGCATAGACGCGATTGGGATCGCCGTAGAAGGCAGGATCCCGGCCGTCGAGGGAGACGCGGCGGGTGGTAGGTTCGATGCGAAGACAGACGGGCAAGGTATTCATGGCCTCAACGCCTAGCGCAATCGTCGCCCCGGCGAAAGAGGTCAGGGACGGCGGATGCTACTCACCCAGCGCCACGCCCTCGCGCCGCGGATCGGCGCTGCCCACAAGGCCTTCCGCCGTGATTTCAATAGCATGCAGACCGGAGTTCATCTCGCCGACCTTCACCTCGTAGCCGATCGCCTTGAGCGGCTCGGCCAGGTCCTCGGCGGCGGTGCCGGCTTCCAGGTCGTAGGTGCCGAAGCGGTTGTTGAGGTGCGGCATGGCGACGATTTCCTCGACGGGCATCTGCCAGTCGATGTAGGCGATCAACGCCTGCGCCACATACCCGATGATCTGGCTGCCGCCGGGGGAGCCGATCGCCAGAAGCGGCTTGCCGTCCTTCATCACGATGGTCGGGGCCATCGACGAGCGCGGCCGCTTGCCGGGCTCGACGCGGTTGGCGACGGGGACGCCGGCATTGTGCGTCTTGAAGGAGAAATCGGTGAGCTCGTTGTTGAGCAGGAAACCGTTGGTCATCAGCCGGGAGCCGAAGCCGTTCTCGATCGTCGTCGTCATCGAGACGACGTTGCCGCCCGCATCGACGATGACGAAGTGGCTGGTGGAGGGGAGTTCGATGGCCTCCCCGTCGCCGAAGAGCAGCGCATGATCCCATTCCGGTTCGCCGGCCTTCACCTCCTCCTTTGCAAGCGCCGTCTCCCGGTCGAGGAGCGCGGCACGCTGTTCCAGATAGGTCTTGCCGAGCAGCCCCTTGATCGGCGCGGGGACGAAGTCGGTGTCGGCGAGGTAGCGCTCGCGGTCGGCGAAGGCGAGCCGCTGCGCGTCGCCGATCAGCCGCCAGCTTTCCGGGCTCTCGGGCCCGAGGCCGCGAATGTCGAAGTTCTCCAGGACGCCCAGCACCTGGCCGACGGCGACGGCACCGGAGGAGGGTGGCCCCATGCCGCAGACATCGAGCGCCCGGTAGGCTAGGCAGACCGGTTCGCGTTCCTTGATCCGGTAGTTGGCGAGGTCGGCGAGCGAGAGGACGCCTGGGTTGCCGGCTGCCTCGCGCACCGTCTTGACGATCGATGCTGCGATCTGCCCGGTATAGAAGGCATCCGCCCCGCCGGAGGCGATCGCTTCCAGCGTCTCGGCATAGGCCGGGTTACGGAGCCGGCTGCCCGCCGTCCGCGGTGCCCCGCTCTCGTCGAAGAAATAGCGGGTGGTGGTCTCAAAAGTCTTCAGCTTGTCGCCTTCACCGGCAACGAGATTTGCCAGGCGAGGGGAGACCGCGAAGCCGTCACTGGCAAGCCTGATGGCAGGCTCGAAGAGGCTGGCCCAGTCGGCCTTGCCGAAGCGGCCATGCACCTCGTGCAGCAGCTTGACTGTCCCGGGGGTCCCGACCGAGCGGCCGCCCACGACCGCCTCCATGAACTTCAGCGGTTGCCCCTGGTCATCGAGAAACAGCTTGGGCGTCGCCTCCATCGGCGCCGTCTCCCGGCCGTCGAAGGTCGTCAGCTTACCGGATGATGCGTCGTAGTAGACGAGGAAGGCACCGCCACCAAGGCCGGAGCTCTGCGGTTCGACAAGGCCGAGCACGGTCTGCACGGCGACCATCGCGTCGATGGCATTGCCGCCTTCGGCGAGCACCTTGCGTCCGGCCTCCGCCGCCAGCGGGTTGGCGGCGGCGACCATGAAGCTCTTCGCCTCCGTCCGCTGCGCAGTCGTCACGCCGGTCGCGCGTTCCGGTGCGATCGTGTCGGAGGCCTGCTGGGCCTGCAACGGGCCGCCCGGCACCATGGCCGGCAGCAGGAGGGAAAGGGTGATGCCGATCAGTCGCTTCGTCTGCATGTCGCGCTCCCGCCGTGTCGCCTGCGCAAGGAGAGGCAGGCTTGCCTTTGCCATCTTCAGCATGTGGGCCAGCGGGGCCATCCGGCAAGTGGAAAAAGGAGGGGTGGTGCGCTTACGAACCGGCGGCCTGGGCGATGCTCCGAAGCGCCGTCACCTGTTCGCTAGCGTGGATCTCCAGCGTCATATCGTGCTGCGTCAGCATGGCCGCAGACGGGACGATGGAGACGCCGCCGCTCTGATCGACCGCCGAGCAGTTGCGACCGGCAGCCTTTGCTGCGTAGAGGGCGCGGTCTGCGGCCGTCAGAAGCCGGTCAAGGTCGGCATCGGCCGCAGGCTGCAGTGCAATCCCGGCGCTGACCGTGACGGCCACCCGGCTTTCGCCGGCCTGGATCGTCTGCAGCGCAAGCGTCATGCGAAACCCTTCCGCGATGCTGGCGGCCTCGACCAGGTCGGCGACGCGCAGGATGCTGGCAAACTCCTCGCCACCCATGCGCCCGAAGGACCCGCGGCTGTTGAACGAGACTGCGGCCAGGCGGCAGAAGGCGACAAGAACCGCATCGCCGCCCTGGTGGCCACAGCGGTCGTTGATCTGCTTGAAGTTGTCCAGATCGAAATGCAGGAGTGCGATCAGCGGCTTGGCAGGATTGTGACGTTGACTGAGACGGTCGAAGTCGTCGATCAGGCCCCGGCGATTGAGCACGCCCGTCAGCGGGTCGGTGACTGAAAGCTCCTTCAGCCTCTGTTTGGTGCGTTCCGTCAGCATCTGCGCACCCATCAGCATGATCGATACGAAGCAGAATGCGCCCGGAAGAAGGATCAGGGCAGGCGAGGGGACGGTCGCAAAGGACGTCGTTCCCTGAAATGCCGCGAAGATGGAATTTCCCAGGCTGGAAACGATATGGATACCGAGGACGCTTGCCAGCATGACCCGGGTCCAGGTCGAATTGCCGGGGCGCTGCAGCAGAATGGTGATCAGCATCGCGAAGCCGACAGCGGCCGAGAAGTGACCCAGGATCATCCGTGTGGGAAAGCTGTCCCGGACAAAGGGCAGCAGCATGCCGCCGATCCAGAGGAGAGCGGGGATGGCAATATAGGGTTCGACGCGCTTTCCGTCGAACTGCTGCATGCCGCCGACCAATATTCCGATCGCCGCGAGATTGAAGGTGTTGGCGATCTGTATCGAGAGGAAGTCCGGAATGTCGCCCCGCAGGCTGAGCAGCAGCAGACCGATTCCCAAAAGACCAAATCCTGCGCTCCAGCTGCGCAGATAGATCTGGCTGGGTTGCCGATACCACCATGCGAGCAGCAGCACGCCCAGCGTCAGTGCCTGGGCGGCCCAGATGACGAGGCCTGTCAGAATGTCCATGCGAGTGCGCCCTTTCCGAGCCTGGAGGAGGACAGATCTATCGGAGAGTCTTTAAGGGCAGGTTGCAGTTGCGGTGCGACCATCGGGAAAATCGGGCTGTTCTTGTTCAGCTTCGGTTTACCAAATCCCGGCAGAAAGCTGTGACGCACCCCCATTCATGCTCCAGCCGGACTGTGCAGCCGGATACGATCCGCTACAAGCGGCTGAGAAAGGCTACGACGATTAAGGATATCGCCTGCTCCGTCTTGAAGTGCCTGCCCTTGACACTCTATGTAGGGATTGACCTATTCCACTTTGATTCCGGGGTTTCTCCGCCCGGCCAAGCGATGACAAAGGACTGATATGAGAAATCCCGTCGATACAGCCATGGCTCTGGTCCCGATGGTCGTCGAACAGACCAATCGCGGCGAGCGGTCGTACGACATCTATTCGCGGCTGCTGAAGGAACGGATCATCTTCCTGACAGGTCCGGTCGAAGATCACATGGCTTCGCTCGTCTGCGCGCAGCTCCTCTTCCTCGAGGCCGAAAACCCGAAGAAGGAAATTGCGATCTACATCAATTCGCCGGGCGGCGTCGTCACCGCCGGCATGGCGATCTACGATACGAT
This sequence comes from Rhizobium sp. PK7-22, assembly GCF_056530405.1. NCBI lineage: Bacteria > Pseudomonadati > Pseudomonadota > Alphaproteobacteria > Hyphomicrobiales > Rhizobiaceae > Rhizobium > Rhizobium sp. PK7-22. The sequence goes on from NZ_CP096514.1 coordinate 2,090,694, forward strand.
GCAGTTCATTCGTCCTGCCGTCTCGACGCTGTGCATCGGCCAGGCTGCGTCCATGGGCTCGCTGCTCCTGGCAGCCGGTGCTAACGGCATGCGCTTTGCTACACCCAACTCGCGCATCATGGTGCACCAGCCCTCGGGCGGTTTTCAGGGACAGGCATCCGACATCGAGCGCCACGCTCGCGACATACTGAAGATGAAGCGTCGTCTGAACCAGGTTTACGAGAAACACACGGGTCGGACTTACGAAGAAGTTGAAAAGACCCTCGACCGCGACCATTTCATGGACTCGGACGAGGCCAAGGCATGGGGTGTCATCGACAAGATCCTGACCTCGCGTGAGGAACTTGAGGGTGCTCCGGCGAATTAATCTTCTAGTATCGCTTTCCAATGTCACCCGCATGTGACGATGCGGGGGTTTCAACCGGCAGGGAAAGCGGTATTAGTACCTATTAATGTTGTGTAGATTTTTGCCGCATAGCATTTGGTATTCTGAAGGGGATTCGTTGCCGCCGATCCGGACCGGCGTCCAGACCGGTAGAAGTACCCCAGGCAAGACCGGCGCGTTGTCACGCAAGGTGGACGTGGCGGCAAGCAAGAGTGGACCGCACCCGGAAACGGGAGAGCGGAGTGCTGGAAGGAAAGTGATATGAGCAAAGTCAGCGGCAGCAACGGCGGCGACTCCAAGAATACCCTGTATTGTTCGTTCTGCGGCAAGAGCCAGCACGAAGTCCGCAAGCTGATTGCCGGACCGACGGTGTTCATCTGCGATGAATGCGTCGAACTCTGCATGGATATCATCCGGGAAGAGAACAAGACCTCCATGGTGAAGTCGCGCGAAGGCGTGCCGACCCCACAGGACATCATCAAGGTTCTCGACGAATATGTGATCGGCCAGCAGCAGGCAAAGCGCATCCTCTCGGTCGCGGTGCACAACCACTACAAGCGGTTGGCGCATGCGTCCAAGGGTGGCGATGTCGAACTGGCGAAGTCGAACATCATGCTGGTCGGCCCGACCGGTTGCGGCAAGACCTATCTTGCGCAGACCTTGGCCCGCATCATCGACGTTCCCTTCACCATGGCTGACGCAACGACGCTGACCGAAGCCGGTTACGTCGGCGAGGATGTGGAAAACATCATCCTGAAGCTGCTGCAGTCGGCGGACTACAATGTCGAGCGCGCACAGCGCGGCATCGTCTACATCGACGAAGTCGACAAGATTTCGCGCAAGTCGGACAACCCCTCGATCACCCGCGACGTGTCGGGCGAGGGCGTCCAGCAGGCGCTTCTGAAGATCATGGAAGGCACCGTGGCTTCGGTTCCGCCGCAGGGTGGCCGCAAGCATCCGCAGCAGGAATTCCTGCAGGTGGACACTACCAACATCCTGTTCATCTGCGGCGGTGCATTCGCCGGCCTCGACAAGATCATCTCCGCTCGTGGAGAGAAGACCTCGATCGGCTTTGGTGCATCGGTCAAGGCGGAAGACGATCGCCGCGTCGGCGAGGTCCTGCGCGAACTGGAGCCGGAAGACCTGGTCAAGTTCGGCCTCATCCCCGAGTTCATCGGTCGTCTGCCGGTCCTGGCGACGCTCGAAGATCTCGATGCGGATGCGCTGATCCAGATCCTGTCGGAACCGAAGAACGCGCTGGTCAAGCAGTACCAGCGGCTGTTCGAGATGGAAGACGTGGAACTGACGTTCCACGAGGACGCTCTGCGCGAGATCGCCCGTCGGGCGATCACCCGCAAGACCGGTGCCCGCGGACTGCGCTCCATCATGGAGAAGATCCTGCTCGACACCATGTTCGAGCTTCCGGCGCTGGAAGGTGTCCGGGAAGTGGTGATCTCCGAGGATGTCGTGCGCGGCAACGCCCGCCCGCTCTACATCTATGCCGATCGGCAGGACGAAAAGACCAACGTCTCGGCCTGATGCCGGGCCCGATTGATGATGTGAGAGGCCCGCAAGGGCCTCTTTTCGTTTCCGTATTCGGGTTCAGCGATGTCATGCTGCTGTGATACGATGTATATTGCTTCGCTCGACTCCGATTTGGGGGTATGGGTAAAGATCAGGAATCGCCAGCGCTGATGGCGGCACGGGCAATGATTGTCTGAAGCACCATTTCCGGCATGACGAGTATCTGCGTTCCTCGCCCCTGGCGCCTTCCCCTGTCGACGGGCCCAAAGGGTGAACGAGGCTTGAAATCATTGGTCAGACACTCCACTTGCGGCTCAAGTGGAATCCCCGGATGAGTGGTCTGGGGCAATCCCGGTAACGGGATATGAAAGGAAGAAGAATGACAAATTCAACGTCCGAGGCACCCAGCGTCGATACCTTCCCGCTGCTGCCCCTGCGCGACATTGTGGTTTTTCCGCATATGATCGTCCCCCTGTTCGTTGGGCGAGAGAAGTCGATCCGCGCTCTGGAAGAGGTCATGGGTTCCGACAAGCAGATCATGCTGGTCACCCAGATCAATGCCGGTGACGACGATCCTGAGCCGTCGGCCATCTACGAGGTCGGAACGGTCGCCAACGTGCTGCAACTGCTGAAGCTGCCCGACGGCACCGTCAAGGTGCTGGTCGAGGGCCGTGCGCGCGCCAAGATTTCCAGCTACACCGACCGTGAAGAATTCTACGAGGCTTCGGCTTCCGTGCTCGACGAGCCGGAAGAAGATCCCGTCGAGGTCGAGGCCCTGTCGCGCTCCGTGGTCTCGGAGTTCGAGAACTACGTCAAGCTGAACAAGAAGATCTCTCCGGAAGTCGTCGGTGCTGCCAGCCAGATCGAGGACTATTCGAAGCTTGCCGACACGGTCGCCTCGCATCTCTCCATCAAGATCACCGAGAAGCAGGAGATGCTCGAGACGGTCAGCGTCAAGGGTCGCCTCGAAAAGGCGCTCGGCTTCATGGAAGGCGAGATTTCGGTCCTTCAGGTCGAGAAGCGCATTCGCTCGCGCGTGAAGCGCCAGATGGAGAAGACCCAGCGCGAATATTACCTGAACGAGCAGATGAAGGCGATCCAGAAGGAGCTCGGCGACGGTGAGGACGGCCGCGACGAGATGGCCGAACTGGAGGAGCGCATCTCCAAGACGAAGCTTTCGAAGGAGGCCCGTGAAAAGGCCGACGCCGAAATGAAGAAGCTGAAGTCGATGAGCCCGATGTCTGCGGAAGCGACCGTCGTGCGCAACTACCTCGACTGGCTGCTGTCGATTCCATGGAACAAGAAGTCGAAGGTCAGGACCGATCTGAACCATGCCGAGAAGGTGCTGGAGCTGGACCACTTTGGCCTTGATAAGGTCAAGGAACGGATCATCGAGTATCTGGCAGTCCAGGCGCGGTCCACGAAGATCAAGGGTCCCATCCTGTGCCTCGTCGGCCCTCCGGGCGTCGGCAAGACGTCGCTTGCCCAGTCGATCGCCAAGGCAACCGGTCGCGAGTATGTCCGGATGGCTCTCGGCGGCGTTCGCGATGAAGCCGAAATCCGCGGCCACCGCCGCACCTACATCGGCTCGATGCCCGGCAAGGTCGTCCAGTCGATGAAGAAGGCCAAGAAGTCCAACCCGCTGTTTCTTCTCGACGAGATCGACAAGTTGGGCCAGGACTACCGCGGCGATCCGTCTTCGGCGCTTCTGGAAGTGCTCGATCCGGCCCAGAACGCCACGTTCATGGACCATTACCTGGAGGTCGAATACGATCTTTCGGACGTGATGTTCATCACCACGGCGAACACGCTGGACATCCCGGCACCGCTGATGGACCGCATGGAGATCATCCGCATCGCCGGTTACACGGAAGATGAAAAGCGGGAAATCGCCAAGCGTCACCTTCTGCCGAAGGCGATCAAGGAGCATGCGCTGCAGCCGAACGAATTCTCAGTCAGCGACGATGCGCTGATGTCGGTGATCCAGCAGTATACCCGCGAAGCCGGTGTCCGTAACTTCGAGCGTGAGCTGATGAAGCTTGCCCGCAAGGCGGTGACCGAGATCATCAAGGGCAAGTCGACGTCGATCCATGTCACGGCGGCCAACATCAACGACTATCTGGGCGTTCCGCGCTACCGCCACGGCGAAGCCGAGGGCGAGGACCAGGTGGGCGTGGTGACCGGTCTTGCCTGGACGGAAGCCGGCGGTGAACTGCTGACCATCGAAGGCGTCATGATGCCGGGCAAGGGCCGCATGACAGTCACGGGCAATCTGAAGGAAGTGATGAAGGAATCGATTTCTGCGGCGGCGTCCTACGTCCGTTCGCGTGCGGTCGATTTCGGCATCGAGCCGCCGCGCTTCGACAAGTCGGACATTCACGTGCATGTGCCCGAAGGCGCAACCCCGAAGGACGGTCCGTCTGCCGGTGTCGCCATGGCCACGGCCATCGTCTCGATCATGACCGGCATTCCGGTGGACAAGACCGTCGCGATGACGGGCGAGATCACCCTGCGAGGACGAGTCCTGCCTATCGGCGGGCTCAAGGAGAAGCTGCTCGCAGCCCTCCGTGGCGGCATCAAGAAGGTTCTGATCCCGGAAGAGAACGCCAAGGATCTGGCGGAGATTCCGGACAACGTGAAGAACAACATGGAGATCATCCCGGTGTCCCGGATGGGCGAAGTCATCGAGCATGCGCTGTTGCGCAAGCCTGAGCCCATCGAGTGGGACGGAACCGTGGAGACACCTGTGATTGCCACGGTCGACGGCGTCGACGAAGCGGGAAGCACCTTCGCCCACTGACACTTCGCCCCTCAATATCTGGGGGGCGTGACTATGCCAAATTGGCACGATGACGAAAAAAAGCCGGTTAGAAGCCGGCTTTTTTTGTGAAAAGGCCTCAATACCTCTTGTTTTTCAGGCGATAGCGGCGCTTGTGACGAGTGAAGGCTCACATCGATTTGTGCTGGGCCCGATTAAACTTGAGTCGTTTCAATACCGTTTGAAAGGGTGGAAACATGAACAAGAATGAACTGGTTGCCGCAGTTGCGGAAAAGGCTAGCCTCTCCAAGGCTGATGCCGCTTCGGCTGTCGACGCCGTATTTGAGACTGTTCAGTCCGAACTGAAGAATGGCGGCGATATCCGCCTGGCTGGTTTTGGCAGCTTTTCCGTTTCCCGGCGTGAAGCATCGAAGGGTCGCAATCCTTCGACCGGCGCCGAAGTTGACATCCCGGCACGCAACGTGCCGAAGTTCTCGGCCGGCAAGGGCCTGAAGGACGCGGTCAACAACAAGTAAGCTTTTGCCTCTTGTTTCTTGAAAGGCTCGGCTTGGTCCGGGCCTTTTTTCTTTTTCCCTGGATGTTTTTCAGCAGCGCCTAACGTGAGCAGCGTGTCATCTGCCTGTCATGCCCGTGCCGCACAAGCGCCCTTGTTCGCTTCATGGACAGGAGGGCTTCCCATGAGAATTTCCGTACGCGCCGCACTGACTGCGGCACTGCTTGCTTCTGCTGCAATTCCCGCGTCTGCCGAGCCGGTCTTCAACCGTATCGCGTCCTTCCCCGTCGCTTCCAATCTGCCGGCCGACAAGGAAAATATGACGACGACATCGGCTGAAATCATCACCGCGTCCGAGGACGGCAACACGCTGATCTACTCCGACAGCCCGCTCGGCGGCATCGGCTTTGTCGACATCACCGATGCCAAGGCGCCCAAGGCCGCCGGCGCGCTGATGATGGACGGCGAACCGACGTCCGTCACCGTTGCCGGTTCCAAGGTTCTGGTCGCCGTCAACACGTCCGAAAGCTTCGTCAAGCCGTCGGGCAAGTTCGTCGTCGTCGATCTCGCATCTAAGTCGATCGAAGCCAGTTGCGATCTTGGCGGTCAGCCGGACTCGGTTGCCATCTCCGGCGACAAGAGCTTTGCGGCAATCGCGATCGAGAACGAGCGCGACGAGGATCTCAACGACGGCGAGATCCCGCAGATGCCTGCCGGCGACCTGGCGATCATCACGCTGAACGACGGCGTTGCAGATTGCGGTTCGATCAAGCATGTGGACGTGACTGGCCTTGCCGATGTGGCCGGCGACGATCCGGAGCCGGAATTCGTCTCCATCAACAGCCTCGGCGAAATCGCCCTGACGCTGCAGGAGAACAACCACATCGTCATCATCGACGGGAAGACGGGCGAGGTGAAGACCCACTTCTCCGCCGGCACGGTCGATCTCGACGGCGTCGACACCAAGTCGGACGGCGCGCTGAAGTTTACCGGCAAGCTGGAAGATGTAGCCCGCGAGCCGGACGCCCTGAAGTGGCTGGACGACGACCGTTTCGTGGTGGCCAACGAAGGCGACTACAAGGGCGGATCGCGCGGCTTCACGATCTTCGACAAGACCGGCAAGGTGCTTTACGAATCGGGCCCGTCGCTGGAACTGGCGATCGCCCAGATCGGTCATTTTCCGGACAAGCGCGCCAAGTCGAAGGGCGTCGAGCCCGAAGGCCTGGAAGCCGCGACCTTCGGCGATCAGAAGTATTTCTTCGTGATGGCCGAGCGCGCCTCGATCGTTGCCGTCTACAAGGACACCGGTGCCGAGCCGGAACTGGTGCAGCTGCTGCCTTCCGGCATCTCGCCGGAAAGCGCCATTGCCATCCCGGCCCGCAACCTGCTGGCGACCTCCAACGAGGCCGATCTCGGTGAAGACGGCGGCGCCCGCTCCCACGTGATGATCTATGAACTGGCGGAAGGCGAAGCAGCCTATCCGATGATCCAGTCCGCCATGGTCGACGGTGCGCCGATCGGCTGGGGTGCGCTGTCCGGTCTCGTCGGCGATGCCGAAAAGGCCGGCACGCTCTACGCCGTCAACGACAGCTTCTACGGAATGCAGCCGACGATCTTCACGATCGACGCAACCCAGAAGCCGGCCATGATCACCTCGGCTCTCCCGGTCACCCGGGGTGGAGCAGCTGCCCAGAAGCTCGATATCGAAGGCATTGCGCTCGACGGCAAGGGCGGCTTCTGGCTGGCCTCCGAAGGTGACCCGGCCAAGCTCACCGGCCACGGCATCTACAATGTCGATGCCAAGGGCGTCATCAAGTCAGAAATCGGTTTCCCGGTGGAGCTGCTCGCAGGCCAGACCCGCTTCGGCCTGGAAGGCATCACCTCCGTCGGCACCGGCGATGACATGACGCTCTGGATGGCCGTTCAACGCGAATGGAAGGACGACGGGAAGGGCATGGTCAAGCTCGTTTCCTACAATCCGAAGTCCAAGGAATGGGGCGCGGTCCACTATCCGCTCGAGGCGACGGAAGCCGGCTGGGTCGGTCTTTCCGAAATCACCGCCCGCGGCGATCACGTTTATATCGTCGAGCGCGACAACCAGATCGGCGACAATGCCAAGCTGAAGAAGCTCTATCGCGTCGCGATCGCCGACCTGAAGCCCGGCAAGATCGGCGAGGAACTGCCGACGGTCGCCAAGGAAGAAGTTCATGACTTCCTGCCGGACCTGAAGGCTGCGACCAACGGCTACGCCGTCGACAAGCTGGAAGGCTTTGCCTTCGACGCCGCCGGTGCGGCCTATGCCGTCACCGACAACGATGGCGTCGACGACAGCTCCGGCGAGACGCTGTTCTGGCAGGTCGATCTCAACGTCACCAACTGATCTCTCGTAGATCGAATCGGAAAGGCCGGGCAGCGATGCCCGGCCTTTCTGTTTGTCGCAAGCCTTGGCTTCCTACCAGCGCTGGTGGACATGCGGCGCGATCAGCCGCGCGTAAACTTCCCGGGCCGCCGTCATCACGTCGTCGGAGAGCGCGGCCAGATCGGCGGCGGCGGCATTGGCACGGGCCTGCTCGGCGTTGCGGGCGCCGGGAATGACCACGGTGACGGCCTCGTTCATCAGGATCCACTTCAGCGCGAAGGCGGCCATGGCGGCCCCCTCCGGCACCAGCTTGCGGACTTCCTCCACGGCCTGGAGGCCGACCTCGAAGGGCACGCCGGCGAAGGTCTCGCCGACGTCGAAGGCCTCGCCGTGGCGGTTGAAGTTACGGTGGTCGTCGGCCGCAAAGGCCGTCTCGCGGCTGATCTTGCCCGACAGCAGACCGCTGGCGAGCGGGACACGGACGATGACCGCCACGTTCTTGCGCTTGGCCTCCTTGAAGAACAGGTCGGCCGGACGCTGGCGGAAGAGGTTGTAGATGATCTGGATGCTGACGACGTCGGGATATTCGATCGCCTTCAGCGCCTCCTCGACCTTCTCGACGCTGACCCCGTAGCTCCGGATCTTGCCGGACTGGCGCAGGTCGTCGAGCGCCCCGAACACCTCCGGCCGGTAGAAGACCTCGGCCGGCGGGCAGTGCAACTGCACGAGGTCGAGGGTCTCGACGCCGAGATTGGCAAGGCTGCGATCGATGAAGGCCTCGAGGTTCCCCCTGGTGTAACCGTCCGCCGTGTGCGGGCTCAGCCTGCGTCCGGCCTTGGTGGCCACCATCGGCCGGCTGCCGCCATGCGCGGCGAGCACGCTCTGGATGATCTTTTCCGAGCGCCCGTCGCCATAGACGTCTGCCGTGTCGATGAAGGTGACGCCGGCGTCGAGCGCGGCTTCCAGCGCCGCACGGCCGTCCGCCTCGCTGACGTCGCCCCAGGAACCGCCTATCTGCCAGGCGCCGAAGCCGATCTCGCTGACGGTGAAGGATGTGCGCCCGAACGCGTGCTGTCTCATGTTGTCTCCTCCGGAATAAGGGCTGACTGTCCACAGGCCGAATACCCGCGCTATCGCCATGCCCGGCAATAGCCTAAAACACCTGCTCAGCAGAGACAACAAAAGCAAGCGATTCGATGTCCTCCTTCCGTTTCATCCATTCCGCCGACCTGCACCTGGGCAGCCCCTTCCAGGGGCTTGCCATGAAGGATGCCGCCGTCGCGGAGCTCTTCCTGGAGGCAAGCCGCAAGGCCTTCGCAACACTCGTCGATCAGGCGGTCGAACGGCAGGTGGATTTCTTCCTGGTCGCCGGTGACGTCTATGACGGCGACTGGAAGGACAACAAGATCGGCCTCTTCTTCAACCGCGAGGTGGCACGACTGGAGCGCGCCGGCATCCCGGTCTTCCTCCTGAAGGGCAATCATGACGCCGAAAGCGTCATCACCAAGACGATCACTTTGCCGAAGAACGTCCGCGAGTTCCCCGTCAACAAGCCCGGCAGTTTCACGCTCGACCATCTGAAGGTGGCGCTGCACGGCCAGGGGTTTGCCGAACGCTCGGCAACGGAAAACCTTTCGCTCGCCTATCCACCGCCGCAGCCCGGCTGGTTCAACATCGGCGTGCTGCACACCTCGCTGACCGGCCGCGAGCCGCATGCGACCTACGCGCCCTGTTCCGTCGAGGATCTGCGCTCGCGCGGCTACGACTACTGGGCGCTCGGCCATGTGCATGACTACGAGGTGGTGGCGGAGGACCCGCTGATCATCTTCCCGGGCAATCTGCAGGGGCGCAGCATCCGCGAGCAGGGCGCCAAGGGGGCCGTGCTCGTCACCGTTGAGGATGGCGAGATCCGCCACGAGCGGATCATCACCGACGGCGCCCGCTTTGCCGAAGCCAGCGTCACGGTCGAGCCGGACGAGGATCTGCCCACCATCCTGCGGCGCATCGAGGCGGCACTGGAGCATGTCGCGGAAATCATGGAGGGCCGGCCGCTGGCGCTGCGCATCCGCCTCACCGGCAGGACGCGGTTCCGGCGCGAGCTGCTCGCCCGGGCGCAGGATTTCCGCGACGAGGCGCAGGCCGCCTGCCACCGCTGCCACGAGGACATCTGGCTGGAGAAGCTCGACGTGCGCGTCGAGGATGCCGGCATGTCTGGCGCAACGGCGGGGCTGGCCGGCGGGCTCGGGCTCGAGGGCCTGATCCCCGGCGATCTGCCGCCCGAACTCATGGAGGAGGCCGAGGCACGGCTGGCGGAGATTACCGCGCGCCTGCCGGGCGGCATCGGCGCTCGTGAGCTGGCGCTGGGAGACGATGCCGCGGCACTTCTGGCGGAGGCTCGCGAGCTTCTGATCGGGCGTGCGGGAGGGGCCGGCTGATGCGCTTCGAACGCCTCGACATCCTGCGCTACGGCGCGCTCACCGACCGAAGCCTGGCGTTTCGCGCCGATGCCAAGCTGCACATCGTCTACGGCCCCAACGAGGCCGGCAAGTCCTCGGCGCTCTCGGCGATCTCCGACCTGCTGTTCGGCTTCCCGACGGCGGCGCAATACAGTTTCCAGCACGATCCTGCCTCCCTGCGCGTCGGGGCACAGGTCACTTCCCGTGATGGCGCGAGCCTGACCTTCCGCCGCCGCCGGGGCCGCAAGAGCACGCTGCTTTCCGCAACGGACGCGGAAGAAGCGCTGGCCGACGATGCGCTGACGCCCTTCCTCGGAAGCTTGAGCCGCGACGTCTTCGAGCGTGCCTTCGGGCTCAACTCCGCATCACTGCGGGCCGGCGGCGAGAGCATGCTGAAGAGCGGCGGCGAGATCGGCAGCCTGCTCTTTTCCGCGGCCTCCGGGCTCACGGGCCTTTCCGAGATGCGCAAGGAACTGGAGGCGGAGGCGGATGTCATCTATGCGCCCCGCCGTTCCAAGGACCGGCTGTTCTACCAGGTGCTGGACGCGCACGAGGAGGCCCGCAAGGCGGAGCGCGACAACGAACTGAAGGCGAGCGACTGGAAGCGGCTGATCGCCGAACAGGCCGAGATCGAATCGGATCTGCAAACCGTCTCCGCCGAGCGGCAGGAGACGAAGCGGGCACTGGAGCACTTGCGCCTGCTGCAGCGGCTCGACCCGATCATCCGCGAGATCGACCGGGAGCGCGCGCAACTGGCCGATTTCGAGGCGCTGGCCGGGCTGCCGGCGGATTTCGAGGCGGAGCTTGCCCTTCTCCTCGACCGGCTGCGCGACAACGAGGCGGCGCTGCGCCGCTCCGAGGCCGACAAGGCAAAATTCTCCGACGATCTGCGCGCCATCCACGTCAACGATCCGCTGCTCTCGGCCTCTGCCGCCATCATGGCCGCTCACTCCGGCATCGGCGCCTATGTGAATGCCCGCAACGACATTGGCCGGGTGCGCGCCGAGGTGGAGGATTTCGACCAGCGGCTGGCCCAGGCAGCTAGACGTCTCGGCCTGTCCGGCGTCGCCGATCTCGAAAGCCGCCAGCCACCGGATGCCGATCTGGCGCGGCTGCGCACGCTGGTGGAGGAGGGGACAAAGCTCGACCGCGGTCTGCGCGATGTCCGCGAGCGCATCGAGGAGGAGCACGACACGCTGCGGCGAATCGAGGAGAGCGGCCCCGACCGGCGGCTGCTCGACCCGAAACCCTGGACGGAACAGCTGGCGGCCCTGCAGCCGGAGCTTGCCGACCTGCAGCGCGCCGAGACGCTGCAGGTGCGTCTCTCCCGCGCCGAATCGGATCTCTCTGCCGCCATGGCCCGCCTTGTCCCGGCGGTCACGGATCTGCGCGCCCTCCTTGCCCTGCCGCTGCCGGAAGCCGGCGCGCTCGGCGAACACCGCCGCCGCATCGAGGAGGCCCGCCTGGAGGCGAAGGCCGCGACCGCCAAAGTGACGGCGCTGGAGGAGGAGGCGGCGGAGACGGCGCACCAGCTGGCGGCGCTGGAAGGCAGTGGCCGAATCGTTTCCCGCGAACAGATCGCGGCAAGCCGCGCCGAACGCGACGGACTGCTTGAGGATTTGCGTACCACGCCGGACACCACCGGCTTCGACCGTCTGGCCGGCGCCATCGTCGAGGCCGACGATCTGGCCGACACGGCGCTCTCCGATGCCGAACGAGTGTCGCGCCACGCACAACTGCTGCTTCGGCAACGTGAGCTCGAGCAGGGCCTGACGGTGGCGGCCAAGCAGGCGAAAGAGGCCGACATCACGCTCTCCGACGAACTGACCGACTACGAGGACGGCTTTCGCACTGCCGGCATCCGCCCCGTGGCGCCGGAGCGGATGATCGACTGGCGCCGCGGCGTCGACGAGCTCTTCCGCCAGCTGCGCGAGAGCGACGCGCTGCGCGACGAGCTGGAGGCGCTGAAGCTGAAGGAGGACAGGGTGCGCCCGGCGCTGCTGTCGCTTGCCGATGCGACCGGCTTTGCCGCCGCCGCCCTGCCGACCACGGCGATTGCCCGCGGGCTGGAGCGACGCCTCGCCGAGATTGCCCAGGCCTGGGTGGAAAGCCGCGCCGGCGAGACGAAGCGGGCCATGGCCGAACAGGCGCTTGCCCGTCTGGAGGAGCGCGAGCGGGGCCTGCTCGACGAGATCGCCCGCTGGCAATCGGGCTTTGCCAGCGCGCTGACCGCCGTCGGCCTGCCGGAGGATGCCGAGCCGCCCATGGCGCTGGCCGCCCTTGAGGCCTGGCGCACGGTGCCGGAAACGCTCTTCGAGCGACAGAACCGCGAGCGGCGCGTGCGCGGCATGATGCGCGACATGGAGGCCTTCGAGGCGGCAAGCGCCAAGGCGGTGGCGGCCGTGGCGCCGGATCTCGCCGGGGTTCCGGCCGAAGTGGCGGCGAGCCTCCTGCACGAGCGGCTGATGGCGGAGACAGCGGAAAACAAGCACCGCGCAGCGCTCTCGGCCGAACTGGAGCGCGTCGGGCTGACGCTCACCCGGCTTGCGGTCGAACAGGCGGACCTGACGCAGGAGGCGGAGCGTCTTGCCGCACGGCTGCAGAAAACGCCGGAAGATCTGCCACAGGTGCTCGACGACCTGCGCCGGCGCCAGCATCTGGAGCGGGAGCTGCGCAACTGCCGCGACCGCTTTGCCGAACACGCCGGCGGCGCCTCGGAGGAGGAGATTCGCGCGGCACTCGCGGGCTTCGACCGGATCGCCGCCGGGCTGGAGATCGACCGGCTGACGGCCGGCGAGGACCGGCTGATCGAGCGGATGAATGCGCTCGGCATCCTGCAGGCCGAAAACGAGCGCCGCCGCCGCGACCTGGAGACCGGCGTCGGCGCCGAACGCGCCGTCTTCCAGAAGCTTGCCGCCGAAACGGAGGCCAAAGAGCTTGCCCGCCGCTGGGTGGTGCTGAAGCTCGCCGCCAGCCTCCTCTCGTCCTCGATGGAGGCCTACCGCGAGCGCCAGGCCGATCCCGTGATGAAGCGGGCAGGGGAGCTGTTCTCAGGCCTCACCGGCGGCCGCTTCGCCCGCCTCCTGCAGGTCTATGACGAGCGCGACGAGCTGCAGCTCGCCGTCGAGCGCCAGACGGGCGAGCAGGTGCCGCTTGTGGGCCTCAGCGAAGGCACAGGCGACCAGCTTTATCTCGCGCTGCGGCTGGCCTTCCTGGAGGACTACTGCCGCCGCAACGAGCCGGCCCCGCTGGTGCTCGACGACATCTTCCAGACCTTCGACGACGACCGCACCGCGGCGGGCCTGCGCACCCTGGCGGCCGCCGGCGAAACGCACCAGACGCTGCTCTTCACCCACCAGACGAGCGTGGTGGAGACGGCCAAGCGGGAGCTGGGGGACGGGGTGGATGTGGTGCGGTTGTAGAGGGGAGAAATGCGACCGTTCAGATCCGAGAGCAGGTAATCATAGCGCTTTTCATACGAGAAGCTGTACCGGATCGCCAAACTTGCGGGTGTCTTTCCCGACATCTTTGAAATGGGCAGCAAGCGCTGTGTAGATCAACCCTCCAAAAAAAGTAATGTCAGAACGTTGCTCAGTCGTGGCTTTCTCTTGCGTAACCCATTTAAACCAATGTGCGTTTTCGCCCGTGATAGTGTGCTGAGGGTCTCGGATGTATACTATGGAGTTTATAGATCCAACTTTATCTCGTGTTTTGCTACGACGTGCGAATAGCTGTCCCATAAACCACTCGACCAGCCTTCCATCAGTTGCAACTGTCCCACCTTCGTCGCTGATTATGACGATTCGACTGGCTGCCACGACTCCCGTCGCCGAACTGTGCTCGTTGAACTTATCACGTGCGTCAACTATGTGAGATTCAAGTTTATTAAGAGACAGTTTCTCGAAGCGCCTATGTGCTCGGGCTGGATCCTGAAGACCGCGAAAGAGCGCGTTCACGCTAGCTTCGCCGAAGACTACATACTCTTCGCCCTGTTCTTTCGTCACAATATTGATGCGGTCGAGGAATGCGTTGTTGTGGGCCTGTAGGGATTTTCTCTCAACTAAGATCCGGCGATCGAACATAAAGTGATCTGGAGCTTTGAACTGGGTCCTTCTATCCGCAGAATAAGAGTTTTCATCAGGTATGAGCTGATTCGGATCAATGCGGCTAAAGAAATCCACTAAGAAGCTATCAATGCTCCGCAGCTTATTGGAAGATTTCACGTGCATCTCCGCTACATCACTTAATAGCGCTGAGGGGAGCCGCGCGCTGCTACCTCCTGCGTAATCGCATAAGGCCAGCGCAGCAAGTCCTGTTATATATATGGCAACGGGAAAATGGTGGGCGATGACGGACTCGAACCGCCGACATCCTCGGTGTAAACGAGGCGCTCTACCAACTGAGCTAATCGCCCTCTCGCGTCGCGGAGCATGTCCGGCGCGTCGGTGGCCGTGATCTATGCGGATCGCGGAGAAACCGCAAGAGGCTTTCTGCTAAGAAGCGGATTTTTTTGATGCGGTCGCGGGTGCGTCGCGGTGGTTGTGGGCAAAGCTTGCACCCTTCATCCTTTTGTCTTGAAACGCGCTTGACACCCGTTCGCGAACCTCTTAGTTAGCCGCTCATCCGAGGCGGTCGAGGCCGCTCCGGGAAGGGTCTTGGCCCTTACGAAATGCGCGGGTGTAGCTCAGTTGGTTAGAGTGCCGGCCTGTCACGCCGGAGGTCGCGGGTTCGAGCCCCGTCACTCGCGCCATTCGTATCCTCGAAGTCTGCCGATGTTCTTCAATGAATGTCGGATCGCCGAAAGGCGGAAACATATGCGCGGGTGTAGCTCAGTTGGTTAGAGTGCCGGCCTGTCACGCCGGAGGTCGCGGGTTCGAGCCCCGTCACTCGCGCCAGTTTCACCCAATTCCTCCCTCCCGACAGTCGCTTCAACTGCCGCCAGCCGTGCGCCGGTTTCCAGTTTTAGAATTTGCTGAAAAACAGCCGCCGATTCTCTTGCGAAGGCAGGGGAGCGCCCCCATCTTTCGGGTCAGGGTCGATTGCGGCTGATCGACTGATTCTCCCGGCGGCATCGACTGATTCTCCCGGCGGCCACGTGCTGCTCTCGCTTTTGTGGCCTTTTCAGGCTGTCGTGACTTTATAAGATGAAATCAGCTTTTAATGCGGTTTCGACGCGTTCCCTTTGGCTGCGCGGCAAAGCCTCCGGATGTCGCCGATGTTCCTGTGCAGCTGTGCCGTATAGGCGCAAGCGGCGGTCGCTAAATGTCTTGCGTGCGGGCGTGCGCTGCGGTAGTCACGGGCCAATTGCAATGCACGTTCGCTTTGCCCGTGCATTGTTGATCGAGCGCCGCCCGGCGCTACCGGCAAGCAGGGATCGACTACCATGAGTGAACTCCTCACTGCCTACATCCCGATCGCAATCTTCATCGGTATTGCCCTCGTGATCGGACTGGCTCTGCTGATTGCCCCGTTCGCCGTCGCCTACAAGGCGCCCGACTCGGAAAAGCTGTCAGCCTACGAATGCGGCTTCAACGCCTTCGACGACGCGCGCATGAAATTCGACATCCGGTTCTACCTGGTGTCGATCCTGTTCATCATCTTCGATCTGGAAGTGGCCTTCCTGTTCCCCTGGGCGGTGTCCTTCGGCGAGATCGGCTGGTTCGGCTTCTGGTCGATGATGGTATTCCTCGCCGTCCTCACGGTCGGCTTCATTTATGAGTGGAAGAAAGGAGCGCTGGAATGGGAGTAGTCGATCACGGCAACACCCTCGTCGCGCCACAACCCAAGGGCATCATCGATCCTGCCACCGGCAAGCCGGTCGGCAGCGATGACCGTTTCTTCGGCGAGATCAACAACGAGCTCGCCGACAAGGGCTTCCTCGTCACCTCGACCGACGAGCTGATCACCTGGGCGCGCACCGGCTCGCTGATGTGGATGACCTTCGGTCTGGCCTGCTGCGCCGTCGAGATGATGCAGATGTCGATGCCGCGCTATGACGCCGAGCGCTTCGGCTTTGCGCCGCGCGCCTCGCCGCGCCAGTCCGACGTGATGATCGTCGCGGGCACGCTCACCAACAAGATGGCGCCGGCGCTGCGCAAGGTCTACGACCAGATGCCCGAGCCGCGCTACGTGATCTCGATGGGCTCCTGCGCCAACGGCGGCGGCTACTATCACTATTCCTACTCCGTGGTACGCGGCTGCGACCGCATCGTGCCGGTGGACATCTACGTACCGGGCTGTCCCCCCACGGCAGAGGCACTGCTTTACGGCGTGCTTCTGCTGCAGAAGAAGATCCGCCGTACCGGCACGATCGAGCGCTAAGGGCAAGGACACCGACATGAGCGAAGCCCTCAGAGACCTCTCGGCGCATATTGCCGAAATGCATCCGGACCTGGTGGAATCGGCCGACATCGCCTTCGGCGAGCTGACGGTCATGACCACGCCGGAGAAGCTGATCCCGCTTTTGACCTTCCTGCGCGACGACGTGCAGTGCGGGTTCATCAACTTCATCGACATCTGTGGCGTCGACTGGCCGCAGCGCGAAAAGCGCTTCGACGTCGTCTACCACCTGCTGTCGCCGCGCCAGAACACGCGCATCCGCATCAAGGTGCTGGTGGCCGAGGACGAACCCGTCCCGTCCGCCTTCGGCGTCTATCCCGGCGCCGACTGGTTCGAACGCGAAGCCTGGGACATGTACGGCATCCTGTTCACCGGCCACCCGGACCTGCGCCGCATCCTCACCGACTACGGCTTCGAGGGCCATCCGCTGCGCAAGGATTTCCCGACGACCGGTTTTGTGGAGGTTCGCTTCGACGACGGTGCCAAGCGTGTTGTGTATGAGCCGGTAAACCTGCGGCAGGAATTCCGCAGCTTCGATTTCCTCTCGCCCTGGGAGGGGACCGACTATGTGCTCCCTGGCGACGAGAAGGCGAAGGTCTGAAGTATTAGGCAGTAGGCATTAGGTAGGGCGAATAGCGAGTAGCGAATAGCGAATAGTTGTTTCGCCGAAACGAAAGGAACGAGCAGACGATCAATTCCTACAGGGATCTCAAGGTCTGGCAGCAGGCAATCGAGCTTGCAGTTCACTGCTATCGCGCCAGCGAAGGGTTTCCGAAGGCTGAAGTCTACGGTTTGACAGCTCAGGTCCGCAGAGCGGCAACATCGGTTGCCGCAAATATTGCGGAAGGCCACGGGCGAGACAGCACCGGCAGTTTCATTCAGTTCCTGAGGATAGCGCAAGGATCCCTGAAAGAGTTGGAGACGCACATGATCATCGCGCGCCGGGTGGAAATCCTCGCGGCACCCCAGTTTCAGAGCCTCATGGAGCAGTGCGATGAAATTGGCCGAATGATCAGAGCGTTGATCCGAAGTCTGCAGGAAAAGACATGAACCGTTTGGACCCACCATTCGCTATTCGCTATTCGCTATATCCTCCAAGCGCGGAGCGCGCCTAACATGAACGAACACAACGTCCGCAACTTCAACATCAACTTCGGACCGCAGCATCCGGCGGCGCACGGCGTGTTGCGGCTTGTGCTGGAGCTCGACGGCGAGATCGTCGAGCGGGTCGATCCGCACATCGGCCTGCTGCACCGCGGCACCGAGAAGCTGATCGAGACGAAGACCTACCTGCAGGCGCTGCCCTATTTCGATCGTCTTGACTACGTCGCGCCGATGAATCAGGAGCATGCCTACTGTCTCGCGGTCGAGAAGCTGCTCGGCCTCGAGGTTCCCATCCGCGGTCAGCTGATCCGCGTGCTCTACTCCGAAATCGGCCGCATCCTGTCGCACCTGCTCAACGTGACGACGCAGGCGCTCGACGTCGGCGCGCTGACGCCACCGCTCTGGGGCTTCGAAGAGCGCGAGAAGCTGATGGTCTTCTACGAGCGCGCCTCCGGGTCGCGCATGCATGCGGCCTACTTCCGCCCAGGCGGCGTTCATCAGGACCTGCCGCCGGAGCTGGTGGAAGACATCGGTGCCTGGTGCGATCCCTTCCTGGGCGCGCTGGACGACATCGACGCGCTTCTGACCGGCAACCGCATCTTCAAGCAGCGCAACGTCGACATCGGCGTCGTCAAGCTGGAAGACTGCTGGGCCTTGGGCTTCTCGGGCGTCATGGTGCGAGGTTCGGGTGCGGCCTGGGATCTGCGCAAGTCGCAGCCCTACGAATGCTATGCCGACATGGATTTCGACATTCCGATCGGCAAGAACGGCGACTGCTACGATCGCTACGTGATCCGCATGATCGAGATGCGCGAATCCGTGAAGATCATGAAGCAGTGCGTCAACCGCCTGATGGGCGACGCCAAGGTCGGCCCGGTCTCGTCGCTGGACGGCAAGGTCGTGCCACCCAAGCGCGGCGAGATGAAGCGCTCCATGGAAGCGCTGATCCACCACTTCAAGCTCTACACGGAAGGTTACCACGTGCCGGCCGGCGAGGTGTATGCGGCCGTCGAGGCGCCGAAGGGCGAGTTCGGCGTCTATCTCGTCGCCGACGGCACCAACAAGCCCTACCGCCTGAAGATCCGCGCGCCGGGGTTTGCCCATCTGCAGGCGATGGACTTCATGTGCCGCGGCCACCAGCTGGCCGACGTGTCGGCGGTCCTCGGCTCGCTCGACATCGTGTTCGGTGAGGTGGATCGCTGATGACCCGCTTCGTGGCTTCAACAGGCGCTGCATCCGGGCAGTGCGGTTCCAAGACTGATAAGGCGTAAGAAAGAATGTCCGTTCGTCGACTAGCCGAAGACAATGTCCAACCGTCAGCCTTCGCCTTCAGTGAGGAGAATGCCGGCTGGGCCGAGGCCACCATCCGCAAGTATCCGGAGGGGCGCCAGCAGTCCGCCGTGATCCCGCTTCTGATGCGGGCTCAGGAGCAGGACGGCTGGGTGACGCGCGCGGCCATCGAATTCGTCGCGCAGAAGCTCGACATGGCTTTCATCCGCGTCCTGGAAGTGGCGACCTTCTACACCCAGTTCCAGCTGAAGCCGGTCGGCACCCGCGCCCACGTGCAGGTCTGCGGCACGACGCCCTGCATGCTGCGCGGCGCCGAGGACCTGATCAGGGTCTGCAAGAGCAAGATCCACGCCGACCCCCTCCACCTCAACGAGGACGGCACGCTGTCCTGGGAAGAGGTGGAATGTCAGGGCGCCTGCGTCAACGCGCCGATGGTGATGATCTTCAAGGATGCCTATGAAGATCTGACGCCGACGCAGCTCGAGCACATCATCGACCGCTTCCACGCCGGACGGGGCAATGAGATCACGCCCGGTCCGCAGGTGGACCGTCTGGTGTCTGCCCCCGTCGGCGGCCCGACGACGCTGACGGAAGAGATCAAGCCGGTGCGCACCAACCTGGAGCCGAAGCCGGATCCGGACGCAGAACCCATGGCGCCGACCGATGCAGGGCGCGCCGAGGACACGGCGGAAGAGGCGGACAAGTCGATCAAGACGCCTCTGACGGACAAGGCCGGCGCCCAGCAGCGCGTCGAGACGGCCGAGACGCAGCCGCTGTCGGGAACCGCGAAGACGGACAAGCCCGACCGCAAGCGCGCCGGCAGTGCCGCCGAGGGCGCGCCGCCGGAGCCCGGTGCCGTCTCGGGCGACGCCAAGCCGAAGCGCTCACGCAAGAAGCCGACGCCGGAAGGCGAGACTTCTTAAGGAATGCTATTTGTTGTGTGGCCATGCCGTTGGCTGCATGATGCATATCAATGGCCGACCTCGGATGTCGGCGGACCGGTGGAATAGATCATGCTAAAAGACCAGGATCGCATCTTTACCAATATCTACGGTCTCAAGGACAAGTCCCTGAAGGGCGCGATGAGCCGCGGCCACTGGGATGGCACCAAGCAGATCATCGAGAAGGGTCGCGACTGGATCATCGACGAGATGAAGGCGTCGGGCCTGCGCGGCCGCGGCGGCGCCGGCTTCCCGACCGGTCTCAAGTGGTCGTTCATGCCCAAGGAATCCGACGGCCGGCCGCATTACCTCGTCGTCAATGCCGACGAATCGGAGCCGGGCACCTGCAAGGATCGCGAGATCCTGCGCCATGATCCGCACACGCTGATCGAAGGCTGCGTGATTGCCGGTTTCGCCATGGGTGCCCACACCGCCTATATCTACGTCCGCGGCGAATACATGCGCGAGCGCGAGGCGCTTCAGGCCGCCATCGACGAATGCTATGACGCGGGCCTCCTCGGCGCGAACAACAAGATCGGCTGGGACTTCGACATCTTCGTCCACCATGGCGCCGGCGCCTATATCTGCGGCGAAGAGACGGCACTTCTGGAAAGCCTGGAGGGCAAGAAGGGCCAGCCGCGCCTCAAGCCGCCGTTCCCGGCCAACATGGGCCTCTACGGCTGCCCGACGACGGTCAACAACGTCGAGTCCATCGCCGTTGCGCCGACCATCCTGCGCCGCGGCGCCGGCTGGTTCTCGTCGATCGGCCGCCCGAACAACGTCGGCACCAAGCTGTTCATGATCTCCGGCCACGTCAACAAGCCGTGCACCGTGGAAGAGGCGATGAGCATCCCGTTCCGGGAGCTGATCGAAAAGCACGCCGGCGGCGTGCGCGGCGGCTGGGACAATCTGCTGGCGGTCATTCCAGGCGGCGCCTCCTGCCCGATCATCCGGGGCGAGGACATGGAAGACGCGATCATGGACTTCGACGGCATGCGCGACAAGAAGTCGTCCTTCGGCACCGCGGCGATCATCGTCATGGACAAGTCGACCGACGTCATCAAGGCGATCGCCCGCCTTTCGGCCTTCTTTAAGCACGAGAGCTGCGGCCAGTGCACGCCGTGCCGCGAAGGCACCGGCTGGATGTGGCGGGTGATGGAGCGCATGGTGACCGGCAACGCCCAGAAGCGCGAGATCGACATGCTGCTGCAGGTGTCCAAGCAGATCGAAGGGCACACCATTTGCGCGCTCGGCGATGCGGCGGCCTGGCCGGTCCAGGGCCTGATCCGCAATTTCCGTCCGGAAATCGAGGCGCGGATCGATAGCTATACCCACAAGGCGATGGCGCATGGCGCCGTCATGGAAGCAGCGGAGTAACCTGGTGAAGAAACCGGTGACAGGACCCGAGGACAAGGCGGCGGCAGACAAGCCTGCGGCTGAGCCCGCGCGCGCGCCTTTCGCCGACGCTCTGGCTATGAACCCGCTCATGGCCCAGTCGGCCGCCGCCATGGCGACCGCGACGGCCGTCGGATTGACGATCACCAGCCAGTTCGCCAGCGCCTTCTTCGGCGCGCTCCAGAATGCCCTCGAGGCATCAAAGCGGACAAGCCGCACGAACGAGACGACCGACGCCGCGGCGCGTCCGCAGAACGCTGCAGACGTCCCGGCACAACCGGCTCCTGCGCCAAAGCCGAAAGTGACACGCCACAAGCCGGCCAGCACCAAGGCTTCCAAGGTAGCGAAGGCCGCCGAGACAGAACCAAAGGCGCAGCCGAAGCGCACCGCCAAGGCAAAGCCGGCCGCCAAGCCTGCAGCCGACGCCAAGACGGAAGACCTGAAAAAGATCAAGGGGATCGGCCCGAAGCTTGAACAGGTGCTGCAGGAAAAAGGCGTGAACCGCCTCGCTCAGATTGCAGCTTGGAGCGAGGACGATATTGCCAAATTCGACGAGGCTCTCGGGCTCGATGGGCGCATCGGCCGGGATGACTGGGTCGGCCAAGCCAGGAAGCTGGCAGAGTAAGGATTTTCCCCGGTTTTCAGGCCGCGGGATGAACACAGGACGTAAGTGAGACGATGGCAAAGCTGAAGGTTGACGGCAAGGAAATCGAGGTTCCGGATCATTTCACGCTGTTGCAGGCGTGCGAGGAAGCCGGCGCCGAGGTTCCGCGCTTCTGTTTCCACGAGCGCCTGTCGGTGGCCGGCAACTGCCGCATGTGTCTGGTCGAGGTGAAGGGCGGTCCGCCGAAGCCCGCCGCCTCCTGCGCCATGGGCGTGCGCGATGTCCGTCCAGGCCCCAACGGCGAGCTGCCGGAGGTCTATACCAACACGCCAATGGTCAAGAAGGCCCGTGAAGGGGTGATGGAGTTCCTGCTCATCAATCACCCGCTGGATTGTCCGATCTGCGACCAGGGCGGCGAATGCGACCTGCAGGACCAGGCCATGGCCTTCGGTATGGACGCGTCCCGCTACACGGAGAACAAGCGCGCCGTCGAAGACAAATACATCGGCCCGCTCGTCAAGACCGTGATGAACCGCTGCATCCACTGCACGCGCTGCGTCCGCTTCACGACCGAAGTCGGCGGCATCTCCGAGCTCGGCCTGATCGGTCGTGGCGAGGATGCCGAGATCACGACCTATCTCGAACACGCCATGACCTCCGAGCTGCAGGGCAACGTCATCGACCTTTGCCCCGTCGGTGCGCTGACCTCGCGCCCTTTCGCCTTCACGGCGCGCCCCTGGGAACTTGGCAAGACCGAATCGATCGACGTCATGGATGCGCTGGGCTCCGCCATTCGCGTCGATACGCGCGGCCGCGAAGTCATGCGCATCATGCCGCGCATTAACGAGCAGGTGAACGAGGAGTGGATCTCCGACAAGACCCGCTTCATCTGGGACGGCCTGAAGACGCAGCGCCTCGACCGGCCCTACGTACGCCGTGATGGCCGCCTGCAGGCCGCCAGCTGGGGTGAAGCCTTCGCTGCCATCAAGGCTGCCGTATCGGCCACCTCGGCCGACAAGATCGGAGCGATTGCCGGCGATCTCGCTGCCGTCGAGGAAATGTACGCCCTGAAGGAGCTGATCCGCTCGCTCGGCTCAGACAACCTCGACTGCCGCCAGGATGGTGTTGCGCTCAACCCGTCGCTCGGCCGCGCCAGCTATCTCTTCAACCCAACCATCGAAGGCATCGACCAGGCCGATGCGCTGCTGCTGATCGGCGCCAACCCGCGCCTCGAGGCGGCTGTCCTCAACGCCCGCATCCGCAAGCGCTGGCGGCGCGGCGGCTTCCCGATCGGCGTGATCGGCGAGGGCGGCGACCTGCGCTATAGCTATGAGTATCTCGGCTCAGGCCCCGATACCCTGGGCGAACTCGTCAATGGCACCGGCGACTTCCTCGACAAGCTGCGCAACGCCAAGAACCCGATGATCATCGTGGGGCAGGGCGCCCTGTCGCGCGCCGACGGCGCTGCCATCCTGAACGCCGCATCGAAGCTGGCCAATGCCGTCGGTGCGCTGACGGACGAGTGGAACGGCTTCGGCGTCCTGCACACGGCCGCCTCGCGCGTCGGCGGCCTCGATCTCGGCTTCGTGCCGGGGGCGAACGGCGTGAACGCTGCCGACATGCTGAACGGCATGGATGTCCTCTTCCTGCTCGGTGCGGACGAACTGGACTTCTCCCGCAAGGGCGCGAAGTTCACGGTCTACATCGGCAGCCACGGTGACGCCGGTGCCCATCATGCCGACGTCATCCTGCCGGCGGCAGCCTATACCGAAAAGTCCGGTACCTGGGTCAACACCGAAGGGCGCGTCCAGATGGGCAACCGCGCTGGCTTCGCGCCGGGTGAGGCCCGTGAGGATTGGGCAATCATCCGCGCCCTGTCGGACGTGCTGGGCCAGAAGCTGCCGTTTGATTCTCTCCACGCATTGCGCGCCAAGCTCTACGAGGCCTACCCGCATTTTGCCGCACTGGACGAGATTGCGGTGGGCAATGTCAGTGAAATCGCCGCACTTGGTGAAAAAGCGGGTGAGATGAGCAAGTCTGGATTTGCGTCGCCGATCAAAGACTTCTATTTGACGAACCCAATTGCCCGCGCCTCGGCCGTGATGGCCGAATGCTCGGCATTGGCCCGCGACAATTTCAAGGCTGCGGCGGAGTAACAGGAATTATGGACGATACATTTTTCTCGACCTACGGTTGGCCTGCGCTGGTGATGATTGCCCAGTCTCTGCTGGTCCTCGTCTGTCTCCTCGTCTTCATCGCCTACATTCTCTATGCCGACCGTAAGGTCTGGGCAGCCGTCCAGCTGCGTCGCGGCCCTAATGTCGTCGGTCCCTGGGGGCTGTTTCAGTCCTTCGCCGACCTGCTGAAGTTCGTCTTCAAGGAGCCGATCATCCCGTCGGGCGCCAACAAGGGCGTCTTCCTGCTGGCACCGCTCGTCTCGGTGACGCTGGCGCTCGCCACCTGGGCCGTGATCCCGTTCAACGAGAACTGGGTGATCGCCAACATCAATGTCGGCATTCTCTACATCTTCGCGATCTCCTCGCTCGAGGTTTACGGGATCATCATGGCGGGATGGGCATCGAACTCGAAGTATCCCTTCCTCGGCGCGCTGCGCTCGGCGGCGCAGATGGTCTCCTATGAAGTCTCGATCGGCTTCGTTCTCGTCACCGTTCTGCTCTGCGTCGGCTCTCTCAATCTTTCCGACATGGTCTTTGCCCAGCGGGACGGCCTCGGCACGATGATGGGGCTGCCGCCGTCGTTCCTCGACTGGCACTGGCTGCCGCTCTTCCCGATGTTCATCGTCTTCTTTATCTCGGGACTTGCCGAAACCAACCGTCCGCCCTTCGATCTTCCCGAGGCCGAGTCGGAACTCGTCGCCGGCTACATGGTCGAGTATTCCTCGGCACCGTACATGATGCTGATGCTCAGCGAATATGCGGCCATCCTGCTGATCTGCTCGCTGACGACGATCCTGTTTCTGGGAGGCTGGCTGCCGCCGGTCGACATCTGGATCCTCAACTGGGTCCCGGGCATCGTCTGGTTCATCATGAAGGTACTGCTGATCTTCTTCGGCTACTCGATGGTGAAGGCATTCGTTCCGCGCTACCGCTACGACCAGCTGATGCGGCTGGGCTGGAAGGTCTTCCTTCCGCTCTCGCTCGCCATGGTCATCATCACCGCATTCGTGCTCAAGCTGATGGGGTGGGCATAACATGTCCCCTCTCGCTCAGAGCCGCACTGGAGAATAACGATGGCCAGTTTTACCCAGACCGTCAGCTCGCTGTTCCTGAAGGAATTCGTTTCGGGGTTCTTCCTGTCGATGCGCTACTTCTTCAAGCCGAAGGCGACGATCAACTATCCGTTCGAGAAGAACCCTGTGTCGCCGCGGTTCCGGGGCGAGCATGTCCTGCGCCGTTATCCGAACGGCGAAGAGCGTTGCATCGCCTGCAAGCTCTGCGAGGCGATCTGTCCCGCCCAGGCGATCACCATCGAGGCCGGCCCACGGCGCAACGACGGCACCCGCCGCACGGTGCGCTACGACATCGACATGGTGAAGTGCATCTACTGCGGCTTCTGCCAGGAAGCCTGCCCGGTGGACGCGATCGTCGAAGGACCGAACTTCGAGTTCTCGACCGAGACCCGTGAGGAGCTCTACTACGACAAGGCGCGTCTGCTCGACAACGGCGACCGCTGGGAGCGCGAGATCGCGCGCAACATGGCGCAGGACGCACCATACCGGTGAGTATTCGTAGCCGCCCGCATCCGCGGGCGGAGTGACAATTTGAACGGACATTCCCGGTCGGCACTTCTGGCCCGGGACGAACGGGGAGGGGCATTCGCCTGTTCCCGACAAGGACGAAAAGGCACCGTAATGGCTCTGCAGGCTGTTTTCTTTTATCTCTTCGCGTTCGTGGCTGTGGCCTCGGCCTTCATGGTCATTTCCGCAAAGAACCCGGTTCATTCGGTACTGTTCCTGATCCTTGTCTTTTTCAACGCCGCCGGACTGTTCCTGCTGACCGGCGCCGAGTTCCTGGCGATGATCCTGCTCGTCGTCTACATCGGCGCGGTCGCGGTTCTCTTCCTCTTTGTCGTCATGATGCTCGACATCGATTTTGCGGAGCTGCGGTCGGGCGTCCTTCAGTATGCGCCCATCGGCGTGCTGGTCGGGTTGATCGTGGCTGCGGAGTTGATCGTCGTGATCGGCGGCACCGTGCTATCGCCACAGGCGGCGCAGTCCATCACCATGCCCATTCCCAATCCTCTGGAGCGCACCAATACTGCGGCGCTGGGCGACGTGCTCTATACAAACTACGTCTACTTCTTCCAGGTCGCGGGAATGGTGCTGCTGGTCGCCATGATCGGCGCCATCGTGCTCACGCTCCGCCACCGCCAGAACATCAAGCGCCAGGACATTTCTGCACAGGTTGCGCGCACGCCCGAAACCGCCGTTGAGGTGGTCAAGGTCAAGCCGGGCCAGGGCATCTAAGGTAGGCGAAGAAGGAATACGAACATGGAAATCGGTCTCTCCCACTACCTGACGGTCAGCGCCATCCTCTTTATCCTGGGCGTCTTCGGGATTTTTCTGAACCGCAAGAACGTCATCATCATCCTGATGTCGATCGAACTCATCCTGTTGTCGGTCAACCTCAACATGGTCGCCTTCTCGTCCTTCCTGAACGACATCGTCGGCCAGGTGTTTGCGCTGTTCATTCTGACCGTCGCGGCCGCGGAAGCTGCGATCGGGCTTGCAATTCTCGTCGTCTTCTACCGCAACCGCGGATCGATTGCGGTCGAAGACGTCAACATGATGAAGGGCTGATCAGGTCATGATCTACAAGGCAATCGTCTTTCTTCCCCTGATCGGCTTCCTGATTGCGGGCCTTTTCGGCCGCTCGATCGGCGCCAAGGCGTCCGAATACATCACCAGCGGCCTGATGATCGTCGTGGCCATCCTGTCCTGGATCGTCTTCTTCAACGTAGCGCTGGCGCATGGCGAAGCTGGCGAGGTCATCAAGGTCGACGTCATGCGCTGGATCCAGTCCGGCGGCATCGACATCGAGTGGGCCTTCCGCATCGACACGCTGACGGCCGTGATGTTCGTCGTCGTCAACACCGTCTCGACGCTCGTCCACGTCTATTCGATCGGCTACATGCACCACGATCCGCATCGGCCGCGCTTCTTCGCCTACCTGTCGCTCTTCACCTTCGCCATGCTGATGCTGGTGACCTCCGATAACTTGGTGCAGATGTTCTTCGGCTGGGAAGGCGTCGGTCTCGCCTCCTACCTCCTGATCGGTTTCTGGTACAAGAAGCCTTCGGCTTCCGCTGCGGCGATGAAGGCCTTCATCGTCAACCGTGTCGGCGACTTCGGCTTCCTGCTCGGTATCGCCGGCCTCTTCATGCTGTTCGGCTCGCTGAACTTCGAGACGATCTTTGCCGCCGCGGGCAGCTATCTCCCCGCCGAGGGCGCGGCCGAAGCCGGCGAAGTCGTCGCCAACATCTTCGGGATGGACGTGACCCGCTATGGCGCGCTCACGATTGTCTGCCTCCTTCTCTTCATGGGCGCCATGGGCAAGTCCGCTCAGTTCCTGCTGCACACCTGGCTGCCGGACGCCATGGAAGGCCCGACCCCGGTCTCGGCCCTCATCCATGCCGCCACCATGGTCACCGCGGGCGTCTTCCTCGTCGCCCGCATGTCGCCGGTCTTCGAACTGTCGCCCGATGCCCTGCTGTTCGTGACCGTGATCGGTGCGATCACGGCCTTCTTTGCCGCGACCGTCGGTCTGGTGCAGAACGACATCAAGCGCGTCATCGCCTATTCCACCTGCTCGCAGCTCGGCTACATGTTCGTGGCGCTGGGGGTAGGGGCCTATGGCGCGGCGATCTTCCACCTCTTCACGCACGCCTTCTTCAAGGCACTCCTGTTCCTAGGGGCCGGCTCGGTGATCCACGCCGTCGATGGCGAGCAGGACATGCGGTACATGGGTGGCCTGCGCAAGCACATCCCCGTCACCTTCTGGATGATGACGATCGGCACTCTGGCGCTGACCGGCGTTGGCATTCCGGGCACGATGTTCGGCTTTGCCGGCTTCTTCTCCAAGGATGTGATCATCGAATCGGCCTATGCCTCCCATTCGGTGGCCTCGGGCTTCGCCTTCACGCTTCTCGTTATCGCCGCGCTGTTCACGAGCTTCTACTCGTGGCGCCTGGCGTTCCTGACCTTCTTCGGCAAGCCGCGGGCCTCGGCCGACGTGATGCACCACGTGCATGAATCGCCGCAGGTCATGCTGGTGCCGCTTTACGTGCTGGCGCTCGGCGCGGTCGTCGCCGGCGTCCTGTTCGAAGGCTATTTCTTCGGTCACGAATACGGCGAGTTCTGGAAGGGGGCGCTCTTCACGCTGCCGGAGAACGAGATCCTGGAAGAGTTCCACCACGTGCCGCTGTGGGTGAAGTGGAGCCCGTTCATTGCGATGGCGCTTGGCTTCGTGACGGCCTGGTACATGTACATCAAGTCGCCTTCCACGCCGAAGCGCCTGGCCGAGCAGCAGAGCCTCCTCTACAACTTCCTGCTCAACAAGTGGTACTTCGACGAGATCTACGACTTCCTGTTCGTCCGCTCCGCCAAGAGCCTCGGCCGCTTCCTGTGGAAGAAGGGTGACGTCGGCGTCATCGACGCCTACGGCCCGAACGGCGTCGCGGCCCGCGTCGTCGACGTGACCCGCAGCGTGGTGCGCCTGCAGTCCGGCTATCTTTATCACTACGCGTTTGCGATGCTGATTGGCGTCGCCGCCCTCGTCACCTGGATGATGCTCGGGAGCTCAATCTAATGATCGACTGGCCAATTCTCTCGACGGTCACCTTCCTGCCGCTCGTGGGCGTCCTGCTTCTTCTCCTGACTCGCGAAGACAGCGCCTACGGCCGACGCAACATCCTCAACGTCTCGCTTCTGACGACGGTCTTCACGTTTATCGTGTCGCTGTTCATCTGGATCGGCTTCGACAATTCGAACCCGGGCTTCCAGATGATCGAGAAGCACGCCTGGCTCGGCACGGGGATTTCCTATCATCTCGGCGTCGACGGCATCTCCATGCTGTTCGTCATCCTGACGACCTTCCTGATGCCCTTCTGCATCCTGGCCAGCTGGAACTCCGTGCAGAAGCGCCTCAAGGAGTACATGATCGCCTTCCTGCTTCTGGAAGTGGTCATGGTCGGCGTGTTCGTAGCCCTCGACATCGTCCTCTTCTACGTCTTCTTCGAGGCGACGCTGATCCCGATGTTCGTCATCATCGGCGTATGGGGTGGAAAGGACCGCGTCTACGCGAGCTACAAGTTCTTCCTCTACACGCTCGCCGGCTCGGTGCTGATGATGCTCGCCATCATGGCCATGTACTGGCAGGCCGGCACCACCGACATCACGGAGCTGCTGCGCTTCAACTTCCCGGCTGGGATACAGACGTGGCTGTGGCTTGCCTGCTTTGCCGCATTCGCCGTCAAGATGCCGATGTGGCCGGTCCACACCTGGCTTCCCGACGCGCACGTCCAGGCACCGACCGCAGGCTCCGTCATTCTTGCCGGCGTCATGCTCAAGCTCGGCGGCTACGGGTTCATCCGCATTTCGCTGGCGATGTTCCCGCTGGCGTCCGACTACTTCGCGCCCTTCGTCTTCACCCTCTCGGTGGTGGCGATCATCTACACCTCGCTCGTCGCGATGATGCAGGATGACATCAAGAAGCTGATTGCCTATTCGTCGGTGGCCCACATGGGGTTCGTCACGATGGGCATCTTCGCAGCCAACGTTCAGGGCGTGCAGGGTGCGATCTTCCAGATGCTCTCGCACGGTATCGTCTCGGGCGCTCTCTTCCTCTGCGTCGGCATCATCTACGACCGTCTTCACACCCGCGAGATCTCCGCCTACGGCGGCCTGGTCAACAATATGCCGAAGTATGCGGTGGTCTTGATGGTCTTCACCATGGCCAATGTCGGACTGCCCGGCACCTCCGGCTTCGTCGGCGAGTTCCTCACGGTCATCGGCGTCTTCCAGGTCAACACCTGGGTTGCACTCTTCGCCGCCACCGGCGTCATCCTCTCGGCATGCTACGCTCTCTGGCTCTATCGCAGGGTGATCTGGGGTGCGCTTGAGAAGGAAAGCCTCAAGGGCCTGCTCGATCTCTCCGGGCGTGAGAAGCTGATCCTCTATCCGCTGGTCGCCCTGACCATTTTCTACGGCGTCTATCCGGCCCCGATCTTCGATGCGACGGCGGCTTCGGTGGATCTGCTCGTCAACAACTACGCCGCGGCCCTGCAGGCAGCGCAAGATCTTGCACTCACGGTGCATTGAGACAGGACACGACAGGACATGACCTCTGAATTACTCCTCGAAAGCCTGCAGCTCGCCATGCCGGAGATCATCCTGGCAGTGGGAGCGCTCGCGCTACTGATGATCGGGGTCTTTTCCGGTGAACGATCCGCCCAGACCGTGACTGGCCTGGCCGTTGCCCTCATCATCGCGTCGGGCCTCTGGCTGGTGCTGGTGCCGGGCGAGGGCGAAGCCTTCGGCGGTGCCTTCCTTCTGGATCCGTTCACGCGGTTCATGAAGGCAGTGGCCCTGATCGGCTCGGTGACCGCCATGATCATGACCGTCGGCCACGCCCGTTCCGAGCAGATAGACCGCTTCGAGTTCCCGGTTCTGCTGGTGCTTGCCACGCTCGGCATGATGCTGCTGATCTCAGCCAACGACCTGCTGGCGCTCTACCTCGGTCTCGAATTGATGTCGCTGTCGCTCTACGTCGTCGCAGCAATCAACCGCGACAGCCTTCGCTCCACGGAATCCGGCCTCAAGTACTTCGTGCTCGGCTCGCTGTCCTCGGGCATGCTGCTCTACGGCATGTCGCTGATCTACGGTTTCACCGGCAACACCGGCTTCGACGGGATTGCTCTGGTTCTGGCCGGCGAGACGCGCTCGCTCGGAGTGGTCTTCGGCCTCGTCTTTGTGCTCGCAGGTCTCTGCTTCAAGATTTCGGCCGTGCCGTTTCACATGTGGACGCCGGACGTCTATGAAGGCGCGCCGACCCCGGTGACCGCCTTCTTTGCAGCCGGTCCGAAGGTCGCCGCCATGGCGATCCTCGTGCGCATCGTGTCGGACGCCTTCCTGCCGCTCGTCGCCGACTGGCAGCAGATCCTCGTCTTCGTATCGATTGCCTCGATGCTTCTCGGGTCGTTCGCGGCGATCGGTCAGCGCAACATCAAGCGGCTGATGGCCTATTCGTCCATTGGTCACATGGGCTTTGCTCTGGTGGGTCTTGCCGCAGGGACGGAGACTGGTATTTCCGGTGTCATTCTCTACATGCTCATCTACATGGTCATGACGCTCGGCACTTTCGCCTGCATCATGGCGATGCGCCGCAAGGAAGGCGACAACGTCGAGAACGTCGATGACCTGGCCGGCCTTGCCTCGACCAAACCGTTCATGGCGGTGGTGCTGACGGCGCTGATGTTCTCGATGGCCGGCATTCCGCCGCTCGCGGGCTTCTTTGCCAAATACTTCGTCTTCATCGCCGCAATCGAGGCAGAGCTCTATGCGCTTGCCGTCATTGGTGTGCTGTCCTCCGTCGTCGGCGCCTACTATTACCTGCGCATCGTCAAGCTGATGTGGTTCGATGAGCCCACGGGTGAATTCGCCCGGGTGCCTGGTGAACTGCGACTGGTGTTCGGGCTCTCCGGCCTGTTCGTCACAGCCTATGTGATCTTCGGTGGACCGGTCGGCTCCGCAGCCAGTGCTGCTGCCGCCTCCTTCTTCTGAGCATGTCTGAAAGAGCAGAACGCTTTAGCCTGGAAGCGTTCCGCCACGAAGCCCTGCAGGACGTCGGCTCGACCAACACGGAATGCCTCGAGCGGGCCAGGGCTGGTGATCCGGGCAACCTCTGGATCACCGCGGTTCGTCAGACGAGCGGTCGCGGCAGACGCGGCCGCGTCTGGACGTCCGAACCGGGCAACCTATATGCGTCTCTATTGCTGATAAATCCCGCTCCCATGGAACGGGTCGCCTCCCTGCCTCTGGCAGTCGCTGTCGGCCTTCAGGCTGCGGTTTCCGCGGTGATGCCGCGCGACGCCGAGCCGATAGAGGTGAAATGGCCGAACGATATCCTCATCGGCCGCAAGAAGACCTGCGGGATCCTGATCGAGGGCGAGGGGCTGCCGGACGGCAGACACGCTCTGGTGATCGGTATCGGGGTCAACATCCGCCACAAGCCCGATACGGCGCCCTATGCCGTGACGCGCCTGGAGGAGCACGGGTGTTTTGTTGCCGCAGATGAATTGTTTGCCCATCTTTTCAAAGAGATGGCAGTTGTACTCAAGATTTGGGATGAAGGTAGAGGGATTTCGGAGATCACCCGCCGCTGGCTCGAAGTGGCCTGCGGCGTCGGTGAAAAGATCACCGTGAACCTTCCCGATAAATCTCTTACGGGACGTTTCGATGGCATAGCGGCAGACGGCCTGCTGATGCTGAATTTGGGCGGCGGGCAGATTGTGCCCATTGCCGCCGGTGATGTATTCTTTGAAAGAACGGAATAAAGACATTATGGCCAAGCAAGAAGAACTGGTGTTCCTCCCCCTCGGTGGGGTGGGCGAAATCGGCATGAACCTCGCCCTCTATGGTTACGGAGTACCAGGCAAGCGCCAGTGGATCATGGTCGACTGCGGTGTGACCTTTCCCGGTCCCGACCTTCCAGGCGTCGATCTGGTGTTGCCCGACATCCGCTTTCTGAAGAACGAGCGCAAGAACCTGAAGGGCATCATCATTACCCATGCCCATGAGGACCACTACGGTGCTCTGAACGACCTCTGGCCCGGGCTGAACGTGCCGGTCTACGCTTCTGGCTTCACCGCCGGGATGCTGGACGCCAAGCGCGCCTACGAAGGAAACCGGCCGGAGATTCCGATCACGCCTTTCAAGGCCGGCGACCGCATCAACGTCGGTCCGTTCGAGGTGGAGGCGATCGGCGTCAACCACTCGATCCCTGAGCCGATGTCTCTGGTGATCCGCACCCCGCTCGGCAATATCGTTCATACGGGCGACTGGAAGATCGACGATGCGCCGTCGCTTGGACCGTTCACCGACGAGGCACGGTTCCGCGCAGTCGGAGACGAAGGCGTGCTGGCGCTGATGTGCGATTCCACCAATGCCGAGCGCGACGGCGTTTCTCCCTCGGAAGAGGAAGTCTCGGAAGGTCTGCGCAAGATCATCGAGAGTGCCGAGGGCAGGGTAGCGATCACCACCTTCTCCTCCAACGTCGGGCGCATCCGCTCGATCGCCCAGGCCGCGCAAGCCGCAGGCCGGCAGACCCTGCTGCTGGGGAGCTCCATGAAGCGGGTGGTGGGTGTTGCCCGCGACGTCGGTCTGATGGAAGGCATCGCGCCCTTCCTCGCCGAGGACGAGTTCGGCTATATCCCGCGCGACAAGGTCGTCGTCATCCTGACCGGCAGCCAGGGAGAGCCGCGAGCAGCACTGGCGAAGATCTCGCGCGACGAGATGCGCAACGTCGCCTTTGCATCGGGTGACACGGTCGTCTTCTCGTCGCGGACCATTCCCGGCAACGAGAAGCCGATCATCGAGATCAAGAACGCGCTGATCGAGCAGGGCATCCATATCGTCACCGACCGCGAGGCGCTGGTGCATGTGTCGGGCCATCCCCGCCGCAACGAGCTCCTGCGCATGTACGAGTGGACGCGCCCGCAGATCCTCGTTCCGGTCCATGGCGAAGCCGCGCATCTGACGGCGCAGGCCGAACTTGGTGCACAGGCCGGCATTGCCTCCATTCCGAAGGTCCGCAACGGCAACATCCTGCGCATCGCGCCGGGTCCTGCCGAAGTCATCGGTGATGCGCCCCACGGCCGGGTCTTCAAGGACGGCAAGCTGATCGGCGACCTGAAGGAAATGGGGATCGACGATCGCCGCAAGCTCTCCTACGTCGGCCATGTCTCGGTCGGCGTGCTGCTCGACAGCCGCTTCGACTTCCTCGGCGACCCCGACATCTCGGCCATCGGCCTTCCGGAGCTCGATCACGAGGGCGAGGAGATGGAGGACACGCTCTATGACGCCGTGCTGAACGCCATCGAGAGCATTCCGCGCGCACGCCGCAAGGATCTGGGGATGCTGCGGGAGGCGGTTCGACGCGCCGTGCGCTCGGCCGCCAACGAGGCCTGGGGCAAGAAGCCGATGGTCACCGTCTTCCTCAACAAGGTCTAGCGGAGGGCCGCGCATGCTGGGACGCGTCAACCATATCGCCATCGCCGTGCCGGATCTGGCACAGGCGACGGCGACCTATCGCGATCTTCTGAATGCGCGGGTCTCGCAGCCGCAGGCTCTGCCGGAGCATGGCGTGACGGTGGTGTTCGTCGAGCTGGAAAACACCAAGGTGGAGCTCCTGGAGCCGCTGGGGGAGGGGTCGCCGGTTGCTGTTTTCCTGGAGAAGAACCCGTCCGGCGGCATGCACCACATCTGCTACGAGGTCGCCGACATCCTTGCGGCGCGCGATCAGCTGCAGCGGGCCGGAATGAGGATCCTGGGTGACGGAACGCCGAAAACCGGCGCCCATGGAAAACCGGTGCTCTTCCTGCACCCCAAGGACATGGCGGGAACGCTGGTAGAGCTGGAGGAGGTGTGACAGTCCGCCTCTATGGCTGGGTTTGTACGCAGCGACGGATGTCGCTATAAGTGCGCCAAGCCCAGCAGGAAGTTCAGA
This sequence comes from Rhizobium sp. PK7-22, assembly GCF_056530405.1. Lineage (NCBI taxonomy): Bacteria > Pseudomonadati > Pseudomonadota > Alphaproteobacteria > Hyphomicrobiales > Rhizobiaceae > Rhizobium > Rhizobium sp. PK7-22. The sequence goes on from NZ_CP096514.1 coordinate 2,125,106, forward strand.
ATGTCGTTCCTACCCATCTTCGCGGTCTATTTCATCATCTGGTGGCTCACGCTCTTTGCGGTATTGCCGCTTGGCATGCGTTCGCAGGACGATGAGGGAGAGGTGACGCTGGGAACTGTTGGTAGCGCTCCGGCACACATGCGCATGGGCCGGGTGCTGATCATCACCACGCTGGTGTCGGCGGTCATCTATGGGGTCTGGTTTGCGGCCTCTACCTATTTCGGCATGAGCATCGCGAGCCTGCCGCGGATTGTCCCCGACTTTCGTTGATGGAGAGAGGGTCGGCCGTTGACGGGCCAAAAAAAAACAAGGCCGTGAGGCCTTGTTCCAGTTTCGCGTGATCCTTAACCGTTGCCGGGGCTGCGACGAGCGCGCCTAAGATCTGATCCTCCCAAGACTTGACCGCGATCAAGCAAGGATTTGATCTCCTTGCCTCTTTTATGGGCTAAACCTAGCCTAAAGATTAAGCCCTGTCACCCAGTTTTTTTGTATTTTTGCTACACTCTTGCAATAATTTTCCAGTTGACAAAAATGTCGCAGGCTTGTCACAAATTTCCCTTGTTCATCTGATCTGGGTTCCGCGCCGACAGCTGTTGCGCGAGCCCACGCACGTCAGGGCGGGTTCCCATCGCCTTCCGAAACGGCTATGACGCTGCTGCCAAAGCAAGCTTGAAAACAGCCGATTCCCGCCAGGGAAATCTCGAAAATCCGGAAAAATCCATGCGTCTGTCCCGCTACTTCCTGCCCATCCTGAAGGAGAACCCGAAGGAAGCCGAAATCGTCTCCCATCGCCTGATGCTGCGGGCCGGTATGATCCGCCAGCAGAGCCAGGGGATCTACTCGTGGCTGCCGCTCGGCAAGCGGGTGCTCGACAAGGTCAATGCGATCGTGCGCGAGGAACAGAACCGCGCTGGTGCCATCGAGCTGCTGATGCCGACGCTCCAGTCGGCCGAGCTCTGGCAGGAAAGCGGACGCTACGAGGCCTACGGCAAAGAGATGCTGCGCATCGCCGACCGCCAGGACCGGCCGATGCTGTACGGACCCACCAACGAGGAGATGGTCACGGACATCTTCCGCTCCTACGTGAAGTCCTACAAGAACCTGCCGCTCAATCTCTACCATATCCAGCTGAAGTTCCGCGACGAGATCCGTCCGCGCTTCGGCACCATGCGCTCGCGCGAGTTCCTGATGAAGGACGCCTATTCCTTCGACCTGACGAAGGAAGGCGCCATCCATTCCTACAACAAGATGTTCGTCGCCTACCTGCGCACCTTCGCGCGGCTTGGCGTGCGGGCAATTCCGATGCGCGCCGACACCGGCCCGATCGGCGGCAACCACAGCCACGAATTCATCATCCTGGCAGACACGGGCGAGTCCGAAGTGTTCTCCCACAAGAGCTTCACCGAGTTCGACATTCCCTCGGTCGACACGGAATTCGATGACGTCGCCGGACTGCAGGCGATCTTCGACAAGTGGACCTCCGTCTATGCCGCCACCTCGGAGATGCATGACGCGGCGGCCTTCGACGCCATTCCCGCCTCGGATCGTCTCTCGGCCCGCGGCATCGAGGTCGGCCACATCTTCTACTTCGGCACGAAATACTCCGAACCCATGGGCGCCAAGGTGCAGGGGCCTGACGGCAAGGAACACCTTGTCCACATGGGATCCTATGGCATCGGTCCCACACGCCTTGTTCCCGCCATCATCGAAGCCTCGCATGACGAGAACGGAATCATCTGGCCGGCATCCGTCGCGCCCTTCGATACCATGCTGATCAACATGAAGCCCGGCGACGCCGCCTGCGATAGCGTCTGCGGCCAGCTTTATGAGGGCCTCGGCAAGGACGGCAAGGACGTCCTGTACGATGACACGGACGACCGCGCCGGTACGAAATTCGCCACCGCCGATCTCATCGGTGTGCCGGTGCAGGTCATCGTCGGGCCGCGTTCTGCGGCCAGCGGCGAGGTCGAGGTCAAGGATCGCAGGACCGGCGCACGCGAGGTCATGACGCTTGAGGCCGCCATGAACAAGCTCACCGGCTGAGCCGGCAGCTTCGGGCGGTCGGATAAAACGGGTTGAGGATAGAGAATGGCAAGCGCAGCGGATAGTCAGACGGAAAAGATGGACCTCGGTCCTTCGGCCGCACCATTCTCCGCCTTTGAGCGGATGGTGGCGTGGCGCTACCTGAGGTCCCGGCGCAAGGAAGCCTTCATCTCCGTCATCGCCGGATTTTCCTTCATCGGCATCATGCTGGGCGTTGCGACCCTGATCATCGTCATGGCGGTCATGAACGGCTTTCGCACCGAACTGATCTCGCGGATCCTCGGCATCAACGGACACATGATCGTCCAGCCGATCGACGGCCCGCTGACCGACTACGCCGATCTTGCCGTCAAGTTCGAGGCCGTGCCCGGCGTCAAGATGGCGCTGCCGCTGGTGGAGGGGCAGACGCTGGCATCCGGCCGCGCCGGTGCTGGATCCGGCGCTCTGGTGCGCGGCATCCGCGCCGAGGACCTGGAGAAACTGCCTCAGATTGCCGGCAACATCCGCCAGGGCGATATCGTCGGCTTTGCTTCGGGGCAGGGCGTGCTCGTCGGCTCCCGGCTTGCGGCGTCGCTGGGCATCACCGCCGGCGACGACATCACCTTGATTTCGCCCGAAGGCGACGTCACGCCGATGGGCGTCAACCCGCGCGTGAAAGCCTACCCGGTTTCCGGCGTCTTCGAGATCGGCATGTCGGAATACGACGCCACCATTCTCTACATGCCGCTCGAGGAGGCGCAGCTCTATTTCAACGCCGATGGCCTCGTGCAGTCGATCGAGCTTTTCGTCGATGACCCGGACAACGTGGAAGGCCTGCGACCCCTCGTCGAGGCGGCGGCAGGACGCCAGGTTCACGTTACCGATTGGCGGCAGCGCAACCAGACCTTCTTCTCGGCGCTGCAGGTGGAGCGAAACGTCATGTTCATGATCCTGACGCTGATCGTGCTTGTCGCGGCGCTCAACATCATCTCCGGCCTGATCATGCTGGTGAAGGACAAGGGGAGCGATATCGCGATCCTGAGGACGATGGGCGCCGGCTCGGGCGCCATCATGCGGATCTTCTTCATGACAGGCGCCGCGATCGGCACGGTCGGCACCTTCGCGGGCGTTCTGCTCGGGGTCATCGTCTGTCTCAACATCGAATCGATCCGGCAGTTCTTCTCCTGGCTTTCGGGCACGGTGCTTTTTGATCCGGAACTCTACTTCCTCAGCCAGCTGCCGGCGGAAATGAGCTTCAGCGAAACGTTCTCGGTGGTGATGATGGCCTTGGTGCTGTCCTTCCTGGCGACGATCTTCCCGGCATGGCGTGCCTCCAAGCTCGACCCGGTCCAGGCCCTCCGCTACGAATAGGATTATCCATCTTCATGGTAAGCAAAACGGTTCTGCAGCTCACGGCCATCGAACGGCACTACGGCGAGGGCGAGATGATGCTCTCGATCCTGAAGGACGCCAATTTCGAGCTGAGAAGCGGCGAGACGGTCGCGCTCGTTGCGCCCTCCGGCACGGGCAAGTCGACCCTGCTGCATCTGGCCGGTCTCCTGGAGCATCCCGACGGCGGCGAGGTCGTGGTCAACGGGCGGTCCTGCAACGGCCTGTCTGATGATGAGCGGACGGCTATCCGCCGCAGCGACATCGGCTTCGTCTACCAGTTCCACCATCTCCTGCCGGAGTTCACGGCGCTCGAAAACATCATGATGCCGCAGCTCATCGCCGGCCTTGGGCAAGCGGAAGCAAAGGAGCGGGCGGCGCAGCTTCTCGACTACATGCGCATCGGCCACCGCGCCGAACATCGCCCCACCGAGCTTTCCGGCGGCGAGCAGCAGCGGGTGGCCATTGCCCGCGCCGTCGCCAATGCGCCGCGTATTCTTCTGGCAGACGAGCCGACCGGCAACCTAGACCCGAAGACCGCCTCCTACGTCTTCGATGCGCTGGAGGCCTTGGTGCGCCAATCGGGTCTCGCGGCCATGATAGCCACCCACAACCACGATCTGGCGGCCCGCATGGATCGCCGCGTCACTATCGAGGGCGGCAGGGTCGTCGACTTCTAACCGAGCCATTCTCCAACCTGTTGTTCACCAAGGCTGCCGGCAACGGCGGCCTTGTTCTGTTTTTCCTGCGTCAGGGTTGACGCAGGAATAAAAAGAGAACAAAGTGCCAACATACAGGAACAAAGGAGATGACGATGACGGACCTCATTCGTGACATTGCTGCATTTGCCTCCATCGCGACCTTCGTCGCCAGCCTTTCCATGCTGATGATGGCGATGTAAGCACGCCGGCGCCGAAAGGCGTTGACGACCGCAGTCAGAACTGGACTTCACGGGCCGGAAGCCGGAAAATCACCTGATTCATGAGGTGATGTAAGACTATGGCAGAGCGGACGGAAAACATGGTGGTGGGCGGCGTAGCAGGCACGCCGCAATTCGTTCATCTGCGGGTTCATTCCGCCTTCTCGCTGCTCGAAGGCGCTTTGCCGCTCAAGAAGATCCTCTCCAAGGCCGTCGCCGACAACCAGCCGGCGATCGCCATCGCCGACACCAACAATCTCTTCGTGGCGCTGGAATTTGCCCAGAAGGCAATCGACGAGGGTTTGCAGCCCATCATCGGCTGCCAGGTCTCCCTCGACATGGAGGACCAGACCGAGGAGCGTCGCAACCATCATCAGCTCGCCAAGCTCCCTGCGATCGTCCTGCTTGCCTCCACCGCCGACGGCTACGAGCGGCTCGTCGATCTCATCAGCCGCGCCTATCTCGGCGGCGAGAGCCAGCAGGCGGTGCATCTGCGTGCCTCCTGGCTGGAGGAAGCGGGTACAGAAGGACTGATCGCGCTGACAGGTGCACGCGGCGGTCCGGTCGATGTCTGCGTGAAGGACGGCAATCCCTCCCACGCCCAAGCCCGGCTCCTCCGTCTGAAGACGCTGTTTCCGGACCGCCTCTATGTCGAGCTGCAGCGTCACGGGTCCTACGATCGCCGCCACGAACACAAGATGGTCAGCCTCGCCTATGACCACGACCTGCCGCTGGTGGCCACCAACGAAGCCTTCTTTCCCACCCGCGACGACTTCGACGCCCATGACGCCTTGATGGCGGTTGCCCACAACGCGATGGTGTCCGATGACAGCCGCTTCCGCCTGACCCCGGATCACTACCTGAAGAGCCGCGCCGAGATGGCCGCGCTCTTTGCCGACCTTCCGGAGGCGTTGGAGAACACTGTCGAGATCGCCCGGCGCTGTTCGTTTATCCTTGAGACCAGAAAGCCGATCCTGCCGCGTTTCACCGGGGCAAGCGATGACCCCGACGAGGCCGACCGGGCCGAGGGCGCCGAACTGCGGCGCCAGTCGATCGAGGGTCTGGAGAGCCGGATCGCTCTTCTCGGCATAACGCCGGGTTATACGGAGCAGGACTACCGCGAACGGCTGGATTTCGAGCTCAGCGTCATCGAGCGCATGAAGTTCCCCGGCTACTTCCTGATCGTTGCCGACTTCATCAAATGGGCGAAGAACCAGGGCATTCCCGTCGGTCCTGGCCGTGGTTCGGGTGCCGGTTCGCTGGTGGCCTACGCTCTGACGATCACCGACGTCGATCCGCTGCGCTTCTCGCTGCTGTTCGAGCGCTTCCTCAACCCCGACCGCGTCTCGATGCCCGACTTCGACATCGACTTCTGCCAGGATCGCCGCGAAGAGGTGATCCGCTACGTGCAGCAGAAATACGGCCGCGAGCAGGTGGCGCAGATCATCACCTTCGGTTCGCTGCAGGCGCGCGCGGCGCTGCGCGACGTCGGGCGCGTGCTGGAGATGCCCTACGGCCAGGTCGACAAGATCTGCAAGCTGGTGCCCAACAATCCGGCCAATCCGACGCCGCTCTCGAAGGCGATCGAGGAGGAGCCGCGCCTGCAGGAGGAGGCCGACAAGGAGCCGGTCGTCGCCCGCCTGCTCGACATCGCCCAGAAGATCGAAGGCCTCTACCGCCACGCCTCGACCCACGCCGCCGGCATCGTCATCGGTGACCGGCCGCTGTCGAAGCTGGTGCCGATGTACCGCGATCCGCGCTCCGACATGCCGGTCACCCAGTTCAACATGAAGTGGGTGGAGCAGGCCGGTCTGGTGAAGTTCGACTTTCTCGGACTGAAGACGCTGACGGTCCTGAAGACCGCCGTCGACTACGTCGCCAAGCGCGATATCCACATCGATCTCGCCCGCATCCCGCTCGACGACCAGAAGACCTACGAAATGCTCTCGCGCGGCGAGACGGTCGGCGTCTTCCAGGTGGAATCTGCCGGCATGCGCAAGGCGCTGATCGGCATGCGGCCCGACTGTATCGAGGACATCATCGCGCTGGTGGCGCTCTACCGCCCGGGCCCGATGGAGAACATCCCGACCTACAACGCCCGCAAGCACGGCGAGGAGGAGATAGAATCGGTCCACCCGACGATCGACTACCTGTTGAAGGAGACCCAGGGCGTCATCGTCTACCAGGAACAGGTGATGCAGATCGCCCAGGTTCTGTCCGGCTATTCGCTCGGCGAAGCCGATCTTCTGCGCCGCGCCATGGGCAAGAAGATCAAGGCGGAGATGGACCAGCAGAGTGAGCGCTTCATCGATGGCGCCATCAAGAATGGCGTCTCCAAGCCGCAGGCGAAGAACATCTTCGAACTGCTCGCCAAGTTCGCCAACTACGGCTTCAACAAGTCGCACGCCGCCGCTTATGCCATCGTCTCCTACCAGACGGCCTATATGAAGGCGCATTATCCGGCCGAATTCCTGGCCGCGTCGATGACCTTCGATATGGCCAACAGCGACAAGCTGAACGATTTCCGCCAGGACGCGGGGCGTCTCGGCATCAAGGTCGTGCCGCCTTCGGTACAGACCTCATTCCGCCGCTTCGAGACCGATGACAATCGCATCTACTACGCGCTTGCCGCCATCAAGGGCGTCGGCGAATCGGCCGTCGATCACATCGTCGAGGTGCGCGGCGAGACGCCGTTCGCCAGCATCGAGGACTTCTGCCTGCGGATCGACCCCAAGCAGATCAACCGTCGCGTCATGGAGAGCCTCATTTCGGCGGGCGCCTTCGACTGCTTCGGGCGTGACCGCGCCGAACTGGTGGCGGGCCTCGAGCGCATCGTCGGATACGCGCAGCGGGCCCAGGAGAACAAGGTGAGCGGCCAGCACGACATGTTCGGCTCCTCGTCGGCAACAGGCCCCGAGATGCTGGTCTTCCCGCCGTTCACGCCCTGGATGCCGTCCGAGATGCTGATGCGCGAATACCAGGTGCTGGGCTTCTATCTCTCGGCGCATCCGCTGGACGCCTACAAGGACGTGCTGGCCAAGATGCGCGTGCAGAACTTCGCCGAGTTCTCCGCCGCGGTGAAGCAGGGCGCCACCGCCGGGCGCCTTGCAGGCACCGTGACGGGCCGGCAGGAGCGAAAGACCCGCACCGGCAACAAGATGGGTATCGTGACCTTTTCGGATGCCACCGCCCAGTTCGAGGCTGTGCTGTTTTCCGAAGCTCTGGCGCAGTACCGCGACCTGCTGGAGCCCGGCAAGTCGCTGGTGATTACCGTTCAGGCGGAGGAGCGCCCGGAAGGCATTGGCCTGCGCATCCAGACGGCCGCCTCGCTGGAGGAGAAATCCGTGCAGATGCAGAAGGCCCTGCGGGTGTTCGTGCGCGACTCGGGCCCGATGCGAACGGTCGCCCGCCACCTCAATGCGAGAGGCGACGGGCTGGTATCTTTCGTGATCATCAAGGAAGACGGACGCCGGGAAATCGAGGTCGAACTGACCGAGAAGTACCGCATCTCCCCCGAAATCGCCGCCGCTCTGCGCACGGCGCCTGGGGTGCTCGACGTCGAGCTCGTCTAGAAACGTCGGCCTAGTAGAGGCCGACGCCGTTCTGATAGGAGCGGATCCGCGAGAGGGCCGGCTTGCGCGGCGTGCTCGATACCGGCTCTGCTTGCGCCACGGACTGTTGCTGGCGGGTGAGGGTGATGAAGTCGGTGCCCTTGCCGGTTTCCGGGCCGAGGCCCTTGTCCGTGATGGTGAGCGATGTGCCGTCGCTCATCAGGGTGGCAATGCGTTCGCGCAAGTCGGTTGGGATCTCCAGACGGTCGAGCGCAGCCTTTGCCGTGGAAGGGGTGGCATCCTCCTTGATCCCCAGGCGCTGCATCTCGGCAGACGAAAGATGGGTCGGCAGCGTCACCGCATGCCAGTCTGCCTTCTCCCGGTCCGGATCGACGCCGCTTGCCGTGAAGAGATGGGTGCCGAGCGGGATTTCGGAATCCTTCAGGCCGACCGGCGCCTCGAACAGCGGGTTGAAGTTTCGCCGAACAAGCAGATGGCCGGCCGGCGGCTCATCCTTGCCTGAGGCGCGATAAAGCGCTGACAGAAATTCCTTCGATAAAACAGCACCATCGGCAGGTAACTTCTTCCAGCGCTTGAAGCCGGCGATCGCCGAGCGCGTCATGGATCCCACAAGCCCGTCCGGCGTACCGGCGTAGAAGCCGAGCTCCGTCAGCAGCACCTGGGCGTCGAGGACGGTTTCCCTGGTCTCGCGCCGCTTGATGAGGATCCTGAGCGGCGATCGATCGGCGCCTGAGATGGAACCGGTGGTGGTCATGTCCGGTGCCTGCTCCGCGGAGTTCATGGCGACCTCGTAGGGACCGGCAGTCTTGCGCTTCACCGTCGGCCGCAGGTCGATGTCCGACATCAGCGGTTCGGACGGCAGCGGCTTCAACGGTGCAAAGAGGTTGACGTGCTCGATCTTCACCGGCTCGACCGGCGCGTCGGCGATGATCACATGCAGGCCCCGGTCGGTCATGCCAAACAGCGTCTTGGCAAACCCTGTCGGGACGCGCACGCAGCCGTGCGATGCCGGATAATCCGGGACCACGCCTTCGTGCAGGGCGATCCCTGACCAAGTCAGCCGCTGCATGAACGGCATAGGGGCGTTCGAATAGATGTTGGATTCGTGGTACTTGCGCTTCTCCAGGATCGAGAAGATGCCGCTCGGTGTCGTATGGCCGACCTTGCCCGTCGAGACGCGCGATATCGCAATCACCTTGTCGCCGTCGTAGACGGTCATCGACTGCGCATCCTTGGAAATGATGATCTGAAGGGCGCGATCTTCGCTCGCGAGGGCGGAACAGGACAGCATGGTCGCGGACAGGAGCCCGAGACCGAAGACGATACGACGCAACATCAATGACCTCACACGCAATACAATTGAGTCAAATTAGCGCGACTGACTTAACGAAGCTTTTCCGGTGGAGGGGATGAAGTCACAGCGGAGCACCATCCCATCACATTTCATTGATCGGTTCATGGATCTCGACGACGGCCACCGAACGTGTAGCCGGTCTCGACTGCCGCCTTTCCGAACTTGTCGCGCAGCCTGTCCATGGCCGCTTCCGCCGCGGCCCGTCGAACGGCGCCCCGGTCCACGAGGTCGGGGGGATCCGCAGTGGCCGGATCACAGAGATCACTGACGCCGATGCCGAGCAGGCGGAACCGCGTTCCGTCCGTTTCCCGCTCCAGAAGCGACAGCCCTGTGCGAAAGATCCGGTCGGCCAGCTGCGTCGGATCCTCCAGCCGGCGGTTGCGCGTCCGGCTCTTGAAGTCCGCGGTCTTCAGCTTCAGCACCACCGTCTGACCCGCGATCGCATGCTTCTTCAGCCGCGCCGACACCTTCTCCGACAGCCGGCGCAGGATCGGCACGAGATCCTCGTGACGGGAGATGTCGTCGAAGAAGGTGGTCTCCGCGGAAACACTCTTTGCGGCGTCGTTTGGGTGAACGTCGCGCTCGTCGATGCCGCGCGCAAGCCTGTAGAGCCGCTGGCCCATCGAGCCGTAACGGCGCATCAGGTCGCCTTCCTCCATGAACTGCAGCTGGCCGATCGTGCGGATGCCATCGGCGGCCAGCACCGCCTCAAAGGCCTTGCCGACACCCCAGATGGTCGTGACCGGCCGCGGCGCCAGAAACGCCAGCGCCTCCTGCCGTCCGACGATGGAAAAGCCGCGTGGCTTCTGCAGGTCCGATCCCACCTTGGCCAGGAACTTGCAGTAGGACAGGCCGATCGAAATGCTGATCCCCACCTCCGCATCCACACGCTTGGCGAATTTGACCAGCGTGCGGGACGGCGGATCGTGGTGCAGGCGTTCCGTGCCGGCAAGATCCAGGAAGGCTTCGTCGATCGACAGAGGCTGCACGAGCGGCGTCAGCTCCAGCATCATCTGGCGAATCTCGCGCCCCACCTTGGCGTATTTCTCCATGTCCGGTCGGATCACGACAGCGTCGGGGCAGGCCTCAAGGGCCTTGAACATCGGCATGGCTGAGCGCACGCCGTGGATGCGTGCCACATAGCAGGCAGTCGACACGACGCCACGCTTGCCGCCGCCGATGATCACCGGCTTGTCTGCAAGCTCCGGATTGTCGCGCTTCTCCACGGCCGCGTAGAAGGCGTCACAGTCGATGTGCGCGATGGGCAGGTCGTAGAGCTCGGCATGATAGAGGAGGCGGGGGCTGCCGCAGCTGCGGCACCGACGCACCTCGGCCTTCTGCTCCGCAAGGCAGTCGCGACAGAAGCCAGGTTTGGGGGCGGGCGCAGGTGTCATGATGAGAACATAAGTTGAACATCTTGACCCTACGCCTCGCGCGTGCAAGTCTCAAGGGCCAGAGGGGGCGTTTCGTCAGTCAGTACTCACCGGAGTCCAGGCCGGGTCCAGAATAGTAGCGCCAGGCGGCTTCTACTGCCTCCGGCCGGGTGTCCGTCGCTTCGCAGAAGGCGAGCAACGTCGGCTCGTGCCCCATCAGGAAGTCGATCATGCCGCCGAGAAACCCGGGATCGGAGACGGCGCCCCGAAGCTGCCCGGCTTCGAGCCCCGTCAGGGCCAGGAAACGGCTCAGCATCTCCGGTTCGGATGCCAGCCATGCGAGGATCGCGACCGCCGTCTGCTCGGCGTTCTCGGCTCCATGGGATACGTTTTTGGGATCGCGGGGCATTGCAGCCAAGTGGTTACCTCTTTTTCAACCAAATGCTCATAGGGTCGATTCCACATACAAAGTGAAATCGGCTCCGGTGCAACAATATAGAGTGTTGAAAAGCGGTCGAAGCAGGATTTGAGGACGAATGCATGCCCAAGCGGGTCATGATTGTCGAAGATAACGAGCTCAACATGAAGCTCTTCCGCGATCTGATCGAAGCTTGCGGATATGAAACCATCCAGACCCGCAACGGCATGGAGGCGATGGACCTCGCCCGCAAGCACCGCCCGGACCTGATCCTCATGGACATCCAGCTTCCCGAGGTCTCCGGCCTTGAGGTCACCAAATGGCTGAAGGAAGACGACGAACTGCACATCATCCCGGTCATTGCCGTGACGGCCTTCGCCATGAAGGGCGATGAGGAGCGCATCCGGCAGGGCGGATGCGAAGCCTATGTGTCGAAGCCGATCTCGGTGCCGAAATTCATCGAGACCATCAAGACCTACCTCGGCGACGCGTGAAACGGGAGAACTGACCATGACAGCGCGCATTCTGGTGGTCGACGACATCCCGGCGAACGTGAAGCTGCTCGAGGCACGGCTGCTGGCGGAATACTTCGACGTGCTCACTGCCGATGACGGCTACAAGGCGCTGGACATCTGCCACAAGACCCCCGTGGATCTCGTTCTCCTCGACATCATGATGCCTGGCATCAGCGGCTTCGACGTCTGCGAACAGCTGAAGGCCGACCCGCGCACCTCCCATATTCCCGTGGTGATGGTGACGGCGCTGGACCAGCCCGCCGACCGGGTGAGGGGCCTCAAGGCGGGTGCGGACGATTTCCTGACGAAACCCGTCAACGACCTGCAGCTCATTTCACGGGTCAAGAGCCTGGTGCGGCTGAAGACGCTGAGCGACGAACTTCGCATTCGCGCGGAAACGGCCCAGAATGTCGGCATAGAGGACATGCTGAGGGGTACCGACGGCCGGGAAGAGCCGGGGCAGGTGCTGCTGGTCGATAGCCGCGCAAGCTCGCAGGAGCGCATCATAAAGGCGCTGAAGCCGGTTGCCCAGGTGGTGGCCATGTCGGATCCCCAGGCAGCCCTATTCGAGGCGGCGGAAAACCCCTTCGATCTCGTGATCGTCAATGCCAATCTGGACGAATACGACCCGCTTCGTCTCTGCTCGCACCTGCGCTCGCTGGAACGCACCCGCTTTCTGCCTCTGCTGCTTGTGACGGAGCCAGGTGCCGAGGATGTGATCGTGCGGGCGCTCGACATAGGCGTCAACGACTACATCGTTCGGCCGATCGACCCCAACGAACTGGTGGCCCGCAGCCTCACGCAGATCAAGCGCAAGCGCTACAACGACCGGCTGCGCACCAGCGTCCGCCAGACCATCGAGCTTGCCGTCACCGATGGACTGACGGGGCTCAACAATCGCCGCTATCTGGACAGCCATCTGAAGACGCTCTTCAATCGTGCCGCCGCACGTGGTCGCTCGCTCTCCGTCTGCATCACGGACATCGACCGTTTTAAACAGGTCAACGATACCTATGGACACGATGTCGGGGACGAGGTTCTGAAGGAATTTGCCAGCCGCATCCGGTCGACCGTGCGGGGAGCCGATCTTGCCTGCCGGTACGGCGGGGAAGAGTTCGTCGTGGTGATGCCGGATACCGATGCCAGCGTGGCCGAGATGATCGCCGAACGGCTGCGCAGCCTGATCGAGAACGAGCCGTTCGTGCTCCGCTCCTCCGGGGTCGCCCTCAACATCACGGCGTCACTGGGGATAGCCTGCAACGAGAAGGGTGCGGAGACGCCGGAGCAGTTGCTCAAGCAGGCCGACAAGGCCCTGTATGAGGCAAAGAACGGCGGGCGCAACCGCGTCGTGGCTGCTGCAGCCTGATCGTCGTTGTATTCACGAACAGTTGCGGCCTGCCGTCGTTGCCTTGGAACGGTGAGAGACTGACCAGCATCTGAGGCGAAAAATGGTCTTGGCGAATGTTGGAATCAGTGTAGTTGCCATCGGCAAGCCGGACACCATAGCCCTGGCATTTCATCTGGTAGAAAGCTTCTTGCCAGTTTCTTGTTTAAACTTGGTTTTAATTTAGTGCTTCACTGTTTCGTCATGTTTCGTATTTCGAAGCTATGAACACGGAAATAGTGCTGAAGTAATACCATCATAATTTGCTGGTACTATCGCTGAGAATACAGCGGCCCGTTGTCGCCACGAAACCGGATTTATTCCCGATTTTAACCAACAAAAGACATAGTCGGCCGGGAATTTAAGAAGACGTTGATTTTCTTGTTCGCTTGAGAGACTTTCATCTCCGAAAGTATATTTTCCCCAGCGGGAAGAGATACCCCATGATGCTCAGGTCCGCCGCATCTCCTGGGTCGTGGGGTCGGTCGACCGGTTGCACATAAAAGCGGTTCCTCGTGCCGTGCTGCAGCTGGTCGACCCCCATTAGAAAGCGCCGCCTCCTACCGGAGCGCGGCGCTTTTTTCGTTCAAGTTCAGCCCAAAAAGAAAGGCGCGTCACTTTGCAGCGCGCGCCTTTTTTCAACCGGAAGCTCGATCTTATTTGATCTTGGCTTCCTTGAACTCGACGTGCTTGCGAACGATCGGGTCGTACTTGGTCTTGGACATCTTGTCCGTCATCGTACGGCTGTTCTTCTCGGTGACGTAGAAGAAGCCGGTGTCTGCCGTCGACAGCAGCTTGATCTTGATGGTTGTAGCTTTCGCCATGATGTCCTGCCTTTAGGAAAAATGAGGCCGCGGGAGACCGGTTGGTGTCCACGGCGAATTCTGGCGCGAAACTACAAATCGCGCCCGAAAAGTCAAGTCTGTTTCGGTTTAAAAAGATACCGACCGATGGAGAGTACCACATAGAGGCCGAAGAAAGCAGCCAGGGCCCAGGCAAATCCGTTGTTGCCGCTGACGTCGATCGACGCGCCGATCGCTTGTGGGCCGGCCACGGTGCCGACGGCGTAGCAGAACACGAAAGCGGCATTCGCCGCAGCGAGGTCGGCGCCGGTGAGTCGCGACCCGAGATGGGCAAGCCCCACCGTATAGAGGCCGGAGACGCAGCCGCCCCAGAAGAGGAGCACGACGGCCGTCAACAGCCAGTCCTCGATCAGAAGCGGCAGCATGAGGGAACCGATGCAACCGGCCACCGCCATGGCCGCCAGCAGCGGGCGCCGGTCCCGCAGGCGATCGGAATACATTCCAAGCGGGATCTGGAAGATCATGTTGCCCACACCCATGACTGTCAGCAGCAGCGCGCCCTGGGACTCGCTGAAGCCCGAGCGAAGCGCATAGATTGGAAACAGCGACAGTCCACCGGCTTCCACGGCGCCGAACACGAAGACGGCCGCCGTCGCAGTCGGCACCAGCAGGATGTAGCGCAGGAAGTGCCGCTCCGGCTTCTCATCCAGCACCGGGCTTTCGTTGCGGGCGATGTAAATGGGCACCGCCGCCAGCAGGATGGCGGCTGAACCGATCAGGAAGGGCAGGATACCGTCGCTGCCGATCGCCGAGAAGAGCAGGGGGCCCATTGCGAAGCCCACCGACAGTACGGTTGCATAGATCCCGAGGACAAGCCCGCGGCGGCGCGGCGGTGCCGCAGCGTTGATCCAGAATTCCGACAGGATGAACAAGGTGGTGATGGCGCCATGGAAGGCAAAGCGCAGCGGAAACCACATCCAGAATGCTTGTGCATAGTAGAAGCCGAGCGCGCTGATGGCCGAGATGACGACGGCCCAAAGCATCGTTCGCGCGACGCCGAAATCATGGGCCAGCCGCGTGGTGATGGGCGCGGCGATCATGGCCGCGACACCCGCCATGGCAGAGTTCAGCCCGATCATCGTCGAGGAGATCCCGCGTTTCTCCAGGATGATGCTGAGCAGCGGCAGCCCGAGACCGATTGCAATTCCGACCGCGCTGATCGCAGATATGGCCGCGATCAGCGAGGGCCAGTGAATTTCTTCGACGTGGCCGTTTAGAGTGTTCTGTGGTCGGGACATCCGAGGGTCTCTGGATCAGGGGAGGACCAACCGTCCTCAACGGTAGCAGGCGGAGTGGAAGGCGATTTTTAAGTAGCTGTGGCGGTTCAGCCTGCAGCGTGATTCTGACATCTTCGCGAACGGGGTGAATAATCCGGACTGTTGAAGGCCGATAATCCCTTTCGCTGCCGCGTGCCGCGCTGTCTGTGGGAAAGGTGCATGTCAGGGATCCGAGCCGCTGTGCCGCCGTAGCGAATCCTCGTCGGAATCGCCGCCGAACCCATGCATCTGCTGCGCCCACTGGAGCCCGATGACGCCACCCTTGATCGGCTGGATGGTCAACAGGGCGGCAAGCACCGCGAGCGGGACCCAAATCGCCAGATGCGCCCAGGGCGAGAGGACGAAGACCGAGGCGGTCAGCATGTAGCCGGTGAGCAGGACATGGCCCACCACGAAGATGACGAGGTAGGCAGGCAGGTCGTCGGCACGATGATGGTGCATCTCTTCGCCGCAGACTGCGCATTGGTCGACCGGCTTCAGGAAGGCGCGGAACAGCTTCCCCGTGCCGCAGGATGGGCAGTGATTGCGCATGCCGCGGCCGATGGATCGCATCACCGGGCGTTCGGCTGGCTTGCCTCCGCCATACTGGACCGGCTGCTCGGTTGGATTATGCATGTCCGTTCGCTCCTATCGGCCACGCCGCGGGCGAGTGCCGGCCATCGGCCGTTGTGGCCCGCCGCCTCGCCGCCCCGACTTGTGGAAGGAACGGGTTGGTGTCGGCATCTTGCGGCCCTCGCTCAGCATCTCGAACCGCAGCGCACCGGCCAGTGGTATGGCCTCTGCAAGCTTCACCTGGACCGAATCCCCGAGCTGGTACCCGAGCCCTGTCTTTTCGCCGGTCAGCGCCTGGTGGGCTTCGTCATAGATGAAGTAGTCGTTTCCGAGCGTCGAGATCGGCACGAAGCCGTCCGCGCCATATGTGGGAAGAGCCACGAACAGCCCGGCTTTGGTGACGCCGGAGATCCGGCCCTCGAATTCTTCCCCGACCCGCTCGCTGAGGTGGTGCGCGATCAGCCGGTTGACCGTATCGCGCTCAGCGGCCATTGCGCGGCGCTCGAAGGTAGAGATTTCGGCCGCGATGTCGTCGAGGCTAGCCTCTTGCTCGGGCGTGATGCCGCCTTCGCCGAGCCCCAGAGAGCCCACCAGCGCGCGATGCACGATCAGATCCGCATAGCGGCGGATAGGCGAGGTGAAATGCGCGTACTTCATCAGGTTGAGGCCGAAGTGCCCGATGTTCTCCGGGCTGTAGATCGCCTGGCTCTGGGAGCGCAGCACCATCTCGTTGACCATGGTCTGGTGCGGTGTATCCACGGCGCGTGCCAGAATGCCGTTGAACGAGTTGGCCCGAACCTGTCCGCCCTTCGCCATCGAGAAGCCGATCGTCGCCAGGAACTCGCGCAGGGTTTCCTGCTTCGACAGCGCCGGCGCATCATGGACGCGGTAGACGAGCGGCTGGCGCTTCTTCTCCAACGTCTCGGCGGCGGAGACATTCGCCTGGATCATCATCTCTTCGATGAGCTTGTGGGCGTCGAGCCGTTCGGGGATATGCACGCGATCGACGGTGCCGTCCGGCTTCAGGATGAGCTTGCGCTCCGGCATGTCGAGCTCGAGCGGCTGGCGCCGTTCGCGCCCGCGCTTCATGATCGCATAGGCATGCCACAGCGGCTTCAGGATGGGCTCCAGCAGCGGTCCGCTCTTGTCGTCGGGCTTGCCGTCGATGGCGGCCTGGGCCTGCTGGTAGGAGAGCTTGGCGGCGCTCTTCATCATGATGCGGTGGAAGGTGTGGCTGGCCTTGCGCCCCTCGTGCGAGAACACCATCCGCACCGCGATCGCCGGCCGGTCTTCGCCTTCGCGCAGCGAGCAGAGATCGTTGGAAATGCGTTCCGGCAGCATCGGGACGACCCGGTCTGGGAAGTAGACCGAATTGCCGCGCTTCAGCGCCTCGCGGTCGAGCGGCGAGCCGGTGCGGACATACCAGGAGACGTCGGCGATCGCCACGGTGACGATGACGCCGCCCGGGTTGTCCGGGTTGGTGTCGAGCTCCGCGTAGACGGCGTCGTCGTGGTCCTTGGCGTCGGCGGGGTCGATGGTCAGGAGCGGCACGTCGCGCCAGTCCTCCCGCTTCGTCATCGGGGCAGGGCGAGCGGCCTCGGCTGCGTCGAGAACGGCCTGAGGAAAGATGTGCGGAATGCCATGCGCATAGATGGCGATCATCGAGATCGCCTTCTCGCTTGCAACGGAGCCGACGACCGAAAGCACGCGGGCCCGCGGAAGGCCGAAGCGACCGGTGCGGGCAACTTCCACCTCGACGAGATCGCCGTCCTTGGCCTCGCCGAGACCCTCGGTCTCGATCACCATCTCCTCGCCGCGCCGCTCGATCGGCATCAAGCGGATTTCGTGTTCGCTCATGCGCACGACGCCGAGCGAGGCGCCCTTGCGCTTGTCGATGATCTTGATGACGCGGGCGGTATAGGCCGGGCCGGTGCGGTCCTTGTTGGCGAAGATCTTGGCCAACACGCGGTCATTCAGGCCGGCGGCAGGGGACTTGCCTTTTCCGCGACCGTCAGAGGACTGGCGAATGAGGACGGCCGGTGCGGTGCCCATGTCTTCCGGCCATTCCGCCGGACGCCCGATCAGTTCGCCGTCCTTGTCGCGTGTCGTGATGTCGAGAACCGTGACCGGGGGCAGGGCGCCTGGCCGGGCCAGCGTCTTGCGGCTCTTCTTGAGAAGGCCCTCGTCCTCCAGCGCGCGCAGCATATCCTTCAGCTCGACGCGCGTCTCGCCCTTCAGCCCGAAGGCCTTGGCGATCTCGCGCTTCGATGCCCGGTCCGGATTGTCGGCGATGAATTCCAGAAGAACGTCGCGCGGCGGTACCGCCCCATGGATGATGGCTGGCTTGTTGCCAGCCGTGTCAGAGGCGGATGTCTTCCTGGGGGCCGTAGTCTTCTCGCGTCGTTCTCTCGTCACGTTCCGGTCTTCTTCGCCTTTGTCGCCGTCTTGGCTGTCGTCTTGGCCGCAGTCTTCGCTGCAGCCTTGGGTTTGGCGCCCGCGGCAGCCTTGGCTTTCGGTGCAGCCTTCTTGGTCGCCGCAGTCCCCGTCTTGGCGGCAGCCTTCTTCGGCTTTGCCTTGGCGGAAGGAGCCTTGCCGCCCTTTTCGACGATCAGCGCCATGGCCTCTTCCAGGGTGACGGACTGCGGGTCCTTGCCCTTCGGCAGCGTCGCGTTGACCTTGGCCCAGTTCACGTAGGGGCCGTAGCGCCCGTCACGAACGGTGATCGCACCGCCGCTCGGATGATCGCCTAACGTCTTCAGGGCAGCGGGTGTTCCGCGTCCGCTCGGTCCCTTGCTCTTCTTCTCTGCGATCACCGTAACCGCCCGGTTGAGGCCGATGGTGAAGACGTCCTCGATGCTCTCCAGGTTCGCATAGCCGCCGTCATGCAGCAGGAACGGGCCGTAGCGTCCGAGACCGGCGGAGATCATCTTGCCCGATTCCGGATGCTGTCCGACGTCGCGCGGCAGGCCGATCAGCGCGAGGGCCTTCTCGTGGTCGATGTCTTCCGGCTTCCAGCCTTTTGGCAGCGACGACCGCTTGGCTTCCTTGCCCTCGCCGCGCTGGATATAGGGGCCGAAACGCCCGGACCGGAGCGTCAGCTCTTCGCCCGTATGCGGATCGGCGCCGAGTGCCTTCGGCTCGGTCAGCGCGCTGGCATCGGCTTCGCTCCCCTCGGTGGAAAGCTGGCGGGTAAAATTGCAGTCGGGATAGTTGGAGCAGCCGACGAAGGCGCCGTATTTTCCAAGCTTCAGGGACAGGTTTCCGGTGCCGCAGACCTGGCAGATCCGCGGGTCGCTGCCGTCTTCGCGCTTGGGAAACACGAGCGGAGCCAGCGTCTCGTTCAGCGCGTCGAGAACGTTGGTGACCCGCAGTTCCTTGGTGTCTTCGATCTGCGCGAAGAAGTCCGTCCAGAACTCCCGCAGGACCTGTTTCCAGTCCAGTTCGCCGGCGGAGATCTTGTCGAGCTTCTCCTCGAGATCGGCCGTGAAGTCATACTCCACGTAGCGGGTGAAGAAGCTTTCGAGGAAGGCCGTCACCAGCCGCCCCTTGGAATGCGGAATGAGCTTGCGCTTGTCCATGATGACGTATTCGCGGTCGCTCAACGTCTTCAGCGTCGCGGCATAGGTGGAGGGCCGGCCGATGCCGAGCTCTTCCATCTTCTTGATCAGCGAGGCTTCCGAATAGCGCGGCGGCGGCTCGGTGAAATGCTGGCTGGCGTTCACCTTGTTCTTGGCGAGCGCTTCCTGGGCGTTGATCTGCGGCAGGCGACCCTCCTCGTCGTCATCCTCACGCTTGTCGCCTTCTTCGCGCTGATCGACATAGGCGCCGAGGAAGCCGTCGAAGCGAACGACGGAGCCGACGGCGCGCAGGCCGGCCTTCTCGCCGCCATTGCTGGCAAGGATCTCGACCGTCGTGCGCTCGATCTCGGCCGAGGCCATCTGGCTGGCGATACCGCGCTTCCAGATCAGTTCGTAGAGCCGGGCCTGATCGCTATCGAGATAACGCCGCACCTTGTCGGGCGAACGGTTGAAATCGGTGGGTCGGATGGCTTCGTGCGCTTCCTGGGCGTTCTTGGCCTTGGTCGAATAGAACCGCGGCTTCTCTGGCAGGTAGCGGTCGCCGAACTGGTCCCGGATCGCGCCGCGCGCACCATCGATGGCTTCCGGCGCCATCTGCACGCCGTCTGTTCGCATGTAGGTGATCAGACCGACGGTCTCGCCGCCGATGTCGAAGCCTTCGTAGAGCTTCTGCGCTACCTGCATCGTCCGCGATGCATTGAAGCCGAGATTGGACGAGGCGGCCTGCTGCAGGGTGGAGGTCGTGAAGGGCGGGCCGGGGTTGCGCTTGACGGGCTTCGCCTCGACGCTGTCGACGACATAGGTCGCGCCGTCGAGCAGCGTCTTCAGGCGGTTGGCATCCTCGCCGTTCTTGATCGAGCGACCCTGCAGCCGCTTGCCGTCGGCCGAAACGAGGCGGGCTTCGAACTCGTCGCCGCGCGGCGTGCGCAGCAGGGCCGAGAGGTTCCAGTATTCTTCCGAAATGAATCGCTCGATCTCGGTCTCGCGATCGCAGACGAGGCGCAGGGCGACGGACTGGACGCGGCCGGCCGAACGGGCGCCCGGCAGCTTGCGCCACAGCACCGGCGACAGGTTGAAGCCGACGAGGTAGTCGAGCGCCCGCCGCGCCAGATAGGCATCCACCAGCGGCGCATCGATATCGCGCGGATTGGCCATGGCGTCGAGCACGGCCTTCTTGGTGATCGCGTTGAAGACGACACGCTTCACCGGCATGTCGCCGAGCACGCGCTTCTTCTTCAGGAGGTCGAGCACATGCCAGGAGATCGCTTCGCCCTCGCGATCCGGGTCGGTCGCGAGGAACAATCCGTCGGAGCCTTTGACGGCGTCAGCGATATCCTTCATGCGCTTTTGCGAGGCGCTGTCCACTTCCCACAGCATTTCGAAGTCCTGGTCAGGCAGAACCGACCCGTCCTTTGCAGGAAGATCGCGAACATGACCAAAGGATGCGAGAACCTTGTAGCCCGGGCCGAGATACTTGTTGATGGTCTTGGCCTTGGACGGAGATTCGACGACGACGACGTTCATTTGCTTCTCTAAGGTGAGGCTGAGCCGGGGCAACGACATGGTTGCAGGCATATCTTGGCTTCCGACATGGATGGCCTTTTCGTTGCGGTCAAGTGCCAGGGCCAAATTAAGCGGTGCAACGTGGTGCAACCTTTAGATGATATTCTATCGGTTGCAATTTTAGATTACCGGACTATCCTGCGTCTGCCAGGCTGCATTCGGCATCTGGCGAGGGGCCCAGTCAGACAGGGTGGATCATGGGATCGGAACGTCAGAGCTCCGGCGACGCAGAGGCTATCGCCTACATCCGCCAGATGCTCGGGGAACTGCATCAGGTGGCCTCGAAAGAGGGAGCCGACATGCTCTGCTACCTGATCGAGATGGCCTACGTCGAGGCAGGAGACGTGCAGTCCGGTCGCCGCCCACGCTCAGTCGCTCATGGCAATGGAAACAAGCCCTCCGGAGTGACGGTGTAGGCGCCCCGCGATATCAAGCTCGAGGAGAACGAGGTAGACTGCAGACGCGTCAAGCCCGGTATGGCGGATGATGTCGTCGATTTCGACCGGGGTCGGTCCGAGCGCCGAGACGATCTGTTGTCGCTCGCTGTCGTCCGGTGGGAGGAACGACCTGCCGCCTTCCTCCTGTTCCGGCTCCTCGATCACGGAGGATGGGGGAGGAGCCATCTGCGAGAGCGGTGCCAGGGCATCGAGCACGTCCTGCGGCCCGGTCGTGACGATCGCTCCCTCCTTGAGAAGACCGTTGGTGCCGTGGCATCGGGGATCGAGCGGCGATCCCGGCACGGCGAAAACCAGCCGCCCGAAATCGCCCGCCATGCGGGCCGTGATCAGCGACCCGGACCTTTGCGCCGCCTCCACCACGACGACCCCGAGCGAAATCCCCGCGATCAGTCTGTTTCGGCGCGGGAAGTCACGGGCGCGGGGCTCCCATCCGAACGGCATCTCGCTGACCGCAAGGCCGTCGCCGTCGGTGATCTCCTCCAGGAGTGACAGATTTTCCGGCGGATAAGGTTGATCCAGCCCACCCGCCAGAACCGCAATCGTTCCCGTATCGAGACTGGCGCGGTGGGCGGCGGTGTCGATGCCGCGAGCGAGGCCCGAAGTGATGGTATAGCCGGCGCGGCCGACGTCGCGGGCGATCATCGCGGCAAATTTGGCGCCGCTGATCGAGGCATTGCGCGATCCGACAACGCCGACGGAAGGCCGGATGGTGGCCCCGGAGCGACCTTTCGCCGCGAGCAGAGGCGGCGCGCCGTCGATCTGCCGAAGCGCCGCCGGATAATCCGGTTCGCCGATGCCGATGAACCGTGCCCCCAAACGGTGGGCACGCTCGAGTTCCCTCTCGGCCTCGTCGACGGTGGCGATCCGGACGGTGCGCGAGGCGCCGCCGCGGCTGGAGAGTTCTGGCAGCATGGCAAGCGCTGCCTCGGCGGAACCGAAGTGGTTGATGAGATCGCGAAACGTGGCGGGGCCGACATTGTCGCTGCGGATCAATCGAAGCCAGGCGATCCTTTGCCTGTCGGTCAGCGCAATCCCGATCCGTCTTGCGCCGCCCTCAGGCATCGCTATCCCTTCTGGCCGATCTTGCCTTCCGTGCCTGCCAGCAGCCGCCTGATATTGGCTTCGTGCCGCCAGAAGGACACTGCCGTCATGATGGCCATGACAGCTGCGATCTTTTCCTCGCCCACTATCCACAATGCAACCGGAATCACAAGCGTTGCAACCAGGGCCGAGAGGGAGGAATACCGGCTGATAAAGGCGACCGTCAGCCAAACCGCAGCAAAGGCCAGCACCCAGAGCGGCGCGACGCCGAGCAGCGTACCGATATAGGTCGCAACACCCTTGCCGCCCTTGAACCCGATCCAGACCGGGAACAGGTGTCCGATGAAGGCGCCGAAGCCTGCCAGCAGACCGGCTTCCGGTCCGGCGATGTAGAAGCCGGCGAGAGCGGCAACGGTTGCCTTCAGCGCATCGAGCAGCAGGGTCGCGGCGGCGAGCTTCTTGTTGCCGGTGCGCAGCACATTGGTCGCGCCGATGTTGCCAGAGCCGATGCTGCGAATGTCGCCAAGTCCCGCCATGCGGGTCAAGAGCAGCCCGAAGGGGATCGAGCCGAGAAGATACCCAAGTACGATGGCGGCAAGGGCGACGCCGCCGCCGATCTGCCAGGTCATGATGTCAGTCACAGGCTCGCCTCCTCAGAGTGCATGAACGCATTTGCCGCCAACATAGGTGGCGACCGCCCGGCCGGAGAAGCGGGCATCTTCGAACGGCGTGTTTTTCGAGCGCGACAGGATCGCATCCTTCGACACCAGCCAGGGCTCGTCGAGATCGATCAGCGTGATGTCCGCCCGCGCGCCCGGCTTCAGGGTACCGGCGTCGAGCCCGAAGATCTCCGCGGGTCGGGTCGACATGGCATGGATCAGGCGCATCAGCGGCACATGGCCGGAATGATGCAGCCGCAAGGCAGCGGCCAGCAGCGTCTCCAGTCCGATCGCGCCATCCGCCGCGTCGGCGAACGGCAGACGCTTGGTGTCGACGTCCTGCGGATCATGGGAGGATACGATCATGTCGACCGTCCCGTCCGCCAGCGCCTCGACCATGGCCATGCGATCATCTTCGGTGCGCAGCGGCGGCGAGAGCTTGAAGAAGGTGCGATACTCGCCGATGTCGTTCTCGTTGAGCGACAGGTGGTTGATCGAGATGCCGCACGTCACATCTGCGCCGCGGCGGCGGGCGACCCGCATCGCCTCGGCCGATTCCGGAACCGAAATCTTGGCGGCGTGATAGCGGGCGCCGGTGAGCCCGGCGATCCGCAGGTCCCGTTCCAGCGGAATGATCTCGGCCTCCTTCGGCACTCCGCCAAGGCCAAGCCAGCTGGCGTAGAGGCCCTCGTTCATGACGCCTGCACCGATGTACTGGTCGCGCGCCTCCAGCGCAATCACCGCATCGAACTCGCGGGCGTAGGTCATGGCGCGGCGCAGAACCAGCGTGTCGTGCAGCGGCTGGCGGCCATTGGTGAAGGCGACGGCACCGGCCTTCTGGAGCATGCCGATCTCTGTCATCTCATGGCCGGCGAGCCCCTTCGTCAGGGCCGCTGCCGGATAGACGTTGACCACCGCCTTGTCACGCGCCGCCTTCTGCACGAATTCCACAAGCGCGATGTCGTCCAGCACGGGATCCGTGTCGGGCATCATGATGAACGAGGTGACGCCGCCGGCGGCCGCCGCACGGCTGGCGGATTCAATCGTCTCCCGGTGCTCCGCGCCGGGTTCGCCGACGAAGACCCGCGCATCGACGAGGCCGGGAACGGCAAGAAGCCCCTTGCAGTCGCGGGTGACGGCGCCTTCCGGCGCGCCCTGATTGCGGGCGTCGGCACCGGCGGCCAGGATACGGCCATCGTCGCCGACGATGATGGTACCGACCTCGTCCAAGTTGCGGGACGGGTCGATGATACGGGCATTGGTGAGGACGAGGGCTTGGGTCATGCGCGCAATCCCTCGCTTCTCGGCCCCTGGTTCTGCGACAGGAGCAGCGTTTCCATCACGGCCATGCGCACGGCGACGCCCATTTCCACCTGCTGCTCGATCACGCTCTGCGGACCGTCGGCAACCTCCGAAGCGATCTCGACGCCGCGGTTCATCGGGCCGGGATGCATCACGAGCGCGTCATCCTTGGCCGCCTTCAGCTTCTCCGCGTCGAGGCCGTAGAAGTGAAAGTATTCCCGCACCGAGGGGACGAAGGAGCCCGACATGCGCTCGCGCTGCAGGCGCAGCATCATCACCACGTCGGCATCCTTCAACCCCTCTTCCATGGAGTGGAAGACCTCGGCACCCATCTGCGCGATGCCGGAGGGCAGGAGCGTCGACGGTGCGACGACACGCACCCGCGCGCCCATGGCGTTCAGGAGCAGGATGTTGGAGCGTGCCACCCGGGAGTGGAGAACGTCGCCGCAGATGGCGACGATGATGCGCGACAGCTTGCCCTTGGCGCGGCGGATCGTCAGCGCATCGAGAAGCGCCTGCGTCGGGTGCTCGTGCTGCCCGTCGCCGGCATTGACGACGGAGCAGGCAACCTTCTGGGCGAGAAGCGCCGCAGCGCCGGCCGATGAATGGCGCAGCACCAGCACGTCCGGGTGCATGGCGTTCAGCGTCATTGCCGTGTCGATCAGGGTCTCACCCTTCTTCACCGACGAATTGCCGACCGACATGTTCATCACGTCGGCGCCCAGCCGTTTGCCGGCGAGCTCGAAGGAGGCCTGGGTGCGGGTGGAGGCTTCAAAGAACAGGTTGATCTGCGTCAGCCCCCGCAGCGTCGAGGTCTTCTTTTCCCGCTGGCGGCTGATCTGGACGGCCTCGTCGGCCTTGTCCAGGAGATAGGTGAGATCGTGTTCGGTGAGACCCTTGATGCCGAGGAGATGGCGGTGGGGAAAGAAGACCATGAGGCGTCTCCGCTTGCGTTCGGGCGTCTATAATGACTGGCTGCGGGGCGGGCAAGCGAATGGCCGGGAAAAGTCGGTTCATCCTCATGCATTTTTCGGAGAAACGGGCTAGAAGCGCCCTATGACACAGAATAGCCGGACCGAACAGAAACTTGCCGAACTGAACCAGCCGAAACCCTGGTCCGGTATCAATGCCTATCGATCAGATCCGCTGATCGTCGACCTCACCGCCGGCCTGCATCGTGGCCTGCGCGACGAATTCGATTCGATCGGCCATTACGCCACCTCGCCGGAGGCTCAGGAGCTGGCGCGGATGGCCAACGAAAGCCCGCCGAAGCTGCGCACCCACGGGCCGCGCGGCGAGCGCCTCGACGTGGTGGAATTCCATCCCGCCTGGCATGCGCTGATGCGCCGCTCGATGTCGATCGGCCTGCATTCCTCCGTCTGGGAAAGCATCCCCGAGGCCAAGGGTCATGAGCACAAGGCGCGCGCGACGCGCTTCTACCTGACCTCGCAGCTCGAGTGCGGCCATCTCTGCCCGCTGACCATGACGAGCGCCTCGGTCGCCGCGCTGATGGCATCGCCGCGGGTGCAGCGGGAGTGGGCGCCGAAGATCCTGTCGCGCAAATACGATTCGTCGAACCGCCCGGCGCTGCAGAAGACCGCCGTCACCATCGGCATGGGGATGACGGAAAAGCAGGGCGGTACGGATGTGCGCGCCAACCGCTCGACGGCCGAACGAGTCGGCGAGGGGATCTACCGTCTGTCCGGCCACAAATGGTTCATGTCGGCGCCGATGAGCGACGCTTTCGTCATGCTCGCCAACACCAACGAGGGCATCGGCTGCTTCCTGGTGCCCCGCCTGCTGGAGGACGGCTCCGCCAACGGACTGGAGTTCCAGCGGCTGAAGGACAAGCTCGGCAACCGGTCGAACGCGTCCTCGGAAGTCGAATTCGCCGGCGCCTTCGGCTATCTGCTCGGTGATCCCGGTGCCGGTGTCCGCACCATCCTCGACATGGTGACGCTGACCCGCCTGGATTGCGCGCTGGCCTCCGCCGGCATCATGCGCGCGTCGCTCGCGGAAGCCGTCCACCACTGCCGCGGCCGCAGCGTCTTCGGCAAGAACCTCATCGACCAGCCGCTGATGACCCGCGTGCTGGCCGACATGGCGCTCGATGTCGCTGCCGCCACGGCACTCGCCTTTCGTCTAGCCGATGCCTTCGATCGCGCCGCCGACAATCCCGCCGAGGCGGCCTTCGCGCGCGTCATGACGCCGGTCATCAAATACTGGAACTGCAAGATCGCCCCGTCGCTGATCTACGAGGCGATGGAATGCATGGGCGGCAACGGCTACGTCGAGGAACGCCCGCTCGCCCGCCACTATCGCGAGGCGCCGGTCAACGCGATCTGGGAGGGCTCCGGCAACGTCATGGCGCTCGATGTGCTGCGGGTGCTGTCGCGCGGAAAGGACCTCTTCGAGCTCGTGCTTGCCGGCTTCGAGCGGGATCTCGGCGCCTCCGGTCGCAAGACGATCGAAGTGCTGCGTGCCGCCATGGCGCTCTGCGAGACGGATGAAGGAGCGGCCCGCCTGCTCGTCGAGCAGCTGGCGCTTGCCGCCAGTGCCGCCGAACTGGCGCGGCTGGGTGCCGGCAAGATCGCCGATGCCTTCCTCGAGACGCGGCTTGCCGGAGGGTGGCGCTCCACCTACGGCATGCTCGATGCCCGCTTCGACGCCTCCTACATTGTCGATCTTCTCTATCCCGCCGCGAGCTGACCGGCGATCATCAGCACCAGCGGGATGGTGACGAAGGAGAAGACCGTCTGCACCGTGGCGGTGGCGGCATAGAGCTCGGCATCGCCGCCCATCTTCTTGGCGAGGATATAGCCGTTCATGGCGGTCGGCACGCTGGCGCTCAGCGCCAGCATCACCAGCGCCGGGCCCGTCACCCCCGCCAGAAGTGCCACGGCAATCATCAGCAGCGGGAAGACGGCGAGCTTCAGCGCTGTGGAAAACAGTACGAGCGGCCGCGGCTTCAGCGCATCTGAGACGCGCAGCCCGGCCCCGACCGCAATCAGACCGAGGCTGAGGGCGGCACGGGCGACGAGGTCGACCGTCGTCATCAGCGGAGCATAGATCGCAAGGCCCGACTGGTTGACGATGACGCCGAGGATGCTGCTGATGATCAGCGGATTGGTGATGATCCGCAGCGCGAAGGTGCCGTAGCTCATCTGGGCGCCCGAAAACCTCAACAGCACGCCGACATTGATGAAGTTGATCGGCAGGATGATCACGGCCATCACCAGCGCCACCACGGTCAGCCCGGTGTCACCCTGGATCTTCTGGGCGATGGCGAGCGCGATGAAGGCATTCCAGCGGGTGGCGGTCTGGAAGACGGAGCTGAAGGCCGAAGCCGGAACCCCGACCCGCTTCAGGACGGTCCAGAGCGCCAGCACCAGCCCGCACATCACGAGGACGGCGACGACGGCGGCGGTGCCGATCGCGCCGATTTCCATCGTCGAGAAATCGGCGGTGGCAAGCGTGTGGAAGAGCAGCGCCGGAAACAGCACGTAGTATCCGCATTGCTCCAGCCCTTCCCAGAAGGTGCCGTTGATCAGCGGGCTGCGCTTCAAGGCGACCCCGAGGAGGACCAGCAGGAAGATCGGCAGGATGCTTTCGAAGATGATCAGCATGGGGAAGGGCCAGGGAGAGAGAAGCGGCAGGAAATGACGGGCGAGGGTTACCCGCTGCACCCGTCCGGCGCAATCCCTGCGGGTTTCTGTGTATGGCCGCTCGCGTACGGTTGTTTCAACGATCACCGCGGCTTATCGGCAAAAGACGTTGGAGTGCCGTCTATGCTTGCAGTGCAGGAAGCCCTGGTCGAACCCGTTCCGGAAAGGCGGGTCAAGAATCGCGTCCAGACCGAAGCCGCCATTTTCCTGGCAGCGCGAAGCCTGCTCGCGGAAGAGGGCTTCCAGGGGTTCGGTATCAATGCGGTCGCCCGCCGGGCCGGTTGCGACAAGCAGCTGATCTACCGCTACTACGGCGGACTGGACGGCCTGCTCGACGCCATCGGGGCGGATCTCGGCGGATGGGTGAAGGAGCGCATTCCGGAAGACTCCGGCGGCATGTTCCTCCTGACCTACGGCGACCTGATGGAGCGGCTGTCGCTCCTCTATATGGACGCGCTGCGGCATGATCCGCTGGTCTGCAAGATCATCGCCTGGGAGGTCTCCAAGGACACCCCGCAGGTGCGCAGGCTGGCCGAGGCGCGCTCCCGGTCGCTCGCCAAATGGCTCGACCGCATGCGCGGCAGCCTGACGGCCCCGAAGGGCGTCGACGCACCGACGGTCAACGGCATCCTGTTTGCCGCGATCCAGCACCTCGTCATCTCCGCCGTCGCCACCGGCGAATTTGCCGGTCTTCCGCTGCGCAGCGAGAAGGACTGGCAGAAGATCGAGACGTCGGTGCGCCGGCTGGTGCGCGGCATCTACGGCTGAGGGACATCGAATGCCCGGAAGGGCGCCAAGCTCTTGTCCTTCCGGGCGGAGTGCAGCGGGTAGTTCTTGCTGCCAGGCCCTCGCGGGTCCTACTGCTTCGGAATGCCGGCCTTCTCGATCACGGCGCCCCACTTCTCGATGTCGGCGGCCAGCCGGTCGCCGATCTCCCGCGGCGTGCTGGAGCGGGCTTCGACGCCGAGATCCGCAAACCGTTCCTGAATAGCCGGCTCCGCCAGCACTTCGGTAAGGGCAGCATTGAGCGTGTCGATGATCGGCTGGGGTGTCCCGGTGGGCGCGAAGATCGCGTTCCAGGATGTCACGTCGAAGCCTTCCACACCCTGTTCCTGCGCCGTCGCAAGGTCCGGCAGGAGCTTGGAGCGGGTCGGGCCGGAGGAGGCAAGTGCGGTGGCCTGTCCCTGTTCCAGCGCCGCCTTCAGCGCCGTCTGGCTGTCGATGATGACATCCAGTTCGCCGCCCAGCAGGGCAACCAGCAGATCCGGTGTCGCCTTGTAGGGAATGATGGTGAAATCCACTCCCGCCGTCGACTTGAACAGTTCCGCAGCCAGGTTCTGGCTGCTGCCGACGTTGATGGTCCCGACGTTCAAAGCACCGGGCTCGGCCTTGGCAGCGGCAAGGACGTCCGCGAGCGTCTTGAACGTGCCGCCCTCCTTGGTGACGAAGACGAAGTCGAAATAGGCAAGGCTGGAGACCGGCACGAAGTCCTTGAGCGGATCGAACTGCAGGTTTTCAAACAGCGGCACGCTGATGGCGGTGCCGTTGGAGAGAAGCGCGAGCGTGTAGCCGTCGGCGGGTGCATTGAGCGCGGCACGGGCGGCGACCGAGCCTGCGGCGCCCGGCTGGTTCATGATCACGATCTGCTTGCCGAGCTTCCTCCCAAGAGCTTCGGCAACGACGCGAGCCGTGATGTCGGCGATCCCGCCGGGGCCGAACGGCAGCACGAGGGTGATCTCGCGGGCAGGATAGTCTTCCTGCGCATGGACGATCGCTGGTGCGGCGGTGGTCAGTACCAGAGCCGAAACGGCGGCCGTCAGCAGGGTTCGCCGCAATAGCCCGGTCTTGTGTGTTCGTGGGTGTGTCATGTCTTCCTCCTCCTCCAATAGACGCCGTTCAGGTGGCGAATTCGTATAGCCGCGCGGGGTTGTCGACGAGCAGCCGCTGACGCTCCTCCTCAGCGGGCGCAAACCTTAGGACCAGGTCCACGAGGTCTGCCTCATCGACAGGGTCCTTGAGATTGGGATGTGGGAAATCGGTGCCCCACAGCGTGCGATCCGGGCTCGTCTCGACCAGCGCCCGCGCAAAGGGGATGGCCGCATCGAAGGGGTAGCGGGAGATCCGCTCCGAGCCGCAGACCTTGACCCAGCAGTTGTCCCGTTTGGCCATTTCCAGAAGCGATCGAAACGCCGGCTGGTCGGTGCCGAGACCGGTGTCCACGCGGCCTATGTGATCGATGACGAAAGGCAGGGGCAAAGCGCGGATCATGTCGGAGAGCGGCTCGATGTCGACGGCGTCGAGATGCAGGACCACATGCCAGCCCAGCGCCTTGATCCGCGCGATAACCCGGTCGAAGACTGCCATGTCCGGCGCTCCTCCCAGGTGCCGGACGAAGTTGAAGCGGACGCCGCGCACGCCACCGTCGTGCAGCTGCTGCAGCGCCTGGTGGTCGAAGCTATCGTCGACGATGGCGACGCCGCGGTAGGCATCGGGACGCCAGGCAATCGCGTCCAGCATGGCGCGGTTGTCGGTGCCGTGGCAGCTGGCCTGGACGATAACGGCCCGATCCACGCCAAGCCGCTGATGCAGGGCCGCCAGCGCCTCTTTCGGCGCGTCGGCGGGCGTATAGCTGCGGTCGTCTGCGTAGGGAAATACCGCCGCAGGTCCAAAGACATGGCAATGCGCATCGCAACTGCCGGCGGGCAACACCAGGGAAGGGGGGCGGCGGGTGGTGGATGTCGAATGGTCGGGGCTCAAATCTCGTTCTCCTCGGTAGCGGCCGCCGCAACCGTCATGGGCTTGGAACTCTCGGGCTGGCGGCAGACAGGCATTTGAAGCTCGCATAGGTCGCCTCGACGAGGTGGCGGACCGCTGCTTCGCGGTCGTCGCCGTCCACAGCGCCATGGGAGAGGCGGGTCACCCGCTCCGGGTTGATGAGGGCGTAGTAGAGCCCGCCGAGCAGGAATTGGCTGCGCCAGACCAGGCTCTCCAGCGGCGCGCCCGGCACGCAGTCCCCCAGCGCCTCGATGAAGGTGCGGCTCGTCTCGTCGAAGGCGTCGGCGATGATCGCCTGGGCGTCCGGATTGCCTTCGGCGGAAAGCACGGCGCGCATGCGCGTGAACTCCGCTCCGCCGCCATCGCCACCGGACGACGAGACGAAGGCGGGCACCACATAGGCCCGTAGAATCGCCATCAGGCGCTCGTCGGGATCCTTGATTCGCCGTGCCTCGCCGAGCAGTTCGAGGCGCCGCGCATTCATCGGCAGCGTGTGCCGCTGGTAGATCTCGCGCAGGAGATTGAGCTTGGTGCCGAAATGGTAGGTGAGGCTGCCGACATTCACTCCTGCCGCCTTGGCGACATCGCGCAGCGAAACGGCATTGTAGCCGCTGCGGGAAAACAGCGTGGCGGCGTTGGACAGCAGGGATTCCTTGGCGTTCGATCTCATAATTTGTACACTTGTACAAATTAGTTGTTCAGTCAATCTGCTTCCTGCGGATATCTGCGCAACGGGGACGGCGAGGCTGCGCGTTATCCACAGCGGCCGCCCCGTCATTAACCATGCCAAACGGTTCGCGTTGCGCTGGGAGGCGACATGCCTAAGTTAACGTTAATCGGATGTTAACCATGGACGGATCGAACCGTTGCCGCAGGGAACTGTCATTCCAGACCACGCGTTGCTGAGCATCATGACGATGTTCTTTGCGGTGTTGGCCCTGGATATAGCCATGCCCGCGGTCGTCCTGAGCCTGATGGCTCTGATGAGATGGTTGGCAACGATGGAGTTTCATCTTGTTCAGCCGGGAAGGAGGACCGCATGAAGTGGTTCCTGATTCTATGGGCGGGACCGATCCTGCTGCTCGGCAGCTGGTACGGGCTTTCCTACAACGACATGAGTTTTGGCGTGTTCATGCTGACCCGGCAGGCGCACGACCTTGTCTTCAACGTCTACAGCGGTGTGCTCGGCATTCCTGCCGAGAGCATTCCGCCGCTCGTTATGCGGGCGATCATGGTCGACAGCACCGTCGTCTTCATGATCATCGGCTTCCGCCGCCGCAAGGCCATCGCCGCCTGGTGGCGCCGTCGTCAGGAGATGCGCAGCGATTCGGTCCTCTCCAGAGACGAGAGCCTGTCGAGCGCACCCTGAAGGATGAAGCTCGCAGCCGCCGAATCGATCCGATCGGCCCGCTTGGCACGCGAGACATCCATCTCGATCAATGCCCGTTCCGCCGCGACGGTGGACAGGCGCTCGTCCCAGAAGACGAAGGGGATCTCCGTCTTCTCGCTCATCCCGCGAACGAAGGCGCGCGTCGCCTGGACCCGTGGCCCGGACGAACCGTCCATGTTGGTCGGCAGCCCGATGATGAAGGCCGCCACTTTTTCCTTCGCCGCGAACGCCAGCAGGAGTTCGGCGTCCTTTGTGAACTTCGTCCGCTTCAGGACGGGGCGAGGCGAGGCGAAGCGGCGACCGAGGTCGGACATCGCAAGGCCGATGGTCTTCGTCCCGAGATCCAGCCCGGCGACGGCCTGTCCGCTCTGCAGGGCTCCGGCGAGGTCCTCGATCGTCAGCACGGTCATCCGTTCGGCATCCTTTGGCGTATAAATGAAGTCGCCGCCGCTTCACTTTAGCGGCGGCCCGGATATCTCTTTAACATTCTCACCAATTTTCGCATTATCTATCGAGGAAGACTGTCATGAAGATCACCTGGCTCGGCCATTCCGCCTTTCGCATCGAGACTGCCAAGGCGAAGCTGCTGATCGACCCCTTCTTCACCGGCAACCCGGGCTTTGCAGGTCTGGATCGCCGCGAAGCCGCAGAGGGTATTACCCACATTCTTCTCACCCACGGTCACGGCGACCATGTCGGCGATACCGTGGCGCTTGCGGAAGAAACCGGCGCGATCGTGCTGGCCAACGCCGATCTGGCAACATGGCTCGGCAAGAAAGGCGTGGCGAAGATCGACATGGGCAATACCGGCGGCACCGTCTCCTTCGACGGCTTCACGGCAACCTTCACTCAGGCCCAGCATTCGTCTGCCCAGATCACTGAGGACGGCGTGTCCCATGCCTTGGGCAACGCCAACGGCCTGATGCTGCATTTCGATGATGAGCAGTCGGTGCTGCACATGGGCGACACCGACATTTTCACCGACATGGGGCTGATCAACGAACTGCACCAGCCTGACATCGGCCTGGTGCCGATCGGTGACCGGTTCACCATGGGCGGTGCGGTCGCAGCACTTGCCTGCCAGCGCTTCTTCGACTTCAAGCACGCCATCCCGTGCCATTACGGCTCCTTCCCGATCGTCGACCAGACCGCCGACAAATTCGTGAAGGGCATGGAGGGGACGCGCACCCGGGTCGAGACGCCGACACCCGGCACGACCCTCAGCTTCTGATTTACCGCTCCCCCCAGCAGAGCGGGGAGTTGCGAACGGCGGACGTGGCCATTATAGCGGTAGGAAATTCTTGCCCGGAGTCATGCCATGTCCGTCGATCTCGCCACCGTCAAGCGCGTCGCTAGCCTTGCCCGCATCGCTGTCAGCGAGGAAGAGGCAGAGCGGATGGTCGGCGAGCTGAACGGCATTCTCGGCTTCGTCGAGCAATTGTCGGAAGTCGATGTCAACGGCGTCGAGCCGATGACCTCCGTCACGCCGATGGTCATGCGCAAGCGCACCGACGTGGTGACCGACGGCGACAAGGCCGACGACATCGTCGCCAACGCGCCAGTCACCGACCGCAATTTCTTCCTCGTGCCGAAGGTCGTCGAATAGCATTCGTGACTGCTGCCTTCCGACCATTCCAGACACACCTGCTGAGCGACAAAATATCATGACCGAGCTGACCAGCCTCACCATTGCAGAAGCCCGCGACAGGCTCGCCTCGAAGGAGATCAAGGCCGTCGACCTGACGCAGGCCTATCTCGATGCCATCGCCGCCGCTAACGGCGCGCTGAACGCCTATATCACCGTGACGCCGGAGAAGGCCCTGGCGATGGCCAAAGCCTCCGACGAACGGCTCGCGGCAGGCAAGGGCGGTGCGCTCGAGGGCATCCCGCTGGGGATCAAGGATCTCTTCGCGACGCAGGACGTCCACACCCAGGCCTGCTCGCACATCCTTGACGGCTTCCAGCCGAAGTATGAATCGACGGTCACCCAGAACCTCTGGGACGATGGTGCGGTGATGCTCGGCAAGCTCAACATGGACGAGTTCGCCATGGGCTCGTCGAACGAGACCTCCTACTACGGTCCCGTCGTCAACCCCTGGCGCGCCGAAGGCTCCAACCAGCAGCTCGTGCCGGGTGGCTCGTCCGGTGGCTCGGCGGCGGCGGTGGCAGCCCATCTCTGCGCCGGCGCCACGGCAACTGATACCGGCGGTTCCATCCGCCAGCCCGCCGCCTTCACCGGCACCGTCGGCATCAAGCCCACCTATGGCCGCTGCTCGCGCTGGGGCACCGTCGCCTTCGCATCGTCGCTGGACCAAGCCGGGCCGATCGCCCGTGATGTGCGCGACGCCGCGATCCTCCTGAAGTCGATGGCGAGCGTCGATGCCAAGGACACCACCTCCGTCGACCCGCCGGTGCCGGACTACGAAGCATCGCTCGGCCAGTCGCTGAAGGGCATGAAGATCGGCATCCCGAAGGAATACCGCGTCGATGGCATGCCGGAGGAAATCGAAAAGCTCTGGCAACAGGGCATCGCCTGGCTAAAGGACGCCGGCGCCGAGATCGTCGACATCACGCTGCCGCACACGAAATACGCGCTGCCGGCCTATTACATCGTCGCGCCGGCGGAAGCCTCGTCCAACCTTGCCCGCTACGACGGCGTCCGCTACGGCCTGCGCGTCGACGGCAAGGACATCACCGACATGTACGAGAAGACGCGTGCCGCCGGCTTCGGCAAGGAGGTCAAGCGCCGCATCATGATCGGTACCTACGTGCTGTCGGCCGGTTACTACGATGCCTATTACCTGCAGGCGCAGAAGGTCCGCACGCTGATCAAGCGCGACTTCGAGACCGTCTTCCATGCGGGCGTCGATGCCATCCTGACGCCGGCCACGCCGTCCTCCGCCTTCGGCATCGCCGACGAGAACCTCGCCGCCGATCCGGTCGCCATGTACCTGAACGACATCTTCACCGTGACGGTCAACATGGCCGGACTGCCTGGCATCGCTGTCCCCGCCGGCCTCGACCGCAAGGGCCTGCCGCTCGGCTTGCAGTTGATCGGCAAGCCGTTCGAGGAAGAAACCCTGTTCAAGACTGCCCACGTCATCGAACAGGCCGCTGGCCGGTTCACGCCGGCGAAATGGTGGTGAGCCAGTAGGCCAGTCTGCGGGAACGGCATCCGCACGTTAGGATGTCGTGCTCGTGGAAAGGGCTAGCTCCCCTGTGGCGGATAGAGCTTGCGCTGGTGGATGATGGTCAGCACGTCGAGTTCGGTCGCGGAAGCAATCCGGTAGACAATGGTATAGGGGAGGCCGGAGATGGCAAATTCCCGCGTCCCTTCGACCAAGCCCTCCCGCCCGAGGAGCGGAAAAATCTCGAACATTTCGATGACTTGGCGGATGCGCGACAGAACGCGGTCCGCAGACAGTCGATCGATGGTCGCAATGTGGGAATGGATCTCAACGAGGTCGTCGACGGCCTGAGGGGTGAAACTAACGTTGAAACCCGAAACGCTCCCAAACGTTTCTCGCAGGGGTCATAACAGAGCGGTCCTCAGATTGCTTCAGAGCCTTCCTGATCTTGCTCTCTTTCCAGGACGCATAGTCACGATCATCCGCCTCGGGCATCTGCGGCCCCGTCGGATCATCCAGGCGGATTTTGTGCTCTCGTTCGCTCATGCCCTCAAGATAGCGCATGCGCCCGTACATTCCAATCCTGCCGCCCTCAATGGCAGCTTGCCGTCGTCTCGCTAACCACGCTTCTCCGTCCCACTTGGCAAAATGCCAGACTCAGTGGTCTACTGCAGCCAAAACAGGGGCTGTCATGGCGACCATTCGCAACGCGCGGGAAGACGAGACCGAGACGTTGAGGGATATCGGCCTCAGAGCTTGGGAAAAAGCCATGCTCAACGTCGGCGAGATGTCCGGCATTCGCGATAATGCTCAAGCGGCCTTCGACAATTTCACCCGCAAGACCTGGCTGACCATCACCGTCGTGGAAAAGGGCGGTGCGGTGGTCGGCTGGGCGGCACGCGAAGCGCTCGACGAACTGATCAGCGATTTCTGGATCGATCCGCCCCACCAGCACCAGGGCCTCGGCAGCGCGCTTCTCACGGAAATCGAGGCGGACATCGTCCGCCAGGGTTTTGATACGGCAAGGGTGGAGACGCACGCGCGCAACGACGAGGCCGTCAGCTTCTTCGAAAAGCACGGCTATCGCATCAACTGGCTGACGGCGACCTATTCCCCCAAGCTCGACCGCGAGGTTCAGTCGGTCGGTCTTTCCAAGCTCCTGGTCGAGGACGCCGAGGTAACCTACGGGCCGGGCATCTAAGCCGCGGCCGGCACCAGAGCGCTCAAGCCATCCAGAAGCAGGTCTGGCGCAAACAGCCAGGTCGTCGCCAGGATGACGTGGAAGGCGACGATGAGCATCAGCTGGGTGCGGAAGGGTTCCTTCCGCGTCTTGTGGCGCAGCATCTGCTGTGCCGCCACAGCGCCGAGGCTGCCACCCAGAAAGGCGAGCGTCAGCAGGGTCCTCTCGCTGACGCGCCAGACCCTCTCGATCGCCGCCTGCTTGTCCCACCAGTAGACGCAGAACACCACGACGTTCAGAAGCAGGAAGATCAGGAGCAGGGTGGCGGGTTCATCAAGTTGCATTTCCCCAGTCTGCCATTCTGGAGTTAAGTTTGTCCCAAGCTCCGCAGCGGTGTTTTGCACGCGGGCAAGGGCGCGCGCTTGCACCGTCGCCCCATTTGCTCTACCTCACAGACACCCCAACGAGACGGTTTCAAGAGCATTCCATGACCCTAGTCGATGTCCGCACGCCCGACCCCAAGCGTTTCATCCCCGGCGCCACCGGCGACTGGGAGATCGTCATTGGCATGGAGGTGCATGCGCAGGTTCTGTCCAAGTCGAAGCTCTTCTCCGGCGCCTCCACGGAGTTCGGCAAGGATCCGAACGCGAACGTCTCGCTCGTCGATGCGGCCATGCCCGGCATGCTTCCGGTGATCAACGAGGAATGCATCAAGCAGGCGGTGCGCACCGGCCTCGGGCTGAAGGCGCAGATCAACAAGCGCTCGCTCTTCGACCGCAAGAACTACTTCTATCCGGATCTTCCGCAGGGCTACCAGATCTCGCAGTTCAAGGATCCGATCGTCGGCGAGGGCAAGATCGTCATCTCGCTCGGTCCCGATCGCCAGGGGCAGTTCGAGGACGTCGAGATCGGCATCGAGCGCCTGCACCTGGAGCAGGACGCCGGCAAATCGATGCACGACCAGCATCCGACCATGTCCTTCGTCGACCTCAACCGCTCCGGCGTCGCACTGATGGAGATCGTCTCCAAGCCCGACATGCGCTCGTCCGACGAAGCCAAGGCCTATATGACGAAGCTGCGCTCGATCGTCCGCTACCTCGGCACCTGCGACGGCAACATGGACGAAGGCTCTATGCGCGCCGACGTCAACGTCTCGGTGCGCAAGCCCGGCGGTGAATTCGGCACGCGCTGCGAGATCAAGAACGTCAACTCCATCCGCTTCATCGGCCAGGCAATCGAATACGAAGCCCGCCGCCAGATCGGCATCCTGGAAGATGGCGGCAAGATCGATCAGGAAACCCGCCTCTTCGACCCGAACAAGGGCGAGACCCGCTCCATGCGGTCGAAGGAGGAGGCGCACGACTACCGCTACTTCCCCGACCCCGACCTGCTGCCGCTCGAATTCGACGACGCCTTCATCGAGGAGATGAAGAAGGATCTTCCGGAATTGCCGGACGACAAGAAGGAGCGCTTCGTGCGCGAGCTCGGCCTGTCGGTCTACGATGCCTCAGTGCTCGTCTCGGAGAAGGCGATCGCCGATTATTTCGAGGCCGTGGCCGCCGGCCGTGACGGCAAGACTGCTGCCAACTGGGTTATCAACGACCTGCTGGGCGCCTTGAACAAAGCCGGCAAAGGCATTGAAGAGACTCCGGTTTCTCCCGTCCAGCTTGGCGGCATCATCGACCTCATCAAGTCCGAGGCGATCTCGGGCAAGATCGCCAAGGATCTCTTTGAGATCGTCTGGAACGAAGGTGGCGATCCAGCCGAAATCGTCGATGCCCGCGGCATGAAGCAGGTGACCGACACCGGCGCCATCGAGGCGGCCGTCGACGAGATCATCGCCGCCAACCCCGATCAGGTCGCCAAGGCGCAGGCGAAGCCGGCGCTGGCCGGCTGGTTTGTTGGACAGGTCATGAAGTCGACCGGCGGCAAGGCCAACCCGCAGGCTGTCCAGGCACTGGTGAAGGCAAAGCTCGGCATCGAGGAATAGGCCAATGGTCTACTTCGTCCGCACCGCCGGCGAGCGCGACCTGGACAAGGTCCGCACGCTGCTGGTCGAAACCTTTCACGCCACCTATGACCCGTTCTTCGGCACGGTGAAGGTGCAGCAGATGCTCGACCACTGGCATTCGGAAAAGGCTCTGAAGGCCCGGATCGGGAAGCGCTTCAGCGAATTCCTCGTCGCCGACAGCGGTCGCGATATCGGCGGCATGGGATATGCCGCCATGTCCACGACGATGGCGAAGACGGCCATGCTCCACCACCTCTACGTCAAGCCGTCCTGCCAGGGGGAGGGCGTCGGTCGCGATATCTTCGCCGAACTCGAGACTTGCTTCCCGGATGCCGAGGTCATGCGGCTGGAGGTGGCGCTGCAAAATACGCGCGCGATCTCGTTTTATGAGCGGCTCGGCTTCTTCGAGGTGGACCGCATGGAGGAATTCGGCGGACCGGCCTCGGGCCTCCCCGCCGTCGTCCTCGAGAAGCCCTTGCCGCGCTGATGGG
This sequence comes from Rhizobium sp. PK7-22, assembly GCF_056530405.1. Taxonomy (NCBI): domain Bacteria; kingdom Pseudomonadati; phylum Pseudomonadota; class Alphaproteobacteria; order Hyphomicrobiales; family Rhizobiaceae; genus Rhizobium; species Rhizobium sp. PK7-22. The sequence continues at coordinate 2,163,985 of NZ_CP096514.1, forward strand.
AGACGAGCCGATGCATGACGACCTCCTGATCCGGCGGGCACACGAAGAGGACCTTCCGGCGTTGATTTCGCTGTTCGCCGAAGACGAGATCGGCGGCCATGGCGATACCACCGACCCGGAAGCCTTCGACGATTACCTGCGCGCCTTCCATGTCATCGATGCGTCGAACAATGAGCAGCTGTTCGTGGCCGATCGGGCGGGCGAGGTGGTCGGGACCTTCCAGCTCATGTTCAACCGCACCCTGACCGGCCGCGGCGGTCTTGCCATGGTGATCGAGGCGGTGCAGACCCGCCACGACATGCGTGGCCAAGGGATTGGAGCCGCCATGATCGAACATGCCCTGCAGGAGGCACGGCGGCGCGATTGCCGCATGGTCCAGCTGACGTCGAACATGGCCCGCACCGATGCCCACCGTTTCTACGAGCGCCTGGGTTTCGCCAAGAGCCACTACGGCTTCAAGATGAAGCTTAGGTGAGCGCCAGCCGGTCTGGAATCACTGGACATCGGCGCCGTCAGGTTGCATAACCGCTCAAACAGTCACAGATCGCGCTGCCTGCAGCGTTTGCCAGAGTTGACGAAACGCACATGAAAAATTTCCTGCTTCAGATTTTCACCTGGTGGAACGGACAGACCCTCGGTACCCGCTTCTTCACCTGGCGCCACGGCAAGAAGGTCGGCGTCGACGAACTGGGCAATGTCTACTACGAGGGCCCGAAGACGTCGTTTGGCGTGCCGCGCCGCTGGGTGATCTTCAACGGGTATGCCGAAGCCTCGGCGATCACGCCGGGCTGGCACGGCTGGATGCATCACCGCACCGACATCGCGCCCTCAGAGGACAACTACGTGCCGCGCGAATGGGAAAAGGGCCACAAGCCCAACATGACCGGAACGCCCGACGCCTATCGTCCGCAGGGATCGCTGGCATCCCCCGGTGAGCGTGCCCGTGTGACCGGCGACTACGACGCCTGGACGCCCGGCGGCTGAACACCTGTTTTGGCCACATTCGGCTTCTACCGGATAGGTGCACCGGGGCGCATCTTCTGTGCCCCGACCGGACCGAGAATGGGATCATCGATGAGGAAATTCACCCGCAAGCTGACCGTTGCAATCGCTGTGGCAGCGGCCATGTCGGCTGCATCGTCCAAAGCCGTCTCGGCTGCGCGCATTTCCAATCCGGTCGCCGTTTTCGCAGGTATCGACAAGATCACCGGTCGCATCACCACCTTTGACGTCTATATCGACGAGACGGTCCAATATGGCGCCCTGCAGGTCACGCCGAAGGTCTGCTATTCGCGTGACGAGACCGAGGCCCAACGGGTGGACGGTTTCGTCGAGGTTGACGAGATCACGCTCGACCGCAAGATCCGGCGGATTTTCACCGGCTGGATGTTTGCCGACAGTCCGGGTCTGAATGCCGTCGAGCACGCGATCTATGACGTATGGCTGACAGGCTGCAAGCAGCAGTCCGACGTTCCGGCACCTGAGGCCACGAACTGACCGCTTAGAAGGTCAGATGCGGCGAATCCATCGCCTCTTTCAATTTTGCCAGATACTCTTCTTTCGGCACGTCGATGGCGCCGAATGTCTTCAGGTGCTCGGTGGTGAACTGGGTGTCCAGAAGCGTGAAGCCCTGCGCCTTCAGTCGCTCCACCAGGAAGACGAGACAGATCTTCGACGCATTGGTGCGCCGCGAAAACATGCTTTCCCCGAAGAAGGCTGAGCCTAGCGAGACGCCGTAGAGACCTCCCACCAGTTCCTCGCCGTCCCAGGCCTCCACGCTGTGGGCATGACCCATGCGGTGCAGCTCGGAGTAGAGCAACCGGATGGTCGCATTGATCCAGGTGTTCGGCCGGTCTTCTGCCGGTTCGGCGCAGCGGTCAATGACCTGATCGAAGGCCGTGTTGAAGCGGATATCGAAGGAGCCTTTACGAACGACCTTGGCGAGGCTTTTGGAGAGATGGAAGCCATCGAGGGGGAGGATCCCACGGATCTCCGGCTCAACCCAGAAGATCTCAGGGTCGTCCGCGGACTCCGCCATGGGGAAAAGCCCAATGGAATAGGCGCGCAGCAAAATGTCCGATGTGAGTGTCGGATAATATTTGCCGCGGCGCCCTACCATGTGTCTCCTGCTGCTACTTGTCGCCGGCCAGATAGTTTTCCAGCCAGTGAATGTCGTAGTCGCCGTTGGCGATGTCCTGGTTGGATACGAGATCCTGGAACAGCGGCAGCGTTGTCTTGATCCCGTCCACGACGAACTCGTCGAGCACGCGGCGCAGGCGCATCATGCATTCGACGCGGGTGCGGCCATGCACGATCAGCTTGCCGATCAGGCTGTCGTAGTATGGCGGGATCTTGTACCCGGCGTAAACACCCGAATCGACGCGAACGCCGAGACCGCCCGGTGCATGGAAATGCGTGATCATGCCAGGCGAGGGCACGAAGGTGCGCGGATCCTCGGCATTGATACGGCACTCGATGGCATGGCCGGAAAAGACGATCTCTTCCTGGGTGACCGAAAGGCCGCCGCCTGAGGCGACGCGGATCTGTTCGTGCACCAGGTCGATGCCGGTGATCGCCTCGGTGATCGGGTGCTCCACCTGCAGGCGGGTGTTCATCTCGATGAAATAGAACTCGCCGTTTTCGTAGAGGAACTCGACTGTGCCGGCGCCCCGGTACTTCATCTTCTTCATCGCATCGGCGCAGATCTGGCCGATCTTCATGCGCTGCTCGACGTTGAGGGCAGGGGAGTTCGCCTCTTCCCAGACCTTCTGGTGACGTCGCTGCAGCGAGCAGTCCCGTTCACCCAGATGAATGGCATTGCCTTCGCCATCACCGACCACCTGCACTTCGATGTGCCGCGGCTTGCCGAGATATTTTTCCATGTAGACGGCATCGTTGCCGAAGGCGGCGAGTGCCTCGGAGCGCGCCGTGGTCACGGCCTCCTCGAGCTCCTCCTCGGTCTTTGCCACCTTCATGCCGCGGCCACCGCCACCGGCGGTTGCCTTGATCAGCACCGGGAAACCGATCTCCCGCGCGATCGCCAGCGCGGTCTCCGGCAGCACTTCGCCAGGAGAGCCCGGAACGACCGGGATACCGAGCTCGACGGCCGTCTTCTTGGCAGTGATCTTGTCGCCCATCAGCCGGATGTGCTCGGCCGTTGGCCCGATGAAAGTGATGCCATGTGCATCCAGGATGTCGGCGAACTTGGCGTTCTCCGACAGGAAGCCGTAGCCGGGGTGAACCGCGTCCGCGCCGGTGATTTCGCAGGCAGCGACGATCTGGTGGATGTTCAGATAGCTGTCGCGCGAGGGCGGCGGGCCGATGCAGACGCTCTCGTCCGCCAGCCGAACATGCATGGCATCGGCATCAGCGGTCGAATGCACTGCAACGGTTGCAATGCCGAGCTCCTTGCAGGCGCGCAATACGCGCAGCGCGATTTCACCGCGATTGGCTATGAGGATTTTCGAGATCATGTGCCGTCGTCCTATTCGATGACGACGAGTGGTTCGCCGTATTCAACGGGTTGCGCATCCGTGACGAGGATCTCGACGACCTTGCCGGAGCGGGGCGAAGGGATCTGGTTCATCGTCTTCATCGCCTCGATGATGAGGAGCGTCTGGCCTTCCTTCACCATGGCGCCGACTTCCACGAAGGAGCGCGAACCGGGTGCCGGCGACAGGTAGACGGTGCCGACCATGGGTGCATTGACCGCATTGGCGTTGTCGCGTGCGGCAGGAGCTGCGGCAGCGACTGGTGCAGGCGCGGCAGCGGCAGCAGCCGGGGCGGCTGCCACCGGGGCCTGGACATATTGCGTGGCGGAAACGCGCGACACGCGGATCCGAACGTCCTCCTGCTCCACTTCGATCTCGGTCAGGTCGGTCTCGTTCAGGATGTTCGCGAGGTCGCGGATCAACCCCTTGTCGATACCGTGCTTATTCTCAGACATGGCAAACCCTATTGTTCTGTTTATCTTGTCAGTCGGTGATGCTTTTCAAGGCGTGCAGAGCCAGGATGTAGCTCGTCGGGCCAAAGCCGCAGATGACACCCTTGCAGGCAGGGGCAATCATCGAGTGATGACGGAATGCCTCACGCGCATGAACATTGGAGATATGGACTTCGATGACGGGAATGGAGATGGCGCGGATCGCATCATGAAGGGCGACGGATGTATGCGTATAGGCGCCGGCATTGATCGCCACCCCCACCGCCTTCTCATCCGCCTCATGCAGCCAGTCGACCAGCATGCCTTCATGGTTGCTTTGCCGGAAATCGACGGCGAGCCCGTAACCCGAGCCCGCTGCAACACAGTCGTTCTCGATATCCTTCAAGGTCTTGCCGCCGTAAATGCCGGGCTCGCGCTTGCCCAGCATGTTCAGGTTGGGGCCGTTCAGGACGAAGACCGTCTTGCTCATCGTATTCCAGTGTTCCTGTCAAAAGTCAGGGGCCACCTATAGACCGCCCGCAACACAAGGAAAAGCCCCCGTTCTTTGAAACACCGGGCTTTCCGCCGACGTGGACGAGGGGAGCCTAGGGTCAGCAGCTGCTCTGGCCGCAGGCCCGCACGTTTGCGACTTTCTCTTCGATGGCAGCGCGGCCGACGGCGCCGAAAAGCGCCTCGTCGCCGACGACGTAGGTGGGAGTGCCCGTCACGCCGATGTTCGTTGCAAGCTGATAGGCCTCGCGCACAAGGGCGTCGTTCGGCTGCTCTTTCATCGACTTGCGGATTTCCGCGTCGCTGACGCCCAGCGAGGTGGCGATCTCGAGCGCACTGTTTTCCGTCGCCGTGCCGGTCGCGCCGAGCATCATGCGATGGAATTCCGGATACTTCTCGGGAGCCACCAGCCTGACTGCATTGGCAACACGGTGTGCGGCAATCGACTCCGGTCCCAGGATCGGAAGCTCCTTCAAGACGAAGCGGATGTTCGGGTCGCTGGCGAGGATCTCTTCCATGTCGCCGAGGGCCTGCCTGCAGTATCCGCAGTTGTAGTCGAAGAACTCGACGATGGTAACGTCGCCCTCCGGATTGCCCAGCACGACGTCGTTCTTCGACAAGAAGATGGCATCATGATTGGCAGCCACCGCCTGGCCGGCCATCGATACCCGTGCCGCCTGCTGCTTGGCTTCCAGTGCCGCCTGAACCTCCAGCATCACTTCCGGGTTCTGAACCAGATACTCTCGGATGAACTCCCCCATCTCCTTCTTCTGCTGCTCGTCGAGCGCGACCGCCGGCGAAAGCCACAGCGAGGCGATCAGCAGCGAACTGAGGGCGAGGATCTTGGACGGAACGGGCATGGGGAATCCTTTGATCGATGTCAGGCGCTGGAACGGGTCCGCGTAAAGGTGATTTGCGGCAAACCTACGCCGACGGCGGAAGGTTCGAAACTGCAAATCTGCTCGGGGCGGAGCTTGTGTTGTCACAACTGCGTTGGGTTAGGTCGCCCCCGGCTGGCCAACGAGCAAGGGCCGCGCAGAAGAACGCGGCCCTTTAACATATCTCTCGATGCCGTCTCAGCTCAGAAGAAGCTGCGGCGCTGCCACCAGCCGGCCTTCTTCGGCTTCGACGGATCGTTGTCGTCGGTTTCCTCGGCGTTAGGCTCGGAGCTTCTGACCACCGGATCCGAAGAGCTGATGTTGGACGCCCGGTTGGTCCGGACGGGCCTGGCCTCATCTTCCGCTGGCGGAGCCGGTGTCTCGGCGACTTCGGCAGGTGCGTCGGCGATGGCGGCAGGTGCCTCTTCACCAAGCGCTGCGGCGACCTGCTCCGCAAGCACGGGTTCGCTGGCTACTTCGGCAGCCTTGGCAACCTCCGGCGTGACGGTCGGCGCCGGCGCTTCCTCTGCTGCGGGTGCCGCCTCTACGGCGACCTCTTCCACCGGCGCGGCAACTGCCTTGCGGCGGCTTCTGCGCGGCTTGGCGGCGACAGGCGCATCGGCTTCCGGTTCGGCAGGAGCGGTTGAAGCGACTTCCGTCGGCTGCGCCGCGGTAGCGTCGCCCTCAGAGGTCGTGGCCTGGGAGGATGCATCCTCCTCGGAGCCTTCCGTCTCGCTGCCGTCCTCGCCCGGACGATTGCGGCGTCCGCCACGCTTGCCGCGGCGGCGACGCTTGCGCCGGCCATTCTCATCCGTGTCGGCGCCCGTATCCGTCGCTTCGCGGGCTTCGGTCTCGTCCTCGTCGCCTTCGTCCGTATCGTCGTCGGCGGAGCCATTGTCGCTATCGCCGTTGTCCAGGCTCACGCCGTCGGCGCGATCGCCGTTCTTGTTGCGGCGACGACGACGACGCTTGCGCTTGCGACCATTCTGGTCGTCGCCCTGCGTCGCGGTTGCCGGCGCGGCAGCGGCAACAGCCTGAACCTCGCCAAGCTCTTCGTCATCCTCTTCGTCCTCCTCGATGACGATGTCATCGTCTTCGTCTTCGACGGGGAGGGCGGCAAACTGCATCAGGCTTTCGATCTTGATCGGGTTTTCCACCGCTTCGCCGCGGTCGATCGCGAAATGGTTGGAGCCGATGGTGTCATCCGATTCGATGAAGATCGAGACGCCGAAGCGGTGTTCGTAATCCACAATCGAGTTTCGCTTGTGGTTGAGAAGGTAGAGCGCGATCTCGGGCGTGGTGCGCACGCTGATGTCGTGCGTGGTGTTCTTGAGCAGATATTCCTCAACGCCGCGCAGAACGTGCAGTGCAATGGAGGACTGCGACCGCACGTGGCCGGTGCCGCCGCAATGCGAGCAGACCTGGGTCGTGGATTCCAGTACTGATGCGCGGATGCGCTGGCGCGACATTTCCAGCAGGCCGAAATGCGAGATGCGTCCGACCTGGATGCGCGCACGGTCGTTCTTCAGGCAATCCTTGAGCCTCTTCTCGACAGCGCGGTTGTTGCGCTTTTCTTCCATGTCGATGAAATCAATGACGATCAGACCGGCAAGGTCGCGCAGGCGGAGCTGGCGGGCAACTTCTTCGGCTGCCTCCAGGTTGGTCTGCAGCGCGGTGTCCTCGATCGAATGCTCGCGGGTCGAACGACCGGAGTTGACGTCGATGGCGACGAGCGCTTCCGTCTGGTTCATGATCAGGTAGCCGCCGGACTTCAGCGTCACCTGCGGCTGCAGCATGCGGTCGAGCTGTGCCTCGATGCCGGAGCGCGAGAAGATCGGGTGGATGTCGCGATAGGGCTGCACCACCTTGGCGTGGCTCGGCATCAGCATCTTCATGAAGTCTTTCGCTTCGCGATAGCCTTCTTCACCGGCAACGATGATCTCCGAGATGTCCTTGGTGTAGAGGTCGCGGATGGACCGCTTGATCAGCGAACCTTCCTCGTAAACGAGGCAGGGAGCCATTGAGCTGAGCGTCAGGGTGCGGACGTTCTCCCACAGACGCATCAGATATTCGAAGTCGCGCTTGACCTCGACGCGCGTGCGGTTGGCGCCAGCCGTGCGCAGGATCACGCCCATGCCCTGCGGCACTTCGAGTTCGCGTGCAATTTCCTTCAGGCGCTTGCGATCCTGCGGGCTAGTGATCTTGCGGGAAATTCCACCACCACGCGCCGTATTCGGCATCAGCACGGAATAGCGGCCAGCAAGCGAGAGATAGGTCGTCAGGGCGGCGCCCTTGTTGCCGCGTTCTTCCTTTGCCACCTGCACCAGCAGGATCTGGCGTCGCTTGATCACTTCCTGAATGCGGTACTGCTTACGCGGCCGGCGCACGACGCGATCGGGAACTTCTTCCATGGCGTCTTCTGCGCCGACGGATTCGATTTCTTCCTTCTCGCCGTTGTCGTCGTCGTCATCATCGTCGTCATTGCCGCGACGGTCTCTGATGTCTTCGGAGATCGAATCGGTTTCAACCATGGCGGCCATTTCGCCCGGCGTACCCTTGTCTTCGTCGCTATCGGAAGCGTCGGTTGTCGGTTCGTCGGCTGACGTCTCGACGGCTTCCGCTTCCACCGGCTTCTTCCGGGCGCGGCTGCGGCGCGGCTTTGCCTTCGGCTTTTCTGCTTCAACGGCTGCAGCTTCGCCGGGGCTGACCTCGGCGGCTTCGGCACCAGCCTCGCTGGCGGCTGCTTCGGCCGAAAGTGCGGCCGGCTCGTTGACATAGGGCTGTTCTGCCGATGCAGGGTCGATAGGATCCGCCGCGTCGTCATCTGCAATTCGCCGCTGGTCTTCGGCTTCGGCCTGCTTCAGGGCCTGCCGGTCAGCATGCGGGATCTGGTAGTAGTCCGGATGAATTTCCGCGAAAGCCAGGAAGCCGTGACGGTTGCCGCCGTAATCGACAAAGGCTGCCTGTAGCGAGGGCTCAACCCTCGTCACCTTTGCCAGATAGATATTGCCGCGAATTTGTTTCTTGTGCTGGGACTCGAAATCGAATTCTTCAATACGGTTGCCGCGAACGACGACTACCCGCGTCTCCTCTTCGTGAGACGCGTCGATGAGCATTTTGTCTGCCATGTAATTTCTGCTCCTCGGCGCAGCCGAGCAGGTGCAAAAAGGCCTGCCGCAGGGACAGGCCGATTATGCATGATGGGGATTGCGCCGGAAAAAATGGTTCTCTTTGAACGGTGTTGCGGCGACAGCCGGACGGCTGACGGAGCCTTCGGCTCCATCAGGGTATCCAGGTTCTGAAACGCTTGCCGAGACATGAAAGTCCAAACGAGAACGACGATATCTTAGGCCTCTAGGGGCCGGTGGAGGTGCTCTTTGTGAGCTTGGGTGGCGCGCCACCCGGTATGGGTCCGGCCAACGCCGGATGAGATCGAGTATCAGGATTAAAATGTACAGACGGCGGATGAACTGCTCACATTCGGCGCCAGGTTCCTTTTGGGCTGGCCAGCCTGCGGGCAGACTATCCCGTCAACACGTTAGTCCTTAACCGCCTTGTATGGTTTCTGTGACATAATAGCAAGGGAAAAGCCGGTGCCGCCTTATTCTCGATTGAATTAAGAGGCTAGTGGAAGCCGTTGATTCGTAAGCGCCGTTCAGCGAAATCATGTGTGCTCGGGCGCCCACGAAAGACGGGGACATTGAAGTCGGCAAGCGGGACGACGTCGCAATGATGGTTACCAAGGGGCGCTTCTCTGCGCCGAGGCGGTTGATCGCGCGAATCGGTCGCGGCACCGTTTTAGGGATTTTTGCCGTCGCCTTGTCGGGCGTCAGCGGACTGCACGCTGCCGACAAGCCGCTGCTGGCCTTCGGAGCCCGCATCGCCGGTGATGATGCCCGCACCCGCATCGTCATTGATTTCGACGAAAAGCCTGAGTTTTCGATTCATTATGTGGCTGCACCGGAACGGGTGGTGGTCGATCTTCCGGCGACGGCATTCGGTTTTCCCGACGAAGACCTCGCCCCGCGGGGCCTCTTCAACGACATCCGCTTCGGTGCCATGGACGAAACCAGCGCCCGGATCGTGCTGACTGCCAAGCGCCCGGTGCAGTTGAGCCTTGCCGAGGTCCAGGAGGGCGAGAACGGCGAATTCCGTCTGGTGCTGGATGCGGAGATGGCGACGGCCGAGGCCTTCAACAAGCGTGTTCAGGGGCAGGAGTGGGAAGGCAACGCGGCTACCGGCGATGAACCTCTTGCCGCCGTCGACGATGATGATGCCTTCGTCGTGGCAATTGATGCCGGCCATGGCGGCATCGACACCGGAGCGATCGGCACGACGACGCAAACCCCGGAGAAGTCGATCACGCTGTCATTCGCCAAACTGCTTGCCGAGGAACTGGGTGGCGAGGAGGGCATCGACGCCGTGCTGACGCGCGACGACGATGTGTTTCTGTCCCTCTCCGAGCGGGTGACGCTTGCGCGCCAGGCAAAGGCGGACCTGTTCATCTCCCTACACGCAGATACTCTCAGCCAGAAGGACATCCGTGGCGCGACCGTCTATACGCTCTCCGACCGCGCCTCCGACCGCATGGCCGAGAACCTTGCGGCGCGTGAGAACCTTTCCGACCAGATTGCGGGCATCCGCCTCAAGGACGAGCCGCCGGAGGTCGCAGACATCCTTCTCGATCTGACCCGGCGCGAGACCCAGGCTTTTTCCGTGACCCTGGCGCAGAACGTTCTTAGCTCGTTCGAAGGGCAGGTCGGCCTGATCAACAACGCCCACCGTCATGCTGGTTTCCAGGTATTGCGTGCGCCGGATATTCCGTCGGTGCTGCTGGAACTCGGTTTCCTGTCCAACGTGGATGATGAAAAGCTCCTTCTCGACGAAGCCTGGCGCAGGAAGGTAAGCAGACTGCTGGTCGACGCCGTGGGCCGTTACAAGAACATGGCTGTCGCCAACGGCGGCTAGGTGATGCGGGTGGCGTGTTGGCAACACCGGCGGCAGAAACGTACATCCCACAGAGGCGGGAGCTGGGAGGAGGGCGCGCGAGCCCTATTTTCCTCACATTCAAACCGTTAGTCGCAGCCAAGTGCTACGGCGACTCGGTTGCTGAGCCTACGCCTGCTTGCGCAGGGACATCCGCCGTGCAAAACCGCACCAATTGTGCGATGGTGTGCTGGTACCGAATGACAAGCCGAACGGTAGCTTCGATATGATCAGACTTATTGGGTATTTCTTTGGATTGGCATGCGTTCTGTTTCTGGGCGTTGCCGTCGTCGTCGCGATCTATCTCGCCGGCGTTTCCCGGGATCTGCCCAATTACGAGGTTCTAAATTCGTACGAGCCGCCTGTTGCAACCCGCGTCCACGCGGGCAACGGTGCGTTGATGGCCGAATATGCGCGCGAACGGCGTCTCTTCCTGCCAATCCAGGCGATACCCGACCGCGTCAAGGCCGCATTTCTCTCTGCGGAAGACAAGAACTTCTACAACCATCCGGGCGTTGATCCGGCAGGCCTGGCACGCGCCATCATCAACAACCTGCAGAACATCGGGTCCGGCCGCCGGCCGGAAGGCGCATCGACGATCACTCAGCAGGTGGCGAAAAACTTCCTGCTCAGCAACGACCAGACGATCGACCGCAAGGTGAAGGAGGCAATCCTCTCCTTTCGGATCGAACAAACCTATTCGAAGGACAAGATCCTTGAACTGTATCTCAACGAGATTTTCTTTGGCTTGAATTCCTACGGGATCGCCGGGGCAGCCTTGACCTACTTCGACAAGTCGGTGACCGAGCTGACCATCGCCGAGTCGGCTTATCTGGCAGCGCTGCCGAAGGGTCCCAACAACTACCATCCCTATCGTCGCGAGGCGGCAGCCGTTGAGCGCCGCAACTGGGTCGTCGATAGGATGGCCGAAAATGGATATATCACGGTCGCCGATGCGGACGAGGCCAAGAAGCAGCCGCTTGGCGTGAAGCCCAGAACCGGTGGTTCGCACCTTGCGGCTTCCGAGTATTTTGCCGAAGCGGTCCGCCGCGAGATCATCGAGAAATACAGCGACGACACGCTCTATGAAGGCGGCCTTTCGGTTCGCACCTCGCTGGATCCGGAACTCCAGGTTCTGGCCCGTGCGGCTCTCCATAATGGTCTTGTCCAGTACGACGAGCGGCGTGGCTTCCGTGGCCCCGTCTCCAAGCTCGCCGTCAGCGGCGACTGGGGTCCGGAGCTCGCCAAGGTTTCGGGCCTCCGTGATGTGCCGGAATGGCAGGTTGCGGTGGTGATCGCGGTCTCGAGCGAGGAAGTCGATATCGGGCTGCAGCCGTTAACGGATGCTGGCGGCAAGGTGGATGAAACGCGCAAGACGGGCGTGATCAAGGCTGCAGACATGAAGTGGGCCTACCGCGACGCCGCAGGCGAGCGCAAGACGGCCAAGTCTCCGGAAGGCGTTCTCGAGCCGGGCGACGTCGTCTATGTCGAGCCGATCGCCGACGAGGAAGGCAGCTATCGCCTGCGCCAGCCGCCGAAGGTGCAGGGCGGTTTCGTCGCCATGGACCCGAACACCGGCCGCGTGCTGGCCATGGCCGGCGGCTTCTCCTATGCCCAGTCGGAGTTCAACCGCGCGACACAGGCAATGCGTCAGCCGGGTTCCTCGTTCAAGCCCTTCGTCTATGCAGCGGCACTTGACAACGGCTACACGCCGGCTTCGGTCATCCTCGACGCGCCGATCGAAATGGTATCGGGCGGTGAGGTCTGGCGGCCGGAAAATTATGGCGGCGGATCGGCTGGCCCGCAGACGCTGCGCCTTGGCATCGAGAAGTCGCGAAACCAGATGACGGTGCGACTGGCGCAGGACATGGGAATGGAGCTCGTCGCGGAATATGCGGAGCGCTTCGGCATCTACGACAAGATGCTGCCGGTGCTCGCGATGTCGCTCGGCTCGGGTGAGACGACCGTGCTGCGCATGGTGTCCGCCTATGCCGTGATCGCCAACGGCGGCAAGCAGATCAAGCCGACCGTCATCGACCGGATTCAGGATCGCTATGGCAATACGATCTTCCGCCACGAGGAGCGCACCTGCGACGGTTGCAACGCGACAGTATGGTCAGGGCAGGAGGAGCCGGTCCTGGTCGACAACCGTGAGCAGGTCCTTGACCCGATGACCGCCTATCAGATCACCTCGATGATGGAAGGCGTGGTCAAGCGCGGAACTGCTGCCGGCAAGATCAACATCTCGGATCGTCCCGTCGCCGGCAAGACCGGCACCACGAACGACGAGAAGGACGCCTGGTTCGTCGGCTTCACGCCGAACCTTGTGGCCGGCGTCTATATCGGCTTCGACACGCCCGCACCACTTGGCCGCGGCAGCACCGGCAGCGGGCTTGCCGCCCCGATTTTCGCCGACTTCATGGAGAAGGCGGTCAAGCATCTGCCGGCAGAGAAGTTCATTGTTCCCGAAGGAATGCAGTTCATTCCGGTCAACCGGACGACGGGCATGATGGCCTTCGAAGGCGAACCGGATACGATCGTGGAAGCCTTCAAGCCCGGAACCGGCCCAGCCGACGTCTTTGCCGTGATCGGCGAGGGCGAATACCTGCCACCGGAAGAGATTCTTCAAACCTCTCCGCAGGCGCAGCAGGCCGTCACATCCGGCGCGGCCGGCCTCTTCTAGCCGAAATCCAGGGACACCCTTGCGCCGGCGCGGCCTTTACATCCGCGACCGGCGCAACTATGTCCACCCCGTCTTCCAATCAAGCGAGAGTAAGAAATACCCATGCGGGCTGAAATCATTGGCGTCGTCGACGAAATCAAGCAGGCCATAAGCCTGCTGAGGAGGCATCTTTGACTGGGATCAGGCGGTACGACGGCTGGACTGGCTGAACAACAAGGCAGAAGATCCCAACCTCTGGAACGATGCCGCAGAGGCGCAGAAGATGATGCGCGAGCGCCAGCAGCTTGACGACAGCATCGCCGGCGTCAAGCGCCTCGAGCAGCAGATGAACGACAACATCGAGCTGATCCAGATGGGCGAGGAAGAGGGCGACGACAGCATCATCAAGGATGCCGAGGACGCCCTGAAGACCTTGAAGGCCGAGTCGGATCGCCAGCAGGTCGAAGCAATGCTCTCGGGCGAAGCCGATGGCAACGACACCTATGTGGAAGTGCATTCCGGCGCCGGCGGCACCGAGTCCCAGGACTGGGCCAACATGCTGCTGCGCATGTACACGCGTTGGGCCGAACGCGCCGGCTACAAGGTCGAGATCCTGGAAATGCATGACGGCGAAGAAGCCGGCATCAAGTCCGCGACGATCATGATCAAGGGCCGCAACGCCTATGGATGGATGAAGACGGAGTCGGGCGTGCATCGCCTCGTCCGGATCTCGCCTTACGATTCCAACGCACGCCGGCATACGTCCTTCTCCTCGGTCTGGGTCTATCCGGTCGTCGACGACTCGATCAACATCGACATCAACGAGAGCGACTGCCGTATCGACACCTTCCGCGCCTCGGGTGCCGGCGGCCAGCACATCAACACCACCGACTCGGCCGTGCGCATCACACACATCCCGACTGGCATCGTCGTTTCCTGCCAGCAGGAGCGCTCGCAGCACAAGAACAAGGCGAAGGCCTGGGAAATGCTGCGCGCCCGCATGTACGAGGCGGAGTTGAAGAAGCGGGAAGAGGCGGCCAATGCCGAAGCGGCCTCCAAGACCGAGATCGGCTGGGGTCACCAGATCCGCTCCTACGTGCTGCAGCCCTACCAGATGGTCAAGGACCTGCGCACCGGGGTGGAGAGCTCGGCGCCGGACGACGTCCTGAACGGCGACCTCAACCCCTTCATGGAAGCGGCGCTTGCGCACCGGATCAGCGGCAAGGCCGACGCGGGGATCGACGACGTCGACTGATAGCATTGAACCGGACGACGATACGAAAAGAGCGGCCGCGGCCGCTCTTTTGCATTCTACGGGTCAACTGCGCTGAACCGACACTCGCCGCCATTTGGACCTGCACTAGGCGCAGAGTTTGCTGTCTCAGTTGTTGAACTGCTCGGCCACGATGCGGTCCGACCAGGAGTGGTCGGGATCGGAGAGAATACGCGCCGTCATCTCCTGGGACTGGGCGATCTGCACATGCAGCACCGACTTCACCTCCATGTTGTCTGCGACGGCATTCACCGGGCGCTTGTCGGGCTCCAGAATGTGGATGTCGACGCGCACCTGATTGGGCAGGAGGGCCCCCCGCCAGCGGCGTGGCCGGAAGGCGCTGACAGGCGTCATCGCAAGCAGCGGCGCCTCCAGCGGCAGGATCGGTCCATGGGCCGACAGATTGTAGGCCGTCGAACCCGCCGGTGTCGCGATCATCAGGCCGTCGCAGATCAGCTCGTCGAGCCGCACCTTACCGTCGATCTCGACGCGCAGCTTGGCGGCCTGGTAGGACTGCCGAAACAGGTAGACTTCGTTGATGGCCAGCGCGATGGAACTCGTGCCATCCTCGTTTGTCGTCGTCATCTGCAGCGGGTGCAGCGTGTTTTCCACCGCCACCTCGACCCTCTCCCGCAGGTTCTCGGTACGGTAGTCGTTCATCAGAAAGCCTACGGAGCCGCAGTTCATGCCATAGACCGGCTTGCCGGAGCTCATCGTGCTATGCAGCGTGTGCAGCATGAAGCCGTCACCCCCCAGCGCAACGACAACGTCGGCGTCATGGGCTGAGACATTTCCATAAATGCCGATCAGCTCTCTGCGCGCAGCAAGCGCCTCCGGGGCGGAGGACGCACAAAAAGAGAGGGACTTGGCTGGGTTCGACATGGATCGCCTCGGTTTCGCGGCCATACCTACCCGGAAAAATCCTTTCAAGACAAGCGCTTTGCGCATGATCCGGTACTGCGCTGGCGGCCTCGGGGGGCAAAGGATCTGGTCAGAAGACAATTTTCCCCCTTTACAGGAAAGCAGAATCTGGTAACTCGACGGCATTGGCAATGCCCTTGTAGCTCAGTTGGTAGAGCACCTGATTTGTAATCAGGGGGTCCCGAGTTCGAACCTTGGCGGGGGCACCAATATATTTCCTGGCGGCTATAGCCCATCCAAACTTTTTCGCTCTGCTGCAGCTCCTTATCGCTGCGGGCGCATCTGTGTGCAGCGGAAAGCTCGGCTTCAGGTGCATTCCGTATAAGACAATAGAGCAGGCCGCAAACGACAGTTTTAATTGCGTTTCGAGAGAAAATATTCTGTTGCGTCGCGATGAAAGCTCACTAATCTGTAGGCCGGGCCAAGGGATATAAGAGTATGTAAGAATACTGTGTGGTAACACTCTAAGCAGCGCACGCATGTTTGTCAGGCTTGGGTGCAACTAGTCTAACTAGACGATCGCTGTCGCCACGAAGTTTGGCGCAAAACCGGGGTTTGGTGCAGGTATGAATGAGCTGTTGGTGGGCGAAAGCAAGGTCGAGCAGACCAAGCGAAAGATGTACCCGGAAGTTGTCGCTGGTGGGTTCTCAAGGGTGGATGGAACCGTTCACTTTTATCAGCGGATCAACGCACTGGTGAACCGGGACTCCGTGGTCCTGGACATAGGGGCGGGCAGGGGCCGAACCCATGTGGACGATCTAAACTCATACCGGGCTTCGCTAAGTAATTTTCGCGGCAAGGTCGCCAAGGTCATTGGGCTCGATGTCGATCCGGTGGTGCTGACGAATGAATCGCTCGACGAGGCGCATGTGATCGTTGATGGGGTGTTTCCCTTGCCCGATGCCAGCGCCGATGTCGCATTTTCGGATTACACGTTTGAGCATGTCGCTGATCCGGCGGCCTTCGCCTCCGAGGCTCTGCGCGTGGTGAAGCCGGGAGGTTGGCTCTGTGCCAGGACCCCCAATAAATACGGTTACATCAGCGTTGCTGCGCGCCTGATACCTGAGCGGTTTCATCAGGCGGTGCTGAAACGTGCGCAGCCGACCAGAAAATCGGAGGATGTTTTCCCGACCACCTATCTTCTCAATACGCCGAGCGATCTGAAACGCCATTTTGATCCCAGGCAGTGGGAACATTATGTCTACACCCACGATGCAGAGCCCGCGTATTTCGGCTCAACGCTCATGCTCTGGAAAATGGCCAACGCCCTTTCAGGTGTGGTGCCGCGCCAATTTGGTGCCACTCTCATGATATTCTTGAGGAGGAAATGACGGGCGGGTGGACGTCATGGGCGAGGTTGTTCGATGTTGACCGAACCGAGGCCTGCCTGGCAGATGAATTAGAGGAAGCTCTGACTGATCGTCTGAAACAAAGGTTGCAGGCCGATCGTGGTGCCGGCCGGAAGTTGCAGAAGAATTCACCGAATCCGTGACGGCGTCGATCGTAACTCCGGATCTGTATCCGCCAAATCTTTGAAGCAACGGATGACTGCCTTGCTGTGGCAAGCGCCGTCCTGAATGCAACGCAACTGTGTCGAACCCCACCGTCGTGTATTTCGCATCAATAATGCGTGGCTTTTCAAATTCGCACTTCTATTATCCGCTGTCGTTCTATACATGCGCTACCGACTATGAGGTAGGGCGTGATATTTAAGCATATGGTTTTTCTGCGCTTTAGACGCGAAATACGGGCGTGTGAAACTTTGTTGTCGTCAAATCGAAAATTTACCATGCAGCACGCGCCGATGATGCTTTCGAAGCTGGTTCGGGTATAGTGCGTGTGCAGTGCGAAGGAAGAAACTCACATGGGCCGAAGTCGGTGGTGCGGGGACGATGGTGCCTATGGATTTATCTAACGTGATGGGCCCGATCCTTGCCAAGGCTCGTTCCTCCCATGCCATTTTCAGTACCTTCGCCGCAGGAATAACCACCCGTCTGCTCATCTTCGTGATGACGATCCTGGTGGCGAGGCACCTGTCGCCGGAAGGCTACGGGCAGTTTACCTTCGCGACTGGATGCGCGATGTTGATTGCGCAGACCGCCGGCCTAGGCTGGCCAATGCTGATGTCGCGGCTCATTCCGTCGTTTCGTACGCAAAAAGACTGGTCGGCGCTGCGGTCGCTGTTGCGTTGGGGCGATATCGTAGTGATCTCGGCTGCTGTCTTCGCCACCGCCATCGTCGCCTCGCTGGCGCTTTTTCCCGGCGCCCGTTCGGAGGTCGCCATCGGACTTGGGATGGCCGTGGTGCTGATCATCCCCAGTGCAATCAACCTTGCCCGTCGCAGTCAGCTCGCCGGCGCCCGTCGCCCTGCACTCGGGATCCTGCTCGATGAGGGGATTCCGCCGCTCATTCTGATTGCAGCACTGGCCATCGGCGCGGTCGCAGATGCTTGGCACGCCGTCATCCTCCTGGCCATCTCGACAGCCTTGGCGGCGGCGGCTGCCACTGTGGCGCTCTGGCGTGCCACGCCGAGGGACGTCTGGGATGCCCCGGCGCAGGGCCAGCCTGCGGTCTGGATGGCGATGGCCTTTCCACTTCTCCTCGGTCTCCTTTCGAAGCTGATCATGGACCGGATGGACATCCTGATGCTCGGCCCCCTAGCCGGGTTCGAGGAGACCGGCTACTACGGATCCGCCTACCGCCTGACGTATCTGGTGACGTTTCCCCAGGTCATGCTGATGACGGTCATGACACCCATGTTGAGCGAGATGCATGCCTCCGGCCGGCTAAAAGACATGTGGCGGGCATTCCGGCTGTCGAGCGTCTTCGCACTGGCGACGTCAGTACCGGCAAGCGTTGTGCTTTTCATGTTTTCCAACGAGATCATGACGCTCGCCTACGGGGCGCAATACGCCCCTGCGGGGCCGACATTACAGGTTCTGGCCCTCGTCCAGACCCTGACGGCGCTTTCGATACCCTGCGCCAGCCTTCTGATTGCCAACGGCAAAGGCCGTTCCTATGGTCTTTTCAGCCTTCTCGGGCTCGCGCTCAACGCCGGCCTGAACCTCGTCCTGATCGACAGGATGGGTGCGGAAGGCGCCGCCTTGGCCTCTCTTGCCGGCGCAGCCCTCATTTTTTCGGGCCAGGGCTGGCAGATCCTGAAGCTCTACCGCACTTCCAACATGAAGGACTGACCCGTGTCCAAGCACTTTTTCCAGAATGCGACCTTGCGGCTTCTTCTGCTGAAGACCTACCGGGCCTATGCCCGCTCCATGGTCTGGCGCCAGGGGCCGAAGGTGTTCATCAATTCGATCCCGAAAGCCGGGACACATCTTGCCACCGCGATCATCGAAGAGGTGCCGGGACTGATGCAGTCACGGCTGCACGTAGAGATGTGGGATATCCACAAGGGTCCGGAGGCCGTGGCGCCGATCGAGGTTTTCCAGCCCGATATCGAACAGTTCCGGCGCATGCTGGCGACTGTCCGGCCCGGACAAATTGCGACCGCTCATCTTCCCTGGCACCCTAGACTCTATGAGGTCGCGAAGGAGATGGGGTTCAAGACGATCTTCGTCACGAGAAAACCGGAAGATGTCGAGCGGTCCACGCTTTACTACATCAAGGGGCTGCGCCGGCATTTCATGCATCGACGCCTCATGGAGGATTACCAGACGGATGAAGAGCGGCTTGCGGCAGTGCGCCAGGGCATTCCTCCCCGTTTCCCCGGCGATGCCGCCCTTGTAGGAACCAATGAACTTCGCGAGCGGTTCATGGGGTGGGCCGAAAACCACGGAGCCGGCGGATCCCTTGTTCTTAATTTCGAGGATATCGTCGGCTCGAGGGGAGGCGGATCTCATGCGGCGCGCAAGACCGCCATTGGCGCGATCCTTCGCCATCTTGATCTCGAATGCTCTGAGCCTATTGTCAATAATATCGACGCCCGCTCCGCTGAAAAGAAGAGCTTCACTTTCAGGAGTGGAAAGATCGGTAGCGGAGCTCAGTCTGCTTGAGCGTTGCAGCAGACATCATCGTTCCAGCAGTAGGATTGAGGTAAGCGCAGACGATGATGCCTGGTCACGCAGGCAGGGTCGTCTGAAGACTCGCGTAGTACATTGTCCGCCAGTCAAGCCTGACGATAAACATCCCCATCCCGCTGCCCCCATGCAATGAAATGGGGGTTCGCGAAGTCGCTGTCGTGGAGTTGTTGTCGCTTGCCGTAGGCGAGCGGCTTGCCGTCGAGCGTCACCGTCGATCCTCCGGCGCCGCGCAGCACCGCATCTCCGGCAGCGGTATCCCATTCCATCGTGCGTCCGAAGCGGGGATAGACATCGGCCTTGCCTTCGGCCAGCAGGCAGAATTTCAGGGAAGAGCCGATCGAGCAGACGTCGGAGACCTTTGCCGAGGCAAGGAAATCGCTGGTTTCGGGCGTGTTGTGCGAGCGGCTTGCGACGGCAACCGGATGCTCGGCAACCGGCTGCGCGGCGATGGCGTGTCGCTCCTCGACGGTAAAATCGGCACCGATCGTCATGCGGCACGCGCCGGTCTGATCGCCGACATAGGCGACGCCGAGCGCTGGCGCATAGACGATGCCGGCGACCGGTACGCCGCCCTCGACGAGAGCGATGTTGACGGTAAACTCGTCGCGCCGGGCGATGAATTCCTTCGTGCCGTCGAGCGGGTCGACGAGGATGAACCGGTTACTGGCCTCCGGAACGCGACCGGCTGCGACCGATTCCTCGGCCACCACGGCGATGTCCGGAAGATGCCGGCGCAGATGCGTTAAAATGATCTCTTCGGCGCGCTCGTCGGCCTCCGTCACCGGCGAGTGATCGGCCTTGGTGCTGACCGTCGCGCCGGCGCGGTAGACCTCCATGATGGCGGCTCCCGCCGCCAGCGCTGCCTGTTCGAAGATCTCAAGCATGGTCGTCATCAAGTGTCTGCCGCTGCTGTTCCAGGTATGTCTGGAGCTGCACTGCCAGCAGTTCCGGATCCGCGCCAACCGTCCTGAGGTGGATTTCCGGGCTTTCCGGCGGCTCATAGGGCGAATCGATCCCGGTGAAGTTGCGGATGTCGCCGGAAAGCGCTCGCTTGTAGAGCCCCTTGGGGTCACGGCGCACGCATTCCTCCAGCGGCGTATCGACGAACACCTCGATGAACTCGCCGGCTTCCATCAGGTCGCGCGCCAGCTGTCGTTCGGAACGGAACGGCGAGATGAAGGAGACGATCACGATGAGACCTGCCTCGGTCATCAATCTTGCGACCTCCGCGACGCGACGGATGTTTTCCACCCGGTCCGCATCGGTAAAGCCGAGGTCGCGGTTGAGGCCGTGGCGAACGTTGTCGCCGTCCAGCATGACGGTGTGGCGACCGCTGGCGTGCAGCAGCTTTTCGAGATTGTTGGCAATCGTCGACTTGCCCGATCCGGAGAGGCCGGTAAACCACAGCACGGCTGGCTTCTGGTGCATCAGCTCGGACCGCGACCGCTTGCTCACCTCCAGCGCCTGCCAGTGGATGTTCTGGGCGCGGCGCAGCGGGAAATCGATCATCCCGGCGCCGACCGTCGCATTCGTGAAGCGGTCGATCAGGATGAAGTTGCCGGTGATCCGGTTGTCCTTGTAGGCGTCGAAGGCGATTGGGGACTGCAGCGACAGATTGCAGACGCCGAATTCGTTCATCGCCAGCGACTTTGCGGCCGTGTGTGCGAACGTGTGAACGTCGATGCTGTGCTTCAGGCTGGTGATATTGGCCGTCACACTCTCGCATTCGGTCCGCAGGACATAGCTGCGGCCTGGAATGAGCGGGTTGGCATCAAACCAGATGACGCGCGCCTGAAACTGGTCGGCAACCTCCGGCCGCTCTTCCGGTGTTGCCAGCATGTTGCCGCGTGAGACTTCGACCTGGTCCGCCAGCACGATCGTCACTGCCTGGCCCTCGCGGGCCTCGGTGAGCGACCCGTCCATCGTCACGATATCCTTGACCCGCGACAGCTTGCCAGATTTTGCCACCACAACCGGATCGCCGACGGCGATCTTGCCCGAGGCGATCTGCCCGGCGAAGCCGCGGAAATCGAGGTTCGGGCGGGAAACATACTGAACGGGGAAGCGGAAGGGCTTGTCGAGATAATCGTTGTCGACCGCCACGGTCTCCAGATGCTGCAGCAGCGTCGGCCCCTGGTACCAGGGCATGTGCGCCGAGCGGTGTATCACATTGTCGCCGAAGCGGGCCGACATCGGGATCGGCACCACGCTCGCAAATTCCAGGCTGGCTGAAAACTCGGCGTAATCTGAGACGATCTGCTGGAAGACGGCTTCGTCATAATCCACGAGATCGATTTTGTTGACCGCCAGCACCACGTGCCTGATGCCCAGCATGGAGGCGATCAGCGAATGGCGTCTTGTCTGCGGCAGGATCCCCTGCCGCGCGTCGATCAGCAGGATCGCGAGATCCGCCGTCGAGGCGCCGGTTGCCATGTTGCGTGTATATTCCTCGTGACCGGGCGTGTCGGCCACGATGAACTTGCGCTTCTCGGTGGCAAAGAAACGGTAGGCGACATCGATGGTGATGCCCTGTTCGCGCTCCGCCTCCAGGCCGTCCACGAGCAGTGCGAAGTCGATGTCGTCGCCAGTGGTGCCGTGCTTGACGCTGTCGCGCTCCAGCGCCGCCAGCTGGTCCTCGAAGATGCGCTTGGTGTCATAGAGAAGACGCCCGATCAGGGTCGACTTGCCGTCGTCCACCGAACCGCAGGTCAGGAATCGCAGAAGCGACTTGGTTTCTTGCTGTCCCAGATATTCGGCGACCGAGGAGAGGGGCTCTTGTAACGTGGCATCCATCAGAAATACCCCTCCTTCTTTTTCTTCTCCATGGAGCCTGATTCGTCCTTGTCGATCATCCGGCCCTGGCGCTCGGAGGTTCGCGCCACGAGCATTTCGGCAACGATATCCTCGATGGTGACGGCGTCGGACTCGATGGCACCTGTCAGCGGATAGCATCCGAGCGTCCGGAAGCGGACCAGCTTCTCCTCGATGCGATCATCCGGCCCGATCGGCATGCGATCATCGTCGACCATGATCAGCATGCCGTCTCGCTCGACCACGGGTCTCGGCTTGGCAAAATAAAGAGGAACGATCGGGATGTCCTCCTTCAGGATGTATTGCCAAATGTCGAGCTCGGTCCAGTTCGAGAGCGGGAAGACGCGGATCGATTCGCCGGGATTGATGCGGGTGTTGTAGGTCTTCCACATCTCGGGCCGCTGAGTCTTTGGATCCCAGGCGTGCTGACTGTTGCGGAACGAGAAGATCCGCTCCTTGGCGCGGGACTTTTCTTCATCCCGCCGCGCGCCGCCGAAGGCAGCGTCGAACTTGTAGGCGTCCAGCGCCTGCCGCAGTCCCAGCGTCTTCATGATATGGGTATGGGTGTCGGAGCCGTGCTGGAAGGGGCTTATGTTTTGTGCCAGGCCGTCCGGATTGATGTGCACGATCAGGTCGAAGCCGAGCTCTTTTGCCGCTTGGTCCCGAAATTCGATCATCTCCCGGAATTTCCAGGTGGTGTCCACGTGGAGGAAGGGAAATGGCGGCTTGGCCGGATAGAAGGCCTTTCGGGCAAGGTGCAGCATCACCGACGAATCCTTGCCGACCGAATACAGCATCACCGGCCGAACGAAGTTTGCTGCCACCTCGCGAAAGATATGAATAGCCTCTGATTCCAGACGCTGAAGATGGGTTAAATCCAAGGCAACACTCTCCAACCAGAGACACGACATTGGGAAGAATTAAATCGTGTTCTACAATGAAAGCAACGAAATTATATTGCAGGTGCGAAATAAGAAATCAGCAAACCAGGCAGAGGGCACTGGTTCGGATCAGGGCCCGCCAACTCGCGGACCCCGGCGGCCTCAGCGGGTGAGGTGCTGCCGGCTTGCGTAAAGGGCTATGGCCGCGGCGTTCGAGACGTTAAGCGACTTGATCGCCCCCGGCATGTCCAGTCGGGCAAGGGTTTTAACCGTCTCTCGCGTCTTCTGGCGCAGGCCCTTGCCCTCGGAGCCCAGCACCAAAGCGATCTTGTCGCTGGAGAGAGCCCCTTCCAGGGGCGCGGGGCCTTCTGAATCGAGGCCGATGGTCTGGAAGCCCAGCGCATGAAGTTCTTCCAGCGCATTGGCCAGATTGGTGACCTGGATATAAGGGATGAGTTCGAGAGCGCCGGACGCGGATTTGGCGAGCACGCCCGACTCCGTCGGGCTATGTCTCTGCGTGGTGATAAGCGCCCCGGCGCCGAAGGCCACTGCCGAGCGCATGACCGCACCGACGTTGTGGGGATCGGTCACCTGATCCAGAACCAGAAGCAGCGGGCTCTCCTTCAGGGCCTCCAGCCGCCGGACGGGCAGCGGCCGGGTCTCGACCATCACGCCCTGGTGGATCGCGTCCGGTCCAAGGATCTTGTCGATGTCCTGCGGCGAGACGATCTCGACGGGATAGGGGAGGGTGTCCGGCTCCGCCAGCTCCAGCCGTGCGAAAGCGTTCTGAGTTACCGAGAGCTTGATGATCTCGCGCTCCGGGTTGTCGAGCGCCGCCCGCACGGTGTGCAGGCCATAAAGATGAACCTGATCCGGCTGCAGCTGCGGTGGTTGCCATCCGGCAGCCTTGTCGCGCCGACGCGGCGCAGGAGTCGGAATTTCGCCTCGTTCCCGCTTGGCATCGCGCACGTTGCGGCGCAGGGTTGCGTAATGGCCATCGCGGCCGGACTTGTCGTTGTTATCGTTCTTGCTCATGCCGTCTTATAGCCTTGGCGGCGGCGATGGCCTAGTGACCGAGCATGTGCCGGGTGGTCTTTGTCATGATATTTTTCACAATTTTGGCTCGGTAGCCGTGTTGACAGACGGTCATGGGGCGGTCATATACGCGGCGCAGATCGGAGCCGGTGGCCACGATCTCAAGAGCTTGGTCTCGATCCTGACGGATACCTGGAGGGATGCCCGAGTGGTTAAAGGGGACGGACTGTAAATCCGTTGGCTCAGCCTACGTTGGTTCAAATCCAACTCCCTCCACCATTCCGTCAGAGGATCGACCACCGGCGGGTATAGCTCAATGGTAGAGCAGCAGCCTTCCAAGCTGAATACGAGGGTTCGATTCCCTCTACCCGCTCCAAGCCTCACGCTTCGCTTCTTCTTGAAGATTGTCTCTCTGTCTTTACAACGCGTGGATCATGCCTGCTCGCGGACCTGTGTCCTTGATGGCATGCTGGACCTTCACTCTGTCGAGCGGTATCGGCTCTGGACACACGGCCGAAGGAGCCACCCATGAACTGGATAAGCCGTTCTCGTCGAGGCGTAGCGAGGCTGGCGGCGAGCCTCGCTCTTCTCGTCTTTCTGCCGGTCGCCGCCGTCGCGCAACAGCCGGTGACGGTCTTTGCCGCTGCCAGCATGAAGAATGCTCTGGATGCAGCCAGCGCCGCATGGACGGAGAACAGTGGTGTCGCGACATCCATATCCTATGCGGGCAGCTCCGCGCTCGCCAGGCAGATTGAAGCCGGCGCTCCGGCCGATCTCTTTATCTCCGCCGACCTCGACTGGATGGACTACCTCGCCGCCCAGGGCCTGATCGATGCGGCGAGCCGCACAGATCTCGTCGGCAACCGGATCGTCCTGATCGGAGCAAGGGGAGCGCCCACGGTTGATATCAGGCCGGGGTTCGACCTGGCAGCCTTGGTCGGCGATGGCAAACTGGCCATGGCGACGCCTGATTCGGTGCCCGCCGGCAGATACGGCAAGGCGGCACTTGAGACCCTTGGCGTCTGGTCCTCGGTTTCAGCAAAGGTCGCAGGCGCCGAAAATGTGCGCGCAGCCTTGCAGTATGTCGCCCGAGGGGAGGCGCCCTACGGAATCGTCTACCGGACGGATGCCGCGGCCGATCCAAATGTCGCAATTGTAGGGATCTTCCCTGAAACATCCCATCCACCGATCGTCTATCCCGTCGCCCTGCTGCGGGACGCCGGCAATCCTGCCGCTGCCGATTACCTCACGTTCCTGAAGTCCGCGGAAGCAAGACCCTTCTTCGAGGCGGAGGGGTTCGAGGTGCTGGGAGGCGACCGCTAGGCGATCCGGATCGCGACGTTCCCAATGAGGTCCGACGCAGAGACGGCTCACTGGACGGCGGCCTCCGGAAGCGGGGCAGCCGGTGCGGGCCGCCGGCCCGGTTCATCCGGCATTTATGTCTTGCGCATTCTCAGGGAAAGCCTTAAACGGCCACACCAAACCCGCGCGCGGGTCCCACATCCATGTCCACAGGAAGCATTCAATGGCAAAGAGCAAGTTTGAGCGCAACAAGCCGCACGTCAACATCGGCACGATTGGTCACGTTGACCACGGCAAGACGTCGCTGACGGCCGCGATCACGAAGTACTTCGGTGAATACAAGGCCTACGACCAGATCGACGCCGCACCGGAAGAAAAGGCACGCGGCATCACCATCTCGACGGCCCACGTCGAGTATGAGACGCCTGCTCGTCACTACGCGCACGTCGACTGCCCCGGCCACGCCGACTACGTCAAGAACATGATCACCGGTGCTGCCCAGATGGACGGCGCGATCCTGGTCTGCTCGGCCGCCGACGGCCCGATGCCGCAGACGCGCGAGCACATCCTGCTCGCCCGTCAGGTTGGCGTTCCGGCAATCGTTGTCTTCCTCAACAAGGTCGACCAGGTCGACGACGCCGAGCTTCTCGAGCTCGTCGAGCTGGAAGTGCGCGAGCTTCTGTCGTCCTACGACTTCCCGGGCGACGATATTCCGATCATCAAGGGTTCGGCTCTGGCCGCTCTGGAAGATTCCGACAAGAAGATCGGCGAAGACGCGATCCGCGAGCTGATGGCAGCGGTCGACGACTACATCCCGACGCCTGAGCGTCCGATCAACCTGCCGTTCCTGCTGCCGATCGAAGACGTGTTCTCGATCTCGGGCCGCGGCACGGTTGTGACTGGCCGCGTCGAGCGTGGCATCGTCAAGGTCGGCGAGGAAGTCGAGATCGTCGGCATCCGCGACACGACGAAGACGACGGTGACCGGCGTTGAAATGTTCCGCAAGCTGCTCGACCAGGGCCAGGCC
This sequence comes from Rhizobium sp. PK7-22, assembly GCF_056530405.1. Classification (NCBI taxonomy): domain Bacteria; kingdom Pseudomonadati; phylum Pseudomonadota; class Alphaproteobacteria; order Hyphomicrobiales; family Rhizobiaceae; genus Rhizobium; species Rhizobium sp. PK7-22. The sequence goes on from NZ_CP096514.1 coordinate 2,190,230, forward strand.
GGCGACAACATCGGCGCGCTGATCCGCGGCGTCCAGCGTGACGGCGTCGAGCGTGGCCAGATCCTGTGCAAGCCGGGTTCGGTCAAGCCGCACACGGTGTTCATGGCAGAAGCCTACATCCTGACGAAGGAAGAAGGCGGCCGTCACACGCCGTTCTTCACCAACTACCGTCCGCAGTTCTACTTCCGCACGACGGACGTGACGGGCATCGTCGAACTGCCGGAAGGCACGGAAATGGTCATGCCGGGCGACAACGTCACCGTCAAGGTGACGCTGATCAACCCGATCGCGATGGAAGAAAAGCTGCGCTTCGCGATCCGCGAAGGCGGCCGCACCGTCGGCGCCGGCATCGTCGCGTCGATCGTCACGTAAGCTGATCTCCCGAAAGGGAGCAGACAAGGCCCCGCTGGAAACGGCGGGGCTTTGTTGTTTTCTGGATACTTCAGGCGGGCAGGGTACGCCACCGGCCGGTGACATCCTGAGCCGCAAGAAACTCCCCTGCCAAGTGGTTTTTGCTGGAATAACGCTTGTCATCGCTCCGCAAAATGAATATGAAGCCGCCTGTTCCGGTGGCGCTTTGCGCGGCGGGAATCTCTAAAGGGGTATAGCTCAGTTGGTAGAGCGGCGGTCTCCAAAACCGCAGGTCGTCGGTTCAAGCCCGGCTGCCCCTGCCAGTCTTTCTGTCGCGCGAACGGGTCGCTGCGATGTTGAGGGGCCGGGTTGTCGGCCGTCTGGTCGACGAATTTCATCGAGCATCGATTCCCTCTTGTGAAAGAGGGGAGGGATGTTTATGTAGTGGCGAAACAGACACGCGGCGCGTGGGGCTGAGCATTATCAGCTTTACGTGCCGTAATGGCGTGGACATAGATGGCTTCCAAAACCAATCCAATTCAGTTTCTGCAGCAGGTTCGCGCAGAGGCGTCGAAAATTACCTGGCCGTCGCGTCGTGAGACGATGATCTCGACGGCGATGGTCCTCTTGATGGTTATTTTCGCTGCTCTGTTTTTCTTTGCTGCTGACCAGCTTATCGGCTGGCTGATGGGCCTCGTGCTGAACGTCGGCAATTGATTGTGGAGATGAAGATGGCGGCGCGTTGGTACATCGTCCACGCATATTCGAATTTTGAAAAGAAGGTTGCCGAGGATATCGAGAACAAGGCGCGTCAGAAGGGCCTTTCTCATCTCTTCGAAAAGATCCTTGTCCCGACCGAAAAGGTTGTCGAAGTCCGCCGCGGTCGCAAGGTCGACGCGGAGCGCAAGTTCTTCCCCGGCTACGTGTTGGTGCGGGCGAACCTGACGGACGAGGCTTACCACCTGATCAAGAACACGCCGAAGGTCACCGGGTTTCTGGGGTCCGACAGCAAGCCTGTTCCGATCCCCGATTACGAGGCGGACCGCATTCTGGGCCAGGTCCAGGAAGGTGTGGAGCGGCCGAAGTCGTCTATCAGCTTTGAAATCGGCGAACAGGTTCGGGTTTCAGACGGTCCGTTCGCGTCGTTCAACGGCACTGTACAGGATGTCGATGAAGAGCGTTCACGCCTCAAGGTCGAAGTTTCGATCTTTGGTCGCGCCACGCCAGTCGAGCTTGAATACGCTCAGGTCGAGAAGGTCTGAGCAGCAGGGAAGGAAACTTCCCGAATCGCGTGGGAGAATGGCGGCCTTAGCCGGGCTTGTTCAGACGCACCACGCAACCGCAGCCGCCGGCCCCGTGCCGGCACAGGTGGCCGGGAAACCGGTCTAAGTAGAAAGGCAGAGAGTAATGGCTAAGAAAGTTGCAGGCCAGCTCAAGCTTCAGGTCAAGGCAGGATCGGCAAACCCGTCCCCGCCAATCGGCCCGGCGCTTGGTCAGCGTGGCATTAACATCATGGAATTCTGCAAGGCGTTCAATGCCGCCACGCAGGAGATGGAAAAGGGCATGCCGATCCCGGTCGTCATCACCTACTTCCAGGACAAGTCCTTCACCTTCGCAATGAAGCAGCCGCCGGTTACCTACTGGCTGAAGAAGGAAGCCAAGATCACCTCCGGCTCGAAGACGCCGGGCAAGGGCGGCAACGCCGGGACGATCACCAAGGCGCAGGTCCGCGCGATTGCCGAAGGCAAGATGAAGGATCTGAACGCTGCTGACATCGAAGGCGCAATGCTGATGGTTGAGGGCTCTGCCCGCTCCATGGGCCTGGAAGTGGTGGGCTGATCATGGTCAAGGTTGCAAAGCGTCTTCAGAAGATTCGTGAAGGCATCGATCCGACCAAGCTGGTCGCACTGACGGATGCCATCTCGCTGGTCAAGGAACGGGCGACAGCCAAGTTCGACGAAACCGTAGAGATCTCCATGAACCTCGGCGTTGACCCGCGTCACGCCGACCAGATGGTCCGTGGCGTCGTCAATCTGCCGAACGGTACGGGCCGTGACGTTCGCGTTGCCGTTTTCGCACGTGGCGCCAAGGCCGATGAAGCCAAGGCTGCCGGTGCTGACATCGTCGGTGCGGAAGATCTGGTCGAGATCGTCCAGGGCGGCAAGATCGATTTCGATCGCTGCATCGCCACTCCGGACATGATGCCGCTCGTCGGTCGCCTCGGTAAGGTTCTCGGCCCGCGTGGCATGATGCCGAACCCGAAGGTTGGAACGGTCACCATGGACGTGGCCGGTGCGGTCAAGGCTTCCAAGGGCGGTGCCGTCGAGTTCCGCGTCGAGAAGGCCGGCATCATCCACGCCGGTATCGGCAAGGCCTCTTTCGACGCCAAGGCGCTGGAAGAAAATATCAAGGCTTTCGCTGACGCCGTCGTCAAGGCAAAGCCGGCCGGTGCGAAGGGCAACTACGTCAAGCGCGTGGCCATCTCCTCGACCATGGGCCCAGGCGTCAAGATCGATCCGTCGACCGTTACGGTCTGACCACGTGATTCCCGGGTTTTGCCCGGGTGAATGAATTCCCGGTCCTCAGGGGCCGGGAATTTCCAGGGAAACCTGGAACTCCTGTCCGAGATTGTGGGCGGCCTTCCGGCCTTAATATATGCCTGCATGAGACGGGTAAGACCCGATTTTAGGAAGCTCAGGCTTCCGGTGATCGGTTCGAGCCTTGTGTGCCTTGTGCCTGGAGCCGTTGAGGTGACAGTGCGAGGGGGCAGGATCCTCAAGCGTCGCTTGGGATCTTGAAGAAAAGATCCCTAGGGGCAAAAGGCAAACCGATGGGGCCTGCACGATTGCGGTCCCGTCAACTGGAGACAGACAGTGGAAAGAGCGGAAAAACGCGAATTCGTCACGGAGCTGAGCGAAGTCTTTAAGGCTTCCGGTTCGGTTGTCGTGGCCCACTATGCTGGTGTCACAGTTGCGCAAATGAACGATTTTCGTTCGAAAATGCGTGCTGCTGGCGGCACCGTCAAAGTCGCGAAGAACCGCCTGGCCAAGATCGCTCTTCAGGGCACGGAGTCGGAAGGGATGTCGGACCTGTTCAAGGGTCAGACGCTCATCGCTTACAGCGAAGATCCCATCACCGCTCCGAAGGTCGTCATGGATTTCGCCAAGACCAACGACAAGATCGTTGTCCTGGGCGGCTCCATGGGAGCAACCACGCTCAGCGCAGATGCAGTCAAGTCGCTTGCGACCCTGCCTTCGCTGGACGAGCTGCGCGCAAAGCTGCTGGGCATGATCCAGACGCCTGCCACGCGCATCGCAGGCGTTGTTCAGGCACCGGCAGCTCAGCTTGCTCGCGTGTTCGCAGCCTACGCCAAGAAGGACGAAGCCGCTTAAGGCGGTTTTTCGCTGTAGATATCAAACCAGATCGAACCGAACACAAAAGGAACTACGAAAATGGCTGATCTCGCAAAGATCGTTGAAGACCTCTCCTCGCTGACCGTCATGGAAGCTGCTGAGCTGTCCAAGATGCTCGAAGAGAAGTGGGGCGTTTCCGCAGCTGCACCAGTGGCTGCTGCTGCTGTCGGCGGTGGCGCTGCTGCTGTTGTTGAAGAAGAAAAGACCGAGTTCGACGTCATGCTCATGGAAGCCGGCGCGAACAAGATCAACGTCATCAAGGAAGTCCGCGCCATCACCGGCCTGGGCCTCAAGGAAGCCAAGGATCTCGTCGAAGGCGCTCCGAAGGCTGTCAAGGAAGGCGTTAACAAGGCTGAAGCTGCCGACCTCAAGAAGAAGCTTGAAGACGCCGGCGCCAAGGTTGAAGTTAAGTAGTATTGACTATGTCGGGAGAGGGCGCATGTCCTCTCCCGATACTCATTTCTCGGAACGTTTTACCCAAAAGCCCTTGAACCGGCTTTTGGGTAATGGGTTCTTCAAGAGGATGGTCTCCGCCCGAAACGAACGGCAATCCGGCCGACGGTTCGGGAAGTGGGACGAGATTTGAAACACCCATGATCGACGGGATCGACTGGCCATCGAATTCCGTCCGTTGCAGGCCCGGATGCAGTTTTTGAAGGAGCGACGATGGCTCAGACCCTTTCGTTCAATGGTCGCAGGCGCGTACGCAAGTTTTTTGGTAAAATCCCCGAAGTCGCAGAAATGCCGAACCTCATCGAGGTTCAGAAGGCATCCTACGACCAGTTTCTCATGGTCGAAGAGCCCGAAGGGGGCCGTCCGGACGAAGGTCTGAACGCCGTTTTCCGGTCCGTGTTCCCGATCACCGATTTCTCCGGCGCCTCCATGCTGGAATTCGTGTCCTATGAATTCGAGCCGCCGAAGTTCGACGTCGAGGAATGCCGTCAGCGCGATCTGACCTATGCGGCGCCGCTCAAGGTGACGCTCCGTCTGATTGTGTTCGATATCGACGAGGATACCGGCGCCAAGTCCATCAAGGACATCAAGGAACAGTCGGTCTACATGGGCGACATGCCCCTGATGACCAACAACGGCACCTTCATCGTCAACGGCACCGAGCGCGTCATCGTCTCGCAGATGCACCGTTCGCCAGGCGTCTTCTTCGACCACGACAAGGGCAAGAGCCACTCCTCGGGCAAGCTTCTGTTTGCTGCCCGCGTCATCCCGTACCGCGGTTCCTGGCTAGACATCGAGTTCGACGCCAAGGACATCGTCTACGCCCGCATCGACCGCCGCCGCAAGATCCCGGCGACCTCGCTGCTGATGGCGCTTGGCATGGACGGCGAAGAGATCCTGTCGACCTTCTACACGAAGTCCGACTACGTTCGTGACGGCGACGGCTGGCGCATTCCCTTCCAGCCCGAGACGCTGAAGGGTGCCAAGACGCTTTCCGACATGATCGACGCCGACACCGGCGAAGTGGTTGTCGAGTCCGGCAAGAAGCTCACTCCGCGCCTGCTCCGTCAGCTGACGGACAAGGGCCTGAAGGCGCTTCGTGCCAGCGACGAAGATCTCGTCGGCAATTTCGTGGCCGAAGACATCGTCAACCCGGAAACGGGTGAAGTCTACCTGGAAGCCGGTGAAGAGCTGGAAATGGCGCTCGACGCCAAGTCCGGCGAACGCAAGGGCAACCTGGTCGAGCTGATGAAATTGGGTTTCACCGAAATCCCGATCCTCGACATCGACCACATCAACGTCGGCGCCTACATCCGCAACACGCTGGTGGCAGACAAGAACGAGAACCGTCAGGAAGCCTTGTTCGACATCTACCGCGTCATGCGTCCGGGCGAGCCGCCGACCATGGAATCGGCCGAAGCCATGTTCAACTCGCTGTTCTTCGACAGCGAGCGCTACGACCTGTCCGCCGTTGGCCGCGTCAAGATGAACATGCGCCTCGACCTCGATGCACCCGACACCATGCGCGTCCTGCGCAAGGAAGACATCCTGGCCGTGGTCCGGATGCTCGTCGAGTTGCGTGACGGCAAGGGCGAGATCGACGACATCGACAACCTCGGCAACCGCCGTGTGCGGTCGGTCGGCGAGCTCATGGAGAACCAGTACCGCCTGGGTCTGCTGCGCATGGAACGTGCGATCAAGGAACGCATGTCGTCGATAGAGATCGACACCGTCATGCCGCAGGACCTGATCAACGCCAAGCCGGCCGCCGCCGCCGTTCGCGAATTCTTCGGCTCCTCGCAGCTGTCGCAGTTCATGGACCAGGTGAACCCGCTTTCGGAAATCACCCACAAGCGCCGCCTCTCGGCTCTTGGACCGGGTGGTCTGACCCGTGAGCGCGCCGGCTTCGAAGTCCGCGACGTTCACCCGACCCATTACGGCCGCATCTGCCCGATCGAGACGCCGGAAGGCCCCAACATCGGTCTGATCAACTCGCTGGCCACCTTCGCCCGGGTCAACAAGTACGGCTTCATCGAAAGCCCGTACCGCAAGATCATCGACGGCGTCGTCACCAAGGAAGTGCTCTACCTCTCCGCCATGGAAGAGGCGAAGTACTACGTGGCACAGGCCAATGCCGAGCTCGACGCGAACGGTTCCTTCGTCGAAGAGTTCGTCGTCTGCCGTCATGCCGGCGAAGTCATGCTGTCGCCGCGCGACACCATCAACCTGATGGACGTCTCGCCCAAGCAGCTCGTGTCGGTCGCCGCCGCTCTGATCCCGTTCCTGGAAAACGACGACGCCAACCGCGCTCTGATGGGTTCCAACATGCAGCGTCAGGCCGTGCCACTGGTACGTGCCGAAGCGCCGTTCGTTGGTACCGGCATGGAGCCGATCGTTGCCCGTGACTCCGGTGCTGCCATCGCTGCCCGTCGTGGCGGCGTGGTCGACCAGGTCGATGCGACCCGTATCGTTATCCGTGCGACGGAAGACCTCGATGCCGGCAAGTCCGGTGTCGATATCTACCGCCTGCAGAAGTTCCAGCGCTCCAACCAGAACACCTGCGTCAACCAGCGCCCGCTGGTCGCCGTCGGCGACATTCTGAACAAGGGCGACATCATCGCCGACGGTCCGTCCACCGACCTCGGTGACTTGGCTCTCGGCCGCAACGCGCTCGTCGCGTTCATGCCCTGGAACGGCTACAACTACGAAGACTCCATCCTGCTCTCCGAGCGGATCGTCTCCGACGACGTCTTCACCTCCATCCACATCGAGGAATTCGAAGTGATGGCGCGTGACACCAAGCTTGGTCCTGAAGAAATCACCCGCGACATTCCGAACGTCTCGGAAGAAGCGCTGAAGAACCTCGACGAAGCCGGTATCGTCTACATCGGTGCGGAAGTGACCCCCGGCGACATTCTCGTCGGCAAGATCACCCCGAAGGGCGAAAGCCCGATGACCCCGGAAGAGAAGCTTCTGCGCGCCATCTTCGGTGAGAAGGCTTCCGATGTTCGCGACACCTCCATGCGCATGCCTCCGGGCACGTTCGGGACAGTCGTCGAAGTTCGCGTCTTCAACCGTCACGGCGTCGAGAAGGACGAACGTGCGATGGCGATCGAGCGCGAGGAAATCGAAACCCTCGCCAAGGACCGCGACGACGAACAGGCGATTCTCGACCGCAACGTCTATGGCCGTCTTACGGACATGCTGCGCGGTCAGAATTCGGTCGCCGGTCCAAAGGGCTTCAAGAAGGGCGGCGAACTCACCAATGCCGTGATCTCGGAGTACCCGCGGTCGCAGTGGTGGATGTTTGCTGTCGAGGACGAGAAGGTCCAGGCCGAGATCGAAGCTCTGCGGGCCCAGTACGACGAATCCAAGTCGCGCCTCGAACAGCGCTTCATGGACAAGGTCGAAAAGGTCCAGCGCGGCGACGAAATGCCTCCGGGCGTCATGAAGATGGTCAAGGTCTTCGTCGCTGTGAAGCGCAAGATCCAGCCAGGCGACAAGATGGCTGGCCGTCACGGCAACAAGGGCGTCGTGTCGCGCATCGTACCGGTCGAGGACATGCCGTTCCTCGAAGACGGCACGCATGTCGACATCGTTCTGAACCCGCTCGGTGTGCCTTCGCGCATGAACGTCGGACAGATCCTCGAAACCCACCTGGCCTGGGCTTGCGCCGGCATGGGCAAGAAGATCGGCCAGATGCTCGAGGACTACAGGAAGTCGAGCGACATCACCGACCTGAAGCGCGAGCTGCAGGAAACCTACGAGAGCATGGCCAACGACGAAGTTGCAAACTTCGACGATGAGTCGCTTGTCCGGCTTGCCGAACAGTCCAAGGGCGGTGTGTCGATTGCCACGCCGGTCTTCGACGGTGCGCACGAGCCAGACGTTGCTGCCATGCTGACGCGGGCGGGTCTCGATCCGTCGGGTCAGTCGGTTCTCTACGATGGACGTACCGGGGAAGCCTTCGACCGCAAGGTCACCGTCGGCTACATGTACATGATCAAGTTGAACCACCTTGTGGACGACAAGATCCATGCCCGTTCGATCGGTCCTTACTCGCTCGTGACCCAGCAGCCGCTCGGTGGCAAGGCGCAGTTCGGCGGTCAGCGCTTCGGCGAAATGGAGGTCTGGGCTCTTGAAGCCTATGGTGCCGCCTACACGCTGCAGGAAATGCTGACCGTGAAGTCGGATGACGTGGCAGGCCGTACGAAGGTCTACGAGGCGATCGTCCGTGGTGACGATACCTTCGAGGCAGGCATTCCCGAGAGCTTCAACGTTCTCGTCAAGGAAATGCGGTCTCTGGGTCTCTCCGTCGAGCTCGAGAACTCGAAGCTGGACGAAGCCGCGCAACTGCCGGACGCAGCCGAATAATCTCCGAAATGGCGCGCGCTGCCTGACAGCGCGCGCCAACCCTGTCCCGACGTAAATCGGAGGGCAGGGAACTTTCGCCGCATTTTGCGGCTAAGACCGTTTTCGAGCGTCGGATCCTTCTCCCGGGAATTGGAGGATCACGATCGCAAGCTGAGGGCTTACGCCCCATAAGGAGATAGGCATGAACCAAGAGGTCATGAACCTTTTCAACCCGTCGGTACCGGCGCAGCATTTCGATTCCATCCGGATTTCGATTGCCAGCCCCGAGAAGATTCTCTCCTGGTCCTTTGGCGAGATCAAGAAGCCGGAGACCATCAACTACCGGACGTTCAAGCCGGAACGCGACGGCCTGTTCTGCGCGCGCATCTTTGGACCGATCAAGGACTACGAGTGCCTGTGCGGCAAGTACAAGCGCATGAAGTACAAGGGCATCATCTGCGAAAAGTGCGGCGTCGAAGTCACGCTGTCGCGCGTTCGCCGCGAGCGCATGGGCCACATCGAGCTCGCTGCGCCCGTTGCGCATATCTGGTTCCTGAAGTCCCTGCCGAGCCGCATCTCCACGCTGCTTGACATGACGCTGAAGGATGTCGAACGCGTTCTCTACTTCGAAAACTACATCGTCACCGAGCCCGGCCTGACATCCCTCAAGGAGAACCAGCTTCTCTCCGAGGAAGAGTACATGATCGCCGTCGACGAATTCGGCGAAGATCAGTTCACCGCGATGATCGGTGCCGAGGCCATCTTCGAGATGCTGGCTTCGATGAACCTCGAGAAGATCGCCGGCGACCTGCGCGCGGAACTGGCCGATACGACGTCGGATCTGAAGCAGAAGAAGCTGATGAAGCGGCTGAAGATCGTCGAGAACTTCATCGAGTCCGGCAACCGCCCGGAATGGATGATCATGAAGGTCGTTCCCGTGATCCCGCCGGACCTGCGTCCGCTGGTGCCGCTGGACGGTGGCCGTTTCGCGACCTCCGACCTGAACGATCTCTACCGTCGCGTGATCAACCGTAACAACCGTCTGAAGCGCCTGATCGAACTGCGCGCGCCGGGCATCATCATCCGCAACGAAAAGCGCATGCTGCAGGAATCTGTGGATGCGCTGTTCGACAACGGCCGTCGTGGCCGCGTCATCACCGGCGCCAACAAGCGTCCGCTGAAGTCGCTCTCCGACATGCTCAAGGGCAAGCAGGGCCGCTTCCGCCAGAACCTTCTCGGCAAGCGCGTCGACTATTCCGGCCGTTCGGTCATCGTGACCGGTCCGGAACTGAAGCTGCACCAGTGCGGCCTGCCGAAGAAGATGGCGCTCGAGCTGTTCAAGCCGTTCATCTACGCCCGTCTTGACGCCAAGGGTTACTCCTCGACCGTCAAGCAGGCCAAGAAGCTGGTCGAAAAGGAACGTCCGGAAGTCTGGGATATCCTCGACGAGGTCATCCGCGAGCATCCGGTTCTCCTGAACCGTGCGCCGACGCTGCACCGCCTGGGCATCCAGGCCTTCGAACCGATCCTGGTCGAAGGCAAGGCGATCCAGTTGCACCCGCTCGTCTGCACGGCCTTCAACGCCGACTTCGACGGCGACCAGATGGCCGTTCACGTGCCGCTGTCGCTGGAAGCACAGCTTGAAGCTCGCGTTCTGATGATGTCGACGAACAACATCCTGCACCCCGCCAACGGTGCACCGATCATCGTTCCGTCGCAGGACATGGTTCTCGGCCTCTACTACCTGTCGATCCTGAACCAGAACGAGCCGGGCGAAGGCATGGTCTTCTCCGACATGGGCGAATTGCACCATGCTCTGGAGAACAAGATCGTCACGCTGCACTCCAAGATCCGCGGACGCTTCAAGTCCGTCGACGAAGAGGGCAAGCCCTACTCGAAGATCTTCGAAACGACGCCAGGCCGCATGATCATCGGCGAGCTCCTGCCCAAGAACGGCAAGGTGCCCTTCGATATCTGCAACCAGGAAATGACCAAGAAGAACATCTCCAAGATGATCGATGCGGTCTACCGTCACTGCGGCCAGAAGGACACGGTGATCTTCTGCGACCGTATCATGCAGCTCGGCTTTACCCACGCCTGCAAGGCTGGCATTTCGTTCGGCAAGGACGACATGATCATCCCGGAAACCAAGGTGAAGATCGTCGGTGACACCGAGTCCCTGGTCAAGGAATACGAGCAGCAGTACAACGACGGCCTGATTACCCAGGGCGAGAAGTACAACAAGGTCGTCGACGCCTGGGGCAAGGCCACCGAGAAGGTCGCGGAAGACATGATGGCCCGTATTAAGGCTGTCGAGTTCGATCCCGAGACCGGTCGCCAGAAGCAGATGAACGCCATCTACATGATGTCCCACTCCGGTGCGCGTGGTTCTCCGAACCAGATGCGTCAGCTGGGCGGCATGCGCGGCCTCATGGCCAAGCCGTCGGGTGAAATCATCGAGACGCCGATCATCTCGAACTTCAAGGAAGGCCTGACCGTGAACGAGTACTTCAACTCGACGCACGGTGCCCGTAAGGGTCTTGCAGACACCGCCTTGAAGACCGCGAACTCCGGCTACCTGACGCGTCGTCTCGTCGATGTTGCGCAGGATTGCATCGTCAACCTCGTGGATTGCGGCACCGACAAGGGCCTCACCATGACGGCGATCATCGATGCCGGTCAGGTCGTTGCCTCCATCGGCGTCCGCGTTCTTGGTCGCACAGCCCTCGACGACATCGATCATCCGCTCACGGGTGAACGCATCGTCGATGCAGGCCAGATGATCCTTGAGCCTGCCGTCGTGGAAATCGAGAAGGCCGGTATCCAGTCCGTCCGCATCCGTTCGGCTCTGACCTGCGAAGTTCAGACGGGCGTCTGCTCGGTCTGCTACGGACGAGATCTGGCTCGCGGCACGCCGGTCAACATGGGTGAGGCCGTCGGCGTCATCGCCGCACAGTCGATTGGCGAGCCGGGCACCCAGCTCACCATGCGTACCTTCCACTTGGGCGGTACGGCGACCGTGGTCGACCAGTCGTTCCTGGAAGCCTCTTACGAGGGCACCGTTCAGGTCAAGAACCGCAACATGCTGCGCAATTCCGATGGCGTGCTTGTCGCCATGGGCCGTAACATGTCCGTCGCCATTCTTGATGAGCGCGGCATCGAACGATCCTCGCAGCGTGTCGCCTACGGTTCCAAGCTGTTCGTCGACGACGGCGACAAGGTCAAGCGCGGCCAGCGTCTCGCCGAGTGGGATCCCTACACCCGCCCGATGATGACGGAAGTCGAGGGCATCGCCCAGTTCGAAGACGTGGTCGATTCCATCTCGGTCACCGAATCGACGGACGAATCCACCGGCATCACCAAGCGCCAGGTCATCGACTGGCGTTCGACGCCACGCGGCACCGATCTGAAGCCGGCAATCGTGATCAAGGACGCTTCCGGCAACGTGCTGAAGCTGGCCCGTGGTGGCGAAGCCCGCTTCTTCCTGTCAGTGGATGCGATCCTGTCGATCGAGCCCGGTCAGAAGGTCAGCCAGGGTGATGTGCTCGCGCGTGTTCCGCTCGAAAGCGCCAAGACCAAGGACATCACCGGCGGTCTGCCGCGTGTTGCCGAATTGTTCGAGGCTCGCCGTCCGAAGGATCACGCCATCATCGCTGAGATCGATGGAACGATCCGCCTCGGCCGCGACTACAAGAACAAGCGTCGCGTGATGATCGAGCCGGCAGAAGATGGTGTGGAACCGGTCGAATACCTGATCCCGAAGGGCAAGCCCTTCCACCTTCAGGAAGGCGACTACATCGAAAAGGGCGACTACATCCTCGACGGCAATCCTGCGCCGCACGACATCCTGGCGATCAAGGGCGTGGAGGCTCTGGCCTCCTACCTCGTCAACGAGATCCAGGAAGTCTACCGACTGCAGGGCGTGGTCATCAACGATAAGCACATCGAGGTGATCGTTCGTCAGATGCTGCAGAAGGTCGAAGTCACTGATGCCGGCGACAGCCATTACATCGTTGGTGACAACGTCGACCGTATCGAGCTGGATGACCTGAACGAGGTTCTGGTTGCAGAAGGCAAGCGTCCGGCTGCGGGCGATCCTGTCCTTCTCGGCATCACCAAGGCTTCGCTGCAGACGCCGTCGTTCATCTCGGCCGCATCCTTCCAGGAGACCACCAAGGTGCTCACGGAAGCTGCGATCGCCGGCAAGACCGACACGCTGCAGGGCCTGAAGGAAAACGTCATCGTCGGCCGTCTGATCCCGGCCGGTACCGGTGGTACCATGACGCAGATCCGCCGCATCGCGACATCGCGCGACGAGATGATCCTCGAAGAGCGTCGCAAGAGCTCCGGCGCCTCGGCAGCAACGCCGATGCTTCAGGAACTGTCGGGCGAAAATACACCCGCCGAGTAAGGCGAGGAGGGGCCGGTTTCCGGTCCATAAGTTGACGAATGAAAGGCGCCGGGAGAAATCTCGGCGCCTTTCGGTTTTCCGTAGTTGGAATTGCTAATGTATTGACCTCCCTCAACACGTCGGGGAGCGAGCCTTCTAGATCTGGAACCGTTCCAAAAACGAACGGAGGCTCTTATGAAAAACCTGTTGTCGTCGGTAGCCGTCAGCGTCCTGCTGGCCACCGCGGCCGTCGCCGCCGAACCGGTCCCGGCCGATCTTCGCGACACCGCCATCGAAATGTTCAAGCCACTGCCGTCCACCATTCCCTCGGTCAAAGACAACAAGATCACTCCGGAAAAGATCGCCCTCGGCAAGGCGCTCTTCTTTGATCCCCGGATCTCGGCATCCGGGGTCTTCTCCTGCAATTCATGCCACAACGTCGGCACGGGCGGGGATGACAACCTGGAAACCTCGATCGGCCATGGCTGGCAGAAGGGACCGCGCAATTCCCCGACCGTCTTCAATGCCGTCTTCAATGTTGCCCAGTTCTGGGATGGGCGCGCCGAAGATCTGAAGGCGCAGGCCAAGGGGCCGGTGCAGGCGGGTGTGGAAATGGCCAATACGCCGGCTGCCGTCACCCTGACGCTGAAGTCCATGCCGGACTATGTTGCATGGTTCAAGGCTGCGTTTCCCGACGAAGAGGATCCGGTGACGTTTGACAATTTCGCCAAGGCCATCGAGGCGTTCGAGGCGACGTTGATCACGCCGGCACCCTTCGACGCCTTCCTGAACGGCGACGAGGACGCCATGACTGTCGAGGCGAAACAGGGGCTCTCCCTGTTCATGGACAAGGGGTGCGCCTCGTGTCATGCGGGCATCAACGTCGGCGGCGAGGGATACTATCCCTTCGGCCTGATCGAGAAGCCAGGGGCCGATGTGCTGCCCGAGAACGACAAGGGCCGTTTCGCGGTAACCAACACTGCCGACGATTCCTACGTCTTCCGTGCAGCGCCGCTGCGCAATATCGCCTTGACCGCACCCTACTTCCATTCCGGGAAGGTCTGGGATCTGAAGCAGGCGGTTGCCGTGATGGGGACGGCGCAACTGGGCGAGGAGCTTCAGGAGGAGGAAGTCGAACTGATCGTCGCCTTCCTGAATTCGCTGACAGGCAAGATGCCGGAGATCATCTATCCGATCCTGCCGGCTGAGACCGGTGATACGCCTCGGCCGATCAGTATCATTTCGACGTTACAGTAAAATAAGAACAAAGCTGACGTTGGCTGAAGCATCCGCCGGTCATCCGGCGGATGCTTCGCACTGGCTAGTCGCCGAACCGGATGATGGCGACCTCGCCTTCGAGCGCGCCCTGGTAGGCGGAGGCATGCGGCTCTTCGACGGGCTCTTCCTGAAGAACACCGATCTGATCCAGTTCCGCTTCGATGAAACCTTCCTCGGACAGCGCGTTCAAAGCCTCGCGCACGGCCGAATCGTCGTCGGGAGCGCGCAGCATGATGTGCAGGTCGATGCCTTCGCTGTCCTTGACCTCGTACGCCTTGCCGATGATGATGAACACCATGGGACCTTCGAGGTTGTTGTCGTTGTCGGGGGTGGTCATCATGTCATCTCCGTTGATGGCTTGCCGACCGGCGGCTTACCACGAGGGCAGGGGGATCCGAACGGGATCAGGCGATTCCCGAACCTAGCTGTCGTGCCTTGTTCAATCACTCCTTAAATCCTAACTTTGTGTCGCAAGAGCTGTTCCGGAAGGGCCAAAACCCATTATTTTCGGCATTGGCCTTGACGAGAAAGGGGTAAAACAGTAAACGCCCCTCCATCGGAAGCAATGTGAGGCTAGTCCGTTCGGAACGACTCGTTCTGGAGTACGCCTCAAACACGCTCCCCGACGCACGTTGAAGACACGAATGCTGCACGCATGACGCATGAGGAATGCGTCCTCTGCTTTTTGTGGTCCATCCGGAAAACCGGCTTGGGCCACGTTTTGCGCATGAGACATGGTGTGTGTCACGGCCGGAGACGGCCTCAGATTGGCCCGCAAGGGTTTGGAAGAAGATTTTGCAAGGGATGGTTATATGCCTACCGTAAACCAGCTGATCCGCAAGCCGCGTCAGGCACAGGTAAAGCGCAACAAGGTTCCTGCTCTGCAGGAAAACCCGCAGAAGCGTGGTGTTTGCACCCGCGTTTACACGACGACACCGAAGAAGCCGAACTCGGCTCTGCGTAAGGTCGCCAAGATCCGTCTGACGAATGGCTTCGAGGTCATCGGCTACATTCCGGGTGAAGGCCACAACCTTCAGGAGCACTCTGTCGTGATGATCCGCGGCGGCCGCGTCAAGGATTTGCCGGGCGTTCGTTACCACATCATCCGCGGCGTTCTCGATACCCAGGGTGTCAAGAACCGCAAGCAGCGCCGTTCGAAGTACGGTGCAAAGCGTCCGAAGTAATTCGGCCGAATTCAGTATTCCGGCGCTGCGCGAGGTTCTCCGCGTGATAAAGCGTCCCAACCGTTGAGAGACAAGAAGTATGTCCCGTCGCCACAGTGCAGAAAAGCGTGAGATCAACCCGGACCCGAAGTTCGGCGATCTGATCGTTACCAAGTTCATGAATGCCATCATGCTCCACGGCAAGAAGTCCGTGGCCGAGACCATCGTCTATGGCGCGTTCGACGCCGTGCAGGCCAAGGTCAAGCAGGAGCCGCTGGGTATCTTCCACACGGCCCTCGAGAACGTTGCCCCGCACGTTGAAGTCCGCTCGCGCCGCGTCGGTGGTGCAACCTATCAGGTCCCGGTCGACGTCCGTCCGGAGCGCCGCCAGGCCCTGGCGATCCGCTGGCTGATCGCTGCTGCTCGCAAGCGCAACGAGACCACCATGGTCGATCGTCTCTCGGGTGAACTCATGGATGCCGCCAACAACCGCGGCAGCGCCGTCAAGAAGCGTGAAGACACGCACAAGATGGCTGACGCCAACCGCGCGTTCTCGCACTACCGTTGGTAATCTAAGTCCGACCGAATTTCGAAAGGCAGTCCTATGGCTCGCGAATATAAAATCGAAGACTACCGAAATTTCGGTATTATGGCGCACATCGACGCCGGCAAGACCACGACCACCGAGCGTATCCTTTATTACACCGGTAAGTCGCACAAGATCGGCGAAGTCCACGACGGCGCGGCCACCATGGACTGGATGGAGCAGGAGCAGGAGCGTGGCATCACGATCACCTCCGCTGCCACCACGACCTACTGGAAGGGTCGCGACGGCAAGATGCGCCGCTTCAACATCATCGACACCCCCGGCCACGTGGACTTCACGATTGAAGTCGAGCGTTCGCTGCGCGTACTCGACGGTGCCATCGCGCTGCTCGACGCCAACGCCGGTGTAGAGCCGCAGACGGAAACCGTCTGGCGTCAGGCCGAGAAGTATCATGTTCCGCGCATGATCTTCTGCAACAAGATGGACAAGACCGGCGCCGACTTCTACCGCTCGGTCGAGATGATCAAGACCCGCCTGGGTGCGATCGCCGTCGTCATGCAGCTGCCAATCGGCGCTGAAACCGAATTCAAGGGCGTCATCGATCTGATCGAGATGAACGCACTGATCTGGCGCGACGAGTCGCTCGGCGCCCAGTGGGATATCGTCGAGATCCCGGAGGACATGAAGGAAAAGGCGCAGGAATATCGCGAGAAGATGATCGAACAGGTCGTCGATATCGATGAAGCTGCCACCGAAGCCTATCTCGAAGGCATCATGCCCGACAACGATCAGATCCGCGCGCTGGTTCGCCGTGGCACGATCGACGTCAAGTTCCATCCGATGTTCTGCGGCACGGCCTTCAAGAACAAGGGCATCCAGCCTTTGCTCGACGCCGTCGTCGAGTACCTCCCGTCGCCGCTCGACATCCCGTCGATCAACGGCATCGACGTGAAGACCGAGCAGGAAATCGCGCGCCATCCTTCGGATGAAGAGCCGCTGTCGATGCTGGCGTTCAAGATCATGAACGACCCCTTCGTCGGCTCGCTGACCTTCGCCCGCATTTATTCCGGCAAGCTCGAAAAGGGCACGTCGGTCATGAACACGGTCAAGGAAAAGCGCGAACGCGTCGGCCGCATGCTGCAGATGCATTCCAACAGCCGTGAAGACATCGAGGAAGCCTTTGCCGGCGACATCGTGGCTCTCGCAGGCCTCAAGGAAACCACGACCGGCGACACGCTCTGCGATCCGCTGCATCAGGTCATCCTCGAGCGCATGGAATTCCCCGAGCCGGTCATCCAGATCGCCATCGAGCCGAAGACGAAGGGCGACCAGGAAAAGATGGGCCTCGCGCTCAACCGTCTGGCCGCTGAGGATCCGTCCTTCCGCGTTAAGACCGACGAGGAATCGGGCCAGACCATCATCGCCGGCATGGGCGAACTGCATCTCGACATTCTCGTCGACCGCATGCGTCGTGAATTCAAGGTTGAAGCCACCGTCGGCGCGCCGCAGGTTGCCTACCGCGAAACCATCACGAAGACCCACGAAGAAGACTACACGCACAAGAAGCAGTCCGGTGGTACCGGCCAGTTCGCGCGCGTCAAGATCATCTTCGAACCTAATCCGGAAGGTGACGAGTTCAAGTTCGAGTCGAAGATCGTTGGTGGTTCCATTCCCAAGGAATACATCCCGGGCGTTCAGAAGGGCATCGAAAGCGTCATGTCCTCCGGTCCGCTGGCAGGCTTCCCGATGCTCGGCGTCAAGGCGACGCTGATCGACGGTGCCTTCCACGACGTGGACTCCTCGGTCCTCGCCTTCGAAATCGCATCGCGTGCCTGCTTCCGTGAGGCGGCCAAGAAGGCCGGCGCACAGCTGCTCGAGCCGATGATGAAGGTCGAAGTCGTCACCCCGGAAGACTACGTGGGCGACGTGATCGGCGACCTGAACTCCCGTCGCGGTCAGATCCAGGGCCAGGAAAGCCGTGGCATCGCCGTGGTCATCAATGCCCATGTGCCGCTGGCCAACATGTTCAAGTACGTCGACAACCTGCGCTCCATGTCGCAGGGCCGCGCCCAGTACACGATGACGTTCGATCATTATGCACCGGTGCCGAGCAACGTCGCTACGGAAATCCAGGCGAAGTACTCCGGTCAGAAGTGACCGGGGTAACCCTCTGAACCCATAAAGAATTTCCCTGAAAAGGGGCAAAGAACGGAGAGCCGGAAATGGCAAAGAGCAAGTTTGAGCGCAACAAGCCGCACGTCAACATCGGCACGATTGGTCACGTTGACCACGGCAAGACGTCGCTGACCGCCGCGATCACGAAGTACTTCGGTGAATACAAGGCCTACGACCAGATCGACGCTGCCCCGGAAGAAAAGGCACGCGGCATCACCATCTCGACGGCCCACGTCGAGTATGAGACGGCTGCCCGCCACTATGCGCACGTCGACTGCCCCGGCCACGCCGACTACGTCAAGAACATGATCACCGGTGCTGCCCAGATGGACGGCGCGATCCTGGTCTGCTCGGCCGCCGACGGCCCGATGCCGCAGACGCGCGAGCACATCCTGCTCGCCCGTCAGGTTGGCGTTCCGGCGATCGTCGTCTTCCTCAACAAGGTCGACCAGGTCGACGACGCCGAGCTTCTCGAACTCGTCGAGCTGGAAGTGCGCGAGCTTCTGTCGTCCTACGACTTCCCGGGCGACGATATTCCGATCATCAAGGGTTCGGCTCTGGCCGCTCTGGAAGATTCCGACAAGAAGATCGGCGAAGACGCGATCCGCGAGCTGATGGCAGCGGTCGACGACTACATCCCGACGCCTGAGCGTCCGATCAACCTGCCGTTCCTGCTGCCGATCGAAGACGTGTTCTCGATCTCGGGCCGCGGCACGGTTGTGACCGGCCGCGTCGAGCGTGGCATCGTCAAGGTCGGCGAGGAAGTCGAGATCGTCGGCATCCGCGACACGACGAAGACGACTGTGACCGGCGTTGAAATGTTCCGCAAGCTGCTCGACCAGGGCCAGGCCGGCGACAACATCGGCGCGCTGATCCGTGGCGTCCAGCGTGACGGCGTCGAGCGTGGCCAGATCCTGTGCAAGCCGGGTTCGGTCAAGCCGCACACCGTGTTCATGGCAGAAGCCTACATCCTGACGAAGGAAGAAGGCGGCCGTCACACGCCGTTCTTCACCAACTACCGTCCGCAGTTCTACTTCCGCACGACCGACGTGACGGGCATCGTCGAACTGCCGGAAGGCACGGAAATGGTCATGCCGGGCGACAACGTCACCGTCAAGGTGACGCTGATCAACCCGATCGCGATGGAAGAAAAGCTGCGCTTCGCGATCCGCGAAGGCGGCCGCACCGTCGGCGCCGGCATCGTCGCGTCGATCGTTACGTAAGCGACGTACGGCAAGTGCCGGTGCTAATCGCACCGGCATCGCCGCACCTGCGACGAACAATGATTTAAGCAAGCGGCGTTTCGTCGCTTGCTTATGACACGAAAATGTAGCAAATGGCGCGCAAGCGCGATTTGCCCCTGCTTCGAATGGGGCAGGGAACTGCAATCAGCATCAAGGTGGGTCGCAAGGCCCGAAGACTGGAAAGGGATACCGTCCTGCGGTGTTCCTCTCGATCTTTGAAACCGGTGGTCCGCCTTAGGTAAAAGAACAACCCGTGCCTTTTCGTTGGGCACGCGTAGTAACAGACAACAAGGATAACGTCGAATGAACGGCCAAAATATCCGCATTCGCCTGAAGGCGTTCGATCACCGAATTCTCGATGCTTCCACGCGCGAGATCGTGTCGACGGCGAAGCGCACCGGTGCTAGCGTCCGGGGCCCCGTTCCGCTTCCGACCCGAATCGAGAAGTTTACGGTTAACCGGTCTCCCCATATCGACAAGAAGAGCCGCGAGCAGTTCGAGATGCGCACCCACAAGCGCCTTCTCGACATCGTAGATCCGACACCGCAGACGGTAGACGCGCTGATGAAGCTCGATCTCGCCGCAGGTGTCGATGTTGAGATCAAGCTCTGAGGCGGTCGCCTTGAGCTGAGTGAGAAGGAATTAACCGATGCGTTCGGGTGTAATTGCACAGAAAGTGGGAATGACCCGCGTCTACAATGACGACGGCGAACATATCCCGGTAACAGTACTGCGGCTCGAAAAGTGCCAGGTCGTTGCCCAGCGTACCCAGGAAAAGAATGGCTACACGGCTATTCAGCTGGGTGCAGGCACCGCCAAGGTGAAGAACGTGACGAAGGCGCTGCGCGGCCATTTTGCCGTTGCCGAAGTCGAGCCAAAGGCGAAGCTCGTCGAGTTTCGCGTGACCGAAGACAACATGATCGACGTCGGCACCGAGCTGACGGCCGGCCACTTCACCGCTGGTCAGCTGGTGGACGTGACGGGTACCACGATCGGTAAGGGTTTTGCCGGTGCCATGAAGCGCCACAACTTCGGCGGTCTTCGGGCCACGCACGGTGTGTCCGTTTCCCACCGTTCGCATGGTTCGACCGGTTCGAACCAGGATCCGGGCAAGGTCTGGAAGGGCAAGCGCATGGCGGGCCACATGGGCCAGACGCGCGTGACCACGCAGAACCTTGAAGTCGTCTCCACCGATGAGAACCGCGGGCTGATCCTCGTCAAGGGTGCCGTTCCCGGCTCCAAGGGCGCCTGGATCGTTGTTCGCGATGCCATCAAGTCGGCCGCGAAGTAAGGGAGCCAAGCAAATGGAATTCAACGTCAAGACCCTCGAGGGAAAAGACGCCGGCAAGGTCTCCCTGTCGGATGAGATTTTCGGCCTCGACCCCCGCGAAGACATTCTGGCCCGTATGGTTCGTTGGCAGCTTGCCAAGAAGCAGCAGGGCACGCACAAGACGAAGACCCGTGCAGAAGTGTCCCGCACCGGTGCCAAGATGTACAAGCAGAAGGGTACGGGCCGCGCTCGTCACCACTCCGCGCGTGCACCTCAGTTCCGTGGCGGTGGCAAGGCTCACGGCCCGGTCGTCCGCAGCCACGAGCACGACCTTCCCAAGAAGGTCCGTGCGCTTGCTCTGCGCCACGCCCTGTCGGCCAAGCTGAAGTCGGAAGACCTGATCGTCATCGACAACCTGGTTGCCGCCGAAGCAAAGACCAAGGCGCTTGTCGGTTCGTTCGCGTCCATGGGGCTCACCAACGTGCTCTTCATCGGCGGTGCTGAACTCGACAGCAACTTCAAGCTCGCTGCCCAGAACATCCCCAACGTCGATGTTCTGCCGGTTCAGGGCATCAATGTTTACGATATCCTGCGTCGCGGCAAGCTCGTGCTGTCGAAGGCCGCAGTTGAAGCTCTAGAGGAGCGTTTCAAGTGACCGATCTTCGCCACTACGATGTGATCGTATCTCCTTCGATCACCGAAAAGTCGACGCTGGTATCTGAACAGAACCAGATTGTTTTCAACGTTGCCAAGGATGCTTCCAAGCCGCAAATCAAGGCTGCCATCGAGGCGCTTTTCGGTGTGAAGGTCAAGGCCGTCAATACGCTGATCCGCAAGGGCAAGACTAAGCGTTTCCGCGGCTTCATCGGCAAGCAGAAGGACGTGAAGAAGGCTGTCGTCACACTGGCTGAAGGTCAGTCGATCGACGTCTCCACCGGTCTCTGAGGAACAGAAAAATGGCATTGAAAAGCTACAATCCGACGTCTCCGAGCCAGCGCCAGCTGGTCATCGTCGACCGGTCTGGCCTTCACAAGGGCAAGCCGGTCAAGGCGCTGACGGAAGGTCTCTCCAAGAGCGGCGGTCGTAACAACCTTGGTCGCATCACCGCCCGCTTCATCGGCGGCGGTCACAAGCGTACCTATCGCCTGATCGACTTCAAGCGTCGCAAGTTCAACGTTGAAGGCACGGTCGAGCGTCTGGAATACGATCCGAACCGCACCGCATTCATCGCCCTCATCAAGTATGAAGACGGTGAACTGGCATACATCCTCGCTCCGCAGCGCCTTGCTGCCGGCGACAAGGTCATTGCCTCCGACAAGGCCGTCGATGTAAAGCCGGGCAACACCATGCCTCTGCAGTACGTCCCGGTTGGCTCGATCGTTCACAACGTCGAGATGAAGCCTGGCAAGGGCGGTCAGATCGCGCGTTCGGCCGGCACCTACGTGCAGCTGGTCGGTCGTGACCAGGGCATGGCCATCCTTCGCCTGAACTCGGGCGAGCAGCGTCTCGTACCAGGCTCGTGCCTCGCCACTGTCGGCGCGGTGTCGAACCCGGACCACGGCAACATCAACGACGGCAAGGCCGGTCGTACCCGCTGGCGCGGCAAGACCCCGCATAACCGCGGTGTCGTCATGAACCCCGTCGACCACCCGCACGGCGGTGGTGAAGGCCGCACTTCGGGTGGTCGTCACCCAGTCAGCCCGTGGGGCAAGCCAACCAAGGGCAAGCGGACACGTTCGAACAAGTCGACCGACAAGTTCATCATGCGTTCGCGCCACCAGCGCAAGAAGTAAGAGAGGTAGTCAGGAATGGCTCGTTCAGTATGGAAAGGCCCGTTTGTTGACGGCTATCTTCTCAAGAAGGCTGAGAAGGTTCGTGAAGGCGGACGGAGCGAAGTGATCAAGATGTGGAGCCGCCGTTCCACCATCCTGCCGCAGTTCGTCGGTCTGACGTTCGGCGTCTACAACGGCAGCAAGCACATCCCGGTCAGCGTCAACGAAGACATGGTCGGTCACAAGTTCGGTGAGTTCTCGCCCACGCGTACCTACTATGGTCACGGCGCGGACAAGAAGGCGAAGAGGAAGTAACCATGGCGAAGGCAAAGACCGAACGCCGGCTGAAGGACAACGAGGCGCAGGCAGTTGCTCGCACCATCCGCGTCAGCCCGCAGAAGCTCAACCTGGTTGCCGCCATGATCCGTGGCAAGAAGGTCGAACGCGCGCTCGCAGACCTCGAGTTCTCTCGCAAGCGTATCGCCGGCACGGTGAGGAAGACTCTCGAGTCCGCCATCGCCAACGCCGAGAACAACCATGACCTCGACGTCGACTCCCTGATCGTATCGGAAGCCTACGTCGGCAAGTCGATCGTCATGAAGCGCTTCCACGCTCGCGGTCGCGGCCGCGCTTCTCGCATTGAGAAGCCTTTCGCGCACCTCACGATCGTCGTGCGCGAAGTCGAGGAAAAAGGGGAGGCCGCATAATGGGTCAGAAAATCAATCCAATCGGTTTCCGCCTCGGCATTAACCGCACCTGGGACAGCCGTTGGTTCGCCGACAATGCCGAATACGGCAAGCTGCTGCACGAGGATCTGAAGATCCGCGCCTATCTGATGTCCGAGCTGAAGCAGGCCGGTATCGCCAAGGTGGTCATCGAGCGTCCGCACAAGAAGTGCCGCGTCACGATCCACTCGGCACGTCCGGGCCTGATCATCGGCAAGAAGGGCGCAGACATCGAGAAGCTTCGCAAGAAGATCTCGACGATGACGAATTCGGAAACGCATCTCAACATCGTTGAAGTGCGCAAGCCCGAAGTCGACGCCACTCTGGTTGCCCAGGGCATTGCCCAGCAGCTCGAGCGCCGTATCGCCTTCCGTCGTGCGATGAAGCGTGCCGTCCAGTCAGCGATGCGTCTGGGTGCCGAAGGCATCAGGATCACCTGCGCCGGCCGTCTCGGCGGTGCAGAAATCGCCCGTACCGAATGGTATCGTGAAGGCCGCGTGCCGCTTCACACGCTGCGCGCCGACATCGATTACGGGACGGCGGAAGCCGAAACCGCATTCGGTATCTGCGGCATCAAGGTCTGGATCTTCAAGGGCGAAATCCTTGAGCACGATCCGATGGCTTCCGAACGCCGCGCTCTCGAAGGTGACGCACAGGGTCCCGCAAGCCGTGGTGATCGTGGCGACCGTGGCGATCGTCGTCGCGAAAATGCTTGATTAGCGCTGGCGAAAGATAAGCTCGGAGAAGTAAGAAAATGTTGCAGCCAAAGCGTACAAAGTTCCGGAAGCAGTTCAAGGGACGGATCAAGGGCGTTGCCAAGGGCGGATTTGATCTGGCCTTCGGTGAATTCGGCCTCAAGGCTCAGGAGCCTAACCGCGTCAACGCTCGCGAGATCGAAGCCGCTCGTCGTGCCATCACGCGCTACATGAAGCGCGCCGGCCGTGTGTGGATCCGCGTCTTCCCGGACGTTCCGGTCACAGCCAAGCCGACGGAAGTCCGCATGGGTAAGGGTAAGGGTTCGGTCGAATACTGGGCTTGCAAGGTCAAGCCCGGCCGGATGATGTTCGAGATCGATGGTGTGTCCGAGGAGATTGCCCGTGAGGCGCTTCGTCTCGGCTCCGCCAAGCTCTCGGTGAAGACGCGCTTCGTTCAGCGCATCGCAGAGTAAGGAGAAGGCACGATGAAAGCCGAAGAAGTTCGCGGCCTCACGGCCGACCAGCTCAAGGACAAGCTCGCCGACCTCAAGAAGGAGCAGTTCAACCTGCGCTTCCAGAAGGCCACCGGACAGCTCGAGAAGTCCTCGCGCGTCAATGAAGTCCGCAAGGACATCGCCCGCGTCAAAACCATTGCCCGCCAGAAGGCGGCAGAAGCAAAGGCCTAAAGGAAGAACAATATGCCGAAACGCATTCTGCAGGGCGTCGTAGTTTCCGACAAGAACGAGAAGACCGTTGTTGTCCGCATCGAGCGCCGATTCGCGCACCCGCTGCTTCAGAAGACGGTCCGCCGTTCCAAGAAGTACAAGGCGCACGACGAGAACAATCAGTACAAGGTCGGTGACGTGGTTTCCATCCAGGAATGCGCCCCGATTTCCAAGGATAAGTGCTGGACGGTGATTTCCGCCCACGCTTAATTGCAGTCATTTGCGCCAGGCTCTTGCTTCTGGCGTAGATTTCTGTATGAAGCACGCCATCGGCGCAGGACGCTCGGCAACGAGCGTTCTTTTGCTTTGAGCGCAGGGAAGGTCCTTTTGAGGAAACCACCTTGGCAAGATCCGTCCCGCGCACAATGAAATTCTGTCCATAAGCCGGATCGGGGCGTTCGCGCGCCCGGTCGTTCCGGTCATTAGAAAAAGGCGACCTGAAATGATTCAGATGCAAACAAACCTCGACGTGGCGGATAATTCCGGCGCACGTCGTGTCATGTGCATCAAGGTGCTGGGCGGCTCCAAGCGCAAGTACGCCTCGGTCGGCGACGTCATCGTCGTCTCGATCAAGGAAGCTATTCCGCGTGGCCGCGTGAAGAAGGGCGATGTGATGAAGGCGGTGGTTGTGCGTACCGCCAAGGACATTCGTCGCGCCGACGGCAGCGTCATCCGCTTCGACAACAACGCGGCGGTGCTAATCGATAACAAGAAAGAGCCGATCGGTACCCGTATCTTCGGACCGGTTCCGCGCGAACTTCGCGCCAAGAACCACATGAAGATCATCTCGCTGGCTCCAGAAGTACTGTAAGGGAGCGATACCGATGCAGAAGATCCGCAAGGGCGACAGTGTCGTCGTATTGACCGGCAAGGACAAGGGCCGTACCGGCGAAGTCCTCCAGGTTATGCCGAAGGAAGATCGCGCACTCGTGCGCGGTATCAACATGGTGAAGCGCCACCAGCGTCAGACGCAGACGCAGGAAGCCGGCATCATCAACAAGGAAGCATCCATTCACCTGTCGAACCTCGCGGTTGCCGCGAAGGATGGCAAGCCGACCCGCGTCGGCTTCCAGGTTGTCGACGGGAAGAAGGTGCGAGTTGCCAAGCGTACGGGAGATCTGATCGATGGCTGAGGCGAAGTATGAGCCGCGGCTCAAGACGGAATATGTATCCCGCATCCGCGGTGCGCTGAAGGAAGAGTTTTCCTTCGCCAACGAGATGATGATCCCCAAGCTCGAGAAGATCGTCATCAACATGGGCGTGGGCGAGGCAACTGCCGATTCCAAGAAGCCCACCGTTGCTGCGGCGGATCTTGCCGCGATCTCCGGCCAGAAGGCCGTGATCACCAAGGCACGCAACTCCATCGCTGGCTTCAAGGTCCGCGAAGGCATGCCGATCGGCGCCAAGGTTACCCTGCGCGGCGCACGCATGTACGAATTCCTCGACCGCCTGATCAACATCGCGCTTCCGCGCGTTCGCGACTTTCGCGGCCTGAACCCGAAGAGCTTTGACGGCCGTGGCAACTTCGCCATGGGCATCAAGGAACACATCGTGTTCCCTGAGATCAACTACGACAAGGTTGATCAGATGTGGGGCATGGACATCATCGTTTGCACGACGGCCAAGGCCGACGACGAAGCCCGGGCTCTCCTCAGAGAGTTCAACTTCCCGTTCCGTCAGTAACCGTAACGACGAGCGTAGAAAAGGAACTTCGATATGGCGAAGACTAGCGCAGTTGAAAAGAACAAGCGCCGCCGCAAGACAGTTGCCACCCAGGCTGCAAAGCGTGCGACCTTGAAGGCAACCATCATGAACCAGGGGCTCTCGATCGAAGAGCGCTTCCAGGCAACACTGACTCTTGCCTCGCTGCCGCGCGATGGCTCCAAGACCCGCATCCGTAACCGTTGCGAAGTCACTGGCCGTCCGCGCGCATTCTATCGCAAGCTCAAGATGTCGCGTATCGCGCTTCGTGAGCTGGGCAATTCCGGCAAAGTGCCGGGTATCGTCAAGTCGAGCTGGTAAGGAGACAGTTAGATGACCATGACTGATCCGTTGGGCGATATGCTCACCCGCATCCGCAATGGTGCCGCTCGCCGCAAGACTTCGGTGACGACGCCTGCCTCCAGACTGCGCGCACGCGTTCTCGACGTGCTCCAGGCTGAAGGCTACATCCGCGGCTATTCCCAGACCGATTACGGTAACGGCAAGTCCGAGATCGAAATCGAGCTGAAGTACTACGAAGGCGCGTCGGTGATCCGTGAGATCGGCCGCGTGTCCAAGCCGGGCCGCCGAGTTTATGTCTCGGTGAAGTCCATTCCGCAGGTCGCGAACGGCCTCGGCATCACCATCCTTTCGACTCCGAAGGGTGTGATGGCCGATCACCAGGCTCGCGAACAGAACGTTGGTGGCGAGGTTCTTTGCTCTGTCTTCTAAGACAGGGCAGGGATCTCCATAGCGAACAGACAGGACAACAAAATGTCTCGTATCGGTAAGAAGCCCGTTCCGGTTCCTGCTGGAGTTACGGCCTCGGTTGATGGCCAGAGAGTGACTGCCAAGGGCCCGAAGGGTGAACTTTTCTTCGTTGCAAACGACGAAGTGAAGGTTGAATACAAAGACGACGGCGTGTCGGTGACCCCGGTCAACGACAGCAAGGACGCCCGCTCCAAGTGGGGCATGTCCCGGACGATGATTGAAAACATCTTCAAGGGCGTGAAAGACGGTTTCGAGCGCAAGCTTGAGATCAACGGCGTCGGTTACCGTGCCGCTCTGCAGGGCAAGAACCTGCAACTGGCACTCGGTTTCAGCCATGACGTCGTCTACGAACCCCCGCAGGGGATTTCGATTGCCGTGCCGAAGCCGACGGAAATCATCGTCACCGGCATTAACAAGCAGCAGGTCGGTCAGGTTGCAGCGGAAATCCGCGAATACCGCGGTCCGGAGCCCTACAAGGGCAAGGGCGTCAAGTACGCCGAGGAACGGATCATCCGCAAGGAAGGCAAGAAGAAGTAAGGATCACGCGATATGGCTAGCAGGAAACAAGCACTTGCAAAGCGCGCGAGCCGCGTGCGCCGCCAGATTAAGGCGGTTGCCAACGGCCGTCCGCGCCTGTCGGTTCATCGCTCGTCGAAGAACATCTATGTCCAGGTCATTGACGACGTGGCCGGCCGCACGCTTGCAGCCGCCTCCACGCTCGACACGGATCTGCGCTCGAAGCTCAAGACCGGCGCTGACGTTGAAGCAGCGTCCGCCGTCGGCAAGCTGGTGGCGGAGCGGGCGACCAAGGCCGGTGTAACGGAAGTCGTGTTCGATCGCGGCGCCTTCATCTATCACGGCCGCATCAAGGCCCTGGCAGAAGCCGCCCGCGAAGGCGGACTGAGCTTCTAAGAATTTTCGCCCGGCCGCCTCGTTGAGGGGTGGCCGGGCGAAAGACGGTTCAACCGTCATCATCAGTCGTCCCGCCCGGTGGGTGGTTGGCTCCCGAAATCGCCCGTTGCACCCGGAAAAGAAAAAGGAAAAGGACAATGGCACAAGAAAGAAGAGGTTCTCGCGACGATCGCCAGAACCGCGACGATCGCGATAGCGAATTCGTCGACAAGTTGGTCGCGATCAACCGCGTCGCCAAGGTCGTCAAGGGCGGCCGTCGTTTCGGCTTCGCTGCTCTCGTCGTCGTCGGCGACCAGAAGGGCCGCGTTGGCTTCGGTCACGGCAAGGCACGCGAAGTGCCGGAAGCCATCCGCAAGGCAACCGAGTCCGCCAAGCGCGACCTGATCTTCGTACCGCTGCGCGACGGCCGTACGCTGCACCACGACCTCAACGGCCGCCACGGCGCCGGCAAGGTTCTGCTGCGTGCCGCCAAGGCCGGTACCGGCATCATCGCTGGTGGCCCGATGCGCGCCGTCTTCGAAACGCTCGGCGTCAGTGACGTTGTTGCGAAGTCGACCGGTTCGTCGAACCCGTACAACATGGTTCGCGCCACTTTCGACGCTCTGAAGCATCAGGTGCATCCGAAGGACGTCGCAGCTCAGCGTGGCCTCAAGTATGCTACGCTTCAGGCTCGCCGCGCCGCTTCCGGCATTGCTTCGGAAGAATAAGGAGAGCGATCATGGCCAAAAAAGCCACTCAGGCAGAAGCCAACAAGACGGTTACGGTCGAGCAGATCGGTAGCCCCATCCGCCGCCCGGCTGTACAGCGTGCAACGCTGATCGGTCTCGGCCTCAACAAGATGCACCGGGTCAGCACCCTGGAGGATACTCCTTCGGTTCGTGGCATGATCCGTGCTGTCCAGCATCTCGTTCGCGTCGTCGACGAGAAGTGAGACGGGGGAAGTCATCATGAAACTGAATGAACTCAAAGACAACGAAGGTTCGACCAAGAACCGTAAGCGCGTTGGTCGCGGTATCGGTTCGGGCACGGGCAAGACCGGTGGTCGCGGCGTGAAGGGCCAGAAGGCTCGCTCCGGCGTGTCCGTCAACGGCTTCGAAGGCGGCCAGATGCCGATCTATCGTCGTCTGCCCAAGCGCGGCTTCAACAACATCTTCTCGTCGGATTTCGTGACCGTGTCGCTCGGTCGTATCCAGACGGCGATCGATGCCGAGAAGCTCGACCCCAAGGCAACGATCGACGCCGCAGCCCTGAAGGCTGCCGGCGTGATCCGTCGCCCGCGGGACGGCGTCCGCATCCTGTCGGACGGTGAACTGACTGCCAAGGTCACGATCGAAGCCGCCGGCGCCTCCAAGGCTGCCGTCGAGAAGATCGAGAAGTCCGGCAGCACCATCAAGCTTCCGGCAGCACCTGCTGCCGAATAAGCCGTATAAATCGCCCGGCGTGCTTCACACCGGGCGATTTTGCTCCCATATGTGAGCCTCACGATTCTGGGACCGGCCGCTACGGTCGCGCTTTCCGGAACCATACGGAAAACAGGGTGAGGCACTGGTTGCGTCCCGCGCTCCCCGCCCGTTTTCATAAACTGAATTCAGACTGCTTTCCGGGCTTGGCGCCTTCCCGCCGCCGGAATTGGTCAGGCGGAGAAATGCATGGCTTCTGCAGCGGAACAACTTGCCTCCAATCTCAATTTTTCGACCTTCGCTAAGGCGGAGGATCTCAAGAAGCGGCTGTGGTTTACGCTGGCAGCCCTCCTGGTCTACCGGCTGGGAACGCATATCCCGCTGCCCGGACTAAATCCGGAAGCCTACGCTCAGGCCTTCAGCGGCCAGGCAGGCGGTATTCTCGGCCTCTTCAACATGTTTGCCGGCGGCGCCGTCGAGCGCATGGCGATCTTCGCGCTCGGCATCATGCCCTATATCTCCGCGTCGATCATCGTGCAGCTGATGACGTCGGTCGTCCCCTCGCTCGAAGCGTTGAAGAAGGAAGGCGAACAGGGCCGCAAGGTCATCAACCAGTACACCCGTTACGGCACCGTTCTGCTCGGCACGCTGCAGGCCTATGGCATTGCCGCAGGTCTGGAGAGCGGCAACGGTCTGGTTCTTGATCCCGGCTGGTTCTTCCGGATCACCACGGTCGTCACGCTTCTGGGCGGCACCATGTTCCTGATGTGGCTTGGTGAGCAGATCACCGCCCGCGGCATCGGCAACGGCATCTCGCTGATCATCTTTGCCGGCATCGCTGCAGGCTTGCCGACGGCATTTGCAGGCACGCTGGAACTCGGACGGACGGGCGCACTGTCGACCGCGCTGATCCTTCTGGTGATTCTGGTGGCCATCGGCGTCATCACCCTGATCGTCTTCGTCGAGCGCGCCCAGCGCAGGCTTCTGATCCAGTATCCGAAGCGCCAGGTGGGCAACCGCATGTTCCAGGGCGACACTTCGCATCTGCCGCTGAAGCTCAACACCGCAGGCGTGATCCCGGCGATCTTTGCATCCTCGCTTCTTCTTCTGCCGGCGACGGCTGCAGGTTTCGCAAACAGTGCCGAGCTTCCAAGCTGGGCAACGACGGTGATCGCCGCACTTGGCCACGGTCAGCCTGCGTTCATGGTGCTCTACGGCATGCTGATTGCCTTCTTCGCTTTCTTCTATACGGCGATCGTCTTCAATCCGAAGGACACCGCCGATAACCTGAAGAAACATGGCGGCTTCATCCTGGGCATTCGACCGGGCGAGCGGACCGCCGACTACATCGACTACGTTCTCACCCGAATCACCGTGATCGGCGCGGTCTACCTCGTCTTCGTCTGCATCCTGCCTGAGCTGTTGATCGCCCGGACTGGGGTGCCATTAGCCCTTGGTGGTACTTCGCTTTTGATCGTGGTCAGTGTAACCCTTGATACGGTCGCACAGATCCAGGGTCACCTGATTGCTCAGCAGTACGAGGGGTTGATCAAGAAGTCGAAACTGCGTGGAGGAAAGAGGGGACGATGAGACTGATACTTTTGGGACCGCCGGGCGCGGGCAAGGGGACCCAGGCCCAGCGGATCGTGGACAAGCACGGAATTCCGCAGCTATCCACCGGCGACATGCTGCGGGCGGCTGTGGTGGCACAGACGGACGTCGGCAAGCGCGCCAAGGAAGTCATGGACGCCGGTAAGCTGGTCTCCGATGACATCGTCATCGCCATCGTGTCCGAGCGAATCGACCAGCCCGACTGTGCCAATGGCTTCATTCTCGATGGTTTTCCCAGGACGCTCGTCCAGGCGGATGCCACCGAGAAGATGCTGAAGGACAAGGGTCAGGAATTGTCGGCCATCATCGAGCTGAAGGTCGACGACAAGGAACTGGTTCGTCGCGTGTCCGGTCGCTACTCCTGCGCACAGTGCGGGGCGGTCTATCATGACAGCGACAAGAAGCCTGCTGTCGAAGGCGTCTGCGACAAATGCGGTTCCACCCATTTCAAGCGCCGCCCGGACGACAATGCCGAGACGATGACCCATCGTCTCGAGGTCTACTACAAGGAAACCTCGCCGCTGATCGGCTACTACTACGCCAAGGGCAGCTTGCAGACCGTAGACGGCATGGCGGATATGGATGTCGTGACGGCAGACATAGAGAACATCCTCGCCGCTCTCTGAGAGGGGCGGCGGCTTGTTAAAGAATCTTGGCGGGGTCGGTTGCTATTTTCGACTGATTCCGCTAAACCCCGCGCCAACTCGCGACATCATATGCGATCGGTGCGGATTTCCCGATAAGGGTGTCCGGGTCCGGTCGTTTGACTGTTCCGGATAATCGTTCGAACTGGCGGTCGCATCGCGGCTGCTCTCATGGAAGAAGTACCACTTGCCGGATGGCAACTGGAACGCAAGGAGAATAGGCGTGGCACGTATCGCTGGCGTCAACATCCCGACTGCGAAGCGCGTTGTTATCGCGTTGACGTATATTCACGGGATCGGGGCAAAATTCGCACAGGAAATCGTCGAGAAGGTCGGTATTCCGGCTGAACGTCGCGTTCATCAGCTGACGGACGCAGAAGTTCTGCAGATCCGCGAAACCATCGACCGCGATTACCAGGTCGAAGGCGACCTTCGTCGCGAGACCTCGATGAACATCAAGCGTCTGATGGACCTTGGTTGCTACCGTGGCCTGCGCCACCGTCGCGGCCTTCCGGTCCGTGGTCAGCGCACGCACACCAATGCCCGCACCCGCAAGGGTCCGGCAAAGGCGATTGCCGGTAAGAAGAAGTAATTTCCCGGTTCTCCGGGTGGGAGAGGCTGGCGCTCGCTCGCTGGCCTCTTTTTAAGTTTGGTGCCGGGCGCAAGCCTGGCTCCGGTGGAGCCGCTGGAACTACGGCGGTGACGAGATCAACGAAAGGAAGACCATGGCCAAGGAAGCCACACGCGTCCGCCGTCGCGAACGCAAAAATATCACGTCGGGCGTTGCCCACGTCAATTCGACCTTCAACAACACCATGATCACCATCACTGACGCGCAGGGCAATGCCATTGCCTGGTCGTCTGCTGGCGCGAAGGGTTTCAAGGGTTCGCGCAAGTCGACCCCGTTCGCCGCCCAGATCGCTGCTGAAGACTGCGCCAAGAAGGCCCAGGAACATGGCATGAAGTCGCTGGAAGTCGAAGTTTGCGGCCCAGGTTCCGGTCGTGAGTCGGCTCTGCGCGCTCTGCAGGCCGCTGGCTTCATGATCACCTCGATCCGTGACGTGACCCCGATCCCGCACAATGGTTGCCGTCCGCGCAAGAAGCGCCGCGTCTAATCAGCGGATGCGCCGGCGGTTCAGCCAGGCTGCATTGAACTTGAGTAATGCCGCCTCACTTCGTTCGCGAAGTCTGGCGGTTTTGCCGTACCGCCGAAGGGCATTGTCTCGCTCGGTGCTTCTCATGCTCGGTTGCCACGATTGGATGGTGGCAACGAACGGAAGGTTTAAAACATGATCCAGAAGAACTGGCAGGAACTGATCAAGCCGAACAAGGTGGAGTTCACCTCGTCCGGCCGCACGAAGGTGAACCTCGTCGCAGAACCGCTTGAGCGGGGCTTCGGCTTGACGCTCGGCAACGCTCTGCGCCGGGTGCTTTTGTCGTCGCTGCGCGGTGCTGCTGTTACCGCCGTCCAGATCGACGGCGTCCTGCACGAATTCTCCTCCATCCCGGGCGTCCGGGAAGATGTGACGGACATCGTGCTCAACATCAAGGAAATCGCCATCAAGATGGATGGCGACGACGCAAAGCGCATGGTTGTGCGCAAGCAGGGTCCAGGTTCCGTCACCGCCGGCGACATTCAGACGGTCGGCGACATCGAGATCCTGAACCCCGACCACGTCATCTGCACCCTCGATGAGGGCGCGGAAATCCGCATGGAATTCACGGTCAACAACGGCAAGGGCTATGTTCCTGCCGATCGCAACCGTGCTGAAGACGCTCCGATCGGTCTTATCCCGGTCGACAGCCTCTACTCGCCGGTCAAGAAAGTGTCCTACAAGGTGGAAAACACCCGCGAAGGCCAGGTTCTCGACTACGACAAGCTGACCATGACCATCGAGACCGATGGCTCGGTCACCGGCGAAGATGCGGTTGCCTTCGCTGCCCGTATCCTCCAGGACCAGCTCTCGGTTTTCGTCAACTTCGACGAGCCGCAGAAGGAAGCCGAAGAGGAGTCGGTCACCGAACTGGCGTTCAACCCGGCGCTCCTCAAGAAGGTCGACGAACTGGAACTTTCGGTCCGGTCCGCGAACTGCCTGAAGAACGACAACATCGTCTACATCGGCGATCTCATCCAGAAGACCGAGGCGGAAATGCTGCGCACTCCGAATTTCGGTCGCAAGTCGCTGAACGAGATCAAGGAAGTTCTGGCATCCATGGGCCTCCATCTCGGTATGGAAGTTCCCGCCTGGCCGCCGGAAAACATCGAAGACCTCGCCAAGCGTTACGAAGACCAGTACTAACCATTAGACTGCAGGCGGATGCCTGCAAGTAAAGGAGACCAGAGATGCGCCACCAGAAAGCCGGTCGCAAGCTCAACCGCACTGCCAGCCACCGCAAGGCCATGTTTGCCAACATGGCTGCCTCGCTGATCACGCATGAGCAGATCCTCACCACCTTGCCGAAGGCCAAGGAAATCCGTCCGATCGTCGAAAAGCTTGTCACGCTTGGCAAGCGCGGCGACCTGCACGCTCGCCGCCAGGCGATCTCGCAGATCCAGGATCAGGATGCCGTCCGCAAGCTGTTCGACGCCATCGCCTCGCGCTACGCAACCCGCAATGGCGGGTACCTGCGTATCATGAAGGCTGGCTTCCGCCAGGGCGATAATGCACCGATGGCCGTGATCGAGTTCGTCGAGCGCGACGTCAACGCCAAGGGCGCAGCCGACAAGGTTCGCCACGCGGCTGAGATGGAAGCTGCCGAAGCCGCATAATCCTCCATTTCGATGGAAGAGCATAGGAAGCCGGGTGGAAGCGCCCGGCTTCTTTGCGTTTGGAGATATGAACGCTGGCGTAGGCGGGTGAGGCTCGAGGGGTGGAACCGGTCATCCTTGGCCTCAAGCGGCCCCGTGCTTCCTGGCAGATGCCAGAACCTCCACCAGCGCCGTCTTCTCCGCAGTATGCCGTGACTGCAGACGCGCAAATTGTTCGCGTGACGTCCCCGCGATCTCCCCGCGAGATCTCGTCTTCAGAAGGCCGGCCAGTTGTCCCGTCGCCTGCGAAAAAGCCTCAGGCCCGCCCCTCGGCTCGACCACGATACAGGAGGGCGCGTCGAGGTCCGAGGGGATGCAGCAGAGACCGAAGGCCACGATCGGAAGACCGGCGGCCAGGGCTTCCAGATTGACGATGCCTTGGGTCTCGTTGGCGTAGGTGGAGGGGAACAGGAAGATGTCGATCATCTCGAAGAAGGACGTCTTCCGGTCGCCATAGACGGGGCCGAGATAGAGAAGCTTGTCCTGGAATTCCCGCGTCGCCGCCGCCACCACCTGCCGTGAAGCCTCGTCGTTACAGGGACCGGCCAGCACGAGCTTGTCCGCCTGACCGCGCGCCAGGGCCTCCCGGAATACGTCGATAGCAAGATGGACGCCCTTCTCCGTCGTCAGGTTGCTGAGGAAGCCGAAGGTGACCGAGGTGCGCTCCCCACGCGGCAGTTCCGCAAGTCTCGCGTCCACGGACCCGATATTGCTGTATTCCAGGGTTCTCGTGATGCGCGGATAGGCCTTCTTCAGCTGCGTGCTCATCGCCGGGCAGATCGTGACGTGCCGCGCAGCGGGGCCGGCGAGAGCCGAGAGGGCCTTCATCCTGAAGACCCGCTTGCCCACATGCGCAAAGGTGTGGTGATGGAGGACGATCGTCTTGCCCGTTGCGCGCGCCGCAAGCGCCATCAGTGCCGTCAGATACATGCCCTTGTTCGCACCGACCGAGATATAGGCGCAGGGCTCGCGACCAAGAATGCAGGCAAGACCCGCCCGCAGGTGCGCCACGCCTCGGCGTAGTTTCTGGGTCACCGGTGCCCCGCCGCTTCCGGCTCCAAGGTCGATCGTCCTGAGCTGCAGTCCAAAATTGAGGAGTTGCTCCTGGACCGTTCGAGTCGCAATTGCCTGTCCGTGCACCGGCGGCGGCAAGGGGCCGATAAAGATCAAGTTCGGGACCATGGTGTACACCCAGGCAGAGTAATCGCTGCCACTCTGGTTTCGGCGAATGTTTCTCGAATGTCTACCGTGAATTTCCTTAAGATTAGATCTGCATCGGTGGAATAGGCGGTAGTCGAAATCCACGACGGTTCTCGATTTGCAATCCTCTCCTCGGGAAATCTCGAAGTGCCTACTCCCGACTACTCACACCAGGTATCTCACCGCAACGAACCCGCCGAGCAACGCGGCCACTCCGAGCGTGAACACGAGCCCCAGGCGCTTCTCGATGAAGTCGCGTACCGGCGGCCCCACCAGGTAGAGAAGGCCTGCCACCGCATAGAAGCGGCCCCCGCGTGCGATCACGCTGAAGATCAGGAACGTCGCAATGTTGAGCTGGGTAGCGCCGCTTGCGATCGTGATGATCTTGAAGGGGAAGGGGGTCAGTCCGGCGATCAGGACGATCCAGGCGCCCCATGCATTGTAGCGCTCCGCAAATTCCTCGAACTTGCCGCCGTAGCCATAGAGCTCCAGAACGGGCTGTGCGACCTGGTCGAAGAGAAAGGCGCCGATGAAGTAGCCCGCGAGCGCGCCGAGGACGGATGCGAACGTGCAGATGAAGGCAAACCGCCAGGCCTTGGATCGGTCCGACAGGACCATGGGTATCAGCAGGGTATCGGGGGGAATCGGAAAGAAGGAGCTTTCGGTGAAGGAGACGGCGCCGAGCGCGTATTCCGCATGCGGCTTTGCGGCGAGCCGCATTGTCCTGTCATAAAGCGCCTGGAGCACGGGTATTCCTTTCGCTGATCCGCGACGAACGCACGGGATGTCCGCCACCGCATCCTGCGCCGGCTGGCGGGGGGTATTGCAGACCCTTTTGTGAAAGAAAAGCCCCGGCGCAGGCCGACGCGGAAGAAGGAGCAGGGACCGGTCAGATGGACGACCGTGACGCCCGGGCGTTCGCAGACTTGCCACGCTTCCACGCAAGGTAGGGCTTGCGCAGCGGCCGGTAGAGCAGCAACAGCGCGACCAGCCCAATGTGGATGAACGGGCCGACAGTCAGGGACTTGATCGCCAGGAGGTAGTGGAGCGCGCCGCCGAGCGCCACTGGATAGATCAACTGGTGAAGCTGGCTCCAGCGCTGGCCGAGGCGCCGGATCGACCAGCTGTTGGAGGTGACCGCCAGAGGCACCAGCGAGACGAGGCAGACCATGCCGATGGTGATATAGGGCCGTTTGACGATATCGCCGGCAATGGAGCTGAAGTCGAGGCCGCGGTCGAGGATCAGCCAGACGGAGAAGTGCATCACGACGTAGTAGAACACCAGGAGGCCGAGCGCCCGGCGGTAGCGCAGCCAGTTGATGCCGGCAAAGTCGCGCAGCGGCGTGACCGCCAGCGTCGCGATCAGGAAGCGCAGCGCCCAGATGCCCAGCAGGTGTTCGAAGGTCTTGACCGGATTGACGCCGAGCCCGCCGGTGGCTCCCTGGTAGAAGTACCAGGCCGCCGGACAAAGGCCGACGACATAGAGTGCCCAGATGCTTGCCCCGTGCAGCTTGCGGGGCAGGGTCGGAATCAACGCCATCAGAAGTTCGCCTTGAGGTCCATTCCCTCGTAGAGGCTGGCAACCTCGTCGGCATAGCCGTTGAAGGGAAGGGTGGGGCGGTTGGCGACGGAGAAGAAGCCGCCTTCGCCGATCCGCTGTTCCGTCGCCTGGCTCCAGCGCGGGTGATCGACGGCCGGATTGACGTTGGAGTAGAAGCCATACTCGCGGGCGTTGGAATTCTTCCAGGTGGTCGCCGGCTGCTCCTCGACAAGCGAGATCTTGACGATCGACTTGATGCCCTTGAAGCCGTATTTCCACGGCACGACGAGCCGGATCGGCGCACCGTTCTGGTTGGGCAGCGTCTCGCCGTAGAGCCCGACGGCGAGGATGGTCAGCGGATGGCGCGCTTCGTCGAGACGCAGCCCTTCGATGTAGGGCCATTCCAGCGGCTGCAGGAAGCCCGTCTGGCCGGGCATTTCCTCCGGACGCACCACAGTCTCGAAGGCGACGTATTTGGCGCTGCCGAGCGGCTCCACCTGGTCGAGGAGCGCCGACAGCGGAAAGCCGATCCAGGGAATGACCATCGACCAGCCCTCGACGCAGCGCATCCAGTAGGTCCTGTCTTCGAGCTGCATCTTCATCAGCTCGTCGATGTCGAATTCGCGCGGCTTGCCGACCAGACCGTCCACTTTCACGGACCAGGGAAGCGGCTTGAAGTTGCCGGAGTTCTCGGCCGGATCGCTCTTGGCGGTCCCAAACTCGTAGAAGTTGTTGTAGGTGGTGACGGCCTCTTTCGGCGTCAGCGTCTCGTCGGTCGAAAAGCGGCTCGAAGCGGCGGTGAGCGGCGCAGCGAGCGCCGATCCGGCGCCGGCCATCACGAAGCCGGCCGCTGCGGTGCCCATGAACTTGCGCCGCGACATGTAGATGTCGCGCGGAGTGATCTCGGAGGCGGCGATATGGGGCGGGCGATAGACGGACATGACAGTCTCCTTCGGAGCGGCTTTGTCTGCTATACGTAACGCGAGACGGATTAGTTTCACAGCACCGGCCTGAAATCTCCCGCCCACGTTTGCGTGAGCCTCCGGCAGGGCGTACCGGTTTTGCCCCGCCTGATAGTGACACTTCGAGCCCCTTGGAGTAGGAAAGCCGAGAAAACCGGGCTGTGCCGCACGTGCAGAGCGCGCCCGAAATACAAGATCGAGGAAGAAAAGCATGCCTGTTTATCGTTCCAGAACCACGACCCACGGCCGCAACATGGCAGGTGCGCGCGGCCTGTGGCGCGCCACCGGCATGAAGGATGGCGATTTCGGCAAGCCCATCATCGCGGTGGTGAATTCCTTCACGCAATTCGTGCCGGGCCACGTCCACCTCAAGGACCTCGGCCAGCTCGTAGCCCGCGAGATCGAGGCCGCCGGTGGCGTGGCCAAGGAGTTCAACACCATCGCCGTCGACGACGGCATCGCGATGGGTCATGACGGCATGCTCTATTCGCTGCCGTCGCGTGAAATCATCTCCGATTCGGTTGAATACATGGTCAACGCGCATTGCGCGGATGCCATGGTCTGCATCTCCAACTGCGACAAGATCACCCCGGGCATGCTCAGCGCCGCGATGCGCCTCAACATTCCGGCCGTCTTCGTGTCCGGCGGTCCGATGGAGGCCGGCAAGGTCGTGCTCCAGGGCAAGACTGTCGCGCTCGACCTTGTCGATGCCATGGTCGCCGCAGCCGATGATTCCATGTCAGACGCCGATGTTCAGGCGATCGAGCGCGCCGCCTGTCCGACCTGCGGATCCTGCTCTGGGATGTTTACCGCCAACTCCATGAACTGCCTGACGGAAGCGCTCGGCTTGTCCTTGCCTGGCAACGGCTCGACGCTCGCCACCCATTCGGATCGCAAGCGCCTCTTCGTCGAGGCCGGCCACCTGATCGTCGATCTGGCGCGCCGCCACTACGAGCAGGACGACTACAGCGTTCTGCCGCGCTCGATTGCGACCAAGGAAGCATTCGAAAATGCCATGGCCCTCGATATTGCCATGGGCGGTTCCACCAACACCGTTCTTCATATTCTTGCGGCCGCCTACGAGGGTGACGTCGATTTTACGCTCGACGACATCGACCGCCTGTCACGCAAGGTGCCCTGCCTGTCCAAGGTGGCTCCGGCCAAGAGCGACGTCCACATGGAAGACGTGCACCGTGCCGGCGGCATCATGCGCATCCTCGGCGAGCTCGAACGGGGTGGCCTGATCAACCGCGACTGCAAGATCGTCCATGAAGCGACACTGGGCGACGCCATCGATCGTTGGGATATCACCCGCACCAACAGCGAGATGGTTCGCACCTTCTTCAAGGCGGCCCCTGGGGGCGTACCCACCCAGGTTGCCTTCTCGCAGTCTTCGCGCTGGGACGATCTGGACACCGACAGCGACAAGGGCGTCATCCGTTCCGTCAAGAACCCCTTCTCGAAGGATGGCGGGCTTGCTGTTCTCTACGGCAATATCGCGCTCGACGGCTGCATCGTGAAGACGGCGGGCGTCGACGAATCGATCCTGAAGTTCACCGGTCCGGCGCGCGTCTTCGAAAGTCAGGATGCCTCGGTGAAGGCGATCCTCAACAACGAGGTCGTGGCCGGCGATGTCGTCGTGATCCGCTACGAAGGCCCCAAGGGCGGTCCCGGCATGCAGGAAATGCTCTATCCGACGAGCTATCTGAAGTCGAAGGGCCTCGGCAAGGCTTGCGCCCTGATCACCGACGGCCGTTTCTCCGGCGGCACCTCGGGCCTTTCCATCGGCCACGCCTCGCCGGAAGCCGCCAACGGTGGTGCCATCGGCCTGGTACGCGAAGGCGACATGATCGAGATCGACATCCCCAACCGCACCATCAACCTCTTGGTTCCCGACTCGGAGATTGCGCACCGCCGCACCGAGCAGGACAAGCTCGGCTGGAAGCCCGTGGCGCCGCGCAAGCGTAACGTCACCACGGCCCTGAAAGCCTACGCCGCCTTCGCCTCCAGCGCCGACAAGGGCGCCGTGCGCATCCTGCCGGAGTAGGGAGGGGCTTAAGAAATCTACTGCGGCCGGGGCAGGCCGTTGAAGGTTTCTGTCAGCACCGTCATCCGCGCATCATAGGCGGACTGGATGCAGGCGACGTCTGCGCCGCAGGCCTGGGGTTGCGTAAGCCAGGTCGTCTGGTCGTCCTGCATGGTGCCGCGGGCGCCCATGGCCAGCAGGCTGGAGAGGATGTCGAAGGTCGTCACCATCTTCACGTCGGCATCGTTGAGCGCCCGGGTGTCGCAGATGGCCTGCTCGTCGGCTGCAAGATCCTCTTTCTCGCAATCGAAGCTCGCCGCCGCAGCCGTCGAGCGGCCGGGAAGGCCTCCCGTCGAGAGGGAAAGGGCGAGCGCGATTGCGCCGACCGACAGCGCTCGGCCATATTGGGAACGAAAACGGGGCATCAATATTCTCCAGTGGTTCCATTGAGGAAAGCGCGGGTGCATGAACTGCATCGACGCGCCGCTTTCCTTTCTGACGTTCCGCGTTAAAAATCGTTCCGAATTTGCAAAGAGGAATTTCATGCAAAGCCTGTTGAAACGCGTTGCCGCCAGTGCTTTGGCCCTGTCCCTTCTATGCCCGCCACTTGCCAGTGCCCAGACCGCAAAGACAGTGCCGGAGAGCCAGACGCAGATGCAGCTGTCCTTTGCGCCGCTGGTGAAGCAGACGGCGGGTGCCGTCGTCAATGTCTATGCCGAGCGGGCCGTAGAGCGGCTGAACCCGTTCGCCGGCGATCCCTTCTTCGAACAGTTCTTCGGCCAGCGTATGCCCAACCGCACGGAAAGACAGTCGTCGCTGGGCTCGGGCGTCATTGTCTCGGCAGGCGGATTGATCGTCACCAACAACCACGTCATCGAGGGCGCCACCGATATCAAGGTTGCGCTCGCGGACGGACGGGAGTTTGCCTCCGAGGTCCTGCTGAAGGACGCGACCCTTGATCTTGCCGTCCTGCGGGTCGGTGCGAACGAAAATTTTCCCGTCCTGCCCATCGGTGATTCCGACGCCGTTGAAGTGGGTGATCTGGTGCTGGCCGTCGGCAATCCCTTCGGTGTTGGCCAGACGGTAACAAGCGGCATCGTCTCAGGGCTTGCCCGCAACCAGGTGACGCCCGGCGACTTCGGTTTCTTCATCCAGACCGATGCCTCGATCAATCCCGGCAATTCCGGGGGCGCGCTCATGAACATGAACGGTGAGCTGATCGGCATCAACACGGCGATCTTCTCCCGTGGCGGCGGGTCGAACGGCATCGGCTTCGCCATCCCCGCCAATTTGGTGAAGGTTTTCCTGGCGGCCGCCGAGGAGGGCGACCAGACCTTCGAGCGGCCCTACATCGGCGCAAGCTTCGAGCCCGTCACCTCTGACGTCGCCGAGGCGCTCGGCCTGACGGCTGCCCGCGGTGCGCTGGTCGTCGGCGTGGCCGAAGGCGGTCCGGCCGATACCGCGGGTGTCAAGCCGGGCGAAGTCGTTACCGCCGTCAACGGCATCGAGGTGGAGCATCCCGATGCACTCGGCTACCGCCTGACGACCGCCGGTCTTGGCGAGGAGGCGGTGCTGACCGTACAGGCAAGCGGCAGCAGCCGAGAGGTGACGATCGCCCTGAATACGGCGCCGGAAACCCCCGCCCGCGACGAGCGGCTGATCGAGGGACGCAATCCCTTCGCCGGCATCCGCGTCGGAAACCTCTCGCCCCGGCTGGCAACGGAACTGCGCATGCCCGCCGACAAAAGCGGTGTCGTGGTCGTCGATGTCGTGCGCAATTCGCCCGGCAGCCGCATCGGCTTCCGGCCGAAGGACATCATCGTGTCGCTGAACGGCGTGGCGGTGCAGTCGAGCGAGGCCATGGAAGACATGCTGGACGAGGATCCTGGCTTCTGGCGCGTCGAGATCGAGCGGGACGGCCAGCGGATCAGGCAGTTCTTTCGATGAAGGGCGATCTGTTTGCGCCGAAGGTCCCCGAAGAGGTCGCCAACCGGCGACCTCTTGCCGACCGCCTGCGGCCGAAGTCGCTGGCGGAGGTGACGGGGCAGGATCATCTGACGGGCGCAGACGGCGTACTCCAGCGGATGATCAGCGCCGGCTCGCTCGGCTCGATGATCTTCTGGGGTCCACCCGGCACCGGCAAGACGACGGTCGCACGCCTGCTCTCGGGCGAGACGGGCCTCGCCTTCGAGCAGATCTCGGCGATCTTCTCCGGCGTCGCCGATCTCAAGAAGGTGTTCGAGACGGCGCGCATGCGCCGCATGGAGGGCCGCCAGACCCTGCTCTTCGTCGACGAGATCCACCGCTTCAACCGTGCCCAGCAGGACAGCTTCCTGCCGGTGATGGAGGACGGCACGGTCATCCTTGTCGGCGCCACCACGGAAAATCCGAGCTTCGAGCTCAACGCCGCTCTTTTGTCGCGCGCCCGGGTCCTGACCTTCGGCCCGCATGACGAGCGCAGCCTTCAGGAGTTGCTGACGCGGGCGGAGCAGACCGAGGGACGGCCGCTGCCGCTCGATGACGATGCCCGCGCCAGCCTGATCCGCATGGCCGACGGCGACGGGCGCGCCGTGCTGACGCTCGCCGAGGAGGTCTGGCGGGCAGCACGCGAGGGCGAGGTCTTCGATACGGCGGGCCTGACGCAGATCGTCCAGCGTAGGGCGCCCGTCTACGACAAGGGCCAGGACGGCCACTACAATCTGATCTCGGCTTTGCACAAGTCGGTGCGCGGGTCCGATCCCGATGCGGCGCTCTACTATCTCTGCCGCATGTTCGATGCCGGCGAGGACCCGCTCTATCTCGGACGGCGGCTGGTGCGCATGGCGGTGGAAGACATCGGGCTGGCCGATCCCCAGGCGCTCGTCATCTGCAATGCCGCCAAGGATGCCTATGATTATCTCGGCTCGCCGGAGGGCGAACTGGCGCTGGCGCAGGCCTGCGTCTATCTGGCCACCGCGCCGAAATCGAACGCCGTCTACACCGCCTACAAGGCGGCGATGCGGGCGGCCAAGGAGAATGGCTCCCTGCTGCCGCCGAAGCACATCCTCAATGCTCCCACGAAGCTGATGAAGGGAGAGGGCTATGGTGACGGCTATCGCTACGATCACGACGAGCCGGATGCCTTTTCAGGCCAGAACTATTTTCCGGAGAAGATGGGTCGCCAGCTCTACTATGACCCGCCGGAGCGCGGCTTCGAGCGCGACATCCGCAAGCGCCTCGACTGGTGGTCGAAGCTGCGCAAGGAGCGGGGTGAGCCTTAGGAGACCCGTCGCTGCGCTGCTGCGGAAGGCGGCGTGAGCTTGACGGCGGACTCGGCCAGCCCGTGATGGCCTTCCATGTCGACGATCAGGTGCCAGTGCCCATCTTCGGGAACGACCAGCCGAATGGGCGATTTCTTGGCGACGCCGCCGACGTACTTGAAATCGAGCAGCTCCTTGAAGCGCTGGAAGTTCACCGCCGTCATCAGGCGGACGTTGTTGACCGCGCTGAGGGTGACCTCCACGGAGGTGCCTGCTCTTTGACCTTTCAGGTCATAGTGTTTGAAGCGGAAAGACGGAGCTCCCACGGTTGGCCTCGATCCTAAATACCACGCCGATAATGAGTATCACCGCCTGGTTAAGGAAAAGTGGAACCGGATCGCCTCTGATGGGTTGTTAAGATGAAATGAAGGACGCGGTCGCAACTGACCGGAACGCAAGATCCACCGTTCAACGTCCCCCGTTTGCGGCGGCGCCATTGGCAAGGCCGAATACGGATGCCTACATGAGACATAACCGGCAGCGTTCCCCTGGCGCAGTCACACAACAATAAATGACCTCCAGTCCTGACCCTGCCGCTTCCCCTCGGCAGGGTTTTTTCTTGTGCGCACTCGCGGAAGTTCATTGTCGATCATTTGCTTGGTAGATTTTTCTAATTTAGATTATCTTGGATCCTGGCCTGCGACCCGCGCATCCAGCGAACGAAGCGAATACGGCGGTATCTTGTCCTTTTGCCAAGCCTCTGCCTTGTTGCGGGCCTACTCTGGCAATCGATTCGGCAGCGCCACGGGCGGCGCGCCAAAAGCACTCTGCGCAAAGGACCTGTCCATGTCGGAAGACAAGAAGCACTCGATCACGGAAATGCGGCCGAAGATCACCGTGATTGGTGTGGGCGGCGGCGGCGGCAATGCCATCAACAACATGATCGCCGAGGAGCTCGAGGGCGTCGAGTTCATCGCCGCCAACACCGATGCGCAGGTGCTGGCGACCTCCAAGGCAACGCGGCGGATCCAGCTCGGCACGACGGTGACCGAAGGTCTCGGCGCCGGCTCTCTGCCGGAGATCGGTCGCGCCGCGGCGGAGGAATCCATCGACGAGATCATGGACCATCTGTCGGGTTGCCACATGTGCTTCGTGACCGCCGGCATGGGCGGCGGCACCGGCACCGGTGCTGCCCCGGTGATCGCCCAGGCGGCGCGCAACGCCGGCATTCTGACGGTTGGGGTCGTGACGAAGCCCTTCACCTTCGAAGGCAACCGCCGCATGAAGACGGCCGATGCCGGTATCGAGGAACTGCGCCGCGCCGCCGATACGGTGATTGTCATTCCTAACCAGAATCTCTTCCGCATTGCGGATGCCAAGACCACGTTTTCCGACGCCTTCATGACCGCCGACCGCGTGCTGTTCTCCGGCGTCGGCTGCATCACCGATCTGATCGTCAAGGAAGGCCTGATCAACCTGGACTTTGCCGACGTCAAATCGGTGATGAAGGGCATGGGCCGTGC
Source organism: Rhizobium sp. PK7-22 (assembly GCF_056530405.1). NCBI lineage: Bacteria > Pseudomonadati > Pseudomonadota > Alphaproteobacteria > Hyphomicrobiales > Rhizobiaceae > Rhizobium > Rhizobium sp. PK7-22. The sequence goes on from NZ_CP096514.1 coordinate 2,235,122, forward strand.
CATGATGGGCACAGGCGAAGCGTCCGGTGACGGACGCGCCTTGGTCGCGGCCGAGGCTGCGATCGCCAATCCGCTTCTCGACGAGATCTCGATGAAAGGCGCCAAAGGCGTGCTGATCTCGATCTCCGGCGGCGCCGACATGACGCTGTTTGAAGTCGATGAAGCGGCAAGCCGCATCCGCGACGAAGTCATGGATGATGCCGACATCGTCGTCGGGGCCATCTTCGACCGCAACCTCGACGGCATGTTCCGCGTCTCCGTTGTCGCGACAGGCCTCGATGGTGGCCATGCGATGGCGGAAGAGCCGCTCAACGGCATGTCCGCCAACGGCGGTGCGCCGGTGCCGCGCTTCCTGCAGTAGGGAGGGGTAAGGGGTGGCCGCCCGTGGCTCGCGCCGAGGCTGCCCCTCATCCGCTCTGCCGGGCACCTGTTGGGGGGCGTCGATCGTGGCCGCCCGATCCTTCGAGGGTCGCTGCGCTCCCACCTCAGGATGAGGGCGGAGTGAGCGCTGCCGTCGAATCCCTTGAATCTCTTGAAGCCCTCACCCTGAGGTGCGCAGCCCGCAGGGCGCAGCCTCGAAGGGCGGGGGCGGGCACGCGACGCTGCAGACAAGACGCACTCCTCCCTTGGCGATCTTCAAAACTTTCAAATTCGGACGGGGCGCTGAAAGCTGCCTCGTAAGTTTTAGTTTATGTGGCACCTCTCAGCGCCCCGTTCGGCGGTTGTTGCCCGCGACTCCGGTCTCTCTGCAAGGGTCTTCCGGGAACGGTGCTCGTCTGGTTGCCAAAAGCCCGCGCGGACCAAGTTACCGCCAACACTTAAGGCACCTTCGCCGAACGCTCGCTGTCGCGACGGACGTATTCATCCGGCGACACCAATCCCGAGACCCCCCTGTGTGCCGCACAGGCACGCCCGGCGCGCTCTTTCGGGCTTCAAGAGACGAGGGTCCGGTCCGAAACCCCGCGCCTCTCCCCGTGTCGCCGGAGGGAGACCATTTTCCGCGAACCCCGGAGGTGAGATTTTACGTCGTCCCCTCACACCCGGCGCCGGCCCCACCTCGCCGGCACGCCTGCCGGTGTATCCGAGAGCGGAACGGGGGGAATATGGGCATGGGTTGGGAGGGGGTGGATGACGGGAGACGAATTTTTCTGTTTGTCATCCTCGGCTTGACCCGAGGATCCACGCACAGGCCAGCGACATCAACGGGTTAGGCGGATTGGGGTGATGCGGAAAAAATGATTTTAGCGGGGAGGGCTTGGTTTTGGATCCTCGGGTCAGGCCCGAGGATGACGAAAGGATAGGGCTGAGGATGACGAAAGGATGGGGCGGTGCCACGCGTTCCCCCTCATCCTGAGGTGGGCGGGCAAAGCCCGGCCCTCAAAGGATCCGTCTCGCTCCGGCGTCCCGTGAGGCACCCATGGCACCTCCCTCTCTTTCGTCATCCTCGGGCTTGACCCGAGGATCCACGCACAGGGCAGCGACATCAACGGGTTAGGACGACTGGCGGCGGCGCGGAAAGAATGATTGCGGCGAGGAGGGCTTGGGTTTGGATCCTCGGATCAAGGACGAGGATGACGAAAGCATGGGGCGGCGGATGACGAAAGGATGGGGCGGAGGATGACGATGGAGAGGCGGTGCCACACACTCCTCCTCATCCTGAGGTGGACGAGCAAGGCCGGCCCTCGAAGGATGCGGCTCGCTCCGGCGTCTCGTGAGCCACCCCTGGCACCTCCCTCACTTTCGTCATCCTCGGACTTGATCCGAGGATCCATGCCAAGGGCAGCGGGTTCAGCCGAGCGCGAGGATGACGAAAGGACAGGTTGAGGACGACGAGGGATCGGGGCGGTGCCGCTATCCCTCCTTGCTGAGATGAGGAAGTGCTGCCCGCCCTTGCCGCATCCTCTCGTTTTCGTGACCTGCATTGGCCCCAAATCCAGCCGTCACGCGGACAAAATTAACAAAGCCTTTAAGGATTTCCGACATATTGATCGAAGCTTGCCGGTGGTGCCATGAGGGCTGTTGGGGCGGTCGCTGCCGGAAGTCTGTAACCTGAGTAATTGCCTGCATGGGAAGATGCAGGCGCTGTACGGAGTAAACATCATGAACACGACGCCCTTCGCCCTGGCGATTGCCGCCGCATTTGCCGCTACGCCTGTCATGGCTGCGGACCTCACCTATTCCGATCCTGCCCCGGCCTATGAGGCGCCCGTCGCGTCGTCCGGCGGCTGGACCGGCGCCTATGTCGGTCTCCACGCCGGCACCGGTTCCGAAAGCATGAGCCCGTTCTCGGGCGACAAAGAATTCATGGGCGGCGTCCATGGCGGTTACAATGCCGAAATGGGCGGCGTCGTCGTCGGCGGCGAGCTTGAACTCTCCCACATGGGCGACACCGAAGTCGACGTCCCGGGCGGCGAGCTCAAGGAGCGCTACCGGATCGCTGCCAAGGGCAAGGTCGGCGCACCGCTTGGTGACACGCTGGTCTACGGCACCGCAGGTGGTGCGATGACGAGCCTGCGCGACAGCGGCAATGCCCAGGGTCCCGATGGCTGGAAGCCGGGCTGGCTGGTCGGCGCCGGCGTCGAGCAGAAGTTCAACGAGCAGATTTCCGGACGGGTGGAATACAACTACACCCGCACCGGCGACGTGCGCAGCTTCAACGGCGTCTCGACCTCCGAGACCAACGTCAGCGACCACACGATCAAGGCAGGCGTGAACTACAGGTTCTAATCTCCTGCAAGAAATCTGCCTCCCCGTCCGCGGGGAGGTGGATTCCGTGACGAAGGCTTGCACCGAGTGCGCCTGGCGCCTGGAGAGGCCCACCTTTACGGACGGCCGGCACGGCGCCGGCGGCCGCCTCCACCGAGACCGCCGTTAGAATGGCGCACTTCCATCTGAACACTGACGATCGACGCGGACTGGCGCCAGACGCCCGCTGCGGCTCGCATCGCACATCTCTCTTGCTCCAACGATATCTGCACGACAGGCCGGAAAGCTGCAGGCGCCGATTCCGCGTTCGCCGCACCGCCTTGTCATCCGAAAGCTGTTGTTTATGCGCCCGCTCGGGAACGCTGCGGCGGCCGGCTGGTTGGGGGGCCTGTGTCAACGCAAATGAAGGAGCACAGACATGGTCACCATGGTCGGAAATGAATCCAGCATCGAAAAGCTGGTTACCAACCTGATCTATCTCGAGCGCGACGCGATTGCCGCTTACGAATCGACGATCGAGCGGCTCGACGACAAGACGCTGAGCAGCCAGGTGGAAAGCTTCCTCCATGATCACCTGCAGCATCTCGACGTGCTGAACGAGATGGCCCGCGAACTCGCCATCGACGCACCGACCAAAGGCGACATGAAGCAGATGCTGACGACCGGCAAGATCGCGATGGCCGACATGATGGGCGATGGTGCAATTCTGAAGGCGATGAAGACCAACGAAGACGACACCGTCACCGCCTATGAGCGTGCGTCGCAGCATCAGGAGGCGATGCCGAAGTCGAAGGCCTTCTTCGAGAAGGCACTGGCCGACGAGCAGCGCCACCGCGCCTGGATGCAGGAGACGGCAAGCCGGCTCTAGGCATCACTCCGGCACTCTCGGTTAAGCCCGAGAGATGCAACGAGGGTAGGGGGGGGCGGTTCGCCCCCTTTTCCGCAACAGGAAGGATAGTGTCGAAGGGCGGCAGGCACCCGCTGGCCGTTCAGGCAACGTGGCGAGAATGCCACCCTTGGAGGAGGGTTCATGCGGTTCGTACCAACGCTGGTTCATGGGGTTGCCGACTATACGGTCGGTCTCGGCATAATTGTTCTCACCTTGCTCAGCGGTGCTCAGGGCGCAGTTCTGGCAGTCTTTGTTCTGCTTGGCGGCTTTGCAGTCCTCTATGCCCTGATCACCGACTACGAACTTGGCTGGAAGCCATATCTTACCATGCCGGCGCATCTCGCCATCGATAGCGGCTTCGCCGTCGTGATGCTTTTGCTGCCGCTGATCCTGACGATGCCGGCGCTCCTTCTGGGCGCGAGTCTCGCGATCGGTGTGACGGCGCTCGTGCTGGTGGCGACGACCCGGCTCGGCTGAGCCGGAACCCTTTGGGAGTGGGCTGAGCGGCGGTCTGCGCCCACGTCTTGGAAGTGATATAAATCTGTCACAAAACTGTTATGCGGGACCTATAGAGGGGAGCCGACGCACAAGCGTCAATCCGAATTCTTAGGGAGAAAATCCATGAAGAAGTATCTTGGAAGCTGCGCGGTTGCCGCAATTGTGCTGGCCACCTCGGGCGTTGCCTCAGCGCGTGACCAGATCCAGATCGCAGGCTCCTCCACAGTTCTGCCGTACGCATCCATCGTCGCTGAAGCCTTCGGCGAGAACTTCGAACATCCGACTCCGGTTGTCGAGTCCGGTGGTTCGGGCGCCGGCCGCAAGAAGCTTTGCGAAGGCGTGGGTGAGAACACCATCGACATCGCAAACTCCTCCTCGCGCATCAGCCAGTCGGACATCGACACCTGCAAGGCCAATGGCGTGAACGAGATCCAGGAAGTTCGCATCGGCTACGACGGCATCGTCTTCGCCTCGGACATCAACGGTGCTGAGTACGCCTTCACTCCGGCCGACTGGCACGCAGCGCTTGCTGCCAAGGTTGTCAAGGACGGCAAGCTCGTCGACAACACGAACAAGAACTGGAGCGACATCCGCTCCGACCTGCCGGAACAGCCGATCCTCGCGTTCATTCCGGGCACCAAGCACGGCACGCGCGAAGTCTTCGACGAAAAGGTCATCGTAGCGGGCTGTGAAGAAAACGGCACGATGGAAGCTCTTGCCGCTGAAAATGCCGGCGACAAGAAGGCCGCTGCCAAGGCCTGCATGCAGCTCCGCACGGACGGCGTTTCAGTCGATATCGATGGCGACTACACCGAAACCCTGTCGCGCATCGACGCCAACAAGAACGCCATCGGCGTCTTCGGTTTGTCCTTCTACCAGAACAACACCGACAAGTTGCGCGTCGCGACCATGGGCGGCATCGAGCCGACTGTCGAGACGATCGCTTCCGGCGACTATCCGGTTTCGCGTCCGCTCTACTTCTACGTCAAGAACGCTCACCTGGACGTAATCCCGGGTCTGCAGGAATACGTTGAGTTCTTCGTCTCGGACGAGATCGCAGGTCCTGACGGCCCGCTTGCCAACTACGGCCTGGTGTCCGATCCGGAGCTTGCCAAGACGCAGGAAGCCGTTAAGAACCGCACCCCGATGGGCGCGCTCTAAGTCACTGCCACCACTTCTGGCGGCGCAGCGAGTGCGCCGCCAGTTTCCTGTTCGTGAAGGGTATGGACGAGATGAGCGTCGGCAGCATTGTCCTCGTAGTCCTGGTGCTCGCCGCACTCGGCTATTTCTTCGGCAGGCGTCAAGCCCTTGCCGCTTCTGCGGAGAGCGGAGTGAAACTTCACTCTCTTCCGAGCTATTACGGACAGACAGTCGCTCTGTTCACCGCCGTCCCCGCATTGCTTCTGATGGTTGCCTGGCTATTCGTGCAGCCGATCATCATCGAAAGTCGCGTCAGCGGCATGATCCCCGACAGCGTGATCCCGCAGGGCGGTGCCTTGAGCCTCGTCATGTCGGATGTGCGACAGATTGCCGGCGGGCTCGATGCCGTCCTGGCAAATACCGAGTTGAGCGAAGAAGCCCTCAACAGTGGCGAAGTCGACTTCTCCACGATCCGCGCCCGCCTGGCCGAGGTCGGTGTGGCCCTGGCTGGTGACGTGCCGCAGGAAGTTTACCTGGCTGCGCAAGCCTATCGCCAAGGTGCCGATATCGGCCGGCTGGTCATGACGATTGCCGTCATTGGACTTGCCCTCGGCCTTCTCGCATGGTCGATCAGACGCATCGAGCCGAGAATGCGGGCTCGCAATGTCAGCGAAAACTTCATTCTGACTCTGTTGATCGGCTCGTCCACAATCGCCATCCTCACGACAGCCGGGATCGTCTTCTCGCTGGTTTTCGAAACCATCAATTTCTTCAAGATGTATCCCGCGTCGGAGTTCTTCTTCTCCACGGTCTGGAACCCTCAGTTCCGCGGCGGTTCCGATCTGGGCATCCTGCCGCTGCTCTGGGGTACGCTCTACGTTTCGCTGGTGGCACTGCTGGTGGCGGTCCCGCTCGGCCTGATGATCGCGATCTATCTTGCCGATTATGCGGGCTCGACCCTGCGCAGCTTCGCAAAGCCCGCCATCGAAATCCTCGCCGGCATTCCGACCATCGTCTACGGTCTCTTCGCGCTGATCACCTTCGGCCCCTTTCTGCGCGACTGGATCGCGCAGCCGCTGGGTCTCGGCACTTCGTCTTCCTCGGTGTTGACCGCAGGCATCGTCATGGGTGTGATGATCATCCCGTTCGTCAGTTCGCTGTCCGACGACATCATCAATGCCGTACCGCAAGCGATGCGCGACGGTTCCTATGCCCTGGGTGCAACCCAGTCCGAGACCATCAAGCGGGTCATCCTGCCGGCCGCCCTTCCGGGCATCGTCGGCGCCATCCTGCTCGCCGCAAGCCGGGCCATCGGCGAGACGATGATCGTGGTGCTGGGCGCGGGTGCAGCCGCCAGGCTTGACCTCAACCCCTTCGAGGCGATGACGACCGTTACCGTGAAGATCGTCAGCCAGCTGACCGGGGACACGGAGTTTGCAAGCCCGGAGACCTTGGTCGCCTTTGCCCTTGGCCTCACCCTTTTCGTCATAACCCTCGGGCTGAACGTACTGGCCCTCTACATCGTGCGCAGATACCGGGAGCAGTACGAATGACCGATATGACCGCCGCAACTACCCATGCCAAGCCGTCGCTGACCGACAATGCACGAACCCGCCGCCGCAATGCCGGAGAGCGCCGTTTCCGGCTGATGGGCCAGATTGCCGTTGCCATCGGCGTCCTGGCGCTGGTCGGCCTGCTGGTCTCCATCTTCGCAAACGGCGCCTCGACCTTCCGGCAGACCTATATCACGCTCGATATCTATCTGGATCCGGCAAGGCTCGACAAGACCGGCGCGCGCGACATTGCGGAGATCTCCAAGGTCTCGACATTCGGTTACGCTCCGCTGATCGAGGATTCGCTGGCGGCCGCCATGGCGGAACGCGGCCTCACGGGGATCGATTCGGATGACGCCGCCGACCTGATCTCCGGGGAGGAGCCGGCCATGCTGCGCCGGTACGTGCTCAACGACCCCTCGCAGATCGGCGAAACCGTGGAGTTCAACCTGCTCGCCTCCGGTCGTATCGATGGCTACTACAAGGGCCGCGTCACGATGGCGAGTGCGGAACTCGACCGAAACGTCTCGCCCGAGCAGCTGATCCTCGCCGACCAGCTGAAGGAAGCCGGCATCCTCACGACCCGCTTCAACTGGGACTTCTTCACCAATCCCGATGCATCCGATACGCGGCCAGAAGCCGCCGGTCTGGGCGTCGCCATCCTCGGCTCCCTCTACATGATGCTGATCGTGCTGGTGCTCTCGCTGCCGATCGGGGTGGCTGCATCCATCTACCTGGAAGAATTCGCACCCAAGAACCGCCTCACCGACCTCATCGAGGTGAACATCGCAAACCTGGCGGCGGTGCCCTCGATCGTCTTCGGCATCCTCGGCCTGGCGGTCTTCATCAACTTCGTCGGGCTGCCGCAATCGGCGCCTGTGGTGGGTGGCCTCGTCTTGACCTTGATGACGCTTCCGACGATCATCATCGCCACCCGCGCTGCCTTGAAGGCGGTACCTCCGTCGATCCGCGATGCGGCTCTCGGCGTCGGCGCGTCGAAGATGCAGGCAATCTTCCATCACGTGGTGCCGCTTGCCATGCCTGGCATTCTCACCGGCACCATCATCGGCCTCGCCCAGGCGTTGGGCGAGACTGCGCCGCTGCTGCTGATCGGCATGGTGGCCTTCGTGCGCGAATATCCGGCCGGTCCGCCCGACGGCTTTTTCGATCCGGCTTCCGCCTTGCCGGTCCAGGTGTATAACTGGACACAGCGTGGTGATCCGGCGTTCTTCGAGCGAGCCTCCGGTGCCATCATCGTGCTGCTCGTGTTCCTGCTGTTCATGAACCTGATTGCGATAATTCTTCGCCGCCGCTTTGAGCGCCGGTGGTAAAGGAGAGCACCATATGAATATGTTGTCCGACGCTGCTGCTGAGAAGGCTCTGGTTAAAAAGATGAATGATATCAATTACAAGATGGTCGGCAAGGACGTCTCGGTCTATTACGGCGAGAAGCGGGCACTCTTCGACGTCAACCTCGGCGTCCGCAACAACACGGTGACGGCCCTGATCGGCCCGTCCGGCTGCGGCAAGTCCACCTTCCTGCGCTGCCTGAACCGCATGAACGACACGATCCAGGGCGCCAAGGTGACAGGCCTGATCACGCTCGACGGCCAGGACGTCCACGATCCGTCCATCGACGTGGTGGAACTGCGCGCCCGCGTCGGCATGGTCTTCCAGAAGCCGAACCCGTTCCCCAAGTCGATCTACGAAAACGTCGCCTATGGCCCGCGCATCCACGGACTGGCGCGCTCGAAGACCGACCTCGACCAGATCGTCGAGGCGAGCCTGCAGAAGGCCGGCCTCTGGAGCGAGGTCAAGGATCGCCTGCAGGAAGGCGGCACCGGTCTTTCCGGTGGCCAGCAGCAGCGCCTGTGCATCGCGCGTGCCGTCGCCGTCTCGCCGGAAGTCATCCTGATGGATGAACCCTGCTCGGCGCTGGACCCGATCGCCACCGCAAGGGTCGAGGAACTGATCCACGAACTGCGGACCAACTATTCGATCGTCATCGTCACCCACTCCATGCAGCAGGCGGCGCGCGTGTCGCAGCGCACGGCCATGTTCCACCTCGGCAATCTGGTGGAAGAGGACGATACGGACAAGATGTTCACCAATCCCAGCGATCAGCGCACGCAGGACTACATCATGGGGCGCTTCGGTTGATCCGCTTTCGGCAGCCCGACACGAAGCTAGCGAGGACCAGATAATGCCATCGATCCATATTACATCGGCCTATGATGAAGAACTGAAGTTTCTGACCCGCCGCATCTCGGAGATGGGCGGCCTTGCCGAGCAGATGTGCGCCGACGCCGTTCGGGCGCTGGTTAACTCGGATGGTGCTCTCGCCCAGAAGGTGATTTCCGACGACGTCATTCTCGACAACGCCGAGCGCGAAATCGGCGAAAAGGCGATCATCACCATCGCCAAGCGCCAGCCGATGGCGTCTGACCTGCGCGAAGTCATCGGGTCGCTGCGCATTGCAGCCGATCTCGAGCGGGTCGGTGATCTTGGCAAGAATACCGCCAAGCGCGTCATAGCGGTGCAGGAGAGCGGCATCCCGCGCAATCTGGCGCGCGGCCTGGAACATCTCTCCGAACTGGCGCTGATCCAGCTGAAGGACGTGCTCGACGTCTATGTCACCCGTTCGGTGGAAAAAGCCGAGGCCATTCGCCAGCGTGACGAGGAGATCGACGCGATCTATACCTCGCTGTTTCGCGAACTCCTCACCTACATGATGGAAGATCCGCGCAACATCACCAGCTGCACGCATCTTTTGTTCTGCGCGAAGAACATTGAGCGCATCGGCGACCATGCCACCAACATCGCCGAGACCATCTACTACATGGCGACGGGCGAGCAGCCCGAGGGCGAGCGCCCGAAGGACGATCGGTCCAACACGCTCAGCACAATCCTGAGCGACGATTAGGACAGGCGGAGACGGGCATGCAGCCAAGAATTACGGTGGTGGAAGACGAAGAAGCGCTGAGTGTGCTTCTTCGCTATAATCTCGAAGCCGAAGGCTATGAGGTGGAGACGGTCACCAAGGGCGACGAGGCCGAAATGCGGCTTCAGGAGCGGGTTCCGGACCTCCTGATCCTGGACTGGATGCTGCCCGGCGTCTCCGGCATCGAGCTCTGCCGGCGGCTGCGCATGCGCCGCGAGACTGAGCGCCTGCCGATCCTGATGTTGACGGCGCGCGGCGAGGAGAGCGAACGTATCCGCGGCCTCTCCACCGGTGCCGACGACTATGTGGTCAAGCCCTTTTCCACGCCCGAGCTGATGGCCCGCGTCAAGGCGATGCTGCGGCGCGCCAAGCCGGAGGTGCTGTCAGCGGTGCTCCGCTGCGGCGACATCGAACTCGACCGGGAGACCCACCGCGTCCATCGCAAGAGCCGCGAAGTGCGCCTGGGGCCGACCGAGTTTCGCCTGCTGGAATTCCTGATGACCTCTCCGGGCCGCGTCTATTCGCGCGCGCAACTGCTCGACGGCGTCTGGGGCCATGACATCTACGTGGATGAGCGCACCGTCGACGTCCACGTCGGGCGCCTGCGCAAGGCGCTCAACTTCTCCAACATGCAGGATGTCATCCGCACCGTCCGCGGTGCCGGCTACTCCATGGAAGGCCCCTGAGGCCAGGAAGGACCGACGTCGTGCCGGTCCCGCCAATCCGTCTCGCCGTTCTGTTCGGCAGCCCGATCAGTCGTGCATGCGCTCAGTCGAACGGATATTCGATCCGCTGCCGGTCGACGAGCCGCAGCGAGCGGTCCGGCGTGATGATGTAACGCTCCTGCCATTCCTGGCCGAACTGATCCCGGAACCGATGGTTGGCGGTGCTTCCGATCGGCGCCTTGGTGCGCCGCGTTTCCGGCTGCCCGCCATAGATCAGGCTCCCGGGGATCGGTTCGATCTGGCTCGCGGTCGTGCAGCCGGCGAGCAGGGCGGTGAGCGTCAGGACGTAGAACGGCTTCATGGGGAACTCCCGGGTTTCTGGCAGAGCAACGACTGGCGGCGCCAAAGTATCCCAAGCCGTGCGAATTTCCAGAAGATGGCCGGATGAAGCCCTATCGTGAGCTCGATGCGCGAGCCGACCATAGGTTTGGACACCGGCTCCACTGTTGTGCCGCCAGCCAAGGGATGACTGTCACCATGAAAATAAGGGGTAAGAGTTCGTAAATTGCGCCGGCTGTCATCCTTCCTTTAGATTTGTGTTAAGAATCAGGGGAACGGCGGATGAAACTTTCTCTCGTTTTTAGGGCGGTCCTTGCCGCTGCGGCGGTGGTGTGCCTTCCGGGCGTGGCGGCGTCCGGGTCCGGTGCCGGCGTGAGCATGGTGGTGGGCAAGCTTACGTCGCAGCCGATCGGGCACTTCGAGTTCTGCAAGCTGAACCGGAGCGAGTGCACTCAGCGCCTTCCGTCCGCCGTGCCGGGCAAGCTCACCGCGGAGAGATGGGCCGAGATCGAGCGCGTCAACGCCTCCGTCAACGCCCGCATCACCCCCAAGCGCGACAAGCTGATCTACGGGCGCGAGGAGGTCTGGACCTATCCGGTGACCGAGGGCGACTGCGAGGACTTTGCCCTGCTGAAGCGCCGGGAACTGGCAGCCAGAGGCTTTTCGCTGTCCGATCTTCTGATCACGGTGGTCCGCAAGCCGGACGGCGAGGGGCACGCGATCCTGACGGTGCGCACCGCCGACGGTGACTTCGTCCTCGACAATCTCGACCCGAGGGTCCGGCGCTGGACCGAAACCGGCTATGTCTACGTCAAGCGCCAGTCGTCCCGCGATACCGGCCGCTGGATGAGCATCGAAAGCCGCGGCGACGTGGTGGTGGGGTCGGTGCGGTAGGAGAGGGGTGGTATCCCTGGCTCAGGCCGGCATTCTGCGCAGTGCGTTGGCTGTTCCGTCCGGATCGATGGCGATCACTTTCAGATAGGCCCGCGCCGGCTGGTCCGGCTCTGACCGGCCCTGTTCCCAATCACGCAGCGTACCGAGCGGAATTTCGTATCGGAGCGCGAATTCTTCCTGCGTCAGACCGAGCGCACGCCGGATCACTCTCACCTGCGGCATGCGCGGCGCAGCGCGCAGCTGCGCTTGCGTCAGCGGCGGATTGTCGGGATCGGCCAGCGCATTGGCTTCCGCTTCCGCGTCGGTCATGGCGTCGAGGTGGGCCCAGTCAGTTTCATCGGCTTTTCCAGGTGGCATCTTAACATTCCCGGCGCTCAGCGCGCGATGCTCTATGGCTGTCCGGCCATCCCCTGGGAATGGCCGGACGATAACATCATTTGGTGGACAAGCCGCGGGCCGAGGCCTTGTCCTCTAAGCGCTCAGCAATTGGTTCCCATCGGTCGAAGATCTCCAAGGCTAGGGCTTCGATCTGCTTGCGGCGCTGCTTATAGCGCGTCGCCGCAAAATGAGTTTTTTCATCGAACACGTCCGCGACGTAACACATTTTGGGGTCTGCTGTGCCGAGAAAGTCCAGCGCGGATTCAGCGAACCAGTGCAATAGGGTCGCGAATAGAACTCCTCGTCTCATATCATCAACTGAGCGAAGCGGGGACGTTTTCCCAAAATACGGCTTTACCACCCCAATAAAGGGATCTCTGAAGCCAGGCGCACGTCTTTTGAGCAGGACCGACGGCTTGATGCGAACTTCAATACCGCAAATCTCCATTCCTGTTGGCATGCTCTGCGCAAGTTCAACACTACACTTAGAAGGAAGCGCCCAGTCCATATCCCGAACATGGGAAATGGCGTCCATTGCATTAAACAGGCGTTGTTCGTGATGATCAGTGAGTACTTCTCTTTCTCGATAAATCTTGGCAAGCCTTGTTTGATAAAGCTGATCGAGATTTTCTAGACGGATCGGGTCGGTGCATTGAGATACCAGATAAGGTCCGGTAGCGCGCTCGATGTCCGGATACATTGTATCCATTATGAACGTTGGAGGTTGAAGCGCATTCTCGATAATCTTCACCCGTCTTTGTGGGATTGCAAAGGCGTACTCGATCAGTTTGTGGGCGCTTAATATCTTTCTGGCAGTCATTAGATTGTCTCCTGCGTCGCGCGCATGGGAGGAATGCTGCCGCCCAACTCGACTCCAAGAAAGACTCTCCGTACAGTGACCTTGCGAAAGGGTGGAGAGCTTCTCTTTGCCCCACGAGAGCGACAGCTTGTTCGTGGTATCCAAAGCCGAGACCTGCAAGTCTCGGCTTTGGTGTTTTTGGGAGTTGCGCACATGCGCATCCCTTTATGTTTTCCTGGTCCCTCGACGGCGAAAGCCCAGGGATGTGGTCCCTGGGCTTTCCAAAGTTCATTGTGGCCGCTCCTCGGCTACCCGATCAGCTGCAGCCGCTCGTGGCACCGCACGTGTCGCACTTCTCGCACGTCCCATTCCGCACCATCGTGAAGTTCTGGCACTCGGAGCACATGTTGCCCGTGTAGCCCTGGGCGATCGAGCGCATGCGGCGCTGGGTCTCGAGCTTCTTGGCCTCTGCCTTGGCAGCAGCAGCGTCGTCGGCGGCCTTGTCGGAGAAGAGGGCTGTCGAGGCCTGCTGGCTTTCCGTGGCAAGCTCCTCGTACATCTCGGAGACAACCTCTTCGGCCAGTTCGGCGGCGCGTTCCTCATAGTCGCGCTTGAAGGAGACGACTTCGGAGGTCGAGATCGCCGCGGTCACGTCCAGCTTCCGGGCAGCCGAGCCCGAGAAGGAGGTGACGCTGCCGCCATGGCTGGCCTTGGCGGGGGCGGCAGTCGCGGCCCCTTTGGGCTCGCTCGACGACATCCCGCCGGAGACCAGCGTAGGCTTGTGGCCGCGCGTCCAGCCGGTCGAAACCAGGTTGGTCTTGCCTTCCTTGTAGCCCTTGCCCAGCGTGGTCGACGAGAAGTCCGACTGGTCGACATGGGCAAGATCGTTGCGGCCGAGATAGGAGACGGCGAGTTCGCGGAACACGTAGTCGAGGATCGACGTGGCGTTCTTGATCGCGTCATTGCCCTGGACCATGCCAGCCGGCTCGAACTTGGTGAAGGTGAAGGCCTCCACATATTCCTCCAGCGGCACGCCGTATTGCAGGCCGAGCGACACCGAGATGGCGAAGTTGTTGATCAGCGCCCTGAGCGACGAGCCTTCCTTGTTCATGTCGAGGAAGATTTCGCCGAGGCGTCCGTCGTCATATTCGCCGGTGCGCAGGAAGATGGTGTGACCGCCGATCTTGGCCTTCTGGGTATAGCCCTTTCGACGGGTCGGCAGCTTTTCCTGCTCGCGCACCAGCCGTTCGACGATCCGCTCGACGATCCGCTCCGATACGGTGACGGCGGCAGCGGCTGCCGGCATCTGCATCAGGTTGTCGACGGCATCATCCTCGTCGTCCTCGTCCTCGATCAGCGAGGCGTTGAGCGGCTGGGACAGCTTCGAGCCGTCACGGTAGAGGGCGTTTGCCTTCAGCGCGAGCTTCCAGGACAGCATGTAGGCGGCGCCGCAATCCTCGACGGTCGCCTCATTGGGCATGTTGATCGTCTTGGAGATGGCACCCGAGATGAACGGCTGCGCAGCCGCCATCATGCGGATGTGGCTTTCGACCGAGAGGTAGCGCTTGCCGATCTTGCCGCAGGGGTTGGCGCAATCGAAGACGGCGAGATGCTCGTCCTTGAGGAAGGGCGCGCCTTCGAGCGTCATCGCACCGCAGACGTGGATGTTGGCCGCCTCGATCTCCTTCCTGGAGAAACCGATGTGCTCGAGCAGGTTGAAGCTCATGTCGGCTAGCTGCTCGTCGGAAACCTTCAGCGTCTCCTTCAGGAAGTCGGCGCCGAGTGTCCACTGGTTGAAGACGAACTTGATGTCGAAGGCCGCCTTGGTGGCGCCGTTGATCGCCTCGATCTTCTCGTCGGTGAAGCCCTTGGCCTTCAGCGAGCCGGGGTTGACGCCGGGCGCCTGGTTGATGTTGCCGTGACCGACCGCATAGGCCTCGATCTCGGCCAGCTGGCTTTCGGAATAGCCGAGCGTGCGCAGCGCTTCCGGTACGGCGCCGTTGATGATCTTGAAGTAGCCGCCGCCGGCAAGCTTCTTGAACTTGACGAGGGCAAAGTCAGGCTCGATGCCGGTCGTGTCGCAATCCATGACGAGACCGATCGTGCCGGTCGGCGCAATCACGGTCGTCTGGGCGTTGCGGTAACCGTGCTGTTCGCCAAGCGCGATCGCCTTGTCCCAGGCAGCCTTGGCGTGGACGACGAGATCCTGGTCCGGGTTTTCGGAATGGATCAGCGGCACCGGGTTCACCGACAGGCCTTCGTAGCCGGTCGCTTCACCATAGGCCGCGCGGCGATGGTTGCGCATGACGCGCAGCATGTTGTCGCGGTTCGGGGCAAAGCCGGGGAAGGGGCCGAGTTCCGAGGCGATCTCGGCAGAGGTCGCATAGGAAACGCCGGTCATGATGGCGGTCAGCGAGCCGGCGATGGCGCGGCCTTCCGTCGAATCATAGGGAATGCCGGTCGACATCAGCAGGCCGCCGATGTTGGCATAGCCGAGGCCGAGCGTCCGGTACTCGTATGAGCGTTCGGCGATTTCCTTGGACGGGAACTGCGCCATCATCACGGAGACTTCCAGGACAACGGTCCACAGGCGCACCGCATGCTCGTAGTCGGTGATGTTGATGCGCTTGGTGGCGGCATCCTTGAACTGCAGGAGGTTCAGCGAAGCCAGGTTGCAGGCCGTGTCGTCGAGGAACATGTATTCCGAGCACGGGTTCGACGCGCGGATCGGGCCGGCAGCCGGGCAGGTGTGCCAGTCGTTCATCGTCGTGTTGAAGTGCAGGCCCGGATCGGCCGATGCCCAGGCGGCGTAGG
Organism: Rhizobium sp. PK7-22; assembly: GCF_056530405.1. Taxonomy (NCBI): domain Bacteria; kingdom Pseudomonadati; phylum Pseudomonadota; class Alphaproteobacteria; order Hyphomicrobiales; family Rhizobiaceae; genus Rhizobium; species Rhizobium sp. PK7-22. The sequence goes on from NZ_CP096514.1 coordinate 2,250,738, forward strand.
AAATCTGTTCCCAGAGGTCGCGCGCCTGCAGCGTCTTCATCACCCGGCCGTCCTTGCGGGCAGTCAGGTTCCATTCGCCGTCGTTCTCGACGGCGCGCAGGAAGTCGTCCTTCAGCGAAACGGAATTGTTGGAGTTCTGGCCCGACACGGTCAGATAGGCTTCCGAATCCCAGTCGGTGTCATAGGTCTTGAACTCGAGGTCCTTGTAGCCCTGGCGGGCGAACTGGATGACGCGCTTGACGTAGTTTTCCGGGACCTGGTCCTTCTTGGCGGCCTTGATCTCGCGCTTCAGCGCCGGGTTCTGGTTCGGGTCGTAGCAGGCGTCGTTGTCGCCGTCGCAGTTGACGCAGGCCTTCATGATCGCCTTCAGGTGCTTGGCGACGATCTTGGAGCCGGTCACGAGCGCTGCAACCTTCTGCTCTTCCTTGACCTTCCAGTTGATGTATTCCTCGATATCCGGATGGTCGATATCGACCACCACCATCTTGGCGGCGCGGCGCGTCGTGCCGCCCGACTTGATAGCGCCGGCTGCCCGGTCGCCGATCTTCAGGAAGCTCATCAGACCCGACGACTTGCCGCCGCCCGACAGCTTTTCGCCTTCGCCGCGCAGATAGGAGAAGTTGGAGCCGGTGCCGGAGCCATACTTGAAGAGGCGCGCTTCACGGACCCAGAGATCCATGATGCCGCCCTCGTTGACGAGGTCGTCGCCGACGGACTGGATGAAGCAGGCATGCGGCTGCGGGTGCTCGTAGGACGACTTCGACTTCGTCAGCTTGCCGGTGAAGGGGTCGACGTAGAAATGGCCCTGGCCGGGGCCGTCGATGCCATAGGCCCAGTGCAGGCCGGTGTTGAACCACTGCGGGCTGTTGGGCGCGACGCGCTGGGTGGCGAGCATGTAGGCGAGCTCGTCCTTGAAGGCGGCGGCGTCTTCTTCAGTGGTGAAATACTTGCCCTTCCAGCCCCAGTAGGTCCAGGTGCCGGCAAGACGGTCGAAGACCTGGCGGGCATCGGTCTCGGAGCCGTAGCGCTGGTCTTCCGGCAGGGCGGCAAGCGCCTTCTCGTCGGCAACCGAGCGCCAGAGGAACGAAGGGACGTCGTTCTCCTCGACCTTCTTCAGCCGCGCCGGCACGCCGGCCTTGCGGAAATACTTCTGCGCCAGAACGTCGGTCGCCACCTGCGAGAACTGGGCCGGAACGTTGATATCGGCCAGCCGGAAGACGATCGAGCCATCCGGGTTGCGGATCTCGCTGACCCCCTTTCGGAAAGGGATGTCCGCATAGGCGCCCTGGCCGGGCTTGGTGAAACGACGTTCGATCCGCATTGCCTTGTGTCCCTCGTCTGTGGCCCGTTCCGGGGCGCAAATATCCGTCCCGGCGGCTCGCCATGACGGGCAGCCGGGGAAATCATGTGGTCCAGGTGAATCATCCGGGATGTCCAACCTGTATCTTGTGTTGATGGTCGGCTGCAACACTAAATATAGCGTTAACGGCCTCTTTTTACCAGCGCTGGATGCGCTTTTGGCAGATCAAAAAAAGACAAGGAAAAGCACTTGGCCGGCCGGCTCTTCAAGCCACCCGCCGCCGTCATTCCCGTCTGAACTCGAAGAAAGAACCAGCCTCGTTAGCTCTGGTTCCGCCGCCGCTGCAACACGTCGGCCAATCTCCTCCCAGCCATCAGATTCGTCAAGCCGTAGATCGCCATAGTTTTTTAACCACAAGATATTGTGTCGGTACCCTGTGGAAAACGGGGACAGCGAAAAGAATCAGATAAGTCAGGCGCTTGCGGGGAGAGATTGCCGCAAAAGCGGCGTCCGACCCCCGCTCGTCCACAGCCGTCGGAAGACGGCGGTCCATATCAAAAAACAGGTGTTGCAGATTGGTTCGCCAACGGAATCCGTTCAGCGCGATCCCCTTGCGCGGCAGAAGACATCCAACCGCCGCGCCGCCGTTGTCACCCGCAGGTCAGCCCTTGGGGCCCTTGGCGATCGGCTCCTGATAGGCAAAGCCCATGTCCCAGGGGAAATAGATCCAGGTGTCCTGGCTGACCTCGGTGACGAAGGTATCGATCATCGGCACGCCCGACGGCTTGGCATAGACGCAGGCAAAATGCGCCTTCGGCAACATGCCGCGCACTTCCGAGGCGGTCTTGCCCGTATCGGTCAGGTCGTCGACGACCAGCACGCCTTCGCCGCCGTTCGCCGAAAGCTCCGGTGTCACGCCCTTCAGCAGGTTCATTTCGCCCTGGTTGACGTAGTCGTGGTAGGAGGCGATGCACACCGTCTCGATCAGCCGGATGTTGAGCTCGCGCGAGATGATGGCAGCCGGCACAAGGCCGCCGCGGGTGATGCAGACGATGGCGCGAAACTCCTGGCCAAGCCCGGCCAGGCGCCAGGCGAGCGCCCGCGCATCGCGATGGAATTGATCCCACGAGAGAGGAAAGGCTTTTTCTGGAAGAGACATGAGCGGGCCATTTGCGAGAGCACAGGATGTGCGCTCGCTCTTAGCCGGGAAACCGAGCCGAAGGCAAGACTGTCGGCAGCGGTGGCTAGCGCGACATCAGCGACAGGGCGGTCATCGATTCGAGCAGGCTGCGGGTGACGCCGCCAAACAGCATTTCCCACCAGCGCGAGGTGCCATAGGCGCCCATGACAAGAAGGTCGACACTGTTGTCGGAAAGCCGGTTTTCGATGGCGTCCGCCGCCGACACGCCGCCGCCTTCCTGGGTGGTGAGGGTGACGTTGACACCGTGGCGGGCAAGGGCTGCGGCAAGCTCGACGCCGGCCATGTCGGCAAGCTGATTCGGCCTCTCCGGCGGATCGACGCAGAAGATCTCGACGCTCTCGGCCTTCTTCAGGAGTGGCAGGGCATCGAAGGTGGCGCGGGTCGCTTCGCGGGATCCGTTCCAGGCAATCATCACACGCTGGATCGGCTTTGGCACCGTCATGATATAGGGCACAAGCAGGACGGGCCGGCCGCTGTCAAAGAGCAGGCTTGCAATCTCGGAGCGGCTGTCGCTGGCCGATTCGCCCTGGCTTGCAATCACCAGATCCGCAGCGCGAATGGTTTCCATGACGGAGGAAGCGGCATAGCCCGCGGGGGACACGAAGCTGCGCCAGTCGGATGGGACAGTGTCGCGGGCGGCCTGCTCCCGGAAGATCTTCTCTACATCGGCCGTTTCCCGCCGCGCCATCGCCTGCAGCGCCTCGATGGCGGCCGGATCGGGAATTTCCATCGGCGCGATCAGCGGCACGGATGCCAGCGTCTCGGCATGCACGGCAAGCACATGCGCGTCAAAGCCAGCGGCCACCGACAAGGCGAAATCGGTGATCTGCGCCGCATGCGCCGGCGTGTCGAGAATGGCAACGATCGTCTTGTAGGTCATGGTCTCTCCCCTGAACGGATGCCCGTCGTCTCTACCAACCTGGCCCCATAGCCTCGCGCCTTCCTTGATATTGGTCAACCGGTGGGCGCTGGTCCACCGGCTGACGACGCATCAGGCATCCGCAGAGCCGTTCGACGGAAGGTGTTTCTGCTCCAGATCCCGTACCATCTGCTGCACATCGGCTGCCGCAGCGTCGATTTCCGCCTGCTCCCGGGCCCGGACGACGATTTCGGTCGAGAACCGCTTGCCGTCATACTTCGGGTAGGAGCCGATGCTGGTCTGCGGATGCGCCTTCTGGATTGCCGCCAGCGGGGTGCCGATGTCGCCTTCGCCGAAGGGGCAGGCGATGGCACGCGACAGCATCTTCGACCCCGTTCGCAGTTCCGGCAGCACATTGTCGAGCATTGCCTGGAAAACCTGCGGCACCCCGGCCATGACATAGACGTTTTCGACGATGAAGCCGGGCGCCGTGGAAACCGGGTTGGCGATGTGCCTGGCACCCTCAGGCATGCGCGCCATCCGCTGCCGCGCCTCGGTGAACTCCATCTCGCGGCGCTGGTACATGTCCGCAAGCAACTGCATGGCATCGGGGTCGTGGACGCAAGGCAGCCCGAAGGCCCTGGAGATCGAATCGGCCGTGATGTCGTCATGGGTGGGGCCGATCCCGCCCGACGTAAAGACGTAGTCGTAGCGGCCCCGCAGCGCATTCAGCGCCTCTACGATCGCCTCCTCCTCGTCGGAGACGATGCGGACCTCCTTCAGGTCGATGCCGGCCAGCGTCAGCACGTCGGCGAGGTGGCCTATGTTCTTGTCCTTGGTGCGGCCGGAAAGAAGTTCGTCACCGATGGCGAGCATGGCTGCGGCGACGACAGTGGAGGGACTCTGTGACATGGCTTGTCCTGATGTTCTGCAAGGGGTCTGACAGTCCTAAGCCCAATTGGTGTCGGGCAGAAGAGGCTGTCGTGCGGCGGTGAGAATCTTCTTCGTTTCGGAACTGAAGACGGATCAACCGGGTTCGTCTTCTAAATACGAACACTGCGTCGACCGGCGCAGGGGCTGCTGACCCGGCGTGAACAGGCTAGACTCATCACCACATCTGCAAAACCAACCCTGAACGGAGACGAAGCATGGCCAAGGTACTGGTTCTCTACTATTCCGCCTACGGGCACATCGAAACGATGGCCAAGGCCGTTGTGGAAGGCGCCCGTTCTGCCGGTGCCGACGTTACCATCAAGCGGGTGCCGGAACTGGTTCCTGAGGAGGTCGCCAAGGCTTCCTACTACAAGATGGACCAGGAAGCGCCGATCGCGTCCGTGGCCGAGCTTGCCGATTACGATGCGATCATCGTCGGTGCCGGCACGCGTTTCGGGACCATGGCCTCGCAGATGCGCAATTTCTGGGATCAGACGGGTGGTCTCTGGGCAGAAGGCAAGCTCGTCGGCAAGCTCGGCTCTGCCTTCACCTCCACGGCCACCCAGCATGGCGGCCAGGAATCGACGATCCTCAGCTTTATCCCGAGCTTCCTGCACCAGGGCATGGTCGTGGCCGGGCTTCCCTATGCCTTCCAGGGGCAGACGGGCGTGGAAGAAGTCAAGGGTGGCTCACCGTATGGCGCCAGCACCATCACCGACGGCGACGGCTCCCGCCAGCCTTCGGCCGTGGAGCTCGACGGTGCCCGCTACCAGGGCGGCTATGTGGCGAAGCTGGCGGCCAAGCTCTCGGCCTGATCACTCGAACCGATGGACAAAACGCGGCTCCCGGGCCGCGTTTTTTTGTGTCGACACCAGCACTGGTCGATACGGCTGGACCGCATCAGAAGAAACCCGTGATCGTACCTGACGGGAGCCCCGGCTTGGGGCAGGGGAGTGCGCCGGGGCTCCCGGCCGCGTAGACTGCCACGCGACCCATGGAAGATGGCATCGAAAGCCGGCAAGTCGAGATCGGCCGTGTTTTCTGGTTGACCAGCAGCTAACGCTTCACAGCGCCGTACCGGACCGGCGTATGGAGGAAAAAAAAAGCCCTGTCGCGAGACAGGGCAATAAGGGGAAAAAGCCCGGCTTTCTCAATCGGGCACGGCTACCTTACATGCAGCTTGCGGCGCGGCGAGTGCAGTTGCGGCTCTTCTGGTACGGTTGGAACAATTTCGAACGTCAGGGTGGGTCGGATCGCCGGCGCTTGCCGACATCGCCAACCTCACCCTAAAGCAGAAGTCCCGCCGTCGCCGGCGGGACTTCTTCAGAGAGCGGATCTCGTATGACGAGGGTCGGTCAATCCTGATCGAGTTGCTCGGCCATCTGCAAGTGGTGCTCGAGCGCCGGCAAGGTCTTGGCAGCAAAGGCCTTCAGCTCGGCGTTATCTCCTTCGGACCCATAGCGTTCGTACAGATCAACCGCAGCTTCATGCGCATCTTCCTGCGCCGAGTGATATTCCTCGGTGAATTCCTCACCCTGGAGTTCCGTGAGGTCGTCCAGCATTCCCTGATGCATTTCGGTCATCTGTGTCGGGATCTGCGCCTGGACACTGCCACCTTCGACGAGCTGCTTCAACTCGCTTGAGGTCTTCTGGTGGTCCTCGATCATCTGCTGCGCGAATGCCTTTGTCTCGTCGTCGCCCGCGCGCTCCAGGGCAAGCTTGCTCGATTCGATTTCAAACATATCGCTGGAGGCGGCCTCAAGGACGAAGTCCTCAGTCTTCGGTGGGACACCCGCGAGCGAATTGACGCCAGAGGTCTCCGCAGCCGATTGCGCAAGGGCAGAGCCCGAGACCATCATCAGGGTGGCCGCCGCGGTAAGGGTAAACTTGTTCATGTGGTATTTCTCCCGTTTTGAACGCAGCACAAACCGCGGGCGAAGCCCATGGTTCCTGCGTGCCGGAAGAATGCCTGCAAGCTACCAGTCGGTGTTCGGATTGCCGACGAAGATGGCGATACTGTCGTCTGGCCCCAGCGCAGCGTGTACCAATTCGACGCAGCGCCTCCGTTCCTGCTGGATCCCGTCGGCAATCATTTTCGTGACATCCTTTTGGCCAGACGTCAGATGTCGGGCAGCAATTGCCCAGGCGTTGCGTTGTATGTCGTCCGCGAAGACGGGTGCGTCATCGTCAGCCAATGCCGTAGCTGCAAATGTCATTGTCATTGCTCCAAAATTGATGCGCCAACTGACGCCCGGAACATTGCCCGAAACTGGCGAAAGCACTGTGATCACTCAATGAAACGGAGATGGGTGGAACTGGAGCCTTCCCGCGCGGCACCGCCTGCTTGCGGTTTGGAGGTTCTCAAAGCATTTCGCGCGAATCCTCCAGTACATAATATGACTATCGCGCTCTTGTTTTTGTCGCGGCAGGAGGGTTATACGGCAACCGTCATTTCCCCTTGGCCTTCCAAGGACGATATAAGGAATTTGCTCGTGACCGCACTGAACTCGATTGTCGCCATCTCCAGCCTTTGCATCACGCTCGGGCTGTCCGTGGCGCCTGCCTCGGCCGCGCCGACGAGCTATCCGCTGACCCTCGACAATTGCGGCGCTAAGGTCACTTACGCGAAGGCGCCGGAGCGTGCCGTTGGCCTTGGCCAGAACAGTGCCGAAATCATGCTGCTGCTCGGCCTCGAGGACAAGATGGTTGGCACAGCCTTCTGGCCGAGCCAGGTGCTGCCGCAGCTTGCCGAGGCCAATGCCAAGGTGACGCTGCTGACGGTGGAGTTTCCGACCTTCGAATCGATCCTGGCGCAGCAACCGGACTTCGTCGCCGCCGCGTTGCCGAGCCTGATCGGGCCGACCAGCAAGGTCGCCAAGCGCGACGATTTCGAGCGGCTGGCGATTCCGACCTACCTCTCGCCCAGCACCTGCCTCAGCACCGAAGAGGTCAAGGACCAGTACGGCAGCCGCAAGGAACTGTGGAACATGGACCTGCTCTATCAGGAGATCGAGGAGCTCTCCCAGATCTTCGACGTCGCCAATCGCGGCCAGGCATTGATCTCTGACTTCAAGGCCCGTGAGGCGGCGCTTCGCGCCGGCGTTTCCACCGATGGCGAGCCACTCTCCTACCTCTTCTGGTTCTCCAGCCCCGCACCCACGGCCGACGCCTATCTCGGCGGCAAGAACGGCGCCTCCGGCTTCGTCGCCGACGTGCTGGGCGGCAAGAACGCCATCGACACGGAAGCGGAATGGCCGACGCTCGGCTGGGAAAGCATCATCGCTGCCGATCCCGACGTCATCGTCGTCGCCGACCTCGACCGCAACCGCTGGGAACTCGACAAGCCCGAAGCCAAGATCGCGTTCCTCAACAGCGATCCGGCCGTTAGCCAGATCGCCGCGGTGAAGAACAAGGCGATCGTCGTGATGGACGGCCAGGCGATGAACCCGACGATCCGCACGATCTACGGCGCCGAACAGGTGGCCGAGCAGATGAAGGCGCTCGGTCTCCTGAAGTGACAGAGACGGGACGTTCCATACGGGGCCTGCTGGTCCTCGGGACGTCTATCCTGGCGTCCCTTGCGCTGATCGCCGTCGTCATCGGCATCAGCGTCGGGATCGGCGACCTGCCGATCCCGCTGTCGACGACCTTTGCCGCCGTCACCAACCGCCTCGGCTGGACGTCTGTCGAGCTGAACCGGATCCACGAGACGGTGATCTGGGACTATCGGTTGAGCCGGGCGCTGGTCGCTTCGTGCTGCGGTGCGGGCCTGGCCTTGTCGGGCGCGATCATGCAGTCGCTGCTCCGCAACCCGCTGGCCGAACCCTATGTGCTGGGCATCTCCGCCGGCGCCTCCACCGGCGCGGTGGCGATCGTCATCCTCGGCCTCGGGGCCGGCGCGGTGACGCTTTCCATGGGCGCCTTTGCCGGCGCCTTCGCGGCTTTCCTCTTCGTGGCGCTGCTCTCCAACGGCACGCGCGGCGGGGCGGACCGCACGATCCTTGCCGGCGTTGCCGCCTCGCAGCTCTTCAACGCCGCGACTTCCTATGTGGTCACCACCTCCGGCAACGCCCAGCAGGCGCGCGACGTGATGTTCTGGCTGCTCGGCAGCTTCGGCGGCGTGCGCTGGCCGGAATTCGCGCTGGTCTCCGTCGTCGTCGGGTTAGGGCTCGTCATCTGTCTCTTCTATGCCCGGGTGCTCGACACCTTCGCCTTCGGCGACGAATCGGCGGCCGCCCTCGGCGTCGATGTCGGCCGCACCCGCATCGCGCTCTTTGCGCTGATGGCGGTGATGACGGCGACTATCGTCAGCATGGTCGGCACCATCGGCTTCGTCGGCCTCGTCGTGCCGCATGCGGCGCGCTTCGTCGTTGGCCCGCTGCATGTGCGGCTGCTGCCCGCCTGTGCCGTCTTCGGCGCCATCTTCATGGTGCTCGCCGACATCGCCTCCCGCGCCCTCATTCCGCAGCAGGTGCTGCCGATCGGAGTCGTGACGGCGCTCGTCGGCGTGCCTGTCTTTTCCATCATCCTCTATCGGTTCCAGCGCGCGTCATGAGCATCAGGGCGGAAAACCTTGTCTGGAAGATCGGCAAGAAGACGATCATCGACGGCGTCTCGCTGGAGGTGAAGCCGGGCCTTATGCTCGGGCTTCTCGGCCCCAACGGCTCCGGCAAGACCTCGCTGCTGCGCCTGCTCGCCGGACTGAAGCGCCCGCAGGCCGGCAGCATCACGCTCGACGGCGAGGACCTGAAAGGCATCGACCGCCGCCAGATTGCCCGTCGTGTCGCCTTCGTGGAGCAGCATGCGACCACCAATGCGAGCCTGAGGGTCGTCGACGTGGTGAAGCTCGGCCGCTTTCCGCACCGCTCGATGTTTTCCGGCTGGACGCTTGCCGACGACGCGGCCGTGGCCGAGGCGCTGGAGCGTGCCGGCATGACGCAGAAGCGCAACGACCCCTGGCAAAGCCTCTCGGGCGGCGAACGGCAGCGCACGCATATTGCACGCGCTCTGGCGCAGGCGCCGCAGGAGCTCATCCTCGACGAGCCGACCAACCACCTCGACATCCAGCACCAGATCAGCCTGATGCGCCTGATATCGAGCCTTTCGGTCACCAGCATCATCGCGCTGCACGACCTGAACCACGCGGCGATGTTCTGCGACCAGCTGATCGTCATGCAGGAGGGCCGTATCCTCACCGCCGGTGCGCCGGCCGAGGTCTTGACAGAAGAGCTTCTGAAGACCGTCTTCCGCGTCGACGCCAGGATCGAGACCTCGCCCTATCACGCGCGCCCGCATATTCACTTCATGCGGTGAGGGAGGGGGGCGTACTCCTCGCCGCGCGTCTGCACAGGCATCCGGAATTCGTTGCCTGCGGCCCTTCCATTTCCTCCCCTTGGCCGCTACTGAAACACCGATGCGGACGTGGCGAAACTGGTAGACGCAAGGGACTTAAAATCCCTCGGCTTCGGTCATGCGGGTTCGAGCCCCGCCGTCCGCACCAGCACCACGACCGCACGCTCGGCAGCCGCGCTACTGGCGCCAGAAGAGCGGGGTCAGCAGGACGAGCACCGTCAGGATCTCCAGGCGGCCGGCAAGCATCATCACCGACAGGAGATAGAGGGCAGGGTCGCTGATGGTGGAGAAATTGCCGGCCGGGCCGACGATGTCGCCGATGCCGGGGCCCACGTTCGACAGTGCGGTGATGACCGAGGAGGCCGAGGTCAGGAAATCATAGCCGAGCAGCGTCATGGCAAGGCTGCCGACCGCCCACAGGAAGATGTAGAGCGCCACGAACAGGAAGATGCCGCGCTGCGCCTCGGGCTCGATCACTGATTTCCCGTAGCGCACCGAATAGACGGCGTTCGGATAGACGAGCCGCTTCAGGCCGGTGCCGACGATGTTGAAGAGCACCACGAAGCGATAGGCCTTGATGCCGCCGGCGGTGGAGCCGGTGCAGCCGCCCATGAAGGTGGCGAAGAAGGCGAGCGCGACGGCAAACGGCCCCCAGGCGGTATAGTCGGTGCTGGCATAGCCGGTGGTCGAGAGGATCGACGAGATGTTGTGGAAGGAATGCGCCAGCGCCGTGCCGAGGCCCACGTCGTTGTTCAGGTGGTGATAGACGCCGAGCGCCACCGAGAAGACGAAGAGATAGCCCACGAACACGATGATCTGCGGGTCGCGCAGCGAATCGAGCCGGCGCCGGACCACGAAGATGATCAGGAGCGAGAAGGGCAGGCTGCAGATCGTCATGAATATTGTCGAGATCCAGAGCAGCGGAATGCTGTTGAAATAGCCGAACGATGCGTCGTGGGTGGAAAAGCCGCCGGTGGCGACCGTCGTCAGCGCGTGGTTCAGCGCGTCGAAGCGGTTCATGCCCGCCCAGGCGTAGCAGATGGCGCAGACCAGCGTGATGCCGACATAGATGCCGATGAAGGCGCGAGTGAAGCTCGCCAGCCGCGCAAACGGCTTGTCGCTGGTGTCGGAGGATTCCAGCTTGAAGAAGGACATGCCGCCGACGCGCAGAAAGGGCAGGACGAAGAGGCCGAGCGCCACGATGCCGATGCCGCCGAGCCATTGCAGCAGCGAGCGCCAGAGCAGGATGCCGGGGGGCATATCGTCGAGGCCGACGAGAACCGTGGAGCCGGTGGTGGTGATCGCCGAGATCGATTCGAAGATCGACTGGGCAAAGCTCAGATCGTGATCGGCAAGATAGAGCGGGATTGCGCCCACCAGCGAGAAGATCACCCAGAGCAGGTTGACGAGCAGGAAGCCGAGCCGCTTGGTAAACACCGGTGGTGCGCCGCGGGTGGCAAGTGCCGTCATCAGCGAGATGCCGCCGACCATGAAGGCCGAGAGGGCAAACACCTGCCAGTCGTCGTGCCCGTAATAGAGATCCATCATCGCCGGCAGGAACATGGCCGTTGCCAGATAGAGGCCACAGAGCGCCGCGATATAGATGGCCGGCCGGAGGAGACTGGCGTTCAAAATGATGATCCGGTTGCTCGTGTGGTCCGAAAGATGATTTGGTCTCTTGCGGTTGGCTATGGCATAGCGGGAAGACATTGGAAATTCAATGGACGGAGCAGACGTGAACACAGTGGCAGTGGATGAGGCGAGCGTGGCATTGCGGGAGATCTTCCCGGAGACGCCGCTGCAGTTGAACGAGCACCTGAGCCGTCGTTATGGCGCCGATGTCTGGCTGAAGCGCGAGGATCTCTCGCCGGTGCGCTCCTACAAGATCCGCGGCGCCTTCAACTTTCTGCGCAAGGTGATGGCAAGCGGCGAAACGGGCCGCACCTTCGTCTGCGCCTCCGCCGGCAATCACGCCCAGGGCTTTGCCTTCGTCTGCCGCCATTTCCAGGTGCCTGGCGTCGTCTTCATGCCGGTGACCACGCCGCAGCAGAAGATCGACAAGACGCGCATCTTCGGCGGCGAGTTCATCACCATCCGGCTGATCGGCGATATCTTCGACCAGTGCTATGCGGCCGCCAACGCCTATGTGGCCGAGACCGGCGGCTTCATGGTGCCGCCCTTCGACCATGCCGACATCATCGAAGGCCAGGCGACGGTCGCCGCAGAAATCATGGCACAGTTGCCGGAGGGTGCGCGACCGGATCTGATGGTCCTGCCGGTCGGCGGCGGCGGCCTCTCCTCGGGGATCACCGGCTATCTGCGCGGTCGGATGCCGCCGGAATGCTTCGTGCTGGTCGAGCCGGAAGGCGCGCCGAGCCTGCGCCGCAGCCTCGAAGCCGGCGTCGCGGTGCGTCTCTCCAAGGTCGACAATTTCGTCGACGGCGCCGCCGTGGCCCGGATCGGCGACCTCAATTTCGAGACGCTGAAGGGGTTTTCGCCCGAGCAGGTGCTGCTGGCGCCGGAAAACGCCATCTGCGTGACCATCACCGAAATGCTCAACATCGAGGGCTTCGTGCTGGAGCCGGCGGGCGCCCTGTCGCTGACGGCGCTCGAGATGCTCGGCCCTGAGCGCCTGGCGGGCAAGACGGTCGTCGCGGTGGTTTCGGGCGGAAACTTCGATTTCGAGCGCCTGCCGGACGTCAAGGAGCGGGCGATGCGCCACCTGGGGCTGAAGAAATACTTCATCCTGCGGCTGGCCCAGCGCCCCGGGGCACTGCGCGACTTCCTCAACCTGCTGGGGCCGGAAGACGACATCTCGCGCTTCGAGTACCTGAAGAAATCGGCCCGCAACTTCGGTTCGATCCTGATCGGCATCGAAACGCGCGACCCCGGCAATTTTGAGGGGTTGCTCGCGCGCTTCGAAGCCGCCGACCTCGGCTACCAGGACATCACCGAGAACGAGATCCTCGCCAACCTGATCATCTGAGGCGCGTCACCGCCCGGTGACGCCAGGCAGGCATCTTTCTCCAACCCCGCGATTATGATAGGCAGCGCATATGGCTTCTTTCCTTTCCGGCATCCTCTCGATCTTCTCAGGCGGCTCCAAGGCGGAGGCTTCCGCGGCACCGGCCGCCGAGCCGCAGCTCCACGGCGATTGCAGGATCTTCGCAACGCCGATCCGCGAGGGCAATCAGCTGCGGCTGGCCGGCCGCATCGAGAAGGAGGTCGGCGGCGAGGTGCTGGTGCGCAATTTCATCCGCGCCGACGTCTTCACCTCGATGGACGAGGCGGTCGACTGCACCTTCCGCAAGGCGCGCCAGATCATCGACCAGAACGGTCCGTCGCTGTTTTCCGATGGCGAAAAGTCCCGCTCGGCCTGAGGCCGGTCGCAAGGACATTGGTATCGATCCAAATGAAACGGCCGCGGCGATTGCCGCGGCCGTTTCTGCATTTGACGGGAAGGGGATGCCTCAGGCAGCCAGCGCCAGGCGCGATGTCGTCGCTTCCGCATCCGCCAGCGCCTTCTCGAAGGCTTCCGGTCCGAAGGCCGTGCCTTCCACATAGACCACTTCGACATCGGTCATGCCCATGAAGGCGAGAACGGTCTTCAGGTAGGGAGTGGCGTGGTTCATGCCCATGGCAGGACCTTCGGAATAGATCCCGGCGGCCGACAGCACGATGTAGACCTTCTTGCCTGTGGCGAGACCCTCCGGGCCTTCTGCCGTGTAGCGGAAGGTCATGCCGGCGCGGGCGACATTGTCGATCCAGGACTTCAGCGTCGAATAGATGTTGAAGTTGATGAGGCCGGTGGCGATCACCACCGTATCGGCTGCCATCAGCTCGGCCACCATCTCGTCCGATACGGCAGCTGCAGCGGCCTCTTCCGGATTGCGGTCGGCAGGCTGCTTGCGAATGGCAGACGTGGTCACGATGTCGAGATGCGCGATCGGCGTCTTGCCGAGGTCACGGTGGACGACAGCCGTTTCCGGCTTGCGGGCAGTCAGCTTGTCGACGAAGGCGGTGGCGACCTTGGTCGAGAGCGAATCGTCGCGGGGGCTCGAGGTAACGAGAAGGATGGATGACATAACTATCTTCCTTGGCTTGATCGGTGGTCGACTTGGGAGGTCGTGGGCGACGCGGCGTTCGCCGCCAGCCATCAGATAGGTCTTGCCGCCCATCGATTTAACCGGGATAATCTAGAAAGTTGATATCGATTAATTGGATAGATGCATGGATGCCAATCCGACCCTCGACCAGATGCAGGTCTTTCTCGCCGTCGCCGAGACCGGCAGCTTTTCGGCCGCTGCCCGCGCGTTGAACAGGGCGCAATCTGTCATCAGCTACACGATCGCCAACCTCGAGGCGCAGCTTGAGGTTCCGCTGTTTGAACGCAGCGGCCTGCGGCAGCCGAGGCTGACCGACGCGGGCAGCGCGATGCTGCCGGATGCGCGCCGCATCGTCGCCGGCCTGCAGGTCATGCGGGCGCGTGCCAAGAGCTTCAAGGAGGGGCTGGAGCCGGAGCTTTCACTTGCCATCAGCGTCATGGTGCCGGCCGAGGTTGTGGTCGACGAACTGCGGGAGTTCGGCAGGCGGTTCCCGACTGTCGCCCTGAACCTCAACGTCGGCGAACTCGGCATGGTCATGGACATGGTCTCCACCGGCCGGGCCGGGATCGGACTTGGCGGCGCGCTGCTGAAGCAGGACGACACGATCGCCGCAGAAAAGATCGGCCATTCCTCCATGGTGCCGATCGCTGCAGCGGAACATCCTCTCGGACGGATCGACCGGCCGCTGACCCTGGCGGACGTCCGCGAGGAGACGCAACTGGTGGTCACCGATGCGTCCGGCCTGACGAATGGCCGCAATTTCAACGTCCTCTCCTACAAGACTTGGCGGGTCAGCGACATCGCCACCAAGCATCAGCTCATTCGTGGCGGCCTTGGCTGGGGCGGCCTGCCGTCCTCGCTGGTGCGCGAGGATCTGGAGAGCGGTCGGCTCGTGGCGCTGAAGCTCGACGCCTACGAGCAGGGGGAATACCCGATCTATGCGCTTCGCAAGGTCTCCAACCCGCCAGGGCCTGCAGGCACCTGGCTGATCGATGCCTTCCGGACCCGCCTGTCGAACTGCCCGAACCACGCCAGCATGACGGGCCTGGCGGAGCAAAGCCGCAAGATCGCGGTGCGTTCTGCGGCCGAATGAGGGCGTTGACCTTTGTGACGGAGCCGGTAAAAGAAGCAATCGGTCAGCAGTTCACCGAGCGTCGCCGTCCCGCATGGGAAGCTAAACCTGCATTAGAAGAGATCATCAGCACTTATCCCGTGCCTGCTCGACAAGACGGCGACCATCGACACCTGAAATGGACCGGCACGTCGAGGATAAGAGATGACCAGAACCATCTTCCCGATGGAAGTCGCCGACCTGTCGGCCTTCGCCAAATCGCTGCGCGACCAGATCGGCAGGCTTGACCATGCGCCGAGCCATGTCGAGATGCTCAACCTGTTGAGCAGGGCAGGCGGCTATCGAAACTATCAGCACTTCAGATCCAGCGCCGGAACGACAGATCCGCTCCCGGACGTGGCCCGGACTATCGACACGCCGCCGCCGGCCGACGAGACGCGGGTGTCGAGGACCCTTCGTGTCTTCGACACCGATGGCCGGATCATCCGCTGGCCGAGCAAGCGGTCCCAGCAGGAGCTTTGCCTGTGGTTGCTGTGGTCGCGCATCCCGCCGAAGCGCAGCTTCTCCGAGCGTGAGATCGGCGATCTCCTGAACGATCTCCATCTCTTCGGCGATGCAGCGCTCCTGCGCCGCGATCTCGTCGATCTCGGCCTGATGCGCAGGAACCGCGACGGCAGCGACTATCGCCGCGTCGAAAAGGCACCGCCGCCGGAGTTGAGGCTCTTGTTACAGAAGCTGGCCGGCCCGACGAAAAAGGCCGCCTGACGGCGGCCTTGGAAAGCGGATGCGGCGTCTGGTGCTCGCCCTAGAGCACCAGACGGAATTTCGCAAATCCCTCGGCGCCGTCGCCGGCATCCTCGATCTTCGCGCCCTTGATCTCCGCGGCATACTCACGACCCTTCGGCCCCGTCTCGAAGATCGCTGTCGTGCCCTCCATCGGCTTGAACGACCAGTTGGCGTCCGCCGACGGGTTGATCGTGCCCTGGTCCATGATGTAGCGGACGACGACGTCGCGGTTGGTGTCGGGCGCCACGAAGATCACCTTGTCGCCGGCGATCTCCGGAAACTTGCCGCCACCGCCGGCGCGGTAGTTGTTGGTGGCCACGACGAACTTCTGCGCCGGATCGATCGGCTTGCCGTCGAACTGCAGGTCGGTGATGCGGTGCGAGTCTGCGTTCACCAGAGCGCCGTCCTTGTCGAAGCGAGCCGGCTGCGACAGGTCGATCTGGTAGCTGACGCCGTCGATGACGTCGAAGTTGTAGGACGGGAAGCCGGTGTTGATCAGCGGCGCATCCTTGGCACCCGGCTCGACCTGGTTGAACATGCCGGCCGACATTTCCAGCCAGTTCTTCACCTGCTCGCCGGTGATCAGCACCGCCTGCACCGTGTTCGGGTAGAGGTAGAGATCGGCGACGTTCTTGATCGCGATGTCGCCGGCCGGGACGTCGGTATAGTATTCCGCACCGCCACGGCCACCGGCCTTGAAGGGAGCGGCAGCGGAGAGGACCGGATAGTCCTTGTACTCGCCGTCCTTCAGCATGTCCTCGATGTACCAGACCTGCGCATTGGCGACAATCTGCACCGAGGGATCATCGGCGACGAGGGCGAAGTAGGAATAGAGCGGTGCCGATGTCTTGCCGACCGGACGGCGGACATAGGCAAGCGTCGCCTCGTGATCCTCCTTGGCCGCGGCGAGCACCTGCGGCTGGTCCTCGACGTCGGCGACCACCTTGCGGTCGGCGTCGCGATGGTAGATCGGCCGCGCTTCGGTGGTGAAATCGACGATCTTCCAGCTGTTGCCGTCCTTTTCCAGCAGCAGGTCGATGAGGCCCATGTGCGAGCCCCAGAAGCCGGCCATGACGGCGGGCTTGCCCATCAGCGTGCCCCTGACGGCATCGGCGCCAGCAATGCCTTCGAAATCCTTCGGGCCGGGGAAGACCAGGTGCTGGTGACCGGTAAAGACGGCATCGATGCCGTCGACGCCGGCAAGATAGAGTGAAGCATTTTCCATGCGCTCGCTCATGCCCGAGCCGTCGATGCCCGAGTGCGACAGCGCGACGATGATGTCCGCGCCTTCCTCGCGCATCACCGGCACCCAGGCCTGGGCGGCCTCGATGATGTCGCGCGTCTGCGCCTTGCCTTCGAGGTGCTTGGCGTCCCAGAGCATGATCTGCGGCGGCACGAAGCCGATGAAGCCGACCTTGACCGGGCTGGTGGCGCCCGAGCCGTCGCGGATCTGCTTCTCAAGGATGACATAGGGCTTGAAGAACAGGTCGTCCTGCTTCGGGTCGGAGGCCAGCTGGCCCTTGGTGAGGTTGGCGCAGACGTAAGGGAAGCCGGCGCCGGAGAGCACCTTGAACATGAAGTCGAGGCCGTAGTTGAATTCGTGGTTTCCGAGCGTGCCGGCGTCGTAGCCGAGAACATTCATTGCCTTGACGACCGGGTGCTGGTCGCCTTCGTTCATGCCGCGCTCGTAGGCGATATAGTCGCCCATCGGATTGCCCTGCAGGAAGTCGCCGTTGTCGATCAGCATCGAATTGCCGGCCTCGGCGCGGATGGCATCGATGATCGAGGCGGTGCGGGCAAGGCCCATCGTGTCGTTCGGCTTGTCGCCGTAATAGTCGTACGGAAAGACGTGGACGTGGATGTCGGTGGTTTCCATGATCCGCAGATGCGCCTGGTTGGCCTGCGCACGCGCCGCAAAGGGGTGCAGCACGACGAGCGCCGAGGTGGCGGCCAGGCCACCGAGCAGCGAGCGGCGGGTGATCGGGAGGAGAGGGGACGACGACATGGGGAACTCCGGTAGGGACGGTTTGCCAAAGCGAGATTAGGCGCAATTGCAGCCAAGTACACCGGGAAAGTGACAGCTCAACTACATCTCGGGTGCAGGACCTGCCGCTATTGCCGACGGCGGCCTATGCTTGCCGCGCGGTCATCCGAGCTGTGTCCTTGTGAAAGAACCGGAAGTAGGACGAGACCTGAGCCAGTGCATTGCTGTTGAGGCTTATCTCGATGCCGATCCGACTTCCGCAGCACCATTTGACCGTGCCCTCTATAAATCCGAGTTCATCGCTCTCGATCTTGACGTGGCTTCCGCTGGCGGCTGCGAAGGCATCCTGTAGCTCGAGGGCGATGCCGGTCGCCGACAGATCCACCACCCGGCCCCTGGCAGACTGGTTGAAGTACTGGACCGTGCCGTAGATGCTCGTCTTCGTGCGCTCTGCGGCACGGTTCTTTATGCCAGGCTTGTCGTTGTTCATCGGCTGCGGCCTCCACGTCCCGAAATGGACTCTACCAGGCGCTCCTTGCCTTCCGCTTATTCCGATTGCTCGGATTTGACGGATCGTGCTCTCACAGCCCCACATTGGGACGGTCGATGATCTCCCGCAGCGCGAAGCTCGAGTTGATCTTGACCACATGCGGAAGCGCCGAGAGCCAATCGCGGTGGATGCGCTCGTAGTCCTCCAGGTCCTTGGCGGCCACGCGCAGGATGTAGTCGTATTCGCCCGACATCAGATAGCAGACGAGGACGTTGGGGCATCGCTTCACGGCCGCCTCGAACTCGGTGAGCGTCTTGGCGAACTGCCCCGACAGCGAGATATGGACAATGACCATCATCTTGTAGTCGAGCGCCTTGTTGGAAAGGCGCGCGTGATAGCCGCTGATGATCTGATCGGACTCCAGTGCCGCCAGACGCCGCGAGCAGGCCGATTGCGACAGCCCGACCCGCTGGGCGAGCTCCGCATTGGAGATCCGTCCCTCCTGCTGGAGGATGCGCATCATCGCAAGATCGATCGTGTCTGGCTGCTGCATCTGCAAGGATCTCCCGTTATGCGACCACTAACGCAAATATCCGCGAAAATCCCGCCAAAGCCAATCCACCTTCGCAAGGACATTGCTTGCGTTTTTTGGTCTGGTTTCCTCCTTAAGAACAATTGGCTGAATGCCATCAGAGGAGAGGAACGCTTGATGCGTGTCGGATGCCCGAAGGAAATCAAGAACCATGAATATCGTGTCGGCCTGACGCCGGGCGCGGTGCGCGAATATGTGGCCCATGGACACGAGGTGCTGATCGAGACGAAGGCCGGCGCCGGGATCGGCGCCGACGACGGCGCCTATGTGGCAGCCGGTGCCCGGATCGCCAGCACGGCGAAGGAAGTGTTCGAGAGATCGGACATGATCGTCAAGGTCAAGGAGCCGCAGCCGCAGGAATGGGCGCAGCTTCGGGAAGGGCAGATCCTCTACACCTATCTTCATCTGGCGCCCGACCCGGAGCAGACCAAGGGGCTGCTGGCATCCGGCGTGACGGCCGTCGCCTACGAGACGGTGACCGATGAACGCGGCGGCCTGCCGCTTCTGGCGCCTATGTCGGAAGTCGCCGGAAGGCTGGCCATCCAGGCCGGTGCCACGGCCCTGCAGAAGGCGAACGGCGGCCGCGGCATCCTGCTCGGCGGCGTGCCGGGCGTGCTGCCGGCCAAGGTTGCGGTGATCGGCGGCGGCGTCGTCGGCCTGCATGCGGCCAAGATGGCGGTCGGTCTGGGGGCCGATGTCTCGATCATCGACCGCTCGCTGCCGCGCCTGCGCCAGCTGGACGACATCTTCAACGGCCGCGTCCACACCCGCTATTCCACCATCGATGCCTTGGAGGAGGAAGTCTTTGCGGCCGACCTGGTGATCGGGGCGGTGCTGATCCCCGGCGCCGCGGCACCGAAGCTGGTCAGCCGCGACATGCTGTCCGGCATGAAGCAGGGCGCGGTCATGGTCGACGTCGCGATCGACCAGGGCGGCTGCTTCGAAACCTCCCATGCCACGACCCATTCGGACCCGACCTACGAGGTCGAGGGCATCGTCCACTACTGCGTCGCCAACATGCCGGGTGCCGTGCCGGTGACCTCGGCGCATGCGCTCAACAATGCGACGCTGCAATACGGACTGGCGCTGGCAGACCGCGGCCTTCGTGCGCTTGCCGAGGACAAGCACCTGCGCAATGGCCTCAACGTCCACCGGGGACGCGTCGCCAATGCCGCGGTCGCTGAGGCATTGGGCTACGAGGCCCACGCGCCGGAGAGCCTGCTCGCGGTGGCCTGACGGTTCGGGAGGGCAGGGCGGCTGCACGACGGTCGCCCTCCCTGCCGCAGCAGATCGCCGGTTTCAGTCAAAGGGACTGAAGCCGGTCAGGCCCGGTCGATCCGGCACTGATAGCAGTTGTTGCGCGCCGAGCGGACGTGGACATAGGCGACATCCGCACGCGCCAGCAGCTCTTCGGCGCGGAAAACGATATCCTCCTGCAGCGTCACTGCTCCGGTGCCATAGACGATGCGGTCATTCGATCCATAGCCGCGGAGGATGAAGTCGGGGCTGGTCGTGAGGATCGGCGGCAGCACTTCGGCGGCCGCGTAGCGAGGGCAGGCCTTCGCATGCAGGAAGATCGGACCGATTTCGGCGTAGGGCTGCAGTTCGGGGAAGGGCCGGTAGGCGACGACCAGCAGATCCTCGCCCTCCGTGATGTGATCGAGGCAATGCCGGCAGGGCATACCTCCGCCCGGGGATACCATTTTTTCAGGCTGACGACCGTAGGCGTCGACGCCTCCGGACTGCAGCGCATGGGCATGTTCGGTGGGCATGGCTGTGAAGTGAAGCGGGGGCATGATGGCGGTCTCCTGTTGGCTCCGCTCATCCATCATCATTGCGGCCCGAGCGGCCACCCGATTCCTGCGACCCTAGCCGTCGAGCACCTTCAACAGCTCTTTGTCGGTCATCGGCTGCACGATGGCTTCGCTTGTCGACACCGGTTGAAAGCCCATCATCTGGTAGAGCTGCAGCGCCCGTGGGTGATCCAGCGTGTTCGTCGTCACCGTTACCTTCTGCGGCATGTCCTGCCAGGCGGCGTAGAGCGCCTGCAGCAAGAACCACTTACCGATGCCAAGTCCGATGGCGTGTTCGAACAGGCCGAAATAGGAGAGCTCCGTCCACTCCTCGCTCTCTTTCGACAATTCGAAGAAGCCGGCCGGCGCGCCGTTGACGTAGAGCACGGTCACCGAAACCCGAGGGTTGTGGATGATGGCGGCAAGCTGCTCGTCGGTCATCTTCAGCCGGTTGTACCAGTGCCAGCGCTTGCCGACCTGCCGGTACAGGTAGCGATAGAAATGCAGCGGGATCTCCGGCGCACGAATGACGGCCGTCTGCAGGTTCACGGGCACCGGAAGCGAGGCTTTGGGCGGCGCTGTCATCTCGAGCTGGGTGACGTGTGCGGTCAGCGGCGTGGGTGTCTTGGCCATGCGTTCAGGTCCTGTCTGTGGCGGGACCGGTGACGACCGGCGTGTCGGAGCGTCCACCCCATTCCGTCCAGGATCCGTCGTAAAGTGCATTGTCCTCGTGCCCCACGGAATGGAGCGCGAGCGTGATGATGGCTGCCGTGACGCCGGAGCCGCAGCTCGTCACCACCGGACGGTCGAGGTCGAGGCCGGCGCCTTCCAGGATGGCGCGCAGCTCCGGTACAGGCCTCAGCTTGCCATCGGCGGAAAACACGTTCGACGGAAGGTTGCGGGCACCGGGCATGTGTCCGGACCGCAGCCCCTGCCGCGGCTCGGGCTCGGTCCCTTCGAAGCGCGCCGCGCCGCGTGCGTCGGCGATCTGTATGGTGCCGGCATCGACGATCAGTTTCATCGTGTCGAGATCGATGACCTTTTCCGGCTGCAGCGCCGGAGTGAACAGGCGTTCCTCGGGTGTCGGGACGGCGGTTTCCAGCGGCCGGCCCTCGCGTCGCCAGCCATCGATGCCGCCGTCGAGAATGAAGACGTTCTGCGCCCCCATGACGCGAAACAGCCACCAGCCACGCGGGGCGGAAAAGATGCCGGGCCCGTCATAGATGACGATCCGGTCGGTCTCGCTGATGCCCATCTTGCCGACGGCCCCTGCGAAAACCGCGGGCGAGGGGACCATGTGCGGCAGATCGGTGGAGTGATCGGCAACCTTGTCATGGTCGAAACGGACGGCGCCGGGAATATGGCCCGCCGCATATTCGGCGTCGGCGTTCCGCTTCTGGGCGGGAAGGTAGAAGGAAGCGTCGACCACGCGAAGATCGGGACTGCCGAGCTCCCCCTCGAGCCATTCTGACGAAACGACGAAACGGCTGGACTGGGTCATGGGCATCCTCTCTTCAATTTGACGTCAGATATCCGCCGGAGCCTCGCCGAAGCGAATGCGGAACCGCCGGTTCTCCTTGCCCTTCTTCTCGATCTTGGCAATGTGGATGGCGCCGATCTCTCCGGTCCGGGCCACATGTGTGCCGCCGCAGGGCTGGCTGTCAACGCTGGAATTGTCGCCGATGCAGACCAGGCTGACGCGTCCGAGCCCGACGGGCGGGCGGACATTCTTCGATTTCACGATGCCCGGATTGGCTGCAAGCTCGTCGTCGGTGATCCACTGGAGATAGACCGGGTGATCCGCATTGACGAGCGCCATCAGCTCTGCCGTCACGGCGTCCTTGTCGATCGTCTCGCTCATGTCGAAGTCGACACGGGAATCATCTTCGCCGACGGCAGCGCCCGTGATCGGATGGGGGCAGACGACGGAGAGCAGATGGCAGGCCGTGTGCATGCGCATCAGGCGGTGGCGGCGATCCCAGTCGATGGTGAGCTTTAGCCGCTCGCCGACGAGCGGCTGCGTCTGCCCTTCCAGCGGCACGTGGAGGATGATGTCCTTGCTGGCGCCATGCCTTGTCTGGCCGAGCTGGATTCGACTTCCGTCCGCGCGTTCCAGGTATCCCGTGTCCCCGGGCTGCCCCCCGGAGGTCGCATAGAAGCATGTCTGGTCCAGCTCTATCCCGCCGTCCTCGTGGACGGCGGTGACGGTGGCTTCGACGGTTTTCAGATAGAAATCGTCTCGGAAGAGGGCATCAACGGGCATAGGGTCTCAGACTGTCTCGAAGGGAGCGGCGATGTCGGTCTTCGTCGTCAGCCATTCCGGTACCGGCAGCTCCTTGGAGCGCAGGAAGTCCGGGTTGAAGAGTTTCGACTGGTAGCGGTTGCCGTAGTCGCACAGGATGGTGACGATGGTATGCCCCGGTCCGAGATCGCGTGCAAGGCGGACCGCCCCGCCGATGTTGATGCCGGACGAGCCGCCGAGGCAGAGGCCCTCGTGCTCGACAAGATCGAAGATCAGCGGCAGCGCCTCGGCGTCGGAGATGCGATAGGCGTAATCGGGTGTGAAGCCCTCCAGGTTCGCCGTGATCCGCCCCTGGCCGATGCCCTCGGTGATCGATGAGCCTTCCGACTTCAATTCGCCATGGGCGTAATATTCGTAGAGAGCTGCACCCTCGGGATCGGCAAGACCAATCTTCACGCCCGGCTTCTTGGCCCTCAATCCCTTGGCGACGCCCGCAAGCGTGCCGCCGGAGCCGACAGCGCAGATGAAGCCATCCACCTTGCCATCTGTCTGCTCCAGGATCTCCACCGCGGTCGTATCCACATGCGCCTCGCGGTTGGCGACATTGTCGAACTGGTTTGCCCAGATGGCCCCGGCCGGATTGGTTCTCGCCAGCTCGTCCGCAAGCCGCCCCGACACCTTTACATAGTTGTTGGGGTTCTTGTAGGGGACCGCCGGGACCTCGACCAATTCGGCGCCGAGCAGCCGCAAGGCGTCCTTTTTCTCCTGGCTCTGGGTTTCCGGGATGACGATCACGGTGCGGTAGCCGAGAGCCTTTGCCACGAGCGTGAGACCGATACCGGTATTGCCCGCCGTTCCCTCGACAATGATACCGCCAGGCTGAAGCAGTCCTTTTCGTTCAGCATCGCGGATGATGTAGAGCGCTGCGCGATCCTTGACCGACTGGCCGGGATTGAGGAACTCGGCCTTGCCGAAGATCTCGCAGCCTGTCTCTTCTGACGCCTTCTTCAGGCGGATGAGTGGCGTGTTGCCGATGGTGCCGAGAACGGAGGTATCGAGTGTCATGGGAATGGCCTTCTGTTGGCTCAGATGTAGATTCCGTCTTCTCTGCAAACAAGCGCTCTGCGGCAAGAAATAGCGTTTTAGCATGCGGCGGCGGCGCGGAAATTATATCCGGTGGATGCGTCTGCGTGGACGGCACGAAAAAGGCCGGTCGCGGGACCGGCCTTTCCAGTTCAATTCGGCGCCGTGATTATTCGGCGCAGGCAACCTGAGGCGCCGTGGAGCTGTCCGTGGTGCCGACCTTCTCCGAGCTTGCGTCGGTGCAATCGTTGTCGTCGCTGTCGCGGGCACTCGTGCTGGTTGAAGAACCGGCGCCGGCGGCAGCCGTGCCAGCACCAGTCGCGGAACCGCCGGTGCCACCGGTCGAAGCGCCCGCATCAGTGCCGCTCGACGCACCGCCGGTGCTGCCACCGGTGCTGCCCGAGTCGTTCGAACCGCTCGCCTGGGCGAATGCGCCCGAAGCCAGAACAAGGGTGAAGGCGGTGGTTGTGAGAAGTTTGGTAAACATTATATTCCTCCGAGGGAGCCGGGCATTCGGCCTGATGTTGACTACCGCGATCTAACTTCCTGCAGCGAAAGTTGTTCCCTCTAATGTAGATTGTTCTCATTAAACTGCGGTTGGCCTCCCTCGGCGAAAGCCGTTGTCCACGGGAGGCGGTCGGGCCCTCATGATCTCGAATTCGCCCGCCTCATTCGCCGACCACACCCGGCAACCGCCTCGCCACGGGACACCGAGAGGGGCCACCAGCGGTGGGATTGAAAGGTCGGCTGGTTTTGGTTTGTCTACCGCAGCACGCCGGTGGCCAACGCCCTCTGGATGCCGCGCACATCAGTCCCCTTCTTCAGGGTCTTTGTAATCGGCGCGCTCGTTCCCGACACCCAGATCTTCAGCTCCGAGTCCAGGTCGAAGGTGCCGGCCGTTTCCACGGCAAACCGAGTGATGGCTCGATAGGGTATGGAGGTATAGTCGACCTTGCTGCCCGTCATCCCCTGGATGTCGACAAGGATGACGCGATGCTCCGTGAAGACGAAGAAGTCCCGGATAATCTTGAAAGCCAGTTGAGGCGTCTCGCCCTCAATCAGGACGCCGGCGAGGCGCTTGTTGAGGTCGGCGGGATCCACGGTGGATCCATGCCCGAGTAGTCCGTCGAATATGCCCATTTTTGTCCCTCCGGTTCAACTGCACGATGTGGGTTGCTTACGGGCGTTTCCAAGGGCTCCAGAGGCGCGCGCCCAGTCACGAGTGGGCAGTGTCCACGGGGCGATGCCTATTGGGCGTGACCATGACAGCGAGGAGGGGGGAGTGGGGAAGAAAGCGTCTGCTTCGCATTTTGCTGAACAGAAAACAGACGCTTACTGAAGAATATGGCTCCCCGGGCCGGATTCGAACCGGCGACCTGTCGATTAACAGTCGAATGCTCTACCGCTGAGCTACCAGGGAACAACCGCTCGGTCGCGGCGTCGAGCGGGGTAATACAAATGCTTTGGCCGTTTGCCAAGCGGTTTTTCTAAAAAAATTGGCCTCGCTTGTTTTGCGCGAGATATCGCCCCATCTGGAGCCGGCATGGCGTGAGTTGCGAGGCAGACGAATTTGACGACGACGGAACGGAAAACGATGCGCTTCGGGATGGATCCGAAAAGCGGCAAGCTCGTGCTTGGCTCCTGGGAGATCGCCATGCCCCGCTCGCGCATCGGGCGGATCGCGATCGGCACCGGCCTCATCACCGGCGGCACCCTCGGTTTCCTCCCGATTCTCGGGTTCTGGATGCTGCCGCTGGGTGTCATCGTCCTGTCGCATGACCTGCACTTCGTCAGGCGCAGGCGACGGCGTATGGCCATCTGGTGGCAACGCCGCCGTCAAAGGCGAAACGGCTAGGCGAACATCGCCGCCAGGCCCTGGCCGGCGCCGTAGGCCATCAGGCCAAGCACGACGAAGTAGATCACCGTAATGACCAGAAATGCATAGCCGGCGGCGACGATCAGCCCGTCGCGCTGGATCATTCCCGTCGTCAGCAACAGGATGGCTATTCCCGGCAGCGTGTTGGAGAGCGGAATGAGACCGAGCGGAAACATCAGAAGCACGCCGCCGAAGGCGATTGCCAGCCCGTTGACACGGTTCATCAGCGCCCCGGCAACGAATCCCGACATCCGAGGCTTGAGATAGGCATCGAGCCGCGACACGAGAGCGGCTCCCTTCTCCAGCGCCGGGACCAGTTTCGTGGTGTCGAGCTTCCGGTCCAGGATCTGGCGGGGCATCCAGGGCAGCCGGTTGAAGGCGACCGACAGGCTGATCAGGATGATGGCAAAGCCGAACACGGTGCTGACGCCTGGAATGGAAACAGGGATCAGAAAGGGCAGGGAGGCCAGTGCGCACATCAGAAGCAGGCCGTGCTCCCCCACTTCGGCCATCAGGTCGCGAAGGGTCACGGAGGATCCCGATATCTTTGAGATCACCGTTCTCAGCGTTTCGCTCAGCGAGGCTGAGCTGTCTTTGAAATCCGAACCGTCCTGCACGTCCACACTCCTGTCGTCTCTGGAGCGCGGATGAATAGCAGCATTGGTTGCTTCGGCAAAGCAGCCGGATGACCGGGTTGTGCCGACCTCCTACTTCGGCAGGAGCCACCGGTCATAGCAGCCGCACACGATCGCGATCGCCAGAATGGCGAGCACGAAGGGATTGAGCGCTGTCACGAATTCCAGGACATGCATCGCGGCTTCCTCCTCCGCAAACGGGTGAACGGCGGTCCTCCCCGCCGATCAACCCGAATTTTAACAGCTTTGCGGTGTACCGCAAGTTTCACCGATGAGAACTCGCTCTTGCCGCCGGGCAGCAGAATCACCGAATCTGTGCTCGGGGTGAAGAGGACGGACATGAACCTGAGAGTGATCGAGGGCGGTTTGGCAGCCCTCCACGCAGTGACTATCAAGTTGCCGACGCCGCGACGCATCGATGTCGAGAGTGAGGCGGAACGGCGCCTGCTCAGCCTGGGCTACGAACGGTGGCGGAGCCGGCAGATGGCGACCGGTGTCCCGATGCCGCGGGAAATCCATTACCGGGCCCTCCAGATCCAGTTCGTGGCCAAGACGCTGGGGGAATTGGCGGCGATCCCGCCCGACTTCCAATCGGACATCTACTGGCCCGCCTGAAGGGCTGGTCTTTATTGGCGCGCTTGCTTCCAGACGCCGTGCAGCGGCCTCTTCTCCTGCAGCAAAACGAGCCTTCGAACAAAAACAGTCGCTTGCGTTCAAATATCTGGCGAATGCAGGAACCTCCCGCAGGGATCGTGGTTTTTGTCACACCATGGCAAGATATTATTTCCATATCCGGGAAGGAGGCACTTTCGAGCCAGATATCGAAGGTGCGGAATTCTCCTGTCACGAAGACGCCCATCGGGAAGCCATGTCGTCCGCCCGGGAGATGGTTGCCGAGGCAGTGTTGCGGGACGAGGTGATCGACGGCCGGGCTTTCGAGATCACCGAGGAAGACGGCACGGTCATTGCCACCGTCCCGTTCGTCTCGGTCATACGCTTCTAGGGCACCGGAGTAGGAGACGCTGTCAGCAGCCTTCACCTGCATCCCGCGTGAGGTTCAGGATCATCCTGAAGTCTCCCGCCATGGGGGAGGGTGGCTTATCGATATCCAGAAGTCCCTGCGGGCCCTCGTTGGTGACGACGCGCGCGCCTTCCCGCCTCGCTTTTTCATTGAGCTTGTAGAACGCGCCGCCGAAATAGGCGAAGCGCGGCCCCGAGAGTTCCGTGCAGAACAAGAGGATCGGGCCGATATCGGGGTATTCCGTTTCGAGCCTGGATCCCGTCGCCGGGCTCGGCAGCGACGATCCGATGTCGGTCAGCCGGACCACCCTGCCGGAAGCGTACTCGTACTCGAAGCTCTCGACTTCCACGGACTGTGCATGCACGCCGGGCACGGCGGCCAGAAAACAGAGAGCCGTGATCATGCTCGCGACCCATCGTCTTCTGCGGTCATCAAGTTGCATCATCTGCATGAGACGCAGTGCGTTTTTGTCTCCGCCTTCTGCTAGCACGTCGGTTCTGCCCGCCTTCTTTCCTACGGGACCGGCTGATCTGCTCATTCTAATCCTTCTGCGCCATGTATCTTTACAACCGCGACAATCCGCGTGGGATGTTGCGGTTGCACCGGGTGCTTTGGCTGTTCGGTCGCGACGCGTCAGCGGTTGTCCGGAACGGCAATCCACGCTTTGGCCAACGCTGCGGCCAGCAGTGCGGGTACCACCCAGTATGCCTTACCTCTAACGAACCCGTTAGCCCTATCAACAATCCGTAAGATGCTATGGGAAACGATGAGAGCGGTCCGGCGAGCAACGCGGTTTGCTCATGCGTTTATTACCCCGCAAAGCTACGACGATGGGCCGATACAGCAGGCGGCTGGCCTTGGCGGCAACGGTGCTGCCTGAAAAAGGGGGGAAGGGAAAATTGGAGGCCTCGCCCGGAATTGAACCGGGGTACGAGGATTTGCAGTCCTCTGCGTCACCACTCCGCCACGAGGCCGTCCGGGGGGTATAAAAGCGTGTGGTGGCGCGGCATTTAGAACGAATCGAAAGGCGGCGCAAGAGGGGATGGGAGCGTCCTGTCGATTTCCGCGAGGTTGTTTCCGGGTGGCCGCCGAAGTCATGCGAGGGCGCGTTCAAGGTTTTTGAACGGGAAACCTGCGTGCGACTTGAAAGCGGTGCGGCAGCCCAGTAAAGACGGCACAGACAGGTCGAACCGGGACAGCCAAGATGATGGATTTCCAAGCCGCACGCACCAAGATGGTCGACAACCAGATCCGCACGACCGACGTCACCTCCTATTCGGTGCTCGATGCATTTTTGGCCGTCCCGCGCGAAGAATTCGTCCCGGCTAAATTGAAGCCGCTCGCCTACATCGATGACGACATCGAGATCGCGCCTGGCCGCTACCTCATGGAAGCCTCGCCGCTCGCCAAGCTCCTGCAGCTGGCGCAGATCACCAAGGACGACGTCGTCCTCGAGATCGGCACCGGAACCGGCTATGTCTCCGCGCTTCTCTCGCTGATTGCCGGCTCCGTCGTGTCGATCGAATCCGACGAGGCCCTGGCCGGTCAGGCGATCGAGAAGCTGTCGTCGCTCGGCTACGACAACGTCGCTGTGGTGCCGGGGGAGATGGAGCGGGGCTGTCCTGCCGAGGCGCCCTTCGACCTGATCTTCGTGAACGGCGCGATCGAAGAGGTGCCGGAAGCCCTGATCGAACAGCTGCGTGACGGCGGACGCCTCGTGTCCGTCATCGGCTATGGCAGTGCTGCCCAGGCAAGGCGGCTGGTCAAGGAACGCGGTAGCGTCTCCGAGAGCGTCCACTTCAATGCCGGCGTCAAGCCGCTTCCCGGTTTCCGCCGCGCCAGAAGCTTCGTGTTCTAGAAACGGCGTCTGCCGCGCAAGTTGCGGTGTGACTGCCGGGACTCACCCGCGAACAAATCTGTGGGTCCGGCAAGGTCTTGTGAATCCTGCGATTGTTTCCCTCTACGGCCGTGCCCTAAACTGTAGGCGATTCGAGTTGCGATATGCGAACCGACCGATCAGTCAGTTGCGGGGATGAAAATGGCTCAGCCAAATGTAGTGCGTGAACCGTCGATGGAGGAGATACTGGCGTCCATCCGCCGGATCATCGAAAGCAATGAGCCTCAGGCCGAGGACAGCCTGCCGCGTTCGCTTCCCCCCGTCTATGCCGAAGAGGATTTCGACGAGGATGACCTCGGCATGACCTCGGAGGTGGCTGCCAACGATCCGGGTCAGCCGGCGCGAGCAGAACCCGCACGCAGGCCTTTCGCAGAACCTGAGCCGGAGCGGTCGCTGTCGCTGGCCGATGTCGCAGCCCGCGTGCGGGCCGGCGCCGACCGCGCATACGAGAACCGTCCCGGTCAGCACAGGGCTCCGGCTCCGGCCGTCGCCGCCTTCCCCGAACGTCCCGCCGCCCGCGAACCAGAACAGATTATGTCCTACCAGCAGCCCGAGCGGCTGATCGCCGAGCCGAGACAGCAGCAGGCGCTGGAAGAAGAGCAGGCTCCGGTTTTTGCCGCTCCTGCCGAGCCCGTCCGGGCGCCCGAAGCAGCCATGGTCGAGCGGCCCGAGCCGCAGAGCCTGCCGGCGCGGATTGAATCCGCCGCCAGCCTGATGTCAGAAGAGGCCGGTGCGCAGGTGTCGCGCTCCTTCGGAGAGCTTGCCGCGGCCTTCGACGGCATTCAGAACCGCTCGCTGGAGGATCTGGCGCAGGAAATGCTGCGGCCGATGCTGCAGGATTGGCTCGACGACAATCTGCCGACCCTCGTGGAGCGCCTCGTGCGCGAGGAAATCGAGCGCGTCGCCCGCGGCCCGCGGCGCTGACATCGCTCCATTTTCGAACAGGGGCCGCTCCGGTGACGGGGCGGCTTTTTTATTGACTCGTATTTCCCAGTCCTATTTACACCCCACAACAAGAACTCCAGATCTGGTCGGAAAATGCTCGAAAAAACCTATGATTCCGCCGCCGTTGAGCCGAAAATCGCCGCTGCATGGGACGAGGCCGACGCATTTCGGGCCGGTGCCAATGCCAAGCCCGGTGCGGAGCCTTTCACCATCGTGATCCCGCCGCCGAACGTCACCGGCTCGCTGCACATGGGCCACGCGCTCAACAACACGCTGCAGGACATCATGGTCCGCTTCGAGCGCATGCGCGGCAAGGATGTGCTGTGGCAGCCGGGCATGGACCATGCCGGCATCGCGACGCAGATGGTGGTCGAGAGGCAGCTGGCGGAGCGACAGCTGCCCGGTCGCCGCGAGATGGGCCGTGAGGCCTTCATCGACAAGATCTGGGAATGGAAGGAAGAGTCGGGCGGGCTGATCTTCAACCAGCTGAAGCGCCTCGGCGCATCCTGCGACTGGTCGCGCGAACGCTTCACCATGGATGAGGGACTGTCGGAAGCGGTTCTCGAAGTCTTCGTAACGCTTTACAAGCAAGGTCTCATCTATCGCGGCAAGCGGCTCGTCAACTGGGATCCGCAGTTCGAGACGGCGATCTCCGACATCGAGGTGGAGAACCGCGAAGCCGACGGCCACATGTGGCACTTCAAGTACCCGCTGGCTGGCGGCGAGACCTACACCTACGTCGAGAAGGATGCCGACGGTAACATCATCCTTCAGGAGGAGCGCAACTACATCGCCATCGCCACCACCCGGCCGGAGACGATGCTGGGTGACGGCGCGGTTGCCGTCCATCCCTCCGACGAGCGCTACGCGCCGATCGTCGGCAAGTTCTGCGAGATCCCGGTCGGGCCGAAGGCGCATCGCCGTCTGATCCCGATCATCACCGACGAGTACCCGGATCCGCTGTTCGGGTCCGGTGCCGTGAAGATCACCGGCGCCCACGATTTCAACGACTATCAGGTCGCCAAGCGCAACGACATTCCGCTCTACCGCCTGATGGATGGCACAGCTTCGCTGCGCCAGGACGGCGAGCCCTATGCGGTCTGTGCCGCGCAGGCGCTGGAGATCGCAAGATCCGGGACCGTGCCTTCGGAATCCGAGGTCGACGACATCAACCTTGTGCCGGATGAATATCGCGGCCTCGACCGCTACACCGCCCGCAAGCTGATCGTCGAGGCGATCAATGCCGAAGGTCTGGCCGTTACCGCCAAGGACGACGAGGGCAACGACATTCCCTATGTCGAGAGCAAGAAGCTCATGCAGCCCTTCGGCGATCGCTCCAATGTCGTCATCGAGCCGATGCTGACGGACCAGTGGTTCGTCGATGCCGAGACGCTCGCCCAGCCGGCCATCGCCTCGGTGCGCGAAGGTCGCACGAACTTCGTGCCGAAGAACTGGGACAAGACCTACTTCGAATGGATGGACAACATCCAGCCCTGGTGCATTTCGCGCCAGCTCTGGTGGGGACACCAGATCCCCGCATGGTACGGGCCGGACGGCCAGGTCTTCGTAGAGAAGACCGAGGAGGAGGCGCTGCACGCCGCCATCCAGCACTACATCGCCCACGAAGGCCCGATGAAGGCCTATGTCGAGGATCTGCTGGAGAATTTCCGCCCGGGCGAGATCCTGACCCGCGACGAGGACGTGCTCGACACCTGGTTCTCCTCGGCCCTCTGGCCCTTCTCGACGCTGGGCTGGCCGGAGCAGACGAA
This sequence comes from Rhizobium sp. PK7-22, assembly GCF_056530405.1. Taxonomy (NCBI): domain Bacteria; kingdom Pseudomonadati; phylum Pseudomonadota; class Alphaproteobacteria; order Hyphomicrobiales; family Rhizobiaceae; genus Rhizobium; species Rhizobium sp. PK7-22. The sequence continues at coordinate 2,282,674 of NZ_CP096514.1, forward strand.
GGAGCTGGAGAAATACTATCCGACCAGCGTGCTCGTCACCGGCTTCGACATCATCTTCTTCTGGGTCGCGCGGATGATGATGATGGGCATGCACTTCATGAAGGACGAGGCCGGAAACCCGGTCGAACCTTTCCATACGGTCTACGTGCATGCGCTGGTTCGCGACAAGAACGGCCAGAAGATGTCGAAGTCCAAGGGCAACGTCATCGACCCGCTGGAGCTGATCGACGAATACGGCGCCGATGCGCTGCGCTTTACGCTGGCCATCATGGCGGCGCAGGGCAGGGACGTGAAGCTCGACCCGGCGCGCATCGCCGGCTACCGCAACTTCGGGACCAAGCTGTGGAACGCCACGCGTTTTGCCGAGATGAACGGCGTCAAGCGCGATCCGCACTTCATCCCGGAGACCGCGACGCTCACCATCAATCGCTGGATCCTGACGGAACTTGCCGGCACCATCCGCGATGTCACCGACGCCATCGAGGGACAGCGGTTCAATGACGCAGCCGGATCCCTCTACCGCTTCGTCTGGAACCAGGTCTGCGACTGGTACCTCGAGCTTCTGAAGCCGATCTTTGCCGACGAGGACGAACAGGCGAAGGCCGAGGCCCAGGCCTGTGCGGCCTATGTTCTCGAAGAGATCTACAAGCTGCTGCATCCCTTCATGCCGTTCATGACGGAGGAGCTCTGGGCACACACCGAAAGCCGCGACACGCTGCTTTGCCACACCGATTGGCCGGCTCCAGAGTTTATTGACGAGGCGGCCGCAGCGGAGATCAACTGGCTGGTGGATCTCGTCTCCGGCCTGCGGTCGGCCCGGGCGGAGATGAACATCCCGCCGTCGGCGGTGGCGCCGCTGATCGTCGTCGGCGCGAGCGAGATCACGCAAGCCCGCCTCAGGCGCCACGATGCTGCCATCCGCCGGATGGCCCGCGTCGAGAGCATCGAGATGGCCGCAGCCGCTCCGAAGGGGGCAGCCCAGGTTGTCGTAGGTGAAGCGATTGCCTGCCTGCCGCTCGGCAACCTGATTGATCTCTCGGCCGAAAAGGCGCGCATCGAGAAGGCGATCGGAAAGGTCGAGGCGGAGCGGGAACGCATCGCCAAGAAGCTGGCAAACGAAAAATTCGTCCAGAATGCCGATCCGGAGGTGGTTGCCGCCGAACGAGAGCGCCATGCGGAGCTTGAGGTGCAGTTGAACAGCCTGAGGACCGCAGTGCAGAGAATCGCCGAAGCAGGCTAGGCTTCCCTCACCAATTGGCGGCCCCGGAGCGCAAATCGCCGCTGCGGGGCCGTTTCTTTTAGGATTTGCTCTCGAGGAGTGGGCAATCTGCCGTTTACGTCAATCGCCGGACGCAATGTTGCCACAATGGCACAGGGTGGTGGCGATGTAGAATTTAATTTCAATGAACTCGTTGTATCGGCCGAACAGCAAAATAATTTTTCGATAAATTTCTGAAAATCAATTGTTCCAAGCGAGGTTACGTAAATTTGATTTGGCCCGCAGGACGGTGCGCCGAATTTCGGAAAGTTGTCATTTACCTTACAGCATCTACACTCGCCTCCATCACATACCGGGAGGTGGGAGAACAATGAAAAAGACGCTTATTTCCAATGGGATTCTGGTGCTTGCGACGAGCTGCGCCCTGACATCGACGGCTCTGGCGGGAGGCCTTGAGCGCGGCGGTTACAACATCGACCTGCTGTTCGACGAGGGACGCTTTGCAGCCGAGTCTGCGGTGACATTCGTGGCGCCGCAGCGTGAGCTGAACAATGTACGGGACGTCGACACGACTTCCGGCGCTTTTCCATTCAACGGCACTGGTGCAGGTGCCACCGGGGGCGGCAATCTCAACAGCCTGCCGAATTCCGCGGATGGCAGCGAGAGCTACTGGGTCCCACGGATCGGCGCGAAAGCCGCGATTGGCGACGCCGCCGACTGCATGTTCGATTACTCGGAGCCGTGGGGCGCCCACAAGAATCCTGGCCGGAACTGGGCTGGTGCCAACGAGGATATCGAAACCAAGGTTGAAAGCCGGAACTATGCGGTGACCTGCTCCTACCGTTTTGATGCAGGTCCTGGGCAGTTGCGCCTGATTGGCGGCACATTCTACCAGGAAGTCTACGGCTTTCAGGAGCGTCTCGTTCAAGACTATACAGGAGTGCCTGCTGCATTTGGCGGACTCCGTACGGGCGTCGGCCGCTTGGACCTGGAAGGTGACGGCTGGGGCTGGCGCGCCGGCGTTGCCTATGAGATCCCGGAATATGCTTTCCGCGCAAGCCTCGTCTACAACAGCGAAGTGAAGCTGGACGACATCACCGGCACGCTTGATCTGTCACAGGTCAACGGGACGCCGGCGTTTGACGTACACGGCGCTCAGAACATGCCGGACGTGATCGAGTTGAAGGTTCAGTCCGGTATCGCTCCGGATTGGCTGGCCTTCGGCTCCGTAAAGTGGGTCGACTGGAGCCAGTTCCAGAAGATTCCGTTCTGCTCCGCAGCGGTCACGGGTACCTGCACGACATCGAACGGGATCACCTCGCTCGACCTCGGCTACCGCGACGGCTGGACAGTCTCCGGCGGCGTCGGCCACAAGTTCAACGAACAGTGGAGCGGTGCCGTCAGCGTCACCTGGGACCGTGGAACCTCGCAGGACTTCGGAACCCAGACGGACACCTGGACGCTTGGCGTCGGCGCTGCCTACGCTCCGACGAAAAATGTCGAGTTCCGCGTCGCCGGTGCTCTTGCTCTTCTGACCGGGGGCAGCTCCAACACGGTCGTGATCGACGGCCAGACCTATGGCCAGCGGGCGAACTACACGTTCGATGATGACCTCGCTGCCGGTGTATCGACCTCCTTGAAGGTTCGCTTCTAGTCGCTCGGACATTCGAAGAGACAAAAGCCCGGCCGATGTGCCGGGCTTTTTTGTGCGGGCAATCCGCCTGCTTCTCCTGAAGTTGGGATTCTTGTGACGATTTGGCAACACATCCCTGGCAGAGTCGGCAGCGCATCTCGCAGGGGCAGATCTGTCCATTTCCCGCCACAAACGGGGAGCAGCGATAGGGGCGAAAGAGGCGGGCCACGGGGGTGGCGCGCCTGTGTTGGAGTATCATGGGCGGGATTTCACAGCAAAAGCCAAGCGTTGCGCCAACAGGCGACATGCGCCAGCAGGTTACGGTTCGGGCATGGTCGCGGATACGCGATGTCCTAGTCTCGCCGGAAATTGGATGTAACGTCCAGGGCAATCTTCGAGAGTGGAGTTCGAACCCCCCAATTTGGGAAAAGGCCTGCAGTGTGCACCTCGTGCGTGACCATGCCGTTGACCGGAAGAGCGTGAACGATGTCTGGTAAGGGATCCATGAGAGTATTGCTTCTGGGGGCGTCTTTGGCCTCCATCGTGATCATGACCGGTTCTGCCGCCGCCTTCGACATCAACTCGGGGGTGACGCGGGAATCCGGGCCCTTCGACCTCTTCAAGTTCGGCTTCAAGGCCTACAAGAACGGCCAGAAGGAAGAGGCCGTCGAGGCCTATCGCTATGCTGCCGAAAAGGGACACACGGGCTCGCGCTGGGCGCTCGCCAACATGTATGCCTATGGCGACGGCGTTGCGAAGGACGACTTCGAAGCCTTCAAGATCTACAACGAGATTGCGGCGGCGGGCGTCGAGCCAGGCTCGGAAGACACCGGTTTTTTCGTCAACGCGCTGCTTTCGCTGGCCGGCTATTACCGCGACGGCATTTCCGGCACCCCGGTCAAGCGTGACCTGTCCCAGGCGCGCCAGCTTTATTTCCAGGCGGCGTCGGCTTTCGGTGTCTCGGAAGCGCAGTTCCAGCTTGCCAAGATGATCCTGGCGGGCGAGGGCGGTGCGCAGAATGTCCACCAGGCCAAGAAGTGGCTGAACCAGGCCCGCAAGGGTGGCCACGCCGGCGCCATGGCGGTCTTCGGCGACGTGCTCTTCCAGGAAGGGCAGACGGTCCGTGGACTGGCGTTCCTGACGGCAGCGCTCGACCGCTGCGGCCCCAAGGACTGCGGCTGGATGCAGCAGCTTCAGGAGCAGGCTTTCTCGGTCGCCAACGAGGAGGAGCGCCGCGTCGCGGTCGCCCTCTCGCAGGAATTCAGCCACGCCGTCGAATAGCGGCCTGAAGCGAGATCAGGCAGCCTCGAAGTCGAACATGGCCGTTACCGGCACATGGTCTGACGGCTTCTCCCAGCCCCGCACATGCTTTTCGATCGTCGTCGAGCGCAGCTTGTCGGCGGCCTCCGGCGACAGCAGCATGTGGTCGATGCGGATGCCGTTGTTCTTCTGCCAGGCGCCCGCCTGATAATCCCAGAAAGTGTAGAGCTTGGTGGCGTCATTGGTGGCCCGCACGGCTTCCGTGAGCCCCAGGTTCTCCAGGCGCCGGAAGGCCGCCCTGGTTTCCGGCAGGAAAAGCGCGTCGCCGGTCCAGGCGGCCGGATCGAAACAGTCGTGCGGTTCGGGGATGACATTGTAGTCGCCGGCCAGAATCAGCGGCTCCTCCAGCAGCAGGCAGTTCTCCGCATGCCGGCGCAGGCGCTCCATCCATTTCAGCTTGTAGGGATATTTCACCGGATCATCGGCAGGATTGCCGTTCGGCAGATAGATCGAGGCAACGCGGATCGCACCGCCGCGAACCGAGAAGACGCCTTCGATGTAGCGGGACTGGTCATCACCATCGCCTTCCGGCAGGCCGCGGATCACCTCGTCCGGTCGCATCTTCGAAAGAAGCGCGACACCGTTGAAACCCTTCTGGCCATGGGTCTCCACATGGTAGCCGAGCGCTTCGATCTCCAGCCGCGGGAAGTTTTCGTCGACCGATTTGATCTCCTGCAGGCAGGCGATGTCAGGGGAGGAATCGCTGAGCCACTGGCGCAGGCTGTCGATCCGCGCCTTCACTCCGTTGATGTTCCATGTGGCGATCTTCATCGGCTGTCCGCTCCTGTTGTCGTCACCCTTTTAGCGAACGCCACGGTCTTTGGAAGCCCATGGTGACGCGGTAGCGATCAGACGGAGAAGCTGGTGCCGCAGCCGCAGCTGGCAACCGCATTGGGGTTCTTGATCTGGAACGACTGGCCGAGCAGATTGTCGACGAAGTCGATTTCCGAACCTTCCATGTAGACGAGTGACAGGCTGTCGATCAGGACCTTGGCCTCGCCATTGGCGATGATCACATCGTCGGCATCCGGGGTTTCGGCCAGGTCGAACTTGTAGGAGAAGCCGGAGCAACCGCCGCCTTCCACCGAGACGCGCAGCGCCTGCTTGCCGGCTTCGCCTGCGACGATCTGCGAGATGCGCTTTGCCGCAGCATCCGAAAGGGTGACATTGGGTGTCGTCATGTCGTCTCCTGCCGAGTTTAAGGCTCGGGTAAGGTTGGTAGTCTCGGCTGACGCCGGATTGCACTATAGGTATGAACCCTTAAAACCCACGTCAATGGGCGAGGCAAGCAGAGAGGCCAGGCAAGACGCATGACGATTGATAGACAGGCACTGGGCTACGGCAGCGGTGACAAGGCGTCCTTTGCTACAGATCCCTGGGCATCGCGCGGGCGCCTGTTCCCCGAGGGCGGCAGTCTCACCCGCTCCGAATTCCAGCGCGACCGCGACCGGATCGTCCACGCCACCGCCTTCCGGCGGCTGAAGCACAAGACGCAGGTCTTCATCAGTCCGGACGGCGACCACTTCCGCACCCGCCTGACCCATACGATCGAGGTCGCCCAGATCGCCCGTGCGCTGGCCCGCGCGTTAAAGCTCGACGAGGACCTCGCCGAGGGCGTCGCTCTCGTCCACGATTTCGGCCACACCCCCTTCGGTCACACGGGCGAGGATGCGCTCGACGAGGTGCTGCAGCCCTATGGCGGCTTCGATCACAATGCCCAGTCGCTGCGGATCGTCACCAAGCTCGAGCGGCGCTATGCGGATTTCGACGGGCTGAACCTCACCTGGGAGACCCTGGAGGGCCTCGTGAAACACAATGGACCCCTGCTGACGCCGGAGGGCGAGGGGACGCGCGGGCCGGTGCCGCAGCCGATCCGCGACTACTGCCAGCTCTACGATCTGGAGCTTTCAAGCTATGCGAGCCTGGAGGCGCAGGTGGCCGCGATCGCCGACGACATCGCCTACAACACCCACGACATCGACGATGGCCTGCGCGCCGGCTACCTGACGTTCGATATGCTGGAGGATGTGCCCTTCCTTGCCGGCCTGATGCAGGAGGTCCGCGACCGCTATCCGCATCTGGAGCCCAGCCGCTTCACCCACGAGATGATGCGTCGGCAGATCACGCGCATGGTCGAGGACGTCATCGGCTACGCGCAGCAAAGTTTGGGAGAAGTGAAGCCGCAGTCCGCAGCAGACGTTCGCGCCTGCGGCCGGGTGCTCGCCAATTTCTCGCCGGAGATGGCAGAGACGGACCGGCTGATCAAGAAACTGCTGTTTTCGCATATCTACCGCCACCCGGAGATCATGCGCATCCGCACCGGTGCGGCCCAGATTGTCACCGATCTGTTCGGCGCCTATCTGGCGGATCCATCGCTGATGCGCAGCCACTATTGGGTCGAGCATATGGCCGGGCTTTCACCGCCGGCGCGCGCCCGTCATGTCGGCGACTACCTGGCCGGCATGACCGATTCCTATGCGGTTCGTGCGCATGGCGAGTTGTTTGACCGGACTCCCGATTTGCGTTAGGCAGCGCGCCAACAACAACGGCTTTCCAAGGGTCCGCCTGCTGCGGGAATGATGACATGAACCTCTTCGCCGACTTCGAGACAAGAATAGAAACTGCGCTCGAATCCATTGATCTGATCAAGGAGAAGCGCGGCGAGGTCGATTTCGCCCGGGTGGCCGTGGAACCTCCGCGGGATTCGAGCCACGGCGACATCGCCACCAATGCCGCCATGGTGCTCGCCAAGCCGCTCGGCACAAACCCGCGGGCGCTGGCGGAGCTGATCGTTGCGCGTCTGAAGGAAGACCCGGATGTCGTCGATCTGTCCATCGCCGGGCCCGGGTTCATCAATATCCGACTGTCCAAGGAGTACTGGCAGCGGCTGTTGGCGGCAGTCATCCGGCAGGGCACCGATTATGGCCGCTCGACGGTCGGCGCCGGCCGCAAGACCAACGTCGAATACGTTTCCGCAAACCCCACCGGTCCCATGCATGTCGGCCATTGCCGCGGCGCCGTCGTCGGCGACGCTCTGGCCAATCTGATGGCGTTCGCCGGCTACGAGGTCACCAAGGAATATTACATCAATGACGCTGGCAGCCAGATCGACGTCCTGGCGCGGTCCGTCTTCCTGCGCTACCGCGAGGCGCTCGGCGAAGACATCGGCGAGATCCCTGCGGGCCTCTATCCCGGCGATTACCTCGTGCCGGTCGGCAAGGCGCTGGCTGACGAATTCGGGGTGCGGCTTCACAACATGTCCGACGACGACTGGATGCCGCTCGTCAAGGACCGGGCCATCGACGCGATGATGGTGATGATCCGCGAAGATCTCGAGGCGCTTAACGTTCGCCACGACGTCTTCTTTTCGGAACGGACGCTGCATGCCGAGGGCGCCCAGCGCATCCGCGCCGCCATCAACGACCTGACCTTCAAGGGTCACGTTTATCGTGGATCGCTGCCGCCGCCGAAGGGGCAGGTGCCGGAGGACTGGGAGGATCGCGAGCAGACCCTGTTTCGCTCTACCGAAGTGGGCGACGATATCGACCGGCCGCTGATCAAGTCGGACGGAAGCTACACCTATTTCGCTGCCGACGTGGCCTACTTCAAGGACAAGTTCGACCGCGGCTACGACGAGATGATCTACGTCCTCGGTGCCGACCACGGCGGCTACGTCAAGCGCCTCGAGGCGCTGGCGCGGGCCATCTCGGGCGGCAGCGCCAAGCTCACGGTTCTGCTCTGCCAGCTGGTGAAACTGTACCGAAATGGCGAACCGGTGAAGATGTCGAAACGCTCGGGCGATTTCGTCACCCTGCGCGAAGTGGTGGACGAAGTGGGCCGTGATTCGGTCCGCTTCATGATGCTTTACCGCAAGAGCTCGGAGCCTCTGGATTTCGATTTCGCCAAAGTGACCGAGCAGTCGAAAGATAATCCGGTCTTCTACGTGCAGTACGCCCATGCCCGTTGCATGTCGGTATTCCGCCAGGCCCGCGAGGCGTTTCCGGATGTCGACATTGATTCCCTTGATCTTTCCGGAATGACCGGGGAGATTGTCGATGACGCTGAGATCCAGCTGATCGGAAAGCTGGCTGAATACCCCCGTGTCGTCGAGGCTGCGGCACAGTCGCAGGAGCCGCATAGACTTGCATTTTACCTTTATGATCTGGCAAGCTTCTTCCACGCTCACTGGAATAAGGGCAAGGATCAGCCTGAATTACGATTTGTTAATGATAAGAGCCGAGAATTGAGTATTGCCAGGCTTGGACTGGTGCGCGCCGTGGCCTCAGTTCTGAAGTCGGGATTGTCCATCACGGGCACTGCCGCACCAGACGAAATGCGGTAGTTGCGCCACCATTTCCCCACAAAGCGCTGGCAATGCCCTGAGTAGATGTAGGTGGGTGGACGAGGTAATGGCAGACAACAACCTTGCGCGTAACCGGAATGACAGTCCGGACTTCTTTGCCGACGATGATCCGTTGGCAGAACTCGCCCGGATCGTCGGATATGACGAGCGTCTGGTCCCCAAGCCACCCGTGGCGGAGCGCCGTGAGCCCGCCTTCAACCTCGAAGACGAATTGTTGCGTGAATTCGAGCGCTACGAAGCGCCGCGTCCGCATCAGTCCATTGTTGCGCCTGTCGAGACGGTTTCTCCGGCGGATGTCTTCGATACACCGCACCAATTCCAGGATAGCGTTGACCAATCGGCGCAGGCTCCTGCCGAGCCGGCAGTATTGCAAGAGCGATCCTTCGACGACCAGCCATCGCCTGCCGTAGAAGCGGTCGGCGAACCTGAAATCGACGCCGAGACCTCTTTCGATGTCGCCCCGGACGACCAGGATTTCTTCACTGGTTCGGCCGAGCCCGACTTGCAACTCTCCGACGTTCAGCCGGAACCGGTTGATGCGTTCGATGATGCCCTCTGGAGCGACGCGCCTGCCGAAGCCCTGGTTGCGCCGGATGATGACTTTCTTGCGGACGCTGTTCCGGCGGCAGAGGCGGTGCTCTCCGCAGAAACTGTTCCGGCAGCGGACAAAGCTGAATCGTCCTTCGATCTCTCGGATGAGGTTGAACTGTCTATCGGCGCCACGGAAGCGTTTGCGCCCGTTCCAGAAGCGCCGCTTTCGGCGGGGCGCAAGGCGATCTATACGCCCGGCTTCCGCATGCCTCTCGCAAACTTCAACCCTGTAAGGGAACCGGCCAGCACAGCTTCACCTCGCTTTGATGCTGTTTCTCGCATCGAGCCGGTTCTCGACAGGTCCGCAGATCTGCTGCAGGACGTGTCTCCGGCCAAGCCGCCACACTCGGAGGCGGCTTTCGAACCCGTGCCGTCCGTTGATGACTTCACGGTGGCTCCCAAGCAAGTTGCCGCTCCTGATGTTCAGGTTCAGCCCGTCGAAACCAGGGCGGCATCGTTTGTGTCGCCGAGCTTTGATGCACCCTCCGACATCATGTCGGACAACGTCATCGAGGACAGCAAACCTGCCGGGCCGATGATCTCCGAGCCGCGCTGGGACATGCCGTTCGACTTCCGAGATGAAGCCTTCAGCAACAGCCTGCAGCGAAATTCCGCCAAGCCAGTGAGCGCTCCGGTGCAGGCGCCTGTCGATCCGATGCTCGACGACGATTTCGAACTGGCGCTCGATGATCTGGAGCTTGATCTGACGGACATTCTGTCGGACGAGGATCTCCATGTTTTCGACGAGCCGAAGCCTGCTGCACCTGCCATCGTCTCCGCTCCGGTCGAGCCGCAGCGGTTTACCGCCTCCTGGTCGCCGGTGGCACGTGTTGTGCCCACGCCCTCCGCGCCCTCCATTGTTGCGGCCACACCAACCGCTGTGACCTACACAAGCGCAGTGATTCCCCCGGCTGCCGTGTCGCAGCCGCCAAAGCCGATGTCAGAGCCTCCGGTGCCTGCGTTCACGGCTGAGGCAGCTCCGAGCCTGGCTTTTGATCCGGGCTTGATCTCGGAAACGGAGGAGCAGCCGGAATCTGTGTTCGATCTGCATGTTCCAGATCTTCAGACCGCAGAGCAGGAGCCAGCACCGGAATACCGCAACGATTACGACTTCGACATCGACGCCGAGCTTGCGTCCCTGTTGCAGCCGTCCGCAGCGGAGCCTGCCGATGCCGGGGGGGCGGCTGACGTCGATCATGTGGAACTGGCACAGCAGCCAGCAGCGGCATCGGGCTATCTGGATCTCGACGACTTCGAGCGTGCCCTTGAGCAGGATTTTCGCCGCAGCCTGACCCAACCGCTGCCACCTCAGCCGAACGCCGAAAGGTCCTCTGCTCGATCCGGCGATCGCTTTACCGAAAGCCCCCGCCGCTCGATGGCGGCTTTCGCCATGCCTTTGGCCATTGCCGGCGTCGTCATTGCGGGTGGATCGGTAGCCTATGCGCTGTTTGGCGGCGACAGCGGCTCGCTCGCCTCCAATGGCGAGCCGATCGTGATCGCGGCCGACACCAGCCCGGTGAAGGTCCTCCCGGCCAATCCTGGTGGGAAGACCGTTCCGAACCAGGACAAGGCCGTCTACGACCGTGTTGCGGGCGAAGTGCCTGCGGCCCCGCTGCAGGAAGCTTTGATTTCCGCCAGCGAGGAGCCGGTGGACGTCGTGCAGAAGACACTGATGAACGACCAGCTGCCTCTGGAAGGGGAGAATTCGGTCGAATTGGCGAGTGCTTCCGATACCCCGTATCGCGAGGATCGCCTTATTCCTGAGGCGCAGCAGGCAGACTTGCCGCCGGAAGCGTCTCAGGCGGTTGCGGTGATGCCGCGCCGGGTCAAGACGATGATCGTGCGCCCGGATGGTACCCTCGTGGAGCAGGAAGTCGCTGCCCCGGTGGAGCCGGCGGTGCAGGCCTCGATCCCGGTCGAAACCCAGAAGGTCCCGGCCGCTTCGGCCAAGACAGTCGAGATCGCCTCGATCCCGGATGCCGCGGTCGCTGAGCCCAATGCCTCCGAACAGGGCCAGGCGGCCGGCATCGTACCTGTCTCAGCAGATGCCTCCGCCGACATGGCAGGTCTCGCGCTGGAAACCCCGGTTGCGGATCAATCGTCAATTGCTGCTCCGGTTCCGACCGCGCGGCCCGAGCGTCAGCGGGCAAATGCCGTGGCGGCTGTGTCTGATCAGGGCGCAATAACCACAGCGACTGTGCCGACGTCTGCCGCACCGCCGGCTGCTCCGCAGCAGACCCAGGTGGCGGCTCTTTCTCCGGGCGGTTACGTGATCCAGATCGCCTCGCTACCGAGTGCCGCGGACGCGGAGAAATCCTACAAGAACCTCTCCTCGAAGTTTGCCTCCGTCATCGGCGGTCGCGGTGTCGATATCCGCGCGGCCGAGATCGCCGGCAAGGGCACCTTCTACCGCGTCCGCATCCCGGCCGGCAGCAAGGCCGAAGCGGTGCAGCTCTGCGAAAGCTATCGTGCCGCTGGCGGAAGCTGCCTCGTCGCGAAGTAGCCGACAGGAACATCACCAATTGAACGGGGCCGAAAGGCCCCGTTTTCGTTAGGGTCGACCGCTGCCGGCATTCGCAATTTTCGCCGTGGCGCCTATCATCGCCGTATGACCGAATCAAAAGCACTGATCCTGGGGGCGAGCGGCCCCGTCCTTTCCGCCGACGAGATTGCCCTTTACCGCAACGAGCGGCCTTGGGGGTTCATCCTCTTTGCCCGCAACATCCAAAAGCCGTCCCAGATTGCCGATCTGGCGGCTTCCATGCGCGACACCGTCGGACGGCCTGATGCTCCGGTGCTGATCGACCAGGAAGGCGGTCGCGTCCAGCGCATCCGTCCGCCGCTCGTGGAGAAATATCCGTCCGCCGCGACGCTTGGAGACCTTTATCGACAGGATCGCGAAATGGGGTTGCGCGCGGCTTGGCTGATGTCGCGCCTGCACGCCTTCGACCTCCTGAAGCTCGGGATCAACGTCGATTGCCTGCCGGTGCTCGATGTGCCGGTGGAGGGCGCCAGCAATGTCATCGGCGACCGTGCCTATGGGTTCGATCCGCTGACGGTGTCGGAGATGGGCAAGGCTGCGGCCGACGGCCTGACGGCCGGCGGCGTGCTGCCGGTGATGAAACACATCCCCGGCCATGGCCGCGGCATGGCCGACTCTCACCACGATCTGCCGGTGGTGACCGCCAGCCGCGACGAACTCGAGGCCCATGACTTCCTGCCGTTTCGGGCACTGAAGGACGAACTGATGGCGATGAGCGCCCACATCGTCTTCACCGCCATCGATCCCGATGAGCCGGCGACGACCTCGCCCAGGGTGATCGAGGAGATCATCCGCGGTTTCATCGGCTTCGACGGCCTGCTGATGTCCGACGACACCTCGATGAACGCGCTGAAAGGGACGATCGGCGAACGGGCCCGGCGAATAGCTGGGGGTGGATGCGATATCATCTTGCATTGCAACGGCGTGATGGAGGAAATGAAGGCGGTGGTCGAGGAGGCGCGTCCGCTGCAGGCGCAAGCACTGCAGCGTGCCCAACGGGTAGAAGCCGCATTTGGCCTGGGCGATGGTGCCGACGAAGCGGCGCTCCGCCAGGAATTTTGGGGGCTTCTCTCCAGCGCCTGACCTGATGCATGAGGTGGGAATGGCAATGAACATCGCACCAGGCGCCATTCCGATGGACAAACTCTGGCAGGAGGCGCCGGAGCGGGCGGCTGACGAGCCGGCGCTGATGATCGACGTCGGCGGTTTCGAGGGGCCTCTGGACCTGCTTCTGCATTTGGCCAGGTCGCAGAAGGTCGATCTCGCCAAGATTTCCGTGCTGGCGCTGGCCGAACAATATCTGCTGTTTGTCGAAAGCGCCCGCCGCGTCCGCCTCGAACTCGCGGCTGACTACCTGGTCATGGCTGCCTGGCTCGCCTTCCTGAAGTCGAAACTGCTCATCCCCCAGCAGGCGAAGGGCGACGATGGCCCCTCCGGCGAGGAAATGGCGGCAGCGCTTGCCTTCCGGCTGAAGCGGCTCGAGGCGATGCGCGAGGCGGCGACCCGCATCATCAACCGCAACCGTCTGGGCCGCGACGTTTTTGCCCGCGGCGCCCCGGAGCATATCCCGCACCGCGTCCGCTCCTTCTACGACGCGAGCCTGTACGATCTTCTGTCCGCCTATGCAAATCTTCGCCAGCGCCAGGCCGTCACCCAGGTGACGATCGAGCGGCGCAAGGTCTGGTCGCTGTCCGATGCCCGCGATCTCCTGACGCGCATGCTGGGCGAGGTCACCGACTGGACGGCGCTGCAGCGTTATCTTCTGGAGTATCTGCCGCCAGCGGACCGGGTGACGGCCACCGCCAGCGCCTTTGCCGCATCCCTGGAGCTTGTCCGCGAGGGCAAGATCGAGATCCGTCAGGAGGGCGTCTTCCAGCCCATCTATCTGCGCAACGGCCAGCAGGGCTCGCTACCCCGGGAGACGGTCGTTGATACCTTCTGAGCATGACCCGGACGAGCAGACGGAGGACACGTCGCCGCAGAGCTTCTCGCTTGCGGAGGCCGAGCGGATCGCCGAGGCGCTGGTCTTTGCCTCCGCCGAACCCGTCTCCGAAGACTTCCTGGCGGAACGGTTGCCGCTCGGCGTAGACATCCCCGCGGTGATGGAGAGCCTCTCGTCTTTCTATGCGTCGCGCGGCGTGAACCTCATCCGCAGCGCGGATCGCTGGGGCTTCCGCACCGCAGCCGACCTCTCGTTCGTGATCCGCAAGGATGACAACGACGTCCGCAAGCTGTCGCGCGCCGCGCTCGAAGTGCTGGCGATCATCGCCTATCACCAGCCGGTGACACGCGCCGAGATCGAGGACATCCGCGGTGTCCAGACGTCCCGGGGCACGCTGGACGTGCTGATGGAGGCGGGATGGGTCCGCTTCCGCGGCAGGCGCAGGACGCCCGGGCGCCCCGTGACGCTCGGCACGACGCCGGATTTCCTCGACCACTTCGGCCTGGAAGAACTGCGCGATCTGCCGGGACTGGACGAGTTGAAGGGGGCCGGCCTGTTGTCCGGGCGTATCCCGCCGAATTTCCACGTTCCGCTTCCTGGCATGAGCGACGACCTGCAGGAGGACGAGGATCCCATCACCCAGATGGACCTTGAGGAACTCGGGCTCTTGACACCGGGCGGTGAAGAGGAGGAATGACCTCATTTTTTGGCGGGCGGGAACAGGCCCAGGGCGCCAGCCCCAGCATCGAGCAGGTCATGACGCTTCCATCGGCACAATCGAGCGAACGGACGCGGACGACGACGGGCGTGTCGTTTGCGTCCCGGCTGACGTTCGAGGACATCCATCACAGCTACCACGGCAAACCGACGATCCGCGGCATATCGCTGACGGCCGAGCCCGGAGAGGTGCTCTGCCTGCTCGGACCCTCCGGCTCGGGCAAGACGACGCTCCTGAGGATAGCGGCGGGGATCGAGGTGCAGGCGCAGGGCAGGGTGGTCATTGACGGACGAGAAGCCGCCGGCCCCTCCGTATTCCTGCCGCCGGAGAAGCGGGGTATAGGGCTGATGTTCCAGGACTTCGCGCTCTTCCCGCACATGAGCGTGCTCGACAACGTCAGGTTCGGCCTGACGGCCCTGCCCAAGCGCGAGGCGATCGCCGCCGCGCAGGCGGCCCTGGAGCGCGTCGGCCTTGCCCATTATGCAGCACAGTATCCCCATGCACTCTCGGGCGGCGAGCAGCAGCGCGTGGCACTGGCGCGGGCACTTGCGCCGCGGCCCGGCGTGCTTCTCATGGACGAGCCGTTTTCCGGTCTCGATTCCCGGCTCAAGGATACGGTGCGCGCCGATACGCTGCAGATCCTGCGCGAAAGCCGGGCAACCGCGATCGTCGTGACGCATGACGCCGAGGAGGCGATGCGGATGGCCGATCGCATTGCCCTGTTGCGCGACGGTCAGCTGGTGCAGGTCGGTACCTCTGATCTGCTCTACCGGCAGCCGAAGGATCTTTTTGCTGCCGCCTTCTTCTCGGAGATCAACCAGTTCGACGGCAGGGTACGGGACGGCGCCGTCGATACGCCGGTCGGCCGGGTTGCGGCATCGCAGTTTTCGGAGGGTACGGCAGTCTCGATCGCAGTCCGGCTTTCGGATGTGCGGGTGATGCCGCAGGGCGGCGAAATCGAGGCGAGAATCCGCTCCAGACGCTTCCTGGGTGTGATAGAACTTCTTGAACTGGCCGTGCCGGGCCGCGAGGAACCACTGCGCGCCCGCGTCCGCGCCGACCTGCTGCCGACCGCTCTCGCAGATGTCACCGTGACGGTTCAGCCGCAGGACATTTTGGTGTTTGAAAAAGACGCTTAAACATCATACATCCAACGCAACCGAAATTAGGAGTTGAGTTATGGGTTCCTTCAGTGTTTGGCATTGGCTGATCGTTCTGGTCATTGTCCTCGTCCTGTTTGGCCGCGGCAAGATCCCGGAACTGATGGGCGACGTCGCCAAGGGCATCAAGAGCTTCAAGAAGGGCATCAGTGAGGACGACACTCCGGATCATGCCAAGACCGTTGATCACAAGGCGGAAGACACCAAGGAAAACACGCGGACCTGAGCACATGATCCGGACCGCAGGAGCCTTGTTGAATGCTTGATATCGGCTGGACCGAGCTGCTCGTCATCGGCATTATTCTGATTGTTGTCGTGGGGCCGAAGGATCTGCCGCCGATGCTGCGCGCATTCGGCAAGATGACCTCCAACCTGCGCAAGATGGCCGGTGAATTCCGCTCGCAGTTTGACGAAGCCTTGCGCGAGACGGAGATGGACGACGTCCGCAAGACCATCGCGGACGTGCAGAAGATGAACCCGTCGAACGCCTTGCGCGATGCGATCAACCCGCTGCGCCAGATGGGCAACGAGATCCGCACGGACATCCAGAAGGCGACCCAGGTAGACAAGCCTGCGCAAGCCTCTGCAGGAGAGGTGCCGCAGGTCGCAAAGCCGGATGTCGAGGCGCAGAAGACGGTGGAGGGCGTGATCCCGGCCGAGCAGCCTGCGCCCGTGTCGGTGCCGCAGCCTGCCATGACCCTGCCGTCGACGCCGCCATCCATGTCTGCCGCCCTGCCACCCGCGACGGCTGACGCAAAGCCGGCCAAGGCTGCCCGCAAGTCTGCAAAGCCGGCCGCCTCCGTTGCGGAAGCAGAGCCTGCGAAGGCCGTCAGGCCGAAGCGGTCGCGCGCTGCTGCACCCGCGGTGGCTGAGCCCGCTCCACCCAAGCCGGCGCCGCGCAAGCGCCCCGCAAAGCAGGCCGAGACGCCGAAGGATGAAGCATGAGCGGTGACATCGACGACAAGCCGCAGCCGCTCCTGGAGCATCTGATCGAACTGCGCAGACGGCTGATGTGGTCCCTCGGCGCTTTCTTCATTGCCTTCATCGTCTGCTTCTTCTTCGCCAAGGATCTCTTCAACTTCCTGGTCGTGCCCTACAGGTGGGCGGTAGTCTGGGCCGACATGGACGTCAGCAAGTCGGAACTGATCTATACGGCGCCGCAGGAGTTCTTCTTCACCCAGGTGAAGGTCGCCATGTTCGGCGCGCTGGTGATCGCATTTCCGGTGATCGCCTCCCAGGTCTACAAGTTCGTCGCTCCTGGTCTCTACAAGAACGAGCGGGCCGCCTTCCTGCCGTTCCTGGTCGCGTCGCCGGTGCTCTTCCTTCTGGGGGCGGCGCTCGTCTACTTCTTCTTCACGCCGATGGTCATGTGGTTCTTCCTGTCCATGCAGCAGGCACCGGAAGAGGGCGAGATGGCGATTTCGCTGCTGCCGCGGGTTTCGGAATACCTGAGCCTGATCATGACGCTCGTGCTGTCCTTCGGGCTGGTCTTCCAGCTGCCGGTGGTGACGACGCTGTTGGCGCGGGTGGGTATCCTGTCGAGCGACTGGCTCCGCGAGAAGCGCAAGTTCGCGATCGTCATCGCCTTCATCGTTGCCGCCGTCCTGACGCCGCCGGATCCGCTTTCCCAGATCGGTCTTGCGCTGCCCACCATCCTTCTCTACGAAATTTCCATCTACGCCGCCCGATTCGTCGAGCGCAAACGCGCTGAGGAAGCTGTTGCCCAATCGGCCGCGTCGGACCTTTCCGAAACGGACGAGGCCTAAGGCTCTCCTGCCTTGCTTGCGAAGGTGGCGTTCCGCTCGAAAGGCCAGGGACGATGCTCGATATCAAGTGGATCCGTGACAATCCGGACGTTCTCGACGAAGCGCTGAAGACGCGGGGTGCGGAGCCTATGTCCGCTGCCCTGATCGCGCTCGACGACACTCGTCGGTCGGTCATCCAGAAGCTCCAGGACATGCAGTCGCGCCGCAATGCCGCCTCCAAGGAGATCGGCGCGGCGATGGCGCAGAAGAACGCCGAACTGGCCGACAGGCTGAAGGCGGAAGTCGCCGATCTCAAGGACACCATGCCGACGGTGGAGCAGGAGGAGCGGACCGCGATTGCGGCGCTCGAGGATGCCCTGTCGCGCCTTCCCAACATTCCGTTCGAGGACGTGCCGGTCGGCAAGGACGAGCACGACAACGTCATTGCCCGCGTGACCGGAGAGAAGCCGCGCTGGAACCACGCCGCCAGGGAGCACTTCGAAATCGGCGAAGCGCTCGGCATGATGGACTTCGACCGCGCCGCAAAGCTCTCCGGCAGCCGCTTCACGGTTCTCACCGGCCAGCTGGCCAGGCTCGAGCGGGCGCTCGGCCAGTTCATGATCGACCTGCACACCACCGAGCACGGCTACACTGAAGTTAGCGGACCGCTACTTGTTCGGGACCAAGCGATGTTTGGTACAGGCCAGTTGCCAAAGTTCGGTGAAGACCTCTTCTTCGGAGCCTCTCAGGGATCTCGCTCTAAACAAATGCGAGATTCAATTTCTGAGTATGCCACTGAGTCTGATGTTCAGGATTTGAAATCTGGAGCAAGAAGTCTCGAGCAGGTAATGGAGGCCGTACTAGAGCGTGCACCAACGAGTGAGGACTACTGGCTGATCCCGACGGCGGAAGTGACGCTCACCAATCTCGTCTCCGGCGAAATTCTCGAGCAGGAGAAACTGCCGCTCCGGTTCACAGCGCTCACCCCCTCCTTCCGCTCGGAAGCGGGCTCCGCCGGCCGCGACACCCGCGGCATGCTGCGCCAGCACCAGTTCTGGAAGTGCGAGCTCGTTTCGATCACCGATGCCGAGAGCGCGGTGGCCGAGCATGAGCGGATGACCGCCTGCGCCGAAGAGGTGCTGAAGCGGCTCGGCCTGCATTTCCGCACCATGACGCTCTGCACCGGCGACATGGGCTTCAGCGCCCGCAAGACCTATGACCTCGAGGTCTGGCTGCCGGGCCAGGACGCCTTCCGCGAGATTTCGTCCTGCTCCGTCTGCGGTGATTTCCAGGGCCGCCGCATGAACGCCCGCTACCGCGGCAAGGACGAGAAGGGCCTGAAGTTCGTTCACACCCTGAACGGCTCGGGCACCGCCGTCGGCCGCTGCCTGATCGCGGTCATGGAGAACTACCTCGAAGAGGACGGCTCGATCACAATCCCGGACGTGCTTCTTCCCTACATGGGTGGCCTCAAGAAGATCGAGCGCGCCTGATGCGGATCCTGCTGACCAACGATGACGGGATCCACGCCGAGGGGCTGGCAGTGCTGGAGCGCGTCGCCCGGCAGCTTTCCGACGACGTCTGGATCGTTGCACCCGAGACGGACCAGAGCGGCCTTGCCCATTCGCTGACGCTGTCGGAACCGCTGCGGCTTCGCCAGGTCGGCGACAAGCACTTTGCCCTGCGCGGCACCCCGACCGATTGCGTCATCATGGCGATCCGCGAAGTCATGCCGGAGAAGCCCGACCTGGTTCTCTCGGGCGTCAACGCTGGCGCCAACATGGCCGACGACGTCACCTATTCCGGGACGATTGCCGGGGCCATCGAAGGAACCCTCCAGGGTGTGCGCTCCTTCGCACTGAGCCAGGCTTCGCAATATGACGGCGAGGGCGGCAAGGTCGTGCCCTTCGAAGTGGCCGAAGCCCACGCGGCCGGCCTGATCCGGCAGCTGAGCACCGTGGAACTGCCCGACGGCACCTTCCTCAATCTGAACTTCCCCAACTGCGCGCCGGACGATGTCGAGGGCGTCGCGGTCACCGCGCAGGGCAAGCTCGACTTCGGCTTGACCATCGACGCCCGTCGCGACGGTCGTGGCCTGCCTTACTACTGGCTGCGTTTCGGCGAACGCCAGGGGAACTTCCGCGACGGCACCGACATTCACGCAATCAAGCACAACAAGATTTCCGTGACGCCGCTGAAGCTCGACCTTACCGATTATTCGGTGCAGGATCGCGTTGCCGATGCGCTGGGCTTTGGAGTGACCGATTGAAATCGAGCATGGTGGAGAAGGAAGGCTTTGCTGCTCTCGTTCTGCGCCTGCGGTCCGAGGGAATTTCGGACCTCGACCTGCTGACGGCGGTGGAACAGACGCCACGGTCGCTCTTCGTGCCGGCCTCTTCGGCAGACAATACCTATTCCAGCCGGACGATCCCCATTGACTGCGGCGCCTTCATGGAAGGCGCTGACATGGCGGTGCGGCTCTTGGCCAGCCTGCAGGTGAAGCCGGGGCAGCGCATTCTCGAGATCGGCACCGGAAGCGGGTTCACCGCCGCGGTTCTTGCCAGGCTTGCCGAACGGGTGCTGACCATCGATCGCTACCGGACGCTGGTCACTGCCGCGCAGGGACGCCTCGAAAAGCTCGCGATGCGCAACGTCATCGTCCGCCAGGCAGACGGCATCAACGGCATGCCGGGTGAGGGGACCTTCGACCGTATCCTTGTCACCGGCGCCTTCACCACCATGCCGCGCTTCTACGCCGAGCAACTGGTCTCCGGCGGCACGATGATCGCGCCGCTGATGGTGGACGACACCACCTGCATGATGGTGCGCCTCAGCAAGACCGGCAGCCGGTTCGAACGGGAGGACCTGTTTACGGCGCCCTACCTGCCGCTCGTCCCCCATATTGCGGCAGCTCTTTGACGCTTGTACCTGCGGCCGCGCCGCATGGTTACCAATTTAGCAAAAAAGCAGATGCGAGGGTCGCGCCTTAACCGGCCAGTAAGACTAACGCGCTTTAATCATGCCTACGATGGTTGCTGCGTCACGTTAGGTTGAGTCATGCGTATCACGAGTTCTTCGATTACCCGGAAGTCCCTGCTGCGGATCGCAGGTGCAGTCTTGCTGGCCAGTGTCGCCACTGGCTGCAGTTCCGACGCCACCCGCTTCTCCGGTCTGTTTTCCGACACCGATTCGCTGACCACGGCGTCGATCCCGCAACGGCAGGGATCCGGCGCCTATGGCCAGGCACCCGTGCCGCGCGGCAATCTGAACAGCGGCATGGCAGCGGCACCGGTGGCTGACTATGGGAGCCGCAGTGCGGCCACCAGCCAGCCCTATCCGGCCAGCAATGGCGGCGGCTATTCCTCGGTCGCATCCCCGGCACGGTCTGCGGCAGCACCGGCTGCGGTTCAGCGCACCGAACTTGCGCCTCCCGGCGGCGCGTCTTCCTCCCAGGGTGGCGACGATTTCGCCAACCGCCAGCAGGCAATGGCGCAATCCTTCCCGTCAGAGCAGCAGTCGGTCGCCACGACCGCTCCGGCTCCCACGACCAACGCGGACACCATCACCACCGGCACCGTCAGAACATCCGCCGGCTGGTCGACCGTCAATGCGCCGCGGATGACGCTGAAGCCGGGTGAAACCGCTGCCACGCTCTCCAGGCGCTATGGCGTACCGGAGCGGGAAATTCTCAAGGCCAACGGCGGCAAGATGGCCGCCGGCCAGACGGTCATCATTCCGACGTTCGGCACCGCCAGCAATTCGGCGAAAGTCGCCGCGGGCGACATTGATCTCCAGAACAGGGCCCCGGCACCTGTCCAGCAGCAGGAGCAGAAGCTTGCGGTCCTGCCTGGCAATGCCCGCGACAAGGGTCTCGCCGAACCGGCCAAGCTCACGCCGCCGGCTGGCGGCACGCACACGGTCAAGCCGGGCGACACGCTGACGAAGATCGCCCGCGCCAATGGCGTCTCGGTCGATCAGCTGAAGGCGGCAAATGGTCTGACGTCGGAGAGCATCCGCATCGGCCAGGTCCTGGCGCTCTCGCCGTCCGCCGCTCCGGCAACGCCCGATCCCGTTCAGACGGCCTCGGTGCCGGAGAAGCGGGAGCAGGCCCAGGGCTTGGCGCAGACGCCAGCCGCTGCTGCACCGGCGACCCAATCGCCGGCCCAGGTCCAGGCAAAGGCCGAGCCCGCTCCAGCCAAGCCCGCCGAGACGGCATCTGTGTCCGAAGCATCCCTGAAGACCGATGTCGGCGGTGCTGCACCGCAGTCGACCGGGATCGACAAGTACCGCTGGCCGGTCAGCGGCGCCGTGATCGCCGGCTTCGGCCAGAACGTCGAGGGCAACCGCAACGACGGAATCAACATCTCGGTTCCGGAAGGAACGCCGATCAAGGCCGCTGAGAACGGCGTGGTCATCTACTCCGGCAATGGCCTGAAGCAGCTCGGCAACACGGTTCTCGTTCGCCATGACGACGGCAAGGTCACCGTCTATGGCCATGCGGGAGAACTTAGCGTGTCCCGCGGCCAGAAGGTCACCCGCGGCCAGACCATCGGCACCTCCGGCATGAGCGGCGACGCCAAGCGCCCGCAGGTCCACTTCGAGGTGCGCAAGGATGCTACCCCGGTCAACCCGATCACTTTCCTGGAATAGAGTAGTGCGTATCAGGGAAGTTGGAAAAGCCCGGCTCGTCCGGGCTTTTCCTTATCTGCGCTCCAGCGGGATCCGCAGCCGGCCGGCCAGATCCTGGATATACTGCCAGGCGACGCGCCCGGAGCGGCCGCCACGGGTGGTCGCCCATTCCAGCGCCTCGTGGTGCAGCACCTCCCTCTCCAGAGGCAGGCCGAAATAGTCCGCATAGCCGTCGATCATCGTCAGGTAGTCGTCCTGGCTGCACTTGTGGAAGCCGAGCCAGAGGCCGAAACGGTCCGACAGCGAGACCTTCTCCTCGACCGCCTCCGACGGATTGATGGCCGTCGACTGCTCGTTCTCCATCATGTGCCGCGGCAGGAGATGCCGGCGGTTCGAGGTGGCATAGAAAAGCACGTTGTCCGGGCGCCCCTCGATGCCTCCGTCCAGCGCCGCCTTTAGCGACTTGTAGGCCGTGTCGTCATGGTCGAAGGAAAGATCGTCGCAGAACAGGATGACCCGCTCGCCGGAGTCCTTGAGGATATCGAGGAGTGCCGGCAGCGAGGCGATGTCCTCGCGATGGACTTCCACGAGCTTCAGCGCTGTACCGGTTTCGGCCCGCACGTCCTCATGCACCGCCTTGACCAGGGATGATTTTCCCATGCCTCGCGCACCCCACAGGAGCACGTTGTTGGCGGCAAATCCTTCCGCGAAGCGCTGGGTGTTCTCGTGCAGGATGTCGCGCACGTGGTCGACGCCGCGGATGAGCGACAGAGCCACCCGGTTTGGCCGGGGCACCGGCTGCAGGCGCAGGTTCGCCGGCACCCAGACGAAGCAGTCCGCTGCCGACCAGTCGTTGAGGGCAGGGGCAGGTCCGGCAATTCGCTCCAGCGCATCGGCAATCCGCCGTATCTCGAGCAGCAACCGGTCGTCCGGCTGATCCGCCATGCTCCACCTCCTATCGTGATTTCGATCCCCTGCATCAGGGGCAAATGCGGTTACCACGCGATATTGTCGTGTAAAAGCCTTGGCCAGCCCGATTCGGTACGCGCAGCCCCCCTGTTTCTGTTGCATTCGAGGGGATCGGAATTATATTCCGGCCACTTGCAAAATGGGGGCTTGGACGCTCCTGCCAATTGAGGAGTTCCCTATGTTCATCACCGAAGCATTCGCCCAGGCCGAGGGTGCCGCACCTTCCGCATTCGGCTCCGGCCTCGAAATGCTTTTCCTCTTCGCACCGCTGATGGTGGTCTGGTACTTCTTCCTCATCCGCCCGCAGCGCGCCCAGCTGAAGAAGCGCCAGGAGATGCTGTCGAACATCCGCCGCGGCGACAATGTCGTTCTCGGCGGCGGCATCACCGGCAAGGTGACGAAGGTGGTGGACGACAACGAAGTGGAAGTCGAGATCGCCGAAGGTGTGAAGGTTCGCGCACTGCGCACCTACGTCGCCGAAGTCCGCGTCAAGGGCGAGCCCGTCAAGGCGGAAGCTGCAGCCTCCTGATCCTCCACGGCGGATCCACGGGTCCGCCGCACGCCTCCGGTCTGCATTCCGATATGAGGAGGCACCGATACGATGCCCAAGGGAATTGAAATCCGCGATGCCCATTTTCCGGGCCGTGCCCCCATCGATGCCTATGGCAACGGTGGGTTTCGCTTTGCGGACATGTCGCACCGCGGCTCGCTGTTGTGCCTGCCGTCGGGTGTCCACGGGTGGGATTTGACCGAAGGCGAACCGCTGACGGCCGAATCCCTGTCGCGGGTGCTGGATGAGGCAGTCGATATCGAGGTCCTGCTGGTCGGAACCGGCAAGGAGATCCGGCCGCTGCCGCAGGCGGTGAAGGCTACCCTCAAGGCACGCGGCATCGCCTCCGACCCGATGAGCACGGGCGCGGCCGTGCGCACCTACAATGTCATGCTGGCCGAATCCCGTTCGGTGGCTGCCGCGCTGATAGCGGTATGACGCGCCAAGTGGCCGACGTCCATGACATGGTTCTCGCGTCGCTGCGGGACACCGATCGGGATCGCTATCTGGCCTGCCTGCTGTCGCCGGAGGAAAAACGCCCGGCGTTGGCGGCGCTCTACGCCTTCAATGCCGAGATCGCGCGGGTCCGCGACGTGGTGCGCGAGCCGCTACCGGGCGAGATCCGGCTGCAGTGGTGGCGTGATCTCCTGGAAGGAGGCGCTCAGGGTGACGCCGGCGGCAATCCGGTGGCCGTCGCACTCCTGTCGGCAGTCGAGAGCTACCGCCTGCCACGCCATACGCTGACGGCGATGATCGACGCCCGGATCGGCGACCTCTACGACGACCTCCTGGCCGACCGAAACGATCTGGAAGGCTATGCCGGGGAAACCGCATCGGCGCTGATCCAGCTCGCAAGCCTCGTCCTGTCCCCGGAGGACGCGGCCCGTTCGGCGCAAGCTGCGGGACATGCGGGCGTCGCGCAGGCGGTTGCCGGACTGTTGCTGCTGATGCCGCTGCACCGTCGGCGCGGCCAGGTGTACCTGCCACTCGACATCCTGACTGCCACCGGTCTCGACCGCGAGGCGTTTCTGGCGGGAGACGACACCGCCCGGATTTCTGCCGCTGTTGAAGCCTTCGCCGGTCTGGGCTTGGAGCATCTGGCAAAGGCGAGACGCGCAGGGTCTGTCTCCAGAGCGGTGTTTCCGGCTTTCCTGCCGGTTTCGCTGGCGGAACCAGTTCTCCGCCGTGCGTTGCGGGAAAAAGCAGCGATGCTGGAAGGGCAGGTCCAGCCGCCACAATGGCGGCGCCAGATCTTGTTGATGAAGGCGCAACTTTTGCAGCGCTTCTGACATCGCGCCCCAAGTTCGCGCAAGGCTGCGGGTTTAGTCTGGATAAGCTTACAACCGCCAAGGAGAACGGCGTGCAGCCTATCATCGTCTGGTCCATCATCCTCGTGATGCTCGTCCTCCTCGCCTATTACGTGACCCGGATAGCGAAGCGAAATTCCGATGGCGACGGAGAAATGGACCTTGGCTTCGCCATCATGCATTTCGGCAGGGCCTTCCCCAACGAGGCGATCCGCGAACTGCATGCAACGGGCGACGGTGGAGCGGTGTTCCTGCGCCTGCACGACGACAAGACCGGGATTATGCGCAGTCACAGCCGGCATTACACCTGCCACCTGATCAAGCCTGGACGGGTCCGGGTGGCACCCCTCGACAATCTGAAGGGATTTTCCGCGGAATTCATGGACGCGCCGAGCAACAACGGCGACTTCGTCTTCAGAACGGAAGCGGATGCCGCCGAAGTCTCGCTCTGGCTGCTTGGAAACTACCTGGCGACCGCCGACAAGGAAGAGGCTGCCGAATCGCTCAGCTGAGCCCTGCGGCCATCGTCCTGGCCGAGCCATGAGGCACAGTCTGAAAGGGCGCGGGCGGCCATCAGCTGCTTCTTCATGATCGTCTTGTCCTTGCCGCGAAAGCGGTGGACGCCCTCCGGCTTGACGATCGAGCCCGGCTCGAGGTCCGGAAACAGCCCGAAGTTGATGTTCATCGGCTGGAACGAGCGCTTGCCCGGCTCGTCGTTCGAGGTGAGATGCCCGCCGGTGATGTGGCCGAGCAGCGATCCGAAGGCCGTGGTCACGGGCGGCGGCACGATGGCCTCGCCCTTGCGCTCCGCAGCGGCGAAACGCCCGGCCATCAGGCCGATGGCCGCACTTTCCACATAGCCTTCGCAGCCGGTCACCTGGCCGGCAAAACGCAAGCCGGGGCGACTCTTCAGCGTCAGCGTCTTGTCGAGCACGAGCGGCGAATTGATGTAGGTATTGCGGTGCAGCCCGCCCAGACGCGCGAATTCGGCGTTCTCGAGCCCCGGGATCATCCGGAATATCTCCGCCTGCGACCCGTACTTCAGCTTCGTCTGGAACCCGACCATGTTGTAGAGTGTGCCGAGCGCATTGTCCTGGCGCAGTTGCACGACCGCATACGCCTTGACGGTGGGATTATGCGCATTGGTGAGGCCCATCGGCTTCATCGGCCCGTGACGCAGGGTTTCACGGCCGCGTTCAGCCATCACCTCGATCGGCAGGCACCCGTCGAAATATGGGGTGCCCTCCCACTCCTTGAAACCGACCGTGTCGCCGGCAACGAGCGCGTCGACGAAGGCGTTGTATTGCGCCTCGTCCATGGGGCAGTTGATGTAGTCCTTGCCGGTCCCGCCCGGTCCGACCTTGTCGTAGCGCGACTGGTACCAGCAGATGTCCATGTTGACGGTTTCGCGGTAGACGATCGGCGCGATCGCGTCGAAGAAGGCAAGCGAATCCTCGCCGGTTTCCGCCTGGATGGCAGCGGCCAGCGACGGCGAGGTGAGGGGCCCCGTGGCGATCACCGCCAGGTCCCATTCCGCAGGCGGCAGCCCGGTGATTTCTTCCCTGACGACTGTGATTAGCGGGTGGGCCGCGATCTCGGCCGTCACCGTCTCGGAAAATCCGTCGCGGTCGACGGCAAGCGCGCCGCCGGCGGGCACCTGGCAGCGATCGGCGCAGGCCATGATCAGCGAGCCGGCAAGCCGCATTTCCGCATGGATCACGCCGACCGCGTTCGAGGTCGCATCGTCGGAGCGAAAGGAATTGGAGCAGACGAGTTCGGCCAGGCCATCTGTCTTGTGGGCATCGGTGCCGCGCACGCCCCGCATTTCATGCAGGATCACCGGAACACCAGCCTTTGCGATCTGCCAGGCAGCCTCGGAACCGGCGAGCCCGCCGCCGATGATATGGATGGGGGAAAATTGTCTTTCGGTCATGGCGCGCTCTTAACATGCCTTCAAGCGGACCGGAATCAAAAAGGCGTTTTCTCGGCAGGGCGCAGAATCAAAAAGGCACCCTATCGGGTGCCCATGAGCGGCGTCGCGTAGCAATCGTTGTCGGGCCCGAAGGGACCGATTAACGGAAGGAGCGCGAAGCGACGTTGCGGATGTCGTAGCGTGTCAGGCCGATGTCATTGAGAGCCTGGGTGGAAAGACCACCAAGTTCGTTGACCGTGCGGCGGTAGCTGAGCCAGTTCTTGGCAAGGCGAAGCGGGTTCATCGTTGTTGTCCTCAGAGTTTCAACCGGACTGCGGCCCGGCGATGAGGAACTTATACGCGTGAATAATAACAATGTGCAGTGCAAAAAACATGCGACTGCCATGCAAATGTGCAGTGAGTTGATGAAGAAGCAGGCGATGCCGCAAAAACCACCAGTGCCGTGCGACTGGTGGGCAATAAAAAAGGCGCCCCGGAGGGCGCCATTTTTTGGCTCAGGACAGTCGCGATCAGAAGCCGACGGCGGTCCGGGCGACGCGACGGATGTCGCTGCGGCCGATGCCGAGGTCGTGGAGCTCGCGATCGCTCATGCGATGCAGTTCGGTGATCGTTTCGCGGTACTTGCGCCAGTTGTTGAACTTGTTTGCAATGTTCATGGTCATGCCCCTTTGGTTGGTTGCCACCGGACCCTCGGGACCGGCTCAAATCTGATGACCGCAATATATGTTGCGCTGCAAAAGGAGAAAAGCGCCAAACAAGTATGCCACCTATGCAGCCAGTGCATCGCGTCGGGAACGGATTTAAACCATTGCTTAATCTTTACGCCATTGGCCCAGGCGTCAGGCAAAAAGACAGCGCCTGCCGGGAGGGGGACGGCAGGCGCTGTTATGTTCACCGGCGCAAGGAGGAGGAGGGCGCCGGCTCATGCCGGTCCTGATGCGGGAGGAGCGCAGGACCGATCTCCGATGGGCTTCGAACCGCGGCCGGCTGTTGAAGTTCCGGCGTAGTTGAATTAGATTTATCTTATCTTCGGATGGTTAATACAGGCTTAAGCGATGCAGGGCGGGCGAGCCTGAGCCGAGGCTTGGCCACACGTCGCAAACCCGTCATTTTCTCTTTGCGCTGGAAAAAACGGGTGATATAGAGACGCGCGCTCCGAAAGCCCCTTAGCGGGGATTTTGCGCGGCTGGAGCGCGGGTATGGTGAAATTGGTAGACACGCCAGATTTAGGTTCTGGTGCCGCAAGGCGTGGGAGTTCAAGTCTCTCTACCCGCACCAGAGCCGCAGGGGCAGGATCGGGAGCCATGTAAGGCTAGAGATCAGCGTCCAGAAGTCGCGGCCGGTCACTCAGGTTCCGGCGTCGTGCTCATTGAAACCAACGGCTGTCTGAGCACCGCCGCCACGATTATGAAGGTTTGAAAATGCAGGTTACCGAAACGCTCGCTGAAGGGCTGAAGCGCGAAATCAAGGTCGTCATCCCGGCCAAGGACATGGAAGCTCAGATGAATGAGCGTCTGGCCGATGCCAAGGACAAGGTCCGCATCAACGGCTTCCGTCCGGGCAAGGTGCCTCTCGCGCATCTGAAGAAGATGTACGGCAAGTCGATCATGGCCGAGCTCGTCAACGAGATCGTCCGTGACCGTCCCTCCAAGATCCTCTCCGAGCGCGGTGAGAAGTCGGCGACGCAGCCGGCGATCACCATGACCGAGGACGAAGCTGAAGCCGAGAAGATCCTCGCTGCCCAGGCGGACTTCGAATTCACGCTGGCCTATGAAGTCATTCCCGCGATCGAGCTGAAGTCGACCGACGGCATCAAGGTCGTGCGTGAAGTCGTCGAAGTCTCCGACGAGGAGGTCAACGAGCAGATCCTCAAGATCGCCGAGAGCGCCCGCACCTATGAGACCAAGAAGGGCAAGGCCGCCGACGGCGACCGCGTCACCATGAATTACCTCGGCAAGGTCGACGGTGAAGCCTTTGATGGCGGCACGGCCGAAGACGCCGAACTGGTGATCGGCTCCGGCCGCTTCATCCCGGGCTTCGAAGACCAGCTGGTCGGCGTCAAGGCCGGCGACGAGAAGACCATCACCGTCAACTTCCCGGCTGACTATCCGGCGGCCAACCTTGCCGGCAAGGAAGCCACCTTCGACGTCACCGTCAAGGACGTGGCTGCTGCCGCCGAACTCGAGCTGAACGACGAGCTCGCCTCCAAGCTCGGCATCGAGTCGCTCGACAAGCTGAAGGAAATCGTTCGCGGCCAGATCGAAGGCCAGTACGGAAATGTCACTCGCCAGAAGGTCAAGCGTCAGATCCTCGATCAGCTTGACGAGATGTACCAGTTCGACGCGCCCCAGGGCCTCGTCGAAGCAGAATTCGACAACATCTGGCGCCAGATCAACACGGATCTCGCCCAGTCCGGCAAGACCTTCGAAGATGAAGACACGACCGAGGAAGAAGCGCGCGTCGAATATCGCAAGCTTGCCGAACGTCGCGTCCGTCTCGGCCTCGTTCTCTCCGAGATCGGCGAGAAGGGCGGCGTTGAGGTGACCGAAGACGAGATGCAGCGTGCGCTCTTCGCCCAGCTGCAGCAGTTCCCGGGTCAGCAGAAGGAAATCCTCGACTACTTCCGCAACACGCCGGGCGCCTCCGCCTCGCTGCGCGCGCCGATCTTCGAAGAGAAGGTCGTCGACAAGCTCCTCGCAGACGTCGACGTGACCGACAAGACGGTGACGAAGGAAGAACTGCTGGCGGAAGACGAGGACGACTCGGCTGAAAAGCCCGCCAAGAAGAAGGCTGCACCCAAGAAGAAGGCTGCTGCCAAGGACGAGGCTGCCGACGAAGGTGCCGATGAAGCTGCGGCTCCAAAGAAGAAGGCTGCTCCGAAGAAGAAGGCTGCTGACGACAGCGCCGAGTAAGTTTGATCGGATTTCATGCGAAAGGCCGGGCTCTTGCAGCTCGGCCTTTTTTCGTGCCGATCTCATTCAAGCGGACGTCAGGACGCCCGGCAGGTCGCGAGCGCTAAAAAAGAGGCGGCTGGCAATACCAGCCGCCTCCGGCATCTGATCGGACACTTTTAGCGTGCGCCGAGCGTTACCGGATGATCGTCCGGAAGGTTCGGATATTGGGTCGAGTCGAAGTTTGCGAGACCGTCGATCTGCTGCTCCGTCACGTTGGGGCCGAGCAGTGTTTCCTCTTCGGTCACATAGAGTGCCGACAGGGGTACCGCCGCCCGCTCCTCGCCGAGGCCGAGAAAGCCGCCGGACGTGACGACCGCGTAAAGACGGTTGTTGACGCTGACGACGTCCTCGATGTCACCGAGGTTGTTGCCGTTGGCGCCGACGATGTCGTAGTTCTTGATGTCGGCGACCGTGAGCGGCACATCGCGGGTGGCATCCACGCCGATGGCCATATTGGCACCTTCGCGAGCGCCCCGCGGGTTGACAGAAGCAGTGCTCTCCTGATCGACATCCTCATTGGCTGCCGTTTCGGTCTGCGCCTGGTTGTTCTGCTCGTTCTGTGACGCCTGACGATTCTGGGCCGCAGCCTGCTCGCTTTCCTCGAAGCGTACTTCGGGCTCGCCCTCCGCACGGTTCACGCGGACCTGAGCTTCTTCCGCCTCGTATCGGACGTTGGCCTGCTGCTCGGACTCCTGGATGCGCACGACCGGCTGGCCGGACCGCTGGACCTGGACATTCGCCTGCTCATCGTTTTCCTGCATGCGCACCTGCGGCTCGCTCTCGCTGACGCGAACCTCCGGCTGGCCCTGCTCGACCTGAACCTGCGGCTGCGACTGGCTGACGTTGACGTCAGGCTCCGGCATCCGAATGGTGATGCGAGGCTGCGGAATGTCCACGGTCACGATCGGCGCAGGCTGGTGTACGGTGATCTCGGGCTGATTCTGCTGTACTGCGACCCGCGGATTGGCCTGCTGCACCGTCACATCAGGCTCCGGCACGTCGACGCGGATGGAAGCTTCGCTTTCCTGGATCGTCACGTCGGCGCCCTGGGCGTTCTGCTGGCCCTGGCGTTCGAGGTTCGTCATCTGCTGCTCGACACGATCGAGAGCCCGTTCTGCGCCGGCCTCATCCTGCTGCGCCAGCGCCTGGTCGGCTTCCTGCAGCGGCTGGCGGATCTGCGCCATGGCATCGCCCTGACGGTCCTGGTTGAGATTGCGTCGCGCAGCCTGGACAGCCTCTCGTGCAGCCTGCATGTCGTTGTTTTCAAGTGCCTGCAGAGCCTGCTGGATCTGCTGCTGAACCTGAGACATGCCGGCGGCATTCTGGCCGGACTGGACGGCGTCATTCTGGGGATTGGTTCCCGTCGACTGCTGTGCCATGGCGGTTGCCGGCATCAGTGCGGTACCCGCCAACAGGGCGGTGACATAGATCATCTTCATGGACGTTACCTCTCTAGATTGGTTGTCTTTGAAGTGTGCCGGCTCGTCGCTGACCGAAGGCCATCGTGCCAGACGCACCCAGATCAAAGTCCGCGAGATCGGGTAAGTTCCAAAAAAAACCGTATTTTTGCCCGCTTCGTCAGCTTCTTCTTCTGAAGCAACATCAATGACTTAGCGAGAATGAGGCGCAATCTGCCCTGATCTTAGCGGCGGGCGTTTCCATACCCGCCGCCAACCAGAATGCCGTCAGGCAGTCGCTTGCATCGCCTGCATCTCCGCGTCATCGAGAGCACTGGCGCGGAGATGGGCGGGCCTTTCAGCAAGGCCCGCGACATAGCTTTCGAACGAAGGGCGACGTTCGATCGAACCGAATTGCAAGCCCCACATCAGATGGGAGCCGACGTAGACATCGACGGCGGTGAAGCGGTCGGCTGCGATAAATTCGTGGCCTGCCAGTGCCGTTTCCAGCGTGTCCAGTACCTCCTCGTAGCTGCCGTAGCCGACCATGCCGCGCTTGTCCTGCGTCACCTGAACGCCGAGCGATCGGTTGGTGACCGCCGCCTCCAGCGGGCCGGCGGCAAAGAACATCCAGCGATAGTAGTCGGCCCGCTCCGTCGTCGGCGGCGCCAGCCCGGCCTGCGGAAACGCATCCGCCAGATAAGCGCAGATCGCGGCGCATTCCGTGACCACATGCTGTCCGTGGCGCAGGGCCGGCACCTTGCCCATGGGATTGATGGCCCGGTATTCCGGGGCCTTCATGACAGGCCCAAAAGGAATGATCTCGGCGCTGTAGGGCACGCCCACCTCTTCCAGCATCCATCGCGCAATGCGCCCGCGCGACATCGGGTTTGTGTAAAGAACCGGGTCATCGGTCATGAAGAACTCCTCCATTGGAGGCCGAAGTGTGATCGGGATGCCGCGGCTTGGCAAGCGGGGCGCCTGTGTCGGGATCCTTGGGCTTTGCCGTGTCGCCAGCCGGAGACATGGCGCAATTGCCGTCTGCCGGCGAACCGCAGGCACAAAAAAACGGCGGGATTTTCATCCCGCCGTTCGGATCAGAAACAAGCGTCGCCTCAGGCAGCCATTGCCGCCTTGAGGTTTTCGTCCACCTTGTCGAGGAAGGCCGTGGTCGACAGCCATGGCTGGTCGGGGCCGATCAAGAGCGCCAGGTCCTTGGTCATGAAGCCGGCTTCGACGGTCGCGACGCAGACCTCTTCCAGCGTCGTGGCAAAACGGCCGAGCTCGGCATTCTCGTCGAGCTTGGCGCGGTGGGCGAGGCCACGTGTCCAGGCGAAGATCGAGGCGATCGAGTTCGTCGAGGTCTCGAGGCCCTTCTGGTGCTGGCGGTAGTGGCGTGTGACCGTGCCATGCGCGGCTTCTGCTTCGACCGTGCGGCCATCTGGCGAGAGCAGCACCGAAGTCATCAGGCCGAGCGAGCCGAAGCCCTGCGCCACGATGTCGGACTGCACGTCGCCATCGTAGTTCTTGCAAGCCCAGACATAACCGCCCGACCACTTCAGTGCCGAAGCAACCATGTCGTCGATGAGCCGGTGCTCGTAGGTGATCTTCAGTTCGTCGAACTGCGCCTTGAACTCGGCCTGGTAGACTTCCTCGAAGATATCCTTGAAGCGGCCGTCATAGGCTTTCAGGATAGTGTTCTTGGTCGACAGGTAGACCGGCCACTTGCGCATCAGGCCGTAGTTCAGCGAGGCGCGGGCAAAGTCCCGGATCGAATCGTCGAGGTTGTACATCGCCATGGCGACGCCGGCGCCCGGGGCGTCGAACACTTCCCGTTCGATGACCTCACCGTCCTCGCCGACGAACTTGATCGTCAGCTTGCCCTTGCCGGGGAAGCGGAAGTCGGTGGCGCGATACTGGTCGCCGAAGGCATGGCGGCCGACGACGATCGGCTGGGTCCAGCCGGGAACGAGGCGCGGCACGTTCTTGCAGATGATCGGCTCGCGGAAGATGACGCCGCCCAGGATGTTGCGGATCGTGCCGTTCGGGCTCTTCCACATCTGCTTCAGGCCGAATTCCTCGACGCGCTGCTCGTCCGGCGTGATCGTCGCGCATTTGATGCCGACGCCATGCTTCTTGATGGCGTGCGCCGCATCGACCGTCACCTGGTCATTCGTCGCATCGCGGTTCTCGACGGACAGATCGTAGTATTCGATGTCCAGATCGAGGTAGGGCAGGATCAGCTTGTCCTTGATGAACTGCCAGATGATGCGGGTCATCTCGTCGCCGTCGAGATCGACGACCGGATTGGCTACCTTGATCTTTTGCATGGATTCCTCTTCGAATACGGGCAGGGATGGCTATCCCCGCGGATTGGACATGGATCGGCTGCGCTATAGCATCCACGGCCCGGAACGCAAAGCCATACGCAGGAACGGAGTGGCATTTAAAGGTGCGCCCGGTGTCCGGTCCGGTCGCCCGATTTGGTTGTTGCCAATCAGGTGCGCTCGGATAATGTGCCGCCACACGCAACCCGATCGGACCTCCACCATGCGGAATCTCGTCCTCGCCGCTGCCCTCAGCCTTGTTGCCGGCCTTGCATCGGCGGCCGAACCCGTCAACCCGGTTCGCGAAGTGATGGAAATCACGACCAGCAACTGGGGCAGCGCCGAAAGCGAGTGGCGCTACATCTTCGACGAGGAGCCGCTGCGTCGCCTGTTCAGCCAGCGCTTTCAGGCAGCCTATCTCGAGGCGTCCAAGAAGCCTGCCTACGAGACCGATGACGGCGGCCCCGGCGATCCCTTCGGCTATGATGTCGTCACCGCCTCCCAGGACGGTTGCCCGCTGGAGGATGTCGCGATCGATGCTGGCGGCGAGGAAAACGGTGTCACCACCGTCAAGGTTCGCTTCAAGCTCTGGCGCTGCCTCGACCAGGCGGAATTGAAGGACAGCACGGACGAGGTGCATTTCGACGTGGTGGCGGAAAACGGCGGTTATGTCATCGACGACATCCACCGCGTCTCTCCAGACAGCCGCGATTCTGTTCTGGAGGAGATGAAGCAGCTCGCCCTCGGAACCGATTGAGCGACCCGCGGGGCCGCCCGATCGCGGGTTATTTTCCGCAATACCCTTGCCTTTGCAAGGGATCGCCTGTATGCGCACCACCATTCCACACGTAAGGCATGGGATGTTCCGGGAGAAATCCGGACTGTTCCGCCGGTGGCATTCTCGAAGAGGGTGCTGTTCGCCTTGCGGAGGTTCAACCGGAAAAGGAGAAAAAGGCATGTCACTGCCTGATTTTAGCATGCGCCAGCTTCTGGAAGCCGGCGTTCACTTCGGCCACCAGACCCACCGCTGGAACCCGAAGATGAAGCCGTACATCTTCGGCGATCGCAGCAACATCCACATCATCGATCTGGCACAGACCGTGCCCATGCTGTCGCGCGCCCTGCAGGCGATTTCGGACACCGTTGCCCGTGGCGGCCGCGTTCTGTTCGTCGGCACCAAGCGCCAGGCATCCGAACTGATCGCCGATTCGGCGAAGCGTTCGGCCCAGTACTACGTCAACTCCCGCTGGCTCGGCGGCATGATGACCAACTGGAAGACCATCTCGAACTCGATCCAGCGCCTGCGCAAGCTCGACGAGATCCTGTCTTCCGACGCATCGGGCTTCACCAAGAAGGAACGCCTCAACCTTGAGCGCGAACGCGAGAAGCTCGACAAGGCTCTCGGCGGTATCCGCGACATGGGCGGCACCCCGGACCTGATGTTCATCATCGACACCAACAAGGAAAAGATTGCCATCGACGAAGCCAAGCGCCTGGGCATCCCAGTCGTGGCCATCATCGATTCCAACTGCGATCCGGACCTCATCGACTACCCGATCCCGGGTAACGACGACGCCTCGCGCGCCATCGCTCTGTACTGCGACCTGATCGCTCGCGCTGCCATCGACGGCATCGCACGCCAGCAGGGCGCATCCGGCCGTGATCTCGGCGCGTCCTCCGAAGCTCTGGTCGAACCGGCGCTCGAAGGTGAAGTCGTGCCTGAAGCTGAAGCTGAAGCCGTGGCCGAGCCTCAGGCGCAGGCCTGATCCTTTCGAGAGGCGGCGTCCGCGCCGCCTCTCGTCCTCCGGGTCGAGGCGAGCCTCCCCGCGACTGGTCTTCATTACCCTGTCATATTTCCGGGTACATTCGTCCCCAACGCTGCCTTCGCCGATGTACTTCCGGCCAAGGCGATCTTGAAAAAAGAGGCACACAATGACCGAAATCACAGCCGCAATGGTGAAGGAACTGCGCGAGAAGTCTGGCGCAGGCATGATGGACTGCAAGAAGGCACTCGCTGAAAACAACGGCGACATGGAAGCTGCGATCGACTGGCTGCGCGCCAAGGGCATCGCCAAGGCCGACAAGAAGTCTGGCCGCACCGCAGCCGAAGGCCTGATCGGCATCGCCAGCACCGGCACGACGGCCGTCGTCGTCGAGGTCAACTCGGAAACCGATTTCGTTGCCCGCAACGATGCCTTCCAGGACCTGGTCCGCGGTATCGCCCAGGTAGCCCTGTCGACCGACGGTTCGGTCGAGGCGGTCAGCGCAGCAACCTTCCCGGCGTCGGGCAAGCCCGTCGCGGACACCATCAAGGATGCGATCGCGACCATCGGCGAAAACATGAGCCTGCGTCGCTCGGCACTGCTGTCCGTCGACGATGGCGTCGTCGCTACCTACATCCATAACGCAGCGGCCGACAACCTCGGCAAGCTGGGCGTCCTCGTTGCCCTGAAGTCGACCGGCAACAAGGAAGCTCTGACGGCCATCGGCCGCCAGGTTGCCATGCACATCGCAGCGACTGCGCCGCTTGCCATTCGCGCCGACGAAGTCGACGCGGCCGTCGCAGAGCGCGAACGCAATGTCTTCATCGAGCAGTCGCGCGAATCGGGCAAGCCGGACAACATCATCGAAAAGATGGTCGAAGGCCGTATGCGCAAGTTCTTCGAGGAAGTCGCCTTGCTGTCGCAGGCCTTCGTCATCAACCCGGACCTCACTGTCGGCGCAGCCGTCAAGGAAGCCGAGAAGGAAGTCGGCGCGCCGATCGAAGTCACCGGCATGGTCCGTCTTCTGCTCGGCGAAGGCGTCGCCAAGGAAGAGTCCGATTTTGCGGCGGAAGTCGCTGCAGTCGCCAAAGGCTGACCCTGACGAAACTATCCCGGTAAAACGACAAGGGCACCGCGTGACAACGCGGTGCCCTTCGTGTATCGGCAAGCCGGTTAATCGTCAGGAGTACCCATGTCCCCCAAGCCCATGTACAAGCGTGTCCTCCTCAAGGCCTCCGGTGAAGCTCTGATGGGCAGCCAGGGCTTCGGGATCGATGTCGCAGTGGTGGATCGTATTGCCTCCGACATTTCAGAAGCCCGCGCCATGGGCGTCGAGGTCGGCGTCGTGGTCGGCGGTGGCAATATCTTCCGCGGCGTAGCCGTTGCCTCCAAGGGTGGCGACCGCGTGACCGGCGACCACATGGGGATGCTGGCAACCGTCATCAACGCGCTGGCGCTTGCGACGTCGCTGCGCAAGCTCGACATCGACACGGTAGTCCTGTCGGCCATTGCCATGCCGGAGATCTGCGAAAGCTTCACTCAGCTGCGCACTCTGCACCATCTGGAGCAGGGCAGGGTGGTGATCTTTGCCGGCGGCACCGGAAATCCCTTCTTCACCACGGATTCGGCCGCCGCCCTGCGTGCCGCCGAAATCGGCGCGGAAGCGATCTTCAAGGGCACCCAGGTCGACGGCATCTATTCCGCCGACCCGAAGAAGGTCCCGACGGCAACCCGGTTCGAGCAGCTGACGCATGGCGAAGTGCTCGACAAGGGGCTTGCGGTGATGGACGTCGCAGCCGTAGCGCTGGCGCGGGAGAATTCCATCCCGATCATTGTATTCTCGATTCACGAAAAGGGCGGTTTCGCCCAGATATTGAACGGTGGCGGTCGCAAGACCATCGTCTCCGACAACTGAAGCGGGTTAAGGAACCTGAGACAAGACGGGAGTGTACGGATGAGCGGATCGATCGATCTCAACGACATCAAGCGCCGGATGGACGGCGCCATCAATGCCTTCAAGAGCGACCTGAACTCGCTGCGCACGGGGCGTGCTTCGCCCAGCATTCTCGATCCGGTGACGGTGGAGGCCTATGGTTCGCGCGTGCCGCTGAACCAGGTCGCGAACATCACGGTCCCCGAGCCTCGCATGCTGGGCGTGTCCATCTGGGACAAGTCCATGGTGAACGCGGTCGATCGCGCCATTCGCGAATCCAACCTGGGCCTGAACCCGATCATGGACGGCCAGAACCTGCGCATTCCGCTGCCGGAGCTCAACGAAGAGCGGCGCAAATCGCTGGTGAAGGTCGCGCACGACTATGCTGAAAAGGCCAAGGTCGCGATTCGTCACGTCCGCCGCGACGGCATGGATGATCTCAAGAAGTCCGAAAAGGACGGTGTCATCGGCCAGGATGAGAGCCGTTCGCTCTCTGACAGGGTTCAGAAGATGACGGACGAGACGATTTCGGAAGTCGACCGCTTGCTCGGCGAGAAAGAAAAAGAAATCATGCAGGTGTAGGCTTAACCTGCACCGGCACTCCTGACGCCCGACAATCGGAATTGCGATGGCTAGTCTCGATCTTTCAGTCATTCCAGAGCATGTTGCCATCATCATGGATGGCAACGGCCGTTGGGCAAAGCAGCGCGGCCTTCCGCGCACGATCGGCCACAACAAGGGGGTCGAGGCGGTCCGCGAGACGGTGAAGGCTGCCGGCGACGCTGGCGTCAAGTTTCTCACGCTGTTTGCCTTTTCATCGGAGAACTGGAGCCGGCCCGAGAGTGAGGTCGAAGCGCTGCTCGGCCTGTTGCGACGGTTCATCCGCCGCGATCTCGCCGATCTGCACCGGGAGAACGTCCGCATCCGCATTATTGGGGAGCGCGAGAAGCTGCGAAGCGACATCCTGCCGCTGCTGCTCGAAGCCGAGGAAACGACCCGCAACAATACCGCGATGACGCTGGTGATTGCCTTCAACTATGGCTCCCGCAACGAGATCGCGCGCGCCGTTGCAAAAATCGCCGTAGATGTCGCCGCCGGATTCATTAACCCCGATGCCGTCGATGCTGAAATGATCAGCCGCCGTCTCGATACGGCCGACATTCCCGACCCGGACCTGATCATCCGCACCAGCGGTGAGGAGCGGCTGTCGAACTTCCTGCTCTGGCAGGCCGCGTATTCCGAACTTGTCTTCCTGCCCTGCTACTGGCCCGATTTCGATCGCCAGCAGTTCGAGGAGGCACTACGGATCTTTGCCTCGCGCGATCGGCGCTTCGGTGGTCTGTCGCCCGCCACCACCGCGGTGGTCGGATGATGAGCCTGGAGCTCAAGCGCCGCATCATCTCCGCTCTCGTCATGGCAGCCGTCGTGCTCGCCGCGACCTGGGCAGGGGGCATGCCGTTTCAGATTCTGGCGGCAGCCATCAGTCTTCTCGTCTATTTCGAATGGTCGAAGATCGCGCGCCTGACCGAGCGCAACTTTACCGGCAATCTCGTCGCCTGGGTCGCCGTGATTCTGCTTGCCGCCAATATCGCGTTCGGAGATCCTGCCATGAGCATGCCGCTCCTGAGCGGGTTTGCGATCACCGTGTGCCTGATTGTGTTGATCGGAGGCGGGACGTGGTGGCTGCCTGGCGGGCTTCTGTATGCAGGCCTGAGCGGCGTCTCGCTGGCGGCAATCCGCGATGGTGGCGCGGCCGGTCTGGCGGCGATCCTGTTTATCTTCGCAGTCGTCTGGGCAACCGATATTCTGGCCTATTTTGTTGGCCGGGCTCTGAGGGGGCCCAAGCTTGCCCCTCGCATCTCGCCCGGCAAGACCTGGTCGGGCGCGGTCGGCGGCGCGGTCTCTGCCGTGGTCGCCGGCTCGATCCTGACCTATGCGTTCTTCGGTCGGCTGTCGGTCTGGATCCTTGCCCTGTCGCTGATCCTGTCCGTGGCAAGCCAGATCGGGGATCTCTTCGAATCCTTCATGAAGCGGCGATTCGGCGTCAAGGACTCAAGCCAGATGATACCGGGCCACGGTGGGGTCATGGACCGGGTCGATGGCCTTGTTTTTGCCGCTTCCGTCATCTTCCTTCTGGCGCTTGTGTCGGGTCCGCTGAGGGGCCATGTTGATGTGTCGGTGGCCGAATTCCTGTTCGGTCAATAGACGGCGGCCGGCTTGCCGGCAGAAGAACGACTGAACGGAAGCTTCAATGGCGATCATCGGACTGCTCACGGGCTATATCATCCCCTTCATCATCGTCCTGTCGGTGCTGGTTTTCGTTCACGAGATGGGCCACTACCTGATCGGGCGCTGGTGCGGCGTGCGGGTTACCGCTTTCTCCGTCGGCTTTGGTCCGGAACTGGTTGGTTTCACCGACGGCCACGGTACTCGCTGGAAGCTGTCGGCTATTCCGCTGGGCGGATATGTCAAATTCTTCGGCGACGATGACGTGGCCAGCATGCCGGATTCGGCAAGCCTTGCCGGCTACAGTGAGGCCGAGCGCAGCCAGACGCTAGCCGGCGCCAAGCTCTGGAAGCGCGCCGCGACTGTCGCCGCCGGTCCGATCGCCAACTTCCTGCTGGCAATCGCCATCTTCGCCGTCCTGTTTTCGACCTATGGCAAGATGATTTCCGATCCGGTTGTCGCGGAAGTCCGCGCCGAAAGCGCGGCTGCCGCCGCCGGGGTCGAGCCGGGCGACCTGCTCGTCGCGCTCGATGGACAGGAGATCGTCACCTTCGACGATGTCCGTCGTTATGTCGCCGTCCGTCCCGAAACGCAGATCATCGTCACCGTTGAGCGCAACGGCCAGCAGATCGACCTGCCGATGACGCCGATTCGCACCGAAATCACCGACCAGTTCGGCAACAAGGTCGAACTCGGCCAGATCGGCATCGTCACCAATGCCGAAAGGGGCAACTTCCGCCAGCAGACCTTCTCGCCGCTTGCCGCGGTGGGCGAGGGCGTGCGCGAAACCGGCCACATCATCACCGGCACCTTCAAATACCTCGGCAATATCT
Organism: Rhizobium sp. PK7-22; assembly: GCF_056530405.1. Classification (NCBI taxonomy): domain Bacteria; kingdom Pseudomonadati; phylum Pseudomonadota; class Alphaproteobacteria; order Hyphomicrobiales; family Rhizobiaceae; genus Rhizobium; species Rhizobium sp. PK7-22. The sequence goes on from NZ_CP096514.1 coordinate 2,322,728, forward strand.
TCACCGGCAAGATGAGCGCCGACCAGATCGGTGGACCGATCCGGATCGCCGAGACGACCGGACAGATGGCAAGCCTCGGCTTTGCCGCGGTGCTGAATTTCGCCGCGATCATTTCCGTCTCGCTCGGTCTGATGAACCTGTTCCCGATCCCCGTGCTCGACGGTGGTCACTTGCTCATGTACGCTCTTGAAGCAGTGAGAGGACGTCCGCTGAGCCCGCGGGTGCAGGAGGTCGTTTTCCGCTTCGGGCTTGCCATGATTCTGACGCTGATGGTGTTTGCGACCTGGAATGATACCTTCGGACGCTGGATGGGATGACTTTGATTAAAACTGTTTGTTTACCGTCTTTTGAGCTCTGCGTGGCATGGCAGCCACGCCTTCGTGTGAAGTAAACAGATTTTAACGCCATGCCTTGCTTGTAAGGCAAAAGAAGGTAAAACGACACACGTGTGGCCGGAGTCGGGCTCCACCCGCTGCGGGACAACGGAAAAAGGTAAGAATTGAAAATGAAGGCTGGTTCGAAGTTTTTGAACGCAGTGTCGGCGTTTGCGCTGTCTACTAGTGTTGTTGCATCCGGCGCCGGGGTATCGGTGCTTGCTTCGGCATCCGTCGCAGAAGCGGCCGTCATCCGCAGCGTTCAGGTTCGCGGAGCCGAGCGTGCCGGCGAAGAGGCGGTTCGCGCCAATCTCACCATTCGCCCGGGCGTCAGCTTTACCAACGTCGATATCGACGAGTCGGTGAAGCGTCTGTATTCGACGGGCTATTTCTCCGATGTCCGCATTGCGGTTTCCGGTAGCACGCTCGTCGTCAACGTCAGCGAGAATCAGCTGGTCAACCAGGTTGTCTTCAACGGCAATCGGAAGATCAAGGACGACAAGCTGGCCGCGGTCGTGCAGACCCAGCCACTGGGTCCATACAATCAGGAACTGGTCAACGCCGACATCGAGCGCCTTCGGGAAGCCTATTCCGCGATCGGTCGCAGCGATATCGAAGTGACGACGCAGGTCGTTCCGGTTGGTCAAGGTCGTGTGAACCTCGCCTTCGTTGTCAACGAAGGCGATCGCACCAAGATCTCGACGATCAATTTTGTCGGCAACCAGGCCTACGGCAATGGACGCCTACAGTCCGTTATCCTGACGAAGGAGTCGGGTCCGCTGTCGTTCCTGACCCGCAAGGACGTCTACAACCAGGACAAGCTGCGTGCCGACGAAGATGCGCTGCGCCAGTTCTACTACAACCACGGCTACCCGGATTTCCGCATCATCTCGTCTGAAGCGGTGCTTGATGAAGCGTCGAACCAGTACACGATCACCTTTACGGTCGAAGAAGGCCCTCGCTACCAGTTCGGCGACATCGTCGTCGAATCGACGGTCGATGGCGTGAACTCCGAAGATCTTCAGGGCCTGGTCCGGACCCGCGCCGGCGACACCTACGATGCTGCCGAGGTCCAGAAGTCGATGGAAGCCATCTCTCAGCGCGTTGCCTCCGCCGGCTATCCTTTTGCTCGGGTCACGCCGCGCGGCAATCGCGACTTCAACAATCAGACGGTCGGCGTCTCCTATCTCGTCGATCAGGGTGAGCGCGCCTACGTCGAGCGGATCGATATCCGCGGCAACACCCGCACCCGCGACTATGTCATTCGTCGCGAATTCGATTTCAGCGAAGGCGACGCCTTCAACCAACAGATGGTCTCGCGCGCCAAGCGCCGGCTTGAAGCTCTCGGCTACTTCACCACCGTCAACATTTCGACGGCTCCGGGCTCTGCAGCCGACCGCGTCGTGGTCGTCGTGGACGTCGTGGACCAGCCGACCGGCTCCTTCGGCATCGGTGCCGGCTACTCGGCGGGCGGCGATGGCTTGATCCTGGAAGCGTCGGTCGAAGAAAAGAACTTCCTCGGTCGTGGCCAGTTCATACGCGTCGCCGTCGGTGGTGGTCTTGACGATGCGCGCAGCTACTCGCTGTCCTTCACCGAGCCCTACTTCCTGGGCTACCGCCTGGCAGCCGGCTTTGATCTCTTCAAGAGCCAGACCTCGTCGGAAGACTATTACGACTATGACGAGCAGGGCGTGACGCTGCGTGTCACGGCGCCGATCACCGAGGATCTGGCGACGACGTTCCGCTACACCTACAAGCAGATCGATTACACCGGCGATGGTGACTGGCAGAACCAGCTTTCCGCACCGTATCGTGATCTGATCACCCACGGTGAATTCGTTCAGTCCTCCGTTTCCCAGACGCTGACCTACAACACGCTCGACAGCTCGACGCTGGCGCGCGAGGGTATTTATGCAACCTTGACGCATGAGTATGCCGGTCTCGGCGGCGACTCGGAGTTCTACAAGATCTACGGTCGGGCCCGCTACTATCAGCTGCTCTCCGACGAGGCGGACATCATCGGCTCGGTGGCTGTGGGCGCCGGACATGTGATGGGGACGGGCGACTCGCTCAATGTCTTCGATCAGTTCATGGTTGGCGGTCGTCAGGTGCGCGGCTTTGAAAACAATGGCATCGGTGCGCGCATGCCGAATGGCGACGCACTCGGCGGCACCACCTATTTCACGGCTTCGGCTGAGGTGACGCTTCCGATGCCGGCTTTCCCGGAGGACTTCGGTCTTCGCGCCGCGCTCTTTGCCGATGCAGGCACGCTCTACGGCAACGACGTTGCCAACAGTGCGGGCGCTGTGGGCACGGATATGTCCTGGCGCGCCTCGGTCGGTGCGGGCATCCAGTGGGCATCGCCCTTCGGTACGATCCGCGTCGATTACGCAATGCCGGTTGTCAAGGAAGACTTCGACGAGGAGCAGCAGTTCCGGTTCAGCATGGCGAACCAGTTCTGATCTCCGCCGACCAGAACTGCGGTCAAAATCTGTTCTGGAGCTGATCGACCTGATGGAATCCAACGACTTCTTTCCGCCCCACGATGGAATAGGCTTGCGCGAGCTGGCCGCCCATCTGGGGGCAGAACTTCTTGACGATGCGGCGGGCGACCGCCGCATCCGCTCCGTTGCGCCCGTCGCAAGGGCAGGCGAGGGCGACATCTGTTATATCCTGTCGCGCAAGGCGCGTGGCGACCTGGAAAGCTGCAACGCCTCCGCGATCCTTTGCGACGAAGCGCTCCGCCCGATTGTCCCTGCTCACATACCGGTTCTCCTGACACCGAAGCCGCATGCGGCATTCGCCCTGGCCGGTGGTCTGCTTCACCCCGTTGCGCTGCGTCCTCCGCGGATCCTCTCGGACGCTCCCGGTATTCACCCGGCCGCTTTCGTTGACGCGACCGCACGTCTTGAGGACGGCGTTGAGATCGAGCCCATGGCCGTCATCGGTGCTCGTGCGGAAATCGGTGCCGGAACCCGCATTGGCGCCGGCGCCGTCATCGGTGCCGACGTCAAGATCGGCCGCAACTGCACGGTCGCCGCTGGCGCGAGCATTATTGCGGCGCTCCTCGGCAACAATGTCATCGTCCACAATGGCGTTCGCATCGGCCAGGACGGGTTCGGCTATGCACCCGGACCCCGCGGCATGATCAAGATCGTCCAGGTCGGGCGGGTCATCATTCAGGATGACGTTGAGATCGGCGCCAACACCACGATCGACCGCGGCACCATGGATGATACGGTCATCGGCGAAGGCACGAAAATCGATAATCTGGTTCAGATTGCCCACAATGTCCGCATCGGTCGCCACTGCGGCATCGTCAGCGGCGTGGGAATTGCCGGTTCGACCACCATTGGCAATGGCGTAATGATCGGTGGCGCCTCCGGCGTCAACGGACACATCACCATCGGCGACGGCGTTCAGATCGCTGCAATGAGTGGCGTGATGGCCGACGTCCCCGCAGGCGCGCGCTATGGCGGCGTGCCGGCAAGACCGCTCAAGGATTTCCTGCGCGATGTCGCCGAATCGATGACGCGGTCTGACGAACGGGCGAAGCGTAGAGGAGAGAGGAATGAGTAAGGAAGCCGGCGCAACGCTTGGGACAGCTGATATTCTCGAGGTCATGAAACTGCTGCCGCATCGGTATCCGTTTCTGCTCGTGGACAGGATCATCGAGATCGACGGCGACGATTCGGCCATCGGCATCAAGAACGTGACCGCCAACGAGCCGCATTTCACCGGGCACTTCCCCGATCAGCCGATCATGCCGGGCGTTCTTCTCGTTGAAGGCATGGCGCAGACGGCCGGTGCCATTTGCGCCCGCAAGGAAGGCGAGGGCGGCAATCTGGTCTACTTCATGACCATCGACAACGCCCGCTTCCGGAGGCCCGTGGTGCCCGGCGACCGCGTCGAATTTCACGTCAAGAAGCAGAAGCAGCGCGGCAATATCTGGAAGTTCCATTGCGACGCGATCGTTGATGGCACCCTCGTTGCGGAGGCAGATATCGGCGCCATGATCCGCCGCAAGGAGGGCGCATGAGCACCGTCGCCTCCACGGCCCGCATCCATCCGATGGCGGTGATCGAGGACGGCGCCGTGATCGGCGAAAACGTGTCTGTCGGCCCCTTCTGCACCATCGGCGCTCATGTGGTGCTAAAGGATGACGTCGAGGTCGTCTCCCATGCGGTTGTCACCGGCAGGACAGAGATCGGTCGCGGCAGCAAGATCTTCCCGATGGCCGTGATCGGCGGTAGCTCCCAGAGCCTCCACGAGGCGGGTGAGGATTCGACGCTGACGGTCGGTGACGGCTGCACCATGCGCGAAGGCGTGACCATCAACACCGGCACGGTCGGCGGCGGCGGCAAGACCGTGGTCGGCAAGAACTGCCTGCTCCTGGCCAATTCCCACGTTGCCCATGACTGCATTCTCGGCGACGGCATCATCATGTCCAACAATGTGATGCTGGCCGGCCACGTGCGGGTCGACGACCGCGCCATCCTCGGTGGCGGCTGCGCCGTGCATCAGTTCGGCCGCATCGGTCGCCACGCCTTCATCGGCGGATTGTCCGCCGTCAGCTATGATGTCATTCCCTATGGCATGCTGAACGGCAACCCGGGCGTGCTTGCCGGCCTCAATGTCGTCGGCATGAGCCGTTCGGGCATCGAGCGGGCGACGATCCACATCGTGCGCCGGGCCTTCAAGCAGATCTTCGAGGGCGAGGGCAACATCCGCAGCAATGCAGCCGCCATTCGCGACGACTATGCCGATTGCAAGGAAGTGATGGAAATCCTCGATTTCATCGCTGCCGACAGCGATCGCGCTCTCTCTTCGCCCCACCGCGGCAAAGCCTGAGCGATGGCAGTCCCCGCGCGGCCCGAGAGAGACGGGCGGCTTGCCATTGTCGCCGGCTGGGGACATCTTCCGCTTTACCTCGCCGAGGCGGCCCGCGCTGCCGGTGAAGATCCCGTCGTCATTGCTCTGGACAACGAAGCCAACCAGAATTTCACCGGCTTCGACAGCGTCACCGCCAATGTCGGCGATCTCGCCGGCATCGAGCGCTTCATGCGCCAGAAGGGTGTCGACCGCGTGGTGATGTCGGGCGCCGTCAGGCGTCGCCCGGACTGGCGCGAAATTCGTCCGACGCTGCGAACCCTCGTCAAAGTACCGGCCGTTGCGCGCACCCTGCTGTCGGGCGGCGACGACGCGCTGCTGCAGATGGTGATCCGGCTTTTCGAAGGCATGGGATGCCGCGTGATCGGTGCCCATGAGATTGCCCCCGGGCTGCTGGCCCGAATTGGATCCCTCACCACCGCCACGCCCTCCGCCGATGACCTGCGCGACGTTGAGGAGGCGATCAAGGCTGCCCTGGCGCTCGGCGAGCTGGATGTCGGCCAGGGTGCGGTGAGTGTGGGAGGACGCGTGGTCGCGCTGGAAGGCGCGGAAGGAACGGACCGCATGCTCGAGCGCGTTGCGCTGCTGCGCGACGAAGGCCGGATCTCGCGGCGCCGCCGAGGCGTTCTTGTCAAGCTCTGCAAGCCGCAGCAGGATGTGCGGGCCGACCTGCCGGCCATCGGCATGTCCACGGTCACCAATGCCGCCCGCGCCGGTCTGGCCGGCATCGCCGTCGAAGCCGGTCGTGCGCTCATTCTCGACGAGCAGGCGGTGATTGCGGCCGCCGAAGATGCGGGATTGTTCGTCTGCGGTATCGATACGAAGCTTGCCAGCGGAGGGTTGAAATGACCGACACCGTTCTCAAGGTTGCCGTGGTCGCGGGCGAGGTCTCCGGCGATCTTCTCGGGGGTGACTTCGTCGCCGCGCTGAAGGCTGCCAATGGCGGTCCTGTCGAACTGGTCGGCGTCGGCGGCGATGCCCTGCAGGCCGAGGGCCTCCGGTCGCTGTTCGACTTCTCCGAACTCTCCATCATGGGGCTGACGCAGGTCCTGCAGCGCCTGCCGCAGCTGATGCGCCGAATCCGTCAGACTGCGGACGCCATCATTGCCGCCCGGCCCGACGTGCTTGTCATCATCGACAGCCCGGATTTCACCCATCGTGTCGCCAAACGGGTGAGGGCGGCCCTGCCGGATCTGCCGATCGTCGATTATGTCTGCCCGAGCGTCTGGGCCTGGAAGGAATACCGGGCTCGGGCCATGGTGCCCTACATCGATCACGTTCTGGCCGTGCTGCCGTTCGAGCCTGCGGCGATGGAGCGTCTGGGCGGACCGCCGACGACCTTCGTTGGCCACCGGCTGACCAGCGACCCGGAAATCTCCCGCGTGCGCGCAGCCCGCTCGGAGCGGCCGCTGCAGCAGGTCGACGACCAGAAGACTATCATGCTGCTCCCCGGCTCCCGATCCGCCGAGATCCGCCAGTTGTTGCCGATCTTCGGGGACGCTGCGGCGCAGTTTGTCAGCCGCAATGGGCCGACGCGCTTCCTGCTGCCGACCGTGCCGCGCCAGGAGGCGCTCGTGCGGGATATCGCCGCTTCCCTGCCGGTCTCGCCGGAGATCAGCGTGACGGCCGAGTACAAATGGGCGGCCTTCGCCGAAGCGGACGCAGCCATTGCCGCCTCCGGCACGGTGATCCTGGAACTGGCGCTGGCGGGCGTGCCCGTGGTCTCCGCCTACAGGGCCGATTGGCTGATCACGATGATGTCGAAGCGTATCAAGATCTGGTCTGCGGCACTGCCGAACCTGATCTCCGATTATCCACTGATCCCGGAATACATCAATGAAATGGTGCGCCCCGGCAGCCTGTGCCGCTGGGCCGAACGCCTGTCGTCCGACACGCCGCAGCGCCGCGCGATGATCGACGGCTTCGACCTCACCTGGCAGCGCCTTCAGACGGGGGTACCGCCCGGCGAGGCGGCGGCCGGCATTGTTCTAGAGATGGTGGACGAAAAAAGGCCCGGTTGATCACCGGGCCTTTTTTCTTGATTGTCGATTTCCTGGCTTAGCGCTTCGAAACCGGAAGATAGTCGCGCTGTGCCTCGCCCGTGTAGAGCTGGCGCGGACGACCGATGCGCTGCTGCGGATCCTCGATCATCTCGGCCCACTGGGCAATCCAGCCGACGGTGCGGGCCAGCGCGAAGAGCACCGTGAACATCGTGGTCGGGAAGCCCATCGCCTTCAGCGTGATGCCCGAATAGAAGTCGATGTTCGGGTAGAGCTTCTTCTCGATGAAGTACTCGTCGGTCAGCGCGATGCGTTCTAGTTCCATGGCGACCTGCAGCAGCGGATCGTCCTTGTGACCGAGTTCGTTCAGAACCTCATGCGTCGTCTTCTGCATGATCTTGGCGCGCGGATCGTAGTTCTTGTAGACCCGGTGGCCGAATCCCATCAGACGGAACGGATCGTTCTTGTCCTTGGCGCGGGCGATATATTCCGGGATGCGGTCGACGCTGCCAATCTCCGACAGCATGTTGAGCGCAGCCTCGTTGGCGCCACCGTGGGCAGGGCCCCAGAGGCAGGCGATGCCGGCCGCGATGCAGGCGAACGGATTGGCACCCGACGAGCCGGCAAGGCGCACGGTCGAAGTCGATGCATTCTGCTCGTGGTCGGCGTGCAGGATGAAGATCCGGTCCATGGCGCGTGCCAGAACCGGGTTGACCTTGTACTCTTCACACGGCACGGCAAAGCACATGCGCAGGAAGTTCGACGCGTAGTCGAGATCGTTCTGCGGATACACGAACGGCTGGCCGATGTGGTACTTGTAGGCCATGGCTGCGATCGTCGGCATCTTGGCGATCATGCGCAGCGAAGCGACCATGCGCTGGTGCGGATCGGTGATGTCGGTGGAGTCGTGGTAGAAGGCTGACAGCGCGCCGACGCAGCCGCACATGACGGCCATCGGGTGGGCATCGCGGCGGAAGCCGGTGAAGAAGCGGCTCATCTGCTCGTGCACCATGGTGTGGTGCGTCACGCGATGGTCGAAGTCCTTCTTCTGGGCTGCCGTCGGCAGTTCTCCGTAGAGAAGCAGGTAGCAGGTTTCCAGGAAGTCGCCGTGTTCGGCCAGCTGCTCGATCGGGTAGCCGCGATGCAGCAGAATGCCTTCGTCGCCGTCGATGAAGGTGATCTTCGACTCGCAGGAGGCCGTGGACGTGAAGCCCGGGTCGTAGGTGAAAGCTCCGGTCTGCTTGTAAAGGCTTCCGATGTCGACCACGTCCGGCCCGAGCGTGCCCGACTTGACGGTGAGATCGACGTGTTTGTCACCCAACACCAGATTTGCGCTTCTATCCGTCATGTGATCCTCCAACCTGTTGGCGGCGTGGCGTCCCAAAACGCCACAAGAAATAAGCGTATCGTGTAGCTATATGATCCGGCGGCTGCTGCCAAGCACTGCTGATGTCTAATTGTGCACTGCCAAAATCCTTCTGCCTCCGATGCTTGAATGAGGTTAAGAAACAGTCAGCGCGACGTGTCCAGCGCGCTGCTGCCACAGGCGCGGGTTGCATTTTGTCTTTGCCGGTTGCATGCTCCATGGCCAGCCGGGACGGGCCACCGATGCCGCAGGAACGCGTGCTTCTCGAAAAGTGGGAGGCGGACGAGGCGCCCTCGGTCCGTGAGGCAGGTCTTTTGCCTCTGGTCCTTCCGACACCCGCTCAAGACCTGACGGATGTGCCGCTCTACGGCGCCGGCCGATGGGACGCTTCCCGCAGGCGCTGGCATGTCGCCCGAGAGCGTGATCGGCTTGCCCTGCGCCTTTCCGCCATGGTCGAGGAGGAAAAGGACCACGGGCACCTGTTCCTCTTCTGCCCTGTGCTGGTCGGCATCGGTGCGATTGCCTGGTTCGCGTCTCCCGTCGATCCGCCCGCCGTCGCCCTCATGGCGGGCCTCCTGGTCTTCACGCTCGTCGCCATCGTCACAAGGGCGCGATCAGGCAATTTCCCGCTCGTCCCGCTGACGCTGGCGCTGCTACTGGCGGGGGCAGGGCTGGCGCAGGTGGAGACCTGGCGCCGGTCGACCCTGCTCCTCGACTCGCCCGTGACGACCATGGTGACGGGCGAGATAGAACGGCGGGAGGCCGCCGGGCCGGGCCGCTGGCGCTACATCATCCGGCTCGCCGCGACCGCCGACCCGGTGATCCGCCGCCCGCCTGAGCAGGTCGTGCTGCTGGCGCGCTCCCGACACACCCCGTTTGAAGCCGGAGAATGGATCAGCGGGCGCGCGCGCCTGTCGCCGCCCTCGGGTCCGGCGCTCCCCGGCCTCAACGATTTCGCCTTCAGCGCCTATTTCGATGGCATCGGCGCCGTCGGCTTCTTCTATGGCGCACCCGTTCGCACAGCAGAGCCGCGGGCCTCCGAGAGCGCATCGACAGATGGTCTGGAGCGGCGGATCTTTGCGCTTCGGGGCGCGATCGCCGAGCGGATCCGCGCGACCGTGCCGGGCGATGCCGGCGCCTTTGCAGCCGCCATTGTCACCGACGAGAGACGCGCGATTTCCAGGGACACGACCGAGGCGCTGCGCGTCTCCGGCCTTGCCCATATCGTCGCCATCTCCGGCCTCAACATGGCGCTCGCCGCCGGCATCTTCTTCGTCGGGTTGCGGACGGGCCTCGGCTGGTTCACCGGCTTTGCACAGGCCTTTGCGGTCAAGAAGATCGCCGCCTTCGGCGCCCTGCTGATGGCGACCGCCTATTACCTGATCTCCGGTTTCGCCATCTCGGCCGAGAGGGCTTATCTGATGATGGCGGTGATGCTGATTGCCGTCTTCTTCGACCGGATGGCCATCAGCCTGCGCAATGTCGCGATCTCCGCGCTCGTGATCCTCGCCATGTCGCCCTCGGAGATCCTGGGGCCGAGTTTCCAGATGTCCTTTGCCGCGACGGTCGCGCTGGTCGCCGGCTATGCGGTCTGGAGCCGGCGGGCCGCCGATGCCGAGGCGACATTCTTTCCGCCGCTCAAGGGGCGATGGGCTGTGGTCATCACCGGCTGGCATTTCATGGCCGGCATTTTCGCGACCTCCCTGATCGGCGGACTGTCGACCGCCATCTACTCCATGGACCACTTCCACCGCCTTGCAGGCTACGGCCTGGCGGCAAACCTCGCCGTGATGCCGATCATCTCCTTCCTCGTCATGCCGGCCGGTCTCATCGCCATGCTGCTGATGCCCTTCGGCCTCGACGGTCCTTTCCTGACGTTGATGGGGCATGGCCTCGCCGCAGTGATTGCTGTGGCCAGATACGTGGCAGCCTGGGGTGGTGACGTCGAGGTCGGCCGCCAGCACCTGTGGTTCCTGGCAATGGCATCGGCCGGCTTTCTGCTCCTGGCGCTCCTGCGCACCCGTCTGCGGCTGGTCGGACTTCCGCTTCTGGCGGCAGCGTTCCTGCTGAGCTGGCACGCGCAGCGACACCCTCCGGCCGATCTTCTGGTGGCGCAGGACGGTTCGCTCGTGGCGCTTACGGGGCCAGCCGTCGCCACCAACCGCGCGCGTCCGCCGGACTTCATCTACGGGCAATGGCAGCGGGCTCTGGTGCTGGGGGAGCCTCTCGGGCCGGAAGTGTCACCATCCGACGATATCGAGGCGATCCTGGCCGGTGACGCAGCCGAACGTCTGCCACTGGATCCAGATCAGCTGGCAAAGGTTCGCACAGCAATGCGGGACATGGCCCGGGTGGCGGAGGAGAAGAGGGGGCTCTTCCACTGCCTGCCGAAAGCCTGGTGTCTGGCCGTGACGACGGAGGGAGCAATGGTTGCGGTGATGGAGGATGGCCGGCTGACCGGCATAGGCTGCGATGTGGCAACGGTCGTCGTCGCACCCCGGGCCGGCTTCGACGAATGCCGCTCCGGCGCCCTGCTGATCAGCGGCAGGATTTTGCGAAAGACGGGCGCCCTGGAGATCCACCTGAACGGCAGCCGGGACGCAACACGCTGGCACGCAATCGCGGCGATCAGCGGTGTCGACCGCCCCTGGAACCGCCATCGAAACTATGACTGGCGCAGCGACAGCTTCGACGCAACGGTGCCGGTATCGATCGCGACGCTGATCAGTGGTAGCGGCGGATGAGGCCGACGAGCTTGCCCTGAACCTTGACCCGCTCTGCCGGCAGGATGCGGGTCTCGTAAGCCGGGTTGGCGGCTTCCAGCGCAATCGAGGCGCCGCGGCGTCGGAAGCGCTTCAGCGTAGCTTCCTCGTCGTCCACCAGTGCCACGACGATGTCGCCCGGGCCGGCCGTCTGGCCGTTGCGGATGATCACCGTGTCGCCGTCGAGGATGCCGGCCTCGATCATCGAATCGCCCTTCACCTCCAGCGCGTAATGTTCGCCCGGTCCCAGCATCTCGATCGGAACGGAAATATCGTGGGTATTGTTCTGGATGGCCGAGATCGGCACGCCGGCGGCGATGCGGCCCATGACCGGAACGGTCGCGCTGCCGCTCTCGTCGTTGGCGGCCCGCGCCGCGGGAGCGGGCGCCGGTTTTGTCTTGCCGAGGCTGCCCTCGATGACGCTCGGCGAGAAGCCGCGACGCGGCTGCAGGCTGCTGCTATACGCTTCCGGCAGCTTGATCACCTCCAGCGCCCGGGCCCGGTTGGGCAGGCGGCGGATGAACCCGCGCTCCTCGAGCGCCGTGATCAGCCGGTGGATGCCCGACTTCGAGGCCAAGTCCAGCGCATCCTTCATCTCGTCGAAGGAGGGCGGCACGCCCGATTCCTTCATCCGTTCGTGAATGAAGAGAAGCAGTTCCTGCTGTTTGCGCGTGAGCATCATGGCCCCTTTGGTGTGAAACAAATACGGAACAGACTGTATCTGTTCCACATGTGTTCCGCAAGGGTCAAAATATCCGTGCAGCGTCGGCCGGGACATCTTCCGATGGCTGCGAAAGCGCGCTCTCATGCAGCATGAATGAAAGAGGCGCACACATGACCCGCAGCATCGATCACCTTGTCCTTCCCGTCGCCGGACTGCCGCAGGCGCGCGCCGCGCTCGAGCGACTGGGCTTCACGGTTGCCCCGGACGCTCGCCATCCGTTCGGTACCGAAAATGCCTGCGTATTCCTGGAGGATGGCGCCTATCTGGAGCCGCTCGCCATCGCCGACCGCGATGCCTATGTCCACTCGGCCGATGCCGGCAATGTCTTCACCGGCCGCGACCTTCAGGTGCGCCAGGCCTTCCCGGACGTCGGCTTGTCCGGCCTCGTGCTGGCGACCGACGATGCCGCGGCGGAGGATGCCGGTTACCGCGCCTCGGGCGTGTCCGCCGGCGAGATCCTCGAATTTTCCCGTAAGCTCAAGCTGCCAAATGGCGAAGAGGTCCTCGCCAGTTTCCGCCTGGCATTTGCAGCCGTTGACCGTTCGCCGGCGTTCTTCCTGTTTTCCTGCCAGCGGATCAACGCGCTCCCCCGGGATATCGGCGCGCTGGCGCACCACGCCAACGGCGTGTCCGGGCTGCGGGAGGTTGTTCTTTCCGCAAGCCGTCTCGATGAGGAGTGTCACCTCCTGGAGACGGTGCTGGCGGCGCAGGGTGTGCGCGAAAGCGATACCATCGTATTCGACACCCGCAACGGCATTCTGCGGGTCGTCGAGGAGCCGACGCCGTCCGCGGAATCCCCGGCCGACCCGAGCGCGGCGGTACCGGGTCTGCGGGGGCATACGGTGGTCTTTGCCGTCGCCGATCTCGCCGTGACAGAGGCGGTCCTTGCTGCTAATGACGTGCCGTTCCTGCGCCGGGACAACCGCCTGATCGTGGCGGAGGCCACCGGGCAGAAAGTGGTATTTGCCTTCGAGGAGTGATGCGATGGACGTGAGCCCGAATTCTGAGGTCTATGCGGGCGAGGGCGCCGGCCGCGTGCTCTTCTCGCAGACGGCTCGCTTTTCCCTGATTGCCGGCCCCTGCCAGATGGAAAGCCGCGACCATGCCTTCATGATCGCCGGCGTCCTGAAGGAGCTCTGCGGCAAGCTCGGCATAGGGCTTGTTTACAAGTCGTCCTACGACAAGGCGAACCGCACCTCCATCTCCGGCAAGCGCGGCATTGGGCTGGAGAAGGCGATGGAAGTCTTCGCCGACCTGAAGACGGAGTTCGGCTTCCCCGTCCTCACCGACATCCACACCGAGGAACAGTGCGCCCTGGTGGCGCCGACGGTCGACATCCTGCAGATCCCCGCCTTCCTCTGCCGCCAGACCGATCTCCTGATCGCTGCCGCAAAGACCGGTCGCGTCATCAACGTTAAGAAGGGGCAGTTTCTCGCCCCCTGGGACATGAAGAACGTCCAGTCGAAGTTCCTGGCCAGCGGCAACCCGAACGTCCTGCTGTGCGAGCGCGGCGCCTCCTTCGGCTACAACACGCTGGTCTCCGATATGCGCTCGCTGCCGACCATGGCGGCCATGGGCTCGCCGGTGGTCTTCGATGCGACCCACTCCGTGCAGCAGCCGGGCGGCCAGGGCGGTTCGACCGGAGGACAGCGCGAGTTCGTCGAGACGCTGGCGCGTGCCGCCGTTGCCGTTGGTGTCGCCGGCCTCTTCATCGAAACTCACGAAGATCCTGACAACGCCCCTTCCGATGGCCCGAACATGGTGCATCTGAACGACATGCCACGGCTTCTGGAAAAGCTTCTGGCCTTCGATGCGGTGACGAAGGGCTGAGTTCCGCTTCCATCGGTCCGGCCTGAGAGAAGAAGGCAGCGGCGCCGGTTCGGGCAGCGCCCTTCTTCTGCTAGCGGTCCATCACGCCGCTCAGAACGTCTTTCTGCTCAGCGCCGCGGCCGGTTTGCCTGCACCATCGAAGGCGTCGGCGATCTTGCGGCTCAGCGCGAGTGCCGGCGATGGTGAAGCGGCAAGGCGCTCCGCATTGCCCGCGGCCTGTTGAGCCGAAAGGTCCGGGTGCGGCCTCACTGCCTGAGGTGCCGGTGAAGCAATCTTCGGGCGAGCCTGCTGTTCGGCCACCTGAAAGCGCGCGATCAGCGTGTTGAGGTTCAGCGCTTCGCCATTAAGGTCGCGACAGGAAGCGCTGCTCTCTTCCACCATGGCGGCATTCTGCTGTGTGACCTGATCCATCCGGTTGACGGCGCCGCTTACCTCAGCCAGCGCCGTCGCCTGCTCCGAGGATGCCCGCACGATCGTCGCGATCAGCCCGTCCACGTTCTGAACGCCCTTGTTGATCTCCTCCAGCGTGTCGCCTGTACGGTTGACCAGCCCCACGCCGGCGGCCACCTGTGATGAGGAGGTATGGATGAGCGCCTTGATCTCCTTGGCGGCATTGGCAGAGCGGCCCGCCAGTTCGCGGACTTCCTGCGCAACGACGGCAAAACCTCGCCCGGCCTCGCCGGCGCGTGCCGCCTCGACGCCGGCGTTCAGTGCCAGCAGGTTCGTCTGAAACGCGATCTCGTCGATGACGTTGATGATCTTGCTGATTTCCGCAGACGAATCCTCGATCTTCTCCATCGCCGCCACAGCCTCGCTCATGACGGAAGAGGAGCGTTGCGCACTGTCTTTCGTCACGGCAACCATCTGATTGGCTTCCAGCGCTCGGTCCGAGGCCGTCTTGACGGTCGTGGTGATTTCCTCGAGCGCTGACGCCACCTGCTCGAGCAAGGACGCCTGTGCTTCGGTTCGCTTAGCCAGATCGTCGGTCGCGGTGGCGATCTCGTGGGTGCCGTTGCGAACGGTCTCTGTCACACCGGAGATCTCGCTGAGTGTCTGACCCAGCACGGCAACGGTCGAATTGAACTCCGTGCGCAGCTTCTCGTATTCGTCGCCGAAGCTCTGCGTGATCTCGCAGGTCAGGTCGCCCCTGGCCAACCGCTCCAGCGCTCCGCTCAGGAGGTCTATGACCTGCCTGCGTTCGGCATCTGCCGCTGCGCGCTCGGCCATCTGGCGGCGCTCGGTCTCGATCTGGCGATCCTGATCCGTCTCCCTTTGCCTGCGGCTGACGTCCCGCTCCAGCGCAGCCTCTCGGAACACCGTGACGGCACGCGCCATTGCGCCGATCTCGTCGGCGCGTCCTTCATAAGGCACCGGCCTGCCGTAATCGCCGTTCGCCAGCACGGCCATGTAGTCGCGCATGGCCGCCAGCGGCACGATGGCACGGCGGCGAAGGGCAAACAGTCCGGCCAGCAGGATCAGGATCGATGCGGCAGCTGCTGCGTAGGTATAGCGGATGTAGTAAGCGGTATCCTCGGCTGCGGCCGCTTCGCTGGCGGCCTGAAAGGCTACTGCGGCCTGAACCAGTTGCACGACGGAGGCCTCGTGATCGTGGAACGCTTGGCTGAGTCGGGCAAAGGCCGATTGGCGTGCCGCCGCATCGCTCGAACTCAGCGCCGGGATGATCTGCGATTGCATGATTGTCCAGTAGACGTCGCCCTTGACCAGCACGTCGTCGAGCAGCTTAGCCTTCAGCGCGGGCTGCAGGTCGGAGGACTGCCAGTAGGTTCGTCGCGCTTCGTAATCGGGCCCCAGAACCCCAACGATGCGTTTGCCCGCCATCTGCGCCCGAGCGGGATCGGCCGAGGCTTCCAGCGCCAGCATGTAGGATTCCACCACGTAGAGCGGGGGCGGAAGGATATCGGCCACCAGGTCCTTGCCATTGACGATCTGGTGGTAGGCGGGTCCGTTGATTCTCAGATCGTTGAAGGCCTTGGTCTGAATCCCGATCGATGTGGCCATGCCGAGGCAAACGACGGTGCCAAATAAGGCAAGGCTGCGCGCAATAGTAAACTTCATGGCGTCCTCATCAATGACTTAGAAAAATACTTTTGGCCTCGGGACAAACTGTCCTCTTGGCCCGGCAATACGTTATGGTTAACGTATAACTCTTACCAATTATTGAAGCGGAGAAGGTTGCCGCTGCCAAAGCGCCAGCTGTTTCCTGTGTTGCTTGTCAGGGCGCCCGTCGGGCGGCTGCCATTGTATTTTTGAATTCATCCAGTAAGACAGGCCATCCTCAATCCTCACCCACAAGCAGGGAGGCCCTCATGACCGCCATCACCGACATTGTCGCACGCGAAATCCTCGACAGCCGAGGCAACCCGACCGTCGAGGTCGATGTGTATCTGGAAGACGGCAGCATGGGTCGCGCTGCGGTTCCCTCTGGCGCCTCGACCGGTGCCCACGAGGCGGTCGAGCTGCGTGACGGCGGTAACCGCTACCACGGCAAGGGCGTCGAGAAGGCTGTGGAAGCCGTCAACACCGAGATCTTCGATGCCATCGGCGGCTTCGATGCCGAGAGCCAGATCCATGTCGACCAGACAATGATCGCGCTCGACGGCACCGCCAACAAGTCGCGCCTTGGCGCCAATGCGATCCTCGGCGTATCGCTCGCCGTCGCCAAGGCTGCCGCCGATTCGTCCGGCCTGCCGTTCTACCGCTATGTCGGCGGCGCGAGCGCCCATCTCCTGCCGGTGCCGATGATGAACATCATCAACGGCGGCGCCCATGCCGACAACCCGATCGACTTCCAGGAATTCATGATCATGCCGGTCGGCGCGGAAAACATCCGTGATGCCGTGCGCATGGGCTCGGAAGTCTTCCATATCCTGAAGAAGGAACTGGCGGCGCAGGGCTACAACACCAACGTCGGCGATGAGGGCGGCTTTGCGCCGGGCCTGAAGAGCGCCCCGGAAGCGCTGGACTTCATCATGAAGTCGATCGAGAAGGCCGGCTACACGCCGGGCGAGGACATGTGCCTGGCGCTTGATTGCGCTTCGACCGAATTCTTCAAGAACGGCAAATACGAGATGGAAGGCGAAGGCCGCACGCTGGAGCCGGAAGCCATGGCTGACTACCTGGCCGAGCTCGCCGGCAGATACCCGATCATTTCGATCGAGGACGGCATGGCCGAGGACGACTGGGACGGCTGGAAGTATCTGACCGACAAGATTGGCAGCAAGTGCCAGCTGGTCGGCGACGACCTCTTCGTCACCAACTCCGCCCGCCTGCGCGACGGCATAAAAATGGGCGTTGCCAACTCCATCCTCGTCAAGGTCAACCAGATCGGCACGCTGACGGAAACGCTCGACGCCGTCGAGACGGCGCACAAGGCTAGCTACACCAGCGTCATGTCGCACCGTTCCGGCGAAACCGAGGATTCCACGATTGCCGATCTCGCGGTCGCCACCAACTGCGGACAGATCAAGACCGGCTCGCTGTCGCGTTCCGACCGGCTGGCCAAGTACAACCAGCTGATCCGCATAGAGGAAATGCTCGGTCCCCAGGCAGCCTACGCCGGCCGCTCGATGATCCGGGCGTAACGCGCCGTCTTTGTTCAACGTTTAGAAAAGCCCGGTTCGTCCGGGCTTTTCTGCGTCCTGCGCAGGGTCAACGATTGCTTAAGCAAGTTCTGGCAGTTTGAGGCATTCGTAATGCGTTGCAGGATGTCGCTGGGTAATGTGGACCAAGCATCATAAAGAAAGAAAACTGGGCCGTTTCGTCCTTCCGCTCATCACTGTCGCCTTCCTCTCCTATTTCGGCTACCATTCGCTCAACGGCGATCTGGGGCTCGTGGCGACAGAGAAGTTCGAGCGGCAGCGGCTGGAACGGGTGGCAGAACTTGGCCAGTTGACGGAAAAGCGGCGCGGCCTGGAGCGCCAGGTTCAGCTTTTGAGCGACGGTTCTCTCGAAAAGGATATGCTGGACGAGATCGCCCGCTACCAGCTGAACGTCTCTCGCGACAATGAAATTGTCATATTCAACAACTACTTCTAGATTAACCTGATCCTGGTTAATCTATTTTTCATTAATGATATCATCGGGTTGTGCTGAATGTGTGCCATGCATTTATGGCATTGCTGGGGTGCTGTTTCTTCCCTATGGTAGCGCTCAGAAATGACACATGCAGCACAAAGGGAGGGATCAATGGCGCCTAACAAGACCGCGTCTGTATCCGGCCGCAAACTCGCGGCAAAGCCTGCACGAAAAGACTTCAACGGCGGCACCTACGCCGAATTCGACAAGGACCAGGAGATCCAGGCCTACCGCGACATGCTGCTCATCCGGCGTTTCGAGGAAAAGGCCGGACAGCTCTATGGCATGGGCTTCATCGGCGGCTTCTGTCACCTCTACATCGGTCAGGAAGCGGTCGTCGTCGGCATGCAGATGTCGCTGAAGGAAGGCGATCAGGTGATCACCGGCTATCGCGACCACGGCCACATGCTGGCAACCGGCATGAGCGCTCGTGGCGTCATGGCCGAGCTGACGGGGCGTCGGGGCGGCTATTCCAAGGGGAAGGGCGGCTCCATGCACATGTTCTCCAAGGAAAAGCATTTCTACGGCGGTCACGGCATCGTCGGTGCCCAGGTCTCGCTCGGCACCGGTCTCGCCTTTGCCAACAAGTACCGCGGCAATGACAGCGTCTCCACCGCCTATTTCGGCGACGGCGCGGCCAACCAGGGCCAGGTCTACGAAAGCTTCAATATGGCGCAGCTCTGGAAGCTGCCGATCGTCTACGTGATCGAGAATAACCGTTACGCCATGGGTACCTCGGTCTCGCGCGCCTCCGCCCAGACCGATTTCTCGCAGCGCGGCGCCTCCTTCGGCATTCCCGGCTTCCAGGTCGATGGCATGGATGTACGCGCCGTCAAGGCGGCCGGCGACGAGGCGGTCGAACACTGCCGCTCCGGCAAGGGGCCGGTCATTCTCGAGATGCTGACCTACCGCTACCGCGGCCATTCCATGTCCGACCCGGCGAAATATCGCTCCAAGGACGAAGTGCAGAAGATGCGTTCGGAACACGACCCGATCGAGCAGGTGAAGATCCGCCTGATGGACAAGGGTTGGGCGACGGAAGAGCAGTTGAAGGCGATGGACAAGGATGTCCGCGATATCGTCTCCGACTCGGCCGACTTCGCACAGTCCGATCCGGAGCCGGATACCGCCGAGCTCTACACCGACATTCTGCTCTGATCAGGGGAGGGACACCCAATGCCAATCGATATCCTCATGCCCGCCCTTTCCCCGACCATGGAAGAGGGCACCCTCAGCAAATGGCTGAAGAAGGAGGGCGACACCGTCACCTCCGGCGACGTCATTGCCGAGATCGAAACCGACAAGGCGACGATGGAAGTCGAAGCCGTTGATGAAGGCGTGATCGGCAAGCTGCTGATCGAAGCCGGCACCGAAAACGTCAAGGTCAACACGCCGATCGCCGTCCTGCTTCAGGAAGGCGAAAGCGCCGACGCCATGTCTGCGGAAAAGTCGGCCCAGCCGGAAGCGCCGAAGGCCGACGCCGACACCCCGGCCGCAACCTCGGATGCCGCTGGCGGCAAGGCCCGCGAAGCCAAGGACGAGCCTGCCTCTTCCGCCGACAACAAGGTGCCAGCGGCGCCGAAGGTCGATGTCGCCGCCGATCCGGACATTCCGGAAGGCACCGAAATGGTCTCCACCACGGTGCGTGAAGCGCTGCGCGATGCCATGGCCGAGGAAATGCGCCGCGACGAAAACGTCTTCGTCATGGGTGAGGAAGTCGCCGAATACCAGGGCGCCTACAAGATCACGCAAGGGTTGTTGCAGGAATTCGGCGCCCGTCGCGTCGTCGATACGCCGATCACCGAGCATGGCTTTGCCGGCGTCGGCGTCGGTGCCGCCATGGCAGGCCTGAAGCCGATCGTCGAGTTCATGACCTTCAACTTCGCCATGCAGGCGATCGACCAGATCATCAACTCGGCTGCCAAGACGCTCTATATGTCTGGCGGCCAGATGGGCGCGCCGATCGTCTTCCGCGGCCCCAATGGTGCCGCCGCCCGCGTCGGCGCCCAGCACAGCCAGGATTACGCCGCCTGGTACAGCCAGATCCCGGGTCTCAAGGTCGTCATGCCCTATACGGCAGCCGACGCCAAGGGCCTGCTGAAGGCTGCCATCCGCGATCCGAACCCGGTTGTCTTCCTGGAAAACGAGATCCTCTACGGCCAGTCCTTCGACGTGCCGAAGATGGATGACTTCGTCCTGCCGATCGGCAAGGCACGCATCCACAAGACCGGCAAGGACGTCACCATCGTCTCCTTCGGCATCGGCATGAGCTATGCCACCAAGGCGATCGTCGAACTCGAGAAGGACGGCATCGATGTCGAACTGATCGATCTGCGCACCCTGCGTCCGATGGATCTGCCGACGGTCATCGAATCGGTGAAGAAGACCGGTCGCCTCGTCACCGTCGAGGAAGGCTACCCGCAGAACTCGGTCGGCACCGAAATTGCCACCCGCGTCATGCAGCAGGCCTTCGATTATCTCGACGCGCCGATCCTGACGATCGCTGGCAAGGACGTGCCCATGCCTTATGCCGCAAACCTCGAGAAGCTGGCCCTGCCGACCGTCGGCGAAGTCGTGCAGGCGGTGAAGACCGTCTGCTACAAGTAAGGGGTACGGCTGATGCCTAAATCGACTGTGAAGCAGATCTTGCCGGTTTCGGGCTCGTGGTTCAGGGTTATCGGTACCAAGGACAGTCCGGTTCTGGAAAGGATTGTCGTCTGGGCCCTGGTCAACACCGAGAAGACCGACGTGATTGTCGGCGTTCCGCGCCAGGAGCTTGGCGTAATCGGTGCCGTTGACGGTTGGCTCGAGGACGTTGCCGGCTATATCGAAGTGCCGCCTGAGGATGTCGACCGGCTGGTCGAACATCCGGAAGAACTGGCGCAGTTCGAACTCGTGTGGGCGGAGGAATAATATGCCGATCAACATCACCATGCCCGCCCTGTCGCCGACCATGGAAGAGGGAAACCTCTCCAAATGGCTGGTCAAGGAAGGCGACAAGGTTGGCCCCGGCGACGTGATCGCCGAGATCGAGACCGACAAGGCGACCATGGAAGTGGAAGCCGTCGATGAAGGCACCGTGGCGAAACTCGTCGTCCCGGCCGGCACCGAGGGCGTCAAGGTCAACGCCCTGATCGCGATTCTTGCCGGCGAAGGTGAGGACGTGAAGGACGCAGCCGCATCCGGTGACGCATCCGCGGAAGCGCCGAAGCCCGCTGCGGCTCCGGCCGAAGCCCAGTCGGAAGCATCGAAGCCGGATGGCGCCAAATCCGAGCCGGCAGAGCCGCAGGCCGAACAGCCTGTCGCCGACACGCCGCCGGCACCCTCGACGCCGGCACCGAAGGCCGCCTCCGGCGAGCGCATCTTCGCCTCGCCGCTGGCCCGCCGTCTCGCCAGGGACGCCGGTCTCGACCTTTCGGCCGTCTCCGGCTCCGGTCCGCATGGTCGCGTCGTCAAGGCGGACATTGAGAAGGCCGTCTCCTCCGGAACCGGCAAGGCAGCTGCCGCTGCACCGCAGGCAGCCGCCGCTCCGGCACCCGCCAAGGGCGCTTCGGACGACAGCGTCCTGAAGCTCTTCGAGGAAGGTTCCTACGAACTCCTGCCGCATGACGGCATGCGCAAGACGATCGCTTCGCGCCTGCTCGAATCGCACCAGACCGTACCGGCCTACTTCGTCTCGATGGACTGCGAGATCGACGCGCTCTTGAAGCTGCGTGCCGAGATCAACAAGTCGGCGCCGATGAAGAAGACGGACAAGGGCGACGTCCCGGTCTTCAAGCTGTCGGTCAACGACTTCGTCATCAAGGCCATGGCGGCGGCGCTGCGCGACGTTCCGGCGGCGAATGCCTCCTGGACCTCGACGGCGCGGCTCATGCACAAGCATTCGGATGTCGGTGTCGCCGTCTCCATCCCGGATGGCCTGATCACGCCGATCATCAAGAGGGCGGAAGAGAAGACGCTGTCGATCATCTCCAACGAGATGAAGGATCTGGCCCGGCGTGCCCGCGACAAGAAGCTGAAGCCCGACGAGTACCAGGGCGGCACCACGGCCGTCTCCAACCTCGGGATGTTCGGCGTCGCCAACTTCACCTCGATCATCAACCCGCCGCATGCTTCGATCGTCTCGATCGGTGCCGGCGTCGAGAAGCCGGTGGTGAAGAACGGCGAGATCGCGATCGCCACGGTGATGACGGCGACCTTCGCCTTCGACCACCGCGTCATCGACGGCGCCCTCGGTGCCGAACTCGCGGCCGCCTTCAAGCGCCACGTCGAGAACCCGATGGGCATGTTGGTGTAGCTCGTTGTCCCTCCCCCTTGCGGGGAGGGTGTCCCGCTCCGGCATAGAAAGTGCCGGATCGTGACTTTTGGTGCGATGATCTCCATATCCTGGGTGAGGTGAAGACAGAGGTCCTCAAGGAGCGTCAGATGGCCGATGAACCTGTTGACATGATCATGCCGATGCTGCGGGAAATGCGCGGCGAGATGCGCGAGATGCGCGGTGATATGCAGGGCATGAAGCAGCAGCTGGATAAGCTGGAGACCGGCCAGAAGACCATTCGTCAGGCGCTGCCTGCCGACACCATGATGTCGAAGTTCGTAACCGGCGATTTCGAGGAGCGGATCTTCGAACTGGAGCGCAAGGTGGACGCGCTCACCAAGGGCAAGTAGGAGCCGCGGCAATCGGGTTTTCTCGAGTGTCGCCAGCCGCAGGACGGCGGGGAATGACTGGCGTATGGAGACTATGAAGACCGTCCTCTGCTTCGGCGACTCGCTCACCTGGGGTTACGACGCCGAGACCCTCGGGCGCCACCGCTTCGAGGACCGCTGGCCAAGCGTTCTGTCGGCAGCACTCGGCCCCGAAGTGAACGTCATCCCCGAGGGACTGAACGGCCGCACCACCGGCTATGACGACCATCTGGCCGATTGCGAGCGCAATGGCGCGAAGTCCCTCCCGACGGTGCTGCACACCCATATGCCCATCGACCTGGTGGTCATCATGCTCGGCTCCAACGATATGAAGCCGGTGGTCGCCGGTCCGGCCTTTGCAGCCCGGCAGGGCATCCAGCGGCTGGTCGGTCTGGTGCGCCACCACGAATGGTCCTTCGACTACGAGACGCCGGATATCCTGATCGTCTCGCCGCCGCCGCTCTGCGAGACCGCCAACCCGGTGTTTGCCGCGATCTTTGCCGGTGGCGTCGAGCAGTCGCAGATGCTGGCCTCGCTCTACCGCGATCTCGCCGACGAAATGGGCTGCGGTTTCTACGATGCGGCCTCGGTGGCCCGCACCACGCCGCTCGACGGGGTGCATCTGAATGCCGACAATACGCGTGCGCTCGGCAAGGGGCTCGAGCCGATCGTTCGCATGATGCTCGGAATTTAAAGCTGTTTCGGCTACGGAGTTGACCACGATCAAAGAATAGGCGGACGCGATCGTTATGGCTGATCCTCAGTCGTCGAACAGACAAGAGGAGACGGACCATGTCGAACACGCCCCACGAAATTCAGGATGAGTTTCCGGAATATGTGGGCAGGATGCACGCGCTGAAAGTCAGCGACGCGCATTTCGCCCAACTGCTCGAGGATTACCGCGACGTCAACCGCGCCATCCATCGGGCAGAGACTGAAGTGGAGCCGGTTGCCGATCCGCATATGGAAGATATGCGCAAGCGGCGGATGGTTCTGAAGGACGAAATTTACGGGATGCTGACACGGGCCTGAGGCCATCGTGCTTCATCCCGCGGGGTGAGGGCCCGGCCGCCGGTCGGGCCTGCCTCGTCAGAAGAGGAGATGAAGGCCCGTGTCCAACGCTTATGACGTCATCATCATCGGCTCCGGCCCCGGCGGCTATATCGCCGCCATCCGTGCAGCCCAGCTCGGCATGAAGGTTGCCGTCGTCGAGCGCGAGCATCTCGCCGGCATCTGCTCCAACTGGGGCTGCATCCCGACGAAGGCGCTCCTGCGCACCGCCGACGTGATGCATACGGCAAGCCATGCGAAGGATTACGGCCTGACGCTCGAAGGCACCATCAAGCCCGACGTCAAGGCCATCGTTGCGCGCTCGCGCGGCATCGCCAACCGCATGAACAGCGGCGTCGGCTTCCTGTTCAAGAAGAACAAGGTCGACATCATCTGGGGCGAGGCGAAGATCACCAAGCCCGGCGAAGTCGTCGTCGGCAAGATGTCGAAGCCGATCGTCGAGCCTCAGGGCCCCGTGCCGAAGAACACGCTCGGCGAGGGCACCTATACCGCCAAGCACATCATCGTCGCCACCGGAGCCCGTCCGCGCGCATTGCCCGGCATCGAGCCGGACGGCAAGCTGATCTGGACCTACTTCGAGGCGATGAAGCCGGAAGAAATGCCAAAATCCCTGCTCGTCATGGGCTCGGGCGCCATCGGCATCGAGTTTGCGAGCTTCTACCGCACCATGGGCGTCGAGGTTACCGTCGTCGAGATCATGAAGCAGGTCATGCCGGTCGAGGACGAGGAAATCTCGGCGATCGCCAGGAAGCAGTTCGAACGCCAGGGCATGAAGATCCTGCTCGAGGCTAAAGTCGCCAAGGTCGTCAAGGGCGCCAACTCCGTCACCGCCACCATCGAGCTGAAGGACGGCAAGACGCAGGAAATCACCGCTGACCGTATGATCTCCGCCGTCGGCGTGCAGGCCAACATCGAGAACATCGGCCTGGAAGCCGTCGGCGTGAAGACCGATCGCGGCTTCGTCGTCATCGACGGCTACGGCAAGACGAATGTCGCCGGCATCTATGCGATCGGCGATGTCGCCGGTCCGCCGCTGCTCGCCCACAAGGCCGAACACGAGGCGGTCATCTGCATCGAGAAGATCGCCGGCCTGCCAAACGTGCATCCCATGGACAAGCTGAAGATCCCGGGCTGCACCTACTGCAATCCGCAGGTTGCGTCGGTCGGCATCACCGAAGCCAAGGCGAAGGCCGAGGGCAGGGAGGTCCGCGTCGGACGCTTCCCCTTCGTCGCCAACGGCAAGGCAATTGCACTCGGCGAGGACCAGGGCATGGTCAAGACCATCTTCGACAAGAAGACCGGCGAACTGCTCGGCGCCCATATGGTCGGTGCGGAAGTGACCGAACTGATCCAGGGCTTCGTCGTCGCCATGAACCTGGAGACGACCGAGGAAGACCTGATGCACACCATCTTCCCGCATCCGACCATTTCGGAGACGATGAAGGAAAGCGTGCTCGATGCCTACGGGCGCGCCCTGAACGCTTGAGCTGATGATAGGTGCCGGGGTTGTTCCAACGCCCGGCATCGCCCACATGTAGATTTCGACGAAAGGGGTGACGGATGGAAGGCGTAGGTTGGTTCGGAGCAATCGTGATCGGCGGTCTGGCGGGATGGCTGGCCGGCAAGGTCGTGGACATGCGCTATGGGCTGTTCATGAACATCTTCATCGGCATCGTCGGCGCCATTGTCGCCAACGCCGTCTTCGAGAGCGCCGACATCCATGTGACAGACGGGTGGCTGGGTTTCCTGATCACAGGTTTCATCGGCTCCTGCGTTCTGTTATTCCTCGCAAAACTCGCCCGGCGTTGACGGTAGCCGCTTTGGCGGCGAAGGCAGGTAATTGATGGTCACCATTCTCGACAGAACCGTAGTGGACGATGCAAAGCGCGTCCGCCACCCGGAAAAGGCACACCGCCCGGATACGGAAGTCCTGCGCAAGCCGGAGTGGATCCGCGTGCGCGCCCCCGTGTCCAAGGGGTACATGGAGACCCGCGATCTGGTGCGCTCGCACAGGCTCGTCACCGTCTGTGAAGAGGCCGGCTGCCCGAATATCGGCGAGTGCTGGGACAAGAAGCACGCCACCTTCATGATCATGGGCGAGATCTGCACCCGCGCCTGCGCCTTTTGCAACGTCACGACCGGTCGCCCCAATGCGCTCGACATGGACGAGCCGGAAAATGTCGCCAAGGCCGTCAAGCAGATGGGTCTTTCGCATGTCGTGATCACCTCGGTCGACCGTGACGACCTGGCCGACGGTGGTGCCGAACACTTCGAGAAGGTCATCTGGGCGATCCGCGCCGCGTCGCCGCTGACGACGATCGAGATCCTCACCCCCGACTTCCTCAAGAAGCCGGGCGCGCTGGAGCGCGTCGTCGCCGCCAAGCCGGACGTATTCAACCACAACATGGAAACCGTGCCGGGAAACTATCTGACGGTCCGTCCCGGCGCCCGCTACTTCCACTCGGTCCGCCTGCTGCAGCGGGTCAAGGAACTCGACCCGACGATGTTCACCAAGTCCGGCATCATGGTCGGCCTCGGCGAGGAGCGCAACGAGGTGCTGCAGCTGATGGACGACCTGCGCAGCGCCGACGTCGACTTCCTGACCATCGGCCAGTACCTGCAGCCGACCCGCAAGCACCACGCCGTCATGAGCTTCGTCACGCCCGAGGAGTTCAAGTCCTACGAGACCATCGCCTATACCAAGGGCTTCCTGATGGTCTCCTCGAGCCCGCTGACGCGCTCCTCCCACCACGCCGGCGACGACTTCGCCCGTCTGAGGGCCGCGCGCGAACGCAAGGTCCTGATGGCGGCGGAGTAGGCTGCACCCAGTCCTCGGGCCCCGACTTCACGGGTGACCCGCGGGCTTCATTTGAGGGATAGGCATGACGACGTCGATCGCCCTGGAGGATGCGGCAAGCCGCCTTCGTCGGAGCGATCGCGTGCTGGTCATCGGCTGTTCGGGCAGCGGCAAGAGCCGGCTCTCCCGGCGGCTCGCATCGACCCTGGATCTCCCCTACATCTCCATGGACCGCGATGTCTTTTGGCTTCCCGGTTGGAAGCTGCGCCCGCGGCCGGAGATCGTCGAGCGGCTGCAGGGTTACGTCGCCCAACCCCGCTGGATCATGGACGGCACCAGCCCGGGAACGCTGCCGCTCCGCTTGCCGCGCAGCCAGCTGGTCATCTGGATGCGCCCGCCGCGCCTGGTCTCCCTCTTCGGTGTCCTCTCCCGATGGCTGCGCTATTATGGCCGGTCGCGTCCGGAGATGGCAGAAGGCTGCCCGGAGAAGATCGACCGGCAGTTTCTGGCCTACATCTGGAACTTCGAGAGGACCGAGAGTCCAGAGATCGAGGAGAACCTCGCCGCATACGGACCCGGTGTCCCCGTTCTGCAGCTGAAATCGCGGGCTGAGACAAACCGGCTACTTGCCATCATCGGACAGGACCATTAGCTCTCGGCTATGCCAAAGTTTGAGACTCACCGCCCCGTCAAGCATTCGCCCCATCAGATGTATGATCTGGTGGCCGACATTGAGAAATATCCGCAATATCTGCCGCTCTGCGAGGCGCTGACCATCCGCTCGCGTACGGAGCGGGACGGCAAGGTCTTGCTGATTGCCGACATGACCGTTGGCTACAAGGCTATTCGGGAGACCTTCACCACGCAGGTGCTGCTCAATCCCGCGGAGCTGGCAATCGACGTCAAATACATCGAGGGGCCGTTCAAGTATCTCGACAACCGCTGGCGCTTTCAGCCGGCGCCGGATGGTTCGGTGGTCGATTTCTTCATCGACTACGAGTTCAAGAGCCGGATCCTCGGCGCCCTGATGGGCTCGATGTTCGATCGCGCCTTCCGCACCTTCGCGGAAGCCTTCGAGAAGCGCGCCGACAAGATCTACGCCGAAGCCTGAGCCGCCTCCATCAGCATCTCGAGCGCGGTGCCGACAGTCGCAAGCCGCACCGCGCTGCGTCCGATCACGCCATAGCGCATCTCGCGATGGATCATCCGTCCCGATCGCGACGCTGCCGCCAGATGCACGAGCCCGACCGGCTTCTCCGGCGATCCGCCACCCGGCCCGGCGATGCCCGTCACGGCGACGGCCACATCCGCATTCGAGCGGTACAAGGCGCCGCGGACCATCTGCAGCGCCGTCTCCCGCGATACCGCCCCGAACTGGTCGAGCGTCGCCGGCAGGACGCCGAGCAGGTCCACCTTCGCCTGATTGGTATAGGTGACGAAGCCGCGGTCGACGACGGCGGAGGAGCCGGCAATTTCCGTCAGCACGCCGGCGATCAGACCGCCGGTGCAGGATTCCGCCGTCGACAGCATCAGCCCCCGTTCCTTGAAGAAGGCGATGATTTCGGCCGCCTGCGCCTCGATCTCGGCCGGAAACAGGCTCACGACGGGCGGCCCTGGTAGACGACCGTCGCCGTGGCGATGGCGGCAATGCCCTCGCGGCGGCCGACGAAGCCGATGGTCTCGTTCGTCGTGGCTTTTACCGAGCAGCGCTCCAGCGCAATCTGCAGGATCTCCGCCATCTTTTCGCGCATCTCCAGGCGATGCGGTCCCATCTTGGGCGCCTCCGCGATCAGCGAGACGTCGGCGTTCATGATCGTGCCCCCATGGGCGCGGACGATCTCCCCGGCCTTCGCCAGGAAGATGCGCGAGGCCGCGCCCTTCCACTGCGGATCGGACGGCGGGAAGTGGTCGCCGATATCGCCGGCGCCGCAGGTGGCGAGCAGCGCGTCCGTCAGCGCGTGCAGCGCCACATCCGCGTCCGAATGGCCCTTGAGCCTCTGGTCGTGGGGAATGAAGACGCCACAGAGCGTCACCCCGTCGCCGGGCTCCAACTGGTGCACGTCATAGCCGTTGCC
Organism: Rhizobium sp. PK7-22; assembly: GCF_056530405.1. Taxonomy (NCBI): domain Bacteria; kingdom Pseudomonadati; phylum Pseudomonadota; class Alphaproteobacteria; order Hyphomicrobiales; family Rhizobiaceae; genus Rhizobium; species Rhizobium sp. PK7-22. Next base: position 2,351,398 of record NZ_CP096514.1, read on the forward strand.
GGTGCGCACGTCGGGGAGGGCGGTGCCGGAAAGTCGCTCGTCAGCCATGGTGATGTCCCGTCTCACTGTCAGTTTCACATTGTCCGGCGATCCCTCGACCAGCCGCACCGGCATCCCGGCCCATTCGGCGATCGAGCAGTCGTCGGTAAATCCGTCACGGCCTTCGGCCGCGGCACGTCGGTGCGCGTCGAGCAGGCCTGAAAGCCGAAAGCTCTGGGGTGTCTGCGCCGCAAACAGCCCGTCGCGCGACACCGTCTCCGCAACCAGCCCTTCTGCACCGCGCTTCAGCGTGTCGGTGACGGCGAGCGTCGGCAGCACCGCATCGTCGCCGGCGGCAAGCCGCTCGGCGATCCGGTCGAGCATCGCGTGATCGACGAAGGGCCGCGCGCCGTCGTGGATCATCACATGCGTTGCGCCGCTGCCGGAAAGCGCCTCCAGCCCCGCAAGCACCGACTGCTGGCGCGTGGCGCCACCCAAGGCCGTCGTCACCCGCTCCGCGCCCGCAAGACCGGCGATCGCACCGGCAAACAGCGCCGCGTCATCGGGATGGATGACGGCCACGATCGGCCCGCTCTGCGGCCAGTTCAGAAAGGCCTGCAGCGTATGCGCGATGACCGCCCGGCCGCCGATCGGCCGGTATTGCTTGGGCCCTTCCGCGGATCCCGCCCGCTCTCCGCGGCCGGCCGCAACGATGACGATGGCAATCTGCATGAAGAGGTTGTGATCCAAAGCTGTTTTGACACATGGAGTTGACAGTGGAGCACTATAGAATCACAAGGCGTTTTGCCAGCCGCGCCCTGCCATCTTCTTTCTGTGCAATTGCTCTTGTGATCCGCCGAAAGTGTGGCTAAAAATAATGCATTAATTTCACGTGCCCGAAAGATCATCAGTTGTCCCTTCCGCACCTAGCCACGCCTTTCAGCATTGGGCCGGTTGCCATTCGTAACAGAGTCGTGCTGGCCCCGATGTCGGGCGTCACCGACCTCCCTTTCCGGGAGATCGCCTGGACATGGGGCGCCGGCCTGGTGGTGACCGAGATGATCGCCAGCCGCGAACTCGTGATGAGCCGGGGCGAATCCTGGGCGCGCCTGAAGCGCACGGGGCTTGGTCCCCACATGGTGCAGCTGGCGGGGCGCGAGGCCCAGTGGATGGCGCAGGCCGCCCGGATCGCCGCCGACAACGGTGCCGACATCATCGACATCAACATGGGCTGTCCGGCCAAGAAGGTCACGGGCGGCTACTCCGGCTCGGCGCTGATGCGCGATCCGCAGCTGGCGCTGTCGCTGATCGAGGCGACGGTGCAGGCCGTCGACGTACCGGTGACCCTGAAGATGCGCCTCGGCTGGGACGAGAATTCCATCAATGCCCCCGAGATCGCTCGCCAGGCGCAAGAGGCCGGCGTCCAGCTGATCACCATCCACGGCCGCACCCGCATGCAGTTCTACGAGGGCAAAGCGGATTGGGACGCCATCCGTAGCGTCCGGGACGCCGTCTCGGTGCCGCTGATCGCCAATGGCGATGTCTGCACGCCCGACGATGCCCGGGAGATCCTCTCTCGCTCCGGCGCCGATGCGGTCATGGTCGGCCGCGGCGCCCAGGGCAGGCCCTGGCATGCCGGCGCGCTGGCCGGACATGCGCTCCCCTCCGCAAGGGCGCAACGCGAGATCATCGCTACACATTACGAGGCAATGCTGCAGTTCTACGGCCGCGAGGGCGGCCTGCGGCATGCCCGCAAGCATCTCGGCTGGTACCTCGACCGGCTGGCGCCCGACCTCGAGACCGACGCGAAGGCGGCAATTTTCCGCTCCACCGACCCCGACGATGTGATGCGCCGGATGATGGCGGCGATCACCGCCGCTCCATTGGCCGCAAGGGAGGCAGCATGACCAAGGCTCCGTCTCCGGTCGGCGATAACGCGCTCGCCCTGGCCGTCCTCAATTCGGTGCAGAACCCGGTCATCCTCGTCGATCCCGCCGGCCATGTGATCTTCGCCAACTGGGAGGCGGAATCCTTCTTCGGGGTCAGCGTCGCGCAGCTGGCGCGCCACGAGATTTCCGCGCTCATCCCCTTCGGCAGCCCCCTGCTGGCCCTGATCGACCAGGTCCGCGAACGCCGGGCGCCGGTCAACGAGTATCGGGTCGATCTCTCGTCGCCGCGGCTCGGCCAGGACAAGCTCGTCGATCTCTACGTGGCACCCGTCGTCAGCGAACCCGGCTCCGTCGTCGTTGTCTTCCAGGAGCGTTCGATGGCCGACAAGATCGACCGGCAGCTGACGCATCGCGCCGCCGCGCGCTCCGTGACGGGCCTCGCCTCGATGCTGGCCCACGAGATCAAGAACCCGCTGTCGGGCATCCGCGGCGCCGCACAGCTGCTGGAGACCGTCGTTCCGGACGAGGACCGGGCACTGACCCGCCTGATCTGCGACGAGACGGACCGCATCGTGTCGCTGGTCGACCGCATGGAGGTCTTCTCCGACGAACGTCCCATCGATCGTCTGCCGATCAACATCCATTCGGTGCTCGACCACGTCAAGGCGATCGCCAAGGCGGGCTTTGGCCGTGACATCAGGATCTCGGAAAACTACGACCCCTCGCTGCCCTCCGTCTATGCCAACCGCGACCAGCTGGTGCAGGTCTTCCTGAACCTCGTCAAGAACGCCGCCGAGGCGATCGGCGGCCAGCCGGATGGCGAAATCATGCTGACCACCGCCTACCGTCCAGGCATCCGCCTCTCGGTGGCGGGCTCGCGGGAGAAGATCTCTCTGCCGCTGGAATTCTGCGTCATCGACAACGGACCCGGCGTGCCGGCCGATCTCGTGCCCAATCTCTTCGATCCGTTCATCACCACCAAGACGAACGGTTCCGGCCTTGGTCTTGCGCTGGTGGCCAAGATTATCGGCGCCCATGGCGGCATCGTCGAATGCGACAGCCAGAACCGGCGCACGATCTTCCGGGTGCTGATGCCGATGCACAAGGACGCCAGCATCGAGGGACCGGGTACGGCCCATATCATCACAGGGAAAGCCATATGACTGCCACGATCCTAGTCGCAGACGACGACGCGGCCATCCGCACGGTGCTGAACCAGGCGCTGACGCGGGCAGGCTATGATGTCCGGATCACCTCCAATGCCGCCACCCTCTGGCGTTGGGTTTCGGCGGGCGAGGGCGACCTCGTGGTCACCGATGTGGTCATGCCCGATGAGAATGCCTTCGATCTGCTGCCGCGCATCAAGAAGGCCCGTCCCGATCTGCCGGTGCTGGTGATGAGCGCGCAGAACACCTTCATGACCGCCATCAAGGCTTCGGAAAAGGGGGCCTACGACTATCTGCCGAAACCCTTCGATCTCACCGAGCTGATCGCCATCATCGGCCGGGCGCTGGCCGAGCCGAAGAAGAAGCCCGCGCGGCTCGACGACGACACCCAGGACGGCATGCCGCTGGTCGGCCGCTCGGCGGCGATGCAGGAGATCTACCGCGTCCTCGCCCGCCTGATGCAGACCGATCTGACGCTGATGATCACCGGCGAGTCGGGCACCGGCAAGGAGCTGGTTGCCCGCGCGCTGCACGACTACGGCAAGCGCCGCAACGGCCCCTTCGTCGCCATCAACATGGCCGCCATCCCGCGTGACCTGATCGAGTCGGAACTCTTCGGCCACGAGAAGGGCGCCTTCACCGGCGCCCAGAACCGTTCCACCGGCCGCTTCGAGCAGGCCGAGGGCGGCACGCTCTTCCTCGACGAGATCGGCGACATGCCGATGGACGCCCAGACGCGCCTCCTGCGCGTGCTCCAGCAGGGCGAATACACCACCGTCGGCGGTCGCACGCCGATCCGCACCGACGTGCGCATCGTCGCGGCCACCAACAAGGACCTGAAGCAGGCCATCAACCAGGGCCTCTTCCGCGAAGACCTCTATTACCGCCTCAACGTCGTGCCCCTGCGCCTGCCGCCGCTGCGCGACCGCGCCGAGGACATCCCCGATCTCGTCCGCCACTTCATGCAGATGGGCGAGAAGGAAGGGCTCGACGTCAAGCGCTTCGATGGCGAGGCGCTCGAGGTGATGAAGGGCTACGCCTGGCCGGGCAACGTGCGCGAGCTGGAAAACCTGATGCGTCGTCTGATGGCGCTTTACCCGCAGGAGGGCATCACCCGCGAGATCATCGAGGCGGAGCTGCGCTCGGAATCCACCGACAGCCCGATCGACAAGATGACGGCGCGCAACGGTTCGCTGACCATCGCCCAGGCGGTGGAGGAGAACATGCGCAGCTACTTCGCAGGCTTCGGCGATGCCCTGCCGCCCTCCGGTCTGTACGACCGCGTGCTGCGGGAGATGGAATACCCGCTGATCCTCGCGGCCCTGACCGCAACCCGCGGCAACCAGATCAAGGCCGCCGATCTCCTCGGCCTGAACCGCAACACCCTGCGCAAGAAGATCCGGGAGCTCGGGGTCTCTGTGTATCGCAGCTCCCGAAGCGCCTGACGGTCCTTGACATTCCCGAGGCCATCGTTGCATTTTCGCCACAAAGCGTTGCTTGGTGGCAACGCATAGGCCCGACGCGAGTCCTGTCGTTCGAGGATGGTCTTGCGATGTCTCGGGCAGGCGGACGACCGCGAATGTCGGGCAGGGAGTGATGTGATGATCGAGGGCGTAGTCTCGCCCACGGCTGAAGCCGAGCCCGATGGCATGGTACAGGACCGGCGCGCGTCATTCGCCCTGCCGGGCCTGCTGCTGGCCGGCGGTGCGCTCGTCTGCGCCATTCTCACCCTGTTCGTTCTCGTCGGCCTCACGCCGATCGCACCCACGAGCCGGGTTGTCATCGCCTCGGCGGTTCTCAATTCGATCTTCGTCGTCGGGCTGATGTATCTGATCGGCCGCGAAGTGACGCGGCTTTTCAAGGCCCGCAACCGCGGCCGTGCGGCCGCCAGGCTTCACATCCGGGTCGTGGTGCTGTTCTCGATCGTCGCGATCACGCCCGCGGTTCTGGTCGCCATCTTCGCCAGCATCACGCTGAGTGCAGGCCTGGACCGCTGGTTCTCGATCCGCACGCAGTCGATCGTCAGCTCGTCCACGGATGTGGCCCAGGCCTACATGATGGAGAATGCCAGCTACCTTCAGGGGCAGACGGTCTCCATGGCCAATGACCTCGATCGAAATCGGGCGATGTTCTACCTGGATCGCACGGGGTTCGTCGACCTGATGACCCGCCAGGCCCGCGGCCGCGGCATGCTGGGTGCTTTCCTCGTTCAGGGGGACGGCGCGGCGGTGGCGCAGGCGGACATCAGCACCGAACGACCGCTGCCGGCCATCCCGCAGGATGCGCTGCAGAAGGCCGCTGCCGGTCAGCCGACCCTCATTCCGCCGGGCGTGACCAACCTCGTCGGCGCCATCATCAAGCTCGACGGCATTCCCGGCTCCTTCCTGTACACCATCCGCGCGGTCGACCCGAAGGTCATGGCCGCCATGCGGCTGATGGAAGACAACACCGCCGAGTATCAGGCGATGGAAGCCGGCCGCATGTCGCTGCAGGTGGCCTTTGCCATCCTTTACCTCGGCTTTGCGCTTATCGTTCTTCTGGCTGCAATCTGGACGGCCATCGCCGTCGCTGACCGTATCGTCCGGCCGATCCGGCTGCTGATCAGCGCCGCCGACAGCGTCGCCACGGGTGACCTCAATGTGGTGGTGCCGGTCCGCGCCGCCGACGGCGACGTCGGCAACCTGTCGCGCACCTTCAACAAGATGATCTCGGAGATCCGCAGCCAGCGTGACGAGATCCTGGAGGCCAAGGACGAGGTGGATGACCGCCGCCGCTTCATCGAGGCGGTGCTCTCCGGCGTCACGGCAGCCGTCATCGGCGTCGAGGACGACCGGCATATCACGATCGTCAACTCGTCGGCGGAACTCTTCCTCGGGCTGCCGGCGGACCGGCTGATTGGCCGTGAGCTGTCGGAGGTCGTGCCCGAAATCGATGCGGTGCTGTCGGAAGCGGCGGCGCGTGCCCGCAACGACTTCCGCAAGCATGTGAACCTGATGCGCGGGGGCAAGGAGCGCACGCTGAGCGTCCAGGTGACGCGCGAGGAGCAGGGCTCCTCACGCGATTCCTATGTCATCACCCTCGACGACATCACTGATCTGGTGATCGCCCAGCGCTCGACGGCCTGGGCCGATGTCGCCCGCCGCATCGCCCATGAGATCAAGAACCCGCTGACGCCCATCCAGCTCTCCGCCGAACGTCTGAAGCGGCGCTATGGCAAGCAGATTGCCGAGGACGATCGCGCCGTCTTCGACCAGTGCACCGACACGATCGTGCGCCAGGTCGGCGATATCGGTCGGATGGTCGACGAATTCTCCTCCTTCGCCCGCATGCCGAAGCCCGCCAAGGAAGAGACCGACCTGCGCGATATCGTCCGCGATGCTGTCTTCCTGCGCGAAATGGGCACGAGCCACGTCGAGTTCATCCGCGATCTGGGCGACGAGCCGTTGATCGGCATGTTCGATGCGCGCATGCTCGGTCAGGCCTTCGGCAATCTCGTCAAGAATGCCGTCGAGGCCATCGAGGCGGTGCCGAGCGATCAGGAGCGCGACGACCGCAAGGTCTGGGTCCGCGCCCGCTTCGACCACAGCCGCGATCTGTTCCTCGTCGAGATCATCGACAACGGCAGCGGCCTGCCGGCGGAGAACCGTCACCGGATCCTCGAGCCCTATATGACCATGCGCGAGAAAGGCACCGGCCTTGGCCTCGCTATCGTCAAGAAAATCATTGAAGACCACGGCGGGCAGCTCGAACTCCACGACGCACCTGCCGAATTCGATCAGGGCCGGGGCGCCATGATCAGGGTGCTGCTGCCGCAGGTGATGCAGGTGGGCGGCGCCGGAACAGAAACAGACAAGGAATTCGCATATGGCGTCTGATATTCTGGTCGTTGACGACGAGACCGACATCCGCGAGATCGTCTCCGGCATCCTCTCCGACGAGGGGCATGAAACCCGCATGGCCCATGACAGCGACAGCGCGCTCTCGGCCATTTCCGATCGGGTGCCGCGCCTCGTCTTTCTCGACATCTGGATGCAGGGGTCGAAGCTCGATGGGCTGGCTCTGCTCGACGAGCTCAAGAGCCGTCACCCGGATCTTCCCGTGGTGATGATCTCCGGCCACGGCAACGTCGAGACGGCCGTCTCCGCCATCAAGCGCGGCGCCTTCGATTTCATCGAGAAGCCGTTCAAGGCCGACCGACTGATCCTGATTGCCGAACGGGCGCTGGAGAATTCCAATCTGAAGCGCGAGGTCACGGAGCTGAAGAAGCGGACAGGCGACGCGGTCGAGCTGGTCGGCACCTCGGTCTCGGTGTCGCAGCTGCGCCAGACCATCGACAAGGTGGCGCCCACCAATAGCCGCATCATGATCCTGGGACCTTCCGGCTGCGGCAAGGAACTCGTGGCGCGCATGATCCACAAGAAGTCGTCGCGTGCCAATGGTCCCTTCGTGGCGCTGAACGCCGCCACCATCACCCCGGACCGCATGGAGATTGCCCTCTTCGGAACCGAAGGCGGGCCCGGCCAGGCACGCAAGATCGGTGCCCTGGAAGAGGCGCATCGCGGCATCCTCTATCTCGACGAGGTCGGCGAGATGCCGCGCGAGACGCAGAACAAGATCCTGCGCGTGCTGGTCGACCAACAGTTCGAGCGCGTCGGCGGCTCCAAGCGCGTCAAGGTCGACGTCCGGATCATCTCCTCGACCGCCTACAACCTCGAGAACCTGATCTCCGAAGGCATCTTCCGGGAAGACCTCTACCACCGGCTGGCCGTCGTGCCGATCAAGGTTCCGGCGCTGGCGGAGCGCCGCGAGGACATCCCCTTCCTCGTCGACATGTTCATGCGCCAGATCTCCGAGCAGGCCGGCATCCGGCCGCGCAAGATCGGCGAGGACGCCATGGCCGTGCTGCAGGCGCACGACTGGCCCGGCAATATCCGCCAGCTGCGCAACAACATCGAGCGGCTGATGATTCTCGCCCGCACCGACGGCCCCGACACGTCGATCTCGGCCGACATGCTGCCGCCCGATCTCGGCGACATGCTGCCGAAGATCTCCACCAAGGGCGACTATCACATCATGACGCTGCCGCTGCGCGAGGCTCGCGAAATGTTCGAGCGCGATTATCTGATTGCGCAGATCAATCGATTCGGCGGCAATATCTCGCGCACGGCCGAATTCGTTGGTATGGAGCGCTCTGCGCTGCACCGCAAACTGAAGTCCCTGGGCGTATAGCAAAACGGCAGGACCTGGCCGCTTCACGCTACCGACGAAAGAGCAAGCATGAAAGTCATCATTTGCGGGGCAGGCCAGGTGGGCTACGGCATCGCCGAGCGCCTGTCGCAGGAGGATAACGACGTCTCCGTCATCGACACGTCCGCCTCGCTGATCAATGCCATCACCGAATCGCTGGATGTGCGCGGCTATGTCGGCCACGGCGCTCATCCGGACGTTTTGGCCAAGGCCGGCGCCGAGCAGGCGGACATGATCATCGCCGTGACCCTCTACGACGAGGTCAACATCGTCGCCTGCGAAGTCGCCCACGCCCTCTTTAACGTTCCCACCAAGATTGCCCGTATCCGCGCCCAGGCCTATCTGCAGCCGGAATATGCCGATCTCTTCAGCCGCCAGAACATGTCGATCGACGTGACGATCTCGCCGGAGATCGAAGTCGGCAAGATGGTGCTGCGCCGCATCTCCTTCCCCGGCGCCACCGACATCGTCCGCTTCGCCGAGGACTCGATCGCCATGGTGGCGATCGAATGCATGGAGGATTGCCCGGTCCTCAACACGCCGCTGCATCAGCTGAGCCAGCTCTTCCCGGACCTGATGGCGACCGTCGTCGGCATCTTCCGTGATGGCCACCTCTCGGTCGCCCATTCCGGCGACCAGCTGCATGCGGGCGATCTCGCCTATGTCATCTGCCAGCGCGAACACGTACGCCGCACCCTCGGTCTCTTCGGCCACGAGGAGCAGGAGGCCCGCCGCATCATCATCGCCGGCGGTGGCAACATCGGCCATTTCGTCGCCCGCACCATCGAGGAGCACCAGCCGAAGACCCGGCTGAAGATCATCGAGACCGATCGCGAGAAGGCGGTTGCCGTCTCCGAGCAGCTGCGCAATACCGTCGTCCTGCACGGATCGGCGCTCGACCAGAACATCCTCCTGCAGGCCGATGTCCAGGACGCCGACCTGATGGTGACGCTTACCAACAGCGACCAGATCAACATCCTTGGCGCGGTCATGGCCAAATCGCTCGGCTGCAAGTCGAACCTCGTGCTGATCAACAGCTCCTCGCTCAACAACGTCACCAAGTCGCTCGGCATCGACGCCCAGATCAACCCGCGCGCCGTCACCATCTCGCGCGTCCTGCAGCACGTGCGCAAGGGCCGCATCCGCTCCGTCTATGCGGTACAGCAGGGGTCCGCGGAGGTGATCGAGGCCGAGGCGCTGGAAACCTCGCCGCTCGTCGGACGCCCGTTCCGCGACCTCGAACTGCCCGACGGCATCCGCATCGGCGCCATCTACCGCGATGGCGCGGTGATCCGCCCCAGCGGCGATACGAAGATCAAGGCCAAGGACCGGGTCGTGCTGTTCTCCACCGCTGAGGCGGTCAAGAACGTCGAGCAGATGTTCCGCGTCTCCATTCAGTATTTCTAAGACAACGGGACGACGCTGAACTTTAGGAGTGCCTTTTTGCACGTTGCGGAAAACACGGCGATTTGATAACGAAGTTTTAGGGGAGGGAAGCACGAGGGCGCTTCCCAATCATCTCTTGACAGCTAGATCATGATCCGGCCGACGGCCGGCAAAATAGAAAGAAGCGGCGCCATGGCGGAACGTTCTCAGAACCTGCAGGACTTATTTCTCAATACAGTCCGCAAACAGAAGATTTCCCTGACTATTTTCCTGATCAACGGGGTGAAGCTCACAGGTGTCGTGACCTCCTTCGACAACTTCTGTGTCCTTCTTCGCCGTGACGGACATTCGCAACTCGTGTATAAGCACGCCATCTCCACCATCATGCCCGGCCAGCCGATGCAGATGTTCGAGAGCGAAGAAACCGCCGCATAACAGGACAACTACAGATTTCAAATCGCGATACTTCCAATGAATCGATGATCCCGGAGACCGAGCGTCACCGGGACGACATGCGTGCCGTCGTCATGGTGCCGGTCCTCAAGCAGGGCCGTTCCGCCCGCTCGGCACAGGCCGATTCCGCATCCCCGTCGCCGCAGCGGTCCGACGAGGCGCGTCTCGAGGAGGCCATCGGCCTTGCCCGGGCGATCGACCTGACGATCGTGCAGGGCCTGGTCGTGCCGGTCGCCCAGCCGAAGCCCGGGACCCTGTTGGGCAGCGGCAAGATCGAGGAGATCAAGGCGCTGCTCGACGAGCACGACGCCGGCCTCGTCATCGTCGACCACCCGCTGACCCCCGTGCAGCAGCGCAACCTCGAGAAGGAATGGAACGCCAAGGTCATCGACCGGACGGGCCTCATCCTCGAGATCTTCGGCCGCCGTGCCTCCACCAAGGAAGGCACGCTGCAGGTCGATCTGGCGCATCTGAACTACCAGAAGGGCCGACTCGTGCGCAGCTGGACCCACCTGGAACGCCAGCGCGGCGGTGCAGGCTTCATGGGCGGCCCCGGCGAAACCCAGATCGAGGCCGACCGTCGGCTGCTGCAGGACCGCATCGTCAAGCTGGAGCGCGAGCTCGAGCAGGTGGTGCGCACCCGCCAGCTGCATCGCGCCAAGCGCCGCAAGGTGCCGCATCCGATCGTGGCGCTCGTCGGCTACACCAACGCCGGCAAGTCGACGCTCTTTAACCGCATCACCGGTGCCGGCGTGCTGGCCGAGGACATGCTGTTTGCAACGCTCGACCCGACGCTGCGCCGGATGAAGCTGCCGCATGGCCGCACCGTCATCCTCTCCGATACCGTCGGCTTCATCTCCAACCTGCCGACCCACCTCGTGGCCGCCTTCCGCGCCACGCTGGAAGAGGTGCTGGAGGCCGACCTGATCCTGCATGTCCGCGACATGTCCGACCCCGACAATGCCGCCCAGTCCGGCGACGTGCTGCGCATCCTCACCGATCTCGGCATCGACGAGAAGGAGCGCGAGAAGCGCATCATCGAGGTCTGGAACAAGATCGACCGGCTCGACCCGGAAGCCCATGATGCGCTCATTGAGCGCGCCCATGGTCGCGATGACATCATGGCCGTCTCCGCCGTCAGCGGCGAGGGCGTCGAACCGCTGATGGAAGAGATCTCCAGGCGCCTCTCCGGCGTCCTCACCGAGGCGACGATCACGATTCCGGCCGACAAGCTGGCGCTGGTCTCCTGGGTCTACGAGAACGCCATCGTCGATGGCCGCGAAGACCTCGAGGATGGAGCCGTCGAACTCGACGTCCGCCTCTCGGACGGCCAGGCCGTCGAGCTGGAGCGCAAGCTCGGCAACGGCCAGAAGCCGGAAAAGGAAGACTGGGAGCGGTAACCGCGCCCGGTCTGCGCCACGCACGTCGATCCTGTTGAAGGATCGGCGGCGATCGCGTTACATGTGGCGTCAGACGTGGAGGTCACCATGGATGATGCTGGCAGGATCGAAGCCTTCTTTGCGCAACAAGACCGATGGCAGGCTGAGCTCGACGCGCTTCGGTCCATCCTCCTCGACTGTGGCCTGACGGAAGAGTTCAAGTGGAGCTCGCCCTGCTACACGGTCGATGGCGGCAATGTCGCGCTCCTCTGGGGCTTCAAGGACAGCGCCACACTCGGCTTCTTCAAGGGCGTCCTCCTCAAGGATCCAGCCGGGCTTCTCGTGGCGCCCGGCGAGAACTCACGCTCCTCGCGCGTTATGCGCTTCACGGCGCTCTCGCAGATCATCGAAACGGAAGCATCGATCCGCGACTATCTCCGCGAAGCAATGCAGCTCGAGGTGGTCGGAGCCCGGGTCGATCTGCCGAAGGACGATCTGGCCTACCCCGAGGAGCTGGTGGCGGCGCTCGAGGACGATCCTGATCTGCAGACCGCCTTCGACGCCCTGACGCCCGGCCGCCGACGCGGCTACATCCTCCATTTCTCTCAGCCGAAGCAGCCCGCCACGCGCCAGTCGCGCATCGCGAAGAGCCGCGACCGTATCCTGGCCGGCAAGGGCATGCACGACCGCTAGGGCCGGCGGCTCCCTTGGCCGGCGCCGGCCTTACTCTGCCAGTGCCACAGCATCCGCGCCGGCGGGGATCCGCATGCGCGAAGCGGCATCGGTAGCCGCCTGCCAGACGGCTGCCACCACGTCGGCCGATTGGGTGACCGGTGCATCCGATGACTGCTCTTGGGGTGCGAAGACACCGGCCACAAAGTCGGAATAGGCCGCCGGAAATCCGCCTTGCCCCTGGATGCGGGCCCGCGCCGTGTCGCCGAAGCTGGTCTGCGGCGCCCGTCCCGGCAGAACCACCCGGACCCTCACGTTGAACGGCTCGAGTTCCAGCGCCATGGACTCCGTGAAAGCGTTCACGGCCGCTTTGCTGGCGGTATAGGCGGACAGAAGCGGCAGCGGCTTCAGCGTCACGCTGGAGGTGACGTTGACGATGACGCCCGCCCGGCGTTCGCGCATCTGCGGCAGCACCGCCTGCATCATGGCGATCGTGCCGAAGGTGTTCGTCTCGAAGACGTCCCGCACGGTCTCCATCGGCGTCCCTTCCACCGCGTTCATCCAGCCGATGCCGGCATTGTTCACCAGGACGTCGATCGGACCGGCCGCTTCGACGGCGACGCGGATGCTCTCGGCGTCGCGCACGTCCAGCGCCAGAACCTTCAGATTGGCGGAGGCGGGGAGGATGTCGTTCCGCGGCGTGCGCATCGTCGCGACCACCCGCCAACCCTTGTCGAGGAAGAACTTCGCGATTTCGAGGCCGAAGCCGGACGAGCAGCCGGTGATGAGAATGGTTTTCATGTCTGTCTCCTTCATTGTGGATGACAGATCATGGACCGCAATGAGGATATCATCTATAATCGGAAATAGAGTATTCATTATCAGGAGTATCGTTTGCTGGATCCTCTAGCCGAAATCGTCGGCGTCCTCGCGCCTGCTGCGCCTTTGTCCAAGGTGGTCAGCGGCGCAGGCGCCTGGCGCGTCGACCGCCTTGAACGCGGCGAACCCTTCTATTGCGTGGTTCTTGAAGGGAGCGCTCGCCTCTCCGTACAGGGGCATCCGACCATCACCTTGCAGGAGGGGGACTTCATTTTGATCCCGGCCGCCTTCGCCTTCACCATGGCGGGCATGGCCGAGACCGATGATGATCTGCAGGGGACGGTCACCATGCGTGAGGGAGAGACGCGGCATGGCAATCCCGAGGGTCCCGCCGACGTCCGGTTGCTGATCGGCCATTTTGTCTTTGGTTCGCCCGACAGCGACCTGCTCGTTTCCCTGCTGCCGCAACTCCTGCACATCCGTGGCGAGCCCCGGCTGTCGACGATCGTCCGGCTGATCACGGACGAGGCCCGCACGCAGCGGCCGGCGCGGGAGATGATCCTTGCCCGTCTGTTGGAGGTCCTGCTTTTGGAGGCGCTGCGTTCGACCGCCGCGGAGGCGGCGCCCAGCGGGATCCTGCGGGCACTGGCAGATCCGCGTCTCGCACTGGCCATCCGTCACCTGCACCAGGATCCGGCACGGCCATGGACCGTCGAACAGATGGCGCAGGTGGCGGCCCTCTCACGCTCGGCCTTCTTCAACCGGTTTCGGCAGAAGCTGGGCGTGGCGCCGATGGAATATCTGACATCCTGGCGCATGGCGCTGGCCAGGAACCTGCTGCGGAACGGGCAGGCCGGGCTGCAGGAGATTGCCGAGAGCATCGGCTACGGTTCCGCCAGTGCTTTCAGCACCGCATTCACCCGGCTGGTCGGACTGCCGCCCTCGCGATATGCCGAACAGGCGGGTGCGGCCAGCCGTGCCTCCGCCGCTGCTTGAGCCGCTACCGTTCCCCGAGCTTCGCCGCCTGCCACAGCGCTTCCATCCGCTCCAGCGTCGCGCCCTGCAGGGTTTCACCTGACTTCTGAAGTTCCGTTTCGATGTAGCTGAATCGGCGACGGAACTTCGTGTTGGTGCCGCGCAGTGCATCCTCCGGATCGGCATCCACATGGCGGCCGATGTTGGCCAGCGCGAAGATCAGATCGCCGAGTTCGTCGGCCACCTTGTCCTGGCGTCCGCCGCGCAGGGCCTCGCGCAGCTCGCCGATCTCCTCCTCGATCTTGTCGAGGATCGGCTCGGCCTCCGACCAGTCGAAGCCGACCTGCGCCGCCTTCTGCTGCAGCTTCAGCGCCTCCGTCAGCGCCGGCTGGCTGCGCTGCACGCTGCCGAGGAAGCCCGCCTTGAAGTCTTCCGTGACGCCGCGGCGTGCCCGACGTTCGGCCCGCTCGCGCTTCTCCTCCGCCTTAATCTCGTCCCACTGAACCTTGACCGCATCCGGCGTCATTTCGTCGGAGCGGGCGAAGACGTGCGGGTGGCGGCGGATCATCTTTCGGGTGACGGCCTCGACGACGTCGCCGAAGGCAAACTGTCCGGCCTCTTCGGCGATGCGCGCGTGGTAGACCACCTGCAGCAGCAGGTCGCCCAGCTCGTCGCAGAGGTCGTCGGGATCCTTGCGCTCGATGGCGTCGGCCACCTCATAGGCCTCCTCGATCGTATAGGGCTTGATCGTCTCGAAGGTCTGGACGATGTCCCAGGGGCAGCCGGTCTCGGGGTCGCGCAGCGCCACCATGATCTCGATCAGGCGGGAGATGTCTTTGGAAGCGTCCATGGGATGTCGTCCTGGTCTCGGGTTCAGCGGAGCGGGATGGCGTTGTCGGCCTTGCCGGACTGGTAGGCGTCGGACAGCCGGTCGTAGGCGGTGCGGATCCGGGCCGACTGCGCCTGCAGCGCCGCCCGCTGCGGTTCCTCCTCGGTCTCCACCAGTTCGCTGAGTGCAAAGGAGCGCCAGAAGGCGTTCTGGCGGCGATATCCGCCCGGTTCCAGCCCGAACACCTCCTTCAGGATCTTCAGGTCGTGCGGAATGGCAAAGGCGTCGCGGCTGTCCTCGTGGCTGAAGAAATAATAGAAGTTGTCGAAGCCGGCCCAGGTGATCGCCGACATGCACATGGTGCAGGGTTCGTGGGTGGAGAGGAAGATCAGCTCCTTCGTGTCCGGCTTTTCGCCAAGCTCGTGGAAGCGCTTCAGCGCATGCACCTCGCCGTGCCAGAGCGGGTTCTCCAGTTCGTTGTTGGTCTCGGCGACGACGAGCGACAGGTCGGACTTTTTCAGGATGGCCGCGCCGAACACCTTGTTGCCGGTCGCAACGCCCGCTCGCGTGAGCGGCAGGATGTCCTGTTCGATGACGTCGAGCAGGCGAGAGGCAATGTCAGGGATCAGGGGTGTCATGGCGGAAGAATCCTGTAGCGGGGAGGTGCAGTGCGGCGCTGTCGGCGGCCCGGCTGATAATGGGGGCTCCGGTGGCTTTTACTCAAGAACGCGGGTCAGCGGGAACAGAAATGTTCACCTCCTTGCGAAACCGCACTACAGTTTCTTCTGTCCGTTTGCCCGATGGGCGATAGTAGCGGTTCAGAATTGGGAAGGCCGCATGTCCAGCAACCTTTTGACCGTGTTTCCAGCATTCTTCCGCGTCAGCGGCAAGACCGTCGCCATCTTTGGCGATGGTGACGAGGCCTATGCCAAGGTCCGGCTGCTGCGCAACACCGACGCCCGGATCGTCGCCTATGCGGCCAACCCGGAGGCCGACTACCATGCCTATCTCACAACCCATGGCGTCGAAACCGTCAGGGCGGGCTTTTGCCTCGGTCATCTGGCTGGCGTGACGCTGGTCTTTGCGGCCACCGGCGACGAACTGCAGGATCAGGCGATTGTCAGAGCCGCGCGCGCTGCGAAAATCCCGGCCAATGCTGTCGACCAGCCGGACTATTGCGACTTCCTGACGCCGGCGCTCGTCAACCGTGCCCCGGTCGCGGTGGCCATCGGCACCGAAGGCGCAGGCCCTGTGCTGGGGCAGATGATCCGCGCCCGGGTCGACCAGATGCTGTCGCCCTCGCTCGGCCGGCTGGCCTCGCTTGCCGTCGACTACCGCGATGCCGTCGAGCGGCATATCCCCAAGGGCGTCTCGCGCCGCGTCTTCTGGCGCCGCTTCTTCACCGGCACCGTGGCCGACAGCGTTGATGCCGGCGATATCGCTGCAGCGCGCCACTGCGCCGACGACCTTCTTGCCGGTTCCGGCCGCGTCGAAGGCCACGTCTGGCTGGTGGGTGCCGGTCCGGGCGCCGAGGACCTGCTGACGCTGCGCGCCCAGCGCGTGCTGATGGAGGCCGACGTCATCGTCTTCGATGCGCTCGTGCCGCAGGCAATCGTCGATATGGGCCGCCGCGATGCCGAGCGCCTGTCGGTCGGCAAGCGCAAGAACTGTCACTCGAAATCCCAGGACGAGATCAACCGGCTGCTGGTGCGGCTGGGCTCCGAGGGCAAGCGGGTGGTGCGCCTGAAGTCCGGCGATCCGCTCGTCTACGGCCGCGCTGCCGAGGAGATGGCGGCGCTGCGCGAAGCCGGCATCACCTATGAGATCGTCCCGGGCATTACCTCCGCCTTCGCCGCTGCCGCCGATTTCGAGCTGCCGCTGACGCTGCGCGGGGTTGCCTCCTCGCTGATCTTCACCACCGGCCACGACCTGACCGGCGACGTTCTGCCCGACTGGGCAAGCCTTGCCATCTCCGGCGCGACCGTCGCCGTCTACATGGGCCGCACGGTGGCCGCCTCCGTCGCCGGACGGCTGATGGACGCCGGACTTTCGCCCGACACTACCGTCGCCGTGGTGGAAAACGCCAGCCGTGCCGACCGGCGCCTGTTCCATGGCGTGCTGCGGCAACTGCCTGACCTTCAGACGCGCGATGATCTGACAGGGCCGGTGATGGTGATCATCGGCGAGGCCGTCGCCGGCGCCAATTTCGAAAAGTCAGCGCCTTTGTCCGCCCGGACATCTATGACGCTCCAGGAAGTGGAAAACCAACGATGACAGACAAGGTGCTGACCGCCAACCGGCTGAGCGACGGGATTGCCGTCTGGCTCGATGCCAACGGCCAGTGGACGGAAAACCTGCAGGACGCGCTGGTGGCACGCCACGCCGAGGCCGAAGCCGCGCTGGCGGCCATCGGCAAGCGCGACTTTGCCGGCAACCTGGTGGTCGACGTCAATGTCATCGACGTGACCGAGGTCGACGGCAAGCTCTGGCCGACACGCCTGCGCGAGCGCATCCGCGCCGCCGGGCCCACCATGGAATACGCCGCCGGCTACAGCCCGGCCGACGCAGCCTTCATCGCAGTCTGAGGACATCATGTACCGCTACGACGAATTCGACCACGCCTTTGTCTCCAGCCGCGTCGAGCAGTTCCGCGACCAGGTGGAGCGCCGCCTGTCCGGCGAGCTTGCCGAGGACGCCTTCAAGCCGCTGCGCCTGATGAACGGCGTCTACCTGCAGCTGCACGCCTACATGCTGCGCGTCGCCATTCCCTACGGCACGCTGAACGGCCGGCAGATGCGCATGCTGGCACACATCGCCCGCAAGTACGACCGCGGCTACGGGCATTTCACGACGCGCCAGAACATCCAGTACAACTGGCCGAAGCTCTCGGACACGCCGGCGATCCTCTCGGAGCTCGCCAGCGTCGAGATGCATGCGCTGCAGACCTCCGGCAACTGCATCCGCAATGTCACCGCCGACCATTTCGCCGGCGCTGCCGCCGACGAGGTCGCCGATCCGCGGCCCTACGCCGAGATCCTGCGGCAGTGGTCCTCGGTCCACCCGGAGTTCTCTTTCCTGCCGCGCAAGTTCAAGATCGCCGTCACCGGCGCCGAGCGCGACCGCGCCGCGATCCAGGTCCACGACATCGGCCTGCACCTGAAGAAGGATGCCGACGGCCGGATCGGCTTTGCCGTCTACGTCGGCGGCGGGCAGGGGCGCACACCGCTGATCGCCAAGAAGATCCGCGACTTCCTGCCGGAAGAGGACCTCCTGACCTATACGACCGCGATCATGCGGGTCTACAACCTCCACGGCCGGCGCGACAACAAGTACAAGGCGCGCATCAAGATCCTCGTCCACGAGACCGGCGTCGAGGAGCTGACCCGCCAGGTCGAGGAGGAGTTCTCCCACCTGAAGGGCACCGAGCTGACGCTGCCCGAGGCAGATATCGAGGCGATCACCCGCTACTTCGCCCCGCCGCCGCTGCCGGAGCGGCCGGAAGGCTGGGCCCAATTGGCCGGCTGGAAGAAGCAGGACGAGGATTTCGCCCGCTGGGTGGGTCAGAACGTCCAGCCCCACAAGCACCCCGACTACGGCATGGTGACGGTGTCGCTAAAACCCATCGGCGGCATTCCGGGCGACGCCTCGGACGCCCAGATGGACGCCATCGCCGAGATCGCCGAGGACTATGCCTTCGACGAGATCCGCATCAGCCACGAGCAGAACGTCATCCTGCCGCATGTGGCGCTGGCCGACCTCGAGCCGGTCTACCGGGCGCTCGTCGCCCAGGGGCTGGCGACGGCGAATGCCGGGCTGATCACCGACATCATCGCCTGTCCGGGCCTGGACTACTGCGCGCTGGCGAACGCCCGCTCGATCCCCGTGGCGCAGGAGATCTCCACCCGGTTCGGCGATCCCGAGCGGCAGGCGGAGATCGGCGAGCTGAAGATCAAGATCTCCGGCTGCATCAATGCCTGCGGCCACCACCACGTCGGCCACATCGGCCTGCTCGGCGTCGAGAAGAAGGGCGCCGAGCTTTACCAGATCACGCTCGGCGGCTCCGGCGACGAACACACCTCGATCGGCGAGATCATCGGCCGCGGCTTTGAGCCGGAGCGGGTGACCGACGCGGTGGAGAAGATTGTCGACACCTACCTCGGCCTGCGGCTCTCCAAGGATGAGATCTTCCTGGAGGCCTACCGCCGCGTCGGGCCGCAGCCGTTCAAGGATGCGCTCTACGGCACGGCGGTGGAAGCGGCATGACGGAGGCGGGTGCAGTGACAAAGATCTGGCGGGAGACCGGCTTCGTCGAGGGCGATCCCTGGGTGATCGAGACCGAGGAACGCGAGGCGTCCGGCGACGAGAAGCCGCTCCTGACGCTCGACGCGCTGATCGAGAAGGCCGATGCCAGCAACGACACCGGGCTCGGCGTGCTGGTGAAGCCCGGCGACGACGTGCGGCGGCTGGAGCCCTATCTTGACCGCCTGGCGATCGTCGCGGTGGACTTCCCGGCCTTCAGCGACGGCCGCGCCTTCTCCCATGCGACGCTGCTGCGCGAGCGGCTCGGCTACAGACAAGAGCTGCGCGCCGTCGGCGACGTGCTGATCGACCAGGTGCCGCTGATGCTGCGCACCGGCATCGACAGCTTTGCCGTCACCAATGCCACGGCGCTGAAGCGGCTTTCCGAACACCGCCTGCCGGGGATCGATGAGCACTACCAGCCGGCCGCCCGGACGGAGGTTCGTCCCCGGGCCGAGGTGGCGGGCGAGGGCGCCGCCTACGCCTGGCGCCGCCGCTCCGTGTCGTCCTAAGGGGCGAAAAGCGGAGCCATTCGCACATATTTTCCGGGTCGGGCGCGGCATATGCACGCCCGTCCCTTCAAAAGCCGCGGCGGATGGTATATTTCGCTCGAGCGAGACCACAAGCTTAAGCGAGACGGAAGCCGCATGAACGCTCCAGCCAAGACGGACGAATTCGTTGCCCCCGAGGCAGCAGCCAGCAAGCCGGCGATTCCTGACAACGTCTATGCCGAGACGGTGCTGGCGGTGGAGCATTACACCGACCACCTGTTCCGCTTCCGCATGACACGGCCGGCGGGCTTCCGCTTCCGCTCCGGGGAATTTGCGATGATCGGCCTGATGGTCGGCGACAAGCCGATCTACCGCGCCTATTCGATCGCCAGCCCCTCCTGGGACGAGGAGCTGGAGTTCTTCTCCATCAAGGTGCCGGACGGGCCGCTGACCTCCCACCTGCAGAAGATCAAGCCGGGCGACACGGTGCTGATGCGCAAGAAGCCGACCGGCACGCTGGTGCTCGACGCGCTGACGCCGGGCAAGCGCCTCTACATGTTTTCCACCGGCACCGGCATCGCGCCGTTTGCGAGCCTCATCCGCGATCCGGAGACCTACGAGAAGTTCGAGGAGGTCATCCTCACCCACACCTGCCGCGAGGTGGCCGAGCTGAAATACGGCTTCGACCTGATGGCGGAGATCCGCGACCATGAGTTCCTGGCCGAGATCGTCGGGACCAAGCTGAAGCACTATCCGACCGCCACCCGCGAGGACTATCCCTTCCAGGGCCGCATCACCGACCTGATGGAGAGCGGCAAGCTCTACACCGACCTCGGCGTGCCGCCGCTCGATCCGGCGACCGACCGCGCCATGATCTGCGGCTCCACCGCCATGCTGAAGGACACCAAGGCGCTGCTGGAAGCCGCCGGCCTCACCGAGGGCGCCAACAACAAGCCCGCCGAGTTCGTCATCGAGAGGGCGTTTGTGGGGTGAGGAACGGTCGGGCGCCTGAGCGCCCGAGCCATCGATCCGGTGGATCGATGGCAGTGACGAACGCCCGAAGCCCAAGCGTAGGGCCGGGGGCGGTCCGTCATCCTCGACCCTCTTCCCGCCTCATCCTCGACCCTTTTTCCTCGACGTCCTCGCCTGTCGTTCCCGCTCCCGCCACGCCGCATCCCACTCCGCCCGGTTCCACCGTCCGGGTGACTTCCGGGCAATCGCGATCCCCAGGTCGTCCAGCGCCTTTTGCTCTCCGGCCTGTCCCTTGAAATACTCGGGGTTCGTGCCGAAAAAATTCTGCGCGAACCGCGCCGCGCGGTAGGCTTCGTCGAAGATCGCCCGCTGTTCGGCGGTCAGGTTGATCAGGCAGCAGGGCTCGCCATTGGCATTGCGGTGCCAGCTGCAGGCGTTGTTGCGCCGGCAGCAGCGCCGCCGGCAGACCTGGTGGGGCAGGGCGAGCATTTCCGCCGTGCGGCTGGCGAGTTTGGTGTCGATCCTGTCGGGCATGCGGGGGTCTCCTGTGGTTGGGGGTGTCGTTGGGGTCGTGGTCGCGCTGATCCTTCGAGGGTCGCTGCGCTCCCACCTCAGGATGAGGGCGGAGCGAGTGCTGCCATCGAAGCCCTCTCCTTGGGTTGAACCCGAGGACTGAGGTGCGCAGCCTGCAGGGCGGAGCCTCGAAGGGCGGGGGCGGGCACGCGACGCTGCTGACGGAAACACAAGACAGACTCCTCCCTTGGTGACGGCCAAAATTCTCGAAATTCGGACGGGGCGCTGAAAGCTGCCTCGTAAGTTTAGTTTATGTGGCACCTCTCAGCACCCCGTTCGGCGGTTTCTGCCCGCGACTTCGGTCTCTCTGCAAAGGTCTTCGGGAACGGTGCTCGTCTGGTTGCCAAAAGCCCGGGCGGACCAAGTTACCGCCAACACCTAAGGCACCTTCGCCGAACGCTCGCTGTCGCGACGGACGTATTCGTCCGGCGACACCAATCCCGAGACCCCCCCTGTGTGCCGCACAGGCACGCCCGGCGCGCGCTTTCGGGCTTCAAGAGACGAGGGTCCGGTCCGAAACCCCACGCCTCTCCCCGTGTCGCCGGAGGGAGACCATTTTCCGCGAACCCCGGAGGTGAGATTTTACGTCGTCCCCTCACCACCGGCGCCGGCCCCACCTCGCCGGCACGCCTGCCGGTGTATCCGAGAGCGGAACGGATGGATTTTAGGCATGGGTTGGGAGGGGGTGGATGTGGGTGCGCCACTTTTTCTTTCGTCATCCTCGGGCTTGACCCGAGGATGACTAACAGGCCAGCGACATCAACGGGTTAGGACGACTGGCGGCGGCGCGGGAAAATGATTTTGCGAGGAAGGCTTGGGTTTGGATCCTCGGATCAAGTCCGAGGATGACGAAAGCATGGGGCAGAGGGTGACGAAAGGATGGGGCGGAGGGTGACGAAAGGGCGGGACGGCGGATGACGACGGAGAGGGCGGTGCCACGGGTTCCCCCTCATCCTGGGGTGGACGGGCAAAGCCCGGCCCTCGAGGATCCGTCTTGCTCCGGCGTCCCGTGAGCCACCCATGGCACCTCCCTCTCTTTCGTCATCCTCGGACTTGATCCGAGGATCCACGCACAGGCCTGTGGGTCACCGGGTTATGCTTGAGGGAGTGTTGATGAGGCGGGGAGGGCTTGGGGTTGGATCCTCGGGTCATCCTCGGGTTTAACCCGAGGATGACGAAGGGATAGGCGGAGCACGACGTTCGGGGGGCGCTGAGCTCCCGGATCAAACCGAGACCGCGCCCCGCGGCGCCTTGCGGCTGGCCCTGCGTCCCGGCTATTGCCCGAGCAGCGCGCGCAGGCTCCAGGGGTATTCGCCCTGCTGTTGGGCGATGTCGTCCACCCGCCAGCTGCCGCGCTCGCGCACCAGCGTGTAATAGAGCGTCACCGGCTCGCCGTTGGTGAAGGAGACCTCCAGTTCGGCGATGTCGTCGAAGACGATCGGCGGGGAGAGTTCGATATCCTCCGCAGCACCATCCTGGCCGTTGATCACTGGATCGAAATCCAGGGCCCCGAGCTCGCCCTCGGGCGTCGCGTCGCGGTCGGCCTGCAGCAGGCGGTTCAGACCGCGCGAGAGGAAGGGGCTGTAGGGCGAGGGCGCGTCCGCCTTGGTCTCGGCCGTGTCATAGGCATAGAGCGCCTCGATCAGCGCCTCGGGGGTGTCGAAGGGCTGGGCCTGGGCGGGGAAAGCGAGGAGGTTGAGCGCGAGGAGGGTGGCGGGGAGGCGCATGGGGTGGGGTGCTTTCGTGGGACGGGGTGGTCGGGGGCGGGTGCTGCGGGGTGCCTCTCATCCTGCGGTGTATGGGGGAGGCTCGGGGCTTCGAGGGATGCGGCCTGTTCCGGGGGCGCGCGAGGCACCATAGCACTCGCTGGGTTTGGTCATCCTCGGGCAGGTTTCGACCGAGACCGACACTTGCTGACTTTAGAATTGAAGCAAACCCCTGCAACCAGCTTCAGCATAAAAGCCTGACCGCTCCCATCTGATGGGGCGGTTTTTAGATAAAGGGCGCAGGAATGTCGGGTATTTAGGAGGAAAGAGAGTCATATTCATGAACATCAAAGATGAAACGGTCGCGCCAAAATTTTACGGGTTGCTTTGTCCCATGGAACTACGAGGTATACGGCGCATCAGATTGATGTCTAACTTTGGGTCATAGTTGCGTAGTCATCGATAGGGTTCCGTATAGAATTTTATGACGCTTTCACAGCGAAATATATTTTATATGCTGATATTTTATTTCGCTAGCAACGTATATGGAAAGAACAATCCTGTTTTTGCGTGATGTTGAGGATTTTTATTCATACTGGCGGGGTGTGAATCTATAATCTTTAAATTGGATTGACTCGAAACGTAATTTTTAATTGAATAGTCCTGCATGAAGTCGGGGCGATGGGAATGCTATCGAAGTTCATTGAGATATTGTCGACGATACTAATAGTAACGCTAGTATCGGCATACTCCTCGCATGCCTTCCCTGGTGAGGGAGCTGCGCAAGATGGGCATGCGGCATCGTCTACGGAAACCTCAAATCGCGTCGGCAATGTAAGCGGAAATGCCGCAGAGACAGGTGGGAATGGATGTTACTTTGGTGAATGCCCAAGTGGACCGTCGCAGCCAACCACGCAACCTACGATTCCCACAACATCTCCCATCCCAGACAATCCACAACCGCAGGTGCCTCAGGGTACGATAACCGCGATTTGCCAGACACCTGTGCTGTGGTGCCGGCTGCCTATGGCTGTGCCAGCGGGCCAGAATTGTTGGTGTAACAGTCCTGTCGGCTTCTATTGGGGAATTACATTTGCCGGAGCAAACTAATGAAAAACTCCATTCTCTCGATCCTGCTATTTTTTATTCCTTTAACATCTGCCGCGCAGAATTCCTCGTGTCATCTACTCAAGTACTATGAAGGATTGGCGGCTGAGGAATTTTCGGAAGTTCCAAATGAAGACCCTCCGGGTGTAGACGAATGTTACGTGTACGAGCATGCTTTTTGGTGTGAGTGGTCGATGGAATCCGGCGACAGTGCGAAAGCCGAGTTTCTTTCTTTCGTTCGAGACGCGACCGAGTGCTTTCCCGACGCCGAGGTATCTAGGCTGAGGCCGACTTCCAGAACCTCGTTTATTACCACGCCGAAGGCAGAATTTTACATCAACCTTAGCGGCGACAAAATCAATCTCTCAATCGAGAGAGCACCATGACCTACGGTTTCACCAAACGATCTTTTTTGATTGCTGGGTGTGCAGTTTGTAGTGCAGCACGCCCGAGCATGCTCTCGGCGTGGCCCACATTAAGAGGTGATACTAGTTCGGTTTTCCCAAATGGCGGATGCTCATTGAGGGCGGACGAGGTCAGGCGCCTCTCTACCAGCCTGCATTCGGCCCGTGCGGCAAATCAGGCCGGTGCCGGTAGTGGTAACGTCAACCTAGACCGATTCCTCGGAAAAGCCCTGGTACGGGCAGCTTCTGAGTTAGGCGCTAATCCTGCTTTCGGCTTTTATGACGATAGTGATGGTCCCAACGCGAAAGCCTCGAGTGACGTTGCAGCGCATATCCCCGGAACTTGGGGAACGATCGTGTTCGGGCGCCAATTGTTCGCCGACGAGATGAGCCGACATGATCCGACAGGAATGACAATCTTAGCTATCATTGCCCATGAATTCGGCCATATAATACAGTTCAGGAGCAGCTTGTACGACCAATTGTTAAATGGTCAGGCAACGGTAAAGAGGCTTGAGCTTCATGCGGACGTTATTGCTGGGTTCTATCTAGGAGTTCGTAAGAGACTGAATTCTTCTTTGGCATTCCGAACCGCTGGGGAAGTTTTTCATCGGATCGGCGACACCAACTTCAATAGCCCCAATCATCACGGCACCCCTAAGGAACGGGCCGCAGCCTCGCAATTAGGGTTTACACATGGAGTCGGCGGCACTTCTAGTCTCCAAACAGCTATACAGGCTGGCCTATCCCATGTGCTAAGCCTCTAGGCTCTTGTTTTGGCGTTAGATCGGGTGAGGGCCTACGAACGCATGACCTGAGACTCGATTTTACTCCAGTTTTCTGCAATCAGAGTATCTGATCACGATGGCTGGCTGGTTGTGCAGGTCAATCAGAACGTTATATCCTATCGCCGAGTGAGGACGTTCTTCGTTGTAGTACTTACGCCAAGTCTCGAACTTTTCGGCGGAACCCACAGGGGTCAGGACCAATGGGCGTTCAGGCATTCCGACCTGAGTTGCTGTTGAACGCCTCGATGAAGCCGTCCTCTGTCGGCTTGCCTAGCCGCGAGAAGTCCAGGGTGACGTTGCCGCTCCTACTGCAACCGCGGGCGCTTGCGGCTTTCCCCTCCCCAACCCTCCCCACAAGGGGGAGGGAGTCCGGCTGCGGTTTGCAGCGCCGGCTGGTCCTCCGACCGTCCTAGTGGTTCCCGTCCGCCCCTCATCCGGCTGCCGCCATCGTCTCCCCGCGGCGGAGAGAAGGGACGCGCGCTCACCGCCCCGGCCGGCCCGTCTTGCCCTTCGTCCGCCCCTTGCGGCGCTGCTCGCCGGGATCCTCGTAGGAGCCGATGCCGGTCTTGCCGCGGGCCAGCGGTGTCGAGGCCGGGGCTTTACCCCCCTCTGCCCTGCCGGGCATCTCCCCCTCAAGGGGGGAGATCGACTCGCGGTTAGGGGAACCGCGCTCCGGCTGGCCTTCCAGCAGCGGCGAGACGCGCTTGGCCGGGTCGGCGGGTTTGTCCGGCAGTTTGCCGGTGACCGGCTTTTCGGTGCGGCCGACGGTCATTTCGTCGAGCGTGTTCTTGCGGAACAGGGGGCGCACCATGTCGGTGCCGGGGCCCATGTCGTCGAGGGTGGGTTTGGCGAAGTAGGAGGTTTGTTCTGACGCGCCGTCTCCCGGCCCTTCGCTTTCGCTCCGGGCGTTCGTCGCTGCAATCGATTCACCGGATCGATTGCTCCGCTGCGCAGACCGCTCCTCACCCCCCTCTGTCCTGCCGGACATCTCCCCCACAGGGGGGGAGATCGACTCGGGGTTGGCGCTCGCTCCCTTTGCCTTCTTGCCGCCGGCCGAGGGCAGGGAGTCGCGGGTCGCCTGGGCGTTGCGCTTGACGCCTTCCATGGCCTTGGATTCCTGGCGGGCGATGGGGTCGTCCATGGCGGCGAGTTCGACGGCCTTGAGGCGCTTGATCTCGTCGCGCAGGCGGGCGGCCTTCTCGAAGTCGAGATCGGCGGCGGCATTGCGCATGTCCTTCTCCAGCGCGTTGAGATGCGCCTGGAGGTTGTTGCCGACGAGGTGGCCGCCATCGGCAAAGCCCTTGCCGCCGGCGCCCGAGATGTCGGCGCGGACGTGGTCGCGCTCGTAGACCGAATCGAGGATGTCGGCGATGTTGCGCTTGACCGATTCCGGCGTGATGCCGTGGGCGGTGTTGTATTCCACCTGCTTCTCGCGGCGGCGCGCCGTCTCGTCCATGGCCCGCTGCATCGAGCCGGTGACCTTGTCGGCATAGAGGATGACCTTGCCGTCGACATTGCGCGCGGCGCGGCCGATGGTCTGGATCAGCGAGGTCTCGGAGCGCAGAAAACCCTCCTTGTCGGCGTCGAGGATGGCGACGAAGCCGCATTCGGGGATGTCGAGGCCCTCGCGCAGGAGGTTGATGCCGACCAGCACGTCGAAGGCGCCGAGGCGAAGATCGCGCAGGATCTCGATGCGCTCCAGCGTGTCGATGTCGGAGTGCATGTAGCGGACGCGCACGCCCTGCTCGTGCAGGTATTCGGTAAGGTCCTCCGCCATGCGCTTGGTGAGAACGGTGCAGAGGGTGCGGTAGCCCTTAACGGCGGTCTCGCGGATCTCGCCGAGCACGTCGTCCACCTGGTTCTTGGCGGGGCGCACCTCGACGGGCGGGTCGATGAGGCCGGTGGGGCGGATCACCTGTTCGGCAAACACGCCGCCGGCGGCCTCCATTTCCCAGTTCGCGGGGGTGGCGGAGACGGCGACGGTGAGCGGCCGCATGGCGTCCCACTCCTCGAAGCGCAGCGGCCGGTTGTCCATGCACGACGGCAGGCGGAAGCCGTATTCGGCCAATGTGGCCTTACGTCTGAAGTCGCCGCGGTACATGCCGCCGATCTGCGGGATGGTGACATGGCTCTCGTCGATGAAGATCAGCGCATTGTCGGGGATGTATTCAAACAGCGTCGGCGGCGGCTCGCCGGGGCGCCGGCCGGTGAGATAGCGCGAATAGTTCTCGATGCCGTTGCAGGCGCCGGTCGCCTCCATCATCTCGATGTCGTAGCGGGTGCGCTGCTCCAGCCGCTGCGCCTCGAGCAGGCGGCCGGCGGCCTCGAGCTCGGCGAGGCGGTGGCGCAGCTCCTCCTTGATCGACTTGATGGCGGCGTTCAGCGTCGGGCGCGGCGTGACGTAGTGGGAGTTGGCGTAGATCTTGACGCTCTTCAGGTCGCCGGTCTTCTGGCCGGTCAGCGGGTCGAACTCGGTGATGGAATCGATCTCGTCGCCGAACATGGAGATGCGCCAGGCGGCATCCTCCAGGTGGGCGGGGAAGATCTCGATGCTGTCGCCGCGAACCCGGAACGAGCCGCGCTGGAAGTCCATCTCGCGGCGCTTGTACTGCTGGGCGACGAGGTCGGCGAGCAGCTGGCGCTGGTCGAGGCGGTCGCCGACGGCCATCTGGAAGGTCATCGCCGTATAGGTTTCCACCGAGCCGATACCGTAGATGCAGGAGACCGAGGCGATGATGATGCAGTCGTCGCGCTCGAGGATGGCGCGGGTGGCGGCATGGCGCATGCGGTCGATCTGCTCGTTGATCGATGATTCCTTCTCGATGAAGGTGTCCGAGCGCGGCACATAGGCTTCCGGCTGGTAGTAGTCGTAGTAGGAGACGAAATATTCCACCGCATTGTCGGGGAAGAAGCTCTTGAACTCGGAGTAGAGCTGCGCGGCGAGCGTCTTGTTGGGCGCGAGGATCACGGCGGGGCGCTGCGTCGCCTCGATCACCTTGGCCATGGTGAAGGTCTTGCCGGAGCCGGTGACGCCGAGCAGCACCTGGGAGCGCTCGCCGGAATCGATGCCCTCGACGAGGTCGCGGATGGCGGTCGGCTGGTCGCCGGCGGGCTCGTAGTCGGAGACCATGCGGATGGCGATGCCGCCCTCGGATTTCTCCGGGCGGTGCGGCCGGTGCGGCGTCCACAGCTTGCCGTCCTTGAACAAAGGATTGCCCGATTCGATCAGCTTCGAGAGCGCGTCGACCGTGGCGGTGACAGCGCCGGGGGCCAGGCTGCCGGCATCCTCCAGCGAGATGTCCATGCCGGCGACCGGATTGAGGCCGGCGGCGGCGCGGGTGGCGGGATCCGAGGAGGCGCCGATCGACACGCCGCGCGAGGTCTGCTGCGACGTCGTGTGTTTGGCCGTCGTCGGCGCACCCTTGCGGGCCGGTTTCGGCGCGGACTTGGCGGCCTCCGCGGCGGCCTCGCGGATGGCCTCCTCGCGGGCGGCGATCTCGATCTTCTTGCGATGTTTGCCCGCCTTGGAGGCGATCTCGCGCTGCGTCTCGACGCCCGACGCTTCCGCCTCGCTCTCCAACTGCCGCACCCAGTCGGAGACGGAACCCTCCAGGGCAGCACCCTCGAAGGGCGCCTGCGGCGCTTCGTCGAAGCCCTTGGGGGAGCCCGAGGGAGCGCCGGAACGGGAGGAGGAGGGGGCGGAGGTGCGGGAGGATCTGGCCATGGCCGGAATATGGAGGCAGACGCGGCGAAAGTGAAGGGGTGGCGAGTACAAAAGGGCAACAGAAGGGCGGCGGCGGGGCATGCATTACATCTTGTCCATGTCGCGAAATCGCCACGCTTTCAGGCGCTTTCGACCACATTCCTCCGGGATTCTGGCCTTGACGAATCTGGAGACGACGATGAGCATGTCCCCTCCCACCCTGGCGGCGATCCGCTACGGCTTCGGTCTGCGCCCCGGCGAGGTCCCGCCGCAGGATGCGCAGGCGCTGCAGGCGCAGCTGCCGCCCGCCGCCACGGCCGACCTGCGCTTTCCGCGCGAGGGGATCGCCGGGCGCCGCGAGACGGCGGAGAAGATCCTGGCGCTGCGCCGCGCCGAGGCCAAGGCGACCCAGGCCGGAAAGCCCAACGAGCGATTGCGCCAGCAGACGCAGCAGCAGGCGAACCGCCTCTACCGCGGCGACGCGGTGGCCCGCATCGCCCAGGCGGTGACTTCGCCCTATGGCTTCCACGAGCGGCTGGCGAGCTTCTGGACCGATCATTTCGCCGTCAATGCCGACAAGAACCTGCAGATGTTCATGCTGGCGGCGCTGCACGAGGCCGAAGCGATCCGCCCGCACCTCGCCGGGCCTTTCCGCGACCTCCTGAAGGCCGCCGTGCTGCATCCGGCCATGCTCTTCTACCTCGACCAGAACCGCTCCGTCGGCCCCGGCTCGGTCGCCGGGCGGCGCAGCGGCCGGGGCCTCAACGAGAACCTCGGCCGCGAGCTGATCGAGCTGCACACGCTGGGCGCCGGCAGCGGCTATGGCCAGGCGGACGTGCGCGCCGCGGCCCTGATCCTCACCGGCGTCGGCATCGAGGCGCCGCGCCTCGACATCGGCTACCGGCCGCAGCGGGCCGAACCGGGCGCCTTCACCCTGCTTGGCCGCAGCTATGGTGGCGAGGGCCGCAGCGAGGCCGACCATCGGGCGATGATTGACGATCTCGCCGACCATCCGGCCACCGCCCGCCACATCTGCCAAAAGCTCGCCGGCCACTTCCTCGCCGACGTGCCGCCGCCCGAGGTGGTGGAACCCATGGTGGCGGCCTGGACGGCCAGCGACGGCGACCTGACGGCGGTCTACCGCGCCATGCTGGAGCAGCCGCGCGCCTGGCAGGTCGGCGGCGCCAAGATCAAGCGGCCCTTCGACTTCGTGGTCTCGGGCCTGCGCGCGCTCGGCATGCCGGAGCCGCAGTTCGAGGCGATGATCGAAGCCGCCATGCCGCAGCCGGACGACGAGGACGAGGCGCCTTCGCGGCCGAAGAAGAACACGCCGCGCCACCGCAGGCCCGGTTTTGCCCGCACCATGACGATCTGGGCGCTGCAGCGCATGGGCCAGCCGGTCTGGCGGCCGACGAGCCCGGCGGGCTTTGCCGACGCCGCCGCCTCCTGGCTGACGCCGAGCCAGCTTGCCGAGCGCATCGCCTGGGCCCGCACGGCGGCGCAATGGCTGGCGACGGACCGCGAGCCGGCCGACTTGTTGGCCGACGCGCTCGGAGACGCCGCCCGCGAAGACACCATCCGCATCGTCGGCCAGGCGCCGAACCGCGTCCATGGGCTGGCCATGGTGCTGGCCGCGCCGGAGTTCAACAGGAGATGAGCATGGATTTCCCGAAGCTTTCGATGTCGCGCCGCGGCTTCCTCGTCTCCGCCTGCTGCGCCGCAGCCTCCCCGATACTGACGCCGGCAAGCTTTGCCGCCGTGCCCGGCGACAACCGCTTCGTGACGATCATCCTGCGCGGCGCCATGGACGGGCTCGACCTCGTGCAGCCCTATGCCGACCCGCTGTTTGCAAAGCTTCGGCCGCGCCTGGCGCTGACACCGGACCAGGGCCTCATCGACCTCGACGGCCGCTTCGGCCTGCATCCGGCAGCAAGCTCGCTGATGCCGCTCTGGTCGGCGGGCGAGCTCTCCTTCGTGCAGGCGGTCTCGACGCCCTACCGCGACGAGCGCAGCCATTTCGACGGCCAGGACGCGCTGGAGACCGGCACGCTGCAAAAAGGCGCGCTGCAGGGGAATGCGCGCAGCGGCTGGCTGAACCGCGCGCTGGCGCATATGCCGCGCCAGAACGAGCGCCGGGCGATCGACATCAACACCTCCATGGACCTGATCCTGATGGGCCCCAACCGGGCCGAGGCCTGGGCGCCGCAATCGGACCTTGCCATGGCCGAGGACGAGATCCGCTTCCTGGAGCGCCTCTATGCCGGCGACGAGCACTTTGCCAGGGTGATGGCCGAGGCGCGCGACACGGACCTGCTGGCCGACGCCGTGCAGGGTAGGGAAAAGCGCGGCGAGGGCATCGCCGACATGGCGCGGCTGGCCGCCGGCCTGCTCACGCAGGAATACCGGATCGCCAGTTTTTCCATCAACGGCTGGGACACCCACGTGGACCAGCGGCCGCAGTTTGCCCGCGCCGTCACCGATCTGTCGCTGGCGATCAACACCCTGAAGGAGGGGCTGGGGCCGCAGGTCTGGGGCAAGACCGTGGTGCTGGTGATCACCGAATTCGGCCGCACGGCGCGCGAGAACGGCTCCGGCGGCACCGACCACGGCACCGGCGGTGCCGCACTTCTGGCCGGCGGCGGCATCCCCGGCGGCCGCATTCTCGGCCGCTGGCCGGGGCTTGCCGAAGACCAGCTGCTGGACGGCCGCGACCTGATGCCGACCGGCGACGTCCGCGAACTCGCCGCCGCCATGCTCTACCGCCAGTTCGACATTGCGCCGGACCGTCTGACGGCGGATGTATTTCCGGGGCTCAGTTTTGACAAGGGCTCGGGGTATTTGCGGGGGTAGGGGGGGCGAGTTGCTGTCAGACCTTGAAGACGTTGTCCCTGTGCCAGCTCAGATACCTTGAATGCGGTCGAAAACGGGCCTCTGCAGGCACTCGTGCCATAAGATCCGGTGTTAGCAGATGCGTTACGTCCTCATTGAGATGACGTGAGCGAAGAATCGTATAGTCGTCGCCCAGCGACAGGAGGCCGCGGTCAAACATCCAATGAACCGTTCCGGATAAAGCTAGGCCGTTCTGCACTGAATCGTTGCCTCCACGCTCCACAGGAATGATATGTGCGGCTTCCACCTCGGGCCTGCCGCCGCCATTGATCAGGCGTAAGCCACTGAATGCGCACGTGCGGTCATATACTTTGCGGATGTGCTGCCGAAATTTCGCATCCCTGAAGGGCCGGCTGATCGTTTGCAGAATTATGGGGCGTTCGAAACTCTCAGCATCGTAAGGTGACTGCGGCGCCTCCTCCACATGAAGGAGTGATTGATTTTCCAGTCGGTCTGGCCATTCGTCTGGCTTGCCAAGACCGGCGGTGACGATTGCGGCAAACTCTTTCTCCTCGATGATGCGAACCGCTTGTACGCTGCGGCCCGGGTTGATTGCCTGACCGGGCCCAACCAGCTTAGTCTCAAATCCGCCCCCGTCGAGGTAGTCCACCGGGTCGTCGAAATCCAAGTACTCGTCAAAATAGGCGTAGAAGTGGTCCGCTTTCTCAAGGTCAGGCTCGATCGACCTAACGCGTGCGACGCCCGAGTAGTACCTGCTGCGCATCTGAGAAAGAGGACCATAGTAGACGATCCAGTCACCGATAGTCTGACGGACACGAGAGAGATAGCTTTTCGGGAAGTGGTATCGGACCCCCGTCACATCGTTGTAGTTGCTGTTCACCTTGTGGTAGAAGATGCCCTTAGCCATTTGGTCCCCATGTGTATACTCACCGCTCGATCATTGTATTTTAGTTGACCTGAGCGCCGTAAGTCACCAACCTACGCGAGTAACGGGTAAGGGGGAACACATGAGCACGATCGAAGAAAGTCTTCGCGCTATAGCGGAGCGTGTGAAATCACACAGCAGCACTATGGCAACCGAAGAAGCGGTCAAGACTGCTGTGGTGTTGCCGTTTCTGCGGTCACTTGGCTACGATGTGTTCGATCCTACGGAAGTGGTGCCTGAGTTCACCGCTGATGCAGTTGGGAAGAAGGGCGAGAAAGTAGACTACGCCATCAAAATCGGTGGCGAGATCCTCATTCTCATCGAGTGCAAGCCGATATCGGTTGCACTTGAGAGAAAGCACCTTGATCAGTTGTATCGCTACTTCAGCGTGACAAACGCAAAGTTTGCGATCCTGACCAACGGCCGTACCTTCAACTTCTACACCGATCTGGACGCGCCGAATAAACTGGATAGCCGGCCGTTTTTTGTTTTCGACGTCACAGATTTCAACAGCGGGATAGTGGCTGAACTCAGGAAGTTCGAGAAGGGCACCTTTGATGTCTCGGCCATTCTGGCTACCGCGGAGAGGCTGAAGTACACCTCTGGCGCCAAACAGGTCATAGCTAAGCTCATTGAAGAACCTACGGATGAGTTCGTACGGCTGGTTTCAAGCGGTGTTTACGAAGGCCGAATGACCTCTCAGGTGCGTGAGATGTTCACGGGCATCGTGAGAGCCGCTTTTCGTGAAGTGATTATGGACAACATCAAAAGCCGTCTTTCGAGTGCTCTTGCCGACACAGAAGAAGTGATTGAGAAGATCGATACTCCGTCCGAGGACGAACCCGATGTCGTTACCACAGAGGAAGAACGTGAAGGCTTCATGATCGTAAGGGCGATTGTAAGAGACACGATAGTTCCAAAGCGCGTCGTAATAAGAGATCAAAAGACCTACTGCGGGATATTGATCGACAACAACAATCGGAAACCGCTTGCGAGGCTCTGGTTCAATCGCTCTGTGAAATACATCGGGTTGTTCGACGGCGAGACGGAAGAGCGATTGATCATCGACAGCCTGGATCAAATCTATGACTTCTCTGACCGCCTGCGCGCTACTGCAAAGCGCTACGTCGAAGCATAGAGCCGCCAAACCCAAACGACTACTTGGTTGTCTCGCATGCATGACGCCGTTCCCCACCTTGCGCCCCCGGCCGCGCAGCGCATAAGGTTCCCGCCGCAACGAGAGCCCCCATCCATGTCCCATCCCGTCGAAACCCTGGTCCTCCGGCAGAAGCAGAGTGCCGTCGGGCGGCGGGGGGCGTTCGGGCTGGAGGAGCGGCGCAGTGCCCTGGCGCATCTGCGGCAAACCATCGAGCGGCGCGAGCGCGATATCTTCGCCGCCCTGATGCGCGATTTTGGCAAGCCGGAGCCTGAGGTGATCCTGACCGAGATCCTGCCGGTGCTGCAGGAGATCCGCCACACCATGCGGCATCTGAAGGGCTGGATGCGCGAGCGGCGGGTGGCGCCGACGCTCTCGACGCTTGGCACGTCGGCGCGCATCCGTCCCGAGCCGCGCGGCGTCTGCCTGATCATCGCGCCCTGGAACTATCCCTTCAACCTGGCGCTTTCGCCGCTCGTCTCGGCGCTGGCGGCCGGCAACAGCGCGGTGGTGAAGCCCTCGGAGATGACGCCGGCGACCTCGCGGGTGATCGCCGAGATCATCGAGCAGACCTTTCCGCCCGATCTCGTGGCGGTCGTTGAGGGCGGGCGCGAGGTTGCGCAGCGGCTGCTCGAGCAGCCCTTCGACCATATCTTCTTCACCGGCAGCCCGGAGGTCGGCAAACTCGTCATGGCGGCGGCGGCAAAGCACCTCGCGTCGGTGACGTTGGAGCTCGGCGGCAAGTCGCCGACCATCGTCGGGCCGGGGGCGGACGTGGAGAAGGCGGCGCGCTGGATCGCCTTCGGCAAATTCGTCAACGCCGGGCAGACCTGCATCGCCCCCGACCACGTCTTCGTCCACAAAAGCGTCCAGGCCGCCTTCACCGCCGCCTTGCGCAAGACGATCCTGCGCGCCTATGGCGACAACCCGCGCGAGAGCCGCGATTACGCCCGCATCGTCAACGCCCATCACGCCGGGCGGCTGGGTTCGCTGCTGGTCGACGCGGTGGAGAAGGGCGCGCGGGTGAGTTTCGGCGGGGAGGCGGAGGGCAATTTTCTGGCGCCGACGCTGATCGAGGCGATCACGCCGCAGATGCGCATCGACGAGGAGGAGATTTTCGGCCCGATCCTGCCGCTGATCCCCTACGACGGGGTGGACACGGTGATCGCCCGCATCAACGAGAGGCCGAAGCCGCTGGCGCTCTATGTCTTCGACCGGGAGCCGGGGTTTGCCCAGGATGTGATCGCGCGCACATCCTCGGGCGGCGTCGGCGTCAACCTCACGACGCTGCACTACAGCCACCAGGGCCTGCCCTTCGGCGGCGTCAACCATTCGGGGATCGGGGCCGCGCACGGGCACTACGGTTTTCGCGCCTTCAGCCACGAGAAGCCGATTTTGACCGAGCGCTGGTCGCCGGTGCCTTGGGTGTTTGCGCCCTATACGCCACGGGTCATGCGGCTGATCCGCATGGCGCGGCGGTGGCTGGGGTAAGCGGGGCTCACCTGGAAAACCGCTTGGCGCCGGCGACGCAGGCGATCACCGCGAGCGTCACGGCGAGCATGGCGGGGCTGACCGTCTCGCCAAGCAGCGTGGCGGCAAGCGTCAGGCCGAGGAAGGGCTGCAGCAGCTGCAGCTGGCCGACGCCGGCAATGCCGCCCTGGGCCAGGCCCTTGTACCAGAAGACGAAGCCGATCAGCATGCTGAAGACGGAGACATAGGCAAGGCCGAGCCAGGCGGACTGGCCGGCGGCGAGGAGCGTCTGCGGCCAGGTGGCCAGCATGACGAGCGCCATGGCCGGCAGCGCCAGCACCAGCGCCCAGGAGATCACCTGCCAGCCGCCGAGGCGCCGCGACAGCCGCGCCCCCTCCGCATAGCCCAGCCCGCAGACGAGGATGGCGGCAAGCATCAGCATGTCACCTGTGGGTGACGCCGTGATCCCGTCCTTCAGCGCAAAGCCCGCGACCAGCGCGCTGCCGAGGCCGGAGAACAGCCAGAAGGCCGGCTTCGGGCGCTCGGCCCCGCGCAGCACGCCGAAGAGGGCAGTCGAGAGCGGCAAGAGGCCGACGAAGACGATCGAATGGGCGGCCGTCACATGGGTGAGCGCCAGTGCGGTGAGCAGCGGGAAGCCGACGACGACGCCGAGCGCCACCACGGCAAGCGGCAGGAGATCGGCGCGCTGCGGCCGCCGTTCGCGGAAGGCGAGGAGCAGCAGGCCGGCCAGCAGGGCGGCGATCACGGCGCGCGACCCCGTCAAAAACAGGGGGTGAAAATCGATGACCGCCGCCCGCGTCGCCGGCAGCGAGCCGCTGAAGATCAGCACCCCGAGAAACCCGTTGATCCATCCGCGCGTCACCTGGTCCATGCCGTTCCCGTCCTTTTGCCGTCGGCTCGGACCCTAGGCGAGGGAGGATGGATCTCAAAGCGACAATGCAGTACGGTTTCGCCAAACTGTCATGGTGCGGGGAGCAGTACGGATGGATATCTCGACGACGTCCGAAGCGGGCGGCCCGCCGGGCCAGCTGGAGCGGGTGATGGCGGCCATGCGCCGGCGCATCGCCGCCCGCGCTCTGCCGCCGGGCGCGAAACTCCCCTCCATCCGGGGGTGCGCCAGAACCATGGGCGTCTCGACCTCGACGGTGGCGGAGGCCTATGGGCGGCTGGTGGCCGAGGGCGCCGTCCAGTCGCGGCCGGGCTCCGGCTTCTATGTGACGCGCGCACCGCAGCCGCTGGCGCTCGCCGAGATCGGCCCGCGGCTGGAGCGCGCCGTCGATCCCTTCTGGGTGTCGCGGCAGTCGCTGGAGGCGGGGCGCCAGGCGCTGAAGCCCGGCTGCGGCTGGCTGCCGGCGGACTGGATGCCGGAGCAGGATCTGCGGCGGGCGCTGCGCCAGATTGCCCGCGCCGAGACGGCGGTGCTGACCGACTACGGCACGCCGCTCGGCCATGCGCCGCTGCGCCAGCTCCTGTCGCGGCGCATGAGCGAGCAGGGCGTGGTGGCGCAGCCGGCGCAGATCCTGCTGACGGAGAGCGGCACCCAGGCGATCGACATGCTGCTGCGGCTGCTCGTCGAGCCCGGCGACACGGTGCTGGTGGACGACCCCTGCTACTTCAACTTCCTGGCGCTGCTGCGCGCCCACCGGGTCGAGATCGTCGCCGTGCCGATGACGCCCGCCGGCCCCGATGTCGAGGCCTTCGCCGCCGTCGTCGCCACGCACCGCCCGCGGCTCTACATCACCAATGCGGCGATCCACAATCCGACCGGCGCGGTGCTGTCGCCGGCAATCGCCCACCGGCTGCTGGCGCTCTGCGAGGCCGCCGATGTGACGGTGATCGAGGATGACATCTTCGGCGACTTCGAGGAGGAGGCCGCCCCACGGCTCGCCGCGCTGGACGGGCTGCAGCGGGTGATCCGCATCGGCAGCTTCTCCAAGACGCTGACGGCGGCGGCGCGCTGCGGCTATATCGCCGCGAAGCCCGAATGGATCGCGCCGCTGGTGGACCTGAAGATCGCCACCAGCTTCGGCGGCAGCCCCGTCGCGGCGGAGCTGACCCATGCGCTGCTCCGCGACGGCAGCTACCGCCGGCACCTGAACGGCCTGCGCGAACGGCTGGCGCGGGCGACGGCCGAGGTGCGATCGCGGCTCGGGGTCCTCGGCATCCACCCGTGGATCGAGCCGCGCGGCGGCCTCTTCCTCTGGTGCGCGCTGCCGGACGGGATCGATGCGGCGGCGGTGGCGCAACGGGCGATGGTGGAGGATGTCGTGCTGGCGCCCGGCAATGTCTTCAGCGTCTCGCAGACATGCGGATCGCTGATGCGCTTCAACGTCGCGCAAAGCGGCGATCCACGCGTGTTTTCGGTGCTGGCGCGGGCGATGGAAGGAGCCGCGACGGACGGGTGAGCGGTCGGCTCAGGCCGAGAGGACGGGAAGGGCGGGGCCCGGACGGTAGAGCGAAATCCAGTTCTCCAGCGCCTCGACGGGCATCGGCTGGCCGTAGAGATAGCCTTGCGCGTAGCGGCAGCCGAGCATGCGCAGCACCTCGGCGTCGGCCGCCGTCTCGACGCCCTCGACGACGATGTCCATGGAGAGCGCCCGGCCCATGCCGATCAGGGCGGCGACCAGCGCCTGGTTCTGGCGGCTCGTGGCGATGCCGTGGACAAAGCTTCGGTCGATCTTCAGGCGGTCCACGTTCAGGCCGATGAGATAGGCGAGCGAGGAATGACCGACGCCGAAATCGTCCACGGCAAGGCCGAACCCGGCCTGCTCGAGGCGCGCCAGCTCCACGCCGGCGGTGGCCTGATCGAGCGTCGCTTCCTCGGTGATCTCGATTTCCAGCTGTGCAGGCCTGATGCCGGCAACCCGGACGACCTCTTCCAGCATGCGCGACACGGAATAGGTGGAAAACTCGTTCGGCGAGACATTGATGGCGACGCGCAGGTCCGGGAGGCCGAGCGCCGGCAAGCGCCGGACGAGGGCGGCGGCGGAGGTCGCCACATGGCGGGTCAGCTTTTCCGAAGCGTGGATCGTCTTGGCCGCAATTACGATCTCCGGCGGCTGGACGGGGCCGATTTCGGGGTGCGTCCAGCGGATCAGCGCTTCACAGCCGACCACGGAGCCGTCGCTCAGATCCACCTGCGGCTGGAAGAAGACGCGAATCTCGCCAGCGTCGATCGCCGCCTCGAGCGCGATCTCGATCTGCTTCTGGCGGTCGAGCTTGCGTTTGATTTCCGGATTGAAGACGCAGATGCGGCGGCGGCCTTCCTCCTTGGCGGCGTAGAGAGCGATGTCGGCGAAAGCAAACAGGTCCTGCGGGGATGTCGCATGCTCCGGCAGAAGTGCAAGGCCGATACTGGTGCCCATGACGACGGGCCGGTCGCCGAGCATCACCGGCGCGTTGCTGAAGGAGAGGACATCGCAAGCGATCCGTTCGGCGCGTAAGCGGGCATCGGCACCATGGACCAGAACCGCGAATTCGTCGCCGCCAAGGCGAACGGCGAGATCGGACGGGCCGGTGACATCAAGGAGCCGGGAGGCGAAAGCGGACAGGACGAGATCGCCCGCCGCATGCCCCATCGTGTCGTTGATGGACTTGAAGCGGTCGAGGTCGATGATCAGCAGGGCTGCCGGCTGGCCCTCCGAGGCACAGGCGTGAAGGGTCTGCGTGAGGCCGAGGTTGAAGGCGGAGCGATTGCCAAGAGCGGTGAGCGGATCACGGTTCGCCAGGATTTCCAGCTGCTGGTTGGAGGCCTGAATTTCGGCATTGGCTCCCGACAGCGAGCCGGCGAGGGACATGGCCTTCAGGCGATCGCTGTGGCTGGTGATGAAATTGGCCTCGCTGGTGCGGCTGCTGCGAAACATCATGACCATCAGCAGGGCGAGGTCGAATGCGACGATGATCTCGATCGTCGATCCAGCCGCCAGCAGAGAGACAATCCCGGACGCCATCTGCGGTGCGCCGAAGGCAATGGCAACCCTGGAAAAGGCGGGGCTCTGGATCACGGCCCCGGCGCAGATGCCGGCGATGATGAAGATCACGTAGGCCCGGGCGGCGTAACTGTCGCGGGAGGCATCGAGAAAGGGGATCACGGCCCAGAGGCAACCGCTGACAAAGGCAAATCCCACCAGGATCTTCAGCGTCAGCCGGGAGTTGCGCAGGGCAGCGTCAGTGTGCTGGAGCGCGGCAAGGACGCCCAGGCGGACTGCGTTCAATGCAAACACGGCGGCAAGCCAATAGAGGGCGTCCGCAAAAGGATTGTGGATCCAGAGAATGGCAACCGTCGTCAGCGCGATGAAACAGTTGGCCACGAGGGAAATGGTGAGGGACGAGACAACCGAAACCGCCTGCGCCGTCCGGACCTCGGCGGCGATCGTGTCTGTCTCTTCGAGACATATGTCCGCCATTGATTCCACCTGGAGACACTTCCTGCTGCGCGTCTCGCGGTAGTATATAGGCCTCTGCTTATAAGATTGGTTTAACGCAGCGCTTTCGATTTTAAACGATCAGTCTTCCTCGGGCGGTACCGGCATCGAGTGGCCGTCTTCATCGAGCGCCACCATGATGAAGGTCGCCGCGGTCACCATTTCGAGGGTGCGGTAGCGGGCGCGCTGCGCCCAGGCTTCCACCTGGAGCGCGATGGAACTGCGGCCGACACGGGTGATCTCGGTGTAGACGTTCAGCGTGTCGCCGATCTTCACCGGCAGCCGGAAGGCCATTTCCTTGACCGCGGCCGTGACGACACGGCCACGTGCCCGCTCGGCGGCCCGGATGCCGCTGGCAAGGTCCATCTGCGACATCACCCAGCCGCCGAAGATGTCGCCCGCCGGATTGGCGTCGGACGGCATGGCAAGCGTGCGAAGGGTGAGTTCGCCGGTTGGACGCGGATGTTTGGTCATGGCCAAACCTTTCTAGCGAGCGAAGACCTTCAGGTCGGACAGGTGGAGCGCCGTCGAGAGCGGCGAAATGATCGTCACGTAGCGCGCCCGGGTCGGCGGCAGCTCCACCTCGGTCTGCAGAAGCTGGCCTGTGGCGAACGCGTCTCCCGTGGCGAGCTGGAAGGTGTCGCCCTGCGTGTGGTCGCCTCCGGCGGACAGGATGCAGTAAAGCAGACCGGCGCGATCCTGGAAGCCGTCGAGGCGGTTGCCGATCCCGATCCGGGTGATGGTCAGAGCTTCACCGAGATCCACCTTGATGAACTGGTTGAAGCCGAAGGCGGTGTGGAAGAAGAACGGGTTGCCGGGTGCCACCTGTCCCTTGCTGCTCATGCCGGGATAGGCGCTGCTGAGGGCGTAGGTCTTCCCGGCTGCCACCTCCCTGTCGTCTGCTGTACCGGCGCCATCCGGCTGAAGCACGGCCGCAAGCCGGCGCTGCAGGGTGGCGACGCTGCGGGTGACAAACGCCTGCTGATTGAGGATCGCCGGCTCGTTGGGAAACTCGCCCACCATTTCGAGGGTATCCTCGATGATCTTCACTTTCGACTCCAGGGAGCGCGGCCCGTCGAGCCATTCCTCGCCAAGGAACATCGGCGGTTTTCCGGACACATTGCGGCTGACGTCCTGCGGATGCGGCAGCTGCGGCGGGTGGGATACATCCACAGCACGGTCCTTGCGCAGGTAGGTCAGCTCAAGGACGTTCGGGATGCGGATCTCGGTTCCCGGGATCATGAATTCGCCGCAACAGTTGTTCGGATGCGCGTGAACGGGGATGAAGATCTCCGACAGCTTGCGAAAGAACGGCTCCAGAACTTCCCTGAGAATGGCCGCATCCTGGATGGCCCAGAGCGAATGAACCTCAAGCACGATGATGCGAAAGCGCGACAAGGTCTCGGTCGAAGCCGAGAGAAGGTTGCGGTATTCGGCGCCTTCGATGTCGATCTGCAGAAGCAGATCGCCTTCGGGGGTCTCCCTGCCGATCCACTCCGCGAGCTCGATGTTGTCGTCGCCCGGATCCGGGGACAGCCACTTCTTGGCGAAGGTCTGGCGACCCTCGATCAGCGGCGTCTTCAGTTTTTCCACATCGCTCGAATAATCGCACATGTGGCAGTCTATGCCATAGGTCTCGACGACTTTGTCTTCGAAGTACTTGAAGTTGTCGACGCCAGGCGAAAAGCAGGCGGTCATGCCTTCGAGATCATCGGGAAGCAGATAGGACCCGTCCCGGTTGCTGCCGATCCGGATCAACGGCTTTGGCGACGCCTTGGGTTTCAGATGCTCGAAAACTTCAAGCATCGCTGGCAGCGACGAGGCTTCGTTTCCGTCTTCGAACTGATACCCGAAAAAACTCTTCATGCGTCGACCCCGGTTCAAGCAGCCCGTTGCGCCGACGACTCGGTGCAGATGCTGGAAAAGCCAACATACACAGCTTCGAATGCGCCGCAATGTGACCGCCAGCGTGGCATCGGGAGGAGCCCGCCGGGCCGGAAAGCCAGTGCAACGGGGAGTATTGCTGCAACTTTAGTCTAGTCTAACTCGCGCTAAGGGGGTCGGTACCGGGTTTCACCACCCAGTAACTTTCATGGGTTAGAATTAGTGAGACGCTGTCACAATAATGGGGGATAAAATGCAACGTTTGACTATATCGGCGAGAATGTACTGCCTGATCGGATTTGCTCTGCTGATCCTGGGCAGTGCCATGACGTTCAGCCTGTTCCAAAGCTATGCCTCGTCCGAGCAGGAGCGCAAGGCGGGGCTCGATTTCATGGATGATATCGCGATCAGCGTGCTCAAGCAGTACCACGGGATGGAGGTGGCCGGCACGATGTCGCGCGAGCAGGCGCAGGCCGAAGCGATGAAGGCGATCAGCGCCATGCGCTATGCGGGCGGCAGCGGCTATTTCTGGATCAACGACATGCGTCCCTTCATGGTGATGCATCCGATCAAGCCCGAATTGAACGGGACGGACCTGTCGCAGAACAAGGACCCGGACGGCAAATTCCTGTTCGTGGAGTTCGTCAACACCGTCAAGGCCTCGGGAGAGGGCTTCGTCGATTACCACTGGCCGAAGCCCGGCGCCGAGCAGCCGGTCGAGAAGTATTCGCATGTCATCGGCTTCGAGCCCTGGGGCTGGATCGTCGGGACCGGTGTCTATACCGACGACCTGCATGCCATGTTCCTCGACAACATCAAGACCTATGCCGCCATGTTCGGCGCCGGTGCCCTTGTTCTGGTGGGCGGCGCCTTCTTCGTGATCCGGAGCGTTACGGTTCCGCTCGGCAACGTCCGGGATGTGTTGCAGAAGATCGCCGACGGCGAGGCGAAGGTCACCGTCCCGCATACCCGCCAGAAGAACGAGATGGGCGAGATGGCCCGCGGGCTTCTGGTGCTGCGCGATGCCGTCGAAGAGCGGCTGACGCTGCAGGCGCGCGAGAGCGAGCAGCAGCGGGCGCTGTCTGAGGAGCGGTCGACCAACGAACGCGCGCTTTCGGCTGCCACGGAGCGCCAGGGGCGCGCCATGGCGGAACTGGGCCGCGCGCTTGCATCGCTGGCGCAGGGCGATCTCACGATCAACGTCGGAGATCTCGGCGGCGACTATGCAACCATCCGCGACGACTTCAACAATGCGGTCAACTCGCTGCGCCAGACGATCGTCGCGATCACCGAGACGAGCCATGTGGTGCGTGACAGCGCCTCCGACATCAGCGGCGCGACCGGAAACCTGTCGCGGCGCACCGAACAGCAGGCCGCCTCGCTGGAGGAAACGGCGGCGGCGCTCGACGAGATCACCGCGACGGTGAAGACCGCTTCCGAGCGCGCCAACGAGGCGCGCAGCATGGTGGCGGAGACCAAGGACAGCGCCGGACGTTCCGGCGAGATCGTCCGCAATGCCGTCGACGCCATGGGCCGGATCGAGGATTCGTCGAGCAAGATCAGCCAGATCATCTCGGTGATCGACGAGATCGCCTTCCAGACCAACCTGCTGGCGCTGAATGCCGGCGTCGAGGCGGCGCGGGCCGGCGAGGCCGGTCGCGGCTTTGCCGTCGTGGCGCAGGAAGTCCGCGAGCTGGCGCAGCGTTCGGCCAACGCCGCCAAGGAGATCAAGACACTGATCAGCAATTCCGGCCGGGAAGTGGAGAGCGGCGTAGCCCTCGTTCGCTCCACGGGCGAGGCGCTGGTGGAGATCGCTCAGCTCGTCGAGCGGGTCAACGCCCATGTCGAGACGATCGCCACGGCGTCCAGGGAACAGTCGACTGCGTTGCAGGAGATCAATGCCTCCGTCAACCAGATGGACCAGATGACCCAGCAGAATGCGGCCATGGTGGAGGAGACCACTGCGGCCAGCCAGACGCTGGCCGAGCAGAGCCTGCAACTGCAGCATCTGCTCTCCGCCTTCCGGATCGATGGCCAGGCGACGTCGGGCTCCTACGGATCGGCTGGCGCCCGCGCGGCCTGAGCCACCCAGCCTACAGAGACAGGCCCGCCGGCAGCGATGTCGGCGGGCCTCTTGATTCCGGTCAATGGGGCCGGTCGTCGATGCTGCTAGCGTGCTCCAAGGCAAGAGGAGCAGTCGATGATGAGGATCGTGATCATCCAGGGACATCCCGATACGGGCGAGCGGCATTTCTGCCACGCTCTCGCGGACGCCTATGCACGGGGTGCCGAGCGGGCAGGGCACCAGGTCGAGCGGATCGATCTCGGCGGCATGGAGATCCCCTTCCTGACTTCGCAGCAGGAACAGGAGGAGAGCGCCGTCGCGCCGGCCCTGGCGCAGGCGCAGGCCTCCATCAAGGCGGCCGATCACCTCGTCTTCGTCTATCCGCTGTGGCTCGGCGAAATGCCGGCATTGCTGAAAGCGTTTCTGGAGCAGGTGATGCGGCCTGGCTTTGCCTATGACATCCACAAGCCGCCGCTGCGCAACGGGTTGCTGTCCGGCAAGTCCGCCCGGGTGATCATCACCATGGGCATGCCCGCCTGGTTCTACCGGCTCTACTACGGCAGCCACAGCCTGAAGGCGCTGAAGGTCGGCATCCTCCGCTTCGTCGGCATCAGGCCGGTGAGGGCGACGCTGATCGGCATGGTGGCCGCTCCGAAGTTCACCGGTGAGAAATGGCTGGCTCGGGTGGAGACGCTGGGGACGCGTGCGGCCTAGCAGAGACCCCGCCGGTGCCTTCAAGATACCTTGAAGTCGTCATCTTTCAGCAAGTCTTCATTTACCTCGTTCGCATACCCTTGCCGCATGTGCCATTTCGGCACCGAGAGCGGCAACTGGTATGGCGTATGCTTCCCTTTCGCGGCGGGCCCTGGCCTCGCTGATGGTCACGACGATGCTGGTGAGCTGCTCCGCCGAAGGGCTGGTGCCGCAAGCCGGCATCGACGGTGAGACGCGGGTCAGCGCCATCGGCCCGATGTCGCAGCCGTTGGTTTCGCAGCAGACCTACCAGGCGCCGGTCGCTCCCGTTGCGCAGGCAAGCGGCGCCGACTACAGCCAGCCTTATCCTCCCATGACGCCACGGATGCAGACCGCGCCGGTGCAGTCGGGCGCGCTGCCGATGATCGACAGCGACGAGGCGCTCTCGCAGCCCGCATCCGGCGGCAATGTCCTGCGTGTCCCCGACGAGGGGGTCAATATGGACGCTCAGTTCGGTTTCAGCGATCCCGGCGC
This sequence comes from Rhizobium sp. PK7-22, assembly GCF_056530405.1. Lineage (NCBI taxonomy): Bacteria > Pseudomonadati > Pseudomonadota > Alphaproteobacteria > Hyphomicrobiales > Rhizobiaceae > Rhizobium > Rhizobium sp. PK7-22. Next base: position 2,396,257 of record NZ_CP096514.1, read on the forward strand.
CGGCGGCGAGGTGATCGGGCTGGCGCAGGAGCAGGATGCGATGATCGCCGAGGGCGCGACACGCCAGCCGGTGGTCGATGGCATCGGGACCGACACCCCCATGGCGCTGGGCGCTTCCGCAGCCGCCGCGCCCGCCCAGAACGATCAGATGATCATGATCCCGCCGAAACGCCAGGGCGAGGGCATGCAGCCCGCGGGCGGCGGCAGCCAGACGATGGTCTGGGGCGACCAGACGCCGGTGGTGGCGCCGACGCGCCTGCCGCCGGAGGAGCCGCAGCAGGTCGCCATGCTGGCGCCGAGCAACCCGATGACCGAGCGCGAACCGATCCGGCCGCGCGCCGTGATGCCGCAATCGGAGGTCAGCTGCCGCGCCGATCTTCGCCGTCTCGGGGTCGAGTTCCGCGACATCCAGAGGATTGCCGACGGCCCGAGCTGCGGCATCGACTATCCCGTGCTGCTCAGCGGCTTTTCCGGCAACATCGACCTGAAGCCGGCGACCAAGCTCAACTGCCAGACGACGCTGGCGCTGGCCAAATGGGTGAAGTTCGAGCTCGCGCCATCCTCGCGCTACCGCTATCTCTCGGGCGTCAAGACCATCGAATCCATGGGCGGCTATTCCTGCCGGCGCATGAACAACAGCCGCCAGAAGCGCAACCCGATGTCGGAACATGCCCGCGGCAATGCTATCGATCTGGGCAAATTCGTGCTGAAGAACGGCAAGCGCATCGACGTGCGCAAGAAGAGCATCTTCGCCTTTCGCGAACGCGGTCTGCTCAACACGGTGCGCGACGACAGCTGCAAATACTTCCACACGGTGCTCGGCCCCGGCAGCAACAAGGAGCACTGGAACCACTTCCACTTCGACCTGCGCTCGCGCAAGTCCGGCTCGCGGTTCTGCGACTAGCAGGCCTGCCACGGGCCGTCGTACCGGGATGCGTCCGAGCCGACTTGTCTGACAAGTGACTTGGTGCCACAAGTCGTGCTCCGCAGTCCCATGCGCGGCCGTTCGGCCGCTTCGAGCGAGCCGCCATGCCCCCGATCTCCGAAATCCTTCCTTTCGTCCTCGCCCTTGCCGCTGCGGGTGTGGTTGCCGGTCTGCTGGCCGGCATGTTCGGCATCGGCGGCGGGGCGATCCTGGTGCCGATCTTCTTCCATGTCTTCGGCCTGCTCGGCGTGCCGGAGGAGGTGCGCATGCACCTGGCGCTCGGGACCTCCCTGGCGATCATCGTGCCGACCTCGCTGCGCTCCTTCATGGCGCATCGCCAGCGCGGCGTGGTGGACATGCAGCTCTTGAAGGGCTGGGCGATCGCCGTGCCGCTCGGCACGCTGCTCGCCGCTGCCGTGGCGGCCAAGGCCTCGAGTACGGAGCTTCGGCTGATCTTTGCCGTCATCGCCCTGGTGCTTGCCTTCCGGATGATCTTCAACCGCGCCAGCTGGCAGCTCGGAACCGACCTGCCGCGCAATCCCTTCAAGTTCCTCGTGGGTGTCGGCATCGGCCTCCTGTCGGGCCTGATGGGGATCGGCGGCGGCGTGCTCAACAACACCTTCATGACCCTCTACGGACGGCCGATCCACCAGGCGGTGGCGACGTCGGCGGGTGTCGGAGTGCTGATCTCGCTGCCCGGGCTGCTCGGCTACCTCTGGGCCGGCTGGGGCGAGGCGGGCCTGCCGCCGTTTTCCACCGGCTATATCAACTGGCTGGCGGTCGCGCTGCTGATCCCGATCACGCTGCTGATGGCGCCCTATGGCGCCCGGCTTGCGCATGCCATGAGCAAGCGGCAGCTGGAGATCGGCTTCGGCATCTTCCTGATCGTCGTCTCGGCGCAGTTCTTCCTCAGCGTCTACAGCTGACCGGGCAGTCTCGCTCACGAAACACCCCGGGACGAAACACAGTGTTTTGATTACGGGGATGGTCTCGCTGCCCACGGCACCTATATTGACGACCTCATCCCCCAAGTCCTTGAAGGTCTCCCCTTGGCGCCCATCGTTTCCATTCGCAATCTCACCAAAGTCTACGGCAACGGCTTCCAGGCGCTGAAAGGCGTCGACCTCGACATCGAGGAGGGCGAGATCCTCGCGCTGCTGGGGCCGAATGGCGCCGGCAAGACCACGCTGATCTCGATCGTCTGCGGCCTCGTCAATCCAAGCGGCGGTCAGGTGCTGGTCGGTGGCAACGACGTGGTCAAGGACTTTCGCAAGACCCGCGCCATGATCGGTCTCGTGCCGCAGGAGCTGACGACCGATCAGTTCGAGACGGTCTGGAACACGGTGACCTTTTCCCGCGGCGTGCATGGCAAGAAGGCCGATCCGGCGCGCATCGAGGCGGTGCTGAGAGACCTGTCGCTCTGGGAAAAGCGCAACAACACGCTGCGCGAACTCTCTGGCGGCATGAAGCGGCGGGTGCTGATCGCCAAGGCGCTGGCGCACGACCCGCGCATCCTCTTCCTCGACGAGCCGACCGCCGGCGTCGACGTGACGCTCAGGCGGGAGATGTGGCAGGTGGTCGAGAAGCTGCGCCAGGATGGCGTGACCATCATCCTCACCACCCACTACATCGAGGAGGCGGAGGAGATCGCTGATCGGGTCGGCGTCATCAACGGCGGCGAATTGCTGCTGGTCGAGGCCAAGACGGCCCTGATGAAGAAGCTCGGCCGCAAAGAACTGCGTCTCGAGTTGACCGAACCCATGACCGCCCTGCCGGAAGCGCTTGCCGGCTACAGCGTCTCGTTGGCCGAGAACGGCGGCGCGCTGATCTACGAATACCAGGGCGAGGGGGAGCAGGGGCGCATCGCCACGCTGCTCGGCGCTCTCACGGCACAGGGAATAGAGTTCCGCGATCTGTCGACGCGGCAGAGTTCGCTCGAGGACATCTTCGTCGAGCTGGTGGAGAAAAAGGCATGAACTTCGAAGCCGTAAAAGCAATCTACCTGTTCGAAATGGCGCGCATGCGCCGCACGCTCCTGCAGAGCGTCGTTTCGCCGGTGATCACCACCTCGCTCTACTTCATCGTCTTCGGCACCGCGATCGGCTCGCGCATCGAGGAAATCGACGGCATCTCCTACGGCGCCTTCATCACCCCGGGCCTGATCATGCTGACGCTGTTGACGCAGTGCATCGCCAACGGCTCGATCGGGATCTATTTCCCGAAGTTCACCGGGACGATCTACGAGATCCTGTCGGCGCCGGTGGCGATGACCGAAATACTGCTCGGCTATGTCGGCGCGGCGGCGAGCAAGGGGCTGATCATCGGCCTGATCATCCTGGGCACGGCGTCCTTCTTCGTCGATATCTCGATCGCCCACCCCGTGATGATGCTGGTCTTCCTGGTGCTGACGGCCATCACCTTCAGCCTTGCCGGTTTCATCATCGGCATCTGGGCGAAGAATTTCGAGCAGCTCAACATCATGCCGATGCTGGTGGTGCCGCCTTTGACCTTCCTCGGCGGGAGCTTCTACTCGATCGACATGCTGCCGCCCTTCTGGCAGACGGTCAGCCACTTCAACCCGGTGCTCTACCTGGTCAGCGGCTTCCGCTGGAGCTTCTACGAGATTGCCGACGTGAACCCGGTGATCAGCCTTGCCATGATCGGTCTTTTCCTGGTGGTCTGCCTGTCGTTGATCGCCTGGATCTTCCGCACCGGCTACCGGCTGCGCAACTAGTCTCACATTTCTCCGCAGGAATGTTAGCAAACGTACCCTTGGCCTCTTTCCCGCAACAAGCTGCTAAATTATAGTTTCATTAACATTACGGATGCCGTGATTTGCGGCGACGGTGGATGAAGGAAAAGCACGTGCAGCCGAGACTCCAAGCGTTCCGGACCTCGATCTTCTCGCCCCAGGACATCAGCGTCATGCGCGACGCATTTCTGCTGGTGGTCATGGAGCGCCCACCCCAGGAGGCCTCAGCGGACGATGTTCCTTTGGGGCGGACCATCATCCGTCTCTACCGCATGGGATTGGTCGAGCCGATCAAGCTGGCTGCCGCGGCCGCTCTGCTGACCTCGTCCAAGGTCTTCTCCAACCCGGATCTGTTCCAGCTATCGTGACTGAGGGGAGCAGAGGCATGACGGTCGAGACCCGACGGCGGATTGTGGAGCGGGTGCTTGCGCGGCTGGAATCCCGTGGCGCCGAATTCGAGAAGGAACCGCAGTTCCTGTCCCATGTGGAAGACTGGGTCACGGGCACGATCGACATGGCTGAGCTGAGGGCACGCTATGTCGATCTCCTCCATTCCCGCCGCAATGGAGACAGCCGGGGAGCATCGCGACGGCTAGTCGGTGAGCCGCAGTTCGTCGGTCTGGATCTGCAGGGAGCCGAGCGTCGAGAGGAAGCTCATGCCGAGCAGGCTCTGGTCGAGCCTGTCCTCCTCGGCGACCATGGCACGGACGTCGCGGCGGACGATCGGACCGATTGAGATCTCCGACAGGCGAACCGGGGCTGCGCTGGCGCGGCCGTTCGCCGTCTGCACGACCACCGTGTAGGACAACTGCTGTGGGTTGAGCCCGATGCGCTCCGCGTCCGCATGGGAGAGGACGACGGCGCTGGCGCCTGTGTCGACGAGCATGTCGATCGACTGTCCGTTGACCTCCACCGGCGCCTGGAAATGCCCGCCCATTCCCCGATGGATGATGACGTCGCGCGTGCCGCCGCTGGTGCTGACCTCGACGGCGCTGCCGGGCATCAGCCCCGCCGACAGACGCGCGCCGACCTGCTGCAGGTCGAAGCGATAGAGATAGCCCGTCACCAGCGCCATGATGATCACCAGCCAGATGGCGATGTAGCGCAGGATCTGGGACAGGTTTCCTCGCTGTCCTGCAAGGATGCCGACAGAGAGCAGTCCGGCGATCGGCAGCAGGTAGATGATCTGGCCGAAATCCTCGTTGGCCATGCCGAAGGTCTGGCCGCTGTCGTGGTTGAAGACCAGCAGCACCAATCCGGCGCCGAGGACCAGCAGGATGAAGGTGAGGGCGTTCATTGCACAGCCCGTTCCCGCGCCAGCCGCTGGCGCTTCGTTTCACGACGTGGCTTGCGCTCGATCGTTTCAAGGCGCGCGGGCAGGGTGTCCATCACGGAGCGGCGCTCAGCATCGCTGAAGCCGATCCAGCCGGCGATCTCGCCGCGGGTGCGTCCGCAGCCGAAGCAGAAACCGGTCTGGTCGTCGATGGCGCAGAGAAGTACACAAGGCGAAAGCATGGGGGTCATATCGGCGGTTCAGACAGCGAGCGCAAGGGCGACGATAAACACGATCTCGCCAGCCTGCTGGGCCGCTCCGATGGTATCGCCCGTATGGCCGCCGATCCTGCCGCGGGCATGGCGGGTGAAGCCGGTGACGGCAAGCGCCGCGAGCGCCAGGGCGACCAGGAGGGGGAGGAGACCGATGGCGGGCAGCAGCAGGATCAGGCAGACGAGTGCTGCGCTGGCGAGCGCGACGTTGCGTGCTCCGGCTTCCGGGCTTCCCGCGCCGGCTGCAATTCCACCGACACGCGCCGGCGGCAGGGCATGCCAGTGGGCGACCATAAGGGCGCGACTGAGTGTCGCCGCCGCCACCAGCGCCAGGGCCGGCAGGGCAAGCGAGTGATGGGCGAGGGAAGCGAGCGCGCCGGCGCGCAGGCCATAGGACAGGATGAGGGCGATCACGCCGTAGCTGCCGATGCGGCTGTCCTTCATGATCGACAGGACGTTCTCCCTGTCGCGCCCGCCGCCAAAGCCGTCCGCCGTGTCCGCCAGCCCGTCCTCGTGAAGCGCGCCCGACAGCAGCGTCATCACCGACAGCGCGATCAGGGCGGCCAGCAGCGGCTCCGCCTCCCATTCCAGGAGCAGCCAGAGCAGCAGGGCCGCGGGCAGCGCCAGCACCAGACCCGCGAGCGGAAAGGCGCGAACGGCGCGACTGACGGTGCCGTCGTACCCCTCGAAGAAGCGCGACGGGATCGGCAGGCGGCTCAGGAAACCGAGCGAGCGGGCCAGGTCGGCCACGAAGTCCATCACGTTTGGCAGTTGTCCCTCCCGGAATGCCCGACTAAGAGAGCAGCAGCAAATCTTGATTTGCCGGTAAACACAAGCGCCGGCAGCAGACGAGAGAGAAGATCCCATGAGCATGAGCGGCCTGCCCTTCGACGATTTCCGAGCCCTGCTGCAGAATCTGCCCGGGCCGGACCCGCGCGCGCTGGTGGCGGCGCGCGAGCGCGACGCGCAGCTGACCAAGCCGCCGGGATCGCTGGGGCGGCTCGAGGAAATCGCCATGTGGCTGGCGGCCTGGACCGGGCGTCCCCCGGCGGTGACACGGCCACTGGTGGCGATCTTTGCCGGCAACCACGGTGTGACCAAGCATGGCATCACCCCTTATCCGTCCTCCGTGACCCAGCAGATGGTGGAGAATTTTGCAGCCGGCGGCGCGGCGATCAACCAGATCTGCGTCACCCATGACCTTGGCCTCAAGATCTTCGATCTGGCGCTCGACTATCCGACCGGCGACATCACCTGCGAGCCGGCTCTGTCGGAGCGCGACTGCGCCGCGACCATGGCGTTCGGCATGGAGGCGATTGCCGGCGGCACCGATCTTCTCTGCATCGGTGAAATGGGCATCGGCAACACGACGATCGCCGCCGCCATCAACCTGGCGCTCTACGGCGGCGAGGCGGAGGATTGGGTCGGCCCCGGCACCGGATCGCATGGCGAGCTGCTGGAGCGCAAGATCCAGGCGGTGAAGACGGCGGTGGCCTTCCACAAGGACCACCTGAGCAATCCGCTCGAGGTGCTGCGGCGGCTCGGCGGCCGCGAGATCGCAGCGATCGCCGGCGCCATTCTCGCCGCCCGGGTGGAGAAGATCCCGGTGCTGCTCGACGGCTATGTGGTGACGGCCGCCGCCTCGATCCTGAAGGCGGCCAATCCGGCAGCCCTCGATCACTGCCTGCTCGGCCACGTCTCCGGCGAGCCTGGCCACATGAGGGCGATCGAGATGCTCGGCAAGACACCGCTTCTGGCGCTCGGCATGCGGTTGGGCGAGGGGACGGGTGCGGCCCTTGCGGCCGGCATCGTCAAGGCGGCGGCCGCCTGCCATTCGGGCATGGCGACCTTCGAGCAGGCCGGCGTCAGCGCGGGGACCTGACCGTGGAACGGGCGCCGCAGGAGAGTGGGATCAAGAAGGCGAGCGGCCCGCGACGGCTGCTGGCCGCGACGCGCTACTCGATCCAGGGCCTGCGCCGCTGCTGGCAGGAGGAGGCCTTCCGCACGGAGGTTGTGGCCTTCCTGCTGGGTCTCGTGCTGTTTGCCGTGATCGGAGCCCAGCCTGAGGATTATCTCGTCTTCGTCATTCTGATGCTGGTGCTGTTTGCCGTGGAGGCGCTGAACACGGCCATCGAGGAGCTGGTCGACCGGATCTCGCCGGAGATTTCGACCGTCGGCCGCCACGCCAAGGACCTCGGCTCTTTCGCGGTGTTCTGCCTGTTGGGCGCCAACGGGCTGTTCGTGATGTGGTGCGTGTGGAAGGCACTGTTTGCCTGAGAGGCTGACTCCTCGGATACTATCGCGTGCATCTTGACATCTTGCCTCTTTAGAGTTGTATTAATCATCCATACAACTGGAGGTGATGCATGTTTCGGTTGCTGATGGGACGATGGGTTACAGACCGCGAATCTCGCCAGCGCGATCAGCATGCCGCGCTTCTGGCGCTGGTCGGGCTGCTTGGTTCACTCTTCACCGCGCTCTGCCTCGTGATGTCGCAGTTCCAGGGTGTCGCGGGTGCGATAGGGCTTGGCGGACTTATTCTCTTCGCCTCGGCATCGGGCGGCGCGGCTCTCGGCTTCCTGTTTTCCGTCCCGCGCGTACTTTCGAGCGGTAACGAAAAAGCCGCAGAGACGGGCGCTCCGACCGACAGCAATGCAAGGCGCCTGCTCTCGTCCAATACCAATCTGGAGCGGATATCGGAGTGGCTGACGACCATGATCGTCGGCGTCGGCCTCAGTCAGATCACGTCAGTCGCGGCGCATATAGAGGCGTTCACGGCGTTCCTGGCGGCCCGCAGCACACCCAACCTCGCGGCCGCCGGTCCGTTCATCCTGATGGTGGGGGTGGTCTCCGGGTTTGTCTTTCTCTACCTCTATACCCGGCTCTACCTGTCTCCGCTTTTCCTCCACGTCGAACGCCTGATCAGTCAGATCGGGCAGCAGGCGCTGCCTCTGGCGACGGAGGAGGTCAGGTCTATCGCCAAGGAACTTGCTGCCAAGGATGGCGGTTCGGTCATGAAGTTCATCGCCAATGTGGACCAGATAACCCTGGATCAGACACTGCATGTGATGGGTGCGCTTTTGTACGAAGAGGGCGGCTATCAGAGGGTGCTGAAGCTCGGCGAGGATCTGGAGGACACGCCAGCGACCGAGATGGCCCGCTTCTGGTATCTGCTGGCCGCAGCAAACGGTCAACGCTACCACAACCTCGTCGAGCGGAGCGCCTCCGAAGAGGAGAAGATGCAGGCGCGTCGGGCCGTCCTGGACGCCGGCCGCAAAGCCGTCACACTGGACCCCTCGTTCAAGCGCCGCCTGGCCGCGCTGACCAACAAGGATACGACCGATAACGATCTTCAGGATTTCGCCAACGATGCGGAGTTCCAGCGGCTCGTCGGGGGACGCGTGCCCTAGGCAAACGTCCGGCGTCGTCGCTGCACCGGTGCGGTGTCCTCGAAGGCCGGCAGGCTCTGGAGGACGCGGGTGGCGGGCAGGATGGCGATCGCCTCGGTGCCTTCGCGCAGCTTCGAGCGCAGGATGAACTGGCCGTCGTGCTTGGCGAGAATCGCCTGGACGATCGGCAGGCCGAGACCGGTGCCCTGTTCGGCACTCTTGATGGCGATCGAGCCCTGGCCGAAGGCTGACAGCACGATCGGGATTTCCTCTTCGGGAATGCCGGGGCCATTGTCCTTGATCGCCACATATTGCCCGCCGCCGGCCGTCCAGCCGACTTTGACGGTGACCTCACCGCCCTGCGGCGTGAACTTCACGGCATTCGACAGGAGGTTGAGGATCACCTGGCGGATCGCCTTCTCGTCGGCCCAGATCTGCGGCAGGGTCGGCTCGAACTGCTGATGGAAGCTGATGCTCTTGCCGCTGGCGCGCAGCTGTACCATGCCGATACAGTCCTCGGCGATCTCCAGCAGCGACAGGGCGTCTTCGTTCAGTTCGTAGCGGCCGGCCTCGATGCGCGACAGGTCGAGGATCTCGTTGATCAGGTCCAGCAGGTGTTGGCCGGAGCGGTGGATATCGCCGGCATATTCCCGGTAGGTGGGGTTGGACAGCGGGCCGAGCACCTCCGAATGCATCACCTCGGAAAAGCCGAGGATGGCGTTGAGCGGCGTGCGCAGCTCGTGCGACATCGAGGCGAGGAAGCGGGATTTCGCAAGGTTTGCCTCCTCGGCGCGCCGGCGGGCCTCGTCGGACATGGATTTGGCCACCTCCAGTTCGGCAATCAGCTCGTCCTTCTCCGACTGGTAGGACATCAGGGTGAGGTTCGACCTGTACTGGCGGTCGGCGATGTAGTGGAAGAAGACCACCGCGATGGCGCACATGGCCGTCATGCCGATATCGAGCATGTGGCGCGACAGGACGGCGGAGACCAGCAGCGTCGTGATCAGCGGCAGGAAGCCGAACAGCACGCCCTGGCGCAGCATGACGCCGTTCATGGCGCTGATCGAGATCGCCACAAGCAGCACCGCGCCCTTGTAGAAGTAGAAGCTTTCCCCGGCGCAGCTGTCGCAGCCCTGCAGCGAGAACAGCGCCCAGCTGCAGCCGACCAGGATCTGGCCGCAGAGCAGGCGCCTGCGCCAGGTGCCTGTGTTGAGTGTGGTGATCTCGATCCGGCTGGCGCGGCGCGCGGCCAGAACGTTGATGGCATGGATGCTGAGCGCGAGGAGCGCCCAGGCAATCAGGTTGGAGGCGGGATGGATGTAGAGGCCGATCGCCGTGACGACGGCAACGAAGATGGGCGTCACCAGCGCGCTCTGGAGCATGGCGTTGACATGCAGCGCCAGCGCATCGCGATCGAAGAACTTCGTGCTGTTGCCGGTGCTCTGGAGACGCTCACGGGTTGCGCGAACCGTCTTCGAGACCGCTCTGTTGCGGTTGCTTCGTGACAGGTCGACGATGTTCTTGTCGGCCGAGGTGCTGACGCCGTTACTCATAACCACTGGATCGATATCCCCAATGGTTGTGAGACTAGTCGGGAAATCTTAAGAAGATGCTGCCAGGCAAGGATTTGTTTGCCATTTCCCTGAAGCTTCTGTTCTTGATTAAGGCGGGATCGTGACATCAATCATTCGGAAACTGCGGGGTTCGGGCCTGCTGCTGGCCTTGGTCTTCCTCGGCGCGCTGCTCGCCGCCAAGCTCGACGACGTCGCGTCCCTGCGTCTCGACGGCCCCTTTGTGGCCATCGACGGCGATACATTGGCGGCGGGCGCGGAGCGGCTGCGGCTATTGGGGCTCGACGCGCCGGAGGCAAGTCAGGTCTGCCAGGACGCGGCCGGCGACGACTGGTCCTGCGGCGAGGAGGCGCGGGCGGCCCTCGAAAGCCTTAGTTCTGCCGCCTCGGTGGTGTGCAGCGGATCGGATAGGGACCGCTACGAGAGGCTGCTGGTGACCTGCCGCGACGGCACGCTCGACATCAACGCCGAACTGGTGCGCCTTGGCCAGGCCGTCGCCTCCGGCGACTATTCCGCGCAGGAGCGGGAGGCGCGCACGGGCAGGCAAGGGCTCTGGGCCGGCACGTTCGAGAGACCGAGAGACTGGCGGATACGGCACGGTATGATGGACGACCCGGCCGCCGCGGAAGGGTTGATGGCTTGGCTGAAAGGACTGTTCGGCGATTGACGGAGTTAGAGCACGCAGGGACGCCGGATGACGGGCTCGACGCTCTGCGCGCGGCGATCTCCGCCTGTCGGCTGTGCGTCGACGGTCCGGCCCGCGGACCGCAGGATCGCCTGCCGCATCTGCCGCGACCCGTCGCCGTCCTGTCGCGCAAGGCAAGGATCCTGATTGCCGGGCAGGCGCCGGGGCTTCGGGTCCACCAGAGCGGTCTGCCCTTCGACGATGCCTCGGGAGACCGGCTGCGCGGCTGGCTCGGGGTGACGCGCGAGGAGTTCTACGACCGGGACCGCTTCGCGATCGTGCCGATGGGCTTCTGCTTTCCCGGCTATGATGCCAAGGGCAGCGACCTGCCGCCGCGCCGCGAATGCGCGCCACTCTGGCGCCGGCCGGTGATCGACGCCATGCCGCAGGTTGAACTGGTGCTGGCGATCGGCCAGTATGCGCAGGCTTGGCACCTCGGCACCCGCCGGCGCAGCCGCATGACGGAGACTGTGCGCAACTGGCGGGAGTATGTCTTCGCCAACGAGGGGGCCCGCGTTCTGCCACTGCCGCATCCGAGCTGGCGCAACAGCGGCTGGCTGAAGCGCAACCCCTGGTTCGAGGAGGACGTTCTGCCCTTCCTGAAAGAGAGTGTGGATAGACTGGCGCGCTGAAACATAAAGCGCCCAAGTATGCTAAATGGAGCTATGCAGGAGAAAATCATTTCGAAAGACCGTGTGATGGATCGTCTCGACCGCAAAATCCTCCGTATCCTCCAGGAAGACTCGACGCTTGCCGTGGCCGATCTCGCCAAGAAGGTGGGGCTGTCGACGACGCCATGCTGGCGCCGCATCCAGCGCATGGAAGAAGACGGCGTCATCCGTCGCCGGGTGGCGCTGCTCGATCCGGTCAAGGTCAACACCAAGGTCACCGTCTTCGTCTCGATCCGCACCGCCAGCCATTCGGTCGAATGGTTGAAGCGCTTCTCCGAGGTGGTGGTGGATTTCCCAGAGGTCGTCGAGTTCTACCGGATGAGCGGCGACGTCGACTACCTGCTGCGCGTCGTGGTGCCGGACATCGCCGCCTATGACGCCTTCTACAAGCGGCTGATCGCCAAGATCGAGATCCGCGACGTCTCCTCCGTCTTCGCCATGGAGCAGATCAAATACACGACCGAACTGCCGCTCGACTACATGACGCTCGACAACCACAAGTCCGGCGAGGATTGAGTGCGGCTGCAGAAGGCAACGGACATGGTGATGTCCGCCGGGCGTCGCTGACCTCAGCCTTTCAGCCTTGCCAGAACCTTGTCGCTCCTCAATTCGCGCACCGCGTCCTTGCCGATCCAGCGGGCCGTCCTGTCGGACGAGGCGGCGAGGTTTTCGGCGAGCGCCAGGGCCGGGACATGGCAGACGCGGTTGCGCTTGCCGATATTGCGCAGCGCCCAGTTTACGGCCTTCCTGACGAAGTTTCGCGGGTCGCCGGCGTGCCTTTCGATCAGCGGTAGATAGGCGATAAAGGTCTCGTCCGGTTCCTGCTTGCTGTGCACGGTTGCTCCGGCGATCATGGCAAACGCAGTGCGGCGAACAAATTCCCGGTCGTCCTCGGAAAACTCCGCCACCAGATTCTGCCAGAAGGGCGTTTGGGTGAAGAGGTCGGCGGCGGTGTCGACAACCTCCCACGAGTTGAAATCGCCGGCCCAGGTGCGAACCTGTTCCTTCGTCAGTTGCCGAGGGTCGGCGGTGAGGATGGCCGCCATGCGCGCGTCGCGCAGTCCCGTCGACCAGAGAGCAAGCGCGCGCTCGTGATTGCGTTTAATTTGGCGGGCAATCGCCTGCATCTGCGGCGTGGTGATGCCGAGCGCCGTGGACGTGTCGATGCCGAAGCGTGTCATTCCGGCAATATTGCCGTCGTTGCGCAGCGTGTTCAGATGCGCAACGATGTCGTCTGCAGAGGATGCAGGCGTGAGGATCATTTTTGCAGGCGCGCCAGCAGGGAGGATGTGTCCCAGCGGTTGCCGCCCATCGCCTGGACGTCGCCGTAGAACTGGTCGACGAGGGCGGTGACCGGCAGCTTGGCGCCGTTGCGGCGGGCTTCGGCGAGCACGATGCCGAGATCCTTGCGCATCCAGTCGACCGCGAAGCCGAAGTCGTATTTCTCCTGGTTCATGGTCTTGTGGCGGTTTTCCATCTGCCAGGAACCGGCGGCCCCCTTGGAGATCACCTCGACGACCTTCTCGATGTCGAGGCCCGCCTGCTTGCCGAAATGGATGCCCTCGGCAAGCCCCTGGACGAGACCGGCGATGCAGATCTGGTTGATCATCTTGGTGAGCTGCCCGGCGCCGACGGGGCCCATCAGGCCGACCATGCGGGCATAGGCGTCGATGACGGGCTTGGCGCGGTCGAACACCGGCTGATCGCCGCCGCACATGACGGTGAGGACGCCGTTCTCCGCGCCCGCCTGTCCGCCGGAGACCGGCGCATCGATGAAGTCGACGCCCTTTGCCTTGGCGGCCTCGTAGAGTTCGCGGGCGACTTCGGCGCTGGCGGTGGTGTTGTCGATCAGAACCGCACCCGCCTTCATACCGGCGATGGCGCCGGTCTCGCCGATGGTGACGGAGCGCAGGTCGTCGTCATTGCCGACGCAGGTGAAGGCGAAATCGGCGTTGCGAGCCGCTTCAGCGGGTGTGGCGGCGGACGTGCCGCCGTATTTCTTCACCCACTCCTCGGCCTTGGCCGCGGTGCGGTTGTAGACGGTCACGTCGTGGCCGCCCTTTTCCCGCAGATGCCCGGCCATCGGGAAGCCCATCACGCCCAGACCGATGAATGCCACTTTCGCCATGTTTTTTGCTCCTCGATTGATAAGACAGACCTACCGGAAAGGCCGCAGGGCCTCAAGGCTTGGGGCCTCTAGAATGGCTTGACGACGGCCAGCAGCACGACGACGACGACCGAGACCAGCACGATCGGCATCCCGACGCGCACGAAGGCCGGCGGCTCGAGATGCGGGTCGGCTTCCATGCGGCGCAGCCACGCGCTCTGCATGCCGTGCAGTGCCGAGAGCATGACGACGATCAGGAGCTTCAGGTGCAGCCAGCCGCCGGAGAAGCCGACAAAGCCGAAGATCAGGATGAGGCCGAAGATCCAGGCGCCTGCCAGGCCAGCCGTGGTGACGCGCCGGTCATAGGGGCGCAGCACGGAGATGACGCCGGTGCGGATCGTGGGGGGCACCATGGCAATGACGAAGGCATTGATCAGCATGCCGCCGATCCAGACGATGTCGGATATGATGTGTAGTGACTGTACGACGGAATAAAGCATTGTCAGCTCCAGATGAGGGCTTCGGTAAAGCCGAGTTCGGTGAAGTCGGCCCGGCGGCGGGCCTGTTCGGAAGGGTCAGCGGGAAAGAATTCGTCCAACTGCGGCGGTGGCACCGAGGTGCCGGCGAGCATGGCATGCACCTGGCCGCGGTGGTGGACCTGATGCTGGAAGAGATGCAGCAGGATGCGGTCCGCGCTCTCGACCTGCACATGGGTCTGGCGCGGGATCTCGATGCTGGCCTCCAGCATCTCGCGGTCGAGCAGCCGACAGTGATCGATGAGGCGCCGGTCGGCGGCGCGCTGCTCGCGCTCCAGATCGGCGATCAGCGGGAAGGGGATCTCGGGCTCGAAGGCCCGGGCGCCGAGACAGTGGCCCTCGAGCGCGCTGATATAGAGCCAGTCCACCGTCAGGATGTGATTGAGCGTATGGATGATGGAGGGAAAGAAGCTTGTGCGCGGTGCTGCAAGCTCGTCCCGGCCCAGTGCCTTGCAGGCCTTCAGCAGGCGGTGGTTGGCCCAGGCATTGTTGTAGGCCTGGGCTAGAAAATAGCGCTCTGGCATCATGGGGGACCTCCTGTCCGGAGACCCTAGCCTTTGAACTTCGCGATGACCAGATGCCCGGGTGTCGGCTCCCCGTCCTGCATGCGCACGTTGATCGCGGTAATTTCCATGATCTCGAAGCCGGTCGCCGCAAGCCGCTCGCGGACATAGGTTTCCGAATGGGCAAAGCGCTGGTGCGGCCCGACCATGTAAGGACGGCCCGCCATCACGGTCTCGGGCAGCGTCTCGGAGGAGAACACGAAGAGGCCGCCGTCGAGCATGTTTTCCGCGGCGCCGAAGAACATCGGCTCCAGCGCTCCGAGATAGGGCAGCACGTCGGTGGCGGTGATCAGGTCGAAGGGCTCGTCGTCGTTGTCTTCCAGAAAATCCTCGACTTCGCCAACGTAGAGCGTCTCGTAAAGGTCCTTCTCGTGGGCGATCTCGATCATGTTCTCCGAGATGTCGAGGCCGGTGATGTCGTCGACCATGTCGCGCAGCGTGCCGCCCGTCAGGCCGGTGCCGCAGCCGAGATCGAGCATCCGCTTGAATGGTCCAAGCTCGAGTTCCTGCAGGCGCTGGCGCACCATCACGGGGACCGCATAGCCCAGCTGCTCGACGAGGATGTCCTCGAAGCTCTCGGCGTGCTGGTCGAACAGCGTTTCGACGTAGGCGTCCGGCGCCCTGGGCGGTGCTTCGCCGCGTCCAAGCGAGGCGATGCGCACGGCCGCACCACCGTGGTCTTCCGGATCGATCTCCAGAACCTCCCGGTAGGCTGCTACGGCCGCATCGATGTCGCCGGCCTTTTCGAGCCCGAGCGCGCGGTTGTAGGCTTCGGCCAACGCCTCTTCATCGATCTTCTTCATGGTGCATCTCCGTGTAAACCAGCCGTTTAGGCCTAGAGCGCCGCTTTGGCAATGTCGCGAGGCATCACATCGGCGCGGAACATGGGGATGTGCGGCCTCGTTCAACCTGTACAATCGGCTCGCCATCCGGCGCGTGGGAGAAGAGATCATGTCCACAAACCAAGCCCAGACAGCCCTGGAGGAGAACATCGAGCGCCGGGCGCCGTCGCTGCCGATCACCTCGGCCGAAAAATCCAACATGATCATTCACTACTATCGCGGCGAGATCGGCCGGATGACGAGCTGGCGCGACCGCATCGACCGGACCACCAACTGGGCGATCACGGTGGTGGCCGCGCTGCTCTCGGTGTCGCTGTCGACGTCGTCTTCGCACCACGGCGTTGTGCTGTTTGGCATGTTGCTGGTCTCGCTGCTGCTGCTGATCGAGGCCCGGCGCTATCGATTCTTCGACGTCTACCGCGCCAGGGTGCGCAAGCTGGAGCGCTATTACTTCGCACAGGCGCTCTATCCGGATGGCGACCTGGAGCCGGACTGGGCCGAGGCGATCGCCAAGAGCCTGCGCGACCCGAGCTTCCTCATGAGCTATCGGGAGGCGCTGTACCGGCGGATCCGTCGCAATTACTCGTGGATGTATCTGATCCTGCTGCTTGCCTGGGGACTGAAGATCTCGACGCCGAAACTGCTGCCGGACGGCGAACAGGCGGACGTGGTTTTCTCCTGGCAAGAGGCAGTTGCCAATGCCGCCTTCGGTCCGCTGCCGGGATGGACAGTCCTGGCAGGGGTGGTCGTCTTCTACGGCTTCGTCTTCTTTGCCTCGCTGCATCAGGCCTCCGACGAGGGCGAGCTTGCCCACGGCGAGGTGCATGTGTGACGGTTGTGGCCGTGACGGTGCGGGCGTGTCAGTGCAGGATGAATTCGCCCTTCAGTGCGCGCCATTCGCTGGCGGAGATCATCTTGTGGTGAACGTAGCGGACGGAGTGCAATGGCCCGTCCAGCGTCTCCTGCCAGAACTTCAGGAACCCCTTCATCTGGGGGAAATCCGGGGCAAGATCATACTCCTGCCAGAGGTAGCTCTGCAGGAGGATGGGGTGGTCCGGCAGGCGATAGAGGATCTCGGCGGTGGTCAGGCCGTAGCCCTTCAGCATCATTTCCATTTCGGTGTTCATGGTCGTTCCCGCTCTTCTTGTCGCGACGACGCAGTTTGCGTCATCCACAGGAGAACATCGAGCGGTTAACGATTTCTTGAAAGGTGGGCGCCTAGACGCTCTGTCCCCGATCCGGCGAGGCCTCAGCGCTTCAGGTGGCGGGTGAGCCTGGCCTCCAGGAGCGCCCAGATCTGGCGCAGCGTCTCGACGATGGCGAGGTAGAAGATCGCCGCCCAGAGATAGGTCTGGTAGTCGAAGGTGCGCGAGAAGGCATAGCGGGTCTCGCCCATCAGGTCGTAGACGGTGACGACGGCCACGACGGCGGAGCCCTTGATCAGCAGCACGATCTCATTGCCATAGGGGCGCAGCGCCACGATCAGCGCCTGCGGCAGGACGATCTTGCGGAAGGAGACCGCTCTGGAGATGCCGAGCGCTGCCGCACCCTCGTGCTGGCCACGCGGCACGCTCTCGATGGCACCGCGCAGGATTTCCGCCTGATAAGCGGCGGTGTTGAGGGTGAGCGACAGCAGCCCGCAATACCAGGCCTCCCGGAAGAACCACCAGAGGCCGACCGATTCCAGCTCCGCCCGGAAACCGCCGAGGCCGTAGTAGATCAGGAAGAGCTGGGCGAGCAGCGGCGTGCCGCGAAAGACGTAGACGTAGGAATAGGCGATGGCGCCGATTACGCGGTTCTGCGACATGCGCGCAAACGCCAGCGGCAGCGACAGGATGGCGCCGAGGATCACGGCGATCCCGACAAGCGACACAGTTGTCCAGAGACCCGAGAGGTAGCGCGGGCCGTAGCGCAGGAACTTGGCTTCATCCCAGCCGGTGATCACCAGCCAGACCATGGCGACCGCGAGCGCCGCCCAAATCGCCAGGATGGTGAGCGCGGTGACGCGGGAGGCGTTCAGTGGTTTGGACGGCGCGGGCGGCGCGGGACGCGGGGCGATCAGCTCGCGGGAATAACTCATCGGCGCACCTCGCCGCGCCGCGCCCAGCGCTCGATGAAGCCGAGGCCGAAGGAGGAGATGATCGCCAGTACCAGATAGAGGAGACAGGCGAGGAAGTAGAAGAAGAAGGCTTCCTTGCTGACCCGCGCGGCGATCCCGGTCTGCCGGACGATGTCGGAGAGGCCGACGATCGAGACATAGGCGGTGTCCTTGAGCAGGATCATCCAGAGATTGCCAAGGCCGGGCAAGGCGATGCGGATCAACTGCGGCAGGACGACAAGCATCATCGTCTGCCCGCGGCCGAGCCCGAGCGCGTCGCCCGCCTCGTACTGGCCCTTGGGAATGGCCCGGAAAGCGGAGAGCAGCACTTCCGAGGAATAGGAGGAGAAGACGACGGCGAGCGCGATCATGCCCGCCACGAAGGCGTTGATCTCGACGCGCTGCTCGAAGCCTGCCCAGGCAAATACCGCCTGGATGAGGATCTGCAGGCCGTAATAGACGATGAACAGCGTCAGCAGTTCCGGCAGCCCGCGGAAGATCGTCGTGTAGATGCCGACGGCGGCGCGCAGCAGCCTGTCCTGCGACTGCGCCGCCAGAGCGATCAGAAAGCCGAGAACCAGGCCGATCGGCAACGTGGCGACGGCAAGCGTGACGGTGACCTTGACGCCAAAGGCGATTTCATCGCCCCAGCCTGCGTCGCCGCAGGCGACCACGGTACCCCGTGCCAACAGCGAGAAGATGCCGACAGGTCCGCAAAACGGATCGAGCGCCGTGGCGAGGGCGGAGAACCATCCGCTCATCAAACTGCTTTCCCCTTGCGGCTGTGCCGCTTGTTATCGTTGACCTGTTGTAGAAAGAAAATTGGCGGAAGGGCAAGCCTTCCGCCAACAATGGCTTTCGCAGTCCGTGCCTTATTCGCCGTAAACGTCGAAGTCGAAGTACTTGTCGTTGATTTCCTTGTACTTGCCGCTCTCGCGGATGGCGAGGACGGCAGCGGAGAAGCGGTCGGCGAGTTCCGTCTCACCCTTGCGCACGGCAATCCCTGCGCCCTGGCCGTTGATTTCTTCATCGACCGGCAGCGCACCCAGCACCTTGCAGCAGGCGCCGGCGTCCGACTTCACCCACTCCGAGAGCACGACGATGTCGTCGATGACGGCATCGACGCGACCGTTCTCGATGTCGAGCTTGTACTCGTCGGCGGTTGGATAAAGCTTCAGGTCCGATTCCGCCATGTGCTTTTCGGCATAGTTGGCGTGGGTCGTGGAGCCCTGGGCGCCGAGTGCCTTGCCGGCCAGTGCCTCGGGCGTGGCTTCCTTGATGTCGCTATCCTTCGGCACGGCGATCGCCGGCGGGGTGTTGTAGTACTTCTTGGAGAAGTCGACCTGCTCGAGGCGTTCCGGGGTGATCGACATGGAGGCGATGATGGCGTCGAACTTCTTCGACTGCAGCGCCGGAATGATGCCGTCCCAGTCGTTGGTGACGAACTCGCAGGTGACCGTCATCTGTTCGCAGAGCGCCCGGGCGATTTCAATGTCGAAGCCGGTGAGCGTGCCGTCGGACTCCAGACTGTTGAAGGGCGGATACGCGCCTTCCGTGCCGATGACGATCTTTTCCTGAGCCGATGCGGAACCGGAGAACAGGGCAACCGCAGCAATCGATGCGGCGGCGAAGAAGTGAGTGGCGATACGCATGATGATCCTCTCTGTTGGTGGCCGGCATGGCTGTTGATCTTGTCGTCTCCATGCCTGGCGGGCCCGGAGCATGCTCCGACCATCCGTTTTTTAGATACCGGGCCGGATGAAAATGCAACGGCATTTTACGTGCACTGCGCCACCGGAACGGCCCCACCGCACCTTCTCGAGGGGAGGCGGCAACACGCAATCGTCGCGTCAGAGCCATTCACACGGGGTTCAGGCACGGCAGGGCAAGTTCAGCCGGAACAAAAGCAGGAGCGCCCCGTTTCGGCTCCGCGCTAGATGCGCCGACGTCCGGCAACAAGGACGCGGGAAGAAGGGATGACATCCCAAGTCGAGGAGATATTGATGTCAATTAAATCCAGACTGTTTGCCAGTGTCGCAGCGCCGCTCGTGTCGCTGCCGCTGATGATGCAGCCGGCATTTGCCGTACCACCGAAGACCGCCATTCCGGCCGCCAGCACAGGCGATGTCATTCGCGTCCAGGGCTCCGTGATCCTGCCGCCGGGTGCTGTTCCGGAAGAGGAACAGGCGCCGGCAGAAGCACCCGCCGAAGAAGCACCCGCAGAAGAAGCGCCTGCAGAAGAGGCGCCAGCCGAGGCTACCCCGGAACCCGCTCCGGAAGTAATTCAGGAAGCGCCGGCCGAAGTGCAGCCAGAGGCACCGGCACCCGAGCCGGAAGCCGTGCCGACGCCCGAGCCCGAGCCAGAGCCGGAGGCGGCGCCCGAGGCCGCACCGGAGCCAGAGGCCGCTCCAGAAGAAGCACCAGCCGAGGCTGCGCCAGAAGCAGCCCCTGCCGAGGAGGCTCCTGCAGCAGAGACTGCGCCTGAGGCCGACGAGGCTCCAGCGGAAGAACAGGCTCCGGCTGCGACCAGCGAGCAGCCTGCCGAAGGGACGGCACCGGCCAGCGAAGAGACCGCTCCGACATCTGAGAGCACGCAACAGCCTGCAGAGGCTCCTGCGGCTGACGCTCCGGTCGTGCTGCCGGAAGGCGAAGCTCCGGCCACCGCAACGGAAGGCGCTACCGAAACGGCTCCGGCCGATGGGACGACCGGCGCCCCGGCGCAGACCACCACCGAGGGTGCTGCCGCACCAGAGGCAGGTCAAGCCGCACCGGCCGGCCAGCCTCCGGTTGCAACGACAACGGAAGATGTGCAGCGTGCCCAGCAGATCGCCGACGATCCGTCTGCTGCCCAGGAAGGCGAGACAGCCGTCCTGCCGGTCGAGAATGGCGCTGCCGTACTCGACAGCCAGAAGGAAACCGCACCGGTTGCAACCGCCCCGGCCGGCACGACAGCCGCACCGGCTGACGGCAGCACAGCCCCGGCTCCTGCTCAGGCACCCGCACAGGCCTCTGCGCCCGTCGCCGCACCAACCTCCGATGCCGAGGCGCAGGCTCCGATGCAGGCGCGACAGCGGTCCGAGTTTCGTGCCTCCACCGCTGAAGCCGGCGAGCGCATCGATGGTCGTCCGGAATACCGTCGCACTGAAGGCTGGGGTTATCGGGACGGCGACCGTGACAGGCGGGACGGCGACCGTCGTGACGGACGCCGCGACCGCGACGGCCGCGATGATCGCGGTGGCGAAGCCCGCATCATCATCTCGATCGGTGAGCGGCCGGTGGTCTACCACGACGATACGTCGCGCTTCTACGGCGACGACGGCGACGTCTACTACGAACGTCTGCCGGGTGAGCGTTATCGCGAGGTCGTGGAACGGCCGGGCGGCGTGCAGGTGGTGACGATCCGCAACAGTTCCGGTTCCGTTGTTCAGCGTTCGCGCATCGTGGATGGCGAGGAATACGTGCTCTACTATGCACCGGAGCTTTACGAAGATGCCGACTACGTCTGGCGTGATCCGGCCCTCGACCTGCCGCCGATGCGCCTTAGCGTGCCGCTCGACCAGTACATCATCGACACATCGAGCAATCCGGACCGTGACTACTACGAGTTCCTGGACCAGCCGCCGGTCGAACAGGTGGAACGTGTCTACTCGCTGGATGAGGTCCGCCACTCGGCCCGTATCCGCGACAAGGCGCGTCGCATCGATCTCGACACGGTCAAGTTCGCGACCGGCAGTGCCGAAATTCCGATGAACGAGGCAAGCTCGCTGCGCAAGGTCGCCGAAGCGATGAACAAGATCCTGGAGGAGAACCCGGCGGAAACCTTCCTGATCGAAGGCCACACCGACGCGGTCGGTTCGGACGAAAGCAACCTGATCCTCTCCGACGAGCGGGCGGAATCGGTTGCCGTGGTCCTCACGGACGCCTTCGGTATTCCGCCGGAAAACCTTGCGACCCAGGGTTACGGCGAGCGCTTCCTGAAGATCCGTACCGAAGGTCCGGAACAGGACAACCGCCGCGTCACCATCCGGCGCATCACGCCGCTGGTGAAGCCGGTCGCTTCCAACCAGTAAGCAGTGCAACATCACGAACAGAGGCCGCCGGAGCGATCCGGCGGCTTTTTCTATTTCGGGGGAAGCGCTGTCGCCGCGGCGATGAAATCGGCGATGGCTACGGTGTCGTCGAGGTCGAAGATCGGCAGGGTGGCGTCCGCGACCGGATGATCCGCGGCAATCGCGACGATGTGCGGATCGGAGGGCGCCAGCGGCTCCCGGTTCTTCGCGTCCAGCCGGCGCGCCTCGATCTTCGGCACAGGCTCGCGCTTGTAGCCCTCGATCAAGACGAGGTCGCAAGGTGCCAGCCGGGCAAGAATGTCAGCGAAAGCCGGCTCCGGCTCACCCCGCAGTTCGTGCATGATCGCAAACCGCGTCCCGGAAACGAGCGCCACCTCGTGCGCACCCGCCTGACGATGGCGGTAGCTGTCGGCGCCCACCTTGTCGATGTCGAAGTCGTGGTGGGCGTGCTTGATCGTCGAGATGCGGTAGCCGCGACGAGTAAACTCCTCGACCAGGCGGACCGCCAGGCCCGTCTTGCCGGAATTCTTCCAGCCGGCGATGCCGAAGACCCTAGGGGCTGTCACGGCTGGACCTCCAGGAAGCGGCGCGCCTCTTCGAGGTCGGCCGGCGTGTTGACGTTCATGAACGGATCGAGCAGGCCGACCGGCGTCTCGACAAGCTCCCAGGGGACTGTGATCGTCGGGTGGCGTGCGAGGAAGGCCGACATCCGCCGGTTCTGCGGGTCACTGATCCACTCCTCCAGGTCGTCGGCAAGGGCCACCGGCCAGAGGCCGAAGACCGGATGCGTCCGGCCATCGGAGGCGGCTATTGTGATCCCGTTGGTGTCAGGCGCCGGTTCCCGCAGGCGCGCCACCAGATCCGTCGGGAAGAACGGGACGTCGGAGGGGACCGTCAGGAGATGGGTTTCTCCCGGTGCGCGTTCGGCAAGGTCGCGCAATCCGGCCAGCACGCCTGCCAAAGGACCGGGCTGTCCGGTCACCGTATCGGGTACGGCGCGAATGCCGTGAGCCGGCGAAAGACCGGGGTTGGCGTTCAATGAGATGTCTGAGACCTGCGGCGCAAGGCGCGCAAGGATGTGAGCCAGCAGCGTGCCTCCGCCGAAAGGCAGCAGAAGCTTGTCGGACCCCATGCGGCTCGACTTGCCGCCGGCGAGAATCAGGGCTGGCGGGCGAGGGGCAGTCATGGCCGGCCTCCGTCGTCGAGGGCGCCTTCACGGCGGTCGATCCAGCGGACGTATTCGGTGGAGAGGAGCGCGAAGATGACCGTCACCAGCATGACCACGAGAAGAGGCAGGGTGCCAGTCTGCGGCGTCAGCACCGAGCCTGCCAGGACCGAAAGTGCGGCACCGCCGCCCAGCGTGATGGCGCCGCCGAGGCCGGATGCTGAGCCGGCCAGATGCGGCCGGACGCTCACCATGCCGGCATTGGCGCTGGGCAGCGTCAGGCCGTTGCCGACGCCGATCAGCGACAGCGGACCGAAGAAGGCAAAGGGGTGGCCGGTGTCGAGCATCAGGAACAGAAGGGCGAGCGCGACCCCGATCAGGCTGACGAGATTGCCCGACAGCATCATCGGCCCGATCCCGACGCTGCGTGCGTATCGGCCCGACAGGAAGTTTCCGAGCATGTAGCCGGCCGCCATGGTGAAGAAATAGAGCCCGAGCGCGGATGGCGACAGCTGGAAGATGACGCTGCCGATGAAGGGCGCGCCGCCGAGAAAGCTGAAGAAGATGCCGGAGGAGAACATCGCGGTCAGCGTGTAGCCCCAGAAGCGGCGGGAGCGCAGAAGCTGCGGCCAGCTGCGGAACTGCGCGCCAAAGCTTGCCGACTGCGCGGTATTGGTTTCGCCAAGGTCGCGCCAGACCAGAAGCAGCACGAAGACCCCGGCGAGGAAGAGAACGAAGAAGCTCGCCTGCCAGCCGAACAGATCGTTGAGGACGCCGCCGAGCGTCGGCGCAATCATCGGCACGACGGACATGCCCATCGTGACATAGCCGATCATAGAGGCGGCCTCGTCCATCGGCACCATGTCGCGCACGACCGCGCGCGACAGCACGATGCCGGCGATCACCCCGGTCTGCAGGATCCGCCCGATCATGAAGACGGTGACGGTGGGGGCCAGAAGGCAGATGACGGTGCCGAGAAGAAGCAGCACGACGCCGCCGAGCATCACCGGCCGGCGGCCGAACAGGTCCGACAGCGGGCCGATGGCGATCTGGATGACGGCGGTTCCGGCCAGATAGCCGGAGACGGCGAGCTGCATGACGGCGTAGCTCGTGTCGAAATGGTCGGCCATCGTCGCCAGAGACGGCAGGAAGATGTTCATCGACATCGCCGCAAGGCCTGCCGCCAGCACCAGGGTGGCGATATGCGGCGGGGTGGCGCGATCCAGAAAGCGGGTCTGGTTCACGGGCGTCGCTCCTGTGTGGGTCGGTTCGCCATGGTCATCTCGCCACAGGTGGTACAGGGCCGGATTCCGCCGCGATCCGGCGCCGGCGCTGACCTTCCCGGTAGAAGCTGTAGAGGCCGGAGACGATGATGACCGCGGAGCCGAGGTAGACGAAAGCGTCCGGGCGCTCGCCAAAGAAGAGGACGCTGAGCACCAGCCCCCAGATCAGGCCGGTATAGCGGAAGGGGGCGACGAAGGAGATCTCGCCCGTCCGCATCGACATGATGACGGCCTGATAGCCGGCGAAGACGAGCAGCGCGGCAATCACCAGCGGCAGGAAATTGCCCAGGTTCATCGGCTGCCAGCCGCCCATCGGCACGATCAGCAGGGCGCCGACCACCGTGTTGGCCGCTGCAGTGAAGAGGGTGATCGTCAGCGACGGTACGTCGGCGACGATGCGCCGGGTGACGAGATCGCGGCCCGAGGTGAAGAAGACGGCGGCGAGAACCAGCAGCGAGGCGGAGGAGAAGCCGTCCGTCGTCGGCCTCAGGACGATCAGCACGCCGAGAAAACCGACGATGATCGCCGTCCAGCGGCGCCAGCCCACGGGTTCTCCAAGAAACAGCGCCGCCCCGAGCGTCACGGCGAGCGGCAGCGACTGCATGATCGACGAGATGTTGGCAAACTCGATGCGGCCCAGCGCACTGATGAAGGTCAGTGTTGCGCCGATCTCGAAGAAGGTTCTGAGCAGGATCAGAGGCTGCAGCACCACAGACAGCGGCCGGAGCGCGCCAAGGCGGCGGGCGACCAGATAGACGAGCACGGTCGTCATCACGCCCCGGACGGTGATGATCTGCGCGACGCTGAGCGAGGAGGTCACGGACTTCACGAGGGCGTCGTTGCAGGTGAAGGATGCCATGGCGAGCGACATGTAGATCGCGCCCCTGGAATTGTCGGAGGATGCCATGCGTGATTCCTTGCCGCTGCAGCAGCAGAAGTCACTAATGCATTGCGCGCCATGCGGCCAGACCAGTTGTGCCGCTGACGGTACGTCGACCGCGTTCTTGAGCCGGTGTCCGATCAATTCAAGGGAGCACGATCTGCTGCTGCCAGATTAACTGTTGCTAAAGTGAATTTCCCGATTGTGCAGCTGTCCTGCATGATGCGGGAGATTCATGCAGCCACCTTCAGATGTCATGGCAGGTCGGCGGGTTTCCAGCGGAGCATGCATGTCCTTCATCGATCGCCTTCTTCAGAGCCGCAGGATCGTCACCAAGGTCCTGCTTTTCGTCATTCCCCTGGTGCTCCTGATCGCCGGTGTCGGCCTGGCCGGCTACTATACCTCCAACATGCTGAACGGCCACATGACCGTGACCCGCGCGACGATTGAGAACATCGGCGATTTCGAGCGCCTGCAGACCGTCCTCCAGGACTTCAGCGAGCAGCCGGACGAGGCGACGCTCGCGGCTCTCAACGCCGGGATCGAGCGGCAGCAGAAGGGTGTCCAGGTGCTCGAGGGCCTGCTGGTGAACGAGGCGGACCGGCAGAGCATCGATGCGGTCGTGACGCTGGCGCCGGCGATGCGCCAGCACACACAGTCGCTCTGGGCGATCAAGCAGCAGCGGGACGCCAACCGCGGGGAAATTGCGGCGCAGCTCGCCGCCGTTCAGGAGACGACTGCTGGCATCGACCAGCGGCTCGGCAACCTGCGCAAGAAGTTTGACGGCCAGGAGCGGTTCGCCAAGAGTGCGCTGTTTGAATCCTTTGCTTACAAGTCGATTGCCGACACGCTGGACACCATGCGCAACGCGGTTCGCAATGCGGGCTCCGACGAGGGTACGGCCAAGGCTGCCGAGGTGCAGGCGCAGGCGGTGCTGGACGAGTTCGAGGCCATCAAGTCCGTCGCAGGCGACAAGGTTCTGGAGGCCATGGCGCCCATCCGCGAGGGTGCAGAGCGCCTGCTTGCCGTCGCGACCACCGGTCCGTCGGGCCCTGAAAAGGCGCAGGCCCTGCGTATCGGCGCCAGCGGCTTCACCCGTTTCCAGAGCGAGCTGCAGCAGAACGTGCTGACCAAATCCGGCGACGCGGCGGAGCGGTTTGCCAATCTCGAAGGCGAAGTGACGACGCTGAAGAACCTCCTGGCGGAGGTGGGGACATCGCTGACGGCGGGCGATGCCCTGCAACTGCACATGGAGCGCCTGCGCGGCGAACTGACGGACGAGGCCCGGCAGGTGGTGCTGGCCGATATTGCCGCGATGCGGACATCGGCTGCCCGGGTGTCCGAGCTGGGCAATAGCAATGCGGCAATGAGCGCCTTCGCGACCAGCCTCGAGACGCCGCTTGCCGCGCTGGACGCCGCTTCGGCGGCCATGCTCGCGATCGAGACCGAGTGGCGCGAGGCGCGTGCCGCCGCATCACAGACGCTCTCGGACGCCATGGCCGGCCTGAAGACCTTCGTGGCCGAAGCGCAGGAGGTTGGCAAGGAAGACAGCGAACGCTCCGCCAACCTGTCGATGATTGCCATGATCGTCGGTACGCTGCTGGCGATCGCCGGCGGACTGATGCTGGTCGAGACGCTGCGCGGGCCGCTTCGGCGGGTCACCGACGTAATGAGGCGGCTGGCTGACGGCGACCTGGAGGTCAGCATCGAAGGCCGCGAGCGCGGCGACGAGATCGGCGACATGGTGCGCTCGGTCACCGTCTTCCGCGATGCGGCGGTAGAGAACGTCCGGCTGGAGCAAGAGGCGGCGGCAGCCCGTCAACAGTCCGGCGCCGAATCGGCGCGGCGGGCCGAAGAGCGTGCGCGCATCGCCGCCGAGCAGCATGCGGCACTCGAGGCTCTCTCCGACGCCCTGACCCAACTGGCCGAGGGTGACCTGCAGCAAACCATGAACGAGAACCTGGCCCAGGATTTCGTGCCGATGGCAAAGACCTACAACAGCGCCGTGGAGGCGCTGCGGACGACGCTTGCCGACGTGCGAGCGACCACCGGCGAGATCAATGGCGGCACCGGCAACCTTGCCGCTTCCGCCGACGATCTGGCGCGGCGCACGGAACAGCAGGCGGCAGCGCTGGAGCAGAGCTCGCGCGCCCTTCGCCAGTTGAGCGAGATCGTCGGTTCGACAGCCGAAAGTGCCCGAAAGACGGCGACCTCCGTCAATGAGACCGAGGAATTTGCGGTGCGATCGGGTGAAGTCGTCTCGCGCGCCGTCGGTGCCATGGGCGAGATCAGCCGCTCATCCGAAAAGATCGCCACGATCATCGGTGTGATCGACGAAATCGCCTTCCAGACCAATCTGCTGGCGCTGAATGCGGGCGTCGAGGCGGCCCGCGCCGGCGAGGCAGGACGGGGCTTTGCGGTCGTCGCCCAGGAGGTCCGCGAATTGGCGCAGCGTTGCGCGGGTGCCGCCCGCGAGATCAAGGGCCTGATCTCCGCAAGCTCGACGCAGGTCAATGACGGCGTGCAACTGGTCGAGCAGACCGGTGAGGCGCTGAGCCAGATCATCACCCACGTCAGTGACGTGCGCAAACTGGTCGCGGCGATTTCGGCAGCCACGGCCGAGCAGTCGACGGGCATCAAGGAGGTGACGCATGCGGTGCACGAGGTCGAGCTGATCACGCAGCAGAATGCCGCGATGGTCGAGGAAAACAACGCCGAGATCCACGGACTGCGCCAGCGGGTCGAGACCCTGACCGACAAGATCGACCGGTTCAAGACGGGCGACGATGTCCAGTATCACGCACCAAGACGAGGACGGGCCGCTTAAGCCCATCGGACCTGACCGGTCTCTCTCAGGCCGTCGCGATGGTTTACTCGCGGCGGCCTTCGTCGTTCTGCCCGGTATCGGGTTCGACCTTGAAGACCGCGTCGCCGACGAAGACGATGACATAGCCGCCGGAGGATTCGGCCTCTGCGGCAAGACGGCGAAGCTGTGACGCATGGGGCTCCGTCCTCCAGGCATCCGGATAGGCGGGGTCGACCAGCACCGTCGTCTGCGGACCTTGCGCGTAGACCATCATATGGGTGGTCGACGGCGTCCATTCCGGACCGAATGCCTCCGACGTCATCCACAGGCAGAGAAAATCCCGGCAAAGTGCCGGACGGGCTGCGTAAATGGCGCAGCCCCGTTCGGGAATGCAATGGCTGCACCAGGCGTTGGCAGGCTTTGCGAAGGCATCGATTTCCGGCAGCCGGCAACACAGCGTGCAGGTGCCGCAGGCGCGGCCGGGCAGGGCGGATGACAAGGGTATCTTCTTCCGTTCAGCCGCCGGTAACGCTCATGTGGCGCGCGACGGCCGGGCGCTGGCGATCGCGGTCGATGATGAAATCATGCCCCTTCGGCTTGCGCGAGATCGCCTCGTCGATGGCAGCCGCCAGATAGGCGTCGTCGTCGGAGGCCCGCAAGGCCGTGCGCAGGTCTGCGGCATCGTTCTGGCCGAGACACATGTAGAGGGTGCCGGTGCAGGTGAGGCGTACACGGTTGCAGCTCTCGCAGAAGTTATGGGTCATGGGCGTGATGAAGCCCAGCCGGCCACCGGTCTCCGCAACCTCGACATAGCGCGCAGGACCCCCCGTTTTATAGGGGATATCGGTGAGGGTGAACTGCTGCTCGAGATCCGCCTTGAGCTTGGAGAGCGGCAGGTAGCGGTCGGTGCGGTCTTCCTCGATCTCGCCCATCGGCATGGTCTCGATCACCGTCATGTCCATGCCGCGGCCATGAGCGAAGCGCAGCATGTCGGCGATCTCGTGCTCGTTGAAGTCCTTCAGCGCCACCGCGTTGAGCTTGACCTTCAGGCCCGCCTTCTGGGCAGCGTCGATGCCTTCCATGACCTTGGAGAAATCGCCCCAGCGGGTAATCTCCTTGAATTTGACCGGGTCGAGTGTGTCGAGCGAGACGTTGATGCGGCGCACGCCGCTGTCGTAGAGTTCATCCGCATAGCGCGCGAGCTGCGACCCGTTGGTCGTCAGCGTCAGCTCGTCGAGATTGTCGGCCTCGATCTGGCGGCCGAGGGCTCGCACGAGATGCATGATGTTCTTGCGCACCAACGGTTCGCCGCCCGTCAGACGCAGCTTGCGCACCCCCTTGGCGATGAAGGCGGAACAGAGCCGTTCGAGCTCCTCGAGCGTCAGAAGGTCCTTCTTCGGAAGGAAGGTCATGTTTTCCGCCATGCAGTAGGTGCAGCGGAAATCGCAGCGATCGGTCACCGACACGCGCAGGTAGGTGACCGCCCGTTGAAACGGATCGATCATCGGTGTCTTCTGGGTCGTGAAAGGGCGTGCGTTGCCCAGTGGTCCTGCCAGAGTGTTCAAAGCGCATTCTCCTGAATGACGAAAGTGGGCGGGATCGGTCGCTTCGTCAAGGGTGGAAGCGGGTTGCGACGCAGCCGGCAAGCTTCTAATCGTGGGGCGCATCAATGAGGAGCGGAAGCGACATGACCGATTTATGGCCGACGGAGTTGCGGGTGTCCAAGGACCGGCGAGTGCTCAACGTCACCTTCAACGACGGGCGCGCCTTTCCGCTGCCGGCTGAGATGATGCGTGTCCTGTCGCCGTCCGCGGAGGTTCAGGGTCATGGGCCGGGTCAGAAGGTGACGGTGCCGGGCAAGCGGAACGTCGCGATCGGCAGCCTGACTCCGGCCGGAAACTACGCGGTGCGGATCGGCTTCGACGACGGTCACGATAGCGGCATCTTCACCTGGCGCTACCTTCGCGAGCTCGGCGAGGACGGCGATCGCCTCTTTGCCGACTATGAGAAGGAGCTGGCGGAAAAAGGTCTCAGCCGCGATCCCCGGCGTTGAGTCCATCCGACGTTTAGCTGTCGTCGTACTCGGCCTGAAGCGCAAGGATGATGCGCTCCATGGCCTCCGCCGTTCCCAGGCACTGCTCGAGCGAATTGACCGACAGCGAGCGCTCGATCACGGCGGTCTGGATCTGCATCGCCCGTTCCGCCAGCTGCCGTCCGTCGGCGGTGAGGTAGAGCCGCAGCACGCGCTTGTCGCGGCTGTCGCCACGCCGTTCGATCAGCCCGCGCCGCTCCATCTGCGGCAGCGTCATGCTGATGTTGGAGCGGCCGACGAGCAGTTTGCGCGCCAGCTCCTGCTGCGACAGGCCCTCGAAGCGATAGAGGTTGGCGAGAATGTCGAGATGCGGCGGCTTGATGTCGAGCGGCGCCAGCTCCCGCGTGAGGGTCGCCTGCATCAGCTGGCAGGCGCGGGCGACGCTGACCCAGCTCTTGAAACGGGGATGATCCCACGGGAGGGATTGATTTTTGTTCATTGCTGTACTTTATTGTTCAATATTGAACATTATCGGGATGTCCCACCATGCCATCATTTGCGTTGAAGGTCATCCGTCCCATTCTGGCGATGGGCGGAAAACTGGCGCCGGGCGCGACCAGCCGGCTGGCGTTCGCGCTCTTTTGCGCAACGCCCTCCAGACGCCCGGCGGGTGACAAGGCGCGAAAGGTGCACGCAGAGGGCCGAAAGCGACTGGCGCTCGCGCAAGCCACGCCCTTTCCCGTCGGCAAGTCGAACGTGATGGCCTACCGCTTCAACGGGAGGGGCGCGGAGCCGCGCCGCCGCATCCTCATCGTCCACGGCTGGGGATCGGCGGCGGCCTATATCTCGGCTCTCGCGCAGGGGCTTTCTGCTGACGGCGCGGAGGTGATCGTTCTCGATTTCCCCGGCCACGGGCAATCGAGCGGCCGGGGACTGCACATGCGGATGGCGGTCGACGCCATGGTGGAGGCGGAGCGTCGGTTCGGACCCTTCGATGGTGCCGTCGGCCATTCCTTCGGCGGCGCCAGCCTGATGCTGGCGGCCGGCGGGGTGATGCGGGAGGCAGGCCGGATTTCGCCCCGGCGCCTGGTGGTGATCGGGGCGCCGACCCGCATCGAATGGCTCTTCGACGGGTTCGCGCGGCAGCTCCGACTGAATGCAGCCGTCAAGCACGGACTGATACGGCATGCCGAGGAGGTTGCCGGCGCCAGGATCGCGGACTTCGACACGGTCAAGGTGGCAGACCGACTCGGCACGCCGCTCCTCGTGGTGCATGCCGAAGACGACAAGGAGGTCGATGCCGACCATGCCCGTCGCTATGCCTCTGTGCCGTCGGCCCGGATCCACTGGGCCAACGGCCTCGGTCATCGCCGCATCATCAGCGCCCCGGAGGTCATCGAAACGATCCGCGGCTTTCTGACGGATGAGCCGGTGGAAGGGAGCCGCAGCTCGGCGGCGTGAGGCGTTGTCCTGCACCTCTTGTCATTCTAGTGTCGCACGGCGCGAGCAAAGAGACCGCGACGAGGGCATCATGACAATCATCCGGACCATCGAAGAACTGCAGCAGATCTACGCGGATGCGTCGGAAGCATCCATGGCCAAGGTCACCAGGACGCTGACGCCGGAATACCGGCGCATGATCGAGGCCTCGCCCTTTATGGCGCTGGCGACGGTGGGCCCGGAGGGGCTCGACTGCTCGCCGCGCGGCGACGCCGGCAGCTGCGTCCGCATCCAGGACAATGCGACGCTGCTGTTGCCGGACTGGCGGGGCAACAACCGGATCGATTCGCTTCTCAATATCGTCCGCGACCCCCGTGTGGCCCTGATGTTTCTCATTCCCGGCTCGACAACCGCCATGCGCGTCAACGGCCGCGCCGTCATCTCCGTGGAGCCAAGCCTGCTGGAAAGCTTCGAGGTGGACGCTCGCCATCCGCGCAGCGTTACGGTGATCACCATCGGAGAGGTCTATTTCCAGTGCGCCCGCGCCATCATGCGTGCGGGGCTGTGGGACCCGGAGCGCTTCGTGGAAGCCTCGAGCCTGCCCACACCCGGACAGCTTCTGAAGGCGGCAAAGGCCGACTTCGATCAGGAGAGCTACGACCGGGAATGGCCGGCGCGCGCCGCCGCGACCATGTGGTAGGGCTCAGCCCCGGTAGATCAGCCAGTTCTTGCCGGCATAGTCGTTGCGCATCGCCTCATCGAAGAAGACGCTCCGGTTCCGGCCCGCGTGCTTGGCATGGTAGAGGGCAATGTCGGCGTTGGCGTAGAGCCCGCTGGCATCATCCGCCTGCGAGCCCATGGAATAGCCGAGCGAAATGGTGATCGGGCCATATTGAACGCCCGAGCGCGAGTTGCGGAAGCTACGGGTTTCGAGCGCGCAGCGAATGCGTTCGCAGATCACCATGACCTCGTCGGCGGTGTTGCCCTCGACGATGATGGCGAATTCCTCTCCGCCGGTGCGTGCCACGAAGAGATCCTTGCGGACGTTGGCGCGGATGACGGAGGCGACGGTGGCAAGGATCTTGTCGCCCACCGGATGGCCGAAGCTGTCGTTGATCTTCTTGAAATTGTCGATGTCTGCAAGCACCAGCGCGGCGACCGGAAGATTGCCGGCGGCGTCGTAGAGCCCTGCAAGCTTCTCGTCGAAGGCGCGGCGGTTGGAAAGCCTGGTCAGGGAATCGGTATTGGCGATCCGCTTGTACTCGTCGAGTTCGCGGCGGACCTCGTCCATCTCCTGCGAATGCTCCGTCATCGTCTCCACCGTCCGCTCCCCATGGGCCATCTGGCCGCCGGTTGCGTCTGTGAGAAGGCTGATGGCGCTGCGAACGATGTCGGAGGAAATGCTGGCCTTGGAATTGATGCGGGCGGCGGTTTCTCCCAGCAGCTTCGTGTAGCTTTCCATGGCACGCTGCTCCTGGCGAAGCAGGGTCAGCAAGCCCTCAAGTTCACCGATCAGCTTGCCATGCACCCGTTCGATGACCTCGACATGGTGCGTCCCGAGGAATTCCGAAGCCAAGGCATCCAGATCCTCCTGGCTGGCATAATTGCCCATAGCGGCCAGCCGTTGGGTCAACGCCCCGTTGGCACCGATGTAGGCCTCGTAGAACAGCTGGTAGTTCCGGGGGATTGGGGAGACACCCATCGTCCTCAGGGCATAGACGATCTGACTGACGACATCTGTCGCATGCGCCTTCGGCGCGCTAGCCGCGGTCATCGAGCCCTCCATAGATTCACATGATCTGCTTTAGTGCAAAATTATATGAGAAATATTGGAAAAGAATTAAGGGCGGGAACTGCGCCCGAAGCACGAAATACTCGATCCGTTGAGCGTTCCACTTCACATTTTTTGAGAATGTGCAGCATAATCAGATAGATGATGACGGACGCTCGTAGCGCATCCAGAGATCGAGGCAGGGACGGCGGCAACCACAGGATGAAAAATTCCCTCTGCCGACCGTCCCGACCGTGCAACCTTGAAGATCGGGTTAACGGGGTCCGATCATGTTTTCGGGCCGGACATAGTGATCGAACTCCTCGTTCGTCAGATAGCCGCCGCCGACTGCCTCTTCACGCAACGTCGTGCCGTTCTTGTGCGCCGTCTTGGCGATCTTGGCGCAGGTGTCGTAGCCGAGCTTACCGTTGAGGGCGGTCACCAGCATCAGCGAGTTCTCGACGCCCTTGCGGATGTTGTCCTCGCGCGCCTCGATCCCGGTGACGCAGTTGTCGGTGAAGGAGACGGCGGCATCGCCGAGCAACTGCACGGACTGCAGGAAATTGTAGGCCATCATCGGATTGTAGACGTTGAGCTCGAAGTGCCCCTGGCTGCCGGCGAAGGTGATGGCGGCATTGTTACCAAAGATATGGGCGCAGACCTGCGTCAGGGCTTCCGACTGGGTCGGATTGACCTTGCCCGGCATGATCGAAGAGCCAGGCTCGTTTTCCGGCAGCGACAATTCGCCGAGACCGGCGCGCGGGCCGGAGCCGAGGAAGCGGATGTCGTTGGCGATCTTGAAGAGGGCCGCTGCTGCGGCATTGATCGCGCCATGGGCAAAAACCATGGCGTCATGGGCAGCCAGCGCCTCGAACTTGTTGGGCGCTGTGACGAAGGGGAGGCCGGTGATCGTGGCGATCTCCTCGGCGACCTTCCTGTCGAAACCGACCGGCGCATTCAGGCCGGTGCCGACGGCGGTTCCGCCCTGGGCGAGCTCGTAGAGGCCGGGCAGGGTCAGTTCGATGCGCTTGATCGCCGAGGCGACCTGGGCGGCGTAGCCGGAGAATTCCTGGCCAAGCGTCAGGGGCGTGGCGTCCTGCGTATGAGTGCGGCCGATCTTGATGATGTGGGCGAACGCCTTCGCCTTGGCGTCGAGGGCCGCGTGCAGATGCGTCAGCGACGGCACGAGATGGCGGACGATCTCCTCGGCGCAGGCAATATGCATCGCCGTCGGATAGGTGTCGTTCGACGACTGGCTCATGTTGACGTGGTCGTTCGGATGCACCGGCTTCTTGGAGCCCATGGTGCCGCCGAGCACTTCGATGGCGCGGTTCGAGATCACCTCGTTGGCGTTCATGTTCGACTGCGTGCCCGAGCCCGTCTGCCAGACCACCAGCGGGAAATGCTCGTTGAGCTTGCCGTCGATGACTTCCTGGGCGGCGTCCACGATCGCCTGGCCGAGGTCCTTGTCGAGGCCGGCCAGATCCATGTTGGCGCGGGCGGCAGCCTGCTTGACGATCCCGAGTGCCCGGATCACTGCAACCGGCTGCTTCTCCCAGCCGATCTTGAAGTTGCCGAGCGAGCGCTGGGCCTGGGCTCCCCAATAACGGTCGCTTGCGACCTCGATCGGGCCAAAGGTGTCGGATTCGGAGCGGGTCGATGCCATGTCTTTGCCTCTGTTGCGCGCAATAGTCGTGCCGGAGTTATTCAACAAATCGCCGACGCGCAAGGCCGACGACGGCTTTCTATACCATCGTCGGGTGGTGGCAAATACGGATTTGTGGGCCCCTCGGCAGGGGGGATCAGAGGCGACGTGGCTTTTATGGCACGCGCACCGATTTCCCGGGCCTGTCCAGTGACTGATACGGCCGCAATTGCAGATGATGAACAAAAAATTAACGAATGGTTTCTTAACCTTGTGAGCGCGGATCGGGCTTGGCGTGACGCGGCGGTTGCCGTCGCGTTCGAAGGGCCTCTTCCTTTTCATCCACCACGCGATCCGCTACAGCGTGAGCCAGTCCGGTGAATGGCCAAATCAATCGACGGGGATAATATTCAACATGACATTCAAACGAACTTCGATTGCACTGGCTCTCGTTTCCGCCGTTTCCACGCTCGCAGCCGGTACGGCGCCGGCGCATGCCATCACCCTGATGGATATCATTCGCGGCGGCCCCGGCCGGGAGCCGGCGCGCAACGACTTGCCGGGCGTGCGGACCTACCGTCAGGCTGCTGAGCCGCGCGACGTAGATCCCCAGCCTCTGCCCCAGGTGGCCGGTCCGAAGTACAACGTCTACAAGCCGGATGCGGCGCGGGCTGTCAAGACTGCGGGATTTGCTTCCGCCAGCGCCACCGGCCCTGAGCGTTTCCTCGCCGACGCGACGGTTTCGGCCCCTGCCGATATCGCGACGGCGCTCGAAGCCTTCTACGGCAAGAATACCGCGTCGATCTGGATTGCCGCCGGCGACGTCAGCGCCAAGGCGCGCGACGTGCTGGCACTCTTCAAGCGGGCCGGCGACTACGGTCTCGTTCCCGCCGACTACCAGGTTGACGCTCCGGAGCTGATGACGGCCAGTGTCCAGCCCGTCTCGGCGCAGGCGAGCGACGCCGTGGCCATGGGGGCGGACGCGCACGAACGGGCGCTGATGCAGTTCGAGCTGGCGCTTTCGGCCAAGGCGCTGACCTTTGCGCAGGACATGGTGCGCGGTCGCATCGATCCCAACCGGATTTCCGGCTACCACGATTTCAAGCGCAAGGACGTCAAGCTCTCCTTCGTCCTGCCGTTCGCGAAGTCCGACGACAATGCCGCGGCCTATCTCGAAGGCCTGGCGCCACAGGGCGCGCATTTCCTGGCGCTGAAGACGGAGCTTGCCGAGCTTCGCGCGGAGCAGGGAAAAGAGCAGCAGCACATCGCACTTCCCGAAAACCTGCTGCTGAAGCCCGGCAAGAGCAGCCCGGAGGTGGCAAACCTGGTGGCGGCGATCCGCAAGAACGGATCGGAAGCGTTGAGAGAGACCCATTCCGCGACCTTCGCCGCCTACCAGCAAGGCACTGACTACACGCCCGAGCTCGTCGAGCTGGTGATGGCATTCCAGGAGGAGGCCGGCTTGAAGTCGGATGGCGTGGTTGGCCCTGCCACCGTGCGAGCCATCGTTGGCGACAGCCTTGACTCCAAGATCGACAAGCTCGTCGTTGCCATGGAGCAGGCGCGCTGGCTACCGGCCGACCTTGGCGACCGCTATGTCTTCATCAACCAGCCCGCCTTCCGGGCTTCCTATCACGACAAGGGCGCCGAGCAGTTCTCGATGCGCGTCGTCGTCGGCTCCAAGGCCAACCAGACGTATTTCTTCCAGGACCAGATCGAGACGGTCGAGTTCAACCCATATTGGGGCGTGCCGCAGTCGATCATCATCAACGAGATGCTGCCGCATCTGCGCCAGGATCCATCCTATCTCGATCGGATGGGCTATCAGGTCGAGGTCAAGGGCCAGCCGGTTTCGTCGTCGAGCGTCAACTGGTACGGTTCGACCCAGGCGATTTCCGTCCGCCAGCCACCGTCCAGCGACAACGCGTTGGGCGAACTGAAGATCCTGTTCCCCAATGAACACGCCATCTACATGCACGACACGCCCTCGAAAAGCTTCTTCCAGCGCGACAATCGCGCCCTCAGCCATGGCTGCGTCCGCCTTGCCGAGCCGCGCAAGATGGCGGCGGCCGTGCTCGGCATCACCGAGCAGGAAGTTGGCGCGAGGATCGCCCAGGGCAAGAATTCCGGCGAGAAGGTTGCGGCGAAGATCCCGGTCTATGTGGCCTATTTCACCGCTTGGCCGAACAAGGACGGCGTGGTCGAATATTTCGGCGACGTCTACGACCGCGATTCGGCAACGCTGAAGGCGCTGGCAGCAACCAGCCAGGCGCGCGCCTCCTAAGCGCTGCGCACCAAAAACAGAAAAAGGCGGCTCGCGGGCCGCCTTTTTCATTCTATGGCCGCTCCATCACTGTGCCGGGACGGCGGCGGCAAACCGGTGGCGTTCGATCAGGCCCTCCACCAGGTCCACCGTCAGTTCCGAGAACCGGTCGATGACATGACCCGGGTCGAGGGTGGCGACCGGCACGTCGGAATAGCCGAAGGTGACCGCAATCGAGGGCACGCCGGCGTTGCGCGCCGCCAGGATGTCGTTGATGCTGTCGCCGATCATGACGCTGTTGGAAGGGTCGCCGCCGGCGCGTTCGATCGTGCCGAGAATGTGCCGGGCGTCCGGTTTCCTGACCGGGAAGGTGTCGCCACAGGTCATCACGCGGAAGCGATCGGCAAGGCCAAGCGCGTCCATCAGGGGCACCGCCAGCTCCTCCAGCTTGTTGGTGCAGACGGCAATCGCCATGCCGGCTCCCGTCAGGCGGTCGAGGGCCTCCACAACGCCGGGATAAGGCTTGCTCGCCCCCGGCATCTCGCGCTTGTAATAGGCCAGAAAGCGCGCCAGCAGCGGCTCGACATCGAGATCCTCGACCGACCTGCCGCGCAGCTCGAAGGCGCGGCGGATCATCACCCGCGCGCCTTGGCCGACAAGATGGGTCAGATCCTCATAGGTCACCGGCGCCAGATCGGCGGCGGCGATCGTATGGTTCAGACTGGCAACGAGGTCGGGCGCCGTATCGATCAGCGTGCCGTCCAGATCGAAGATCACCAGGGGAGCCGTCATGAATGCCTCGCGGTATGAATTGCAGATGGGTCGGCTTAGGGCGGTGGGCGGCCAAATGCAAATCGTAGGGACTTTCCCTCCTTCGGACAGGCGTGTAAACAGCTTCGGCGAAACAGCGGGGAGCTTCTGGCGCATGGACGCCCGGGAAATGAAGATAAAGGCTGCGCAGGCAGCCCTGGCCTACGTCGAGGACGGCATGCGGCTCGGTATCGGTACCGGGTCCACAGCCGATGAATTCGTTCGCTTGCTGGCGGAACAGGTTGCCGAAGGACTGCAGGTGCAGGGCGTGCCGACATCGGAGCGCACGGCACGCCTGTGCCTCGATCTCGGCGTGCCGTTGAAGTCACTGGACGAACTGCCGGAACTCGACCTGACGATCGACGGCGCCGACGAACTGGACTCGCAGCTGCGGCTGATCAAGGGCGGCGGCGGCGCCTTGCTTCGCGAGAAGATCGTTGCGGCCGCATCGCGGCAGATGATTGTCATTGCGGACGAAACCAAACTGGTGGATACGCTTGGCGCCTTTCCGCTGCCGATCGAGGTGAACGCTTTCGGTCTGATGGCCACGCAAATCGCGGTGGAGCGGGCGGCCGGCGAGCTTGGATTGAGCGGCGACATCAAGCTCCGCAGCTCGGGTGAGGACCCCTTCACAACCGACGGCGGACACCACATACTGGACGCATCTTTTGGCCGTATTCCTGATGCAGAGGCACTCGCGAACCGACTGAATTCCATACCGGGTGTTGTCGAACACGGGCTGTTCATCAATCTGGCGTCCTTTGCCATCATCGCCGGTGAGGCGGGTGCGCGGACGCTGAAGGCACAATGAAAGACAGGAGCACTATTTCCATGATCAATTTCGCCGTTCTCGGGCGCGCTACCGCTCTTGCCGTCCTCGTCGCAGCCAGTGTTTCGATGCCGGCCCGCGCGCAGGAGATCTCCGAAGATCATTTGAACGCCGCCCGCCAGGCGATCGCCGCCATCAACGCGACCAATCGCTACGACAACATCCTGCCGGGACTTGCCGAGCGCCTCAAGGCCCAGTTCATTCAGGGCTCCCCGAATTTCCAGGAAGAGATTTCCCGCGTCGTCGACGAGGAAGCGCTCGCACTCGCCGCACGTCGTGCCGACCTGGAACGCGAAGCCGCGACGATCTATGCCAAGGCTTTCACCCCGGAAGAACTGAAGGCCATCTCCGCCTTCTACGCGACCGAAGCCGGCAAGAAGCTTCTCTCCACCGGCCCGCTGGTCGCACGTGAGCTGACGAAGGCTGCAGAGATCTGGGCGAACGGCATCTCGCGCGATCTGACCAACCAGAGCTCCGAGAAGCTGCGCACGATCATCGATGCCGATGCGGTCGCGGCTCCGACTGCCGAAATCGGAGCACCGGCACAGCCGTAACTGCGCGGCGATTTCCCCTTTCAGCAAGCCCGGAGCGATCCGGGCTTTTGCTTTTCAAGCCGTGTCCTTATATGGCGGAGATCCATCGTCTCGATAAGGAGCCTCCCATGACCGCATTCGACTACGACCTTTTCGTGATCGGTGGAGGCTCCGGCGGCGTACGCGCGGCGCGGCTTGCTGGTTCGCTCGGCAAGCGCGTGGCCATCGCCGAGGAATATCGCTTCGGCGGAACCTGCGTCATCCGCGGCTGCGTGCCCAAGAAGCTCTTCGTCTACGCCTCTCAGTTCCCCGAACACTTCGAGGATGCCGCCGGCTTTGGATGGCAGGTGGGGGAGGCGAGCTTCGACTGGAAGAAGCTGGTCGCCGCCAAGGACCGCGAGATTTCCCGCCTCGAAGGGCTCTACCGCCGGGGATTGGAGAATGCCGGCACAGAAGTTCTGGAGACCCGCGCCGAACTCGTCGACGCCCATACGATCCGGCTGGTGAAGACCGGCCAGACGGTGACGGCGGAGCGCATCCTGATCGCCACGGGCGGTTCGGCCAATCCGCATGCGGCTCTGCCCGGACACGAACTCTGCATCACCTCCAATGAGGCGTTCGACCTGCCGGAACTGCCGCGGTCGATCCTGATCGCAGGTGGCGGCTATATCGCCGTGGAATTCGCCAACATCTTCCATGGCCTGGGCGTCGACACGACGCTGATCTACCGCGGCAAGGAGATCCTGTCGCGCTTCGACATCGACATGCGCCAGGGGCTGCACAGGGCGATGGAGGAGAAGGGCATCCGCATCATCTGCACCGACGTCATCCAGGAGGTGCAGCAGGCGCCGGCCGGCGGTCTGATCGCGCGCACGCTCGAAGGACAGAGGCTGGCCGTCGACGCCGTGATGCTGGCCCTTGGCCGCGACCCGAACACGCAAGGTCTGGGATTGGAAGCCGCTGGCGTCGAGGTGGACGAAAAGGGCGCCATCGTCGTCGACGAGTATTCGCGCACCAGCGTCGCCCACATCCACGCGCTCGGCGACGTCACCGACCGGGTCCAGCTGACGCCGGTCGCCATCCATGAGGCGATGTGCTTCATCCAGACCGAGTTCCGCAACAATCCGACCAAGCCTGATCATGACCTGATTGCCACGGCAGTCTTCTCGCAGCCGGAGATCGGCACCGTCGGGCTGTCGGAAGAGGCGGCCTGCAGGAAGTATCCGGAAATCGAGGTCTACCGCGCCGAGTTCCGGCCGATGAAGGCGACCTTGTCCGGCCGGAGCGAGAAGATGATCATGAAGCTGATCGTCGATGCGGCGAGCCGCAGGGTGGTCGGCGCCCATATTCTCGGCCAAGACGCGGGCGAGATGGCGCAGCTGCTCGGTATCACGCTGAAGGCCGGCTGCACGAAGGACGACTTCGACCGCACCATGGCGGTGCATCCGACGGCCTCCGAAGAGCTGGTGACCATGTACCAGCCCTCCTACCGTATACGCGGCGGCGAGCGGATCTAGCTGCCAGAGGGAATGTCAGGTCGGCCGAAGTCAGTGCCGCTTGCTCCGCCATGATACTAGGCAAGCCCGGGCGGAAGGTTTATAAGCCGCCGCAAAATGAAGAACGGAAGCCCGGGAAGTGACGCCGGGACGAGAACAGGTGAGCGACATGGTACAGAACTGGACCCCGAGCACGTGGCGGCAGAAACCGATCCAGCAGGTTCCGGATTATCCGGATGCGGCGGCATTGGCTGCAACCGAGGCCCAACTTGCCAGCTTTCCGCCGCTCGTGTTTGCCGGCGAGGCCCGCCGACTGAAGAAGCACCTCGCCAACGTCGCCGAAGGCAATGGCTTCCTGATGCAGGGCGGCGACTGCGCCGAGAGCTTCATGGAGCATGGCGCCGACAACATCCGCGACTTCTTCCGCGCCTTCCTGCAGATGGCCGTGGTCCTGACCTTCGGTGCGCAGCAGCCGGTGGTGAAGGTTGGCCGCATTGCCGGCCAGTTCGCCAAGCCGCGTTCATCCAACATCGAAAAGATCGGCGACGTCGAGCTTCCGAGCTATCGCGGCGACATCATCAACGGCATTGACTTCAACGAGGAGTCGCGGGTACCCAATCCCGAGCGGCAGATGATGGCCTACCGCCAGTCGGCCGCGACGCTGAACCTGCTGCGCGCTTTCGCGATGGGCGGCTATGCCAACCTCGAGAACGTCCACCAGTGGATGCTCGGCTTCGTCAAGGACAGCCCCCAGGGCGAGCGTTACAAGAAGCTCGCCGACCGCATCAGCGAGACGATGGACTTCATGAAGGCCGTCGGCATCAACGCCGAGAACAACCCGAGCCTGCGCGAGACCGATTTCTTCACCAGCCACGAGGCGCTGCTGCTCGGTTACGAGGAGGCGCTGACCCGCGTCGATTCGACGTCCGGCGACTGGTACGCCACCTCCGGCCACATGATCTGGATCGGTGACCGGACGCGCCAGCTCGATCACGCCCATGTGGAATACTGCCGTGGCATCAAGAACCCGATCGGCCTGAAGTGCGGCCCCTCGCTGCAGCCGGACGACCTGCTGCAACTGATCGATACGCTGAACCCGGCAAACGAAGCCGGAAGACTGACGCTGATCTGCCGCTTCGGTCACGACAAGGTCGCCGACCACCTGCCGAAGCTGATCCGCGCCGTCGAGCGGGAAGGCCGCAAGGTCGTCTGGTCCTGCGATCCGATGCATGGCAACACGATCACGCTCAACAACTACAAGACCCGGCCCTTCGACCGGATCCTGTCGGAGGTGGAAAGCTTCTTCCAGATCCACCGCGCCGAAGGCACGCATCCGGGCGGCATCCACATCGAGATGACCGGCAAGGACGTGACGGAATGCACAGGCGGTGCCCGCGCCGTCTCGGCCGGCGATCT
This sequence comes from Rhizobium sp. PK7-22, assembly GCF_056530405.1. Taxonomy (NCBI): domain Bacteria; kingdom Pseudomonadati; phylum Pseudomonadota; class Alphaproteobacteria; order Hyphomicrobiales; family Rhizobiaceae; genus Rhizobium; species Rhizobium sp. PK7-22. Next base: position 2,438,380 of record NZ_CP096514.1, read on the forward strand.
GCAGGATCGCTACCACACCCATTGCGACCCGCGCCTCAACGCCGACCAGGCGCTGGAGCTGGCCTTCCTGCTCGCCGAGCGGATGAAGAGCGGCCGCGACGAGAAGCGGATGGTCGTCAACGGCTGATCGCTTACGCCTCGAGAAAAGAGAGATGGGTCGGCTTTGCCGGCCCATTTTTCGTTGGCGCGGAGCATAGTTTCCTTGACGCTCAGCGTCAGCCGAATGCATTTGACGACAGGCGCATCGGCTCTAGTTTGGTCACCGAACAGATCGGGAGGCAGACGATGGATCGGCACAATTTCGGGGGCTGCCTGTGCGGCGCGGTAAGATTCGAGACGCGCGGTGAACTGCGCGCGGTGATCGGATGTCACTGTTCGCAGTGCCGTCGACAGACCGGGCTCTTCTACGCGGCGACCGATGTCCCGCTGGAAAAGTTTCAGATGCTGGAGGAGGCGACACTCGCCTGGTACCGCGCCAGCGACAGCGCGCGCCGCGGCTTTTGCTCCACATGTGGCTCGGCGCTCTTCTGGCAGGCTGAGGGCAGCGACAAGATCTCGATCCTCGCCGGTGCCTTCGACCAGCCGAGCGGGCTGACGATGGGCTATCACATCTATTGCGACGACAAGCCGGACTTCTACGATCTGCCGAACGACGGTTTGCCCCGCTATCCGCAGGGTGGGCCCTGAACAGCAGAAGGCGGGCGCTCCATGCCACGCAGCTCCATCGAGATCTACGATCTTCGCACGCGGGAAAGCCAGACCGTCTTCCAGACGGAGGCACTGTTCGAGGCGCCGAACTGGTCGCCCTGCGGCCGCTACCTGCTCCTCAACAGCGAGGGCCGGATGTATCGGTTGATGCTTGACGGCCAATCCTTGCCGGAGCCAGTGGATACCGGCTTTGCCACCCGCTGCAACAATGACCACGGCCTCTCGCCCGACGGGGAATGGATGGCGGTTTCCGACAAGGTCGAGTTCGGCAAGTCGGCGATCTACATCCTGCCGGCTGCAGGCGGCGCGCCACGGCTCGTGACGCCGAACCTGCCGTCCTACTGGCACGGCTGGTCGCCGGACGGTCAACACTTCGCCTATTGCGGCATCCGTAACGACCTCTTCGACATCTACACCATCGGCACCGACGGCGGCGAAGAAAGGCGGCTGACCTTCGGCGAGGGCCGCAACGATGGCCCCGACTATTCCGCCGACGGCCGCTGGATCTATTTCAACTCCAGCCGCAGCGGCCGCATGCAGATCTGGCGGGTGCCGGCGGAGGGTGGGGAGTCCGAACGGATTACCGACAGCCCCTACGGCGACTGGTTTCCGCATCCGTCACCGCATGGTGACAGGTTGATCGTGCTCTCCTATGACGGCGAGGTCTTCGACCATCCGCGCGACCAGCATGTCCGGATCCGGCTGATGGACACCGACGGCGGCAATGCCGAGACACTGTTCGAGATCTTCGGCGGGCAGGGGACGATGAATTCGCCGAACTGGGCACCCGACGGTCAACGGTTCGCCTATGTGCGATACGTCCCCATGGCCTGAACAGGCTTGCCCCACCGTCGCCGCTGAGGCATGGGTGGTACGTCAGGCGCCGGCCGATCGTGCCTGCCGATGCGAGGGGGATTGACGATGCGACCTGATCCTGTTGCTGAACCGCAAGGCCTGGTGGCGGCTTCGCCGTTTTCCGCCGAAGAACGCACCGCCGTCTATAAGGCGATCGAGACGCGCCGCGACGTTCGCGACCAGTTCCTGCCGGACCCCCTGCCGGATGATCTCGTCGAGCGGTTGCTGGGGGCGGCCCATGCGGCGCCCTCGGTCGGCTTCATGCAGCCCTGGAACTTCCTGTTGATCCGCGATCAGACTGTCCTGCAGGGCGCATGGGACGCATTCTCGCAGGCCAACGAGGAGGCGGCGGCGCTGTTTTCGGACGAGCGACAGGCGCTCTACCGCAGCCTCAAGCTGGAGGGCATCCGCAAGGCGCCGCTCAGCATCTGCGTCACCTGTGATCCGGACCGTGCCGGCCCCGTGGTGCTGGGGCGCACGCACAACCCGCGGATGGATGTCTATTCCACCGTCTGTGCCGTCCAGAACCTGTGGCTTGCGGCGCGGGCGGAAGGGGTCGGCGTCGGCTGGGTCAGCATCTTCCACGACCGCGACGTGCGGGCGCTGCTGGGTATCCCAGAGCGTGTCGAGATCGTCGCTTGGCTCTGCCTCGGCTATGTCAGCGAGCTCTACGACCAGCCGGAACTGGCGGCCAAGGGCTGGCGTCAGCGTCTGCCGCTGGACGAGCTCGTTTTTCGCGACCGCTGGGGCAATCGCTAGCCGTCATTGCCGCGACTGCGCACCCTCGGCTGCCGGGTTGGCGAGATCGATCGCACTGTCGTCGGGCAGGAAAGTGGGGCCGACGCTGCGGACCTGGCTTGAGGGCTCATAGGGACGTTCGACCGGCGGTGGTGGCGGTGGCGCGGCGGCCGTCCTTGCCGGCGGTTGCTTGGGTGAAATCCTCGTGATGCTCGATCCGGACGGCGGCGGGAGCTTCGGAGTGGTGACGGCCGGAGTGTCTGCCCCTGGATCGACGGTAGCCGACAGCGGCACGGTGGCAATATCGCGGCACTGATTGGCCTCGATGGAGGCAAGGATCGCATTGCGCTCGCCGCTGGGCCGCACGATCGAGCCGGACGCCTGGCGTGACCGAATGGTCTCGCGCGCAGCCTGCGCGCGGCGAAGCCCGTCCGTGATCTCGAAACAGGCGTCGTCCGACCGTCCGAAGGAGACGATGCTGCCCGAACCGCAGCCGGAGCGGCGCATCTCCGTGCGCAGATAGCGGATCTCGTCGTCCAGCTCGCGCAAAGCGTCTGCCTGACGGCGAACCTCGGCCGTGCTGCCGATCACCGTCGGCACAGAGGCGAGCCGCCGGTAGAGCGACTGGCAGAGGCTCGTCTGATCGGCCGCGGCCGCGCCGGGTAGCACGACGAGCAGGGCGGCAGCGACAAGGCGCGTGTTCATGAACGTCTCCGGGTGGATCGGTCTGCAGGCCCGCCATCATCGGACCCACCCGTTGAGATTATCATAATTTTGGAACCGTCAGGGGTTGGAAGCCTCCACGACTGCGAGCGCCGCCATGTTGACGACGCCGCGGGAGGTAACGGACGGCGACAGGATGTGGGCCGGCAGCGCCGTGCCGAGCAGGATCGGTCCGACATGCAGCGCATCCAGCATGTTGCGGACGACGCCAAGCGAGATGTTTGCCGCGTCGAGATTGGGGAACACCAGCAGGTTCGCCTCGCCGGTCAGCGTGCTGTCGGGCATGGCCCGCTTGCGCAATGGTTCGGACAGAGCCGAACCGCCCTGCATTTCGCCATCGACCTCGAGGTCCGGCGCGCGCTGGCGCACGAGCGCAAGCGCCTCGCGCATCTTGCGGGCGCTTTCGGAATCGCGCGAACCGAAGTTCGAGTGACTGACGAGCGCAGCTTTCGGGACGATGCCGAAACGCTGGATGGCCTCCGCCGCCAGGATCGTCATCTCCGCAATCTCCGCAGCCGTCGGATTGTAGGTCACGAAGGTGTCGGTGAAGAACATCGCGCCGCGCTGCGAGATCAGGAGGCTCATGCCGGAGAAGGCGCAGACGCCGTCCCGCTTGCCGATGATCTGGTTGACGTCGCGCAGATGGCGGTCGTAGCGGCCTTCCACGCCGCAGACCAGCGCATCGGCCTCGCCGCGCTTGACGGCAAGCGCGCCGATCACGGTGGTGTTGGTGCGCACGATCGTGCGGGCCGCCTCCGGATTGACGCCGGCACGTCCGACCAGTGCGAAGTAGTCGTCGACATAGTCACGGTAGCGCGGATCGTCTTCCGGGTTGACGACCTCGAAATCGACGTCGGGCCGAATGCGGATGCCGAAGCGCTTCAGCCGGGCCTCGATGACGCTCGGGCGGCCGATCAGGATCGGCCGGGCGGTCTTGTCTTCGAGCAGGACCTGGGCGGCCCGCAGCACCCGCTCATCCTCGCCCTCGGCAAAGATGACGCGGTTCTTCTCGGCATTCTTCGCAGCGTTGAAGATCGGCTTCATGATGAAGCCGGACCGCCAGACGAAGCGGTTCAACTGGTCCATGTAGGCGTCGAAGTCCTGGATTGGGCGTCCTGCGACGCCGCTCTCGGCGGCAGCACGCGCGACGGCCGGCGCGATGCGCAGGATCAGCCGCGGGTCGAACGGCGAGGGGATCAGGTAGTCGGGACCGAAGATCGGCGTCTCGCCGGAATAGGCGCGCGCGGCAACGTCGGAGACCTCCTCGCGGGCGAGTGCGGCGATCGCCTTGACCGCCGCCATCTTCATTTCTTCGTTGATGGTGCGGGCGCCGCAGTCCAGGGCACCCCTGAAAATATAGGGGAAGCAGAGGACGTTGTTCACCTGGTTCGGGAAGTCGGAGCGGCCGGTGCAGATCATCGCGTCGGGGCGTGCAGCGCGCGCCAGTTCCGGCATGATCTCCGGCGTCGGGTTGGCGAGCGCCATGATCAGCGGCTTGTCGGCCATCTTGGCCAGCAGTTCCGGCTTCAGGACGCCAGCGGCCGACAGTCCGAGAAAGACGTCGGCGCCGTCGATGCTTTCGGCCAGGCTGCGCTTCTCGCTGTCCTGGCAGTAGATGGCCTTCCACTGGTCCATCAGCGTCTCACGACCGAGATAGACGAGACCCTCGATGTCGTGGACCCAGATGTTCTCCTTGCGGGCGCCGAGCAGGACGAGAAGGTTGAGGCAGGCGAGCGCCGCGGCACCGGCACCGGAGGCGACGATCTTGACGTCCGAGAGCGTCTTGCCGGCCAGTTCCAGGCCGTTGAGGATGGCGGCCGCGACGATGATTGCCGTGCCGTGCTGGTCGTCGTGGAAGACCGGGATGTTCATCTTCGCGCGCAGCTGGCGCTCGACCTCGAAACATTCCGGGGCCTTGATGTCTTCGAGGTTGATGCCGCCGAAGGTGGGTTCGAGTGCCGAAATGGTCGAGACCATCTCGTCGATGCTATTGGCGTCGATCTCGATGTCGAAGACGTCGATGGCGGCGAACTTCTTGAAGAGCACCGCCTTGCCCTCCATCACCGGCTTGGAGGCGAGCGGGCCGATGTTGCCGAGGCCGAGCACCGCAGTGCCGTTGGAGATCACCGCGACGAGGTTGGCGCGCCCGGTGTAGTCGGCAGCGGTATTGGGGTCATCGCGAATCGCAAGGCAGGGCGCGGCGACGCCCGGCGAATAGGCGAGTGCCAGGTCGCGCTGGTTGCCGAGCGGCTTGGTCGGCTGGATCTCCAGCTTGCCCGGTCGCGGATAGCGGTGGAAGAACAGGGCCTGCTCGTCGAGATCTCCGGACTTGTTGGTGCCGTCTTCGTTCGCCTTGTCCTGCATGCCCTGAGCGCCTCCGATTATTCGTCTTTAGTCGAGTGTCTGTCTGAGTGTCCTCCTTACAACAATCGGGCCCCGGGAACAGCAGAATTTCCTTGGGAGGCATGGCAGCGCCAAGGTCCCGGTCGGCTCCAAGCCCGATTGTCATGCTCCTGAAACACGAGTCTGATTTTGGAAGGGCTGCGGCAGTGTTAGACAACAGGGGACCTAGTGACCGTGATGGCGAACAGCAGGCATTTCCGGACGATCTTCATCTCCGACGTGCATCTCGGCTCCAAGGCCGCCCAGACGGATCTTCTGCTCGATTTTCTGCGTCACCACGAGGCAGACACGATCGTCCTGGTCGGCGATATCGTCGACGGCTGGCGGCTGAAGCGAAGCTGGCACTGGCCGCAAGGTTGCAACGACATCGTGCAGAAACTGCTGCGCAAGGCGCGCAAGGGCTGCCGCATCGTCTATATCCCCGGCAATCACGACGAGTTCCTGCGCGATTTCCCGGGCATGCACTTCGGTGGCATCGAAGTGGCCGACCGCATCATCCACGAGGCCGCCGACGGCAAGAAATATCTCGTCCTGCATGGCGACGAATTCGATGTGGTGGTGCGCAACGCGCGCCTGCTCGCCTACCTCGGCGACTGGGCCTATGACGCGGCAATCGCCCTCAACGTGGTGCTCGCCGCCATCCGCCGCCGGCTTGGAATGCCCTACTGGTCGTTTTCTGCATGGGCCAAGCTGCAGGTGAAGCAGGCGGTCAATTTCATCGGTGAGTTTCAGCATGTAGTCGCCGAGGAAGCCCGCAAGAGCGGCGTCGACGGCGTCATCTGCGGCCATATCCACCACGCGGTCATCGAGGACATCGACGGCATCCGCTACATCAACACCGGCGACTGGGTTGAAAGCTGCACGGCAGTGGTCGAGCGGCAGGACGGCACGATGGAGATGATCACCTGGCAGAAGCCTGCCGCCGTGACGACGCTGCATCAGATCGAGGACGAGGTTCTCGAGGACATGCAGGCCGCTTGAGTGCGGCGATTGTGCCTGCCCATGGCAAATGTGCCATAGGCTGCGGGCAGGGTGCATGATAGATCCGATCGACCCCTCCGGATCCAGTTGCTCCCGTGACGCCAGCCAATTCCCATGAACCGCCGCCGCCCCGGCACTTTCAACTGCGATGCGCTTTGGCCTATGCCGCCCCGATCGGGGTGAATGGCATCATCCTTCCGTATTTCCCGGTCTGGCTCGATTCGCTGCGGTTCAGCGATGTGGAGATCGGCGTGATTCTCGCCCTGCCGATGATCGTCAGGATCATCGCGGCACCCGTGGTCGGCGCCATCGCCGATCGGCTGCAGGAGCGCGCCAATGTTCTCTACTGGTCCGGCGGACTGTCGCTGCTGACCGCCATCGCGCTCTTCGTCGCGACCGGTTTCTGGCCGGTGCTGATCATCTACAGCCTGCAGTCGGCAGTCTTTGCGGCCTATGTGCCTGTCGTCGATTCCATCGCGGTGAGCGGAGTGCGGCGCTGGGGCTTTCAATATGGTTCGCTGCGGGTCTGGGGTTCCGTCGGCTTCGTCGTCATGAGCCTGCTGATGGGGCAGTTGATCGGGCTCTGGGGCGGCGGCATCCTGCCGCTTGTCGCGGCACTGTCCTTCGCCTTCACCCTCGTGGCCGCCCATGTTGCCCCGCGGCTGGGGCGCAAGCGGCAGGGCCCGGAGGCGGAACCGCGGGGCAGGCGCCGCGCCTGGGGCGCATGGGGGCGGCTCGACCTGCACCTGCTGATGATCGGCGCCTGCATCGCCCAGGCCGGCCACGCCATGTTCTACGCCTTCGGGGCCATCCACTGGCAGGAGCAGGGTTTTTCGGGAACGGAAATCGGCATCCTCTGGAGCACTGCGGTGATCGCCGAGATTGTCGTCTTCTTCGCCTCCGGCATCATCGCCCGGCGGCTGACGCCCTGGACGATGATGCGGCTCGGCTGCGCGGTCGGCGTTCTCCGCTGGATGCTCTTTCCCTTGCCGCTCGGCTTTGCCGGCTATCTGGCGCTGCAGTCGATGCACGCCTTCACCTTCACCTTCCTGCACATCGGGGTGCAGCACAAGCTGGTGGAAATGGTGCAGGAGGAGCAGGAGTCCTCGATGCAGGGCATCTACTTCTTCTACAACGGCGCCTTCCTGGCGCTGGCGACACTCCTGTCCGGCGTTCTCTACAAACACTATGGCGCCGCAAGTTTCCCGGCTATGTCGATTGCCGCGCTTGTTGGTCTCGCCACCATCATTCTGGCCGCCAGGCTTCAGCCCCAGAGATCGGCCGTGGGCGGGAAGACGGTCGAGCCCTCATAGCGCAGTCCTGGCTGGCGGTCGCGGGCCAGGAGCAGCGGTCCGTCGAGATCGGCATACTCCACGTCCTGGGCCAGCAGGACGGCCGGCGCCATCGCCAGCGAGGTGCCGACCATGCAGCCGACCATCACCTGGAAGCCGAGTCGCCTTGCCTCCGCCTTCATGCGCAGGCCCTCGGTCAGGCCGCCGGTCTTGTCGAGCTTGATGTTGACGGCATCATAGCGGTTGCGCAGCGCCTCCAGATCTTCCGTCGCGTGGACGCTTTCGTCGGCGCAGATCGGAACGACCCGGTGCACCCGCGCCAGCATCTCGTCGCGACCGGCCGGAAGCGGCTGCTCGATCAGCGAGACGCCGAGCTCTTCCGCAATCGTCAGGTGGCGCTCGAGGTTACGGTCCGTCCACCCTTCGTTGGCGTCGATGATGATGGCAGACTGCGGCGCCGCCTGCCGGACGGCCCGCATGCGGGCCTCGTCGTCAGCCGTTCCGAGCTTCACCTTGAGCAACGGCCGGTGCGCATGTCCGGTCGCCTCGGCAGCCATTGCCTCCGGTTCGCCCAGCGACAGCGTGAAGGCGGTGGTCAGCGGGCGGGACGTGATGCCGAGAAGTGCCGACACGGGCTGCCCCGCCTGCTTTGCCTCGAGATCCCAGAGCGCGCAGTCGACGGCATTGCGAGCGGCGCCAGGTTTCAGGAGCTGCTGCAGTCTGGTGCGGTCGGCACCGGAGGAAATCGCTTCGCAGACCGAGCGGACATCACCGAGCACGCCTTCAACCGTTTCACCGTAGCGCCTGTAGGGCACGCATTCGCCGCGGCCGATCAGGCCATCCGCCCGGATCGTGCAGGTCACGACTTCCGCCTCGGTCTTCGATCCGCGCGAGATGGTGAAAAGCCCGGCGATAGGAAATGTCTCGATTGTGGCTTCAAGGTTACGGCTCATGCTTTTGAACGTCCTCTCGTGGTAATTCCCGTGCAGCTGTCTATATTGCCGTTTGACGCCCGTGATCAAATGAGCCGGCTTCGCACAGTTTGCCCAAATCACGAAAGATGCCAGTGCCAGCATTGAACGCCGACACCCGGGCCGCCGAAATGGCTGCCGAACAGACGCCCGGGGGCGATGGGGAACGATTCTTCGCCCGTGGCGATTGGCGCAACCACAGCATTTCCAAGGTTCTGGCAACGCTGGACGAGATCGAGAAAAGCGCCGGTCAGGGCCGGGTCGAAATCGATCTTGCCGGCGTCGAGGCGATGGACACGTCTGGCGCCTGGCTGATTCGGCGCCTGATCACCGCCAAGCAGTCACAGGGGCGCGATGTGGCGCTGGTGGGAGCCGCCGCCAACATCGACGAGCTGATCGGCGTTCTTCCGGAAAGGGCGCCAAGGCCGGCGGCTGCAACAGGCCCCCGGGCCTCGCTGTTCGAGCGAGCCTTCACGCCGTTCGGACGCGCCGTTACCGATATTGCCGGCGACATGGTCTCGGCCATGCACATCCTCGGATCGGCGGTCCGGGGCGCGCAGATGAAGTTTGGCAAGGGCGGCGGTATCTCGCCAGCCTCCGTGGTCAACCAGATCGACCACATGGGCGTCCGCGCCGTGCCTATCATCGCGCTGATGTCCTTCTTGATCGGGGCGATCATCGCCCAGCAGGGTGCGTTCCAGCTTCGCTATTTCGGCGCCGAGATCTTCGTCGTCGACCTCGTGGGCATCCTGCAGCTGCGCGAGGTCGGCGTGCTTCTGACGGCAATCATGATCGCCGGCCGGTCCGGCAGCGCGATCACCGCCGAGATCGGCTCGATGAAGATGCGCGAGGAAATCGACGCACTGACGGTAATCGGGCTGAACCCGGTCGGCGTGCTGATCTTTCCCAGACTGGTGGCTTTGACCATCGTTCTGCCACTCCTGACGATTATCGCCAACTTCGCGGCACTTTACGGCGCCGCCGTCGTCACCTGGACCTATTCCGGTATCACCTTCGAGACCTTCCTGGCACGTCTTCATGAGGCGGTCGACCATTCTTCGGTGGCATCCGGCATGATCAAGGCGCCCTTCATGGCGCTCGCCATCGGCATCGTCGCCGCAGTCGAGGGTATGAAGGTCGGCGGCAGTGCCGAGTCGCTCGGCAAGCACGTGACGGCCTCGGTGGTGAAGTCGATCTTCGCCGTGATCGTCATGGATTCCTTCTTCGCCATCTTCTACTCAGCGATCGATTTCTAGGAGCGACCGCGTGGCGGGAACACAAAAAGATGCAGCCCAGAAAGAAAGACAGATTGTCCTGTCGGTGCACGACCTGACGGTGGGCTTCGGCTCCACCATCGTGCTCGACAACCTCAACCTCGATATCTATCGCGGCGAGATCCTCGGTTTCGTCGGCGCTTCGGGCACCGGCAAATCGGTCCTGATGCGCACGGTGCTGCGGCTCCTGCCGCGGCGCGCCGGCAGCATCAAGATCCTCGGGACGGACTACGACGAGGCAACCGACGAGCAGAGGGTTGCTCTCGACACAAGGCTTGGCGTGCTTTTCCAGCACGGCGCGCTGTTTTCTTCGCTGACCGTCAAGGAAAACATCCAGCTGCCGATGCGCGAATATCTCGACCTGCCGCAATCGCTGATGGACGAACTGGCCTATCTGAAGATCGAGATGGTGGGTCTCGCACCGGAAGCGGCGGACAAGTATCCCTCGGAACTGTCCGGGGGCATGATCAAGCGCGCGGCACTCGCAAGGGCACTGGCGCTCGATCCGGACCTTGTCTTCCTCGACGAGCCGACCTCGGGTCTCGACCCGATCGGCGCGGCCGAATTCGACATGCTGATCGCCCGGCTGCGAGATACCCTCGGGCTGACGGTCTACATGGTAACCCACGATCTCGACAGCCTGTTTTCAGTTTGCGACCGTATTGCCGTGCTGGGACAGAAGCGGGTATTGGTGGAAGGCACGCTGGAAGATATGTTCGCCTTCGACGATCCGTGGGTTCAATCCTATTTCCGCGGCAAGCGGGCCCGTTCCGTGGTGACCACGGAGCAGGACGCTCCGCAACTTGCACAGAGTGACTGAGGCCATGGAAACCAAAGCAAATTACGCAATCGTCGGGTTCTTCACCTTGCTGGTGATCGCCGCCGCATTCGGTTTCGTCTACTGGATGGCCCAGTCGGGCCGCGGTGGACCGGTGGCCGAGCTGGCAATCCGTATCCCGGGCTCCGCAAACGGCCTTTCGGTCGGCTCGCCGGTGCGCTTCAACGGCATCCCGGTCGGCTCGGTGCGCAACCTCTCCATCGACCCGGACGACCCACAGTATTCGATCGCCTTCACAGAAGTGCGCGCCGACGCGCCCGTCTTCCCGTCCACCAAGGCGGTGCTGGAAGTGCAGGGCCTGACGGGGGCTGCCTATATCGAGCTCTCCGGCGGCAACAAGGGCGAAGAGAGCATCCTTCGGCAGGCGATCGATACCGGCCGTCCGGCGGTGCTGATTGCCGATCAGTCGAGCGTCACCAACCTTTTGGCGACCGCCGATAAGATCCTAGAGCGCGCCAATGACGCGATTGGCGATCTGCAGGGCTTCGTGGCGGATGCACGCGGTCCCCTGACGCAGACGATCCGCAACGCCGAGGTCTTCTCCGCATCGCTCAGCAGCAATGCAGGTGCGATCGACGACTTCCTGGAAAGCATGTCGGCGCTCTCCGTGACGTTCACGGGCGTGTCGCAGCGCGTCGACTCCACGCTTGCTGCGGCTGAGGAACTGGTGCGTGCGGTTGACGCGGACAAGATCAACGCGGTCGTCACCAATGCCGAACGCGTCAGCCTCAATGTCGCCAATGCCTCCGACAATCTCGACGAGATCGCCCAGAACATCCGGTCGGCATCCTCGAGCTTCCAGCAGGTGACGACAGATGCGCGGTCCGTAGTTCAACGCGCCGACACCCTGATGGCCGCCATCAACCCGCAGAACGTCGGGACGGCGGTGAACAATTTGACGGCGGCCAGCGAGGACGCACGCAGTGCGCTTTCATCGGCCCGCGAGGTCGTCGACGGGGTCGCCGGCCAGCGCGACGACATCAACCGGGCGATCAACGATTTCACGGAGTTGGCGCAGAAGCTCAACAACGCGTCGACCCGCGTTGACGGCATCCTCGCCAAGGTCGACACCATGCTTTCGGGCGATGACTCCGAATCGCTGTTTGCGGAAGCCAGCAGGACGTTGCAGTCCTTCCGCACGGTCGCCGACAACATCAATGGTCGCGTGGGTCCGATTGCAGACAGCCTGCAGCGCTTCTCGGCCTCCGGCCTGCGCGACATTCAGACTCTGGTGGAAGACACGCGGCGCACCGTCCGCAGCCTCGACAGCACGATCACCAATTTCGATGAGAACCCGCAGCGCCTGATCTTCGGTGGCGAGACGGTCAAACAATATGACGGCAGAACGCGGCGATAGGGACTATATACTCATGACAGGTTTGACGTTCTTCAAGACGGGCCCGCTTCGCCCCGCCGCGCTGATGGTGCTGCCGATGGTCGCCGCTTTGGCGGCTGGCTGCGGCACGAAGGCGAACAATGACACCTTCGATCTTTCCATCACACCCTCCAGCACGGGACCCTCCGCGCGCGGTCGGCAGATCCTGGTACCCGAGCCGACGGCACTGAAGTCGATCGCGAGCGACCAGGTCGTGGTCCGGGTGTCGCCGTCGGAGATCCAGTATCTGGCGGAATCGCAGTGGGGAGACAACCTGCCGCGCATGGTGCAGGCCAAGCTTGCGGCAGCCTTCGAGAACAGCGGTCGGCTTGCCGGCGTTGGTCAGCCGGGGCAGGGCCTGGCGATCGACTACCAGGTGGTGACCGAGATCCGCGCCTTTGAAGTCGATACCAGCGGCGCCGATGTCGCCAATGTCGAGATCTTCGTGAAGGTCCTCAACGACCGCAACGGCACCGTCCGTGCCCAGCGCGCGTTCCGGGCAAGCGTGCCGGTCTCGGGAACCGAGAACCGCGACTTCGTGGCGGCTCTCAACACGGCTTTCGCCGCCGTCGGCGCAGAGATCGTCGACTGGTCGCTGCAGTCCATGTAGCAGCCTCGGGCCTGTCGGCGCGACACACGCACATCCCAAACGAAAATGGCCGCCCTTGGGGCGGCCATTTTCGTTTGCTCGGTCAGCAGGGGCATGGCTTCAGTTGAAGCGCCCAGCCGCATGCGCCAGCATGGTATAGACCTTGCCGGTATCGGAGGTCAGGTAGCTCTGGGTGACCGACTTGTCGCGATCGGTGCGGGCGACATCGTTGAGCAGCTTCTCGAAGTCGGCAATGTAGCGGTCGACGGCGGTGCGGAATTCCGGCTCGCGTTCGTACTTGCGCTTGATCTCGTCGAAGGTCTGCTGACCCTTCAGCGTGTAGAGGCGGCGGGTGAAGACATCCCGCTCGCCGCGCTGATAGCGGCGCCAGAGGTCCACCGAGGCGTCATGATCGATGGCGCGCGCGATGTCCACCGACAGCGAGTTCAGCGATTCCACCATGTGCCGAGGATTGCGGTTGTCGCCATTGCCGCGCGGAGCCTGCTGTTCGGGCTGGCGCGGCTGTGCCTGGCGAGCCGGTGCCTCTGCGCCTTCGGACGCGCCGCGCAGGAGGTCGCTGATCCAACCACCCTCATCCCGTCGTCCTGCCGAAGGTTCGGAAGGGCGCGGCTGCAATGGCTGTGCCGGGCGATCGACATTGATCGAGCCGCGCAGGGGCGATGACAGCAAGTCGCTGCGTGGAGCAGCAGCCGGCGGCTGCTGCGGCAGGGCTGCGACCGGCTGCGGCCGTGGTGCTGGCGCAGGCGCAGGTGCCGGCGCTGGAGCCTGCGCACGCGCCGGAGCAGGCTGCGAGACCTCCAGTTGCTGGGACGAGCGACCGACGAGCTGCGAGAGGTCCTGAAGCGCCTTGATCTGCTCGGAGACCGCACGCCGCATGGCTGCTGCACTCTCCTTGGCTTCTTCGGGAAGATCGAAGGCGCCGCGCTTCAGTTCGGAGCGGGTGCTGTCGAGTTCTTCGCGGATCTCGTTGGCCGAGCGGCGGATTTCATCGGTTGCGCCTGCGAAGCGTCCGACGGCCTCTTCCACCGACTGGCGCAGCGTCTCGCGCAGGTGGGAGGCGGCACTGTCAGACCGGTCGGCGGCTTCGCCGAGCATCCGTTCGACATCGCCAAACGAACTTTCAACACTGCCGCGGATACGCTCTGAAAGACCCTTGGCGCGGTTCTCGGCGTTCGACATGGTCTGGTCGATGGCGCGATTGGCTTCTTCGCCGGCGCCCATCAGTGCATCGCGCATTGCCTGTGCCGTAATGTCGGCTCGCTGCTGCGTTTCGCCAAGCGTGCGGCCGATGTCTGCGAAGGCGCCGTGCAGGCTTTCGCGCAGATGCGAGGCAACCTGGGAGGACCGCTCGCCGGCACGCTCGAACGAGCCTTCCACCAGCGTCGTCAGGTTGCGCATCGTCGCCTCGATCTCTTCCGACTGCTTGACCAGTCCGATCGACAGGCTGCGGAGCGCGTTCTGACGCTCGCCCAGCGTGTTGGCGAGGTTGGACTGGGCTGCACCCAAGAGTTCCGATGCCTGGGCAAGCACCTTGGAATGTTCATCGAAGCGCCCGACGATGCCGCCGACCTGATTGAGCGTCTGTCCGGATATGCTGGCAAGGCGGTCGATGTTGTTTTCCAGGAGACGGCTCGAGCCCGACACCATGTCTGCCGCGTGGCTTGCCGACTCGTGGAAGCGGTTGGCGGTGGCATCGAGCTTCTCGTCGACACCGGCGAGGCGTGCCGATGCCTGATCGGCTGCGGACGTGATGTTGCGGGTCGCCCGTTCGACGATGTCGGTGATGCCGGAATTGCTTTCCGCCAGCCGGTCGATCAGGGCATTGACGTTGCCCGTCAGGCCGCGTTCGACGGCCAGGATGGCGCCGGCCGTATTCTCCGCGCGCTGGGTGAGCGCCGACAGGGCCTCGTTGGTCCGCGACGCGATGGCGTCGACGAGTGCATTGTTCTCGTTGCGGATCCGGCCGGCGCTCTCGTTGACGGCGGCGGCGAGGCGGTCGGTGCCCTCCTGCGCAGCCACGGCAATCTGGTCGGCGGCGGTGCGGCTGGCGACGGCATACTCCTCGACGACCGGCCTGGCCTGCTCCTCGATGAGCCGGGACAGTTCCGTCGTCCGGCTGGCCAGCATGGAGTTCAGGTCGCGCGCGCGGCTGTCGAGCGCCGAGCGGATCGCATCGCCGCGGGCAGCAAGCGCCTTGTCGACGTTGTCCATGGCCGCCTGCAGTTCGGCGGCGGTGTTCGACAGCGTACCGCGCAGGGCGCCACCGCGGGCCTCCAGCGCCTGCTCGGCGTCGCCCAGCGCCTGCGAGATCGCAGTCACCTGGCGTTTGACGAGAGAATCAGCCTCGGCCACCTTGTTGACGATGGAATTGCCGGCCTCGGAGAATGCTTGCGCAACCGTGGCGGCCTGGCCTGCAAGGCGGCTCTGGGTTTCGGAGATCCGTGCGACGATCTCGTTCGAACGCTCCTCGATGGAGCGGGTGAACTCGGCGTTGCGATTGGAGAGTTCATCCGTGAACTCGGCACCGGCGCGCGTGAGCATCTCGGCAGAGCGCATGGCTTCGCTGTCCATGCCCTCGGCGGCAGAGGAAACGGCTTCCCGCAGCGTTGCGGCAAGACCTGCAGCCTTGCCCTCGATGGTCCGCGACACATTGTCGAGGCCGATCGTCAGGGCGCGGTCCATGGTCGAGAGGCGCTCGTCGAGGCGCGCGGTGCCGGCATCCAGTGTGCCGGCAATGCGGTCGTGGGCGTCTGTGCTGACGCGCTCGAGATCTGCGGTGCGTTGGGAGAGGGTATCGCCCAGATTGCGTCCCGCGCCGTCGACCAGCTCAGTGACGCCCGCCAATTCGTCGCGGATCCGGCCTTCCAGGCCGCCGAACGTGGTTTCGATCTTGCTGCCGCTGTCGTTTAGGGCGGCGGCGACACTGCCGACGGTAAATTCGATGCGGCCGGAGAACTCGTCGGCAGAGCGGGTGATTTCCTGCGCTGCGTCGTTCAGCTTGGCGGCGATGCTGCCGGCGGTGGAGCTGAGACGCTGCTCCAGGTCACCACCGGCGCCATCGATGGCGGCGCGGAACTCTTCCTGCTGCAGCTCCAGCGACATTTCCAGCAGGCCGGCGCTCGTGGCGATCGTCGTGCCGATGGTCGTGACCTGGTCGGACATCAGGTCGACGATCTGCTCGTGGGCCTGGGTGAGGGCGACCGAGATCATGTCACCACGCGTCTCGAGCGTCTTGCGCAGGCGATCGTAGTTGGAGCCGAGGGTCTCTTCCAGCTGCTGGTTGGCAGCGGTGACCGTGCCGGCAAATTGCGCGTGCATGGAAGACAGCGTCTCGGCGACACGCTCATGGCCCTGGCCGAGCGTGGACTCGATCCGGTCCGTGCCGGTTGCTAGGTTGCTCTCAAGCCGGCTGGCGCCGTCGCCGAGAACCGTCTCGATGCGCTCAGAAACCTGGCCAACCGAGGCCTCGATCCGGTTGCCGGCGTCGGACGCGCTGGCAACGAGCTTCTCTGTCCGTTCGTCCAGCATGCCGGCCAGACGGTCTTCGCCCAGGGCGAACGATGTGCTGAGCTCGAGGGCCTTGTCGTCGAGAAGTTCGCCGATCCTGTCGCCATTGGACGAGACGATCTGCGCAAAGTCCGCAACTCGCTCGTCGAGGCTTTCGCCGAGGCGCTGCCCGCCGTCTTCGATGTGCCGCAGGATCGCTGCCGCCCGTTCATCGAGAACGGCAGACAGCCGCTCAGGCGTGTCTGCGACGCCGCTCAGGATTCCGGAGATCCGGTCTTCCCCAAGGGCAAAGGCGGTGCTGAGTTCCATCGTCTTGTCGTCGAGGATCTCGCCGATCTTGTCGCCGTTGGCAGCAACGATCTGCGCAAAGCCGGCAACGCGCTCATCGAGGGTTTTACCGAGGCGCGCTTCGCCCTGTTCGATATGCTGCGCGATTGCGCTGGCGCGTTCGTCGAGTACGCTGGAGAGACGCTCCGGGGTGTCGGCAAGATTGCTGAGGATCCCGGCGATCCGATCTTCGCCAAGGGCAAAGGCGGTGCTGATCTCCATCGTCTTGTCGTCGAGGAGTTCCCCGATCCGGTCACCGTTGGCATTAAGGGCTTCGGTGAGGCCTGCAACCCGTCGATCGACACTGTCGCCGAGGCGCTGTTCGCCTTCCTCGATGTGACGCACGATGGTTGTGGCGCGTTCGTCGAGGACGCTGGAGACACGCTCCGGCGTGTCGGCAAGGTTGCCGAGGATACCGGAGATCCGGTCTTCGCCAAGCGCAAAGGCGGTGCTGATCTCCATCGTCTTGTCGTCGAGTAGTTCCCCGAGACGTTGGCCGTTCGTCGAGAGCGTCTCGGCAAGGACGGCGGCACGTTCGTCGAGCACGGTCGCGACACGCTCCGGCGTCTCGGCAAGTGTGCCGAGGATGCCCGAGATCCGGTCTTCGCCAAGCGCGAACGTGGTGCTGATGTCCATCGTCTTGTCGTCGAAGAGTTCTCCGAGACGGTCGCCGTTCGACGACAGCGTCTGCGCAATGGCCGTGACGCGACGGTCGAGATCTTCGCCGATCCGCTTTTCGCCGTCCTCAATGTGACGGGCAAAGACGGCGGCGCGCTCGTCGAGCGCGGTGGTGATGCGCTCCGGTGTTTCGGCAAGACCGGCCAGGATGCCGGAGATGCGATCTTCACCGAGCGCCAGCGCCGTGCTGATGTCCATTGTCTTGTCGTCGAGGAGTTCGCCGATCCTGTCGCCGTTCGACGACAGCGTCTGGCCGAGAGTCGCGACGCGACGGTCGAAGCCATCGGCGATGCGCTGCTCGCCATCCTCAAGGTGGCGGGCAATGGTGGAGGCACGCTCGTCGAGCAACAGAGCTAGACGTTCGGGCGCGTCGGAGACGGCGGTTTCAATCGCCGCTCTCCGCTGGTCGAGAGCCTCCACGAAGCGTTGCTGCCCACCGTCCAGCGCTTCGATGACGGCGCCCGAGCGCTCGCCCAGGGTCCGGTCGAACTGCTTCTGGCTCTCCGTCAGCGCGCCGATCAGCAGGCTGCTGCGGCCGGCCAGAACCGCATCGAGGTTTTCATGGGTGTTGCCGAAGGCGCTGGTGATTTCGCTGGTGCGTGCGGCAAGCGCATCGCCAAGCTCGCGCGTGCGGCTCTCAAGCATAGAATCCAGCACTTCCTGGCCGGTACCAAGCGTGGTCGCCAGCGACAGCGACTGGTCGGTCATTGCCGCGCCGATTCGCTCGATGCTTGTGCTCAGGATGCCCTCGATGGACTCGGAGCCACCTGCCACCGTCTCGTTGATGCGGGCGAGGCTTTCCATCAGCTTGCTGTCGAGGCTGCCAGCGCGTTGGTCGAAGGCGGTGGCAAACTCGGTGAGCCCCTCGTCGAAGGTCGCGCTGAGCTGCCCGACGGTCGCCTGCAGCCGCTCTTCGAAGAGCCCGGTGCGCAGGTCGAGGTCCATGACAGCGTCGTCTGCGGCGGACTGGAGATTGCGGCGGAAGGAGGTGCCCTTGTCGTCCAGCGACTGGTTCAGCGACGCCAGCACGGCGTCCAGCGATCCGGTGATGCTGCGTTCGCCTTCCGCGAGACCCTCGGTGATCTCGCGCGTGCGGGCCACCAGTGTCTCGTTCAGCTGCCGTGTCCGATCGGCGAGCGCTGCGTTCAACCGCTCGGTATTGGCATCGAGCGTCGAGGCGCGCGTCTCGAATTCTCCGAGAAGGGCTTCACCGCGTTCGGCAAGCGTTGACGTCAGAGTCTGGAGGCGCTCGTCAAACTCGGTCGCAAGCGCAAAGCCAGACGAACTGAGCGTGTCGACGAGATCCTGAGCCTTGGCCGACAGCAGCGAGCCGAGGGCTTCGCCTGCGGCATTCGTCCTGTCGGTCAGCGCTGCCGCGCGCGTATCGATCATCGACGCGAAGGCTTCTCCGGACGTCGCCAGGCGGATCGAGATTTCTTCCGTTGCGAGCGAAAGCTCTTCCTTGAGCTGCTCGTGAGCGCCCACGATCGATGAGCGGATGCGTTCCGCATGGTTGACGATCGCGTCGCGTTCCGAGCCGAGCTCGTGAACGAGACCGCGGACCCGCAGTTCGTTGTCCGTATAGCTGCGCTCCAGCGCATTGACCTCGGAATGCACCAGCGTCTCGAGCTCGGTCGCCCTAGCGATCGTCCGTTCGATACCTTCGTTCATGGCCGAGACTTCACGGCGAACCGCCTGGCCGACGGTCATGATGCGTTCAGCGGCAACGGTTTCCGGTTCGGAAAGGCGAAGCGCCACTTCCGCCATGGAGCGTGCGGCATTGCGCAGGTCCTGCGCCCGCGCCATCATGATCGCGAAGGCAAAGAACAGCAGGATCGGCACGATGATCCCGACGACGATCGCAACGATTCCGGGTGCCGAAATCAGACCGGCGACGGATCCCATCTGCCAGAGCGCGCTGCCGTAGAGTAGCTGGGCGAGGCCAAGGCCGCCGACTGCCCAGAGCGCGGAAACGATCGCGGCGTTGCGCAGCGATGCACGCATCGTGCCGCCTTCCAGCGATTTCAGCATGTTCAGCGTGTTGCGTCGGCTGCCGTCGTTTGCGGGTTCGAACGCAGGTGCGCGCGCCAGGGGCTCGCCCGATGCCTGGGGGCGGGGCGGCTGGGCAGGGTTTTCCTGCCGTGCGGTTGAAGAACGCTGCTTGGGTGTGTCAGACACTCTGGTCTCCGAGGCATGGGGCGCGGACCTGCGACGGGCATCTTGCTCGTCATTGAAATCGATCTTCAGAGCATCTTCCAGAGCCTGGAAGGCCGTTTCATCGACCGTTTCACTCGTGGTGTTCTTTGCCATGCGGTTACGCCTCGTTACGGACTCGCCCGGCTATTTCCCCGCTGATCAACCGCCATCGACCTGCCCGGAAATCATGCCTGCCGGATTCCTCGTGCCGTCATGACATTTGGAATCCAATTACAATCAGTTGGATGGCGTTCTTGCAAACGGATGATAAGGAAAGCTTACCAGCGCGCCATCGAGGATGATAGGAGCGGACTCCTGTCCATCCAATCGTACTGTAGTGGCACATCTGTCGTGCCATAACAATTCGCGGCCCCTGCCGGGGCCCGCAGAGCAAACCCTTGTTAACAGAATTTAAACCATAAAACGCTCCGAAACGGCTGTAAATCAGGCGACTTAGGCGAAATTAACCATAGCCAGAGATTCCGGCCGCGTTTGTGCCGGAATTTAACGGGATAGAGCGGGCCTTCCGTCACCATCGTGACAATCAAGTTCAAAGGAATGGCACGTCTCATGGCTGCTCTCAGTATCGCGTTCGAAGCCCCCGTCACCCTGCGTGGCCTGTCTCCCTCGCAGTCTCGACCCATCGACCTCGTCCACCTCGCGACGCAGACCCTGGGTGACAAGAGCCGCGAGATCGAGGCCCTGCAGGCCTTCGTGCGGCAGGCGCGTCAGGCACTGCGCGAGATTGCAAACGGCGATACTGCTGTCATCGTTGCGGCCGCCCACCGGCTGCAAGGTGCGGCGAGCGGCGTGGGTGCCTTCAAGGTCGCCGATGCTGCAGCTCGCCTGGAAGCGAACGGCGCTGAAGCGGCGGCGATGGCCAATCTCGGCGCTGCCGTCCTGGACACCGAGAACTTCGTCCTCAAGCTCTGCCGCTGACAAACGCGCCGAAAGACAAACCCCGCGGCGGCATTGCCGCCCGGGCAGGCGCACCCTATGTCTTGCGGGCTCCGGGATTTGTCGTATGACAGATCCTCCCTCGCATCAGACTGACCGGATCTCCATACCATGACGAAAATCACCATCGTCGCCTTCGACGGAACGCGCTTTGACCTGGATGCTGCCAACGGATCGACCGTAATGGAGAATGCCGTGCGCAACTCCGTGCCGGGCATCGAAGCCGAATGCGGCGGCGCCTGCGCCTGCGCCACCTGTCACGTCTATGTCGACGACGCCTGGTCCGAAAGGGTCGGACCGCCGTCTCCGATGGAGGAGGACATGCTCGACTTCGCCTATGAAGTGAAGCCGACCTCAAGACTGTCCTGTCAGATCAAGATGACCGATGCGCTCGACGGGCTTGTCGTCAACGTGCCCGAACGCCAGGCCTAGTTGGCGGGCAAACGTCTTTAAGGTGCCCTCAGCCGCCGTTCTGCTGCTGGCGGTATCGCAGGAGGCGCATCAGTCGGCTGTCGAAATTCGTCGATTCCACCCGATCGAAACGGAGCTGATCCCGGTCGTGCGATTCCAGTACGCGCCGTGTCGTGGCGCCGACGACCTCTTCCAAGTCTTCGCAGTTGGACGCCGGCCGGAGGTTCTGGAGTTCCTGCTCCAGATTGCGCGCATAGTTGCGCGCGATTTCGGCATGCCGCTCCTCATGCCGCTTGATGTCGGAGGATAAGGTATCCCAGATGAAGCGAAGGTCCTGATCCGCACGGCGGCGGTTGCTCCAGCGCGGCAGGATGATATGCGTCTTGAGAGTGACCTTTGCCGCCCCGACGGAGCAGCGGCCGCTGCGCTCCACATAGGTGACTTCCCCGCCGAAGCTGATCTCGGTCGCGCCAGGGTGGCGATGGCCCGTGGTCTGGGTAAGGGGGCCGCGGCGCTCCAGTTCGCTGTCCAGATCTTCGGCCGTGCGTCCGCCGATGCTGAAGTAACCGTATGTCTTGGTGATCCGGGGATCGGCGTGGGCCATAGTGGCCGCCAGGCACACAGCGACAGTTCCGCCGAGCAGGCAGCGGAATCTTTTAATCAGGGGCATTCTTCAGCCTGCAGACGTTGAACTTTGGAGGAGCTTGCGGCATAGGCGTCGGCAGCGCAACAAGAAGGCACAAAAATTTGCGTTACTCCTGGACAAAGGCCGCCTCGACCGCGACGGACGGCACTATCGTGTGGCAGGTCCGCTCGCGCAACCTTGAACTGGGCAACCGCGGCCATATCATGGCCATTGTCAATGTGACGCCGGATTCCTTCTCCGATGGGGGCCGCTTAGTGGACAGCGCCCAGGCCATCATCTTTGCCCTGTCCTGTGTGGAAAAGGGGGCGTCGATCCTGGATATCGGCGGCGAATCGACCCGCCCGGGCGCCGACGAGGTGAGTGCGGCGCAGGAGCAGGACCGCGTTCTTCCAGTGATCGAACGGCTCTCTCGCGAAACCGATGCCTTGATTTCCATCGACACCTACAGGGCTGAGACGGCGAGGCTGGCGGTGGCGGCGGGCGCCCACATTATCAACGACGTCCATGGACTGCAGCGGGAGCCGGAGATCGCCCAGGTGGCGGCCGAAAGCGGTGCCGGGCTCTGCATCATGCACACGGGTCGGGGCCGTGATGGACGGCGAAAGGCTGACCTGATTGCCGATCAGCTGGATTTCTTCGGGCAATCCCTCGCGATTGCCCGTGACGCCGGCGTCGGGCGCGACAGCCTTGTCCTTGATCCGGGCTTCGGCTTTGCCAAGAATGCCGAAGAGAATCTCGAGCTCATGGCCCGGTTCGACGAGCTGCACGTGCTCGGGCTTCCATGGCTGGTGGGGACGTCGCGAAAACGGTTCCTCGGGTCGGTCACCGGCCATGACGTGGCCGCCGATCGCGATATTGCCACGGCAGCCACCACGGCCATGTTGCGGCTTGCCGGTGCATCGATCTTTCGTGTCCACGATGTGGCCGCCAGCCAGGATGCGCTGGCCATGGCCGATGCCGTCATCGCGGCAGCTTCCAGAAACGGCGGGAACACACAATGACCACCTACACGATCACCCTCAAGAACTGCGCCTTCTTCGCGCGGCACGGCGTCCTGGAGCAGGAGAATGCCCTTGGACAGCGCTTCTTCGTCGATGCCACCATGGAGGTCGAGGCCGGCGATGTGCTGGAAACGGATCTGGTGGAGCAGACCGTCGACTACGGCGTGGCGTTCACCTTGATCGAACGGGTGGTGACGGGGCAGCAGCGCAAGCTGATCGAGACGCTCGCCTTCGACATCGCCAAGGCGCTTTGCGCCCAGTTTGCCCAGATCCGCCACGTCGAGATCACCGTGCGCAAGCCCAGTGCGCCGGTTCAGGGTGTTCTCGATCATGCCGAGGTGCAGGTTGCATACCGTCCAGCCTGACATGAACTTCACCGCATCCCTCGGCCTCGGCGGCAATATCGGCGATCCGCCGGCGGCGATGGGGTTCGCGCTGCGGCAACTCGACCAGCATCCGGACTGCCGGGTACTTTTGGTCTCGCGTCTCTACAAGACTCCGCCCTGGGGCAAGACCGACCAGGCCGACTTCTTCAACTGCTGCGCGCTGATAGGCACCTCCCTGGCACCCGAAGCCTTGCTCGACCTCTGCCTCGACATCGAGCGCGACATGAAGCGCGAGCGCGTCGAGCGCTGGGGACCGCGCACCATCGACATCGATATCCTGACCTATGGCACGCTGGCGCAGGAGACCGGCCGCCTGCAACTGCCGCATCCGCGCATGACGATGCGTGCCTTCGTGCTGATGCCGCTCAGCGAGATCGCGGCGGACCTTGTGGTCGATGGTCAGACGGTTGCGGAGTGGCTGAAAAGGGCGGACCAGGCGGGTATCCGCCTGGCGACGGACAATCGTGACTGGTGGCGAGAGACCTAGCTCTCGCCGCCACGCAGAGATCAGTCGATCGAACCGACGGCAAGCGAATCGAGATCGCGGTCCAGCGTCAGGCCGATGACGGGGACCATCTCCTCCTCCACCTTCACGGAGATCGTGATGTTCATGGTATTGGCGCCGCGCAGGCTGGCCACCATGGCGCCGTTCAACTGGGCGCGGTTGATGCCGACGACGACCTTGTCGCCATTGACCGCACCGGAGATGATGTCGAGGCCCTTGCCTTCGGCCCCGTCGAGGAACTGGCCCTGATAACCCTTGCCGTTCTGGGTGATCACGGCCGACATCGGCTGCTTGAAGACACCGACGCGGCAGGTGCCGTCGAGCTTGATGCCCGTCTCGCCGCTCGGCGTCGGTTCGCCGATCAGGTTGCAGTTGAATTTGGTGCCCTTGTATTTCCCGGCGACGATCTCGCCCGGACCCTTCCAGGTGCCGGCGACCTGCTGGAAGAAGGCCTTGTCTCGGGGAGCAGCGGTTGCTTCGGGAGCCATGGCGGAGGTGGCGCCAAGGGCGACGGCGATCACGCCGAACAGGGAGAATATGCGCAGGTTCATGGATGATTCCTTGGCCAATCAAGAGCCGTTTCGAGCCGCAAGGGTACGGTGAAACTGGTTAATGACTGGTAACCATGGCCCCGGAACTATGGATCCACGCGTGGAATATTAGTCGCTCCTGCTACTTCCGACCGAAGCGATGTCGGATAGGAAATCGCCGATTCCGGGGCGTCTGACGGCGCGGAAGGGCAGCGGCCGGCACAGATCCATGGCGGCAATGCCGATGCGCGCCGTCAGGAGGCCGTTGATGACGCCTTCGCCCAGCCGCTTGGAAAGCCTTGCCGCCAGCCCGTGCCCCAGAACCTGCTGCGCCAGTCCGTCGCCGACGGCAATCGAGCCGGTGACGGCCAGATGGCCGATGACGTCGCGCATCAGCCGCAGCAGGCCGAGACGCCCGGGTCTGCCGCCGTAGAGCTCTGCCATGGCCCGGATGAGGCGCGAGACTTCGAAGACGACATAGGCCAGATCGACGATCGCCCGCGGGCTGATGGCCGTCACCACGGAGACCCGCTTCGAGGCATTGAGAATCAGCGCCCTGGCCTGGCGGTCGAGCGGCGACAGCAGTTCCTTCTCCGCAAGATCAAGCAGCTGCGGGCCGTCGATGATCTCGTCCTTCGTGGCGTCGAGGACGGCACGCCCCTTGGCCGTCTCGGCGCGATGCGACAGCAGCGTCGTCAGGGTGGCGACCACGGCCCGTGCGCTGCCCGGCAGAGGAGCCGCTGCGGCCGCCTCGGCTTCCGCCTTGAGGCTCTGCACGGCAGACAGGCGCAGCAGACCGGCCACCTCGCGCGCGACAACAACCAAGATGGCGAGAAGTCCGACGGCAAGCGCGGTCAGTGCCGCGTAGCCGAGCCAGTCGTTGCGGGAAAACAGGTCACGCACCACGCCGTCGGCCCAGAGCCCGAAGGCAAGCGACAGGAAGGTGCCGAAGGCTGCAAGAGCAAGGTTCGCGAAGGAAAAGCCTTTCCGACGGCGCGGCACGGCGACGGGAATGGCATCCGGTTCGAGTTCCGGTGGCGACAGGAAGGGATCCTGCTCCTGCGGTGTCAGCATCATGCCGTCGTCGAAGCTGCGCGGCGGACGGGCAGCCGTCTGGACCGTCTGAGGCTGGCGATCATCGCCGACATCATAGGCGCCGGGCCGACGCGTGCCGCGACCGGATGGGGTGTCGGAGGAGGTCATGCGAGGCGATCTCCAAACAGGAACTGCATGGCGCGGTCGAGGCGGATGTGCGGCACCGAGAGCCGGATGCCGCCGCCGGCCTCTTCCACGGCCGGTGGCCGGAAGCGGACGAAGTTGATCTCCGGCATGTCGGCTCCGTTGCCGAGGCCCTTGAAGAACAGTTCGGGGTCCTTCGGCAGGTCGCCGGGGAAGATGGCCGTCTTGCGGTTGCCGTCGAATGTTTCCGTGCCGATCCGCTCTCCGGGCATCGGGGTGCCGACGATGACGGGGAGGGCCTGCCCCCCTTCGTTTACCGTCGCCTCGCGCGTCGCCCTGACAGATGCGATGGCCATCACGTCGATACCCGCGCCGGACATGCCGATCCGGTGCATGGCGCGGTCGACGAGGCGGGCCGTCACCTTCTCCAGCGCCTCGTGGCTCTCGTGGTGGATATGGTCGGCCTTGGTCGCGGCCACGAGCACCTTGTCGATGCGCCGACCGAGGAGGGAGGACAGCAGGCTGTTGTTGCCCGGACGGAAGCAGGCCAGCACGTCCGACAGGGCCCTCTCCAGATCCTGCACGGCTTCCTGCCCCCTGTTGATTGCCTGCAAGGCGTCGATCAGGACGATCTGCCGGTCGATGCGGGCGAAATGATCCCGAAAGAACGGCTTCACCACGACCGATTTATATGCCTCGTAGCGGCGCTCCATCATCGCTCGCAGCGATCCTTTCGGAGCCCGTTCGGCGGAGAGGTTCGGAAGCGGCGCGAAGGTGAGGGCGGGAGAACCGTCCAGATCACCCGGCATCAGGAAACGGCCGGGGGGAAGGGTCGACAGCGACCTCTCGTCCGACTTGCAGGCCTTGAGATAGGTGGCGAAGGCCTCTGCCAGCCGCCGTGCCGTCATCTCGTCGGCCGGACCATCCGGATCGATGCTGGCGCAGAGTGCCAGCCACTCCCGCGCCAGCTCTGCACGGATGCCGGTGCGCGCAAGCGTCACCGTGTTGTCGCTGAAGGTCCGGTAGTCCTGTGCCAGCAGCGGAAGGTCCAGCAGCCATTCGCCCGGATAGTCGACGATGTCGATCGACAGCCGTCCCGCCGAAAACATGCGGCTCCAGCCGCTGGCGCTCTGGTAGTCCAGGGTGATGCGCAGTTCGGAGATGGCGCGCGTCGAGTCGGGCCAGACACGATCACGCACCAGCGCCTGAATATGGTCCTCGTACTGGAAGCGGGGGATGGCGTCGTCCGGCTGCGGCTCGAGCCGGATCGCCGACACTCGTCCCGACCGCACCGGCTCGAACAGCGGCAGGCGTCCGCCGTTCAGGAGGTTGTGGACGAGGGAGGAAATGAACACCGTCTTGCCGGCGCGCGACAGGCCGGTGACGCCAAGCCGCACCGTCGGGTGAACCAGGCCGGCGGCGCGGTCGGCGAGGTTGTCGATGGCAATGCGGGCATCGTCCGTGAAGCTGGTGAGGGAGGGCGGCAAGGCGGGATCCTTCTTTTCGGCCTATATAGGCTCACCAGGGGTAGCTGAAAAGAAGTGCTTTCGGCGGCCAGGTCGGCAGCCTCCCGAGGCCCCGCAGTCAGGCCGTGAGAAAATCCACGAGACGCCAATGGCGGCTTGCCGGCTCGCCAGGGCCATCGAGAACCGCAAGGCCGGCCGTCGGGTACCCCATGGGGATGGCTCCAGCCGTCTCGTCGGCGCCGATCAGGCGCTCCATGGCCTCTTCGATGGTCGGATTGTGGCCGATCAGCATCAGCGACCCGGCGCCGACATTGGACGATAGGAGTTCAAGATAGACGTCGACCGGCGCGTTGTAGAGATCGTCGACGAACATGAGATCCAGCTCTTCGTCGATGGCGCGGCGAACGGCCTCGGCCGTCTGGCGGCAGCGCACGGCAGTGGAGCTGATGACCCGCCCGGGATGATAACCTCTGTCGGCGGCCTTTTCGGCGACGAGCTCCGCTTCCGCAAAGCCTTCGCCATCGAGGGGGCGATCGAAATCGCGTTCGCCAGGCTGCGGCCAACCGGATTTCGCATGGCGGAGCAGATAGATTCGGGATGGAAAACTGGAGTTCATCATTCTGCTGCCGAAGGAATGCGCTGGCCGGATGCGTAGCTCTTTGCCGGCCGGTCCGTCAACCATGACCATCGTCACAGCGCAAAGGGGCCCATGGGCTGCCAGGCCAGTGCCGATAAGGGCGCAAGCCTAGAATAAAGATGAATTTGTAGCCCTTTAGCCTAATATTGTGACAGGTTTAAAAATGGTTTTCTCATGTCCAACGGGCTTGAACCGGCGTGGTTGAATGGGATATAGAGCGCGCCTTGAGATGTTCTTCGGGAGAATCGCGTTGAGTGAGAAGATCGATCTTAGCAATTATGTTCTGTCGGAAAACGACGAGTTCATGAACGCGAACCAGAAGGCGTACTTCCGGGCCAAGCTTGTCGCCTGGCGGAATGACATCCTGCGGGAGGCGCGCGAGACGCTTGGTCATCTCGCCGAGGAAAGCGCCAACCACCCCGACCTTGCCGACAGGGCATCTTCCGAAACCGACAGGGCCATCGAGCTGCGCGCTCGCGACCGGCAGCGCAAGCTGATCGGAAAGATCGATTCTGCTCTGCAGCGGTTGGAGGACGGCACCTACGGCTATTGCGAAGAGACGGGCGAACCGATCGGGCTGAAGCGTCTCGACGCCCGCCCCATCGCGACCCTCTCGATCGAGGCGCAGGAGCGTCACGAGCGTCGGGAAAAGGTCTACCGCGACGAATAGGCGGAAAGCGGCTCCAGGTGATTTTCGAGGCGCGGCATTGCCGCGCCATTTTTTTGATCGGTGGCGCACCCGTGGTGCTGAGCCGCAACGCTACTTGTCGCGCGTCACCGACATCTCCCCGAAGATGCGAGCCATTTCGTCCTGCAAAGACGGCTCGGGTGTGGCGCCGGTGACGCGCGGCTTATCCCCGGCCGGAGCGGCAAATGCCTGAGGCGCAGTCTCCCCGGCGGCAAGATTGATCGCCATTTCCTCCTCGAGGATACGTTCGAAATCGCTCCCAAACGACTTCGTCGGCGCCACGTCCGACACGACGGGATTGGCCGGGACAGGGCGTACCGGCTGTGTCGGTCCCTGGAACACGCGGCCTCGGGCTGCATCCAGAATGTCGGCTGCTTCCGTCAGCGCCGGTTCCTGACGGACGTCCCTGGTCTCGACAGGCAGCGGGGCCTTTGGTGGTGCGGCAATTGGTGGTTCGGTCGAAGGCGCCCGGGATACCGGTAGAGCCGCAGGTTTGGGTGCAACAGCCACGGGCGGCGGCTGCCTGACTGCGGCCTGGGCCTCGAGTGCGGGGCCGGCGAACGTCGCCCGTTCCCGCACAGGGTCCGCCGCAGGCGCTGCCGGCGATGGTGGCTGGACCGGTTCGCGTTGCGCACGCGGACGGGGCTGCGCCGCGACAGTCGGTTCCGCTGATGTATCCGAAGGTGCCGAGATTCCGCTTTCGATGACGATGTCGGTCGGCCCCCCGATCATGATCAGATGTTCGACGTCATCGCGGCGAACCAGCACCAGGCGTCGGCGCGCGTCCACGGCTGCCGCATCGAGCACCTGCAGGCGTGGTTGACGGTTGCGGCCGCCGCGGATGAAGGGCGAGGGACCCCGGCGCCCACGCAGGAGCCAGAGGACGCCGATCAGGCAGACAAAGCCGACGCCGACGCCGACGACCGCGATCACCAGCCGAAGGCCATATTCGCCCATCAATCCATCGATCATCGTTCAGTGCTCCTGCGAGATTGTCCCGGGTAGAAGTGCGCTTTTTTTTGACCGCGGCAAGATGCGGACCCGGATCGCGGAAGCTTAGGCGTCGCTATCCCGGGTTTTCTGCACTTCGGCGCTTTTTGCATCAACCGCAACTTGCTAAGAAAGAATCGCGGCGGTTTGCCGACAGTTTCCAGAGTTGTGCCTTCTTCGGTCGGCCGAATAGCGAGGACTTGATGACGAGGTTGCAGCAGGGCAACTACGAGGAGCCCCTGGTCGACCGCGGAGCGCGGGGTGGAACCGTGATCCGGATCCTCCTGCTAGCCCTGGTGCTGATCGGCGTGGCTATCGCCTTCGTCTTTTTCCAGCAGGCATTGGACAACGAGATCGTGCTCGGGCTGCTCGGCGTTCTGGCCATGGTCGGCATCTTCTTCATGGTGTCGTCGATCATCGGCTTCGTCGAGGTCATGCCGCAGTCCCGTTCGGACGAGCTGGCACGCGGTTACCTGGGAACGCATCCGGACGGCATCCTCGTCACGGATTCCCGCGGCCGGATTGTCTATGCCAATGCCGCCTACGGCCGCCTGACGGGCGCCAGCAAGGGCAGCAATGTGCAGGCGCTGGAACCGCTTCTGTCGCGCAACCGCGAATCGAGTGAGGCGCTCTATCGCCTGACCAACGGACTTCGCGAAGGGCGCGAGGGCCACGAGGAGTTCCGCCTCGCCCAGCCGCTTGGTCGCGGCGCGAGCAACAGTTCGGGCGCGCACTGGTACCGGCTGAAGGCCCGTCACCTGCGGCCCGGAAAGAGCGCGAGCAATCAGCTCGACATCTGGCAGCTGACCGACATCACCTCGGAGCGGGACGACCAGGAGCGCTTCTTCCGGGAACTGCAGAACGCCATCGACTACCTCGATCACGCGCCAGCCGGCTTCTTCTCGGCAGGGCGCAAGGGTGAGGTCTTCTATATCAATGCGACGCTTGCCGAATGGCTTGGCCTCGACCTCACGAAGTTCGTGCCGCGGTCGATGACGATTGCCGATTTCGTGGCCGGCGAAGGCATGGCGCTGATCCAGTCGGTGCAGGCGGCGCCGGGCCTGAAGCGCACGGAAACGCTCGACCTCGACCTTCGCCGCACCAATGGCCAGAGCCTGCCGGTGCGGCTCGTCCACTCCGTGACCTCAATGCGCGACGGCGCGCCGGGGGAGAGCCGCACCATCGTGCTGAACCGTCCGAAGGGCGGCGAGGGCGACCAGTCGGCGTCCGCCATGCGCTTCACCCGCTTCTTCAACAACACGCCGATGGCGATTGCCTCGGTCGATGGCGAAGGCAAGATCCTGCGCATCAATGCGCCCTTCCTGCGCCTCTTTGCCGGCGTCGTGTCGCGCGACGAGGTCGATGCCGGCGCCCATCTGGAAGCCATTGTCCACGAGACGGCGCGCCCGCAGCTGATGCAGGCGCTGGCGGCGGCGACCGACCGCCAGGGCGACATTGCTCCGATCGACTGCCGCCATCCGGGCGACGACAGCCGTTATGTCCGCTTCTACGTCAACGCCGTCATCGACGAGAGCGACGAGGCGCCGGAGGAAGCGGCAATCGTCTACGCCGTGGAGACGACCGAGCAGAAGGCGCTCGAGACGCAGATGGCGCAGACGCAGAAGATGAACGCGGTCGGCACGCTGGCGGGCGGTATTGCCCACGACTTCAACAACGTCTTGACGGCGATCCTGCTGTCGTCCGATCATTTGCTTCTCCAGGCGCGCCCTTCGGATGCAAGCTTCGCGGACCTGATGGAGATCAAGCGCAACGCCAACCGCGCCGCAGTCCTCGTCCGCCAGCTGCTGGCCTTCTCGCGCAAGCAGACGATGCGGCCGGTGGTGCTCAACCTGACCGATGTCGTCGGTGACCTGCGCATGCTGGTCGACCGGCTGATTTCCGGAACCAATGTGAAGCTGGAGGTGGATTACGGCCGCGACCTCTGGACCGTGCGCACCGACCTGTCGCAGTTCGAGCAGGTGCTGATCAATCTCTGCGTCAACGCGCGCGATGCCATGCCGCAGGGCGGCACGCTGCTGATCAAGACCCGCAACGTCGACGCCAGCGACACGGTCAACTTCCCGCAGGCCGATCTGCCGGAAGAGGATTTCGTCATGGTGGAGGTGTCCGACAGCGGCACCGGCATTCCGCCGGAGATCATGGACAAGATCTTCGAACCCTTCTTCACCACCAAGGAAGTGGGCAAGGGTACCGGCCTAGGCCTGTCGATGGTCTATGGCATCGTCAAGCAGTCGGGCGGTCACATCTATCCCGAATCGGAAGTTGGCCGCGGAACGACCTTCCGCCTGTTCCTGCCGCGCCACATCCCGGAGGCACTGGTTCTGCAGGAAATGCAGCCGACGCCGGACGCCGCACCGCCGGCCGAAGCGCTGGCCTCCAAGGAACCTGTCGATCTCACCGGCAATTCCGCCGTCGTGCTGCTCGTCGAGGACGAGGAAGCGGTGCGCCGCGGCGGCAAGCGGATGCTGGAGACCCGTGGCTACACCGTCCACGAGGCCGGCTCCGGCGTCGAGGCGCTGGAAATCATGGAAGAGCTCGAGGGCAAGGTCGACATCGTCGTGTCCGACGTCGTGATGCCCGAGATGGATGGCCCGACGCTTCTGGGAGAGCTGCGCAAGACCTATCCGGACATGAAGTTCATCTTCGTCTCGGGCTATGCGGAAGATGCCTTTGCCCGCAACCTGCCGGCGGATGCCAAGTTCGGCTTCCTGCCAAAACCCTTCTCGCTGAAGCAGCTGGCGGTCGCGGTGCGGGAAATGCTGGACAACTGAGACAAGCTCGCCGCCCGCTCGGGCGGCGATTGCTATAGATCTCTAGCCGCCGCGGCGGGCGACGAGAATTCCCGCAAGCACGATGGCGCCGCCGATCGCCTGCAGCGGACCGATGGCTTCCGCCAGAATGAACCAGGCGAGGATCGCCGCCACCACCGGCTGCAGCAAGAGCGTCAGCGACGAGAAGGCGGCCGGCAGGAAGGCCAGGGCATAGGTGATCGCCACCTGTCCGCCGGCATGGCTGATGAAGGCAAGGCCGAAGAGGATCGCCCAGCCGTAGAGGCTGGGGGGCAAGATATTGCCCTCGAAATAGAGCGCGAAGGGCAGGATCGCCGCAGCGGCCGTGGCCGTCGACCAGATCATGATCCGCACCGTGTCGAAGCGGCTGCGCAGCCGGCCGATCGCCAGGATGTAGCAGGCGTAGAAGACGGCGGCGAGCGTGGCGATGGCGTCGCCTGCAAGATTGCCGTCCCCCAGGGCAGCCGGGCCGCCCTTCAGCGTGATGACGCCGGCGATGGCAAGCCCGAGACCGAGGAGGAAGATCCGGGTCACTGCCGTCCGAAACAGCAGGAAGCCGATCAGCGTCACGAACACAGGCGCCAGATTGGCCAGAAGCGTGGCATTGGCGACCGATGTCATGTGCAGCGACAGGTGCCAGGCCACGAGATCGATGGCGAGCGCCAAGCCCGGCAGGACGAGCAGCGGCCAGTCGCGGCGGGTGATCGCCACCTTCGGGTCCACCTGGGGCCGCAGCAGGCTCCACAGCGACAAAGGGATCAGCGCCAGTGCCAGGCGCCAGAAGCCGGTGGAGATCGGCCCGACCTCCGACAGCCGCACGAAAATCGGCGAAGCGCCGATGGCGATGCCGCCGAGCACCAGGGCAGCAAGGGCTGTACGGTGCTCTGGCGCCCGCACGATGGTCTGAATGGCAGGCAAGATCTTACTCCGGAAAACCGACGAGGGTGAGCGGCGCGCGCGTTAGACCGCGAGCGCGACAGCGATCCCGGCCGCAAGTCGAGCATTGTTCTCCACCAGCGCAATATTCGTCTTCAGGCTGCGCCCGCCGGTCTGGTGGAAGATGTGGTCGAGCAGGAAGGGCGTGACGGCCTTTGCCGCCACATGCTGCTCGGCTGCCGCCTTGAGGGCGATCTGGATGTAGCCCTCCATCTCGTCCCGCGAAATCTCGTCCTCTGCCGGAACGGGATTGGCCACGAGAATGCCGCCGCGCACGCCGAGCGCCTGGCGGGCGGTCTCGAACCTGGCGATCTCCTTGGCCGAATCGACGGAGAGGGGGCTCGGCAGGCCGGAGACGCGCGACCAGAAGGCGGGAAAATCCGTCGATCCATAGGTCACCACCGGCACGCCGCGCGTCTCCAGGACCTCCAGCGTCTTGGGGATGTCGAGAATCGCCTTGGCGCCGGCGCAGACGACGATGACGTCCGTCTTGGCCAGTTCCTCGAGATCAGCGGAGATGTCGAAGCTCTCTTCGGCACCGCGGTGGACGCCGCCAATGCCGCCGGTCGCAAACACGCGGATGCCCGCGAGAGCCGCGGCAATCATCGTGGCGGCGACCGTGGTGGCGCCGGTGCGGCCGGTCGCCAAGGCAAAGGCGAAGTCGGCCCGGGAGAGCTTCATGACGTTCTTCGCCTGGGCAAGCTGCTCGAGTTCGTCCTCTTCCAGACCGACATGCAGCGTACCGTTCAGCACGGCGATCGTTGCCGGCACGGCGCCGCCATTGCGGATGATCGCCTCGACGCTGCGGGCCATCTCGATGTTGCCGGGATAGGGCATGCCATGGGTGATGATGGTCGATTCGAGCGCCACCAGCGGCAGGCCGGCGGCGCGGGCCTGTTCGACCTCGCGCGAGAAGACGATGGGCAGGGCAGAGGTGGCAGTCTGTGTCGTGACGGTCTGGGTCATGTCTGTCTCCGGAATGATCGCCTCTCAGAACACCTTTTGCGGCGCCCCGACAAGGGTCGTTTCATAGTCCAAGGCATCGGGCGTGAGGTCGGGCGCCACCGCATGCGGCGAGCGCAGCGTGATCCGCGACGCGGCGATGCCGGAGCGGATCGCCTCCGACAGCCCCTTGTGGCGCAGCAGCGCGTCGAGCGTCCCTGCCGCAAGAGCATCGCCGGCACCGGTGACATCGGCGGTATAGGTGAGCGGTGGCGGCGCCATAGTCAGGCTTTCGGTGGCGTCGTAGACCGACAGCTCGCGGCCACCGTCCGTCACCACGCCCGCCTTCAGCCCCTTGCGCCGCAGATGCTCCGGCCAGGTCGCGGCCGTGGCCGCCTGGGTGCCGCACAGGGCGGCAGCCTCTGCCGCGTTCATGAACAGATAGCCGAGGGCGCCGAGTGATGCGGAAAAGCGGATGACCTTGGCGGGGGAAATGGCGATGCCGGCAACCGGAACGCCGGCCCGGCTGGCCGCCGCGCAAAGCGCCGTCAGAGTCTCTGCCGGAAGGTTGGCGTCGCAGACGATCAGCTCCGCTTCTTCGATGGACTGTCGCAGCGCGCGCACCTGCAGGCGCCGCGGGCTGAACAGGCGGTAGAGATCCATGTCGGCGAGCGCCACGACGAGATTGCCGTCGCGTTCAAGGATCGCGGTATAGCTCGGTGTTGCCCGGTCGAGAAAGACGAAGGGACGATCGATGACGCCGGTGGCCTCCGCGGCAGCGGCGATCTTGTCCGCCGTCACGTCGCCGCCGCGCGGCGAGACCATGGTGACCTGATGGCCGAGCAGCGCGAGGTTGCGGGCGACGTTGAAGGCGCCGCCGCCGATCTCCTCGAACCAGGCGCCCGGATTGCTGGCCCCCATGGCGGTGTCACCGGAAATCCGCCCGCGGCGATCGAGATGGGCGCCACCGAGGACGAGAATGCGCCGGCTCATGGGGTTGCCTTTGCGGGCGTCATAGCGGGTCCGATTCGAAGCTTCTCGCCAAACACGAGGGGGAGATGATCAATGCTTTATCCACACCGGCAGAGGCGTGAACGGATTGCGAACTTGGCCCGGAAAACGAAGACAAATCAACTGAAGGACGACCTCTTGCACAATGAGAACAAAAAGGGTACATAATCTTTATCGGCTGCTTCGTTGCCTGCCGGGCGTCAATAACCTAAAGGTGGATCAGATGGCACAAAATTCGTTGCGGCTCGTAGAGGATAAAACAGTGGACAAGAGCAAGGCGCTGGACGCAGCACTTTCGCAGATCGAGAGATCCTTCGGCAAGGGCTCGATCATGAAGCTCGGCGCGAACGATAGCGTGGTTGAAGTCGAGACGGTCTCCACCGGCTCCCTCAGCCTCGACATCGCCCTGGGCATCGGCGGCCTGCCGAAGGGACGCATCATCGAGATTTACGGTCCGGAAAGCTCGGGCAAGACGACGCTGGCCCTGCAGACCATTGCCGAAGCCCAGAAGAAGGGCGGCATCTGCGCCTTCGTCGACGCCGAGCACGCGCTCGATCCGGTCTATGCCCGCAAGCTCGGCGTCGACCTCCAGAACCTTTTGATCTCGCAGCCCGACACCGGCGAGCAGGCGCTCGAGATCACCGATACGCTGGTGCGCTCCGGCGCCATCGACGTGCTGGTCATCGATTCGGTTGCGGCCCTGACGCCGCGCGCAGAAATCGAAGGCGAGATGGGCGACAGCCTGCCGGGCCTTCAGGCGCGCCTGATGAGCCAGGCGCTGCGCAAGCTGACCGCCTCGATCTCGCGTTCCAACACCATGGTCATCTTCATCAACCAGATCCGCATGAAGATCGGCGTCATGTTCGGTTCGCCGGAAACCACCACCGGCGGCAACGCGCTGAAGTTCTATGCCTCCGTTCGCCTCGACATCCGCCGCATCGGCGCTGTGAAGGAGCGCGAAGAGGTCGTCGGCAACCAGACGCGCGTCAAGGTCGTCAAGAACAAGATGGCGCCGCCCTTCAAGCAGGTCGAGTTCGACATCATGTACGGCGAAGGTGTCTCGAAGACCGGCGAACTGGTCGATCTTGGCGTCAAGGCAGGCATCGTCGAGAAGGCCGGTGCCTGGTTCTCCTACAACAGCCAGCGGCTCGGGCAGGGGCGTGAGAACGCCAAGACCTTCCTGCGTGACAACCCGGAGATGGCCCGCGAGATCGAGCTGTCACTGCGCCAGAACGCCGGCCTGATTGCCGACCGTTTTCTGCAGAACACCGGCCCGGATGCGGGTGATGGTGGCGATGACGCAGATGAGGCGGCCGAAAACTAGGGCCAGTCTCTCATCGTTTGCACGTTCTGGCCGGCCGCCATCTGGAAAGATGCGCGGCCGGTTCCGCGTTTGGCTGGACAGTCACCGGCACGGGCGATAAAAGCCAGTGGTTTTCAGTGACGGATCCGCATTCGGCGGAACAAAGGGCGTAGCATGAGCGGCGTGAATGACATCCGGTCGACCTTCCTCGACTACTATCGCAAGAACGGCCACGAGGTGGTGTCCTCGAGCCCTCTCGTGCCGCGCAACGACCCGACGCTGATGTTCACCAACGCCGGCATGGTGCAGTTCAAGAACGTCTTCACGGGCCTGGAAAGCCGCCCCTATTCCACCGCCACGACCTCGCAGAAATGCGTGCGCGCCGGCGGCAAGCACAACGATCTGGACAATGTCGGCTACACCGCCCGGCACCTGACCTTCTTCGAGATGCTCGGAAACTTCTCCTTCGGCGACTACTTCAAGGAACAGGCGATCGAATACGCCTGGGACCTCGTCACCAAGGGTTTCGACCTGCCCAAGCACCGTCTGCTTGTGACCGTCTATTCCGAGGACGAGGAAGCGGCCGACCTGTGGAAGAAGATCGCCGGCTTTTCCGACGACAGGATCATCCGCATCCCGACCTCCGACAACTTCTGGCAGATGGGCGACACCGGCCCCTGCGGCCCTTGCTCGGAAATCTTCATCGACCAGGGCGAGCATGTCTGGGGCGGACCGCCCGGCACGCCGGAAGAGGATGGCGACCGCTTCCTGGAGTTCTGGAACCTCGTCTTCATGCAGTTCGACCAGACGGCGCCGGGCGAGCGCACGCCGCTGCCGCGCCCGTCGATCGATACCGGCATGGGTCTGGAGCGCATGGCCTGCATCCTGCAGGGCGTTTCGAGCGTCTTCGAGACCGACCTGTTCAAGACGCTGATCGGCGCAACCGAAGAGGTTATCGGTGTGAAGGCGGAAGGCGACCAGGCGGCAAGCTTCCGCGTCATCGCCGACCATCTGCGCTCGTCCGCCTTCCTGATCGCCGACGGCGTGCTGCCCTCCAACGAAGGCCGCGGCTATGTGCTGCGTCGCATCATGCGCCGCGCCATGCGCCACATGCAGCTTCTCGGCGCCCGCGAGCCGCTGATGTACACGCTGCTGCCGACGCTGGTGCAGGAGATGGGCCGCGCCTATCCGGAACTCGTGCGCGCCGAGGCGCTGACGTCCGAAACGCTGAAGCTCGAGGAAACCCGCTTCCGCAAGACGCTGGACCGCGGCCTGACGCTGCTCTCCGACGCCACCGCCGATCTCTCCGAAGGCGATAGCCTCGACGGCGAGACCGCCTTCAAGCTCTACGACACCTATGGCTTCCCGCTCGACCTCACGCAGGACGCGCTGCGCGCCCGCAATATCGGCGTCGATCTCACCAGCTTCAATGATGCCATGCAGCGCCAGAAGGCCGAAGCCCGCTCCCATTGGGCCGGGTCCGGCGACACGGCGACGGAGACGATCTGGTTCGAGCTGCGCGAGAAGCACGGCGCCACCGAATTTCTCGGCTATGACACCGAATCGGCGGAAGGCGTGGTGCAGGCGCTCGTGCGCGACGGCGCCGTGGTCGATTCGGTCAGTGCCGGCGAGACGGTCCAGGTGGTCGTCAGCCAGACGCCGTTCTACGGCGAGTCGGGTGGCCAGATGGGCGACACCGGTGTGATCAGCACCGACCATGCCCGCCTCGAGGTGACCGACACCCAGAAGAAGGGCGAGGGCGTCTTCGTTCATATCGCCAAGGTCGTCTCCGGCACGTTGAAGACGAACGAACCGGTCGCACTGACGGTCGATCACGCCCGTCGCTCGCGCCTGCGCTCCAACCACTCCGCCACGCACCTGCTGCATGAGGCCCTGCGCGAGGTGCTGGGCACGCATGTCGCCCAGAAGGGCTCGCTGGTGGCGCCCGAACGCCTGCGCTTCGACATCTCGCACCCGAAGCCGCTGACGGTGGAGGAAATGCAGAGGGTCGAGGAGATGGCCAACGCCATCGTGCTGCAGAATGCCCCGGTGACGACGCGGCTTATGAGCGTCGACGATGCCATCGCGGAAGGTGCCATGGCGCTGTTCGGCGAAAAATACGGTGACGAGGTTCGCGTCGTGTCGATGGGCGTGTCCACGGATGGTGACAAGGCCGGCAAGGCCTATTCCATCGAACTCTGCGGCGGTACGCATGTGAATGCGACCGGTGACATCGGCCTCGTCCGGGTGCTCTCCGAAAGCGCCGTCGGCGCCGGCGTGCGTCGCGTCGAAGCGGTGACCGGAGCTGCCGCCCTTGCCTATCTGTCCGAACAGGACGAGCGGGTGAAGACGCTGGCCTCCACCCTCAAGGTGCAGCCGGCCGAGGTCGTATCGCGTGTCGAGGCGCTGATGGACGAGCGCCGCAAGCTGGAGCGCGAGCTTGGCGACGCCAAGCGGCGCCTTGCCATGGGCGGCGCCACCCAGGACGGCGGCGCGAGCGACATCCGCGAGGTCTCCGGCATCAAGTATCTCGGCAAGGTGCTGGAAGGCATAGACGCCAAGGACCTCAAGGGACTGGCCGACGACAGCAAGGCCACCCTCGGTTCCGGCATCGTCAGCCTCATCGGCGTCTCCGCCGACGGCAAGGCCAGTGCCGTCGTGGCCGTGACGCAGGACCTGACGGACCGCTTCAGCGCCGTCGACCTCGTGCGCATCGCCTCGCTGGCGCTCGGCGGCAAGGGTGGCGGTGGCCGTCCGGACATGGCGCAGGCCGGCGGACCGGATGGCACGAAGGCGCAGGCGGCCGTCGATGCCGTCGCAGAAGCGCTCGGCGCCTGATCAGGGGCGCGGACCGCCAGGAACGCTAGGAGATGGCATGGGACTGGTTGGCCCGATAGACGATACGCTGGATCTGGAAGGCGAGGGGCTGCGTCCCTCGCTCTTTGCCGATGCACCCCAGTCGGTCGCTTTCAACAAGCTGAGAAAGCGTCTGCTGCGGCAGGTCCGCCAGGCGCTCGACGACTTCCAGATGTTGAAGGACCAGAAGCGCTGGCTGATCGGTGTCTCCGGCGGCAAGGATTCCTATTCGCTGCTGGCCATCCTGATGGACCTGCAATGGCGGGGCCTGCTGCCGGTGGAACTGATCGCCTGCAACCTCGATCAGGGGCAGCCCAACTTCCCCAAGCACGTGCTGCCCGAATATCTCTCGTCGATCGGCATCAAGCACCGCATCGAATACCGCGACACCTATTCGATCGTGAAAGAAAAGGTGCCGGAGGGCGCCACCTATTGCGCGCTCTGTTCGCGGCTGCGGCGCGGCAATCTCTACCGTGTTGCCCGCGAGGAAGGTTGCGACGCGCTCGTGCTGGGCCACCATCGCGAGGACATCCTCGAGACCTTCTTCATGAACTTCTTCCACGGCGGTCGACTTGCCGCCATGCCGGCAAAGCTGCTCAACGACGAGGGCGACCTCTTCGTGCTGCGGCCACTCGCCTACTGCGCCGAGGACGACCTGGCGCGGTTTTCCACCGCCATGGCCTTCCCCATCATCCCCTGCGACCTCTGCGGCTCGCAGGACGGTCTCCAGCGCAATGCGATGAAGACCATGCTCGCCGACATCGAGACCCGCATGCCGGGCCGCAAGGAGGCGATGCTGCGCGCGCTTTCGCACGTCAACCCGTCGCATCTGCTCGACCCCGCCCTCTTCGATTTCTCCGGCCTTTCAGCCAACAACCGATCCTGAGTGCTCCACATGACCCTGCCGCTCGACGTCCTCAAGCTCGCCGATTGCCTGCGCCTGGCTGCAAAGGCGGAAGTGCTGCCACGGTTTCGCCGGCTCGGGGCGGGTGATGTCCGCTCCAAGAGCGAGCCGACGGACCTGGTGACGGAGGCGGACGAAGCGGCCGAGCGCTTCATCCGCAACGCGATGGAAGCAATCGCACCGGACGCCCTGTTCATCGGCGAGGAGTCGGTTGCGGCAGATCCTGACCTTCTGAGCAAGCTCGCATCGGCGGAATTGGCGGTGGTGGTGGATCCGATCGACGGAACCTTCAATTTCGCCTCAGGCATACCGGCCTTCGGCGTCATGGCATCCGTGGTCTGGAAGGGCGAGACGGTCGCCGGGATCATCTATGACCCGATGGGCGACGACTGGGTGATTGCCGAGAAGGGTGCAGGCGCCTACCTGCGGCGCCCGGACGGGGAGGCGATCCGCCTGTCGGTCGCCGGGCCGGCGCCGATCGGCTCCATGGTGGGCATGGCATCGGCCGGCTATTTCTACGGAGAGGTGCGCGAGCGGGTTCTTGCCAATCTCGCCAAGGTGCGCTTCGTCGCGAGCTATCGCTGCGCGGCCCACGAGTACCGGACCTTTGCCGGCGGTCACGTCCATTTTGCGATGTACAACAAGCTGATGCCCTGGGACCATCTGGCCGGCACCCTGATTGCACAGGAAGCCGGCGGCTATGTCGCCCGCTTCGACGGTTCAGCCTATCTCCCCCATCATGTGGAAGGCGGTCTTCTCGTTGCGACCGACGAGGAGAGCTGGAACATCCTGCGCCGGGAAATCCTCCAGCATTAGAACGAGAAGAAGCGGCCCGAGGGCCGCTTCTTTGTCTGTCGCTTCGCAGCAATCCTCAGACGGGAGGGTTCTGAGACCGGAACAGGCGACCGCGCTCCCCGATCAGCACGAAGATCAGACCGATGATGGAAACGGCGAAAAAGCCGGTGACCATCGGCAGCGCCGTGCCATTGAAGGCCTGCCCGATCATGGCGCCGATCAGAGCGCCGCCGAGCGTTCCCATGAAGCCGAGGACGGAGGATGCGGTTCCCGCCACATGGCCAAGCGGCTCCATGGCCAGCGAATTGAAGTTCGAGCCGATCCAGCCGAACTGAAACATGGCCAGCCCGAAGAAGGTCAGAAACAGCGGGAATGGCATGGGTTGCGGTCCGAAGTACTGCACGATCAGCCACAGGAAGGTGATCGCGATGAAGCCGAGCAGCGAGGCATGGGACAGGCGGCGCATTCCGAAACGGCCGACGAAGGTGGCATTCACGAAGGACGACACCGCCATCAGAGCGCCGATCGCCGCGAACGCCAGGGCAAACCAGGCGCCGAGCTCATAGATGCCGACGTAGACCTGTTGGGCCGAATTGATGAATCCGAACAGGGCGCCGAAGATAAACATGCTGGCGATCGCATAACAGAGCGCCAGACGGTTCGTCAGCACGATTCGGAAGCCGTCCAGAACCGACCGCAGGGTGAAGGGCCGGACATCCTCGGGCTTCAGCGTCTCGGGGATCCTGATGTACATCCAGATGCCGATGGCGATGGCGATGACCGCCATGAAGAGGAAGATCAGGTGCCAGTCGCCGAAG
Organism: Rhizobium sp. PK7-22; assembly: GCF_056530405.1. Taxonomy (NCBI): domain Bacteria; kingdom Pseudomonadati; phylum Pseudomonadota; class Alphaproteobacteria; order Hyphomicrobiales; family Rhizobiaceae; genus Rhizobium; species Rhizobium sp. PK7-22. The sequence continues at coordinate 2,479,627 of NZ_CP096514.1, forward strand.
AACAGGATGACTTGGCCGGTGCCCGGTGCGATCACCGGGACGACCATGAAGACCATCATGATCAGCGACATGACTTCCGCCATCGCCCGGCCGCCATAGACGTCGCGGACGATCGAGATGGTAATGACGCGCATGGCGGCAGAGCCGATACCCTGGATGAAACGAAGCGCCAGCAGGCCTGCAAACGTTGGAACGGCGACGGCGGCGAGCGAGGCCAGCACGTAGACGACAAGACCGAAAAGCATCGGCTTCCTGCGGCCAAACCGGTCCGAAATCGGGCCGTAGGCGAGCTGCGCCAGGCCGAAGCCGAAGAGATAGGCGGAGACGACGAACTGCCGCTGATTTTCGTCTTCGACGCCAAGAGCCGCGCCAATCTGCTGCAGTCCCGGCAACATGATGTCGATGGCCAGCGCGTTCAGCGCCATCAGTGCCGCCATCAATGCAATGAATTCAACCTTGCCCATTCCGCCGAGGCGGGCGGCGGTGGCTTTTGAATGCTCGGTCACGATGAGTTTCCCAAAGAAATAAGAAGGCGCCGGAACGCGGCGCCTTTGAAATAAAAATCAGGTACGAAAGGTCTTCCTCAGGCCGCGCCGCGAACGGTGATGCCCTTCTCCGTCAGGTGGCTCTGCAGTTCGCCGGACTGGAACATCTCGCGGATGATGTCGCATCCGCCGACGAACTCGCCCTTGACGTAGAGCTGCGGTATGGTCGGCCAGTTGGAATAGTCCTTGATACCCTGGCGAATCTCCTGATCGGCGAGGACGTTGACGCCCTTGTAGTCGAGACCCAGGTAATCAAGGATCTGCACAACCTGGCCGGAGAAGCCACACTGCGGGAACTGCGGCGTACCCTTCATGAAGACCACGACATCGTTGGTTTTCACCTCGTTGTCGATGAATTCGTTGATTCCGCTCATGTCGATATCCTTATACATCCGGGTTCAAGGTCCAGATTACTAACCGCTTAGATAGCATGTGATCGCCGAATATCCAGCGCCGCGGCGCGTTTCGAGGATCAATTTCGCTGATGGTTTGACGGCGGCCGGAGCAGGCGCTTTCGATTTCGGGCTATTCGGGCGCCGAAGTTTGAAGCGCCAGAGCGTGCAGCACACCGCCCATGTTGCCCTTGAGCGCCTCGTAGACCATCTGGTGCTGCTGCACCCGGCTCTTGCCCCGGAATGCTTCCGCAACGACCTCTGCTGCGTAGTGGTCGCCGTCGCCGGCAAGGTCGCGGATTGTCACCCTGGCGCCCGGTATGCCGGACTTGATCATGTCTTCAATGTCGCCGGGGCTCATGGGCATCGTGTCTTCCTTCTGTCAAACATATGTCTTTTGGTGCTGTTCGACATTGCCTCAAAGGCGTTATCTGGTCAAAGGGTCTGGCCGGACCCGGTGGGATGATCCACTATCCGGTGCCTGCCAGCGGTCTACCTCGACATAGACGCCATGCGGCACTGACGGCGCAAGCCAGAGCCAAGCCGCTCCTAGCAGCAACACTGCGTAGCCGCAAAGCTCCAGTGTCTCTTCCAGTACCACCAGGTGCAGTCCATCGGAGATCTGGCTTCCCGCGATCAACACGGCCACCAATGCAAGCGGCCATGACACGCGCGGGTGGATTGCCTTCAGCACCGTTCCCCGGGCAAGCAGCTCCACCACAAGCGTCGCGACAAGGATGAGAACCACGCCGATGGCAATCAGGGTGCCGTGGGTATCAGAGCTCATGCAGAAGTGCACGATGTCTCCCCGGCAAGCCGGCGTTTCACGAACGAAGCCAATGTAGCTGATCAAGGTCGTGACGAGCGCGGCATAGCGGCTGACACCGCCGCACCGAATGGCGGCAAAACAACCGATAACGACGGCGAACGCGAGAAGGATCGATTGAGCCATCTCATGCGCCGCATTTTCCGCGAATATTTCGGACCGTGACAGTCCCAACGCGCTGCTTGATACCGAGATCAACGCAGTGAGACCAAGAGCTAGCAGCAGGGCGTGCAGCCAGATCCGCTTATAATACCAACGCGGCCCATCGGAGGTGAGCCAAGCCAGCAGGAATTTCAACATGCCATTTTATCCTAGAGAGCCGAAAAAACGTGGCTCACTAGGGGGCAAATGCTACGACATAAAGGCAGGAAACCAACTTTCGCTGGCATTGACCAGATCAACGACGGCGATGCTGACGAGATCATCCACCAGGAGCCGATCGCCCCCGACGGATCCAAGCCGACGGAACGGCACGCCGGCACTTTCGGCACTGGCACCGAGAAAGTCGGCAAGATCGGTCGGCACTGCGATGATGTAACGGGCCTGGTCCTCGCCATAGAGCAGGGCATGCGCCGGTCCCCGCTGGTCGGAGAGGGTAACCGAGATACCCTTGGTGGCGGCCATCGCCATTTCCGCCAGCGCCAGTACCAGCCCGCCGGACGAAAGATCGTGGCAAGCCGTGACATGACCGTTGCGGATCATGCCGCGGACGAAATCGCCATGGCGGCGTTCGGCTGTGAGATCGACGTTAGGTGGAGGACCTTCACTGGAACCCAAGACGTCGCGCAGGTAGATCGACTGCCCCAGGTGGCTGCCGTCGACGCCGATCATGATCAGCTCGTCGCCATCCTGCATTCCGCCGATGCGCGCCATCTTCGACCAGTCAGGAAGCAGTCCAACGCCAGCGATTGTCGGTGTCGGCAGGATCGCCATGCCGTTGGTCTCGTTGTAGAGCGAGACATTTCCGGACACGATCGGGAAGTCGAGTGCCTTGCAGGCCTCCCCGATGCCCTGGATCGCGCCGACCAGCTGGCCCATGATTTCCGGCTTTTCAGGATTTCCGAAGTTCAGGTTGTCGGTCGCCGCCAGCGGTTCGGCACCTGTAGCGGTGATGTTGCGCCAGCATTCGGCAACCGCCTGCTTGCCGCCTTCGAAAGGATCAGCTTCCACATAGCGCGGCGTCACGTCGGACGAGAAGGCCAGCGCCTTGCTGCGGTGCCCTTCGACACGCACCACGCCCGCATCGCCGCCGGGGCGCTGCAGGGAGTTGCCCTGGATGATGGTGTCATATTGCTCCCAGACCCAGCGACGGCTGGACTGGTTGGGCGATCCGACGAGTGTCAGCAGCGCAGCGTTATAGTCCTCTGGCTCCGCCACATCCGATGCGGCAAGCGGGGCGCGGGGGACGGTTGCCACCCACGGACGGTCGTATTCAGGAGCCTCGTCGCCGAGCTCCTTGATCGGCAGATTGGCGACTTCCTCGCCCTGATGCAGCACGCGAAAACGCAGGTCGTCGGTCGTCTTGCCGACGATGGCGAAGTCGAGGCCCCATTTGACGAAGATGGCCTTGGCGACATCTTCCTTCGATGGCTCCAGCACCATGAGCATCCGCTCCTGGCTTTCCGACAGCATCATCTCATAGGCGGTCATCCGCTCCTCGCGGACGGGGACCTTGTCGAGATCGAGCTCGATGCCGAGATCGCCCTTGGCGCCCATTTCGACGGCCGAGCAGGTGAGGCCGGCCGCACCCATGTCCTGGATGGCGATCACCGCGCCGGTCTTCATCAGTTCGAGGCAGGCTTCCAGCAGGCATTTTTCGGTAAAGGGGTCGCCGACCTGCACCGTCGGACGCTTTTCCTCGATCGATTCGTCGAATTCGGCAGAGGCCATGGTCGCGCCGCCGACGCCGTCGCGGCCGGTCTTTGCCCCGAGATAGACCACCGGCAGTCCCACGCCCTTGGCCTCAGACAGGAAGATCCCATCGGATTTCGCCAGGCCCGCTGCAAATGCATTGACGAGGATATTGCCGTTGTAGCGCTCGTCGAATTCCACCTCGCCGCCGACGGTCGGCACGCCGAAGGAATTGCCGTAGCCACCCACACCGGCCACCACGCCGGAGACCAGATGCCTGGTCTTCGGATGATCCGGTGCGCCGAAGCGCAATGCATTCATCGCGGCGATCGGGCGGGCACCCATGGTGAAGACGTCGCGCAGGATGCCGCCGACGCCGGTCGCCGCACCCTGATAGGGCTCGATGTAAGAAGGGTGGTTGTGGCTTTCCATCTTGAACACAACGACGTCGCCATCATCGATGTCGACCACGCCGGCATTTTCGCCCGGGCCCTGGATGACGCGCGGGCCCGTCGTCGGCAGCGTCCGCAGCCAGCGTTTGGAAGACTTGTACGAGCAATGCTCGTTCCACATTGCCGAGAAGATGCCGAGCTCTGTAAAACTCGGTTCGCGCCCGATCAGGTCCAGGATACGCTGGTATTCTTCGGGCTTCAGGCCGTGCGAAGCAACGAGTTCGGGCGTGATCGCGATACGGTTCGGAATGTTCATGATCTACTCTGGCTGAGGGCGTCGTTTTTCGGTCTCTTTAGCCTAAGCAGGCCAAAGGTGCGACAGGAAAATTCCCGCCACGTCGGGTTCCGGCCGCCTCTTGTTCGAGCTCTAGAACTTGTATCCGACCATGACGCCGGCACGCGAGAGGCCGTTGTTGGGACCGTCGCAGAGGTTGGCATGGGAAGAATGCTCGATGTGGGCAATCACGCTCCACCTCTCGGTGACGTTCAAGCCGGCCGCGACATACTCGTGAAAGAGGGTGCGACAGCCAAGCTTAGGATGGTCGCCGACGTCATTGGCATCGAGATCACCGTCATGCACCGTTCCGCCGAAGCCGAGCTCCAGAAAGAACTGCTCAGTGAGGTGCGCCGTCCAGGACAATCCGGCGTAGACCTGATTGGCTTCATCCTCGGTGGCGACCGTGCCGCCGACATGGATGCGCGGGCGAAGAAGCCGGTCGAAGCCTTGAGCCTCCCTGTGCCCCCATGGGTCGAAGAGGAACATGCCCGTGATGAACTGGCCGTCTTCCTCGTTTACTCCGGAATTATCAACGGATGTGAGAACGCCGAACCGAACCTCGTCAAAGATGGTGCCTGGCTGCAGTAGCGGCGTGGCAGCTTCCGCCGGCAATGCCGGTGAGGCAGGATCTGCAGCGAACGAGGACGTGGAGAAGAACAAGAAGGAAATGACTGCTGCGGAAATAAAATGTCTCATGACCGTATAGAAGCCCCCTGTCCGGGCAAGCGGACACCTTATCGCGAACCCCGAGTCGCAACTATACTGAAACTAGGCTGACAGATCTGGGTCGTGCAATGGGCGTGGTTGACGTGGAGAATTACTACGCGTCGGCGTGACAAATCCACAACGTTTCTACGCAGGGAGATCAGCAGCCGGAGCCGCCGGACTGCCATTTCAGGACGTCGCGTCGGATCCGCTCGCCGGATGCGCCTGCCATCATCGGTCCGAAGGCATCCACCTTGGCGGGGCTGCCTTCTGCCTGAACGACAAGGGCTGGGCGCGATTCGGGGCTGTTGCGCGGGACCGCCAGAATGCGGGGGCGGCCGGAGAACGAATTGAGCTCAGGCGCAAGCCGGTAGGCCGCAAACATCGGGTCGCCCGATTTGAACCAGCAGGCATTCGCGCTCAGCGCCACGCGCTCCATCGTTGCCAGGGCGGTTCGGTTGGGGGCAGGAGCCGAAACCGGAGCGGATTGGCAAGCGGACAAAAGGGCTGCCGCTGCGGCAAGCCCCACGGGACCGCGGCTGATGCGAGTAAACGCCATTAAATGTTTCCTGGATGCTGTTCGCCGCACGTCCGGCGTCGCTTGCGGGTTGAGGTTAGGCGGCGATCACATCCAGCGCGGAGGCGAAAAGAGCACGCCCGTCAGTGCCGCCATGGGCAGCTTCGATGAGATTTTCCGGATGCGGCATCATGCCGAGGACGTTGCCTCTCGCATTGATGACGCCCGCGATGTCGCTGAGCGAGCCATTCGGATTTGTGCCGCCGGCATAGCGGAAGACGATCTGACGCTTGTCTTCCATGGTCGCAAGGGTGGCGTCGTCGACGAAGTAGTTGCCGTCATGGTGCGCGACCGGGCAGCGGATGACCTGGCCCTGCCCATAGGCGCGGGTGAAATCCGTATCGGCGTTGACCACTTCCAGCAGCACTTCCTTGCAGACGAAGCGCAGCGAGGTGTTGCGCATCAGGGCGCCCGGCAGAAGTCCCGCCTCCACCAGGATCTGAAAGCCGTTGCAGACACCCAGCACCTTGACGCCCTGTTCCGCCTTTTCGCGAATGGCCTGCATCACCGGCATCCGCGCGGCAATGGCGCCGCAGCGCAGATAGTCGCCGTAGGAGAAGCCGCCAGGAATGACAATCAGGTCGACATCGGGGATCTCGGTCTCCGTCTGCCAGACGGTGACGGGGGCCTGGCCGGAGATCTTGGTCAGGGCATCGACCATGTCGCGGTCGCGATTGAGGCCGGGAAGCTGGACAACGGCAGATTTCATGGGTGTGGCTCAAACCTTGATTGGGCTTCCTGGAGCTCCCGCAGCTCCAGTCGATTTTCGATACGGTCCAGGCGTGTTTCGTGCCTGGAGAGCGTCGTGTAGATGTTATGGATGTCCTGCTGGATGGCGATCATGGTGCCACGCAAGCTGTTGGTTTCGGCACGCAACTCACCGATGGAAGCATCGACCCTGTCGAATCGGACATTCAGCTTCTTCAGCAGTTCATACATCAGCTCGTTCGTCACTTCCGCCATCACCGGCTCCGCAACAGTCAGTCGATGGCGACAGTATAGTTCTCGATCACCGTGTTCGCCAGCAGCTTCTCGCACATCGCCTTGATGTCCGATTCGGCCTTGGCCTTGTCGGCGCCGTCCACTTCGATGTCGAAGACCTTGCCCTGACGGACATGGCCGACGCCCTCGAAACCGAGGCTGGACAGCGCGCCCTCGATCGCCTTGCCTTGCGGATCGAGAACGCCGTTCTTCAACGTTACCGTTACCCGTGCCTTGATCACTTCAGTCCCCTTGTCCTTACTTCACCAGTACCGGGCCGGTGCCACGGAGCGGTTCGTTCTCGTTGATGATGCCAAGCCTGCGGGCCACTTCCGAATAGGCTTCGACCAGTCCGCCCAAATCGCGACGGAAACGGTCCTTGTCCATCTTTTCCTTGGTCTCGATGTCCCAGAGACGGCAGCTGTCCGGCGAAATCTCGTCGGCGAGGATGATCCGCATCATGTCGCCTTCGTAGAGGCGGCCGCACTCGATCTTGAAGTCGACGAGCTGGATGCCGACGCCAAGGAAGAGGCCTGACAGGAAGTCGTTGACGCGGATGGCGAGCGCCATGATGTCGTCGAGCTCAGCCGGATTGGCCCAGCCGAAGGCAGTGATGTGCTCTTCGGAGACCATCGGATCGTTGAGCTGGTCCGACTTGTAGTAGAACTCGATGATCGACCGGGGAAGGACGGTCCCTTCCTCGATGCCGAGGCGGGTGGAGAGCGAGCCGGCGGCGACGTTGCGAACGACGATCTCCAGCGGGATCATCTCGACTTCCTTGATCAGCTGCTCGCGCATGTTGAGGCGGCGGATGAAGTGGGTCGGGATGCCGATCTTGTTCAGATGCGTGAAGACGTATTCCGAGATACGGTTGTTCAACACGCCCTTGCCGTCGATGACATCGTGCTTCTTCTTGTTGAAGGCGGTTGCATCGTCTTTGAAGAACTGGATCAGTGTACCGGGCTCGGGGCCTTCATAAAGGATCTTGGCCTTGCCTTCGTAGATACGGCGGCGACGGTTCATATTGAATGTCTCGTTGTTGGCGCCCTTGGGGCGCAGTGGAATATCGGTTGAGCGGTCCCATAAAGGAAAAGAACGGATTTCACAATGACAACGGTCCCTGGACGGCGAGGGACAGGCGAGCGCAGAATCATACCTGTCGACTATACAGGATGCTGCGGCGATAGCGTCATGCCCTTTCGTCGGCGACCGCGCTGGAGCGGTGAGGGCAGGAATCGCGGGGACGACTGCGCCCTCATGACACGCCGGGAGCACGGAAGTTTGACAAAGCGCATTGCGCATCCACATCCATTTTGCTCTATGATCCCATCACGAATGGACAGCGGGAGAATTTGACATGACCAGCATGAGCGATCGCGAACGGGTATTTGAAAACAAGTTTGCGCTCGACGAGGAGCAGAAATTCAAGGCCCTCGTTCGCCGCAACAAGTCGCTTGGCCGCTGGGCCGCCGGCCTGCTGGGCCGCGATGCGGAAGCCTACGCGGCGGAAGTCGTCGAGGCGGACTTCGAAGAGGCCGGCGACGAGGACGTCTTCCGCAAGCTGCGCGGCGATCTGGACGCTGCCGGCGTTTCGGTCTCCGATGAGGAAATCCGCCAGAAGATGTTCGCCTTCCTGCAGGACGCTGTTGCCGAGCTTGCCCGGTAACGAGCCTGCAGCTTGAGACGACCTGATGAGCCCGCGTCTTTCGGCGCGGGCTTTTTCGTTGCCGCCGCGTCGGTGCGACTAGGGCTGCAGCCGTGACAGGAACTGGGCAAAGACCATGGTCCCTTCCGGCCAGGGTCCGAAGCCGGCCTCGGCGTTGATGTGGCCCGATTCGCCGGCATCGACCACAAGCGATCCCCAGGCACTGGCGATCTCGTCGGCGTGCTCGTAGGAGCCGAAGGGATCGTTTCGGCTGGCGACGATCATCGTCGGGAACGGCAGGGGATCACGCGGGTAGGGCCCGAAGCTCATCAGGTGGCGCGGGCGAATGGCCGGATTGTCCACCTCGGGCGGGGCGACGAAGAATGCGCCGGCAACCTTTTTCCGAAACAGCGGCACCGCATGCACGACCGAAGGAATGCCGAGGGAATGCGCGACCAGCACCACCGGGCGCGTGGCCGCATTGACCTCTTCTGCAATCCTTGTGACCCAGTCTTCCCGCACGGGTTTCGACCATTCCGCCTGCTCGACGCGGCGCGCCGAGGAAAGCTTTGCTTCCCATCGACTCTGCCAGTGTTCGGGTCCGGAGTTGGTGTAACCGGGGATGATGAGGATTTCGGCGTCTGATACTTTCATGATGTGCGGATTTGAGAAACCGAGCGGCGGATGTCAAGGAAAGACGCGACAGTTGTGCCGAAATTCGGTAGTATCAGGCGTGCCGCTGCCGTGAGCATTACGCGTCCATTGAACCGATGCCGCGACCGCCGCCCGAACCTGCCGAACTTCACTCTGCTTTTGCCCAGGCGGCCAAAGCCGCCGCTGCGTAGCCCCAACGTCCGGACCTTCCGGATAAGGCGATGCAGTCAGCCGATGAGGAGAATGCCATGGCTGGATTTCATGTCATCGCCGGTGCCGAGAGCCGGCTCGTCCGCCCGGTCGTCCGCAGGATAGACGTAAGCGACGTGAGCGACGCGTTGAGACTCGGGATTGCCGATTTCAACCGAAGACCGTCGCACTATGCCTTCCTGTGCCTGATCTACCCGATCGCCGGTATCTTCCTGGCCGTCTGGAGCGCCGGTGCAAACCTGCTGCCGCTGCTCTTCCCGCTGATGTCGGGTTTTGCACTGCTGGGGCCGCTGGCGGCCCTCGGCCTCTACGAGATCAGCCGCCGCGAGGAGCGGGGCGAGAACCCTTCGTGGCGAGACGCTTTGGAGGTGTTCCGATCGCCGGCGCTGCCGTCCATTCTCGCCGTCGGCCTCATGCTGCTGGCACTCTTCACGGTCTGGCTGCTGGTTGCCCAGGCGATCTACACGTCCCACTTCGGGGAAGCGGCGCCGGCGTCGCTCTCGGCTTTCTTGTCCGACGTCCTGACGACGCAGGAAGGGCGGCAGATGATGCTCTGGGGAAATCTCGCCGGCTTCGTCTTTGCGGTGATCGTACTGGCGACGACGGTCGTGGCATTCCCCTTGCTGCTCGACCGTGACGTGGGAGCCGCCGCCGCCGTGGATGCGAGTGTCCGGGCAACGCTGGCCAACCCGCTGCCGGTTGCCCTGTGGGGACTGATCGTGGCGGCGCTGCTGGCGATCGGCACGATCCCGATCTTAGCGGGCCTCGTGGTCGTGATGCCGATCCTCGGCCATTCGACCTGGCATCTCTACCGCAAGCTGGTTGCTCCAGAGATCCGGTAGCGGACATGTGAGGCGCCGCCGCAGTCATGGCGGCGCCGGTGTGCGTGGAGCCTGCTCAGCCGAAGACGCGGTTGAAGATCGTGTCGACGTGCTTGGTGTGGTAGGCGAGGTCAAACTTCTCGCGGATTTCCTCTTCCGGCAGTGCTGCACGAACCTCTTCGTCGGCCAGCAGCTCCTCGAGGAAGTCCTTGCCCTCTTCCCAGACCTTCATCGCGTTGCGCTGGACCAGACGGTAGCTGTCTTCGCGCGACAGGCCCGCCTGCGTCAGCGCCAGCAGGACGCGCTGGCTGTGAACAAGTCCGCGGAACTTGTTCATGTTCTTCATCATGGTGTCCGGATAGACCAGCAGCTTGTCGATGACCGTGGTCAGCCGTGCCAGCGCGAAGTCGAGCGTCACGGTGGCATCCGGGCCGATCATTCGCTCGACCGACGAATGGGAAATATCCCGCTCGTGCCAGAGCGCCACGTTCTCCATGGCCGGCAGCGCGTAGGAGCGCACCATGCGGGCGAGGCCCGTCAGGTTCTCGGTGAGCACCGGATTGCGCTTGTGCGGCATGGCGGACGAGCCCTTCTGGCCCGGCGAGAAATATTCCTCCGCCTCCAGCACCTCGGTGCGCTGCAGATGACGGATCTCGATGGAGAGGCGCTCGACCGAGGAGGCGATGACGGCAAGCGTCGAGAAGAACATCGCGTGGCGGTCGCGCGGAATGACCTGCGTCGACACCGGCTCGGCCTTCAGGCCCATGGCCGCGGCGACATGTTCCTCGACCCGCGGATCGATGTTGGCGAACGTACCGACGGCGCCGGAGATGGCGCAGGTGGCGACCTCTTCGCGGGCGGCCATCAGGCGGGTCTTGTTGCGGTCGAATTCCGCATAGGCGAGCGCGAGCTTGATGCCGAATGTCGTCGGTTCGGCATGGATGCCATGGCTGCGGCCGATGGTGATGGTGTCCTTGTGCTCGTAGGCACGCCGCTTCAGCGCCTCCAGCAGCTTGTCCATGCCGGCGAGCAGCAGGTCGGTGGCGCGCACCAGCTGTACATTGAAGCAGGTGTCGAGGACGTCCGACGACGTCATGCCCTGGTGGATGAAGCGGCTGTCCGGGCCGACGAACTCGGCAAGATGCGTCAGGAAGGCGATGACGTCGTGCTTGGTGACCGCCTCGATCTCGTCGATGCGGTCGACGTCGAAGGTCGCCGAGCCGCCCTTTTCCCAGATCGTCTCGGCGGCCGACTTCGGGATGACGCCGATCGCGGCCAGCGCGTCGCAGGCATGAGCCTCGATCTCGAACCAGATGCGATACTTGGTTTCCTGCGACCAGATTGAAACCATCTCGGGCCGCGAATAACGGGGGATCATGGGCTTAAGCCTTCCATCGATACAAGGAGTTGAGGCCGCTTTATCAAGAAGCGGCACAAAGCTCAATGTCATGTCGCGCGCGGTCTATCCGGCGGCGGAACGAAGTGCATTGATGCGCTGCCGATAGCTTTCCACGCTATTGCCCTGGAAGACGGCGGACCCTGCAACGAAGACATTGGCACCGGCCGCGGTTGCCGCGCCGATCGTCTCTGCGGTGATGCCGCCGTCCACCTCGAGTTCGATGGGGCGGTCGCCGATCATCGCCTTCGCGGCCGCAATCTTGTCTACCATCGCCGGAATGAACTTCTGCCCGCCGAAGCCCGGGTTGACGCTCATGATCAGGATCAGGTCGATGTCGTCGAGGACGTTCTCGATCACCGACAGCGGGGTCGCGGGATTGAGCGTCACACCGACCTTCTTGCCGAGGTTGCGGATGGTCTGCAGCGAGCGATGCAGGTGCGGGCCGGACTCTGCGTGTACCGTAATACCATCGCAACCGGCCTTGGCGAAGGCTTCCAGGTAAAGGTCGGCGGGCGTGATCATCAAATGGCAGTCGAAGAAGGCTGCCGTGTGCGGGCGCAACGCCTTGATGACGTCCGGACCGTAGGAAATGTTTGGGACGAAGTGCCCGTCCATGACGTCGAGGTGAATCCAGTCGGCACCCGCGTCGGTCACGTCGCGGACTTCCTGCCCGAGCTTGGCAAAATCGGCGGCGAGGATGGAAGGCGCGATACGGATGGGCAGCGTCATGAGGTCTAAACTCCTGTCATCTTGGTGGCCCTGTAGCACCGCACCACCGTTGGAACAATCATTCGGTGGGCACGTCGATGACGACGAACTGATCCCCCCGCCATTCCTGCAGGCGGAGAGGATTGCCGGCGAGTTCGTGATGCTCGTCGAAGTCCACCGGGCCGATCGCGCTCTGGAACTCCGTTGCCAGAAGGACATCCGCCAGTGGCTGTAAGCCACCCGCAGAGACGGCCTGACCGACGATCTGGACCGCCGCATAGGCGGGCAGGGCGTACCCCTCCGGCACGACGCCGCGTCCGCTGAGCGTCGTTACGGCATCCGCTGCGGAAGGCAGGGCGGAATAGTCAGGCAGGGACACCGCCATGGCGCCGTCGGGCAAGGGAACCGGACGATCGGCGGCGCGCATCGTATCGCCACCGAGGATCTGAAGGGGGACGTTCTCCTGGGCGGCGTCGCGGGCAATGATGGCGGCATCGTTGCGGTCGCCGCCGATGACGATCCGTCTCGCGCCCGCCTGCGCCAGCCTGCGCACGAGCGCGAGTTGCTGCTCCTGGCCGGGCCGGTAGGTGTCGACGAAGACCGGTGTCAGCCCGCTGCTTTCGATCTGGCGGCGGATGCTGCTGGTGAGTTCCCGGCCGTAGATCGTGCCGTCGTCGATCAGCGCGATCGGTTCGGCGCTCCATCGCTCCAGAATGATCTCGCTGATCCGTTCGGCCTCGTCGCCATCGGCCGGCGAAAGCCGAAAGAGCGGCCAGTCCTCGCGAAGGGCGTCCTCCATGAGGATCCTGGAGCGGACGGAGAGGGTGATGACGGGGATGCCGGCCGTCGCCAGCTGCGGCAGGGCGCCGATCAGGGTCTCGCCGCAGAGAAAGCCGATGGCGGCGGCAACGCCAGCCTCGACCAGCTGTGGGGCAACGGCTGTCGGCACATCGGCTTCGCAATCCTCGGCGATCTCGACGATCGTGTCGCCGGTCGCTTCCGCAGCAGCTCTTGCTCCGGCAATCACCTGGGCGCCGAGAAGAGAGTAGGGGCCGGACGTCGGCGCCACCACGCCGATAGTGGCCGCGGATGCGGCAAGCGGCGGGAAAAGCAGGGGAAGCGCGACAGTCGCCGCGAGGGACCAGGTGCGTGACATGTTTCCGGTGTTTCTCCTTTGTGGAACACATTTAGACTCCTGCTCGCGGGCGTCAAAGAGAATCGGCCAGGGGAGCACACAATCCAAATTCGCCATCAGGGCGTAGACAAGCCGAGCCGGTTTATCCATATCCGTTGAAGGCAACACCGGCGTGCCACGGAGAGGTTTTTGACGCAAAAGCAGCAGGTCGATCCCATAGCCTATCGGGACGGGATGGCGCGGTACGCAGGTCACGTGCAGGTGGTGACGACGGAGCATGACGGGGTAAAGCGGGGCGTCACGGTCACCGCGGCCTGTTCCGTGTCCGACGATCCGCCAAGCCTGCTCGTCTGCCTCAACCGCAGCAACCCGAACAACGAGATCTTCCTGAAAAGCGGCGTGTTTGCCCTCAACGCGCTGGCCTCTCATCACCAGTCGCTGGCCGCAGGCTTTGCCGGAATGGGCGGTCTGACGGCAGACGACCGCTTTGCCGGCGCCGACTGGCAGACGCTGGCGACCGGCGCGCCGATCCTTTCCGATGCGATGGTCGCCTTCGACTGCCGCGTCACCGACGTAAAGCCCGTGGCGAGCCACCTGGTTCTGTTCGGCGAGGTTGTCGACATGCGCCTCGGCCCGCCAAGCCCGCCTCTCATCTATCTGGACCGCGGGTTCCGGACGCTCTAGATTGGCGCCAGGAGGCGGCATGACAGACGACATCGCAAGATCGATCCCGAGTTCCATCGACGAGACGGTGGAGCTTCTCGAGCTACAGGATTACCTGGCTGACCGGCGGCTGGCGACGGTGATCTTTCTCTCGCTACGCATGCGGCGGCCTCTGTTTCTCGAAGGCGAAGCGGGGGTCGGCAAGACCGAAATCGCCAAGACGCTGTCCAGGGCGCTCGGCCGTCCGCTGATCCGGCTACAGTGCTACGAGGGCCTTGATGTCTCCTCGGCCGTCTACGAATGGAACTACGCGGCGCAGATGCTGGAGATCCGCCTCGCGGAGGCCACCGGCATTCATGATCGAGAGCGGCTGGAAACCGATATTTTCTCCGAGCGCCACCTGATCCGCCGTCCGGTTTTGCAGGCGCTCGGGCAGCCCGGCATGGCGGCCCCTGTTTTCCTCATCGACGAACTGGACCGCACCGACGAGGCCTTCGAGGCCTTCCTGCTGGAAGTTCTGTCGGATTTCCAGGTGACCATTCCCGAACTGGGAACGATCAAGGCCAAAGAGCCGCCGATCGTGATCATCACCACCAACCGCACCCGCGAGATCCACGACGCGCTGAAGCGCCGCTGCCTCTATCACTGGGTGGATTACCCGAATGCGGCGCAGGAACTGGAGATCATTCGCCGCAAGGTGCCCGGCTGCAATGCGGCGCTGTCGCAGCAGGTGGTCGCCTATGTGCAGAAGCTGCGCACGCTCGATCTTTTCAAGAGCCCCGGCGTTGCGGAGACCATCGACTGGGCGACCGCTCTCACCGAACTCGACCGGATCGCGCTCGATCCGGAAACGATTGCCGATACGCTGGGAACGCTGTTGAAATATCAGGACGATATTGCGCGCATCATGGGCGGCGAGGGCGAGCGGGTCCTGTCCGAGGTGAAGGCGGACCTTCAGGCAGCAGGATAGGGCGATGCAGGAGACCGGTTCCGGCGACGGCTACGTTTTTCCCGCAGAGGGACATGGTGACGGGCGGCTTGCCGACAACCTCGTCCATTTTTCCCGAGTGCTTCGCCGCGCCGGCATCAGGACAGGGACGGGAGCGAGTGTCGATGCCATAGCGGCGGTCAAAGCCATAGGTATCGGCTCCCGCGAGGAGTTTCATGCCGCCTTGTCGGCCGTCTTCCTGCAGCGTCGCGAGGACCAGGCGGTGTTCGACGAGGCTTTCGACCTCTTCTGGCGCTCGCGCGACCTCGTCGGCAAGATGATCGCGCTGATGTCGCCGAAGGCCGCCGACAACCGCGAGCGGGAGAAGCCGCGTCCCGGGCATAACCGTGTTGCCGATGCACTGACGGCCGAAAAGGCGCCGCAGACGACGTCACAGGCTGCGCCGGAGATCGATGTGGATGCGAGGCTGACGGCGTCCGCGCGGGAGCTGTTCAAGCGGATAGATTTCGCGCAGATGAGTGCCGCGGAACTCGCCATGGCGCGGCGGGAGATTGCCCGCCTCGTGATGCCGTTGGACGAAGCGTCGACGCGGCGCTGGAAGCCATCGGCGAAGCCCGGTCGCATTGATCCGCGCGCCACCATGCGATGCGCCATGCGAAGCGGCAGCGACCTCATGCTGCCCCGCTTCCGGCAGCGCCGCCAAGCGCCGCCGCCGCTCGTCGTGTTGGCCGACATTTCCGGCTCCATGCATCAATACACCCGGATCTTTCTGCACTTCCTGCATGCCCTGACGGAGAAGCGGACCCGGGTGCAAACCTTTCTCTTCGGCACCCGGCTGACGAACGTGACCCGCCAGATGCGCCGCCGCGATCCCGACGAGGCGCTGTCCGCCTGCTCCGAGGCAGTGGCAGACTGGTCAGGTGGAACCCGGATCGGCGCAGCGCTGGCGGACTTCAACCGGCTGTGGGCAAGACGTGTCCTGGGGCAGGGCGCCATCGTGCTGCTGATCACCGACGGGCTTGAACGGGAGGGTGTCGAGGAACTGGAAAAGGAGGTTGCACGCCTGCACCGGTCCTGCCGGCGGCTGATCTGGCTCAACCCGCTCCTGAGGTTCGACGGCTTCGAGCCCCGTGCGCGCGGGGTCCAGGCGATGCTTCCGCATGTGCACGAGCTGCGGCCTGTCCACAATCTCCAGTCCGTCGCGGACCTTGCATCCGCCTTGAACGAACATATCTCTTCCGCGGCAGACCCGCGCCGCTTTCTCTCCAGGAGTTCCGTCCATGAGCGATCTCGATCCGCTTGACCCGTTGCAGGTCGCCGAGGCATGGCGGTCGCAGGGTCGGGCCGTGGCCATTGCAACCGTCATCGACACTTGGGGATCGGCGCCGAGGGCCGCCGGCAGTCACCTCGTGATTGATGAAAACGGAAACTTCGAGGGCTCCGTCTCCGGAGGATGCGTCGAGGGATCGGTGATCGCCGAGGCTCAGGAGGTCATCGGCAGCGGCGAGCCGAAGATGCTGGAATTCGGGGTCGCGGACGAGACCGCCTGGCGGGTCGGATTGTCCTGTGGCGGCACGATCCGCGTCTACGTGGAAAGGCTTGGCTGATGGATACCGAATCGCTGCGCACTCTCAATGCCGCACGCAGGGGGCGGCACGCCGCCGTACTGGTGACCGACGTCGACGCCGGAGGTTCGCGCGTCATTCGCGAGGGGGAGGTGGTCGCCGGCAGCCTCGGCGATCATGTCGCTGCAGCCTTCCGGTCCGGCAAGGCCGGTACCGTCGATGTCGCCGGCCGCAATCTCTTCCTCAACGTCTATCTGCCGCCGCCGCGGATCGTGGTGATCGGCGCAGTCCACATCAGCCAGGCCCTGGCGCGGCTGGCGCCCGTGGCCGGATATGACATGGCGATCATCGACCCACGGACGGCTTTTGCGACGCCAGAGCGGTTTGCCGATGTCGACCTGACCGCCGACTGGCCCGAAGACGTCCTGGCAGCCCGGCCGCTCGATGCCTATAGCGCTCTCGTTGCCGTTACCCACGATCCAAAGATCGATGACTTCCCGATCGCCGACGCGCTCCGCAAGGGCTGCTTCTACGTCGGCGCCCTGGGCAGCCGCAAGACGCACGCCAAACGCATCGCCCGGCTGCAGGAACAGGGCCTGAGCGACGCCGCGATTGCCCGGATCGCCGCACCGATTGGTCTCGACATCGGGGCTGCGACACCGCCGGAGATCGCGGTGGCGATCCTGGCACAGATCGTGCAGGCCTACCGGCTGCGCGACATCGTCACCACGGAGTGACAATGCAATTTTGCAACGTCGGGATCGAGGAAGCGATGGGATGCGTGCTCGTCCACAGCATCCGCCTGCCGAGTGGGCGCATCGCCAAGGGCACGGTTCTAAGCGCCGCGCATATCGAAACGCTGGCCGCTGCCGGGGCCGAGCAGGTCACGGTCGTTCGGCTTGAGGACGGCGATCTGCTGGAGGACGAGGCGGCGGCAGCCATTGCCGCAGCCTTCTCGCGCGACGCCCTCCGTCTGTCGGAGGCGGCGACGGGACGGGTCAATGTCCATGCCACGGCGAGCGGTCTCTTCGTCGTCGACCGCGATGTCGTCGATGCGCTGAACCGGGTCGATCAAGCCATCACCCTCGCGACGCTCGCCGATCACGCACCGGTACAGGCCGGCGACATGGTGGCCACGGTCAAGATCATTCCGCTGGCTGTGCCCGGTGCGACGGTGGAAGCCGCGGTAGACCTGCTCAGAGGTCGGAAGGCCTTTTCCGTCAGCCCCTTCAGGCCATGCAAGGTGCTGCTGATCGCAACCGAACTCCCGGCGCTGAAGACGTCGGTCATGGACCGGACAGCGAAGCTTCTGCAGCGTCGGCTGGATCCGTCGGAAAGCCGGCTGATCGAGGAACTACGCATTCCCCATGACCTGGACCGACTGACCGAGGCACTCGTGGAGGGTCTGGCCCGCCCGGAGCGGCTCGATCTGATGATCGTCTTCGGCGCATCGGCTGTTGCCGACCCGCAGGATGTCATCCCTGCGGCGATCCGCGCTGCCGGCGGCACGGTCGAGCACGTCGGCATGCCCGTCGATCCCGGCAACCTTCTGGTTCTGGGGCAGGTCGACGATGTGCCGGTCATCGGCGCGCCTGGCTGCGCCCGCTCGCCGAAGGAAAACGGCTTCGACTGGATCCTGAACCGCATCCTTGCCGGCGAACGGCCGACGAGTCACGATATCACCGGCATGGGCGTGGGAGGCCTGTTGATGGAGATCGCCAGCCGACCGCTGCCGCGCGAGGCCGCGGACCGGCCACCCAGCGCGCTGCGCGTCGGCGGCCTGCTTCTGGCCGCCGGGCAGGCGCGCAGGATGGGAGAGGGAGGTCCGCACAAGCTGCTGGCCGAGTTTCAGGGCGTCCCGCTGGTGCGCAGGAGTGCTGAGATCCTGCAGGCGTCACAGGCCGAGCCGGTCGTCGTCGTCAGCGGCCACCGCCGCGACGAGATCGAGGCGGCTTTGAGCGATCTCGACCTGACGTTCCGGTTCAATCCCGACTATCCGACCGGGCTCGGCAGTTCGCTGGTCTGCGGCTTTTCCGCGCCCGAGCATGGTGGCTGCGATGGCGTCCTGGTGATGCTGGCCGACATGCCGGGCGTCACGACGACGCACATCGACCAGCTCGTCCAGGCCTTCCGGGAAGCCGACGGGCATGCGATCGTGCGGGCGGCCTACCAGGGCAAGCGCGGCAACCCGATCATTCTGCCCCGGGCGACCTTCGGGGCGGTGCGAAAGCTGGAGGGTGATGTCGGCGCGCGGGCCATAATCGAAAGCTCCGGATTTCCGATCGTCGAGATCGACATCGGGCCGGCAGCGCATCTGGATGTCGACACGCCGGATGCGGTAACGGCCGCGGGTGGAATCCTGAAGGAGTAGAGGATGGACAATGCCGCAATCGAGGAGATGTTCGAGCCGCTCGGACCCGTCTCGATCCGCCGCATGTTCGGCGGCAAGGGCATCTACCACAACGGCCTGATCCTGGCGCTGGAGGTTTCCGGGGAGATCCTGCTGAAGGCGGATGGCGTCACGGCCCCGGATTTCCAATCAGCCGGCGCGCGTCAATGGTCCTACGAGAGCAAGAAGGGAAAGCCAGTCGCCATGCCCTACTGGAGCATACCGGACGAAGCGCTCGATGATCCCGAAGAAATGGTCAAATGGCTGCGGCTTGCCCATGAGGCTGCGGTCCGCGCGCAGAAGTGAAGAGCAACTATCAGGCTTTCAGTGCCGCAAAGGCGGACCGCGTGAAGGTCGACAGCGGTGCAGGTGGAGCTTCCGGTGAAAACCAGCCGAAGTCGCTGAGCTTGTCCGGTTCCGTCAGCTGCGGGTCGCCGGAAAAATCGGTCGTCGTGTAGATGAAGGAGATCCAATGCTGGCCGTCGGCCGCAATGATGCCTTCGGCCGAGCAGAGGAATTCGACGCGCCCGATGCGCAGCCCGGTTTCCTCTTCGGCCTCGCGCCTTGCCGCATCGGCGGCCGTTTCCATGAGGTCGACCTTGCCGCCCACGATATTCCAGTGGCCGGCTTCAGGCGCGTTGAGACGCCGGTAGAGCAGTACCTTGCCGTCTTGGCGCCGGATCAGAAGACCGGCGCCGACACCCGGAAAATCAATGCCCGGCTTGGCAGACACGGAAGATCAGACCTTGCCGGCGCTTGCAACGATCAGCATGAAGGCTGGGATGTCATCGCCGAAGCCGACCGGGGTCGGGCCGCCGTCGTCCTGGTCGCGGTGTCGGCTGCGCCGTTCGCGACGGTCGTCATTGGCAGGGTTCGGGTTCGGCTGGCGGACGTTGCGAGCAGGAGCCGCAGGGCGCCGATCAGACTTGCGCTCACGCTCGGGAACGACATTTTCCGCAATTGCTTCCACGACGACTTCTTCCTGTGTCTCGATCTCGACTTCGATTGGCGCCTTCGGGGCGGCCTCGCTTCGTCTGCCTCGGCTGCTGCCGCTGCTGCGTTCTTTGTCGCGGCCGCCGCCACGACCCTTGCGAGCACGATCGCCGCTCTCCTGGCTTTCCATGGGCGCCGGCAATGCCGCGATGTCGCCGTCCAGCCACTCGATCTTCTTGTCGATCAGCTTCTCGATCGCATCCAGATACTTAGTGTCCGAACGTGTCACCAGCGTGAAGGCCTTGCCGGAGCGACCGGCGCGACCAGTGCGGCCGATGCGGTGGACATAGTCTTCCGCATGGATCGGCACGTCGAAATTGAACACATGGCCGACGTCCGGCAGGTCGAGCCCGCGCGCGGCAACGTCGGACGCCACCAGTAGCTGGATCTCACCGTCACGGAAGCTCTGCAGCATGGTGGTGCGCGAACGCTGGTCCATGTCGCCGTGCAGGGCGCCGACGGAAAAGCCGTGACGCTCCAGCGAACGGAACAGGTCTGCGACATCCTTCTTGCGGTTGCAGAAGATGATGGCGTTCTTCAGGTCGTCCTGGGCCTTGATGACATCGCGAAGCGTAGAGCGCTTCTCGTAGTCCTTGTTGTGCGCGGCGACGAGGCGCTGCGTCACGGTGGTCGCCGTCGAGGACGGCAGCGACACTTCGATGCGTTCAGGGTTCTGCAGGAAGCGATCGGCCAGCTTCTGGATCTCCGGCGGCATGGTCGCCGAGAAGAACAGCGTCTGGCGCGTAAAGGGGATCATCTTGGCGATCCGCTCGATATCCGGGATGAAGCCCATGTCGAGCATGCGGTCGGCTTCGTCGATGACGAGAATCTCGACGCCGGTCATCAGCAATTTGCCGCGTTCGCAATGGTCAAGCAGGCGGCCAGGGGTGCAGATCAGCACGTCGGCGCCGCGTTCCAGCTTGCGGTTCTGTTCGTCGAACGAGACGCCGCCGATCAGCAGCGCGACGTTGAGCTTGTGGTTCTTGCCGTACTTCTCGAAATTCTCGGCGACCTGGGCGGCGAGCTCTCGAGTCGGCTCGAGGATCAGCGTGCGCGGCATGCGCGCCCGGGCGCGACCCTTTTCCAGCAGCGTGAGCATCGGCAACACGAAAGATGCTGTCTTGCCTGTGCCGGTCTGGGCGATGCCGCAAATGTCACGGCGCTGCAGCGCGACGGGAATGGCGCCCGCCTGGATAGGCGTGGGTATAGTATAACCCGCGTCGGTGACAGCAGAGAGGACTTTCTGGCTCAGGCCAAGATCAGCGAATGTTGTCAAAGGGAAATCTGTATCCGTTCCGGTTCTACATAGAACTCAAGCGTCGGCGCAGAGTGTGTGCCCGACAGTTGGCTGCCAAATAGGAGGAAACTGCTGCAAAGTCAAGGAAACCCAGCCTCCTTTGCCGCCAGGTGGTGAACAATGGGGCAAGGCGGAGGCGTTTCTTCAAAAATCGTTATTTCAAGACGGTTAGCGGAGATAGGTGCCGAGTTTCATGCCGGCGTTCAGGAAGTGGGCCGGGTCAACGGCGCGACCATCGCGCCGGACTTCATAATGAACGTGCGGACCTGTTGACCGACCTGTCGATCCGGCCCTGCCGATCACGTCGCCTGCAGCAACCGCCTCGCCCACTGAGACGAGGATGCGCGAAAGATGTCCGTAGCGTGTGGTGATCCCGTAGCCGTGGTCAATCTCTACCATGTTACCGTAACCGCCCGAGAATTCCGCTGCCACGACTTTACCCGCGCCGGCACTGAAGACTTTCTCGCCCGTGCTGGCCCGAAAATCGATGCCGGCGTGCAGAGCAAGCCTGCCCAGGAAAGGATCCAACCGGTTGCCATAACGGCTCGTCACCGCTCGTCCGGGCGCTGGATTGCCATAGGGCAGGGCCTTTGCGGTTTCGCGAACTGCTTCGAGACGGCTGAGCGCCGCATCCAGGTCGTTTACCGAATCGTTGAAGGCTGCAACGGCGGTCTCCGGCTCCAGAAGCGGCCCGCCCAATCCTTCCACGCTCGATGGGGTGAGGGCATCGATATTGACGCCGGTCCTCTTCAGAATGCTGGCGATCGCATCGGCCGTCTGTGACGCATCCACCGTGAGGCCGGCAATCTTCGCCAGTTGCTCCTGCTCGATATCCCTGAGCGACGAATCGACCTTGGAGAACATGAGGTCAGCCCGTTCCGCCTTGCTTTCACGCAATGGAGCATAGGCGAGGCCGGGCGCACTTGCCTCTCCCGGGGTGCCCAGCAGGGCGTCGATGGCCTGTGCGCCACCGCCGACCGATGCCTGGCGCTCTGGATCTTTGCCGCCGGGATTGTCAGTGCCTGCAGGCATCAGGCCAGATTCCTGGGCGCGTTCCAGGAGCGGACCAAGCTTTCCATGGCGGGAAAAGAGGGCATCCTGCTGCTCCAGCAGTTTCTCGACCTTCTGCTGCAAGACCTGCTGGTCCATGAGGTGTCGCGACGTCACGCTGTCCAGCTGTGTGCGCAACGCCGCTATCCGATCCTCGTATTCCTGCTGGATGTGAGACTGCCGCGCGATGGCGACACGGATCAGATCGTCGCGAAAAAAGAGATAGGCGGTCGCAGCGAGATAGCCAATCGAGAGGACCGCGATCAAGCACACCGTCACACCAACCATCCAGGGGCGGAAGGTCATGTGGCGGATCTTGTCGCCTTTGGCGAGGATCACGACATGCTCGGGCCGCTTCTGAGCAAATCCTCTTCTGTCTCCCGGCTGCGTCAATATCGTCCCCTGACCGATTCCGCTTGGTATTCGATCAGGGGATTACACCCGGTTAAGGTTAATGGAGCCTTTCTCGCGACCCGGAAAAATACCTCCTGTCACTTCGTGAGGGCGGCCAGGACCTCTTGCGCATGCCCGGCCACTTTTACCTTCGGCCAGACAGCCAGCAGCCGGCCGTCAGGCCCGATCAGAAAGGTCGAACGCTCAATCCCCATGTAGGTGCGTCCGTACATGCTTTTCTCCTTCCAGACGCCATAGGCGAGGGCCGCGGCATTGTCTTCGTCCGAGGCGAGAATGATCTTCAGGCCATATTTGGCGGCAAACTTGTCATGTTTGGATACCGTGTCGGGCGAGACGCCGATGATAGTGGCTCCGGCGTCTGAAAACTGCGGCAGCAGCTCGGTGAAGGCAAGCGCCTCAGTCGTGCAGCCGCTCGTATCGTCCTTCGGGTAGAAATAGAGAACGACGTTCTGGCCCTTCAGGTCGCCCAGGGCGACCGATCCGTTTCCCGCCGTGGGCAAGGTGAATGCGGGAGCAGCGTCGCCAGCTTTCAATTCGGTCATGGTAGTCCTTTCTTTCGCCAGTATGTTGAAGGATGAGGCCGCAAATCATGTATACTGATTTGGCCGCAGACCAGATCATTGGCGCACCAGAGGCGAGTTTATTCAGGAATGGCGGAAATTCGCGGCGAAAAGGTCAGCTTCGGCAGGAATGAATTTACGCCGCTGCACACCTTGCCTTCGGCGCAGGCCGAAGACCCGATGATCGTTCACTGTCCGCTGCCGCGTACGCGCATGCGCAGGCTCTGGCGCATGTTGACGATCATGACGTTTCTGGTTCTGGCGGCGGTCGCAAGCGCGTTTTTTGCCATCGAGGGCGGTGCCGTCGACGGTGCGCTGTCGGCACGGGCAAACGATGCGCTGAACAACGCGCTCGGCCCGCGATACACGGCCACGGTGGGCTCCGCCGCCATCCGCTTCGATTCGGATTTTCGCCTCGCCCTCGAAGCGCGCGACGTGAACATCGTCGAACAGGCGTCGGGACAGCACCTGACACGGGCTACCGCCCTCAGGATGGCGATCGATCCGCTTGCCCTTGCCGCGGGCCGTATCTCCATCCGGCATATGGAAGCCAATGGCATCCAGCTCGATACAGGTGCTCTGCCGCCCGGGGATCCGATGGCGCTGGCAAAGGTGCGTGTCGATGCTCTACCGGCGGTTCTCGAGCAGGCGTTTCAACGTCTCGACGAAGCGCGTGGACTGATGGAGCGCACCGGCACCAACACGATCAGCCTGGCGGGGATCGAGGTACTCATGCCTGCCGCGCCGGGGCGCAAGCCGATTGCGCTGGAAGTGGCGGGCCTTGACCTCACCCGCACCGCTCCGGGCGAGATCTCCGTGATCGGCGACGTCGCGCTCGATGGACAACCAGCGCGGCTGCAGGCCACCGCTGCCGTGATCGAGGGTGTCTCCTCATCGCTGAAGGCCACCTTGACCGGACTGGAAACGACGCCCTTTCTCCTGCGGCGGGCTGACGACGGGGCACCCCGTGATGGGGTGCAGGGGACGATCGATCTCGATGTCGAGGCGGTGCGGGCGCGTGAATCGACGACGCCCTCAATCAAGGCGACGCTGCGGCCCTCCACCGGGCTCTTCTATTTCGACGGCCTGGCCCAGGAGCTTTCCGGCGGGTTGATCAAGGCGACCTATGACTTCGGCAAGAATTCTCTCGAGATCCTGGATTCGGAGGTGCGCTTCGGAACCACCGTCCTTCCGCTCAACGGAGCCGTGGTCGACCTCAACCGGCTCGACCCCGCAGATGCCCGGCCGGGATTCGGGCTTAGCCTGCTGGTCAGCGGCGGGAAGGCGACGGCGGCAGGTTCCGGTGAAGCGCCGGCCGTCTTCGACCTGAGGGCTTCGGGACGCTACCTGTCGGCCGACCGTCAGCTGCAGGTGAACGACATGCTGCTGTCGAGCCCACTGGGCTCAATGGCCGGTTCGCTGAAGATCCAGCTGGGAGACGCGTCGCCGGAGATCAGCTTCGGCGGACAACTCCCGACGATGGAAGTGGCAGGGATCAAGCAATTCTGGCCCTTCTGGATGGCCAACAAGCCTCGGACATGGGTGCTGGAAAACATCTACGGCGGCACTGCCATCAATGGGTCTATCGCCGTGTTCATTCCTGCCGGCAAGATGAAGGGGCCCGGCCATCCGCTGGATCTCGATGCCAATGAATTGCGCATTGCCTTCGATATCCAGGACGCCCGGCTGAATTTGCCCGGCGACATTCCGCCGCTGCGCGATCTGGATGCCAACTTCGATCTGAAGGGCGAATTGTTGAAAGTGGAGATCGAAAGCGGCGCCTCCTATCTCCCGTCAGGACGATCGGTAAAGGTGGCCGATGGTGAGTTTACCGTCGCGTCGACCTATACAAAGCCGCTGATGGCTGATCTTGCCATCCAGGTGTCCGGGGATGCCAATGCCGTTGCCGAACTGGCCAATTTCCGTCCACTGAACGCGCTGAAGGAAACCGAGTTCAAGCCGGATGATTTCGGCGGAACTGCCACGGCCAGGGTCAAGGCGCGTCTGGGGCTGATCGCCGACCAGAACCCGCCGGAGCCCGACTGGAGCGCCGAAATCGAACTGGCCGACGTCGACGTCGGACCGCCATTTTCCGGTCACCAGATCAGCGATGTCAACGGCCTGTTGAACGTCGACAGGAAGGCCGCCCGACTGACGGCCAAGGCCGCCATCGACGGCGTGCCCGCGGAGGTGACTCTGGTCGAGCCGATCGGCAAATCGTCGACGGTTCCCAAGGAGCGGATCATCAAGGCGAGCCTGGACAACCAGCAGCGCGAGAAGCTCGTTCCGGGTCTGTCCGACGTCGTCGATGGCACGATCGAGGCGCAGATCACCCGTGTTGACGATACCCGGCAGAGCGTCTCCCTCGACCTGACCCGCTCGACCCTTTCGGTGCCCTGGATCGGCTGGACCAAGGGCAATGGTATCCCGACGAAAGCCGACTTCGAGATCGCGAGCGATGGCACACAGGAAAGCATCAGCAGTTTTCGTCTGGATGGGGACGGATTCGGGGCCCAGGGCGAAATGACGCTCGCTGGCGGGCAGCTTCAGTCGGCGCAACTGTCGCGCGTTCAGCTCTCGCCAGGCGACGACTTCCGGGCGTCTCTGAATCAGACAAAAGGCGGCTTCGACGTCTCCATCTCGGGTGCTTCGGCGGACATGCGCCCGATACTGACGCGCCTGCGCTCTGGAGGAGCGTCGGGCGGCGGCGGTGACGGAAGCGCGACGATCAAGGCCGAGCTCGGCCAGATGGTCGGCTTCGGCGACGAGCGGCTCGCGAACGTCACGATGCTGTTTGAGACGCGCAACGGCACGATCTCCAAGGCTGACTTCTCTGCCGTCACCCAAAGCGGCGCGCCCGTCGTCAGCCGCATGAACCAGTCGCAGATCATCTCCCTGACCAGCGGTGATGCCGGCGCGGTGGCGCGCTTTGCAAATCTCTACGACCGAATCCAGGGGGGACTGCTCAACGTGAGCCTCAGGCCGCAGCGCGACAATGTCTGGAGCGGTTCGCTGGACCTGCGCAATTTCGCGTTGATGAACGAGGAGCGGCTGCAGTCGCTCGTGTCGACGCCGGTGGGTGAGCAGCAGAAAAGCCTGAACGCGGCGGTCAAGCGGGACATCGACGTGAGTTCGGCCAAATTTCAACGTGGCTTCGCACGGGTCGTATACCAGGGGGGCGCACTGTCGGTAGAGAACGGCATCGTCCGCGGGGAGCAGATCGGCGCAAGCTTCCAGGGCATCCTGCGCGATTCGCGCGGCAACATGGACATGACCGGAACGTTCATGCCGGCCTACGGCCTGAACCGGCTGTTTGCGGAACTGCCGATCATCGGGGTGATCCTTGGCAACGGACGCGACAGGGGGCTGCTCGGCATCACCTTCAAGATGGAGGGGCCGTTCGATCAGCCCCGCCTGACGATCAACCCGCTGTCGATCATCGCACCCGGCATCTTCCGGCAGATCTTCGAGTTCCAATAGGCCCGGCTGTGACCGGGCCTATTGGAAGGCAAGTCGTTCGAAGGTTCAGGAGGGCCGCACGAGGATGTGCTTCTTCTTGCCGAGCGACAGCTTGATGACGCCATCAGCCATCAGCTGACCATCACCGACGGTCATGCGCTCGTCGGTGACCGCTTCGTCATTGATCCGCACGCCACCGCCCTGGACATGGCGACGCGCCTCACCATTCGACGCGGCAAGGCCTGCCCGCACGATCAGCGACAGCAGTCCGAGGCCCGCTTCCAGCTCCGCCTGCGGCACGTCGATCGACGGCAGGTTGTCGGAAAGCGAACCCTCCTCGAACGTCCGGCGCGCCGTCTCGGCGGCCTCTTCGGCGGCCTGGCGGCCATGCAGGATGGCGGTGACTTCCGTTGCCAGGATCTTCTTTGCTTCGTTGATCTCCGAGCCGTCGAGCTTCGAAAGCTTCTCGATCTCCGCCATCGGCAGGGTCGTGAACAGCTTGGCGAACCGGATGACATCGGCGTCTTCGGTGTTGCGCCAGTACTGCCAGAAGTCATAGACCGGCAGCAGGTCCTTGTTCAGCCAGATCGCGCCCGACGCCGACTTGCCCATCTTGGCGCCTGACGAGGTGGTCAAGAGCGGCGAGGTCAGCGCATAGAGCTGTGGCGTCCCCATCCGGTGACCGAGGTCGATGCCGTTGATGATATTGCCCCACTGGTCGGAGCCGCCCATCTGCAGCCGGCAACCGTAGCGCTGGGAGAGCTCGACGAAGTCATAAGCCTGAAGGATCATGTAGTTGAATTCCAGGAACGACAGGGACTGCTCCCGATCAAGCCGCGTCTTGACGCTGTCGAAGGACAGCATCCGGTTGACCGAGAAATGCCGCCCGACGTCGCGCAGGAATTCGAGATAGTTGAGCGGGCGCAGCCAGTCGGCGTTGTTGATCATCAGCGCCGGATTGGGCTGGCGGTCGTAATCGAGGTAGTTGGCGAAGACATGCTTCAGCGAGGTGATGTTGTCCTCGATCATGTCGACCGTCATCAGCTTGCGCGCCTCCTCCTTGAAGGAGGGGTCGCCGACCATGCCGGTGCCGCCGCCCATCAGCGAGATCGGCTGGTGGCCGGTCTGTTGCATCCAGTGCAGCATCATGATCTGGGTGAGATGCCCGACATGCAGGCTCGACGCCGTCGGATCATAGCCGATATAGGCGGTTACCGTTTCCTTGGCGAACAACGCGTCGAGACCTGCCTCGTCGGAGATCTGGTGGATGAAGCCGCGCTCGTCGAGCGTACGGAGGAAATCGGACTTGAACCTGGACATCTCTTATCTCTGTGGATGTGTTTTCATTTGCGAGGCGGCGTCTAGCACTGTTTCTGACCTTAATCACTTCAAAATTGATTCTGAGTGTCATCAATGGACGGAATGAAAACGGCAATCGGATTGATGAGCGGGACGTCGATGGATGGCATCGACGTGGCTCTGGTGCGCACCGACGGGCAAGGTCTTGTGCAGCGCGGCGCCTTTCTGGGCGTTGCCTACGAACCGGCTTTCCGCGAGAGATTGAAGCAGGCGCTTCAGGATGCCACCGCGATCCGCGAGCGGACGGAACGGCTAGGTATTCTTGCGGTTGTTGAACGGGAACTGACGGAGCGGCACGCCGTCGCCATCGGCAAATTCCTTGAGCAGAACGGACTGTCGTCATCCGATATCGACGCCGTCGGCTTCCACGGGCAGACGGTGCTGCACCGCCCGGACGAGGCTTTGACCGTCCAGCTGGGGGACGGACAACTGCTGGCTGATCTGACCGGTATTGCCGTGGTGTCGGACATGCGCGCTAACGACATGGTGCATGGCGGGCAGGGCGCGCCTCTGGTCCCGGCCTATCATGCGGCACTTGCCGAGGGGCTCGATGTGCCGGAGCGCCCGGTCTGTTTCGTCAATATCGGCGGCATCTCCAACCTCACCTTCATCGGTCGGGACGGCGTGCTGACGGCTTTCGACGGCGGTCCCGGAAATACCCTGATCGATCAATGGGTAGAGGCGCAGGCGGGTATCCCCTTCGATCAGGGGGGTATGATCGGATCGGAAGGGCAGGTGATTGCCGAGCTGGCCGAAAGCTATCTGTCGCAGCCGTTCTTCACCGCAAAGACGCGCCGGTCGCTGGACCGAAACGACTTCCTGCCGCTGCGCGGCGATCAGGCAGAGCTTGCGGATGGCGCACGCACGCTCGCCTATGTGGCGGCAGCCGCGATCATCAGGTCGTCTGGTCACCTCCCGGAAGCGCCGGGGCTCTTTGTCATTGGCGGAGGGGGGCGGTTGAATACCGTTCTTATGGCGGATCTCGCAACACTTGCGGGAGCGTGCGGAGCAAGGGTGGTCTCGGCCGAGGAAGTCAAGCTGGACGGCGATGCCATGGAAGCGGAGGCCTGGGCCTACCTGGCGGTGCGCTCGATGCAGGGCCTGCCTTTGACGTTCCCCGGCACAACCGGCGTCGCCATGCCCATCTCTGGAGGCCGCATCAGTTATCCGAGCAAAACGGGGCAGTCTGTCTGAGGGGCAGCGAGGCGGCGACGGACGTCACCGCCTCGATTGTTCGATTAAGCTCAGCGGATCCGCTTGGCAGCCGGCTCGGGGACCAGTTCGCCTTCGAGGCGGCGGTCCAGATAGTCCTCGCATTCGGCCATCAGGGCATCGACCTGGCCGTTGAAGAAGTGGTTGGCGCCTTCCATCGTGCGATGGGTGATCAGGATGCCCTTCTGGGTCTTCAGCTTCTCCACCAGTCCCACCACATCCTTTTCGGGCGCGACCCTGTCGGCATTGCCGTGAATGATCAGGCCGGACGAAGGGCAGGGTGCCAGGAACGAGAAGTCATAGGTGTTCGGTTGCGGCGCGATCGACATGAAGCCTTCGATCTCGGGGCGGCGCATCAGAAGCTGCATGCCGATCCAGGAGCCGAACGAATAGCCGGCAACCCAGCAGCTCTTCGAATCCGGATGCAGGCTTTGGACCCAGTCGAGCGCGGAGGCCGCGTCCGAGAGTTCACCGGCGCCATGGTCGAATTCGCCCTGGCTGCGGCCGATGCCGCGGAAGTTGAAGCGAAGCGTCGTGAAGCCGCGCTTCTGGAACATATAGAAAAGCTGGTAGACGATCTGATTGTTCATCGTGCCGCCGAACTGCGGGTGCGGATGCAGGATGATGGCGATCGGGGCGTTTTTTTTCTTTGGAGGGCTGATATCGCCCCTCGAGGCGGCCAGCGGGGCCGTTGAAGATGACTTCGGGCATCGGTACTCCGGTCAGATGTTCAGGTTGCTCACTGAGTGCCAAGTCGAGACTTGACGAAGTCGGTCAGCTTTTCTAAAACTCAGTTTAGAACCATTCGAAACTTTTGAGGGGCCGCTTGGCGACCCGGCTGATGTCTCATAAGGCAAGGCCGTTCGAAAATTCAAGGAAAATGCGGCTTGCACCCATGGCATGGAACTTGATGGCTATCTAGGAAGGAATGCAGGCCGGGCAATGGTAGGTACACGCGTCTACATGGACTGGAATGCGACCGCGCCGCTTTGCGAGCCGGCGCGTCTGGCCATGGTCGATGCCTTCGCCATGCCCGGCAATGCCTCGTCGGTACATGCCGAGGGACGTGCGG
The DNA here is from genome assembly GCF_056530405.1 of Rhizobium sp. PK7-22. Classification (NCBI taxonomy): domain Bacteria; kingdom Pseudomonadati; phylum Pseudomonadota; class Alphaproteobacteria; order Hyphomicrobiales; family Rhizobiaceae; genus Rhizobium; species Rhizobium sp. PK7-22. The sequence goes on from NZ_CP096514.1 coordinate 2,509,787, forward strand.
CACGTGCCGGTATCGACAAGGCCCGCCGGCAGGTCGCTGCTCTGGTCGCTGCCGAGCCTGCCCATGTCATCTTCACAAGCGGCGCAACGGAAGCGGCAAACCACGTCCTGACCCCGGATTTTCGAATGGGGCGGGCGCCGCTTCTCGTCAGCCATCTCTATGTCTCGGCCATCGAGCATCCGGCAGTGCGCGAAGGCGGACGCTTTACGCCCGAGCAGGTGTCGGAGATCTCCGTGACCCGCCAGGGTATCCTCGATCTCCAGATGCTGGAAGCCGCACTGGCGGCGCATGATCGCGCCGAGGGTCTGCCCCTTGTGGCGCTGATGCTGGTCAACAATGAAACGGGCATCGTCCAGCCCGTGGCGGAGGCGGCGCGCCTCGTTCACCACTTCGGCGGTCTGTTGATCGTCGACGCGGTGCAGGCGGTGGGTCGAATTCCGGTCGATATCGCAGCGCTCGACGCCGATTTCATGATTGTCTCGTCCCACAAGATCGGCGGCCCTAAAGGCGTCGGCGCCCTGATCTCGCGCGGCGAGGCTTTGTTGCCAGCTGCCTTGATCCGCGGTGGCGGGCAAGAAAAGGGGCATCGCTCTGGTACAGAGAACTACCATGGAATCATTGGCTTCGGGGCTGCTGCTGAGGCACCACTTGAGGATATGGGTGCCAATCATTTCCGGCTTGGAGGGATGCGAGATGCGCTGGAAGCTGGAATGGCTGCCCTGGCACCGGACGTGATCATCCACGGGCGAGATGTGGAGCGAGTGGGCAACACCTGTTTCTTCACCCTTCCGGGGCTGAAATCCGAGACCGGCCAGATCGCCTTCGATATCGAGGGCGTGGCGCTGTCGGCTGGCTCGGCCTGCTCGTCCGGCAAGGTCGGCCAGAGCCACGTGCTGACGGCCATGGGCTTCGACGCCGATCTCGGTGCGCTGCGCATTTCCATCGGCCCGACGACGACTTCGGCAGACATCGACGCCGCACTGGCGGCGTTCAAGAGAATTTCCGGCCGGCGTCGTTCGGCCGGAGAAGCCGCGTAAGCGGCAATAAACCTGCGGAAAGACAATTTTCCGCTTGCCCGAAGGTGTGAAAAGCGCCTTTTGGCCCCTACATACCGGCGGAACGTCCGTCCGAAAAAAGAGGTGCCGGCCTGACTGCCGGCGAGAGTTGGAGAACACCATGGCTGCGGTGCAGGAAACGATCGATCAGGTCCGCCAGATCGATGTCGACCAGTACAAATACGGCTTCGAGACGATCATCGAAGTGGACAAGGCCCCCAAGGGTCTGTCCGAAGACATCATCCGCTTCATCTCGGCCAAGAAGCAGGAGCCGGACTGGATGCTGGCGTGGCGCCTCGACGCCTATCAGCGCTGGCTGACGATGGAAGAGCCAACTTGGGCGCGCGTCGATTATCCGAAGATCGACTTCAACGAGCTCTATTATTATGCCGCGCCGAAGAACATGACTGGGCCGACGTCCCTTGAGGAGGTCGATCCGGAGCTGCTGCGGGTCTACGAGAAGCTCGGCATTCCGCTGCAGGAGCAGGAAATGCTCGCCGGCGTCCAGAAGCCGCGCGTCGCCGTCGATGCCGTCTTCGATTCGGTGTCCGTCGTCACGACCTTCAAGAAGGAACTGCAGAAGGCCGGCGTGATCTTCATGTCGATCTCCGAGGCGATCCGCGAGCACCCGGACCTGATCAAGCAGTATCTTGGCTCAGTCGTTCCGACCACCGACAACTACTATGCAACGCTGAATGCGGCCGTTTTCACCGACGGTTCCTTCGTCTTCGTGCCGAAGGGCGTTCGCTGCCCGATGGAGCTGTCGACCTACTTCCGCATCAACGAGAAGAACACGGGCCAGTTCGAACGGACCCTGATCATCGCCGAGGAAGGCGCCTACGTCTCCTATCTCGAAGGCTGCACGGCACCGCAGCGCGACGAGAACCAGTTGCATGCTGCGGTCGTCGAACTCGTCGCTCTCGACGACGCCGAGATCAAATACTCCACGGTTCAGAACTGGTACCCGGGCGATGCCCAGGGCAAGGGCGGCATCTACAACTTCGTCACCAAGCGCGGCGATTGCCGCGGTCACCGCTCGAAGATCTCATGGACCCAGGTCGAGACCGGTTCGGCGATCACCTGGAAGTATCCGAGCTGCATCCTGCGCGGCGACGACAGCCGCGGCGAGTTCTACTCGATCGCCGTGTCGAACGGCTATCAACAGATCGACTCGGGCACGAAGATGATCCACCTCGGCAAGAACACCTCGAGCCGCATCATCTCCAAGGGGATCTCGGCCGGGCGCTCCAACAACACCTATCGTGGCCAGGTCTCGATCCACCGCCGGGCTGAGAATGCGCGCAACTTCACCAACTGCGATTCGCTCCTGATCGGCGACAAGTGCGGCGCTCACACTGTGCCCTACATCGAGGTCAAGAACGCGTCCGCCCAGGTGGAGCACGAGGCGACCACCTCGAAGATCTCCGACGACCAGAAGTTCTACGTCATGCAGCGCGGCATCCCCGAAGAGGAAGCCATCGCCCTCATCGTCAACGGCTTCGTCAAGGACGTCATCCAGGAACTGCCGATGGAATTTGCCGTCGAAGCCCAGAAGCTGATCGGGATTTCGCTCGAAGGAAGCGTGGGCTGATGAGACGGCGCGCTCAGCCGGCGGTGGTCGTCATCCTCGGGCTTGTCCCGAGGATCTACCGGCGGAAGGGCTGATCCGCGATGTCCGGCTTCGTCTACATGATGTCGGACAAGCCGCGCGGAGTAATCTACGTCGGCGTGACCAGCGACCTGCAGGGGCGCGTTTGGGAACACCGGAATGAAGTGAGGAAGGGTTTTACGTCCAGATACAATGCGAAGCTTTTGGTGTGGTTCGAGTTGCATCCGAACATCGTCCTGGCGATCCAGCGCGAGAAATCGCTGAAGCGCTATTTGCGGGATTGGAAGATCAAGCTGATCGAAGGGTTGAACCCGACTTGGCTGGATCTCTATGAGCGTATCGATGAAATCGAGAACATCTACGTACCGCAACCGAGCACGCCGCAATGGTCTGACTACAACTGACACCGCAATAGATCCTCGGGACAAGCCCGAGGATGACGGAATGAGAAGGCGCTGAACGGCGCAAAAAGTAACGACAGGCGGCCGTGGTGCCGCTCGATGGACAGGAACACAACATGCTTGAAATTCGCAATCTTCATGCCCGCATTGCCGAAGACGGCACTGAAATCATTCGGGGCCTGAACCTGACGGTCAGGGCCGGCGAAGTCGCTGCCATCATGGGGCCGAATGGCTCCGGAAAATCGACGTTGTCCTACATCCTGTCCGGCCGCGAGGACTACGAGGTCACCGAAGGCGAGATCCTCTACAACGGCGAGAGCATTCTCGAGCTCGATCCGGCCGAGCGTGCCTCCAAGGGCATCTTCCTGGCCTTCCAGTATCCGGTAGAAATTCCCGGCGTCGCGACCATGCAGTTCTTGAAGGTGGCGATGAACGAGCAGCGCAAGGCGCGCGGCGAAGAGGAACTGACGACGCCGGACTTCATCCGCCGCGTCAAGGAAGCTGCTGCCGAACTGAAGATCGACCCGGCCATGCTGCGCCGTCCGCTCAACGTCGGCTTTTCCGGCGGTGAAAAGAAGCGTGCCGAAATTCTGCAGATGGCACTGCTCGAGCCGAAGCTCTGCATTCTCGACGAGACCGATTCCGGCCTCGACATCGATGCGCTGAAGATCGTCGCCGACGGCGTCAACGCGCTGAAGTCCCCGGATCGTGCCGTGATCGTCATTACCCACTACCAGCGCCTGCTCGAATACATCGTTCCGGACACCGTCCACGTTCTCTACAAGGGCCAGGTCATCCGGTCCGGCGACAAGGATCTGGCGCTCGAGCTGGAAGCCAACGGCTACGCCGACATCATCGGGAAAGCAGCCTGATTCCCGGAAAGGACGTAGACATGAACATTCACACGCCCATTCGCCTGACACCGGCCGAAACGGCTCTGGTGGAAGCCTACACCGCGCAGGTCGGCGACCTGCCGGGCGACGGCGCCGTTACCGGCACGCGCGATCGGCTGCTCAACGACATCAAGATCGCCGGCCTGCCGACGCGCCGCGTCGAAGCCTGGCACTATACGGACCTGCGCACACTGCTGCGCAACGTTCCGGCACCCCTGGTGGCGGCCCCTTCGCTCGTCACCATTGCTCCTCTCGTCGAGGGCGCCCAGGTGCTGCCGGTGCTGCAAGGTGCTGCAGATGCGGCAGCCTCGATCGAGGGCCTGGGGATCGCTTCTTACGCCGAAAGCCTCATCAACGGCACGGCGGCAGCGGGTCTTGCAGCGCTCGACAAGGATGACGCGATCGGCAAGATCAACGGCAGCCTTGTTCGCGACGGCTACAGCATCGCCGTTCCCGCTGGGGTCACCGTTGATGCTCCGATCGAACTGCAGGCGCTGCATGGGGCAGGGCAGGTTCACACCCGCTTTCCGGTCACCTTCGGCGCCGGCTCCAGGGCGACCGTTATCGAGCGCCACCGCTCGATAACGGGTGAGGCTGCCCTGGTCTCCAGCATCAGCGACATCACCCTGGAAGAGGGGGCTGAGGCCGTCTGGATCATCCTGCAGGAGCAAGGGGCGGAGGACACGCATCTCGGCCAGATCCGGGTCAAATTCGGGACCAATTCCAAGCTGAGGCTCTTCGTCATCAATGCCGGTGGCAAGCTGGTGCGCCAGGAACTGCGCATCGATGTGGACGGCGAAGGCAGCGAGCTGACGCTTCGCGGCGTCAACCTGCTCGGCGGCGAGACCCACACGGACGTGACCCTGGTGCTCGGCCACAATGTGCCGAACACCAATTCCACCGAGATCTTCCGCAACGTCGTCTTCGACCGCGCCCGGGGCGTTTTCCAGGGAATGATCCGGGTCGCACCGGATGCCCAGAAGACCGACGCCAAGATGGCCTGCAACACGCTGCTCCTGACTGACGACGGCGAGTTTTCGGTCAAGCCGGAACTGGAGATCTTTGCCGACGACGTCATCTGCGGCCATGGCGCCACGGTGTCGGACATCGACGGCAATCATCTCTACTACCTGACGTCGCGCGGGATCCCGGAAAACAAGGCGCGCGCGATGCTGGTCAACGCCTTCGTGGCCGAGGTCGTCGAAGAACTCGAAGATGAAAAGCTGGTCGAGGCGCTGGAAGGCATCATCTCGGCTTGGCTGGAAAAGCACGCCTGACATGGACCAGATCACACCAGCGACCGATTACGACGTAGAAGCCATCCGGCGGGATTTTCCGATCCTGTCGCGCGAGGTCTATGGCAAGCCGCTAGTGTATCTGGACAATGGCGCCTCGGCCCAGAAGCCGCAGGTGGTGATTGACGCCATCTCCGACACCTATTCCAGTGGATATGCCAACGTCCATCGCGGCCTGCATTTCCTCTCGAATGCCGCGACCGATGCCTATGAGGCGTCCCGCGAGACTGTGCGCCGCTTCCTGAACGCCGGATCGGTCGACGAGATCGTCTTCACCAAATCCTCGACGGAGGCGATCAACACCGTCGCCTACGGCTGGGGCATGCCGAAGATCGGCGAGGACGACGAGATCGTCATCACCATCATGGAGCACCACTCCAATATCGTGCCATGGCATTTCATCCGCGAACGGCAGGGCGCCAAGCTGGTCTGGGTCCCGGTCGACGAGGACGGCGCCTTCCACATCGAAGCGTTCGAGAAGAGCCTGACGGAAAAGACCAAGCTCGTCGCGATCACGCACATGTCGAATGCGCTCGGTACCGTGGTGCCGGTGAAGGAAGTCTGCCGGATCGCGCACGAGCGCGGCATTCCGGTTCTGATCGACGGCAGCCAGGGCGCAGTCCACATGTCGGTCGACGTGCAGGACATCGACTGCGACTGGTATGTGATGACCGGGCACAAGCTTTACGGACCATCCGGGATCGGCGTTCTCTACGGCAAGATGGACCGGCTGAAGGAGATGCGTCCCTTCCAGGGAGGCGGCGAGATGATCGTCGACGTCTCCGAGGAAGGCGTCACCTACAATGATCCGCCGCACCGCTTCGAGGCGGGCACGCCGCCGATCGTGCAGGCGATCGGGCTTGGCTACGCATTGGACTACATGGACAAGATCGGACGCGACGCGATCGCCAGGCACGAGGCCGATCTGGCTGCCTATGCGGAGGAACGGCTGCGGGCCATCAACTCGCTCCGGATCATCGGCAATGCACCCGGCAAGGGCGCCATCTTCTCCTTCGAGCTTGCCGGCATCCATGCCCACGACGTTTCCATGGTGATCGACCGCCGCGGCGTTGCCGTCCGCGCCGGCACCCATTGCGCCATGCCGCTCTTGAAGCGCTTCGGTGTCACATCCACATGCCGTGCATCGTTCGGCATGTACAATACGCGTGCCGAGGTTGACGCACTTGCAGATGCGCTCGACTATGCCCGTACATTCTTTGCCTGAGGATATTGCCATGGCCGTGGAAGACAGCGAACTGAAATGGGACGCCCGCGAGGGGATCGTCCAGTCGTCGATTCCGCAGGAGGAACTGGCGCGTCTGAGCGATGACATCATCGCCGCCCTGAAGACCGTCTACGATCCCGAGATCCCGTCGGATATCTTCGAACTTGGCCTGATCTACAAGATCGACATCGAGGACGACCGCATGGTCAAGATCGCCATGACGCTGACGGCCCCTGGCTGCCCCGTTGCAGGCGAGATGCCGGGCTGGGTGGAAAATGCCGTTGGCGCCGTCGAGGGCGTCTCCGGTGTCGAGGTCGAGATGACCTTCGATCCGCCGTGGACACCGGAGCGTATGTCCGAAGAGGCGCAGGTCGCCGTCGGCTGGTATTGATCCGTTTACGGGCTGCCCTTACATTCAGTCCAACAACACCGGGCCTTGAACCCGGCTGTAGAAGGAGCATGAGCCGATGGGCTTTGCAGTAATGACCATGACCGAAGCCGCCGCCGAGCGCGTCAACGCGATCGTCGGCAATTCCGGACCGGATGCGAAGGGCGTGCGCGTCGGCATCAAGAAGGGCGGCTGCGCCGGCATGGAATACACTATCGACCTGGTGACCGAGCCGAACGCCAAGGACGACCTCATCGAGCATGCAGGCGCCAGGGTCTGGATCGAGCCGTCCGCCGTCCTCTATCTCCTCGGCACGCAGATGGATTTCGAGATGAGCAAGATGCGCTCCGGCTTTATCTTCGTGAACCCGAACCAGACCTCCGCATGCGGCTGCGGCGAATCCGTCGAATTGAAGCCGGCCGATCTCGCGGCACTTGCCAAGCAGCGCGACGCGCAGTCGCACGCTGGCTGATCGCAACCGCACTCCTCATCCCGTGATCTTTGTCTTAGCGCGTGCTCCGGCTATTCGTGGCGGAGCGCGTCGATCGGGTTGAGCTGTGCCGCACGCCGGGCCGGGAAATAGCCGAAGACGACGCCGATGATGGCCGAGAATGCGAAGGCCACGAAGATGATCATCGGGCTCGTCACGAAGGGCACGTTCAAGAGCGACACGACGCCATAGGCCAGCGAGAGCCCGGTCAGGATGCCGGCCACGCCGCCGAAGATCGACAGCATCACGGCCTCGACGAGGAACTGCGTCAGCACCTGGCGTTCGAGGGCGCCGATCGCAAGCCGGATGCCGATCTCCCGCGTCCGCTCCGTCACCGAGACCAGCATGATGTTCATGATGCCGATGCCGCCGACGAGCAGGCTGACGGCGGCCACCGCGCCGAGCAGTCCCGTCAGGAGCGTCGTGGTGCCGGTCATGGCAGCGGCCATCTGCGACATGTCGGCGACCGAGAAGTCGTCGTCGCGACCGATGCCGATGCGCCGGCGCTCCCGCAGCAGGCTTTCCACATCGGACTGCACCTTGGCCGTCGATACCCCGTCCTGCGCCGAGAGGATGATGCTGGAGATGGTGTTCGTGCCGCCGATGCGCCGCTGGTGCAGCTTCAGCGGCATGATCACCGTGTCGTCCTGGTCGTCGCCCATGCCGGACTGGCCCTTGGCCGAGAGAAGCCCGACCACCGGGCAGGAGATATTGCTGACCCGGATCGTCTGACCGACCGGATCGGCCGCGCCGAAGAGTTCGCGCCGCACCGTCTCGCCGACGATGCAGGCGGCCTGGCCGCGTTCCTCCCCAGGCAGGAAGGTGCGGCCGGCGGCAAGGTCCCAGTCCTGGGCGATGAGATAGTCGTTGGTGGTGCCGATGACGCTCGACGACCGGTTCTCGCCGCCGGCGATGACGGTCGCGGATCCGCGGTTCATCGGTGCGACGGCGCGAAGGCCGGCGATCTGGTCGCGCATGGCCTCCACGTCGCGGTCCTCGAAACGCTTGGCTTCCGTGCTGGCGCGGCCGGGTCCCCATTGTCCAGGGCGCACGAAAAGGGTGTTGGTGCCGAGACGCGCCAGTTCCGATTGAACCTGCGCCGTTGTGCCATTGCCGATCGTCACCATGGCGATGACTGCCGCGACCCCGATCACCACGCCGAGCACCGTCAGGAAGGAGCGCAGCAGATTGCGGCTGATCGCGCGCCAGGCAAGCTTTGCTGTCTCAAAGAACATGTGCCGGCTCCCTTGCCTGAACCTCGTCGCCGGCCAGTCGCCCGTCGACGAACCGCAGAAGCCGTCGGCCATAGGCGGCAATGTCTTCCTCATGGGTGACCATGATGACGGTGATGCCGTTCTCCCGGTTGAGCCGCGAGATCAGCTCCATGATTTCGCGGCTGGTCTTGGTGTCGAGATTGCCGGTCGGCTCGTCGGCGAGAAGGACTGCGGGGTCGGTGACGATGGCGCGGGCGATCGCCACGCGCTGCTGCTGGCCACCCGACAGCTCCTGAGTCGTATGACCTTCGCGGCCCTTGAGGCCCACCTGTTCGAGCGCGAGCTTTGCGCGCTCCCGGCGTTCGCTCACCGCCATGCCGCGATAGACCAGCGGCAGCTCGACGTTCTCGACGGCCGAGGTGCGCGCCAGCAGGTTGAAACCTTGAAAGACGAAGCCGAGCATGTGACGGCGCAGCAGCGTCAGCTGCGTCCGGTTGAAGTTGGTGGTCGGGATGCCCTGGAACAGGTATTCGCCGGACGAGGGGACATCGAGGCCGCCGATGACATTCATCGAGGTCGATTTGCCCGAACCCGACGGTCCCATGATGGCGACAAACTCGCCGGCTTCGATCGAGAGATCAACCCGATCGAGAGCCCGGATCGTGGCTTCCCCGCTTCCGTAGAATTTGGATACCTGACGAAACTCGATGAGGGGGGCCGGAGCCATGGGAGCCTCAGCCATTGCGGGCCGTGGCGTCGCTGATCACCAGGTCGCCTTCCTTGAGCTCTCCCTCGCGCACGACCGTGGACTGACCGTCGGAGGGACCTGTCTGGAGAGCGACGCGCTCGGGGATGCCATTGCGCAGGACCCAGACGCCGCGGTTCGCGCTATCACCGGCCGCTTGGCGATTGCCGCCCATTCTCGGCGCCCGGAACAGACGCGTCAGAACGCTGCCGCTGCTGCGGCCCGCCGCGGCGGGTGGTGAGTAGCGTAGGGCAGCATTGGGGACAAGCAGGGCGTCCTCGACCGACTCTACCACCACATCGGCGGTCGCCGTCATGCCGGGACGCAGCAGCAAGTCGTCGTTGTCGACGGTGAGGATGGCCTTGTAGGTCACGACGTTGGAAACGGTCTCGGAGGCAAAACGCACCGTCTGAATTGTGGCGGGGAAGGATCGCTCCGGATAGGCATCGACGGAAAAGGTGGCCGATTGCCCTTCCTGGACCTGGCCGACATCCGCCTCGTCGACGGCGACCTGCAGCTCCATCCGCCGCAGATCGCCGGCAATCGTGAAGAGGACGGGAGCATTCAGGGAGGAAGCGACCGTCTGGCCCGGCTCGGCACCGCGCGTCAGGATGACGCCGTCGATCGGAGAGACAATTTTGGCCTTGCCGAGATTGACTTCGGCGAGGCGAAGGCTCGCCTCTGCGGATTGGACCGAAGCTTCTGCCACGGCCCGGGAGGCGATCGCCGAATCCTGGGCATAGCGCGCGGCGTCGAGATCCTGCTGGCTCGTGACGTTACGGTCGGCAAGTGCCGTCAGCCTGTCGAGGGTTGTCTTCGTCGAGGCGACATCGGTATCGGCCTTCAACAAGTTGGCGCGAGCGGAGGCCAGCTGCGCGCGAGCATTCTCCAGATCTGCCTGGAGCCGGCTTGTGTCCAGTTCCGCAAGAACTTCGCCGGAGGTGACGGTCGAATTATAGGTAACGTTGACGGCGCGGATCGTGCCTGACTGCTCGCTGGAGATATCGACCTGATCCGTCGGCTGGACCGAGCCGGTCGCCGTGACGATCACCTGCAGGTTGCCGCGCTGTACGGGCTGTGTCGTGTAGTCGAAGGTCGCACCGTCACCCTGCAGGTAGATGTATCCCCCGGCCGCGGCGCCCAGCAGAAGAAGGGCCAGCACGGCAAACTTGAGCTTGCGCCCTCGTGGCTTGCGACCCTGATCGGTGAGAATGGCGGCAAGATCTGGAACGCTGCCTGCCTGCTTGCTGGCAATGTCGGTCTCGGCTTTCACTTGGCTTTTTCCTCTTTCGACAGTTACCATAGCGTCTGAGATCGGATGGCCTCTGCGCCAGATCAAGTGGGCTGTCGTCCCATGGGGTCTGCCATCGCATGCGGCCGCGGCAAATCCAACTTAAACTTCTGTAACTAAAGGTCCGACACGGGCTAAGTCCTTGGTCGCGGGAGCTTGCCAGTGTCTTGCTTCCTGCTATGGAACAGTGTCCGATCATGGGCAGGAGACTCTCACGTGAACAAGCTTACTGTTGCTGCCGTCACCACACTGGCGGCCCTCTTGGCATCTGCAGTTACATCCCAGGCAGAAGATCTCGTCTTCAAACTGACCAATTCTACCAGCTCCACCCTTGAGCGTTTCTACACGTCTCCGACCGGGGTCGATCAGTGGGAAGATGATGTCTTCGGACAGGACGTCCTCAGCCCCGGCGACAGCATTGAAATCACCATCGCCGATGGACGCAGCGTCTGCGAGTACGACATGCGGTTCGAGTTTTCCGAAGACTCCGATCTGGACACCACCGAAGACACGCAGAACCTGTGCAAGATGGGTTCCTACGAAATTCACGAGTGATACAGATCAACCTGCATCCAATCATCTCCTCGTACGTTTAATCCGTGCGAAAGGAGATCCACATGATTGATTCAGGACTCATCAAGGAACACGCGAAGGTCATCGGAGCTGACGGCGTCCCCATCGGGACGGTCGATCGCGTCGAGAATGGCCGCATCAAGCTGACCAAGGCAGACGCCGGCGAAGGCCACCACAAAGGCCATCACCATTTCATTCCGCTCGATCTGGTGGCGGACATCGAAGGTGACAATGTCAGGCTCAGCGCCAATGGCGACGTCGCCGTGATGCACGAGGAAGAAGAAAGCGGCAATACCGTCTTCTGACAAAAATGCCCCGCAGTGCGGGGCATTTTTCATTCAATCCGGGTGGTCTCTTGGTCAGGCGACGGCACGCCGAACCTCTCCAGAAGAAAGGCCGTCTCCGCCGGAGGGCCTGCAAGCCGCGCAGTCTTGTCAAGAGCGCCGATGCTCGAAGGCCACAGGAATACAGTCACCACGTAGATAGCCATCGCCAGCACGAATGTCAGTATGATTTCTCTTTGGTTCATCGCTGATCCTCCTGCACCGGTCATGGATGTGCTCTCCAGCCCAGCGTCATTAGTTCTCGGCAGACATCTCCATTGGAGAGGCCATCAGGTCGGACTCTCCGATCGACCGGTCCACATATTTGAACGCAAGAATACTCAAGACCGAGGCAAGCATAACGACGAAGATGATCCGCATGTGAAACTCCTTAAGCCCACATAACACGCAGTCTGCGAAGTGGTTCCTGGGATGCTGCCATGCATTCATTACCTATCGACACGGTCGTCATAGGGATGGGACCTCGTGGTCGTCCAGGAAACTCATCCGGCCTGATAGATGCGGTCGATCACCTCGGCTGTCGTGATGAATGCCTCGCAGGCAGCGTCATACCGCCCGCCGGACCGCAACCGTTCTGCCCAATCTGCTGCCGCGCGGCCACCCCAGTCGTCAGGTGGATCTATCAGCAGTTCGCGGCTCGTGCCGTGGAACCGCTCGGCCGTGAAGTCGTAGAAAGACCCTTGCGTATTGGTCATTTGGGCCCCACCAGCGGTGCCATAGAAGGTTGCGCCGATGATCGCATCGCAGCCGGCCTGCAGGCGCCAGGAACAGGTCAGGCGCACCACGGTGCCGGTCGAAAGCTCGATGGTGGCCGTCGCGAAATCCTCGACCTGTTCGGCCGTCCCGCTGATCCGCTGTCCCTGATGAAAGAGTTGCGAGGTGACCTTCGCCACTTCGGGGAAGTCCAGCGACCAGAGAGCCAGATCCGCCAGGTGGATGCCAAGGTCCATGACGCAGCCGCCACCGGACAGCGTCTTGTCATAGAACCAGGGCTTGTCGGGGCCATAGGCGTTGTGGAACACCAGATCCACGGCGAACACCTCGCCAAGCTCTCCGGTCTTCAGCAGGCTGCGGATCTGACGCATGCCTTCGGTGTGGCGGTAGGACAGATCGACCCCGAGCAGGCGGTCTGCGCCGCGTGCGGCGGCAACCACTGCTTCGACTTCACCCGCATTGCGGCCAAGCGGCTTCTGGCAGAAGACGGCAACGCCGGCCTCCAGTGCCTGGATCGATTGTGCTGCATGTTGTGCGCTTGGCGTCGCGATCACCACGCCGTCCAGATCCAGCGCCAGAAGTTCCTCCAGGCCGCCGACCACCTTGGCGCCGGGAGCAAGCTTTTGCGCCTCCTCAGCCATGTCCGGGGAGGGATCCGCAACCGCAACAGCCTCGGCTGCACCTGAGGCGAGAATCGCCTCCATGCGGTGGCGACCAATCCAGCCGACGCCGAGGAAACCCAGCCGCGCCGGTTTGGTGGTCGCAGGGAGCTCAAGATCTGCAATCATCTCGTTCATTTGTAGGTCACCAGAGCCTTGAGAAATCCGTCCGGGCGATCGCGGGTCGCATCCAGCGCCGCGTCGAGCCGCTCCAGAGGAAAGCTGTGCGTGTAGAGCGAGGAGGGGTCGAGCCGTCCGGCCACGACCGCATCGACCGCGTCACGGATGCCGCGGATGTATTCTGCGGGGTCGCGCTCATGGGCATTGATGACCTCGATGCCGCGCCAGTTCCAGAGCTGCATGTTGACCTGCCGCGCACCGTCCTGGTGATAACCAGCGACGACCAGCCGTCCGCGTTCCCGGGTCAGTTCGGCGGCGAGATCGAGCGGCCACTGCTTGCCGACTGCTTCGATGACGCAGTCGCACATCGTTTCGCCGGTGAGCGCCTTCACCTCCTCGATGATCTGCCAGTGATCCTCCATGGGAATACGGTGTGCCGCACCCATCTGCTGCGCGACGTCGAGCGAATAGGGTCGGCGCGAGATGGCGATCACGCGTGCGCCCGCCGATGTAGCAAGCTGCGTCAGCAGCGCCCCGAGAAAGCCGATGCCGATGATGGCGACCGTCTGCCCGGCCTTGATCTCGCTGCGGCGAAAGATGTTCATGGCGCAGCCGAGCGGTTCGCCGGGAAACGGCTGCCCGGCCAGCGCGGCGGGAAGAAGCACGACCTTGTCGGCATCCGCCACGTCGTGGGTCGCATAGGCGTGAAAGGAGAGGGCGGCAACGCGGTCGCCGAGCTTCAAGCCCTGGACGTCCTCACCCACGGCGTCGACAACGCCCCAGCCTTCATGCCCGAGCCCGCCGGGCTCGGTCGGGAACTGCATCCACTCCGGCCCCGCCCAGGGCGTCAGATTGGACGCGCATACGCCGCAACCTTCGAGCCTTATCCTAACTTGTCCTAAACTGGGTTCGGGAAGGGGCAGGGTCTCGGTTACCATCGTACCGGGTCCGGTGATGATGGCGGCATCCATCATGAGGCCAGCATCCGGCATCGTCATCACATTCATCCTGAAATTTCTCCATCGTCTGGAACCGGCTGCCCTCTCGCCAACGACAGGCAGCTCTGGACGCTAACTATGGACCTGCCGGAGAGTTCCTGAAGAAGATGAAGAAGAAGCTCGCTGGGTGCCGGGAACCGTGGGCGATACTTTGCATTTTATTCCGTCGATTAAACAGTGATCCCCATCAACGGGTTCCCGCTTACAGCGCATCGGTTGTTGATGAAGACATTGATGACAAAGATGTTGTTGAAGAAGGAACTTTTGGTCGGGGCCGCTGTTCGAAGCTCACATTACAGTGATGTTCCAGCAAAGAGTAATCAGAATGTCGACAATTCTTGTAACCGGCGGCTGTGGCTTTATCGGCCGCCACGTGGCCGAAGAGCTTCTTGCGGCGGGCTACCAGGTCCGTATCCTCGACGCGATGATCGAGCAGGTTCACGCGGACGCCGAAGCCGAGGTTCCCGAGCAGGCCGAAGTCATCCGCGCCGACGTGCGTGACAAGGAAGCGGTCAGCCAGGCACTCGTCGGCATCGACGGTGTGATCCATCTAGCTGCCGAAGTCGGCGTCGGCCAGTCAATGTATGAAATCGCCCGCTATGTCGGCGGCAATGATCTCGGGACGGCAGTCCTCCTGGAGGCGATGATCGGTCTGCCGATCCGGCGCATCGTCGTTGCATCCTCCATGAGCGTCTACGGAGAGGGGCTGTATGCTACCGACGGCGGCACGACGACCGGTTTCATCCGCCGTAAGCCGGAACAGGTGAAGCAGGGGCGCTGGGAGCCGATGGATCCAAACGGCGAGACGCTCACACCGATGGCGACCGACGAGGACAAGCCCGTCGACCTGGCGTCGATCTACGCGCTGACGAAATACGCTCAGGAAAAGCAGGTGCTGATCTTTGGCGAAGCCTACAACGTTGAGGCTGTAGCGCTTCGCCTTTTCAACGTCTTCGGCGCGGGGCAGGCGCTCTCCAATCCCTATACCGGCGTGCTTGCCAATTTCGCGTCTCGGCTTGCCAACGGGCAGCCGCCGACGATTTTTGAGGACGGTCAGCAGCGTCGCGATTTCGTGCATGTCCGTGATGTCGCCCGTGCCTTCCGGCTCGCGCTGGAGCAGCCGAGCGCCAACGGCCATGTCATCAATATCGGCAGCGGACAGGCCTATACGGTGGAAGAGGTGGCAAACCTGCTTGCGGACGCCATGGGCGTGCCGGAGATCAAGCCCGAAATCATGCACAAGGCCCGCTCCGGCGATATCCGTAACTGCTTTGCAGACATCTCCAAGGCCCGCGACCTGCTGGGCTTCAAGCCCCAGTACAAGCTCGAGAATTCCCTTGGACCCTTCGTCGAATGGGTGCGTACGACCGGTGCCGTCGATCGCGGTGCGGAAATGCGCCGCCACCTGGAAGAGCGGGGCCTTGTATCATGAAGATATCCGGATCTGCAGCCTCTGAGAAAATAGCAGCGAAGAAGCAGTTCGGCTTCGTCGAATGGTTTCGTCCGGGAGAATACGAGCGCACCGAAGAGATCTTCCCTTCCATCCTGGCGAGCGGTGCAAGCCATCTTCGAACCCATCTCTCCTGGGCCGAATATCTGGCGCCGGGCGGCGAGGAGTGGTTCGACTGGCTCATTCCCAAGCTCGGCTCGCAGATAGATCTTCTCCCATGCGTGCATTACACACCGCCGTCGATGTCCCGCACGGGACGGTCCTCAGGCGCGCCGCAGGACCTGAAGTCCTATGCCGATTTCATCGACCATGTGCTGACGCGCTACGGCCAGCACTTCCGTCACATCGAGTTGTGGAACGAGCCGAATAACCTGCTCGACTGGGACTGGCGCGAGGACGGCGATTTTCAGCTGTTCTGCGAAATGGTGGGTGGCGCTGCATACTGGGCGCAGCAGCGCGGCTTCAAGCCGGTACTCGGCGGGCCGTGCCCCTTCGACCCCTTCTGGCTGAACCTGATGGGAGAGCGCGGCGTCCTGGGCGTTGTCGATGCGGTCGGCTTCCACGGATTTCCCGGCACCTGGGACAGCGAGGAGGGCAGCTGGGGCGGCTGGGACATGCATCTCGGCGAGATGCGCCGCATTCTGGATCGCTACAACCCTCAAACCGAAATCTGGGTGACAGAAACCGGATATTCCACCTGGCGCAAGGACGAGACCGAGCAGGTGCGCCGCTTCTCCCATGCCCTCGATGTGCCTGCCGACCGCATCTATTGGTATTCATGGGCAGACGTTCCGCCCGATATTGCTGTCCAGGAGGGCCTCTGGTTCGATCCAAGACATTATCATCTCGGCGCGGTGACCCACGACCGGCAACCCAAGCTGCTGGCGCGCTTGCTGATGGAGGGCGGTGTCGATCGCGTCCGCGAGGTGACCGCTCTTCCCACCCCCAACATCGCCAATGGCGCGGCCCCGATCGTCATCACCGGCGGCAGCGGCTTCATCGGCTCAAATCTCGCTGACAGCTTCCTGAAGGACGGCGAGGATGTTGTCATACTTGACAACCTGGGACGTCCCGGCGTCGACCAGAACCTCGCATGGCTCCGGGATCGCTATGGCGACCGGGTTCATCCCTATCTTGCCGACATTCGCGACATGCGCGGGATCGAGGATGCCTTCACGGATGCCAAGGCCGTCTTTCATCTGGCCGCCCAGACCGCGGTCACCACCAGCCTGGCGCATCCGATTGACGACTTCGAGGCCAATGCCCGCGGCACGGTGAATGTGCTGGAGTCCGTCCGCAAGGCGGACACGAATGCGCCGGTCATCTTTGCCAGCACCAACAAGGTCTACGGCGCGCTCGAAGACATCGCGATGCTGGAGCTCGACGACCGCTACATTCCCGCAGACGAGGCGGTCCGCGCGCATGGCATCGACGAGCAGCGACCGCTTTCCTTCTGCACGCCCTATGGGTGCTCCAAGGGGGTCGCCGATCAGTATGTCATCGACTACGCCAAGTCCTACGGGATCCCCAGCGCCGTCCTCAGGATGAGTTGCATCTACGGTCCGCGGCAGTTCGGCACCGAGGATCAGGGATGGGTTGCCCACTTCCTGATCCGCGCGCTCGCCGGAGAGGAGATCTCGGTCTACGGCGACGGCAAGCAGGTCCGTGACATCCTTCACGTCGATGATGCCGTTGCTGCCTACCGCGCCGTCCTGGCCTCGATCGATGGTCTGAAGGGCAGCGTCTTCAACCTCGGTGGGGGCCCTCACAACTCCGTAAGTCTTCTTGGCGTCCTGCGCGAAATCGAGAAGCTCACCGGGCGTCCGTTGCAGACGGCGTTCGGGCCTTGGCGTGCCGGTGACCAGGCCTTCTTCGTCGCTGATACCCGCAAGCTCGAAAGCGAACTCGGCTGGCAGGCCAAGGTGCGCTGGCGCGATGGCATGCGCCATCTGGCGGAGTGGCTCGTGGAGAATCGCTTCGGCGGAGAGCCGAGCCTCAGCGACAAAAGGAGGGTTCCGGCGTGATACCGGCGCCATCCCTGACGGGCCTGCTGCTGTTGATGACCGTGGATGCCATTGGCGGCGTATGGCGCTATGCAATGGATCTCGCCACCGAGCTAAAGGGCTTCGGTGTCGAGACCGTTTTCGTCTGTCTGGGGCCTGCGCCCACAGAGCAGAAGGTCCGAGAAGCCCACTCGATCGGTCGCCTTCTGGTTCTGGACGCTCCGCTTGATTGGCTTGTCGAAAACCCTGAAGCCCTCTCCGGATTGCCCTCGATCATCGCGGATCTGGGCCGGCGGGAGCGGGCGGACCTGCTCCATCTGAACCTGCCGTCCCAGGTCGCAGGTCTGGAGACGGATATTCCGGTCCTCACCGTTTCGCATTCCTGCGTCGTCACCTGGTTTGCAAGCGTCCGGCAGTCGCGCGTACCCGAGGCCTGGGAATGGCAGCTTGATCTCAATCGGTCAGGCTTCCGACGCGCCGATGCGGTCGTATCTCCCAGCCGCAGCCATGCGGAGATGCTCGAGCAGGCCTACGGACCGATTCCGAATCTTCAGGTCGTCCATAACGGCAGCCGGATCGAGAACGAGCTGACGGACAAGCGGGACATGATTTTTGCCGCCGGACGCTGGTGGGACGACGGAAAGAACGGTGCGGTTCTCGATGCGGCGGCGCATTCCTTGGAGTGGCCGCTCATCATGGCCGGTTCGAACGCCGGACCGAGCGGTCAGCATCTGCCCATTGTCCACGCTTCCCACCAGGGGGAGCTCACCCACGACGAGACGGTCGCCCTGATGAGAGAGGCAAAGATCGTTGTGTCGCCGTCGATCTATGAACCCTTCGGGCTGGCACCGCTGGAGGCGGCTCGCGCGGGCGCGGCTCTCGTCCTTTCCGACATTCCGACCTATCGGGAGCTCTGGGATGGCTGCGCGCTGTTTGCTGATCCGCGCGATCCTGAGGCCTTCCGGTCTGCCATGTCGCGGCTGTCCGCGGACGCGGGTCTGAGGGCGACACTGGCGGTGAAGGCCTACGAGCGCTCGTTGCGCTTCACCATCTCTGCCCAGGCGAGAGCCATGACCGCAATTTACGAGCAACTGGCCAACCGAAGCATAACCCTGAAGGCTGCGGAGTAGACATGCGTTTCATCTTCTATACCCATTCCCTGGTCTCCGACTGGAATCACGGCAACGCCCATTTCCTGCGCGGCGTGATGCGAGATCTCATCCGCCGCGGCCATGAGGCGCTAGCCCTTGAGCCGGAAGGAGCCTGGAGCCGCGACAATCTGGTGCGCGACCAGGGAGAGGGGGCAATCGACCGCTTCCACGCAACGTTCCCTGATCTCCAGTCTGAGGTTTATGGGCAGGATTTCGATCACGGTGCGGCGCTTTCCGACGCCGACGTGGTGATCGTCCATGAGTGGACCGAGCCCTCGCTGGTCGAGCAGATCGGTCGGATCCGTCGGGCCGGGGCGAACTTCACGCTGCTCTTTCACGACACCCATCACCGCGCCGTTTCCGCGCAGGACGACATCGAAGGACTTGATCTTGCCGACTACGACGGGGTGCTGGCTTTTGGCGAGACGCTGCGCGAGCGCTACCTGAAGGCCGGGTGGGGGCGCAATGTCTTTACCTGGCATGAAGCCGCGGACATGTCGCTCTTCAAGCCGATGCCGGAAGTGGAGAAGACCGGAGACCTCATCTGGATCGGCAACTGGGGCGATGATGAACGCACGGCTGAGATCGCGGAGTTCCTGGTGCGGCCCGCTAAGGATCTGGGGTTGGACGCGACCGTGCGCGGCGTCCGTTATCCCGACACGGCGCTGGCGGCGCTGGAGAATGCCGGCATCCGCTATGGCGGCTGGATCGCCAATGCCGATGCGCCACGTGCCTTTGCTGAGCACAGGGTGACGATGCACATCCCGCGCCGGCCCTATGTCGAGAACCTGCCGGGTATTCCAACGATCCGCGTCTTCGAGGCATTGGCCTGCGGCATCCCGCTGATCTCCGCGCCATGGGACGATGCCGAACAGCTCTTCCGACCGGGCACCGACTTTCTGGTTGCGCGCAATGGCGACGAGATGAAGGACCGCCTGAAGCAGATCCTTGCCGATCCCCAGATGGCGCGGGAACTCGCCATATCGGGTCTGGAAACGGTGAGGTCGCGCCATACCTGCCGACACCGCGTCGATGAACTTCTCGCGGTGCTCGGCGAATGCGGCACGCAGCGCGTGGTGCACAAGCTCGAAACAGCGGAGGCAGCAGAATGAAGATCGCCTTTTACGGTTCAAGCCTCGTGTCCGCCTACTGGAACGGCGCCGCAACCTACTATCGGGGTCTCCTGCGGGCGCTGGCCGAGAAGGGCTACGACATCACCTTCTATGAGCCCGACGTCTACGACCGCCAGAAGAACCGCGACATGGACCCGCCGGACTGGTGCAAGGTCGTCGTCTACGAGGGTACGGTCGAGGCCCTGAAGGCGGTCACCGCGCAGGCCGGCGGAGCCGATGTCGTGGTCAAGGCGAGCGGAGTCGGGTTCGAGGACGACCTGCTGCTGGCGGAAGTCCTGCGCAACGCGAGCAGCGACGCGCTGAAGATCTTCTGGGACGTCGACGCTCCTGCCACGCTGGCGGAGGTTCGCAGTGCTCCCGATCACCCGCTGCGCCATGCCCTGGAACAGTTGGACCTGGTATTGACCTACGGCGGCGGCGATCCCGTGGTCGATGCCTACCGCGCCATCGGGGCGAGGGACTGCATCCCGGTCTACAATGCGCTCGATCCGCAGACGCATCATCCGGTGGCGGCAGACCGGCGCTTCGGAGCCGATCTCGGCTTTCTCGGCAACCGGCTGCCGGATCGCGAGGCTCGCGTCGAACATTTCTTCCTGGAGCCCGCATCGCGCCTTCCCGGCCAGACGTTCCTGCTGGGCGGCTCCGGCTGGCAGGACAAACCGATGTCGAACAACATCAACTACATCGGCCATGTCTCGACGCGGGATCACAATGCCTTCAACGTCACGCCCAAGGCGGTGCTCAATATTTCACGGGCCAGCATGGCGGAGAACGGTTTTTCGCCCGCTACCCGGGTCTTCGAGGCGGCTGGCGCCGGCGGTTGCCTGATCACCGATCACTGGGAGGGCATCGAGCTCTTCCTCAAGCCCGACGAGGAAGTCCTGGTGGCCCGTGACGGCCAGGACGTGGCCGACATCCTGGCCGGATTGACCGACGAACGGGCCGACAACATCGGACGCGCCGCGCTGCAGCGTGTTCTCGGGGAGCACACCTATGCCCACCGTGCCGAGGCCGTGGATGCACTCTTCACGAGCCATGCGCAAAAGAGGGAGGCCGCGGAATGAGCAAGCCTCTGGATATCGTCATTCTCGGCCTGTCGCTTTCCTCCTCCTGGGGCAATGGGCACGCGACCACCTTTCGCGCGCTCTTGCGCGGACTTCACGAGCGGGGGCATCGTGTCCTGTTTCTCGAGCGGGATGTGCCCTGGTATGCCAGCCAACGCGATCTGCCGAACCCGGATTTCTGCGATCTGCAATATTACGCCAGCATCGACGGCCTGATCGCCAGCCATGCCGATCGTATCCGGCAGGCGGATGCGGTCATCATCGGCTCCTATGTGCCAGAGGGCGTTGCGGTCATCGACGCGGTGGCGGCGCTTTCGCCGCAGCGCCTCTGCTTCTACGACATCGACACGCCAGTGACGCTTGCAAAGCTCGACGCGGGTGACGAGGAATACCTGGCACGGCGGCAGATCCCGCAGTTTGACGCCTACTTTTCATTTTCAGGCGGCGAAGTGCTGGATCGGCTGGAGAAGAATTACGGCTCCCGCGCTGCCGTTGCGCTCTATTGCTCCGTCGACGCCGATCGCTACGGCAATACCGGCGAGCCGCACCAATGGGACCTCGGCTACCTCGGCACCTACAGCCTTGATCGTCAGCCGACGGTGGAACGGCTGTTGATCGACGTCGCCCGCCGGCTGCCGGACAAGCGGTTCGTCGTCGCCGGCCCGCAGTATCCGGGAGACATTGACTGGCCGCAGAACGTCGATCGCATCGATCATCTGCCGCCGGCCGAGCATGCCTCCTTCTACAGCCGCCAGCGCTTTACCCTCAACGTCACGCGTGCCGACATGATCGCGGCCGGGTGGTCGCCGAGTGTTCGCCTGTTTGAAGCCGCCGCCTGCGCAACGCCGATCATCAGCGACCACTGGCGCGGCCTCGCCGAACTCTTGCCGGACGGAGAGGCGATCATCATTGCCGATGGCACAGATGACGTGGTGGCGGCGCTGTCGCAGATCGACGACAGCCGGCGACAGGAACTTGCGGCCAACGCCCGCAGCCGTGTGCTGGCGGATCATACGGGGCTTGCCCGGGCACAGGACCTGGTGGCGGCGCTTCTGGCGCTGCAGCCGCAGGCGAGGGTGGAACAACCCGGCCAACACCGCATTTCGGCATAGAGGAAAATACACATGCTCCAAAGGACGGGTTCAAAACAGTCGGGAACGGCGCTGGTGGCAGGCGGAGCCGGCTTTGTCGGCTCTCACCTCTGCGACGCACTGCTGGCGCGCGGACATCGGGTGATCTGCGTCGACAGCTATCTGACGGGGTCGGAGACCAACGTCCGGCCGCTGATGAACCACCCCGGCTTCAAGATGATCGAGCAGGACATCTGCGACAAGCTCGTCTCCGAGGAGCCGATCGACTACATCTACAATCTCGCATGCGCTGCTTCCCCGCCGCAGTACCAGGCCGATCCGATGCATACGATGATGACCTGCGTCGTGGGAACCGGCAACCTCCTGACGCTTGCCGAAGAGCAGGGCGCCTCCTTCCTGCAGGCCTCCACCAGCGAGGTCTACGGCGATCCGGAGCAGCACCCCCAGCGCGAGGACTACCGTGGAAATGTTAATTGCACCGGCCCCCGGGCCTGTTACGACGAGGGCAAGCGGGCAGCCGAGGCCCTTTGCTTCGACCTTCTGAGGATGGGCCGCGTCGATGCCCGTGTCGCCCGTATCTTCAACACCTACGGTCCGCGCATGCAGCCGAACGACGGCCGCATCGTCTCCAACCTGATCGTGCAGGCATTGTCCGGCAGGCCCATGACCATCTATGGCACTGGCGAACAGACCCGGTCCTTCTGCTATGTCAGCGACCTCGTCGAGGGGCTGATCAGGCTGATGATGGTCTCGCCCAATCCGGACGCTCCCGTCAATCTCGGCAATCCCGGTGAGTTCACCATCAATGAACTGGCCAAAATGGTGCTGGAAATGGTGCCCAGCGCGGGCGGGCTCGTTCAGCATCCCCTGCCCATGGACGATCCGCAGCGCCGACGCCCTGACATTTCGCGCGCAAAGGAGCTTCTGGACTGGGAGCCTGCCGTGCCTCTGACAGAGGGCCTGCAGCAGACGGTCGACTGGTTTGCCGGCAGCCTGCCATCGGAGGCAGGAGGTCCGGCGACCATGACGGAGAACACAGCAACAGCACACACGAGCATGAGGGTCTGAGTATGGACGCACAGAGCAATCGCGGGAAAGACCTGAGGCAGCAGATCGAACGACTGGGTCCCTGGTTCCAGAACATGCGGATCGGCGGCGTTCAGACGGCGCCGGAACATTTCCTTGGGGACTATCCAAGCTTCAAATGGCAGGGGTTCAAGCACATCGTTCCCGATGACCTCGAAGGGCGAAGCGTTCTCGACATCGGCTGCAACGCCGGCTTCTACACGATGGAAATGAAGCGGCGAAACGCCGGCCGGGTGGTTGGGATCGATTCCGATCCGCACTACCTCAATCAGGCGAAATTCGCCGCGGAGCACGAGGGACTGGACATCGAGTATCGTCAGATGTCGGTCTACGAGGTGCCGAAGCTGAAGGAACGCTTCGATCTGGTGATCTTCATGGGCGTTCTCTACCACCTGCGCCACCCGCTGCTGGCGCTCGACCTTCTCTACGAGCATGTGGTCGATGACACGATGCTGTTTCAATGCCTGCAGCGCGGCGCCGAAAGCATCCCGGACCTGCAGGAGAACTACGATTTCTCAGAACAGGCGATCTTCGGCCAGCCTGACTATCCAAAGCTGTTCTTCGTCGAAGAGCGCTATGCGAGCGACCCGACCAACTGGTTTCTTCCCAACAAGCCGGCGATGGAAGCGATGCTGCGCAGCTCCGGCTTCGTGATCCGCGAAAACCCGGAACCCGAAGTCTATCTTCTCGGGCGCGGCCAGCGCCATTACGCAGTCGAGCCGCCGTCCTTCGTGGCGGGCTGAAGCAAGCTCGTTCCTTCCGCGCTTGGAGGGAAGTTTCCGGACGAGGGTCCGGCTATCCGACCATGGTCGTCAGATGATGCTCGCTGCGGATGCCATGTGCGAAGAGATCGACCAGTACCGCCGCCATCTGTTCTGCATCCGGACTGCTCTTGGAAAGGCTCCGGGTCGTGCAGATGCTGTCGAAGACCCGCTGAAGCATTGCGAGTTCGATCGGATCGACGGGGTCGTGCCTGTGCGAACGGTTTGACATGACATCGATCATGACCGGCGGGACCTGAATTGAGGATGAATGAGGGGTGGAACGCGCGGCGGGGTTGCAAGCCACATCGAGAAAAAGATGATGCCGCGCGTTCCGGCGCTCGGGAAGGGTAAGCGCGGAAATACAACGGCTTTCCGGTCGCAATGTTCCATGCCACCAATGCCTCGGTCAGAGACGGAAGAGCGCTGCGGCGCGTCCCGAGCAGCGATATCCGCAGCATGCGAAAAGCCGGAGCATCCGGTCGCAGCATCAATGCAGGTCGAGCCGCATCTGGATCTGGATCCCTTTCGGAATTGTCGGCCGCTTGAGCATGGCGATCTGGATTCGCTCGAACGCCTGGGTGCGCTCGCGCTCCTGCCGCTCGCGCCGTGCCCGCGACGCGGCAACGGCGGCCATGGCCCGTTCAATGACTTCCTCGGTGCGGTTCATCGATGCCTCGCTTCACTTGTTCTCTTTTTGTTCTCATAGGGAGCGAGGAAAGTCAATAGGCGGAGTGAACAACCGATTCGCTGCGGGAGACTTGGACAGGAGGCTTTTGGGGCTTGTGGGTGAGTGACCCGAGACATAGGTGACGTTTTGTACCGGACACATGGGTAACACTTTTCGCTTTGCGGGAGGTGTTGATGCCGTGGAGAGAGTGTTCGGTGATGGAAGAACGTCTACGCTTCGTGGCTCGTCTTCTCGATGGAGAAGGCATGAGCGATGTGTGCCGCCAGTTTGGCATATCGCGCAAGACTGGCTACAAGATCTGGGATCGCTATCGGCAGGAAGGGCTGGAGGCGCTCACCGACCGCTCGCGCCGCCCGGTGCGCTACGCCAACCAGTTGCCCGCCCAGATCGAGCAGTTGATCGTCGAGACCAAACGCAACAAGCCGCATTGGGGCGCCCGCAAGATTAGAGAGCTCCTGGTCAGGAAGCTGGCCGGCGACATGCGCATTCCGGCGAAGTCTACGGTGCATGCGGTGCTCGACCGGCACGGCCTCGTGAGCCGCGCCCGCAAGAGGCGAACGGCGAACAAGGCGGCAGGCACGGCGCTGTCGCAGGCCGCCCTGTCCAACGATCTGTGGTGCGCCGACTTCAAGGGAGAGTTCAAGCTTGGCGACGGCCGATACTGTTACCCCTTGACGGTAACGGACCAGGCCTCGCGCATGATCCTCTGCTGCGAAGCCCTTGAGAGCACGAAGGAGGCTGCAGTCATCGAGACCTTTGTCAGCCTGTTCCGGGAGCGCGGCCTGCCAGCCGCCATCAGGAGCGACAACGGCCTGCCCTTCGCCAGCCCCAACGGGCTCTACAACCTGTCGAAGCTGTCGGTGTGGTGGCTGCGGCTCGGCATTGCGATCGAGCGCATCAAACCCGGTCACCCACAACAGAACGGCCGCCACGAGCGCATGCACCGCACCCTGAAGCAGGAGACGGCGCGTCCGCCGGGCATGAACGCCCTGCAACAGCAGGACCGCTTCGACCAATTCGTCAGCGAGTTCAACGAGGAACGCCCCCATGAGGCTATCGGCATGAAAACACCCGCCGAGCTCTATACGCCCTCGTCGAGAGCCTATGAAGGCCTGCCAGACGTCGAATACCCCTTCCACGACAGGGACGTCCTCGTCACCGCCTGCGGACGCATCTGTATGGCACGAAAGAAGATCAACCTCTCCACCGTACTCGCCGGTCAGAGGCTAGGCATCAAGGAGGTCGACGACGGCATTTGGCTCGTCAGCTTCATGCACTATGATTTGGGTTACATCGACCTGGAACAGAGAACCTTGCAGACCATCGACAACCCGTTCGGCACGAGGTTGTCACCCATGTCTTAGGTACAAGCTGTTACCAATGTCTCCGGGCTGTACAGGGGGATGATGGTGAGAGCGGTGGGACTCGAACCCACGACCAACAGATTAAAAGTCCGTTGCTCTACCAGCTGAGCTACGCTCTCCCAAGGCAGGAGAAGGCCCCCTGCGGAAGTGCGCGGAACATAGGCAGAGGTCCGCTCCGGGTCAATCGGAAAAAAGGGGAAAATTGCGGCGGAACGACGCGCTGGCGCCAGAGCGCGAAAAGGTGATTGGCATCAGGGCCTGCACGTGATCTAGGCAGGCGCAGAGGGCGCCCGGTCCCGAAGCTGGAGTTGCGTGTTGTCGATTGCTGAAATCTCGCTGTTGAGCGCTTTGCTCGCCGGGGCGCTGTCCTTCCTGTCGCCTTGCGTGCTGCCGCTGGTGCCGCCCTACCTCTGCTACATGGCCGGCATTTCGGTCGACCAGTTCCGGGGCGAGGGGCCGTCGGTGGCCATCGTCAACACCAGGCGCGCCGTACTCACGGCCGCAGTCTTCTTCACGCTGGGATTTGCGACCGTCTTCGTGGCGCTCGGGGCAGGGGCATCGACGATCGGCGTCATCCTGCGCCAGCATCTCGATCTTCTGTCGAAGATCGGCGGGCTGATCATCATCATCATGGGACTGAATTTCCTCGGCGTCTTCCGTCTCGGCATTCTGGCGCGCGAGGCGCGCTTTCAGGGCGGCGGCAAGCCGGCGACGCTTTCGGGCGCCTATGTCATGGGGCTTGCCTTCGCCTTCGGCTGGACACCCTGCATCGGCCCGGTGCTGGGTGCCATCCTCGGCGTGGCGGCCTCGCGCGAGACGGTCGGGGACGGGGCGCTGCTGCTGGCCATCTATTCGCTTGGCCTGGCGGTGCCCTTCTGGATCGCGGCGGGCTTTTCCGGTGCCTTCATGCGTTTCCTCACCCGCTTCCGGCGCCATCTCGGGGCCGTCGAGAAGATCATGGGCGTTCTTCTCATCCTCACCGGGCTTGCCTTCATCTTCGGCTTCGTCAGCAGCGTCGCCATCTGGTTCCAGCAGACCTTTCCAATCCTGATGCAAATCGGCTAAGGCGAACCCTCGCTCCGGCGAGGCGTTTGATGGGGAAGAACCATGGCCGACATTGTCGCACTGCTGCTGCCCTTCTTCGGCCTCATCCTGGTCGGCTATCTGGCGGCGCGGGTGACGAAGCAGCCGGCCGAAGCGCTCGGCTGGATGAACACCTTCATCATCTATGCGGCCCTGCCGGCGCTGTTCTTCAAGCTGGTGTCGCGCACGCCCATCGAGGACTTGGCGCGGATCGACTTCATCGTCGCCGACATCGCAGCCACCTATCTCGTCTACGGAGTTCTCTTCGGCTTTACCTATCTTGTGCGGCGCGCGAGCTTCGGCGATGCCACGATCCAGTCCTTTGCGGGCGCCTACGGCAATATCGGCTATATGGGACCGGGCCTGGCGCTGCTCGCCTTCGGGGAAGCCGCCGCCGTGCCGGTCGCCCTTATCGTGTGCTTTGAGAACGCCATGCATTTCATCGTCGCACCGGCCATGATGGCTGTTGCCGGTGGCGACCGGCGCCCGCCGCTTCAACTGGCCGGC
This sequence comes from Rhizobium sp. PK7-22, assembly GCF_056530405.1. Classification (NCBI taxonomy): domain Bacteria; kingdom Pseudomonadati; phylum Pseudomonadota; class Alphaproteobacteria; order Hyphomicrobiales; family Rhizobiaceae; genus Rhizobium; species Rhizobium sp. PK7-22. Next base: position 2,537,185 of record NZ_CP096514.1, read on the forward strand.
GAGGTGCTGCGCAAGGTGGCGCTCCACCCCTTCATCGTCTCGACAGCATTGGGTTTCGTCGTGGCGGCCAGCGGGGTCGCGGTCCCGGTGGCCGGTCAGCGGCTGGTGGATTATCTCGCCCAGGCGGCGGCCCCTTGCGCGCTGTTTGCCATGGGCGTGACGCTGGCACTTCGGCCGCTGAACCGCGTGCCCGTCGAGATCGGGTATCTCGTCATCGCCAAGCTGGTCCTGCTGCCGGCCACCGTCTATGTCGTCCTGTCGCTCACGGGCGATTTCGATCCGGTCTGGGTCTACTCGGCGGTGCTGCTCGCGGGGCTGCCGACGGCCACCAACGTCTTCGTCATCAGCCAGCAATATGGCGTCTGGCAGGAACGGGCCTCGGCAACCGTACTGATCACGACGGTACTGTCGGTGGTGACGCTGCCAATGCTGCTCTATCTGATCACGACGGGACTGCTACCGCCGGATCTCTTCCCGTAGCGAACCGACAAAGGCGCGGAGGCCGCGACCCGGCTCCACCCCTTCGCGCATCATCAGATTGCGAAGCGGCGGCACGGCCGTCAGCAGATGCAGGCCGGCGGCCCGCACCATCTGTACCGGCAGGAAATCCGAAAGCAGCGACCGGTTGAGCAGATCGACGCCGAGCGTCCGGCTCATGATGTCGGCGCGACGGCGGCGGTTGAAGCGGTCGCCTGCGTCGGACGGAATGGCGCGATCTGGCGCGGCCGTCAGGATCTCGACGAGCTCGATGACATCGCGCAACGACAGGTTCAGGCCTTGGGCTCCGATCGGCGGAAAGGCGTGCGCCGCTTCACCGACGAGCGCAACGCGTGCCTTGCCGAAGCGATCTGCAATCAGGCTGGAGAGCGGCCAGGACTGCGGATCCGGCTCGACGGTGACTTCCCCCAGCATTGACTGCATGCGGGTTTCCACCTCCACCGACAGTTCCTGCGGCGACAGCGACAGCAGACGCTCCGCCTCCTGGGGCTTCACCACCCAGACGAGGCTGGACCGCTGGCCGGGCAGCGGAACCTGGGTGAAGGGACCGGATTCGGTGTGGAACTCCGTGGAGACGTTGCCGTGCGGCAGGCTGTGCTTGAAATTGAGAACGACGGCCGTCTGCGGGTAGGCCCAGCGACGGGTGCCGATGCCGGCACTCTCGCGCACCTTGGACGCGCGGCCATCGGCGCCGATCACGAAGGAGGCGGTGATGGTCTCAGCGTCTTCGAGCGTCAGCAGCGCCTGATCATCGGAAAAAGTGATGGCGGCGAGCGGCGTGCTGACCCGCGTCAGGTTTGCCTCGCTGTCCACCGCTGCCTGCAGCGTTTCGTGAAGCGCCCTGTTGGGAATGTTATATCCGAAGGCATAGAGCCCCACCTCGGCAGCGCGAAACTGCGCCGTCGGTGCGCGAAGCAGCCTGTCGGTGCCGTCGATGATCTGCATGACGGAGAGGGGAGCCGCACTCGGTGCAATCGTGTCCCAGAGACCGAGACGCTGCATGAAGCGGATGGACTGGTCCATCAGCGCCGTCGTGCGCTCATCGCCATTTGCCGGACCGGGAGCGACGAGCAGAACCTTGCGGCCGCCCCGCGCCATGGCCAAGGCTGCGATGGATCCAGCCAGACCACCGCCAATCACGGCAATTTCATAATGCTGCATGTCTCAATCCTCGTCGGCAAAAGGTTCTGCGCTATGTAGAGCCTTCCCCTGCCGTTATCCATGGGACTAGGTAGCGCAGGCAGTAAATCTTGCGTAAGCACGCCGGCCCAACGGCTGAGCCGGTTGCAATGGCCCCGGTTTCCCCTCATAGGTCGGCAAGACAAAAGCACGGGAACGGCACGTGATCAGACGAATCTTCAACTACCGTAAAGTGCCTTACGCAGAGATGCGCGCATTCTCCGTTCATCTGCTGACGGCATCCGGATCCTTCCTGGCCTTCCTTGGCGTTGTCGCCGCCGGGGAGAACCGCTTTGTCGACATGTTCTGGTGGCTCGGCCTTGCGCTTTTCGTCGATGGCATCGACGGCCCGATCGCCCGCAGGGTGAGGGTCCGGGAGGTCCTGCCGAACTGGTCCGGCGACATGCTGGACAACATCATCGACTACGTCACCTACGTCCTGCTGCCCGCTTTCGCGCTCTACCAGAGCGGCATGATCGGCGAGCCATGGTCCTTCGTCGCCGCCGGCCTGATCGTTGTCTCCAGCGCCATCTATTATGCCGACATGGGCATGAAGACCGACGAGTATTTCTTCTCCGGGTTTCCGGTGGTCTGGAACATGGTGATCTTCACGCTTTTCGTCATTCAGGCGAGCGAGATGACCGCATTCATCGTGGTCCTGATCTCCGTGTTTCTGACCTTTCTGCCGATCAGTTTTCTGCATCCGGTGCGGGTCAAGCGACTGCGGCCCCTCAATCTGGCGATATTCATCCTCTGGTGCGTGCTGAGCGGCTATTCGCTGCTGCTGCACTTCAGGTCGCCGGACTGGCTCGTTTACGGCGTCGTGGCGTCTGGCATCTACCTCTACTGCATCGGGGCAATCCTGCAATGGTTTCCGAACCTTGGTAGGCGAGACTGACACCTGCCTCGGTGGATGTTTCCTGTTGTGCGAGGCAGCAAATTCGCTATCAATGACGCAAGAGCGGACGCCGACGGATGGCGGCCGCCCGCAGGCAGGACGCGCCCGTGCTCTCACAAGCCTCGAAGAAGGTGGCACGGCATGAACGAGGGGGTTCAGTGACTGTAACGCAGGGATCAGCCAGCAATGCGCTTCTGTCGGCCCGTGGGCTGACAAAGTATTTCGGCAGCTTCGCCGCCTGCTCCAGCATCGATCTCGATATTGCTCCCGGGGAAATCCATGCGCTGCTCGGCGAAAACGGTGCGGGGAAATCGACGCTGGTGAAGATGCTGTTCGGCATCCTCGATCCAAGCGGCGGCGATATACTCTGGGATGGCCGCGCGGTCAGCATTGCGTCCCCCAGCGAGGCGCGAGCGCTCGGCATCGGAATGGTCTTCCAGCATTTCTCGCTTTTTGAAGCGCTGACGGTTGCCGAAAACATCGCCCTGTCCCTGGATCCGAAGATCACGCTGGCGAAGATTTCCGACGAGGCCGCAAGGCTTTCGAAGGTCTACGGGCTTCCGCTCGATCCCAAGGCGCATGTGGCCGACCTTTCCGTCGGAGAGCGCCAGCGCATCGAGATCGTGCGGGCGCTGCTGCAGAACCCCAAGCTCATCATCCTCGACGAACCGACCTCCGTCCTGACGCCGCAGGAAGCGGACAAGTTGTTCGAGACGCTGTTCACGCTGAAGTCTGAGGGCCGTTCCGTTCTCTATATCAGCCATCGGCTGGAAGAGGTTCGCCGAATCTGCGACCGGGCGACTGTCCTGCGGCACGGCAAGGTGACGGGGACATGCGACCCGAAGCAGGAGACGCCGGCGTCGCTCGCCCGCATGATGGTCGGAACCGACATCGCAGGCGTTTCGCGCGGTGAAATTGGCACGCCGGGAGACGTGCAGATCGAGGTCTCGGCGCTCTCCGTTCCGGCCCGCACCCCCTTCGCCGTAACGCTCAAGGGGATAGACTTGAAGGTTTGTGCCGGGGAGGTGCTGGCCATCGCCGGCGTCGCCGGCAATGGCCAGGGTGAGCTGTTCGACGCACTGTCCGGCGAGTTTGCCGTCTCCGACAACGATGCCATCCGGATCCGCGGCAAGTCGGTCGGCACGTCGGGCATCAACGCGCGGCGCCTGCTCGGTGCGGGCTTTGTGCCCGAGGAGCGCCATGGCCACGCCGCGGTCGCAAGCATGCGGCTTTCCGACAATCTGCTGCTGGCCCGCAGCCAGTCGGACCGCAGCGCGTTCCTGTCCGGCGGCGCTCTTTCCGTTATTCGCCACGATGCCGTGGGGGCTGCGACGCAGCGGATCTGTCAGGACATGGATGTGCGCAAGAGCGGCAGGGACCCTGCCGCCGGCTCGCTCTCCGGCGGCAACCTGCAGAAGTTCATCGTCGGGCGTGAGCTCGACCGGCAGCCGGCCGTCCTGGTCGTCAACCAGCCGACCTGGGGCGTCGATGCCGGCGCCGCGAGCCGCATTCGCCAGGCGCTGGTGGATCTCGCCAAGGCGGGCTCGGCGGTGGTGGTAATCAGCCAGGATCTCGACGAGATCTTCGAAGTGGCGACCAAGATCGCCGTCATTTCCGAAGGCGGTCTGTCCCGTGCCTATCCCGCCGGCGAACTCAGCCTGGAGCGGATCGGCCTGATGATGGGCGGCATCCACGACACCAAGCATGCCGAGGCCTCCCATGCGCATTGAGCTTCAGAAGCGCCCCGAGGGCTCGCGCCTTTTCTCGTTCCTTTCCCCGCTTTTGGCGCTGGCCCTGACGCTGTTCTTCGGCGGCATCATGTTCTGGATGCTGGGCAAGAACCCGGTCGATGCGCTCTACAGCTTCTTCATCGAGCCGCTGCTGGAAGTCTGGTCGCTCCATGAGCTGGCGATCAAGGCAGCTCCTCTGATCCTCATCGCCGTCGGCCTGTCGGTCTGCTACCGCTCCAACAACTGGAATATCGGCGCCGAGGGGCAGTTCACCATCGGCGCAATCACCGGCTCGATCCTGCCCGTGCTGTATCCCCAGTGGCACTCGCCGATGATCCTGCCGCTGATGCTGGTCATGGGCATGATCGGAGGCGCGCTCTATGCCGGGATCCCGGCATTGCTGAAGACCCGCTTCAACACCAACGAGATCCTGACCAGCCTGATGCTGGTCTATATCGCCCAGCTCTATCTCGACTGGCTGGCACGCGGTCCCTGGCGCGATCCGCAGGGCTATAATTTTCCGCAATCCAGGTCCTTCGTGCCGGAGGCGGTGCTTCCGGAAATCCTCGATTCCGGCCGTGCGCATCTGGCCATCGTCTTCGCCATTGTTGCCGCCGTCGCCATCTGGTTCATGATGCGCTTCATGCTCAAGGGCTTCGAGGTCACCGTTCTCGGCCAATCGGAAAGGGCAGGGCGCTTCGCGGGCTTTTCCGCACGCCGGATGGTATGGTTCTCCATGCTGGTGTCAGGTGCGCTGGCGGGCCTCGCCGGGATCTCGGAAGTCTCCGGTTCGATCGGACACGTCCAGCCGACGATCTCGCCCGGCTACGGTTTTACGGCGATCATCGTCGCCTTCCTCGGCCGGCTCAACCCCTTGGGAATTGTCGCCTCGGGCTTCGTGCTGGCGCTGACCTATCTCGGGGGAGAAGCCGCGCAGCTCTCCATCGGCATTTCCGACAAGGTGAGCCGTGTCTTCCAGGGCCTGCTGCTATTCTTCGTCCTCTCCTGCGACACGCTCATCCACTACCGCATCAGGATCGTGACCCAGAAGCTGACGGGAGGGAGGACGCACCATGCTTGAAGCGATCATCCTGACCGTGATCACCGCCGCAACGCCACTCGTCATCGCGGCGCTCGGCGAACTCGTCACGGAGCGCTCGGGCGTGCTCAATCTCGGCGTCGAGGGCATGATGGTCATGGGCGCCGTCAGCGCCTTTGGAGCAACCCAGATGACCGGATCGCCTTATCTCGGGGTGCTTGCGGGAATTGCCGCCGGCGCCGGATTCTCGCTTCTCTTCGGCTTCCTGACACTGACGCTGGTGGCAAACCAGGTGGCGACCGGCCTTGCCCTGACTATCCTCGGTCTTGGCCTTTCCGGACAACTCGGTGAGAGCTTCGTCGGCCAACCTGGCATCAAGCTGCAGCCGATCGTCGTTCCGCTCTTGTCCGACATCCCGGTCCTCGGGCGCCTGCTCTTCCAGCAGGACCTGATCTTCTATCTCTCCATCGCGCTGGTCGCCGGTATCCACTGGTTCCTGTTCAAAAGCCGGACCGGCCTCAAGATGCGGGCGATCGGCGACAACCACGCCTCCGCGCACGCGCTGGGGATCAACGTCATCCGGACCCGCTATCTGGCGGTCATGTTCGGCGGCGCCTGTGCAGGCCTCGCCGGTGCCCAGCTGTCGCTCGTCTATACGCCCCAGTGGGTGGAGAACATGACGGCCGGCCGCGGCTGGATCGCGCTGGCGCTCGTCGTCTTCGCATCTTGGCGGCCCCTGCGCCTTGTTGCCGGGGGCTACCTCTTCGGGGCGGTCTCGATCGGCCAGCTGCACGCACAGGCATTTGGAATTGGCATACCATCCCAGGTTCTTTCGGCGCTGCCCTATGTCGCGACTATTGTCGTGCTCATCATCATCTCGCATAATCGCCGCACGACCCTGATCAACACGCCGGCCTCACTCGGAAAGCCGTTTGTTCCAGAGCGATGACGCCACCACACCTATCCACTCTTCGAGCCAACAGAGGTTACAAGACATGAAGAAAACGATCATCGCACTTGCCGCTACAGCCGCCCTTCTGGGCGGGTTTGCAGGCGGCGCGCAGGCCCAGGACAAGACGAAGGTCTGCTTTATCTATGTCGGCTCCAAGACCGATGGTGGCTGGTCCCAGGCCCACGACATCGGCCGCCAGGCGCTGCAGGAGCACTTCGGCGACAAGATTGAAACCCCGATCCTGGAGAACGTGCCGGAAGGCCCCGACGCAGAACGCGCCATCGAGCGCATGGCGCGTTCCGGTTGCGGCATGGTGTTCACCACCTCGTTCGGCTTCATGGATGCGACCGTGAAGGTCGCTGAGAAGTTTCCGGACATCAAGTTCGAGCATGCTACCGGCTTCAAGTCCGCCGAAAACCTCGCCACCTACAATGCCCGCTTCTACGAAGGCCGCTACATCCAGGGCCAGATCGCCGCGAAGATGTCGAAGAAGGGCGTCGCAGGCTACATCGCGTCCTTCCCGATCCCTGAGGTGGTGATGGGCATCAACGCCTTCATCCTGGGTGCGCAGTCGGTCAATCCGGACTTCGAGCTGAAGGTTGTATGGGCCAACACCTGGTTCGACCCCGGCAAGGAAGCCGATGCGGCCAAGGCTCTGATCGACCAGGGCGTCGACATCCTGACCCAGCACACCGACACGACGGCTCCCATGCAGGTTGCCGCAGAGCGCGGCATCCTCGCCTTCGGCCAGGCGTCCGACATGATCGCTGCCGGTCCCAACACGCAGCTGACCGCAATCGTCGACACCTGGGCCGCCTATTACATCAAGCGCGTTCAGGCGCACCTCGACGGCAACTGGAAGTCGGAGCAGATCTGGGACGGCCTCAAGGACGGCATCCTGACGATGGCGCCCTACACCAACATGCCCGACGACGTGAAGGCGATGGCCGAAGAGACCGAAGCCAAGATCAAGTCCGGCGAACTGCACCCCTTCACCGGCCCGGTGAAGAAGCAGGACGGCACCGAGTGGCTTGCGGAAGGCCAGAAGGCCGAGGACGGTACCTTGCTCGGCATGAACTTCTACGTCGAAGGCGTGGACGATACGCTGCCGCAGTAAGCTGCCGGCATCATCGGAAAAGGCGCCCCTCCGGGCGCCTTTTTTGTTGCATCGCGACACAAGCCGTTTATCGCCTGTCAATCGACTTGTTGCTAAGAAGCAGCAACCACGTTGAGGGAGCAATCATGAGCCGCACCTGCCTTGCCGTCATCCTCGCCGCCGGCGACAGCACGCGCATGAAGTCGTCGATGTCGAAGGTCCTGCATCCGGTCGCCGGCCTGCCGATGATCGGGCATGTGATGCGGACGGTCGCCTCGGCCGGGATCGCCGATGTCGCCCTCGTGCTCGGGCGGGATGCGGATGCGGTCGCCAAGGCGGCGGCAATCGACGGCGTCAATACCCGGACCTTCCTGCAGACGGAGCGGCTTGGAACCGGCCATGCCGTGCTCTCGGCTCGAGCGGCGATTGCCGATGGTTTCGACGACGTGCTCGTCACCTATGGCGACGCTCCCCTGGTGACGGTCGGACCGTTCGCTGCCGCTCGCGCAGAGCTTGCCGCCGGCGCCGACGTCGCGGTGATCGGCTTTCACACGGAGCGGCCGACCGGCTACGGGCGCCTGCTCGTCGAGAACGGCGAGCTTGTCGCTATCCGCGAGGAGAAAGATGCAACGGACGAAGAGCGCAAGGTCACCTGGTGCAACAGCGGCATCATGGCAATCAACGGCCGCAAGGCCCTGCAGCTCCTGGAGAAGATCCACAACAGGAACGCCAAGGGCGAATACTACCTGACGGATCTGGTGGAAATCGTGCGGGCGTCCGGCGGCAGGGCGGTCGCCGTCGATGCCCCGGAGAGCGAGATGGCCGGCTGCAACAACCGCGCCGAACTCGCCGTGCTGGAACGTATCTGGCAGGAGCGTCGACGCCACGAGGTGATGCTGTCCGGCGTCACCATGATCGCCCCGGAAACCGTCTTTCTCGCCTACGACACCGAGATCGGCCAGGACACGGTGATCGAGCCGAACGTCGTCTTCGGCCCCGGGGTCACCGTCGAGAGCGGCGCCGTCATTCATGCCTTTTCGCATCTCGAAGGCGCATACGTGAGTTCCGGTGCAACCGTCGGGCCCTTTGCCCGGCTGCGTCCCGGCGCCAATCTGGCGGCGCAATCGAAGGTCGGCAATTTCTGCGAGGTCAAGAAGGCGGAGATCGGCGAGGCCGCCAAGATCAATCATCTCACCTACATTGGCGACGCGATCGTCGGCGCCCACACCAATGTCGGCGCGGGCACGATCACCTGCAATTACGACGGCATCAACAAGCATATGACGCAGATCGGCGCCAACGCCTTCATCGGCTCCAACTCCTCTCTGATTGCTCCCGTCTCGATCGGTGACGGCGCTTATGTCGGATCCGGCAGCGTCATCACCGAGGACGTGCCGGCCGATGCACTGGCACTTGGCCGAGGTCGGCAGGAAATCAAGCCGGGGCGGGCGAAGGTCATCCGCGAACGGGCGCTCGCAATCAAGGCGGCGAAGAAGACCAAGGGCTGAATTCTGCGCCGTTACCTTCCGACACGCAAAGTGACCGGAGAGGCAATTGCAGGAACGGCATGATCGATTAGAAATCCCGCCAGATGGTCGGGAACGAAGGGGTTGTCCATGTGTGGGATTGTAGGAATCGTCGGCAAGGAGCCGGTTGCGGAGCGTCTGGTGGATGCGCTGCGGCGGCTGGAGTACCGCGGCTATGATTCTGCCGGCGTCGCTACCATCCACGACGGCGTGCTCGAGCGCCGGCGCGGCGAGGGCAAGCTCTTCAATCTGGAGAAGAAGCTCGCCTCCGAGCCGCTGGCAGGCAATATCGGCATCGCCCATACCCGTTGGGCGACCCACGGCGTGCCGAACGAGACAAACGCACATCCGCATTTCGTCGATGGTGTCGCGGTCGTCCACAATGGCATCATCGAGAACTTCTCCGAACTGAAGGATGAACTCTCGGCGGACGGCGCCACTTTCGAGACGCAGACCGATACCGAGGTGGTGGCGCAGCTGCTCGCCCGCAGCCGCCGCGCCGGCATGGGGCGCCGTGAAGCGATGCAGGCCATGTTGAAGCAGGTCACTGGCGCGTATGCGCTGGCGGTGATCTTCTCCGATGACCCGTCGACGATCATGGCGGCCCGTTCCGGCCCCCCTTTGGCGATCGGTTACGGCCGCGGCGAGACCTACCTCGGTTCCGACGCCATCGCGCTCGCACCCTTCACCAATGAAATCACCTATCTCGTCGACGGCGACTGGGCCGTCATCGGGCGTGACGGTGCCTTCATCTTCGACCACGATGGAAATGCGGTCGTTCGCCCGCGCCAGATTACCCAGGCGGCCGCCTATATGGTCGACAAGGGCAATCACCGGCACTTCATGGAGAAGGAGATCTACGAGCAGCCGGAAGTCATCTCCCATGCGCTGGCGCATTACGTCGACCTCGGCGCCCATACGGTCAAGACCGGGGTGAGCGACGCCATCGACTTCGCCGCGCTTCGGGGTCTGACTATCTCCGCATGCGGCACGGCCTATCTGGCCGGACTGATCGGCAAATACTGGTTCGAGCGCTACGCGCGCCTGCCGGTCGAGATCGACGTCGCTTCCGAGTTCCGCTACCGCGAAATTCCGCTGTCGACAGATCAGGCGGCGCTCTTCATCTCGCAGTCCGGCGAAACCGCCGACACGCTGGCGTCGCTGCGCTACTGCAAGGAATCGGGCCTGAAGATCGGCGCCGTCGTCAACGTCCGGGAATCGACGATCGCACGCGAGTCCGATGCGGTCTTCCCGATCCTGGCCGGCCCCGAAATCGGCGTGGCGTCGACGAAGGCCTTCACCTGCCAGCTGACGGTGCTCGCATCGCTGGCGATCGCAGCCGGCAAGGCTCGTGGCCTCATCGGTGCGGAGGAGGAGAGGCAGCTGGTCAAGCAGCTGACGGAAATGCCGCGCCTGATGAGCGGCGTGCTGAATTCCATCGAGCCGCAGATCGAGGCCCTGTCCCGCGAGCTGTCGAAATACAAGGACGTGCTGTATCTCGGTCGCGGCACCAGCTACCCGCTCGCCCTAGAGGGGGCGCTGAAGCTGAAGGAAATCTCCTACATCCACGCCGAAGGCTATGCCGCCGGAGAACTGAAGCACGGCCCGATCGCGCTGATCGACGAGAACATGCCGGTTGTCGTCATCGCGCCGCACGACCGCTTCTTCGAGAAGACCGTCTCCAACATGCAGGAGGTAGCGGCCCGCGGCGGCAAGATCATCTTCATCACCGACGAGCGCGGTGCGGCGGCCTCCAAGCTTCCGACGATGGCGACGATCACGCTGCCCAATGTCGCCGAGATTATCGCACCCATGGTCTTTTCGCTGCCGATCCAGCTGCTCGCCTATCACACGGCGGTGTTCATGGGCACCGACGTCGACCAACCGCGCAACCTCGCCAAGTCAGTCACCGTCGAATAAGCCGCTGGTGTCGGCGAGGGTTGTGCTCTGCGCCCGTCACCACCTTCGCCGTGCGCATAGGTCCCGAACCGTCCGATGGTGACGGCATCCTGCGCGCGGCACGCTCGCGTTCGTGGCGGGGTGACGTCGCGCCGAGGTATTTCCATTGCCTGCACTTGCGTGGCCCCGATGCCTCCGGCATTGTCGCATCTCATCCAGATACGACGGCAGTGCACAATAGCGACGGACAATGGCGGATAAATTCGATCGTATCCCGGTGACGACGCGGCTCAGGAACAACTTCCTCACCGGGCTTATCATCTGCGCGCCGCTGGCGATCACCATCTGGCTGACCTTCGGTTTCATCCGCTGGGCCGACAGCTGGGTGAAGCCCTATATCCCCACACGTTACAACCCAGAGAACTACCTCAACATCGCGATGCCGGGCCTCGGGATGCTGATCGCAATCCTCATGATCACCGCGATCGGCTTCCTCGGCAAGAACCTGATCGGCCGCTCAATTGTCAGCTTCGGCGAATCGGTGCTGCACCGCATGCCCCTGGTGCGCACTCTCTACAAGAGCCTGAAACAGATCTTCGAAACGGTGCTGAAGGAACAATCGACCTCGTTCAAGAAATGCGGCCTGATCGAGTTCCCGAGCCCCGGCACCTGGGCGCTCGTCTTCATCTCCGGCGACGTGCAGGGCGAGATTGCCGCAAGGCTTAACGAGAACGGCGAGGAAATGGTCAGCGTCTTCCTCGCCCCGACACCCGTGCCGACGGCGGGCTTCCTGATGTTCGTGCCGCGCAGCAAGATCATCATGCTGGACATGACGCCGGAAGAGGGCGCCCGTCTGCTGATTTCCGGCGGACTGATCGCGCCGGACTACAAGCCGAAAGTTCTCCAGCCGTCGATCGTGCCGCAGGCGGTCAGCCCGCGCCCAGGAACCTGACCGCCTCGTCGCGGCGGTGCAGGTACAGAAGCGTACGCACGCTCTCTCCCCGCTCGCTGGTGAGGTCCGGATCCCGATCGAGCAGATATGCCGCGTCCTTGCGCGCAATCTCCAGAAGGTCGGCATGCGCTTCCAGGCTGGCAATCCGGAACCCCGGCGTGCCCGATTGCCGGGTGCCCAGAAGCTCACCTTCGCCGCGTAGTTTCAGATCCTCCTCGGCGATCAGGAAGCCGTCCTCGCTGTCGCGCAGAATCGAGAGCCGCGCACGCCCCGTCTCGCTGAGCGGTCCCTTGTAGAGGAGGATGCATGTCGAAGCCTCTGCGCCGCGTCCCACACGACCGCGCAGCTGATGCAACTGCGCCAGCCCGAACCGCTCGGCATGTTCGATGACCATGATGGTGGCGTCGGGTACATCGACTCCGACCTCGACGACGGTGGTGGCCACGAGGAGGCGGATATCGCCGGCCTTGAAGGCCGCCATCACCTCGTCCTTCTCCGGTCCGGACATGCGTCCATGCACCAACCCGACGTCGCGCCCGAACTCCTTGGCGAGAACGGAAAAGCGTTCTTCCGCAGACATCAGGTCGGAGACATCCGATTCCTCCACCAGCGGGCAGATCCAATAGGCTTTCTTGCCCTCGGCCATCGCGGTCTTCAGGCGCCCGACGATTTCCCCGGTGCGCTCGGTCGGCACGGTCACCGTCTGGATCGGCTTGCGCCCGGCGGGCTTCTCGGTGAGCTTGGAGACATCCATGTCTCCGAAGGCGGCCAGCACCAGCGTGCGTGGGATGGGCGTCGCGGTCATCACCAGCATATGCGGCGAGATGCCCTTCGCCGTCAGGCGCAGGCGCTGATGGACGCCGAAGCGGTGCTGCTCGTCGACCACGGCCAGCACGAGGTTGCGGTAGCTGACGGCATCCTGGAACAGCGCGTGGGTGCCGATGACGATTTGAGCCTCACCCGAGGCGATCCTCTCGACGATCGCGTCCCGTTCGCGGCCCTTGGTGCGGCCGGTCAGCACTTCAACGGTAATTCCGACCACGGCGGCAATCCTGGAGATCGTCGCGTGGTGCTGGCGCGCCAGGATCTCGGTCGGTGCCATCAGCACCGCCTGGCCGCCGCTCTCGACGGCTGCCGCCATGGCCATCAGAGCCACGAGCGTCTTTCCAGCGCCGACGTCGCCCTGCAGCAGACGCAGCATGCGGTCTTCGCCGGCCATGTCGTTGAGGATTTCCGCGACCGCCTTCTGCTGGCTGGCTGTGAGGGAAAAGGGCAGGGTGGCCACGATCCGTTCCGCCAGCTCCCCGGTTGCGTGGATCGGACGCCCGGGCACCTTGCGCAGCCTTTGGCGCACCAGCGCCAGCGATACCTGCCCGGCCATGAACTCGTCGTAGGCAAGCCGGCAGCGCGCGGGCGAGCGCGGATCGACGTCACTCTCGTCGTGCGGGTCGTGCAACTGCCGGAAGCTCTCCACGACGGACGGAAAACCCTGCCGCTCGGCCAGCGCCGGATCGATCCATTCGCCAAGCGCCGGCAGCCGCGCCACGGCGCCGTCGACGGCTTTCCGCAACACCTTGGGAGAGAGCCCGGCCGTCAGAGGATAAACCGGTTCCACGAGCGGCAGATTTCCGGCCTCCGAAACCTTCACCATGAAATCGGGATGGACCATCGACGGACGGCCGTTGAACCAGTCGACCTTGCCGCTGACCATCACTGCTTCGTCGATCGGCAGGGCCTTTTCCAGCCAGTTGCCCTTGGCGCGGAAGAAGGTCAGCGCCAGTTCGCCGGTCTCGTCGTGGAGGAAGACACGGTAGGGCATGTTCGGCTTGCCTGGCGGTGGCGGTTGATGGCGGTCGACCCGGCCCTCGATCGTGACGATGGCGCCCTGTGGTGCGAGTGCGATTCCCGGCCGGTTGCGGCGGTCGATGATTGAGGACGGCGCATGGAAGAGGAGGTCGATCACCCGGCAGTCGTCAGCGTCCTCGCGCCCCGTCACGCGCGCGATCAGATCGGCAAGCTTTGGGCCGACACCGGGGAGGGCCGCAACGGGCGAGAACAAGGGATCAAGGATGGCAGGGCGCATGGCGGCAAAATGCGCCGGATATAGACTGGATTGCAAGGTGACGCAGGGGGATTTCCGACCTATATGAGCATCGCAAACCAGGGATCACTTCCATGACAGGACTTGTGCGCAGCAGCGCGGACCTTACGCCTCGCCGTCGCCGTATTCTTTACCGCTGCTGGCACCGCGGTATCCGCGAGATGGACCTCGTGTTCGGACAATTCGCCGAACAGGAGATCGGCACGCTTTCCGATACGGATCTGGACGAATTCGAGGCGATCATGGATGAGGACGACCATGATCTGCATTCCTGGGTGACCGGTGCCAAGCCGACGCCTGCCCACCGTCAGACGGCGCTGTTTGACCGCATAGCATCCTACCGCCCGGATTTCGATCCTGTCACCATGGTCAGCCTGCAGGCGAAGGCAGAGCATCAAGAATGATTGCAGGTTTTGATGCGAAGAAGGTTGCAGCGGCCACCAGCCCGCTAACCATCGGCAATGTGCCGCCCGGTATGGAACCGCTGTTGCTCGCCGAGATCGCGCGCGCCGGCCGGGCGGTCGCCTATGTGATCTCCGACGGTCAGAGGATGGCCGACCTCGAGCAGATGCTGGGCTTCGTCGCCCCCGACATCCCGGTCCTGACGCTGCCGGCCTGGGACTGCCTTCCCTATGACCGCGTCTCGCCGAGCCCGGATGTCTCCGCGCGGAGACTTACAGCGCTGTCCGGCCTGATCGCGCATGCCAAGAAGCCGCATGCGGCGATCGTGCTGGTGACCGTCAACGCCATGCTGCAGAAGATCGCGCCGTCGGACGTGATCGAGAGCCTCGCCTTTTCCGCCCGTCCCGGCGGCGTCATCCGCATGGACGATATCGCGGCGCGGCTGGAGCGCAATGGCTTCGATCGCGTGGCGACCGTTCGCGAGGTCGGCGAATTCGCCGTCCGCGGCGGTATCCTTGACGTCTTCGTGCCGGGAACGGAAGAACCCGTGCGGCTGGATTTCTTCGGCGATACGCTGGAGACCATCCGGACCTTCGATCCGGCCAGCCAGCGGACCACGGGGCAGGCACGCTCGCTCGATCTCAACCCGATGAGCGAGGTGTCGCTGACACCGGACACGATCAGCCGCTTCCGCAAGAACTATCTCTCGCTCTTCGGAGCGACGACGAAGGAGGACTCCCTCTATCAGGCGGTGTCCGAGGGGCGCCGCTATGCCGGCATGGAGCACTGGCTACCGCTCTTCTACGACCATCTGGAAACCGCCTTCGATTACCTGCAGGGCTTCCGAATCGTCACCGATCACACGGCCCGGGAGGCGGCGACCGAGCGCTCGAAGCTCGTTACCGACTACTATGAGGCCCGCCGCGACAACAGCGGACTGGGAAAGGGCGCCGCCGCGCAGGGGACGCCTTACAAACCGGTGCCGCCCGGCGAACTCTACCTCGGGTCCAAGGCATTCGCCGCAGCGCTTGATAGCGCCAGCGCCATCCGGCTGACCCCGTTCAACGAGATGGATGCCGATAGCCGCCGCGTCGTGGCGCTCGATGCCCACGTCGGTCCGCGCTGGGCAAAGACGCAGACCGAGAAGGACGACCGCGACGAGAAGGTCAACGTCTTCGACCTGGCGGTCAAGCATATCGCCGGCAAGCGTGCCGAGGGCCGCAAGGTGCTGATCACCGGCTGGTCCACCGGCTCGCTGGATCGCCTGCTGCAGGTCCTGGACGAGCATGGCCTCAAACGCGTCAAGCCGATCAAAACGCTGGCCGATCTCCAGAAGCTTGCCAAGGGCGAGGCGGCCGCGGCCGTCCTGAGCCTCGAGGGCGGCTTCGAGACCGGCGATATCGCCGTGATCGGCGAACAGGATATTCTCGGCGACCGCATGGTCCGCCGCGGCAAGCGCCGCAAACGCGGTGCAGACTACATCACGGAAGTCGCGGGGCTGGATGAGGGTTCGCTGGTGGTCCATGCCGAACACGGCATCGGACGCTTCGTCGGCCTGACAAATATCCAGGCCGCCGGAGCACTCCGCGCCTGCCTGGAACTGCATTACGCGGACGACGCAAAGCTGTTCCTGCCGGTCGAGAACATCGATCTTCTGTCCCGCTACGGCTCGGACGCCGCCGAGGCGACGCTCGACAGACTGGGCGGTGGTGCCTGGCAGGCCCGCAAGGCGAAGCTGAAGAAGCGCCTGCTCGACATGGCCGATGGCCTGATCCGGATCGCTGCCAGCCGCATGACC
Source organism: Rhizobium sp. PK7-22 (assembly GCF_056530405.1). Classification (NCBI taxonomy): domain Bacteria; kingdom Pseudomonadati; phylum Pseudomonadota; class Alphaproteobacteria; order Hyphomicrobiales; family Rhizobiaceae; genus Rhizobium; species Rhizobium sp. PK7-22. The sequence continues at coordinate 2,553,255 of NZ_CP096514.1, forward strand.
CGCCGCGCCCCGGTTCTGGCGGCCCCCGACGGGCTCTACGACGAGTTTGCGGCGCGCTTCCCCTATGACGAGACGGAAGACCAGGCGACCGCCATCGAGGCGGTCCGCGACGATCTGTCCGCCGGCCGCCCGATGGACCGCCTGGTCTGCGGTGACGTCGGCTTCGGCAAGACCGAGGTCGCGCTGCGCGCCGCCTTCGTCGCCGCCATGAACGGCGGTCAGGTCGCCGTCGTCGTGCCGACCACGCTTCTGGCGCGCCAGCACTTCAAGACCTTCCGCGACCGCTTCCGCGGTCTGCCGATCCGCGTGGCGCAAGCCTCGCGGCTGGTGCCGGGCAAGGAGCTGAACCAGGTCAAGAAGGATCTGACCGACGGCAAGGTCGACATCGTCGTCGGCACCCACGCGCTGCTAGGGAGCGGCGTCAATTTCGCCAACCTCAGCCTCCTCATCATCGACGAGGAGCAGCATTTTGGGGTCAAGCACAAGGAGCGGCTGAAGGAGTTGAAGAGCGACGTGCACGTCCTGACGCTCTCGGCCACGCCGATCCCGCGCACGCTGCAGCTGGCCATGACCGGTGTGCGCGAGCTCTCGCTGATCACGACCCCGCCGGTGGATCGCATGGCGGTGCGCACCTTCATCTCGCCCTTCGATTCGCTCGTCATCCGCGAGACGCTGATGCGCGAGCATTACCGGGGCGGACAGAGCTTCTATGTCTGCCCGAGGCTCGCCGATCTCGCCGACATCCAGGCCTTCCTGCAGTCCGACGTGCCCGAGCTCAAGGTTGCGGTGGCGCATGGGCAAATGGCAGCGAGCGAGCTGGAAGACATCATGAATGCCTTCTACGACGGCACCTACGACGTGCTGCTGTCGACGACCATCGTCGAGTCGGGCCTCGACGTGCCGACTGCCAATACCCTGATCGTCCACCGCGCCGACATGTTCGGTCTCGCCCAGCTTTACCAGTTGCGCGGCCGCGTCGGGCGCTCGAAGGTGCGCGCGTTTGCCCTCTTCACGCTGCCGGTCAACCGCACTCTGACGACGATGGCCGAACGGCGCCTCAAGGTGCTGCAGTCGCTCGATACGCTGGGCGCCGGCTTCCAGCTCGCCAGCCACGATCTCGACATCCGCGGCGCCGGCAATCTTCTGGGTGAGGAGCAGTCCGGGCATATCAAGGAGGTCGGTTTCGAGCTCTACCAGCAGATGCTCGAGGAGGCCGTGGCGGAAGTGCGCGGCGACGACGAGATCATCGACACGGGCTGGTCGCCGCAGATTTCGGTCGGCATCACCGTGATGATCCCGGAAACCTATGTGCCCGACCTGCATCTGCGCATGGGCCTCTACCGCCGCCTGGGCGAACTCAAGGACCTGACGGAGATCGACGGGATCGGCGCCGAGATGATTGACCGCTTCGGTCCGCTGCCGGTCGAGGTCCAGAACCTGATGAAGGTGGTCTACGTCAAGTCGCTTTGCCGCACTGCCAATGTCGAGAAGCTCGACGCCGGTCCGAAGGGTCTGGTCATCACCTTCCGCGACAAGCAGTTCCCCAACCCGGCAGGCCTCGTCGGCTATATCGCGAAGCAGGGTACCATGGCCAAGATCCGTCCCGACCAGAGCGTGTTCCTGACACGCGATCTGCCGACACCGGAAAAGCGGCTGACCACCGCCGCGCAGGTCATGAAGCAGATCGCGGAAATGGCGCGGCAGGCGGCCTGATCAGCCGTCCAGTGCATCGTCGACGGCCGCCAAGGCATTGCCTTGCGGATCGGCGGCAACAGACGGAGGCAGGGGAACGCCGCGCGCGCGTTCCCGCGCCAGTGTGAGCAGGCCCGAGCCGATGATCAGGAGGATGCCGAGGATCATCGGCATGTCGACGGCGTCGCCGAAGATCAGGTAGCCGAACAGAACCGCCCAGAGCATCTGGCTGTACTGCGTCGGGCCGATGAGAGCCGCGGGGGCATAGCTGGTGGCATACATCAGCAGAATGGTCGCCACCGCCGCCAGCAGGCCGTAGCCCGCCAGCATCAGCCACTGCGAAGCGGTGGGCCAGGCGAAGCTCGGCAGCATCAGCAGTCCGCACACGACCAGCGATCCGATCACGCCGGCACCATAGAGCGACACGCTTTTCTCCGTCGGGCCGATGGCGCGGTAGACGACGATCGAGATCGCGCCGCTGAGGCCCGCGAACACTGCCCCGACATGGCCAATCGAAAGCTCCCGGAAGCCGGGGCGCAGGACGATCATGACGCCGATGAAGCCGATGACGACGGCGCTCCAGCGCTTGATCCCGACGGTTTCCTTCAGGAAGAGCACAGACATGATCGTGACGAAGGAGGGCAGCAGGAAGATCAGCGCGAAGGCCTCGGCCATGGGCAGATGCGTGAAGGCGGTGACGCTGCTGATCGTGCCGAAGGCGGCCGAAAATGCCCGCAGCAGCCAGAGCGGGCGGTTCGTCGTCCGTAGCATGTCAAGAACGCGGTCGCCGCGCTTCATCAGGAAGGGCAGGCCGGCCAGGCCGAAGACGGCACCCAGGAAGGCCATTTCGAAAGAGCTGAGTGCCCCTTCGATCATCTTTACGGCGGCGTCGCTGAAGGAAAAGGCGGCAAAGGCCGCAAAGGCAAAGAGGATGCCCTTCAGGGTGTGGTCGGTCGACATCTGTCGCCTCCGTCAGATCATGCCCTTGCGAGCTTCCGCCTTCATGTTGGCGATATCGCGCAGGGCGCTGGCGAGGACATCCGGCTCCTGCGCGCCACTGACGGCATATTGTCCGTCGAAGATCAGGAAGGGTACGCCGTTGACGCCCATCTTCTGGACCGATTCGATTTCTTCCAGCACCGTGTCCTTGTCCGCATCCGACGCAAGCAAGGCACCAATGACTGCCGGATCCAGACCGGAGGCTTCGGCGATCTTTACCAGGACTTCGTGGTCGGCGATGTTCAGTCCGTCTTCGAAGTGCGCCTTGAACAGGGCGGTCGCGACACGGTCCTGCAGTTCGTTGCCCTCGATCCGCGCCCAGTGCAGCAGACGGTGGGCGTCCAGCGTGTTGGCACGGACCTTGATGTTCTCGAACTGGAAATCGACACCGATCTCCCGGCCGTGCGCGCGCAAGGTGTCCTGCATCTGGTCGAGGCGTTCGGCACTTCCGAACTTCGCGATCAGGTGGCTGCGGTAATCGGTGCCGTCGCTCGTCGCATCCGGATCCAGCCGATAGGGCCGCCAGTTGACGATGACGCCGACCTCATCCTGCACCTGGGCAATCGCCAGCTCCAGCCGCGCCTTGCCGAGATAGCACCAGGGGCAGACTACGTCGGACACGACTTCGATGGTGACGCGCTCCATGGTGGGATCCTTTCTGAGATGGCTTTCGCCTGTTCGAGCCGGCTCAGTCCTGCGCCCGCTTGTCGAACCAGACGGGGAGTTGGTAGCCGTAGAGGGGTGTGACGTCTGGATAGCCGATGTAGCTGCGCCGCGCCACCCATTGTTCCGCCACATGATACAGCGGAACGAGGTAGCGACCAGCGATCAGCAGTCGGTCGTAGACCCGCACAGCCGCTTCGAAATCCTCGCGGCTTCGGGCGCCCAGCATGGCATCTATCGCCCGGTCGATGGCAGGATCGGCGACGCCCGCAAAATTGTTGCTCCCTTCGCGGTCACGGGAGATCGAACCCCAGCGCCCCACCTGCTCGATCCCGGGAGAAAGCGAAGAGGGGTAGGATTTGACGATGACATCATAGTCGAAGGAAACCGAGCGGGACTGATACTGCGCGTCGTCGACCGTACGTATGCCGACCTCGACGCCAATCATCCGCAGCGTCCTCTGGTAGGCGATCGCCAGTTTTTCCTGATCCTGGCTCTGGGTCATGATCTCGAACCGCAGCGGATTGCCCGACTGGTTTGTCATCTTGCCGTTCTGGATCGTGTAGCCGCCTTCCTTCAGAAGGTCGACAACACGCCGCAGCACACTGCGGTCGCCGCCGGAAGCGTCCGTCTGGGGCAACCGATAGGACCCGTCCAGAATGGTGGGATCGATGCGGTCCTTGGCCTCTCCGAGAATCCCAAGCTCGCGCGCATCGACAGACGTGCCAAGAGCGGAGAGGGAAGAGTTTTGCCAGAAGCTCTCGGTGCGCGTATAGGCGCCCTCGAAGAGGTTACGGTTGGCCCATTCGAAGTCGAACGCCAGCGCCAGTCCCTCGCGGACAGCCGGATCTGCGAACATCGTACGGCGCGTATTGAACACGAAGCCGAGCATGCCTGTCGGCAAATCCGGCCGAAAAGTATCCTTCACCACCGCGCCGCTGTCGACATCCGGGAAGTTATAGGCACGCGCCCAATGCACAGGGCTGCCGTCGGGATAGATGTCGACGACCCCCTTCTTGAAGGCCTCGAACAGGGTATTCTCCTGCAGGAAATACTCCACCGAAATCTCGTCGTAGTTGTCGAACCCGACCTTGGCCGGGACTTGCCTGCCCCAGTAGTCAGGGTCTCGCTCGAAGGTGATCCGCTCGCCCGGCCGCAGCGATTTGACCGTGTACGGTCCGGAGCCGACGGGGATCTGCAGCGACGACTGGTCGAAGCTTTTCGGGTCGATGGCATGCTTGGGCAGGATCGGTGTCGCGGTCGCCAGGATCAGTGGAAACTCGCGGTCGGACTTTTCGTTGAACGTGAACTTCACGCTCCTGTCGCCCACTTTTTCCATCTTGGCGACCGGCGTCAGCCGGTTGCTGAAGGGCGTGCGACCCTTGTCGCGCAGAAGCTCGAAGGTGAAGATGACGTCTTCGGGCGTTACGGGCTTGCCGTCCGACCATTTCGCCTCCGGGTTGAGATTGAACTGGATGAAGCTCCGCGCCTCATCCATCTCCACCGTCTGCGCCAGAAGTCCGTAGAGCGAGAACGGCTCATCGGCCGAGCGCTGCATCAGCGGCTCGAAGACGAGATGGCCGAAGACCGGATCCCAGACGCCGCGGGCCGTCGTGCGCATGCTCTTGAGAATGAAGGGGTTCAGGCTATCGAAGGTGCCCACGACGCCGTAGCGGACGCTGCCGCCTTTCTGGACGTCCGGTTTGACATAAGGGAAGTGCTGGTAGTCGGCCGGCAATGCCGGATGCCCATGCATCGCGATGCCGTGCCGCGGCTCGGCAAGTGCCGGCGCTGCAAGCGCGAGGAGGAAAAGCAGGGGCAGGAGACGGCGCATGAACAGTCCTTTTCACGGGTGGTCCCGATTCGACGCAAATTACTGCAATGCTGCCGCGCGACCAACCGCCGAGAGGCGTCTCCCTGCACAGGTGGCGCGGGTGGCGATCAAAAAAACGTCAGTGAGGACTGGATATCATCCCGGTGGCATTGTAACAAATTTGGCAAATGCGCGGGGTCATTCAAATGCCTCATTTCGCCGACAGGTGGAACGCAGTAGGACACCCGAGGGAGGAACGGTTGAAGCCGTACCCGAACGGATTTCAGGAGACCGATTTCGTGATCAAACTCAAGGTAAACAAGGTTCTGCGGGCCACCATGTCCGTTCTGGCACTTTCCTTTGCAGCCGCCACGGCACCGACCGCCGCGCTGTCGCAGGACGCCGCTCCCGCCGCAGGCGCCGGCGGACCGCCGCTCGGCTGGTTCAAGACCTGCACCAAGCAGGACGACAGCGATCTTTGCGTGGTGCAGAACGTCAACCTGGCGCAGAACGGCCAGCTGATTACCGCAGTCGGCCTGATTACCATTGAGGGCAAGGTCAACCGCAAGATCCTGCAGGTATCGGTTCCGACCGCCCGCATGATCCCGCCGGGCATCGTCATGCAGATCGACGGCGGCACGGGACAGAAGCTCGACTATGCCGTCTGCCTGCCCGACAAATGCACGGCCGAGGTGCCGCTGACGGATGCCATGATCGCAAGCCTCAAGAAGGGTGGCGAGGTCGTGTTCACCTCGATCAACTTCCGCCGGGCGCCAAACCCGATCAAGATTTCTCTGAACGGCTTTACGGGCGCGTTCGACGGCGAGCCGATCACGCAGTCGCAGTTGGCCGAAAGCCAGCGCAGCCTCCAGGAAGGCATGCAGAAGAAGGCTGAAGAAGCGCGCAAGAAGCTCGAAGAAGCGCAGAACGCAGCCAAGCAGGGCCAGTAAATACCGAGGCCGGCAAATGCCGGCCCGCAAATGCGAAAACAGCGCCGTCGGTCTCCGCGGCGCTGTTTTGCTTTCAGGTTGCCTGATGAATTGGCTTTAGTGGGCCATGATCATCTTGGGCCGTAGGCGGCCGGACGGCCCCTCGTCGAAGATCTGGTAGACCTGAGGGTTGCGAAGCGGCATCTCGCTCCCGTCATGTTCGAGGTTCTGTTCGGAGACATAGGCCACATATTCCGACTCATCGTTCTCGGCGAGAAGATGATAGAAGGGCTGGTCCTTGCTCGGGCGGATCTCGGCTGGAATGGCATTCCACCAGTCCTCGGAATTGGCAAATTCCGGATCCACATCGAACACGACGCCACGGAACGGAAATACCTTGTGGCGAACCACTTCTCCGATGGTGAACTTGGCGTTTCGTTGTTTCATGGTGCGATTTCCTTTCGCACCCTGATGTGGGAATAATTTCTCGTCACATCAAGGGCATGGCAGAGGGGAACGCGGCAGTTCCCGATTGGCTCCATGCACGCTGCTCACCTCCGCGAAGCGACTGAAACACCCCGTCCCTTGGATGAAAACGAAACAGACCCGCCGAAACAAAAACGGCGGGCCGAGGCCCGCCGCAGATGTGCGATGTAATCGGCCGGTTCAGGCCGAGTAGTACATGTCGAACTCGACCGGATGCGGGGTCATCTCGAAGCGCATGACTTCCTGCATCTTCAGTTCGATATAGGCGTCGATCTGGTCGTCGTCGAAGACGCCGCCGGCGGTCAGGAACTTGCGGTCCCGGTCGAGGTTTTCCAGAGCTTCTCGCAGCGAGCTGCAAACCGTCGGGATCTTCTTCAGCTCCTTCGGCGGCAGGTCGTAGAGGTCCTTGTCCATGGCCTTGCCCGGATGGATCTTGTTCTTGATGCCGTCGAGACCGGCCATCAGCATCGCCGCGAAGCCAAGGTATGGGTTGGCAGTCGGATCCGGGAAGCGGACTTCGACGCGCTTCGACTTTGCCCCGGTGCCGAAGGGGATGCGGCAGGATGCGGAGCGGTTGCGGGCCGAATAGGCCAGCAGCACCGGCGCCTCATACCCCGGAACCAGACGCTTGTAGGAATTGGTCGAGGGGTTGGTGAAGGCGTTGATGGCCTTGGCATGCTTGATGATGCCGCCGATGTAGAAGAGGCAGCTTTCCGAGAGACCTGCATATTCGTCGCCGGCGAAGGTCGGCTTGCCGTCCTTCCAGATCGACTGGTGCACGTGCATGCCCGAGCCGTTGTCGCCGTAGATTGGCTTCGGCATGAAGGTTGCCGTCTTGCCGTAGGCGTTGGCGACCTGATGCACCACATACTTGTAGATCTGCATCTTGTCGGCGTTGCGCACCAGCGTGTCGAACTTCACGCCGAGCTCATGCTGCGCCGCAGCCACCTCGTGGTGGTGCTTCTCGACGACGAGGCCCATCTCGGTGAGCACGGTCAACATCTCGGAGCGCATGTCCTGAAGGCTGTCGATCGGCGGGACGGGGAAGTAGCCGCCCTTGACGCGCGGACGGTGCCCGAGGTTGCCGGTCTCGTAATCCGTGTCGTCGTTCGACGGCAACTCGGAGGAGTCGAGCTTGAAGCCGGTGTTGTAGGGGTCAGCCTTATACTTCACGTCGTCGAAGACGAAGAATTCCGGCTCAGGTCCGACGTAGATGGTGTCGCCGATACCCGATGCCTTGAGATAGGCTTCAGCCTTCTTGGCCGTGCCGCGCGGGTCACGGTTGTAGGACTCGCCCGAGATCGGGTCCAGGATGTCGCAGAAAACGACCATGGTCGACTGGGCGAAGAAGGGGTCCATGTGCACGGTCGCCGGATCCGGCATCAGCACCATGTCGGATTCGTTGATGGCTTTCCAGCCGGCGATGGAGGAGCCGTCGAACATGACGCCATCGGCAAACATGTCCTCGTCGACGGCCGCAATGTCCATCGTCACATGTTGCAGCTTGCCCTTCGGATCGGTGAATCGCAGGTCCACGAACTTGACGTCGTTTTCCTTGATTTGCTTCATGATTTCGCTTGCGGTCGTCATTTTACGCTTCCTTGAATTTGATATGACGATTGATCTGCGGCCGTCCGGCCGGTGAATCAGATCGCGTCCACGCCGGTCTCGCCGGTACGAATGCGAACGACCTCTTCGACGTTGGACACGAAGATCTTTCCGTCGCCGATGCGACCGGTCTGGGCGGCATTGCGGATCGCTTCGATGACAGCGTCCACATTCTCGTCTGCAAGAACGACTTCGACCTTCACCTTGGGCAGGAAGTCGACGACATACTCGGCGCCGCGATAGAGTTCGGTATGGCCCTTCTGGCGCCCGAAACCCTTCGCCTCCGTCACAGTTATGCCCTGCAAGCCGACCTCCTGGAGGGCTTCCTTCACCTCATCCAGCTTGAATGGCTTGATAATGGCTTCGATTTTTTTCATGAGAAACGATCTCTCCCCTGACGCTGCCGTTACCGGCTCGACCTACTAATGCAGGTATCATGCCAATCTGGAAAGCCGCTTTCGCGGTAACGCCCAGAAAATTCCAATTTTGTCATACAGATATAGCGCATTGTTGTTCGAGATAAACGCCTGAAGTTTGAGCGTTTGACAACATGCTATGCCACTGTCATCGACAGGGAGCGTGCGTTAAAGCTTTTGGTTGCACAAATATTAAGCTGATGCCCGTGTTGTGGGCGCAGCAAGCGGCTGCACCGGCTCTTGTGTTCCGTTTGAGTTTCCGTTCAAGTGCAGCATGACCGCACAGCCAGACACATTGCTGCTCACCCCCGCTGAGATGGCCGCGGCTGACGCCGCCGCAGCCGCATCCGGTATTGATTCCTATGGATTAATGGAGAAGGCGGGGCAGGCTGTGGCGGCATCAGCGCTTCGCCACTACCCGCAGGCGCTGCGGTTCGTCGTTCTCTGTGGCCCCGGCAACAATGGCGGCGATGGTTATGTCGCGGCGGCAAGCCTGATCCGCGCGGGTGCCGACACCCGGGTCTTCGCGATCGGAGATCCAGGCCAGCTGGCGAGCGATGCGCGCCGCGCCTGGAAAGCTTGCCCCGTCGCGCCCCTGGCATCGTCACAGCTGCAGATCGAGCCTGGCGATGTGGTGATCGATGCCATCTTCGGTGCAGGACTGGCGCGGCCGGTTTCCGCTGAGGTCAACGCCGTGATCGGCAAGGTCCGCGATGCCGCAGTAACGGTCGTGGCGGTCGATCTGCCATCCGGTCTCTGCGGCCGTCGAGGCGAACCGCTCGGCGCCGCGTTCCGGGCCGACCGCACCGTCACTTTCATGGCGCGCAAGCCTGGTCACCTGTTGATGCCCGGACGCTCGCTCTGCGGAGACATCGAAGTTTGCGACATCGGCATTCCGTTGCGCATCCTGCGCAGTGCGGCAGGTACGATATCCGTCAATCATCCGGATGCCTGGCGTCATCTGCTGCCGACGCCCGATCCCGCCTCCCACAAGTACCGTCGCGGCCACCTTGGTGTCTTCTCCGGTGGTGCCTCCCACACGGGGGCGGCGCGGCTCGCGGCCGGCGCAGGACTTGCTGCCGGCGCCGGACTGGTGACGCTTGCCTCTCCGGCCGAAGCAATGCCGGTCAATGCCGGCCAACTCACGGCTGTCATGCTGCGCGAGGTCGAGACGACCGCAGCACTGCTGGACTGGCTGACCGCGTCCAAACTGTCGGCCTTCGTCTTGGGGCCGGGTTTCGGGGTTGGCAACAAGGCCCGCGACTTCGTGGAGGCGCTGGAGGGACGCCCGCTGGTACTGGACGCCGACGGGATCACCTCGTTTCGGGATCAGCGCAACCGCCTGTTCGACATCTACCGCGCGCGCGATACGCAGTTGGTCTTGACCCCGCATGAGGGGGAGTTCGCACGGCTGTTTCCCGACCTTGCGGCAGAGGAGGGGCAGAGCAAGGTCGAAAAGGCCGTGGCGGCTGCCGGGTTGTCGAACGCGATCATCGTCTACAAGGGCGCCGACACCGTGATTGCGGCACCCGATGGCCGGGCCCTCATCAACGACAATGCGCCGCCCTGGCTGGCAACCGCCGGTTCGGGCGATGTCCTGGCCGGCATCATCGGGGCCTTGCTCGCCAACGGCATGCCGGCGTTCGAAGCAGCCGCAGCTGCGGTCTATCTGCATGGTCAGGCCGCCATCCGGGCAGGCGAGGGCATGACGGCTGAAACGCTTGTCGCTCATCTCGGCCCACTCAGCAGCGCCTGATCAGCGATCAATCATGGCCTGCAGAGCCATGGCACCCTGCGGCGCATTGACCTTGCCCTCGTGGATGAAGAAGGCGAAGACGTCGCGCGGTTTCCGTTCGGGCCGGCGATCCGGATCGACGAGCGGCAGGTCGTCCGGCACGCCGCCTTCGGCCCAGGTTTTCAATCGTCCCGCCCAGGTTTTCAGGTCGGCATCCGCATAGCAGGTGGGAATATCGTCGGAGCCTGTCTGCAGCCGGGCATAGGCGAAATCCGCCGTCACGTCGGGGATCATCGGGTAGTCGTGATGCTCGGCGCAGACGGGCGCAATGTTGTGCCGGGCGAGCAGTTGCACAAACTCCGGCACCTTGAAGCTGTCGTGGCGCACTTCCACCACATGGCGAAGCGGCAGGCCCTCGATCGTCTCCGGCAGCAGCTTGAGGAAAGCCTCGAAATCGTCGGGCTCGAACTTCTTGGTCGGGGCGAACTGCCAGAGGATAGGTCCCAGGTGCGGGCCCAGTTCCACCAGCCCCTGTCCAAGGAACTTGCCGATCGATTCCCCGGCCTCCGCCAGCACCTTCCGGTTGGTGGTGTACCGGCTCGCCTTCAGCGAGAAGACGAATCCCTCCGGCACGTCCGCCGCCCATTTGGCAAAGGTCTCCGGCTTCTGCGAGCCGTAGTAGGTGCCGTTGACCTCGATCACCGCCAGCTTGCTGCTGGCGTATTCGAGCTGCTTCTTCTTCGCCAGCTTCTCCGGGTAGAAGCTGCCTTCCCACGCATCGAAGGTCCAGCCGCCGATGCCGGTGCGAATGGTGCCGGATGCGCTCACGTCGTCCTCCCCTGGCGGTTATTCCGCCGCTTCCGCTGCCTTGGCCGGTCGGCGTTCCAGGAGCTCCTTGAGGAAATGCCCCGTATAGGAGCGCTTCTCCTTGGCCACCTGCTCCGGCGTTCCCGTCGCGACGATCTCGCCACCGCCGGTGCCGCCTTCCGGACCGACGTCGATGATCCAGTCGGCCGTCTTGATGACCTCCAGATTGTGCTCGATGACCACCACGGAATTGCCCTGGTTGACCAGTTCGTGCAGCATTTCCAAGAGCTTGTTGACGTCGTGGAAATGCAGGCCTGTGGTCGGCTCGTCGAGAATGTAGAGCGTCCGGCCGGTGGAGCGCTTCGACAGCTCCTTGGCGAGCTTCACGCGCTGCGCCTCGCCGCCCGAGAGCGTGTTGGCCTGCTGTCCCACCTTGATGTAACCGAGGCCGACACTGAAGAGGCCCTGCAGCTTGTCACGCACTGCGGGAACAGCAGAGAAGAATTCGACGCCCTCTTCGACCGTCATGTCGAGCACGTCGGCGATCGACTTGCCCTTGAACTCGACGCTCAGCGTTTCGCGGTTGTAGCGCTTGCCGTGGCAGACGTCGCAGGTGACGTAGACGTCCGGCAGGAAGTGCATCTCGATCTTGATGACGCCGTCGCCCTGGCAGGCTTCGCAGCGCCCGCCCTTGACGTTGAAGGAGAAGCGGCCTGGTGCATAGCCGCGCGCCTTTGCCTCCGGCAGACCGGCAAACCAGTCGCGAATCGGCGTGAATGCGCCGGTATAGGTGGCCGGATTGGATCGCGGCGTCCGCCCGATCGGCGACTGGTCAATGTCGATCACCTTGTCGATATGCTCGAAGCCATCGATGCGGTCGTGCTCGGCCGGAATTTCGCGCGCGCCCATCACCCGCCGTGCCGCCGCCTTGTACAGCGTCTCGATCAGGAAGGTGGACTTGCCGCCGCCCGATACGCCGGTCACCGCCGTGAAGACGCCGAGCGGCACCGAGGCGGTGACGTTCTTGAGGTTGTTGCCGCGGGCGCCCACGACCTTGATCTCCTTGCCCTTCTTCGGCTTGCGCCGCGTGGTCGGGATGGCAACGCCCAATTCGCCGGACAGATACTTGCCGGTCAGCGACTTGGGGTTCGCCATGATGTCGGCCGGCGTACCCTCGGCAACCACTTCGCCACCATGGATGCCGGCCGCCGGGCCGATGTCCACCACATAGTCGGCGGTCATGATGGCATCCTCGTCGTGTTCGACGACGATCACCGTATTGCCGATGTCGCGCAGGTGCTTCAGAGTCTCGAGCAGCCTTGCGTTGTCGCGCTGGTGCAGGCCGATTGAAGGCTCATCGAGCACGTAGAGAACGCCGGTCAACCCGGAGCCGATCTGAGAGGCGAGGCGAATGCGCTGGCTTTCGCCGCCCGACAGCGTTCCGGAATTGCGCGACAGGCTGAGATATTCGAGACCGACGTCATTCAGGAAGCGCAGGCGTTCCCGGATCTCCTTGAGGATGCGGACCGCGATCTCGTTCTGCTTCGTGTTCAAGCTTGCGGGCAGGTCCTCGAACCAGTCGCGGGCCAGCTTGATCGACATCTCGGTTACCTGGCCGATGTGCAGCTTGTTGATCTTGACGGCGAGCGCCTCGGGCTTCAGGCGGAAGCCGTTGCAGGCCGGGCAGGGGGCCGCCGACATGTAGCGTTCGATCTCCTCGCGCGCCCAGGCACTGTCGGTCTCCTTCCAGCGGCGCTCCAGGTTAGGCACAATGCCCTCGAAGGTCTTCGTCGTCTTGTAGGAACGGGCACCGTCTATGTAGTGGAACTCGAGCTTCTCCTCGGTACCCTTGAGAATGGCATCCTGCGCCTCAGCCGAGAGCTCCGACCAGCGGCTGGAAAGCTTGAAGCCATACGCCTTGCCGAGGCCGTCGAGCGTCTGGTTGTAGTACGGCGAAGTTGACTTCGCCCAGGGTGCGATGGCGCCGTCGCGAAGCGTACGCTCCGGCTCCGGCACGATCAGCGCCGTATCGATCTTCTGCTGAAAGCCCAGGCCGTCGCAGGTAGGGCAGGCGCCGAAGGGGTTGTTGAAGGAGAAGAGCCGCGGCTCGATTTCCGAAATCGTGAAGCCGGAGACGGGGCAAGCGAATTTTTCCGAAAACAGCGTCCGCTCATGGGTCTCGTTCAGCGACTTGTTCGCCGAGCCGCCCGCGGCCGTTTCCTCTGGCGGCAGCGGCTTGTCGGCGAACTCCGCAATCGCCAGCCCGTCCGCAAGCTTCAGGGATGTCTCCAGACTGTCTGCCAGGCGTGCGCCGATATCGGACCGCACGACCAGGCGGTCGACCACGACGTCGATGTCGTGCTTGTACTTCTTGTCGAGCGCCGGCACGTCTGCGATCTCGTAGAACTGGCCGTCCACCTTGACGCGCTGGAAGCCCTTCTTCATCAGCTCGGCGAGTTCCTTCTTGTATTCGCCTTTGCGGCCGCGGATCATCGGCGCCAGGATGTAGAGGCGTGTGCCTTCCTCGAAGGCCAGGATGCGGTCGACCATCTGACTGACGGTCTGGCTCTCGATCGGCAGGCCGGTCGCCGGCGAATAGGGAACCCCGACGCGGGCGAACAAGAGGCGCATGTAGTCGTAGATTTCAGTGACGGTGCCGACCGTAGACCGCGGATTGCGCGAGGTGGTCTTCTGTTCGATCGAGATCGCCGGCGACAGGCCGTCGATCTGATCGACGTCCGGCTTCTGCATCATTTCCAGGAACTGCCGCGCGTAGGCCGAAAGGCTCTCGACATAACGGCGCTGCCCCTCGGCATAGATGGTATCGAAAGCGAGGGAGGACTTGCCGGAGCCGGAAAGCCCGGTCATCACGATCAACGAGTTGCGCGGCAAGTCGAGATCGATGCCCTTCAAGTTGTGCTCACGCGCACCACGGATGGAGATCGTCTTAAATTCGCTCATAAGTCTGTCCGGTGGGAGGATCAATGCCCATATGTAGTGAGGTAAATTGCGCTGTCGAGGCAGAAACTTGATCTTGACACCACAGATTTCGACTCGCCTGACTTGACCATAATGAATTCATAGAACAAATAAAGAACAAAAATGATTGTGGATTGTGGACCCGGGATACCCAAATGGGGCATCAGATGGGCTAAGCTGGCGGCTTAAAGATAAGGAAAGCCGCGTCACAAGGCGGCGGACGAGGTGATTGATCATGGCGGGAAGCGTCAACAAGGTAATTCTGGTCGGCAACGTTGGTGCGGACCCCGAAATTCGGCGCACGCAGGACGGTCGCCCGATCGCTAACCTGCGCATCGCGACATCGGAAAGCTGGCGCGACCGCAACAGCGGCGAGCGCAAGGAGAAGACCGAATGGCACACCGTGGTGGTCTTCAACGAAGGCCTCTGCAAGGTGGTCGAGCAATACGTCAAGAAGGGCGCCAAGCTCTACATCGAAGGCGCGCTGCAGACCCGCAAGTGGCAGGACCAGACGGGCAATGACCGCTATTCGACAGAAATCGTGCTGCAGGGCTTCAACTCGACGCTGACCATGCTGGACGGTCGCGGCGGCGAAGGCGGCGGTCAGGGCAACTACGGCGGCGGCGGTGGTCGGGTTGCCGGCGGCGGCGGTGGCGGCAACGACTTCGGTGGCGGCGGCGATGACTACGATCGTCCCGCATCCGGTGGCGCCCGTGGCGGCGCATCCGGTGGTGGCCAGTCCGGAGGCGGCTTCTCCCGCGATCTCGACGACGACATCCCGTTCTGATCGAACGACTCTCCAGACGCCGCCCGAGGGGTTGGCGTCTGGCATACGGCTTGCGTGATGCCTGGCATTGTCATCAAGGGATCACGTCATGAAATTCGCCTGCCTGTTGATTTCCGCCGTCGCTTTGTCCGCAGCTCTTTCAGCGCCGGCAGTTGCCGCGGATCAGCTCGACGATAAGCCGCGTATTGCGGTTATGTCGGCCTTCGAGCCGGAGTGGAAAACGCTTCTTACCAAGGTCTCAGGCGCGCAGGAGCACGTCGTGAACGGCCGGCGCTTTGTCACCGGCAGCCTCGCCGGCAAGGACGTCGTCCTCTTTCTCAGTGGCGTCAGCATGGTCAATGCGGCGATGACCACGCAGCAGGCACTTGATCATTTTGACATCACCACCATCGTGTTTTCCGGCATAGCAGGCGGCGTCGATCCGTCCCTGTCGGTCGGCGACGTCGTCGTCAGCGACCAATGGGGCCAATATCTGGAGGCAATCTTCGCCCGCGAGACGGAAAGCACTTTTGCGATCCCGCCCTTCCTCGACACGCAGTTCCCGAACTTCGGCATGATCTACCCCAACGAAAGCGAAGTCCTGCGCGACGGTGCGACCGAGCCGGAAGATAGGTTTTGGTTTCCCGTCGATGGCAAGCTGCTGGAGACGGCGCGCCAGGTGGCCTCCGAGGTGACCTTGGCGAAATGCGCCGGCGATGGGAAATGTCTCTCGACGCAGCCGAACGTGCTGGTGGGCGGCAATGGTGTGTCCGGACCGGCCTTCGTCGACAATGCGGCTTTCCGCGAATTCACCTTCGAGACTTTCCAGGCGAAGGTGCTCGACATGGAGAGTGCGGCGACGGCGCATGTGGCCTACAGCAACGGTGTTCCCTTCATCGCCTTCCGCAGCCTCTCGGATCTCGCTGGCGGCGGGGAGGGAGAGAACGAGATGGGGACCTTCTTCGCCCTTGCCTCGGAGAATTCCGCCAAGGTGGTGCAGGCTTTCCTTGCCGCGCTTCCCTAAGCCGTTCGCCGCTACAGGATGAAGGCAGACCGTATTCCATCGACTACGAACTGCACGGACAGCGCAGCCAGTATGACGCCGAGCAGGCGGGTCAGAATGGCCCGCCCCGTGACGCCGAGGAAACGGTCGAGACGCTCGGCGATCAGAAGCGCGGCAAGCACGAGCAGCATGCTGAGGGCCAGCACGCCGATCAGCAGAAATCGCTCCCAGGGGCCAGGGAGGGCGCCCGCCAGCAGTACGGTGGCCGATATGGCACCGGGACCGGCGATCAGCGGCAGCGCCAGCGGGAAGACCGCAATGTTATGAATGTGGTCGATGGTGATGGCCGTCTGAGACGTCTTCTCCTTGCGCTCCTGCCGTCGCTCGAAGACCATTTCGAAAGAGATCCAGAACAGCAGCAGACCGCCGGCGATCCGGAACGCTCCCATCGAGATGCCGAGCGAACCGAGCAGGCTGGCACCGAAGAGCGCGAAGACTGCGAGGATGGCGAAAGCGATCAGCGAGCCGCGCACCGCCACCTGTCGGCGCTGCTGCCGAGTCATCCCAACCGTCAGCCCGAGAAACACCGGTGCGAGCCCAGGCGGGTCGAGCGTCACCAACAGGGTAGTAAAGGCGTTGATCAGGATATCTGCAGTTGCCATCTGACCCCCCGGTAATGCTCACCATCCTTGCGGATGCCAGCCAAGATTGTTAGGACAGCGGGGCGGTCAAGGGAAGAGCAAGCTTCCTCGCTGGTTTTCCACCATGTGCGCCGTACGGACGAGCCGCGCAAAGGCCAAAAACTGTTCAAAACCGCTGCGGAAATTGGCGTCCGGAGCCGCTTTCCGCTATAGAAATGCAACTGATTCCGAACAAAGATCGTGATCCGATTTGACTGAGCAAAGCACACCCGGCGGCGGAAAGCTGCCCCCAGGCATCGAGCCCATTTCCATCGTGGAAGAGATGCAGCGGTCCTATCTCGATTACGCGATGAGCGTCATCGTCAGCCGCGCGCTTCCCGACGTCCGGGACGGCTTGAAGCCGGTTCACCGGCGCATCCTGTTCTCGATGAGCGAGATGGGCATCGATTGGAACAAGAAGTACGTGAAGTCCGCCCGCGTCACCGGTGACGTGATGGGTAAATACCACCCGCACGGCGACTCGGCGATCTACGACGCACTGGCGCGCATGGCGCAGCACTGGTCCCTGAGGTTGCCGCTGATCGATGGCCAGGGCAACTTCGGCTCCATCGACGGCGATCCGCCTGCAGCCCAGCGTTACACGGAATGCCGCCTGCAGAAGTCGGCGCATGCGCTGCTCGACGATCTCGACAAGGAGACCGTCAACTTCCGCGACAACTACGACGGCACCATGTCGGAACCCGTGGTGGTGCCTGCGCGCTTCCCGAACCTTCTCGTGAACGGCGCCGGCGGTATCGCCGTCGGCATGGCGACGAACATTCCGCCCCACAACCTGACCGAAGTGATTGACGGCTGCATTGCGCTCATCGACAATCCTGCGATCGAACTGCAGGAACTGATGCAGTTCATTCCCGGGCCCGACTTCCCCACCGGCGCCCTTATCCTCGGCCGGTCCGGCATCCGCTCGGCCTATGAAACCGGCCGCGGCTCCGTGATCATGCGCGGCAAGGCCCACATCGAGCCGATGCGCGGCGACCGCGAGCAGATCATCATCACCGAAGTGCCCTACCAGGTGAACAAGGCGACGATGATCGAGAAGATGGCCGAACTGGTGCGCGACAAGCGCATCGAAGGCATCTCCGATCTGCGCGACGAATCCGACCGCCAGGGCTACCGGGTCGTGATCGAACTGAAGCGCGATGCCAATGCCGAGGTGATCCTCAACCAGCTGTACCGCTACACGCCGCTGCAGACCTCCTTCGGCTGCAACATGGTGGCGCTGAACGGTGGCAAGCCGGAACAGCTGACGCTGATCGACATGCTGAAGGCCTTCATCGCCTTCCGCGAAGAGGTCGTTAGCCGCCGAACGAAATATCTGCTGCGCAAGGCACGTGACCGGGCCCACGTCCTGGTCGGCCTGGCGATCGCCGTCGCCAACATCGACGAAATCATCAGCCTGATCCGTCGCGCGCCAGATCCGGCGACCGCCCGCGAGCAGTTGATGACCCGCCGCTGGCCGGCGCATGACGTCGATTCGCTGATCCGCCTGATTGACGATCCGCGTCACAGAATCAACGAGGACGGCACCTACAACCTGTCGGAAGAGCAGGCCCGCGCCATCCTCGAACTGCGTCTGGCTCGCCTGACGGCGCTCGGTCGTGATGAAATCGGCGATGAACTGAACAAGATCGGGGCTGAGATCACCGATTACCTCGATATCCTGTCGTCGCGCGTTCGCATCTACACCATCGTCAAGGACGAGCTGATTGCCGTTCGCGACGAGTTCGGGACACCCCGGCGGACCGAGATCCTCGAAGGTGGTCCGGACATGGACGACGAGGACCTGATTGCCCGCGAGGATATGGTGGTCACCGTCTCGCACCTCGGCTACATCAAGCGCGTGCCGCTGACGACCTACCGGGCGCAGCGCCGCGGCGGCAAGGGCCGTTCAGGCATGGCGACCCGGGACGAGGATTTCGTTACCCGGCTATTTGTCGCCAACACGCATACGCCTGTGCTGTTCTTCTCCTCGCGCGGCATCGTCTACAAGGAAAAGGTCTGGCGCCTGCCGATCGGCACGCCGACATCGCGCGGCAAGGCCCTCATCAACATGCTGCCGCTGGAACCCGGCGAACGCATCACCACGATCATGCCGCTGCCCGAAGACGAGACGAGCTGGGAAAACCTGGACGTCATGTTCTCCACGACGCGCGGAACCGTACGTCGCAACAAGCTGTCGGACTTCGTTCAGGTCAACCGCAACGGCAAGATCGCCATGAAGCTCGAGGACGAGGGGGACGAAATCCTCTCCGTCGAGACCTGTACCGACCGCGACGACGTGCTGCTGACGACGGCGCTGGGACAGTGCATTCGCTTCCCTGTCGACAGCGTCCGCGTCTTTGCCGGCCGCAATTCGATCGGCGTCCGCGGCATCACGCTGCAGCCGACAGACCGCATTATCTCGATGACCATCGTTGGCCATGTGGCTGCCGAACCCTGGGAGCGTGCCTCCTATCTCAAGCGCTCGGCCGTGGAACGCCGTTCTGCCGGCGTCGATGAGGAGGATATTGCGCTGGTTGGTGAAGAGGTCGGCGAAGTGGGAGAACTTTCGGAAGAGCGGTACCAGGAGCTGAAGGCCCGCGAGCAGTTCGTTCTGACGGTCTCGGAAAAGGGCTTCGGCAAACGGTCGTCTTCCTACGACTTCCGTACGTCGGGCCGCGGCGGCAAGGGCATTCGCGCCACCGACACCTCCAGAACCAGTGAGATCGGCGAACTCGTGGCAGCCTTCCCGATCGAGGACACAGACCAGATCATGCTCGTCTCCAACGGCGGCGTGCTCATCCGGGTCCCGGTCAATGGGATCCGCATCGCCAGCCGCGCCACCAAGGGCGTCACGATCTTCTCCACCGCCAAGGATGAGAAGGTCGTCTCCGTAGAGCGGATCAGCGAGCCGGAAGGCGAAGACGAGAACGGCAACGTTCTTCCGGAAGAGATCATGGCGGAAACGGGTGATCTCGGCGGCGCACCGGCGCCAGTCAGTGCGCCCGAAGAGCCAGAGGCCGACTAAGGGGCCTCGGACATATAAAAAAAGCCGGGCATCAGCCCGGCTTTCTTTTCGGCTGCTTCGAGGATCAAATCCGAGCAGCCAGCTACTGAAAATCTCTGAGGTTCCTATCCTACGCTCAGAAAGGAGCGCGACGCTTCGCGAAAACCTTCATTTCGTCGCTTTCGCGACGAAGTTCCGCTATTGTTGACGTCACTGAGGCTACGAACATAATGCTGATCAAACTTGCCAGAACCGTCAACGTCACAAACATAGCCTGCCTCTTTGTCCACTCCGCTCAGTAGAACGAAACGTCGTGATACCGTCCCGTCATCTGCGGATAGTTGAGCTCGGTCCACTCGGACCTATCCTGATAAAGGGTCACTGTCGCCGTGAGCATTGCCGCAATCATTGCTGTCCAGACCATGTTGATCATAAAGATCTTGTCCAGCATGATCGGCTTTCTTCTCTCGATCATCTCAGTAGTCCTTCTTGTTTGTCAGAACGCCGATATCGCGATCTGGTTCCGCCATGTCTTGAAAAGCGGGATCTTGAGGTCGTTGATCCCTGCCAGCCGTTTGTACTGGCGGTTCGTTTCCGACCCCGCGCCTGCTTTTCTCACCGGGCGTTTGCCCATTGATCGCAGATAACCACATGCGCAATGAAACCGGCTTGAACGGGCTGTTCATCTGCCGTTCATCTTGTCGAGACTTGCGGCAGCATCTCGACCGTGACAAAAGGCAGGAAACCGGCGGGACCCTCCATGACCATCGCTTTCTACCCAGGATCATTCGACCCGTTAACCAACGGACATCTCGACGTCCTTCTTCAGGCCCTCGAAGTTGCCAGCCGCGTGGTCGTTGCCATCGGGGTTCATCCGGGCAAGGTCCCGATGTTCAGCTTCGAGGAGAGGGCGGACCTTGTCCGCGCTTCTCTGGCCGATGTCCTGCCCGAAAAGGCTGCCGACATCTATGTCGTCTCGTTCGATAATCTCGTCGTCGATGCGGCCCGCGCTCATGGTGCAAGGCTCCTCATTCGCGGCCTGCGCGATGGTACCGATCTCGACTACGAGATGCAGATGGCCGGGATGAACAGGCAGCTCGCTCCCGATGTCCAGACCGTCTTTCTACCCGCAGGGGTCGCATCGCGGCCCATTACGGCCACATTGGTCCGGCAGATCGCCGCCATGGGCGGTGATGTCGGAGCCTTTGTCCCGACACCTGTCTCTATGGCCATGAAGCTCAAGCTGAAACGCTGACGTCCCATCTTGGAGAAATTATGAAATCGCTTCGTTCCGCCTTTGCAGGCGCTTTTGCATTCGCAACTCTGGCAGTTCCGGCATTTGCTGCAGAGGACGACTTTCTCACCATCGAACTGAAGAACGGTCCGGTCGTGATCGAGCTTCTTCCGGAGATCGCTCCGAAGCACGTCGAGCAGATCAAGAAGCTGGCAGCAGAAGGTGAATACGACAACGTCGCGTTTCACCGCGTCATCGAAGGCTTCATGGCTCAGACCGGCGACGTCGAGTTCGGCGACACCGAGGAGGGCTTCGCTCCGGAGCGTGCCGGCACCGGCGGCTCCAAGCTCCCGGATCTGCCGGCCGAGTTTTCCGAGGTGCCCTTCGAACGCGGCACCGTGGGCATGGCCCGCTCCCAGGATCCGGACTCCGCCAATTCGCAGTTCTTCATCATGTTTGACGAAGGTTCTTTCCTGAACGGCCAATACACAGTTGTCGGCAAGGTGGCTTCCGGCATGGAAGCCGTCGACAAGATCAAGCGCGGCGAAGGCGGAAACGGCGAAGTCTCAGATCCCGACCGCATGATCAAGGTCACCGTCGGAAAGCAGACCCAGTAAAGGCGGCTTAAGTCGCGACAACACAAGAAGGAGATGGCTATGGCCGAGATCAAGGACCCGGAAAACACCCTCATCATGGAAACCACCAAGGGCAGGGTCGTCATCGCACTCATGCCCGACCTGGCCCTCGGTCATGTCGCCCGCATCAAGGAGCTGGCGCGCGAACAGGCCTATGACGGCGTCGTCTTCCATCGCGTGATCCCGGACTTCATGGCCCAGACGGGCGACGTCAAGTTCGGCAAGAAGGGCAGCGAAAACTTCAACCCGTCGCGCGCCGGTATGGGCGGCTCCGAAAAGCCGGACCTGCAGGCCGAATTTTCGGCTGTCCCGCACGTTCGCGGCACCTGCTCGATGGCGCGCTCGCAGAGCCCGAATTCTGCCAACTCGCAGTTCTTCATCTGCTTCACCGATTCTCCTTGGCTCAACAAGCAGTACACCGTCTGGGGCCAGGTCATTGAAGGCATGGACAACATCGACCTGATCAAGAAGGGCGAGCCCGTACAGGATCCGGATTCGATCGTTTCCGTGAAGGTCGCAGCCGATATCGCTGCCTGATCTTCTGTTGTAATGTGCTGCAAGCGCCTCGGTTTTGCCGGGGCGCTTTTCTTTTGCGGCATATCCGACTATCTGCGGAGACCGCCATCACCAGCCAGACACCAGCCGCCGAGATGACATGCGCGTAGACCTCTTCGACTTCGACCTGCCGGACGACAACATCGCGCTGCGGCCCGTCAGCCCGCGCGACAGCGCCCGCCTGCTCGTGGTGCAGCCGGAGCCCTCCGCAGTCTTTGCGGATCACCAGGTCCGCGATCTCCCCGGGATGCTGAGAGCCGGCGATGCGCTCGTCTTCAACGACACACGGGTTATCCCAGCTCAGCTGGAAGGCCAGCGGATCAGGGAAGGGGGGAGCGAACTTCCGGTGTCGGCGACCCTGCATATGCGGGTCGGGCCGGAGCGCTGGAAAGCCTTTGCGAGACCCGGCAAGCGCATCAAGGTCGGCGACCGGATCCTGTTCGGGCACGGCGGCGACGCCTGCCTGCTTGGCACGTTGAACGCGACGGTGGAATCCAAGGGAGAGGGTGGCGAAATCACTTTGCTCTTCGACCTGTCAGGCCCGGCACTCGACGAGGCGATCATGACGGTCGGCCACATCCCGCTGCCGCCCTATATCGCCGACAAGCGCCCTGAAGACGAACGGGACCAGATCGACTATCAGACGATCTATGCCCGTGAAAAGGGAGCGGTTGCGGCGCCCACCGCCGGGCTGCACTTCACGCCGGAGCTGTTTGCGGCGCTCGACGCGGCTGGCATAGAACGTCATTTCGTGACGCTGCACGTGGGCGCGGGGACGTTTCTGCCGGTCAAGGCGGACGACACCGAGGCGCACAAGATGCATTCGGAGATCGGCCACGTCAGCGCCGATACAGCCCAGCGCCTGAACGCCGTGAAGGCGAGGGGCGGGCGTATCGTCTCGGTCGGGACAACGTCGCTGCGCCTTCTCGAAAGCGCTGCCGCCGAGGACGGAACCATCCATCCCTGGAGCGGCGCGACCGACATTTTCATCACCCCCGGCTACCGCTTCAAGGCGGTGGACGTGCTGATGACCAATTTCCACCTGCCAAGATCGACGCTCTTCATGCTGGTCTCCGCCTTCAGCGGCTTCGACACCATGAAGAACGCCTATGACTACGCCATTCGCAGCGGCTATCGCTTCTATTCCTATGGCGATTCCAGCCTGCTTTTCCGGAAGACGACATGACAGAGATGTTTCAGTTCAATCTCAAGCTCACCGATGGCGGCGCTCGCCTTGGCGAAATCACCATGCCGCGCGGGACGATCCGTACGCCTGCCTTCATGCCGGTCGGTACGGCTGGCACTGTGAAGGCCATGTATCTCGATCAGGTCCGGGAGACCGGCGCCGACATCATCCTGGGCAATACCTACCACCTGATGCTGCGGCCCGGCGCCGAACGCGTCGCACGCCTTGGCGGACTGCACGAGCTGATCCGCTGGAAACACCCGATCCTCACCGACAGCGGCGGCTTCCAGGTGATGTCGCTCTCGGGCCTCAGGAAGCTTGACGAGCAGGGCGTGACCTTCAAGAGCCATGTGGACGGCAGCCGGCATCACATGTCGCCGGAACGCTCGATCGAGATTCAGGGGCTGCTTGGCTCCGACATCCAGATGCAGCTCGACGAATGCGTAGCGCTGCCGGCCGAGCCGAAGGAGATCGAGCGCGCCATGGAGCTTTCGCTGCGCTGGGCAGAGCGCTGCCGCGTGGCCTTCGGCGAACAGCCCGGCAAGGCGATGTTCGGCATCGTGCAGGGCGGCGATCAGCCCGATCTGCGCGTCCGTTCGGCGGAGGGATTAACGCAGCTGGACCTGAAGGGCTATGCGGTCGGCGGGCTTGCCGTCGGCGAACCCCAGGACGTGATGCTGCGGATGCTGGAGACGACGCTTCCGGTGCTGCCGTCCGAGAAGCCGCGCTATCTGATGGGCGTCGGCACGCCCGACGATATCCTCAAATCCGTCGCCCGTGGTATCGACATGTTCGACTGCGTGATGCCGACCCGCGCCGGCCGCCACGGCCTGGCCTTCACTCGGCGCGGCAAGGTGAACCTGCGCAATGCCCGTCATGCCGAAGACATGCGACCGCTGGACGAGGAATCCGACTGCCCCGCCGCGCGCGACTATTCACGGGCCTATCTTCATCATCTGGTGCGCGCCGATGAGGCACTGGGTGGCATGCTGCTAACCTGGAACAATCTGTCCTATTACCAGGACCTGATGAAAGGGATACGGAAAGCTATCGCTGAAGGCCGTTTTGCCGACTTCCAGGGCCAAACGCAGGAGGCCTGGGCGAGGGGCGATCTGCCACCTCTTTAGCGTCAGATGCCGGTGCTGGAGGTATTGCGCAGAAGCCGAACGCCGTTCACCTTATAGGCGCCGTCATCCATCAGTCGCAGTTCATAGATCGCCGTCCAGTCCTTGCCTTCGCTGCCGCTGATCAACACCTCCTGGAACACGAGTTCGCCGCCACCGACGAGTTTGGCGCGGCCAAAGGCGTAGTTGTCGGCGCGGTAGACGGGTGGATAGGTCTTGCGGACCATCTCCAGGAACTGGGTCTCGGTTCGAAACGTGCTGCGGATATTCGGTGAGGCGAAGCCATAGGCGGCTTCGGCATTGTCGCTGCGAAACGCATCGATCTGGCCGGAGATCACGGCGCGGGCATCCCTTACCGGATCTTCGGCGTAAGACGCTGCAGGAAGGAAAAGCATGAACAGAATGAGGCAGGCGAATCGACGAAGCATCGGCTACTCCTCTAGGCTGAAGCAGAAGGCTACCGCGTTTTCCAGGGAGGAGAACATCACCTTTTCGAGATTTCCGGCCAGCCGCTTGCGCGGATGCGCTCCAGCGACCGAATGAGCGAGAACCTCGCCACGGACGGTGCGGGTGCCGCGGAGCATGGCGATGGTGTTGACGACACCACCAAGCCGACCGCACGAA
The DNA here is from genome assembly GCF_056530405.1 of Rhizobium sp. PK7-22. Taxonomy (NCBI): domain Bacteria; kingdom Pseudomonadati; phylum Pseudomonadota; class Alphaproteobacteria; order Hyphomicrobiales; family Rhizobiaceae; genus Rhizobium; species Rhizobium sp. PK7-22. The sequence continues at coordinate 2,578,196 of NZ_CP096514.1, forward strand.
TGCTGGGATGGGCCAAGAACTCGGCATCCTATCGGCTGTCGCGCCGGATGATGACCGAACGCGAGCTGGCGACCGCCATCAGCCGCAAGGCCAAGCAGAAATTCGAAGGCATCTCGGAGGCACAGGTAGCGGCCGTGGCCGAAGCCGCGCTGGCGTTCGGCCGGCGTGTCGGCGCACTGGACGACAAGTCCTATGCGGAAGTGAAGGTCAGGTCCTTGGGGAGAGCCGGCCGCTCCAAGCGCGCCATCGCGCGCAAGCTGCAGGAAAAAGGCATCGACCGGCCGACGGCGGATGAAGCCTTGGAGGATGCCGATGACCCGACCGCAGCCATCGCGTTCGCGCGCAAGCGGGGCTTTGGTCCGTACCGGCGTGTGCCGCTCGACGAAAAGCGGCTTGCCCGGGAGATGTCCGCCTTTGCGCGCAACGGCTTCAGCTTCGACCTGGCGAGGAGAGTGCTGGAGATGACCGCGGACGAAGCCGAGGCGGTGGCTGCTGCTCAACCCTTGGGCTGAGCCTGGAACTCAGTCCATCTGCGGCACGAACAAAGATCGCATAAGATAGATTATGGAACCTACGGATGTCCTGGCGGATGTTCATTCAGCATTGGATCTTGCCGCTTGGGTATAACAACCGAGCGGCAGACGTATTCAAATATCACAAGCATTCGAAGACATTGCCAGCGTAAGTTCAATCAGAAAGTACCCCCATGAGGTTCCTAACAGCCGCTTATATAGCCCTTTCACTCCTGCCGCAATTTGCCCACGCGGACGGGTCGCTGCCAACACCGTGGCAGATTAAAAAGTGTCAGATCTACACGGACGCCTGGAAAGATCTGCCGACGCTGTTGGACACCGGTTCATTCCGTCAGCAGTTCAGGACACAGAACGAGACGTTCATTGCGTCAGGCTGCCTTGCCCGTATCGCGGTCTGTCCCGAACGAGACGTGGAGATCGAGGCCGCCAATCTTCTGACGATCGCCGCAATGAATGGTGGGACGGCCAGCACGTTTCTTCCCTTCCGATGCTAGCGTATCCTGACGGAAGGTCCGCGTGCCTTATTCTATTTCGATAATTGCGGAAGTATCTCTTGACGGGAACCATCCATCGCGGCATCATATTTCCATGAACATCGAAACAGCTGCATCACAGATGGAATCGCTGGGAAGCTCGACGCGCCTGCTGATCTACAGGACGCTGGTCCGCGCAGGACTGGATGGATTGCCTGTTGGCGGGCTTCAGCAAAAAGTCGATATCCCTGCATCGACGCTGTCTCACCACTGCCGCAAGTTGATCGAAGCCGGTCTCGTGACCCAGGAACGCCATGGCACGACGCTGATCTGCAGGGCCAACTATAAGGCGATGTCGTCGCTGATCGGTTATTTGGCCGATGAATGTTGCGCCGACGGCCGCGCCGAGGAAACGTCGGAAACCCAAGGCTGATCCGGGTTCTATTTACCTGCAAACTTCGAAACTTCTAAGATGATGGAAGCATAGGCGAACAGAATGGAACCTGCCGAATGACCGACCGAAAGGCCCCCGCGCTCATGATCTGGGCGCTCGGGGCGACGCAGATCATCGGCTACGGCACTCTCTACTATTCCTTCAGCATTCTGGCCCCCGCGATGGCGCAGGACCTCTCGCTGCCGCTGGATTGGCTGTTCGGCATCCTGTCGCTGGCGCTGCTGACGGGAGGCCTGCTGGCGCCCCAGGCCGGCAAATGGGCCGATCGCTACGGCGCCGGCAGGCTGATGGTACCTGGATCGATCGCCGCGGCCGTATCGCTGGCCTGTGCGGCCTTCTCGTCCCACCCGGTGACCTTCACCCTGTCGCTGGTGGTCATGGAACTCGCCTCCTGCTTCGTGCTCTACGGCACGGCGTTTGCCGCGATCGTCCAGGTCGGCGGCAGCCGCGCGCCGGCAAGCATCACCCATCTGACGCTGATTGCCGGCTTTGCATCGACGCTGTTCTGGCCGCTGACGGCGGCACTCCATGCTCACTTCGATTGGCGGGAGATCTACCTCCTGTTTGCCGCCCTGAATCTCGGCCTCTGCCTGCCGATCCACTGGTGGATCGCTCGGCTTTCTCGCAAGACGGAGCCCGCCCGGCCCTCGCCTCGACCGGTCTCGGAGGCAACTCAGCCCCTGGCTGCCAGTCCGGCTGCCTCCAGCCAGGGCATCTTTCTCCTGATGCTGGCCGGGTTTGCGGTGGAAGGTTTCGTGCTGGCCTCCATCCTCGTCCACATGGTGCCGCTGCTCGGCGCATTGGGTGTCGGGGCTTCGGCGCTGATGGTCTCGGCGCTGTTTGGACCCTCGCAGGTCGCCAGCCGACTTCTGAACATGGTGTTCGGGGGGCGCTTGTCGCAGACCGTGCTGGCGACGATCTCGGCCGGCCTGCTGGCACTGGCGCTGGTGGCGCTCCTGTCCACTACGCCGTGGCTCCCGGGACTGGCGCTCTTTGCGATCCTGTTTGGCCTGGGATCGGGCCTTGCCAGCATCGTCGGCGGCACACTTCCGCTGGAACTCTTCGGACGCGCCGGCTACGGCGCCCGGCTGGGCTGGGTGACGGCCGCCCGCCAGTTCTCGTCGGCGCTTGCGCCCTTCCTGTTTGCGGTGGGGTTGGAGGCCGCTGGCCCGGAGCGTGCCGTGACGCTGACGGTGGTCTGTGCAGGCGTTGCGGTCGTTCTCTTCGGATTGATCGTATTGCAGCGCTACCGCGCTACCGTCGCACCACTGGAAGCCACCACGGATCCCTGACCTCAACCGGTGGAAACCCCGCTTAACCCGTGACGGTCATCTCGAAGGATAGTCCATCATAGGCCGGCTCGACGTGATCCGGCGTCGCTTGCATGACCGCATCATAATCAAGCGGAATGTGCATATGGGTCAGAAGGGCCCGGCGGGGCGAAAACTTGCCGATCCATTCGAGTGCCTGACCGAGCGAGAGATGGCTGGGATGGTAACTGTGCTGCAGGGCGTCGATCACCAGCATGTCGAGACCGAGAAGCCTGTTCTGGCTTTCGGCCGGAAAGTCGCTGACATCACTGCAATAGGCGACGTCGCCGAACCGGAAGCCCAGCGAGTGGATGTCACCATGCTCCTGGTGATGGGCCAGCACCTCGATCGGCCCACCGGCGCCGTGAATGACGATCGGTTCGGCCAGCGATCCTATGATGCGCGGCTCGACGATCGGCGGATAGCTGCCGCCCGGTGGCGTTTCGAGGCAATAGCCGAAGCCCAGCCGGATCCGATCCATGGTGAAGGCGTCGGCGTAGATCGGGATCCTGTGCTTCTGCAGGATGAAATAGCCGCGCAGATCGTCGATGCCGTGCAGATGGTCGGCATGTGCATGAGTGAACAGGACCGCATCCACACGCTGCACCCTGGCCGCGATCATCTGTTCGCGGAAATCAGGACCGGTGTCGACGACGACCGTCGTGCAACCGCCGTCAGGCGCGAACTGCTCCACGAGGAATGCCGCGCGCGTGCGCCGATTGCGGGGATTGTCGGGATTGCATTCGCCCCAGTCGCCGTTGATCCGCGGAACACCTGGCGAAGAGCCACAGCCAAGGATCGTGAAACGACGACGATATTGCATGGGATCAGACCCTGGGCATCTTGGAGAAGACCCGCAAGGCGTTCTCGGTGGTGATCCGCGCCATCTCCTCGAACTCCACGCCCAGCGTCTCCGCCAGGATTTCGGCCGTGTTGACCACATAGGACGGCTCGTTGCGCTTGCCCCGCCAAGTTTTCGGCGCCAGATAGGGTGCGTCCGTTTCGACAAGCAGCCTGTCGTGCGGGATCGTTTTGGCGATGTCGCGCAGCTCCCCGGACTTCGGGAAGGTCAGGATGCCCGAAAAGGAAATAAAGCCGCCGAGCGCGACACCGGTGTCCGCCAGCGCCTGGCCGGCCGAGAAACAGTGCAGGATGAAGGGGAAAGCCCCCTTCCCTGTTTCCTCCGTCAGGATCGCCGCCATGTCCTCGTCGGCGCTGCGGCTGTGGATGACGAGCGGCAGTTTTGTCCGGCGCGCCGCCTCGATGTGCCGGCGAAAGCCTGTCTGCTGGTCTTCGGGCTTCTGGGTGTCGTAGAAATAATCGAGTCCCGCCTCGCCGATCGCGACGATCTTCTCGTGGCTCTCAGCCAGCCGCACCAGCTCGTCGGCGGTGATGTCCAGCTCTTCGCCGGCATTGTTCGGGTGCGTCCCGACGGAGCAGAACACCGAGGGGTAGCGGTCGCTCAGCGCCAGCAGGTTCTCGAGTTTGCGCACCCGCGTCGAGATCGTCACCATCTGCTGCACGCCGGCTGCATGGGCGCGCGCGATCAGTTCGTCGCGCTCTTCGGCAAAATCGGGAAAATCCAGATGGCAGTGCGTATCGATCAGCATGGTTTGCTTCTGTTCAGTCTGTGACCTCGGGAGCGACATAGCGCGGGAAGACGGGCGTCGGTGCCGAGAGCAGTGTCCCCGGCACGAGGCGATCCACCTCCCCCAGCGCTGCGAAATCGCGCTTGTCGGCTGGGGCTGCGACTAGATCGAGCAGCTTGGCAGCCGAGTCCGGCACGAAGGGCTGCAGCAGTATGGCGATCTGGCGCACCACTTCCGCTGTCACATAGAGAACCGTGCCCATGCGCTCAGGGTCCGTTTTCTTCAGCGCCCAGGGTGCCTGGCCTGCAAAATAGCGATCAGTCTCGGATACGACGGCAATGATTGTTGCAACGGCCCGATGCACGAGCTGCTTGCTCATGTCCTCGCGGCAAGCACCGATCATGGCATCGGCAGTGGCCAGCATTGCCGTGTCTTCCTCGATCAGCGTGCCGGGCTGCGGAATCTTGCCGTCGCAGTTCTTGACGATCATCGACAGCGATCGGCTGGCGAGGTTGCCGATGCCGTTGGCGAGATCGGCATTGATGCGGGTGCCGATGGCCTCTTCGCTATAGCTGCCGTCCTGGCCGAAGGAGACTTCGCGCATGAAGAAGTAGCGCACCTGATCGAGCCCGAAGTGGTTCACCAGGTTGACCGGATCGACGACATTGCCGAGTGACTTCGACATCTTCTCGCCCTTGTTGAGCAGGAAGCCGTGCGCGTAGACGCGCTTGGGAAGCGGCAAGCCCGCCGACATCAGGAAAGCCGGCCAGTAGACCGCATGGAAACGGATGATGTCCTTGCCGATGATGTGCGCATCCGCCGGCCAGTATTTCGCCCGAGGACCATGCGGGTCCTCCAGGTAGCCGGTGGCGGTGATATAGTTGGTCAGGGCGTCGACCCAGACATACATGACGTGCGCCGGATCATTGGGCACCGGGATGCCCCAGTCGAAGGTCGTCCGTGAGATCGAAAGATCCTTCAGGCCGGACTTGACGAAGGAGATCACCTCGTTGCGGCGTTCCGCCGGTCCGATGAAGTCCGGATGGTCTTCGTAGTACTGCAGCAGCTTGTCCTGATAGCTGGACAGCTTGAAGAAGTAGCTCTCCTCCTCCACCCACTCCACCGGCGTTCCCTGCGGGCCAAGACGAACACCCTCGCGGACCTCGGTCTCGCCTTCCTGGTAGTAGGCTTCGTCGCGCACGGAATACCAGCCGGCATAGCTGTCCTTGTAGATGTCGCCATTGTCGGCCATCCGGTTCCAGATCGCGCGGCAGGCGTCGTGGTGCCGTGGTTCAGTGGTGCGGATGAAGTCGTCGTTGGAGGCATTCAGCAGGCGTGCCATCTCACGGAATTCGCTGGAGTTCCTTTCCGCCAGCGCGGCAGGCTCGATTCCTTCAGCACGCGCCGTCTGCTGCATCTTCTGGCCATGCTCGTCCGTACCCGTCAGGAAGAACACATCCCTGCCGTCCAGGCGCTGGAAGCGCGCCATCGCATCCGTCGCGATCAACTCGTAGGCATGCCCGATATGCGGCTTGCCATTGGGATAGGAGATCGCGGTGGTGATAAAGTAGGGTGTCTTGTCCGGCATCGTTTCACTCGAGCACTAATGATTGTCGTCAGGCTCTTAGCGCATGTTTCGCAGCAGCGAAACCCAAACTTCGCCGCACTGCACCGTACCGCCACCCGTCCCCGGACCGATCAGCGGTGGGCAGCCTCGAGGATCGACAGGATCGTCTGCTTACGGTCGAGGTTGTAGGCCTGGGAGATGGTGATCTTCTCGTCGATATCCGTGGCCAACCGGGCGTAGCGATCGGCCCAGCCGATATCGCCGGCAAATGCCGCGGCGCGCGCCCTGTCCACCAGGTGTTCGCCCAGGTGCTGCAGGAAAAAGCCGAAGATCACGTCGCTGTCCTTGGCCGACAGCACGTCCGCCAGGCGGTGCATCGCCTTTCGGGCCGTTGCCCCCTCGGCGGCCAGGAGATCGGTGAAGGCGGTGACGATCTCCGTGCCGCCGTAGTTCAGGAGTTTCAGTGCCTGCGACACGCTTCCCTTTGACATGGCGAGCACCGTCTCCGCGGTCCGCCCCCCTTCGAGCGGCAGGCCGAGTGCCGCCATCGCGCTGGTGAGATCAGTGTCACTGAGCGGAGACAGCCGCAGCGGCAGGCAACGGGACCGGATGGTCGGAAGCAGTTTTCCCGGTGCATGCGACAGCACCAGGAACAGCGATCGCCGCGGCGGCTCCTCAAGGATCTTGAGGATGGCATTGGCTGCATTGCGATTGAGATCGTCGGCGGGATCGATGATCACGATGCGCCAGTTGCCGGTCCCTGACGTCTGGGCGAAGAAGTGTCCGGCGCGGCGCACCTCATCGACGGTGATGGCCGTTTTCAGCTTTCCGGACTTCGCGTCGACCGGCCGCGTCAGATGCAGCAGGTTGTGCGATGCGCCCGACGCAAGCTGTCGCGTCACAGGCGCATCGAGATCGGGCGCCACCATGTGATCCGGCGCTGTGGCAGGGTCTGGATGCGTCAGAACATGATTGGCGAAGCGGAAGGCCAAAGTCGACTTGCCGATCCCCTCCGGCCCTTCGATCAGGATCGCGTGGTGGCCCTTGCCGGACTGGTAGCTGCGGGCCAGGAACGCTTCCGCGGCCTGATGACCGAAGAGGTTCGGATTGCGAGCAGGCGGTATCGCCCCGTCCAGGACTTCGTGGGCTTCCTCGCTCATTCGACGGCTTCCAGGCCGGCAGCAGGTGTTCCCGACAGTTCGTCCACCAGCGGAGCGACGATCGCCAGAATCTCTGCGGCGATCTCCTCCTCCGCCCGGTCGGCATCCACCACCCGGCAGCGTTCGGGATCGGCCGCGGCGATCTCCAGATAGGCCTCGCGACGCTTCTCGTGGGTCTGCAGTTCTTCGCGCTCGAACCGGTCAGGCGCACCCGAACCGCCGCGCCTGCGGGCCCGAGCCAGGCCCTTTTCGGCGGGAAGGTCGAGGATCACGGTGCAGTCCGGCTGAAGTCCGTCTATGGCAATGCGCTGCAGGGCCTCGAGAAAATCCGGTTCAAGATTGCCGGTGACCCCTTGGTAAACGCGCGAGGAATCCATGAATCGGTCGCAGAGGACGACGGCACCCCTGTCGAGCGCGGGTCGGATTACCTCTTCCACATGATCGTTGCGGGCTGCGGCAAACAGGATTGCCTCCATGCGGACCCCGAATTCCTCGGCAGCCCCGGACAGCAGCACATGCCGGACGGCCTCCGCACCCGGCGAGCCGCCGGGTTCGCGGGTCACCAGCACATCCCGACCACGCCGCCGCAGGTTCTCGGCGAGAAGGCGAATCTGTGTGGATTTGCCCGCTCCTTCGCCGCCTTCAAACGTCACAAACAAACCTGATCGTCTTGCCAAACCGATGCGCTCTTCATTCTTCCGGCACGTTTGCCGTTCGCCTTTTGGCGATGCCGAAACTCCCGCGCTGTTTACCGCATGTCGTCGGCTTGCGAAACCGCGATCCGTTCAAAGCCAGAAGAACATCAGTTCGAGCAATGCGTCCGTGGCACGCGAACTCAGGCTTCCCGTGGCGACCGGCTGGGAGGTGTAGAGTTCGACCTCCCGGACCAGCCGCTCGCCGGAGAAGATGCGCAGCGAGCCCACCCCCTGCCCTTCCGCCACCGGTGCCCGCAAGGGCCATTTGTAGACTATGCGGCCCGTCAGCCGCTCCGGATTGTCCGTCGGCACATAGATGTCGATCGGCTCCTTCGCTACCAGGTCGATGTAGCGGGCTTGGCCGCCATAGACGCTCGCCTGTCCGATAACCTCACCGGCCTGAAAAAGAACCTTGGTCTCGAAGGCCGAGAGCCCCCATTCCAGCAGGCGGCGTGCCTCGTCCAGCCGCTCCCTGTCGCTTTCCAGTCCACCGAGCGCCAGAAAGAGCCTCGTCCCGCTACGCTCGACGGATGCGACCGCGGCGTAACCGGCACCTTCGGCGTAGCCGGCGCCCAGCCCATCGACGCCGATGCCGAGCGACAGCAGCGGGTTCTTGTTGCGCTGGAATATCTTGTTCCACTCGAAATCCGGCTGTGCGTAGAGCGCATAATATTGCGGATAGGTCCGGTAGATATGACGGGAGAGCTCCACGAGGTCGCGAGCCGTGGTGAAGCTCTGTGCTTCCGGCAGGCCGGTGGCGTTCCCGAAGGTGGAGCGGACGAGACCCAAATCTTTGGCCCGTGCCGTCATCCGGTCTGCAAATTGCGCCTCCGATCCACTTATGCCCTCTGCCAGAATGATGCATCCGTCATTGGCGTTCTGGATCACGACACCCCGAATGAGATCGATGACTGGCACCTGCGAATTAAGGGCGGCAAACATGGTGGTGGTCCCGGAGGGCGCACCACCGTTGCGCCAGGCATATTCCGTGACGGGAAACTCTGTCTGCTCGGTAATTTCTCCGCGCTCCAGCGCGCTGAGGACTACTTCCACCGTCATCAGCTTGGCCAGCGACGCGGGTGGGAAAGCCTGGTTTTCGTTGACCGAAAGCAGCACCGTTCCCGTTTTTGCCTCGACCATGTAGAGCTGTCTGGCCACGGTCTCGATCGCCGCGGAACGCTCCTGCGCCAGCACCGGTTGGAAGAGTGTCGGCCACTGCAGAAGTGCCAGGACCGAAAGAACGAGAAACCGCATTATTGCCCCATCACACATGAGGCGACAGGCGTAGCAAGATGCCTGCACACGGGCAATTGCGTTTCGCTCACTCGACCGGGTTTTTAACCGTGCTGCGCTTCGCATAAGACAGAATTGATTGCTCGGTCAGGCCGTCATTGCGCACCAGCACCGCGTCGAACACCAGATCGACCGTCGATACCGGCTCGACCGTATAGGCCGCGGCCAGGTTGCCGCCATTGGCAGCAAGACCGTAATTGGGTCGTTCGGCAGGCATGGGACCCAACTCTGGAAGGACGGCAAACTCGACCGTGCCCGCGAAGCCGTCAAAGGCGGTGGTGGTCGTGGCGACAGGCCCGCTGGGGGTCGGGCCGCTAAGGGCCATCGGCACAGGAACAGGTGCTGCGTAGCTTTGCAGTTGATCGCCGAGCGGTTCGTTCGAGGCGACCATGACCCCTGTCGCGATCTGCCCTTCCGGATAGAGGGACGGCAGGCGATCGCCCTTGCGGGAATAGGAGGCCATCAGATAGGGCATGTCGTGCCCGTCCATGCGGGCTCGCCCGACATACTCGACATTGACCTTGCCGGTGCCGGCCCGCTTCATGTCGAGAAGTTCTGCAGCCTTGGACGAGACGTCGATGATGCGGCCGGCGTGGAAGGGGCCGCGGTCGTTGACGCGCACGATGACGGAGGAGCCTGTTTCGACATTCGTCACGCGGGCATAGCTCGGCAGCGGAAACGTCGGATGGGCAGCCGACAGGTGCTCCTTGTCGTAGACCTCGCCATTGGCGGTCAGCCGTCCGTGAAATGCAGAGCCGTACCAGGAGGCAAGTCCGCTCTTGTTGTAGGACGGATCCTCCTTTGGTACGTAAGTCTTTCCTCTGACATTATACGGTTTGCCGACCATGAACCGGCCGCCGCCCTTCGGAACGGCCCGTCCCTCCGGCGTAACTCGAGGGCTCGCCTTGACGCCGTACTCCTTCTCGGAAAAATATTCCTTGCTGCGGGTTTTCTTCGTTGGTGGCTCTGTCGTCGCACAGGATGCAACGCTCAATCCGACCAACGTGATCCCTAGCCATTTCGCCGAGAGCGAAAGCGCGCCGCTGCTGAATTTCAAACCGTAAGCCCCTCAAGTCTTCTCTGCAGACATCCCATTGGTGCAGCTGTTGCACACTTCCGGCACAGGCAGTACGGGAGACAATGATGCAACAGAGCCACTCTTTGGTTCGAACATGGCGAAAATGCGAATGATTTCTGGGGACAATCTGCGGTTTGCCGCAGCATGGTTAACCAAGAACTAATGGGCTGATGCGTATCCACCGTTCGCTGGAGCATGCATGCTGCATTCGCGATGGTGGAAGCTGAAGGCAGCGAGGCAGCTATGACCACAGCATTTTTCATACCAATGGGCCTCACGTTATGCTTCAAGCCTTGCTCTGTTCACAGTGAGCTTCAGAAATTCGTTCCCTGAGGCAATCGAGGGGGAGACCAGATGATCGAAACACTAATCAGAAACCTCGAACACCGCGACGTCCTGCCGGAAAGCTATAAAGCCCTGTTGCGCGACACCGTGATCCGCGAGCGCCGGTTTGCGAAAGGCGAGGACATTGTCTCCGACGGCTCGCGGCCGACCTACAGCACCCTGCTCATCGATGGATTTGCCGGCCGCTACAAGCTGACGCGCGATGGTGCACGCCAGATCACCGCCTTGCACGTGCCGGGCGACTTCGTCGACCTGCATGCCTTCCTGCTGAAGACCATGGATCACGGCATTTCCGCACTCTCGCCCTGCACGGTGGTGCTGGTCGATCACGCCGGTCTCATGGGCATCACGGAACAGGTCCCGCATCTGACCCGCTTGCTGTGGCTTGATACCCTGATCACCGGATCCATCCACCGGTCCTGGATCGTTGCCATGGGGCGGCGCTCGAAGTCGTCCCACCTTGCCCACATTCTTTGCGAACTCTACGTCCGGCTGCAGGCAGTCGATCGCGCTGACGGCCGGAGTTTTCATTTTCCGCTGTCGCAGGGAGAGATGGCTGATGTGATGGGCCTTTCCCTCGTGCACATCAACCGTGTCATCCAGACGCTTCGACAGGAGAACGTCATCTCCTGGAACAATCAGACCATCACGATTCTCGACTGGGACCGGCTTCAGACCCTGGCCGAATTCGACCCGACCTACCTCAACCTCTGGAACGAGCCACGCTAGCGACCGACGGCAGACCCACGTGTGGCTCCAGCCGCGCAAGAGTGATTCTATCCCCTCCGGTTGACGCTGCAGTGGCGACAGCACCTTGACCAGGCAGCCTGGTCGATTGCCTTGTCGAAGCCAATGAGCTTCGGATGCCGGTAAGGGCCTTGCCTGGAAGGGAGGCCGTTATATGTTGCAATGTGCATACGCAAGCCGCTACTGCGGAGCCTATGGACGGAGAGCCTTATGAAAATCGTCCTGAAAATCGCTGTGGCGGCCATGGCGTTTCTGCATTTAGACACGGCGAGCGGATGGGCTAGCCCTTATGATCAGCCTCAGTCAGTGATGTTCTTCGGCGGCGTGATGGTCGACGAAAACATGCACAATGCTGCAAACGTCTTCGGCGCGGACTACGAGGACAATGCGCTGCTTGGCGTCGGATACCAAGTTTTTCCATTCCGCCTGGAGCAATTCAGCCTCGGGCTGGAAGCGGGCATCGCAGGGAGGTTTGGTCCGAACACGAGCGGTGAGATCTGGGGAGGCGTTGTCGGGCGCCACGACGGATTCCAGCTGGGTCCTGTCCGGTTGGCCCCCTCCTTTACGTTCGGGATAAGCCATGTGAGCAATAGCCAGAAAGGTCGCGAGCGCGATCACGAGCAAGAGCGGGATGGCAATGCTCGGACCCTCTTTTACCTCGGACCGGAACTCAGTTTCTCGGCTGAGACGCTCCCGAACACGGAGATCTTTTGGCGGCTCCACCATCGCTCGGGCGCCTGGGGAACACTCGGCGACATGCAAGGAGGCTCGAACGCGAATGTCCTTGGCGTTCGGTACAAGTTCTGAAACCAGGCCTCATGTCGCCGGCGCCGAGCGCACGGTCGAGCCAGAGCGCCTGCGGAACCACCCTTAATCTCTGCCTCGCTCATTCCGATGAGGCAAGCGCTGCGGACCACGTTGACGCGGCAATCAAAGCTGCTAAAAAGCGAGCGGTTGAATGATTGGGTAGCAAAGCGGCAACAAACACCGTTTTCAGGCCTCCCTGCCAAGGGAAAGCACGACCTGTCAATCACATGGAAGAGTGTCCGAGTGGTTTAAGGAACCGGTCTTGAAAACCGGCGTGCGGGAAACCGTACCGTGGGTTCGAATCCCACCTCTTCCGCCATCCTCAGCCAACCAGACTGCACTTTAAGTTCCGAGGTTCCGCCACGATCGCGTCGCCTCCGCCGAGTTCAACAAGCGTCTGCGTTGGCCGATCCGGTGCCCACCACGGTGGTGCCGATCTCCGCCCCGGTGCTTCCCGTGCTTTGCATCGACGTGTCGGCACCGCAGTTAGACGATGCGGCGCGTGATCCGGTCGCTGCCTCTGCGCCAGCCGCAGAGCCTGGCGTCGCCGTGACAGCCGTGCCGGTCGTGGTCGTCGCAGCATCGGGAACGGTGACGCCCGGCAGGTTGGTGCCGCCTGTGGTCTGCGAAAGGGCGGCAGTGGCGAGCACTAGGGTCAGGGCAGTTGTTGTGAGCAATTTGATGAACATCGTGTTCCTCCGGTCTGTTCGACCTCACAACGGGAGACTTCGCGGAAGGTTGCTTTGCGGCGAGACAGGCAGCGGGACCGGGCGTTACCAATTCAGGATCGAACCGCCAGCCGCCGCTCGATGGCCGAAAAACCGTCGTAGATCAGCACCGCCAGCGCCCCGACGATCAGGCCGCCCTGCACCACATAGGCGAGGTTGTTGGACTGCAGCCCGGCAATGATAACCTCACCGAGCGTCCGCGCCGCGACCGTCGAGCCGATGGTGGCGGTCGCCAGGCTGATGACGACGGAGAGACGGATGCCGGCCAGGATCACCGGCATGGCCAGCGGCAGCTCGATCTTCACCAGCCGCTGCCAGCCCGTCATGCCGGTGCCGCGCGCCGCCTCGACAACGGGCCGCGGCAGGTTTGTCAGGCCTGTCAGCGTGTTCTCGAAGATCGGCAGCAGTCCGTAGAGGAAGAGCGCAATCAGCGTCGGCTTCTCCCCGAAACCGACCACCGGCACGGCCAGCGCCAGAACGGCGACGGGCGGAAAGGTCTGGCCGATGTTGACGAGGCTGCGCGACAGCGGCAGGAATTCCGCACCGATCGGGCGGCTGACCAGCACTGCCAGGCTGACCGCAACAATGGTTGCCGCCAGTGTCGCCGCAAAAACCGTGGCCAGGTGTTGCAGGGTCAGCGACATCAGATTGCCCTGAGCATAGATCACCGGCGCGTTCTGCTGCACCAGCGGCCGCAGCAGCGGCTCGAAGGTCTCGGGCGCCAGCAGGAACGTCACGAGAAGGACGAGCAGAAGCGCGCGCAGGAGGGCGGGGAGAACCCTGCTCATGGCGCGCCTCTGGCACGCTTCAGCAGAGCGTCCATGGTCACGCGCCCAGCCGTCTTGCCGTCGGCGGAAACCACGGGGGCCGCCGGTCGGCCCGACCACATCAGGTCCGCCAGCGCATCCTGCTGGTTCATCGATGCCGCCAGTGCCGCGCCATTGGCCTCGCCCGGCTCGACTGCGTCGCCGACACGGCGCATCGACAGCAAGCGGAACGGCCGGTCGCCAGCGCCGACCATGGCTTCGACGAAGCCGGTGGCCGGCCGACGCACCAGGTCGTCCGGCGGGCCGAACTGCAGCAGGCGTCCACCGTCCATGACCGCGATCTTGTCGGCGAGATGAAAGGCCTCGTTCATGTCGTGGGTGACGAGGATGATCGTGGTGCCGAAATGCTTCTGGATCGCCAGCAGATCGTCCTGCGCCTTGGCGCGGATGATCGGGTCGAGTGCACCGAAGGGCTCGTCCATCAGCAGAACGTTGGGCTCGGCGGCAAGCGCCCTGGCCACCCCGACGCGCTGTTGCTCGCCGCCCGAAAGCTCATGGGGATAGCGGGGTCCAAACGCGTCCGGGTCAAGCTGGAAGAGCGAGAGAAGCTCCCTCACCTTCTCCGTCGTCCTGCGCCGGTCCCAGCCGTTCAGGCGCGGAACGGTGGCGATGTTCTCCGCCACCGTCCGATGCGGAAAGAGACCGTGTCCCTGGATGGCGTAGCCTATGCGGCGGCGCAGTTCGTACCCCGGGATCGTCCGGTTGTCCTCTCGGTCAAGCCGAATCATGCCGGCGTCGAGCTCCACGAGCCGGTTGATCATGCGCAGAAGCGTTGTCTTGCCCGATCCGGAGGTGCCGACGATGACGGCGATCGTATGCGGCTCGATCGTCAGCGAGATGTCGTCGACGACAGTTTTGCCGTCATAGATCTTGGACACATGGTCGATCTCGATCACCGGCTATCCTTTCTGGCCGGGGCGACGGCATTCATATCGATCAATGCGTCGAGTACCACGGCCGACGCGAAGGCCAGCGCCACGGTCGGCAGCGCCCCGAGCAGCACGAGGTCCGTCGCCGTCTGACCGAGCCCCTGAAAGACGAAGGTCCCGAATCCGCCGCCGCCGATCAGGGCCGCGATGGTCGCCAGACCGATGTTCTGCACCAGCACGATGCGGATGCCGGTCAGGATCACCGGCAGGGCGAGCGGAAACTCTACCCTGATCAGCCGCTGCGCCGACGTCATCCCGAGACCCCGCGCCGCCTCGCGCGCCTGCCGCGGCACGCCGGAGAGACCTGCGACGGTATTGGCGACGATCGGCAGGAGCGAGTAGAGAAACAGTGCCACGAACGCCGGCGCCACTCCGATGCCACGCACGCCGATTGCATAGGCGCCGGGCACATACGCGGCAATCCAGCCGAGCGGCGCGATCATGATCCCGAAGAGGGCGATCGAGGGTATGGTCTGGATCAGGTTCAGCGTGTTGAGCACGGCGGACCGGATCGCGGGAACCCGCTCGCAGCCGATGCCGATCGGTAGGCCGACGATCGCGGCGGCAAGCAGGGAGCCGAGCGCCAGCAACAGATGCCGCGACGCTTCCCTCCAGAACACGTCGGCGCGCGCGGCATATTCCTTCATCACCGAGAGATCGGTCCAGAGGCCCGACAGCAGGATGACCGAGATGATCCCGATGGCCAGGGCGAGAAAGAGGAGACGCACGTGCGGGCGCGGGTTCATCCGGCTGATGCCGTCCGTCGCCAGCAGGGAGAACGTGAAAAGCAGAATCCAGAAGCCGGAGGCCGGCGAAACTCGCGCATAGCTGTTGTCGGCCGGCGTCAGATAGGCTGCGGCAAGGCCGACGCAGGCAAACAGCGCAGCCAGCACGACGGACGCCGACAGCAGCCGCCACAGGGCTTCCCGGCGCAGCAGCGCTATTGCTGCCCCGCCCACGACGACCAACAGCAGCAGCCGTCCAGGGCCGCCAGGCAGGGCTTCGAGGATGTCGAACCCCTCTCCTGGGACGATTCGGTTTGCCTTAAGCGTAGCGAAAGGAGACAGCACGCCGTAGATGGCAAGGACGACGATCAGGACGCCGAGCTTATCGATGCGAAAGGTCACGGGCATCCCTCAGTGCGGTTTCGCCGATTCCGACATGTTGGCACCGGCGAAACCACTGGACAACTACTTGAGGAAGCCGTTCTCGGTCAGGAACTGCTCGGCGACCACCTTGGCGGGTTCGCCGCCGACCTGGACACGACCGTTCAGCTCCTGAAGCGTCTGGAGATCGAGTTTCTCGAAGACTGGCTGCAGCAGGGTCTCGATCTCTGGATGCTGCTGCAGAACCTCTTCGCGGATGATCGGTGCGGGCTGGTAGACCGGCTGCACGCCCTTGTCGTCCTCAAGCACCACGAGATTGGACGGTGCAATGCCGCCGTCGGTGCCATAAACCATGGCGGCATTGGCGCCATTCGTCTGATTGGCCGCGGCGGCAATGGTGGCCGCGGTATCGCCGCCCGAGAGGGTGATCAGCTGCTCCGGCGTCAGGGTGAAGCCATAAGTCGTCTGGAAGGCCGGAAGGGCCGCGGCGGAGTTGACGAATTCCGACGATGCAGCCAGCACCACGTCGCCGCCCTCGGACACATATTTCCCGAAGTCGGTGAGTGTGCTCAGGCTGTTCTCCTGGGCAAGATCGCCGCGAACAGCGATTGCCCAGGTGTTGTTGGCGGGCGAAGGCGTCAGCCAGACAATTTTGTTGGCGTCGTAATCGAGCGTCTTTGCCTGCTGGTAGGCTTCGGCGGCATTCTTCCAGGCCGGATCGTCCGCCTTCTCGAAGAAGAAGGCCGCATTGCCGGTGTACTCCGGATAGATGTCGATCTCGTCGGCGGTGATGGCGGCACGCACCACAGGCGTGGCGCCAAGCTGGATGCGGTCGGTCGTCTCGATGCCGTTGGCATTCAGGACCGCCAGGATGATATTTCCCAGAACGCCACCTTCAGTGTCGATCTTTGACGAGACGACCACCTGTGCGCTGGCGGCACCGGCAGACATGGCAATTGCCAGCGCGACGCCCGCGGTTTTCCTCAGGATGTGCATGGATGAACCCTCCGTAACTGGACCCCCGGCATGACCGGTGCTGTCATAGCTCTATGCCTCCAGAGATCATATGGATCACCTGTCCGATAAGGGGAGATCGTCACGCCGGAATTTTCCAGCTGCGCCGGATCGATTGGCAGCGTTGTTTGGCGGAAATGCCAAAGCGCCCGGCGCAAATGGGACGGTGCAGCCCTACAAGCCTGCAAAACTCCAGTGGGATGAGAGGGGGCAGAAGATCCCTTGCATCCGATATCGACCGGCGTGGAGGAAACGCCGGCAACCGTCCGCCCGGCTGCGGACATCAACCAGGGGAACGCCATAAATGAACAGATTGCTTGCCTCCACCTGCCTCGCCTTCGGCCTCTCGCTCACGGGGGCAAGCATTGCTGCCGCCGAATGCGGCGACGTCACCATCGCCAGCATGAACTGGCAGAGCGCCGAGGTTCTCGCCGCACTTGACCAGCTCATCCTCAACGAAGGCTTCGGCTGCAATGCCGAAATCATTGTCGGGGATACCGTCCCCACCCTCACGTCCATGGTTGAAAAGGGCGAACCGGATCTCGCACCGGAAGGCTGGGTTGATCTGCTTCCGGAAGTGGTCGGACGCGGCGTTTCGGAAGGAAAGCTCGTCGGAGCTGCCGTCGCCCTGTCCGACGGCGCCGTCCAAGGCTGGTGGATCCCCAAATACATTGCCGACGCCAACCCGGACATCAAGACGATCCAGGACGTGCTGAAGCACCCGAAACTCTTCCCCGATCCGGAGGATGCCAGCAAGGGTGCGATCCACAACGGACCTGCCGGCTGGGGCGGCACCGTCGCAACTGCTCAGCTCTACAAGGCTTACGGAGCCGAAGACGCAGGCTTTACCCTTGTGGACACCGGCTCCGCTGCAGGTCTCGATGGCTCCATCGCCAAGGCATACGAAGGCCGCAATGGCTGGGCCGGGTATTACTGGGCGCCGACCGCTCTTCTCGGCAAGTACGAAATGGTCAAGCTTGGCCACGGCGTTCCCTATGACGAGGCGGAGTGGAAGCGCTGCAACACCGTGGCGGACTGCCCCGACCCCAAGACCAACGACTGGCCGAAAGACACGGTCCAGACGATGCTGACGACGGGCTTTGCCGAGCGTGCTGGTCCAGATGTCATGGACTATCTGAACAAGCGGGCCTGGAGCAATGCCACGGTCAACGCCCTGATGGCGTGGATGACGGACAATCAGGCCACCGGCGAGGACGGTGCCCGGCACTTCCTGCAGGAAAACGAGGACCTCTGGACCACCTGGGTGTCCCCGGAGGTCGCGGAAAAGGTAAAGGCTGCGCTGTAATCCGCAGTTAACGGCGTCGGCAGTCTGTCCCGTGCAGACCGCCGACGCGCCACCGCCCTTGGCTCGACCGAGCGCGTTCCTCTAACTTCCGGAGATGTCTCTATGGAGTGGCTGTCGAGCTTTCCGCATATGGACGATGACATGCTGCGGGGCCTCAAGAAGACGATCGACGAGGGATTTCGCGCTTTCACCCGTGCCTACGGCGACGGGATCGAATCCTTCTTCGATCCGCTGCAGTTCTTCCTGATCGAGTCCGAGCGGTTCCTGACGCGGACGCCGTGGCCGTTGATCATCCTGCTGATCGGCGCCATCGCCTGGTTTGCCAGCCGCAACTGGAAGATCGTTGCCGGCTGCATCGCGACCCTCCTGCTGATCGGCTACTTCGACATGTGGGAAGACACGATGAAGACGGTCTCGATGATTTTCGTCTGCACCGTGATCTCGATCCTCGTCGGCATCCCCATCGGCATCGCCATGTCCCGTTCCGACCGGCTGCAGAGCATGGTCAACCCTGTGCTCGACGTGATGCAGACCATGCCGAGCTTCGTCTATCTGATCCCGGTGGTCATGCTGCTCGGCATCGGCAAGGTGCCGGGATTGATCGCCGTGGTAATCTATGCGCTTCCGCCGATGATCCGGCTCACCAATCTGGGCATCCGTCTTGTGGACAGGGATGTGCTGGAGGCTGCCGATGCTTTCGGCTCCTCCAGCTGGCAGAAGCTCCGCAACGTGCAGATGCCGCTCGCCCTCCCGACGATCATGGCCGGCATCAACCAGACGATCATGATGGCGCTTGCCATGGTGGTGATCGCCTCGATGATCGGCGTCCAGGGGCTTGGGCAGCCGGTGCTGCGGGCAATCTCGAACCAGTATTTCACGCTGGGGCTCTTCAACGGCCTGGCGATCGTCGGCATCGCCATCATCTTCGACCGCATCAGCCAGGCCTATGGCCAGCGTCTACAGCGTCACCGGGAAACGCTGCACGGATAGGTCAGCCGGCTTCTGCGCTGACCGTCTCTACCTGCACGTGGGCGGCGCGGCCGGCCCGCCAGCCACACCACGCTGCTCCAAGACCGAGCGTCAAGAAGAGCAACCCGCAAGCCGCAAAACTGCCGGTCCAACCGCGGATGAGGCCAACGATCAGCGGCCCGATCGAGGCCAGCAGGTAGCCGACGCATTGCGCCATGCCCGACAGATGCGAGGCAATCAGCGGATCCGGCGACCGGAGCACGATGGTGGTCATGGCCGCCGCAATCAATCCGCCCTGCCCGATCCCCTGCAGCACGGCCCAGATCCAGACCGTCGACAGCGGCGCGAAGAGCAGGCCGAGAAGTGCGCCCACCGAAAACAGGCAAAGCACCGCGTTGATGACGCGCTGATCCCTGCCCCGCACCGCAATATGGGGCACTACCAGGCAGGCCGCCGCCTGCACCATCACTGAGACTGAGACGATTCCGCCCGCAGCAACGCCGTCCAGGCCCCGTTCGCGCAGGATTGGCACGAGCCAGCCGAAGACACAGTAAGCCAAGGCCGACTGAAGGCCCATGAACAGTGTCACCTGCCAGGCGAGCCGGTCCGTCCAAAGCCCCCGAACCCGGACCCTGCCAGCCTTGGTGACGGTCTTCGCCATCAAGACCTGCGGCAACCAGATCAATGCGGCGATGGCTGGCGGCAGCGCCCAGACGGCGAGGGCCGCGCTGAGCGAATCGTTGAGCGCATGCGAGATCGGCAGCGTCAGCCCGGCAGCCCCTGCCGCGCCGCCGCACAGTGCCATCGTATAGAGGCCGGTCATCAGCGCCGTCCGGTCCGGGAAGTCCCGCTTCACCAGGCCGGGCAGCAGCACATTGCCGACAGCGATGGAGGCGCCGGCTATCGCGGTGCCGAGGAAGAGTAAAGTCAGCGACGGCACGCCGCGCACGGCCGTCCCGATCGCCAGCATCAGCGCCACGGCCAGCAGGGTCCGCTCTGTTCCCAGCCGCTGGGCAAGACGCGGCGCAAGCGGCGAAAAGGCGCCGAGGCAGACGACCGGCAGCGTCGTCAGAAGGCCTGCACCGACGGCGCCCAGCCCCAGTTCCGAGCGAATCTCGGGCAGGAGCGCCGAAGCACTGGAAAAGAGCGGCCGCAGATTGAACGCAATCAGGACAAGACTAGCACCCAGCAGCAGACGTCTTGAGCCGCCGCCCGGGTTCGATCGGGGCGACCGAGAGCCGTCAACCGGCGGCACATGGGAAGAGATTTTATTCACGGCGGCATCCATTCGCGGTCGGTCACCCCCTGGGCTCACCGATCGTCTGCATCCTGATCCGCCCTCCTAGCAGGTGCCGAGAAGGCCGCCAACGTCAGAACCGGGGCCTTCGGTACGCCCGAAAAGCGGCGGAACGACCTCGCCTCTTGCCCGACTCGCCGGAACATGGTTGCGCTGGGCGCAGCATCAGCGGATCCTTTGCCATGTTCACATCTGCCGTCCCCTTCATCACCATCGGTCTTCTTGTCCTGTCGAATGTCTTCATGACCTTTGCCTGGTACGGACATCTGAAGTTCAAGGCGGAACCGCTTTACCTGGTGATCCTTGTCAGTTGGGGAATCGCCTTCTTCGAATACTGCTTTCAGGTCCCCGCCAACCGCATCGGCTACGGCTATTTCAATGCCGCACAATTGAAGACCATCCAGGAAATCATCACGCTTTCGGTTTTCGTGCTCTTCTCGGTCTTCTACCTTGGCGAGGCCTTCCATTGGAAACAGGGTGTCGGCTTTGCCTTCATCGCCCTCGGCGCCTTCTTCATCTTCACCAAGTAGCCCGCGGGAACCAGGCTGAACACGCGCCGTTTGATCCTCAATAACCCGAAGGCCAGCAGCTTGGCTTCGCCGGCCGATCGAGAGGAATGGCGCGATGAGCATCGCCGGTACCATTCGCATCGGCATCTCCGGCTGGACCTACAAGCCCTGGCGGGGCGTCTTCTACCCCAAAGGCCTACCTCAGAAGCGGGAGCTTGCTCATGCCGCGTCGAGCTTTCCGAGTATTGAGATAAACGGTACCTTCTACCGGCTGCAGATGCCGCAGGACTTCGACACTTGGCGGGAAGCGACACCGGATGATTTCGTGTTTGCCGTCAAGGGACCCCGTTACATCACCCACATGAAGCGCCTACGGGATGTCGAGATCCCGCTTGCCAACTATCTTGCGTCCGGTCTGCTGAACCTTCGCCACAAACTTGGTCCTATCCTCTGGCAGTTTCCCCCGCGGATGCGGTTCGACGCGGCGCGATTTGAGAACTTTCTCAAACTCCTGCCGAAGGACACGGGGGAAGCCGCAGCTCTCGCTGGCAAGCACGACGGGCGGCTCGACGGCCGATCCGCGACCGACGCGGATGCCATCCGTCCTCTGCGAAACGCCTTCGAGATCCGGCACGAGAGCTTTGCCTGCGCGCAATTCATCGAGATGCTGCGCCACTATGGCGCTGCCCTTGTTGTTGCAGATACGGTGGAATGGCCGCTGCTGATGGATATCACTGCCGACTTCGTCTATTGCCGTCTGCACGGGGCGGAAGAGCTTTACGTCAGCGGGTACGACGACCCTGCGCTGGACGAATGGGCCGCGCTGGTGAGAGGTTGGGCGCGTGGCGAGGATCCCAGCCAGGCAAAGCGGGTGCTGGCTTCGACAGCAGCACGACCTGCGGGCCGCGACGTCTACGTGTATTTTGACAATGATGCCAAAATGCGGGCGCCGGCCGATGCCGCTTCGCTGATCCGGCGTATCAGCTGAATTCGCCCGTGTTCTGTCAAACTGCCCCTCACCTGCTTTTGCATTCGCACGCCTTCAATTCTGCCATGGATTGTTCTAGAGACAGTCGATCATACCGCCCGAACCGGCGGACGGACATCTTGTAAGGTATGTAGGCAATGCTCAATTCCCTCCGAAATGCTTCCCGCACCTGGGTCGCCAAGGCTCTTCTTCTGCTCTTGGTCGCATCCTTTGCCGTCTGGGGTATTTCCACCTCGCTCGTCGCCACCGATGCCATCACCGTCATGACGGTCGGCGATCAGGAGGTCTCGACGCAGGAATTCGCCATTGCCTATCAGCGCCAGGTTGCGGGAATCAGCCGCCAGTTCGGCATGCAGCTGACGCCGGACCAGGTGCGTGCCTTCGGGATCGACCAGCAGGTCTATTCGCAGCTCGCCGCCGGCGCCGCGCTCGATCAACTGTCGGATGACATGGGACTGGGTCTCTCGCAGGACCGCCTGGCGATGCTGATCGCAGAAGACCCGGCATTCCAGGGCAGCAACGGACAGTTCGACCGCAACCTCTTCACATCGCGACTCAACAATGCCGGCTTGCGCGAAGACGATTACATCATGGAGCGCAGCAAGGTCGCGGTCCGCAGCCAGGTCGTTGAGGCAGTCTCGGATGGCTTCCAGCCGCCGCAGGTCATGCTCGACGCGCTGAAGCAGTACCGCGACGAAACCCGCAGCGTCGATTACCTGCTTCTGTCGAACGCCAACATCGACCCGGTGAAGACGCCCACCGACGATGTGCTCGCTGCCTGGTTCGAGGGCGTCAAGGCCCGCTACCGTGCACCCGATTACCGCACCTTCACCTATGTAACGCTCGAGCCGTCCGATCTGGCTGACGCCTCCTCCATCACGGCGGAAGAAGCGCGCGCGGAGTATGAGCGCCGGAGAGACAGCTTTACCACCCGCGGCACACGCACGATCGAACAGCTGACCTATCCGAACCGTGAAATGTCCGAGGCCGCTGCCGAGCAGTTGCGCGACAACAGCCGGACGTTCGACCAGTTGGTTGCCGATCAGGGCAAGACCGCAAGCGATGTGCTCCTGGGTGACTTCAGCCGCGAGAACATGCCGGACCCTGCACTCGCAGAGGCCGCTTTTGCAGTGTCCACCGAAGGCGGCACCACCAACGTCATCGACGGCGCCTTTGGCCCGGTCATCCTGCGCGTCACGAACATCACCTCGGAAACCACCAGGTCGTTCGAGGAGGTCGCAGGAGAAATCCGCGAACAGATGGCGCTTTCCGCTGCGTCCCAGGACGTGATGAATGCCCATGACCGCTTCGAAGAGATTCGTGCCACCGGTGCGACTCTTGAGGAAGCCGCACAGGAACTGAACCTCGACGTCGCAACAGTAACGGTCGATGCCTCCGGCACCGATCAGCAGGGTGACAGGATCTCGACCCTGCCGGCCGCCGAAACGCTTCTGACCGACGTCTTCCGCACCGAGGTGGGTGCGCAGCCGCTGCCGGTCACGCTCGGCAACAACGGTTATGTCTGGTTCGAAGTCAAAGAGGCGATTCCGGAGCGCGACCGCACGCTTGATGAGGTTCGCGAGCAGGTGGTCACCGACTGGACGGCGCAGCAGCAGAGCGAAGCGCTTGAAGCCCGCGCTACGGAGCTGAAAGCCCGGGTCGAGGGTGGCGAGACGCTCGCAGCCGTCGCGGAAGACCTCGGCATTGCCGTCGAGACGAAGCAGGGTCTGCGCCGCAACGGCGAAGATGCCCTCTTTGGCCCGGAAGCCGTCTCGGCCATATTCGCCGGTCCGGTTGGTCTGGTCACCACGGCGCTCGGCGCCGACGGTGCGAGCCGGTTGCTCATCACGGTGACCGGCACGCAGCAGGTGCCGGTCGAAGCCGGAGTCGATGATCAGGCACTGCAGCGACTGGCGGAAGCTGCCGGCGACGACATGCTCGACCAGATGGTCAACCGTCTTCAGAACGACTACGGCGTGTCGATCAACCAGGCGGTCGCCGATCAGGTGACGAGCACGATCCGCTGAGGAAGGTGAGGACGACATGGCCGAACTGAAGCCACTGATCGCCAAGGTCGCCGACGGCCACAGCCTCAGCCGTGACGAGGCACGCCAGGCCTTCGAGATTTTGATGTCGGGTGAAGCGACGCCCGCACAGATCGGCGCCTTCCTGATGGCGCTGCGTGTGCGCGGCGAAACCGTCGACGAGATTGCCGGCGCTGTTGCCACCATGCGCGCCAAGATGCTTCCGGTGAAGGCGCCGGCGCATGCAGTCGATATTGTCGGCACGGGCGGCGACGGCACGGGCACCTACAATATCTCGACGCTGGCATCGCTGATCGTCGCCGGCTGCGGCGTGCCCGTTGCCAAGCATGGTAACCGGGCCCTGAGCTCCAAATCGGGCGCCGCCGATGCGCTCTCGGCGCTTGGCGTCAACCTGGAGATAGGTGCCGACAAGATCGGTCGCTGCATCGCCGAAGCCGGGATCGGCTTCATGTTCGCCTCGATGCATCATTCGGCAATGCGCCACGTCGGGCCGACCCGCGTCGAGCTCGGCACGAGGACCATCTTCAACATCCTCGGCCCCCTCTCCAACCCGGCCGGCGCCAGGCGTCAGCTGCTCGGTGTCTTCTCGCCACGCTGGCTGATGCCGATCGCCGAAGTGCTGCGTGACCTCGGCTCCGAGCGTGTTTGGGTCGTCTACGGCGACGGCATGGACGAGATCACCACCACCGGCACCACCAATGTCGTGGCGCTGGAGGGCGGACAGATCCGCAGCTTCGACCTGACGCCGTCCGACTTCGGGGTTCCTCACGCGGCACTGGCAGACCTCAAGGGCGGCGACGGCACGGCCAATGCCGCGGCACTCCGTGCAGTACTCGGCGGCGCCCGCAACGCCTACCGCGACATATCGCTGTGCAATGCCGCGGCGGCTCTTGTCGTGGCCGGCAAGGCAGCCGACATCAGCGAAGGCATGCAGGTGGCTACCCGCGCCCTCGACAGCGGCGACGCTGCCGCAGCGCTCGATCGGCTGGTTGCCGTTTCCAACGAAAAGCACTGAGGCTGGTCGATGACGGATATCCTGAAGAAGATCGAGATCTACAAGCGCCAGGAGATCGAGGCCGCAAAGGCGCGGACGTCGCTTGCCGAGCTGAAGGCCATGGCCGCGGACCAGACGGCACCGCGCGGCTTTTATCAGGCCCTGAAGACGAAGCAGGCGGACGGTTCATTCGGCCTCATCGCCGAGATCAAGAAGGCGAGCCCCTCCAAGGGATTGATCCGCCCGGACTTCGATCCGCCGGCACTGGCGGCAGCCTATGCCGCGGGCGGCGCGACATGCCTCTCCGTCCTGACCGACGCCCCGAGCTTCCAGGGTGCGCCTGAGTTTCTCGGCGCCGCGCGCGACGCCTGCTCCCTGCCGGCCCTGCGCAAGGATTTCATGTTCGACACCTATCAGGTCCACGAGGCGCGCGCCTGGGGCGCCGACTGCATTCTGCTGATCATGGGCTCGCTCAGCGACGATGAGGCGCGGATGCTGGAGGACGAAGCCTTCGCGCTCGGGATGGACGTGCTGGTCGAAGTTCATGATGCGGAAGAGACCGAGCGGGCGCTCAAGCTTTCCTCGCCGCTGATCGGCATCAACAACCGCAACCTGCGGACTTTCGAGGTGAGCCTCGACACCTCCGAACAACTCGCAGAAATGGTCCCCGACGACAGGCTCCTGGTTGGCGAGAGCGGCATTTTCACCCATGCCGATTGCCAGCGCCTGCAGAGATCGGGGATAGTCACCTTCCTTGTCGGCGAGAGCCTGATGCGGCAGGACGATGTGGCCAAGGCCACGCGGGCTCTGTTGAACGGTGACGCCGCATCCGTGGCGGCCGAATGATGGCGGAGAACGGCACCCTCACCCATCTCGGCGCTTCCGGCGAGGCCAACATGGTCGATGTCGGCGGCAAGGCGGAAACGGAACGGAGTGCGACGGCCGAAGGCTACGTGCGGATGCTGCCGGAGACGCTGGCGCTGATTCGCGAGGGCAATGCCAAGAAGGGCGACGTGATCGGCACGGCGCGGCTTGCCGGTATCATGGCCGCCAAGAGGACGGCCGATCTGATCCCGCTCTGCCATCCGCTGATGCTGACCAAGGTCGCTGTCGAAATTGTCGAGGATGACGCCCTCCCCGGTCTGCGCGTTTCCGCCACCGCGAAACTTACAGGCAAGACCGGCGTGGAGATGGAGGCGCTGACAGCGGTCTCCGTTGCCTGCCTGACGATCTACGACATGGCGAAAGCCGCCGACAAGGGTATGGAGATCGGCGGCATCCGGCTCGTCGAGAAGACCGGCGGCAAGTCCGGCACCTTCAAGCGGACGGACGGCTGATATGGCTCTGCTCCCGGTCTCCGAGGCAAAAAACCGATTGCTGTCGCGAGCCCGCCCGGTGGAAGCCACGCAGGAGGTCTCGCTCGCAGATGCCAACGGCCGCGTGCTGGCCGAACCCCTTGCCGCGCGCCTGACACAGCCGCCCTTCGACGCGTCCGCCATGGATGGCTACGCGTTGTGCGCCGTCGACGCCCCGCAGATCGGCGCTGAGCTTTCCGTGATCGGCACTGCTGCCGCAGGCCACCCCTTCGAAGGACACGTAGATGCTGGACAGACCGTGCGGATCTTCACGGGCGCCCCGGTACCGGATGGCGCCGACACGATCCTGATCCAGGAAGATGCCGAGCCTCTGGACGGCTTGAGGATCCGGACAAAGTTTGCCGTCGCCGCCGGGCGGCACATCCGTCCGCGCGGACAGGATTTCACCGAGGGTGAGACGGTCTTGCCCCAGGCGACACGGCTCGACTACACGCACCTCACCGTCGCAGCCGCCATGAACCATCCGAGCCTCACTGTCTACCGCAAGCCGCTGGTGGCCATCCTCGCGACCGGCGACGAGCTCCTCGTCCCGGGCAGCATCCCGGCCGCAGGCCAGATCATCGCCTCCAACAGCTTTGGCGTTAGGGCACTGGTCGAGGACAATGGTGCCGAGGTTCTGGATCTCGGCATTGTCCGCGACGATCGCGACAGTATTTCCGCCGCCGTCGATATGGCCCGCAAGGCGAATGCCGATGTTCTGGTCACCCTTGGCGGCGCCTCTGTCGGCGACCACGACCTCGTGCAGTCCACCCTCAAGGCGGCCGGCATGGAACTCGACTTCTGGCGGATCGCCATGCGGCCGGGCAAGCCGCTCATGGTGGGGTCGCTGGGCGACATGCAGGTGCTCGGTCTGCCGGGAAACCCTGTTGCCAGCCTGGTCTGCAGCCTTTTGTTTCTCGAGCCGCTGATACGGACCCTGGCTCGCCTGCCTGAAAAACGACGCGAGGCGCAGGCTTTCGCAGCCCGTGAGCTTGCGCAGAACGATCAGCGCCAGGACTACCTTCGGGCGACGCTGACCCCGGACGGCGACGGCAATCTGGTCGCGGATCCCTATCGCAAGCAGGACTCCTCGATGATGAAGGTCTTGGCGACGTCGGATGCGCTGATCGTCCGCCCGCCACACGCCCCGGCTCTGGCGGCAGGCGCGCCCTGCCCGGTTCTTCTGCTAAGGCCCTGATCTGTCTCGCGCCTCTCGGCGTAGTCGGGAGAGAATGTTTGGTGGAGACCCTCTTGGCTGACAACACTTCCCCGCCCGTCATCGTCTGGTTTCGTCGTGATCTGCGGCTCTCCGACAATGGCGCCCTGTCCGCGGCTGTCGAGACCGGCAGGCCGATCATCGTGCTCTTCATTCGCGAGCCGACGGGAGCCTCGTCCATGCCCCTCGGCGCCGCACAGGCCTGGTGGCTGCATCACTCGCTGCTGGCCCTCAGGGAGAGCCTGAAGCAGGCAGGTGGCGATCTTCTGCTTCTCTCCGGACCGGCTGACGATGTTCTCACACAGGTGGCGGCTGAGGCGGGTGTCGAGACCGTCTACTTCAATCGCTGCTATGAGCGTGACGAGCAGGATCGCGACATCGCCCGCGCATTGAAACAGGCGGGCGTCTCCGTTCAGGCATTCCATGGCCAGCTTCTGAGCGAGCCTTCTGCAGTCCGCACCGGAGCCGGCAAGCCGTTTCGCGTCTTCACGCCGTTCTGGAAAGCCCTGCAGGCACTGGGCGAGCCGCGGGAGCCGATCGCGGCACCAAAGGCGATTGCCGGGCATTCCCCGGCCATGGCATCCGAAAACCTCGACGACTGGAAGCTGCTGCCGGTCAAGCCTGACTGGGCTGCACCCTTCTCCGAGGTCTGGACGCCCGGCGAAGCCGGTGCCCATGAGCGCCTGAAGACCTTCATCGACGAAGGCCTCGGAAACTACAAGGCGGGCCGAGACATTCCGGCACTGGAGGTCACGTCCCGCCTGTCGCCTCACCTTGCCCACGGGGAGATCTCGCCGGCCCAGGCCTGGCATGCAACAAGCGGCCTCGCCAACGTCGATCCCGCCCATATCACCCACTTCCGCCGCGAGCTCGCCTGGCGTGACTTCAGCTATACGCTGCTCGTCGAATTCCCGGAGCTGGCAACCCGCAACTGGAATCCGAGTTTCGACGACTTCCAGTGGACCTTCGACGAACAGCAATTCCAGGCGTGGACGAAGGGACAGACCGGTTATCCGATCGTCGATGCCGGCATGCGCCAGCTCTGGCAGGAAGGCTATATGCACAACCGGGTGCGGATGATCACTGCCTCCTTCCTGATCAAGGACCTGATGATCGACTGGCGCAAGGGCGAGGAGTGGTTCTGGGATACCCTTGTTGACGCGGACCCGGCCAACAACGCGGCGAGCTGGCAATGGGTCGCAGGCTCCGGCGCCGATGCCTCCCCCTTCTTCCGCATCTTCAACCCGCTGCTGCAGGGCGAGAAATTTGATCCCGGCGGCGACTATGTCCGCAGGTACCTGCCGGAACTGGAAAAGCTCGACGACAAGTACATCCACCGCCCCTTCTCTGCGCCGGAGGATGTTCTGCAGAAGGCCGGCGTCATACTAGGCGAAACGTATCCAAAACCGCTTGTCGATCACTTCGAAGCCCGCGACCGCGCGCTCGCCGCATACAAGGACCTCCGATAGCCGATCGTCCGAAAGCGAAGCTAGGAGCTGCACGACCGATCCGGTATGTCTGCGGCGACAAAGGAGTAGTCATGACCTTCACCATCAACCTGCTGGACGACAGAACCCGGCCGAAAGCGCCGAAAATCGACGGCGTCTCGGCGCCGCAGCGGCAGCACGGCCGGCGCCTGGCGATGATCCATGCCATGCATCTGCAGCAGATGCGGGAGGTACGACGGGTTCTGGATAAGGTCGCAAGCGGGCTCGGCGCCACCGGCGACGTCGCGGCAGCGGTGGCGTCCCTCGACATGACGCGCAATATCCGCGCCTCGGGAAATATCTGCGGTCAGGAATGTCAGATGCTGACATTCCACCATACGGCGGAAGACCAATGGATCTTTCCGGCCCTGATGGACCGCACCGAGGGCCTGACGAAGGTCGTCGAGCGGCTGGCGCAAGAACACCTGATCATCCATGCCCTGATCGAAGGCCTGGAAGCCTCAGCCATCCGCGCCATGGAGAGCCCCTCGGCGGAAGCCTTTGGCGAACTCAAGGAAATCTATGACCTGCTCGAGAAGGTGGTCCAGTCCCACTTCGGCTATGAGCAGGAAGAGCTGGAGGAGGCACTCGGGTACTTCGAGGTCGACGTGTAGCAGCCTCGGACGCTGGTTGTCGGGACTGGACCTTCGCAAGCATCTGGGCTGGCCGGATCTCGGCAGACACCGGCGGAGAAAATCTCCTTGAATCAAAACGACACCCGACGTTTCCGCCGGGTGTCGTTTTTTTTTCAAACAGCAGGCATCAGCCTATACTAGGCGGCTCTGTTCCAGTGCCGCTTCAATGAAGCTTGCAAAGAGCGGATGCGGGTCGAGCGGCCGGCTCTTCAGCTCGGGGTGATATTGCACGCCGATGAACCACGGGTGATCCGGATATTCGATCGTTTCCGGCAACAAACCGTCCGGCGACATGCCGGAGAACACCAGGCCGCATTCCTCCAGCCGGTCCTTGTATTGAACGTTCACCTCATAGCGGTGGCGATGACGCTCCGAGATGCCGGCCGAACCATAGATCCCGGCGATCTTGGTGTCCTTCTTCAGGGTCGCATCATAGGCGCCGAGCCGCATGGTGCCGCCCAGATCGCCGGCAGCGGCGCGCTTCTCGAGCGCATTGCCCCTCACCCACTCCGTCATCAGCCCGACGACCGGTTCTGCTGATGGACCGAACTCCGTCGACGAGGCCTTCTCGATACCGGCAAGATTGCGGGCCGCTTCGATGACGGCCATCTGCATGCCAAAGCAGATACCGAAGTAAGGTACCTTGCGCTCACGCGCAAAACGGGCGGCATTGATCTTGCCCTGTGCGCCGCGCTCGCCGAAGCCGCCCGGCACCAGAATGCCGTGGACCTTCTCCAGATAGGGCGCCGGGTCTTCCTGTTCGAAGACTTCCGACTCGATCCATTCCAGCCTGACCTTCACGTGGTTGGCAATCCCGCCGTGATGCAGCGCCTCGATCAGCGACTTGTAGGCATCCTTGAGACCCGTGTACTTGCCGACGATAGCAATCGTCACTTCGCCTTCCGGGGTGTGGATCCGGTTGCAGACCTTCTCCCAGGCGTCGAGACGCGGCTTCGGGGCCGGCTCGATGCCGAAGGCGGCTAGCACTTCCGAATCCAGCCCTTCCTTGTGGTAGGCCATCGGCACGTCGTAGATGTTGGCGACATCAAGCGCCTGGATGACCGCTGAAGGGCGCACGTTGCAAAACAGCGACAACTTGCGGCGTTCAGCCTCCGGGATCTCCCGGTCGGCACGCACCAGCAGGATGTCGGGCGCAATGCCCATGGCCTGCAGCTCCTTGACCGAATGCTGGGTCGGCTTGGTCTTCAGCTCGCCAGCCGCAGGAATGAAAGGCATCAGCGTCAGGTGCAGGTAGACGGCGGCGCCGCGCGGCAGCTCGTTGCCCAGCTGGCGGATCGCTTCGACGAAAGGCATGGCCTCGATGTCGCCGACCGTGCCGCCGATCTCGCAGATGACGAAGTCGTAGTCGTCATTGCCCTCGACGATGAAGTCCTTGATCTCGTTGGTGACGTGCGGGATCACCTGGACTGTCGCGCCGAGGTAGTCGCCGCGGCGTTCCTTGTCGATGATGTTCTTGTAGATCCGGCCCGTGGTGATGTTGTCGGTCTTCGTCGCCGAGCGCCCGGTAAAGCGCTCATAGTGGCCGAGATCAAGGTCGGTTTCCGCGCCGTCGTCGGTCACGAACACTTCGCCGTGCTGTGTCGGGCTCATGGTGCCCGGATCGACATTGAGGTAGGGGTCCAGCTTGCGAATGCGAACCCGATAACCGCGGGCCTGCAGCAAAGCTCCGAGTGCGGCGGCGGCAATCCCTTTTCCAAGGGAAGAAACCACGCCGCCTGTGATGAATACATATCGCGCCATGGGAGTCACCGAGTACCTGTTCATGATCGATTCCGCTAGCCCTAATCTTCACTTCGCTGAAGGGAGCCACTGAATCCGGACAAAAGAAAACCGGCAGGCTTTTGGCCTGCCGGGAGATGTTTGAGCGACCGCGCTTACTGACCGGTCGGAACGCCAGTCGGATCTGCGGGTGCGGCCGGGGCCGGAGTTGCGGCGCCGCCTGCGGGTGCGGGCGTCGCTGCTGGAGCCTGGGTTCCGGTTGCAGGCGTCTGCTGCGCCGGTGCGGCACCCCCTGTCGGCACGCCGTCTTCGGCCGGTGCCTGGGCTGGTGCGGTCGCAGCAGGACCGAGCGAGTCGAGGATCCCGTTGCCGGTACCCTGTGTCGCAGGAATTCGGTCGAGAATATCGGTCGGACGCGATTCGTAACGCGCCAGAATGCCGAGCGTCAACGATGTCAGGAAGAACAGTGCCGCGAGGATACCGGTGGTGCGGGTCAGCGCATTGGCCGTGCCGCGGGCGGACATGAAGCCTGACCCGCCGCCGACGCCGAGGCCGCCGCCTTCCGAGCGCTGGATCAGCACGACGCCCACGAGAGCGAGCACGATCATGAGATGGATGACGATCAAAACGGTTTGCATGGCAAAATCCCTGCCCTCCGCGGAAGGCAATGCTTGTAAGATTGGCGGCTCTTTACATGAGGCGGCCGCGCATTCCAAGCCCTAGCGGAACGGTTTACGCGGTCAGCTCTTCGTAGACCCGGTAGATGGCAAGGAAATCCTCGGCTTTCAAGCTCGCTCCGCCGACGAGGGCACCGTCGACATTGTCGACCGCCATCAGTTGCTTCGCGTTGGAAGGATTGACGGAGCCGCCGTAGAGGATGCGCATCGCCTTTCCTTCGGGACCGAAGCGCCCGGTCAGCTCCTGGCGCATGAAGGCATGCGCATCCGCAATGTCCTCCACCGTCGGGGTCACCCCGGTTCCGATCGCCCAGATCGGCTCGTAGGCGATGACCGTCCGCTCCGCCGTTGCACCGTCCGGGACCGAGCCGACAAGCTGGCGCTTCAGCACCTCGAGCGTATGACCGTTTTCCCGCTCGTTCTCTGTCTCCCCGATGCAGATGATGGCGGTCAGATCGGCGGCATGAGCGGCTTCGGCCTTGGAACGGACGAGAGAGTCGCTCTCACCATGGTCGCTGCGGCGCTCGGAGTGACCGACGATGACAAAGGTGCCGAAGCAATCGGCGATCATCTCGGCCGAGATGTCGCCGGTATGGGCACCATGAGTCTTCGGATGACAATCCTGGGCTCCGATCATAAGCGGGCTCTCGGTGCAGATCGCCGTCGCCACATAGATCAGGGTGGCCGGCGGGCACAGCAGTGTCTCGACCTTATCCGACAATTCGCCTCGTACGCCCTCGCTGATCGCCTTGATCTGGTCAAGCGACGAGCGGGTGCCGTTCATTTTCCAGTTGCCCGCCACCAGCGGCCGTACATCGGGTGTCATCGTTGGTCTCCTTCCCTTTGGGCTTTGGTGCCCGTTCTCTTCATCAGCGGTTTAAGTGTGACGGACACCAAACGCCACGAAAAACGAGCGATTGGGACGAAGGTTAAAGCCTCAGGCGGCCGTCAGCAGGAAATTGAGAAGCTTGCGCCAGTCGGTCATGCGGATGGGGGTGCCATGACCGCCGGTGTTGAAGACCGTCAGTCGGACGGGATATTCTGCCGCCCGCAGCTTCCTGTAGACGGCCACCTGCCCCTCGACCGGATAGACGCTGTCGGCGCTACCCTGCGACAGATAGATCGGCATGCGGCGCTTGGCAGCGGGTGTCGTCAGAAAGCCGGCGTCGGGAGGGCCGCCGATAACCGCCATTCCACTCAGGTAGTGGACCGCCTCGCGGTCTCGGGCGATCCCTGAACAGATCATCCCGCCCATGGAGGCACAGGCCAGCAGGACCGGCCGACCGCGAGATTGCTCGAAGGCGTGGCGGATAAGCAAGGCGATCTCCGCCGTTCCGCTGGAGTCAAAGGAGACCACACTCGGAGCATAATAGGTGCCGCCGTTCCGGACAGCGAGGTTCTTCAGCCGGTTGAAGTTGCCGCCAAAACTGTAGTCGTTGACGCCAAGACGCCTGTCTCCGCCCCGCCCGTGCACGAAGATCACCGTGAAGGCTGCGTCCCGGGCTTTCCCCACGCGCGCTACCTCGATGGCCCTGCCACCGATCTGTAGCGTCTCGTTTTCCTGCACGCGCCTGACGGACGTGGCGACATAGGTGGATTTGACCCGACGCTCGGGCTCCTGGTCGCGCTCGTTGATGTCGCGCAGTTCCTGGTAGTCTATGACCTCATAGGCACCACTGTCGGCGCTCTCCAGGACCTGGAACTGGGAGAACAGCTCGTCCTTGTACGGCTTGATCGGTCCCTGCTGCGCCAGCGCCTGCCCGCCGGCGAAAGCTGCAGCGACCAGAAATACTGTGGCTAGAGTGAAATGAACTGTGGACACGGCTCTCTCCCGTCGGTCGATCCGCTGTCGGCACCTTGCCAATGTCAGCTCAGCAAAGCATTGCTCGGGGAGCACATTCCCTGCCGCATCGCAGAAACGCCAGCTTTCTGGCAGAATTGCCGGTGATTCGAAACAGCATGAGGCGGACATGGCATCCCCTTCAGCCCCTCGACAGGTAGTACCGACTGACCCGATGGATGACAACAACGACCTTTTTGCAGACCTTCCTCTGGCCACGCCAGTCGCTTTGGAGCCCAAGCCGCCCGTGACCGTCGCCAAGCCCAAGGATCCGCCTGCCGATCCTGCGACCTCCGCCGACGACTATGGAGCGTCCTCCATTCGCGTCCTTGAGGGGCTCGAACCCGTCCGGATGCGCCCGGGCATGTATATTGGGGGCACCGATGAGAAGGCCCTGCACCACCTTTTTGCCGAAGTCCTCGACAACTCGATGGACGAAGCCGTGGCCGGCCACGCTAATTTCATCGAGGTCCACCTGGACACCGAGGGCTGTCTCACCGTCACCGACAATGGTCGCGGCATTCCTGTGGAAAATCATCCCCAGGTGCCGGGCAAGTCGACACTCGAAGTGATCATGACGAAGCTGCATGCCGGCGGCAAATTCGACGGCAAGGCCTATGAGACCTCCGGTGGTCTCCACGGCGTTGGCGTTTCGGTGGTCAATGCGCTCTCCGACCTCCTCGAAGTTGAGGTCGCACGCGACCGCAAGCTCTACCGACAGCGTTTTTCACGCGGCATACCCCAGGGGGGGCTTGAGGAACTGGGCCCCGTTCACAACCGTCGCGGAACCCGCGTCCGTTTTCATCCCGACCCGCAGATCTTCGGCGATCATGCCAAGTTTGATCCAGGCCGGATCTTCCGGATGGCGCGTTCGAAAGCCTATCTGTTCGGTGGCGTCGAAATCCGCTGGTCTTGCGATCCGGGCTTGGTGCCGCCGGGTGGAGAACTCCCGGAGAAGGCCGTCTTCCACTTCCCGGGCGGACTCAAGGATTATCTCGCCGCAACGCTCGGCAAAGACTTCACCGTCACCCGCGAGATTTTCGCAGGCCGTACCGAAAAGACCGGCGGCCATGGCGCCATGGAGTGGGCTATCACCTGGTACGGCGGCGACCCGCAGGTCCATTCCTACTGCAACACCATCCCGACCCCCGAGGGTGGCACGCATGAGGCCGGCCTGCGCATCGCGCTCCTCAAGGGCCTGAAGAACTATGCGGACCTGACGCAGAACAAGCGGGCAGCACAGATCACCACCGACGACGTGATGATCTCGGCCGTCGGCATGCTGTCGGTGTTCATTCGCGAGCCGGAATTCGTCGGCCAGACGAAGGACAGGCTTGCCACCGTCGAGGCCCAACGCCTCGTCGAGAACATCCTGCGCGATCCGTTCGATCATTACCTGACGGGCAATCCGGGCGAAGCAGACAAGCTGCTCGACTGGGTGATCGAACGATCCGAGGAGCGCCTGCGCCGTCGCAAGGAAAAGGAAGTCAACCGCAAGACCGCGGTGCGCAAGCTGCGTCTGCCGGGCAAG
The DNA here is from genome assembly GCF_056530405.1 of Rhizobium sp. PK7-22. Taxonomy (NCBI): domain Bacteria; kingdom Pseudomonadati; phylum Pseudomonadota; class Alphaproteobacteria; order Hyphomicrobiales; family Rhizobiaceae; genus Rhizobium; species Rhizobium sp. PK7-22. The sequence continues at coordinate 2,613,440 of NZ_CP096514.1, forward strand.
CTTGCCGATTGCTCGCAGAATACGGCCGAAGGCGCGGAAATCTTCATCGTCGAGGGCGATTCGGCCGGCGGCTCCGCGAAGCAGGGGCGCAACCGCGCCAACCAGGCAATTCTTCCGTTGCGCGGCAAGATCCTCAACGTCGGCAGTGCCAGCCGCGAGAAGCTGTCCGCCAATCAGCAGATTGCAGATCTCATTCAGGCGCTGGGCTGCGGTACGCGAACCAAATACCGGGAGGAGGATCTCCGTTACGAGCGCGTCATCATCATGACCGATGCCGACGTTGACGGCGCCCATATCGCCTCGCTCCTGATCACGTTCTTCTATCAGGAGATGCCGGAAATGATCCGGGGCAATCACCTGTATCTCGCCGTGCCGCCGCTCTACGTCATCCGCCAGGGTGCCAAATCGGTCTACGCCCGCGACGATGCACACCGCGCCGAACTGATGGAGACGGTGTTCAAGGGCAAGAAGGTCGAAATCGGCCGCTTCAAGGGCCTCGGCGAGATGATGCCGGCGCAGCTGAAGGAAACCACCATGGACCCTGCCAAGCGCACGCTCCTGCGTGTGGCGATTGACGATGTCGATTTCGAGGGAACCCGCGAGGCTGTCGACAATCTGATGGGCACCAGGCCGGATGCCCGGTTCCGCTTCATTCAGGACAGGGCTGCCTTCGCCGAAAATCTCGACATCTGATGCACGGCGGCGGCGCGCCCTTCCTGGGGCGCGCGGCGCCGACTGCTGCCGTGTCACTGCGCTGCGAGTAACTTTCCGAGAGTGCGGATCAGCGCGGAGGCCTCGTAAGGCTTGCGCAGTACCGGCACGTCCAGATTTTCCGGGATGATCGAGCGATCGCTGTAGCCGGTCGCAAACACGAACGGGATCGCGCGACGACGCAACTCCTGAGCCACCGGCATGGAAGTGCCATTGCCAAGGTTAACGTCAAGGATGGCGATCTGCGGCGTAAAATGCTCCAGATGGCGTAGGGCCTCAGCTGCCGATGGCGCGGTGGTCACCTTGTGGAATCCGTGGTCCGCCAGGATCGTTTCGACATCGGCTGCAATCAGCATCTGATCCTCGACCAGAAGCAATTCGATCTGCGAGAAATCCGCGCGATCCGAGCTCTCGTCTTCCGCCTCAGCTTCTATCGACTGGAGCTCGTCGTCTTCACCACCGGCCTGGATGTGACGCGGCGGAATGCAGAAGTAACCCTGAAGCCCGCCCGCGTCGTAATCAATCTGGCTCCTGCCGCCGAGTTCGTAGGAAACGCTGCGTCCAATCAATACGCTGCCGAAGCCCTTCCGCATCGGTGAAGTGACCGGCGGGCCACCGCTCTCGCTCCACCAGATTTCGCAGTCACCGGTCTCGCCCCGACACCAGCGGACGGAAAGATTGCCACCCGAAACGGACAGGCCGCCATATTTGGCGGCATTCGTCGCCATCTCATGGAGAACAAGCGCCATTACAGAGAAGGAGCGCGCATCGAGCCAAACCGGCGGCCCCTGCAGCAGGATGTCGCGGTCTTTCCGCTGATACGGACGAAGCTCAGCCTGCAACAGCTCACGCAGCATGCCACCATCACCGCTGCGGACGATCTGGTCATGTGCCAGCGAAAGTGCCTGCACCCTCCCCTTGAGCGATTCGACATAGCTTTCGAGATCCTGGTGCGTTTCCGACGGGCTGCCGATCAGGGACTTGATGACCGACAGGATATTCTTGACCCGGTGGTTGAGCTCCTCGTTGAGCATCCTTTGACGCACATCCGCCTTGCCGCGCTCGTCGGCAATCAGTTCATTGTGATGCAGCACGATCTCGACGAGCACGGACCGGATTGCGTCTGCGACCTCCATGTCCGCATCCGACCATGGCTGCGCCTGGTCGCGCACGGTTTCCTTCCATAGCGCAAAGCTCTTCCTTGGGGTCAGTCGATCACCCAAAGGCCCCACACTATAGGATTTATCGGGATTTCCCGCCCAGTTCAGCGTCTGCACAACTTCACGGCGGAAGAAGAAAAGACAATCGCGGGACCGCTGCGACAACGGAACGGCCACGACACCACAAATCCCCTCAGGCGGCTTGACGGGTTCCGGGAGATCCGCCGACAGCTTGTGACTCTGCCACACCCTGCCAGCAGAAATCTCCGCCAGCATTTCCGCGAGCACGGCGGCCTCGTCCTGCCGGGGTGTGACGCCGATTGCGGTCCAGACGCCGCCAAGCCATAGCCCGACGCCATCGGATGGCAGCATGGCACCGAATTCCTCCAGAGAGGTACGGAGCAATGCGCGGATGTCGGCCTGATGGGACGCAACTTGAAGAAAGCGATCCAGGGCACCGCGCACTTCCCGACTCTTCTCACCAACCTCTTTCTGCCTCAGGGCGCTGAGATGCAGGGAAAAGAACTCACCAAAGGTCTCCGCGGCAATACGCTGCGGCATCGACAACGATTTTGGTGAGTAATGATGGCAGGCAATCAGTCCCCAGAGTTCACCATCAACGATGATCGAGATCGACATGGAGGCGGACACGCCCATGTTACGCAGGTACTCGCAGTGCACCGGAGAAACGCTGCGCAGATGCGCGAAAGAAAGATCCAGAGGATGCCCGGCCTCGTCCAGCTCGGGAAGAATGTTCACGCGGGTATTATCGGCGTTCGAAATCACCCGGATGGTGTTCTTGATGTAGAGGATGCGCGCCTGTTTGGGGATGTCGCTGGCCGGAAAATACTGGCCCTTGAAGCTCTCTAGGTCGCGCCGCTTGTGCTCGCTGATGACCTTGCCGGCACCGTCGTTTTCGAACCGGTAGATCATCACCCGGTCGTAGCCCAGAAGCGCATGGATCAGGCGCGTCGAACGCTCCACCAGTTGCTCGACCGTGCCGATGTTGCGAACGCGGCTGATCAGCATGCGGGCGACTTCGAGCGGTTGATCCGTATCGCCCATGACCGGTTCGAATTCCAGGATCGCATTGCCGTTGAAGACATGGATCGAGACGTCGAACCGCTGGCCGGAAGGCAGCAGCACGTTATGACGCAGCGCCGGCCGGGCAGGATCGGACGATGTCGCGATGGCGTTGCGAAGCGTGTGTGCGACTTCTCCACCAAGGACCTCGTCGAGGCGTTGGCCGATCAGATCCTGCGAAACCTCCAGCATGGCCGGCGCATTCGCCGAGTGGCGCAGCACCGCGCTCCCGGATGGGTCGCATGCGATAAGACAGCCATGCGGCTGGATACTTCCGGGCACATGGATCGGCTCACGGTCGCAGTTGCTGAGGTCGACTGTCTGGCTTTCAGGCATTCTTCATTTCCTCGAAAGCTTGACCGACGGCGAAGAACATCGCCTCGGAGGCTTCGACTGTGCGATCAAGGTCAAGCTCAGGCGCTGTTTCCAGCAACTCCAGCAGCCGCTTCCAGCGCTCACTGGACTGCGCCTGTGCGGCAAGATGGCGCGCACCGAAGAGCTCGGTCAGTCCAAGCTTTTGTGCGCGGCGATAGAGCACGCGGGCTCCAAGCGAAGATCCTTCAACGACGTAGAGGGTGCCCAGAAGGCTCTCTAGGTCCGGACCGATGGCGGGCATCTTCTGGATGCAGCTCCGCCCGGGCTGCGGCATGTCGAGATCATCCATATCCCTGCGCATTAGATCCGTCAGGAGATCAGGCCACTGCCACAGAGACAGCTGCGAAGGCAGGCTGACACCGGTCATGCTCTCGTTGAGGGATGCCCGGAAGATATAGGTGCCGGAGAGGTATCGACGATACGCATCGAGCGTCTCGAAGGAGCCTACCGTCGCCTCTACCTTGGCGTGGGACGAAGAGGTCCGATCCCGCACAAGGAACCGACGCGATGATGATGTCATGAAGAATATTCGGTCTGTTTGAATTCCATCATATTTATCGCATAGGTATGGCAGGACAAGATGTGCGAACTCCTTTTTGGGTTCTTCCTCGTCATCTTGTGCAATTTGTCGTGAAAGCCATATGCTTGGCGACCAACGGAGTAGTGATGACGGTGAACGGATCCCCAAAACCGCAAGATGCGCCGCGCTGGCTTGGGCCGGTCGCTCATAGCCGCTCCGCATTGATTCCGCCGATTTCGGCAGCTCGCTGGTTGCTGGTGCTGATCGTGATCGCGGGGATATACTTCTTCCACGGCTTCGTTGTCCCCGTATTGGCGGCACTCGTCATCGGATTTGCAAGTTGGCCTCTGTACCGGAAGATGCTGCAGAACATCGGCGGCAATACGACAATCGGTGCAACGCTCGCCATCATCTTTATCATCGCCTTCCTCGTAGTGCCGATCGGCATCGCCATTTCCTACACGATCGGCGAGGTGCGAGAATGGGTCGCGTGGATCATCGAGGTCAATCGCGATGGTGCGGCGGTGCCCGCCTGGATCGCCGCCCTCCCCGGCGTCGGACCATGGTTGACGGAGCAATGGGACAGTCATGTCGGCGCCCCAGGGGCCGTCGGCGAACTCATTCAGATCGTCAGCGGTGCAAATATCGGCAACATCTACCGTGCGGTGATTGCAGCCGGAGATGGCGTTTTCCACCTGTTCCTGACACTGCTCTTCATGCTGATCGCACTCTTTTTCGTCTACCGCGACGGCGCTTCATTCACCCGCCAGATCGATCTGCTTGGCGAGCGTATCCTTCCAATCCGCTGGGAACGCATCTCGCGCGTGGTTCCTGCAACGATCAGTTCGACGGTGACAGGCATGACCCTGATTGCCATCGGAGAAGGCATCGTACTGGGCATCGCCTACTGGATAGCCGGCGTGCCTTCACCCGTCACACTCGGCGTAATTACCGGTGTCATGGCCCTGATTCCGGGCGGCGCGCCGCTCTCCTTCACGCTGGTGTCCATCTACCTCCTGGCCAGCGGCTCCTTTTTCGCGGGCATTGGGCTCTTTGTCTGGGGCGCTGTTGAGCTCTTCATCGTCGATAAGACTGTGCGCCCCCGACTCATTGGCGGCCCGATCAAGCTGCCGTTCCTGCCGACGTTCTTCGGTCTCGTTGGCGGCGTGAAGACCATGGGCTTCCTCGGTCTCTTCATTGGCCCGGTGCTGATGGCGCTGATCGTCTCGATCTGGCGCGAATGGATCCGGGAGGTACGCCTTGCCGATGCCGGCGAGATTCAATCCGCGGATCTAGCCAAGGAAGAATACCAGCCGGTCCCCCCGACCGTCAGGACAGCCTCTTCTCCATGAAGAGACTCAAAGGGTCCGGCTTGTAGGCGCCAAAGGGCGGAATGTCGGTGAACCCGTAAGCGCGGTAAAGACCGATCGCCTCCGGCTGGTGGATGCCTGTCTCCAGCCGGATCGCATCAAGTTTCCCGCTGCGTGCGCCGTCGATCATGGCCTCGAGGAGCAGCTTGCCGATCTTCAGCCCGCGCCAGGCAGGATCGACGAACATGCGCTTGATCTCGGCCGTGCGATCGCCTGCATCGACAAGGGCGCAGCAACCGGCAATGACTCCGTCCTTCCTCGCCACAAGGAAGCGGACCGAAGGCATCTCCAGGCTGGATACGTCAACGAGGTGATTGCTTTGTGGCGGGTAGAGAGAGGCCGCATAGGCATCAGAAAGCTCCAGGAGGCGCAGGATCTCCGGCTGGCGAGGACGCTCGATCGTGATCGTGACGGTCATGGAGGCTCCGGCTCCCAACAATTATCGGAAGGCGCTATAGCTCAGCCGGAGAGGATCGCCAAGCCGCCCTGATTGGGTCACCTTTATCGGCATGATCACGGAAGAAGCGGGGAACCGAGAATGAATGCAGCAATCATCATCCTGACCATCCTCGGCTGCGACGACAGCGGCACCGAGTGCCACTACGTCGCCACCTCGCAAAAGCGATGGACGAGCATCGAGATGTGCAGCGCAAGCTCTGACAGAGAACTCCTCGACCACGCCAACGCCCCCTACCCGGTGGTGATCGCGGTTTGCCAGGAGCCGCAACAGACGGAGATCGTGGAAAGCCCGGAACTGCCCGCCTCGCCCGCGCCAGCCGTTGCCAGCGTGGAAGTTACGGCAGACGGGGAGAGAAATCTTGCCGTGCGGGCGATCTCGCGCGTCAAAGCCGTGCTGCCGACGACCGAAGGCGTCCGTACGCTGATGCAGACACCCGTCCGTCTCGTGGACGAAAGCTACTCCTGGGTGGCGCGCAAGTTCTGACGCTTCAGGCAGCCAGCAGCGCGCTGCCTGCATAGGAGCGGGCCGTGACCCGCAGTTCGCTGCGCTGCAGCTTCTCCACCAGGTCCAGAAGCAGGGCAACCGGAGAATTCGGATCGACCGGCCTGCGGCACGTTTCCAGCAGTCGGTCGCAGATGCTCTGGGTCGTCAAAACCTCGCCCGCCTGGCGCCAGAGCAGGGTTGCTTCCACAAACACCATGGCAATGTCGCGGCGCAGGCCGGCGGCCTCGAACAGCGCCCGGACCGCATGCATGCGCCCGGATGCGAGAAGGGAGCGCACCCGCCGCTCCTCCAGCCCCGACAATGCAACCATCGCATGGCAAAAGAAGTCGCTCTTGCCGCTGCAGAGCGCATGGATCAGAAGCGCCGGCGTCAGCCTTCCCTTGGCTCTGAGGTGCTCCACCAGGGCGGGCAGTTCCGTGATCGAGACGTCCCCGGCAATGGCGACGGACGCCGTCTCACAGGCGTCGAGGGTCAGTCGCTCAAGGCGCGGTCGAGCAAGCACCCTGCGAACGAGATCGGAGCCGGCCAGCGCGGTGCTAACCTGCTCCACCAGAGCCTGGCGGGCATCGGCCGGCAGGTCGCCACGCTCCAGCAGCAACCGCCGGATCGCCGCGCAATGACCGAATCGCTCTGCGATACGGCTCACGGAGAGGCTGGAGATCGACGCCGTCTCATTTTCCAGCAGAATAACGGCCGCCCCCTCGTCGCCAACTTCGGCTAAGGCCGCGGATACCGAGCGACTGAGATGTCCCCTGGCCGCGACGAAGCCGCCCACAAGCGGATCAGCTGCGGCTGCAAGATCAATCAGATCCGAATCCGAGAGCACGGGAGAAAGCGTCACAACAGTACAGGCGATTTCCGGCTGATCCTCAGCTAGCGCTATCATGATGGCGCGCGGCGCGAGCGGTGACGTGGCAAGAGCCTGCGCTAGGCTCAGTCGCACCTGCGGTGAAGGGTCATCCAGGAGGTGTGACATGGCCAGAAGCGCGGCGCGGCGCTGCTCTTTCTCCAAATCGGGCCGGAGAAAGGCTCTCGCCAGTGCGGCGGCGGCACTGGCCCTGTCGGCCGCCCGCGCCGTTTCGATCCAACGAATGAAAGCCTCTATGATCACTACGAACCCCGGCTGACGAACAGCGTCACCTGAAACACTAACTGCCGTCACGCTAGGGGCAAAACGTTTAAGATTGGTTCACCATGTTCGCCAACCTTCGGCGGTGCAGGCCGAAAATCAAGCCTGACTCTGAGGCTCTGGCCTTGTCAGTTCGAAGACCTCCGCGCCGCCATCGCTGAAGTCGCGATAGCCCATGCGCGCGATTGGCCGCAGCAGCGCCATGTCGATCCGCCCGTCGCGGATCACCTCTTCACGGATATGGATGCCGACGACCTCACCGAAGACCATGTAGGATGACGCCTTGCTCCCCTCCAGGGTGCTGGGCTGGAGGATCTCGGTGACCCGGCATTCGAGCGCGGTGTAGGCCTCTGCAACATAAGGCGCATCGACAAGAGTTCCCTGCTCAGGCGTTACGCCTGCAAGGGCGAATTCGTCGGTGCCATAAGGCACCGTCACCGAAGAGGCGTTCACCGCTTCGGCCAGATGTCGGCTGGCGAGGCTTGCCGTGAACACCCCCGTCTCCTCTGCATTGCGCAGGCTGTCCTTGCGCCCGCTCGATGAGAACATGATGATCTTTGGCGTGTCGGAGACGATGTTGAAGAAGGAATAGGGAGACAGATTGATCGAGCCGTCCCTGCCCCTCGAGCCGATCCAGCCGATCGGCCTCGGAGCAACGATCGCCTTGAAGGGATCGTGCTTCATGCCATGGGCATTGGTCTGCGTGTCATAGAACATCAGGACCTGTCCTCGCCCGCAAAGGTGACGATGTCGGCAAGGTTGGGACGGGGACGATCGGGGACGGGGAAATCACTGGATCCTATGTGGATCAAGCCTGCGACCTTCTCCTCCGGCTTCACGCCAAGTGCTGCCAGCGCTCGGCTGTCATAGGCGATCCATTCCGAACGCCAGTTCGCCGCATAGCCATGGGCATTGGCGGCCATCAGCATATTGAGGCAGACGGCGCCTGCAGAGAGCACCTGTTCCCATTCCGGGATCTTGACATGCGGTGCTGCGGTGCTGACCACGGCTACCACGACCGGCGCCCGCAACAGACGTGACAATTCCGCCTCGCGTGCCGCATCCGTCAGCTCCGGCGAATCTTGCAGCATGATAGCAAGGAAGATCTCGCCCAACTGTCGGCGGACCTCGCCGCGGTAGACAATGAAGCGCCAGGGCGCGAGCTTCCCATGATCGGGCACCCGTGACGCCAGCGTCAGAATCGCCTCCAGTTCCTCCTCGCTTGGGCCCGGTTCGCCGATCTGGGCAACCGGTGTTGAATGGCGTTCGCGCAGATAATCAACGAGGTTCGTATCGTTTTGCATACTTGAGTCGTCCTTAACGGGGAGATCGGCCGTGCCAGCCTTGAATTCGCCTTTGGATTGGTCTTCAAGTGATGCTTGGAAATTCAAGAGTCAACGGTTCAGCAAAGATGACAGGCAGATCGAACGCCGTGCGCTTGGCCCTCGTTGGAGCGATGGTCTTCGCGCATGCCTATGGCGCTACGGCCCAGGAGGCGTTCAAGAGCTTCAAGCAACTGAACAGCACGACCAAGATGCCGAAGCTGAATGCCTTCTCGGCCACGCCCCTGGAGCCTGCAGCCATTGTCGGCAAGGATGTCGTACTGGAGGCCAAGCTGACGGCGGCCGATGAGGAACCCGTACAGGAAGGCCTGACCTGGAGAGTGTTCAGCCCGATCTCCGGAGAGGATGGCAAGCTGCCGCTAGTGGCCAGTGCCGAAGGCGGCGACGCCGCATTCCAACTGGCACCCGGCGACTACTTCGTCAATGTTGCCTTCGGTCGTGCCGGCGTCACCAAGAAAGTGACGGTACCGGTCGAGGGCGATGTCGAAAAGCAGGTTCTGGTGCTCGATGCGGGTGGCGTCGTACTCACCGCCACGTCTGGCTCCGAGGAGCAGATTCCGGAACAACAGCTGACCTTCTCGATCTATTCGTCCGAAGTTCGCGAGAACGGTGAACGCGGACTGCTGATGGCCGAAATTCAGCCCAACACTATCGTCCGGCTGAATGCCGGCACCTACCACGTCGTCTCCGAATATGGAGACGTGAATGCGGTGGTGCGTGCGGACATCCAGGTGGAAGCCGGCAAGCTGGTCGAAGCGACGCTTCAGCACCGGGCGGCCCAGATTACCCTGAAGCTCGTGTCGCAGGCGGGCGGCGAAGCGGTGGCCGACACCGCATGGTCGGTGCTGACGGCCGCTGGCGACATCGTCAATGAGAGCGTCAGCGCATTTTCCACCATGGTGCTTGCCGAAGGCGATTACCTCGCCGTCGCGCGCAACAAGGACAAGATCTATCAGCGCGCCTTCACGGTCGAATCGGCAAGGAATATGGACGTCGAGGTGATGATGAAGGAACAGCCCGCCAATATGGATCTGTTCACTGACGCCGTGCTCCGGAACTGAGCGATGCCATTTCAGCGGAAATGAAAACGCCCGCTTCGAGAGCGGGCGTTTTGCATTAGGCGGCTGCCTTCTTGTTCTTTCCCTTGCGCAGCAGGTCAGGCGGCGTCGCCTCCAGCGTCAGGCTGGTTACCGCCTCCTCGAGCGTCATAGACGTCTGTGCCTGCGACCCCAGACGGCGGATGTTGACTGAGCGCTCCTCGGCCTCCTTCTTGCCGCAGACGATGATCACCGGCACCTTGGTCACCGAATGCTCGCGGACCTTGTAGTTGATCTTCTCGTTGCGGAAGTCGGTCGCCACCTGCAGTCCCGCATCGCGGAGCACCTCGGCAACTTTGCGACCGTAATCGTCCGCATCCGATGTAATCGTGGCAACGACCACCTGCTGCGGGGCAAACCACAGCGGCATGTGCCCGGCGAAGTTTTCGATCAGGATGCCGAGGAAGCGTTCCATGGAGCCGCAGATGGCCCGGTGAATCATCACCGGCTGCGTCTTCTCGGAGTTCTGGTCGATGTAAAATGCACCGAAGCGTTCCGGCAGGTTGAAGTCGACCTGAGTCGTGCCGCACTGCCATTCGCGGCCGATGGCGTCCTTCAGAGTGTACTCGAACTTCGGGCCGTAGAAGGCGCCCTCGCCTGGCAGAATGCCGGTCTTGATGCGGCCGCCCGACTGCGCCTCGATCGTCTGCAGCACCTCGGTCATGATCGACTCGGCACGATCCCAGAGGTCGTCGGAACCGACCCGCTTCTCCGGCCGCGTGGAGAGCTTGACGACGACCTCCTGGAAACCGAAGTCCTCGTAGACCGAGAGGATCAGGTCGTTGATCCGCAGGCATTCCGCCGCAAGCTGCTCGTCGGTGCAGAAGACATGCGCGTCGTCCTGGGTAAAACCGCGCACCCGCATAAGGCCGTGCAGCGAGCCTGACGGTTCGTAGCGGTGGACGTTGCCGAATTCTGCAAGCCGGATAGGCAGGTCACGGTAGGACTTCAGACCATGCTTGAAGATCTGCACGTGACCCGGGCAGTTCATCGGCTTCAGCGCGAAGATGCGCTGGTCAGCTTCTTCGTCGTCGGGATTTGTGAAAGCATGGGCGGATTTCACCGCGAACATGTTCTCCTGGTACCAGCCCCAGTGACCCGAGGTTTCCCACAGCGACTTGTCGAGGATCTGCGGCGCATTGACCTCTTCGTAGACGCCGGCCAGGCGGCGGCGCATGTAGGCCGTCAGCGTCTGGAACATGCGCCAGCCCTTGCCGTGCCAGAAGACGACGCCCGGACCTTCCTCCTGGAAATGGAAGAGATCCATCTCGCGGCCGAGCTTGCGGTGGTCGCGTTTTTCAGCCTCCTCCAGGATGTGGAGATAGGCGTCGAGTTCTTCCTGCGTTGCCCAGGCGGTGCCGTAGATGCGCGTCAGCATCGGCTTCGTTGAATCGCCGCGCCAGTAGGCGCCGGCAACCTTCATCAGCTTGAAGGCTGTGCCGATCTGGCCGGTCGAGGCCATGTGCGGGCCGCGGCAGAGGTCAAACCAGTCGCCCTGCTTGTAGATCTTGAGGTCCTGGCCCTCGGGAATCATGTCCACCAGCTCGACCTTGTAGGCCTCGCCCCTGTCGGCAAAGACGTCACGAGCCTTGTCGCGCGACCAGACTTCCTTGGTGAAGGCAGCGTTCCTCTGGATGATCTCCTTCATCTTCTTTTCGATCTTCGGCAGATCGTCGGGCGTGAAGGGCCAATCCTCGCGGTTGTCCGGATGGACGCGCTTGAAGTCGTAGTAGAAGCCGTTCTCAATCACAGGGCCGATGGTCACCTGGGTGCCGGGCCAGAGTTCCTGCACCGCTTCCGCCATCACATGGGCGGCGTCGTGGCGGATCAGTTCCAGCGCGCGGGGATCGGTGCGGGTGACGATCTCGATCCGGCCCTCGACGACGGGGTCGGAGAGATCGCAAAGTGTCCCGTCGAGGGTAATGGCCACGGCCTTCTTGGCGAGCGACTTGGAGATCGACTCGGCAACGGCAAGACCTGTCGTGCCAGCGTCGTAGGCGCGCACGGAACCATCGGGGAATGTAAGGGAAACGGACATGTCTGATGCTCCTGATCCAGTCCCGGCCAACGAATGCGGGTGGTGGTTGTCAAATCCCGGCAGCTGCCGGACGGTCCGCAGATAATGGCTTTTGACGGTGGAGTAAAGGCAGCCGGCTGAGCGCTCCGGATGCGTCAGTGGCGCACCCAGTACCGCCACGGCATCCACCAGCGCTGGCGCTCGGCCAGCCGTTCCGGCACCGGATCGAGGCCGGACGTGCCGCCGGGTCCGCAGCGACCGACTCGAAACAGCGTCATCCAGCCACCGCTCCAGACGCCGTGCCGGGCAATCGCCTCGTATCCGTATTCGGAGCATGTCGGGATATGACGGCAGGAATTGCCGATGAAGCCGGAGAGCGTCAACTGGTAGAGACGGATCAGTCCCATGCCGAGCAGCCGACCGGGGGTCTTGCGAAACGGGCCTTGCCAGTTACGCGACCGGCGTCCGGTCGATGGATGGCGGCAGCCCGGAGAACCGCACATCTCAGGCCGAGACCGCGGCGTTTTTCGCCTCGATCTGGTCGAGGCAATCCACGACCGCTTCGAACGTAAGCATGGTGGAAGCGTGTCGCGCCTTGTAGTCCTTGACCGGCTTCAGATACCGCATGTCTTCGAAGCGTCCGCTCGGGCCCTCGCCGCCGGCCGTCAACATCGCGAGCATGTCACGGCGCGCTTGCCGGACCTCCTCGATGGATGCACCCACCACATGGCGTGCCATCACCGAGGACGAGGCCTGGCCGAGCGCGCAGGCTTTTACCTCATGAGCGAAGTCGGAGACTTGCCCACCTTCAGTCTTGAGGTAGACCCGCACCCGCGAGCCGCACAGTTTGGAGTGCTTTTCGGACGTTGCCTCGGCATCCGGCAGCCTTCCTGCCCGGCTGATGTTGCCGGCAAATTCGAGGATCTTGGTGTTATAGATATCGTCCATTGTTCCGGCCCGTTCGGCTCATTCCTGCGGCGGAAGCTGCATGCACCGCAAAACAGTGAAAATCTTTCGTTGCAACACTATATGTGAGCCAGGGTCCCAGCGATCAAGAACGGATGATTTTGGGCGACGGGCTTTAAAATAGGCAGGCATATCTTGTCAAAGGGGCCGCGAGGGGTCAAAAAGCGCCGGATTGCTGAGGATTGGCCGCAAGCCACCTCCGTCAACTTGGAATGAAGGTGCGGCGTCTGGTCGTCCCGGGAGACAGCAATGGATGCAATTGTGAAGAATTTCCCGACTTCCGGCCATGCCGAAAGCCGTCCGACACGTGAACAGGCCGAAGAAGCGGTTCGCGTTCTGTTGCGTTGGGCAGGCGATGATCCGCAGCGGGAAGGCCTCCTAGACACACCCAAACGCGTCGCCACAGCCTACCGCGAGCTCTTCAGCGGCTACGACCTTTCCCATGAAGAAGTGCTCGGCCGCACATTCGAAGAAGTGTCCGGATACGGCGATCCGGTGCTGGTGCGGGACATTCCCTTCTATTCCCATTGCGAACACCACATGCTGCCGATCATCGGCAAGGCGCATGTCGCTTACCTGCCGAATGACCGTGTTCTGGGCCTGTCCAAAATCGCCCGTGTCGTCGACATCTTCGGGCGCCGGCTGCAGACGCAGGAAAACATGACGGCACAGATAGCCCAGGCGATCGATGAGACGCTGAAGCCCCGCGGTGTGGCCGTGATGATCGAGGCCGAACACATGTGCATGGCCATGCGCGGCGTCCAGAAACAGGGCTCCACGACGCTCACCACCACGTTCAAAGGTGAGTTCAAATCGAACGCTGCCGAACAGGCGCGCTTCCTCACCCTCGTGCGCAACCGGTAAGGCGAAATCTCCATGTCCTTGAATTTTGCCTCCCCCTCGCCTGACAAGACGATACAGGAGAGCGAAGGCCCGTTTTCACCGCTATTTGGAAACGATGGCCTCGTCACCGCCGTCGTCACCGATATTGCCGACGGCGAACTCCTGATGGTCGCGCACATGAACCGGGAAGCCCTGTCATTGACGATCGAGACGGGAGTTGCCCACTATTACAGCCGCTCCCGCCAGAAAATCTGGAAAAAGGGGGAGACCTCCGGTAATCTGCAGACTGTCAGCGAGATGCGGACCGACTGCGACCAGGATGTCATATGGCTGAAGGTCTCGGTCGCCGGTCACGAAGCGACATGCCACACCGGGCGACGCTCATGCTTCTACCGGGTTGTCGGCACAGAGGACGGCGGTGTTTGCCTGAAGATCGTCGATGAAACGCGACGGTTCGATCCTGCCGAGGTGTATGGATCGGCAGGAACAGACATCTGATTGTTCCGTTGTTCCACAACGCGCCTGCAGATACACGGTTTGGAAACCTATATCTGCCCTAATGTTCGTTGATGCAGCGTTCAGCTTGGAGGGTGTCGATGCTGAACTGGACGAGAAATCGGAATGAATCGGCTGCGAATGCAGACGCTGTGTCCGGCACCCATGCAACCGAACCATCAAAACCCGTAGAGGCTCCCGCCAAGGCGAAGCTTGCTCTCGCGCTCGGCGGCGGTGCGGCCCGCGGCTGGGCACATATCGGTGTCCTGCGGGCGCTGGACGAGGCCGGCATCGAAGTTGGCATGGTCGCCGGCACGTCGATCGGCGCCCTCGTCGGAGGATGCTACCTTGCGGGAAAGCTCGATGAACTCGAAGCCTTCGCGCGATCGATCACCATGCGCCGCCTCGTCGGCCTCCTGGACCTGACCATCGGTGGCAGCGGGCTTCTGGGCGGAATGCGGCTGACCAAGCGCATGCAGGAGCACCTCCAGGATCTGTCGATCGAAGACCTCGACCGGCCTTTCGTCGCCGTTGCGACGGAGCTTCACAGCGGGCACGAGGTCTGGATCAGCGCCGGCTCCCTGATCACCGCGCTGCGCGCCTCCTATGCATTGCCCGGCATTTTCGAGCCCGTGACATGCAACAATCGCACGCTGGTCGATGGCGCCCTCGTCAACCCGGTGCCAAGCTCTGTCTGCCGCGCCTATGAGCAGCCGCTGGTCGTCGCCGTGAACCTCAACTACGAGATCTTCGGCCGTTCCGCAGTCGTCAAGCACAGCGCAAGCTTCCAGCCCACCGACGAACCGCGCAAGCCCCGCGAGCCGCATCATCTGGGGCTTCCCGGCGTCATGGTGCAGGCATTCAACATCATCCAGGAACGGATTTCGCGCGCACGCCTTGCCGGAGACCCGCCGGACCTCACCCTTCATCCCCGCATGAGTGACATCGGCCTGTCCGAGTTCCACCGCGCGGGCGAAGCGATCGACCGCGGCTACAGCGAGACGATGAACCAGATCGCCGCCCTGCAGCGGATGCAGGAAGTCTTCGCTCGATAACCCCGTCCGGCAGACTCTGCCTCAGCTGGCGATATAGGCCTTGATCTGCTCGGCCTCGAGTTCGATTTCGCGGATACGGGACTTGACGACGTCACCGATCGAAATGATGCCGACCAGACGACCTGCCTCCTCCACGGGGACGTGACGGAAACGTCCGAGGCTCATCATCTGCATCAGATGATTGACGGTCGTGTCTTCCCGACAGGTCTGCACGTTGACGGTCATGATTGTCGATACCGGTGCGTCGAGCACGGAGGCTCCCTTTTCGGCCACGGCACGCACGAGGTCGCGCTCGGTGAAGATGCCTTCGGTGCGCCCTTCGCGGCCGGCGATGACCACAGCGCCGATGCGTTTTTCGTGCAGGATCCCCGCCACCTCCAGCAGGCTCTGCTCCGGCTCGACCACAATCACCTCGCGGCCTTTTGCGTCCAGCATGTTCTTCACGGTCATCGACATGGCTTTCTCCTCAAAGCTCTGCTCCGCGCGTAGCCCCTCCCAGAGCGACGGCGACACCGGATCGTGCCTCCGCTCCGCTAGCTTTGCAACATGCTAATGCGCACGCGCCTCTTCCTCGTCGTACTGCGGCAACGGATCGAAGAAGCCGAACAGCAGAAATCCGAACAGAAAGCCGCCGATATGGGCGTCCCAGGCGATCTCTCCGGCCCCGGAGCCCATGAGCGGAAGCCCGACCGCGATCATCAGGTTGCCAAAAAGCCAGAGTAGGGTGAACACGAGAACGGTGCGATTGCGGAACGACCCCAGGATCGTCTGTCGAGGCTGAAGATGACCGTTGATCCGGTTGAAGCCCCCACGCGACGGAAAGGCAAAGCGACAGGCTGCGCCCATCAAGGCCGAGACCACGCCGGAGGCGCCGATCAGGATCGTCTGGTTTCCCCAGTTCAGGAAAGCATGGAAGAAGGCGGCAGCGGCGGCAGACAGGATCCAGAACACGATGTAACGGGAGGTGCCGATCCGTCGCACCACCGGAGCCCCGAAAGCCAGCAGCCACAGCCCGTTGAAAAGCAGATGTTCGATCCCGCCGTGCAGCAGGGAGTAGGTCACCGGGGTCCAGATCCACTCCAGTCCCTGATCTGCCAGGGAATAGACATACCGCAGCGGCGTGAAGGCGAAGTAGAAGAGCATCATGCTCCTGGCTTCGGGATCGAGGAGCAGCGCGTCGATGGCATAGATCCCGGCGAGCAACGCGATCGTCACCGTCAATGCGCCGGGCAGATTGAAGAAGGGCTGCGGAGCCAATGTAGTTTGCGTGTCGCGATCATCTGGAACGTCGTCTGTCGGCTCGCGCTGGTGGTCCATTCTCAAAAATCCTCGCTACCATTCCGTTCCAGCCATATAGGTCGACCCACCCCATGGAAAGGCGTTCATGGAACGCGTTTCCCGCACAAGTGCCGGCCATCGGCTGCGGGCTCGGCGATCTGTCAACTTCTGCGCAAAGCGCGGTGTCCTCATCACGCAATGTTAACTCCGGCCCGGTAAGAAGGAATGACGTTCGGACAGGAAAGCCAGACGATGTTTTCATTCCAGCCAGCTCAAAATCCGCCACCTGTGACGGCAGCTCGCGCCTTCCAGCGCGTGACCGTCAATCTCGGCGGCCGTTTGATGCTGGCCGACTATGAGGAATATCCGTGCACGGCGACAGAGATGTCGCCCGGCGACGTGGAATTCAACTGCGCCGCCCGTCCCCGCGTCGACGAGCGCATCATCGCGTATGTCGATAACTTGGGTCGCCTGGAGGGCAAGGTTACCGCCGTCGGCAAAGCCGGCTTCTCGATGGTCATCAATGCCTCCGAGCGCAAGCGGGAGAAACTCGCCGCGCAGCTGACATGGTTTGCCAACAAGCACGAACTCGGACTGCCGGAGGACCGCCGGCACGACCGCCTGACGCCGCGCCAGATCCAGACGGAAATCATCCTCGACGATGGGCGCCGCTATGAATGCCGCCTGATGGACCTTTCGCTCTCCGGCGCCGCCGTCGACATCGACGTGCGTCCGCCTCTGGGCACGCCTGTCAGGCTCGGCAACATGCATGGCAAGGTGGTGCGCCACTTCATGGAAGGTGTCGCGGTCGAGTTTAACACCGTGCAATCGCGAGACACGCTGCGCGAGTTCCTGTAGCTCCCGTCTCAATCTCGACAACGCAAGCGGCCGGTGGCCGCTTTTTTTGTGCGCTCGGGCGCAGATTGGTCAGCCCCCTTCTGCCGCGTCGGCGCATTTCGGAACAGTCGCGCGAAAAAAAACTGTTCGATTTCGGGATTTTTTTTAAGCCGCCACCTCTCCCGATGACACCCCAACAGGGGGCAAAACCTCACCGCGTCCCCCTGAACTGTCCCAAATCCTCCGCTCTCTGCGGGGCCGGTCGGCCGAGTGCAAAGGCCGCGGACAGCTTCGACCGGCCTCGGCCGTTAACCAGAAAGCCTCGACACGCCCCGGTCTGCCGGCTTTCAGCGCTTGTCTTGAGTTTGCTGCGTTACATCGATTGATCGAACTTCCTTCAAATACGAGCGGCATTTACCTCAGATTTTACCCAAATTAGATGCGAATTTGATTCGTGTTCGAGTAAAAATTGCGTCAATTAAGTCTTTGATTTTAGGACGGATTTTGGCGTCCAATCAAACGCTTGATGTCATCTTCACTCCCACAACGGGGAGACAAGAACATGACTCATCGCCAGGCCCTCAGCGTCGCTGCCGTATCCGCCTTCTTCATGCTGTTTGCCGCGTATTCGTCGTCGGCAATGTCGGGCATGCAGGTGATCGGCAAGGCCAATCCGCCGATCGGCCACTACGAGTTCTGCCGGATCTACACGAGCGAGTGCCAGCCGGCCTCCCATGATCCGGGCCCGATGACATTGACCGAAGACCGGTGGCGCACGCTTCTGGACGTCAACTACACGGTCAACACCTCAATCATGCCGCTGACGGACCAGGAGATCTACGGCGTGGAAGAGCGCTGGGCCTATCCTCGCACCGTCGGTGACTGCGAAGACTTCGTACTTCTGAAGCGCAAGATGCTGATCTCCCAAGGGTTCGACGCTTCCGACCTGCTGATCACCGTTGTCCTGCAGCCGAACGGCGAAGGCCATGCCGTGCTCACCGTTCGCACCGACCACGGCGACTTCGTGCTCGACAACATGCGCAACAAGGTTCTCCCCTGGTCGGAAACCGAATACACCTTCCTGAAACGACAGGCGGCCGACAATCCGGGCCAATGGGTCAAGTTGCAGGATGGACGCGCCACCGCCGTCGGCAGCGTGGGTCAGTAACGCCCAAGCCAATCCTTATCGTCCTGCAACGCCGGCCAGCTCCCCTAGCCGGCGCATTGCGTTTGGACCGTATCGCCGGAGCCTGAACAGCGCCTGTTCGACGGCGACACAGGTTCGACGCGGCATTTTAGAACCAGATCATATTGATGCCGCGATTATTTCCTTTTTGACAACCAGTTGGTGGACGCTGCTCCGGCGCCGAGATCTGCGGTCGTTCAAATGCGATCCAATTCGGAAGCTGGTCGTACATCATAAACCTCTTGGTAACGCTGTTGCCCTACCTTGAGGAATAACGGCGTGGCGGGGGCGCGTCCGGAAGGTGTTCAGTTATGCAAGCGATGAGTGCGGTAGTGTCGAAAGCAAATCTCTCTAACTTTCTTCCCAAGGCGGACGACAGGCATACGGGCCTTCTCCTCGGGTTTTTCCTGACGTGCCTCGCTGTGCTGAGTCTGGCAGTGGCGCCTGCTCATGCGGCCCCGAAGTATGCGGGGATCGTCGTCGACGCCAACACCGGCAAGGTGCTGTATTCAGATGACCCGGACGGCCTCCGCTACCCGGCATCGCTGACAAAGATGATGACCCTTTACATGACCTTCGAAGCGTTGGAAGCCGGGCGGATCCGTCTCGACTCCAAGGTTCCGGTGTCGGCCAATGCGGCTAAGGAGCCCCCATCGAAGCTCGGCGTGCGTGCTGGCGGTTCCGTGACGGTCGATCAGGCCATCAAGGCACTTGTTACCCGCTCGGCCAACGACATGGCGACGGCTCTTGGCGAGTTCGTGGGTGGTTCAGAAGCCCGTTTTGCGCAGCTGATGACCAACAAGGCCCGTGCGCTTGGCATGACCCGTACCACCTATCGCAATGCCCACGGCCTGCCAAACACTGCGCAGATGACAACGGCACGCGACCAGGCCCGCCTCGGCATGGCACTGCGTCAGCATTTCCCGCAATACTACGGATATTTCTCCACACGCAGCTTCAAATTCGGCAAGCAGACCATTGGAAATCATAACCGCTTGCTGGGTTCGGTAGACGGCGTTGATGGCATCAAGACAGGCTATATCCGTGCAGCAGGCTTCAATCTTGTAACCTCCATGCAGAAAGACGGCCGCTCGATCGTTGGCGTCGTTATCGGCGGGCGCACCGGCGCAAGCCGCGACGCACAGATGCGCAAGCTTGTAGCGGAATACTTCCCCAAGGCATCGCGCGGCGGCAAGAGCGCACTGATCGCGCAGACGCCATCCGCTCCGATCGGTGATGCAGTCGCTGCCGCCGGACGTATGGCCGCCCTCGACCTCCCTACCAGTGGCCCCGTTCCGCAGGTCCGCTATGAGGAGCAGCAGATCGCCGCAGCCTATGCCCCGTCACAGAAGCGGTCTGGGGATGCGCTGAAGGCCCTTGCCAATGCGGCGGTTCCGATCCCTGCACCTGAGTATATGCCGGCCGAACAGGGCGACGCTGGCAGCGATGAAGTGGACGCCGTCACCACCGCTTCGACCACAGCGAACATCCCGGCAGCGACAGTCTCGGGCTGGGTCATCCAGGTCGGCGTTTCCCCGAACCAGGCAATGGCAAGTCAGCTGCTGCAAACGGCGCAGGACAAGGGCGGAAAGGTGCTGCGTACCGCCAAGCCTTTCACGGTTGCGGTCAAGGCCAATGGTGAGCAGCTCTATCGCGCACGCTTCGGTGGCTTCGAAAGCCAGAAGACCGCGGTCAACACCTGCAATGCTTTGAAGAAGCAGGGTGTGAACTGCTGGGCCTCCCAGCAGTAGGAACTTCCCCAGGCCGTATGCCTGGACAGCAAAACGATGTGGCGTCCTGTGTTTGGGCGCCCCGTCGGGGGACGAGTAAGGTCCCGCATCACCTCGATTGTACTGCGTTTACGAGGCCAGAAATGACGGTTTATGAGAATATCGCGAACTCGCCGTTCGCGTCCGGTGTGACACGTCCTGCACGAAACCTTGCGCTGCATCCCATCCACGAAGCTGCCATGCGGCTGGCCGGAGCCGGGATTTCAAAGTCCCGCGGTCGTACCCGCGACCTGGTGGCGCTGCTGCTGAGCCACGGGGCCCGCGCCTGGCGGCAGTCGCAGCCCAGTGCCAAGATACACCTTCATGTCAGATCAGAGGCAGGCCAAGTGCCGGTGCGGCTGAAGATCAGCTGAGATCAGCCAATGTCTGGGGCGTCTAGAGCAGCCCTAGGTCCGCCAGCTCCCGGCGCAAATCCTCCGGCATGGCGGCAACACTTTCGCCCATGCCGATAAGGTCGCGAGGCACTTCTTCCGCCTTGTAGTAACGCCACCCCTGGAAGGGCCGCTTCGGTTGCGGAGCGGTCTCGATGATTTCAGGACCGAGCACGAGTTCGCACCGGGAGATACCGTCGCCCCCCGTGACCGAACGGACGTCGAGCAGCATCTGCCGGGCAAGCACCTGACCCTTGATCACCCAGTAGAGCGAACCGCCGTCGAGAAGCTCCTCGATCCGCTTCGGCATCATTCTGGTGTTGTGCACGGTGTGTGGCTCAAGGCCCGCGGCGATGGCCATCATCGAGCGTTCGCCGACCCAGTCCCGGAGATCCTCCAGCGAGTCCGCACCGACGCAGAGTTTGATCATGTGAAGAGTCATGGCGCGTTTGAGCGCTAACCGCCATCAAGGTCAAGAGGCCTGATGCCACACCTGTCCTGCAGACGTCAGCATTCCACCACATTCACTGCAAGACCACCGGTCGAAGTCTCCTTGTACTTTTCGCTCATGTCGTTCCCGGTCTGGCGCATGGTCTCGATGCATGCATCCAGCGGCACGAAATGTGTGCCGTCTCCCTTGAGGGCCAGCGAGGCTGCGGTGACGGCCTTGACCGCGCCAAGGGCATTTCGCTCGATGCAAGGCACCTGGACGAGCCCCCCCACAGGGTCGCAGGTCATGCCGAGATGGTGTTCGAGGGCGATCTCCGCAGCATTCTCAATCTGCTCGGGAGAACCACCCATGACGGCTGCAAGCCCCGCGGCCGCCATCGCCGCGGCAGAACCCACCTCCCCCTGGCAGCCGACTTCGGCCCCGGAGATCGACGCGTTATGCTTGATGATGCCGCCGATGGCCGCTGCGGTCAGCAGGAAGGTGCGCACATCCTCTGGTGTGGCATCCTCGTGAAAATGCTGAAAATAGCGCAGCGTTGCCGGAATGACGCCGGCCGCGCCATTGGTGGGGGCCGTCACGACCCGGCCGCCCGCTGCGTTCTCCTCATTGACCGCCATCGCGTAAACGCTCAGCCAGTCGTTGGCGAGCAGCGGATTGAGACGGTTGCTCCGCCATTCCTCGTTCAGCTTCTCGTGGATCGCCTTTGCCCTGCGCCTGACATTGAGGCCTCCCGGCATGATGCCGTCGACGCGCAGGCCGCGCTCGATGCAGCTGTTCATGGCGTCCCAGATTCCGTCGAGCTTGGCGTCGAGATCTGCGGCGTGCATTTGGGTCTCTTCATTCGCACGCTTCATCTGCGCAATCGTCAGTCCTGAGGACCGGGCCATCTCGAGCATCTGACGTGCCGTTGCGAACGGATAGGGAACCCAAGGTCCGCCACCTTTCTTCGCCGACGTGCGCATTTCCGCAAGCTCGGTATCCGTCACGACGAAGCCGCCGCCGATCGAGTAGAAGATCCGCTTCAGAAGCAGTCGCCCATTCGCATCGAAGGCCGAGAACGTCATGCCGTTGGCATGCCCCGGCAGCGGCTGGCGCTTGTCGAAGACAAGATCATCCTTCGGCTGGAACAGATAGGTCGGGTGTCCGGGAGAACTGACCTGCCCGCTCCTTTCCACCTCGGCGATCACGGCATCCATCCGGTCGGGATCGGTGGTGTGCGGCTCCTCGCCCGTCAGGCCCAGGATCACGGCCCTGCCGGTACCGTGGCCGATGCCGGTGTAGGCCAATGATCCGTGCAGGCTCACCTTCAGGGCTGCGACGCGGGCGCCCGCCGGCCTCGGCCATTCGTCGGACAGGATCAGGTCCAGGAAGCGCTTCGCCGCCGACATTGGACCCATGGTATGGGAACTCGACGGGCCGACGCCGATCTTGAACACGTCGAGGACGGATAGGAACATAGTAGAGCCTCATGGAAACGACGATACAAGGCTATGCCTGAGCCTCGTGCCGGCATGGCGGCGGTCCGACATCGACTGTGGCCGGGGCGACATCGGGGCCTTCAAACAGAAACAGCGCGGTTCAATTCCGCGCTGTTTCTCAAAATCGATCTGGTTGCGTGAAAGAATCAGATGGTGCCGAAGAGATAGGCCAATGCTAAAATCCCGGCAAATCCTGCAAGCGCCTTGAAGGTGACAGCCCAGCAGGACTTCTGAATGGTTTCTTCCATGGTGACTCCGAATGAATGGAATGGTGCGGTCTCATTAAACGCGACCGTGGTGAATGATATATTAAATTCGGCCGCATCTCGCAATCGCAAAACATGGCCAAAGCAAGGCGATACCACAGGTCAGCCATTCGATCCGTGCATGGCGCCCCGGGCAGGCGGTGCGTATAGTCCCATTTCTTCAGAAGGGCCAGCCCCAGTTGCGCCATAGCTGTTAATTGCAGGCGCTCTTGCTGCTTAACGGCTTGAAGCGCATATCCCTACTCCCGACAACACTGGGGAATCGGATGACGGCAGCGGATTACATCGCCCTTGGTCTCTTTGTCCTCCTTTGGACGCTCTATTCCTGGATCTCTGCCGGAGGTGGCGCGCGCTTCTTGCCGCGCGCCAGCCTCAATCGTGCCATGGCAGAGCGGCGGCAGCAGTGGATCTACAACTCGCTCGACCGCGACCTGAAGATGATCGACACGCAGATCATGGCCGGGCTGCAGAACGGCACCGCCTTCTTCGCCTCGACCTCCATCTTTGCGATCGGCGGCTGTTTTGCCCTTTTGGGTGCGACCGATCAGGTGGATGCGATGTTTCGGGATCTGCCCTTCGTCGCCTATGGCGGCCGCACCGTATTTGAACTGAAGGTCGTGGGACTGACCATGCTGTTCGGCTATTCGTTCTTCAAGTTCGGCTGGTCCTATCGGCTTTTCAACTACTGCACGATCCTGTTCGGCGCCTTGCCGATGGTCGACAATGCCCAATCGGACATGGTGTCGGCACGCCGATCGGCCGATCAGGTCGTGAAAATGAACACGATTGCCGCCAAACACTTCAATGCCGGACTGCGGGCGATTTTTTTGTCGATCGGCTATCTCGGTTGGTTTGTCGGGCCCTATATGTTCATGCTGGCGACGGTGGTCGT
The DNA here is from genome assembly GCF_056530405.1 of Rhizobium sp. PK7-22. NCBI lineage: Bacteria > Pseudomonadati > Pseudomonadota > Alphaproteobacteria > Hyphomicrobiales > Rhizobiaceae > Rhizobium > Rhizobium sp. PK7-22. The sequence continues at coordinate 2,637,117 of NZ_CP096514.1, forward strand.
GATCTTCGTCCTGACGCGGCGCCAGTTCTTTTCCGAGGCCCGCAAGGCGATCATGGACACCGGCGCGCCCTCGCCGCCCTGAATGACGCGGCACCCGTACCGACATTGCATTTGAAAGGTCCCTCTTGACCCTAGCCGAAAGCCAGAACCCCTCGCCTGCCGTCCCGCGCATCCTGATGATCGACACACTGCGTGGCGTGGCCCTGTTGGCCATGGCGTCCTACCACTTTACCTGGGACCTCGAATTTTTCGGCTATCTCGATCCGGGAACCGCGACGCAGGGACTATGGAAAGTTTACGCGCGATCGATTGCCAGTTCCTTCCTGTTCCTGGCGGGCATCAGTCTCGTGCTGGCGCATTACCCGAACATCCGCTGGCGCTCGTTCTGGAAGCGGTTTGCCATCGTTGCCGGTGCCGCGGCGGCGATCAGCATCGCGACGCTGATCGCACTGCCCAACGAGTGGATCTTCTTCGGCATCCTGCACGCGATCGCCGCAGCAAGCCTCGTCGGCCTCGCCTTCGTCCGACTGCCGCCTCTTGTCTCCGGCGGTGCGGCGGCATTGATCGTCGCCCTGATGGTGATCGATGGGTATGTCGCGCCCGGAAGCCTGCGGTCAGCCGTCTTTGATCCGAAATATCTGGCATGGCTCGGCTTTGCCCAGACGCCACCGCGATCCAACGACTTCGTGCCGCTTTTTCCGTGGCTGGCTGCCCTCCTGGCCGGCGTCTTCGTGGCTCGCCTGGCGATCCGGCACCAGTGGCTGGCGGCTCTCAGCCGCGTTCAAGCGCGACCGAACGTTTTGACACGCGCCGGACGGCACAGCCTGCTGATCTACCTCCTCCACCAGCCGGTGCTGATCGCGATCGTCTATCTCCTGTCGATCACGGTCCCGCCGCCGCAGGCGGACCCGCGCGAGAGCTACATGCGTGCCTGCGAGAGCGGTTGCGGCGGCAGCGGAAATGGTGAGGCGCTCTGCCGAAGCTTCTGCGGCTGCACGGCAGACGGGCTCCAGGCACAATCGCTGCTCACGCCCATGCAGGAGGGGAGCATCAATCCACAGACGGATGAGAGGGTTATTGCGCTGGCGCAGGAATGCTCGATGCTGAACCAGTAACGACGCCGGTCAGGTGCTGACGCCGATCTCCGCCAGCCGCGTCAGGCAGGCCTCTTCGGCATTGTCGAGTTCCTCGAGAGTTTCCTCGATGTCCTTGCGCTTCTGGCGCAACTCGTTGCGCTTCTCGTCGATGCGGTTCATCATCAGCTTCAGCTGCCCGAGTTCACCCGGAGGCTCCTTGTAAACCTTGATGATTTCGCGAATTTCGGCGATCGTGAAGCCGATGCGCCGGCCACGCAGGATTTCCTGGAGAAGCCGACGGTCGGCCGAGCGGAAAAGCCGGGTGCGACCGCGTCGCTCGGGATGGAGAAGCCCCTCATCCTCGTAGAAACGCAGCGTGCGGGTGGAGACACCGAATTCCCGCGTCAGCTCCGTTATCGTATAATATCTGTTCACGGCCATTCCCTGCTCTGGCCGCTGAGAATAATTGACTTTTACGTAACAGTCAATTTTGACGCACCCTCACCGCAGAAGCCACCAGGTGGCCAGACCGAGGAAGCTGAAGAACCCGGCAATATCCGTGATGGCGGTGACGAAGACGGCGGAAGACACCGCCGGGTCCGCACCCGTCCGGTCGAGCACCATGGGAATGGCGATCCCTGCCACGGCGGCGGCGAACATGTTGATGATCATCGCGGCGGAAATGACGAAACCGAGATCGGTGTCCTCGAACCAGAAGCCGGACAGGACGCCCACGACGATGCCGAAGAGCAACCCGTTGATGAGGCCGACGCCCGCTTCGCGCCGGATGACGCGCCAGGCGTTGTGAATGTCGAGGTTACGGGTGGCAAGCGCGCGCACCGTCACCGTCATCGTCTGCGATCCGGCGTTGCCGCCCATGCCGGCGACGATCGGCATCAGGACGGCAAGCGCCACGATTTCCTGGATGGTGCCCTCGAAGAGGCCGATCACGGAGGCGGCCATGAAGGCGGTGAAGAGGTTCACCATCAGCCAGGGCACGCGCGACCGCGAGATGTCGAGGATCGAATCGGAGAGCTCCTCGTCGCCGACGCCGCCAAGCCGCATGAAATCCTCTTCCGCCTCTTCCTGAATCACGTCGACCACGTCGTCGATGGTCAGCACGCCGACGAGGCGGCCATTGTCGTCGACCACGGCGGCGGACAGAAGATCGTATTGCTCGAAGATCTGCGCGGCGTCTTCCTGGTCCATTTCCGCCGGGATCGGATAATTCGTCTCGCGCATGATGCTTTCGATGCGGACCAGGCGCTTGGTGCGCAGGATCCGATCCAGATCGACGATGCCGAGCAGCTTGAACGTGGGATCGATGACGAAGATCTGGGTGAAGCTTTCCGGAAGCTCCTCGTCCTCGCGCATGTAGTCGATCGTCTGCCCGATCGTCCAGAACGGCGGCACCGCGACGAATTCCGTCTGCATGCGCCGACCGGCCGACTGCTCCGGGTAATCGAGCGCCCGACGGAGACGCACCCGTTCGGTGAACGGCAGCTGCGCCAGAATTTCCTCTTGGTCCTCCTTGTCGAGGTCCTCGAGAATGTAGACGGCATCATCGGAATCGAGCTCGCCGATCGCCGCTGCGATCTGCGCGTTCGACATCTGCTCGACGATCTCGAGGCGGATCGCCTCGTCGACCTCGGTGAGCGCGGTCAGGTCGAAGTCGGCGCCAAGCAGCCTGATCAGCGCCATCCGCTGGTCCGGCTGGATGGCCTCCAGCAGGTGGCCCAGCTCCGACTCATGCAGGCGCACGACATTCTGGCGCAGGAAAAGCACGTCCCGGTCGGCAATCGCCGCGCCGACCAGCGCCAGGAAATCGGCCCGCACCGAGCCGTTCTCGGCATAGATGTCGTGGTTGGAGTCGTCGATGCGGTTGCGGGCGCGATCTTCGTTGTCGATGTCACTCATCTGCCGCCCCCGTCTGATCCGCGCGGGCCTGAGAATGGCCGGCAGAACCGTAATGTCAACAACCGGATAGAGGTGCGCCGTCTGCCCGCACCGGCTCCCTGCTAGACGAAATGCCGATGCCGGTCCAGCACCCGTGCCGCAGATGCTTGAGAGGCACGCGATGCCGGCGTATGAAACCGGCAAAGCGCAGCAGAGGCAGCCATGGCCCTACGTTTCATCCTTCGATACCCCGATGCGCGCCTGTCGCAACCGGCCGAGCCAGTCGCATCCTTTGGCCCCGCCCTCCGGCAACTCAGCGACGACCTGCTGCAGACGATGCGGGCAGCACCGGGCGTCGGTATCACCGCGCCGCATATCGGCGTGCCGCAAAGGCTCGTGGTGCTGGATCTGCCGCAAGAGACGCCGCGGACCTATGTGAACCCGCAGATCCTGTCTGCGTCGCAGCAGACTGCCCGTCACATGGAGGGAAGCGTCTCGATGCCGGGGGCCACGGAAGAGGTGGAGCGTCCTTCAAGCATTCGATTCCGCTATCAGGATCTCGAAGGTGTCATCCACGAAGAGGATGCCACCGGGTTCTACGCCGTCTGCATCCAGCACGAGATCGACCAGCTGGACGGCATCTTCTGGCTGAAGCGCCTGTCGCGGCTGAAACGCGAGAGGCTGATCCGCCGCTGGCAGAAGCAGTCAACCGGCTGATCGTCTCGAACCATTCCTTCCGCCGGACGTTAGAAAGCCGAACCGTCCGAAAGGAGACCCCGATGGCGACCAAGAAGATTCCCACCGACACGACGCGCGAGGAAGACTACCGCGACTACGACACCCGCAACATCGACGACGGCTGGCCCTACGCAGACCCCGCCGGCGCCGCCGCAAAGCCCGTGGGCAACGCCGCCTATGGTGATCCTAACGCCAATTTCGACCGCGACCGCAACCGCGGGTATCACGTCGACACCGTCGACAAGCAAGGCTTCGAGGAGCGCACGCCGGACAGCGTGCTGCCCGGCACGGATGGCTTCATTGCGTCAGACGATGTCGAAGAGCGCGTGACCGAGGCGCTGGACAACCTGGGTGATGTTCCGATGGACAGCATCGACATCCATGCGCAGGACGGAACGGTCACGATCGAGGGCGTCGTCGACGACGCCGACGTCTCGCACCGCATCACCACAACCGTGCGTCAGATCAAGGGCGTCCGCCAGGTGATCAACAAACTGAGACTCGCCGGCGTCGACACCCATATTCCGACCGACGATTGATGCGTCCTCCCTTCCGCCGCGAGCAAGGCTGCTCTCGGCGGTGGGGCAGTCGCAACCTAATGGCGTTGGTGGCATAACGGGCTTTGTTGGACCAACTATTGCGTGTCGCTTCTGAATATGCCCAGACCAATTTGGAGACACACCTCGTCGTGTTGTCGGGCTGGAACGATGTGATGTCGGCATTGCTCCAAGTGGGATGGAACCACGTTCACAGACGAAAGGGAAACGACTAAGCCAGCCAACAAACTGAGATTTGCCTTTTCCATACCCACCGTCCGCGCAGCAAAGGCAATAACGAAATTGTGGAGATTATCGCTTGATAACTGCGAGACGATATCACACGATGGAATCCTAATACTTTATGAACGGCTAGTTACCTCGACCAAACTAAGAAAATCGAGAGATACCCGCCGATTCTAGGGATGATCTACAGCGACTTACGCATAGATGCCATTAGGAGGCCAAAGATGAAACTGACTTTTCTCGTAGTGTCACTCATTCTCGCCACACCCTTGTCAGCCGTTGCTCAGAGCACGGCTGGCCAGCAGGCACCCTCCATTCCAATGGCTGAAGTTCAGGCAATTATAGCCGAACAACAGACAGCAAGGTCGTCCGAGGCGATATCCGCCCTGGAAACCCTGGCTGCACAAGGGAATGCCGAGGCATTGATGCTACTCGGCGATATTTTTTCCAATGGCACGCTGGCTCAAGTAGATGGCGCCAAAGCGGTGGACTTTTATCAGCGTAGCATTGATGGCGGCGCAAAATTCGCACGCTACAAGCTTGCGGAAATCTATCGGCTTGGCGACATAATTCCCGAAGACAAAGCCAAGGCTGCCGAGCTTTATCAGGTATCGGCCAACGAGGGTCTGGCCCCAGCGAAAGTCAGATTGGGCTTGGCCTATATCCATGGTGAGGGCGTGGACGCGGATGTAGAACGGGGTCTCGCCATGCTACAGGAAGCCGCAGAAGCCGGCGACCAGATGGCGATGAACACGCTCGGAAATCTTTACTCGTCCGGAGAAGGTCCGGTCCAGGCCGACAACACGCAAGCTCTGCGATATTTCGAACGTAGTGCCGATGCAGGAAATGCGTTTGCAATGCTGAAGCTTGGAAGCATTTATCTGTCAGGGACAATGGCGGATTCCGATCCAGAGGAAGCAATGACCTATCTGAAGCGTGCGTCGGAAGCTGGCGTTCAGCAGGCTGATGTCATGATCGCAAACGGGCACATCGCTGGTCGATTTGGAAGGTCATCCGATCCTTCCGAGGGGATAAGCAAGTTGGAAGAACTGGCTGAGCAAGGTAGTTCGGAAGCACGTGCATCCCTCGCCGACGTCTACTATTTCGGCAGAAGCACAGCCAAGGATCCAAAGAAAGCGGTTAATATTCTTCAAGTTGCTGCGGACGAGGGCGATATTCTCGCTGCGCAGCGACTTATCTATTTCTACAGGGACGCCAGGAAAAGGAGTGGTCAGGGACGTAGGCAAAGCCAAGAAGCTCTTTGAGCGCGTAGCTGGGGAAATGCCTCCTTCCGTTGCTGCACGGGAAAGGGTTCTGCTCGCGGCAGCAGCAGCATCTGGCAGGCAGTCGCTGTCTGCAGTAACCGATCTACTTAGTGAGGTTCCGGAAGGAGACCAGGGTGCTGCTATTTCTGCGCTTCGGTTTACTAACCCAAATGCATTTGTTTATGTCGCTCAGAGTCGGTTGCAGGAGCGTGGGGTATATTCTGGCCCGCTAAACGGCTTCCTTACATCGTCAACAATTCGCGCTATCAATACGGTCTGCTCAAGTGATTGCCGCTTAGGGCCGCTTAATCCAGAATCTGTTCGCAACCTTTCCAAGGTACTAGCGGAGCGTCCATAGCACTGCCATCCTTGGCTCCCATAGTTCCAATTTTATAGGCCCGATTGATGGAGAGCATTTGGCTGCTGTTTGCAGTGAACCTTGCAATATGCGCATGGGGCATCCGCATCTCTTCGTCATCATCGATGGGCGTGCTAGCCAAGAGCGCGTTGAATCCAGTGCTTATCCTCTGGATTTTCCACTTATGCTGTAACGTTCTCTATGCAGCCTACGGAAATGAGCATTACGTCTACCACCCGCGCGCAACGTTTTATGCGCCAGCAGGAGACAGGCTCTATTCTTATGTTATTTTCACGCTTTTCTCTTTTGCCCTCGCTCTCGGCAATGCAGTGGCGTCAAGAGTTTCTAATCCGCTGAATGCAAGTCCCTACGCAAAAAACGAGGGGCTGCCAGCTCTGCCTCTCTTGCTGGCGAGCTTGTCGATCTCGGGCTTTGTGGTTCTGTATCTTGTAGTCGTCTTCAATGTCAGGAGCGCGTCCGACTTGCAGGCCCTAACTGCTGACCGCTTTGTCGCATATCGGGAGTCGTCATTCGTCATCTATCTGTTCATGCTCCCATTTCTGATATTCTCCGCTTATTGTTCAAAGTCCAGGTTCAAGCTGAGCTTCTTTCTATGCTTAGCACTTACATTTCTAGCAGCCATGGCGTCCGGCAATCGTATCAACATCCTTTCATTATTTTTTGCGCTGGGAGCCGCATTGACACTTCGAGGATGGCGGTTTCCTCGGCGCATTTGGCTCGCGTTCCCCATGCTTGGACTAGCTTCCGCTTACTCTCTTTACTTTTTACGCGGCTTTAAGGCGTATTCCTCTGTTAACGAGCAGGTGCAGCAGAGCGGGGGATGGGTTGATCTCCTAGTAAATCCATTTGAATTCCACTATCATCTTTCGCTCACCTCCATTGTTACTATGGGCTTGACGGAAAAGATCGACCGGATACCCGGCGAAGCCTTTTGGGCAGCGTTATTCCTGCCTGTGCCAAGGTCGATCATGCCTTTTAAGGGCCAATCGCCAAGCGCGCCATTTTCGGAAATCATCAACCCTGACGTTTGGTTCAGATTCGCAAGTCAGACAACGCTCGGCGTGTTTGGCGATGTCTACCTGGAGTTCGGACTGGTCGCCGGCAGCTTGGTGGTCTTCTTGCTTGGTTGGGTGTGGTATCGGCTATCCACCCCCAACCCCCGTCGCTCCATCGAAGTTCAAGCAATGGTCACGACTGCCATGCTCGCTCTAACAATTCTCTTCGTTAGGGCAGGCATCACTCAGATGGCTCAAATTTTCTGGTCTTGGCTGGCACTGCGGCTGATGTTGGCGCTGGTCGGCTCGGTCTATTCAAAGAAACCTGCGGTGAAGCAGACGAACAGATTGTCATCCGCCGCGAGGTCTTGAACCAAGAGATTTATCCTAAACAAAAAAAACCCGCCGAAGCGGGTTTCTTTGGTGCGGTCGAGAAGACTCGAACTTCCACGGGTTGCCCCACAGCGACCTCAACGCTGCGCGTCTACCAATTCCGCCACGACCGCATCGTGGTAGAGCCGGACGGGTCCGGCGAGGCAGCATCTAGCAAAAGGATTTGACCGGCACAAGGGCGTCGTGACAGATTTTTGAAGGATAACAATCCGCTCGCCGACATCCCATATGAAAGCCCCGTTCCGGCAGCTGCCCCACCCGGGATGGCGTCTTGTCTTGCCCGCTCTCCGGGGATTTGGCAGAAGGCCGTAGAAGGAGTTTTCCATGCTGGCGCGCACCGATCTAGACCATATCATGCATCCCCTGCCCGGCTCGCCGCCGGTGCGCTGGAGAATCACCGAAGGCCTGGTGCCCTACGAGGCGGCGGTCGCGGCGATGGAGGCGGAGGTTGGGGCCATTGCGGACGGTCGCGCCGACGAGTTGGTCTGGCTGCTAGAGCATCCACCGCTTTACACGGCCGGCACCAGTGCCGATGCGGACGACCTGATCGAGCCGAACCGTTTTCCTGTCTTTGCGACCGGCCGCGGCGGCGAATACACCTATCATGGTCCCGGCCAGCGGGTTGCCTATGTCATGCTCGATCTGAAGCGGCGCCGCCAGGACGTGCGGGCCTATGTGGCCGCGCTCGAGGAACTCATCATCCAGACGCTCTCCTCGATGAATGTCCGCGGCGAGCGGCGGGAGGACCGCGTCGGCGTCTGGGTCCGGCGGCCAGACAAGCCGCAACTGCCGGACGGCTCGGTCGCGGAGGACAAGATCGCCGCACTCGGCATCCGCCTGCGCCGCTGGGTGAGCTTCCACGGCCTGTCGCTGAACGTCGATCCCGATCTCTCCCACTTCTCGGGCATCGTGCCCTGTGGCATCAGCGCCTACGGCGTCACGAGCCTCGTCGATCTCGGCCTCCCGGTGATGATGCCGGATGTCGACATGCGCCTGCGCGAGGCCTTCGAGGAAGTCTTTGGGCCGGTTGTCGCAGACCCGCCCTGAGGCTCTCCGGCCGCGTCCCGCCTTGATACAGTCTTTCCGACAAAGCCGCCCATGATCAGCACCCGTTAACGCTGTCCATTGGTGCTCCGTCAAGACGTGGACCCTATTCTGCCGATGGCAGTTTCATGATGAAACGGAGAACAAGGATGAGCGATCTTCGCTTCTCTTTTCCGGCATGCGTTATCGCCGGAAAGGGTCGGATCAGGCCCGATGACGTGGGGCTCTTGCGACGCCACCTGTGGCCGGAAGGCATTCGCAGCCGCCAGGAGGCGGTCATGGCGCTGGCACTGCAGGAGTGCTGTGACAGCCATTGTCCGGAATGGGCAATCTATCTGGTCGAGTCGGTTACCGAATTTGTTGTCTGGCGCGCATCTCCCACAGGCGAAGTTTCGAACGAAACAGCCGGTTGGCTGCTCGAATGGCTGACGGACGCCGGAACGGTCTGGTCGCCGGCGGGCTTCGATATCCTGCTGCACGTCCTGGACGTTGCCCGCTCCGTTCCCAGCTTCCTGTCCGCCACCGTCCTCAATCAGGTGCGCCTGGCACTGCTTCCTGTACCGCGCGGCGCCTATGCACGCCGTCGCACCGGCGGGCATGCGTTCAGCAAGCATGATCTCGCCTTGGTCTGGCGGGTGCTGCGCAGCGGGCTCGACCGGGGCACGGTCAACCTGTCGCCCGCCGAACGCCAGATCCTCCATGAGATCGACCAGCTCGCCGCCCCGCACGAGCATCACCCCGCATGGCGGGAGATGATGAGGCTGGCAAGGCCAGAGACCGCAACGGGTGATATCCTGCAGGTCGAGAATTGGTCCGATCCGGCGCGGGCCGAACGGGTCAAAAACCGCGCCGCCTGATCGCCTTGCTGCAACCGATCGTGATGCCCGAGGTCTGCATGGCAACGCTTGTCGCTTGAGCCTGGTTTCGCGGCATGCGAAGGTCGCGCGGATTCGCATTGAGGAGAGATATCATGGATGTCCGCGCCGCCGTTGCCGTTCAGGCTGGCAAGCCGCTTGAAGTTATGACCGTTCAACTGGAGGGCCCCCGCGCGGGTGAAGTGCTGATCGAGGTAAAGGCGACAGGCATCTGCCACACCGACGATTTCACCCTTTCCGGCGCCGATCCTGAAGGCCTGTTTCCAGCCATTCTCGGCCATGAGGGAGCTGGCATCGTCGTCGACGTCGGCCCCGGCGTGACCTCGGTGAAGAAGGGCGATCACGTCATCCCGCTCTACACGCCGGAATGCCGCGAGTGCTATTCCTGCCTGTCGCGCAAGACCAATCTCTGCACCGCGATCCGCTCGACCCAGGGCCAGGGCCTGATGCCGGACGGCACCTCGCGCTTCTCGATCGGCAAGGACAAGATCCACCACTACATGGGCTGCTCGACCTTCGCCAATTACACGGTCCTGCCGGAGATCGCCGTTGCCAAGGTCAACCCCGACGCGCCCTTCGACAAGATCTGCTACATCGGCTGCGGCGTGACGACCGGCATCGGCGCGGTGATCAACACCGCCAAGGTCGAGATCGGCTCGACCGCCATCGTCTTCGGCCTCGGCGGGATCGGGCTGAACGTGCTGCAGGGTCTGCGTCTTGCCGGCGCCGACATGATCATCGGCGTCGACATCAACAACGACCGCAAGGCGTGGGGCGAGAAGTTCGGCATGACGCACTTCGTCAATCCGAAGGAAGTCGGCGACGACATCGTGCCCCATCTCGTCAACATGACGAAGCGCAACGGCGACCTGATCGGCGGCGCCGACTACACCTTCGACTGCACCGGCAACACCAAGGTCATGCGCCAGGCGCTGGAAGCCTCGCACCGTGGCTGGGGCAAGTCGATCATCATCGGCGTCGCGGGTGCGGGTCAGGAGATCTCGACGCGTCCCTTCCAGCTGGTCACCGGCCGCAACTGGATGGGCACCGCCTTCGGCGGCGCGCGCGGCCGCACCGATGTGCCCAAGATCGTCGACTGGTACATGGAAGGCAAGATCCAGATCGATCCGATGATCACCCATACGATGCCGCTCGAAGACATCAACAAGGGCTTCGAGTTGATGCACAAGGGCGAAAGCATCCGCGGCGTCGTGGTCTACTGATGCCTGCCAAACCCTACGACGTCGATCTGCGGAGGATGGAGGCATTCTCCGCGGTCGATCTCTACGCGATGCTGAAACTGCGTGTCGACGTCTTCGTGGTGGAGCAGGAATGCCCCTATCCGGAGCTCGACGGCAATGACGCCGACTGCCTGCATCTGCGGCTGCTGGCGGAGGGCGAACTGATTGCCTGCGCCCGCCTGTGGCGGCCGACGGCGGACCATCATCCGCGCATCGGCCGCGTCGCCGTCTCGCCCAGGCATCGCGGCAGGCGGCTTGGCGAGGCCCTGATGCGCGAGGCGATCGAGGCATGTGAGAGGCTCTATCCCGGCGAACCGATCGCGATTTCGGCGCAGAGCCATCTGCAGGCATTCTACGGCGCGCTCGGCTTTGCCGCGACCTCCGCTGAATACGTCGAAGACGGCATCCCGCATGTGGACATGGAGAGACCGGCCTCGTGATCTATGTCGATGCAGACGCCTGCCCGGTCAAGCCGGAGGTCATGAAGGTCGCCGAGCGGCACGGGCTGGAGGTGACGCTGGTTGCCAATTCCGGCCTGCGCCCCTCGCGCGATCCGATGATCCACAACGTCATCGTCTCGGGCGCCTTCGATGCCGCCGACGATTGGATCGCCGAGCGCGCCGGACCCGGCGACATCGTCATCACCGCCGACGTGCCGCTGGCCGGACGCTGTGTCCGCGCAGGCGCCCTCGTCACCGGCCCGACCGGCCGCGTCTTCGACGAAGGCAACATCGGCATGGCGACCGCCATGCGCGATCTCGGCCAGCACCTGCGCGAAACCGGCGAAAGCAAGGGGTATAACGCCGCCTTCAGTCCGCGCGACCGATCCAAGTTTCTCGAGGTGCTCGATCGGCTCTGCCGTCGCGCCAAAAGCATGACACCACCCGGAGACACGCCATGAAAGTCCTTTCCCAGAACACCGCCTTTGGCGGCATGCAGGGGGTCTTCTCCCACGACTCGGACGCCTGCCAGGGCGAGATGACCTTTGCCGTCTATGTACCCCCGAAGGCGACGCAGGAGCCCTGCCCGGTTGTCTGGTACCTGTCAGGCCTCACCTGCACCCATGCCAATGTCATGGAAAAGGGAGAATACCGGCGCATGGCCGCCGAACTGGGGCTGATTGTTGTCTGCCCGGACACGAGCCCACGCGGCAACGACGTTCCCGACGAGCTTACCGACTGGAAGATGGGCAAGGGCGCCAGCTTCTACCTTGATGCGACCGAGAAGCCTTGGGCCGAGCACTACCAGATGTACACCTACATCACGGAAGAGCTGCCGAATTTCATCGCCCAGCATTTCCGCGTCGACATGGATCGCCAGGGCATCTTCGGCCACTCCATGGGAGGTCACGGCGCCATGACGATCGCGCTGAAGAACCCGGACCGCTTCCGCAGCTGCTCGGCCTTTGCCCCGATCGTGCAGCCGTCGACGGCTGACTGGTCGGCTCCGGCGTTGGAGAAATATCTCGGCACAGACCGCTCGTCCTGGCGCGCCTACGACGCCTGTGCGCTGGTGAAAGACGGTGCCCGTTTTCCGGAGTTCCTGATCGACCAGGGCAAGGCCGACAGCTTCCTGGAGGACGGACTGCGCCCATGGCTCTTCGAAGAGGCCATCAAGGACACCGGCATCGGCCTGACGCTCCGGATGCACGAGCGCTACGACCACTCCTACTATTTCATCTCGACCTTCATGGACGACCACCTGAAATGGCATGCGGAGCGGCTGGCATAGTCGGCACTGGAAACCTTGTCGTCCCCATCGATCGGCACCATATCCGTCTTGGCAGACGGCTGCCGCCGGGTTTCCCGGTCACGATCGCGGGGACGGCCTCGCTCCCTTCACACGGAGTAAGACATTGGCCTGGATCCTTCTCACCCTTGCGGGACTGTTCGAAATCGGCTGGGCGATCGGCTTGAAATACACCGAGGGCTTCACCCGTCCGATCCCGACGGTCCTCACCCTTGTCGCCATGCTGATATCCGTGGTGCTTCTGGGGCTTGCGATCCGCACGCTGCCAGTCGGCACCGCCTATGCCGTCTGGACAGGCATCGGCACCGTCGGCACGGTCATCCTCGGCATGGTCCTGTTTGCCGAGCCGGCGACCGCGCTTCGCCTCGGCTGCATTGCCATGATAATCACCGGCATCATCGGGTTGAAGGTGGCCGCCGGCTGATCTCTAGCGGCCGGAAGACAGCGCCGTCGCCAGTGTCGATCGGCGCTCGCCCGAGAGCTGGAACTCGGCCGCAACCCGTTTGGCGATTCGTTCCGCCAGCAGGAGATCGACACCACCGGCGTTCAGCGAATAGACGACCACGCTGAAGCTGCCCTCCGCGATCACCTCGCCATTGGCAACGGAAACCGCCTTCACCGAGACGGCAGCCTCGCGCTTCCTGCCCAGAAGCACCGGCAGTTTCGTAAGGCGATGGATCCGGACAGTGAGGATCGTCCGTGGCAGGACCCGCTGGCGGACGGTGGAGAAGATCGCCTCGTTCACCAGCCGGTCTGTTTCGGCGACGACCACCGGCGGGATGTCCGACCTTGCTGCAACGAAGGCACCGCGAACATCATAAAGCAGCGACTCCGGACCGCGAGCGGCTGTCTCCAGCCGGAACGCCATCAGAAGCGGCAGAACTGCCATCAGCAGGCAAATGGGAAAGAGGCGGCGCATCGGGGTGTCCCGGGAACATTTCCCGGATCATGCCGCCTACAGAGTTAGCGAAGGCTTAAACCGCGGGCCGAAGGCTGAGGAAGGCTGCCGCCGACGCTTGCAGTTCCTCCTGACGCTTTGCGCGCCGCAGCTGCGCTTCCGGATCGACACCCCAGTGTTCATCCGTCCAGTCCTCGTCGAGGTGGGCAATCGACCACACTCCGTCCACCGAAAGGCGGTCTTCCGCAAATGCCAGTGCCAGGATTGCGGAACCGGTCAGAGTCGTCACCGTATGGAGACTGGCAAGCTCGATCGGCGTATCATATTTGCGCAAGGTCACGGCAAAGGCGGCAATCGCCTCGCGCGGCTGGTCCTGCGGCATGATGCCTTCGATCAGGATGAAGCGGGCACCAAGATCGTTGGCCGCCCAATCGATCAGCGGGTCCCAGCGCTCCGACTGGCGTGCCACGAGCTCATCCGGGCCATCGGCCCGGTAGCAGAGGAGGTCGCTCGAGGAAAATCGCAGGATATCCTCGAAGACCGCCTGCGGATCGATCGCCACGCCGTCGATCGCAGTGTTGACGAGCTTCGTCACCGGCATGGTCACCGGGTCAATATGCTCCACCTGGGCATCCCATTCGACGCGCATCAGGTCCGCCAGGGCAGCGGTGGGGACCACCAGAGCATTTTTGGCCGGCGTCCGTACCGGTCGACCGTCGAGATGAATGGCATAGCCTTCGTCCCCCTGGGCCACCGAGACATCCGTATAGAACCGCTTCGGCAGCGGGCGCTTCATCTGGATCTGGGCCCGGCGGGTAGGGTCGGGGTGGCTCAAGCCCTCCGGAAGGTCGAACAGTTCACGCATGGAATACCTCAGCCGATGTGGACAAGCAGTTCGCTCGGATGGTCAACGATGGCGTCGGCTCCCGCGTTCCAAAGCTCGTCCACCGCGGCATAGCCCCAGGAGACGCCGATGGCTGTCGCGCCGGCCGCCTTTGCCATCTGCATATCGTAGATGGCATCGCCGATCACAAGGGTGACGCCCGGTACCAGCCCTGTTTCGTCGCAACACTCGGTGACCATGGCCGGGTGCGGCTTGGAGGGACACTCGTCCGCCGTCCGGGACACGATGAAGTGCTTGTCGAAGCCGTGGATTTCCATCAGGTGATTCAGCCCCCGCCTCGACTTGCCGGTGACGGCACCGATCCGCAGGTCGTTCCGCGGTCCGATCGTGTCGATCAGCTCGCGAATGCCGTCAAACAGCGGCTCATGGAAATCGAGTTCCTTGCGCACGACCGAGAACAGCGACTTGTAGTAGGCCATCATCTCGACCTCTTCGTCGCCGGCATGCGGCCGGCCGAGCATCCGCGCGATGGCGATGTCGAGCGTCAGCCCGATGATCGCCTTGGTCTCCTCGAGTTTCGGCTCCGGCTTCTCGAAACGCAGGAAGGTCCGGCGCATGGTCTCGTGGATGAGGCTGGCACTGTCGACAAGCGTGCCGTCGCAATCGAAGAGGACGAGCTTCATTCGTCGTCTCTCCGCCCGTTCTCCATGTCGAGACCCAGCAGGTTCCAGCTCTGCACCATGTGCGGCGGCAAGGGCGCCGTCACCCGCAGCCGCCCGCCCTCGGGGTGTGGCACGTCGATGTGGCGGGCGTGCAGGTGCAGCCGCTTCTGGATGCCGCCCGGGAACGGCCAGTTGATGTCGTCGTCTTCATACTTCGGATCGCCGATGATCGGATGGCCGATGTGCAGCGCATGCACGCGCAGCTGGTGCGTACGGCCGGTATAGGGTTCCATTTCCAGCCAGGCCATCGTTTGAGCCGCGGTCTCGAGAACCCGATAGAAGGTCACCGCGTGATCGGCGCCGTCTTCGCCATGCTTGGCGATCCGCATCCGGTCACCGTCCGGTGTCGCTTCCTTCACTAGCCATGTGGAAATCTTGTCCTGGTGCTTGCGGGGCACGCCCTTGACCAGCGCCCAATAGGTCTTCTTGGTGTCGCGCTCGCGAAAGGCCGCCGTCAGCTTCTGGGCGGCGCCCCTGGTGCGGGCAATCACCAGCACGCCGGAGGTGTCGCGGTCGAGCCGATGCACGAGCCGGGGCTTCTCGCCCCTCGGGCTCGTCCAGGCGTCGAGCATCTGGTCGATGTGGCGCGTAACGCCCGAACCGCCCTGTACCGCAAGACCGGCCGGCTTGTTCAGCACGATCACCTTGTCGTCCTCATGCAGCACCATGCGCTGCAGAAGCTCGTAGTCGCTGGAATGCTTGAGGTCCTTGCCGGCGATCGGGCCTGCCTTCTTGGCATCAACGTCGAGCGGCGGAATGCGCACCGTCTGGCCCGGCTGAACGCGCGCGTCGGATTTGACCCGGCCGCCGTCGACGCGCACCTGACCGGAGCGCAGCAGCTTCTGGAGCGCCCCGAAGGCAAGGCCCGGATAGTGAATTTTGAACCAGCGGTCCAGGCGCATGCCCGCTTCGTCCGCCTCGACGCGGATGTGCTCGATGCCTGCCATAATATTCTTTCTTCTTGTTCTGTCGCTTTTCGAGGCTGTTTAGAACATCGCCCGACCAAGCGCCAGCCCGGCCGTCACGGCCACAAGCGACACGGCAACACTTGCCACCACATAGGCGACCGCCGTTGTCACCGCACCGCGCTCGAAGAGGAGCAGGGCATCCAGCGAAAAGGCCGAAAAGGTGGTGAAGCCGCCGAGGAAGCCGGTGACCAGCAGGAGCCGCATTTCCGCCGGGGCATTCAGCCGGCGCGCAATGAACTCGGCCAGAAAACCGATCGCGAACGAGCCGACGACGTTGACGATCAGCGTTCCCCAGGGGAAAGCCGGGCCGAATTGCCGAAGGCTCCAGTGGCCGACGAGATAGCGCAGAACGGAGCCGGAAGCGCCGCCGAGGGCGACAAGGAGCATATTCGACATGATTGGTTGGCCCAACGAAGACAAAAAAATGACAGGTGGTTAAAATGCCGATTTGTTCCTTAACAGGGAACCAAGCCGCGCTGCATTAGGTTTTAACCTGGAGTAGTGGATTTAAGCGATGACCTTGGTTCTTTCAGTTTCAGCCAACACGGCGGCCTACGCATCGGATGCGATGAAGCCCGCTCGACGTCTGTCTGTGAAGGATCGGGCGGAAGACATCCGCCTCGCCGCCGACCGCAATGCCCTGCGGGCCGAGACAGGTGATCCGACGATCGAGCAACTGATTCCGGCAGCCGCCGTAGGCTTGGACCTACTATCGCCGGAGCAGCAGCCGGAGCAGCGCACCACGCTCGCTCAGGCGCAGGCCGCCTATCGCGACCTTGAAGACTGATCGTCACCAGACAGTCAGACCAGCAGCAATCGCGCGCCAGTCAGCCCGTGAATGTGATGGCTCGCAGCAACAAAGGCCGCGAGCATCTTTCTCGTTGGGAGAATGGCATCAGTTGTGCGAATGGCCGCCAGGCGCTGCCGAGGTCACCGGCAGGGTCAGCTGAATTTCGCCGGCCTTTTCGAACGTCAAGGTCACGGGCACCGTGTCGCCTTCGGCAAAGGGTGTCTTTACCTGCATGAACATCATGTGCAGCCCGCCCGCCTTCAGCTCCACCGTTTCACCGGCAGGCACCGGAATGCCGCTGTCGAGCTTGCGCATCTTCATCACCTCGCCCTGCATGGCCATCTCGTGGAGCTCCACCGTCCCGGCGGCCGGCGACGAGACCGACACGAGGCGGTCATCCTCGCTCCCATTGTTCTTGATGGTGACGAAGCCGCCGCCGACAGGCTGGCCCGGCAGCATGGCTCGGACATAGCCTCTGTCCAACTCGAGATCGCCGACCGAAGGAAGTGCGGCAGCCGCAGCCTGGCCGTGACCGCCATGCATCGCTTGATGATCGGTAGCCTCCTGGGCAACGACCGTGACGGTCGGTGCCGGGCTTTCCAGCGAATGCGGATCGGTGCCAGGCGCGGCGACCTCGGTCCAGGCGACGCTCGCATCGCTGCCGCACAACTGCGTTGCTGGGAAGGCTAGGACCGTGCCGACTTCAATGCCGGAAATTTTGCCGCGCACGACGAAGGTGTCGTAATAGGCGTCCGGCAGGTCTCCGCCCGTCCAACGGATCTCGACGGGTCCGCTGGTCACGGGAGTGCCGTGGTTGTCGTAGGAATGTGCGTAGTCGCCTTCGGTGATCTCAAGAGCCCAGCCAGGCTTCGGCTGCGGCTTGGCGAAGACGAAGCCTTCCGGCAGTTCCATGCGCACCTCGTTGGTCGCCTTGCCGTCGCACCCATGCGGCACCTGCAGCGACATGACGACGTAGCTTTCTGCCTTGACGGTGGATTCGATGAATGTGGCGTGCGCTTCTGCGCTGCCGGCTGCGGCTGCGCCGAGAATGGCAGACAGGGCCAGGGTTCTGATCTTGGTCATGATGATGGTTCCCTCCGGTCGTGGCCTTGCCTGCGCCGGGAGCGTTGCTGAATGAGTGACGGTCAATCAGCCGGCGAAGGGTGGGCCACGGGAGGTCGCGCGCGCCAGTGCGGTGAAGCCGAGGTTCAGCGAGGCAACGCAAAGCGGGTTGTCGAGGACGGCCGCCTCGCTCGGAAGATCGACGCCACCGGCAGGCGTCGGAAGGACGATCGAGGAGGCCAGGCGGCAGACTTCGCAGGCGGGAAGCGCGCCGTGCTGCTGCTCGTCATGTCCGGCCGCGCAAATGTCGGCGAAGCTGCCGTCCGGCAGCCGATACTCTTCACCATAGGACTCGAGCGGTGTCGCGGCCTGAACCGGCCTGTGGCCAAACCCGAGCGACAGGAACACCATTGCGCAGAAGACGCGCAGGATGTTCGCCGATGTCCAGTTGCTCGTGATCATGTCGGGTTCCGAAGCTCTCTGCTTCCGATATCCCACGGGGTGGCAAAGCGCAATTCGCGGCGACTGCTTCTTTGCGCCGCAGCCGGCACCCGAGGTCAAGCGACAAGAATCTTGCTGGCAGCGACATTTGACGCTTGCCAAGCAGTCGGCCTCACGGATAATGGGCGCCACGTACGTTGGGAGAAGCCGCTTTACTGCGGTGCCGAAGGAGCAACCGCCCCGGAAACTCTCAGGCAAAAGGACCAGCGCACGGCCTAACAGGACTCTGGAGAGAGGCCCCGTCGTCAGACAGGGCACGCCGAAGGGATAACAATCTCAGGCGACAAGGACAGAGGGGGCTCATGAACCGGGCGCATTCGCGCCTATGATTGAGCGACCGCGCCCTGCGCGTAACCTGGAGGCCCTTGTTCTTGGATAACAGCCCTACCCTGAAACAGACCCCGCTGCACGCCCTTCACCTTTCACTTGGGGCGAAGATGGTACCCTTCGCCGGCTACGACATGCCCGTGCAATACCCGGCGGGCGTGATGAAGGAGCACCTGCAGACGCGCAGCGCCGCCGGTCTCTTCGACGTCTCGCACATGGGCCAGGTCATCGTGAAGGCCGCCTCCGGCACCTATGCCGATGCAGCGATGGCACTGGAGCGGCTGGTGCCGGTCGACATCCTCGGTCTCAAGCAAGGTCGCCAGCGCTATGGTTTCTTCACCGACGACAACGGTCACGTCCTCGACGATCTGATGATCGCCAATCGCGGCGACCATCTCCTCGTCGTCGTCAACGCCGCCTGCAAGGAGGCGGATGTCGCCCATATGCAGGCGCATCTTCCCGGATGTTCGGTAACGCTTCTGGAAGACCGGGCGCTGCTCGCGCTGCAGGGTCCCAAAGCTGAGTCTGTGCTGGCATCGCTCGCTCCCGAAGTCTCCACAATGAAGTTCATGGACGTCCGTGACGTCGACCTTGCTGGTGCCGCCTGCATCGTTTCCCGCTCCGGCTATTCCGGCGAAGACGGCTTCGAAATCTCGGTTCCCGCCGACAAGGCGGAGGAACTGGCAAAGGCTCTTCTCTCCCAGCCCGACTGCGAGGCGATCGGCCTTGGCGCCCGCGATTCGCTGCGGCTGGAAGCCGGGCTCTGCCTCTATGGCAACGACATCGACACCACCACCACGCCGATCGAAGCATCGCTCGAATGGGCGATCCAGAAGGTTCGCCGTTCAGGCGGCGAGCGCGAGGGCGGCTTCCCCGGCTCAGAGCGCATTCTCGCGGAACTGACGGAAGGGACCTCGCGCCGTCGCGTCGGCCTGCGGCCCGAGGGCAAGGCCCCGGTGCGGGCCCATGCGAAGCTCTATGCTGACGCCGAGGGGCGTGACGAGATCGGCGAAGTCACGTCCGGAACATTCGGCCCGACGGCCGAGGGACCCGTGGCCATGGGTTACGTGCCCTCCGCCAGGTCCGAACCCGGCACCCAGGTCTTTGCGGAGGTGCGCGGCAAGTATCTGCCGCTCACCGTCACCGCTCTGCCCTTCATCACCCCCACCTACAAACGCTGAAAAATCCTCCGGAGAGAACCATGTTGAAATTCACCGCCGAACACGAATGGCTGAAGCTCGAGGGCGATGTCGCCACCGTCGGTATCACCACGCATGCCGCCGAACAGCTCGGCGATCTCGTCTTCGTCGAACTGCCGGACGTCGGCACTGAGCTTACCAAGGACGGCAATGCCGCCACCGTCGAATCCGTCAAGGCCGCGTCCGATGTCTATGCGCCGCTCGACGGCGAAGTCACCGAGGTCAACCAGGCCATCGTAGACGATCCATCCGTCGTCAACTCGGACCCGCAGGGCGCCGGCTGGTTCTTCAAGCTGAAGCTGAAGAACAGCTCCGATCTCGATGCTTTGATGGATGAAGCCGCCTACAAGGATCTCATCGGATGAGCGACAGCACCGACTTCCATTTCACCGACTACCAGCCCTATGACTTCGCCAACCGCCGCCATATCGGTCCCTCTCCGTCCGAGATGACCGACATGCTGAAGGTGATCGGATATCCAACGCTGGATGCGCTGATCGACGCCACCGTGCCGTCCACGATCCGCCAGACCGAGCCGCTGGCCTGGGGTGCGGCCCTGTCGGAGCGTGAGGCGCTCGACAAGCTGCGCGAGACCGCCAACCGGAACCAGGTGCTGACAACTCTGATCGGCCAGGGCTATTACGGCACCATCACGCCGCCGGTGATCCAGCGCAACATTCTCGAGAACCCTGCCTGGTACACGGCCTATACGCCTTACCAGCCCGAAATCTCGCAAGGTCGCCTGGAAGCTCTTCTCAATTTCCAGACGATGATCTGCGACCTGACCGGCCTCGACGTGGCCAACGCCTCGCTGCTCGACGAGGCGACCGCGGCCGCCGAGGCCATGGCGCTCTGCCAGCGCCAGGCGAAATCCAAGGCGACCGCCTTCTTCGTCGATGCGGCCTGCCATCCGCAGACCATTGCGCTGATCGAGACCCGCGCAGCCCCGCTTGGCTGGAGCGTCGTCATCGGCGATCCCTTCAGCGACCTCGACCCGGTCGACGTCTTCGGCGCCATCTTCCAGTATCCCGGCACCCACGGCCATGTCCGCGACTTCACCGGCCTGATCGCCCGCCTGCACCAGACGGGCGCCGTGGCGGCCGTCGCCGCCGACCCGCTGGCGCTGACGCTTCTAAAATCGCCGGGCGAAATGGAGGCCGATATTGCCATCGGCTCCTCGCAGCGCTTCGGCGTCCCGGTCGGCTACGGTGGACCGCACGCCGCCTATATGGCCGTCAAGGATGCCCACAAGCGCGCCATGCCCGGGCGTCTCGTCGGTGTCTCCGTCGATGCCCGCGGCAACCGCGCCTATCGGCTGTCGCTGCAGACCCGCGAGCAGCACATCCGCCGCGAGAAGGCGACCTCCAACATCTGCACCGCACAGGTGCTGTTGGCCGTCATGGCCTCCATGTACGGCGTCTTCCATGGGCCGGAAGGTCTCAAGGCGATTGCCCAGCAGGTCCACAAGAAGGCGGTGCTGATGGCCAAGGGGCTGGAGAAGCTCGGCTACGCCATCGAACCGCAAGCCTTCTTCGACACCTTCACCGTCGAGGTCGGTCACATGC
The DNA here is from genome assembly GCF_056530405.1 of Rhizobium sp. PK7-22. Classification (NCBI taxonomy): domain Bacteria; kingdom Pseudomonadati; phylum Pseudomonadota; class Alphaproteobacteria; order Hyphomicrobiales; family Rhizobiaceae; genus Rhizobium; species Rhizobium sp. PK7-22. Next base: position 2,658,426 of record NZ_CP096514.1, read on the forward strand.
AGGCGCTGATCCTGCGGGCAGCAGTGGCGGAAGGCGTCAACCTGCGCAAGGTCGGCGAGACGAAGATCGGCATGTCGCTCGACGAGCGCACCCGGCCGGCGACGCTGGAAGCCGTCTGGCGCGCCTTCGGCGGAAACTTCAGGGCCGGTGATTTCTCCGCCGAATACCGCCTGCCGAACGAACTCCTGCGCAAGTCGGAGTACATGACGCACCCGATCTTCCACATGAACCGCGCCGAGAGCGAGATGACCCGCTACATCCGCCGTCTCTCGGACCGCGACCTGGCGCTCGACCGGGCGATGATCCCGCTCGGCTCCTGCACCATGAAGCTGAATGCCACGGCGGAAATGCTGCCGATCACCTGGCCGGAGTTTGCCGACATCCACCCCTTCGTGCCGGCCGACCAGGCGCTCGGCTACAAGGAGATGATCGACGATCTCTCGGCCAAGCTCTGCCAGATCACCGGCTACGAGGCTTTCTCGATGCAGCCGAATTCCGGAGCCCAGGGCGAGTATGCGGGTCTGCTCACCATCCGCAACTACCACATCGCCCGCGGTGAGACCCACCGCGACGTCTGCCTGATCCCGACCTCCGCGCACGGCACCAATCCCGCTTCGGCGCAGATGGTCGGCATGAAGGTGGTGCCGGTGAAGGCAATGGAAAACGGTGACGTCGATCTCGATGATTTTCGCGCCAAGGCCGAACTGCATGCAGAGAACCTCGCCGCCTGCATGATCACCTACCCGTCGACGCACGGGGTCTTCGAGGAGACCGTTAGCGAGATCTGCGCGATCACACACAAGCACGGTGGTCAGGTCTACCTCGACGGGGCCAACATGAACGCCATGGTCGGCCTGTCCCGGCCCGGTGACATCGGCTCCGACGTCAGCCATCTCAACCTGCACAAGACCTTCTGCATTCCGCATGGCGGCGGCGGGCCGGGCATGGGACCGATCGGCGTGAAGGCGCATCTGGCGCCGCATCTTCCGGGTCACCCGCAATGGGACGGCCGGGAGGGCGCGGTTTCGGCAGCCCCGTTCGGCTCCCCGTCGATCCTGCCGATTTCCTGGTCCTACTGCCTGATGATGGGTGGCGAAGGACTGACGCAGGCGACGAAGGTGGCGATCCTCAACGCCAACTACATCGCAGCCCGCCTGAAGGGCGCCTATGATGTGCTCTACAAATCGGCGGCAGGCCGCGTGGCGCATGAGTGCATTATCGATACGCGCCCGCTCAGCGCATCGGCCGGCGTGACGGTGGACGATGTCGCCAAGCGCCTGATCGACTGCGGCTTCCACGCGCCGACCATGAGCTGGCCCGTCGCCGGCACGCTGATGATCGAGCCGACCGAATCGGAGACAAAGGCGGAGATCGACCGTTTCTGCGACGCCATGCTCACCATCCGCGAAGAGGCTCGCGCCATCGAGGACGGCCGCATGGACCGGGACAACAACCCGCTCAAGAACGCGCCGCACACGGTGGAGGATCTGGTCGGCGATTGGGATCGCCCCTATTCGCGCGAACAGGCATGCTTCCCGCCGGGCTCTTTCCGGGTCGACAAATACTGGTCGCCGGTCAACCGCATCGACAATGTCTACGGTGACCGCAACCTGGTATGTACGTGCCCGCCGATGAGCGATTATGCAGAGGCTGCGGAGTAAACGCCCGCCAGTTCTACGATGTCTGCGGGGGCCGGTACCGACCGGCCCTCCGTCTGCCTGCGAACGCCAGTCCCAATGCCAGGGGGCTGCATGTATATTAGCAAGCCCTGCACAAGCCACAAACTGTAGGTTATAATATCGATCGGCACGATCAGTCGCGACCTCGGTCGTCGTCATGAATATTGGGGCAGTCATGCTAAATAAAGGTACAAGCAATTCGGAAGTTGCGCTGAAATCTGACGACCTCGATCTTCTTCAAAGGTTCTTGGATGCCTGGTGCGAGGAGCATCACGTGGACCATTCCGACGATCGCGCGATCGAGGTCGCTTCTGCTCTCATAGACTGGTATAAGTCTGGCATGACGGATCGTGACTTGCTGAAGTCAAATCCGCCCGCCTTGTCTCCGAAGCCGGAAATGCAGCTTCTACTAAAGCGTCTTTCGTCGTACTAAAGCGATGCATCCGCCTGGCGCGGCATCAACTTGCGGTGACGGCGAGCGCAGCAGACAACGCGTTCATCCCCGGCGGAGCTTTCGGCATTTATTTACCGTCGGGACTTGTCTTGTGGAGTTTTGGCGCTATGTTAACGCTATCGAACTTTGCTAGCGACTTTTGTAGCCAGAATACGGCTGTTTCAGATTTCCTCGTCATCGTCGATTTTCAGATCGGTCTCTAAGACCGGGCCCACAGCGATTACAAGGATTATCGTGATGAACACAGGTACTGTAAAGTGGTTCAACAGCACCAAGGGTTTTGGTTTCATCCAGCCCGACAACGGCAGCCAGGACGTTTTCGTTCATGTTTCGGCTGTTGAGCGCGCTGGCATGCGTGGCCTGACCGAAGGTCAGAAAATCAGCTACGACATCGTCCAGGACAAGCGCTCCGGCAAGAGCTCTGCAGACAACCTGCAGGCTGCTTAAGGTTTTCATTGCCACGCGCAACCACGGATGTACTGGCGCGACGAGGCAGTGATAATGGAGGTCGGGAGCAGTCCCGACCTTTTGTTTTTGCGCATGAGAAGTCCGGCATTCCATCGCCGTTCGATTTCTTCGGCGAATATGGTCTGAAGAGCGGCACCGGCCCACAAAGGCGGGGCATCCGCATCTTTCCATTGACTCAGTGTTGCCGGAGGCGCAGAGCCTACACAATACACGCGTTCTGTTCGAAAACGACATTTCGGCTGGCGCATCATCGAAACTGAGATTGATTGTCTGGTTTCAACCGAGCTGAAGGGACAAGGAAGACCCGCTTCCCCTCCAGCGACATTCTCCTGGGTCGATCCGAAGGCGATTCGGATCAAGAAGTGACGGCCGATGGCCGGAAAGGAGCTATTTTTGCAGGTACTCGTCAGAGACAACAATGTTGATCAGGCACTGCGCGTCTTGAAGAAGAAGATGCAGCGTGAAGGTCTGTTCCGCGAAATTCGGGCACGCACTGCCTACGAAAAGCCTTCTGAGAAGCGGGCTCGCGAGAAGGCGGAAGGCATCCGCCGGCAGCGCAAGCTGGCGCGCAAGCAGATGCAGCGCGAAGGCCTGCTGCCAATGCCAAAGAAGAAGATCGTCGCCGGTCGTCCCGCCCGCTGACGCTATCACGACGCGGCCCTAGCGGCCGCGTTCACCGTTCATGCAGAGGAGCATGCCATGACCGCGACCAAGGACGAATTCTTCAAGCCGGCAAAGATGTCCGCTCAAGCAAAGGCTGAGCAGACAAATTCCGTTGTCCGTGACATTCTCGACGCCGAGACGACCGAGCGCGAGAAGAAGACGGAAAAGCTGAAAGCACTGCGCCTGTCCCAGCCCGCTCCGTCCGAATCACCCAAGAAGCGTGGTCGCAAGAGCTGAGGTTCCACGACAGGCGCCACATGCTGCTGCAAATCCATTCGTTGCTGTAATCCCATATCGATGGTCTCCTTTCCCTGCCCGTCACCTTTCCATTGACAGCGCAGTCCGAGGCGCTATTCGCAAAGACTGTATCGACGACAGGAGAGATCGATGGAACACCAAAACAAGAACGCTTTCTGGGACAAATTATTCGATACCGATTCGCAATCGGGCACTGGTCGATTCGTCGCAATCGTCGCCGTGTTCGTTGTGCTGGGTGGCGGCATATCCTGGCTGCTGTCCTGAACCCTTAAGCCGCACCGGCAGTCGACCGAGAAGCGCGCTGAGCCGCACCGCAGGAGCGGCTGCGTTGAAATCGTCGGCATTGCAGGGAAGGCCGATGCGCATCCTTCACGTCCATGCAAAGCAGCTCCAAATCCCATCTTCCGGTCCACCATGGCATCGCCGTTCGCGCCTGTGGTGTGCTGCCAGACGATCCCGATCCGACGTCTGTCGCTAGACAGCGCTTCTCCGGCCATGACATCGGCCAAGCCCAGTCAGAAAAGACATTTCGGCTATGGCAGCCCCTTCCCCTGAAAGCCGCTCCATCCTAGGGTTTGCCATGAACGACACACACCCGTACCTCCAGCCCCGCCATCCCGCTGCCGCCCTCTTCGCTGCGCCTCTGTTGGCAGCCCTCATCGCGGCCCCTGCCCGCGCGACGGAGAGCGGCTTTCCACCTGCGCCGTTGCCCCCCGCATCCGTGTGGCAGCCGGTCGAGGAAGTCCGGCCCTATGCCGTCAGCGGCAGTACCGGAATCGACCTCTACCGCTCGATCGGCGAGCGGGGTCCTGCTGCCGGGGTCGGCCAGGCGGTGGCGATCACCACCTTCAAACTCACATGGACCCGTGATTATCGCCCGCAGCCGGACGGTGCCTGTGTTCTCGCCGTCGCCAAGCCGAAACTCGTAATCACCTATACCCTGCCGAAGGCGTCGAAAAACCTCACCGGTGCGGTCGGCGAAAAATGGCAACGGTTCGTCGAGGGGGTGGAGAAGCACGAGCGGGTGCATGGCAGGCAGATCATCGACATGGTGCGCGGCATCGAGACCTTCAGTCGGGGACTGAGGGAGGAGAAGGATCCCAAGTGCACGAAGGTTCGCCAGACGCTGCAGGCGCGACTGAAGCAATTCTCCGACGAGCGCGTGGCGCAGAGCCGCGCCTTTGACCAGGTTGAACTGACAGAGGGCGGAGCCGTCCACCAATTGATATTGGCACTTGTGAACAGCCCCTGAATCCTACGCGTTTACTGCAGAACGGGATGCAAGAAGGCCCCCGCAGAAAACTGCGGGGGCCGAAGTCGAGACTTTACCGATGCGATAAGTCGTAATTATTCCTGCATCTCGCCGCGAACGCCTTCAAACGCAGGTGCGTCTTCAAGCTGCTGGCGGGTAACGTTGAGAACGATACGATCCGGAAGACCGTCTTCGCCGATCTCGATGGTTTCTCCGCCGGTGTTGGCGGCCATCTGGGCGTCATTGCCGGTGGCAGGCATACCGGTGCCGGTGGTCGTGTTGCCGGTGGCAGCGGTATCGTTGGTCATGGCTGTACCCGTGCCGGTCGTGGCGGTGCCAGTAGCTGGCGCGGTAGCCGTGGTGTCCGTCGCGGCGGTCGTTTCAGCCGAGACGTCGTCGTTCATCGTCGAAGCGGCCTGATCGGCTTCAGCCTGGGTTGCACCTGGGCCGAGCTCGAGAGCGGTCATGTCGACCGCGACGTCTTTTTCGCCGATACCGAGGAAGCCGCCGACGCCGATGATCACGGCGTTGACGGAGCCGTCCTGGCTGACAAGCACGTCGTTGATCTCACCGATGCTTTCGCCATCGGTGCCGTAGACTGCCTTGCCCTGGAAATCGCTGACGCGCCATGCGCCGGTTTCCGGAACGGTCACGAACGGACCTTCAGTCATGCTGCTCGCATCTGAGGACTGACCCATCGGTGCAGCAGTCGTTCCGGCGGCGTTGGTATCGTTGGTCATTGTACCTTCCTGCGCGGCACCAGGTGCGGCAGGAGCGATTGTAGCAGCGCCATCGTTCGTCTGCGCATAGGCACCCAGCGGGAAGGCCGCGGAGAGAAGAAGGATGGAAAGCATACGCTTGGTCATGTTAGGCTCCTTTGCCGTGAAGAGGACAATGGAATAACAATTGTCGCGCCGGATGGTTCCAAACATGGGATCCGGCCGGATTGACCTGCGGTCGCTTCTCCGCCCTCAGCCAACCTGACGCTGCTCTGCCGCCTGATGCTTTGGCCCTGCCGCAACATCGACCGCGGCGAAGGCTGCGTCGATAACCTCCGGCCCTGCGCCCGGCTTCGTCGACTCCGTCGACAGGATCTGCCGATACCGCCGTGCGCCGGAAAGTCCCTGGAAGAGGCCGACCATGTGACGGGTGATATGGTTCAACCGTCCCCCTGACGTCATGACACCCTCTGCATAGGTTTTCATCGAGTCGCGGATCGCCAGCCAGTCTGTCTCCCGGTGGGGAGCGCCAAAAACTCTTTCGTCGACTTCGGCCAGAAGTCCGGCATTCTGATAGGCGGCGCGGCCCAGCATCACTCCATCCATCCGTGCCAGATGTTCGCCAGCCTGCTCCAGGTCCGTAATGCCCCCGTTGATACCCAGGAACACGTCCGGATTTTCCTGCTTCATCCGGTAAACGAGCGCATAGTCGAGCGGCGGGATGTCGCGATTTTCCTTGGGTGACAGCCCCTGCAGCCAGGCCTTGCGGGCATGGATCCAGATGGCGTCCGCCCCGGCCCCGACCACCCGTGCCAGGAAATCCGGCAGCACCGCCTCCGGCTCCTGGTCGTCCACACCGATGCGGCACTTGACCGTCACCGGCACGGAGGCCACTGCCTTCATGGCGGATACACAATCGGCGACGAGCTCCGGTGTGCGCATCAGGCACGCGCCGAACGTACCCGACTGAACCCGGTCCGAAGGGCAGCCGACATTGAGGTTGATCTCGTCATATCCGTAATCGCTGGCGATCCTCACCGCCTCCGCAAGCTTGCCGGAATCGGATCCCCCCACCTGCAGTGCCACCGGATGCTCCGCCGGCGAGAACGACAGCAACCGGTCCCGTGGCCCGTGAATGATGGCATCGGCAACCACCATCTCGGTGTACAGCAGCGCATGATCGCTCATCTGCCGATGGAAATACCGGCAGTGCCGGTCCGTCCAGTCGATCATAGGTGCGACGGCGAAGATCTTGCGGCCATTCTTCAGGGCATCAGCGTACATCGACTACCTTTCGTTCGCGTCGCTCATACAACAAGTGCGGCGTCATCGCTAGTTTTGCCAAAGCTGACGGAAGCGCTAGTATCGGCAACCGCGTCGGCAGCATGCCCCGGTCGCACCAAGGAAGGAGAAAACATGCCGCTCTACGCTCTCGGCGAGCTTGCGCCGAAAACCCCTGCCCCCGGCCGTTACTGGGTTGCTCCGAATGCCACCGTGATCGGCGACGTCGATATCGGTGAGGACGTCGGGATCTGGTTCGGTGCTGTCTTGCGCGGCGATAACGAGCCGATCCTGCTCGGCGCCGGCACCAATATCCAGGAAGGGGTGATGATCCACAACGACCTTGATTTCCCCGTCAGCATCGGCCAAGGCTGCACCATCGGTCACCACGCCATCATCCATGGCTGCACAATCGGCGAAAACTCGCTGATCGGCATGGGCGCCACCATTCTCAATGGCGCGCGGATCGGCAACAACTGCCTCGTGGGCGCCAATGCGCTCGTCACCGAAGGAAAGGTTTTTCCTGACAATTCACTGATCGTCGGTTCTCCCGCGAAAGCCGTCCGCCTGCTGGACGACGCGGCAGTGGCAGCGCTGAAAAGATCAGCCGCACACTACGTCGAGCGATGGAAGCTGTTTGCACAGGAGCTGCGTCCGGTCTGAACACGAGTGCCCCCTTGTCGCAGGACGACAACGGGGCAAGGGCTTTTCAGCAGGTTCTACTTGATCTTGAGAAGCAGGATCTTGCCGGCCATGGTGATGCCATGTGCCGATTCCTCAGGAGCGACGTCTGGATCAACCGGCTTCAACAACCCGTGCTCGCGCAGCTCCGTTAGCGTCGTGGTCGTCAGGAACTTGATCTTCTGTGGTCGCTCCTTGAAACGGTCGGTCCTCGCGTAGGTAATTTCCGCATTGAGGTGCGTCCACTTCTTTCCGACCTGCGGATAGACATCGCCGTCCTTGGCAAGTTTGAGGCCGCGGATCTGGGTCGGCGTTAGTTCAATCATGTTCTCGTCTTTCGTCAGTCGGATCGGTTATGGCCGTACGGCGATCGTAACGGCCAGCCGAAGCAGTCGGTTAGGCGCGAGCCGCAGACATCTGGGCTGCATCGCGGAAGGAAACAAGCTTCTGGCGCTGGTCGTCCCAAAGGACGAGCTTCACGCAACGAAGGCTGTCACGGATGGTGATGCGGCCGATATCAGCCAGCTGCGGGTGGTCACGCAGCACCTCCGGCAGCCGGTAATAGGGAATACGGCTGGCCAGGTGGTGAATGTGGTGAATGCCAATATTCCCGGTGATCCAGCGCAGCACCGGCGGCAGATCGTAATGCGAAGCCCCATGCAAGGCGGCTTGCGGAAACTTCCAGTCCTCGCCGGCCGACCAATGCGTTTCTTCAAACTGATGCTGCACGTAGAAGAGCCAGATGCCGGCAGCGCCCGCCAGAAGAACGATCGGCAGGTGAATGACGAGGAAAGGCACGACGCCTATAGCCCAGATCATCAGGCCGGACAGAACCGCGACAGCAAGGTTAGTCGACATGGTTGAAACCCAGGGCTGCGCTCCGGACTTCATCATCCCGAACGGCAACCGTTGCTTGAAGAGAAACAGCCAGGCTGGTCCAATGCCAAACATCACGAGCGGGTGCCGGTAAAGACGGTATCCGAGCCGCCCGAAGATGGAAAGACCATGATACTCTTCGATTGTCAGGGTGGTGATGTCACCGATACCGCGCTCGTCAAGATTGCCTGCCGTCGCATGATGGGCGGCATGCGCCCGGCGCCAGTAGTCATAGGGCGTAAGTGTCAGCACACCAAGGACTCGCCCGGTCCAGTCGTCGAGCTTGCGGCGGCCGAAGAAGGAGCCATGACCGCAGTCATGCTGGATCATGAACAGCCTCAGAAGAGCTGCACCGGCCGGGACGATGGCCAGGAGCCCGATCCAGAAGCCGTAGGCAAGGGAGAAATAGGCGACTGCCCAGAAAACCGCAAAAGGCACGATCGTGACAACGAGCTCGAATGTACTGCGGCCAACATCGGGCTGACGATAAGACGCGAGAATCTTCAACCATGCTCCGGCATTGTCGTCGGAGGCTGGCGCAGATGTCTGGACGCGGGCGTTCATGTTAAATTTTCCGATATTCTATGGATCGGCAGCTGTCTGCCAGAATGGTTGATTGCGCCCGACACGCGGGCGCAACAGCAATGGATCAGGAGTTGCGTGCCTTGCGGGCAGCATAGCGGCGGTCACGTTCCGCCTTGCGGGCTGCTTCGTCTGCCACCACGCGCGAAACGCGGTCGGCAACCTCGGCCTGACGGGCTTCGGCAGCAGCCTTTTCCTCGGCCTCGGCCGCGGCCGCCTGAGCACCTGCCTCGGCCAGCAACCGCTCGTTCTCCGCTGCCTTCTGCGCTTCGCGTTCCGCACGACGTGCTTCGCGGGCGGCGCTTACTGCTTCGCGAGCAGCCAGCTTTTCCTGCATTTCAGGATCGGTGGCCTTTGGAGCCGATGCGAACTTTGCCAGAAGCTTTCGCTTCGCTTCTGCAGCCGTCGTGCGGCGTTCAGCAAAGCCGTTATCGTTAGGGTGTTTCAACAGATGTTCCTTTGGATAATGTTAGATTAGCTCACTTAGCCCCGCCTCTTTCGGGAGGAGCCGATGCAGATCACCGCCCCACTGAGATTGGCGAACGCAAAAAGGCCAGACTTGCGCCTGGCCTTTCGAAACTCATTGCCGCCATGCCAGTACATTCGTGGTCATCGGCAGCCAAAGCTTTAGGCAGCGCGAAGCTGGCCTGCGGACATCTTGCCCGACTTGTTGTCGCGCTCAAGTTCGAACGCGAGCTTCTGGCCTTCAACGATCGAGCCCATGCCTGCACGCTCTACGGCAGAGATGTGAACGAAGACGTCGGCGCTACCGTCGTCAGGCTGAATGAAGCCGAAGCCCTTAGTGGCGTTGAACCATTTAACTGTGCCAGTGGCCATAACGAACCCTTTCTTAGCAACATTGATCACCGCTGAGCGACGCCCAACGGAGTTTTCGACTTTTGAGAGAAGGAAGTTCGTTACGGAGCGCAAAGCGCATCAAAAACAAATATCGCAAACAAAGTATCGAGGTCTTTCTATACGCGCCCAGCTGCCTCAGGTCAACTTTTTTGTTTTGAGAGACCGATGGACACATCCGGCGTGGTGCTCTCGAGACGTCCTATCAGGACTCCCGGGCAGCGGTCGTCCGAGCGGCGTGCCCGCTCGGTATTCCTAGATGCTGCGTCGGGGAAGCGGATAGGCCTCCGATTCGTAGAGCCTTTGCATCTGCTGGCCGTCATAACGCGCTTCTTCCACCTCAAGCACAGATCCGCGAAGCAGCCCCGACGGCATGTCTTCCATCGCGAAGCGAAGCGCCTCTGCGACCGAATCGAACCTGCGATAGCGAAGCCGGCTTGTCCGCTTCACCGTCTTGCAAGGGTAAAGCCCGGCACTGGCGTTGTAATCAAACGTCCGCATGGATCGGCTCCTTCTTGCTGAACACGCCGTCGCCAGAGCTTTGCGTACGCCTTTCAAGACGTTCCTGCCGTTCCGCTGGCTTGCGCTCGCGGCTCCTGAGCGTCTGCCGAGCACGAACTTCTTCGAGCTTGGCCGCATTGGAGCCTTCGGCTGCCGGGCGACGGAACAGGCTTTCCGCCGAATGGCGGGTAATGTCGGTCATAAGTGTATCCCAAGATCCAAGTGAGGCCCGCAATTGGCGAGGCCTGCATTGATCTCCGCATCGCGCGGAGTCGTAAGTTTCGTAGACTGCAGAACCATGCATTTGGTTCATTCAGAATTGGCAACGCCAACCTGAGAGCGAAACATGAGTGTTATGTGGTGGTGGTCGGCGCCGCGTGCAAGGCGGCGCTGAACGAACCTGGCGACCATCGATAACAGGCTGCCACGGCTGGCGTGAAACGAGCCTACTTCTTCTTCCCAAAGTCGCTCGTGCTATTGGCAAATTTAACCTGCGAACCCTGAGCGGCAACGGCAGTTGCAGCGCTCTTGTCCTTCTTAGGCTTTCGAACTTCTTTGTTGCTTTTTGCCTGACCCTTGGCCATCTGGCCCTCCTGATGATGTCGTGTTGAATGGTCGTTCGCGCGCTGCTCCCCCGGAGACCGAGAAGACATCGGCCGCGGACGCTCCGCCACCAGCGGAGACAGAAGCGTTTTGTTCAGAGAATCGAAGGGACCGGGCTTCCGCCCAGCTTTCCGAGAATGAATGTATCGGACAGCGGAAGTGCGATTCGAGGCCCTGTTGCGGAAACATCGACGCGTTGGCTTGCCCAGATCGATGACTGCGCGGAGTGACGGTCCTGTCGATCCTGGATATTTTCGCGGTAACCGAAGCCGCTGATGCCAGCGAGATTACGGGACAGGCTGTAAAGGTTAAGGTCGGAAGACATCTGTCCTCCTTTCGTTGGGGCCAGGGCTGTGAACCCCGGAGCAACAGCGCCCTTGATCCGGCTGCTGACAATTAACCTTGCGCCAATTTGGCGGAAAACGCAAGGTTTATCAATTGACGCACGAGAGACCCTCAGTCTCTGCCCCTGCCGTCGCTGGCAGGCAGCTACGTGGCGCAGGTCTCGCAAAGGCCGCGGATTTCGATCGTCGTCTTCGCCGGCTTGAACTTGCGCTGCCTGGTCCAGTCGTCGAGCCGGTGATCGACCGCGTGGTCATGGAACTCCACGACGTGGCCGCAGCTCTCGCATATGGCGAAAGCGACCGTTCCATGGCCGTGAGCCCCGCAACAGGCCTTCTCCTGATGGGCACAGGCGACAAAGGCATTCAGGCTTTCCAGCCGATGGATCATGCCCCGTTCGAGCAGCTTGTCGAGCGCCCGGTACACCTGCAGCGGTGCGCGAAACCCTTGATCGCGCAGTTTGTCGAGGATCGTATAGGCACTGAGCGGTGCATCCGAGTGCGACAGCACATCGAATACCAGCGTCTGGTTCTTGGTCAAAGCGGGCGCTATCATGGGCGCACTCCTCTGTTGGCGACCGCCTCGGCCCGGTTCCCCCGAGTGCCCGGCAGAAGGCTGAGGATGAAGAGCAGCAGCGCGGCAACGACGATGGAGGGCCCGGACGGCGTATCGTAATGTAGGGATCCGAACAACCCTCCGACAACCGCCAGCGATCCGAACAGTGACGCGAAAACCGCCATGCGTTCGGGACTGATTGAAAATCGACGCGCCGTGGCTGCGGGAATGATGAGGAGAGCGGTGATCAGCAGGATGCCGACGATCTTCATCGAGATCGCGATGACGAGCGCCATCAGAAGCATGAACAGAAGCCGCGCCCGCTCCGGCTTCAGCCCCTCCGCCTCGGCGATGTCCTCGCTGACCGTGGAGGCGACGAGCGGTCGCCAGAGCCAGACGACGGCAGCGAGGACGACGAGGCCGCCGCCCCAGATCAGCGCAATGTCTTCGCGGGTCACCGCCAGGATGTCGCCAAACAGGAAGGCCATGAGGTCGATTCGCACCCAGCTCATGAAGGCGACAAGGACGAGGCCGATTGCCAGCGTCGAATGCGACAGGATGCCGAGAAGCGCATCGGCAGAGAGCGCCTGGCGTCGCTGCAGGAACAGCAGAAGCAGAGAGACCGCCACCGCCACAGCAAACACGCTGAGCAGCAGGTTGAGGTCGAAGAGCAGCGAAATGGCGACGCCGAGCAGCGCCGAATGCGCCATCGTATCGCCGAAATAAGCCATTCGCCGCCAGACGACGAAACATCCGAGGGGGCCGGTCGTCAGCGCAACCCCGATGCCGGCCACCAGGGCGCGGATGAAGAAGTCGTCAAGCACGGCGGTTCCCCTCCCCGGCTGGCGTGGCATGGTCCTGGCCATGGTGCCCATGATGATCGTGATCGTGATGATTGTGACCGTGATGGGCGTGGTCGTGTTCCTGATGATGGGCGTGGTCGTGGTGCCCGTCGCCGGGGTGACAATGGTCGGTGATAGATCCGTCTCCGTGCATCACCCGCCCGTCGTCCAGATGGGTATGGTCGTGACGGTGGCTGTAGACGGCAAGTCCCCCGGCATTGCCGCCGAATAGGCGCTGGTAGTCCTCGCTGCGGCTGACCACCTCGGGGGTGCCGCGGCAGCAGACATGGCCGTTGAGGCAGATCACCGTATCCGTGCCGGCCATGACCATGTGAAGGTCGTGCGAGATCAGCAGGATGCCGCATCCGGTAGAGGTGCGGATGTCGCGGATGAGGTCGTAGAGGGCCGTCTCGCCGGCGAAATCCACGCCCTGCACCGGCTCGTCGAGCACAAGCAGATCGGGCTTGCGCGCAATCGCTCGGGCAAGAAGCGCCCGCTGGAATTCGCCGCCAGAGAGATGGCGCACCTCGGCATCCACGAGGTGGGCGATGCCGGTTGCCGAAAGCGCATCCGTCAGATCATCGTTGGCAAGACCGCCGGTCAGGCGCATCAGCCGACGCACCGTCAGCGGCATTGTCCAGTCGATGGAGAGCTTCTGGGGGACATAGCCGATGCGCAGATCCTCGGCGCGCTGGACCGCGCCCTCATCGGCACGCAGGACGCCGGTGACGAGCTTGGCCGTCGTCGACTTGCCCGCGCCATTCGGGCCGATCAGCGTCAGGATTTCGCCGCGGGCGATGGAGAAATCAACGCCGCGCACAAGCCAACGTCCGCTGCGGCGGATCCCGGCCTGCCGGAGCTCGACGAGTTGATTTCGGCCCTGCGGACCGGCCTTGGTATCCATCAGCATCTTTTTCTGGAGCCCTGTTGCCTGAGGCTATGACACACGTTATAGCATAACGCAATTGATGTAATAACATTACGATCGAAAACAAGCGCACAACAAGGACGCAGTGATGAAAACCCCCGCCTTCCTCCTGGCATCTTCCATCCTTTTCGGCGCCACAGCCGCTTCGGCCGCACCCGACGTGGTCGTCTCGATCAAGCCGATCCATTCGCTGGTCGCGGCCATCATGCAGGGCGTCGGCGAGCCGGCATTGATCGTCGAGGGCGCAGCCTCGCCGCACACCTTCACCATGAAGCCCTCCAATGCCCGCGCCGTGGAAGGCGCCGACATGGTCTTCTGGATGGGGCCGGGCATGGAAGCCTTCCTGGAGAAGCCGCTGCAGGCTCTGGCATCGGACGCCAAGGTCGTCGAGCTCGACGATGCGGACGGCCTGACCAAGCTGCCCTTCCGCGAAGGAGGCGCCTTTGAAGCCCATGATGAGGGGCATGAGGGGCATGAGCACGAAGACCATGCCGAGGGGGAGCATGCGCATGAGGAGACGGCGGAGGCCGGCCACGAGCACGCCCATGATGACCACGCCCACGAGGCCGGCGAAGACGAGCACCATGATCACGGCACCTTTGATACGCACCTGTGGCTAGACCCGACGAATGCCAAGGCGATGGCGACCGCAATCGAGAGGGCACTGGCCGAAGCCGATCCGGACAATGCCGCGGCCTACGCGTCCAATCTCGAGGCCCTGAACACGAAGATCGACGCGCTGGACACGGAGATCGCCGAGACGGTGGCGCCCGTGAAGGACAAGGCCTTCCTCGTGTTCCACGACGCCTATCAGTATTTCGAGGCGCATTACGGGGTGCGCATCGCAGGTTCGGTCACCGTTAGTCCGGAAGTCATGCCGGGCGCCGAACGGGTGCAGGAAATCCATGAGAAGGTAAAGGCGCTAGACGCGACCTGCGTCTTCGCCGAGCCGCAATTCGAGCCGAAGCTGATCCAGGTGGTCACCGAAGGAACGAACGCCCGCTCCGGCACGCTCGACCCGGAAGGCGCAACGCTGACGGAGGGCCCCGACCTCTATTTCGAGCTGATGCGGTCGATCGCGACGAACCTGAAGACCTGCCTGTCAGGCGCTTGAGGCGGCTTGCTCAGAAACAGGATGAAAGGGCGGCGCAGGCCGCCCTTTTTCGTGGATATCTCGTTCCGGCATGTCACCGGGCAGCGATGATGCTGGAGATGATGCCGGACGTGACGCCGATCAGCAGGAACTGGTTGTCCACCTGTACCCAACGATAACCGCGCGGCGGTGCTGACAGGCGGTAGCGACGGTAGTCGCTGACGTTGCGCAGTTGCCGGCGTTCCGCCGACGACAGCCGATGCCCCTTGTTCCAGCGGCGCTTCTCGACCACCACCTTCTTCTCGACCGTGACGTGGCGCTCGACCTGACGGCCGCGATTGGTATCGTGGTGGCTGTCGCGGGCCTGTGCTATCGGAGCGGCAAGGACCGTGGCGGCAATCAGGATGCTGACGAACTTTCTCATGGTGTGTCTCCTCGTGTTGCTGACGAGGAGGACGCTAGGCCTTCGCCGATGAACGCCAGATGAGTTTTAGATTACACTTATGTAATGATCGCAGTGCCTTATTCCCACCTGCTCATATTCCGCATCACCGATCGAGCCGCTCATAGACGAAGCGGCTGAAATCTGCGACGCGGGCACGGCCGGAGGTGTCGAAGGCAAACATTCCCGCAAAGGCTCCGGTGAAGGAGCCGTGCTCGCCGCGCCCGCCCTCGTCGGAGATGACGCCGGCATCGAGCGCCGGACCGATCACCTGCCACTCACCGCCGGAGGCTGGCCTCCAGAAGAACTGCAGGTCGTTGTCGCGGATGTCCATCGCAAGGTCGAGTGCCCCCTCGGGTACGGCGACGCCGCTGTCTGCCGGAAAGCTCATCCGGCCATGGGGGAAGTCGCCCGGGCAGGAGAAGATCGTCACGACGCGGCCGAGCTTTTCATGCAGCGTCACCACGAGCGAATGGAACTTGTGACGGTTGTAGTAATGGGTCAGCCCGGCCACCTGCTGGTAGGTGTCTGGGTCAAATTCGACGGTCGTCTCGGCACGGAAGGCATGATGCTCCTGCCGGCGCGCGACGAGCGCCTGCTCGAACCAGGAGCCGATGCTTTCGCGCCCGTGGAGCCGCAGATGGCCAGGCCGTTCCGAGAGACTGAAGATCCGCTCCGGTTGCGGCGTGCGCAGCCACTGGAAGTCCACCGGCAGCGAGCCGGGGGTAAAGCGGGTCTCGATCCGCGCCGGCTGTTCGGCGGGATCGGCATCGGTCGGCGCCGGAACGTCGACGTCCGGCACGACGCCACCCTGCGCAAGATAGAGTCGTCATCCTTCCAGACGCATTTCTGCAGCGCCGTCTCGCGGCCGAGCGTGCAGCGGCGCTGAGGCGGCATCGGCCGGCCGCAGAGATGGGTATGATAGGCCTGGCCGTCCGGCGTCTCGACATACTGGCCGTGCCCTGCCCGCTGCAGCACGGCATCCGGCGCGTCCTTGGACGTGATCAGATGCCGGTCGGGATGCATCTCATACGGCCCGTCGATGGCGCGCGCGCGGGCCATCGTGACGGCATGGTCGTAACCGGTGCCGCCTTCGGCAGTCGTGAGATAATACCAGCCGTTGCGCTTGAAGAGATGCGGGCCCTCGACGAGACCGAGAGGACTGCCGGCGAAGATATTTTTGATCGGCCCCGTCAGCGACTTCGTCTCCGCATCCCACTCCTGCATCAGGATGCCGTCGAAGGCCGGGTGCTTCGGCGCGCCGCCGTAGCTTTCGGTGCGATGGTTCCACTGCATGTTGAGGAACCACTTGCGGCCGTCGTCGTCGTGGAAGAGCGACGGATCGAAGCCGGAGGAATTGACATAGATCGGCTCAGACCAGTCGCCCTCGATCGTCGGCGAGGTGACGATGTAGTTGTGCGCGTCCTTGAAGTTGCCGTCCATCCGCTTGACGTCGGTGTAGACCAGCCAGAACAGCCCGTCGGCATAAGAGAGGCACGGCGCCCAGACGCCGCAGCTGTCGGGATTGCCGCGCATGTCGAGCTGGCTTGCCCGCTCCAGCGGCCGGCGCACCAAAGTCCAGTTGACCAGATCCTTGGAGTGATGGATCTGCACACCCGGATACCACTCGAACGTCGACGTGGCGATGTAGTAGTCGTCGCCCACACGGCAGATCGACGGGTCGGGATTGAAGCCCGGCAGGATCGGGTTGCGGATCATGGTGTCTCTCCTCCAAAGAATTCATCGATAAGCCCCTCATCCCCCTGACGGGACCTTCTCCCCGTTGCACGGGGAGAAGGCGAGTGTGGCAAGGCGCCCGCTCCAACATCCTTCTCCCCGCATGCGGGGAGAAGGTCCCGGCAGGGGGATGAAGGGCAGCCATCAGGCGCTCAAGTTGTCGGTTCTAGCGCGAAGGCCCCTCGCGCTCGGCCGATGCTGCCCAGAGATTGATGTCCGCCTCGCCGGCGTGACGATCGATCTCGGCCAACTCCTCTGTCGTGAAGTCCGGCTTCTCCAGCGCCTTGACGCAATCCTCCACCTGCTCCGGCCGGCTGGCGCCGATCAGCGCCGTGGTGACGCGACCGCCGCGCAGCACCCAGGCGAGCGCCATCTGCGCCAGTGTCTGGCCGCGCTTTTCGGCGATGGCGTTGAGCGCCCGCAGGTTTTCGACATTGCGCTCGTTGAGGAAGGCCGGCCGCAGCGACTTGCCCTGTGCCGCCCGGCTGTCCTCCGGAATTCCCCCCAGATATTTGGAGGTCAGCATGCCCTGGGCGAGCGGCGAGAAGACGATCGAGCCGATGCCGAGATCGTCGAGCGTATCGAGGAGACCGTCGTCCTCGATCCAGCGGTTGATCATCGAATAGCTCGGCTGATGGATCAGGATCGGCGTGCCGAGCTCCTTCAGGATCGCCATCGCCTCGCGGGTGCGCTGCGAATTATAGGAGGAGATCCCGACGTAGAGTGCCCTGCCCGACCGGACGATCTGGTCGAGCGCGCCGCAGGTCTCTTCGAGCGGCGTGTCGGGATCGAAGCGGTGCGAGTAGAAGATGTCGAGATAGTCGAGCCCCATGCGCTTGAGGCTCTGGTCGCAGGAGGAGATCAGATACTTGCGGCTGCCCCATTCGCCATAGGGACCCGGCCACATGTTGTAGCCGGCCTTGGAGGAGATGATCAGCTCGTCCCGGTAGCCGGCAAAATCGGTGCGCAGGATCTCGCCGAAGGCAGTCTCCGCGCTGCCGCCGGGCGGGCCGTAATTGTTGGCGAGATCGAAATGGGTGATGCCGAGGTCGAAAGCCTTGCGGCAGATCGCCTGCTTGCGCTCATGCGGGGTATCGTCGCCGAAATTGTGCCAGAGACCGAGCGAGATCGCCGGCAGCTTCAGCCCCGAGTGGCCGCAGCGGTTGTACTTCATCTTCGAATAACGGTCTTCTGCCGGTTGCCAGGCCATGACATCCTCCTTGTCCATGAAAAATGCGTGCGGGCGCAAGCGGCCCGCACGCATACTTAGCGGATCAGCGCAGCAGTGCCAGCGCCTCGTCGATGCCGAGCGGCTCCGGCTGGGTGCAGGTCGTCGTCATGTCGATGAACCGCCCCTCCTCGCCGGACTTCAGGATCGAGGTCAGGACGTCGATGCCGTGCAGCGAGCGGTCGAGCGAGCAGCGCGGATCGCGCTTCTCGATCAGCGCCATCGCCATGTCCGCAAGGCCTGCCGCACGATAGTTAGCCCGCGGGCCGTTGGCATGCTCCTGGTTGGCCTTGGAGAAGGGATGATCCCATTCCGGCAGCGGCTTGATGTCCTTGTCGCGGCCGGACGCCTCGACGAGGCCACCAAAGAAGTTCGGATCGGGTACATAGAGGGAGCCTTCGGTGCCGTAGAGCTCCATGTTGGCGTGCCGGTGCGACCAGACATCCCAGCTCGCCGACATCGTGATCGTCGCGCCGCTGGCAAATTCGAGCAGCGCGTGGATGTTGGTCGGCGTTTCGACCGGGATTCTCGTTCCGGCCAGCGGCTGACTGGTGACGGTGCGGGTGGGGTTTGCCATCGAGGTTAAGGCGCCGACGCGCTTTACCGGGCCGATCAGGTTGATCAGGTTGGCGACGTAATAGGGCCCGAGGTCGAGGATCGGCCCGCCGCCCTTGAGGAAGAAGAAGCCGGGGTTGGGGTGCCACATCTCCATGCCCGGGCTCATCACGTGGCAGGTGCCAGACGTGATGCGGCCGACGCCACCTTCATCGATATACTTGCGGGCGAGCTGATGGGCGCCGCCGAGGAAGGTATCCGGAGCGCAGCCGATCGACAGGTTCTTCGCCTTGGCGATCCGCCGCAGTTCCTCGCCCTCCTCGAGCGAGAGAACCAGCGGCTTTTCCGAGTAGACATGCTTCCCGGCTTCAAGGATTGCCTTGGAGACGGCAAAATGCGCGTCCGGGATCGTCAGGTTGACGATGACGTCGAGTTCGTCATTGGCAAGCAGTTCGTCGATGGACTGCGCCACGACGCCGTATTCTTCTGCCCTCAGTTCCGCGGCACTGCGGTTGAGGTCGGCGCAGGCGAGCATCTGGATGCCCTTGAACAACGGCGCCAGCGCCAGGTAGGTGATGGAGATATTGCCGCATCCGATGATGCCGACGCCGAGTTCCTTGGCCATGATGGGGCTCCGAATGCTGGAATGTCAGTAAGTCTTGAAGGCTTCGATGGAGCGGGAAATCAGCCGTTCCAGGTCGTTGGGATTGTCGTGCTCGACGACGTAGTGCTTCACCGGCGTCTTGCGCAACGCCGCCATCAGCCCCTTCCAGTCGACAGTGCCGTGGCCGACATCCGCCCAGCCGTCCTCGTCCGCATTTTCACCGGCCGGCGCGATGTCCTTGACGTGGACGGCGGTGATGCGGTCGCCGTAGCGCTCGATCCAGGCGAAGGGATCGGCACCGCCGCGGATGACCCAGGCGATATCGGCTTCCCAGCTGAGGCCTGGCGCCGCTTCGAGGATCTGCTCCTGCGGCGTCGTGCTGTCCGCCAGCGCCTTGAACTCGAAGTCGTGATTGTGCCAGCCGAACGTGTAGCCGGCATCCTGATAGCGCTTGCCGGCCTCTGCCAGACGCGCACCGAAGGCATGCCAGCCGGCGGCATCGATCGGGCGCAGATCGGCGGCGATGTGCGGGCAGTAGATCGCCTCCATGCCGAGCGTCCTGGCGATCAGCAGCGCCTGTTCCGGCTCCTTCTCCAGAAGGTCGAGGCCAAAGTGACCGGTCGGCATGGTCAGCCCGTTGGCGTCGAGATCCGCCTTCATCGCCTTCAGCTGGCTTTCGTCGAGCGTCGCGTAGAGGGCACCATACCCTTCCACTTCCGCATAGCCAGCCTTGCCAAGCGCAGTAAGCGTATCGGCGAGCGGCGGGAAATTGCGCGCACTGTAGAGCTGGAAACCGAGTTTCGTCATGTCATCCTCCTGGGCCGGCGGCCCGTCTTCGAAAAAAGGGTCAGTCTGTCGATTGGCAGGAATAGAGATCGTAGATGCGGAAAACGGGCGCCGCAGGACCGGGCTCCGACGGGGTGAAGGTGATCCGGCGGCTTTCGCCGGCGGCGAGGTCGAAAGCATTGTCGGAATAGCGCCCGGGGGTATCGCTCTCAACCATCACGAAGAGCGCGAGCCCCGACGCCTGGACGAGAATGTCAAAGCCGCCGGCATCGGGGGTCTCGGCGACAGACATTTCGAGCCCGGCCGGCGCAAGATCAAGGGCCTTATAGGTGCCGTGCACATAATGCCCCTCGCCGCCCATGCCATTGGTCGCGGTAAAGCTCCAGAACAGGATGGCATCCGGCGCGAGATCGGCTGAGGACAGGGTGAAGGCCGTTACCGCCGCATCCGGTGCGCAGAAAGCCTCGACACTCTTCACCGGCGTCCGATGCCCATCCAGCGAAACCGCCGACAGGTTGATGGTGACGGTGACGTCCCCCATCGTGTCGTTGACCACCGAGATCGCGATTTTCGAGCCATCTTCGGAGGGAATTGCGGCGACTGCGACCGGCTGGAAGAAGCGTCGGGTGGCGTAGTGCAGGACCTTCCAGCCCCCGCCGTAGTCGAGGCTGGACCATGAAGCGACCGGCCAGGTGTCGTTGAGCTGCCAATAGAGCGTCCCCATGCAGTGGGGCTTCAGCGAGCGCCAGTAGTCGACCGCGGTGCGGATGGCGAGCGCCTGCTGCACCTGGCTCAGATAGACGAAATTGGCAAAATCCTTCGGGAAGCGGAAGTAGCGGAACATCGTCGCCGCGATTCGCTCGTTGCCGCCGGCATTCTTCTGGTGGTGCTCCATCACCGGCGAGGCGATGTTCATGTCCTTCGGCTCGGCATAGGTCTGGATGACCGGCAGCGAGGTATAGGACTGGAAGCCGAATTCCGAGCAGAAGCGTGGCCGCACCGAGCGGTAGTTGTCGAACGACTTGTTCTCGTGCCAGACGGACCAGTAGTGCATGTCGCCGGACCCGTCGGCGTGCCAGGCGTCACCATAGTCGAGATAGCCTGAGGCCGGGCTCGAGGGCCACCAGATCGCCTCCGGTGCCGCCCTCTTCAGCGCCTGCTCGATCGTCCGATTGAGGCGGTCGTAGGAGACGAGGTAGCGGTCTCGGTTCTCGATCGACGGCTTGAACCAGTTGAGCGCGCCGACGAGCTCATTGTCGCCGCACCAGAGCACGATCGACGAATGCGAGACGAGCCGGCGGACCTGGTAATCGACTTCTTCCGCCACGTCGTCGAGGAAGTCCGGCGTCGAGGGATAGAGGTTGCAGGCGAACTGAAAATCCTGCCAGACCATCAGGCCGAGCTGGTCGCAAAGGTCGTAGAACCCGTCGGCCTCGTAGAAGCCGCCGCCCCAGACGCGGATCATGTTCATGTGGGCGTCGACCGCCGACTGCAGCAGGTCTTGCGTCTTCTGCGGGCTGGAGAGCGAGAAGAGAGCGTCTGCCGGGATCCAGTTGGCGCCGCGGCAGAAGATCTCCCGGCCGTTGATGCGGAAGGCGAAGCGGCTTCCCGCCTCGTCCGGATCGGTGATCAGCTCGACGGTCCGCAGGCCGATCTGGCGCGTCACCTGCTCGTCCGGAATCTCGACCGTCAGCCGGTAGAGGTGCTGCTCGCCGCTGCCGGCCGGCCACCAGAGCCTTGGCTCTTCGATCTCGAAGACCTGATGGATGATCGTCTCGCCGGCCGCAACGCCGCAATCGAGCCTGACACGTTCGCCGTCGAGATCGAAATGCACCGGAACAACCGCCGGTTCTTCGGCATGGAGCGTCACCGTGACATGCAGCTCGACTTTGCCGTCGGCATGTCTCTGGCTGGTGACCACATGCTCGATCCGCGCCGTGTCGAGCCGCTTCAGCGCGATCTCGCCATAGAGGCCGAGCGGCGCGATGGCGATATTCCAGTCCCAGCCGAAATGGCATTGCGGCTTGCGCAGCATGTTGCCGTTCGCGATCGGCGAATTGCCGGGATGGTACGGAACGTAGAACGGCTGGTGCGCCTGCCGCTCGGCGCCTGCGGCAATGCTGGAATGGAAGTGGACGCGGATCGTATTCTCGCCCGGCTGCAACGCCGCCGATACGTCGGGACGGTAGCGGCGAAAACAATTGTCGGCCGAAAGCACCGGCACATCGTTGATGAAGACGACGGCGACCGTGTCGAGATAGGTGATGTCGAGATGCCAATGGCCGGCGGGATCATCGATGACGAACTGGCGCTCGATCACCCAGTCGCGCTCGGCGACCCACTGCACCTGATCCTCGTTGCGGCCGAAATACGGATCCGGAATGATACCCGCCGCCTTCAGTGCGGTATGGACGTCACCCGGGATCGGCATGTCGGCCGTCTGCGCGCCATCGGCGGACGACAGCTGCCAGATGCTGGAGAGACCAAGCTTCGATATCGTCATGGCAGTCTCAGATCCGATCTTCCGTCTCGGCATCGAAGAGCGAGGCGACCGACATGTCGAAGGAGAGCTGCAGCTTGGCGCCCGGCGCAAAACGCTTGGCACCGCCGATCCGGACCGACATCGTGTGACCGGCATGCTTCAGCCACAACAGGTTGTCGGCGCCCATAGGCTCTTCGAGGTCGACAACCGCGTCGTGCATCTCGGCGCCAACCGGGTGGTTATCGACGTGGATGTGCTCCGGTCGCAGACCGAGCACGACCTTGCGCCCCGGCGTGAGCGGGGCTGCCGCGTCATAGCCGTCGAGCGAGAACGAGACGCCATGGGTGCGAAACACCGTGCGGCCACCCTCCTCCGCCAGTTCGCCGCGCAGAAAATTCATCGACGGCGAGCCGATGAAGCCGGCGACGAAGAGATTGACCGGGCGGTTGTAGATCGTCATCGGATCGTCGAGCTGCTGGATGACGCCGCTCTTCATGATCGCGATCCGGTCGGCGAGCGTCAGCGCCTCGATCTGGTCGTGGGTGACGTAGATCATCGTGTTCTTCAGTTGGTGGTGCAGCCGCTTGATCTCGACGCGCAGTTCCGAGCGCAGCTTGGCATCGAGGTTGGAGAGCGGTTCGTCGAACAGGAAGACGTCGACGTCGCGCACCAGGGCACGGCCGATCGCAACGCGCTGCCGCTGGCCGCCGGAAAGCTCCGCCGGCTTGCGCTTCAAAAGCGTCTCGATCTGCAGGATCTCGGAGGCGCGGGCGATGCGCCGGTCGATATCCTCCTTCGGCACCTTGGCAACCTGCAGGCCGAAGGAGAGGTTCTTCTCCACCGTCATCTGCGGGTAGAGCGCGTAGGACTGGAACACCATGCCGATGCCGCGGTCCTTCGGCTCTTCCCAGGTGACATTCTTGCCCTTGATGAAGATCTGCCCGTCGGTCGGCTCCAAGAGGCCGGCGATGCAGTTGAGAAGCGTGGACTTGCCGCAGCCAGAGGAGCCAAGCAGCACGAGGAATTCCCCGTCGCGGACCTCGAGATCGAGGTTCTTGAGCACGCTGACGGCACCGAAGGAGAGCGATAGATCGCTGATGTGAACGCTGTTGGACATGAATTACCCCTTCACTGCGCCTGCGGCGATGCCGCGGACGAATAGACGGCCGGAAACGAAATAGACGATCAGGGGGACGGCGCCCGTCAGAAGCGTCGCGGCCATGTTGACATTGTACTCCTTCACGCCCTGGACGGAGTTGACGATATTGTTGAGCTGCACGGTCATCGGATAGCTGTCGGGACGGGTGAAGATGACGCCGAACAGGAAGTCGTTCCAGATGCCGGTCACCTGCAGGATCATGGCGACGACGAAGATCGGTAGTGCCATCGGCAGCATGATGCGGAAATAGATCTGCCAGAATCCCGCCCCGTCGATGCGCGCCGCCTTGAACAGTTCCACCGGAAGCGAAGCGAAGTAGTTGCGGAAGAGCAGCGTCAGGATCGGCATGCCGAAGATGGTGTGGACGATGACGAGCCCGGTCAGCGTGCCGTAGACGCCGAGTTCGCGCAGCGCGATGACGACCGGATAGATCATCACCTGGTAGGGGATGAAGGCGCCGATGATCAGGATCGAGAAGAACAGCTCCGACCCCTTGAACCGCCAGTTGGCCAGCGAATAGCCGCTGACGGAGGCAACGAAGATCGACACGACCACGGAGGGCACGAGGATCCGCACGGAATTCCAGAATCCGCGAGACAGCCCGTCGCAATTGAGCCCTGTGCAGGCCTCCGACCAGGCCTTGACCCAGGGTTCGAAGGTGATCTCCATCGGCGGCGAGAAGATGTTGCCCATGCGGATTTCCGGCATGCCCTTGAGCGAGGTGACGACCATCACGTAGAGCGGCACTAGATAGTAGAGCGCCGCAATGAAGAGCGTGCCGTAGAGGATGATGTTGCGGCGCGACAGCGTCCGCCTCGGCCGGCGACCGCGGGGTCCGGAGACATCGGTGGCCACGGCATCGAAACCGGCAGCGGTGGTGTTGAGTGTCGAGATGTTAGCCACGCTTCTTGCCTCCGAACTCGAGATAGGCCCAGGGGATGATGATGATGGCGACGGTCAGCAGCATCATCGTCGATGCGGCAAAGCCCTGGCCGAGGTTCTGCGCCTGGAACATGTAGTCGTAGACGTATTTCGCCGGCACTTCCGAGGCATTGCCCGGGCCGCCGCTGGTCTGGGCGACGACGAGGTCGTAGACCTTGACGATGCCGCTCGCGATGATGACGAGCGTGGTGATGAACACCGGCCGCATCATCGGGATGACGATGAAGAGATAGGTCCGCCACATCGGGATGCCGTCGACGCGCGACGCCTTCCAGATGTCCTCGTCGATGCCGCGCAGGCCGGCAAGCATCAGGCACATGACGAGCCCCGTGCCCTGCCAGAGGCCGGCGATCAGGATGCCGTAGATGACGATATCGGGATTGTAGAGCGGATCGAAGGTGAAGCTCTGCCAGCCGAGCGACCGGACGATGCCCTGCACGCCAAACTCGGGGTTGAGGATCCACTGCCAGACGAGGCCGGTGACGATGAAGGAGAGCGCAAACGGATAGAGGAAGATCGTCCGGAACGCGCTTTCGAAACGGATCTTCTGGTCCATCAGCGCCGCCAGCATGAAGCCGATCACCAGGCTGAAGATCAAGGACAGGATGCCATAGATCGCAAGGTTCTGGATCGAGATGATCCAGCGCGAGGTGCTCCAGAGCCGCTCGTACTGGTCGAGTCCCACGAAGGACATCCGCGGCAGAAGCTTGGAGTTGGTGAACGAATAGACGATCGTCCAGACAGAGCCTCCCAGGAAGATTCCGACGGCAATCAGGATCATCGGAATGGAGGCAATCTTGGAATTCAGATTGCGGAAAAGCTGGTTGGGGCGTTTGGCAGGCGCGTGACCTGTCATTGTCGTGTCCTCCTCGAGCGCGACATCGCTGGGACGCATTCCGTCAGCGAACTGGCGGACGCGCAACAGACGGAAAGCGAACGGTCAGACCGGCCGACACCGCAAGCAGTGCCGGCCGGCTGCGGCCGCTTGGGAACTAGTCAGCCGAGGAAATGATGTCCGCAAGACGCTCCTGGGCGGCTTCCGGGCTCATCGACGTGCTGGCGAAGAACTCCGTCAGGAGGTCCTCCTTCTGCTTCTGGCTGTCGGCCGAGAGCAGTTGATCGGTACTGGTCAAGGCGTTGCCCTGTGCAACGATCTCCAGTCCCTTCTTCATGCAGTCGTTGGCAGCAGCCAGATCGACGTCACCGCGAACGGGCAGCGAGCCCTTCTTGAGGTTGAACGCGACCTGCGTGGCAGGGTCGAGCATGCTCTGTGCCAGGACATCCTGCGCTTTCGACTTTTCCTCGTCATCGAGAACGGGGAAGTAGAAGGCATCGCCACCAGTGGTGATGTAGGGGCTGACGCCGAGACCGGGCAGGCAGCTGTAATCCTCACCCGCCACCTGGCCGGCCATCTGGAATTCCCCCTGCGCCCAGTCGCCCATGATCTGACCGCCGGCCTTGCCGGTGATCACCATGTTGGTGGCCTGGTTCCAGTCCTGGACATTGCTGCCGGCCGCCATGTCGCGTGCCTGGGCCGCAGCCTCGAAGACCTTTGCCATTTCCGGCCCGGCTGCCACGTCGGCGTCCTTGTCGACATAAACAGCCTGATACACATCCTTACCGCCCAGAGAGAGGACGAGCGTGTCGAAAAGGCCGCCGGCCTGCCAGGCCTGGCCGCCGAGCGCGAGCGGCTGGATACCAGCTTCCTTCAGTTTCGGAGCAGCCGCGACGAACTCGTTCCAGTCCTTAGGCACCGGGACGCCAGCCTGTTCGAAGGCCGCATTCGAGAGCCACAGCCACTGCCAGGAGTGGATGTTGAGGGGCACGCAATAGATCTTGCCGTCGATGGTGCAGCTGTCGAGCAGGCTGGCCGGCTTGATGACGTCCTTCCAGTTCCCCTCTTCGGCAACGGCTGTCAGGTCGCGCATCAGGCCGGCTTCCACCAGTTCCTGCGCCTGACGGCCGTGGTTGAACTGCGTGGCGGCCATGGGGTCGCCACCGGTGATGCGGCTGATCATGATCGGCCGGGCAGTGCTGCCTGCGCCGGCAATGGCGCCGTCGATCCATTTGTTGCCGGTTGCGTCAAACGCCTTGGCAAGTTCTGCCACTGCAGCAGCCTCGCCGCCGGAGGTCCACCAATGGGTTACCTCCAGATCCGTAGCCTGTGCGGCACTGAGTGGCAGCACGACGGTAGCCGCCAAAGCGGCTGCAAATGCACGAGTAAACATGAGTCTCCTCCCTCACTGAAACGTTGCCGTAAAAAGCTAGTGCAAAGCTTTCACTCACGCAACAGCAGTGCGAGCAAAAATCTTCGGAGGCGCTGAATTACAATCTCAAGCTGCGCATGAAGAGGAGCGTCGGGAGCGAACCAGATCAGCTAACGCCCTTTCGTAAAGGCATTTTCCGCTATTGTTGATATCCTTCCATCTCGCAAAGGCAAAAAAGATGCTGCGCCTGCGTTGTGCAACCCAGGAAGAATGCTGGCGCGGAGCAGCTGGAGAATTCGCTCGACATTTCTACTGCATCGTTACAGTTTAGCCCCCTTGCGGCGCCGATCGACCGGTGAATGCAAGGTGTATTCAAGTGCTGGACAAATCTCTATTGATCCACGGCTTACTCGGACGGTGGTGACAGGCAATGGACGACGGTACGACGAAGAGGACTGGAGGTGCGCCAAGATCGGCGCAGGAGCGTCCGACACTCAAGACGATCGCCTACATGACCGGGCTCGGGATCACCACCGTGTCGCGGGCGCTGAAGGATGCGCCGGATATCGGCGCTGACACCAAGGAGCGTGTCCGCCTCATCGCCAACCAGCTCGGCTACCAGCCGAACCGCGCCGGTGTGCGCCTCAGAACCGGCAAGACCAATGTCATTGCCCTCGTGCTCAGCATCGAGGAAGAACTGATGGGCTTCACCAGTCAGCTGGTGTTCGGCATATCGGAAGTGCTGGCCGGCACGCAGTACCACCTCGTGCTGACGCCGCATTCGCACCAGAAGGACCCGATGGTGCCGGTGAAGTACATCCTCGACACCGGCTCCGCCGACGGTGTCATCATCTCCCGCATTGCGCCCGATGATCCACGCATCCGCCTGATGACAGAGCGCAACATGCCGTTCGCCGCGCACGGTCGCAGCGACATGGGCATCTCCCACCCCTATCACGACTATGACAATGAGGCCTTCGCCTATCAGGCCGTGGCGAAGCTCGCCGGCAAGGGTCGCGAACGCATAGCGCTTCTGCCGCCGCCGAACGCCCTCTCCTTCTTCCTGCACAGTCGCAACGGCTTCGAGCGCGCCCTGAGCGACTATGGACTGACGGAGGTCGCCATGGGAAGGGTCACGACCGAGACCTCTCTTGGAGACATCCGCGCCCATGCCGAGGCGATGATGCGCTCCGCCCATGCGCCAGACGGCATCATCTCCCTGAGCGGCAGTTCGACGATTGCCCTGGTGGCTGGCATCGAAGCCGCCGGAAAGGTGCTTGGGCGCGACGCAGATCTTGTGTCGAAGCAATCGGCGGAGTTTTTGAACTGGATCCGTCCGGAGATCTATACGGTCAACGAGGACGTGCGGCACGCCGGGCGCGAGCTTGCCAAGGCAGTGATTGCCCGGATCGACGGCGTCGCACCGGACCTCCTGCAAAGCATCAGCAAGCCGGCCTGGTCGCCGATGGGTCCGAACGGCTGACGCCGCCTCCAATGTTTTAGCAAGACATGAAAAACCCGCCACAAGGGCGGGTTTTCGTTGTCGTTCCGGCTCAGCCCTGGTTGAGGCCGCTGCCCCAGGGGCCATGCGGCCGGTCGAGGCCATCGATGCGCTCGAAGCCATGGGCACCGAAGAAGTCGCGCTGCGCCTGGATCAGGTTGGCGGTGCCGCGGCCGCGGCGGTAGGCGTCGAAGTAGGCGAGCGCCGACGACAGCGCCGGAGCCGGCAGGCCGGACAGTGCCGCATAGGAAACAACCCGGCGAAGCGCGCCGTCGGTCGCCTTGACCATCTGCGAGAAGGCCGGCGTGACGATCAGGTTTGCGACATCCGGATCCTTGGTGAAGGCCGAGGTGATCTCGTCGAGAAAGGCCGAGCGGATGATGCAGCCGGCGCGCCAGATGCGGGCAATCGTCGGCATCGGCAGGTTCCAGCCGAACTCGGTGGAGGCTGCGGACATGACCGCGAAGCCTTGTGCGTAGGCGCCGATCTTGGCGGCAAGCAGCGCATTCTCGAGATCGGCGAGGAATGCCGCCCGGTCCTTCGTTGTCTCGGCCAGCGTCGGCAGTCCGAGGATACCTTCGGCCGCTTCGCGTTCCTTCTTCTGCGACGACAGGATCCGTCCGGCCACAGCCGCCTCGATGGCGGTTGCCGCGACGCCCATGTTTTGGGCTTCGATGACGGACCACTTGCCTGTGCCCTTCTGACCGGCGCGATCGACGATCATGTCGACGATCGGCTTGCCCGAAACCGGATCGGTCGCCTTCAGCACCTGTTCCGAGATCTCGATCAGGTAGGAGTTGAGACGGCCGGTGTTCCACTTGCCGAAGACCTCGCCGATCTCGGTCGCGCTCATGCCGAGGCCGTCGCGCAGGATGCCGTAGATTTCGGCAATCATCTGCATGTCGGCGTATTCGATGCCGTTGTGGATTGTCTTGACGAAGTGGCCCGCGCCGTTTTCGCCAAGCCAGGCAACGCAAGGCTCGTCGTTGAATTTGGCGGAGATCGAGGTCAGCACCTTGTCGACGCGCTTCCAGCTCTCTTCCTTGCCACCGACCATGATCGAGGGGCCGTGACGGGCACCCTCTTCACCGCCGGAGACGCCCATGCCGATGAAGGTCAGCCCGCTGTCCTTCAGGGTATCGAAGCGGCGCATGGTATCGCGGAAATTGGCGTTGCCGGCGTCGATCATGATGTCGCCGGCCGACAGATAGGGCTTCAGCGCTTCCATCTGCTGATCGACCGGATCGCCGGCCTTGATCATGATGATGATCGGCCGCGGTGGACGGATCGACGCCACGAATTCTTCCAGCGTCTCGCACGGGATGATCTGGCCCTGCAGATCGCCG
Source organism: Rhizobium sp. PK7-22 (assembly GCF_056530405.1). Lineage (NCBI taxonomy): Bacteria > Pseudomonadati > Pseudomonadota > Alphaproteobacteria > Hyphomicrobiales > Rhizobiaceae > Rhizobium > Rhizobium sp. PK7-22. The sequence goes on from NZ_CP096514.1 coordinate 2,688,047, forward strand.
GCTTCGGCGTAGAATTTGCGCGTTGCCTCCGGGCTGCGGTTGAAGACCGCGATGCGGTTGCCTTTTTCGGCTATGTTGAGCGAGAGGTTCGAGCCCATGACGCCGAGCCCGATGAGGCCAATTTCTGCCTGTTCCACGCTTCTGTCTCCATTTGAATTCCGGCCGCTGTTTTGGCACCGCGAACGTCAAACGGCAAGGCTGAAACATGCAAAAGCCACCAGTTGTCAGACAGCAGGATGATCGTCGTCCTCCTCGATCGCCCGCCATGCGGCGCCGTCGAGGTCGTCGTACTGGCCACTCTTCAGGGACCAGAGAAAAGCGAAGAGGCCGAGCACGCCGAGAAAAAGGGCGATCGGGATAAGATAGACGAGCATGTTCATGCGGGATGTGCCTCCGCCGGCACGGGACCGGAGTTCACGACCTTCGAAACGAACGCAGCTGAACGGGAAACGCGATTAAGCCGCAAGGCATTGGCAACGACGATGATCGACGATGTCGACATGGCGACGGCGGCGATCAGGGGCGTCGCATAGCCCGCCAGCGCGATCGGCACGGCGATGACGTTGTAACCGATGGCAAGCGCAAAATTCTGACGAATAAGCCGCCCCGCCTGCCGCGATACGTCGATCGCAAGCGGCACCGCCGAGAGACTGTCGTGCATGAAGACGAAATCCGCAGCCTGGCGCCCGACGTCCGCAGCGGTTGCCGGTGCGATCGAGACATAGGCTGCCGCAAGCGCAGGTGCGTCGTTGATCCCGTCGCCCACCATCAGCACCCGCGCGCCCTGCGCGCTGAAGTTGGCGACGGCATCGACCTTGTCGCGCGGCGCAAGATCGCTCTTCCAGAAGGCGACACCAAGGCGGCTCGCAAGCGCCTCCACGACCGGTGCGCGGTCACCGGAAAGAATGCCGGTGCGAATGCCTGCATGATCCAGTGCCCTGATCGCTGCGGACACGTCTGGCCGCACCATGTCTTCGAAGCGGAAGCAGGCGAGCTCGGAACCGTCGAGCGACAGCACCACTTCCGATGTCGTGCCCGCACCGGCTGCGGTACCGGTGGCAAAGCGGCGGTTGCCGAGCCTATAGAGGCCCTCCTCCGTCTGTGCCTGAAGCCCCTGCCCCGGCAACTCCTGGATATCGTCGAACTGCGACAGAGCGTTTCCCGCGCTTCTGTAGAGCGCATGTGACAACGGGTGGCGCGAATGCATGGCAAGCCCGCCCGCAAGCGACAGATGCCGGATGTTGATCTCCCGGACGTTGATCAGCCGCGGCCGGCCAAGCGTCAGCGTCCCGGTCTTGTCGAAGAGCGCGGTATCGACCTCTGCCAGCCGCTCCATGGCCGATCCGTCCTTGACCATGATGCCGTGCTTGAACAGCCGTCCTGCCGCCACGACCTGCACCACCGGCACCGCCAGACCGAGCGCACAGGGGCAGGTGATGATCAGGACGGCGATGGCGATCAGCATCGCCTGCTTCCAGTCGCCGCCGAAAATCCCCCATCCCAGGAAGGCAAAAAGCGCAAGAAGATGGACGACCGGCGAATAAAGCCGGGCGGCGCGGTCGGCGATGCGCCGGTAGCGAGCCCGCCCGCCTTCGGCAGCCTCCATCAATGCAATGACCTCCGCCAGGAACGAGTCCCTGGCTGCAGCCGTAGCCTTCACAATGAGCGGGCCGGTGAGGTTCAGCGTGCCGCCTTGGACGGAGTCTCCCGGGCCGATGGCCGTGGGTGCGCTCTCGCCGTTGACGATCGAGAGGTCGAAATCGCTCCTGCCGCTTTCCACCAGACCGTCGACGGGTACACGTTCGCCGGCAGCAATCATCAATCTGTCGCCGGGTCGGATCTCCTCAACCGGGCGGTAATCCCGTCCGCCGTCCGCCGTCATCACCATGGCACCGCGTGGTGACAGCCGCGCAAGACCGCTGATCGCGGCACGCGCCCGATCGCGCATGATGTGGTCGAGCGTGCGCCCGATCAGGAGGAAGAACAGAAGCGAGACGGTGGCGTCGAACCAGACGTGCTCGCCGTGGTGCATCGTTTCCCAGAGGGAGACGGCGTAGGAGAGCGTGATCGCGAGAGCGATCGGCACATCCATGTTGGTGCGGCCATGACGGATGGCGACCCAGGCGGATTGGTAGAAGAACCGACCAGCGTAGACCAGCGCGGGCGCGGCGATCATGGCGGAAACCCAGTGGAAGAGGTCGCGGGTCGAGGCCTCGGCCCCCGACCATACCGAGACGGAGAGCAGCATGATGTTGGCGGCAGCGAAACCGGAGACGGCGACGGCCCGGATCAGGTCGCGCTGCTGCCTGTCTCCAGCCTCTTGGGCACTCGTGAACAGGTGGGCATCATAGCCCGTGGCATCGACGATAGTCTGCACGAGACGGACAGGGTTGGTCGGTTGACCGTCGGAAATCTCCTTCCAGACGATGGAGACGCGCTTGGTGGACAGGTTCACCCTTGCCCGCTCGACCTCCGGCAGTGCCGTCAGCGCCTTCTCGATTGCCGAGATACAGGCGCCGCAATGGACGCCGGGGACGCTGAGATCGGTCTGGCGCAGCCCCGGCTCGATTACCCGGCTGGAGAGCAGCAGTTCCTCCGAAGACGGCAGGGCGTGGCTCAGCCGCTCAAGCTCCATCGCACCTTCGGTGCCGGGGGCACAGCAGGTGGTCATCGTGCGGCTCCGGCAACGACGACCCTTTTGGTATGATGCAGTATGCGTTCGCCGGCATCGCTGGCGTCTGCTTCGACGATCCAGGTGCCGGGCAGCACGTCGCGCGGGATCGAAAACAGTCCGCTCCCCCGGGGCTCCAGCGCGACTTCAAAATCCTGGTGCTCCCCGACCGGCCGCCGGAAGTGCAGCGTCAGCGTGTCGGCGGCCACCGGGTCACCGCGCGTATGGCTGATCTGGTAGCGGATCTCGCCGTCGGCGATCGTGAGGTTGCCGAGCACGCCGCTCGCTGCCAATGCCTTTGCCTCGGCAACCTTGCCGTTGAACTGCTGGCTGGCGATGTAGGTGTTCGGGACGACCAGACCGCTCCAGGTGTGGGTCGCCTGCCAGGCCATGTAGAAGTTGACGGATATGATGGTCCCGAAGAACATCGTCATCACCACCATCATGTGCCAGCCGGTAAAGACGAAGGGTTTCGTTCGCATGGATCTCATTTCCTTGGCTCCGGGGCATTGAAGGTGGCGCTGTAGGCGTCGCGCTCGTGGCTGGAGCGGTCCTGGGCGATAAAGCTGAAGCGCGCGTCGGTCTGGTCGATGGCAGCCGCCGGCAGGGTGACGAACACCTTCAGCGCTGTCGCCTTGTCAGGATCGACCGACACGGCAAAGGTCCGGTCGTCGTCGCTGGAAAGTCCGTTGATCTTCATCGACGCCCCCGGCAGCCCCTCCAGCGAAAGCAGGATCGTCCGCGGTTCAGGGATCATGTTCAGAAGCCGGATCGTATAGCCGTTGCGGATCGAGCCGTCCGATTCCAGCACATATTGCGGATTGCGGTCATGGATGACGTTGACCTCCAGCCGGTCGCGGCTGAGCAGCGCAACGAGGAGCCCGATGCCGACGGCGCTCCAGACGGCCAGGTAAAGCAGGGTGCGCGGCCGCAGGATGATGCGCCAGTTGAAGTGGCGGACCTTGTCGGTGAAGGCGCCATCGGCGTCGCGCACCCGGGCCGGATTGATGGACGTCGTGCCGTTGTCGGTGGCAAGCGCCATGTTGGCGTCGTATTCATTGAGCGTCGCATAATCGATCAGGCCCCGCGGCTTGCCGATCTTGTCCATCACCGCGTCGCAGGCATCGATGCACAGCGCGCAGGTAATGCAGGCGAGCTGCTGTCCGTCGCGGATATCGATGCCCATCGGACAGACGGCGACGCAGGCGTTACAGTCGACGCAATCGCCCACCGGCTGACCGGCGGCGGCCGCCTTCTTGGCATGTTTCGACCTCGGCTCGCCGCGCCAGTCGTTGTAGGTGACGACGAGCGAGTTGTCGTCCAGCATGGCCGCCTGGATGCGCGGCCACGGGCACATGTAGATGCAGACCTGTTCGCGCATCAGCCCGCCGAAGACATAGGTCGTGGCCGTGAGCACTGCGACCGTGGAATAGGCCACGAAGGCGGCATTGCCGGTTGCAAAGTCATAGGCGAGCGTCGGGGCGTCGGCAAAGTAGAAGATCCATGCACCGCCGGTCGCAACCGCGATCAGCAGCCAGATGCCATGCTTGACGACCCGCTTCCTGATCTTCTCCAGGCTCCAGGGCCCGGCATCGAGCTTCATGCGCGCATTGCGGTCACCTTCCATCCAGCGTTCGACGACCAGGAACAGGTCGACCCACACCGTCTGGGGACAGGCGTAGCCGCACCAGGCGCGCCCGACAGCCGAAGTCACCAGGAAGAGACCAAAACCCGCCATCACCAGAAGGCCGGCCACGTAGAAGAACTCCTGCGGCCAGATTTCGATGAAGAAGAAGTAGAAGCGGCGATTTGCAAGATCGAGGAGCACGGCCTGGTCCGGCGCATAGGGGCCGCGATCCCAGCGTATCCAGGGTGTGATGTAGTAGATGCCGAGGGTGATCAGCATCACCAGCCACTTGAAGCGGCGGAACCGACCTTCGGCCCGCTTCGGGAAGATCTTCTTGCGCGCCTCGTACAGGCGTTCGGGCGGCGTTCCAGGCTCACTCGGTCCAGACTTGCGAGCGTCGTTGCTGGCGTTTTCCATGCCGTTTGCGGTGTAGAGATTCATGGGCGCAGATCCACTTCTGTGTCTGCGTTCTCCCATGCGCCGCCGCAGGTCTCCTTGACTTAAATCAAGAAGCATGGGGGTCCGGCCGCGCTCATTGTCGCATCTCCGAGCCACGATCCTGGCAGGCGGCACCGCTGCCGGCGATCTGTCTCCACCTTCCCAATTACAGCTGCCGCCCTACCATGAGGGTGTCAAAGCCGCGTGCGGGAGGGCCAAATGTCTGCGATCATCGATTTTCTGAACCTGATCCTCTGGGAATACGTGCTCGTCTACGGATTGCTCGCCGTCGGCATCTATTTCACGGTCCGGCTGCGGCTCATCCAATTCCTCCAGTTCGGCGAGATGTTCAGGGTTCTGAAAGGCGGCACCTCCGAGGACGACGCGGGCATCAGCCCTATCCAGGCCCTCACCGTCAGCCTCGCCTCCCGCGTTGGCACCGGCAATATCGCCGGCGTTGCCGTCGCACTCTACCTCGGCGGTCCCGGGGCCATCTTCTGGATGTGGATGGTGGCGCTGGTCGGCATGGCGACGGCCTATTCCGAGAGTGCCCTGGCGCAGCTCTACAAGGTCAAGAACGCGGAAGGCCGGTATCGCGGCGGGCCTGCCTTCTACATCGCGAGAGGCCTGCGTGCCCCGTGGGCGGGAGCTGCCTTCTCGGTTTGCCTGATTCTCTCCTTCGGACTGGTCTTCAACGCGGTGCAGGCAAACTCCATTGCCGATGCCATGGAAGGCGCCTTCGGCCTCCCCAAATTGGGTATCGGCATCTTTGTCGCCATCCTCGCAGCCGTCGTGATCTTCGGCGGCATCCGTCAGATCGCGCGGGTGGCGGAACTGGTGGTTCCGCTCATGGCCGGCGCCTATCTGCTGACGACCCTCTACGTGCTGGTCATCAACTGGACGGAGATCCCGGGCGTCTTCGGCAGCATCTTTGCCGGCGCGTTCGGACTGCAGGAGGCAGCCGGAGGCGTCACCGGCGGCGTCATGGCGGCCATGATGAACGGCGTGAAGCGCGGCCTGTTCTCCAACGAAGCAGGCATGGGCTCCGCACCCAATATCGCTGCCGTTGCCACGCCGGAGCCGCACCATCCATCATCCCAGGGCTTCGTGCAGGCGCTGGGTGTCTTCATCGACACCATCGTCGTCTGCACGGCAACGGCGCTGATGATCCTTCTCTCCAGCGCGCTTGTTCCAGGAAGCGGTGTGACCGGGGCACAACTGACGCAGGCAGCGCTTCAGGAACACCTCGGAATCTTCGGATCCTATTTCATCGCGACGGCGATCTTCTTCTTCGCCTTCACCTCGATCATCGGCAACTACTCCTATGCCGAGAACGCGATGACCTTCCTCGGCGCGGCATCGGGCATCGGACTGTTCATCCTGCGCAGCGCGGTTCTGTTGATGGTGGTCTGGGGCGCTTATGAATCCGTGGCAACAGTCTTCAATGCAGCCGACGCCTCCATGGGCCTGATGGCGACCATCAACCTGATCGCGATCGTGCTGCTGTCGGGCACGGTGGCAAAACTGACGACCGACTACTTCAGACAGCGCAAAGCCGGCAAGGAGCCAATTTTCGAGGTCGCCGATTATCCGGAGCTTGCCGGGAAGATCGACAAGGCGATCTGGACGCGCGACTGAAATGCATCTGCACCAGGCCGCACCGAATGGGCGGCCTGGTGCTGTTCGAATTTAGGAGAGCTTTATTCCCCGCCGCCCAGCGAGTGCACATAGACGGCCAGCTGCTTCACTGTCTCATTGCTCAGCCGGCCGCTCCAGGCCGGCATCATGCCATGGCGAGGCGCCTGAACCTGACGGGCGATTTCCGCCTCGCCGTTGACCTTCAGCCAGATCGCATCCGCAAGATTGGGTGCGCCAAACTCCCGGTTGCCCTCCGCGTTCTCCCCGTGGCAGGCTGCGCAATTGTCGGCAAAAAGCTGCATGCCGGGTTCCACCATGGCTGCGTCCCGCGGTGTCCCGCTGAGGCTGACGACATAGGCGGCCACCTGACGAACCTCCTCCGGCTGCAGAATGTCGGCATAGGCGGGCATTTCGGAGAAGCGGGTATCCTCGTTTACCCCGTCACGGACGCCGTGTGCGATCGTGTGGTAGATCGCGTTGATGTCGCCGCCCCAAAGCCAGTCGTCGTCGTTGAGGTTGGGATAGCCCTGACCGCCCGCAGCTCCGGTGCCATGGCACTGGACACAGTTGACCCGGAAGGCGGATGCGCCGCCGGCGGTGGCGTATTGCGCAAGCTGGGGATCGGCGAGGATCTCCTCGAGCGAAACCTTGGAGACCTTTTCGAGGATCTCGCCCTGGGCAATCCTGGCGCCATCCAGTTCGCCGGCAAGCTCGGCACGGCTGGAATAATTCAGCACGCCCGTGGTCGCCTGCGTCACCATCGGCCAGGCCGGGTAGAGGATCGTGTAGCCGATCGCCCAGACGATCGTGGCATAGAAGGTCCAGACCCACCAGCGCGGCATCGGGTTGTTCAGTTCGCGGATACCGTCCCACTCATGACCGGTGGTCTCGACGCCGCTGATTTCATCGATATGTTTGTCCGCCATCTCTCAATCCTCCTTCAGAGGGATCTGGGCAGCCTCATTGGCATGAGACTTCGAACCAGGGCGCAGGGTGAACAGGACGACGCCGAGAAAGAACAGGGTCATGCCAAGCAAGGCCCAGCTGTCGGCAAAATGGCGAAGTGCGGTATAGGCTTCCATTGCATTCTCCTCAGCGGTAGCCGGACGCATCGTCATAGGTCGAGAAATCGACCAGCGTGCCGAGCATCTGCAGGTAGGCGACGAGCGCGTCCATTTCGGTGAGAGCTGCCGGATCGCCGTCGAAATCGCCGATCTTCGCCTTCGGATATCGCTCCGTCACGCCGGAGGTGTCGGCATTCGGATCCGCCTGCGCCGCGATATCAGCGGCAGCGAATTCCACCATCTCGTCACTATACGGAACGCCCACCCTGCGGTTGGCGACCAGCTCCATCCCGACGTTGCGGACCTGCAGCGGCGTCTCCTTCAGGAAGGAGTAGCTTGGCATCACCGATTCCGGCACGACCGAGCGCGGCTCGATCAGATGCTGCACGTGCCACTCGTTGGAGTAACGGTCGCCGACGCGAGCAAGGTCCGGTCCGGTCCGCTTCGACCCCCATTGAAAGGGGTGGTCGTACATGGATTCGGCCGCCAGGCTGTAGTGTCCGTAGCGCTCGACCTCGTCGCGAAACGGCCGGATCATCTGGCTGTGACAGACGTAGCAACCCTCGCGGATGTAGATGTTGCGGCCCGCGAGTTCGAGCGGCGAATAGGGCCGCATTCCCTCGACCTTCTCGATCGTGTTCTCAAGGTAGAAGAGCGGCACGATCTCGACGATCCCGCCAACCGCCACCACCAGCAGAGACCCCACCAGCAGCAGCGTGGCATTGCGTTCGATGAACTTATGTTTATCCAGAAGAGCCATATTTCTGCTCCCTATTCTGCCGGCTGCAGCGCCGCCGCGGGTGTGACACCCGGGACGTTTTCGCGCCGCTCATAGCCGAGGATTGTCATTGTCACGTTGTAGGCCATGATCAGTGCCCCCAGGAGGAACATCCCGCCGCCGACGGCGCGCAGCACGTAGTAGGGGAACATTGCCGCAACCGATTCTGCGAAGGAGTAGACGAGGAAGCCCTGGTCGTCGTACTCGCGCCACATCAGGCCCTGCTGCACGCCGGCCACCCACATTACGGCCGCGTAGACAACGATACCGAGGGTTGCCAGCCAGAAGTGCCAGTTGACGAGTTGCAGGCTGTAGAGGCGCTTGCGGTTCCAGAGCTTCGGCACGAGGAAGTAGATGGCGCCGAAGGTGATCATGCCGTTCCAGCCGAGTGCGCCGGAGTGCACGTGACCGATCGTCCAGTCCGTATAGTGGCTGAGCGAATTGACCGCCTTCACCGACATCATCGGGCCTTCGAAGGTCGCCATCCCGTAGAAGGCAACGGCAATGACCATCATGCGAACGATGGGGTCGGTGCGGATCTTGTCCCAGGCGCCAGACAGCGTCATCAGGCCGTTGATCATGCCGCCCCAGGAGGGCATCCAGAGCATGATCGAGAAGACCATGCCGAGCGTCTGCGCCCAGTCCGGCAGCGCCGTGTAGTGAAGGTGATGAGGTCCGGCCCAAATGTACATGAAGATCAGCGCCCAGAAGTGGATGATCGACAGCCGGTAGGAATAGACCGGGCGGTTCACCTGCTTCGGGATGAAGTAGTACATCATGCCGAGGAAGCCGGCCGTCAGGAAGAAGCCCACCGCGTTATGCCCGTACCACCACTGGGTCAGCGCATCCTGGACACCCGAAAATGCCGAGTAGCTCTTCACTCCCAGAAAGGAGACGGGAATGGCAAGGTTGTTGACCACGTGCAGCATGGCGATGGTCACGATGAAGGCGAGATAGAACCAGTTGGCCACATAGATGTGGGGTTCCTTGCGCCGCAGGATCGTGCCGAGGAAGACGACGAGATAGGCGACCCAGACGATGGTCAGCCAGATGTCGACATACCATTCCGGCTCAGCGTATTCGCGGCTCTGGGTGATCCCCAGGAGATAGCCGGTGGCCGCCATCAGGATGAACAGCTGATAGCCCCAGAACACGAACCAGCCGAGATTGCCGCCGAAGAGCCTTGCCCGCGAGGTCCGCTGCACGACGTAGAACGACGTGGCGATCAGCGCATTGCCGCCGAACGCGAAGATGACCGCCGAAGTGTGAAGCGGGCGCGTGCGGCCGAAGTTGAGGTAGGGCTCGATGTTGAGGTCGGGGAAGGCCAGCTGCAGTGCGACGACGACCCCCACAAGGAACCCCACCACCCCCCAGAAGATCGTCGCGATGACGCCGTATTTGATGACCTCATCGAAGTACTCCGATTGTCGGAGTGCTTTTTGGAAAGGACCGGCAGGCGCAAAGCTCGCCCGCCGCACCAGCACGACGGCACCGGCAAAGAGCGCAAAGAACAACACCCACATGTGGGCGGCAAATTGACTGTCCTGTGCGAAGGCGACGCCCAGCAGCGCAAGGAACGCCCCCACCGCCAGCGCCACAGTTTCGATCGTGTAGTTCATGTTGGACATCCCCCAACGGCCTGATTGCAATTCGCGTCCGCTCAGAAACGAGGCGAATCCCTCGTGGCAGCATCCCGCGACAGGGGGAGGATTGGCACCGCAGCGGCTGCCCGGCCTTGATTTGGATCAAGGCGAGAACCCATCTCATCTCCGATTCTGCACGCATGGGACGAATGGGGACGGAGCTTTGGGAGATGCTGCATGAAACAGGCGCACGACGGTCATCGATCGCAAAAATGCGAAGGAACGATAAGAGACGCAGAGATGCTTGCCTGGTTGCAGGACGCTCAGCTCGAACAGCTGGCACTTTGCAACGAGTTGGAGGAAATCGCCGATTCACTCCCGGCAAACGTCAACCGGCAGAAGTGCATTTATGCCGCCAAGGCGCTCGCGCCGATGATACGTAGCCTTCACCACTACGAGGAGACCATCGTGTTTCCCCGGATCAAGCAGTGGCAGGACGGATCCGCCGACGATGAGACGCTGTCGCGGCTGAGATACGAGCATCTCGAGGACGAAGGCTATGCGGAGGAACTCACGGAGGCACTTTACAATCTAGGCTCCGGCGAACCCGTCAACATGGAGGCCGTCGGCTACATGCTGCGCGGCTTCTTCGAAGGCATGCGCCGGCACATTGCCTTCGAGCGGTCGCATCTGCTGAAGAATTTCCGTGCCGAACCGCAGAGATCCCAAGGTTCAGCTTGACGGACGGGGACGACGGCGATCCGCCATCTCCTGGATCACCACCAGAGCGCCGACCTGGGTTACGGCATTGGAGAAACAGGGGGACATTCTGCAGCGAATGACGACAGTCCCCTCCTCCCGCTGCTCTGCATAGGTGAGCGACAGGCTTTCGCCGAGCAGGCAGCGGTCGATCGGCTCCCGCAAATCCCGCTGAAAGTGGTAGACGCCCACCAGATCCGCAAAATGGCGCCCGAGAAGCTTTTCCTTGGTCTGCCCAAGCCTGAGTGCGTTGGTTTCGTTGGAATAGAAAACCCGATACCCCGGTGCCACGACCATGATCCGTTCCGGAATTTGGTCGAACAATCCCGTATCCAGAACGGCGCCAGGGTCGCTTCCAAAAACGGCTATGTTGCCCGTCTCTCCGGCCGCCCTCACGGTTGCCGCACGGCCGAGCTGCGGGGCGAGGTATCGCTCGACGAGAGTCTGGAGAAGATGGCCGTTGCGATGCACGCATCCGCTGTCGTCTGCCTCCTCCTTCAGGAGGTCCAGAGCAAACTGGAACTGTGCCTGGATACTTGTGGGATCCGCACCCTCGTGCTGGAAGATCGCCTCGAGCAGCGGATCGAGCTGCCTGTCCAACGAAAGCACGGATTCGGGGTCGTCCTCATCCACGGCGGACCGCAGGTCGCGGTATTTTGACCAGAAGAGATCGATCAGTGCTTCCATTCGATTTCCCAAGGCCCGCAGAGAACCCCTTCCCGTGCAGTCTCGCGTCCTTCCTCTTGTGAGTCCAAGCAATAGCGACAGTGTGTCAGATTAACCTTGCGCGTGCGTTGTTCAAGATGCGGCAGAAAGTAAAATGACTATACCTTCAACTGTTTCTTGATCTCCCAGCGGTCGTGATACCAGAGCCACTGTTCAGGGTTTTGCCGGACCCAGCTCTCGACCTTATCGTTCAACATCTGCGCGGTCGCCTGGACATCGACATGCCCCTTGGCATCTCGCGGAACGTCGATCATCGGCTCTATCTCGAGACGGAAGCGGTTGTTGGGAAGCCGGATGCAGCGGGCAGGATACACATCCGCATCGAACTGTCGCACGAGCTTGGCAAGCAGGGGATTGGTGCGGACGGGACGCCCGAAGAACGTGGTCGTCAGCCCCTTCTTGAACTTTTGATCGACCAGTACCCCGACGCCACCGCCAGCTTCGAGCCTGCGCGCCAGCGCAAAGGACGACCCGGCATGCGACGGCACGAGCTTGCCCATGCGCGAGCTTCGGAAGTCAAAGACCTTCTTGGCGATGTACGGGTTGTTGGGCGGCCGGAACAGGACCATCACATCGAGGCCGAAGCTCTTGGCAGCCACCGGAAGCAATTCAAAGCTCCCCGAATGGGCTGTAAACACTATGAAGGGTCGAGGTCTTTCGAGGAGATCCATGAACACAGGAACGCCGGAAACCTCGACCCGGCCGGGCTCTGTATTCTCGGGGGCAAAGTCGAACAGCCGGTCCAGAAAGACATATTCAGCCGCCAGCCGACCCATGTGCCCCCAGCTCCTGACCGCAATCTCTTCGATCTCGGAGCCGGTCTTGTCTGGATAGGCATTGCGCAGGTTGGTCAGCATCAGTCGATGGCGGCCGAGCTTTGGCCCGAGCCAACGGGCAGCCCGGTCCGAAAAGTTCATGGCCGGATCGGCCGGGAACAGCTTGAGGAGGTTGAGAACGCCGAAGGCCGCCTGCGCCACCAGCCATTGCTGGAAACGCCGGAAGGCCAACACGATCCTCGTCACGAACATTTTCAAGTCATCAATCCATGCGCAGGACGATCTTGCCGAACACCTGTCGCGTTTCCATCCGCTCCAGAGCCCGATCGATATCGTCGAACGTCACTTCAGTGTCGATGACCGGATGAACCACACCGCGGGCCATCTTCTGCATCGCATTCGCCATGTTCTCCATCCGGCAGCCGAAGGAGCCAAAAAGCTTCAGCTGCTGCTGGAAGAGCATCATCAGGTTCACGCTGGTGGAGACGCCGGAGGTCGAGCCACAGGTGACCAGCCGGCCTCCACGCTTCAGGCAGAACATGGAGGCGGCGAAGGTATCTGCACCGACATGCTCGAAGACCACATCGACGCCCTTCTTCTTCGTCAACTTGCGCACGACGCCTTCGAAGCGGTCAGTGCGATAGTTGATGACGTGATCGGCACCGAGTGCCTTGGCGCGCTCGATCTTGTCGTCGGAACCGACCGTCGTGATGACGGTGCAGCCGGTCTTCTTGGCAAGCTGGATGGCTGCCGAGCCGATGCCCGAACCGCCCGCATGCACGAGGATCGTTTCACCGGGCTCAAGCTTGGCGTTGTCGAACAGCATGTGCTCGACCGTACCGAAGGTCACCGGCGCCAGTGCTGCAGCGATCGCATCGACGCCCGGAGGAGCCGGAACCAGCAGGCGGGCTGGCAGATTGACCTTCTCCTGCGCAAAGCCGTCGAGGTGGAAGCCGTGCACGCCAGAGACGTTCTCGCAGAGATTGTCGCGCTTCTCGCGGCAGGGCTTGCAGAGACCGCAGGTGCGCGCGCCGTAGATCGCCACCAGTTGGCCCGGGAGGACGTTCGAGACACCGGGGCCGATCGCCTCGACGACGCCGGAGGCTTCCGCGCCGATCGTCAGCGGCATTTTGCGCTTGGCAAATGCCATGCCGCGCCAGCCCCAGACGTCGATGTGGTTCAATGCCACGGCCTTGACCCTCAACGTGACCTCTCCGGGACCGGGAGCTTCCGGTTCGGGAATGTCGACCGTTTCGAGCTTGCGGTCGTCGATCAGCTGGAGAGCGCGCATATGGATTTCCTTCGCCCGGAGGACGTTCAATCGGCCAAAATTCTGTGTTGGCTGTCTCTAGGCTGGTTCCAGCGCCATGACAAGGCTGGCATTCTGCCCGCCGAAGCCGAAGGAGTTGGAAAGAACCGCCTGGACCTGCTGGTCCCGCTTCTCGTTCGGCACCACGTCGAGGACGATCGTAGGGTCCGGATTGATGTAGTTGATGGTCGGCGGCAGCGTACCCGTCAGCATCGTCTGTATCGAGAAGACGGCTTCAACCGCACCGGCGGCCGTCAGAGTATGGCCGATCATCGACTTGTTCGACGACACGGGGATATCCTTCAGTCCGTCACCTAAGACGGCGAGCATCGCGCCGTATTCCATCTTGTCGTTTTCCGGCGTCGAGGTGCCATGGGCATTGATGTAGCCGATGCCGCCTTCGTCCATGCCGGCATCTTCGAGTGCCGCCCGGATCGTGGCGATCGCGGGACCGCCATCCGGCGAGGAGCGCGTGCGGTGGAAGTGGTCTGCCTTCTCGCCGCAGCCCTTCATGATCCCCAGCACCTTTGCGCCGCGGGCGATCGCCGCCTCCAGTGATTCCAGCACCAGGGTCGCGGCGCCCTCGGCGATGACAAAGCCGTCGCGCTCCTTGCTGAAAGGCTTGGACGCCTTCTCCGGCGGGTCGTTCTGGGTCGAGAGCGCAGAGAGAAGCGAGAAACGGATCAGTGCCTCGGCGCTGACGGAGCCATCCGTCGCGACCACGAGGGAGCGGTCGGTGCGGCCCTGTCGGATGGCCTCCACGCCGAGCTGGATGGCCGTCGCGCCCGAGGCACATGCCGTCGATAGCGTCACAGGCAATCCTCGGGTACCGAATTTGTCCGACAGCCGTTCCGAAATCGAACCGAATTGGACAGCCTCGAGGAAGGCAGGATCGGGGCGGTCGCGCATAGCGGCCAGGAAGCGATCATAGGCATCGCCGTCGACCTGCGACGGTGGTGCGCGGTCAGCAAGCGCAAAGCGGGCCGACCATTCCGGCTCCACCGGCGGCGCCGCGAGAAAAAGAGGGCCTTGGAAGTCGCCGGAGAGACCCGCCTGAGCCAATGCTTCGGCGGTGGTTTCGCGGGCAAAAGCATAGGAACGTTCGACCGAATTGTCGGCGGGAACGTCGATGAAATCCACCGTACCGCTGATTCGGGTCGAGAGGCCTTCCGTCGGGAAGCGGCTGATCTTGTGGATGCCGGACGTGCCCGACGTCAGAGCTGCCCAGTTGTCCTGAAGGCCCTGCCCGAGAGACGTGATCACGCCCATGCCGGTGACGGCGATGATCGGCCGCCCGAGATGATCCTTGAAACGGTTGTCGCTCATGTCTGTCTCCTTACGCACCGGCCGAGAGGACTGCCAGTCCCTCGCCGCGCGTATAGCCGACCGTCGTCACCACGGCCTGTCGGGCGGGCGCCGGCATCGGCTGCTCAATGCTGGAATCAAAGGACGGCACGCGCAGATTGCCGTCGAGGGCAAGGGCGGCCAGCGCCAGTCCGAGCGGGAACTGCGCCTCCATGCCATGCCCGGTCATGCCGCCATAGCCGCGGAGCGTCGCGCCGGGAAACCGTTCCGCCAGCACCTGACGCTCGCGCAGCGATGTTTCGACCATGCCGCTTGCCCCTGAAAACAGGAGGATTTCCGACGATTCTGCGTCCATGGCCGGCCCCGAGAGCCGGGAAAGGCGCTGTTCGAGCCTGCCGTCGTCACGGTTGCCGCGATCGCCTTCGACCGCATCGATCGACGCATAGATGTGGGCGCCTCGTGCCACGGCATGAGCCCGCGACTCCAGAACCAGGAAGGCGCCGACCGACCCTAGCATCATGCCGCCGCCGTTGTCGGAGGAACGCTGCCAGAGCGGCTGCCAGTCACCGGTCGCATGGGCACGAATGCCCTCGACCAGCAGGAGGATGTCGGCCCGCTCCGCCACGAAGGCGCCGCCGACCAGCGAGTGGGTGGACTGACCGGACTTGATGCGGTGAAACGCTGTCTCGACCGCCGAAATGCCTGCCGCTTCCTCGCCCATGAAGGTGCGCGACGAGCCGGTCACCTTGTGAACGATGGAGATATTGCCCGCGAGCAGGTTGGACAGCTGCGCCAGAAACAACGTCGGGCGCAGCTCCGTCGTCAGCTTTTCGTTGAGCAGCGTCTCCCGGTCGTTGCGCTTCAGCGCCTCGTCGACGATCAGCGAATCGACCTTGATGTCACGCTCGCCACCACCGGCAGCGACGATCATGTCCATTGAGGCGCAGGCCTCGGCATCGGTCTTCAGGCCGGCGTCATCGAGCGCGAGACCGGCGGCGAACACGCCGAGGCGCTGCCAGTTCTCCATCTGGCGCTGGTCGCCACGCTTCGGGATCTGCTGCGACCAGTCGATCTCCGGCATCGGATGGACCGGATAGGGCTTGAAACGGTCGCTCTCCACCCGAGGAAGCTCAGCCTCGGCAGACGACAACAGCGCCACGTGCGGCTCCTTGCCGACGCCGTAGCAGGTGACGATCCCGACCCCGGTGATCACGACATCATTGTCAGACTTGCTCATTCTGTCCTCATTGCCTGGCGTTTCACGCGCCAGCTTGAAGCGCGTCCATGAGCCCGACTTCTTCCGCACGCTTGCGCACGATGTCGGCAAGCGGCACTTCACTGAACGGCATGGTGCGAAGCTTCAACTGAGCGTCGCAGACCTTCTTGCCGTCCGCGGTGATCTTCGCCTTGGTGACGGCATAGCCGGACCCCTCATGCTCCAGAAACGCTTCGATGTCGAGTACGGTGTCGGGGCCGACGAAGCTGCGCATCTTGGCGCCGTCGACGGACATCAGGAACGGCATGGCTGCGAAATTCGTCGCCGCCAGCACCAGGAACCCCGAGGCCTGCGCCATCGTCTCGATCAGCAGCACGCCCGGAACGAGCGGCATGCCGGGAAAATGGCCCTCGAACACGGGGCTCTTCGCCGGGACGACCGACCGTGCCCGCAACACCTTTGCGGGGAGGTCCACGCCCTCCACCCGGTCGATCATCTGGAAGTATTCAAGCAGCATTCATGCGTGGGGAACGGCGTCTCAGCCCTTCGCCGCCCTCAGCTCGTCGATCTTGGCGCAGAGGTTCTTGAGGACGAAATATTCCTCCGTCGAGACCTTGCCGTCGTTGACTTCCTGCGTCCACTGCTCGAGCGGAATCTTGATGCCGAATTCCTTGTCGATCGCGAAGACGATGTCGAGGAAGTCTAGGCTGTCGATGCCGAGGTCGTCGATCGTATGGCTCTCCGGCGTGATCGTCTCGCGGTCGATCTCGCTGGTTTCCGCGATGATGTCGGCAACTTTGTCGAATGTAGCAGTCACGCCAATGTCCTCTGAAATATTCAATTCAGCGTTCCACATAGGGAATACGTCGGCAAATGCCAATCCCCGTGTTCCCGCGCCGACCAATTGTGGACTAACTGTTGCTCAAACAGCAATCGAATGGCGCCCGACCCCGGTGTCGAGGTAGCGATCGAAGACGGCAGCGACGCTGCGGGCAAACGGCTTGCCGGCCTCCGTCAGATGGAAGCCCTCGGCATCTGCAAGGCATATGCCGTCGATGTTATGGCGGGCATAGTGGCCGGCTTCGGCAACGATCGCCTCCGCGACATCGCCGAACCGCTCCCGAAGCGGCCGGAAGTCGAAGCCGAAGTCGCACATGATGCGCTCGATGACATAGGCCCTGAGCCGATCATCGTCGGACAGTTCGATCCCGCGGACTGCCGCCAGTCCTCCGGCCTCCACCGCCCGCTGGTATTCGCCGGTCGCCGGCATGTTCTGGACATATCCCTGCGGCAGCTGGCCGATCGAGGACGCCCCCATGCCGATCAACGCATCGGCGGCATCGTCCGTATAGCCCTGGAAGTTGCGGCGCAGCGCACCGGTTCTGGCGGCGAGGGCAAGCGCATCGGCCGGCTTGGCGAAGTGGTCGATACCGATGGCTTCATAGCCTGCCGAGATCAGCATGTCGGACGCCCGTGCCATCTGCGCGAAGCGCTGCCGCACATCCGGCAGAGCCGCATCCGGAATCATCGTCTGATGCTTCTTCATCCACGGCACATGGGCATAGCCGAACAGCGCGATGCGGTCCGGGTCCAGCGAGATGATATCCGAGACGGTCCGCTCCAGGGAAGCGATCGTCTGATGCGGAAGCCCGTAAAGCACGTCGCAGTTGACCGATTGCACGCCCCTCGCCCGCACCGCCTCGACCACCGAGCGTGTCTGTTCGAAGGTCTGGAGGCGATTGATCGCCTTCTGCACCGTGGGATCGAAATCCTGAACCCCGAGGCTCGCCCGGGTGAGACCGATCGCGGCAAGCGCGTCATAGCGCGCCTCGTCGAGATCGTTGGGATCCATCTCGACGCTGATCTCGGCATCCGGAGCGATCGTGAAGGCCTGGCGCAGACAGTCCATCAGCCCGATCATGTCCGCGGGCTTCAGCATGGTCGGCGAACCGCCGCCCCAGTGAACCGCCGTTACCCTGGCGGAGCGCGGAACCCTTGCACCGACCGCGGCAATCTCTGCCTTCAAGGCCACAAGATAGGTGACGATCGGGTCATAGCGCAGCGTCTGCTTGGTATGACAGGCGCAGAACCAGCAGAGGCGGTCACAGTATGGAATATGGAGGTAGAGCGAGATCGTCGCATCGTCCCGCAGTTCGCCCAGCCACCGCGCATAGATGTCGCAGTTTACCTCAGGGCCGAAATGCGGTGCAGTCGGGTAGCTGGTATAGCGCGGTGCAGCACCGGTGTATTTCTGGAGCAGTATCTCGTTCATCGCGAACCCCTTCTGTCCGCCAATGGCTATCAGGGGAGATTTCGCAAACCTTGATGCAGATCAATTCGTCAGAGACCTGAATTGACGAAGATCAACCTCATCTCGCAGCCGTGCAATCGGACGATACTTCATGGACATGCTCAACAGAGACGCCAACACCGCAGAACTTCCCGCTGTCTGTCGATCCTGCGAAGCCCGTCATGGCGGCGTCTGCTCGGCATTGACGGGCGCCCAACTGACGGAACTCAGCAAGCATTCTTCCCGCCGCAAGATCGACGCCGGCACCGAGTTCATCGGCCAGGGCGAGAGCATTTCCTCCTACAGCAATATCTTGAAGGGCGTCGTGAAGCTTTCCAAGGTCATGGCCGACGGGCGCCAGCAGATCGTCGGCCTGCAGTTTGCGCCGGACTTCATGGGCCGGCCCTTCCTCGGCGAAAGCCGGATGGCGGCCGAAGCTGCCATCGACACCGAGATCTGCGTCTTCCCCCGCCGTGCCATCGAACGGCTGATCGCCGAAACGCCGGGGCTGGAGCATCTGCTGCACAGCCAGGCCCTCAAGGAGCTCGATGAGGCGCGCGACTGGATGCTGACGCTCGGCCGCAAGACGGCGCAGGAAAAGGTCGCGAGCTTCCTGGCGCTGATCGCCAGCCACAGCGACCCGGTCGCCGAGGACAAGAGCATCTTCGAACTCCCCTTGTCGCGCGCCGACATCGCCGACTTCCTGGGGTTGACGATCGAGACCGTCAGTCGCCAGATGACGAAGCTGCGCAAGGAAGGCATCATCCAGATCGAGAACAACCGCCATGTGACGGTCCCCGATCTCGACCGGCTGAATGCTGCGGCCGGCAACGATTGAAGGAAAGGCTGCTCAGGCCGCCCTGCCCTCCACGATTGCGGCCCGGATGACATCCAGCACGCGCTCCGGCTCCACACCGGTGCAGACCAGCTGGCTCGGGTGCCCGTCCCAATGTCCGGCCGGGAACACGCGACCGTCCGGCTTCTGGATCGTCTGGCCATCGGCGATGCCGCCGCAGACGACGCGGACCGGGCCGCTGCGGGTCTGGAAGAGATCCGGTGCCACCAGGTACACGCAGGCGCAGCTGTCGTGGACGACCATGCCGTCGCCGACGCGGTGCCGGTAGAAGTCGATGTAGAACTGCGAGATGTCGGAGAGGAGCTGCACCGGCGCGCCGCCGGCAGCGGCCATCTCCGCCAGGAAGCCGCTCGTCATCACCGTCTTCAGCGTTACGTCCAGACCGACGACGGTAACTCGCCACGGCGCGGTAAACACCAGGTCGGCAGCCTCCGGGTCGCCGTGGATATTGGCCTCCGCCGCGGGACTGACGTTGCCGTTCAGATCGAAGGCGCCACCCATCACGATGACTTCCTTCACCAGTGCTGCGAAATCCGGATCCGCCCTCAGCGCCAGTGCTAGATTGGTCATGCGGCCAACGGCCACCAGCGTCACCTCCCCCGGCTGCGCCCGTACGGTGTCGATGATGAATTGCCAGGCCGGGCGGTCGTCGACAGTCCTGCCGATGACCGGCGGGATGTCGATATCACCGAGACCGTTCTCGCCGTGGATGAAGGTCGGCCGATGCCCTTCGGGTCGTGAGGGGTCGAAGGTCACCCCGGCGCCTTGAGCCACGGGGGCTGAAATCCCCCACGCCTGCGCCAGGAAGAGCGCGTTGCGGGTGGTGAGGTCAATCGGCGCATTGCCGAAGACGGTGGTGATCCCGATGAGATCGATCTGCGGATGGCGGTGCAGGAAGAGAAGCGCCATGGCATCATCGATGCCGGGATCTGTGTCGAAGATGACCTTGTGCATGCTTACGCTCTTGAATTCTGGAACTGCGGTATTCGGTTCCGGCACCATATCGCCGATTTGTTGCCGGGCAAGTCCGTCGGCTCGCGATGCCAACAGTTGCCAGCAACGATGTTCGGTGGCACAGAGCGACTCTCATCTTTTCTCCGCCGATCCTCCCCCTCCTCTGGTTCCTCCCGTGCACGATCTCGCCTTCCACCTTCTGGTGCTGCTCTTTGCTGCCGCCTGTATTGCCGGTTTTGTCGATTCCATTGCGGGTGGTGGAGGTCTGATCACCATCCCGGTGATGCTGATTGTCGGCATTCCGCCGCTCGAAGCGATTGCCACCAACAAGCTGCAGGGCCAGTTCGGCGTCGCATCCGCCACTCTTGCTTATGCAAGGAAGGGCCATGTCGACCTCAAGAAGCAGCTGCCGATGGCGCTGATGGCGACCGTGGGCGGCGTCCTCGGGGCATTTCTCGCCTCCGTCGTTCCAGCGGACACTCTGGCCGCAGCCATTCCGTTCCTGCTGGTCGGCATCGCGCTTTTCTTCGCGCTGAAGCCGAACCTCAGCGATCTCGACAGTCACCGGCGCGTCACACCCTTCCTTTTCGGACTGACGATCGTCCCGCTCGTCGGCCTCTATGACGGCGTGTTCGGGCCCGGCGCCGGCTCCTTCTACATGCTGGCCTTCGTGCTTCTCGGCGGCTTTGGCCTGCTGAAGGCGACCGCCCATACGAAGCTCCTCAACCTCGGGTCCAACTTCGGCTCCTTCCTCGTCTTCGCCGTCACCGGTTCGATTCTCTGGAAGGTGGGCCTGATCATGGGAGCAGGTCAGATCCTGGGCGCGCAGATCGGTTCGCGCCTGGCGATGCGCGGCGGCGCCAGGATCATCAAGCCGTTGCTGGTGGTTTCGTGCCTCGCGCTGGCACTGAAGCTGATGTCGGACCCGACGCATCCCGTCCGGATCTGGCTCGGCTTCTAGCCGTCTCTCGAGAATAGCTGGCGCTATCCCTTCATCTTCAACGGCAGCCCGGCGGCGACGAAGTAGACCTCGTCGGCAACGGCGGCGATCCGCTGGTGCAGCCGCCCGGCATGGTCACGGAAATCCCGCGCCATCCTGTTGTCGGGGACGATCCCCAGGCCGACCTCATTGGACACCAGAACGATCTGCCCCGGCCAGCCGGACAAACGCTCGACGAACAGAGCGCCGGCAGCATCGACATCGGTCTCGGCCATCATCAGGTTCGTCACCCAAAGGGTCAGGCAATCGACGAGCACCACGCGTTCGGGCGCCGCCAGAGCCTGCAGATGGCTGGTCAGATCGACAGGAATTTCATGGGTGCTCCATCCGTCGCCGCGGTCGGTACGGTGGCGGGAGATCCGCTCCCGCATCTCGGCGTCATAAGCCTGCCCGGTCGCCACATAATGACGCTCAAGGCCGCTTTCGCGCGCCAGCCGTTCGGCAAAGGCCGACTTTCCCGATCGCGCACCGCCTAGGACGAGCGTGACACGATTGGTGGAAGAACTCACAGCGCACCTGCGCGGCGGATCGGGATCTGGGTGGGGAAAGAGGAAACCGCGGCAGCGCAATTCCTGAAAGCACGGACGATTCGTAGATGCATGAGGCGTCCGCCTTGGTTCATCAGTTTGCGCTGCCGCTGCACAAAGGTGGGGGCATTGACGGGAGGAGTCAAGCCGAGACGGGCTTGACGGCCGGCTCCATGGCGCTTTGCGGAAAAAACGAGCGGCGGGGACGCACTACCTGACCCGACGCTGCAGTCGGAGCAACCGTCTGCAAAGCGATGATTAGCGGCACAGTGTTACCGGAAAGTTATTAGCGCTCCCCCTCATCTCGCATTCTTAGCCTTCTCTTGGCCCAAGACGTCCCAAGAGCGTGAAGCTGCGGGCAGCACGGTTGATTTCGCAGCGCAATACCCTACTCTCCTGGGCACACCGAAATCGCCGACGGTCGAACGAGTTGCGGCGTTCGGAGGGGCAGCAGGGCGATCGTCCCTTGCTGGCCCGGTTATGGATGTTTGTCATGCGCTATCCCCTTGCCGCAGCCGCGCTGTCACTCGGATTTTGCCTTCCATCGGGGGCAGCCGAGGCCGCTTGTGGCGCGATTTCCATCGCGAAGATGAACTGGGGATCGGCGGCAGTCGCGGCGCAGATCGACAAGATCATCCTGGAACGCGGCTTCGGCTGCACCGTCAACCTCGTTCCGGGCGATACCCTGCCGACCTTCAACTCCATGAACACTGCTGGCACGCCAGACATGGCGCCGGAGTTCTGGATCAACGCGGTACGCGGCGATCTCTCCCAGGCGACGGCGGAGAACCGCCTGGTGATCGGCGCGGAGATCCTCGCCGACGGCGCCGTCGAGGGCTGGTGGGTGCCGAAATTCATCATCGACGCCAATCCGGAAATTCGCACGGTCGATGACGCCCTGGCCCGTCCCGACCTGTTTCCCGCGCCCGCACAGGCCGACAAGGGTGCCGTCCATGGCTGTCCGCACGACTGGAGCTGCCAGGCGACGACCGCCAATCTCTTTCGCGCCTTCGATGCTGGGCAAAAGGGGTTCGAGCTGATCGAGCCGGCAACCGCCGAAGAACTCGAGGAATCGATCGCAGCCGCCTTCGAAACGCAGACCGGCTGGCTCGGCTATTACTGGGCCCCCACCGCGATTCTCGGAAAATACGAGATGGCGAAGCTCTCCTTCGGTGTGACGCACAGCAAGACGGAGTGGGATGCCTGCACCACCGTGGCCGCGTGCGCCAGTCCGGAGCGCAACGCCTATCCGACGTCGCAGGCCTTTACCCTCGTCACGCAGAGCTTCACAGAAAAAGCCGCCGAGGCCCTGGACTATGTCCGCCGCCGGCAATGGTCCAATGCCACGATCAGCAGCGTCCTCGCCTGGCAGATGGAAAACCAGGCCTCCGATCAGGAAGCCGCCGAATTTTTCCTCGACAGCCATCCGGATATATGGTCGCAGTGGGTGACGCCGAGCGTCGCGAAGAAGATCACTGGCGAGGGCTGACGGCTCCGCTTGTCCCTTCGGCGTCGCAAATCGCGCATCGCAGCTTCCGCCGATGCTGTAGTGGCAGAACATGCCTTCCTCGCTCATCCGGCGGAGGGGTTCCGCCAGACCGGCATGCAAGGGATACGCATGAGACAGGAAGCGCATGGCTAGCCACGGCATAGAGATCAAGGGGCTCTACAAGATCTTCGGTCCGCGGGGGCATGATCATGTCGTACAGGTTCGCGGCGGCATGTCGAAGACGGAGCTGAACGAGAGGCATGGCCATGTACTGGGGCTGCGCGACATCAACATCGCCATGCCCGCCGGACAGATCACGGTCGTCATGGGACTGTCCGGATCGGGCAAGTCGACGCTGATCCGACACATCAACCGGCTGATCGAACCAACCGCCGGCGAGGTGATCTACGACGGGACCGACATCTGCCGCATGAGCGATCGCGACCTGCGCGAATTCCGTCGGCACAAGACGGCGATGGTGTTCCAGAAGTTCGCGCTCTTGCCGCATCGCACGGTGATGGAAAATGCCGTCTACGGGCTGGACGTGCAGGGCGTTCCGCGGAGCCTGAGCATGGAAAAAGCACAGCACTGGATCGAGCGCGTCGGCCTGGCAGGTTTCGAGAACCACTATCCGAACCAGCTCTCGGGCGGCATGCAGCAACGTGTCGGACTGGCGCGAGCGCTGGCCAACGACGCCGACATCCTGCTGATGGACGAGGCCTATTCGGCGCTCGACCCGCTGATCCGGATGGACATGCAGACCGTGCTCCTCGACATCCAGAGCGAGCTGAAGAAGACGGTGATCTTCATCACCCACGATCTCGACGAGGCCCTGCGGCTCGGCGACAAGATAGCCATCCTGCGCGACGGTCAGGTCATCCAGCAGGGCACCGGGCAGCAAATTGTTCTTTCGCCGGCGGATGATTATATCGCTTCTTTCGTCAAGGAAGTGAACCGTAGCCGCGTCATCCAGGCCCGCACGGTGATGAAGCCGGCGGTGGGCGCCGTCGAGGGCGTCAAGGTTGCAGCGGAAGAGACGCTGGAATCGGTCGCCCAGCGCCTGACCAGGGCGGAACGCTCCAGCGCCGTCGTGGTCGACGACGACGGTATCGAGATCGGCGTCCTGGACCTCAATACGATCCTCGCGGCCATGGTCAATCCGGTCGGGCATCATGCCACTGCAGCCGCCCCACGGTAGGCAGATTGTATTTCCCTCACCGAGCGCCTATAGCCAGAAAATTCAAGGAGGCTTCAATGACCGCCGCAAATCCTCTCCGCGACCTGCTTGCCGAAAAGGGTGTCCTGCTCGCGGACGGCGCGACAGGAACCAATCTCTTCGCCATGGGCCTGGAGGCCGGCGAGGCACCGGAACTCTGGAACGAGACGCATCCGGAGCGGATCGACAAACTGCATCAGGACTTCGTCGATGCGGGCGCCGATATCATTCTCAGCAACTCCTTCGGCGGCACGCGCCACCGGTTGAAACTGCACCATGCGCAGGACCGCGTCTTCGACCTGAACAGACGTGCAGCAGAAATCGCCCGTGCCGTAGCCGACCGCGCACCGCGGAAAGTGATCGTGGCCGGCTCCGTCGGTCCGACAGGCGAGCTTCTGGTGCCGCTCGGCGCCATGACCTACGAGGAAGCCGTCACTGCCTTCGTCGAGCAGATGGAAGGCCTGAAGGCGGGAGGTGCGGATGTCGCCTGGATCGAGACCATGTCATCCGCCGACGAGATCCGCGCCGCCGCGGAGGCGGCAACCAAGGTCGGCCTGCCCTATACCTACACCGGTTCCTTCGACACGGCCGGCAGGACGATGATGGGTGTTGATCCGAAGGACATCCACGGCATCGCGAAAGACATGGGGGATGGCCCGGTGGCCGTCGGTGCCAATTGCGGCGTCGGCGCCTCCGACATCCTGTCCAGCCTCCTCGACATGACGGCCGCCGAGCCGGAGGCGATCACCATCGTCAAGGGCAACTGCGGCATTCCAGAATTCCGCGGTGCCGAGATCTACTATTCCGGCACGCCGCCGTTGATGGCGGAATATGCGCGCCTCGCCCGCGACGCCGGCGCCAGGATTATCGGCGGCTGCTGCGGCACATCCTGTGAGCACCTCGCCGCAATGCGCCAGGCGCTCGACGATTATACGCCGCGGCCAAGGCCGACGATCGAGGAGATCGTCGAGCGGATTGGGCCACTCCGCAACAAGAAGGCAAGCGAATCGGGCGGCGACGGCACGCGCGAACGGCGCCGGCGCAGGACCTGAACCATGAGCAACATCGCAACGATCGCCAACCGCGACACCGTCGCCGACAGCCTGTCGGGCCTGACCGACGAAAATCAGTCCTGGCTTGGGCTGCTGATGCAAAATCCGTCTGCTGACGAGACGCTGTTCGATGGACTGCATCTCTTCCTCGGCCGTCAGGCCGAAGCGCAGTTCCTGAACGCCCTGAAGCTGCAGAAATGCGGCGAGTGGCTGGGCAACACTGCGCCGCCTCGGCTCCAGGTGCGGCTCATGGAGGCTGCAAAATCCAGCCAGCACGCGGCCTATGCAGCCTTCCGCGAGGGGCTTGTAAATTCCGGCGGACTTGAGCGCGCCTATCCCAAGGCGCGCATCTAGCTCAGATCCGGAGCCGCTTACCGCGGCTCATTCGGCTTGTAGTGCGGCCGCCAGACCGCTGCCTGGATGAAATCGGCAACGGTCGCCGCGCCGCCTTGCTCCCTGGCGGCATCGGGACCCTTTCAAGTGAAGGCGTCGGGCATCGATTCCTTGCGGCTTGCGATGAAGGCGAGCAGCGCCTCGTCGATCGCCGGATCCAGAGCCGGCGCCTCATAGCTGTCAAGCCAGGAACGGCAAAGCGCATTTGCACGCTCCTCGATCCGTTTCTCGCCCTCGACCTCCCATTGTTCGTAAGAGTTGTTGTCGGCCAGCGCCGAACGGTAGAAGGCTGTCTGGAAATGCGCCTGGGTATGGGCGCAGCCGAGATAATGGCTTCCCGGGCCCACTTCGCGGATGGCGTCCAGCGCCTGACCGGCCTCGGACAGATCGACGCCCTCGGCAAGCTTCTGCATCATGCCGAGCTGGTCCTGATCGATCATGAACTTCTCGTAGGAGGAGACGAGCCCGCCCTCCAGCCAGCCTGCCGCATGAAGCACGAAGTTCGTGCCGGCCAGCAGCGTCGTGTTGAGTGTATTGGCTGATTCGTGGGCGGCCTGCGCATCCGGAACCTTGGAGCCACAAAGCGAGCCGCCGGTCCGAAACGGAAGCCCGAGGCGACGCGCCAGCTGGGCCGCGCCATAGGACACCAGCGACGGCTCCGGCGTGCCGAAGGTCGGCGCACCCGACTGCATCGAAATCGAGGCAGCAAACGTGCCGAACAGCACCGGCGCGCCCGGACGGATGAGCTGCGTGAAGGCTGCCCCGGCCAGCACTTCCGCCAGGATCTGCGTCAGCGTGCCGGCAACCGTCACCGGGCTCATGGCGCCCGACAGGATGAACGGCGACACGACGCTGGCCTGATTGTGCCGCGCATAGACCTTGAGCGCGCCCAGCATCGTCTCGTCGAAGACCATTGGCGAATTGGCGTTGATGAGATTGAGCGTCACGCAGTTGTTCTCGACGAACTCGTCGCCGAAGACGAGCTTGGCCATGGCGATCGTGTCTTCTGCCCGCTCAGGCGCGGTGACGGAGCCCATGAACGGCTTGTCGGAGTATTTCACGTGGGCATAGATCATGTCGAGGTGGCGCTTGTTGACCGGCACGTCGACCGGCTCGCAGACCGTGCCGCCGGACGAATGCATCGACGGTGCCATATAGGCAAGCTTCACGAAGTTGCGGAAATCCTCGATCGTCGCATAGCGGCGCTGGCCGTCGAGGTCGCGCACGAAGGGCGGTCCATAGACGGGGGCAAAGACGGTGGCCTTGCCGCCGATATGGACGCTGCGCTCGGGATTGCGCGCGTGCCAGGTAAATTCCTTGGGCGCCGTCTTCAGGATCTCGCGGCATAGTCCGTTCGGAAAGTGCACGCGCTGGCCGCGCACGTCCGCGCCAGCCTTCGCCCAGAGTTCCAGTGCCTCGGCGTCGTCACGAAACTCGATGCCGATCTCTTCCAGGATGGTGTCGGCATTGCGTTCGATGAGCTGCAGGCCTTCCTCGTCGAGGACCTCGTACACGCCGATCTTCCGGGTGATATAGGGCAGCGACGGGTTTGGACCGCCGCCGGCCCGCGAGGCGCGCCGGCCTGCCGCTCCGCGTTCGCCGCGCGACCGACGCCCACCTGCAGCCGCTTCCGTTGGTTGATTGACCTCGTCCATGCTCTTCCTCGCCGTTGCACCGTGACGGTGCCTGCCATCATCTCGCTCACCATGCTAGGACGCCGCGCCATGCGAACCCCGCCTTTCTGCGCCACGCATTTGCGCAGAACAGACATCGGGCCGCCCTTGCGGACACGCCGTCGCTTTTCCAGCGATCCGAAGTCGTTTTCAAGGAAGTCGAAAAACCATTTGCGTTTCATCATGTTCGCGGAGCACGCTGTGTTTCGTGCCGCAATCGATTGGAAGCATCATGTCCGAAGACGACATCATTCTGGCCGAACTGTCCGACGAGGAACTGGTGCAGCAGATGCACGACGATCTCTACGACGGAATGAAAGACGAGATCGAGGAAGCGACCCGAATCCTGCTCGACCGCGGATGGACGCCCTACGATGTTCTGACACAGGCCCTCGTGGAGGGCATGCGCATTGTCGGCATCGACTTCCGCGACGGCATCCTGTTCGTTCCCGAAGTGCTTCTGTCGGCCAACGCGATGAAGTCCGGCATGAACATCCTGCGTCCGCTGCTGGCCGCCACCGGGGCGCCGAAGCAGGGTAAAATGGTGATCGGCACGGTGAAGGGAGATATCCACGATATCGGCAAGAACCTTGTCGGCATGATGATGGAGGGCGCAGGCTTCGATGTGATCGATCTCGGGATCAACAACCCAGTCGAGAACTATCTCGAGGCACTGGAGCGCGAGAAGCCGGACATTCTGGGAATGTCGGCTCTGTTGACGACGACCATGCCTTACATGAAGGTGGTGATCGACACGATGAAGGAAAAGGGAATCCGGGACGACTACGTCGTTCTTGTCGGCGGCGCGCCGCTCAACGAGGAGTTCGGGCGGGCGGTCGGTGCCGATGCCTATTGCCGTGATGCGGCGGTGGCCGTCGAAACGGCCAAGGAATACATCCGCAGAAAGCACAATTCGCTCTCAGCCGGATAAAGAAAAAGCCGGCCTCATGCCGGCTTTTTCTTGCTGTCGTTAGCGCGAAGCGGCGCGGTCAACGTTGCGGCCGGCGGACTGCGTCGCATCTACAGTGTTGGCTGCGTCTGCGCCGACACCGCGGATGGTGTTGCCGCAGGAGCTAAGTGCAGCAGCCGTGACGAAGAGGGCGGCGATAACCGTGACAGTCTTGGACGTCATGAGAAAGTACTCCGATGGGTTCCGATCAAAAAAAGGCGGAAAATTGCCTTCCGACACAGGAACGCCCCAATCGCGAAAAAGTTCACATAATTGCGTGCGGCGCGATTGCGCGTGAAATATTAGCGGTTTGTGCGCAGCAAGGCCTGGACCATGTCGACATTCGATGCCTGCCTGCCATCTGGCATGCCTACCCGCAGAAGATCGTGCCGGGGCTGGAGAAAGCCCTCGCGGAGGCTCGCAACCAAGGCTTCCGGAAGATCTTTTTTGCCTACGCCGACTGCGGCACCGGCGGCGACATCGACCGCCTCTGCGCACGCGAGGGCATCGCACGCATTGCCGGACCACATTGCTATTCCTTCTTTTCCGGCAACGACGTCTTCCAGTCGAGAGCCGACGACGATCTTCTGAGTTTCTTCCTGACCGATTTCCTGGCGCGCCAGTTCCATGCCTTCGTCATCGAGCCGCTCGGCCTCGACCGGTATCCGCAGTTGAAGGAGACCTACTTCGGCAACTACCGCAAGCTGGTCTATCTCAGCCAGGAGGAGGATGAAGCCTTGCAGGAGAAGGCGCGGGCCGCGGCCCATTACCTGGGGCTGACCTATGAGTATCGCGTCACCGGCTACGGTGATCTGACGAAGGCATTGCAGACCCTGTGACCTTCTCGCCCGGACGCGATCATGCCCCTCCTCCCTCGCGTCGCTTTTTGCTCTGTGCGACGTCGTGACAAGCGCAGTCCCGGCCAGACAGCACGTGCATGCTGTGACAAAACAGGAGAGTGCATTGGCAGACTGCATCACCGTCTACTGGCGGGACATACCAGCGCAGGTGATCGTCAAGAAGGGGCGCCAGACCGCCAAGCGGGAGCTTTCGCTCCGCTTTACGGAAGCCATCGACATGTGCGCCATGCGCACCGGCGCGGCCGAAACGGACTCTTATCTGGCGGATTGGCGCAAGGGCGAAGCCGTTGCCGTCTCCGACGATTTACAGGCCGAGGCAGACCGGGCTGCGGCGGAACTGGAAGCGGGCTACGACAAGGAACGTCTGGTCGCGCTGGTCAAGGCTGGAGGTCGGGAAGATGCCTGATGTCGGCGCCCCGAAGATTACTGATGCCCCGGCCGTTTCACCGGCTGCCGGTTCCGGCACCAGGCCGGCAACCGGAAATGCCGGCGCGGCACGCAAGGCCGCCACCGGCGCCTACGTCCCGAGTGACATCTCTCCCAACCGACGGGTCCAGCGAAGCTACTCGATCCGCCTCTGGTCGGTCCGCCATTCGCGCATGCTCGAATGGTTCTACGCCCGCTTCGCCAGCGTCTTCCTGCTGCTGCATCCCCTGTGGAAGGCGATCGGCTACAGCCGCGTCGAGGCGCCGGTCACCTTCGTCGAAAAACGGGTGAAGGGCCTGCTCTTCGACTGCCGCATGTGCGGCCAATGCATCCTCTCCTCCACCGGAATGTCCTGCCCGATGAACTGTCCCAAGCAGCTGCGCAACGGGCCCTGCGGCGGCGTCCGGGCGAACGGCAACTGCGAGGTCGAGCCCGACATGCCCTGCGTCTGGGTCAAGGCATGGGAAGGGTCGCGCCAGATGGTGAAGGGCGACGCAATGCTGAACGTCCAGAAGCCGGTCAACCAGTCGCTGCGGGAAACCTCCTCGTGGCTGCGGGTCACCGCCGAGGCTGCAGCACGAAACGAGATTGCCAAGGACACAGCGGCATGAGCGTGGACATCAATCCTAGAGATCTGGGAGGTCCGCTCGAGCCCCTGCCCGGCCATTCGTCACGCGGACGGCTGGAGCGCATTCTCCGTCGGGGCGAATTTGCCGTCACCGCCGAGCTCAACCCACCCGACAGTGCCGATCCGCAGGACGTCTACGACCGCGCGGCGATCTTCGAGGGCTGGGTCGACGGCATCAATGCGGTCGATGCCTCCGGCGCCAACTGCCACATGTCGTCGGTCGGCATCTGCGCGCTGCTGACCCGGATGGGCTACGCACCGATCATGCAGATCGCCTGCCGTGACAGGAACCGCATCGCCATCCAGGGCGACGTGCTCGGCGCATCTGCCATGGGGGTGCAGAACATCCTGTGCCTGACCGGGGACGGCGTGCAGGCCGGCGATCAGCCGGGCGCCAAGCCGGTCTTCGACCTCGACTGCATGTCGCTGCTCGAAACGGTGCGCACCATGCGCGACGAGGCGAAATTCCTCTCCGGCCGCAAGCTGACCTCGCCGCCGCAGGTCTTCCTCGGCGCCGCCATCAACCCCTTCGCGCCGCCCTATGATTTTCGCCCCTACCGGCTGGCGAAGAAAATCGCGGCCGGCGCGCAGTTCGTGCAGAGCCAGTACTGTTTCGACGTGCCGATGTTTCGCGACTACATGGCCAAGGTCCGCGATCTCGGCCTTGCAGAGCAGTGCTTCATCCTCGTCGGCGTCGGGCCTCTTGCCTCCGCCAAGACCGCCCGGTGGATCCGCGCCAACGTCCCCGGCATCCACATCCCCGACAGCGTCATCGCCCGCCTCGAGGGCGCCAAGGATCAGAAGAAAGAGGGCAAGCAGCTCTGCATCGACATCATCAACGAGGTGAAGGAGATCGAGGGCGTCGCCGGCATCCACGTGATGGCCTATCGGCAGGAGGAATACGTGGCCGAGATCGTCCATGAGTCCGGCGTGCTGAAAGGCCGCCGGCCGTGGAAGCACGAGGCCAATCCGACCGATGTGGTTGTCGCCGAGCGCCTGGAGGAAATCCGCCAGGGCAAGGAAGAAAACCAGCAGCAGCTCGCAGACATCGCGGCACACAAGCCGCACTGAACAACCGGCCTCGGCAGATGCCGGGGCTCGACCAGTAGAGACCCACCGCCATCAGGCCTCGGAGACCCGCATGACCCGCACCATCGTCGCATCCGCCACCCGCGAAGTGATCATCGGCTTCGACCAGCCCTTCTGCGTCATCGGCGAGCGGATCAATCCGACCGGCCGCAAGAAGCTCGCCGCCGAGATGATCGAAGGAAATTTCGACACCGTCATCCGGGACGCGCTGGAGCAGGTCGCCGCCGGCGCCACCATGCTCGACGTCAATGCAGGCGTCACATCCGTCAACCCGAACGAGACGGAGCCGGGCCTGTTGGTGAGGACCCTGGAAATCGTCCAGGGCCTGGTCGACGTGCCGCTGTCGATCGATTCGTCCGTCTCCGCCGCCATCGAGGCCGCCTTGAAGGTCGCCAAGGGCCGCCCGCTGGTCAACTCCGTGACCGGCGAGGAGGAGAAGCTGGAAGCCATCCTGCCGCTCTGCGCCAAATATGACGTGCCGGTCGTGGCGATCTCCAACGACGAGACCGGCATCTCGATGGACCCGGACGTCCGTTTCGCCGTCGCCAAGAAGATCGTCGAGCGTGCCATGGACTACGGCATCAAACCCCATGACATCGTCGTCGATCCTCTGGTCATGCCGATCGGCGCCTTGGGTAACGCCGGCCGCCAGGTCTTCCAGCTGCTCTATCGCCTCCGCAACGAACTGAAGGTCAACACCACCTGCGGCCTCTCCAACATCTCCTTCGGCCTGCCGCACCGCCACGGCATCAACGCCGGCTTCATTCCCATGGTCATCGGCGCCGGCATGACCTCGGCCATCATGAACCCCTGCCGCCCGCAGGAAATGGAAGCCGTGCGCGCCGCCAACGTCCTGAACGGCACCGACCCCAATTGCGGTACCTGGATCATGTCCTATCGCGACCACAAACCGGCGGAAGCCGGTGCCGCCCCCTCCAGCACACCGCCGGGCGCCTCCTCCGGTCGCCGCGGCGGCCGCGCGGCCAGAGCCGGCGCGGGAGCGGCGTCGGAGTAAATGCGGCGCCTGACGCTTGCCCTTCTCCCCAGCGGGGAGAAGGTGGCGCGAAGCGCCGGATGAGGGGGCAAAGCAACGCAGATGAGACCAGTCCCCCTCATCTGCCCTTTGGGCATCTTCTCCCCGCTGGGGAGAAGAGATGTGTCGCCCAGTGACAACGACGACAGCTCGCTTCCTATGCGATTAAGAACGGACCTCGGGGCTCCGGCCCCACCATGAAAGACTGACATGACCGAGACCGCAGATCCCCTCGTCCTCTTCATGCCGTCCGGCAAGCGCGGACGCTTCCCGGTGGGTACGACCGTCCTGGAGGCCGCCCGTTCGCTTGGCGTCTATGTCGAGAGCGTCTGCGGTGGCCGCGCCACCTGCGGGCGCTGCCAGATCCAGGTTCAGGAGGGGCATTTCGCTAAGCACCAGATCTCCTCCTCGCTCGACCATATCTCGCCGGTCGGCGCCAAGGAGCGACGCTACGCAGAAGTGCGGACAATCCCCGAGGGCCGCCGGCTGTCCTGCTCGGTGCAGATCCTCGGCGATATCGTCGTCGACGTGCCGCAGGATACGGTGGTCAATGCCCAGGTGATCCGCAAGGCCGCCACCGACCGCCTGTTCGACCGCAATCCGGCGATCCAGCTCTGCTATGTGGAGGTCGACGAGCCGGACATGCACAAGCCGCTCGGCGATCTCGACCGCCTCAACGTGATGCTGGAGAAGGACTGGGGTTGGAAGGACATCCTGGTTGCCCAGCACCTGCTGCCCGACGTCCAGAAGATCCTGCGCAAGGGCAGCTGGGGCGTCACCGCCGCCATCCACCGCGATCTGGAGGGCGCGCGTCCAAACCTCATCGCACTCTGGCCTGGCCTCCACAACGAAGCCTATGGCATTGCCTGCGACATCGGCTCGACGACGATCGCCATGCATCTGGTCTCCCTGCTGTCGGGCCGCGTCATTGCATCCTCCGGCACCTCCAACCCGCAGATCCGCTTCGGCGAGGATCTGATGAGCCGGGTGTCCTATGTGATGATGAACCCGCACGGACGCGACGCCATGACAAAGGCGGTACGCCAGGCCATCAACGAGCTGACGGTTCAGGTCTGCCAGGAGAGCGGCGTCGACCCCAATGACATCCTCGACGCGGTCTTTGTCGCCAATCCTATCATGCATCACCTCTTCCTGGGCATCGATCCGACCGAGCTCGGCCAGGCGCCCTTCGCGCTGGCCGTTTCCGGCGCCGTCCACACCTGGTCGCGTGAGATCGATCTCGCCATCAATCACGGTGCGCGCGTCTATCTTCTTCCCTGCATTGCCGGTCATGTCGGTGCCGACGCCGCGGGTGCCACGCTGTCGGAAGGTCCGCACCGCCAGGACAAGATGATGCTGCTGGTGGATGTCGGTACCAATGCCGAAATCGTCCTCGGCAATCGCGACCGTGTCGTCGCCGCCTCCTCGCCCACCGGCCCCGCCTTCGAAGGCGCGGAGATCTCCTGCGGTCAGCGAGCGGCACCCGGCGCCATCGAGCGCGTGCGCATCGACCCTGAGACGCTGGAGCCGAAGTTCCGCGTCATAGGCGTCGACAAGTGGTCGGACGAACCGGGATTTGCCGAAGAGGCTGAAAGGACCGGGATCACCGGTATCTGCGGCTCCGCGATCATCGAAGTCGTCGCCGAGATGTATCTCTCCGGCATCATCTCGGAGGACGGCGTCGTGGATGGCACCATGGCGTCGAGAAGCCCCCGCATCCTCGCCAGCGGCCGCACCTTTTCCTACCTGCTGCATGACGGCGAGCAGAGGATCACGGTGACGCAGAACGACGTGCGCGCGATCCAGCTCGCCAAGGCGGCGCTCTACGCCGGCATCAAGCTGCTGATGGAGAAGCAGGGCGTCGAAACCGTCGACACCATCCGCTTCGCCGGCGCCTTCGGCTCCTTCATAGACCCCAAATACGCCATGGTCCTGGGCCTCATACCGGATTGCGATCTGTCGGAGGTGAAGGCGGTCGGCAATGCGGCCGGAACCGGCGCCTTGATGGCCCTGCTCAACCGGGACTTCCGACGCGAGATCGAAGAGACGGTCAGCAAAATCGAGAAGATAGAGACGGCTCTGGAACCCAGGTTCCAGGAGCACTTCGTCTATGCCATGGCTCTGCCGAACAAGGTCGACAGCTTCCCGCAACTCGCCGCCGCCGTCACTCTGCCGGAGCGCAAGGCCTCGACGGATAACGGTGAACCCGGCGGGCGGCGAAGGCGCCGCGGGCGCGACTAGGCAGGCGGTGGATCAGGCGGCTGCCCTGATCAGCTGGCCGTAAAACGCGCGAATGCTCTCGGCCACGGCCTTTGACGGGATCGCCAGCTGCGGTGTCGTCAACAGCCGCACGTCGAAACTGAAAAGCTCCGGCAACCCCTCCTGCGGCCCCAGCACCACCATCTCGTCTGTCAGATAGGAGCGCGGGAATGGTGCGATGGCCAGATCGGCCAGCACCGCCGCGCGTTGGGCCATGGAATGGGCGCTGGCGTAGGCGACGCGGTAAGGGCGTTTCTGCTTTTCGAGCTGGCTGATGGCATCCTGGCGCCATACGCACCCCTCCTCCCAGACAGAGATCGGCAGCGGATCGCGCAGATGGGCGTTGCCGCATTTGGCACCGGCCCAGACCAGCTTCTCCGCATGAATAACCTCGCCGAAATTCGGAAAGGAACGCGGGTGACAGTTGAACAGTGCCAGGTCCAGCCGCCCCTCCTCCACACGCCGGCGCAGTGCAGAGCTCATGTCGACGGTGACATCGACCATGATGCCGGGAAAATTCTCGGCGAAATCCTTGAGGATCAGCGGCAGCAGCCGCTCGGCGATATCGTCCGGGGCGCCGAGCCGCACCACGCCGGCCAGATCCGGCATCACGAAGCGGGCAACCGCCTCGTTCGACAGTGCCAGCATCCGGCGGGCGTAGGACAGGAGAACCTCGCCATGCTGCGTCAACGACACCGAGCGCGCGTCCCGGAGAAACAGCGTCGTCTTCAACTGCTCCTCCAGCTTCTTGATCTGCATGGAAACGGCCGACGGCGTCCGCAGCACGGCCTCCGCCGCGGTTGAGAAATTTCCCGTCTCGGCAATCGCGACGAAGGTGCGCAGCAGGTCATTGTCCAGGAGCGGCAGCGGCGGGCGGAATGGAGTGGCCATCGTTTTCTCTATCAATAAAACTGACATTAAACACGATATCATTTCGTTTGATTGAACGTCAAGCTGAGTTCAGGATCCTGTGCATAGAGGATGACATAGCCAGACAAACTCCAGGTTCTCGCGGCTCCCAGTTGGACCGTGACGCTGGTTACTCGGTGAAGTGCCATCCTGATACTAAAGGAGAAGACCGATGGCATACGCATCACATCACTCCGACCACAGCTGGCGGTTCCGCAGCCTTGGCCGCCCCGTCTTGATGCTCGCCGCACTGCTGCAGCTGCGGTGGCGTCAGCGCCAGACCGAAAGAATGCTGGAATCACTCCCCTCCGAGATCCGCAAGGACATTGGCTGGCCGTCCAGCAACGAAATGGGTGTCGCAGGGCGTGCCCCGCATTAGCGACGGCGGCGCTTTCGCTCGATCCGGTTTCGACGCGGGTGGGGAACATCGGCGCAAGGCTGTCCAGGCCCATCATCGGCAACATCGTCTGGTGATGCCCATGTCGCAAAAATACTGCAGGCCGTTACTCCAGCCCCCCTTCTCGCCTCCGATATTTCATGTCAGTGTCGCATTTGAAGTATCGGACAACGGCGCGACTTGAGGAGCGGCGGCATGAATGTGATCAGCAGACAGCCGACAGTGAAGCGGACTCTCGTATTCTTTCTCGTGCCGGATTTCACCATGCTGCCGTTCGCCGCGGCAGTGGAGACGTTGCGCATTGCCAACCGCATGCTCGGGTACACCGCCTATAACTGGCGGCTCTGCTCCGCCGACGGCGAGAGGGTATGCTCCTCGGCGGGCATTGCGGTCGAGGTCAACAGCTCGGTGGCCGACGAGCGCAAGAACCTCGGCGGCGAGAGCCGGCCCAACATGGTGCTGGTCTGCTCCGGCATCGACATCGAACAATACGCCAACAAGACGGTCAACGCCTGGCTGCGCGAGACCTACAACCGCGGCATCGCGGTCGGCAGCCTCTGCACCGGCGCCCATGTTCTGGCCCAGGCCGGGCTGCTGAACGGAAAGCGCTGCGCCATCCACTGGGAGAACCTGCCCGGGTTTTCGGAAGCCTTTCCGCAGGCGGAGGTCTATGCGGATCTCTACGAGGTTGACGGCAATATCTACACCTGCGCCGGCGGCACGGCGTCACTGGACATGATGCTCAACCTGATCGGCCAGGATTTTAGCGAAAACCTTGTCAATCGCATCTGCGAGCAGCAGCTTACCGATCGCGTCCGCAACCCGCATGATCGCCAGCGCCTGCCGTTGCGCGCCCGCCTCGGTGTCCAGAACGCCAAGGTGCTGTCGATCATCGAGTTGATGGAGAACAATCTGTCGGAGCCGCTGTCGCTCGTGGAAATCGCGGATGATGCCGATCTGTCGCGCCGGCAGATCGAGCGGCTTTTCCGCCAGGAGATGGGCCGATCCCCTGCCCGCTATTATCTGGAGATCCGCCTCGACCGGGCCCGGCATCTGCTCGTGCAGTCGTCGATGCCGGTCGTTGAGGTGGCGGTGGCCTGCGGCTTTGTTTCCGCCTCGCATTTCTCCAAATGCTATCGTGAGGTCTACAACCGCTCGCCCCAGCAGGAACGCGCGGAGCGCAAGCTGACGATTGCCAGCTCGCGCACAAGCGTCGCTGCCTGAGATGCTCCTACGGACCGGTCGCGAAACCGGGTCCAAGCTTTACTAAGCGGCGGCAGTCTTGCGATCCGAGCGCATGGATCGGATCTGGATCAGGGTGTCCAGGTTCTGGTTGACGCGGCAGTAGAACTCCTCGTCGATGAACGGCCGCAGCATGAAGTCGTTGCCGCCGGCCTTCAGGAACCGGGCCGAGAGCAGCCGGTTGGAGGATGACGACACGCCGATGATCCGCAGCTCGTGCGAACCGCGAACGGCACGGATGCGCCGCGTGAGTTCGAAGCCATCGATGTCGGGCATATTGTAGTCGGTGACGACCAGACCGACATCCGGGTTGTTCTTCAGGATTTCCAGCGCCTTGGCCCCACAATCGGCCGCGCTGACCCGGAAATTGAAGCGCTTCAGGCGGCTCGTGAGAAGCGCGCGCGCCGTCGCACTATCGTCGACGATCAGCACGTGGTGGCGATGGTTGGTGAGGAACCGGGCAACCGATTCCGCCAGCATGTCCACCGCGAAGATGTTGTCCTTGAGAATGTAGTCGACGATGTCCTTCGACAGCAGCTGATCGCGCATTCCCTCGTGGAAGGTACCGGTAAAGACGATCGTCGGAATGCTGAGATCGATCAGATACTCCAGCGCCTCGCCATTTTCGGCGCCCGGCAGGTTGATGTTGGAAATCGCCAAGGTCACCGGCTCCGTGGAGCGGTCGTAGGCAAGCTGCAGCTCTTCGAAGTTGCGGCAAACCTCGACCTCGATCCCGAACAGCTCCTTGAGGCGCGTTCCGATCATGGAGGTAAAGACGTTTGAATCTTCCGCCAGCAGAATGCGCGCACCTGCCAGAGATTGGCCGGAATACTGCATTCCGGATATGCCAAGGAAAGTCATGTTACCCCTCAGTCGGTTACTGTCCCCTGCTGGTACAGTTACTCTCATGGCTTTGCAGAACCGTTAATGCAGCTGCTATCTCCTTGCGAAAACAAGAAAAGGCGGCCCAGAAGCCGCCTTTGAGGTAAATGGCGCGTTACCGCGATCAGGCTCTGAGAACGGCGTTATCCCGATCGAACGGGCTCTCCGGAACGATCGTTGCTGAATAGAGCTTGCCGAGGATCTTGATCTTCAACCGAGTGCCGGCAGCAGAATGTTCGGGCTTCACCATGGCAAGCGCGACCGACTTGCCGATCCGCCAGCCGAATCCTCCGCTGGTGGCGCGACCGACAAGCACACCGCCCTCGTCGTAGATCGCCTCAGAACCGCGCGCGTCGACATCCTCGTTGCCTTCCAGGATCAGCGTCGCGAAGTTCCAGCGCAGCCCCTTGTCCTTGTAGGCCAGCATTGCTTCACGCCCGAGGAATGGCTTTTCCGGCCGGATGAAACGATCGAGCGCAGATTCATAGGCATTGTATTCGATCGACAGCTCGCGCCCCATGTTGCGGTACGACTTCTCGACCGCCATGGCGCTCATGGCCCGGATGCCGAAAGGCCGGATGCCGAATTCCGCACCCGCCTCCATCAGCCTGTCGAAGATATAGGCCTGCATCTCGATCGGATGATGCAGTTCCCAGCCGAGCTCGCCGACGAAATTGACCCGCAGCGCATGCGCCGTTGCAACTCCCACGGAAATCTTCTTTGCCGTCAGCCACGGGAAATCCTTGCTGTCGAGGCTGCTGCGAGTGAGCTTGCGCAGAACGTCGCGGGACTTCGGGCCGGCCAGAACCAGCACGCCGTATTTCTGCGTGATCGGCTGCAGTTGCACCGAACCGTCGGCCGGCGCCAGCCGGGCAAGCAGATCGTGATCATGAGCCTCCAGGCCACCGGCGGAGACGAGGTAGAAGCGGTCGGGCGCCCATTCGTAGACGGTGAACTCGGCCTTCACGCCGCCGGCAGGCGTCGGCAGGTGGCAGAGGGCAATGCGCCCACGCTTCTTGGGGATCGCATTGGCCAGGATCGAATTAAGCCAGCCGCGAGCGCCCGGGCCGCTGACCTCCATCTTCGCAAAGGGCGACATGTCGAGAACGCCGACATTCTCGTGGACGTTCTTCACCTCCTTGCCGACATGCTCGAAGTAATTGGAGCGCCGGAACGACCATTTCTCGACGATCCGTCCGTCCTCCAGCGGCGGCGCATGATTGTGATTGGTGAGCACATCCGCGCCAACGCCGAGCTGATCCTTCGGCACCTCGTAACCCTGAGGGGCATACCAGTTTGCCCTCTCCCAGCCGTAGACCGATCCGAACACGCCGCCGAGCGTCTTGAGGCGATCGTAGATCGGCGTCGTCTTCAGTGGTCGCGCCGCCGAGCGCTCCTCGTCCGGATAGTGCATGGTGAAGACGTTGGAATAGGCCTCCTCGTTCTTCGCTATGAGGTAGCCTTCCGTAGCGTAGGGACCGAAGCGACGCGGATCGACCCCCATCATGTCCACCGTCGGCTCACCTCCGACGATCCATTCCGCAAGCTGCCAGCCGGCGCCACCGGCGGCGGTAATGCCGAAGGAATGGCCTTCGTTGAGCCAGAAGTTCTTGAGCCCCGGCGCCGGGCCGACAATCGGATTTCCATCGGGCGTATAAGCGATCGCGCCGTTGTAGACCTTCTTGATGCCCACCTCGCCGAAGGCCGGAACGCGCGCGATGGCCGCCTCGATATGCGGCATCAGGCGATCGAGATCCTCCTGGAACAGCTCGTATTCGCTCTCATCCGAGGGGCCGTCGACGTAGCAGACGGGAGCCCCGACCTCGTAGGGACCGAGGATCAGGCCGCCGGCCTCCTCGCGCATGTACCAGGCACTGTCGGACTCTCGCAGAACCCCCATCTCCGGCAGCCCCTGTCGGCGACGCTCCTGGATCGCGGGATGCGGTTCGGTGACGATATACTGGTGCTCGACCGGGATGACTGGCACGTCGAGCCCCACCATCTCGCCGGTCTTGCGTGCGAAATTGCCGGTGCAGGAGATCACGTGTTCGGCGGTGATCTCGCCCTTGTCGGTGGTGATCTTCCAGAGACCGTCCGACTGCTTTTCGATCGCGGTGACCGTGGTGTTGCGGTAGATCGTGGCGCCGAGGTCCCGGGCGCCCTTGGCGAGCGCCTGCGTGAGATCCGCCGGCTGGATATAGCCGTCGTCGGGGTGCTGGATGGCGCCGAGCAGGCCATCGGTCTCGCAGAGCGGCCAGATCTCCTTCACCTGTTCCGGCGTCAGGACATTGACCGTCACGCCGATCGTCTCGGCAATCCCCGCATAATACATGTATTCGTCCCAACGGTCCTTGGTGCGCGCCAGCCGGATGTTGGACACCTTGGAGAAGCCGACATTCATGCCGGTCTCTTCCTGCAGCTCCTCGTAGAAGCGGACAGAATACTTGTGCAGCTGGCCGACCGAATAGGAAAGGTTGAAGAGCGGCAGCAGCCCGGCCGCATGCCAGGTGGAGCCCGACGTCAGTTCCTTGCGTTCGATGAGCACACTGTCGGCCCAGCCCCTCTTGGCCAGATGGTAGAGCGTTGAAACGCCCACCACACCGCCTCCGACCACCACAGCACGCGCATGTGTCTTCATCGAAACGAACCCCTTGGAACAGCCGCTCTTTCGCAAGCGCGGCGCATGATCTGCAGCTCGCTGAACTATGCAATTCCGGCCCGCCGGCCAAACGCCTGATTACGACATGGGAAAAGCTTGCCGCGACGGCTCCCCTGGCGTCTCAGACACCGGCGCCGTTCTCGATAAGGTCGCCAACAGCACCGGGCGCCGGTTGACCGCTGCGACCGGGCCGCGGCAGGATCATGATATCCTGGCGCGCATAGGGGATTTCGATGCCCTCTAGTTCGAAGCGCTTCAGGATCGCGATCCGGACCTCGGCCCTTATCCGGATCCCGTCGGAATAGTCCGCCAGGCAGAAGCGGAGCTCGAAATCGAGCGAGGAGGCGCCGAAGGCAAGGAAATCGACATGCGGCTCCGGATTTTGCAGCACCTCCGGAACCGTCCCGGCAATCTCCAGCAGGATGGCGATCACCTTTTCCGGGTCAGTGCCGTAGGCGACCGAGACAGGGATTTCCGACCGCTGAACCCTGTTCCGGTGCGTCCAGTTGCCAACGGGCGCATTGATGAGGTCAGAATTCGGGACGACGATCGACTGCTTGCGGAACGTCTCGATCTCGGTGGCACGCACGGAAATGCGCTTGACGATCCCCTCGGTCGTTCCGGTGACGATATGATCGCCCACCTTGAACGGGCGCTCGACAAGCAGGATCAGGCCCGAGACGAAGTTCGACACGATGTTCTGCAGCCCGAAACCGATACCGACCGACAAAGCAGAGGCAACGAGCGCCAGACTGGAGAGGTCGATGCCGGCGGCCGACACACCGACAATCACCGCAAGCCCGACACCCAGGTAGCCGATGCCGGTCTTGACGGAGTTGCGCACACCCGCATCCACCTGGCTGCGGGCCATGACGTTG
This sequence comes from Rhizobium sp. PK7-22, assembly GCF_056530405.1. Classification (NCBI taxonomy): domain Bacteria; kingdom Pseudomonadati; phylum Pseudomonadota; class Alphaproteobacteria; order Hyphomicrobiales; family Rhizobiaceae; genus Rhizobium; species Rhizobium sp. PK7-22. Next base: position 2,729,598 of record NZ_CP096514.1, read on the forward strand.
CCGTCGATCCATCGCTGCACCCAGCGGGTGACGATATAGCCGACCGCAAAAAGCAGGATCCCGCCGATGATACCGACGAGCGAGATAGTGATGTTGCCGATCGTGATCGCCGTGAAGAAGCGGTAGAACCAGGATTCGATGTCCGCGATCTGGAAGCCCCAGGTCAGCAGGATCAGCGGCACGCCGATCATCAGGGCAAAGGCATAGATGGCGAGACCTGCAACGAGGCCGACCTGATCGAGCGTTACCTCGCTCCAGTTGAACCGCTCCGCCAGCCGCTCGCCAAGCGCCGTGCGTCCGAAGACCTCCTGCTTGGATACGGCCTTGCCGGTCAGCAGGCCGATATAGACGGTGACCAGCACGGCACCTGTCAGGACGATCTGGGTCGAGATGAACCGGGCAAAGCCGATATGTCCCGCAATCACCGCAAACAGCAGCAGGCCGCCCATGAAACGCAGCAGAAGCGGCAGGAACCGTGGCCATGGCTTGCCCGTCGCCGAGGGGTCGCCGTCGGTGCGCATCACCGGACGCATGAAGGACAGCGCAATCAGCACGATCCCGATAATCGACGAGGCGATGACGCTCTTGGTGATGGTCAGAACCAGCGGCGAGTTGAGCGTCTCGCTGATCGTACCGAGGAGGTAATCGAGGCCGTTCACCACGGCCATCAGGATGACGGCCCAGCCGATCAACCGTGCTCCCTTGTCAGTCAGCCGAACCAGCCGCCAGTCAGGCTCGTCCGGAGCCAGAACAGCATGCGTCAGGCGCGACACGAAGTAGACGAACCAGATGAAACCGAAGAGCCCCGAGATGATCGGCGCGACGTCGGGCCGCAACACGCTGAAGCCTTCGAGGAGAAGATAGGATGCGGCAAGGAAGGCGGCCAGCGACATGGTGCGGATGACCGTCGACCAGAAGGCGACCGTCAGCCGCTTGAGGTAGGAAGGCGGGCCCTCTCCGTTCTCCCGCCAGATGAAGCTTCCAAAAAGCCGGTACCCTCCAGACAGGATCACCAGGCCGACGACAAGCGACAGTCCGAGGGCTCCAAACAGCGATGGCGCCTTGAAGCGCCAGGCAAAGCTCAGCCAGCTACCGATGGTGTTTCCGAGCCTATCGACCTCGACCACGAGCGCCTCGCCGGCCTCGCTGAAGAGCGCCAGTGACAGCTCCGTGTGCCGGAACAGCGTCTGGGTGAAGAGGTTGCGGCGAATGGTGGTGATGCTGTTGGCGAGCCGATCCGCCCCGCTGGAAAGGTTCTCCGCATCCTCGACGATCGCATTGATTTCGGCGCGCTCGTTAAGCAGGCGATTGCGTTCTTCCGTCACCAACGGCGGTTCGGGCGGCTGACCGGCTGCCGGTGGCTCGCCGATGACATCGAGGCGACCCTGGATCTGCTGCACCCGGGTGCCAAGCGTATCGGAGGCCGCACGCATCTCGGCAAGGATCTCCTCGGCCTGGGCGCGCAGTTCCGCCAGACGCGCATCATCGCTCGTATCCTGCTGCACGGCGGCGCTGAAGCTGTCGAGCTGCTGCCGGATGGCACCCAGTTTCTCGCGCACCTCCGTGTTGATCGAATCTACCGTCACCTCCGCCGCAAGATCCTGTGCGGACACTGAAGCTGCCAGCATTGAGCTGCCGCCGAGCACAGCAAGAACGACGAGAGTGCGGGCAAGGATCGACAGCAGTGTGGAGGTGAAAGCGGCCATACGGGTCTCGGATACAGAAGAATCACAGAGCGAAACTAGTTCCGCTTCGCGACGAAAGGAAGGAACAGAGAATGGGGCGAAAATCTTCATGGAACCCTGGAACATTCTGCTGCGTTACCATGCGCAACCAACACAGAGGGTAAGGTTATGGAAGACGCAGGAATCGGCTGGATTGCAGCCATCATCATTGGCGGTGTAGCAGGCTGGCTCGCTGAACAGTTCATGAAGAGCAACATGGGCATCTTCATGAACATCTTGCTCGGCATCGTTGGTGCGATCATCGCCAACGCGCTGCTCGGCCTCATCGGCGTCAGCCTCGGCGGCTGGATCGGCTATCTCATCGCGGGCTTCATCGGTGCGTGCATCCTGATCGCCATCGGACGAATGTTCAGGCGCTAGGCTTGAACCAAGACCAGCGTTAGAAACCGGCGCCGGGCCTCGACAGATAGTCGAGCTCGGCGTCGGTCGTTTGGCGCCCGACATACACATTGCGATGCGGGAAGCGACCAAACTCCCGGATCACCGCCAGGTGCCGTTCTGCGTAGTCCAGATATTCGGGGTCGCCGAGAGCCTGAAACAAGGTCACCGACATTTGCTGGTCTTCCAGCGCTTCGGAGTGCTCGAACGGCAGGTAGACGAAGGCGCGGCGCTCGACGGCAATGGCAGCATCAGCTCCCGCGTCGACCGCAAGTCTCGCCTCCCGCAACGCCATCCAGTCGGTGGCAAAGGCAAGCGGCGTCGCCCGGTAGATGTTGCGCGGAAACTGATCCAGCACGATGATGGCCGCGAGCCGATGCTCCGGCGTATCCCGCCACTGGTCCACCTCGCCGCGCGCCAGCGCCAGGTGCGTGTCCCGAAAGCGCCGGCCAATCTCGTTGTCGACGGCCTCGGAGGATTGGAACCACTGCTCCCGCGTCAGCCTTCCAAACCAGAAATCCAGAATTTCCTGTGGCGTCTCCACTGTCATCGCAATGTCTCCTCACGCAAGCCGCAGGGCCGCGTAGTCCTTCACAAGCATCCGGCAAAGAGCTTCGACCACGATGTTGTGGTCCTCGCGCTGCGGCAGACCGGAGACCGTGACGGCTCCGATGCAGCCTGTTCCCTCGACGAAGATCGGAAAGCTGCCGCCGTGCGTCGCATAATCCGCAGCCGACAGCCCGAACTTTTCTTCGATCGTCGTCTGCTGGTGGGAGAGTTTCAGGCCGATACCATAACTTGACGTGAAGAACCGGAGCGCCACCGCCCGCTTGCGCCGCACCCAGGAGGCGTTGTCTCCTGTCGTTCCCGGCAGGGCGCAATAGAAGGCCGGCATCGCATGAAGATGAACGTCGATTGCGACAGCCAGTCCGCGCTCGATGGCCATGTTGCGCAGAAGCGACCCCAGCTCCCAGGCCGTGGCTGCATCGAAGCGGCTGAAGCGCAGTGCCTGCTCCTGCTCGGATATACGGGTAAGATCCTGTTCGATCGTCAAGGGCATCTCCTCTCAGTGCGGCTGCATTGATGACCAGTCTGAGCAGGATGTAAAGGTCGCGGACCGGCCTGAAGGCTTTCCGCTAGTTCTGGAGCAGCGAGTGAATGGCCGTCAGGACGGTGTCGTGCTGGTAGGGTTTGGGCAGGAAAAAGGTCCGCGTCGGCAGCAGCATCGGATCAAGGCGAACGACGCCCGACGTAATGATGATCCCGATATGCGGTCGCAGGGCTCGCACCCGCTGCGCCAACTGAATTCCGTCCATCGAGCCGGCCATGTTGACGTCGGTGAAGACGATGTCGACATCGGTCCGGTTGCGCAGCAGCACCATCGCTTCGTCCGCATTGGCGGCCTCAAGCACGATGTGACCGACTTCCTCCAGAGCATCGAGCATCGTGAAACGGATAAGCGGCTCATCCTCGACGATAAGCACGACGGCCTTTTGTGTGGACATGTTCAACTCCAGAGTCTGCGATCGGCGGATGGGCAGCGCCGCAGCCAGAGACCGGGCCCGTGGCGTTGCGCTGTCTACACGCTGGCGCGCCATATAGGCAAACCTGTTGGACTTAGCCACCCTCATTCAGGGATCAGCGACATTGAAGGCGGCAATAGCTGGAAATTCGGCGGCCGCCGAAGTCTTGGCGCGCCGATTTGGGACAGGGCGCGAAAGTCCGCTCACCATCCCTTGCTTTTGGTCGAGGCGGATGTTGAACTTCGGACTCAGGACACGTTACCTCGCCTCAGCCGACCGCAGTCGGTCAGGGGCTCGCGGACCCCCCGCTCGCAAGAGCTGGTGAGCCCCGCCAACAACAACGAGGCGGCCCATGACGGACCACGACCACGACCACTCACCCACGGTTCCCGACTGGCGGGAGCATGGGGTCAAGGTCGTTCCCGGCACATCGCTCGACCCCAACACCGCCCACGCCCGGAATGAACCGCGCCACTGCCATCAACAACGCCCGGGCCGGCGCGGAAAAGATCTGGGCGGGCACCGTCACCATCCATGCCAATGCCAAGACCGGTGCCCACCACCACGGCGATCTCGCGAGCATCATCTACGTCGTGAAGGGCAAGGCCCGCATGCGCTGGGGGGACAACCTGGAATACGTCGCCGAAGCAGGTCCAGGCGATTTCATCTATGTGCCACCCTTTGTGCCGCACCAGGAAATCAACGCCAGCCGCGACGAGACGCTGGAATGCGTTCTGGTCCGCTCCGGCCAGGAGCCGGTGGTGGTCAATCTCGACATCGAGCCGGTCGAGAAACCCGAGGACGTTCTCTGGCAGGACCCGATCCATCGCTGACGCTGGTCGCGCAGTGCGGCCGGCGAATTGATTTGGATATGGCGGGAACTAGCGGGCGACGATCGAAAGGCGCCCGTCCGCTACCGTTCTCACCGCAACCTGCCGGTAGTCGAAAAGGGTTGGATGCGTCGTCGCCAGCGCATGCTGGTGGGTGGCGGTGATCACCACGACATCGGCGCCTGCAGCCTCGCCCGCCATCACACCGGCCTGCACATCCTCGAACACGAGCATCTGCGTGGCACTCGCGCCGATCCGCTCTGCGCCGAGCAGGTAGCCCTGCGGGTCGGGCTTGCCGACCGAGACATCTTCCGCCGTCACCATGAGCTTCGGCTGCGGGATGCCGGCTGCCGCAAGCCGCGCGCGGGCAAGGTCTATCGGTGCGGAGGTCACGATGGCCCACTGGCTCGGCGGCAGCGACGCCAGGAAGTCTGCGGCGCCATCGATGGCGATCACGCCCTCGACATCCTCGATCTCGCCGCGCAGGATCTCCGCGGCTTCAGCGACCGGGTCGATCCCGGGCAGGTTCAGGCCGCTGATCGTGTCGATGCCGCGCTTCCCATGCATCGTCGGCAGGAATGAGTCGAGATCCAGCCCGTGGCGCTGCGCCCAGCGGCCCCAGACGCGCTCAGCGGCGGCGATGGAGTTGAGGATGGTGCCGTCCATGTCGAAGAGGAAGCCGGCATAGCTGTTGGTGAAATCAGGGTGGAACAAGACGATTCCGATCGGTTGCGCGGTCTGGAGCTCAGGCCTCGCATTATCGCCTGATCAACCCACCGGCAAGCTTCCCCTCGTCAGAAGCTTGCCTCCGATGCACCGGCTTCGCGCCGCATCTTTGCCATCCAGTCCGCGCTGGCCTGGATGCCGCCCAGCGGGAAGACATGGATCTGGTCGATCAGGCTCTGCGGATGGCGCGCTTTGTAAGCGGCAAGATCGCTCAGGAGATCCGTGGGTTCGTAGGGCACCAGCAGCTTGCGCAGGTCAAGCGCCCGCTTCTGCAGCACGCTGAGCGACGGACCGACACCGCAGGCCATGGCAAACTTGATGAGGGTCTGGAGCTTGGTCGGACCTGCCACGCCGACATGGATCGGCAACGTGATGCCGGCCTCTGCAAGGCGCTCCGCCCATGCGATCACCGGTCTCGCCTCGAAGGCGAACTGGGTGACGACAGCCATCTCGGCATCGGTGCGATCCGCAAAACCCTGCTTCCACTGCAACGCCGCATCGACCAGCCGGCTGCCGCCTTCCCGGTCGATGTCCTTGTTGCCTTCCGGATGGCCGGCCACATGGAGTCGCTGGTATCCGAGGCGATCAAAGATGCCCGTCTCCAGCATCGCAATCGAACTGTCCAGCTCGCCGGCGGGTTCGGAGACGCCGCCGCCGAGCAACAGCGCCTGCGTGACGCCCGCCTCGTCGCGATACCGCCTCACCCAGGTCTCCAGCGTGGCCCGGTCCGGGATGATCCGGGCCGGAAAATGCGGCATTGGCTCGAAACCCTCGTCCGTGAGCCGCCGCGCCGTCGCCACCATGTCGTCGATCGGCGTGTCATGGATATGGGCGACATAAACCCGCGTTCCAACAGGGAGCAGAGGCCGGAAATCGCTGATCTTGGCCGCCGTCCGCGGCATCACCTCGATGGAACATCCCTGCAGGAGCTGCCACAGTCCGGATGGCGCGGCAGAGGCCTCGTCCTTGCGCAAAAAACCAGTCATTCCCATGGCCTGTCCCTCGGCGTCCGCGAAGTGGAAGCCTTGAAATGAAGAGAGCGAAGGATTGGCGGACGCCTGGGGCGTCCGCCAGCGATTTTCAGCCGACGCGCTTGGTACGCCAGCTCTCGGCGTAGTTCTGTCGCGCTTCGGCGGCGTAAGGCGTCGGAGAGACGCGGACGCGGATTTCCGCCTGTTTGTGGCGTTCCGTCGACGTCTTCTGGCTGCCGCCGTTCGGCTCGCCCCATATCATCGTCAGCACGTCGCCTTCCTGGATGTCGGCATCGACGACACCAAGCGACAGCATGCAGCGCTCGTTGTAGCTGTAGCCGTTAAACATCGACATGCCGACCATCTTGCCGTCGTGCATCACCATGTCAGCGCTCGTCGACGCGTAGTTCGGCTGCGGGAAGTCGATCCACTTGTAGTGGTCCTCGCCCGGCTGGAAGGCCGAGGCGATGACCTTGACGACATCCTCGGCATTCCACTCGAAGGTGACCTTCTTGCGGTTCTTGGCGTCCTTCAGCTTCTCGAGCGCCGGCTTGCCGATGAAGTCGGACTTCCAGCCGATGTAGAAGCCGTAGCCGAGTTCGAACGGGTTGACGTAGTAGTCCTCGATATTGCCGGACACGAAGCTGCCGCCGATGGCGCCGGTTGCCTCGTAGCTGTCGGCTCCGAGCCAGTCGCGGTATTCCTTCATCATGCCGTCACCGGTGTAGATGCCCGGCAGCGGCGACGGGATCCATCCGGATTCCAGCGTGTTGGTCGAATAGGCCCGGCTGCCGACCTGGTGCAGATCGACGCCTGCCTCGCGCGCCGATTCCAGGATGACACTGCGCACGTATTCGAGATCCGCGTGAGGCCCCCAGATCTCGAGGCCTGGTGCGCCGGCCATGCCATGGCGCAGCGCCTGGACGCGCTTGGAACCGACATTGATCCAATCGACGTGGAAGAACTTGATGTCCGGTACCGGGCCGCCGTTCATCTTCTCGAAGATCTTCGGCGCATCCGGTCCCTGAATCTGGAAGCGGTAATGGGTGCGGTAGACGGCCTTGCCGTCCGGGCGCGACGGCGAGCGCGGGTCACGGTGGAGACGCACGTTCCACTTGCCGATCGCCTGCTGGAACAGCACCCAGTTGGCGGTGGGCGCCCGACCGACGAGGATGAACTTGTCCTGCCGCTCGCGAAAGATGATCATGTCGCCGATAACATGCCCGGCAGGCGTGACCGGAACGAAGTGCTTTGCCCGGTTGAGATCGAAGTTGGCAAAGCTGTTGATGCCGACATACTCGAGGAATTCCGCCGCCTGCGGGCCTTCCACGATCACCTCGTCCATGTGGTGCGACTGATCGAAGAGGACCGCCGATTCGCGCCAGGCGCGCTGTTCGTCGCGCCAGTTGGTGAACTCGGGTGCGACGACCGGGTATACATACATGCCCACGCGCGAGTTGCGCAGCATCTCCACGACATTGCCATTTGCGTCGATTACGTCGGATAGACTGGACTTGATCACGTTCTCTCCTCCCTGAGATATGGTGTTGATGTATACATCAACCTATTTGGGAGCAAAACTCAAGGGGAAAGTGAACGCGCCTTTGCGCGACAACTGCGCGGGGGTACAGGATATCCGACGCGCTAAAATTTCGTTCTCAGCTGTTGAGAAGACCAAGTCCCGGCACCCGCAGGATCAGGTCCGGGCTTTCGTGGATCACATATTCGAGGTTGCGGCGGGCAATCCGGGCATGTTCTCGCGCCACGAATTCCGCGCGCGTCCCCTCGCGCGAGGAAATCGCCGATACCAAGGCGCGATGCTGCTCCTGCGCGACATGCAGCGACTGCCGGAAGATGTCGATGTTCGTCTGGTCGGAGAGAAAAGCCGAGGGAGATGCAAACGGCAGCCGCGTCGCCCGCTCGATCTCCCGCTGCAGAACGACGCTGCCGGCCAGCGTCACCAGCAGCGCATGGAACTGGGCATTGAGATCCGAATAGGCTTCGAAATCCACGTCGTCCGAGGATGCGCCAAAGCAGGCATCAAGGCGGGCGAGCACGTCTTGCATCTGCGCCAAGCCCTCCTGCGTCACGCCCCGTTCCGCCGCGAGCCGCGCTGCCGTACCCTCCAGCACGCCGCGCAGTTCGATCGCATCCAGAACATCGGCGAAGGTGAAGCTGCGCACGACGAAGCCGCCATTGGTCAGCCGGTCCAGCAGTCCCTCCTCCGCCAGCCGCGACATCGCCTCGCGAATCGGCGTGCGCGAGATCTGCAGCGTCTCGGCGAGCGGCACCTCGAAAAGCCGCGTGCCGCCAGGAAAGTCACCGTTGAGGATGCGCTTGCGCAACTCCATCAGCGCCACCGCCGTATGCGTCGTCCTTACCGCTTCCTCCACCGCCAAGCCCATCATCTCCCGCAAAACATGCCGCAATCTTATCGCGCAGACACCTGGTCTCGCAAGGCGAAACCCGAACTCTGTATACAGCGCACCGTCTGAGCTTCTTGGCTTTGGACACCGCTGGCTCCTGTTCAGGATCGACGTGCTTCGCAAGGACGCGTGCTTGCCATCCGCCGATGCGGCCCCATCTGGGTCAGCATCAAGGAGAAGTGCAGCATGAAACTATCAGCAATCACCCTGTCCGTCGTCGGCCTGGCCTGCCTCACCGCGGCGGGCTGCGTCAGTGAGGGAAGCCCCCGCGCCGTCTATGATGCCGGCCCCCGCTATGACCGCATCGACAACCGCGACAGAAACGATCGACGCCCCGATTATCATCGTCGAGACCGCGGCGATTACCGAGACGACAACCGGCGCGGAGGAGACGACCGATGGGATGGACGCCGCGGCAATGATGAGCGCCGCGAACGTGCGGACTGGGACGGTGGTGACCGGGACGGCCGCTGGATCATCCGCGACGGACAGCGGATCTGGGTCTCGGAGCGCCGCTAGCAGCCGCATATCGAATCATGATGTCGATGAAGTCGGCACCTGATTGAGCAAAAAAATGCTGTGCGGCGCTTACGACGCCGCGCAGTTCCTCCACGCATGGACTGCGAGTGAACTACCGCCAAGTAAACAGCAGAAATATCAAGAGGTTGAGGAATCTTGGCGACCCCGGCAGGATTCGAACCTGCGACCGTTCGCTTAGAAGGCGAATGCTCTATCCAGCTGAGCTACGGGGTCAACCGGCGCCAGGGCACCAGGATTATCAGTGCGTCCAGGGCTGGATGCGGTTGTAACGGAAATTGTCGGTATAGGAGAGCATCTGCCGCGCCACTTCCTTCGGCGCAATCACGCGGTATTCGATGCCTTCGCGCTTGGCGTAGGCTTCCGCCTGCTCCTGGCTTTCGAAGGTCAGGCGAACCTGCTGGCGCGTGTCGGAGGACGAGGTATACCCAAGGAGAGGATCGATGCTGCGCGGCGTTTCCTGATCGAACTCCAGAACCCAGAGATGGGTCTTGGCCTTGCCGGACTGCATGGCGTTCTTGGCGGGACGATAGATCTTGGCGGACATTCGCGACGACGCTCCCTGAATGGACCGGAATTGTGGCCTCATCCGGCGACGTGGTCGGAGTGGAGAGATTCGAACTCCCGACCCTCTGGTCCCAAACCAGATGCGCTACCAGGCTGCGCTACACTCCGTATTCACGTTGACCAGCGAGATACACGCTTACCCCCTGGCCTGCAACAGCAAAATCGAACCAGAGGACGAAAGGTTCCGACGTTACTGTCCGGCCTCAATGCGCGGGCTGATGACCCGGTCGCCCGAGGTGATGCCCAGAGCGTCGGCGCGTCCGCCATTCAACTCCAGCACGTAGCTCACCGGGCCGCGAGAATCGATGATGGTCTGGGAGAACGGCACGGCCATCTCGTGGATATGCGAGATCGTTCCGTCCTTCTGGATGAACAGCATGTCGAGCGGCAGAGGCGTGTTCTGCATCCACATGGACACGGGACGCGTGTCGTCGAAATCAAACAGCATGCCGTGGTCAGGCGGCATGCTCTCGCGATGCATCAGGCCCTGCGACCGCTGCTCCGGCGTCAGGGCGAGTTCCACCTGGAAGACATGCCTCTTGCCGTCCCGGGTCTCGATGACGAGCTCCTCCCGGTCGAACTGCAACTGCGCCGAGGCGACAGTCGCCAAAAGCATAAAAAGCGCCGCAAGGGCGCCTTTTCGTAGGAAAGACATGGCAGTCCTCATTATCAATGAGCCCGGCTGACGGGATTGGGAATATCGGGATGGATTTCCGCCGCCATCAGTCCCTTGTCCCCCGGGCCGAAGCGCACCAGCACCACCTGGCCTGGACGAAGCTCGGTCAGGCCAAAACGGCGCAGGGTTTCCATGTGGATGAAGATGTCTTCCGTTCCCTCGCCGCGGGTCAGAAAGCCGAACCCCTTGGTGCGGTTGAACCATTTCACCAAGACCCGCTCAAGGCCGCTTGTCGGCGTCACCTGCACATGCGTCCTGATCGGCGGCATCTGCGACGGATGAATGGCCGTCGATTGATCCATCGAAAGGATCCGGAAGGCCTGGTAGCCCCGCTCCCGCCGCTGAATGAGCGCGACGATGCGCGTGCCCTCCAGGATTGTCTGGTATCCGTCCCGCCTCAAGCAGGTCACGTGCAGCAGCACGTCCTGCATACCGTTGTCGGGAATGATGAAGCCAAATCCCTTGGCCACGTCGAACCACTTCACGACACCGGTAATCTCGATCAGATCGACAGGCTCGCCAGCGAGATCCTCGATCTCGTCAACACCTTTCGATGACAGTCTGTCAATCATGTCTGTCGGCCCCTCGATTACGCGCTACTGAGTCGGTTAACTGATTCTGGAGAGTAGATTAACATCTTGCTAACCGTCCAGCGCAAGCCCCCCGCTCTGGAATTATCCGGACCATTTCTATGTTCCATGCCTTGCCCGTGGCTGGTGCATGAACACATATACGAGCCGGAACAGGAGATCTCCACTGATGCGCTATCTACACACCATGGTCCGCGTGAAGGACCTCGACGCCTCGATGCGATTCTACACCGATCTGATGGGACTGCAGGAAGTCCGCAGGATCGAAAACGACAAGGGGCGGTTCACGCTGATCTTCCTGGCGGCACCTGAAGACGCCGAGGCGGCACAGTCGCTGAAGGCTCCGTGCGTCGAGCTGACCTACAATTGGGACCCGGAAGACTATACCGGCGGCCGCAACTTCGGGCATCTCGCCTACGAGGTCGACGACATCTATGCCTTCTGCCGCAAGCTCATGGATAACGGCGTCACCATCAACCGCCCGCCTCGCGACGGCAACATGGCCTTCGTCCGATCGCCGGACGGGATCTCCATCGAGATCCTGCAGAAGGGCGCAGCCCTTGCACCGACGGAACCCTGGTCGTCGATGGAAAACACCGGCAGCTGGTAACCGCTGTCGCGCGGCCGGCTTGCTCTCGCAGGCCGGCCGGGGCACCCTTGTCGGGCGATTCGCAAGCTGGCCGGATGGGAAGATGAATGCCGAACATGTGGCAGAACAAGCCGCGACTGGGTGCCTTACTTGCAGTGAGTTTGGTCCTAGGCGTTCTTGCTGGCTGCGCCACCAAAGCCACGTCCGCCGGCAATACAGGCACGTCGGACGGCTCTGAGACTGAACCCTCCGCGAACGCCAAAGATGGCAGCACCGCCTCCAGCCGCTACGTCGATCCCGCCCTCGTCTCCTCGGCCTCGGTCGCCGAGGACGCCTCGGCGCCTGATGCTTATGGCGTGCCGGCACAGGAATCGCCGGATCTGGCAGGCGCGGTGTCTCAGCCGACGGGAATACGGGCCGGCAGCGTCAGCATCTTCTCCGCGCCCGCCCCGGCTGTTGGCGAAGCGACGATGACCGGTGCCGCTCCAGGCAGTAGCGCGCCCGGTCGCGTCAACGCCACCGCCGGCAGCGTCTTCAGCGCTCCACCGGCAACCGCGGTCTATGACGGCACCGGCTGCGGGACGGCTGCCGATGGAACACCATTAAGCTGCTGATTCCAATTTGCTAATCTCGATTATTAACGCCGAGATGACGCTGTCATTTTTTTGCAGAATTCGCCACATTCATGCTTGCGGGTTGGGAATCACCCCTCTATAAGAGCGCTCACCGCACGCGCCCTTCGTCTATCGGTTAGGACGCCAGATTTTCATTCTGGAAAGAGGGGTTCGACTCCCCTAGGGCGTGCCATCTACCCTCACCTAAATTGCTGAAATCGTTCCATTTACGGAATCTTACGCGGCATCGACATGCCTGCGTCCGAGCCTCTGTTTTTTTGTTGTTTTCGACCTGAAATCTGCAATTTCCCGCTTGCGGGGAATCCGGCTCCTGACTATAAGGGCGCCACAACGCACGCGCCCTTCGTCTATCGGTTAGGACGCCAGATTTTCATTCTGGAAAGAGGGGTTCGACTCCCCTAGGGCGTGCCACTTCTCATCAATGATTTGAAGACTTTAAGGCGCCGGCGCCGCATCGAGGATGCGCAGCTGAATGCGGCGGTTCCCCTGCCACTGGTCGCCGCTCAGACAGCCCGCCACATGCAACTGGACGCCGCGCGAATTGAGCAGCAGGTCGCCCAGCGGCGTCTCCGCCGCGCGAAACGCTATGGCGTCGAGCGTGGTCCCGTCCGCGGCCTGCAGCACGGCCTTCACATGCGACGTCCCGACCAGCCGGGCATCCTTGATCCGATGCGCAGGAATGGCGAAGATCGGCTGCGCATGGCCCGAGCCATAGGGGCCGGCCTGCTCCAGCTGGTCGAACAGCGCGAGCGTGGCGCCGGATGCCGAAAGCGCGCCATCGATCTTCAGCACATGGTTGCCGACGAGCTTCGGGACGATCTCCCCGGCAATTTCGTCGAACAGCGCGCGCAGGCGCCCGAGGTTGGCCTTCTCCACCGTCAGTCCCGCTGCCATCGCATGTCCGCCGCCCTTGACGAGCAGCCCCTGGTCGACGGCGGCCCGCACCATCTTGCCCATGTCGAAGCCGTTGATCGACCGTCCCGAGCCCGTCCCCTTGCCGGAGGGATCGAAGGCGATCGCGAACGCGGGACGCTTGAACTTTTCCTTCAGCCGCGCTGCCAACAGCCCGACGATTCCCGGATGCCAGTTGTCACGGGCCGTCACCAGCACGCTGGCGCCCTCGCCATCACCGTATTCGGCCATGACCTCCGCCTCCGCCTCGGCGAGCATGGCCTGTTCCATGGCCTGGCGTTCGCGGTTGAGGTCATCGAGGCGCGCAGCGATCTCATCGGCCAGAGCGGCGTCGTCAAGCGTCAGGAGCCGGCTGCCCAGGGCCGCGTCGCTGATGCGGCCGCCGGCATTGATGCGCGGCCCGACCAGGAACCCGAAATGATAGGGCGTTACCGGCCCACCGAGGCCGGCCTTCCGGAAGAGCGCGGCCAGACCGGCATTGTTCATATGTCGCGCCGCAATCAGCCCCTTCACCACGAAGGCGCGATTGAGCCCCTTCAGCGGAACCACGTCACACACCGTTGCCAGCGCCACGAGATCCAGCCACTGCAGCAGATCCACCGACTTGGCGCGCGGGTCACCCCGCTCGCGCAGCATCCGCGCCGTCGCCACCAGGACCATGAAGACGACGCCGGCGGCGCAGAGATGCCCCTGCCCCGACAGATCGTCCTCGCGATTGGGATTGACGAGCGCCAGGCACGGCGGAAGCGCTTCGCCAAGCTGGTGGTGATCGATGACGACCACCTCGCATCCCTCGTCGCGCGCCGCAGCCAGCGCGTCGTGGCTGGTCGAACCGCAGTCGACGGTGACGATCAGGCTGGCGCCATTGGCGATCAGCTGGCGGATGGCCGCCGGATTGGGCCCATAGCCCTCGAAGACGCGGTCGGGAATGTAGATTTCCGCCTCTAGGCCGAAATGCGCGAGAAACCGGTAGAGCAAAGCTGACGACGCGGCTCCATCGACATCATAGTCGCCGAAGATTGCTACCTTTTCCCGCCGCTGCACGGCCGTCGAGAGACGGGCGGCCGCCTTCTCGCAGTCTGTCAGCGTATACGGCTCGGGCATCAGCGAGCGGATGGTTGGATCCAGGAAGGCCAGGGCACTGTCGAGCTCCACGCCCCTCCCCGCCAGCACGCGAGCAACGAGATCCGGAACACCGTGAACCTGCGCGATTGCCAGCGCGCGGTTCTGCGCCGCCTGATCGAGGCGCGAAATCCAGCGTTGACCCGACACGGAACGTTCAACATTGAGAAACGCCCGCGGCACGGGATCGACCTGGTTATCAGCAATAACAATGGTGGGAAGGTGCCTTGCCGTCATGGAGCCTTATTAGACTATCGACAGCTGAAACGGTATCTTTTTCGGCGCAAGCTAGGCAGCGCCAAAACGAGCCCCATCTGCACCCGCGGCCGTACAGATTTGAGGCTTTACAGGAGTGCCAGCAGCACGCACCCGACGGTAAACACGGGAACGCTCAACACCAGGACGGCCGCCCAGTTGCGGCGCTCATCCCGATCCTCAAGATTATCGTGATCGTTGGCGGGCAACAGGATCCCTCGCTCCGAAGAAACCGGTGACGAACCCCGATAAGCAACCCGAAAGGATCTACTTTGTGATCTTTGGCAAATCACGCTGACGCCTCCCTGCGACAGTGGTGTGACAATGCAATGTAACCGGAAACTTCCCCGCTGGCCAGTGGTCCTCGACTTGATCTCGTCGTTTTGAGCGACCCGTTAAGCGTGCCGTCAGCCGCGTCTAGAAGGCTTTCGGTCGTTCGATGCGGATAACCTGTGGTTCACCCACCAGATAGCTCTCCGCCTTGATCGCCGAAACGGCGTTGCGAACCGATTCCTCCGTCGTCGCATGGGTGACGAGGATGATCGTCTTGGAGTCTCGCGCCTCGGCAACCGTCTGCGAGGCTGCCCGCTGCACGATCGACTCGAGAGAGATATTGTTTTCAGCCATCCGGCTCGCGACGCTGGCGAAGACCCCGGTGCGATCGGCAACGGTCAGGCGGATGAAGTATCCGCCTTCGTGGCTGCGCATACGGGCCCGCACATAAGGTGCCAGAGCCTTGGCAGGGGTTCCAAGGACCGGCACCCGCTGCTCTCCGGGGCGGCTCTTGGCGATGTCGGCAATGTCGCCGAGCACGGCAGAAGCCGTCGCGTCGCCGCCGGCGCCCGGGCCGACCATCAGCAGTTCGCCAAGAATATCCGATTCGATCGCAACCGCATTGGTGACGCCATCGACCTGAGCGATGACGGAATCGCGGGGCACCATCGTAGGGTGAACCCGCTGCTCGATGCCCGTCTCCGTTCTCTGCGCAACGCCCAGCAGCTTGATGCGGTAGCCGAGATCCGCCGCAGCGCCGATATCCTCGATGGAAATATTGCTGATGCCTTCGAGGTAGATTTCGTCTGCGGCGATCTGCGTGCCGAAGGCGAGCGTCGTCAGGATAGCAAGCTTGTGGGCCGTGTCGTTCCCTTCGATGTCGAACGCCGGGTCCGCTTCCGCGTAGCCGAGCCGCTGCGCCTCCGCGAGGCAGTCCTCGAAGGTCAGCCCCTCCTTCTCCATACGGGTCAGGATGTAGTTGCAGGTGCCGTTCATGATCCCGTAGATGCGCGAGACCTTGTTGCCTGTCAGCGATTCGCGCAGCGCCTTGATCACGGGAATGCCGCCGGCGACGGCAGCTTCGAAGTTCAGCAGGACGCCCCTGTCTTCCGCAAGCGCGGCGAACTCCATGCCGTGACGCGCCAGAAGCGCCTTGTTGGCGGTGACCACATGCAGGCCACGCCGCAGCGCCGCCCGGACAGACGTGTCGGCAGCACCCTCGGCTCCGCCGATCAGCTCGACGAAGACGTCGATGTCGGCCTCCTGCGCCATCGCGTCCGGCGTATCGAACCAGGCGATGCCCGACAGGTCGAGGCCGCGGTCGCGGGAGCGGTCCCTGGCGCTGACGGCGGTGATCTCTATGGCACGCCCGCAGGTGATCGAAAGCTCGTTCGCCCGTGCAGCGATGATCCTGACCAGCGACGCACCGACCGTTCCAAGACCCGCAATGCCGACTTTAAGGGCATCTGCCATCATATTCTTCCTGAGTTTTTTGGGAGGGGGCGGCCGTCGCCGGGCCGCCCGAGACTAGCGGCGCGTGTTCAATGAAATCACATTATGCATCGTCTCGTCCGCCGTGGAGAGGAACTTCTTGATGTTGCGCGCCGCCTGCCGGATGCGATGCTCGTTCTCCACCAGTGCCAGTCGCACGTAGTCGTCGCCCATCTCTCCAAAGCCTATGCCCGGCGCAACCGCCACATCCGCCTTTTCCACCAGGAGCTTGGAGAATTCCAGAGAGCCCAGGTGTCGGAATTTTTCCGGGATCTTCGCCCATGCGAACATGGTCGCTGCCGGCGGCGGCACCTCAAAGCCTGCCTTGCCGAAGGTGTCGACCATCACGTCGCGGCGGCGCTTGTACACGGAGCGCACCTCGGCGATGTCGGAACCGTCGCCGTTCAGCGCATGTGTCGCCGCCACCTGGATCGGCGTGAAGGCGCCGTAGTCCAGGTAGGATTTGACGCGGGTCAGCGCCGAGATCAGCCGCTCGTTGCCGACCGCAAAACCCATCCGCCAGCCGGGCATCGAAAACGTCTTCGACATCGAGGTGAACTCCACGGCAACGTCGATCGCGCCGGGAACCTGGAGAACCGACGGCGGCGGCTCCCCGTCGAAGTAGATTTCCGAATAGGCCAGATCCGAAAGAACGATCAGCTCGTGCTTGCGGGCGAACTCGATCACATCCTTGTAGAAATCCAGCGACGCCACGTGGGCGGTCGGATTGGAGGGGTAGTTGATGATCAATGCCAGGGGCTTCGGGATCGAATGCTTCACCGCCCGCTCCAGCGGCCCAAAGAAGCTGTCGTCCGGCTCGACCGACATCGATCGAATCACGCCGCCGGCCATCAGGAAGCCGAAGGCGTGGATCGGATAGGTGGGATTGGGGCAGAGGATCACATCGCCCGGCGCCGTAATCGCCTGCGCCATGTTGGCAAAGCCCTCCTTCGATCCCAGCGTCGCGACGACCTGGGTGTCGGGGTTGAGCTTGACGCCGAAGCGTCGGGCGTAATAACCGGCCTGCGCCCGGCGAAGGCCCGGAATGCCCTTGGAAGAGGAATAACGGTGCGTGCGAGGGTCCTGGACCACTTCGCAAAGCTTGTCGACGATGGCCTTTGGTGTGGGGAGGTCCGGATTGCCCATGCCGAGATCGATGATGTCGGCGCCCGCCGCTCGGGCGCTGGCCTTCAGGCGATTGACCTGTTCGAACACATAGGGCGGCAGTCGGCGGACTTTATGAAACTCTTCCATATCTCTCCCCGTGGAAGCACGCGCGGCATAGGCCAGCGCGGGGATATCGCCCAATCGGCGATTTGGTGATTTGCGACCAAACCGCCCGAAAGGCAAGCGCTAATTGGCGATCGCGGTTTCCGCGTCCTGGCCGTGATTGGCGGCAAGTCGGCGCAGTTCGGCAACCCGGCGCTGATACTCCGCATCCGACACGCTGCCGTTCTCGCGCGCCTGCGCCAGGGCGGTGAGCTGTGCCTCGGTTCCGGCCGCATCCTCGTCGCCGATCTGGGTGTTGGCGGCGGTCAGGCTGCCGTCGAAGGTCGGATAGGTGCCTGTCTGGCGCCGGACCAGCGGCCCGGACGGAGACGTAGACTGATTCGAGACGACTGTGGACGTCGGCGCCGTGTTCGGAATGCCGTCGTCTAACGCAAAGCTGCTGCAGCCCGCCAGCAACATGGGCAGTCCGCCTACACACAGGATAAGGGGCAGCGTTCGCGCCCAGCGCCTCAGTCGTTCCATCACACCCGCCCATTCCCGGCGTTCAAAAAGTCGACGCCGTCAGCGTCAATCGCTGGCACTTGTATTCAACTTCCGGCACTATGTACAAAGGAAATCAAACGGCAAGAACAGTTCTGTTCGGAGGAGCGGTTGACCGACACGAGGGAGGAGAAACAGTCCGGAGCGGAGGGATTCGCCGGCTTCGACCCGAAGTCCGTGGAATCCTACATGGTCAAGGACCCGAACACGCTCGCCCTCAACCTGGCGCGGGCGCTCGAGCACCTCGGCCAGGGCGCCTCGGAGTGGATCAAGGCACGCGAACAGTCCGGCGTGGCCGACCCCGCAGCCGACCCTGTGACAGATCTTGTGAAAACCCTGTCGCAGGTGGCCCACTATTGGGTCTCCGACCCGAAGCGAACGCTGGAGGCGCAGTCGCTGCTGTTCTCCAGCTATATCGGCATCTGGACGCGCACGCTGTCGCAGTTCACCGGCCAGCCGGTGCCCGACGCCGAGGAGCTGCCCAAGGACAAGCGCTTCGCCGATGAGGACTGGACCCGCAACCCGTTCTTCGCCTTCCTCCGCCAGGTCTACCATGTGACGGCCTCATGGGCGGAGAAGCTGGTGGCCGAAGCGGAAGGGCTCGACGAGCACAGCCGGCAGAAGGCCGCCTTCTACGTCAAGCAGATGACGGCGGCGCTCTCGCCCGCCAATTTCGCGCTGACCAATCCGGAAGTCTATCGCCAGACGGTGGCCAGCAGCGGCACCAACCTCGTCGAAGGCATGCGCATGCTGGCCGAGGACATCGCCGCAGGCGGGGGCGAACTGCGTCTGCGCCACACGGACCTCACGAAGTTCAAGGTCGGCGAGAACCTTGCCGTGACACCCGGCAAGGTCATTGCCCAGAGCGACCTCTGCGAGATCATCCAGTATGATCCGAGCACCGAGACGGTCCTGAAGCGGCCGCTGCTCATCGTGCCGCCCTGGATCAACAAGTTCTACATCCTCGATCTGACGCCGCAGAAGAGCTTCATCAAATGGTGCGTCGATCAGGGGCACACGGTCTTCGTGATCTCTTGGGTCAATCCCGATCGACGCCACGCCACCAAGAGCTGGGAAGCCTATATCGAGGAAGGCGTGGAATTCGCGCTCGAGACGGTGGAAAAAGCGACCGGAGAGACGAAGGTGAACGCCATCGGCTACTGTGTCGGCGGAACGCTCCTGGCCGCTGCGCTGGCGCTGCATGCGCAGCGAAAGGACAGCCGCATTGCTTCGGCAACCTTCTTCACCACCCAGGTGGATTTCACCCACGCCGGCGATCTGAAGGTCTTCGTCGACGAAGAGCAGCTCGAGGCGATCGAAAGGCAGATGCACAAGAGCGGCTATCTGGACGGCTCCAGGATGGCCAACGCCTTCAACATGCTGCGCGCCTCTGAGCTGATCTGGCCCTATGTCGTCAACAACTACCTGATGGGCAAGGAGCCGCCGCCCTTCGACCTGCTCTACTGGAACGCCGATTCGACCCGCATGGCCGCCGCCAACCATGCCTTCTATCTGCGCAACTGCTATCTCGACAACGCGTTGAGCAAGGGCGAGATGAAGCTTGGCGGCCAGGTCATCTCGCTCAAGGATGTGAAGATCCCGGTCTACAATCTGGCCACACGCGAGGACCACATTGCCCCACCGCGGTCGGTGTTCAAGGGGTCCGCGCTGTTCGGCGGCCGCGTCGAATTCGTGCTGAGCGGTTCGGGGCACATCGCCGGCGTCGTCAATCCGCCGGACAAGCAGAAATACCAGTACTGGACGAACGGCAGGCCGCAGGGTGACTTCGACGGCTGGATGAAGAAGGCCCGCGAGACCAAGGGCTCCTGGTGGCCGCACTGGCACGCCTGGGTCGAAAAGCGCGCCGACGCGCGGGTCGCGGCCCGCAAGCCCGGCGGCGACGCGCTGAACGCGATCGGCGACGCGCCCGGGACCTATGTGCTGGAACGGGTGTAAACGCGGCTGATGGTCTTCGATCCGCCGCTCGTGCCCGCGACCCTCGTCCAGCGCTACAAGCGCTTCCTGTTCGATGCCATTCTCGACGACGGCACGCCGATCACCGGGTCTTGCCCCAACACCGGCTCCATGCGTGGACTGACGACGCCCGGCTCGCGCATCTGGCTCTCGCTGCACGAGAGTCCGACCCGCAAATACCGTCACATGCTGGAGATGGTCGAGGTAGATGGCACGCTGGTGGGCATCAACACCGGCCTTCCCAACCGGCTTGCCGAGGAGGCGATTGCGGCCGGCCGCGTGCCGGCGCTGGACTGTTACGGCACCCTCCGCCGCGAACAGCGCTACGGCACGAACTCCCGCATCGACTTTCTGCTGTCGGAACCGGGACGACCGGATGCCTATGTCGAGGTCAAGAACGTCCACTTCATTCGCGAGCCAGGGCTGGCGGAGTTTCCCGATACCGTCACCAAGCGGGGCGCCAAGCATCTCGGCGAACTGTCGCAGATGGTGGCGCAGGGGCATCGCGGCGTCATGCTCTACGTCATCCAGAGGCCGGACTGCACGTCTTTCAGCCTTTGCCACGACCTTGATCCCGCCTATGCGGCAGCCTTCCGGCATGCAATCGAGCAAGGCGTCGAGGCCTACGCCCTGCGTTGCCGGGTCACGCCCGCAGAAATTATCGCATGCGACCTGATCGCAATGGACGAGATGCGTCCGGGTGCATTAAGAACGGGGATATTGTGAGAAAGACCCCATGGTAAATTACATTGACGCGGTGCAAGCCCCGCTCAAGAACACGGGCGCCATCCGCCTTTACAGCGCAGACGATTTTGCCGGCATGCGCAAGGCCTGCCTGCTGACGGCGCGCTGCCTCGATGAACTGGCGTCGATCGTCAAGCCCGGCGTTACGACTGGTGAAATCGACCGTTTCGTCTTCCAGTTCGGCATGGATCACGGCGCCCTGCCCGCAACGCTGAACTATCGTGGCTACAAATATTCCGTCTGCACGTCCATCAATCATGTCGTCTGTCACGGCATGCCGGACGACAAGCCGCTGAAGGAAGGCGATATCGTCAACATTGACGTCACCTATGTCCTCGACGGCTGGCATGGCGATTCCAGCCGCATGTATCCCGTCGGCCAGATCAAGCGGGCGGCCGAACGTCTGCTGGAGGTGACCTATGAATGCCTGATGCGCGGCATTCAGGCGGTGCGCCCCGGCGCCCGCACCGGCGCCATCGGCCAGGCGATCCAGACCTATGCCGAAGCCGAGCGTTGCTCCGTCGTCCGGGACTTCTGCGGCCACGGCGTCGGCCGACTGTTCCACGATACGCCCAACATCCTGCACTACGGCAAGGCCGACGAGGGCCCCGAACTGCGCGAAGGCATGATCTTCACCATCGAGCCGATGATCAACATCGGCAAGCCGCACGTCAAAGTCCTCAACGATGGCTGGACGGCCGTTACACGCGATCGGTCGCTTTCGGCTCAGTATGAGCATGCCGTCGGGGTCACCGCAACCGGCTGCGAAGTCTTCACGCTCTCGCCCGCGGGGCTCGATCGGCCCGGCCTGCCACCGCTGAAGGGATAGCCATGACCAACCGCGCGGTCCCTCCCAATGACGGCAATCTGCCAGCCATGGAAGAGGGTACCGACGAACGCGGTTTCTTCGGGGAACAGCCAGCGAAAACCGCATCGCTGAAGCGCAGCGGCGTGCTGGCGAAGGAAGAGGACAAGCAGGCGCATTACCACGGCCACCGCGACCGCCTGCGAAGCCGCTACCGCGATCATGGCGATGCCGCTCTCGCGGACTACGAGCTTCTGGAACTCTTGCTCTTCAGGCTGATCCCGCGCAGGGACACCAAGCCGATCGCCAAGGCCCTGATCGACCGGTTCGGGACGCTCGCGGGCGTGTTCGGCGCGCCGACCGGCCTGCTGCAGGAAATCAACGGGGTCGGCGAGGCGGTCGCCCTTGACCTCAAGCTCATCGCCACCGTTGCCCACCGCATGCTGAAGAGCGAACTGCGCGGCAAGCAGGTGCTGTCGTCCTGGTCCTCGGTCATCGACTACTGCCATGCAGCCATGGCCTACGAATCCCGGGAGCAGTTCCGAATTCTTTTCCTCGACAAGCGCAATGCACTGATCGCCGATGAGATCCAGGGCCTCGGCACCGTCGATCACACCCCGGTCTATCCGCGGGAGGTCGTGCGGCGCGCGCTGGAACTGTCGGCGACGGCCATTATCCTCGTCCACAACCATCCAAGCGGTGATCCGACGCCATCGAGGGCCGACATCGACATGACTCGGACAATCGTCGAGACGGCAAAGCCGCTCGGCATCACCGTCCACGACCACATCATCATCGGCAAGGACGGCCACGCAAGCCTGAAGGGCCTGCGTCTGATTTGACATAGCCCTCGATTTGGCCCGTTTGTTGCACGTCCCCATGAAACGGAAGCCGAGGCACCGGCGTTTATCAGGTTGCCTCAATCAAACCGTAAGACAAGGCTGATAGATCATGCATCTGGCAGCAGGACACGCCGCCGAATTGAGCAAGCGGAGCAATCCATGAACCACTACGACCTCATCGTCGTCGGCAGCGGCCCGGCAGGGCGCCGCGCTGCCATCCAGGCCGCCAAGCTGGACAAGACCGCCCTGGTGATCGAACGCGGGCGACGCGTCGGCGGCGTCTCGGTTCACACCGGCACCATCCCCTCCAAAACCCTTCGCGAAACCGCGCTGAACCTCACCGGCTGGCGCGAGCGCGGCTTCTACGGCAAATCCTACCGGGTCAAGCAGGACATCAGCGCCGATGACCTGCGCCGCCGGCTGCTGATCACGCTCGAGCACGAAGTGGCGGTTCTCGAGCACCAGTTCGATCGCAACCGCGTGCAGCACATGCTGGGCACCGCCCGCTTCGTCGATCCCCATACGCTGGAGGTCGAAAAAAGCGATGGCGAACTGCTGCGGGTGAGCGCCGACTCCATCCTCCTTGCGGTCGGAACCCGACCCTATCGCCCGACCAACATCCCCTTCGACGGAAAGTCGATCATCGACAGCGACGAACTGCTGGAAATTGCCTCCGTCCCGCGCTCTCTCATCGTGGTCGGCGCCGGCGTCATCGGCATCGAGTATGCCACGATCTTCAGCGCCCTCGACACCCAGGTCACGGTCGTCGAGCCGCGCCAGACGATGCTCGACTTCATCGACAAGGAGATCGTCGAGGATTTCACCTACCAGCTGCGTGACCGCAACATGAAGCTGATCTTCGGCCAGACCGTCGACAAGATCGAGAAGGACGAGAGCGGCAAATGCCGCATCGAGCTCAGCAACGGCCGTACCCTCCAGTCCGAGATGGTGCTGTTCGCGGCCGGTCGTGTCGGATCGACCGATACGCTGAACCTTGCCGCAGCCGGGCTGGATGCCGACAGCCGCGGTCGCCTGAAGGTCAACCCGGAGACGTTCCAGACCGCGGTACCGCACATCTATGCCGCAGGTGATGTGGTGGGTTTCCCGAGCCTGGCCTCGACCTCGATGGAGCAGGGGCGGATCGCTGCCCGTCACGCAATTGGCGCCCCCGCAAGCGATCCGCCACAGTTCTTCCCCTACGGCATCTACGCCGTGCCGGAGATTTCCACCTGCGGCCTGACAGAAGAGGAAGTCATCCAGCGCGGCATCCCCTATGAGACCGGCATCGCCCATTTCCGCGAAACCTCGCGAGGTCACATCATGGGGCTCGACAGCGGCCTCCTGAAGATGATCTTCTCGCGCAAGACGCGCCGGCTGCTCGGCGTCCACATCGTCGGCGAAGGCGCAACCGAGCTTGTCCACATCGGCCAGGCGGTGCTCAACCTCAAGGGCACGGTCGACTACTTCGTCGAGAATACCTTCAACTATCCGACGCTTGCGGAAGGCTACAAGATCGCCGGCCTCGACGCCTGGAACCGCATGGGCGAAGGACCGAAGGAAGCGCCGGTCGCCACCGGCGAGTCGCTCGACAAGACGCTCTCGGCCATGAAAAAAGCCGCGTCGAGCTGACGCGGCTTTTCTGAATAGCTTGGCAGGGCCCGCGGTGCGGGCCCTTTCTATTAGCGCGAGTAGAACTCGACGACCAGGTTCGGTTCCATGATGACGGCGTAAGGAACGTCGGCCAGTGTCGGGATGCGCACGAAGGTGGCGACCATCTTGTTGTGGTCGACGTCGATGTAGTCAGGAACGTCGCGCTCTGCGAGCTGGACGGCTTCCAGAACGGTCACGAGCTGCTTCGACTTCTGGCGAACTTCGATCACGTCGCCGGCCTTGCAGCGGTAGGAACCGATGTTGACCTTGACGCCGTTGACGGTCACGTGGCCATGGTTGACGAACTGGCGGGCAGCAAAGACCGTCGGCACGAACTTGGCGCGGAACACGATGGCGTCGAGACGCGATTCCAGCAGGCCGATCAGGTTCTCGCCGGTGTCGCCCTTGCGGCGGTTGGCTTCGTCGTAGATGGCGCGGAACTGCTTCTCACGGACGTCGCCGTAGTAGCCCTTCAGCTTCTGCTTGGCGCGCAGCTGCACGCCGAAGTCGGAAAGCTTGCCCTTGCGGCGCTGGCCGTGCTGGCCGGGACCGTATTCGCGACGATTGACCGGGGACTTCGGACGGCCCCAGATGTTTTCGCCCATACGGCGATCGAGTTTGTACTTGGACGACGCGCGCTTGCTCATCGTATTTCCTTCTTAACAGGTTTCACCCGACCGTTGCCGGACAGGATCAAGGAAACACGCCCTCCTCTGAACTCCGATTGGGGAGTCCTGACAGGTTTCTCACGGAAGCGTCCGGAGAACACCACGGGACATGTCATGAAAACACCGGGCGTTACCACCCGGCGTTGGCGGGTCTCTACTCGGCGGGAAGCCTCTTGTCAACGCCTCGACGCCGGAAAGCCGTCCGCCGCCGCGATCAGACGGGGACTTGCGTCCGGATCATCCGCCAGAGCCAGATCCCCCACAGCATAGCACATTTCCCTCGAAGCTCATCCCGGCTAGGCTCCCCTTCTTCGCCACGCCAGAATCGGATCTCGCCCATGTCTCTCCCCACCGACACCGCGCTCGACCGCTTCCTTCGCTATGTCGTCATCGACACCCAGTCGGACGGAAGCTCCACCACGCAGCCTTCGACACAAAAGCAGCTGAACCTCGGCCGCGTCCTGGAGCAGGAGCTCAGGGCGCTCGGGCTGGAAGATGCCCATCTCGACGAACACGGCAACGTCTATGCGACCCTGCCGGCCAACACGGAGAAACAGGTCCCGGCGATCTGCTTCTGCTCGCACATGGACACGGCACCCGATTTCACCGGCACCAACATCAAGCCGCAGATCGTCCGCAACTACCAGGGCGGCGACATCCGGCTCACCGGCGACACGAGCCGCGTGATCCGCCTTGACGAGCATCCGGAGCTGAAGGATCAGATCGGCCACGACATCGTCACCACCGACGGCACGACGCTGCTCGGCGCCGACGACAAGGCAGGCATTGCCGAGATCATGACGGCGGCACAGTTTCTGCTGGCGCATCCGCAGATCAAGCATGGTCCGGTCAAGATCCTCTTCACCACCGACGAGGAGATCGGTCGCGGCGCCGACAAGGTGGACCTCGAAAAGCTTGGCGCCGCCTTCGGCTACACGCTGGACGGCTCTACACTCGGCGAGATCCAGAGCGAGAATTTTTCCGCCGACGGCGTGACCATAGAAATCTCCGGCGTCGCCATGCATCCGGGCACGGCCAAGGACAAGATGGAGAACGCCATCAAGATCGCCAGCGCCATCATCGCCCGCCTGCCGCAGGACCAGGCACCGGAGACGACGGAAGGGCGGCAGGGCTTCATTCATCCCGTCGGCATCAGCGGCGCCATGGAGGGAGCCCGCATCAGCTTCATCATCCGCGATTTCGATGAGAAGGGCTTGGTGGAAAAGGAAGATCTGTTGAAAGCGATCACGCAGGATGTGCTGAAGACCTATCCGGGCTCGACCTGCCACATTCAGGTCAAGGAACAGTACCGCAACATGAAGAGCGTGCTCGACCGGCATCCCGAGGTCATGGACAATCTCATGGAGGCCACCCGCCGCGTCGGTCTGGAGCCGAGGATCGACAGCATCCGCGGCGGCACCGACGGCGCACGCCTGTCCTTCATGGGCCTGCCCTGCCCCAATATCTACACCGGCGGACATGCCTATCACTCACCGCTGGAGTGGATCGGTGTCCAGGACATGGACGTCGCGGTGAAGGCGATCGTCGAGCTGGTCAAGGTCTGGGAAGAACGCGCCACCGCTTGAGGTTCGCCGTAGCGGCAGAGGGAAGAGGCGGCATATCCCGCCCTTCCCTATTCGGCGGCGTGCTGCTGCCGTACCACCGGTTCGTCATCCTGCGCATCGGGCGCGCCCGGTGACGTCTGGACGTCGAGATCCGGGAAGGCAACGATGCGCTTGCCCGAAAAATCCGAATGCACCACGATCAGGCCCTGTTCCTCGAAATAGCCGAGAAGCCGGCGGGCCCGCCGCGCAGAGTGGGTGCCATAGGCTCTGGCGATGCGCATGTCGGTTGGACAGGGTTCGGCGAGCAGCGCCGCCCGGGCCAGCAACAGAAATACACCCTGCAGGTCGTCGGACACTCGAACCGACAGCTCCAATGCCGTCTGCCAGCCGGGTGTCTCGGCGGTTTCCTTGTCGACGCCCGCCCGTGAGATCGCGACGCGGCGGCGGAATTCGCTCATCGCCATCGGCGGACCCGGCAGCCGGCGCATGCGCAGGCGCACCAGAAAGTCCTGGTAGAGCACCGCATCGGTACGATAGGCCGCCTGCGGATCGTCGATGATCTCCGAGAGAACCGCGTTCAGCCGTTCCTCCCGCGCCTCCGGCGAAAGCTCCGGCTGTGCTGGACGCGAAGTATTGTGGTCCTGGGCGATCGGGCCGGCCGCGGGTGTGGAGCGCGAAAGCTCCGCCAGGATATCCGTCGTCGGACGCGGCGCCGGCGGCGTGCGGCGCGTGACCGGGCGGGCGAATTCCTCCGGATCCGGCGTGAAGATCAGGTCTTCCACATCCTGCGGCGCATCCGGCAACGGCATCAGCTTCGGCGACGAGGATCGCGCCGAGGTCTCGACGGCACCGATGACGATCGGCAGCGGACGACGCGACAAGGCCGGGCCGAGCGCAACGAAATTGCCGCGCTTCAGGTCGCGGAACATCTCCGCCTGCCGCCGGTCCATGCCCAGCAGATCGGCGGCACGCGCCATGTCGATGTCGAGGAAGGTGCGGCCCATCAGGAAGTTCGAGGCCTCGGCCGCAACGTTTTTGGCAAGTTTGGCCAGCCGCTGCGTGGCGATGACGCCGGCCAGACCGCGTTTGCGGCCACGGCACATCAGATTGGTCATGGCGCCGAGCGACATCTTGCGGGCGTCTTCGGAGACATCGCCGGCGACCGAAGGCGCAAACATCTGCGCCTCGTCGACGACGACGAGAACCGGATACCAGTGCTCCCGATCCGCATCGAACAAGCCGTTGAGGAAGGCTGCGGCCGCGCGCATCTGCTCTTCGAGGTCAAGACCCTCGAGCGTCAGCACGCAGGACACCCGGTGCTGGCGAATGCGGGTGGCGATGCCGATCAGCTCCGCTTCCGTCCGCTCGCCGTCCACGACCACATGGCCGTACTTGTCGGCCAGCGTGACGAAATCGCCCTCGGGATCGATGATGACCTGCTGCACCCAGGGGGCAGACTGCTCCAGGAGCCGCCGCAGCAGGTGCGACTTCCCCGAACCGGAATTGCCCTGCACCAGGAGGCGCGTTGCCAGCAGCTCCTCGATATCGAGCTTGGCCGGAGCGCCCCCGGACACGGTCCCCATATCGATTCCGACCTGCAATGCACTTCCCTCGTATGACAGTCTCTGGATGGTGACGCGCCTTGCGCGATTCCGGTGCTGTAACAGGTTTACGGATTTGTTGCGCCCCGTCACTACCGAAATGCACAGGCTTTGCTGTGAGCCCCGTTCAGGTCGCCGCGGCACGCTTCCAACCGAGAGCGAGAAGGCCGGCGCCGATCATCAGCGAACCGCCGGTGCGGTTGACGGCGCGCTGCACCTGCGGCTTGCGGATCTGGTTGCGGGCGAGCGCCGCCAGCAGACCGTAGACCGTTGCGTTCAGGGTCGCCAGCGTCAGAAACGTCAGTTCGAAGATCAGCATCTGCAGGAAGAGCGGTTCGCCGAGATCGAGGAACTGCGGCAGGAAGGCCACGAAGAAGATGATGCTCTTGGGGTTAAGCGCCGTGACGGCATAGGTGTGCAGGAAGATCCGCGAAGCCTTCGCAGAAGGAGCCGGGGCCTCGCCCTCCGCACCGCCGGACACCGGTGCCCGCCAAAGCTTGATGCCGAGGTAGATCAGATAGGCGGCGCCCACCCATTTCAGCAGCGTGAACAGGGCCGCCGACGTGGCCAGCAGCGCGCCGAGCCCCAGCATCGACGCCGTCATCGCCGTGAAGTCGCCGAGCGCAACGCCGGCCACCGTCGCGGTCGCCACCTTGCGGCCGTGGCTCAGCGCATAGGAGATGACAAGCAGGATGGTCGGTCCGGGGATCGCCAGCAGCACCGCCGACGCGGCAACGAAGGCAAGCCAGTTTTCGATGGGCATCAGTTTTGCTCCGGTGAGTGTCGGGAGCAAGCCACCGATTTGTCAGGTTGGCAAGAGCATGCGCGGCGACGGTTCGACGCGCAGACCAAAGCCCTGCATCAATCGGCACGTGGCAAAGTCCGGATTGCCGGAGGTGAAGATGGCGATGTCCGGATTGGCCAGAACCTGCGCCTGTGGTTGCCCCTCCTTCGGCATCAAGGACAGCGCCCGACGCGCAATCGCTTCGGCCGGATCGATCCAGTCGACCGGCCAGGGCGCGGTCTTGCGCATCCGGTTCACGAGGAAGGGATAATGGGTGCAGGCCAGCACGACGATGTCGGTCCGCCGACCCTCCTGCTCGATGAAGCAGGGGGCGATCTCGTCGCGGACAGCCGCCTCGTCGACAAAGCCCTGACGCATGTAGGTTTCCGCCAGCCCTGCCAGCCGCTCGCTGCCGACGAGACGCACATGCACCTTGGACGCCCATTCGCCGATCAGGTTACGGGTGTATTGCCGCTTCACCGTGCCCGGCGTTGCCAGCACGGAGATGAGGCCCGACCGCGTCCGCTCCGCCGCCGGCTTGATGGCCGGCACCGTTCCGACAAAGGGGGTGTCGGGAAAAGTGACGCGCAGATCGTCCAGCACCAGCGTGGACGCGGTATTGCAGGCGATGACCGCAATTTCGGGGTCGTGTTCGGCAATCAGCCCTCGAAACAGAGCGACGATGTGCGCACGCAGTCGATCCTCTTCCCAGCTGCCATAGGGGAAACCGGCATCGTCGGCGACATAGACGAACCGACGCCCGGGCATGAGCACGCGCGCCTCGCGCAGCACGGTCAGTCCGCCGATGCCCGAATCGAACATCAGCACCGGCCTTTCAGGCTTCGTCGTCATTCTCCGGCGGCTCCACTCTCCCGGTCGTCTTCGACCACCGTCGCGGGAACCGGTCGAGCGAGCGGATCACACCACGAAACACGCTGATTTCCTGCTCGGTGAAGCCGCGACGCGAAATCACCGCGCGGAGATTGTCGACCATTTTTGGCTTTTTCGCGGGCGGATGGAAATAGCCGCGCGAATCGAGCGCCTCCTCCAGATGCTCGAAGAGGCCAAGCACCTGCTCTTTTGTAGAGGGCCTCTGCTCGATCGGCAGGAACGGCGTCGCCGCCACGTCATCGAGCCCTGTCTTCATCCACTCGTAGGACATCAGCAGCACCGCCTGGGCGATGTTGAGCGAAGCGAAGGCCGGATTGACCGGAAAGGTGACGATCTCGTCGGCGAGCGCCACTTCCTCGTTGGTAAGCCCCCAGCGCTCCCGTCCGAACAGCACGCCGGTTTTCTCGCCCGCTTTGAACTTCGCCCGCAGCGTTTCTGCAGCCGTGACGGGCGAACGGACGGGCTTGAACCCGTAGCGCTCCCGCGCCGTCGTCGCGTAGACGAAGTTGAGGTCGGCAATCGCCTCCTCCAGGGTTTCGAACACCTGCGTCCCGTCGATCACATGATCGGCTTTGGACGCGGCGGCGCGCGCCTTCTCGCTTGGCCATCCATCGCGCGGCTTGACGAGACGCAGTTCCGCCAGGCCGAAATTGGCCATCGCCCGGGCCACCATGCCGATGTTCTCGCCAAGCTGCGGCTCGACCAGAATGACGGCCGGTCCTTCGGCTATGAGTTCGCGCTCGCTGTTCGTACCTGACATTGCTCAATCCGATCCTTCGCGCGCCGCAATACCGGGCAACGGCCGGATCGGCAAGTGCCGTGAGACCGTCGGCCTCCGCTCAGCGATCGGCCAACGCGAGTTTGGCACCCATGGCGACAAAAGCGGCAGCAAAGGTGCGGCGCATCCAGGTCACCACCGCCGGTCGCGAGATGACATGCCTGCGCATGGCGGCGGCAAAGACGCCGTAGCCGACGAAGACGACGAAGGTCAGCCCCATGAACACGCCGCTCAGGCTCAGCATCATCGGCAGCGCATCCGGCTGGTCCGGGCTGACGAACTGCGGCAGGAAGGCGAAGAAGAAGATCGACAGCTTGGGATTGAGAATGTTGAGAAGGATGCCCGAGACGATGGTCTGCCGCACCGAACGCGGCGCAAGCTCCTCGTCAACGCTGAGCGCGCCCCGGTCAGTGATCGTCTTCCAGGCCATGTAGAGCAGATAGGCGACGCCGAGATACTTGATGATCTCGAAGGCGAGCGCGCTTGTGTGCAGCACGGCGGCAAGCCCCGTCACGGCAGCGGCGATATGCGGCACGATGCCCAGGGTGCAGCCGAAGGCGGCAATGATGCTGGCACGGGCGCCGCGCGCGAGGCCGGCGGCAAGCGTGTAGAGCACGCCGGTGCCGGGCGATGCGATGATGACGAGGGACGTCAGAAGGAATTCAAGGCTCATGCACGCATTCCTTTCGGTCCTGCCGCGCCCCGATCGGTTATTGGGCGGGCTGTTTCGGATCGCAGTCGGGCCTGTCCAGAAGCTCCAGCCTGGCAAGCGTCCCGCTCAGCACGAACTCACCGTAGTCCATGGTCAGATCGCGCGTGATGCCGTTGTCGTAAAGCTTGAAGGACATCGTATAGACCGGCGTCGCATCCCCCTCTCCGCCCTCGCTGAAGTAGGCAATGGTGACGGGCCAGTAGGTCGCATTGGCAAACTCTCCGGCCTTCCCGGCATCGTCATCCGCGGATTTTCCGTTCGGCGTTTGCTGCGCGCCGATCACCGTGTTGGTGATCATGCTCTGGTCCCCGTTTTCCGAACCGTCGAAGATGCGGGTCTCGAAGAAGCGGTTTCCAGCCCGGGCGTTCTTGATCACCTCCAGCATGTGTTCCGTCGGGAAGGCGCTGGCCACCAGCTCGAGCTGCCGCGGGTCCGGTCGCTCGATCTCCACCACAACCTTGGAATCATCTTCCCGCGCCTCGCCCGCCACTTCCTTGTCCATCTGCTCGTCGGTGAAGGACTTCGTCTCGAAGCGGAACTGGCCGGCCTCGGTGTCCTCGAAGGTCGTCGTCTGCTGGTCCGTCAGACGCGTCTCCTCGCCGGAGTTGATGCGCGTGACGAAACGGAAATTGGTGGTGAAACCGGTGCAGGCCGAACCGGTGAACTCATAGACCATGCGACCGCTCATGCCCTCGATCCCGGAACGATCCGAGGCATCCTTGAGCTGCAGGTCATAGACCGCCCGGTGCGGCAGAAGACCGGCCGCGCCCTCGACGCCAGCCGACGCCGATCCCGCTCCCACGGCAGCAAAACCGGCGGTCAGGATCAGTGCGAGTGCCGAATAGTTCATTCATTATCTCCTGTCGGACTCACTGCCGATGTTATAAGAACGCCATCCAGCAAGGGTATGTCCCTGAATGCAGGATTTTTGAGACGTTGACAACAAAACTGGAGTGGACCATGTCCGAAGCCATCGAGGCCCGCCTCAAGGAACGGGGGATTTCCCTTCCCGCAGCCGCAGCACCGGCTGCCAATTATGTCCCTTTCACGATCTCCGGCAACATGCTTTATCTTTCCGGCCAACTGCCGATGGAAAACGGCAAGGTCGCGGTCACGGGACTGGTGGGTCGTGATGTCGATGTGGCTGGTGCCCAGCGCGCCGCCGAACTCTGCGCCATCAACATCCTGGCCCAGGCCAAGGCGGCGCTGAACGGCGACCTCGGCCGCATCCGGCGCATCCTGAAGCTGAACGGCTTCGTCGCCTCCGTCCCGGAGTTCACCGAACAGCACCTGGTGATCAACGGCGCCTCCAACCTGATCGCCGATGTCCTCGGTGACGCCGGCAAGCACGCCCGTGCCGCCGTCGGCATGGCCGCGCTGCCGTTCAATGCCTCGGTCGAGATCGACGCCATCATCGAGATCGAAGCATGACATCTGCCGCCTGGATCAGGGACGTCCCGGTTGCCCATCGCGGCTATCACGACATGAACAAGACTGTCTGGGAGAACACGCTGTCCGCCTTCTCCCGCGCCATCGATGCGGGCTTTGCCATCGAATGCGACCTGCAGCTCGCCTCCGACAGCGTGCCGGTCGTCTTCCACGACCACACGCTGGAACGCCTCTGCGGCATCGCCGGCGATGTCCGTGAACGCACCTCGGGCGAACTCGCCATGCTCACCGTCGGTGGAACCGCCGACAAGATTCCGACGCTGAAGCAGATGCTGAGGCACGTCGGCGGCCGCGTGCCGCTGGTGATCGAGATCAAGGGTCGCAAGGGTGAGGACGACGGCTTTGCCGAGGCCGTCCTGGAAGTGCTGGAAGGCTACGAGGGCAAGGTTGCGCTGATGAGCTTCGACCATCACATCCTCAAGGATCTGAAGGCCGCCGGCTGCCCATGGCCTCTCGGCCTCACGGCCCAGGGAACGAAGCCCGAGGATTTCTTCAAGCACGACGAGGCTATGCACCTCGGCCTCGACTTCATCTCCTATCAATACGCCCATCTGCCCAACAGCTTTGTCACCGCGCAAAGACAGGCGGGCATTCCGGTCATTACCTGGACCGTCAGGGATGCAAACGCCCGCGCGCATACCCATTCTCATGCCGACCAGATGACCTTCGAAGGCTTCGACCCACGGGAGACTGCGACCGCCTAGAATGACAGAAGCTCTCACCATCCGCATCGAGCAGAGTTTTGCCGAAATTGCCCCCGAGCGCTGGTCAAGGCTGACCGGCACCTCGAAGGGCGGGACCGGCGGCTACAATCCCTTCGTTTCGCACGCCTACCTCTCCGCTCTGGAAGAATCGGGATCTGCGACGGCGAAGACCGGCTGGATGGGGCACCACACGCTGCTGGAGAGTGATGACGGGACCCTTCTCGGCGCCGTCCCCGGCTACCTGAAGAGCCACAGCCAGGGCGAATATGTCTTCGACCACGGCTGGGCCGATGCCTTCGAGCGTGCCGGCGGCCAATACTATCCGAAGATCCAGTGCAGCGTGCCCTTCACGCCGGCGACCGGTCCGCGTCTGCTGGTGGCCGAGGGCCAGGACGTGGAGTCTATGCGCCGGACACTGGCGACCGGTCTCCAGCAGGTGACACGCCAGCTCGGCGTCTCGTCCGCCCATGTGACGTTCCTGCAGGAAGACGAATTGCCGGCCTTCGATGAGGCCGGCTATCTGCACCGCACCGACCAGCAGTTCCACTTCCTCAACGAGGGCTATGCCAACCACGACGCCTTCCTGGAGACGCTCGCGTCCCGCAAGCGCAAGGCTCTCAAGAAGGAGCGGCGGGCGGCGCTGGAGAACGGCATCACCATCGATTGGCTGAGCGGCAGCGACCTCACCGAAGACATCTGGGACCAGTTCTTCGCCTTCTACATGGACACCGGCAGCCGCAAGTGGGGCCGTCCCTACCTGACGCGCAGCTTCTACTCCCTGATCGGCGAGCGGATGCCCGAAGACATCCTGCTGGTGATGGCCAAGCGCGACGGCCGCTATATCGCCGGCGCCATCAACTTCATCGGCTCGGAAGCCCTCTACGGCCGACACTGGGGCTGCAGCGAGGATCATCCCTTCCTGCATTTCGAGGTGTGTTACCATCAGGCAATCGATTTTGCGCTGGCCAAGGGCCTGAAGCGCGTCGAGGCCGGTGCGCAAGGGGAGCACAAGCTCGCCCGCGGCTATCTTCCGGTCACGACCCATTCGGCCCACTACATCGCCCATCCCGGCCTGCGCAAGGCTGTCGCTAGTTACCTTGAGCGCGAGCGCGAGGAGGTCGAGCAGATCGGCGGCTATCTGGAAGCCCATAGCCCCTTCCGAAAAGGTGAGCGGCAGGATCCGGGAAAGACAGACGAGGAAGAGGAGTGACCATGATGAGCCAGAGCTACGACGACAGCAATATCTTCGCCAAGATCCTGCGCGGCGAAATTCCCTGCCACCGCGTCTATGAGGATGATCACGCCATCGCCTTCATGGACGTGATGCCGCAGGCACCCGGTCATCTGCTGGTGGTGCCCAAATCGCCCTCCCGCAACATGCTGGACGCCGACCCGGCCGTGTTGGCCAAGACCGTCCAGGTCGTGCAGAAGCTGGCCCGGGCTGCACAGGACGCTTTCGACGCCGACGGAATCACCATCATGCAGTTCAACGAGCCGGCGGCGGGCCAGACGGTCTTCCATCTGCATTTTCACGTGGTTCCGCGCCATGAGGGCCAGGCACTCACGCCGCATTCGGGGCAGATGGAGGATGGCGAGATCCTGAAGGCGAACGCCGATAAGGTCCGGGCGGCGCTTGCCGGCTGATCGGCTCAGACCCCGAGCCAGTAGAGACCCAGGCCGAGCAGCAGCGTGGAGGTGATCACCGCCACGCCGACCCGCTGCCCTGCCAGCAGGAAGGCGAGGAAGCCTATGCCGGCGGCACCGAGCCGCAGCCACAGCGGCGAACCCGCCAGCGTCCCGGTCTGAAATACGATCAGCTTAGCGGTCACTGCCATGACGAGCGCCGTCGCAACGGCCCTCACCCAGTAGAGCGCCTCGGAATCTTCGTTCAGCCGGTTGCCGATCAAAACACCGAGCCAACGCCAGATGTCCGTCGCCAGCCAGCCGGCGACGGCAATCACGACGTAGGTCCACCACCAGTCGCCGCTCATCGGACGGTGCCTTCACGGGCGGCCCGTCGCGGGCGGATCCAGAAGCGATCGACGGCGTAGGCGAGCGTGCCGCCGCCGATGCCGGCGTAGAGAACGTCGAAGTCTGGCGCCACGAGCGCCATCAGCGGACCTCCGACGACGCCGACGATGAAGGCGAGCTTCACGACGTCCTGCCGGGCGGTTGCCCAGATCGACGCCAGGAAATACACGGGCGTCAGCATGAACAGCGCGCCGGAGACCACCGGCGGAAACGATTCCACAACGCCGTAGCAGACCGCAACGATCAGCGTGTTGGTCAGCGTCAGCGTGATGCCAAAGCCAGCAAAAAAGGTCGTCCGGTATTCGCGCGGCACGTCCTTCAGCCGCTGGATCGCGAAGACCCAGGCGGTGATGGCGACGAAATGCGACAACAGCAGCAGGAGCCAGGTCGGCGTCTTGTCGTTGCGCATTTCAGGCACGATCGACGCCACCATCGGCATCATCCGGATCGAGGAGAGCGTCACGGCAAGGAAGCAGGCGGCGATATGCGCGCCGCTCGCCATCATGCCGACCAGGATCATCTTCGCCGGAAGCGCCCAGATGGAGATCGTCATGAAGATCGCCTCGCCCCGCGAAATGCCGGATTCGAAGGCGAACGCACTGAAGCCGACAAAGGAAATCATCAGGATCACGGCGGGCAGCGAGGTGATGCCGCGCATTCCGGACAGGAACCAGAAGGAGGCGGGCCGCATATCACTGCTTGGGGACATCAGGAATTCCGGAAACGACAACGCGCAGGCAGCAGGCATAACGCAGAAATGCCGGGCAATGAACCCGGCATTTCTTTTTCTCTGTCAATTACTTGGACTTTGGCACCCGGGGCACGATACTGCCCTTGCGGGGCGGCGACTTCGGTGCCTCCTCGGAGACGGCCACATCAGCCTCGACCATAGGCCGTGCCTTGTCAGAGCCGTCCTTGCCGGTGGCCTTCTTGGAAGACCGGGGCTTCTTGGCTTTTGCCCCGCCCTCTTCGGACGCCTCTTCCACCTCGGCCTCCCGCTTCGGCTTGACGGGCACCGCCTCGGGCACGCAGTCGAGCAGCAGCCCGTTGGTGCCGTCGTCCTTCTTGCCAACCGTCACATGCACGACGCCGCCCTTGCGGAGCTTGCCGAACAGGATCTCGTTGGCGAGCGGCTTCTTGATGTACTCCTGGATGACGCGCGAAAGCGGACGCGCACCCATCTTTTCGTCATAGCCCTTTTCCGCCAGCCAGGCGATCGCATCGTCCTGCAGGTCGAAGGTGATGTTGCGCTCCGAAAGTTGCGTCTCGAGCTGCATGACGAACTTCTGCACCACCTGATGGATGACATCCGTGGGCAGCGGCGCAAACGGTATGGTCGCGTCGAGACGGTTGCGGAACTCCGGCGTGAACAGGCGGTTCAGCGCCTCCTCGTCCTCGCCGGTGCGCTTGGAAGAACCGAAGCCCATAGCGGCCTTGGCCATTTCAGAAGCGCCCGCGTTCGTCGTCATGATCAGGATAACGTTTCGGAAGTCGATCTTCTTGCCGTTGTGATCCGTCAGCGAACCGTGGTCCATCACCTGCAACAGGATGTTGAAGATGTCCGGATGCGCCTTCTCGATTTCGTCGAGCAGGACGACGCTGTGCGGATGCTGGTCGACTCCATCGGTCAGGAGACCACCCTGGTCGAAGCCGACGTAGCCGGGAGGAGCACCGAGCAGACGCGAAACCGTGTGCCGCTCCATGTACTCCGACATGTCGAACCGTAGCATTTCCACGCCGAGCGACGCGGCCAGCTGCTTGGCGACCTCCGTCTTGCCGACGCCCGTCGGGCCCGAGAAGACATAGGAGCCGATCGGCTTGTTGGGTTCGCGCAGGCCTGCACGGGCAAGCTTGATGGCTGTCGACAGAGCCTCGATCGCCGCATCCTGGCCGTAGACGACCGAGCGCAATTCCTTCTCCAGGTTGGCGAGAACCATCTCGTCGTCCTTGGAAACGGTCTTGGCCGGAATCCGGGCCATCGTCGCGATGGTGACCTCGATCTCCTTCTCGGTGATCAGCTTGCGGCGCTTGGATGCCGGCAGCAGCATCTGTGCCGCACCGGTCTCGTCGATCACGTCGATCGCCTTATCCGGCAGCTTGCGGTCGGAGATATAGCGCGCCGAAAGCTCGACGGCCGACCGGATCGCCTCGTTGGTGTAGCGAAGCTTGTGGTATTCCTCGAAGTAGGGCTTCAGGCCCTTCATGATCTCGATCGCATCATCGATCGACGGCTCGTTGACGTCGATCTTCTGGAAGCGTCGGACCAGCGCCCGGTCCTTCTCGAAGAACTGGCGATACTCCTTGTAGGTGGTCGAACCGATGCAGCGGATCTGTCCCGAAGACAGCGCCGGCTTCAACAGGTTCGACGCATCCATGGCACCGCCCGAGGTCGCGCCCGCACCGATGACCGTGTGGATCTCGTCGATGAAGAGCACGGCACCCGGATAATCCTCGAGTTCCTTGACCACCTGCTTCAGGCGTTCCTCGAAGTCGCCGCGATAGCGGGTCCCGGCCAGCAGCGTGCCCATGTCGAGCGAAAAGATCGTCGCATCGGCAAGCGCCTCGGGCACCTTGCCTTCGACGATACGCTTGGCCAGACCTTCGGCAATCGCCGTCTTGCCGACACCGGGATCGCCCACGTAGAGCGGATTGTTCTTGGACCGGCGGCACAGCACCTGGATGGTGCGGTTAACCTCGGAGTGACGCCCGATGAGCGGATCGATGCGTCCGTTCTTGGCCTTCTCGTTCAGGTTAACGCAATAGGCCTTCAAAGCATCTGTAGGCTTCTTGCCGGGACCTTCATCCTGTTCGCGCGAGGGCTTGGCGTCCGCGTCGCTTTCCTCCGCACCGCGCGGTGGCCGCACCGTCGATGCGCCCGGCCGCTTGCCGATTCCGTGGGAGATATAATTCACGGCGTCATAGCGCGTCATCTCCTGCTCCTGCAGGAAGAAGGCGGCATGGCTTTCCCGTTCGGCAAAGATCGCCACCAGCACATTGGCGCCGGTAACTTCCTCTCGTCCGGAAGACTGCACATGAATGACGGCGCGCTGGATGACACGCTGGAAGCCGGAGGTCGGCTTCGAATCCTCGTCGTATCCGGTAATCAGATTGGCAAGTTCGTTGTCGACGTAATCGGCAACGGTCTTGCGCAGGGCATCCAGGTTGACGTTACACGCACCCATGACCGCTGCCGCGTCGGCATCGTCGATCAATGCCAGCAACAGATGCTCGAGCGTGGCATACTCGTGATGCCGCTCGTTCGCAAATGTCAGTGCCTGGTGTAGCGCCTTTTCAAGACTAGGCGAAAAAGTTGGCACGTGGGTTCCTCACTTCTTTTCCATCACGCACTGAAGGGGATGCTGGTGCTGCCGGGCAAAATCCATGACCTGACTGACCTTTGTCTCCGCGACTTCATACGTAAATATTCCACACTCCCCCACGCCGTGATTGTGCACGTGGAGCATGATCCGCGTCGCCGCCTCAAGATCCTTCTGGAAGAACCGCTCTAGGATATGAATGACAAACTCCATGGGAGTGTAGTCGTCGTTCAGGAGCAATACGCGATACAGGTTCGGTTTCTTCGTTTTCGGCTTGGTGCGGGTGATGACGGACGTGCCGCGATTTGCGTTGTCTCCGTCGCCGTTCTTTTCGTCTTGCATCAAGATCGGCGCTGCGATCATTTCGTTCATTCCCCAATCATCCGGCGGGTGACCATCCTGGTTTAAGCGGCGGACATCAGATGTTCATAACTTAGTGCATTTGGTGCTGATTTTAAGCCCCCCGCGGTCTGGCGCAATCACTATTCCGCGCACGGACTACATCATCCGAAAACCTGCAGCCGGAATCGAAAGACCGGCGATCAATGTCGCCGGTCTCAAATCGCGTATAAAGCGGAAGCACGACGGGACAAAGCCGCGTCTGAGCCCAAGGCTAAAGGTCGACGTCAAGGATTGCCATCGAGAAATTGTAGGAACGGTCGCCGTCCTCGTCGTCGATATAGACGACGCCCAGAAACTCTTCGCCGAGATAGACTTCCGCGGAATCGTCTTTGCGCGGACGCGCCTTGACCGCCATCTGCGGGTTGAACGTTCGCTTGAAGTAGCCGTCCAGCTTCTTGATTTCTTCTGGCTTCATGAATTTTCTCCGTCAGCGGTTCGATTTCGGGGCTTGTGCCATGGCAGCGCTGGCAAAGTAAAGGCAACGCTTGGCCACCCGCCGTTTTTCGTGCCGGGGCCGGGATGAAGATCGTCCGGGGTCTATTCGTCGGAGCCGAGCAACTGGTCCATGAGCCGCGCCGGCTCCGAGCAGCCGGCCTCACCGACGACCTTGGCCGGAACGCCGGCAACGGTCGTCTTTGGTGGCACGGGCTTCAGCACCACGGATCCGGCCGCAACCCGCGAGCACGAGCCGATTTCGATATTGCCGAGGATCTTTGCGCCTGCCCCGATCAGCACGCCGTTTCCGATCTTCGGATGCCGCTCGGCGCCCTCCTTGCCGGTGCCGCCGAGCGTTACGCCGTGCAGGATGGAGACATTGTCGCCTATCACCGCCGTCTCGCCCACCACCAGCCCGGTGGCATGATCGAGGAAGATGCCCTTGCCGATGCGCGCGGCAGGATTGATGTCCGTCTGGAAAATGCTGGAAGCGCGGCTCTGCAGGTAGAGCGCAAAGTCGCGTCGCCCGCGCGCCAGCAGCCAATGCGCCAGCCGATG
The DNA here is from genome assembly GCF_056530405.1 of Rhizobium sp. PK7-22. NCBI lineage: Bacteria > Pseudomonadati > Pseudomonadota > Alphaproteobacteria > Hyphomicrobiales > Rhizobiaceae > Rhizobium > Rhizobium sp. PK7-22. The sequence continues at coordinate 2,769,524 of NZ_CP096514.1, forward strand.
CGTCTGGATGGCGTGAAAGCCCTTGAAGTAGAGGACCGGCTCAAGAAAGCGCAGGCAGGCCGGATCGCGGTCGTAGACCGCCTGGATGTCCACCCGCAGCACCGAACCCCAGTCCGGCCAGTCGACAAGCATTTCAGCGAAAGTCTGGCGAAGCAGCACCGCCTGCAGGTCGGGATGGTCGAGCCGTTCACAGATGCGGTGGATGACGCTGTCTTCCAGAGAGCGGTGGTTGAGGACCGTCGAATACAGGAAAGCCGCCAGTAGCGGGTCGTTGTCCGCCGCCGTCCGCGCTTCCTGCCGCATCGTGTCCCAGATCGGGTCTACGCTGGCCACCGGATCATTGGGGCGAATTTCGGTTCTCGCGGCCATCGCCGTCTCCTCGTTCTCGATGGAGGATTATATATAGAGGATCATTACAGGACTACCAACGCCTGCAATATCGCATTTCGCTGATCCTTATCGTCAGGGCGGATCGTTTTCCCTCAGAGCCCTTCGTAGAATTCGAGCACGGCCTTCTTGAAGACGCGATCTCCAACCGCGAGCATGTGATCGCGGCCCGGGATGTCGAGCGCTGTCGCGTGCGGCATCAGCGCAGCCAGCGCCTGAGGCGAACCTGCAATGTCGTCCTTCGTTCCCACGCCGATCAAAGTCGGCGCCTCGATCCGCCCCATGTCGTCCTCCGACACGAGGTCACGGGAGCCGCGGATGCAGGCGGCGAGAGCCTCGCGGTCGCTCTTGGTCTGGTCGGCGAAGGCACGAAACATGCGACCGCGCTCGTGCGAAACATCGTCGAGCGACGGCGCCATCAGCGCATCGGCAATCGGGTCCCAGTCGCCCACGCCGTCGGTCATGCCGCTGCCGAGCCCGCCGAGCACCAGCGATCGCACCCGATCCGGATGCTTGAGCGCCAGAAAGACGGAAATGCGCGCGCCCATCGAATACCCCATCACATGGGCCTGCGGGATGCGCAGATGGTCGAGCAGCGCTGCGGCATCTTCGGCCATCACCCACGGCCGGTAGGCCTCCGGATCGCGTGGCTTGTCGCTGCGGCCATGACCCCGGTTGTCGATCGCGATCACCCGGTAGCCTGCATCGCCCAGCGTCTTCAGCCAGCCCGGGTGCACCCAGTTGACCAGCGCGCTCGAGGCAAAGCCATGGACCAGCAGCACCGGCTGCCCCTCCGGATTACCCTCGTCGAAGTAGGAGAGATCGAGGCCATCATGGGCGAAGGAGGAAAACGCGGGGGCATTGAGGTTCATGAACCGGCTTTCTGATCAGTTTGGAGCCCACAGGCAGAACGACCGGATTTAAACCGCCGGCCGCCTTGTTTCCACCCCGCCGCGTCAGTTTTTCCCACTACACATTCCGCCATCGGGGGGATAATGTCCGACGCAACGAAAAAGCATCGGAGACGACAATGGCTGGGCACGGCATCCCTCACTTCCAGAACGACGGCGGTCACAGGCTGATCCAGATCGGCGTGAAGGAATTCATGTGCACCGGCGCGTCCGTTCCTTACGACCATCCGCACATTTACATCGACATGGGCGACGACGTCGAAAAGGTCTGCTCCTACTGCTCGACCCTCTACCGCTACAATCCGGCCCTGAAGCCTGAGCAGACGGATCCGCCGGGCTGCGTCTTCCACGTCAAGGCGGCGTAGTCCTCCGATCGGCATTGAAGATGCCGACGGACAGGATCGCCATTGTCGGCGCCGGAATGGCCGGGCTGACCGCCGCCCTCGCCTTCGCACGCAAGGGCTTGGCCTGCGATATCTACGAACAGGCCCCGGCCCTGACGGAGGTCGGCGCTGGCCTGCAGATATCGCCCAATGCGTCGCGCATTCTCGACGCGCTCGGCGTGCTGGAGAAGATCGAGACGGTCTGGACCGAACCGGAGCGCATCAACCTCCTCTCCGGCATCAGTCTGCGGGCGATCAGCCATGTCCCGGCCGGCAGTTTCGCGCGCAAGCGCTGGGGCGCACCTTATGGCGTCCTGCACCGCTCGACGCTGCAGAACGCGCTCTTGGAAGCCGTGCAGGCGCAGCCGCTTTGCAACATGAAGCTCGCCTCACGCCTGTCGCCGGACGACATGCCCGACCTCATCGGCAACGGCAAACCCTACAAATTTGTCGTCGGCGCAGATGGAGTCTGGTCACAGATGCGCCACCGCGTTCCCGGCGGACCGGTACCTGAGTTCTCCGGAAATGTCGCCTGGCGGTTCACCATTCCCGCAGCGGACGCGCCTGCCTGGCTGAAACCCGATGCGGTCTCCGCCTTCCTCGGCCCCTCCGCCCACCTCGTCTCCTATCCCCTGAAGGACGTGGGCGGCTTCAATGTGGTTGCCATCGCGTCGGGCATGACTCCTGGCGAGACCTGGGAGGCGACATCGACGCAGGCACGGCGGAAGATGCTGCTCGACCAGTTCCGGAACTGGAACCGCCAGATCGTAGCGCTTCTCGAATCGGCCCCTGCCCCGACCTTCTGGCCGCTTTACCAGATGATCCCGGGGCGCTGGCAGAACGGCCGCGACACCGTGCTGATCGGCGACGCCGCCCACGCCATGATGCCGTTTGCGGCACAGGGTGCTGCCATGGCGATCGAGGACGCCTTTGCGCTCGCGGCACACGTTGCCGGCGCCGCCTCGATTGCCCAGGCGCTTGGCGCCTTCGAAGCGGAGCGTGTGCCGCGCATCGCCCGGGCCCGTGCCCGCGGCAAGCTCAACCGCTTCGCCTATCACGCCCGCGGCCCGGTCCGGCTGGGACGCGATCTCGTCCTGTCGCTGAGACCGCCGCAGTCGCTGGCGGCGGATCTCGATTGGCTCTACGGCTACCGCAGCCGCGACTGATCAGACGGCAGCCGCAGCAGCAAAGCCGGTTTCCAGGTCCTTCTTCAGGTCGGCGACATCCTCCAGGCCGATCTGCAGGCGGATCACCGGCCCATCCTTCGGTGCGGTGCGGATGGTGCGGTCAGACAGGTTCACCGGCACGGCAAGGCTCTCGTAGCCACCCCAGGAATAGCCGAGACCGAACAGCGACAGCGCGTCCAGCAGCGCATGCGCCTTGGCCTTGAACCGGCCCGCCTCGTCTACCTTGAGGACGAAGGAGAAGACGCCGCTGGCGCCCTTGAAGTCCCGCTTCCAGATCGCGTGGCCGGGAAAGCTCGGCAGCGCCGGATGCAGCACACGGGAAACGTCGTCGCGTCCCTCCAGCCACTGGGCAATATCGAGCGCGCTGCGCTGGTGATGGTCGAGCCGCACACCCATGGATCGTAGCCCGCGCAGGATCTGGTAGGAATCATCCGGGGAGCCGCAGATCCCCATGCTGAGCGCCGTCTCTTTCAATTGCGGCCAGTGAGCCGCATTGGCTGATACCGATCCCATGACGATATCGGAATGGCCCGAAGGATACTTCGTCGTCGCATGGATCGAGACATCGACGCCGAAATCGAGCGGCCGGAAGAACAGCGGTGTTGCCCAGGTGTTGTCCATGGTGACGACACAGCCGTGTCGATGGGCGACCTCCGCGATGGCCGGAATGTCCTGCATCTCCATGGTGTTGGAGCCGGGCGCCTCCGTATGCACGAGCCTGGTGTTGGCCTTGATCATCACCTCGATCCCGGCGCCGATCTCGGGGTCGTAGTATTCGATCTCCACCCCAAGCCGCTTGAGCACCGTGTCGCAGAACTGCCGGCAAGGCGCATAGACCGAATCGACGATCAGCGCGTGGTCTCCGGCCGAGAGATAGGCAAGGAATGGCACCGAGATCGCCGCAAGGCCGGACGGCACAAGGACTGTCCCGGCCGAGCCTTCGAGCGCGTCCAATGCCTCGCACAGCGCGTCGGTCGTCGGCGTTCCGCGGGTACCATAGAGATACTTCTGTTCCCGCTTCTCCATTGCCTCGCAATCGGGGAACAGAACGGTTGACGCATGCACGACGGGGGGATTGACGAAACCGTGATAGCTGAAGGGATCATGACCGATATGGGCAAGACGGGTGTTGACGCCGGCCTCATCGGGCAAGGGTGCCTTGTTTTTCATCTTCGGAGAGCTTTCTTTGCAATGCGAGAAAGCGATGTTGCCGCCTCGTGCGGATCCGGTCAACCCTTTGGAACCAGAGAGCTATCTGCACAGCAGGTTCGGGTTTCGCGCGCAGTTGCAAGCATTTTCGGCATCGTCCGCCTAAAAATTGGATCAATGGCCGGCAAGCGGGCAAATTAAGCAACTTTGACGTTTTTCGGACACAATCTGCGGCGTGCCGACTTGACCATTCCACCTTTTCCGACTGTGATGGCCCTCTCCGCACCGGGAGGTCAGCGGAGGTTGCGCTCGTGTTCACGAATGTGAACGGCAGGGCGACGAAGTCACAAGAACACAAAAGATAAAGGTTGGGAAAATGAAAAAGACGCTTCTGTCAGCTACGATTGGCGCAGCAGTCCTCGGCTTGGGCTCGGCTGCCTCGGCTGCCACGCTTGATGACGTCAAAGCGAAGGATTTTGTTCAGTGCGTGGTGAACACCGGTCTTGCAGGCTTTGCCGCACCGGACGCATCGGGCAGCTGGACGGGTTTCGACGTCGACTACTGCCGTGCCGTCGCTGCCGCCATCTTTAACGATCCGTCGAAGGTGAAGTTCACTCCGACCACCGCGCAGACCCGTTTCACGGCGCTGCAGTCGGGTGAAGGCGATGTCCTGTTCCGCAACACCACCTGGACGATCAGCCGCGACACGGCTCTTGGCTTCAACTTCCGCACCGTCAACTACTACGACGGCCAGGGCTTCATGGTTACGAACGCGCTTAACGTGAACTCCGCGCTGGAGCTCTCGGGCGCAGCCGTTTGCGTACAGTCAGGCACCACAACGGAACTGAACCTTGCTGACTACTTCAAGGCCAACAACCTGGACTACCAGCCTGTCGTTTTCGAAAAGCTCGAAGAGGTGAATGCAGCCTATCAGGCCGGCCGTTGCGACGTCTACACGACCGACCAGTCGGGCCTTTACTCGCTGCGCCTGTCGCTCTCCAACCCTGACGACCACAAGATCCTGCCGGAGATCATCTCCAAGGAGCCGCTTGGCCCGGCCACCCGCCAAGGCGACGACCAGTGGTTCGACATCGTCAGCTGGACGCACTACGCAATGGTCCAGGCTGAGGAATTCGGCATCACCCAGGCCAACGTCGACGAGATGAAGAACTCCGAGAACCCGGACATTCGCCGCTTCCTCGGTGTTGAAGCTGACACCAAGATCGGCACCGACCTCGGCCTCACCAACGAGTGGGCCTACAACATCATCAAGAACGTCGGCAATTACGGCGAGGTCTTTGAACGCAACATCGGCAAGAGCACTCCGCTCAAGATCGAGCGTGGCCTCAACGCCCTGTGGACGAAGGGTGGCCTTCAGTACGCACCGCCGATCCGCTAGGATCGCAACGACTTCAGATGAGGCGGTTCGCCGCCTCATCTTTATCGATAAGAATTAAAAGCAAAAAAACAAAAGAAGAGACCTTAAAAAAGGTCACAAGGGGATAGGGCCGGCATGACCGATCACGCTGTAATTGCGCCGCCCTCCGGAAGATCTTTGGCATCCTACGTATACGATCCGAAGTTCCGGGGGTTGTTCTTCCAGGCGCTGACACTCGCAGTTATAATCATCTTTGGCTGGATGATTTTCGACAACACGACAGAAAACCTCAGCCGGTCGAACACGGCTTCAGGTTACGGCTTTCTCAATGGCCGTGCCGGTTTCGACATCGGTCAGTCGCTGATTCCCTACAGCAGCGATTCAACCTATGGCCGCGCCATCATGGTGGGCTTCCTCAATACGCTGCTGGTGGCCATCGTCGGCATCTTCACCGCCACGGTCATCGGGTTCATCATCGGCCTCGGCCGCCTGTCGCGCAACTGGCTGATCGCCAAGCTCTGCACCGTTTATGTGGAGGTGTTCCGCAACGTCCCGGTGCTGCTGGTGATCTTCTTTTGGTACAAGGGCGTTCTCGGCGCACTGCCGCAGGTGCGGGACTCGCTTGTCCTGCCCTTCGGCATGTTCCTCAACAATCGCGGCCTCGCGTTTCCAAAGCCGATCTGGGCCGAAGGTGCCTGGCTCATCCCGGCAGCATTGCTGATCGCCATCATTGCCTCCTTGGCCGTGGCCCGCTGGGCAGGCGCACGGCAGGCAGCCACGGGACAGCAGTTCCGGACGGCTCAGGTGGTGACTGCGCTTATCGTCGGCTTGCCGGTGCTGGCCTACTTCCTCGGCGGCATGCCGCTGACCTTCGACTTTCCGCAAGCCGGCCGCTTCAATCTGAGCGGCGGTGCCACCGTGGCACCGGAATTCGTGGCCCTCTACCTCGCTTTGTCCTTCTACACCGCCTCCTTCATCGCCGAGACGATCCGCGCCGGCATCTCCGGCGTCGCGAAGGGTCAGACCGAAGCGGCCTCGGCGCTTGGCCTGCAGCCTTCCATGACGACGCGCCTCGTCGTCATTCCACAGGCGATGCGCATCATCATCCCGCCGCTTACAAGCCAGTATCTCAACCTGACGAAGAACTCGTCGCTCGGCGTTGCAGTCGGTTTTCCGGAGCTCGTCTCCACGGGCGGCACGACCATGAACCAGACTGGCCAAGCCATCGAGGTCGTGTCGATCTGGCTGGTGGTCTATCTCAGCATCAGCATTGCCACCTCGATGTTCATGAACTGGTTCAACGCCCGTATGGCGCTGGTGGAGAGGTAAGGTCATGAACACCTATCAGACTGGCTTTGTCAGAACCGAACTCCTCCCGGCGCAGCCTGCGCCGGAGCAGGCCGGAAATGCGACTCGCTGGATCCGAGCCAACCTCCTGGCGACGCCGAAGGACATCATCCTGACGCTGTTGGCGACGGCTCTCCTCCTCTATACCGTTCCCGGCATGCTGAACTGGCTGTTTTTCGACGCAGTCTGGACCGGTGCCGACCGCCAGGCCTGTCTCACCATTGCGCAGGGAGGCGCCAAGCCCGACGACTGGAACGGCGCCTGCTGGGCCTTCGTCGGCGACCGCTTCCAGCAGTTCATGTTCGGACGCTATCCACTGGACGAAAGATGGCGCCCGATCCTCGTGGCACTGATGTTCATCGGCCTCCTGACGCCGATCATGATTCCGAAGCTGCCGTTCAAGGGCTGGAACGCCCTGGCGCTCTTCGTGATATTTCCGGTCGTCGCCTTCTTCCTGCTGCATGGCGGCAGCTTTGGCCTGGAAGAGGTCGAGACGCCGCTCTGGGGCGGCCTGATGGTAACGCTGATCCTCTCCTTCGTCGGGATCGCCGTTTCGCTACCGGTCGGCATCCTGCTGGCGCTCGGGCGCCAGTCCAACCTGCCGGTGATCCGCATCTCCTGCATCACCTTCATCGAGGTGGTTCGCGGCGTGCCGCTGATCACCGTGCTCTTCATGGCCAACGTGATGCTGCCGCTCTTCCTGCCGACCGGCTGGACGATCGACAACTTCCTGCGCGCGCTCGTCGGCGTGGCGTTGTTTGCTTCCGCCTATATGGCCGAAGTTGTGCGCGGCGGCCTGCAGGCGATCCCGAAGGGCCAGTACGAGGGCGCCGATTCGCTCGGCCTCGGCTACTGGCAGAAGACCCGGCTGATCATCATGCCGCAGGCGCTGAAGCTGGTCATTCCCGGCATCGTCAACACCTTCATCGGCCTTTTCAAGGATACGTCGCTCGTGTCGATCATCGGCATGTTCGACCTCCTTGGCATCGTCCGGCTGAACTTCACCGATACAACCTGGATCACCCCCGTGACACCGATCACCGGGCTGATCTTCGCGGGTTTTCTGTTCTGGCTCTTCTGTTTCGGCATGTCGCGCTACTCCGCCTTCATGGAGCGCCATCTCGAAACCGGCCACAAACGATAATTTAGGGGAAAACAATGGCTGACGCCCAACCCAAGATCCGACCCGGCTCCGCAACCGACGTGGCCGTCGAAATCATCGGCATGAACAAATGGTACGGGGACTTCCACGTCCTGCGCGACATCAACCTCAAGGTGATGAACGGCGAGCGCATCGTCATCGCCGGACCGTCTGGATCCGGCAAGTCGACGATGATCCGCTGCATCAACCGCCTGGAGGAACACCAGTCCGGCACCATCACCGTCGATGGCATCGAACTGACAAACGACCTCAAGAAGATCGACGAGGTGCGCCGCGAAGTCGGCATGGTGTTCCAGCACTTCAACCTCTTCCCGCACCTGACGATCCTCGAGAACTGCACGCTGGCGCCGATCTGGGTCCGCAAGATGCCGAAGAAGGAAGCGGAAGAGATCGCGATGCACTACCTGAAGCGGGTGAAGATCCCCGAGCAGGCGTTGAAGTACCCGGGCCAGCTCTCCGGCGGCCAGCAGCAGCGTGTGGCGATCGCCCGCTCGCTCTGCATGAGCCCCAAGATCATGCTCTTCGACGAGCCCACCTCGGCGCTCGATCCGGAGATGATCAAGGAGGTGCTCGACACCATGGTGAGCCTCGCTGAAGAAGGCATGACCATGCTCTGCGTCACCCACGAGATGGGCTTTGCGCGTCAGGTCGCCAATCGGGTCATCTTCATGGACCAGGGCCAGATCGTCGAACAGAACGAACCGGCCGAGTTCTTCGACAACCCGCAGCACGAGCGCACCAAGCTCTTCCTCAGCCAGATCCTGCACTAGCTGCCTGCCTGCCAGTTGACGTGCAAAAGATCGGCCGGAACCGTCAGACGCGGTTCCGGCCGATCTTGCTCTAAAGCCTGCAGCAAACGCAGAAACGCGGTCGCGAGCCCACGTTGAAAACGTCGGCTGCGATGCGGCAAGATCATGAAAATCTGGAAAGAATGGTGGGTGATGTAGGGCTCGAACCTACGACCCGCTGATTAAGAGTCAGCTGCTCTACCACCTGAGCTAATCACCCGAGAACCGTTCGTTGCGGCCAGCGCCCCGTCGGTGTGAGCGCGTATAAAGCGGATCGAAGGGCTTGTCCAGCGCTTGCGTGAAAATAATCGACCGCAGTGTAATTCATCGGTGCCAAGCGCGATTTACAAGCCAAATCAGAGCTCAAGCGTGCCCCGGGCAAGCCTTACGGCCTGACCGCCGATGCGAGCCTTGGCGATTGCGCCCTCTTTGACGTCGATATGCAGGTGGATATAGGAGGGCCGCCGGATTTCGACGCCCTGCTCCACGAGGAGCGGGTGGTGGCCGTCCGGAAGGGCATCGAAATGGTGGATGGCACCCGCGAGCGCCGCCACGGCGGAGCCGGTGGCCGGATCTTCCGCAATGCCCATGTCGGGCGAAAACATCCGCGTATGAAACCGTGCCTGATGATGCACGCCACCGCGGCAGTAGACATAGGCCGACGCCAGCCCTCCCTCGACGAAGGGCGCGACCGTCTCCCACAGGGACGCATTGAACTCCAGCATCTGGACGCTGGCCAGGTTGTGGACCGGGATCAACACGAAGGGCACGCCGGCGCTCCAGACCGAAGCACGATGGTTTTCGAACCCGATGGAAGCGGCGTTGAGGCTCAGAGCGTCCGCCAGCCCCTGCCGGTCGAGCGGCAGGTCGATGGCAACCGGCGTCTTCGGCAGGTCGAACTCGGCAAACCCGACACTGGTGGCGCGCAGCCGCACGGCACAGCGCACCGGTCCGACGTTCTCCTCAAGCATACAGACCATGTCGAGGTCGCCGTCGCCTCCCGTCTGCATCTCCGCCAGGGCAACCGCAGTCCCCACCGTCGGATGACCCGCGAAGGGAAGTTCCCGGCTGGGCGTGAAGATTCGCAGTTTGGCCGTATGTGCCGGATTGGTCGCCGTCTGCACGAACACGGTTTCCGACAGGTTCATCTCGGCCGCCACGGCTTGCATGACGTCGTCGTCCAGCCCGTCGCCGTCAAAGATTACCGCCAGCGGATTGCCGGCCAGCACCGTGTCGGTAAACACGTCGTAGATCCCGTACCGTCGCGCCATTGGTCCCTCCAACACAGTCCATCCCGGTCAACCTGCACGAGGCGGACCTCCCACGCAACCGCTCCATCGGTTTATGCTAAATGAGCGGGGCGATCGCCTCAGAGGCTGATTTCCACCACCACCGGACAGTGATCGGAGGCCTTCGGCCGGTCCCAGCCGATCCGCGGGTAGTGCTCCACCTCCTGGCCCGGCGGAAAGGGTGTCCGGTATGGCTGCCCGTTACGGACGATTTCCGGAATCATTTTCGCATTGCGAGCGGCCAGCGCCGGCGACAGCCAGATGTAGTCGAGCTGGCAGAGATGCTGCTCCTGCGGCCCGCGGGAATGGTAGAGCGTCCAGCGGTCGAGCTCGTCGCGCCGGCGTACAACGTTCTCGGCAAAGCCGTCGGCGCTGAAGACGTCGAGTGCGCTCTCGTGTTCGCGCTGGCAGATGAAGTCATGGCCGGTGCGGCGGGTACCGGAGACCACCACCTTCTCCTGGTAGTCGTTCATGTCGCCGCAGATCGCGAAGTTCTTCCTGGCGGCGTGTTCGGGCCCGAAGCGCTGTTCGATGATCCGCCGAACCGCCCGCGCCTCTGCCATCCGCACCGGCATCGTGCCGAGCCGACCGTCGCCACTCTCGCGCGCATTGCCCATCGACTTGAAGTGGACGACATAGAGCGTCAGCGGCCGCCCGCCGATGCGGATGTCGAGTTCCAGGCAGTCGCGCTTGAACACCTTGTCGTGCGGCTTCACCATGGCCGCTGCCAGCGTCTCGTCGAAAAGATCGAGGTCCTGATAGGTCAGCATGGCGTGGCTGCGGATGTCGACGAGCTCGATCGTCTCGCCGTGACGGGTTTTCTCACGCATCAGCACCGCAACGTCGATGCCGCGCGTGTCGTTGCCCTCGATCAGATATTTCTGCAGATACCCGTTGCCGACCATGCGGAACAGGTAGCCGTATTCGAAGGCATGCAGGGCTGGCATGTTGTCGACCTCCTGCAGGCAGAGGATGTCGGCGTCCGCATCCGCGATCGCCAGCGCCGAAAGCTGCCGCGTATCGTCGGTTGCGGCGATGACCCGCGCCTGCTCCATCTGCTGGTAGGCGTCCTTGTCGGCCACGTCGTAGAGGCGCAGCACCCGGTCCTGCCGCAACTGGTTGCGAAAGCCGGAAAAGTCGAAGCGGGTGACGAGGTTCTCGATGTTGAAGGTGGCAAGGCGGACGGACATGAGCGCTCCCGGTTGAGGCGACAGTTATGCCCGCTGGCGGTCCGACCTACAATCGCCATCCACTGGCCAGCACCACGTTGATCGTGTCCCCGGCTCTCACCGGCTGCCGTGAGAAGGCGCGAAGCGACTGGCCGTCCTTCAGCTCCAGGCGCAGCGCGTAGCGCTCGCCCTCGAAGAACGAGGAGGTAACGCGGGCGGCAAGCCCGGACGCGTCGAGGACGACGTCCTGCGGTCGCACCAGCACGCTGGACGGTTGCGCACCCTCCGCCGGTGCCCGGAGCGCCTCGCTCAACCGGGCCCAGTCCATCAGCCTGGGAGAGCCTGCCGCAAGTGGCACCGACAGGATCGATCCCTGCCCCACCAGTCCGCCGACGACGAGGCCCTCGGGCCTGGCGTAGATCTCCTCGGGCGAGGCCATCTGCAGCAACCGACCTTCCGACATGACCGCCACGTCGGTGGCAAGCGCCATGGCCTCGCTCTGGTCGTGGGTCACATAGATCATCGTCGCCCCGGAGCGGGCGTGGAACTCGCGAAACGTCTCTTCCATCTCCTGTCGCAGGTGGCGGTCGAGATTGGCGAGCGGCTCGTCGAGCAGCACCACGTCCGGCTCCGTCACCAGGCAGCGCGCCAGCGCCACGCGCTGCCGCTGGCCTCCGGAAAGCTCGGCGGGGCGCCGGTCGGCATAGGCGTCCAGCCGAACGGCCGACAGCGCCTCGCGCACCTTCTGCCGCGCGCGCTCCTTGTCGACCTTGCGCACCTTCAGCGGATAGCCGACGTTCTCGGCGACTGTCATGTGCGGCCAGAGCGCGTAGGACTGGAACACCATCGCCATGTTGCGCCGTTCCGGCGGCACCATGGTCGCGGCATCGGCCAGCAACCGCTCGCCGAGCAGGATCGACCCGTCGCTCGGCTGCTCGAAGCCGGCGATCATCCGCAGCACCGTCGTCTTGCCGCAGCCGGAAGGCCCGAGCAGCGCCAGGAACCGCCCGTCGCGCACCGTCAGCGACAGATCGCGCACGGCAGGCGCTCCGGGACCGAAGCGTTTCTCCAGGGCATGGAGGATCAGCGGCGCCATGGCAGGGCTCCTGCAGGCAGCCGGCGTGCCATCAGTTCGAGGATCATCATCAGTACCACCACCATCACCACGACGAGCACGGAAAGTGCCGCGGCGAGGTCGAAGCTGCCGCTGTCGTCGAGATTGTAGATCGCCACCCCGAGCGTCTGCGTCCCCGCCGACCACAGCAGCGCCGAGACGGTCAGTTCGTTGCAGGCAATCAGGAAGACCAGAATCAGCGAGGAGCCGGCCGCCGGCGCAATCAGCGGTACCAGCACGTCGCGCATGCGCCGGTAGAACCCGGCGCCGGACAGCCGCGCCGCCTCCTCAAGCGACGGATCGAGCTGCCGGTAGGCGCTGACCACCGGCTTCAGGCTGACCGCGAGAAAGCTCGACAGATAGGCAATCAGAATGATCCAGATCGTCCCGTAGATCGAGAAGCCGAGGATGGGAAGCGGTGCGGCCAGCAACAGGATGAAGGCAACCGCAAGCACGATCCCCGGCAGTGCATAGGGAATTTCAGCCATGGCCGAGATGGTCGCCGCCGTCCGGCTCTTCGTCTGCACGATGTAGTAGCCCAAGAGAACCGAGATCACCAGCAGGCCGAAGGCGCTGGCGAGCGCCAGCGTGACCGAGTTGGAGAAGGCCGAGCGCGTCACCGACTGCCGGAACAGGACCTCTTCGTAGGCATGCAGGGTTGCCGTCTCCATGTTGAGCGGCACGCCATAGGCCGGTGCCAGCGAACTTGCCAGAAGCGCCAGGAACGGCAGGACGAGGATGACGAAGGTCACCAGCCAGAGCAGGATCTCGGCGGGCAGCCGCACTTGGCCAAGTCTGAAGACGGCCGCCTGCCCGGACAGGCCGATGGTCCGGAAGTCGCGCCCGCGCAGCACCCTCGCCTCCACCGAGAGCCCGGCGACGGCCAGCAGCGTGATCAGCGCCGAGATGATTGAAATATCGGCGAAGGTCGTTGGGCCGAAGCTGGCAAACTTCGAATAGATCAGCGTCGGCAGCGTGTAGATTGAGGCCGGTATGCCGAGGATGGCGGGAATGCCGAAGTTGCCGACGCCGGACACGAAGGCGATCGCGGCACCCGCAACCAGTCCCGGCAGGGCGAGCGGCAGGACGATGTCGATCAGCACCCGCAGCGACGAGGCACCAGCAAGCCGCGCCGCCTCCACGCCCTCCTTCGGCAGCGCCAGCAACCCGGCGCGCATGGCGAGATAGACGAGCGGTGCATGCTGCACCCCGAACAGGAGCGCGATGCCGCCAACGGAATAAAGCGGCTGCGGGCTGCCGAGCGGCGGCGCCATGCCAATGGCCTTCAGAAGCGTGCTGGATGGGCCCGTCAAACCGATCCAGGACAGTGCCGTCACCTGCGGCGGGATCATCATCGGCAGCATGAACAGGAAGCCGAGGGCGCTCCTGCCCCGCACGTCAAACAGCGTCAGCAGCACGGCGAAACTGCCGCCGAGAATGACGGCGGCAAACATCCCCAGGACGGAGGTCGTCAGCGTATTGAGCGTCGCGTTCCAGAGTGCCGGATCCGCGAGCAGCTGTCCTGCATCCCCGCGCAGGGCGGAGACAACGCCCGTCCATGCCAGCCGCGCCAATGGCAGCACGCTTAAGATGAGAATGACGATGAGAACAAAAGGAAACAGCCAGCGCGGCTGGCTGTTTCCCGACCTTGCGGAAGATCGCATCTGCGGCTGACGGATCAGCCGGCGGTGCCGAAGATGTCGGAGAAGGTCTTCAGGTCTTCTTCCGAGGTCTTCAGTGCGTCGGCGGCATTGATCGGCAGGACCTTGATCTGGTCACGCGCGGGGAAGCCTTCCGGTACGCCCAGACCATTGCGGGCCGGGATGTAGCCGAGACCCAGCTGGATCTTCTGGCCATCCTCGGACAGGATGTAGTCGATGAACTTCTTGGCGGCATCCGCATGCGGCGAAGACGACAGGATGGCGACCGGTTCGGTCACGGCGGAAACGCCCTCTTCCGGGAAGACGAACTCGACCGGAGCGCCCTTGGCCTTCTCGCGGATCGGCATGTAGTCGACGACCATGCCGTAGGCCTTCTCGCCGGAGGCGACCGACTTCAGGACGGCGCCGTTGCCGCCGGAGGCGACCGCACCGTTTTCCTTCAGCGACCGGTAGTAGTCCCAGCCGAGGCTGTCGACGCCGGTCAGCGTCTGGGCGTGGATGAGTGCTGCACCCGAGGTCAGCGGGCTCGGCATGGCGACGAGGCCCTTGGCTTCCGCCGAGGCAAGATCCTTCCAGCTGGTCGGCTTCATGGCCGCCTGGGTGTTGTACATGATGCCGGTGGTGATCAGCTTGGTGGAGTAGTAGTGGCCGTCCGCGTCGTAGAGGGCGGCGTCAAAGTTCTGGGCTTCCGGCGACTTGTAGGCCATCAGCTGGCCGGCCTGCTTCATGCGCTCGAGCGTGACGGTGTCGGCGATCAGCAGAACGTCGGCAACCGGGTTGCCGGCCTCGATCTCGGCCATCAGCTTGGCCATGATCTTCGGCGTTCCGTCGCGGACCCACTCGACGTCGAGACCGGGATTGGCGGCCTTGAAGCCGTCGACTGTGGCCTGGGCATCTTCATTGGGCTGGCTGGTGTAGATCACCAGGTCGGCAGCGGAGACGGCGCCGGCAAGCAGTGCCGTGGCGGCGAGAGTGGAAAAGGCGGAGACAATCTTGTTCATGGGATGGTCCTTCCTGCTGGGATTGCCATCGCTAGACCACAGCCATCTGACAGGCTTATGACAGTCTGCTTTCGAGCCACAATGAAATGAAGGCGGCAGAGTTGCCGCCCTCTGGGCAGGTCCTGCCTATGCAGCTTCCGCGACAGCCTGGCCGATCAGCCGGCCGAGCCTCTGGATGCCTTCCTCGATCATCGCCTCGTTGGCGCAGGAGAAGGACAGCCGCAGGGTGTTGTTGTTGGAGCCGTCGGCATAGAAGGCACGTCCCGGCACGAAGGCGACCTTCTCCGTCTGGATCGAACGGGCCAGCAGCTCGGCGCCGTCCATGCCCTCCGGCAGCCGCACCCAGACGAACATCCCGCCCTCCGGTTTCGTCCAACTGGCGCCTGCAGGCATGTACTTGGCAAGGGCTGCCAGCATCGCATCGCGGCGCGCGCTGTAGGCCGTCTTGATCTTCGCCACCTGCTCGGGAAAGATCGTCTGCGCAACAGTCGCGACCGCCATCTGGTTGATCGTCGAGGAATGCAGGTCCGCCGCCTGCTTCATCAGCACCAGCTTGCGGATGACCGGCATGGCCGCCACCACGAAGCCGACGCGCAGCCCCGGCGCCAGTGTCTTGGAGAAGCTGCCGCCGTAGATCGTGCGGGTGTTCTCGATGCCACCATTGCGGGCGATGTCGAGCGCCAGCACCGGCGGAACGGGCTCGCCGTCGTAGCGCAGGTTCTGGTAGGCGCCGTCTTCGATGATGGCGATGTCCAGCTCATCGGCCAGGGCGAGCAGCTTTTCGCGCGCCGCGCGATCGACCGTCTCTCCGGTCGGATTGGCGAAATCGGGCGAGAGATAGGCGAACTTCACCGCGCCACCGGCCTTGGCGGCCGCCTCGCGATAGCCTTCCGGCGTCCGGTTGCCGCTGAGCGACAGCTGGTCATAGGTCGGCTCATAGGCATTGAAGGCCTGCAGCGCACCGAGATAGGTCGGCCAGGTCACCAGAGCCGTGTCATTGGGCGAAATGAAGAGCTTGCCGAGATAGTCGAGCGCCTGCTGCGACCCCGAGGTAATGAATACGTTGTCGACGCCACATTCGATGCCGATCTTTGCCATCTCGCCCACCAGCCATTCGCGCAGCGGCTTGTAGCCCTCGCTAACAGAATACTGCAGCGCGGCATTCACCTGCGGCCCGGAAAAGATCGACGCATAGGCCTCCTGGAACGCCTCGTGCGGAAAGAGTGCCGGATCGGGAATGCCGCCGGCGAACGAGATGATGTCCGGCTGCTCGAGCAGCTTCAGCAGTTCACGGATTTCGGACGCACGCATTCTGGTGGAACGGGTGGCGAAGATATGTTCCCAATCGAGCACCGGATGTTTCCTCATCTTTCAATTTTGTTGGCCGAAGCATTACAGAAACTTCGACAGGTCAGCAATACTGACCTATCGATTTTTTGCTGGGTTTGAGGGTCTGCTTCTTCTAGTCTGCCGTTGCATGCCGTTGCCGATGGTCAATGAAGATGAGAAGATGACAACAGGCAAATTGAAACTCCATCCATCACTGTGCTCACATGCATACAACGAGGCGGTGGAGCGCATCGCGCGGCTTGCCTGTTACGCGACATCTCGTAGTTTGAAAGCAGTTGGCTTCGGCGAATACTTTTCAATAGCGGAAGAGCTTTCGCAAAAGGATCTTATAATCCTATCAATCTCCACGCGACGGCTCGCGGAGATGACAAAAAGCACCGGCGTCCTAAAAGGCAAGCAAATCACATCTGTCTACAAGGACGAAGATGGCAATGACAAACGCGGTCTAGAGAATTGCTGGGATATCATTGGCAATATCCTACACGGCGTAGAAATCGTTATATACAAGGACGTGGGGAGATATCTGGAGAGGGATCTGCTGAAGATTATGAGCAATACGGAAGAGATTGATGCCGCTGTTTCAATAAAATCCGACAAGTTCCCCGCAAAACGTTTCAGCTCACAGATTTCTTGAAGAACCTTAACGACTATCTTGATGAAGCAAATGACATTCTCTCCGACCACGGGATATATGTCGGCTCTTATTATAGTTAAGCCGGAGCATTTGCTCCGGCCATCTCGCCTCCTACAACGTGCCCTTAGTTGACCGACTTGTCGACCAGCTTGTTCTTGCCAATCCAGGGCATCATGCCGCGCAGCTTGGCGCCGACTTCCTCGATCTGGTGGGCGTCGTTCATGCGGCGGATGCCCTTGAAGCGGGCGCCGCCGGCGCGGTATTCCTGCATCCAGTCGGAGGTGAACTTGCCGGTCTGGATGTCGGTGAGCACGCGCTTCATCTCGGCCTTGGTTTCGGCCGTGATGATGCGGGGACCGGAGACATATTCACCCCATTCCGCCGTGTTGGAGATCGAGTAGTTCATGTTGGCGATGCCGCCCTCATAGATCAGGTCGACGATCAGCTTCACTTCGTGCAGGCACTCGAAATAGGCCATTTCCGGCGCATAACCGGCCTCGACCAGCGTTTCGAAGCCGGCGCGGATCAGTTCCACCAGACCGCCGCAGAGGACGACCTGCTCGCCGAACAGGTCGGTTTCGCATTCTTCGCGGAAATTGGTCTCGATGATGCCGGAACGGCCGCCGCCGACGCCGCAGGCGTAGGAGAGCGCGAGCTCGAGCGCATTGCCGGAGGCGTTCTGATGAACGGCAACCAGGCACGGCACGCCGCCACCCTTCTGGTATTCGCCGCGAACCGTATGGCCCGGGCCCTTCGGCGCGATCATGACGATGTCGACGGAGGCCTTCGGCTCGATCAGGCCGAAGTGGATGTTGAGGCCGTGGGCGAAGGCAATTGCCACGCCGTCGCGGATGTTGGGAGCAATGTCGGCCTTGTAGATGTCGGCCTGCAGTTCGTCCGGCGTCGCCATCATCATCAGGTCGGCCCAGCCGGCCGCCTCGGCAACGGTCATCACCTTGAAGCCGTCGGCTTCGGCCTTCTTGGCCGTCGGCGAGCCGGACTTCAGGGCAATCGCCACGTTCTGCGCTCCGCTGTCCTTCAGGTTCAGCGCATGCGCGCGCCCCTGGGAACCGTAGCCGATGATGGCGACCTTCTTGGACTTGATCAGGTTGAGATCGGCATCGCGATCATAATATACGCGCATCGTTTGGTCCTTCCCTATGCGTTTTGCTGTTGCTGGTGTTTATCGTCCCGAGGAGAGGCCCAGCGCCTCCCCCGATTCCTGTCGCGCGCCGTAGAGCGCAAGAAAAGCGGACACCGCCCTCTCCGCCTGGCGCGCCGTGTCTTTCAGCCCCGGCTCCCCAAGCAGCATGCGGACATGCAGGTCGGAGACGGCAAGGCCGTAGAGTGTGTGATAGGCGGCATCCGCATCGTCGAAGCGCAAGAGGCCTGCGCGCTTGGCCGTGTCCATCAGCGCGACGGCGCGCCGATCGATCTGCCGGCGGCCGTGCTCCACCAGAAGCTTGCCGAGCTTCGACCCGTCGCGGCTCGACTGCCCGATCGCCAGACGGTTGAGCGCCAGCGAGATGTCGCCCGAGAGAACCTCGATCAGGTCGCGCGCAAAGGTCTCCAGATGCTCGCGCAGGTTTTCCGCCGTCAGGCGCTCCTTGCTCCGTTCGAGCGTGCGCACCTTGCTGGCCTGATGCGCGATCATCGCCGCCAGCAGCCCGTCGCGGTCGCCGAACCACTTGTAGAGGCTTTCCTTCGAGCAGTTGGCCGCCCGCGCCAGTCCCGACGTCGTCAACGCCCGGTCGCCGCCTTCCACCAGCAGGCGAAGCGCCTGCTCCAGAACCTCGTTCTGGCGCGGTGTGAACTCCGGCATCTGGCCCGCATCAGCGATCAAGGCAACCACTCCAAATAGGTACCGTACGGTACGGTTCGTGACGCTGTTATGCTGAAAGCGGCGAGCGCCGTCAAGTGGGTTTTTGGCTGATCTCATCGAGCCGCACCATTTCGGTCCCGCGATATCGCCCATCCTGCCACGTCGCCCAGCAATTGCGGAGGATCGTGCAAGAACCACGCTGCATCGAACTACCACCCGGCAACCCTTCGGGTGCATATCCGTTGTCACAAGATCCTTCCTGACAACCAAACAACGGAGCTGCCCCCATGGCACTTGCACGAGGCTATGCCGCCACCGACGCGTCGAAACCCTTGGCACCCTTCACCTTCGAACGGCGCGAACCGAACGCCGACGACGTCGCGATCTCCATCCAGTACTGCGGCGTCTGCCATTCCGACATCCACACCGTCCGCAACGAATGGAAGAACGCCGTCTATCCGATCGTCCCAGGTCACGAGATCGTCGGCGTCGTCACCGCCGTCGGTTCGGACGTCACCAAGTTCAAGGTCGGCGACAAGGTCGGTGTCGGCTGCTTCGTCGATAGCTGCGTTGGCTGCGCCAGCCGCGACCTCGACAACGAGCAGTACATGCCGGGCCTCGTGCAGACCTACAACAGCGTCGACCGCGACGGAAAGACCGCCACCCAGGGCGGCTATTCCGACCATATCGTCGTCAAGGAAGGCTACGTCCTGTCGATCCCGGACAATCTCCCGCTCGACGCCACCGCGCCGCTGCTCTGCGCCGGCATCACGCTCTATTCGCCGCTTCGCCACTGGAACGCCGGCCCGGGCAAGAAGGTCGCCATCGTCGGCATGGGCGGCCTCGGCCATATGGGCGTCAAGATCGCCCATGCCATGGGTGCCGACGTCACCGTGCTCAGCCAGTCCCTCTCCAAGAAGGACGATGGCCTGAAGCTCGGCGCCGATCACTACTATGCGACGAGCGACGCTGAAACCTTCACCAAGCTCGCCGAAAGCTTCGACCTGATCATTTGCACCGTCGGCGTTGCCATCGACTGGAACGCCTATCTCGGCCTCCTGAAGGTCGATGGCTCCATGGTCGTCGTCGGCGCGCCGGAGGACTCGGTGCCCGTCCACGCCTTCTCGCTGATCCCCGGCCGCCGCAGTCTCTCCGGCTCGATGATCGGCTCGATCAAGGAAACCCAGGAAATGCTGGATTTCTGCGGCAAGCACGACATCGTCTCCGAAATCGAGACGATCGGCATCCAGGAGATCAACGAAGCCTACGAGCGCGTTCTGAAGAGCGACGTCCGCTACCGCTTCGTCATCGACATGGCCTCGCTGGCCGCCTGACACGGCACTCCGGCAAATCCATCACAAGGGCGGCAGCATCTGCCGCCCTTTTTCGTTCAGGCAAGGCCCGTGTCGTCGAAGGAGCGCCTTGCCGCGCGAACCGCATCATGGTTCTCCGCCGCCCATTCCAGCACCTTTGACAGTGGCTTAAATAGCGAACGCCCCAGCGGCGTCATCCGGTATTCCACGCTCGGCGGCTTGGTCGGAAAAACCTCCCGCTCGATATAGCCGTCCCGCTGCAGGTCGCGGAGCGTCTGCGTGAGCATGCGCTGCGAGATATCGGGCACGAGACGCCTGAGCTCGCCGAACCGATGCGGCTTGTTCGCCAAGGCCTCCAGAAGCAGCGTCGACCATTTCCCGGAGATCCGGTTCATGACGTCGCGCACGGGGCAGTTGCCGGCATCCCAGGCGCTGCGGTCGCAGTCGGCGGTCGCAGCCTTTGCAGCGGAGCGGACGGCTTGGTCCATGGTCGGTAGTTCCCTTGAGGTAACGATCTCCCCAAAACCTGCCTCCTTTACAGGTGCCGGTCAATTCCCTTTATAGTGCTGGTATACTTTTGAGACCACCTGAAGCAGTTCACCCAACCTGGAGACCCGCATGACCCGACTGTTTGTCACCGGCGCCAATGGCCACCTAGGCCACGCCACGCTCCACCACCTGCTGGAGACACAGAAGATCGCGCCGTCCGACATCGTCGCCGGAAGCCGGGATCCGTCAAAACTGGCAGAATTCTCCGACCTCGGCGTCGAGACCTGCAAGGCCGATTTTGACGACAGAGACGGTCTCGTGCAGGCCTTCACCGGCATCGATCGCCTCCTCATCGTCTCGACCGACGAACTGGCGACACCGGGCAAGCGTCTCGAACAGCACCGCAATGCGGTCGCGGCTGCGGCTGCAGCCGGCATCGGCCACGTCGTCTATACCTCCATGCCAAACCCGGACCGCTCGCTGGTCACTTTCGCTCCGGATCATCTGGGCACCGAGCAGGCGATCAAGGCCAGCGGCCTCCCCTACACGATTTTGCGCAACGCCTGGTATTCAGACAACTATCTGATGGCCATGCCGCACAACCTGCAGGCCGGCACCTGGTACACGGCCATGGGCGACGGACGGCTATCCAACATCTCCCGCGAAGACTGCGCCCGCGCCGCCGCTGCAGCGCTTGCAAATCCGCCTGCAGGCAATGCCACGCTCACCCTCACCGGCCCTGAAAGCCTCCCGGCCTCCGAGATCGCGGCGATCGTCTCT
Source organism: Rhizobium sp. PK7-22 (assembly GCF_056530405.1). Taxonomy (NCBI): domain Bacteria; kingdom Pseudomonadati; phylum Pseudomonadota; class Alphaproteobacteria; order Hyphomicrobiales; family Rhizobiaceae; genus Rhizobium; species Rhizobium sp. PK7-22. The sequence continues at coordinate 2,790,838 of NZ_CP096514.1, forward strand.
GCGGTTGCCGACAAGCCACTGACGGTCGTTCCCGCTTCGGAGGAGCAATTGGCAGAGGGGATGAAGGCCGCCGGCCTGCCAGACTTCGTGGTAGCCATGCTGGTCTCTGCCGATGCCAACATCCGCGCCGGCAATTTTGACCTCGTGACGGACGACTACGAGACCCTGACGGGTAGAAAGCCACAGTCGCTTCGGGCATTTTTCGAAGAGCATCGCGCGGCGCTCGCCTGATCTCTTCGGCGGGCGCCGTTCGTGGCGCCCGCATCCTCACACGGCGTAATCCACCGGCATCGTCTGGCCGCTCTTCAGCACCTCCATGGAGATGAAGGCCGAGACGTCGAAGAGTTCGATGCGCTTGACGAGGCGGCGATAGACGACGTCGTAGTGCTCGACCCGCGGCAGCACCACCTTCAGAATATAGTCGTAGCTGCCGGTCAGCCGGTGCGCCTCGGTAATCTCGCCGATGTCGCTGATCGCCCGCCGGAAGTTCTCGATCCAGTCGTCGGAATGATGCGCCGTCTTGATCAGCGCAAAGACCGTCGTCGGCACGCCGATGCGCTCGCGGTCGAGAACGGCGATGCGACGCTGGATGTAGCCCGCTTCCTCCAGCCGCTGAATGCGCCGCGAACAGGCAGAGGCCGAGAGCGACACCTGCTCGGCCACCTCCGCCACCGGAATGGCGCTATCCTTCTGCAGCAGTTCGAGGATTCGGCGATCACGCTCGTCCAGCATCGTTGGTCTCCTGGTGTCTGCACATAACGTGCATCATTCCTGCAATGTGCGCAATCCGGATGCAGGGAGATCACTAATCGCCACCGACATCGCACACATCCACCGCCCTAGGCGCCTTATCATCCTTCCGATCACCAGAGGGAGACGACAGATGAAGACGATTGGCCTGATCGGCGGCATGAGCTTCGAAAGCACGGCGGTCTACTACCGCATGATCAACGAGATGGTGCGCAGTCGCCTGGGCGGCCTCGCCTCCGCAGACATCCTCCTGCATTCGGTCAACTTCGCCGAGATCGTCGCCCTCCAGAAGGCCGGTCGCTGGGATCTGGCCGCGGCAGCCCTGACCCAAAGCGCCCGCCGCCTGCAGGACGCCGGTGCCGACTGCGTGCTGATCTGCACCAACACCATGCATCTGGTGGCGCCCGAGGTGGCTAGCGGGATCGACGTGCCGCTGATCCACATCATCGACGAAACTGCCAAGGCGCTGGCCGCGAAGGGCCTGAAGCGCCCGCTCCTGCTCGCCACCCGCTATACCATGGAGCACGGCTTCTATGCCGAGCGCATGCGCGGGGCCGGCATCGGGGTGATGGTCCCGGAAGCCGAGGATCGCGGCGTCATGCACGACATCATCTTCGACGAACTCTGCGCCGGCGTCGTCAAGCCCGGCTCCCGCGAGCGCGCCATCGCCATGATCGAAACGGCCAAGCGCCAGGGCGCTGACAGCATCATCCTCGGCTGCACTGAGATCTGCCTCCTGCTCGACCCGCAAGACCTGCCGCTGCCGGGCATCGATTCCACCGCTGTCCACGCCTGCGCGGCGGTCGAGTTCGCTCTGGCAGAAGCCGCCGGGGATCGCGCCGCCGCCTGATACTTGACTCAGTCAACATATTATTGGATGGAGTCTCTAAACGGAGGCTCCATCCATGCTTGACGACACGACGGCGGACACCATCCGCGCCTTCAACCGTTTCTACACCAACAAGCTCGGCCTGCTCGAAAAGGGTTATCTTGAGACACCCTACACGCTGACGGAGGGGCGCATCCTCTACGAGATGGGTCCCCGCCAGTCGGTTTCGGCCAGCGAACTCAACCGCGATCTCGGGCTTGATCCCGCCTATCTCAGCCGGATTCTGAAGAAATTCCGCGAGGCCGGCTTCATCGACAGCGAGCCAGATCCGACCGACAGGCGCAGCCAGATCCTGCGTGTCACCGAGGAGGGACGCGAGCTCTACGAGACATTGGCGCAGCGCTCCCGTCGGCAGATCGCGGGCGACCTGGAGACGGTGAGCGAGGCCGACCGGATCAGGCTGATTGAGGCCATGCGCACGATCCGGGCGATCCTCGACCCGGAGTCCTCTGCCGCCACTCCCGCGCCCATGATCCTGCGCCCCTACCGCATCGGCGACATGGGCTGGCTCATCGAGAGCCAGGCGACCGCCTATGCCCGCGAATACGGTTTGAACGAGAAGTTCGAGGGCCTGATCGCTGAAGTCGCCGGCAGGTTCATCGCCGATTTCAATCCGCAAAGATAACGAAGCTGGATCGCCGAACAGAGTGGCAAGCGGGTGGGCTCGGTGCTGGTTGCCGATGGCGGCGGGGAGACGGCAAAGCTTCGCCTGCTCTATCTCGATCCGCAGGTGCGCGGCCTCGGCCTCGGCCGCACACTGGTGGAGGAATGCATCCGCTTTGCGATTTCGGCCGGCTATGCCCGGCTCGCGCTCTGGACGAACGACATGCTGACGGCCGCCATCCGCATCTACCAAACAGCGGGCTTCAAGCTGGTCTCCGAGGAAAGACACTCCATGTTCGGGCCGGAATGCGTCGGCCAGACATGGGAGCTAGACCTCGCCGAGGCGAAGCTTTCGACTCCCTAGACCGGCACCTAGACCGTCTGGCCGCAGGCGCGACGGAAGCGGCGCACGGTTTCCGCCATGCCGAACTCCAGCGCGTCCGCCGTCAGCCCGTGGCCGATCGAGACTTCCGCGAGGTCCGGGATGCGCTTTACCAGAAGCGGCAGGTTGGCGACGGTCAGATCATGTCCGGCATTGACGCCCAGCCCTTCGGCGCGCGCCGCGTCGGCGGTCTGTCCGAGCTTTTCGGCGATTTCCGCCGCCCGTTCCGGAGCGTCGTAGCAGCCGCCATAAGGTCCGGTATAAAGTTCCAGGCGATCGGCGCCCGTCGCCTTTGCAAGCTTGACCGCCTCCACATCGCCGTCACCATCGGCAAACAGCGAGACGCGCATGCCGCCCGCCTTCAGCCGCGCCACGATCGGCTTCAGCATCTCGCCATGCGCCTTGAAATCGAACCCGTGGTCGGAAGTCGCCTGGCTCGGATCGTCCGGCACCAGCGTCACCTGCTCCGGCTGCGTGCGTTCGCAAAGGGCGAGAAAATCCTCGCTCGGATAGCCCTCGATGTTGAATTCGGCCTGCGGAAACTCGTCGTCGATCAGCGCCCGGATGACCGGCAGGTCGGAGAAGCGGATGTGTCGCTGGTCCGGCCGCGGATGCACCGTCAGCCCGCTGGCGCCCGCCTGGAGCGCGATTCGTCCCAGATTCTCGAGGCTCGGCCACGGCAGGTCGCGGCGGTTGCGCAGCATGGCGATGGCATTGATGTTGACGGAAAGCTTGGTCGGCATGGCGACATCCATTTCAGAAAATGCCGTTCCTGCTTAGGCCATGCCGGCGACGATGACCAATGGCTTTCGCAGATCCGGCCATTGAAACTTTTGATGACCCGCCGCCGAGGGCTCTAGCGGACAATGGTAATCGTCTCGGCCGCCCGGGTGATCGCCGTATAGAGCCAACGCTCGCGGGTATCGCGAAACGCCCAGCTCTCGTCGAACAGCACGACGTTGTTCCACTGCGAGCCCTGCGCCTTGTGAACGGTCAGCGCATAGCCGTAGTCGAACTCGTCGTAGCGCTTGCGCGTCGACCAGGGGATCTCCCCCTCGACATTCTCGAAGGCGGTCTTGAGCAGCTTGATCTTGGCAGCACCGCGATCCATGTCGTCGTCTTCGGGACGGATCATCAGGTTGATGCCGGGCTTCACCGTCTCCTTCGACGAGCTCATCACCTGCCAGAGCGAGCCGTTCAGCAGGCCCTTCACCTGGTCGTTGCGCAGGCACACCAGCTTGTCGCCGGACTGCGGATATTCGGTGGCAAAACCTTTGAGCTCGCGGAGCCGCTGGTTGTAGCGTTTGCGGGTCTTGTTGGTGCCGACTAGCACCTGGTCGGCCTCCAGCACCAGCTCCTGGCTGACGTCACCGCGCGAGATCACCTGGGCGGTGCCGTAGTCGCCGTGCATGATCTCCTTGCCCTCGCGCACGTTCATCGCCAGTTGGATGATCGGGTTGTCGCGCGCCTGGCGATGGATGTCGGTCAGCAAATAGTCGGGCTCCTGCTCGGTGAAGAAGCCGCCGCCGGACACGGGCGGCAGCTGCCCCGGATCGCCGAGCACGAGGATTGGCGTGCCGAAGCTCATCAGGTCGCGCCCGAGTTGCTCGTCCACCATCGAGCATTCGTCGATGACGATCAGCGGCGCCTTGGCGAGCGGGCTCTGCCGGTTGATGGAGAACATCGGCGAAACGGAGGTCTTGCCAGTCTCCTCGTCGGAGACCTCTTCCTCGCCGCGCGGCCGGTAGATCAGCGAATGGATGGTGCGGGCATTCTTGGCGCCGCGCGAGCGCAGCACCTGCGCCGCCTTGCCGGTGAAGGCTGCAAACAGCACCTCGCCGTCGACATTCTCGGCAAAATGCTTGGCCAGCGTCGTCTTGCCGGTACCGGCATAGCCGAACAGCCGGAAGACCGGGCTGCGGCCTTCCTTCAGCCAGCGCGAAACGGCTTTGAGAGCCTCGTCCTGTTGCGGTGCAAATTGCATGGCTGCGACATGGCAGGATTCTGCGTCCTACCGCAACCGAAAAGAACGAAAGAGGATCAAAAGGACCGGCAAACGGCGGTCATCGCTCCGGATCGTTCGCGAGTTCGATCGGCTGCCCGTGCGGCGTCGCCTCCGCCGCCCGCTGCCAGCTCCGCTGCAGGCCGAGGATCTGTCCGGCGTCGGCAATGCCCTTGGCGGCCAGCAGCGCGCAAAGCGCCTCCACCCAGCAGTCGAAATAATCGCTGCCGTCCTCGGCCCGACCCGGCCGATGCACTTCCGCGGACAAGGCCGCGGCCCATTCCGTCCAGGAGAAGACGCCCTGCGCGTGCAGATGCATCGTTATCGCAAAGGCCTCCGCCGCCCAGGGCTCGGGAAACACCGGATCGCCTTCGGGAGACTGCGGCAATCCCGGCGACCGGGCCAGAGGAGATGGATCGACCGGCGATCCCGTCTCACAGGCGCTCAAGGTAGCTCTCCCAGGCATCGATCGAGACCGTCAGCGTCGGGTCGGCCCCCTCGCCCCAGATTTCGTTCCCGTCGAAGACGACCGTGTAGAGCCACTGCGGGTTCTCGCCTCGCCCATGGGCATTGTCGTCGGCAAAGACGAAGGCGCCCTGCACCGCCTCGACCACGCCCGTCTTCGCCCGCGCATAGCGCGGCAGCCGCGTGTGGGTCGGCGGGTTGAAGTTCTTCGTCCGCACACGGTCGCCGACCGCAAAGCGCGGCGCCGTCTCGACGGGACGGTCGCACGGACCGCCGCGCGCCAATACACCCGCCACCATCTCCGCCGTCAGCACCCGCTTCGGCGTCGCCGGCGCCTGCAGCATCCGGCCTGCCGCAATCTCGTCCGCACCGACGAACCCGTGCCGCTCCAGCAGCACCTCCAGCGCTCGGATCCAGATCTCGTAGTAGCTCGTGGACAGATAGTTCGCCGGCGGGATGGTTTCCCGCGCATGCCGGCTCTCGTCGATGGTCCAGGCGCCGAAGGCACCGCAGGACAGCGTCAGGCCGAGCGCCCTTTTCTCCCATTCGGCGTGGAAGAGTGGTTCATGCGGCTCCGGCGCCACCGGCCCGAAACCCATCTGTCCGCCGAGATCATGCGGGCCGTTCATCGGCCGGTCTCCGGCGCCAGGGCGAGCCCCGTGCCGATCATCGAATCGCGCGTCACGAGATCCGCCAGTTCGGCTTCCCCCATCCCCTCCGTTCCGGAGGGTCGCTGCGGCACCACGAGATAGCGAAGTTCCGCAGTCGAATCCCACACCCGGATCTTCTGCTCCTGCGGCAGCGTGACGCCGAACTCCGCCAGCACGCCGCGCGGATCGATCACCGCGCGCGACCGATAGGCCGGCGCCTTGTACCAGACCGGCGGCAGCCCGAGCACGGACCAGGGATAGCAGGAGCAGAGCGTGCAGACGACGAGGTTGTGCATTTCGCTCGTATTGAAGACCGCCCGCATGTGCTCGCCCTGCCGGCCGGTGAAGCCGAGGCTGACGATCGCAGCCGTCGCGTCCCGCTGCAGCCAGGAGGCGTAATCCGGGTCGCTCCAGGCCTTGGCCACCACGCGCGCGCCGTTGCGCGGCCCGACCTTCGTCTCGTAGGTTTCGACGATCGCATCGATGGCAGCCGGATCGACCAGCCCCTTCTCCGTCAGCACCGTCTCCAGCGCCCGCACCCGCGCCTGCATGTCGGAATAGCGGTTGTCGTGGTGATGGTGGTCGTCGTGGTCATGATCGTGATGATCGTCGTGCATCTGTTTCCCTTCACTTCAGCATCGGCCAGAGACTGATGACGAGCAGCACGGCCATGGTGATGTTGAACCACTTCAGCCGCACCGGTACCGACAGCCATTCTCGCAAGGCTGAGCCGAAGCCGGCCCAGGTGGAAACGCTCGGCACGTTGACCAGCGCAAAGGCAAAGCCGACGATCAGCACGGTCGCGGTATAGGCGGCCGGATTGGTGTAGGTCGCCATCGCCGTGACGGCCATGACCCACGCCTTCGGGTTGACCCACTGGAACGCGGCAGCGCCCAGGAAGGTCATCGGCTTGGCACCGGCCTTGCCTTCCGACAGGCTGCGCGACGTGCCGATCTTCCAGGCGATGAAGAGCAGATAGGCGCCGCCGGCAAATTTCAGCACCGTATAGGCGACCGGCACCGCCTGCATCAGCGCGCCGAGCCCCAGTCCGACACCGATCAGCAGCGAAAAGAACCCGACGCCGATGCCGAGCATGTGCGGGATCGTCCGGCGAAAGCCGAAGTTCACGCCCGAGGCAAACAGCATCATGTTGTTGGGACCGGGTGTGATCGACGTCGTAAAGGCGAACAGGACCAGGGCCAGAAATGTTTCCAGCGGCAAAGGAATCTCCAGGCGCCAATACCAAAATTGTCTCATGGCCATCTCGCTCGATGGATAGCCTGCAGAGGGTTTAGGCGCATTTGCAGCTCGCTTCAAGCGGGCTTGGCAGCAGAGCGGTACGCGTTATCTATGGGGTATTCAGAAGGAGCGGCCCATCATGATCGACGACACTCTGCCCACTGTCACCCTGCCTTCCGGCGCAACCGTCCCCGCACTCGGGCTCGGCACCTGGCACATGGGCGAGGATCCGGCGCAGGCGGCGCGCGAAGTCGCGGCACTGAGAGCGGGCCTCGATCTCGGCCTGACGCTGGTGGACACCGCGGAGATGTATGCCGAAGGCGGCGCCGAGGAGATCGTCGGCGAGGCGATCGATGGCCGCCGCGACGAGGCCTTCCTCGTCAGCAAGGTCTATCCGTGGAACGCCAGCCACGGGGGCACCATCGCCGCCTGCGCGCGGAGCCTGAAGCGCCTGCGCACCGACCGGCTCGACCTCTACCTCCTCCACTGGCGCGGCGAACATCCTCTCGCCGATACCGTGGCCGCCTTCGAGGAACTGCGTCGTGATGGGAAGATCGGCGCCTGGGGCGTCTCCAACTTCGACGTCGACGACATGCAGGAGCTGATGGATGTCCCGGGCGGCGAGAACTGCGCGGTCAACCAGGTGCTCTACAATCTCTCGCGGCGCGGCGTCGAATACGACCTGCTGCCCTGGTGCCAGGAACGCGGCATCGCCGTCATGGCCTACTCGCCGATCGAGCAGGGACGGCTGATCCGCAGCGAGGCGCTGGCCCGGATCGCCAAGGCCTATCAGGCAACGCCTGCGCAGGTGGCGCTCGCCTTCCTGCTGGAGCGGGACGGCGTCATCGCCATCCCGAAATCCGCCAACACCAGCCGGATCGCGGAAAACTGCGAGGCGGCGCGCCTGGAGCTGACGGAAGAGGATCTGCAGGCGCTCGACGCCGCCTTCCCGCCACCGGCGAAGAAGACCCCGCTCGCCATGCTCTGATCCCATCCCTCCGATCACATCCTCTGGGATCACATTCCCTGGGGGCCGCGGTTCATCGCGGCAATGCCGGTGCGGCAGATCTCGATCAGGCCGAGCGGCTTCAGGATGGCCACGAACTGGTCGATCTTCGACGATTTGCCGGTCATCTCGAGGATGAAATGCTCCACCGTCGCGTCCACCACCTTGGCGTGGAAGGCGTCGGCAAGGCGCAGCGTCTCGGCGCGATGTTCGCCCGATCCGACCACCTTGATCAGCGCCACCTCCCGCTCGATCGGCCGCTCCTGGCCAAGGCTCTGGGCCCGGACCGTCAGGTCGACCACCCGGTGCACCGGCACGATGCGCTCGAGCTGCGCCTTGATCTGCTCCAGCACCGCCGGCGTTCCGCGCGTCACGATGGTGATGCGCGACAGATGCGCCTCGTGTTCGGTTTCCGAGACGGTCAGGCTCTCGATGTTGTAGCCGCGGCCGGAAAACAGGCCGATGACTCGGGCGAGCACACCCGGCTCGTTGCTGACGAGGACGGAGAGGGTGTGGTTCTCGGCCTTGGCGGTCTCAGGCGCGATGAAGTAGGCGGAGCCGGTCGGTTGTTGATGCGCATTCATGATCTTGCGTCCGTTCTATGAGAAATTGCTTTAGAAGACGGCGCTCAAACGAGCTGCCGTCCCTTGGCATCGATGGCATTCGCGACCGCGTCGTCGGTCGCCTCGTCCGGCAGCAGCATCTCGTTATGCGCCTTGCCCGACGGGATCATCGGGAAGCAGTTGGCGAGGTTGGCGACGCGGCAGTCGAAGATCACCGGCTTCTTGACCGCGATCATCTCCTCGATCTTCCCGTCCAGCTCCTTCGGGTCGTCGCAATACATGCCGATGGCGCCATAGGCTTCGGCCAGCTTGACGAAGTCCGGCATCGCCTCCGTGTAGGAGTTCGACAGCCGGTTGCCGTGCAGGAGCTGCTGCCACTGGCGCACCATGCCCATGTACTGGTTGTTGAGGATGAAGACCTTGACCGGCAGATTGTGCTGGATGGCGCAGGACATTTCCTGGATGCACATCTGGATCGAGGCGTCGCCGGCAATGTCGATGACGAGCGCGTCGGGATGCGCGACCTGCACGCCGATCGCCGCCGGCAGGCCGTAGCCCATCGTTCCGAGACCACCGGAGGTCATCCAGTGGTGCGGCTCCTCGAAGCCGAAGAACTGGGCTGCCCACATCTGGTGCTGGCCGACTTCCGTGGTGATATAGGTGTCCCTGCCCTTCGACAGCTCGTAAAGCCGCTGGACCGCATATTGCGGCATGATGACGTCGTTTGACGGCTTGTAGCCAAACGAGTTGCGCCCGCGCCAGCGGGTGATGCCCTCGTGCCATTCCTGCGTCTGGCTCTTCTCCGGCTTCTTGGGCAGTGCCCGCCACAGGCGGACCATGTCCTCCAGCACGCGACCGACATCGCCCAGGATCGGCACGTCGACGCGGACGTTCTTGTTGATCGACGACGGGTCGATGTCGATGTGGATCTTGCGCGAGTTCGGCGAGAAGGCGTTCAGCCGCCCGGTGATGCGGTCGTCGAAGCGCGCGCCGATGCAAACCATGACGTCGCAGTCATGCATCGCCATGTTGGCTTCGTACGACCCGTGCATGCCGAGCATGCCGAGCCAGTTCTTTCCGGAAGCCGGATAGGCGCCGAGGCCCATCAGTGTCGAAGTGACCGGGAAATCGGTGAGTTCGACCAGTTCGCGCAGCAGTCGTGTGGCATCCGGCCCCGAATTGATGACGCCGCCGCCGGTATAGAGGATCGGACGACGCGCGCTGGCCATCAGCTCGATCGCCGCCTGGATGGCGCTGAGGTCGCCCTGCGTCTTCGGCGTGTAGCTCTTGTTCTGCGGCGTATCGCCTTTCGGCGTATACGTGCCGGTGGCGAACTGGACGTCCTTCGGAATATCGACGACGACCGGGCCGGGGCGGCCGGTCTGCGCGATCCGGAAGGCTTCGTGAATGACTGCAGCCAGCTCGTTGACGTCCTTGACCAGCCAGTTGTGCTTCGTGCAGGGGCGGGTGATCCCGACGGTATCGCACTCCTGGAAGGCATCCGAGCCGATCAGCGTCGTCGGCACCTGACCGGTCAGGCAAACCAGCGGAATCGAATCCATCAGCGCATCCTGCAACGGCGTCACCGCATTCGTGGCGCCCGGACCGGAGGTGACCAGCATGACGCCGACCTTGCCGGTCGAACGGGCATAGCCCTCGGCCGCATGGCCCGCACCCTGCTCATGGCGCACGAGGATGTGCTGGATGTCGTCCTGCTGGAAGATCTCGTCGTAGATCGGCAGCACGGCCCCGCCGGGATAGCCGAAGATATGCTCCACGCCATTGTCTTTCAGCGCTCTCAGAACGATCTCCGCGCCGGTCATCTGATTGTTGCTATCCGTCATGTCCTGGTCCATTTGCTGCTGTCTGCTGGATGGTCTTGCTGTGCTTCAGGCATAAAAAAAGGCCCCTTGAGGAGCCTGTCTTTCGCGCATGGGTGGCTAACGCCGGATGGTCAATCCATCCTGCCCATGCGCGTTCCCACCACGATAAGTGCGTTTGCAATGTTCATGGTTGGCAGTGTTAGACAGATAATTACTGTGCGTCAACGCAAGACGCACTAAAAATTACGTGCCGGTTGATCCGGCGACACCCGCAGGCGACCACTTACCTGCTAAACCACTTATTAAGCCCGCTGATTTAGGTTGCCGATTGAATTCGCATGCCGGCGGTTGGCCCACATACCAGTCCGTCACCCAATGATCGGGAGACGTTTTGCTCAACAACGATTTGCACCGCTCCGTATCCGCCGGGGAACATGATCGCCGCAACTCCCAGAGTGCCGGCAACCGCATGCTGGGTCGCGTCGTCGCCTGCAACGGCGCCCATGCCACGATCGCCGCCACCGCCGAACTCGGCGAAACCGACCTCACGGAACTCTGGTCCGTCGGCAGGCTCATCTCCATCAACGTCGGCCGCAACCGCGTCGTGGCTCTCGCATATTCGATGAGCACGGAGAAGAAGACCTGGGGCGAAGGCGAGGACAACAGCTTCCAGATCGAGGCGGAACTCCTGGGTGAAGTACGGGTTGGCGACGATGGCCGCGAGGAGTTTTCCGGCGGCATCTCCCGCTATCCCTATCTCGGAGCCGTCGCCCACCGCATCCGTGCCGCCGATCTCCTGCGCATCTACGACACCGGCAAGGACGATACCTGCGTCATCGGCAAGCTGACGCAGGACGAGACGATCGACGCGGCCATCCATATTCCGTCCATGCTGTCGAAGCATTTCGCCATCGTCGGCTCCACCGGCGTCGGCAAGTCGACGGCCGTGTCGCTGCTGCTGCACAAGGCGATCGAATGCGACCCCAAGCTTCGGGTCCTGATCCTCGATCCGCACAACGAGTTCGCGGCAGCCTTCCCGGAGCATGCCGTCGTCATCGATACCGACACACTCGACTTGCCCTTCTGGCTGATGAAGCTCGAGGAGTTCGCGGAGGTCCTCTTCCGCGGCCGTGCGCCGATTGCCGAAGAGCTCGACATCCTGCGCGACCTGATTCCTGAAGCCAAGCGCGCCTTCCGAGGTGGTGATTCCGCCCTGATGCGCCGTGCCACCGAAAAGAGCTCGATCACCGCCGACACACCCGTCCCCTATCGCATGGCCGACCTGCTGGCGCTGATCGACGAGCGTATCGGTCGCCTTGAGGGACGCAGCGAAAAGCCTCTCCTGCGGACGCTGAAGATGCGCGTGATCTCGGCGATCAATGACCCGCGCTATCACTTCATGTTCTCCAACAACACGATCCAGGACACGATCATGGAGGCGATCGCGCATATCTTCCGCATTCCCGGCGGAGACAGGCCGATCTCCACCTTCCAGCTGGCGGGAATTCCGTCCGAAGTCGTCAACTCGGTCGCATCCATCCTGTGCCGGATGGCCTTCGAACTGGCACTCTGGAGCAATGGCGCTATCCACATGCTGGTCGTCTGCGAGGAGGCGCACCGCTATGTCCCGGCCGATCCGGAACGCGGCTTCTTCCCGACCCGCCAGGCGATCGCACGGATCGCCAAGGAAGGCCGCAAATACGGTGTGTCTCTTGGCGTCATCACGCAGCGTCCCGGAGAGCTGGACCAGACGATCCTGTCGCAGTGCTCGACCATCTTCGCAATGCGCCTGTCCAACGATCGGGATCAGGACATCATCCGTTCGGCCATTCCCAACTCGTCCGTCTCCACCACGAGCTTCCTCTCCTCGATCGGCAACGGCGAGGCGATTGCCTTCGGTGAGGCGATCTCGGTGCCCATGCGCATGCGCTTTGCCCGGGTCGAGCAGAGATATGTGCCGAAGGCCAACGGCGTTGCCAACAAGGGAACGGAAGACACCCCCGACACGGTCGATCTTCGCACCGTGGTGGCCCGCATGCGCTCAGTCAACGGACCCGACATCCAGGCTTTCAAGCAGAGCTTCGACCGCTACGACGACAGCGAGGATTTCCGCGACGCCATCCCGCCGGAACCCACGGCCGCGTCCTCCGAGGGCACCGACCTGGATCGCTGGGCGCAGACGGTCAACAGCACCCACGACCGGGCTCGCCCCACGGCAGAGACGGCAGCGAAACCGGAGCCCTATCGGCCAGACATGCTGCCGCAGGCCCGACAGCCTGCCCCTCTTCCGCGGCCGCCGTCGCGGTTCGATCGTCCGGCCGCAGGCCTGTCCGGCGAAGAGCTTCCCGATCGGACGCAGAGCGGCTACAGGCCCTTCGGCGGCGAGAGCAGCCTTCGCCCGCGACCACCCCTGCAACGCGAGGGTTCGCTGCGCGACAGCCTCCTGAAGAAGCCGCTCACCAGCCTCTACGACAAGGACTGAGGATCGGCAGGGTCGATCCTCTTCCAGCTCTCGTCCATCTGGTTGCGAAACCACGTCATCTGCCGCTTGGCGTATTGGCGGGTGAGCGCCGAGGACCGTTCGATGACCTCGTCCGGCCTCACCTTGCCGTCCAGCATGTCTGCGATCTGCGTCACGCCGATCGCCCGCATCGCCGGCACGTCCCGATCCGGCTGCAGCGCCAGCAGCGCCCTCACCTCGTCCACGGCCCCCGCTTCGAACATCTCTGAGAATCGTCTGTCGATCCGCTCCCTCAAGACCGCCCGGTCCGGCAGCACCACGATTTTCAGGGCGCGTTCCGGATCGACGATCAGCGGGCCGCGCGTCTCCTGATACTCGGCGATGGATTTCCCGGTCACCTCCAGCACCTCCAGCGCCCGGACGATTCTCTGTCCGTCCATCGGCTCGAGCACCGCCGCCATGGCCGGGTCGCGACCTGAAAGCTCCCGGTGCAGCGCGTCGGGCCCCTCGTCCTTCAGCCGCGTGCGCAGCCGAAGCCGGACGTCGGCGGGGATCTCCGGCATGTCGGACAGGCCGCCGGTCAGGGCCTTGAAGTAGAGCCCGGTCCCGCCGACGAAGATCGGCAGCCGCCCCTCCGCCCGCAGCCGCGGCAGAAGTGCCGCCACGTCGCGCAGCCATTCCCCCGTCGAATAGGCCCGTGTTGCCGCCACCGTGCCGTAGAGATGATGGGGAATGCCCGCCATCTCCGTGTCCGAAGGACGCGCGGTCAGTACCCTCAGTGTGTCGTAGACCTGCATGCTGTCGGCATTGATCACGGCGCCGCCGCTCTCTCGTGCCAGCCGCAGCGCCACTGCCGACTTGCCGCTGGCGGTCGGTCCCGTTATCAGGATCGCATCATATTGTTTTGCAAGGTCGCTCATATGGCTTTCGTTGCCACGCTCATCGCCCATCCGTCAAACCCTGTCCTCGCGTCCTCGGTTGGAGAAGCCGCCGCGGCGGCCGTCGAGGCGAGCGGTCTCTACTGGCTGGCCGACGGCATCGCCTGCGATATCGTGCTGCGCGACGGCGCCGACCTCGCCGCAGCGGAGGTCGCACTGCGCGCCGCCACCCTCGGCCTGCCGCTCGACCTCGTCATCCAGGACGCCGACACCCGGCGCAAGAAATTCCTGATCGCCGACATGGATTCCACCATGATCGGCCAGGAATGCATTGACGAGCTTGCAGATGTCGTCGGCCTGAAGGACAAGGTGTCGACCATCACCGCCCGTGCCATGAACGGCGAGATTGCCTTCGAGCCGGCCCTTCGCGAGCGCGTCGCGCTCCTCAAGGGCCTGCCGCTCTCCGTGGTCGACGACGTGATCGCAAAGCGCATCACGCTCACCTCCGGCGGCCCCGAGCTCGTGGCCACCATGAAGGCGAAGGGTTTCTACACCGCGCTCGTCTCCGGCGGCTTCACCGTCTTCACCAATCCGATCGCCGCCCGCCTCGGATTCGACGAAAACCGCGCCAACATCCTGCTGGCCGAAGACGGCATCCTCACCGGCGAAGTGGCCGAGCCCATCCTCGGCAAGCAGGCCAAGGTCGACGCGGTCATCGATATCTGCGCAACGCTCGGGATTTCCTCCGACGACGTGATTGCCGTCGGCGATGGCGCCAACGATCTCGGCATGATCAACCTCGCCGGCACGGGCGTTGCCCTGCATGCCAAGCCTGCGGTGGCGGCGGAGGCCCGTGTGCGGATCGACCACGGCGACCTCACCGCTCTCCTCTACCTCCAGGGCTACCGCAAATCGGACTTCGTCACCCCATGAACCTCGCCGGCCGGCCCGCGATCATCCTGCAGACAGACCGCCTGCTGGTCCGCAGCTGGATCGAGACGGACCGCCATCTCTTCCGCGAGATCAATGCCGATTCAAAGGTCATGGAGTTCTTCGCCTTCCGCCGCAGCCACGAGGAGGCGGACGCTCTTTTGGCCAGGATCAACGGATCGATCCAGGTGACCGGCCTCGGCTTCTATGCGCTCGAGCTGAAGGCGACCGCAGAGCCGATCGGCTTCTGCGGCCTGTCGCTGGCCAACCTGCCGGACATCTTCCCGGTCGAGACGGTGGAAATCGGCTGGCGCCTCGCCACCCGCTTCTGGGGCCATGGCTACGTCACCGAGGCAGCTCGCGCGCTGCTCGACTTTGCTTTCCAGGAGAAGCGGATCGCCGCCGTGCTCGCCTTCGCCGTCGAGGCTAACCGGCGTTCCACAGGCGTCATGCAACGCATCGGCATGAGCCGCTGCCCGCAGATGGATTTCGACCACCCGCGGGTTCCCGAGACCCACCCGCACCTCAGGCGCCACGTCGTCTATGCGGCCGTGGCGCAAGACCTGAGGCCCGCCTGACCTCTATTCGACCGGGATCGCCACGAAGCGCAGTGCGCCATCCGGGCCGGCGATCATCATGTGGGCGTTGCGCCGGCCTTCGGCCTTCAGGGCGTCCACGCGCTCGCTGACGGTCGCCGGCGCATCCACGAAGTCCTGGCCCACCTCGACGATCACGTCGCCCGCCTTCATGCCCTTTTCCTCGGCTGCCGATCCGGGTGCGACGGCTGTCACGACAACGCCCTCGACGCTTTCCGCAATGCTGAAGGCCTGGCGCTGCTCTTCGTCGAGTGCGACCACCGTCATGCCGAGGATCTCGACCGGCTCACCGGGCGCCTCGCTGCTCTGTTCGTCCGGATTGCCGCTCTCCGGCGCCGGATCCACCGCATCCGGGGTCGCCGTCTCTTCGTCCGTCTGCGCCACCTCTTCGCCGCTGTCCTCAAGCCGCCCGAGCGTCACCTTCACGGTCTCTTCCTTGCCGTCGCGCATGACCACGACGTCGACTTCCTTGCCGACCGGGCTTTCGGCGACCACCCGCGGCAGGTCGCGCATTTCGCCCACTGGCCGGCCGTCGAAGGTCAGGATCACGTCGCCGGCACGGATCGCCTCGTTCTCCACCGGGCCGCCCTCGACGACACCCGACACCAGCGCCCCGCGAGCACGGTCGAGCCCGAGGCTCTCGGCCACCTCGTCGGTCACCGGCTGGATCCGCACGCCGAGCCAGCCGCGCCGCGTTTCCCCGAACTCGATCAGCTGGTTGACGATGTTTTCCGCAAGTTCCGTCGGCACCGCAAAGCCGATGCCGATCGATCCGCCCGAGGGCGAGATGATCGCCGTATTGATGCCGATGACCTCGCCGCGCATGTTGAACAGCGGGCCGCCGGAGTTCCCCTTGTTGATGGCAGCATCGGTCTGGATGAAATTGTCGTAGGGGCCGGCATTGATATTGCGGCCGCGCGCCGAGATGATGCCGAGTGTCACCGAGCCGCCGAGGCCGAACGGGTTGCCGATCGCCATCACCCAGTCGCCGATGCGCATCTGCCGCGAATCGCCGAAGCGGACCGCCTTCAGGGGTGCCGCCGGCTCCACCTTGAGCACCGAAAGATCGGTCTTCGGGTCGGTGCCGACGAGGGTCGCCTTCAGCTTGTTGCCGTTGGGAAAGACGACTTCGATGTCGTCGGCATCCTCGATGACGTGGTTGTTGGTGACCACGAAGCCGGAGGGATCGATGACGAAGCCGGAGCCCAGCGAATTGACTTTCTGGCCACCGCCCTCGCCGCCTTCACCGCCCTCGCCATCGAAGAAATCATCGAAGAATTCCTCGAAGGGAGCGCCATCGGGTACCTGCGGCGTTTGCGGCCCGGCGCCGCGGTTGTCGACGCTCTGCGAGGTCGCGATATTGACGACCGCATCCAAGAGCCCTTCCGACAGGTCGGCGATCGAAGCGGGACCGCCGATCACGGGACCGGGCGACGGCTGGATGTTGACGGTCGGTGTCGCCGTCGGGGGCGCCGGAAGCATGGCATCCGGCTGGACACCGTCCTCGACCGTGGGAGGCTGAACCGGCTCGCCGGCCGGAGGGGCGCCAGGTGGCGGGGGTGCAGGTGCGATGGGAGGAGCCGGTTCGGCCGATGGCGCGGGCGGCGCCGGCGCTTGTGCCGCGGCACTCGCCGCCACGGAAAGAATGGCCAAAACTGCGACGGACCGCTTCAACGACGATAGAACCGACTGAGCCATTTGGCCTCCCTGTAGAGCATGCCCGACATCGGGCGGCCGCCCGTATGTTCGCGCGGACTGTTGCCGCAACATAGGGCGGAATGAAGACCGGCGAAATTACCTTTTCGTGAGAAATGTGCAGAGGCACTCGGCACCGCTATGCCGCAAAAGGAAGAGGCGGCCGAAGCCGCCTCTCTGAATCTTAGCCGCCGGTGCCTGGGGCTGCCGGCGTCGCCGGCGCGGATGCTTCCGGAGTGGCAGGAGGCGGAGCGGCGGGAGGCGTGCCGGCTGGCGCCGGTGCCGCGTTCCGCGCCCGCGTGGCGGCAGACCCTGCTTCCACGTCCGGATTGTTCAGGAATTTGAAGAACGCCGAATCGGGCGACAGCACCAGCGTGGTGCCGGTATCCACCAGCGATTCGACGTAGGCGGTCATCGACCGGTAGAAGTCGAAGAACTCGGGATCCCGCCCGAAGGCCTCACCGAAGATCTGTGTCCGCTCGGCATCGCCTTCACCTCGGATGATCTCCGAGTCGCGCTGTGCTGCCGAGACGATTTCGACGACCTGACGATCGGCGACGGCGCGCCGCGTCTGGCCAAGCTCGTTACCACGGGCACGGATCAGTTCGGCTTCAGCAAGGCGCTCCGCCTTCATCCGCTCGAAGGTCTGCTGCGAGACTTCCTGCGTCAGGTCGGTCCGGCTGATGCGCACGTCGCGCACCGTGATGCCGAGCGATTGCCCAGCTTCACGAAGCTGCTCGCCGACTTCCTGCATCATCTGCGAGCGCTCTTCGGAAAGAGCTGCGCTGAAGTCGCGCAGACCGTAGACACGGCGCAGGGCGGCGTCGAGACGGGTGCGAAGCCGCGACTCGGCAGCTTCCCGGTCGCCCGATACCGTCTGGCGGAACAGGCGCGGGTCGCTGATCTCGTAGACAACGAAGGCGTCAACTTCATAGAAAGCACCGCCGCGGACCTGGACACGGATGTCGTTCAGATCGAAGCGAAGTGCGCGATCTTCGACATACTGCACGCGGTCGGCGTCCATGAAGGCGAACGGCAGCTTGAAGTAGAGACCCGGCTCGCTCTTCACGTCCTGGATTTCACCGAAGCGAACGACCACCGCCTGCTCGCGCTCGTTGACGACGAAGACAGACGAATAGATCAGGAAGAGAACGACCGCGATGCCGATAAGGATAGCTGGAAGACGAGAGCTCATTGGGTGCCTCCCTGCTGCCGCTGACCGGCTGTTCTGTTGATCTCGTTGAGCGGGAGATAAGGCACGACGCCCTGTCCGCCCTCAACAATGATCTTCTCGGAATTCTTCAGGACTGCCTCCATGGTCTCCAGGAAGATGCGCTGACGCGTCACGTCCGGAGCCGTCTGGTATTCATCGTAGATCGAAATGAAGCGCTGCGCTTCACCCTGTGCCTCGTTGACGACCTGATCCTTGTAGGCTGCCGCCTCTTCGCGGATCTGGGCAGCCTGGCCTCGGGCCTGACCGAGTCGCTGGTTGGCGTACTGGTTGGCTTCCTCGACGAAGCGGTCTTCGTCCTGTTCGGCGCGCTGCACCTCTTCGAAGGCATCGGCAACCTCGCGCGGCGGTGCCGCGTCTTCGATCGGAACCGCATTGATGGCGATGCCGGAGCCGTAGGTGTCCATGGTGCCCTGAATGATGGCGCGCACTTCCGTCGAGATCTCCTCGCGGTTGTCGCGGAAGACGTCCTGTGCAGGACGTCGGCCGACCACTTCACGCATCGCGCTTTCGGCGACCTGCTGCAGGGTGCCGGCCGGATTCTCCAGGTTGAACAGATAGTCCTTCGGTTCGTTGACCGTATAGAGCACCGAAAACTGTACGTTGACGATGTTCTGGTCGCCCGAAAGCATCAGGCCTGCGGAGGACTGGGCACTGCCGGCCGCGCCGATGTTCTGCTGCTGTTCGGTGACCTTCACGATCTCGACCGTTTCAAACGGCCAGAAGTGGAAGTGCAGGCCAGGCATCGAAATTTCTTCCTTCGGCTCACCGAAGCGAAGCTCGACGCCACGCTCGTCCGGCTGCACCGTGTAGACGGACTGGATCGCCAGGAACGCGACCACCACCAGCACGATGAGGACGACGGCGCCCGCGTTGAAACCGCCGGGCACTATGCTACGCAACCGATCCTGGCTGCGCCGTATGATGTCTTCTAGATCGGGTGGACCGCCGTTGCCGCCGCCACCGCCGCGGGGGCGGTTAGGACCGCCGCCCCACGGGCCTTGGTTGTTTCCACCACCACCACCGCCGCCGCCCCAAGGACCGCCGCCGCCGTTCTGATTGCTCCAGGGCATTAAAACCTCTTTGTTTGCTCTCCCACCGCACGGAGGCAATGCCTCCCCGCCTGTATGGTCTCGTTATAGGGAGCCGGGCATGCCCTTTCAACGCCGGTTCAGGAAGTTCCCGGCGTTTGGTAACGAAATGTTTCAGTTTGTCGCGGGCCGGCGGGTATAAACGGCAAATCGAGTCGGACAGCTGTCTTTCTCGCCAGCAGGATGCGCCGTTTCCTCCCGTTTCTCAAAGACGTCCGGGTCGATGTCAGGGAAAAAGGTGTCGCCATCGCCGATCGTGGCTTCAACATGCGTCACATAGAGCACGTCCGACGCATCGAGCGCCTGCTTGTAGATCTCACCGCCACCGATGACGCAGACCTCCTCGGCTCCCGTTTCCGAAGCGATGCGCTGCGCGATCTCCAGGGCTTCCTCCACGGAGGAAGCGGTCACCGCATCGTCGAGCACGAAATCGGCATTGCGGGTGACCACGATATGCGGCCTGCCCGGCAGCGCCTTGCCGCCGAAGGACTCCAGCGTCTTTCGCCCGACAATGACGGGCTTCCCGATGGTCAGAGCCTTGAAGCGCTTGAGGTCGGTCGAAAGCCGCCACGGCATGCCGCCCTCGCGGCCGATGACGCCATCGTCCGATACCGCCACGACGATTGAGACAGGAACCCGCCTCATACCGCAATACGCGCCTTGATGCTGGGGTCGGCCTCGTAGCCTTCGAGCCGGAAATCCTCATAGGTGAAGGCGAAGAGGTCCGTCACCTTCGGGTTGAGGTGCATCTGCGGCAGCGCCTTTGGTGTGCGGGCAAGCTGCAGCCGGGCCTGCTCGAAGTGATCCGCATAGAGATGCGCGTCGCCCAGCGTATGCACGAAGTCGCCGGGCTTCAGCCCCGTCACCTGCGCAACCATCATCGTCAGCAGCGCGTAAGAGGCAATATTGAAGGGCACGCCGAGGAAGATGTCGGCCGAGCGCTGGTAGAGCTGGCACGAGAGACGACCGTCGGCGACGTAGAACTGGAACAGGCAGTGGCAGGGCGGCAGCGCCATCTCGTCCACTTCGGCCGGATTCCAGGCCGAAACGATGTGCCGGCGGGAATTGGGGTTGGTGCGGATGCTCTCCACGACATTGGCGATCTGGTCGATCTTGCGCCCGTCCGGTGCCGGCCAGGAGCGCCACTGAGCGCCATAGACCGGTCCCAGGTCGCCATTTTCGTCAGCCCATTCGTCCCAGATGGTGACGCCGTTTTCTTTCAGGTAGGCGATGTTGGTCTCGCCCCGGAGGAACCACAGGAGTTCGTGGATGATCGACCGGAGATGCAGCTTTTTCGTGGTCGTGACAGGAAATCCCTGCTCCAGGTCGTAGCGCATCTGGTAGCCGAAGGTGGAGCGAGTGCCCGTCCCGGTTCGGTCGCCGCGATCGGTGCCGTTGTCCAGCACGTGTTGGAGAAGGTCGAGATATTGCTTCATGGTGCTGCCGCCGATTCTGGATCGGCGCAATTGTAGACGGTATCGCCGGCCGCTCCAACGATGCTCCGGTCAGTATGTACAATTAACTGAGCGTGGCGGAAATATGCCTGGCGATTCCCGCGACCGGCCACCGGCCAGCGCACTCCCTCCTGCAATTCCGTCTTGCCCCCCTTTTCAGCATCGATCGAAAGCCCTATATCAGCCTTGCCGGACCTCGGTCCGGATATGGCGATAAATGGTCGGTGTAATAAACCTATTGGACCCGGGGGCGGTACCCGGCGCCTCCACCAAAAACCGGTCGGTCAGCATGACCGGCTTTTGATGGGGGCGAAATAGGATCGACAAGGGTGTAAAGATCGTACTTTTGCTCGGCATGATACCGCCGTTATCGGGTCACAAGTGTAGTTGCAAATGACAACAACGCTAAGGGTTACGCTCTCGCTGCCTAATGGCGGTGCGGGAAACCCGAACTAAGTCCTCCTGGCTAGCACCTTGAGGCGGGGTCCGAAGGCACCTGGCAACAGAAGCCTTCACCTTCTCTCTTTCGACGAATTTATGTACAGTGACACCAACGCGACCGCTTTCCCGCGCATCGCGGGCATGGCATAAGCAGTGCTTCGATACTTATTCAGAATGAGAGACAGAACCGAATGGGGCAGGATCACATCCGCTACGATATCTTGGCACAGGACGCGTTGCGCGGCGTCATCCGCAAAGTATTGTCGGAGGTCGCAGCCACCGGGCGCCTGCCTGGTGACCACCATTTCTTCATCACCTTCCTGACCGGCGCGCCAGGCGTTCGTGTCTCCCAGCATCTGAAGTCCAAATATCCCGAGCAGATGACGATCGTCGTCCAGCACCAGTTCTGGGACCTGAAGATCTCCGATACGCAGTTCGAGATCGGGCTGTCCTTCTCCGACACGCCCGAACGTCTGGTCATTCCGTTCAATGCAATTCGCGGCTTCTACGACCCCTCGGTGAACTTTGAACTGGAATTCGAGGTGCCGCTGGTGGACGAGGACCAGGCAACCGCAGAGATCACGGCGATCCCAGTCGATTCGTTGGCCAAGCCCGAATCTGGCGAGCAGACTTCCGGCGAGGAAAAGAAGCCGGCGTCCGTCGTGTCGCTCGATTCCTTTCGCAAGAAGCAGTAGCGCGGGCGGGCACCCGATGAGCAGCGGCGACGTCGTCAACCTGCGGCAGTTTCGAAAGACGAAGCAGCGTAGCGAGAAGGAAAGGCAGGCGGAGCAGAACCGCCTGACCTTCGGCCGCAGCAAGGCGGAAAAGACGCTGACGAAGGCGCTGAACGAAAAGGCAGACCGGACGCTCGACCAGGGCCGCCTGGAAAAGCCGGATCCAGACTGACCGGAGCCTTCTCCGCGACCGGCCTGGCATGCATGCTTGGGACAGGCTTGGCTTCAACGGAGGCGCCGGTGATCCGCAAACATTCCGCAACGCTGCACGGCCACCGGACCAGCTTCTCGCTGGAAGATGAGTTCTGGGAGGAGCTGAAGCGTCTGGCCGCCGACCGGCAGATCAGCATCGCCTCCCTCATTGCCGAAGTCGACGACGCGCGCCCGCCCGACAGCAACCTCTCCTCAGCGCTCCGAGTGCACGTCCTGCGAACGCTGCAGCAGGGCAGTCCGCGTCCATCCCCCGAGGTCAAGACCGGCGCAGACCCGGTCTAAGGCTGAACGCCGGGCAGGTTCTGGATGCTCGGAGACTGGAGCGGCGAAAGATCCTGTCGGAAGACATCGCCCGTCGGGGGCACGGAGAGTGTTGGCGCCACCTGCTGCGAGCGGCGAAGCTCATCCTCGGCGGCCCGGGCGGCAGCTTCCGCCCTCTCCCGCTCCGCCTGTGCCGCAGCCTCGGCCTGCCGGCGTGCTTCCTCCGCCTCGCGCTGCGCCCGCGCCTCCGCTTCCGCCCGTTCACGGGCCGCCTGGCGTTCCTCTTCGAGAAAGCGGTAGAGGGCGACCTCGCGGCGCAGCCGCTGCTTTTCCAAGACGCTCGCCTGCAATGCCTCGACCCGGCGGCGCTCCCGCTCGTAGGCCCTCAGCGACAGGAAATTCGTCAGCGGCGCCACCGAGGTCGCGACCTGCGGCTCGGCGATATCGCCGGAATAGGTGAGCTGTACGGCCGCATCGCCGCCGGCCATGCCTTCGTCCCCCGCCGCATAGGCAGCGACCAGTTCGCCGCGGAGCGTCTCCTCGAGAAGATCGACCCTTGCCTCGCCCGAAAGCCTGACATCACCGGCGGTCGCAACGATATTCTGCGCTCTCACTTCGCCTTCGGTGATCGTGAACGGCACGACGACCGTTCCGAGCGAAAGCGCGCCGCTGCGGATAAGCCGCTCGGCAATCGGACGCACCCGGGCATCCGTGATCTCGCCATCCAGCTGATCGACCTCCGCCAGCATGGCCGGCAAGGCCGTGGGCGAAATGCCCTGCACCGAAAGATCGGCGAGCCGCAGTTCGCCCGAGCCGTTGAGCGCTGCCATCAGTGCGGCGGGCG
This sequence comes from Rhizobium sp. PK7-22, assembly GCF_056530405.1. Lineage (NCBI taxonomy): Bacteria > Pseudomonadati > Pseudomonadota > Alphaproteobacteria > Hyphomicrobiales > Rhizobiaceae > Rhizobium > Rhizobium sp. PK7-22. The sequence continues at coordinate 2,814,039 of NZ_CP096514.1, forward strand.
ACTGGGCAGTCGCCTCGGCCGACAGAACGGCGTCCAGCCTTCCGCTGGCCACCGGCGCGCCGCCGCCGTCCCAGACGAGCGAAGACAGATCGGCGTCCTCCACCGTCAGGCGGCTCTGGAAGATGCCATTGCCTTCGCCGTTCGACATGGCGAGCCGGCCGGCAATGCGACCACCCTGCCAGGCACCTGCGGCATCCTCGATGGTGAGACTGCCGTTGCGATGGGTGATGACACCCGAGAAGTCGCTGACGTCGCCAAAGAGCCCCGGCCGGAACGTCTTCGCCGTCACGTCAAGCTGCGCCTCTGCCGAGCCGAAGATCGGCTGGGAGAATGGCTTGTCCGAGAATGCCCCCGTCGCCGGATCGGCAAACGCTCCGTAGGCTGCCTCGCCGAGCCAGGCAAGGTCGAGCGTATCCACCGCCAGGTCCCCGCTGACCGAGAAATCCGAAGCGGTGCGGTCGAGGACCAGTCCCGTGCTGGCGACGGGACTGCCGTCAACCCGTCCCACGACGTTCGCAAACGCGACGCTCTCCGGTGACACGGTGACCTCCGCGCCGAGTTCGACCGGCAGGCCGGTGCCGAACTGCGGCACGCCGATGCCCGCCATCAGCAGATAAGGCTCAAGGTCGTGGGCGCGAAGGCTGATCCGGCCAAGGCCGGCGCCGAAATTGTCAGACGCGAGGCTGAGCGAGCCATTCGCCTCGAACTGCGTGGAGTCGGTGCTGAAGGCGAGGATCGCGGATGCCGGCAGATCGCCTTCCCGGTTGAGTGCCAGCGACAGCCGGCCCGCACCAACGTCGCCCAGCGGCAGAGGATCGAGACCGGCCTGGCCGAGCAGGACTTGGCTCTGCTCGTTCGTCAGCAGGGCGTTGAGCGAAAAGTCGGTGCCGGCCGTCAGGTCGAACAGTGTGGGCAGGGCGAGATCCGCCTCGATCGTGCTGCCGTTGGCCGTGCCGGTAACCCTTGCGGACGCCCCGCTGATTTCGCCGCCAACGGTGACGTTTGCCGTCAAATCCGTTCCGACATACCAGCCGGCGCTCGCTGCCATCCGGTCGAGCACGGGGTGTGACGGCAGCCGGTTGCGCAACATCGCGAGGAACGCAGAAGGATCCTCGGCCGTCAATGTCGCGGAGCCGCTGCCGGTATAGGAGAGCAACGAGCCGGTGAGATTGCCTTCTGCCCCGATCGCTGCACCGGCCAGATCGCCGATTGCCAGACGCTCGAGCGAAAGCTGCCCTTCCGAAAGCGTGAAGACCGTGTCCACCCGGTCGGCGGCGACGCCGAAGGCGGTAAAGCGTTCCGCCTTCAGGCTGGCGGCGACGCTATGGTCGAGGACATCCTCTCCCGCATCGTCTCCGGTGATCAACGAGGCAAGCGCACGCATCGCATCAAGATCGATCTCGTCGCCAGCAAGGTCGAGGGTCAGGGAAGGCACTGCCTCCGGTGCAGCGTGACGCTCGACGCTGCCGCGCAGCGTCGCAGGGCCGATGGCAAGCTCCAGGTCGTCGAAGCGCTGCAGTTCGGGGGTGAGGTTCACCCGCGCCGAGAACCCTGCCGTCTTCAACTGCCGGATGGCCGGATCGACGCTGCCCGACAGCCAGTCGGCAAGTCCGGACGGCTGGTTCGAGGCGAGCAACATATCGCCGACGAAGCCAATCCGGTTCTCCAGCGTCAGGGCGCCCTTTGCCTCCACCTGGGTGCGCCCCGGAAGGGTCGCTGCAAAATTCTCGACGGTCCATCCAGTCCCGGCGGGACGCACGTCGATGCGGATGTCACGGACGGTCGTATCGTTGGCGACCACCGCGGGAAGCCGGAGGCTTGCCCGCCCCGGCACCTGCGGGATGGGGATCTGCGCGGCGATATCGATGACCGCCTGGATGCGCCTCTGGGCGGATGCGGCCGCATCGCGCCCGGTCTTGGCACGCTCGCCAGCGCCCAGGCGGTTCACGTCGATCTGCTGGCCATCGGCCGTCAGCAGGAACTCCGGCGCCTGCCCGGTATCGAGCGTCGCCTCCCCCGTGACCACGTAAGGGTCGTTCAGCGCTCCGACCTCGAGGCGGTATTCCGGAATCCTTATTCGCTCGTTGGTGAGTTCGAAGCCACCCTTGAGGCGCGGACCAGGCGGCGGCGCATTGACCGGCTCGTCTTCTCTTTCCTCCTGCAGGACATCCACCGCGAAGGTACCGTTGTAGCCGGGACGGTCTTCGGACAGAGCAAGGTCGCCGTCGAGCGTCAGGGCAATGGGCGCCGAATCCGGCAAGAGCCGCAGCCGCAGCGGCACCTTCTGCTCGATCCGGTCGGCCTCGCCGGTGGACAGGCTGAAGGCCGCCTCCTCGCCGTCGAGCGAGGCAAAGCCCTCGCCGCGCCAGGGGCCTGCCAGCGAGCCAGCCGACAGATCCGTAGAAAGTCCCGTCAGCCGCCGCGTCTGACCGCTCTGCTCGTCGATCAGATCGATCGTACCGCCGGTGATGTGGACGTCCTCGATCACCACAGTGCGCAGCGGAATGTCGCCACTGCTGCCGCGCATCCAGTCGAGTGTGCCATCGGCAAGGATGCGCACCCGCGCCTTCGGATCCTCGACGCGCATGTCGAAGATACGCGCCTCGCCCGACATGAAGGGCGCCAGTTCCATATCCATGGAGAAACGCGCGGCCGAGACCTGCGGCTCGCCGTCCGGGTCCTGGCCGACCCGCACATCGTTCAGAGTCACGGAGGGAAAAGGCAAGAGGCGTGCCTCCACCTCTCCGTGGACCGTCACCTTCTTGCCGAGAATGCGGCTCGCACGCTGCTCGAACTCGACCCGAAAGTCGGTCCAGTCGATGATGAACGGCGCCAGCAGGGCGGCGAACAAAGCCACCACCAGAACACCGCCAAACGTCAACAGGATGCGACCGAGCACCGTATGAGTCTCCTTCGTCTCAGGAAAAGACTAGTCCCACCCGATGCATAGGCAAGTCAAGCATCGGGGAGCGACATCGTCATCGGGAAGATCTTGCCGGGATTGAAGATATTCTCCGGATCGAGGCCTTTCTTGATCGACCGCATCAGGTCAACTGCGCCACCGAGCTCCTGTTCCAGGAAGCTCATCTTGCCCTGGCCGATGCCGTGTTCGCCCGTGCAGGTGCCGCCCATGGCGAGCGCACGGCTGTTGAGCCGCGACACGAAGGCCTCGGCGCGCGCCACGTCCGCAGGGTCCTTGTCGTCAAACAGGATCAGCACGTGGAAGTTTCCGTCGCCCGCGTGCCCGACGATGGGCGCCAGATAGCCGTGCTCCTGGATGTCGGCCTGGGTCTCGACGACGCAGTCGGCCAGCCGCGAGATCGGCACGCAGACGTCGGTCGAAAGGCCGTTGAGATGCGGCGCAAGTGCGCGCGAAGCCCAGTAGGCGTCGTGGCGGGCCTTCCAGAGGCGGCTGCGCTCCTCGGCATTGGCGGTGAAGCTGAAGCTGTCGCCGCCGCATTCCGTGGCGATCTCGGTAAACTGTTCGGCCTGCAGCGCCACCGTCTGCTCCGTGCCATGGAATTCGACGAAGAGCGTCGGCTTCTCCGCATAGGACAGTCCGGAATAGGCGTTGCAGGCGCGCATCTGCATCTCGTCGAGCAGCTCGATGCGGGCAACCGGTATGCCCATCTGGATGGTCAGGATCACCGCGTCGCAGGCGGCCTTCACCGACGGAAAGGCGCAGACGCCGCCACCGATCTTTTCCGGAATGCCCTGCAGCCGCAGCGTCACCGAGGTCATGACGCCGAGCGTCCCCTCGGAGCCGACGAAGAGCCGCGTCAGGTCGTAGCCGGCGGAGGATTTTCGCGCCCGATGGGCGGTGCGGATCTCTTCGCCGTTCGCGGTCACCACGGTCAGCGCCAGGACGTTGTCCTTCATCGTGCCGTAGCGCACTGCATTCGTTCCCGACGCCCGTGTCGCCGCCATGCCGCCGATCGAGGCATTGGCGCCGGGGTCGATCGGGAAGAACAGGCCGGTGTCGCGCAGCTCCGTGTTCAGCTGCTCGCGGGTGACGCCGGGCTCCACCACCACGTCGAGGTCTTCGGCGTTGATCTGCAGCACCCGGTTCATGCGGGAGAAGTCGATCGAGATGCCGCCGCTCGGCGCATTCACCTGGCCTTCGAGCGAGGACCCCGTCCCGAAGGCGATCACCGGCACCTTGTGCGCCGCGCAGGCCGAAACCACCGCCTTCACGTCCTCGGCCGTCTCGACGAAGACGACGCCGTCGGGAAGCTGCGACGGCAGATAGGTCGTCGTGTGGGAATGCTGCTCGCGAAACGCCTGCCCCGTCTGGAAGCGTTCGCCGAACTGCTGCTTCAGGAGACCAAGGACCGTCTCGATCCCCTGCTCGTTGCGTTGTCCCGACCGAACGTCCTTCAGTGCCATGATCATTCTCTCCTGCAGTCCTGTCGACAGAGTGGGTAAGCGTCGGCCGGGCGTTTGTCCAGAACGGCAGGGCCGGGCAAGCCGGGTTGCGACAAGATGCGGCCGGTGCGGGATGCGGCCTTCCGCGCCGAGGCCGCCCCTCATCCGCCCTGCCAGAGACCTGTTGGGGGTCGTGGTGGTCGCGCTGATCCTTCGAGGGTCGCTGCGCTCCCACCTCAGGATGAGGGCGGAGTGAGCGCTGCCGTCGAAGCCCTTGAAGCTCTTGAAGCCCTCGAAGCCCTCTCCTTGGGTTCAACCCGAGGACTGGGGTGCGCAGCCCGCAGGGCGGAGCCTCGAAGGGCGGGGGCGGGCACGCAACGCTGCAGACAAGACGCACTCCTCCCTTGGCGATCCTCAAAATTCTCGAAGCTCGGACGGGGCGCTGAAAGCTGCCTCGTAAGTTTAGTTTTATATGGCACCTCGCAGCGCCCCGTTCGGCGGTTGTTGCCCGCGACTTCGGTCCCTCTGCAAGGGTCTTCCGGGAATGGTGTTCGTCTGGTTGCCAAAAGCCCGGGCGGACCAAGTTACCGCCAACACTTAAGGCACCTTCGCCGAACGCTCGCTGTCGCGACGGACGTATTCATCCGGCGACACCAATCCCGAGACCCCCCTGTGTGCCGCACAGGCACGCCCGGCGCGCTCTTTCGGGCTTCAAGAGGCGGGGGCCGGTCCGAAACCCCGCGCCTCTCCCCGTGTCGCCGGAGGGAGACCATTTTCCGCGGACCCCGAGGATGGAGACTTACGTCGTTTCTCCACCACCGGCGCCGGCCCCACCTCGCCGGCACGCCTGCCGGTGTATCCGAGAGCGGAACGGGGGGATTATGGGCGCAGGTTGGGAGGGGGTGGATGAAGGGGGACTAATTTTTCTTTCGTCATCCTCGGGCTTGACCCGAGGATCCACGCACAGGCCTGCGACATCAACGGGTTAGGACGAATGGCGGCGGCGCGGGAAAATGATTTTGGCGAGGAGGGCTTGGGTTTGGATCCTCGGATCAAGTCCGAGGATGACGAAAGCATGGGGCGGCGGATGACGAAAGCATGGGGCGGCGGATGACGAAAGGACAGGGGGAGGATGACGACGAAGAGGGCGGTGCCGCACACTCTCCCTCATCCTGAGGTGGCCGGGCAAAGCCCGGCCCTCGAAGGATCCGCTCGCTCCACAGCCCGCCCTCGCCCTTCGAGGGTCGCTGCGCTCCCACCTCAGGGTGAGGGCTGGCGTTGTGCCAGCCGCGGGGTTGGAGGTGGGTGCTGCACTCCTCCTCATCCTGAGGTGGACGGGCAAAGCCCGGCCTCGAAAGGATGCGGCTCGCTCCGGCGTCTCGTGAGCCACCCATGGCACCTCCCTCACTTTCGTCATCCTCGGACTTGATCCGAGGATCCATGCGAAGGGAAGTAAGGGCAGCCGGTTTGGCGGAGTGGTGTGATGATGAGGGCAAAGAGGGCTTGGATTTGGATCCTCGGGTCAAGCCCGAGGATAACGAAAGGATGGGGGGAGGATGACGAAAGCATGGGGCGGAGGGTAAAGACGGAGAGGCAGTGCCACGCATTCCCCCTCATCCTGAGGTGGGCGGGCGGAGCCGGGCCTTCGAAGGATTCGGCTTGCTTGCTCCACGGCCCGCCCTCGCCCTTCGAGGCGCATCCTGCGGCTGCGCACCTCAGTCCTCGGGTTAATCCCGAGGAGAGGGCTGTCGTTTCACCCGCCTCAAGTGATGGCCAGCGGCGTGCCCGCATCCGGGCAGATCGACAACTGCCGGCCGTCCGTGGCAGGTTGGCGGCGCACCGAGAGAACGCCCGTGACCGCACGACACCCCCGCAGGGTTCTATTCGCCCTCGTCATCGCCTTTGCCGCGGCACTGGGCGCCGCGGGGTTCTTTGCGGTGCGGTTCGTGGTCCACGCAACCTACTGGTCCGCCCATCGTCTGGAGCCCATCGAGGACTGGATGTGGGTCGGCTACGTGGCCCATTCCCACGCGGTGCCGCCGCAGCTCCTTCAGGAGGCGATCGGCCTGCCGGTGGGACCACCCGACCGCCGCCCCCTGGCGGATATCGCGAGAGCCCAGAACAGGACGTTCGCTGACCTCAAGGCGGATCTCGAACGGGCGATCGCCGCCGACGCGGCCAACAGGCGCCCGGACGGCGAGGCCGTGCGGTGACGGATCAGCTTCTCCAGTTCGTCAACACCGGAGGGAGCCTTGCCCTCGCGCTGATCCTGATGGCGAGCTGTCTTGCCGTTCCCGTTCCCAGCGCCCTGGTGATGATGGCCGTCGGCTCCCTGGTAGACCAGGGGGAGATCAAAGCCCTGCCCTTCTTCCTCGCCGGTCTGGCCGGCTCGGTGGCCGGCGACCAGCTCGGCTACCTGATCGGCCGCACCGGCCGGGTGAGGGTGAGGGCGAGCGCAGAGCATGGCTGGCTTGCTGCCACCCTCCAGAAGGCGGAACGGTTCGAGACCCGCTGGGGAGACCTCGGCATTTTCCTGAGCCGCTGGCTGCTGAGCCCCATGGGACCGTGGATCAACCTGGTCGCCGGCATGAGCGGCTATTCCTGGGCGCGGTTCTCCTTCTTTGGACTTCTCGGGGAAGCGGTCTGGGTCGCCGGCTATCTCGCCCTCGGCGTGACTTTCAGCCGAAGCGTGGAGATGCTGTCGGAAGTGCTGGGCAGCCTCACGTGGTTCATCGTGTCCGCGCTGGTTGCCGGCATCCTGGGTTGGAAGCTGCTGGCCGTCGCGCGGACGCGCAAGCGCCGGCATTAGTCACTCACCTGCCAGCTCCACTCCATGTGGTCAGCTCATGCGTAGGGCTTCTGTGAGGGTGCGCTACAAAACCCCGGTGGTTTCAAAGACCCTCCTTCTCCTGCGGTGGCCGGGCGAAGCCCGGCCCTCGAAGGATCACGCATAGCCTCCCTGCGCACGCTGCTCGGCGGCGTCGCGCTGCGCCTGTTCGAGGTCTCCCTCTGCAGCACCCTCACCCTCGCCCGTACTCTTGCTGTCGGTCGCACCGCCGCCAGGCTGCGTCCGGGCGACCGGAAGGTGGCGGGTGTCGAAATAGGTGCGGAAGGCGGTGATCTTGCCGTCGGTTTCCTCGAGCACGCTGACGCCGTCGTAGGCGAAGGACTGACCGTCCAGCGACCCCTCGCTGCGCCACTCCAGGAAGGACACGCCATCGATGTCGCGCACGGTCCTGAAGGTGGAGCGGATGTCGTCGAAGGCATCGCGGTAGTGGGTCCAGAAGGCGCCGGCGGCACTGGCGCCGCCAGTCTGGTGATGCACCATCGGGCTGGCGATGTCTGCGTCATCGGAAAAGAGTGCTGCAAGACCCTCGACCTCACGCGAGTTTTCAAGGGTCTGAAGGGCATCGACGAACTGGTCTGTCAGCTGTGACATGAAGGGCTCCTGCTGGTTGCTCTGTACCAACCAGCAGGTTTCACCCTTGTTCCGAGGCGTACGGTTGAGTCGGATCGTCACTCGGCCGCCAGCAGCGGCCGATCGTCCTCGTTCGCCTGGCTCTGGCGGGCAACCGCCAGCTCCGCATGGAAACGCTGCTCCTCATGCACTTGCGGCTTGGTGAAGCGGGCAAGCAGAAGATAGGCAACCGGGGTGATATAGAGCGTGACGAGGGTCGCCAGGCCAAGGCCACCGACGATGACCCATCCGAGCGCAATGCGGGCCTCGGCGCCGGCACCCTCGGCCAGCACCAGCGGCAGACCACCCGTCACGGTGGCGATCATCGTCATCATCACGGGGCGCAGGCGCACGCTGCAGGCATTCTCGATCGCCTCTCGGACATCCTCGCCGCGGTCGCGCAGCTGGTTGGCGAACTCGACGATCAGGATGCCGTTCTTCGCCATCACCCCCACCAGCAGTACGAGCCCGATCTGACTGTAGACATTGAGGCTGGAGCCCGTCACCACCAGAGCGAACACGGCGCAGGCAAGCCCGAGCGGTACCGTCGCCATGATGATCAGGGACGAAATGACGCTTTCGAACTGCGCCGCCAGCACCAGGAAGATGATGGCGATGGCAAAGCCGAACGTCAGCAGCATTCCGCTCGAATTCTCGTCGAGGGTCGCAGCCTCGGCAAGCGGCATCAGCCGGGCGCCCGCCGGCAGGAGCGGCGCGGCAAGCTCGGTGGCCACCTCGACCGCCTGGCCAAGCGACACGCCCTCGCGCAGGTTGGCCGAGAAGGAGACGGCGGCAAGCTGGTCTTCGCGGTTCAGTTCCGGCGCGACGGCGACCTCTTCCAGGGTCGCGACCGTCGACATCGGCACCATGCGGCCGTCACCCGCCTTCAGGAAGATGTTCTCCAGATCCGTCGGATCGTCGATCGGGCGCGTGGTCGACGCAAGCTTCACCGGGATCGCCTCGCCGTCGACGAAGACGTCGACGATCGAGCGGCCCTCGAGCAGCGCCTGCAGCGAGGAGCCGAGGCTGGTGATGTCGATGCCGAGATCGGAGGCCCGCTCGCGGTTGATGCTGACGGAGATCTGCGCCTGCGTCGGCTCGTCGTTGAGGCGTGGCGTCTCGAAGAGGCCGCTGTCGCGCAGGGCGTCGACCAGCTTGATCGTCGCCTCGGTCAGTTGCTCATGAGTCGAGCCGACCATGGCCATCTGCAGGCCGTTTCCGGCGCCGCGAATGCGCAGGCTGTTCTGCTGGATGGCAAAGCCGCGCAGCGCCGGCACTTCGGCGGCGGCCGCATTGATGTCCTGGACGATCTCGTTCTGACTGCGCTCCCGCTCGCCCCAGGGCGCCAGCGTCAGCACCATGAAGCCGCTGTTGGTGGAGCTGCCGAAGCCGGAGATGGAGAAGACGTTGGAGATCTCTCCCGCATCCACCAGCGGCTGCAGCCGCTCTTCGATCTGCTGGAGCTTGTCGCGGGTGTATTCGAGGCTGACGCCCTCCGGCGCGCTGGCCCGCATCATCACCATGGCGCGGTCTTCCTGGGGCGTCAGCTCGCTCTGGACCTGCGTGAAGGCGAGATAGGCGGCGGCGGAGAAGATGATCGACACGACGATCACCACCGCCGGCGCATTGAGGCAGGCGCGCAGCGTGACGCGGTAGAGTTCGGCAATCCTGGTGCCAAAGCGTCCGAGCGCGCCGTGATCTTCCTTCATCGGTTTCGTCAGCATGCGCGAGGCGAGCATCGGGCAGAGCGTCAGCGCGGTCACCGAAGACAGCGCCACGGCAAAGGCGAGCACGAAGCCGAACTCCCGGAAGAGACCGCCCATCTGGCCGGGCAGGAAGGACAGCGGGATGAAGACGGCGGCAAGCGTCGCCGTCGTCGCGAGCACCGCAAAGAACACCTCCTGCGTCCCGAGCACGGCCGCCGCCCGCGGTCCCATGCCTTCGGATCGTCGCCGCACGATGTTTTCGAGCACCACGATCGCATCGTCGACGACGAGACCGGTGGCGAGAACGATGGCGAGCAGCGTCAGGATGTTGATCGAGAAGCCGACCAGGTAGATCGCTACCAGCGTGCCGATCAAGGCAACCGGCATGGTCAGCGCCGGAATGAGCGTCGCCCGCCAGTCGCGCAGGAACAGGTAGAGGACCGCGATGACGACCGTGCCGGAGATCGCCAGTGCGATCTCCACCTCGTGCAGAGCGCCCTCGATGAAGACGGCGTCATTGCTGGTGATGGCCAGCCGCGTGCCTTCCGGAAGCGTTCCGGCAAGGTCGGCAACGGCCGCCTCGACGCCCTGCGAGATGCTGAGCGTGTTCGACTGGGCCTGGCGCAGAATGCCGAGACCGACGCCCTGCACGCCGTTGGAGCGCAGCGCCGTGGTGCCGTCGTCGGCACCCAGCATGACGGTGGCGACGTCACGCAGCCGGATGTTGTCGCGCAGCAGGACGTTCTCGAAGTCTTCCGGTGTCGTCAGATTGGCGGTGGCGCGCACCACGATGTCCTGGGTGCTGGATTGCAGCGAGCCGGCCGGCACGTCAAGCGCCGCCGTCGACAGCGCCTGCGAGACGTCCGCGACGGTCAGGCCACGGCTGGCGAGCGCGCTCTGGTCAACGTCGATGCGGAAGACCTTCTCCTGATCGCCGTAGAGTTCGACGTCGGCAACACCTTCGACAGCCGCCAGGCGGTCGGAGATCTCGTTGTCGACGAGGAGCGTCAGGTCTTCCATGCTGAGCGTGGTGGAGGTGACGGCAAGCCGCATGATCGGCTGCGAATCGGAATCCGCCTTGATGATGCGCGGTTCGTCGACATCGTCGGGCAGCTGGTTGGTGACGCGGCCGAGCGCATCGCGCACGTCGTTGGCGGCAACGGCGAGATCGGCAGTATCGTTGAACTCGAGGGTGACGCGGCTGGAGCCGAACTGCGACGAAGACGAAATCTTGCTGAGGCCGCTGACGCGGGCAACCGCGCCCTCGATGATCTCGGTCACCTCCTGGTCCATCGTCTGGGCCGAAGCGCCATCGTAATCGGTACGGACTGTGATGACCGGCTGGTCGACGTCGGGCAGTTCGCGCACCTCGACGCCGAACAGCGCGGCAAGGCCCGCGACGACGAGAAGGGTATTGAGGACGGCGGCCAGGATCGGACGGCGCACAAAGAGCGCGGTGAAGGTCTGCGAGGAATCGGTCTGCGCAGGGGTGGAAGGCGTTTCGTGCTCGCTCATTTGCTGGCGACCTCCGGAGCCGGCTGGCCGGCAATGCGCACGGTGCCGCCTTCACGCACCCGCTGCAAGCCCTCGATCACGACGCTGTCGCCTTCGGCAAGCTCGGCTTCCACGAGAACCAGATCCGGATTGCGCTGGATGATGCGCACGCGGGTCTTCACCGACTTGTCGTCGCGAACCTGCCAGACGAAGGAACCCTGGCTGTCCCATTGCACGGCCAGCGGATCGACGGCGGGGAAGCGCTCGCCTTCAAAGCGCATGGTGACGTTGAACGACATGCCGGCGCGCAGCGCGTCGTCGCCGTTCGGGATCTTGGCGCGGATGCGGATCGTCCGGCTGGCGGGATCGACGCGGTTGTCGACGGCCTCGACCGTGCCATTGTAGAGCTGACCCGGCCGCGACACCGAACTTGCCTCCACCGGCATGCCGGGCGTCACGGCGACCGCGAAGCGCTCCGGCGCCCAGAAGTCGACGAGAAGCTCCGAGCGATTGTCGATCGATACGACATTGCTGGTGGTGGTGACGTTGTCGCCGATATTGACCGCGACGATACCGACGATGCCGTCGATGGGCGCGACGATCGACCGGCGCTTCAGGGCTAGCTCGGCATTGGTCAGATCCAGCTGCGCTGTTTCTTCGGCAATCTGCGCGTCGAGCACTTCCAGACGGGCGAAGCTGCGGGCATTGCGGTAAGAGGAAGCCTTCTCGCTGGCACTGCGCAGAAGGACCTGCGCCTGATCGCGCAGGATGGTCTGCTCGTCGTCGTCGAGCCGCGCCAGGACCTGGCCCTTCGTCACGCGCTCGCCCGAGGAGACGAAAATCTCCTCGATCGTGCCAGCCGCCTGCGGCATCACCACGACGGACTGGATCGCCTCGCCGTCGCCGATGGCGCTCAACCGGTCGTTGACGGTGCCAAGTTCGACGGGACGGGTCGCAATCAGCGTGCCCTGTCCGCCCCCCTGTCCGCCACCCGGGCCGCGACCGGCCTGACGGCCACGGGGCGCGCCCTCCCCCTCGCCGGACGAACCGGCGGTTTCCGGCCGGATGGCGGCGATCCAGCTGCCCGGCACGCCGGCCTTCGCCAGCGTGTCGCCGGCGCTCGGCACCAGATAGACCCAGAGACAGAGAGCTCCGACGAGAATGACGATACTCAGCAGGAGCTGTTTCCAAATGCGCATGAAGGTCTCCGGTGGGAGTGGCCTGGGGGCCGGAAATCAATAGACGGAAATCGTTGGTTGTCGCGACTATACATGCAATACCCGGACCGCATCCTTACGGATTTGTAACCTCGCGACATTTCACGCAAATGTCAGCATCGCCGACCACTGCATGCAGCCGACATAGGCAGGCGGCAGCGGAAGGACAGAGGCGTCCCGCCTGCTTTTTGACCACCGATATGGCGCGGCTGGAATGAAAGCAGAACATCTTTTCTGGCCTTTCGGAACCGAATCACTACATTGGCCGCATGAGTAACAGTTTCGACGATATTCCGTTCTTCGACGAGGAGCCGGAACCCCGCCGCCCGTCGCAGCCGGCCCCTTCGCCCTCCGCCGCGCCTGCCGCGGGAGGCCTTGGCATCGCCGCGCGCGCCATGGCCGCCCGCGACCAGAGCCGCAGCGTTCCCGACTATCTCTCCGGCCTCAACCCGGAACAGCGCGAGGCCGTCGAGGCGCTCGACGGTCCCGTGCTGGTGCTGGCCGGCGCCGGCACCGGCAAGACGCGCGTGCTGACCACCCGCATCGCCCATATTCTGGCGACCAACCGCGCCTATCCGAGCCAGATCCTTGCCGTCACCTTCACCAACAAGGCGGCGCGCGAGATGAAGGAGCGCATCGGCGTGCTCGTCGGCGGCGCCGTCGAAGGCATGCCGTGGCTCGGCACCTTCCACTCGATCGGCGTCAAGATCCTGCGCCGCCACGCGGAGCTTGCAGGCCTGCGCTCAGATTTCACCATTCTCGACACCGACGACGTGATCCGGCTGATCAAGCAGCTGATCCAGGCGGAAGGGTTGGACGACAAACGCTGGCCGGCCCGCCAGTTTGCCGGCATGATCGACGGCTGGAAGAACAAGGGGCTGACGCCCAAGGACATTCCCGAAGGCGATGCCCGCGCCTTCGCCAACGGCAAGGGCCGCGAACTCTATGCCGCCTATCAGGCGCGGCTGCGCACGCTGAACGCCTGCGATTTCGGCGACCTGCTCCTGCATCCGATCGCCATCTTCCGCGCCCATCCGGATATCCTGAAGGACTATCACGGCCGCTTCCGCTACATCCTGGTGGACGAGTACCAGGACACCAATACGGCGCAGTACATGTGGCTGCGGCTGCTTGCCCAGCGGCCGAAGGACGTGCCGCAGAACGTCTGCTGCGTGGGCGACGACGACCAGTCGATTTACGGCTGGCGCGGCGCCGAGGTCGACAACATCCTGCGCTTCGAGAAGGATTTCCTGGGCGCCAAGGTAATCAAGCTGGAGCGCAACTACCGCTCGACCGAACACATCCTCGGCGCCGCCGGTCATCTGATCGCCCACAACGAGGGGCGACTCGGCAAGACGCTGTTCACCGACCGGGTGAACCCGGACGACGAGAAGGTGCAGGTGCATGCCGCCTGGGACAGTGAAGAGGAAGCCCGCGCGCTCGGCGAGGAGATCGAACGGCTGCAGCGCGGCGATGGTGCCGGCGGGAAAAACCACGCGCTGAACGACATGGCGATCCTGGTGCGCGCCTCCTTCCAGATGCGCGAATTCGAAGACCGCTTCGTGACGCTCGGCCTCAACTACCGCGTCATCGGCGGCCCGCGCTTCTACGAGCGGCTCGAGATCCGCGACGCCATGGCCTACTTCCGGCTCGTCTGCCAGCCGGCCGACGACCTCGCCTTCGAGCGCATCGTCAATACGCCTAAGCGCGGCCTCGGCGACACGACGATCCGCAACCTGCACGACTATGCCCGCGCCCGCGACATTCCGATGCTGGCGGCCGCGACCGACATCATCGAGACCGACGAGCTGAAGCCGAAGGCACGCAAGGCGCTGTTCGACGTGATTCAATCTTTCAGGAACTGGCAGGAAAGGCTTGAAAAGACTCCACATGTCGAGCTTGCCGAACAGATCCTCGAAGAGTCCGGCTACACCGACATGTGGAAGAACGACAAGACGGCGGAAGCCCCCGGACGGCTGGAAAACCTGAAGGAGCTGATCCGCTCCATGGAGGCCTTCGAGAGTATGCGCGGCTTCCTCGAGCACGTCTCGCTGGTGATGGACGCCGAGCAGAACGAGAACCTCGACGCCGTCTCGATCATGACGCTGCATTCGGCCAAGGGGCTCGAGTTCGAGACCGTCTTCCTGCCCGGCTGGGAGGAAGGCCTGTTTCCGCACCAGCGCTCGCTCGACGAAGGCGGCCGCTCGGGGCTGGAGGAGGAACGTCGCCTTGCCTATGTCGGCATCACCCGCGCCAAGCGCCGCTGCCACATCTGGTTCGTCTCCAACCGCCGCATCCACGGGCTCTGGCAATCGACGCTGCCGTCGCGCTTCCTCGACGAACTGCCGCCGGCCCATGTCGACGTGTCCGCCTCCGACAGCAATTACGGCGGCTATGGCGGTGGTGGAGGCCGCGGCGGCTACGGCCAGTCGCGCTTCGACAAGGCCGAGCCCTTCGCCAACAGCTATTCCACCCCCGGCTGGAAGCGCGCCCAGGCCAACAAGACCGATGCCACCCGCGACAACTGGGGCTCGCGCTCCGGCCACGCGGTGGAGCGCATCGGTTATGGCGAAAGCGGCCCGCGCGGCCGCACCATCGAGGGCGAACTGGTCGCCAAATCCGTCGCCGACACCCCGTCGAAATTCACAATCGGCGACCGCGTCTTCCACATCAAGTTCGGCAACGGCAATGTGGCGACGATCGAGGGCAACAAGCTGACGATCGATTTCGACAAGGCCGGGCAGAAGCGGGTGCTGGACGGGTTTGTGGAGAAGGTGTGACGGACTTTACTTCTCCTCAACCATCAGCGCCTTCTGCCCGCTTCTTCGCCTCATCGAAAAGAGCGGAGGCTGACCTCTCTCCGATGCCGCTTGGCAAGCCTTCATCGGCCAGCCGCTACATGGCTGCGATCTTTTCCGCCCGCTCCTGATCGCGGCAGATTAGATCGCGCACATAGTCGCTGACGTTCGAGTAGCCGGCGGATTGGGCCTGCTCCTCAGCCCAGTCCTTCATGCGATCCGGCAGAGACACGTTTATCGTCGCCATAGCGGCCTCTCGTTTGCACACGACCATGGCAAACCTTGTCATCTTCCGCAATTACGGCTCTCCCTTTTGCCTTGCCGGATCAGCCGTTTGAGGATATGGTCATCCTAGTCAAGATAGACATCAGGTGACCTATGCCATCAGATCCTACAGGCGCAACTTGGACCGTCGCGAATGCGAAAGCGAAGCTTTCCGAAGTGATTCAGCAGGCGCAGACGGCGCCCCAGACCATCACGCGCAACGGCAAGCCGAGCGTCGTGGTCGTTTCCGCCGAAGAATGGGAGCGGAAGACCATGCGCAAGGGTACGCTGGCGCAGTTCCTGATGGATTCGCCGCTGCGGGGCACGGAGCTAGACATTGAGCGCCAAGCTGATGACGCGCGTGACATCTCGCTGTGAAGACTCTCCTAGACACGAACGTGCTGTCCGAAGTGACCCGCCCGCATCCGGCGACCCATGTTCTGGAATGGCTGGATGCCCTCGATGAGGACAAGACCTTCATCAGCGTCGTGTCGCTGGCGGAGATAAGGCGCGGCATCGCTCTCCTGGACCAGGGCCGGAGACGGGACGTATTGGCCGAATGGCTGGCCGCGGATCTGCCGCAGCGCTTCGGCGACCGGGTCATTCCGGTCGACCAGACGGTCGCTTTGGCCTGGGGTGACCTGATGGCCGCGGCCAAGCGGAGCGGCCGGGGCATGTCTGCGATGGACGGCCTGATCGCGGCCACCGCCATTGCCTGCGACCTGACACTTGCCACCCGCAACATCAAGGATTTTGAGGGGTTGGACATCAAGCTCCTGGATCCTTGGGCGATGTGACCGGTCGCCCTCCCTTATCGTCCCGTTCGCGCCGCAAACGCCGCCCGGGCCGCCTCGATCGTCGCGTGGTGCTTCTGCGCCCAGATCCAGACGCCGCAGAAGGCCTCGCCGAGGCTGTGGCCGAGGTCGGTCAGCGTGTAGTCCACATGCGGCGGGATGACCGGGTGGACGGTGCGCGAGACGAGGCCGTCGCGTTCCATGTCGCGCAGCGTCTTCGTCAGCATCTTCTGGCTGATCCCGGGCACGTGGCGACCGAGCTCGGTAAAGCGCAGCGTGCCGCGTTCCTCCAGTTCCTCGAGGATCAGCATCGTCCATTTGTCGGCGACCTGGCCGATGATGCCGCGCACCAGTTCCTCGATGGCCGGATCGATCTCCTCGGGGATGGCGTGAGGCCGATCGGAAGTTTTTTCGGTCGCAACCGCCTGTGTCACAGACGCTCTCCTTCTGGTGCGTATGGTTCTTTCGGGTGCCTTCTGTCAAAGCGAAAGCATGCGCCATATCTTGGTCTCAGACAAGCAGCGAGAGGACCAGACGCATGCAGATGACAGGCAATACCATTCTCATCACCGGCGGCAATTCCGGCATTGGCCGGGCCTTGGCGGAAGCCTTCCACCGGCTCGGCAACCAGGTGATCATCGCCGGCCGCCGGCAGGAGGCCCTTTCCGAAGTGACGGCCGAAAATCCCGGCATGGCGGCGCTAACCGTCGACATGACGGACGCCGACAGCATCAAGGCCTTTGCCGCAGAAGCAATCGCCCGGCATCCCGCCGTCAACGTCGTCATCCACAATGCCGGCATCATGAAGCGCGAGACGCTGACGGATGCGCCGGACTTCCTGGCGACGGCGGAAGACACGATCGCCACCAACCTGCTCGGCCCGATACGGCTGACGGCAGCGCTCCTGCCGCACCTGCTGAGCCAAGAGAAGGCGGCGATCCTCACCGTCTCCTCCGGCCTCGCCTTCGTGCCGATGGCCGCGACGCCCACCTATTCGGCCACCAAGGCGGCGATCCATTCCTACTCCATGGGGCTGCGCCGCCAGTTGGCGGAGACGCCCGTCCAGGTGATCGAGATCGCCCCGCCCTATGTGCAGACGACGCTGATGGGCGACCGGCAGGCGAGCGACCCGACCGCCATGCCGCTGGACGATTTCATCACCGAGGTGATGGACATCCTGACGAACCAGCCGGACGCCCGGGAGGTCATCGTGGAGCGCTGCAAGCCGCTGCGCTATGCGGCCGAAACCGGCAATCTCGACAAGATGTTCGAGATCGTCAGCGGCCTCGACCACTAGGGCAAGGACAGGGAGGCGTTCCGGCGCCTCCTCTTCTTCCCTTGCCGAGGGCCCCACCGCCGCTAGTTGAAGCCCCTCACCTGCCAATCGAGGAGCCTTCCCATGAAAGCCATCGTCACCGCCCCGGGTGGACTGGACGCCCTGAAGCTCATCGACCTCCCCGACCCAGGAAAGCCGGGACCGGGCGAGATCCGCGTCGCCCTGCACGCCAGCTCGATCAACTTCCACGACTATGGCGTGGCGAGCGGCAGGACGCCGAGCGACGGGCGCGTGCTGATGGCCGATGGCGCCGGCGTGGTGGAATCCGTCGGCGAAGGCGTCGACGAATTTGCGCCGGGAGACAATGTCGTCTCCTGCTTCTTTCCCGACTGGCAGGATGGCCCGCCGGTCTCCGGCAATTTTTCCCGCGTGCCCGGC
This sequence comes from Rhizobium sp. PK7-22, assembly GCF_056530405.1. Classification (NCBI taxonomy): domain Bacteria; kingdom Pseudomonadati; phylum Pseudomonadota; class Alphaproteobacteria; order Hyphomicrobiales; family Rhizobiaceae; genus Rhizobium; species Rhizobium sp. PK7-22. The sequence continues at coordinate 2,831,848 of NZ_CP096514.1, forward strand.
GATGGCATCGACGGCTTTGCGATCGAATACGCGGTGCGCCCGGCGACCGCCTTCACCCATGCGCCGAAAGGCTTTTCACATGTGGAAGCGGCGACGATCACCACCGCGGGGCTGACGGCCTGGCGGGCACTGGTGGAACTCGGGCGGCTAAAAGCGGGCGATACAGTCCTGGCGCTCGGCACCGGCGGCGTCTCGATCTATGCCCTGCAGATTGCCCGCGCCATGGGCGCCCGCGTCGCCATCACCTCCTCCTCGGACGAGAAGCTGGAGCGGGCCAGGGAACTGGGCGCGGAGTTCACGCTGAACTACAAGACGCACCAGGACTGGGGCAAGCAGGTAATGGACTGGACCGGCGGCCGCGGCGTCGATCATGTCGTGGAGGTCGGCGGTCCCGGCACGCTGGCGCAATCGATCCAGGCGGTCGCACTCGGCGGCCGCATCACGCTGATCGGCGTCCTGACCGGCGTCAGCGGCGAGGTGCCGACGGCGGCACTGATGGCCAAGCAGGTGGTGCTTTCGGGCATCATCGTCGGCAACCGCAGGCACCAGCAGGATTTCGTCCGCGCCCTCGATACCGGCATTCTCCGCCCGGTGATCGACCGGGTTTTTGCGCTGGAAGATCTGGCGGATGCCTTCCGCTACGAGGAAAGCGGCTCCCACTTCGGCAAGATCGGCATCGAATGGTAGGATGAGGCGCCCGGGCAAGGCGAACGCGTGACGCTTGCCCTGCCCCAGTCTCCCCGCTACCTCTTCTGTTCAGGTAACGGAGGCCCGCCATGTTTCTCACCAATCACGACGTCGTCGAGCTGACCGCCTGGCGGCAGAAGCTGCACGCCATGCCGGAGATCTCCGGCGAGGAGGTGGCGACCGCCGCCGAGGTGATTGCCTTCCTGGCCGAGACGGCGCCTGACAAGGTCCTCTCCGGCCTTGGCGATACCGGCGTCGCGGCTGTCTTCAACGGCGCAGAGGCGGGACCGACGGTGCTCTTCCGCTGCGAGCTCGACGCGCTGCCCATCGAGGAGCTCTCGGATATCCCGCATCGCTCGCGGCTCTCCGGCAAGGGCCATATGTGCGGCCACGACGGGCATACTGCAACGATCGCAGCGCTCGCCCGCGGGTTCGCCAAGCAGCGCCCGCAGCGCGGCCGCGTCGTGCTGCTGTTCCAGCCGGCGGAGGAGACGGGTGCAGGCGCCGCGGCGGTGATCGCCGACCCGCGGTTTGCACAGATCACGCCGGACTACGCCTTCTCGCTCCACAACCTGCCGGGGCTGCCGCTCGGGCACGTCTGGCTGAAGGAGGGCATCGTCAACTGCGCCTCGCGCGGGCTGAAGATCACCCTCACCGGCAAGACGGCGCATGCCTCCATGCCGGAGACCGGGACCTCGCCGATGCGGGCGATCGCCGGGCTGATGCCGGCGCTGACGGACCTGAGCGGCGGCACCGTCGCCGGCGGCGATCTGGTGCTGGCGACCGTCGGCCATGTGCGCCTGGGCGAACCCGCCTTCGGCATCGCGCCCGGTTATGCGGAGCTCTGGGTGACGCTCAGAACGACGACGAACGACCAGATGCAGGCGCTGGTGGATGCGGCTGAAAAACTGGCGCGGCAGGCGGCCGATGCCGGGGGTCTGGCGCTGGAGACGAGCTATCACGAGATCTTCAGCCACTGCGACAACCATCCTGACGCGGTGGAGAAGCTGCGCGCGGCACTCGATGCGGAGGGGGTGACGCACGAGCCGGGCGAAGCGCTGCGCGCCTCGGAGGATTTCGGCAGGTTCGGCGCGGTCTCGCACTCGGCGATGTTCTATCTCGGCGCCGGTGAAACATACCCGGCGCTTCACAATCCCGACTATGATTTTCCCGACGACCTGATCCCGATCGGCGCGCGTATCCTGATGCGCACAGCGCGCGACCTTCTGGGTTAGGAGCTCAGACGCGGATCACGCGCCCTTGCCGCCGAACAGCTTGACCAGCAGGTTGTTGCTCTGCCCCGGCAGCCGGCCGTTGTATTCCGGCACGATGACCATGTGGGTGATCTCGCCGCGGCGGAAGGCGGCCAGGAACTTGTCGTAGTGCTTGAAGGCGACGCAGCCGTGCGAATCGCCGGGGTTGGAACGCAGCAGATAGGTGTGGGCGAGGAGCCCCGTACGGCCCTGCGGATGCTTGCCGTCCACCGAGGTCAGGCGGATGGCGGCAACGCCATGGAACGGCTTTTCGCGCATCGACAGCTTGTAGGTGCCGGGCGGCGTCGGCCCCTTCATCTTTACATGCGTGTATTTCGGGTTGTCGCGCATCTTGCCGATGCCGGAATGGGCTTCCAGCTTGGTGCCATTCGGCATGTGTACGACGCCATTGGTGATGTCGTAGATGGCGACCTTCTTGGTGCCGGGATTGGGAATCGGCGCGACGGGCGCGATCGGCTTGACCGGATTGTCGGGCCTTGCATAGGCCAGCACCGTCGCTGCCGGCTCTTCCGGCGCCGCGGTGGCGCGCGCCGGCTTGCCAGGCTTCGTCAGCTCGGCTGCGGCCAGCGCCTCAAGCGCCTTGGCGGCCGTCTGCGGCCGTGATGTCGGCAAGGGACCTTCGGTGGGCAGAAGGCCTTGCGCAAGGGCGGCCATTTCCGACGTGGCCTCAGGCTCTGCAGCCGAACCCTGAAGATCGGCAGGAGCCGACGCCTCTTGCATATCCAGAGACGCAAGCTGCATCGCGCCTTCGTTCGAAAGCACCTCGCCTGCATCCGGGGCGACGGGAATGGAGGCAGTGACGACGGCCTGATCCTGACGTTCGATGCGCGGCGCGAGCGCCACCGTCTGGTTCATCGCCTGGTCCAGCATCTGCTTGACGACCTCCGCCTCTGGACGGGCATCGGCCAGCGTCTGGAATTTCTCGTCTTCGGCCACCGAGGCGAAGGCAGCATCGAGTGTCTGGATAAATTCGTTGCGGTCGGGACGCTGCGACAGGACGGCGGCAAGCTGCGCGCCCTCGAGACGGCCAGCTTTCGGCGCCACCGGGTGCTGGTAGAGGCGGGAGAACTTGCTGATCCGCAGCGACCGGGGCTCGGTGGTGTCCGGCTCGGCCGCCTTTCGAGCAGGCGACGGCCTCAGGGACAACGCCAGATCGAATTGTGGCCGCTCCGACAGCGCGTGGCCGGGCGCAAAGCTGCTGACGGTGGTGGTTGCAGCAAAGATCCAGATGCCGCCAAGGGCCGCGGCGGCGAGTGCCACCTTGCCCGCGAAGGCAAAGCGGGACGGACGCTTCTTGCGTGGTGCCGACTTCTGAGATGGAAATGGATTGTCGAACGTGCCGATCTCTAGCGCCATGATACTCGTTACCCGGTCATTCTGCCAAAGTCGCAACAGCGACAATGTCCACATTCGTTGAACGGCGACCCGTGGGCCTCATGCCGTTCGGCGACTGGATTAGAGAATGCCGAAATATGGTAACCAATATCTTTACACCCCGCCCGTGATTTGATGCTTCTCCTCTAGCGGGCAAACATGCGGGAAATTTGCCTTAAATACGGCACTGAGGTGTCAAGCGCCGGAAAAGCGGCTACGCGCGGTCCATGACCGCGCGGAGCCAGTCCCTGGTCTAGCCGTCGTTGCGGCGGATTGAGCTGCGTTCCAGGAAGAACCAGGGACGCAGCTTGACGCCGAGGACGTTGCCGGCGAAGGCCGCCACCGCCCAGAGATAGCCGTGCAGGCTGCCCGACGAAATCCCGGAGAAATAGGCGCCGATGTTGCAGCCATAGGCGATGCGGGCACCGTAGCCGAGCAGCAAGCCACCGGCGACGGCAGCGAGGATCGACCGCAGCGGAATGTCGAGGCTCGGGGCAAATTTCCCGGCCAGCGCTGCCGCCAGCATGGCGCCGGCGATGATGCCGAAGTCCATGATCGAGGTGACGTCGGCAAAGACGCTTTGCGCCAGAGCCTGTGCATTGCCAGGCGTCTGCCAGTAGGCCCAGGCCGTCGGATCAATGCCGATCAGCTGCGCGCCCTTGGCACCCCAGAGCGCAAACGCGGAGGTAATGCCCCACGGACGACCTGCCAGAGCAAGCGTTGCGAAATTGAGAAGCGCCAGTGCCACGGCACCGGCCACCAGCGGCCAGGGACCGCGCAGATAGCGGGCAAGGCCGTGGCGTGGCGCTTCCGGCGGCTGTTCCAGCGCGCCGTTGCGCTTCTTCTCGACGAGGACGGTGATCGCCGCGATGGCGCCGAAGATGGCCAGCGACACGAGGATACCGACAATCGGGCCGAGGCTCACGAGTGAGGTCGGCGGCAATGACGGCAGGCTTGCCCACCAGTCGAAGTGGACGGTGGCGAGCACCGAGCCGACGATGAAGAAGAACAACGTCACCAGCATGCGGGCATTGCCGCCGCCGGCGGTAAACAGCGTCCCGGAAGCGCAACCGCCGCCGAGCTGCATGCCGACGCCGAACATGAAGGCCCCCACGATCACGCCGGTGCCGGCCGGCGACACCAGGCCACGGACCTCATTGCCGAAGAGCGTGCCGCTTGCCAGGAACGGAAAGAAAAGGATCACGGTCAGCGCCAGCAGGATCATCTGCACGCGCAGTCCCCTGCCCCGCCCTTCCGCGATGAAGACCCGCCAGGCGGAGGTAAAGCCGAAGGCGGCATGATAGAGCGCGATACCGAGCGCACCGCCGACGAGGAAGAGCGCGCCGTGGGTGACGCCATAGGCGGCCCCGAGCGCCAGCGTGCCGAGGATGAGGACGGCGAGCGCCGCAAGGCCGGGCGCGCCGAAGGGCGGCAGGCTCCCCGCGCGCGGCTGGATTGATGTCGATGATACGGACATGGGATACTCCGGGAGTTTGTAGACCTTATATGGGCCGGGTCGCCACATGCTTCGAGGAACCCTGTTCTCCCTGCGGCGCGTCAGGCGGATATTGTTTGCGTCCAGACGCCCGTAACGGGTCACGCAGACTTCTGATGGTCCAAAGCCCGGCGACGGGCAGCTCTCTGCGGAATTGCATCAGCCGGGCGCCTGCAGTTTTGACGAGGCAGCCGAGCCCCGCCACTGCAGTTTGCGTCAGCGCCGCTCCTGTGTGAGCCTCTGCCTCTGCCTGTTGATCGCGGTACGGGCGGCCTCTGCCCGGACGGTGATCGCCTGCCGGTCAAAGTCGCCGATCGCGCTGCCGGCATCCAGGGCGGCGTCCAGTTGTTCCTCCAGGATGTCGCCCTGCTCCGGAAGCCTGACATGGTCCGCAACGCGAAGGATGGCCTCGATCAGGTGCAGGATGACGAAAGGCTTGCCGGCCGCATTCTGCCGGATCTGGTTGAAGGCGGCGCCGATGATCGAGGCATAGGTCGGGGCCGGGATGACGATACGCGGGTTTCCGTCCGTTCCCGTCACGACCGATTCGGGCAGCGCACGCTTCATGAGGTGCGCGAGGCCAGCGGAAAGCTGTGCCAGCACCGCCACGGCCGTATAGGGATCATTGACGCCCGGCGACAAGGCTCTCACCGCCATCTCCACCAGATGGCGGATCGCGAACTCCGGGTCCTGTGTGGCGGTTCGCCGCGAGCCGACAACGATCATCCTGCAGATGTGCTCCTGATGTTCGGCCTTGCAGTTTCGGCTGGGGAAGACGCCGATGCCGCCGCCGCCGGCAATCACGTAGTCGCCGGGTCGAAACGAGAATGCGACAAGGACGTCGGCGTCCTCGGCGAGCGCCTTGAGCCCGTCCAGGTCGATGCTCTGGACAAAGCCGTCTGTGCGCGGACCAAAGAAGGTGGCCTCATGCTCGAAATCCTGAGGCAGCGCCGCTGCCGTCTGCTGGTTGCGATCCTCCGGCAGGTCGTCCAGTTCGGCGACCATGTCGGCGACCTCGGTTCCGAGCCGCCTGATCAGAGTTTCCGAAACGATCGATCGCGCCAGGAAGTGCAGGAAGGAAATCAGCACAAGGACGCTCACCAGCATCAGCAGAAGTCCGAGGCTGACGCTCGGGAAGGCCTGCATCTCGTCGTCGGTGGTGGAGCCGACTGATCCGAGTTCGAGCAGACAGTAGACCGACGTCATGACGAACGTCCCCAGCACGAACTGCGTGTGCGGGCTCGACATGAAGCTGCGGATCAGCCGCGGACCGAACTGGTTTGCCGCCAGCGACAGGACGACCATGGTGATCGAAAACACCAGGCTGGTCATCGTGATCATCGACGACAGCAATGTCGATAGGACATCCCTTGCGCCGTCCGGCGTGCTGATGAAGATGAACCTGGGCATGCTGGCGGGATCGGCGTTGGCCAGCTGGAAGTCAGCCCAGGTTGCCACCACCGCGAGGGCGAGAGCAACGACGGCCATCAGGCTTGGCACCAGCCAGAAGCTTGTCCTGAGTTTCTCCCACACGACCTGAACTGCGGGATTTTTCCCGCCCAGTTGCCCCCTGACCATCATCGCTCGCGGATATCTCATCGGAACTCTCTGGCCGGACTGCTGGACGCTGCAACGGAAGGGCCCCGGCAAAGTTCCAGCCGCTGCGCAGGCTCTGGCGGCCCGGTCGTTTTGGCGCCCTTTCGCTTCTCCTCGCCTGCCAAGGGTTGTCGCGCGGGTCCGCCTCGGGTTTAATCGGCCAGGCTCGGAGAAGGAGGAGCGGATCATGAAGGCCTTGCTGCTGGTCGACATCCAGAACGGCTTCTGCCCGGGCGGCAACCTGCCGGTGCCGGAGGGCGACAAGGTGGTGGCGGTGGCCAACCGCCTGATCGAGGACGGCGGCTATGACGTGATCGTCGCCTCCCAGGACTGGCATCCGGCCAACCACGGGAGCTTTGCTTCGCAGCACCCCGGCCGGCAGCCCTTCGAAATGGGTGAACTCTGCGGCCAGCCGCAGATGCTCTGGCCGGACCACTGCGTGCAGGAGACGGCGGACGCCGAATTCCATCCGGATCTCAACGTCGATGCTATCGACTACATCCAGCAGAAGGGTGAGAACCCGGCCATCGACAGTTATTCCGCCTTCCGCGACAACGACAAGGCGGCCGTCACCGGCCTTGCCGGCTATCTTCGCGCCCAGCAGATCAACGAGCTCGACATCTGCGGGCTGGCGACCGACTACTGCGTCAAGTTCTCCGCGCTCGATGCTCTGGAGATGCTGCCGGGGGTGCAGATCTGCTTCATCGAGGATGCCAGCCGCGGCATCGATCCGAAGGGCGTCAAGACGGCCATTGCCGAGATGCGCGAAAAGGGGATCGGCATCGTCAGGAGCCGGCAGATCCTCAAGGATTGAAGGGACGGCGCGCCGGCAATGCTTCAGCAAAATAGATCCGTCCATCAGCGCAATTGGATTGTGTCCTTCGCCGCTCGCCCGTAAGGCTGGCGCGCAAGAAGGATTCCCATGAACCGCAGCGATTTCAAACAAGGCGTGAAGGGCGGCGCCATTATTGCCCTGTCGTCGGCCCCCTTCGGCGTGCTGTTCGGCGCCGTGGCCATCGATAATGGCCTGAGCTTCCTCGAAACGCTGCTGATGAGTGCCACCGTCTATGCCGGCGCCAGCCAGCTGGTGGGCATCGAGCTCTTCGGCCAGAACGTCGAGCCCTGGCTGGTGGTGCTGTCGGTCTTTGCCGTCAACTTCCGGCATATCCTCTACTCCGCGGCCATCGCGAAGTTCGTCCGGCACTACACCCCGCTGCAGAAGGCGCTCGCCTTCTTCCTGCTGGTCGATCCGCAGTTCGCCGAAGCCTTCCGGCGCGGCGAGAGCGGCCAGGGCGTCAGCGCCTCCTGGTATTTCGGCTTCGGGGCGGTGATCTACGTGTCCTGGAGCTTTTCCACCATGATCGGCGCCTGGTTCGGGAAGATGATCGGCAATCCCGCCTCGATCGGGATCGACATCCTGCTGCCGGTCTATTTTCTCGGGATGGTGCTGGCCTTCCGCAGCCGCTGGGGCTTCTATCCCATCGTGCTGGCCAGTGCCCTCGCCTCGATCGTGGCCTATCACACGGTCGGTTCTCCCTGGCATGTCAGCATTGGCGCCGCCGCCGGCGTGATTGTCGCGACCGTGCTGCCGCTGCCGGCAAGGCAGGAGCCGGATGCCGCGGCGCCCGAGGCGGAGGGCTGAGATGAACATGGCGCTCGATACCAACACCGTGCTGCTGATCCTCGCGGCCGCTGCCGCCACCTATGTCACGCGCATCGGCGGCTACCTGCTGATCACGCGGATGACCAGCATTCCGCCCCGGATGGAGGCGGCGCTGAACGCCGTGCCGGCCGCCGTCCTGACGACGCTGGTCGCACCCGCCTTCTTCGAGGGCGGCTGGGACGTGAAGATCACCATGCTGGTGGCGCTCGGCGTCGCCCTGCGCTTTCCTGGTCTTCTGGTGCTGGTCGCAGGCTGGGCGACAGTGATGATCTGCCGCCACCTGTTCGGGCTCTGACCTAGCCGAGCGGCTCCGTCGCCCCCACCAGCCATTCCCGCACATCCTTGTCCTCGATCAGCGGCATCAGCTTGTCGCGCGTCTGCGCGTGATAGTCGTTCAGCCAGTCCCGCTCGTCCGCGGTCAGCAGTTCCGGCAGGACGAGGCGGCGGTCGATCGGGCACCAGGTCAATGTCTCGAAGGAGAGCATCGGCATGTCGCCGCCGGCAATCTCCTCGGCGGCCCGGACGTGGATCAGGTTCTCGATGCGGATGCCGAAGTGCCCGGGGCGATAATAGCCCGGCTCGTTGGAGAGGATCATGCCGGCCAGCAGTTCCTGCGTCGACAGCCGCGAGATCCGCTGCGGCCCCTCGTGCACCGAGAGATAGGAGCCGACGCCATGGCCCGTGCCATGGGCGAAATCGCCACCGGCCTTCCAGAGCGCGATGCGGGCCAGCGGGTCGAGGTCGCAACCGCGGGTTCCCTTCGGGAAGCGGGCGGTGCTGATCGCGATCATGCCCTTCAGCACGAGCGTGAAGAACCGCTTGCGATCCTCCTGCACCGCGCCGATGGCGACCGTGCGGGTGATATCGGTGGTGCCGTTGATGTATTGCGCGCCCGAATCGATCAGGAACAGCTCGCCTTCCTGAAGGCTGCGGTCGCTCTCGCTGGTCACCCGGTAGTGCATGATGGCGGCGTGTTCGCCGGCCCCCGAGATGGTGTCGAAGGAAATATCCTTGAGCGGGTTCTGCATCCGCTCGCCCACCCGCACGCGAGCCGCTTCCAGTGCCCGAACGCTCTCGATCTCGGTGACGCTGCCGGCCGGCTGCCGGTCAAGCCAATGCAGGAACTCGACGACGGCCACGCCATCCTGCAGATGCGCTTTCGCCGAGCCTTCGAGCTCGGTGGCGTTCTTGCAGGCGCGCGGCAGCCTCGCCGGATCCGGCGCCTCGATCACGCGCCCTCCCGCCGCCTCGATCGCCAGGCTGAGCGCCAGCGGCGCCAGATCGGCGTCGAGGAGAATGGGGCCCTGCTTCGCAAAGTCCTGCAGCCGGGCCGCAAACTCCTCGGGCGGCAACTGCTCGACGAGCTGGGCCAGATAGGCGCGCACTTCGATGCCCGTCTTGCGCTGGTCGAGGAAGAGCTGCGGCTTGCCCTCGGCCGGCACGATGGCGCGTGCCAAGGGATGCGGCGTATGCGGCACGTCGCTGCCGCGGATGTTGAAGATCCAGGCGACGGAGGACGGATCGGTGATCAGCACCGCTGCCGCCTTCTTGTCCCGCACCTGTTCGGCGATCTTGGCGATCTTCTCGTGCGCCAGCGTGCCGGCGTGGTCGGCCTTCTGGATGGCGACGGCACCGACCGACTCTGCGGGTCGGTCCGTCCAGACCGCGTCCAGCGGGTTGGCCGGCAGGAAGACGAGCGATCCGTCGATCTCCTCCAGCGCCTTCGTGAGGCGGCGCACCTCGGCGGCCGTGTGCAGCCAGGGATCGATGCCCAGCCGGAACCCCTTCACCCCGTGATGGCGCAGCCACAGATGCGGCGGCTCGTCCACGAGATCGCCGCCGGTGAAGACGTCGCCGTCCACCTGCTCCTTGAGTTGCGTCGTGTAGCGCCCGTCGACGAAGACGATGACCTGCGAGGCGGTGACCAGCGCCACGCCAGCCGATCCGGTGAAGCCGGTGAGCCAGGACAGTCGTTCGGCGGACGCCGGAACATATTCCCCCTGAAATTCATCCGCACGCGGGACGAGAAAACCGTCGATGCCCGAATCGGCAAAGCGAGCCCGGAGGGAAGCAACCCGCTCGCGACCGAACTGAGGGGCTGATTTGAGATCGAAGGACTGGAACATGAGAACTTTCCGGAACGGCAAAAGGAGAGGAGGATGCCGATACTAGACGATCCGCGGCTGATGGCGCCAGCGAAAGACTCGGATGCACGCCGAATGTGCATCTGCTAACAACCAATGAACACTATCGCGGCGGCCCATGCGCTGGGCGCATGACACCAATGACGCAAGTCCCCTCACTGCCTCCTGGGAAAGCGACTATATTCCAATCATCGAACGGGCAACGAACCAGTCCCGCGATGAAAGGAACTAAGACAATGGCTACCTCATTTTTCCGCACTGCCTTCCAACGCGTTGTTGCGGCACGCGAACGTCAGGCCAGCCGCTATGTCAACGGCGTGCTGATGAACCTGGACGACCAGACCCTGCAGGGCATGGGCACCAGCCGCGAAGAACTGCGCCGCAAGGGCGGCTCGACCTCCGCGTTCTGATAAGGCTTCCGGTTCGGGATCCTCCCTCCCTCCTCCGGAACTCCAGAATGCGTACTTCCTGCTTGAGCTTTCCTCCCAGGCTCGCGGGTCAGATCAGGGTCTCCTGATCGTTCAAGGCGGTACCTCACGGTGCCGCCTTTTTCTTGTTCCGAGACTGGTTTCGAGGCGTCTGCTTTGCAGTCCGCGCAATGCTGCAGCGCAGCAGGATCAGTGGCTGCGGTGCTTCAGGTGGATCGTCACCCAGCCGTTGCGCCAGATTGTCCGCACGTGATGCAGGCGCACGCCATTGTAGGCCGAGAGAACTTTCCAGCGCTGTGCCGCAAGAATCCCCGAAAGGATGACCGAACCGCCAGGAGCCAGATGCGCCGCAAGCTGCGGTGCCATCTTCATCAGCGGACGAGCGAGAATATTGGCGATGATCAGGTCGAACGGCCCCTCCTGCGCGAAGGCCGGCGAGTGGAAGCCCGGCGCCGTCACCAGCTTCAGCCCGGAGGCGATGCCGTTGCGGCGGACGTTCTCTTTCGCGACGGCAACCGCGACCGGATCGATGTCGGTGGCGAGGATCGGAATGTTGCGGATCTTGCGCAGACCGATCGCCAGCACGCCGCTACCCGTGCCGAGATCGAGCGCCCGGCGGATGGTCTGCGAGCGCGCCACGGCCTCAATCATCTCCAGGCATCCGGCGGTCGTGCCGTGATGCCCCGTGCCGAAGGCCTGGCCGGCGTCGATCTCGATCGAGACGTCGTTGGGCTTCACCTTCCCCCGATCGTGCGATCCGTGAACAAGGAAACGGCCGGCCCGCACCGGCGACAGGCCTTCGAGCGACTTGGCGATCCAGTCGACATCGGGGATGACTTCCCTCTCGATGGCAAGTCCGGGATAGGCCTCTGCGAGACCATCGGCGATCCGCTGCCGGATATGCTCCTCGTCGTCCGCCATCAGGTAGACCGAGGCCTCCCAGAGGTCCCGCTTCTCGTCGACCTCCGTCGTGGCGAGCGCGATGTCCTCCTCGCCGAAGACATCCGACAAGATGTCGAGGATGCGTTCGGCATCCCGTTCGGTGGCGGCGACGTACAGGCGAATTTCACTCAAGGGGCGGCTCTTTGGCAATTGCGATTGCAGTTGGACGCCACATAGCCCCTACCCCTTCAACCGGCAAGCGACAGCAGGCAAATTGAGCGATCAGCCGTTGACGAGGTTCTCGAGCTTCTTGACGGCGGTCTCCGGGTTTTCGCCGTAGGAAATGGTGCCGGAGAAGCGGCCCTGGGCGTCGAGCAGGAAGACGGAGGCGGTGTGGTCCATCGTGTAGTCCCCTTCCGGCTGCGCCTCGTCGAGCGGCACCTTCTTGAAGTAGACCTTGAAGCCCTTGGCCATCTCGGCCACCTTTTCCGGTGGGCCCGAGATCCCGGTGACGCGGTCGGTGACATTGGAGATGTACTGACCGAGAAGCTCCGGCGGATCGCGCTCCGGATCGACGGTGACGAAATAGCCGTTCAGCTTCGTGCCATCGGGATCGACCTGGTGCATCCAGCCGTTCAGTTCGTAGAGCGTCGTCGGGCAGACTTCCGGGCAATGGGTGAAGCCGAAGAAGAGCGCCGTCGGCTTCTGCCGGAAGGCCTGCTCCGTGATCGGCTCGCCGTTCTGCGCCACGAGCTCGAAGGGAACGCCGAAGGGTTCTTCGACGGTGGCCTGCCGGGTCTGGGTCACTTCGAGGGTCAGCCACGCCAGCACGCCGCCGAGAACAAGCACGGCTGCCCAGAGGATGATGCGGAGCGTTCTCATGTCTGTCTCTCTTTGCGGCCCAGGGGATTTCCCGATCCGATAGGCGAATCTGCGGCTGCGGGCAAATCATTCGCGCTCCGAGCGGCGATTTGTCTCAAAACCAAAGATCCTCAGAAACAGTTTGAAAGGCCGGTTTCGGCGAGCGTCAGCAGGATCGACGAGCCGTAGCTCACCCAGCCATAGAAGGCGACAGCCACAAGCGACGTCACCGCCAGGGCAGCAAGCAGTGCGATCGGAAGGCGGTAAGCCTTTGGCGAGACCTGATCCATGGGCACAGTCTACTGCCAATCGGCAGGGATCGAAAGTGCGAGATGCAGCCATTAGCGGAAGCTTAACGTCTATTGGGCATTGTTTGATCAGCGCGAAGGTGGAATCAATTGCCGTCACCGTCCTGATGATGACGGAGGGCAGAAATCCACGCCGACATGATGTCACCGAGAGAAATCTCGCCTCCGCATCACGATCCAGACAATTATGGCAGCCTGAATGGCGGCATCCGCGGCAAGCCGCGAGCCCATTGGCAGGTGGGGGAAAACTAATGAGCAACGCCATCAAGCAATCGGGCGCCTATCTCGAAATCGTCTCCTTTCATCTCGGAGACCAGGAATTCTGCATCGACATCATGGCGATCCGCGAAATTCGCGGTTGGGCACCAGTGACCCCGATGCCGCACACCCCGCCCTATGTGCTCGGCCTCATCAACCTGCGCGGTGCGGTGATCCCCGTCATCGACATGGCCTGCCGCCTCGGCATGAAGATGACCGAGCCGTCCGAACGCTCCGCCATCATCGTCACCGACATCGCCGGCAAGCTGGTGGGCCTGCTGGTGGAACAGGTTTCAGACATGATGACCATCCGCTCCGAAGACCTGCAGCCGGCACCGGAAATCATCCCGGAAGAGCAGCGCGCCTTCTGCCGCGGCATCGTCGCCCTGGAAAAGACCATGGTCTGCTTCCTGAACCTCGACACGATCATCGCAGACGAACTGGCCCGCGAAGCCGCCTGAAATCGGATCACCGCTGTCTCGACTCCTCCCCGAGATGACTTTTATGTTATCTCATCGTGACCTGATACGCGAGCAGCGTGGGAACGAACGCGTACCCGCGCCGTTGCCCTAGTGTCCAATCGGACAGCGAAATGTTCGGCTAAGCCAAGGCTTGTCGATCGGAAACGAACTAGGGAGACTACCCATGAAGAATGCCGTAACACTCGCTCTAGCCGCAGCTCTGTCCACCGCTTCGCTGGGCGGCATTGCTGTTGCTCAGACGACATCTGCGACGACTGCGACGACTGCAACATCGGACATGAACGACATGATCCGCATCGTGCGCGTCGATGAGAACTCCGACAGCGATGACGCCACCGTTCAGGTGCCGGAGATGTACCAGAACCCCAGCGCTGACGTAACAGCCGCGGCGCAGGCTGAAGTCGAGGCGACACCGGCTCTGATGGCCGAGCTGCAGGAAAACAGCATCGAGCTGATGAACGTTCTGGCAATCGAGACTGCCGCCAACGGCGGCAAGATCGTCTACGTCAAGTAAGACGACCACGTTTTTCCATGACATGAAGGGCTCGCTTTTGCGGGCCCTTTTTTCGTTGAGGCTGCTCTTCTAAGGCTTGCCGTTCGTCCAGGTGACTTCTTCGCCGTAGAGCGGCACCGTCGAGATCGCCATCTTCGCGGACCCTTCGACCACCTGCCGCGAATGCGCCAGATAGACCAGCGTGTCATTGGTCTTGTCGTAGATGCGCTTGACGAGCAGATCCTTCCAGATCAGCGAACGCCCCTGACGAAAAACCTCCTCGCCGCCCTTAGACAGGTCAATGTCGCCGATCTCGATCGGACCGGTCTGCCGGCAGGCGATCGAACTGTTGGAGGGGTCCTCAAACCAGTTCCCCTGCCTCAGCCGGTCGATGATGGAGCGGTCGAAATAGGTGACGTGGCACGTCACGCCCTTCACCTCCGGATCGGCGACGGCCTCCACGATGATGTCGTTGCCGATCCAGTCGACGCCAACCTCACCAACCACCTGGGCAACCGCGGCAGATGCAAGAAGGCCGCAGGACAGTGCGGCGGCGGATGCGAGAAGGGTCAGGCGATTCATCAGGGGGGAACTCCGGTCAACGATCTGTGATCAGAGATAAGGCGCAGCGACGGCGTTACAAGAACACTCTTACTTAAGCCTGCAGGTGCAGGGCGCGTAACCACCCTGAAACAGCCGACCCACCTTCATGCCGATCAGCGCCGGGATATCTCGGACATGGACAACATCCAGCGATTTCGCGATGGCGATGGCCGCGCGCGCGCAGACCGCGGCGTCCTCCGCCGCATTGTGGTGCATGAACTGCAGGCCAAGATGCGCCGCCAGCGCGTTCAGCCGGTGAGAACCCAGATGCGGCCAGACCTTCTGGGACATTTTCACACTGCACAGGTAGGAAAGCTCCGGATAGCCGAAGCGGTAGAGGTCGAGACAGGCGCGCCAGACGCTGAAGTCGAAGGCGGCATTGTGAGCAATCATCGTCGCCTCGCGGAAGTCGTCCGCAAATTCGTCCATCACTTCCGGAAATTCAGGCGCATCCTCCACATGCTCCGGCCGGATGCCGTGAATGGCGATGTTGAAGGACGAAAACCGCATGTCGTGCGGCCGGATCAGCCGCTCCTCGACCCGCACCACCTCGCCATCCTCGATCCAGGCTAGACCGACCGAACAGGCACTGCCACGCGTTTCGTTGGCGGTCTCGAAGTCGATGGCGATGGTTTTCAAGGTGCGGTTCCGGGTTGGTCTCACCCACTTCTAGCGAGGCCGTGGTGATTCGGCAAAACGCGGCACGAGCGCCGAGTTCAGGTGACCGCCAGAGAATAGGGCTTTGTCAGGCTATTGGCGGGCAGATCCCACGCCTCTCGCAGCCTGAAGATCATCTCGACGGTCAGCGCCCGCCTTTTGTTCAGGATCGCCGACGCGCGCGACCGAGAGCCGAACAGTTCCGCCAGATCGCTCTGGCTCCGACCGGTCATCCGCATGAACTCCTCAAGAAACTCGTCCGGCTTCGATCATCTGCAGGAAAGCTGCGGTTTTCATAGACATCGATGAGGTCCGAAAGGACATCGAAACGATCCGCCTCCGCTTCCCTTCACGAGAGGATGATCGAAATAGGCTGCAAACCTCACCGATTGCTCAGTTCAAGTCATCGTCGTTTCTGATCGGCCTGATGTTTTCCATCATATTGTCTCAGAGATTTCACCACTCCCGGAAAGCCTCTGAGCTGTATCGACTTTTTCGGGCGCATTTGCTTTCATACATTCTATGTGGAGGACATAAAAATGGAAGAAGCGATACTTGTTGGTTACGGCAACGATCGTATCTCGAGCCGCCAGATCGATGAGCTTATAGGCTTGGCGCGCGGGCTGATAGCTGACGGCACGATAAACCAACAAGAGGTCGAGTTTCTACAAAAGTGGCTGGTGGCGAACGGTGCTGTAAGCGACCAACCCGTCATAAGCACTCTCTACAGAAGGGTAACGGAAATTTTGGCAGACGGCATCGTCGACCAGTCTGAAAAGTCTGAACTGCTAGACACTTTGAGCAACTTCGCCAATCGCGACTTTGAGCTGGGAGAAACCCTGAAGGCAACGTCATTACCTCTATGCGCACCTGCACCCAGTCTGACCTTCGCAGGTCAGACCTACTGCTTTACCGGAACATTTAACTTCGGCCAACGCAGGCTCTGCGAGGCGGCAATGCGGGAGCGGGATGCTATGGTCGGTGGACTGACGAAGAGGACAAACGTTCTGGTCATCGGCGTCTATGCAACGGACTCTTGGAAGCACTCGGCATTTGGCAACAAGATCCTGCAAGCTAGTGAGCTGCGGGACAAAGGCCACCCAATCTCAATCGTTTCCGAGGAGCACTGGGCGAGCCATCTGTAACTATGAGCGGCACGGAAACAGCCCAGCGCGGAGTCGCCTACTCGATCAGAGCCAACCACTCCTCTTCTGTAAGAACTTTCACGCCATGCTTCTCAGCTTCGGCCAGCTTTGAGCCGGCGCCGGGGCCGGCGATCACTAAATCGGTTTTGCCAGAAACAGAGCCGGATACCCGTGCGCCAAGTCGCTCCGCCGTCGCTTTGGCCTCACTTCGGGTCATTTTCTCAAGATTTCCTGTGAAGACAACGGTTTTCCCTGACAGCTCACCGCTCAACGAAGCAGGTTGATCATAGAAGACATCTAGCTGATCAAGGAGATCACTAAGAGCTTCACGATTATGCTTCTCCGAGATAAATTCGACCAAAGCGTCAGCGGCTACCTCGCCAACGTCCCTATCGCTTGCGAGGTCCTTGTAAGCTTGACTTGGTGCATCAACGACAGCTTCTGAAACTGCCTTGAACACGTTGTCTGAATTACCAAAGCGAGCCAGAAGGTTCTGCTTTTGCTTCTTGTTTAGCCCGACATTCGATAGCCAAGCTTCCCGAGAAAGGGCGGACCCTGCCGGTGCATCAGAACCAAGTGATTTAACCAGCGCGGCCCGAGTGACGTCTCCAATACCTTCAACAGCGGACAAAACATGCCATGCGCTTTTTGGACGGCCGAGAGCTGCAGCGTCGACCGCTGCGAGAAGCGCTTGCGGGCTCTGATAACGCCTAGCCAGCGCCTTCGCCGTCACCTCTCCGATGTGACGAATGCCCAAACCGAAAAGCAATCTTTCAAAAGAAACACGCCGGCTCTTGTCTATGGAGGCGAAAAGCTTGTCGACACCCTCAAACGAGCGGGCGTCTTCCGCGGAAACATTTTTTCGCTGCTTGCCTGTCCGTTCCTCCCGCTCCCGCTGAAGAAGCTCTCGATATTCCAAGATCACCCTCTTCACTTCATCGCCGTGCTGGTGGAGACGAAAAATATCCGCGGGAGTCTTCAGCAGTTCTGCGTTGAAAAAGAGCTCGATATACTGGTCTCCGAAGCCGTCGATATCGACCGCATTGCGTGACACGAAGTGACGAAGTCGTTCAATTTGCTGAGCGGAGCAGATGAGACCGCCCGTACAGCGCCAGACTGACTCTCCCTCTTCTCGCACCGCATGGCTGCCGCAGACCGGGCACTTCTTGGGAAACTCGTAAGCCACCGCATCGGCCGGCCGCTTCTCCATCACCACGTCGAGCACCTGCGGGATGACGTCCCCTGCCCGCTGCACGATCACCGTGTCGCCGATGCGGATGTCGTGCTCTTCCTCGCGGATGCGCTCGCCGGAATTGCCGATGCCCTTGATGTAGTCCTCGTTGTGGAGCGTCGCATTGGTGACCATCACGCCGCCGACAGTCACCGGCGCCAGCCGCGCGACCGGCGTCAGCGCGCCGGTGCGGCCGACCTGGATGTCGATCTTCTCCACCCGGGTGAAGGCCTGTTCGGCGGGGAACTTGTGCGCGGTCGCCCAGCGCGGCGAGCGCGAGCGGAAGCCGAGGCGCTGCTGCAGGTCGAGCCGGTCGACCTTGTAGACGACGCCATCGATCTCGTAGTCGAGATCCGGGCGCTTCAGGCCGATCTCGGTGTAATGGGCGATGATCTCCTCGACGGAGGAGAGGCGCTTCATCAGCGGGTTGACCGGGAAACCCCATTCCTCGAAGGCCTTCACCATGCCCATCTGCGTGTCGGCCGGCATTTCCGACATGTCCCCCCAGGCATAGGCGAAGAACTTCAGCTTGCGGCTCGCCGTCACCTTTGCATCGAGCTGGCGCAGCGAACCGGCCGCCGTGTTGCGCGGATTGACGTAGGTCTGCTTGCCCTCCGCCGCCATCTGCTCGTTGAGCGCCAGGAAGTCGCTCTTGCGCATGTAGACCTCGCCGCGCACTTCCACGACCGACGGCACGCCCTTGGGCAGCACGTTCGGAATGTCGTCGATCGTCAGGATGTTGGCGGTGACGTTTTCGCCCGTCGTGCCGTCGCCACGGGTGGCCGCGTTGACGAGCCTGCCGTTCTCGTAGCGGATCGACATGGAGAGGCCGTCGATCTTCGGTTCGGCGGTGAAGGCGATCGATCCGTCCGGAAGCGTGCCCAGGAAGCGGTAGACGGCGTTGATGAAGTCGCGCACGTCCTCGTCGGAAAAGGCGTTGTCGAGCGACAGCATCGGCCGCGAATGGGTGATCGGCGCGAAGGTCGCCAGCGGCGCGGCACCGACCCGCATCGACGGGCTGTCGGCACGCCGCAGCTCCGGAAAGCGCTGTTCGATCGCATCGTTGCGACGCTTCAGGGCGTCGTATTCGGCGTCCGACACTTCCGGGGCGTCGTGGCCGTGATAGAGCTCGTCGTGGCGGGCGATCTCGGAGGCGAGAAACGCCAGCTCGGCCGCGGCCTGCGCTTCGGTCAGGGTGTCAACGGGCGTCTGCTCGGCGGCCATGCGGGTCTCACTCCAGTGGTGTCGATGCGTTTTAGCCGAAATTTCAGGAATGCAAATCTCCAACTAGCGCTCCGCGCACGCTTGTCACGGTGATTTTCCGTCCGTAGTTTCCACCACGTCAAAACAGGATGCCGCCATCATGGTCGATACGTCGACACTTCGAACCTTCGAACCCTATCCGGGCGTCTTCGCCTATTACGACGGGCGCATTCCCGGCAAGCGGCTGCATTCGCAAAAGCCGAACTGGCTGGACGACGGCGCCTTTGAGCTCGGCGCCGCCTCCTATGCCATCGTCGATGGCGCAGAGGCGCTGGTCTACGACACGCACATCTCGCTCGCCCATGCGCAGTTCATACGCCGGCATCTCGAAGAGCGGGGCGTCGTCAAGATCACCGTCGTCCTCAGCCACTGGCATGCTGACCACGTCGCCGGCAACGGTGTCTTCGAGGATTGCGAGATCATCGCGCTGGAACTGACTGCACAGGCGCTGGAGAAGAACCGGCAGCGACTGGAAAGCCGCGACCCGCCGATCAAGCCGCTGATCATGCCGAACCGCCTGTTCACCACCGCACTCACCCTGCAGATCGGCAGCCGGACCGTCGAGCTGCACCACTTTGACATCCACAGCGCCGACGGCACCGTGGTCTGGCTTCCAGATGACGGACTGCTGCTCGCCGGCGATACGCTGGAGGATCCGATCAGCTATCTCGCCGAAGAGGACCGGCTTGCCATCCACATCCGCGAACTGGAGCGGATGCGGACCTGGCCGATCCGCCGCATCCTTCCCAACCATGGCTCTGCCGAACGCATTGCAGCCGGCGGCTATCCGGTGGAATTGGTCGACGCGAACAGGCGCTATCTGGAAAAGCTCACGGCCAAGCGGGAGCTTTCAACACCGGAGGCCATGTCGCTGAAGGATTTTATCGCCGAGGATCTGGCGGCAGGTGCCGTCGATTACTTCCAGCCCTATGAAGCCGTCCACCGTCGCAATGTCGTCGCCATCATGAGCCAGTCGGACGGCGACTAGCCGATTAGCCAGTCCCGGCCAGCAGCTTCTTGGCCGCGGCGCGGGCCTCTTCGGTGACCGAGGCGCCGGCGAGCATCCGGGCGATCTCTTCGGTGCGGTGCTCGGGCTCCATGGTCGCGACGCGGGTGGCGATCTTGTCCGAGCCCTCGCCCGCAGGCCCCTTGGAAATCAAGAGATGCGTGGCGGCACGCGCGGCCACCTGCGGCGCATGGGTCACCGACAGGACCTGCACCTTGTCGGAGAGCCGCTTCAGGCGCTGACCGATGGCATCGGCCACCGCGCCACCGACGCCGGTGTCGATCTCGTCGAAGACGAGCGTCGGTGCAGAGCCACGATCGGCCAGAGCCACCTTCAAGGCCAGCAGGAAGCGGGACAGCTCGCCACCCGAGGCGACCTTCATGATCGGGCCGGGACGCGTGCCGGGATTGGTCTGGACGTGGAATTCCACGATGTCGATGCCCTCGGCCGTCGCTGCGTCGGCGTCGCTCGTGACTTCCACCATGAACCGTGCCCGCTCCAGCTTCAGCGCCGGTAGCTCCGCCATCACCGCTTCGGCCAGGCCCTCGGCGCCCTGCTGGCGCTTCTGCGACAGCGTGAGCGCCGCCCGGTCGAAGTCCGCCCTGGTGGCAAGCGTCTGCTGTTCCAGGATCCCGAGCCTTTCCTCGCCGGCATCGAGATCGGCAAGATCGGCGACCATCTTTTCCGCCAGTGCCGGAAGATCGGCCACCGGAACGGAATACTTGCGGCCGGCAGCGCGCAGCGCAAACAGCCGCTCCTCGACACGCTCGAGCTCGCGCGGATCAAATTCGGTCTTGCGAAGGGCGGCTTCCACTTCCATCTGCGCATTGGACAGGCTGTCCAACGCCGCATCCAGAAGCTCGACCGTCTCCTCCAGGAGCCCGGGAGCTTCCTGCGACTTGCGCTCCAGACGGCGCACCATGGAGGCGATCGCCGGCACCGGCGAGCCATTGCCGTTCAGAAACTCAGACGCCTCGGAGATGTCACCGGCGATGCGCTCGGACTTCTGCATCCGCGAGCGCTGCTCCGCCAGTTCCTCCTCTTCGCCGTCGCGGGGGCTGAGCTTTTCCAGCTCGTCGACCGAGGCGCGGATATAATCTGCCTCGCGCGCGGCGGCTTCCACCTTGGCGCGATGCGTCTTGAAGGCGCGCTCGGCGTCCTTCCAGCTGCGATAGAGGCCGGCAACGACTTGGACCTCCTCCGTCAGGCCGGCGAAGGCGTCGAGCAACGTGCGGTGGGTATTGGTATCGGTCAGCGCGCGGTCGTCATGCTGGCCGTGGATCTCGACCAGCAACTGGCCGACCTGGCGCATCATCTGGACGCTGACGGGCTGGTCGTTGATGGAGGCGCGGGTGCGGCCGTCGGCGGACTGGATGCGGCGGAAGATCAGGTCGCCGTCATCATCGATGCTGTTGTCGCGCAGCATGAGACGGGCTGGATGCTGCCCGGCAACGTCGAACACCGCCGTCACCTGCCCCTTGTCCTCGCCGTGGCGCACGAGCCCGCCATCGCCGCGTCCACCGAGTGCCAGCGACAAGCTGTCGAGAAGAATGGACTTGCCTGCCCCCGTCTCGCCGGTCAGCACCGAGAGGCCAGCCTCGAAATCGAGGTCCAGCCGCTCGATCAGGACGATATCGCGGATCGAAAGCTGGACGAGCATGGGCTAGGCGCCGACGAGCTTGGCCCCGGCGCGGGAAATCCAGGAGCGAGGATTTTCGCGCGGCTCGATGCCACCCGTCTGCAGCAGCTTGTAGGAGTCCGCGTACCACTGGCTGTCGGGATAATTGCGACCGAGAACGGCGGCGGCCGTCTGCGCCTCTTCGACGATGCCCATGGCGTAATAGGTCTCGACGAGACGGGCGAGTGCTTCCTCCACCTGGTTGGTGTTGGAATACTGCTCGACGACGATGCGGAAGCGCTTGATGGCGCCCAGATATTCCTTGCGCTCCAGATAGTAGCGGCCGACCTGCATTTCCTTGCCGGCGAGCTGGTCGCGGGCAAAGCGGATCTTCGCCTGGGCGTCCTCGACATACTCCGAATCCGGATATTCGTTGACCACCCTCGACATGGCATCGATGGTCTGCGCTGCAGCCTTCTGGTCCTGCGTCACGTCGGCAATCTGCTTGGAGTAGGAGAGGCCGACGAGATACTGCACGTACGCGGTATCCTCGGAGTTGGGATACTGCTTCAGATACCGATTGCCGGTCGTGATGGCATCATCGTTGCGACCCAGCCGATATTTGCTGAAAGTGCTCATCACCAGCGCCTTGCGGCCCCATTCGGTGAAGGGGTACTGGCGGTCGATCGAATCAAACTTGCGCGAGGCCTCGCCGATATTGCCGGCCTTCATGTTGGCAAGCCCCTGGTTGTAGAGCAGCTCAGGCGGCTCGCTTTCGAAGCCCAGCTTGGTAATGTCGATGTCCTTGTCGGACTGGCAAGCCGTCACGGCAGCACCTGCGAAGGCCATCGCAAGCGAAACCAAGGCGATCCTCGCCGTTTTCTTCATCACATCAGACTGCGCATAAGCCATTCGACGGTTCCTGATCATCACGCGTACAAGTGCCACTGCTCTCACTGGCCTTCTGTAGCCTTACAAGCAGCTTCAGAGCAACGCAATGCGGGCGCATTAACGCAATTTTGTGGCACGTTGTTCTGTGCGGCATCCACCGGATGGCGGATTTTGCCGGTTTGCACTTGCCGTTCAAAGAAAAGGCCGCCCCCAAGGAGCGGCCAGTTGGACTGGAGGTCGAAATTCAGGCGAGCCAGGCTGAAACTTCCGGTGCCTTGACCGGCACGAATTCGCGCGCGCGCACCCGGTCGCTGCGCACCGGCGCCTCGACAATCTCATAAGCGGTCGGATCGCTGAGCAGCGCCTTCAGCGCATTGGCATTCATCTTGTGGCCGCCACGGTAGGACCGGTAGCAGCCGATGAACTGGGCACCGGCAAGGGCGAGATCGCCAACGGCGTCCAGGGTCTTGTGACGAACGAACTCGTCCTTGTAGCGCAGGCCCTCGACGTTCACGACAGTGTCGTCATCCGAGATCACCACCGAGTTTTCCAAGGACGACCCCAGCGCGTAGCCGGCAGCCCAGAGCCGCTCCACGTCACGCATGAAGCCAAAGGTGCGAGCCCGCGAAAGCTCTTCCTTGAAGGTCGCGGCAGTCAGGTCGCCCTTCCAGCTCTGGCGACCGATCAGCGGCGTGGTGAAATCGATCTCGACCTCGAAGCGGGTGCCATCATAGGGCCTGAACTCCGACCAGGAGGCGTCCGAATCGATCCGCACTGGCTTGACGACGCGAAT
Organism: Rhizobium sp. PK7-22; assembly: GCF_056530405.1. Lineage (NCBI taxonomy): Bacteria > Pseudomonadati > Pseudomonadota > Alphaproteobacteria > Hyphomicrobiales > Rhizobiaceae > Rhizobium > Rhizobium sp. PK7-22. The sequence continues at coordinate 2,855,000 of NZ_CP096514.1, forward strand.
GTAGCGGCGCTTGACGCCGAGATTGACGGTGCCAACCTGCTCGATCGCCTCGATGAAGTCGTAGGAGCTGCCGTCCATGATCGGCATTTCGGCCGCATCCACCTCGACGACGACGTTGTCGATGCCGAGCGCATACAGGGCTGCCATCACATGCTCGATGGTGGCAACCCAATTGGCCGGCGAGCTGCCGAGGATGGTGCAGAGATCGGTCGGACCGACCTGCGAGGAGACCGCCCGGTATTCGACGGACTTGCCATCGGCGAAGACACGGCTGAAAACAATGCCGGCACCCGCCTCGGAGGGCTGAAAGGTGATCGACACCGGAGTTCCCGAATGCACACCGATGCCCCGCATCGTCACGGGAGCTGCGATGGTTGTCTGAAATCCGAGGAGACCGATCGTCATTACTTCTGCCTTTAAAAATCCCTCCGCCCGAAGGCGGCGGGGCATTCCTGCGATTGCCACCCCACGCGGATGCCAATGCTTGTTCTGAGCCTTCTACATACGCAGCTCGCGAGGACATTCCAAATCACTGTTTCTTTCTGATTGTTACGTTGTTAACTATCAGAATTCGCTAATCTTTCAGTCCTTCCAGATGGCACGCAAAAGGCCCGGATCTGGCGAGCCGGGCCTTCGTTGTTCCAGGTATGGTTTGAATCAGTTGTGTTGGCGGCGCAGGAAGGCCGGAATTTCCAACTGATCGTCTTCCTGCTGTGCAGCCGACTGCGGCACGGCGCGGCCGTGATCGTCGAGCTGGCCGCGACGCGGAGCATAGAGGCTTGCCTCGGCCGAGAGCGGACGGCGCTGCTGCGAAGCGGCAGCAGGTGCCGGTGCCGTCATGTCGGCCGTGACCTGGTCTTCATCTTCGCGACGCCCGAGCGAATTGGTGATCCGCTTCAGGAGACCCATCGGGCCGCGCTCTTCCTGGACATGCTGAACCTGATGGGCGCGGTGGTCCATCTCGGCCTTCACGACCGGCGGAAAGTCTTCGACCTTGGGCATGCGGACCGGCTCGACTGCAGCCGACAGGGACGGAGCGGCAGGCTCGTGGTGGAACGGCTGCGCCATGCGCGGTGCAGGCTGGGCCATGACCGGAGCCGACTGCGCATGCATCTGCGGGGCGGCCGGGGCGCGAAGAACAGGAGTTTCGACTGGAGCAGAGCCGCTGAAGATCCGGCTCTGCGGACGGAATTCGGGCTCTGCCTGCTGGACAACCGGCTGCGGTGCGGCCGGCTGAAGAGCGGCCGGACGCGGTGCTTCCGCAATCGCCAGTTCCCGTTCCATATCGGCTTCTGCCTGGCGGATCGTTTCGGCAACCGGGTCGATGGCTCTCGGTGCCTGCATCACGGGGGCAGGCTGCACTGCGGCCGGAGCCGGAGCAACGGCCGCCGAAGGACGAATGATCGGACGTGCCGGAGCCGCGGCGGCATGGGCTTCATAGCCGCGCATGTCGCCCTGGTTGGCGCTGCGATCGATGCCCGTGGCAACGACCGAAACGCGGATCAGGCCTTCCAGTGCTTCGTCGAAGGTGGCGCCGAGGATGATGTTGGCATCCGGATCGACTTCCTCGCGGATGCGGGTCGCCGCTTCGTCGACTTCGAACAGCGTCAGGTCGCGACCGCCGGTGATGGAGATCAGCAGGCCCTGGGCACCCTTCATCGATGTTTCGTCGAGCAGCGGGTTGGCGATGGCGGCTTCCGCAGCCTGCATGGCGCGGCCCGGACCCGAAGCTTCGCCGGTGCCCATCATGGCGCGGCCCATCTCGCGCATCACCGAACGGACGTCGGCGAAGTCGAGGTTGATGAGGCCTTCCTTGACCATCAGGTCGGTGATGCAGGCAACACCCGAATAGAGCACCTGGTCGGCCATCGCGAAGGCGTCGGCAAAGGTGGTCTTGTCGTTGGCGATACGGAACAGGTTCTGGTTGGGGATGACGATCAGCGTATCGACCGACTTCTGCAGTTCCTGGATGCCCATCTCGGCAAGCCGCATGCGGCGGGCGCCTTCGAAGTGGAACGGCTTGGTGACGACGCCGACGGTCAGGATGCCCTTGTTGCGGGCAGCCTGTGCCACGACGGGAGCCGCACCGGTACCCGTGCCACCGCCCATGCCGGCAGTCACGAAGCACATGTGGGTGCCGTTCAGGTGGTCGACGATCTCGTCGAGGCACTCTTCAGCGGCCGCACGGCCAACTTCCGGCTGCGATCCGGCGCCGAGACCTTCCGTCACCTGGGCGCCCATCTGGATGATGCGCTCGGCCTTGGTCATCGTCAGTGCCTGGGCATCGGTATTGGCGACGACGAAGTCGACGCCTTCAAGTCCGGCCGAGATCATGTTGTTGACAGCGTTTCCGCCACCGCCACCGACGCCGAAGACGGTGATCCGAGGCTTCAGCTCGGTGATATCGGGCTTTTGCAGCTTGATGGTCATTGTACCCGTTCCTTCTCACTCTGGCCGCTTCGCCGCCGGCCGATTTATTGCAATTTCTTCAGACGCCGCCCTTGTGGGCGGTTGGTCAAAAACTTTCCTTCAGCCACTGGCCCATGCGGGACAGTCTGCCGTTGCCATTGCCGAGGGAGGCGATCAGGCCACCCTGCGACGCATGCGTTTCCATGTCCGCTACCTGCGGATAGATCATCAGCCCGACCGCAGTCGAGAAAGCTGGTCCCTTGGCCGCAACAGGAAGACCCGAGACGCCCATCGGGCGTCCGATCCGGACGTTGCGGGCGAGAATCCGCCGCGCCGTTTCCGGCAGGCCGGTCAGCTGGCTGGCGCCACCGGTAAGCACGATGCGCTTGCCGACGACCGGGCTGAAACCGGAAGCCTGGATGCGGTCGCGGATCAGTTCCAGCGTTTCCTCGATGCGGGCCCGCACGATGCGCGTCACCAGGGCACGCGGAACCTGGGTCGGCTGGTCGCGGTCGTCCTCGCCGATCGGCGGGATCGAGATCAGGTCGCGGTCGTCGCCGCCGTTCGACAGGGCCGAACCATGCACCACCTTGAGGCGCTCGGCATCGTCGATCCGGGTGGAGAGGCCGCGGGCCAGATCGGTCGTCACGTGATGACCGCCAAGGCCGATGGCATCGGTGTGGACCAGCTTGCCTTCGGCAAAGACCGAAATTGTCGTCGTGCCGCCGCCCATGTCGATGGCCGCGCATCCGAGTTCGACTTCGTCGTCGACGAGCGCCGACAGGCCGCTCGCGTACGGCGTGGCAACCATGCCCTCGACCGACAGATGCGCCCGGTTGACGCACAGTTCGAGGTTCCTCAGCGTCGCACGTTCCGAGGTGACCACATGCATGTCGACGCCCAGAACATCTCCGAACATGCCGAGCGGATCGCGGATGCCGCGCTCGCCGTCGAGCGAATAGCCGGTGGCGAGAGAATGCAGGATGGCGCGATCCTGACGCTGCGACTGCTGGCTTGCCGAAATCAGCACCTTGCGCAGGTCGTCGCCTTCGACTTCCTGGCCACCGAGATCGATGCTCGCCGTGTAGACGTCGCTCGCAAGGCGGCCGGAGGAGATATTGATGATGAGGCTGTCGACTGTAAGGCCGGCCATGCGCTCGGCGGCGTCCACCGCCAGCCGCACGACGCTTTCGGCCGCATCGAGGTCGGCAATCACGCCGGACTTCACGCCGCGCGACCGCTGGTGGCCGATGCCGATGACTTCGATGTTGTGGGTACGCCCCGGCAGCACCAGGCTCTCGGCGCGCGGCGTCAGTCGGCCGATCATGCAGACGACCTTGGTCGAACCGATGTCGAGAACGGAGACGACGTGGCTGCGCTTGGAGGACAGCGGCTTGATGCGCGGCAGGAAATGCGAGGAACCGAACAGGCTCATGACTGCGCCCCCGCCTTCTTGAGGGCCTTGGTGCGCTCTTCAAGGGCTTCGTTGCGACGCTCGAAGGCACCCTCGCTCAGCTGCACGGCGGTCCGGTCGTCGAGGCGAAGATCCACGGCCGCGACGTCGCGTCCCAGGATCCCCTGGTCAGCTTCCAGGCGCGACAGGACGGCCAGCGCCTTGTGGATGTTGCGCTCGGGAAGCTTCAGGACGACGCCATTGTCGAGATGCAGGTCCCAGCGACGTCCGGCGACGCGCACATAGGCGCGCACCCGGTTTTTCAGCTCCGGCCAGCCGGCGAGTTCCTGCTCGAATGCGGAGGCGGCCGTTTCGGCGTCGCGACCGACGAAGAGCGGCAGCGTGGCGAACTTGCTGTCGCGCAGCGGGGCGATGATCTTGCCGTCGCGCTCGATCAGCGACAGCTCCGTGCCGTGCTGCCAGATACCGAATGCCTGACGCTCCTTGAGCATGACTTCGATGGTCTTCGGATAGACCTTGCGGACCTCCGCGTATTCGACCCAGGGGAGCCCGGCGAGCTTCTTGCGGGCAGCCTCGATGTCGAGAGCAACGAGCGAGGTCGTGCCGTCGAGGCCGAGGAGTTGGAGAATATCGATCTCGGAGGTCTGGTCGTTGCCGGAGACGCGGACGTCCTCAATCGCAAAGCCTGCCGACGCCGTTACGGATTGCGCCACGACTTCCGTGTGTCCGCCGACGGACATGCCGTAGAGACCGACGACACCGAGGAAGACGAAGGTCGAGGCCGTGCCGACATGGCGCGGAATATGAATACGCCCACTGGCCAGACTGACGGTGAAGCGAACGATACGGCGAAGCGGCCGCGGCAGGACGCGACGATCTTCGGCATGGGACGCAGATCCCTCAAGGGCCGACCTGTCAGACATTTTGTCGCTCAACGCAAACACGATGCGTCCTCCACCATCCAACGAACAAGCTCACCGAACGAATAACCGGCATGAGCTGCCATTTCGGGCACCAGGGAGGTCGGGGTCATTCCGGGCTGAGTATTGACCTCAAGCCAGATGATCTCGCCGTTTTTGGAGAAGCGGTCGTCGTAGCGGAAATCGGATCGACTCACGCCGCGGCATCCCATCGCCTGATGCGCCTTAAGTGCGTAGGATTGAATGTTTTGGTAAACATCTGGTGAAATTTGCGCCGGAATGACGTGTTTCGATCCACCGTCGGAATACTTTGCATCATAGTCGTAGAAGGCGTTGCCGGTGGGCACCACCTCGGTCACACCAAGCGCGACATCACCCATCACGCCGCAGGTGAGCTCGCGACCGTGGACGTAGCGCTCCACCATGACCAGGTCGCCATAACGCCAGTCCGCCGAAGTGAGGATCTGCGGCGGATGCGACTGCCCTTCCCGGACGATCACGACGCCGAAGGAAGAACCTTCGCGCACGGGCTTGACCACGTAGGGCGGCTCGATGGGATGCTCGGAGGTAAAGTCGAAGCGGCTCATGATGCGCGCTTCGGCGACCGGAATGCCGGCAGCGGCAGCAACATGCTTGGCCTGCCCCTTGTCCATCGACAGCGCCGAAGCAAGCACGCCGGAATGCGTGTAGGGGATCTGGAGGTACTCAAGGATACCCTGAATGGTGCCGTCTTCGCCGAAGGGCCCATGCAGGGCGTTGAAGGCGACGTCTGGACGAAGTTCAGACAGAACGGATGCGACATTGCGATCCACGTCGACGCGCGTGACCCGATAACCCTCTGCCTCGAGAGCATCGGCACAGGGCCTTCCAGAGGCCAAGCTTACGGGCCGCTCGGAGGAGAATCCCCCCAATAAAACAGCCACATGCTTGTCACTCATCGACGACCTCCGGAAAAAGAACGCATCCATTCCACACTTCACTTGCGCCAGACTGACCAGATCAACCCGGATCACCTGATGCAGGACCCATATTGCCGGCATATGGTTAATGAATCGTTTACTTTCGTTAACCGAAACCCGAAGTCGTTGAAAAATCAGTCCTTCCCAGCCGAGAGCTTGTCCGGATTCAAGACAATAAAAAAGGCCGCCAACCCTTTGGGATGGCGGCCTTTTAAGGAATTGTTCTGGTTACTCCGACGCGACGCCCTGATAGGGCTTTACCTCACGGCCCGGCATGAAGATGCCGAGACGCTTGATCTCCCATTCGAGTCTGATTCCCGAATGCTCGAAGACCCGTTGGCGAACCATCTCCCCGAGATATTCGAGATCGTAGCCGCCGGCATGGCCGGTGTTGATCATGAAATTGCAGTGCAGCGAGGACATCTGGGCGCCGCCGCAGACCAGCCCGCGGCAGCCGGCCTCGTCGATGAGCTTCCAGGCCGAATGGCCTTCCGGGTTCTTGAAGGTCGATCCGCCGGTCTTTTCCTTGACCGGCTGCACCGTCTCGCGATGCTGGCGTACCGCATCCATCTCCTGGCGGATCTTCGCGCGATCTTCGGCGTATCCCTCAAGGATGCCATGGGTGAAGATCAGACCGGCGGGCGCACCGGAGTGGCGGTAGCTGTAGCCCATATCCGCCTTGCTCAGCACATGCCGGTTGCCGCTCCGGTCCACCGCATGCACCTCGACGACGCGATCCGCCGTCTCGGTGCCGTTGGCCCCGGCGTTCATGCGCAGAGCGCCGCCGATCGAGCCGGGAATCCCGTAGTAGAAGGCAAAGCCGCCGATGCCATTGTCCATCGCCATGGCCGCCACATGCTTGTCCGGGCAGATGGCACCGGCCTGGATCCGGTTCTCGCCGGCGAGATCTACCTGGCCGAACCCCTTGGCCGAGAGCCGCAGGACAACGCCCGGAATGCCGCCGTCGCGCACCAGGAGATTGGAGCCGACGCCGACCACCGTCAGCGGCACCTCCTGCGGCAGGATCTTGAGGAAAGTGACCAGATCATCGACATCATGCGGCTGGAACATCAGCTCGGCCAGACCGCCGGCCTGGAACCAGGTGACGCGGTCCATCGGCGCGTCCGGCGTCAACCGGCCCCGCACATCCTTGACGCCCTCCCCGAGCGACGCCAGCAGTTTTTCCCCATTCACCTGTTTCATCACGACTGTCCTGAAGCGCTTTCCAATTCCTCGGGCAAGACTGCTGCCCACTGGGTGATATTGCCAGCCCCCAGAAGAACCACGAAATCGCCGGGCTTCGCAATGCCGGAAATGATCGGCGCCAGTTCTGCAGGCCCGCTGATGTAGCGCGCGTCGCGATGGCCGCCGGCCCGGATCTGCGCCACGAGCGCCTCCGAGTTGACGCCCTCGATCGGCTCCTCGCCGGCGGCATAGACCGGGGCGAGCAGGATGCTGTCGGCATCGTTGAAGCAGGTGGCGAAATCGTTGAAGAGGCTCGAAAGCCGCGAATAGCGGTGCGGCTGATGGACGGCGATGATCCGACCGGAGCAGGATTCGCGCGCCGCCCGCAGCACGGCCTTGATCTCCACCGGATGGTGGCCATAGTCGTCGAAGATGGAGACGCCGTTCCAGGTGCCTGTCAGCGTGAAGCGCCGCTTGACGCCACCGAAGGCGGCCAGTCCCTTGCGGATATCGTCCTCGGAAATGCCCAGACGGTTTGCGACGGCAATCGCCGCCGTGGCGTTAGAGATGTTGTGGCGTCCCGGCATCGGCAGCGCCAGGTCCTTGAGCTGGAAGACGCGGCCGGTCCGGCGCCGCCGGATCTCGACGTCGAAGATTGCCTTCGTGCCTTCCATGCGGATGTTGGAGAAGCGCGCGTCGGCCTGCGGGTTCTCGCCGTAGGTCACGATCTTGCGGTCCTCGATGCGGCCGACCAGCGCCTGGACTTCCGGGTGATCGATGCAGAGCACGCCGAAGCCGTAGAACGGCACGTTCTCGACGAACTGGCGGAAGGCCGCGCGCACGGCGTCGAAGCTTCCGTAGTGGTCGAGGTGTTCCGGATCGATATTGGTGACGACGGCAACGTCGGCGGGAAGCTTCAGAAAGGTGCCGTCCGATTCGTCGGCCTCCACCACCATCCACTCGCCCTCGCCCATGCGGGCATTGGTGCCATAGGCGTTGATGATGCCGCCGTTGATGACGGTCGGATCCAGGCCGCCGGCATCGAGAAGGGTGGCAACCATCGAGGTCGTGGTCGTCTTGCCGTGCGTGCCGCCGATGGCGATGGCATTGCGGAAGCGCATCAGCTCGGCGAGCATTTCCGCGCGCCGCACGATCGGCAGGGATTTCTCCCGCGCCGCGACCAGCTCCGGATTGTCCTTCTTGATGGCAGTCGAAACAACGACCACCTCGGCCTCGCCGAGGTTATCGGCCTTGTGCCCCACGAAGACAGGGATGCCTTTCTCGCGCAGACGCTGGACGTTAGCGCCATCCGCCTGGTCTGATCCCTGCACCCGGTGGCCAAGGTTATGCAGAACCTCGGCGATACCACTCATGCCGATCCCGCCGATACCGATGAAATGAACGAGCCCGATGGCCTTCGGCATCTTCATGGATGCTCTCCTTTGAATTCCTGTACCGATTGATGCGCCGAGATAGCCACAACCAGGTCCGCGAGCAAGGCTGCCGCATTCGCACGGCCGGCCTGCTTTGCCGCCCTGGCCATCTGTTCCAGCCGCTCGGGCTCGGCCATGGCGGCCGTGATCAGCTCCGCCAGCCGTTCCGGCGAGAGTTCCGCCTGTGGCACCACGGCCGCGCCGCCCTTGGCCACCAGCGCCGCGGCATTCGCCGCCTGGTCGTGATCAAGCGCATAGGGATAGGGCACGAGAATGGCCGGTCGGCCGATCACGGCGATTTCAGACACTGTTGAAGCGCCTGAACGGCAGATGACGAGGTGGGCATCCGCCAGCCGCTCGGCCATGTCGGTAAAGAACGGCGACACCGCCGCCGGCGTGTCGAGCACCCGATAGGCTTCAGCCAAGGCCTCGGCATCGTCCGACCGCGCCTGCTGCGTCACGTTCAGTCGGGCGCGCTGCGCCGGATCGAGCAGGCCGACAGCGGCAGGAATGGCCTTGGAGAAGAACTGGGCTCCCTGGCTGCCGCCAAACACCAGGAGCCGGAACTCCTGCGCTGCCGCAGACGGCCGGTAGATCGTTTCCGCCGCTGCAAGGACGGCGGGACGGACAGGGTTGCCGGTGATCACGGTCTTGGCACCGTGAGTGCCGTTACCCTCCGGCAGGAATCCACCGGCGATTGCCTTGACCCGTGAGGCAAGCGCCCTGTTGGCGCGCCCCATCACGGCGTTCTGCTCGTGGATCAGCGAGGGCACACCCATCGAGGTTGCCGCCAGAAGCGGCGGCACGGTGGGATAGCCCCCGAAGCCGATAACGGCAGCAGGCTTCAACCGGCCGATGAGCCGGCGCGCGGCGCGCAGTCCGCTCCACATCTTCCAGGCGCTTTGCAGGAGTGCGATCGGGTTCTTGGAGCCAAAAGTCGCGGAGGCGACGACATGCACCTCCTCGGCCGGAAAGCTGCCGGCAAAGCGTTCGGCGCGGCTGTCCGTCACCAGATGCACGGAATAGCCGCGTGCCCTGAGCTCATGACCCAGCGCCTCGGCCGGAAACAGATGACCGCCGGTACCGCCGGCGGCCAGCAGAATGATGCCCTTGCTCATGGCGCTACTCCGCCGGTACGGCGGAAGCGACGCGGAACAGGCTCCGTTCCTGGGCCCGCTTCTCCGGCCGGTGGCGGGTGAGCGCCAGGATGAACCCGGCGGTGACGCAGACCGCAATCATAGACGAACCGCCGTAGGAGATCAGCGGCAGCGTCATGCCCTTGGCGGGCATAAGCTCGAGGTTGACGCCGACATTGATCATCGACTGGATGCCGAGCTGAAGAACCAGTCCGGCGACCGCAAACCGATTGAAGTCGTTGCGCTCCTTGAAGGAATGGCTGAGTCCGCGCAGGACGATGAAGGCAAAGATCGCCACCAGCAGCATGCAGAACAGGATGCCGAATTCCTCGGCGGCCACGGAAAAGATGAAGTCGGTGTGGCTGTCGGGGATGATCCGCTTGACGATGCCCTCGCCCGGCCCCTGGCCGAACCAGTCGCCGCGGATGATCGCATCGCGCGCCGTGTCCACCTGGAAGGTATCGCCCTCGCCGGTGAGAAACCGGTCAATACGACCGGCGACATGCGGCAGCATGTAGTAGGCGGTCAGGAAGCCGCCGGCACCCAGCATGCCGAGCACCATGATCCACAGCCAGGGCATGCCGGCCATGAAGAACATGCCGCCCCAGACGACGGAGGTCAGGATGGTCTGGCCAAGGTCCGGCTGCGCCACGAGAAGCGCAGCGACAATGCCGAACAGGATGATGGCGAACAGATTGCCGGGGATCTCCGGCTGACGGGCATGTTCGGCAAACAGCCAGGCGCAGACCACGACGAAGGCCGGCTTCATGAATTCTGACGGCTGCAGCGAAAAGCTGGCGATCGAGACCCAGCGACGCGAGCCCTTCACTTCGACCCCGAAGAAGAGCGCAATGACCATCAGCAGAAGAGAGATGCCGAGCAGGATGACTGCCGCCCGTCGAACCTGCCGCGGCGTCAGGAAGGACAGACCGAGCATCACCGCCAGCGACGGCACGATGAAGACCGCATGCCGCTTCACGAAGTGGAAGCTGTCGAGACCGAGGCGCTCTGCAACCGGTGGCGATGCGGCGAACGACAGCATGAAGCCAACGCCCATCAGCAGGATGAAGGCGGCCAGGAAAAAGCGGTCGATCGTCCAGAACCAATCCGCCAGCGGTCCACGGTCAGCGCGGCTTACCATCGTCAGTTCCCCTTCTTCGTCTCGACCAGCATGGTGATGCCATCGAGTGTAGCAACATGGCTCACGAAGGCGTCTCCGCGGACCTCGAAGTTCTTGTATTGATCAAAGCTTGCGCAGGCCGGAGACAGCAATACCGCCACCTCCTGCCCGTCCGCTGCCGCATCCGCGCTCGCATGAGCCACAGCCTGCTCCAGCGTGCCGGATATTTCATAGGCCACGGCGTCGCCCAGCGATGCGGCAAAGCCGGGTGCAGCCTCTCCGATCAAATAGGCTTTTATAATATGCGGAAAGAGTGGTGCGAGGCTTGCGATGCCACCCTCCTTCGGCAGACCGCCGGCAATCCAGTAGATGCGCGCGTAGCTGGATAGCGCAGGCGCTGCAGCTTCCGCATTGGTCGCCTTCGAATCATTGACAAAGACCACGCGCCCACGGCGGCCGACCGGCTGCATGCGATGCTTGAGGCCCGGGAAGGAGCGTAGTCCGGCACGGATCTCGTCAGCGCTGACGCCGACCGCCCGGCAGGCGGCAATGGCCGCGGCGGCGTTCTGCGCATTGTGGCTGCCCTTCAGGGCGCCGATGCCGTCGAGATCCACGAAGTCGGCGCTGGTGCCGCCATCGGTCTGGAAGATCCTGCTGCCTTCGGCGTAGATGCCGTCGGCGACGACGTTCCGCTTCGAGATGCGGCGCACCGGGACGCCGGCCCGTTCGATACGGTCGGCGATCATCGCCGAAAAGCTGTCGTCGACGCCGACGATCGCCGTGCGGCTGCCGGCCACCAGCCGTTCCTTGATCTCGGCGTAATGCTGCATCGTGCCGTGACGATCGAGATGGTCCGGGGTCAGGTTGAGCAGGATGCCAGCCGTCGGGTCGAGCGTCGGCGCGAGATCGATCTGGTAGGAGGAGCACTCGACGACGAAGTAGCGCTCCGCCTTCGGCGGCTCGAGCGTCAGGATGGCGGTGCCGATATTGCCGCCGAGCTGGGTATCGCGACCGCTGGCCCTGAGGATGTGGGCGATCAGCGCCGTCGTGGTGGATTTGCCGTTGGTACCGGTGATTGCAATGAACGGGCAATCGGGGGCATGCGCGCGACGCTCGCGCACGAAGAGCTCGATATCGCCGATGATTTCGACGCCGGCCGTGCGCGCCAGATCGGCGCTCCAGTGCGGCTTCGGATGCGTCAGCGGCACGCCGGGCGACAGCACCAGGGCCGCCTGCGCCGACCAGTCGAGCCCATGCAGATCGCCGGTCGGGATGCCCGCCTGCGTCGCCTTGGCGACACTGTCCGGGTTGTCGTCCCAGGCGGTCACATCCGCTCCGCCGGCCACCAGCGCCTGCGCGGTTGCAAGTCCCGAACCGCCAAGCCCGAAGAGGGCGACCTTCCTGCCTGCGAATGTGGTGACCGGGATCATCGGCTCACCGCAGCTTGAGGGTGGAGAGGCCGAGCAGCGCCAGGCCGACGGCAATGATCCAGAAGCGGATGACGACCTGGCTTTCCGTCCAGCCCAGTTTCTCGAAGTGATGATGGATCGGTGCCATCAGGAAGACCCGCCGCCCGGTCATCTTGAAGAATCCGACCTGGATGATCACCGACAGGGTCTCCATCACGAAGAGGCCGCCGATGATGATCATGACGATCTCGTGCTTGGTGGCCACGGCGACCGAGCCGATCAGGCCACCCAGGGCGAGCGATCCGGTATCGCCCATGAAGATGGCCGCCGGCGGCGCGTTGAACCAGAGAAAGCCCAGACCGGCGCCGATCACCGCGCCCAGAATCACCGCCAGCTCGCCGGTGCCGGGTACGAAATTGATCTGCAGGTAGTTGGCGAAGACGCCGTTGCCGACGAGATAGGCAATGACGCCGAAGGACGCGGCGGCGATCATCACCGGCACGATGGCAAGCCCGTCGAGGCCGTCCGTCAGATTGACCGCATTGCCCGCCCCGACGATCACGAAGGCGCCGAAGAAGACGAAGAAAATCCCGAGATCGAGGAAGAGATCCTTGAAGAACGGAAAAGCGACGGACGACCCGAGCGTCGGGTTGGAGGGTTGCCCGGTGGCGAGCGCAATGCGCATCATGAAGAAGACGGCGATGGCAGCGATCAGAAATTCGATGCCAAGCCGCGCCTTGCCGGAAAACCCCTTGTCGGTCTGCTTCGTGACCTTCAGGTAGTCGTCATAGAAGCCGATGGCGCCGAAGCCGAGCGTCACCAACAGCGTCGCCACTACATAGACGTTCGACAGATCGGCCCACAGCAGGGAACTGCCGACGATGCCGGCCAGTATCATCAGGCCGCCCATGGTCGGCGTGCCGGCCTTCTTGAAATGCGTCTGAGGTCCGTCGGCCCGAATAGGCTGTCCCCGGCCCTGCCTGACGCGCAGAGACGCAATAATGCGCGGCCCGAACAGGAAGACGATCAGTGCGGAAGTGAACAGAGCTGCGCCGGTGCGGAACGTGATGTACCGGAAGAGATTGAAGAATTGAAACGTGTCCGCCAGTTCCACAAGCCATATGAGCATCAATGGCCCTTTCTAGAAGCCGTATTACAGTTGGCGCTCCCTGTCGGAAACTGCCGGGTAATTGTCAATAAGGGCTGCGACGATCTTGCCGAAGCCGAGGCCGAGCGACGATTTCACCATCACCACGTCGCCGGGCTTTACCGCGCCAATGGCAAAGGAGACGAGCGATTCCGTATCGGGATGATATGCGACATGCACGCTGTCGGGCAGCGCGTCGCGCAGCGCTGCCATCTCCGGCCCGGCAAGCCAGACATGCTCGATCCCGGCTGCAAGAATGGGGCCCGCCAGTTCCTCATGCACCTTCGAGGAGAACTCGCCCATTTCCAGCATGTCGCCCAGAACGGCGATCCGCCGGCCCGAGACCTGCGGATCAGATGCGGCGAGCAGGGCGATTGCCGCCCGTACCGAAGCGGGGTTGGCATTGTAACTCTCGTCGATCAGCGTCAGGGTCCCCTCCCCGATCCCGAGCTGGTGTTGCTCGCCCCGCCCCTTGACCGGACGAAGATCCGCCAGTGCCGATATTGCCTTGCCGAGATCGGCATCCACCAGCAGGCAGGCGCCCAGCGCCGCCGTGGCATTCTCGGCGATGTGACGACCGGGCGAGCCGATATGCACTTCGACGGTTTCGCCGCTCAAGGTCGCCCAGATGGTCGAGCTGCGGCTGTCGCCCTCGTAATCGGCGAGCCGATAATCCGCCTTGGCATGCTGGCCGAAACTGTAGATCCGCTCGACCCCACACGCCTGGGCCTGCTTTTCCAGGTAGCCGAACTGCTTATTGTCGCGGTTGAGGACGGCCGCACCGCCCGGCTCGATCCCCTCGAAGATCTCCGCCTTGGCCGCGGCGATCTCCTCGATCCCCTTGAAGTGGCCGAGATGGGCTGCCGCAATCGTGGTGATGATCGCCACATGTGGTCGCGCCAGCTTCACCAGCGGGCGGATTTCGCCGGCATGGTTCATGCCGATCTCGAAGACGCCGAACTCCGTATCGGCCGGCATGCGGGCAAGCGTCAGCGGCACGCCCCAATGATTGTTGAAGGATGCGACGGCGGCATGCACCCGGCCGGACGGAGCCAGTACATGGCGCAGCATCTCCTTCGTGGTCGTCTTGCCGACCGATCCGGTGACGGCGACGATCTTCGCCCTGCTGCGCTGCCGCGCGGCAACCGCAAGACGGCCGAGCGCTGCCAGCACATCGTCGACGACGATCATCGGTATGGTGAGCCGGCCCATCGCCGGCAGCTTCGCCTCGCTGACGACGATCAACGACGCGCCGTTGGCGACCGCGATGCTGGCAAAGTCGTGGCCGTCGACGCGGTCACCTTTGATGGCGAAGAAGGCTTCGCCCGCAGCAATCGAGCGGCTGTCGATCGAGATGCCGGTGATACCCTCCGGCGGCGTCCCCACCGGGCGCCCCTCCATCACGGAAACCATCGTCTCGGTCGTCCAGAGCCAGTTCAAGATCCTACCTCCTCCAATGCCTTTCGGACTTCCGCATGATCGGAGAACGGCAAGACTTTGTCCCCGATCGTCTGTCCTTCTTCATGCCCCTTGCCGGCAACGATCAAAGTATCGCCCGAGCCGAGGATTCCAACCGCATGGCGGATGGCGGCGGCGCGATCACCGATTTCGACCGCGCCGGGCGCCGCCGCCATGATTTCCGAGCGAACCACCTCAGGAACTTCCGAGCGCGGATTGTCGTCGGTGACGATGACGACATCGGCAAGCCGGGTCGCCACTTCGCCCATGATCGGACGCTTGCCCTTGTCCCTGTCGCCACCGCACCCGAAGACGACGATGACCCGCCCCGTCGTGAAGGGGCGCACGGAGGTCAGGACATTCTCCAGGGCATCGGGCTTATGAGCGTAGTCGACATAGGCCAGCGCGCCGCCCTTGGTCTGCCCGACGAGTTCGAGCCGGCCGGGTGCTCCCTGCAGTTTCTCCAGTGCCACCATCGCCATGGCCGCCGGCGTTCCAGTCGCCATCGCGAGACCGGCGGCGACCAGGGCATTTGCTACCTGGAAATCGCCAGCGAGCGGAATGTCCACCTCGAAGATCGCACCATCGATATGGATTTCGGCCGTCTGCTTGTGACGGAAATGCTCAACCCGCTTGAGGCTGAGGTAGTCGCCGCGGCGGCCGACCGTCCTGACGTCGAGACCACTGGCACGGGCAACGCGTATGGCTTCCGCCGACCATTCGTCGTCCGCGAAGATGACCGCCGGCGCCCCCTTCGGCAGCAGCGTATCGAAGAGCCGCATCTTGGCCGCCATGTAGCTCTCGACGGTCGGATGGTAGTCCATGTGGTCGCGGCCGAGGTTGGTGAAGCCTGCCGCCGCAAGCCGCACGCCGTCGAGGCGAGACTGATCAAGGCCATGGCTGGAAGCTTCCACCGCCGCATGCGTGACGCCTTCCGCGGCAAGCTCGGCCAGCAGCGCATGCAGCGCCACGGGATCGGGCGTCGTCAGCGAGCCGTATTCGTTTCTGGATGGAGAGACGACGCCGGTCGTGCCGATCTGCGCGGCCGCCAGACCGGCATGTGCCCAGATCTGCCGAGTGAAGGAGGCGACGGACGTCTTGCCGGCCGTGCCCGTGACGGCCACCATGGTCGAAGGTTGTGCTCCGGAGAGCCGCGCGGCCGCAAGGGCGAGGAACCGGCGTGCGTTGCCGACAGCCAGAACCGGAATTTCGGCCCCGACCGGGGTTTCCGCCACGACCGCGACCGCGCCGCGTGCTACCGCGTCGGCGATATAAACCGCACCATCGGCCTTAGTGCCCGCCACGGCCACAAACAGCGCCCCCGGCTTCGCCTTGCGGCTGTCGGAGGTCAGCGCCGCAACGTCGAGGTCGCCGATCGGGCTGGCCAGGATGTCGTTGATCTCCGGGAAGTCGTTTCCCCCAAGCTCTCGCAGTTTCATCGGCGCACTTTCATTTCCGAGCGGATATCACATCCCACGAATCGTCCGCTCGATTAGTTATCGTTCAATAAGACACGAGCAGGGCAGACCCGTCATCGCCAAACTTCGGCTTCACACCGAGAATGGCGGCAGAGCGGCTGATGATGTCATGCGCCATCGGCGCCGCGGAGTTACCTGCAAGCGCTGCACCATTACCCTTGTCGGTCTTCGGCTCGTCGATGAAGGTCAGAACGACATACTGAGGGTCATCAATCGGGAAAGCTGCGAGGAAGGCGTTGAAGTTCTTGTCGTTGACGTAGCGACCGTTGACGACTTTGTCGGCCGTGCCGGTCTTGCCGCCGACATTGAAGCCTTCGACGCGGGCGTTCTTCCCCGAGCCCTTCACGCCGTTCCAGTGAAACAGGTAGCGCATGGAATCACTGGTTGTCTCCTGCAGCACCTGCTGCGCAACAAGATCCGCCTCGTCGCGTGTCCGCGGCAGGAAGGTCGGCTCGATCAGCTTGCCGCCGTTGATGAGCGCCGCGCCGGCGACCGCCGTTTGCAACGGTGTCGTGGCGACGCCGTGACCAAAGGAGATGGTGATCGAATTGATCTTCTTCCATTCGCGCGGCTGGCTAGGCTGGGCGACCTCCGGCAGTTCCGTTTTCATCTTGGAGAGCAGGCCGAGTTTGGTGAGGAAATTTTTGTGACCCTCGATCCCGACGACATCGGCCATTTTTGCCGTGGCGATGTTGGAGGAATATTGGAATACCTCCGGAACCGTCAGCATGCGGCCCTTGCCGTGAAAATCCTTGATGGTGAAGCCGCCGATGCGGATCGGATAGCGCGCATCAAAGCTGTCGTTCATATTGACCTTGCCGGAATCGAGCGCCATCGCGATGGTGAACGACTTGAAGGTCGAGCCCATCTCGAAGGTGCCGTTCGACATCCGGTTGAGCCAGCCTTCCTCGGCACCGGCCGCCGGATTGTTCGGATCATAGTCCGGTGCAGAGGCCATGCCGAGGATCTCACCCGTATGGACGTCGAGCACGACGGCACCGGCGCCGATCGCCTTGAACTTGTCCATGGCGGAATAGAGGACCTCACGGACGATCGACTGGACCCGGAGATCAATCGACAGGCGCACGGGTTCGAGCGGCTGGTCGGAGGTCATGCCGACGGCGGCGAGATCGGCCAGACCCTGCCCGTCGACGTAGCGCTCCATGCCGGCGACACCGCGGTTGTCGATGTTCACATGGCCGACGATGTGCGCGGCCGTCGCACCGCCCGGATAGAAGCGGCGCTTCTCGGGCCGGAAGCCGATGCCGGGAATGCCGAGCGCCAGAATCTGGCTCTGCTGCTTGGGTGTCAGTTGGCGGCGCAGCCACTGGAAATGCGATTTCGATGCCAGGCGACCGTAGACACTCTTGGCGTCGATATCAGGAAGCACTGTTGCAAGCTTCTCGATCACCTCGTTGGCGTCGACGATCTTGTGCGGCTCCGCATAGAGCGACACGGTACGGATGTCTGTCGCAAGGACTTCTCCATTGCGATCGAGGAGATCCGGGCGGGATGCCAGAAGCCGGTCCGCCGGCATGATGCTGGAGGTGATCTCCGGCTGCGCCATCCCGTACTGGACAAGCCGTCCGCCGATGACGCAGTAGACCGCGGCAAAACCGACCATCAGCAGCCCGACGCGATTACGCGCCTGCGCCGTCTTGCGCTTGCCGGCGCCTTCGAACAGTTCGCTGCGGACACCCCGACTGCCACGCGTGCCGGCGGAAAGGTGAGCCCGGCTTTTCAACACCATGATGCGCGAAAGGAAGGACATTAGCGATTCACCGATCCGGTTGAGATGACATCGACAGGATAGCCGCCGCGCGGGAGCGGCACCGGGATATCGGAGACAGGCGCCGCATTGCGCGCTTCGTCGACACCCTTGATGGCTGCGGCCACATCCCCGCCGGCACTGGCAATGAGGTCTTCGATCGTGGTTTCAGGCATCGGCAATTGCGAACGCGGCATTGGCAGTTCCATCGGCATGGCAAGCTGCGTCGGCGCCGTCGGCACGAGCTGCAGTTCCGACTGGTAGACAGCGATCAGCCGGTCAAGCCGGTTGGGCTGCGTCAGCAGCGCCCAGTCCGCCTTCAGAAGGTCGATCGTGTCGCGCTCCAGCCGGATCTCGGTCTCCAGCCGGCGCACCTCCTGCAGCTTGTCGTCGGCTTGGTGCTTGATGGTGTAGGTCACCACCGCGGCCGCGGTCATGACACCGATGAGCACGAGATCGAAGCTTCTGAGCATGTTCAGGCTCCCAGCTTGGCAAGAGTGGCGAGATCGGGAAGATCGAAGATCGAAAGGTCGTCCGGACGCGAAGCGGCATCGGTGCGCAGCCCCGCCCGCAGCTTTGCCGAACGCGCCCGCGGATTAAGCTCGGCTTCCGCTTCCGTGGCGGCCACCATGCCCTTGCCGAGCGGTTCGAAGATTGCCGGCTTCACTTCGACCATCGGCATGTGCCGTGAGCCGGAGGCCTTGCCGGAGCGGTCCGCGAAGTATTTCTTGACGATCCGGTCTTCCAGCGAATGGAACGTCACGACCAGCAGGCGTCCGCCGGGCTTCAGCGCCCGCTCCGCCGCAAACAGCGCCTGCGCCAGTTCGCCGAGCTCGTCGTTGACGAAGATTCGCAGTGCCTGGAACACCCGCGTCGCCGGATGGATCTTGTCCTTGGCCTTGCGTGGGTTGACGCTCTCGATGAGGTTGGCGAGATCGCGCGTGGTGGCGAAGGGTTCAGTGAGCCTGCGCTTCTCGATTGCTCTTGCGATTCGTCCAGGATGTTTTTCCTCGCCGAGGAAGCCGAAGATCCGGATGAGATCGCCGACCTTAGCTCGATTGACGACATCCGCCGCCGAGACGCCGTCTCCGGACATGCGCATATCGAGCGGGCCGTTGCGCTGGAACGAGAACCCCCGCTCCGCCTCGTCGATCTGCATGGAGGAAACGCCGATATCGAGGACCACGGCATCGAGGCGTTCGGCTGGCGCATGATCGTCGAGACGGGAAAACTGGGTCTGAATGAGGGTAAGTCGGCCTGCACTGGCCTCGACCATCGCCTGACCTCCGGCAATCGCCGTCGGATCACGGTCGAGCGCGATCACCGAGGCCCCGGCATCAAGAATCGCTGCCGTGTATCCACCGGCGCCGAATGTGCCATCCAGCACGATCTGCCCCGGCTTCGCGTCGAGTGCCGCCAGCACCTCCGACAGTAGAACCGGAATGTGGCGAACCGGTCCGCCTTCGGCCTCGGGATATCCGCTGCCTAGATTCGCCGCCATTACAATCCCCCGTCCTAAGTGGGGCGCAGTCCGAAGCGCCCCTCCCTTGCCGCCGCCTGCGCCTCGTGAAACGCCTGCGGCCGCCAAAGTTGAAAATGATCCGAGCGCCCGACGAAGGTGACCTCCGTGTCGATGCCCGTGAAGTCCCGGATGAAGTCCGTGACCATCAGACGGCCTTCCGCATCGAGCCTCATATAGACCCCGCCACCGTGAACCAGCAGCGACATCCTGTTCGCTTCCGGCGAAAACGGATCGACGGTTGCGATCTGCCGCTCGTACCGATCCAGCAGATCCGGACCGCCGACGCTGATCGCCGGATAGATGAAATCCTGAAGACAATAAAGCTCCTGGACCCCTCTGTCGGCCAAGACGGAACGAAAGCTCGCGGGCACAGAAACGCGCCCCTTCGCATCGATCCGGTTGGTTGCATTCGACAGGAAGCGGTTGATTACGCCCGACATCCGTCCCGCTGCTCCTCAGGGCGTGAAATGCCCCCTGACATACGACTGAACCAGACACGGCTTCGCCAACCACACGGATGAGAATCCGCCCGGCCGAGCGACTGAAACTTGGTGATTGGCGGGCACTCATTTGCCCTTCAACAGTATGCATCTGGGATAACATGGGACCATATGGGCGTCAATGGGAAGAGGCCCCGCAGCAAGGCCGCAACAGCGTTTATTTATGAGCTGTTAAGTTTAACAAAGGGTTAGTAGAGGCCGCCGAGAAAGAGGTTCGACAGCTCCCGCTAAGCCGCAATCAGTAGCAGGTCAAGCTTTTGAAAAATCTATAATTTTCGCATCCACTCACATGCATCAGCGCCTCCGGACGTTGTTCGTCCAGAGGCGTTGATGGATGCAAATTGTGGAGCCAGTTGGCCTGTAAGCCGGGTTCTGTAAGGCCCCGGTGCGAACACCGGAACGCGGCAGCCATTCATCTGGGACGGTGCTTGCACACCGCCTCGCGCAACCCACCCGGATGACTGGCCCAGAAACAGGCTGTAGGTGCTGAAAGCACCCCGCGTCATCCCTATTCGGTCTTGCTCCCGGTGGGGTTTACCATGCC
This sequence comes from Rhizobium sp. PK7-22, assembly GCF_056530405.1. Lineage (NCBI taxonomy): Bacteria > Pseudomonadati > Pseudomonadota > Alphaproteobacteria > Hyphomicrobiales > Rhizobiaceae > Rhizobium > Rhizobium sp. PK7-22. The sequence continues at coordinate 2,875,402 of NZ_CP096514.1, forward strand.
GCTCCTGTCACCAGCAGCGCGGTGGGCTCTTACCCCACCCTTTCACCCTTACCCCGCCAGCTCTTGCGCTCGATGGAGGAGCGAAACAGCAGGCGGGGCGGTTTCCTTTCTGTGGCACTTTCCCTGGGGTCGCCCCCGCCGGACGTTATCCGGCACCGTGTTTCCGTGGAGCCCGGACTTTCCTCACCCTACCGCCTTTCGGCATTGGTAAAGCGCGGCTGCCCGGCCAACTGGCAAGCGGTGAGATAGTCGAGTTGCCCGACAAACACCAGCGGAAAGGAAGCCGAACGCCTCAGACGAAGTTCGCCCGAAAATCCGCAGAATAGACATCATCCTGAATGGCCCCGTGGAAGATGAGCTCCGCGCCGAGCCGGCCAATCTCGTCCGAACTCTTGGCGGCGGCACCGCAGCCACCCGACAAAACGCCGATGCGGTCCGAATCGGACATCGAGATCGCCGGATAGCCCGTTGGCGTGAACGAGGTGACGCAGGCCGCCATCGAGGTCCGCGACAGGTCGAGTTCCGGCATCAGCCGGGCCATCACGCTCATCAGGTGACGATGCGTGCTGTCGCGGCCGCCGGAGCGGAACCAGGCGCGGATGTCGCCCTCGCGCTCCAGAAGTAGATCGTCGGGATCGCCGCCGATCTTCAGGTAAAGCCTTCCGTCTGGGTAGCGGACAGGCGGCAGGAGATAGATCCCGTCCTCCTCCTCGTTCCATTTCCAGATCAGCGAGGGCACCCTGCCCCACACCTGCATCGCGCTTTCGTCCACCTCGTAGAAGGCGACGGTGCGGGCGAAGACATCGAGGGCAAGCCGGCGTGGCAACAGCGCCTCGTTGATCGAGAAGCCGCCGGCGGCGATCAGCACCCGTTCGGCGCAATAGTCATTGCCCTCTGCGGTCGTCACCACGGCCCTGCTGCCGTCATCGCGCACCGAGGCTGCCGTCTCGCGCAGCAGCGAGCAGCCCTGACGTTCGGCCAGCAGCATCTGCGCCTTCACCAGCCGGCGCGGGTTGATGTGGCCGGCATCCGTCGCTTCCCAGACGCCCTCGCTCGCGCGTGGAAAGGCGAAGCAGGAGAAACGCTGCTGCAGATCGGCGTCATCGAGCACCTCGGGCTGCACCTCGAGACGGTCGGCTGCATCCAGAACATTTCCGACATAGGATGGGCCACCGGCACGCTTCGGTCCGACCAGCAGGCAACCGGCCTCTGAGTAGAAATCCACGCCGCTGTCCGCCGCGATCTGCGGGTACCGGGCGATCGAGCGGTGCGCGAGACGGGCCCAGACCGGATCGGGATCGATCGTGCGGGTGATTCGTGCTTCGTCGTAGTGGCTGGCAAAGACACCCTCGTGGGTCTTCGGGTCGGTCGGCTCGGCCGGCCCCAGGAGCGCCACCCCATCCGTCCACTGCGACAGATGCCGTGCGGCCGCCGCCCCCATCATGCCTGCACCAATGATCAGGTATTTGAAGTGCTTCGTCATTCCCATGCCTCACTGAAAGACCGGCGCCATCTGGTGCCCGAAATCATCTTCGCCCAAAGCGCCCTTGAGCAGCAGGAGCGACCCCAGCCGCCCGATTTCGTCCGATGACTTGGCGGCCACGAAATTGCCGCCGGTCAGAACCGCAATCCGCGGCGATTCGGTATATCCGGCATAAGGCCGCGCAGTCGGCGTGAAGCTGGCGACGCAGGCGGCCGATGAGGTGGGGCACCCGGCAAGGCCCGGCATCAGCTGCAGGGCGATGTCGATCAGGCGCTGCCGCTCCGCCGCATCCCCGGACGTCCGGAACCAGGCCTGCAAGTCCTCCAGCCTGTCGAACCCGCCGGCCTCAATGTCGCCGCCAAGCTTGAGGTAGACTTTGCCGTCGGGATAGCGGACGGGCGGCAGGATGTAGACGTGATCCTCCTCCCTGTCCGTGAAGACGATCGTCGAGGGCATGGTGGAAAACGTCGCCATCTCCGCCTCGGCGAGCTCGAAGAACACGACGGTCCGCGGTGCCGCTCGCAGGGCGAGCGGGCGCGGCAGAAGGCCCTGGAAATTGCTGAAGGCGCCTGCGGCGACCAGCACGCGCTCGGCAAGGTAGTCTCCATCCCCCGTCTGGACCCGGACCCGATCGCCCTCGTCGCGGACGGAAGTCACCATCTGGGCAATGTGACGGACGCCGCCGCGCCTCGCCAGCAGCGTCTGGGCCGCAACAAGCGCGCGAGGGTTGATATGGCCGGCCCTCGTTTCCTCGAGGTAGCCCGTCACATGCGACGGGAAGTCGAACTGCGGGAAGCGGGCGTTAAGCTGCGTGGACGGCACCGTCTCCACCGGAAGATCCATAGACCGTGCCACGGCGGAGGCTCGGTAGAGATAGTCCGCCTCCGAGCGCGGCTCCGGGCCGACGAAAAGGCAGCCCGCCTCGCGGTAGAAGCCGATCCCGCTTTCGATTTCGATCTGGCGGTACCGTTCAATGGAGCGGACAGCAAATGTTGCCCAGAGGGTGTCGGCATCGAAACGGCGAGTAATGCGGGCCTCGTCATAGTGGCTGGAAAATACCCCGTCATGCGACTGATAGTCTGCGGGCTCCGCAGGGCCGATCAGGGCCACACCGTCGGTCGCTCGGGAGAGATGGCGGGCGGTAGCGGCACCGAACATGCCGCCACCGATGACGATATACCTGAAGCTCTCTGCCACGCCTGCCCCTGCCGGTCGAATGGATCCGAATAGGTCTTAGCCGCTCCCGGGCATTAAGCGCCAGTGGCAAAGCAGCACAGCAGGATCAGGACTGCAAGAGAGCCATGACCTTGCCGCAGTAGCGCTTGGAGATCGGGTTCATCCGCTTGGCGCCGTGGCCGGCGTTGTACTTGAGGATGGTCCCGCAGGTCTTTCCACCGCCGAGCTCGTGGGCTGCAGCAAGGTACTTCATGCCGAACTCGATGTTGGTTTCCGGATTGTAGAGGCTCTTGACGCTGCCCTTGTAGCCCATCATCCGCGCCGTCGCAGGCTTGATCTGCATGAGGCCGACCTCGCCGGCGCGGCCGCGCGCCTTGGCGTTGAAGTTGCTCTCGACCTCCACGACCGCATGCGCAAGGTCGACCGGCACGCCGTAGGCCTTGGCGTATTTGGTGATGATCTTGGAATAGGGATTGGCGGCCTCCGTGGCAGCGGACAAGGCGCCTTTTGCGGATGCATAGCCGGACTTGCTGACTTTCGATTGCAGCGCGACGGTCTTCGTCTTCACTTTTTCCTCGCCGGCGAATGAAGCCTGGGGAACAGCGATGAGCATGGAGAAACATGCCGCAGCGGCAACAATTGCATTTTTCATTTTCGGGGAAGCTCTCCGATTGCAAGGTCTCGTCTGGACAAGCGCCAGCCTCTGCGCACCGCGTCGGGAAGACGCTGCGGCAGTGGGTAGGACCCACGGTTCATTGATGTTTGCGGCCCCCCGTCCTTCGGTGTCGGCCACGTCGATGGAGTGGGTTTTAACCGGCGTAATGCGGAAATGATGTGGCACCGGCATTTTTTTGCTGCGGCGCGGGGGAACCGAAGCTCGGTTCGGGCATTAAGTGAGGTTGAATTTCGGCAGTGACGCGATCAGCCGATGCAGCGTATCGATCGTCGAGATGTCGGCGATCCCATCGACCCGCTGCGGGCGAAAATGGCGCTGGAACGCCTCGACGATGCCCTTGGTTCTTTCGTCGAAATATCCTGTGATCTCAACATCGTACCCGTAGATCGACAGCATCGACTGCAGGGCCTCGATCGGCTGTCCTGTCTCGCCCCGCTGGAAGAAACGGCCGCTGGTGATCGGCGCCGGCTCGACCCAGTGTCCGACGCCTGCCGCGTGCAGTGCCGACCAGGGGAAATTTTCACCCGGATCGATCTTGCGGATGGGGGCGATATCGGAGTGCCCCAGCACCCTTTCGGGTGCAATCCCCCACCGCGAGCCGCAATCGAGACACAATCTGACAACGGCTTCGATTTGAGCCGCCGGAAATGGAGGTAAACCACCCGGGTGCCCGGCGTTGGCGATTTCGATGCCGATCGAGCTGGAGTTGATGTCGCTCTCGCCGCCCCAGCAGCTTTTGCCGGCATGCCAGGCCCGTTCGCGCTCCGGCACCATCTGCACGACGCGTCCGTCGTCATGGACGAAGTAGTGGCTGGACACCTGGCTGTCGGGATTGCAGAGCCAGGACAGAGCCTGCTCGTGATCCGGCATGCCCGTGTAATGCAGGATGATCATGTCCGGGCGGCGCTGATCGTTGCGATGCCCGTGATTGGGTGAGGGTCTGACCATTGCGCCGGAAAAATCGGCGGCGAATTCGCTCATGCGGCGCGGCGCTCTTTCTCGATTGCAGCGTAGGCCGCATTCAGCGCTGCCATGCGTTCGTTGGCGGCGGCGTGCAGGGCCGCAGGCACGCCACGCGCAATCAGCCGGTCCGGGTGGTGCTCCGACACGAGCCGGCGGTAGGTCTTGCGGATCGCGGCGAACTCATCGTCCGGCGAAACACCGAGAACCAGATAGGGATCCCTCCCCTCGATATGGACGTGGCGGGCCAGGATCCGGCGGAAATGCTCTTCGTCGATCTTGAAGATGTCGGCGATGCGCGCCAAGAACTCCAGTTCCTTCTCGTGGATCAGGCCGTCGGCCTTGGCGATATGGAAGAGCCCGTCGATGACGTTCTCGAGCATCGGACAATTGTCGTCGCCGCTGCCGCAAAGCCCCGACAAACGGGTGGCATAGGCCTCGTAGCCGGCAATATCCTGACGGGCGAGATTATAGAGACGCGCCACGTTCTGCGCTTCCTCCAGCGGGAAATCGAAGATCTGCCGGAAGGCGTCCACTTCCTTTTCCGTCACCAGTCCATCCGCCTTGGCCATCTTGGCCGAGAGCGCAATGATGGCCACCGAGAACGACACCTGACGGCGCATTTCCGGATCGCCCTCGAAGAGGGTGCGGATCGCTTCGACCACCCGGCCGAGCGCACCGCCAGCGGCGTCGCCGATGGCGCCGATCAGCCTGTCCCAGAGGGAGGAGATTTGGAAGCAGGAAAAATCAAAAATCATGCCGCAGATGACCAGATATTCGGGTTGGATGCAATAAGTCGAACGTCCCGGAAAAGATTAAACTCTGTTCATCCTTTCCGAACAACGAACCCAACCGGCAGATCTTCCAGCAGTTCCGAAGCAGATCGATTTCACTCTCGCTTCGCATTCGGTTCCGGTGGCCAACGTCCGGCAGGGACGCAAAAACATCCGCACAGGTTCTTGGAGTTGCATTACGGGAGTTTTCCACAGCCGGATCTCCAACCCCTTCACTTTGAACCGATTAGATCGCCCGCCTCCTGCGGGAAGTGGACCGATCTCGTCGAAACACCCGATTTCCTTGGCAAATTTTCTTTACAGCCGCAGCTGTGTGCTCCATCCATGGCGCACGATCCGAAAGGCGGAAGCCGGCGCAGGCTGGCGCACAGGGAGGCTTGAGATGGCGAAACAGAAAGTGGCAATGCTGACTGCGGGTGGACTGGCCCCCTGTCTTTCATCTGCTGTCGGCGGACTGATCGAGCGATACACGGACATCGCCCCGGAGATCGAGCTTGTCGCATACCGGTCCGGCTACCAGGGCCTGCTGAAAGCAGATCACATCGAGATCACGCCAGACATTCGCGAAACCGCCCACCTTCTCCACCGCTACGGCGGCTCGCCAATCGGCAACAGCCGCGTCAAGCTCACCAATGCCGCCGACTGCGTCAAGCGCGGCCTCGTCAAGGAGGGGCAGAACCCGCTGCAGGTCGCAGCCGACCGTCTGGCCGAGGACGGCATCACCATTCTCCACACCATCGGCGGCGACGACACCAACACCACGGCGGCGGATCTGGCCGCCTATCTTGGCGCCAACGGCTACGACCTCACCGTCGTCGGCCTGCCGAAAACCGTCGACAACGACATCGTCCCGATTCGGCAGTCGCTCGGCGCCTGGACGGCCGCTGAGGTCGGTGCGCATTTCTTCGACCACGTCAGCAACGAGCAGAGTGCCGCCCCGCGCAGCCTCGTCATCCACGAAGTGATGGGCCGCCACTGCGGCTGGCTCACCGCCGCCACCGCCCGCAAGTACATCCAGCGCACCCAGCATAACGAATATGTCGAGGGCCTGATGATGAACACCTCGATGAAGAACATCGATGGGCTCTATCTCCCGGAGATGGCCTTCGATTTCGAGAAGGAGGCGGAACGCCTGCGCCAGGTGATGGACGAACGCGGCTATGTGACGCTCTTCGTCTCCGAGGGAGCCTGCCTCGACGCCATCGTCGCCGAGCGCGAGGCCTCCGGCGAAGACGTCAAGCGCGACGCCTTCGGCCATGTGAAGATCGACAGCATCAATGTCGGCCACTGGTTCCAGAAGCATTTCGCCGCCAAACTCAATTCCGAGCGATCGATGGTCCAGAAGTCCGGCTATTTCGCCCGGTCAGCTCCGGCCAATCCTGGCGATCTGCGCCTGATCCAGAGCATGGTCGATCTGGCCGTGGAGAGTGCCCTCAACAAGGTCTCCGGCGTCACCGGCCATGACGAAGATCAGGAGGGACGTTTGCGAACAATCGAGTTTCCGCGAATTAAAGGTGGAAAACACTTCGATCTGTCGGCAAAATGGTTCGCAGACGTCATGGATTTCATTGGCCAGCCGTTCGAGGCCGCCTGATCCGGACGCCTGAAATCGCAATGCTGAGGAGGACGTGATGACGGCCGAAACCTGGGTAGCCTTCTGTGCTGCAGCCATCCTCCTCACGCTGCTTCCGAGTCCCCTGGCCAGCCTGATTGCGCGGTTCGCCGTTCAGAGAGGCCGCCGCAGCGCCTTGGTCACCGTCCCCGGCGTCGCGCTGGGGATGGGCACCGCCCTGACGGTCACCGCGCTTCCGCTGGCGGCCATTGTCTGGGCGGCACCGGCCCTGCGCGAGCCGCTTTCGTGGCTCGGCCTGGCCTATCTGCTCCTCTACATTCTCTGGTCGTTCCAGGAGCCGTCCGCCCGCGCGCCGCTCGCCAGCAACGACAATCTGCCGCAACAGCGGCCGCTGGGAATCTTCGTCCATTTTTTCCGGGGATGCCTCGCGACAGGCCGATACCTGGTGGTTCTGGCAGCCCTTCTCTCCCAGTTCCTCGAGCCGGTCATGGCCGCGCCGGCTCTAGCAATGGAGATGCAGGCGGCCTTCCTGCTGGCGGTGGCGGCCGGTGCCACACTGCATGTTCTCTTCGCTCGCCGCACCCTGAACCGGCTCCGCCGACCCGCGCCGCGACATCCAGCCTCGCACAAGATGCAAACCAGATATATCGCCCGCCGCGCCGTCAGCGCCGGGTTCCGGCGCATTGCCGCATGAGGGCGACTTGTTCCCCTGATGGGAATGGGTTAATGAGAAACCAGTTCGGTGGCGTTTGGGCGGCTGGGGACAAGCACGTAGACATCATGAGAGCGACTCCATGGCGATGAACCGTTTACTGACCCGTACCGCATTCGCCTCGCTGGCGTTGACCACGGCGCTTGCGGGATGTTCGAGTGTCGAGACGGCGCCAAGCAAAACGTCGCGCCTCCAGCCCGCGTCAAATCCCGTCCAGCAGACGGCAGCTGTCATCTCCTCCGCGCAGCCCTCCGCGACCACTGTCGAGGTTGCCGAGAACGGAACTTCCGGTGCCCAGGGTCCCGTGTCCAAGACCGGTCGCATCCACCTCGCCATTCCTGACACCGGTTCCGTCGCAAACGTTCAGCGGGCTGCCATGCAGGCGCCTGAGATGGCACCGCAGGTCGCTTACGCCACCAACAATCCGGTATCGGCGACAACGGCCGCCGTCGCAATCCAGTCCGTCGCGCCCGCAGCGACCGTCGATGTGGCGACGGAAACCGCCAGCATCGCCCCAACCCCGCTCGGCGGAGAGACCCTTACGGCGGAAGAGGCAGCGCTGACGCCGGACATGCGGTCCCTGCAGGCGGCCATTCCGATCCCCCGTCCCGACATCCAGGCGCTCGGCTATGCCAGCACCTCTGCTGCACCGGCAGCAACCGTGGCGACGCTTCAGGCTGTCGATACCCGCCGCCTGTTTCCGCCCGCACCGGGCGATCCGCTTCCGGAAACCGCGGCCGCAAGCCCGCCGGAACTGACCAGGCTCATCAAGCATTACGCCGGTCTCTACGGCATCCCCGAATCGCTGATCCACCGTGTCGTCCAGCGCGAGAGCCGCTACAACCCGAAGGCCTACCACAAGGACGGCTACTGGGGTCTCATGCAGATCAAATACGCGACGGCCAAGTCTATGGGCTACAACGGCCGTCCTGAAGGACTGCTCGACGCCGAGACCAACCTGAAATATGCGTCGAAGTATCTTCGCGGCGCCTGGCTTGTGGCTGACAACAGCAACGACAATGCCATCCGTCTCTATGCGCGCGGCTATTACTACGACGCCAAGCGCAAGGGTATGCTGGACGTGCTGAAGCAGTAGTCAGCGGCTCAACCTCACAATTTCCCGCACCAGCGGAACGACGTCGTAGCCTGCTCGGCGCGGCGTCAGGCCCAGACGCACGACCGCGATGTCCAGAGACGGCATGACGGCGATCGTCTGCCCGTCGTGCCCCTGCAGGAAGAAGGTATCCTCGGGAAGCTCAGTTTCGTCGGGGCCGGGAAGCCAGGTCTGCATTCGCGAATAACGGCCTTCCGACGTGCCATTCGGTTGCGACATCATCGCCACGAACCCCTCCGGCAACAGACGCTCGCCGTTCCACCGGCCGTCGCGCAGCAGGAAGAGCGCGAATCGCGCCCAGTCACGCGCGGTGGCATACATGTAAGAACTGCCGACGAAGGTGCCTGCCGCATCCACCTCCATCACCGCACTGTCCATACCGAGCGGCCGGAACAGGGCCTCCTGGGGGTAGGCGAGCGCCTCTGAGGGTTCGCCGATCCGGTTCATCCAGATGCGCGACAAGAGAACCGCAGTTCCGGAGGAATAGCTGAAGCGCGTACCCGGTTCGGCAACCAGCGGCGCGTCGGCGGCAAAGGCCGCCATGTCCGGCTCGAGATAGAGCATCTGCGTCACGTCGGTCACGGAGCCGTAGCTCTCGTTGAAGGCCAGCCCATCCTCCATCGCCAGAAGATCGGCGAGCGAGATTTCAGCCCGCGGGTCGCCCTGCCACTGGCGAAGCAGTCTCGTCTCGTCCATCCTCATCCGGTCCTGATTGATCAGCGTCCCGATGATCGCAGCGTTCACCGTCTTCGTCATCGACCAGCCGAGCAGCAGCGATTCGGGCGAAAATTCTTCGCCATAGGTCTCCGCAACGATCCGGCCGCCGCGCAGCACCACCAGCGCCCGCATGCCCGGGCCGGTGAAAGCAGGATCTGAAAGAAGGGCCGCAACAGATTGGTCGGACTCTGCAATCCGCCCCTCCGGCCACAGGCTTTCCACAGGCAGGTCTACCGCAGGGGCTCCTGCTATAGAGGCATCTTCCGGAGGACCGCCCTGCGGCAGCACAGTGCATCCCAGGCCCGCACGGTCGACGGCCTCGTTGCCGGAAAGGACGCCCAGGAACGCCGCCTGCACACGACCCCTCGAGTAATCGACCTCCACCTGCATCAGCCGCAGCAGCGGATTGCCCGGCGCCTGGACATCAACCGACAGGACGCCATCGGCATCGCGACCGTTCAGGAACACGTTCGAGCAGACCATCTTGGCGGCATACCCCGCCCCGACCCGCAGCAAGGCCGGGGGCGAGAACAGCATCCAGAGGAGACCTCCGGCGACAACCACCGCAACGGCAACGGCGGCAAACTTCAGAATGCGGACGACACGGATCATGGCAGCTCCTGTGATGCTCCATGCAACCAGCAAACGGTCGGCAAGAAAACCCCTCATCCCTTTGCCCACAGGCCACGTCATCAATCTGTAGCACGGCGCGTCTAGATCCACGTGACACCAAGGCGGGAGATCTCAGGATGGCGGACGTTGCTCACCACGCGGGTTACCGCAAGAACCGGCCCCTCAAGGACGCGCTGCTTCAGCACAAGGCGCTGACGCGAAAGGGGCTTTCGGAACGGCTATTCGGGCTTCTGTTTTCCGGCCTCGTCTATCCGCAGATCTGGGAAGACGCCGACGTCGACATGCAGGCGATGGAGCTCGGTCCGAAGCACAGCATTGTCACGATCGGCTCCGGCGGCTGCAACATGCTTGCCTATCTAAGCCGCGCACCACTGGCCATCGATGTCGTCGATCTTAACCCGCACCACATCGCGCTGAACAAGTTGAAACTTGCAGCCTACCGTCACCTGCCCACCCACAACGACGTCGTACGCCTCTTCGGGATGGATCAGGTGGGCACCAACAGCGCCAGCTACGACATGTTCGTCGCCGCCAACCTCGATGAGGCGACCCGCGCCTACTGGGAGCGCCGTAGCATGACCGGCCGCCGCCGGATCGAGGTGTTGAACGGCAACATCTACCGGACCGGGCTGCTCGGCCGTTTCATCGGTGCAGGCCATCTGCTGGCGCGCCTTCACGGCGTCAAGCTAACGGATTTCGTCGAGGCCCGCTCGCTGCGCGAACAGCGTCACTTCTTCGAGACCGAGATCGCGCCGCTGTTCAACAAGCCGCTGATCCGCTTCATCACCAACCGCAAGAGCTCGCTCTTCGGCCTCGGTATCCCGCCGCAGCAATACGACGAACTGGCGCGCGGCGCCGAGGGCGGTTCGATTGCGCCGGTTCTTCGCCAGCGCCTGGAAAAGCTTGCATGTCACTTTCCGCTCCGCGACAATCATTTTGCCTGGCAGGCCTTCGCGCGCCGCTACCCGGCCACTCACGAAGGCAGCCTGCCAACCTATCTGCGTCCTGAGAACTACCTGACGATCCGTGACAACGTCGAACGGGTCACCGTCCACCACGCAAGCTTCACGGATCTGCTGGCGAAAAAGCCGACCGCTTCAGTCGACCGCTATGTGCTGCTGGACGCCCAGGACTGGATGACCGATGTGCAGCTGAACGAACTGTGGTCGGAAATCAGCCGCACCGCGGCTCCCGGCGCCCGCGTCATCTTCCGCACCGCAGCCGAGGACAGCGTCATCGAGGGCCGGGTCGCACAGCCGCTGCTGACGCGCTGGAGCTATCTTGCCGACCGCTCCAGGGAGCTGAACCTGCGCGATCGGTCCGCCATCTACGGCGGCTTCCACATCTACGAGTTGCGCGGATGAGCGAGCTTCCGCAGGCCGTCGGCGCCATGGACATCAAGGGCGAACACGCCGAGCGGATGGACCGGATGTACCGCTATCAGCGGCACATCTACGACGTGTCGCGCAAGTACTACCTCCTCGGGCGTGACCGGGCGATCCTCGACCTGCAGGTTCCTCGCGACGGGCGGCTGCTGGAAATCGGGTGCGGCACCGGGCGCAACCTCCTGAAGGCACATCGCCTTTACCCGACAGCACGCCTCTACGGCCTCGACATCTCCGCCGAGATGCTGAACAGCGCCCGCCGCCACTTCGAGCACGAGGTGACAAGCCCGGTCCTCGTCCGTGCAGACGCCACGAATTTCGACGCGGCAGAGTTCGGCACGGATCGCTTCGAGCGGGTGATGATCTCCTATGCGCTGTCGATGATCCCCGATTGGGAAGCCGCCATCGACGCGGCGCTGGCCGTCGTGGCGCCGGGAGGATCGCTGCACATCGTCGACTTCGGCCAGCAGGAGCGCCTGCCCCGCTGGTTCCGGAACATCCTCGTCGGCTGGCTTGCCCGTTTCCACGTCACGCCGCGGGCGCAGTTGCAGACCGCACTCGAGGACAGGCTGGAGCAAGCCAACGCCGACATGATCTTCGAGGAGATTGGCGGCGGCTATGCTTGGCATGCGATCGTGCGCAAGCGCATGTGACCCGTCTCCCCTTGCCCCGGCGCCGCTTTTGCGGCGTTATGGCGGGCAAGGAAGAGGAAGGCTTCAGGATCGGCGTATGCCTCTCCTGACGTCGCAGCATACAGGATATCGATGACACGGCTTCTGATCGCGCTCACGACCGTGGCGCTCCTGCTCACCGGATGCAGCGTCACCGACTACGACAGCCTGAGCACTGCATCGATTGTCCGGCCGAAATTCCAGGACAATGATCCGGTCGATTTCGGCGCCAAGCATCCTCACAGGCACGACATTCACGGCATCGACGTCTCTAAGTGGAACGGTGAGATCGACTGGCGGAAGGCGAAGGGATCCGGCGTCTCTTTCGCTTTCATCAAGGCGACCGAAGGCAAGGACCGCATCGACAGCGGCTTCGAGCGCAACTGGCGCCAAGCCGCCGCGGCCGGCGTTCCGCACGCGCCCTACCACTTCTACTATTTCTGCTCTACCGCCGACGACCAGGCCGACTGGTTCATCCGCAACGTTCCGAAAGCTTCGGTCCGTCTGCCGCCTGTCCTCGACGTGGAATGGAACCACGCCTCCCCGACCTGCAAGCTGCGTCCGGACTCAACCACGGTGCGCGCCGCCATGCAGCGGTTCATGGATCGCATCGAAGCCCATTACGGCAAGCGACCGATCATCTACACCACGGTCGACTTCCACCGCGACAACCTCGTCGGCCACTTCGACGACTACCATTTCTGGATCCGCTCGACGGCCGCGCATCCGGAAGGCATCTATGCCTCGCGGCGCTGGGCGTTCTGGCAGTATACGGCAACCGGCGTCGTGCCGGGTGTTCCCGGTGATACCGACATCAACGTCTTTGCCGGCACAGAGAAGAACTGGCGAACCTGGCTGGCCTCCGTCGGCAGCTGACGGCGGTCCGCAGGTGGCACCTGATCCGGCACACCCCGCCGCGCTTCCGTCACATTGATTGCCCAGACCCGGCAGACCTGTTTCCTCTTGCCGTTTGATGGAGCGCCCGATGCCGATAGCCCGCAACCTGATCCTCTCCGCCCTGTTGTCGACCGCTTTTGCCTCCTCGGCGCTGGCGCAAAGCTGCGGCGGCGACCTTGGCGCCTTTCTGGAAGGCGTGAAGGCGGAAGCCGTCGCCAAGGGCGTTCCAGCCGAGGCTGCCGACCGCGCGTTGGCGGGTGCAAGCATCGACCAAAAGGTCCTGTCGCGCGATCGCGCCCAGGGCGTCTTCAAGCAGACCTTCCTCGAATTCTCGCAGCGGACCGTGAGCCAGGCCCGCCTCGACATCGGGCGCCAAAAGCTCAAGCAATATGCGGACGTCTTTGCGCGCGCCGAGCAGGAGTTCGGCGTACCGCCTGGCGTGATTGCCGCCTTCTGGGCCATGGAGACCGATTTCGGCGCCGTCCAGGGGGATTTCAACACCCGCAATGCCCTCGTGACGCTGGCGCATGACTGCCGCCGCCCGGAGCTGTTCCGGCCGCAATTGCTGGCACTGATCGAGATGGTGCAGCACGGCGACCTCGACCCCGCCACCAGCACCGGCGCCTGGGCCGGCGAGATCGGCCAGGTCCAGATGCTTCCCGAAGACATCATCGCCTATGGCATCGACGGCGACGGTGATGGCCACGTCAACGTCAAGGAAAGTTCGCCCGACGCCATCCTGACGGCCGCCAAGTTCATCCAGAGCCTCGGCTTCCGCCCCGGCGAGCCCTGGATCCAGGAAGTGACGCTTCCCGCCGATCTGCCCTGGGAAAAGAGCGGCCTCGGCAACGAAGTGCCGGCCAGCGAGTGGTTTGCCATGGGCGTGACACCGCGCGACGGCGACACCGCCTCCGGCGCACTGCCGGCGGCGCTCGTGTTGCCGCAGGGCCGCAACGGCCCGGCCTTCCTCACCTATCCGAACTTCAACATCTATCTCGAATGGAACCAGTCGTTCATCTACACCACCTCGGCGGCCTATTTCGCCACCCGCCTGATGGGCGCTCCGATCTACCAGAAGGGCAACCCCGATACGGGTCTCGACGATGCCGGCATGAGGGCGCTGCAGACGAAGCTGCAGGGCGCTGGCCACGATGTCGGCAAGGTGGATGGCATTCTCGGATCCGGCACCCGCCGCGCCGTCCAGAAGGAACAGATACGCCTCGGACTGCCGGCAGACGGCTGGCCGACGCAGGAACTGCTACAGGCGCTCTGAGCACCAGGTTTGCCCGGCAAGATTTGGGTGGCGCACGGCGCTGCGCCCCCCTATTCCTTCGACTTCGCACGAGGGAGAATCGCGTGGCACCTGACTCACCGCAACGGCTTTCGGCAATGGCCTGGGGCCTTTTGCTGCTGCTCGGCCTGATCTGGGGCGGCTCGTTCTTCTTCGCCCGCGTGGCCGTCCTGGAAGTGCCACCCTTCACTCTTGTTTTCCTGCGGCTGTCGCTTGCCGCCTTGGCACTGCACATCTACCTGCATGGGCGCCGCGATCTCTACAGGACGCTTCGCCTCCACTGGCGGGCGTTCGCGATCATGGGCCTCCTCAACAATGCCCTGCCGCACACGCTGATCTTCTTCGGCCAGACGGAGATCGGTGCCGGCCTCGCCTCGATCCTCAACGCGACGACGCCGATCTGGACGGTGATCATCGCCAACCGCTTGACGACGGACGAGAGGCTGACGGGCGCCAAGCTCGCCGGCTGCGCCATCGGCTTGGCCGGCACCGCCGTCCTCATCGGACCAGCCCTCTCCTCGGCAGCCCATGCACCGGTCTGGGCCCTCGTCCTGCCGGTCGCAGCCGCGATTTCCTATGGATTTGCCGGCACCTTCGGCAAGCGCTTCCGTGGGGTGCCTGCCCCGGTGACGGCCACCGGCCAGTTGACGGCGTCGTCCCTAATGATGCTGCCGGTCGCCCTCGTCATGGACCAGTCCTGGTCGCTCCCCATGCCGAGCACGACCGCGATCCTCGCGATCCTTGGGCTTGCGCTCCTGTCGACTGCCTTCGGCTATCTGCTGTACTTCCGCATCCTGACACTGGCGGGCGCCACCAATGCCTCGTTGGTCACCCTGCTCGTGCCGCCCAGCGCCATCGTCCTCGGCGTCGTGTTCCTGGGCGAGCGGCTGACGTGGACGGACATGGCTGGGATGGCGCTCATCGCGCTTGGTCTGCTGGTCCTTGACGGCCGGATTTTCCGTCGCCTGAGTCCTGCTGCAGCGCGGTAGAAGCGCGTCCTGCGCGCCTCGATGCTCACGCAATGTATCGCCCCCTAACAGCAGGAGAGCGAAAATTTACGATCTATCCACCATATATTTTAATATGTTAATCGTTTCAAAACAAAGAGTTGAGCCTCATATTCAGCGATTCTAACGCAACCGAAGCACGCACTGCAGCATATAATTTACTTTTCAAACGGGTGAAAAGAGACATACACTCCCTCAGTCAGCACAAGGAGGCAGACATGGGACGCGCTTACTCTCTGAATGTCCTGGCAGTTGGTGTAGCATTTGTGTTCGTGGCTTCTATGCTCTTCATTTGAGCGCCACAGTTTTCACAACTACCGGTCATATCTGGCATCCGTGACAATCATATAAAGCTTTGAAAGCAGGAAACGCAGCTCCATCGGGCTGCGTTTCTTCTTTCGTGCAATCAGGCAGCGGCGCCCGTCTGTGCCTGCCGCTTCGGGCGGCCAAGTCGCTCCAGCACGGCGTTGACGAGGCCGGACCTGTTCATCGTGTAGATGTGGAAATCATCGATGCCGCGCCGCTGCAGATCTTCCATCTGCTCGGCAGCCACATCCGCGGCCACCTTTGCCCGCTCATCCGGCTTGTCGTCGAAACCCGCGAACCGGTCGTCCAGAAAGCTCGGCACCGATGCGCCGCAGCGTCCGGCGAAGCGCTTCAGCTGCGTCAGGTTCTGGATCGGCATGATCCCCGGCACGATGGGAATGCTGATGCCCGCCGCCCGCACCTTTTCCAGATAGCGTTCGAAGACGTCGTTCTCGAAGAAGAACTGGGTAAGAGCCCGCGCCGCGCCGGCATCGGCCTTGCGCTTCAAGGTCTCGATGTCGGCCGCCATGTCCGGGCTTTCCGGATGCTTCTCCGGATAGGCGGAGACAGAGATGTCGAAGTCGCCGAGGGCACGCAGGCCTGCCACCAGTTCGGCCGTATCGGTGTAGCCATCCGGATGCGGCACATAGGCGGCGCCGACGCCGCTGGCCGAATCACCACGAAGCGCGACGATGTGACGAACGCCGGTCGCCTTGTACTCGGCCACCACGGCATGCACTTCCTCGCGCGAGGCATCGACGCAGGTAAGGTGTCCGGCCGTCACGAGCGGCGTCTCCTCGACAAGCCGCCGGATCGTTGCCAGCGTCGGCGCCTTGGTGGAACCGCCGGCACCATAGGTGACGGAGACGAACTCCGGGTTCCAGTTGCGCAGTTCGGCAACCGTCTGCCAAAGCTGCTCTTCCATATCGGGGCCCTTCGGCGGAAAGAACTCGAAAGAAACGCTGAATGCGTCCCGTGAAATTTGACCGGTTCTCATGCGTGTTCTCCCTGAGTAGCCGTCACGTCGTGGGCCGAACTGGATTCGGCAATCAGCAAGCGTTTGTCGCGCGCAAGCCACAGCGTCGCCGTCAGCGACGGGGCGATCTTCTGCCCGGACGCCAGATCGACAACCTCGTCAACCTCAAGGCCAACCTTCTCAAGCCAGTCGCTGATGATCTGGTGTGAGAAGCCGAGGCGAACATGGGCATGCTCGTCGCGAAGATATTCAAGGGTATGGGGCGCCAGATCGACAATCAGAAGTCGCCCACCGGGCCGCAGCACCCGCGCCGCCTCGGCAATCGCCAGTTCCGGCTGGTCCAGGAAGTGCAGCACCTGGTGGATCGTGATGAGGTCGAAATCCTGACCCTCCACCGGCAGATTGAGGATATCCCCGTGCCGGACGGAGGCCTTGAGAATGCCGGCATTGTCCAGATTGGCGCGCGCAACCGACAGCATGTCGCGGCTCGCATCGACGCCGACGGCCCGCCTGTAGATGTCGGATAGCAGTTGCAGGATCCAGCCCGTCCCGGTTCCCAGATCCAGCAGCGAATCGACCGGCGTCCGGCCGATCAGCCGCAGCAGCGCCTTTTCGACGGCAGCATCGCTGACATGCAGGCGCCGCAGTTCATCCCATTCGGAGGCGTTGCGGCTGAAATAGGCCTGCGCCTTCTCCGCCCTCGCCCGCTTCACCGTTGCCAGCCGCTCGCCGTCGCGCACCAGGACCGGCTCATCTGTGGCGGCAGCGGCCAGCAGCGTCTGCACCAGCACCGCTGCGCGCCCGTCCTGCTTCAGGCGGAAGTAGGCCCAGGCGCCCTCCTGATACCGCTCAATCAGGTCCTCCTCCGCCAGAAGCTTGAGGTGACGCGAGATACGGGGCTGGGATTGGCCGAGAATTTCGGTGAGGTCGCTGACAGTAAGGTCGCCGTCGGCCAGCAGGGCCAGAAGGCGAAACCGCGTCGGTTCGCCGGCGGTCTTCAGCACATCCACCAATGTATCGAGCGACAAACCCATTCGCACCAGCCTTACGCAATCAAGATATAAAGATATCTTTATATGAGGCGGAGCGGTCGTGCAACCCGATTGTCGTCGTGTCGGTGTAAAAGCAGAAGGCCCCGGTCGCCCGGAGCCTTCGACACTGTCAGGTCCGTCTGACGATTAGCGCGTCAGGCGCTTGTAGGTCTGGCTGCCGGGGTTCAGCGCATCGGCACCGAGACGGCGGATCTTGTCCTGCTCGTAGTCTTCGAAGTTGCCTTCGAACCATTCCACATGGCCGTCACCTTCGAACGCGAGGATGTGGGTGGCAAGGCGGTCGAGGAACATGCGATCGTGGCTGATGATGATGGCGCAGCCGGCAAAGTTCTCGAGCGCCGTCTCCAGCGCGCCGAGCGTTTCCGTATCCAAGTCGTTGGTCGGTTCGTCGAGGAGGAGAACATTGCCGCCGGCCTTCAGCATCTTGGCCAGATGCACGCGGTTGCGCTGTCCGCCGGAGAGATTGCCGACCTTCTGCTGCTGGTCACCGCCCTTGAAGTTGAAGGCGCCGCAATAGGCTCTGCTGTTCATGTCGAACTTGCCGAGCTTGATGATTTCGGCACCGCCGGAAATTTCTTCCCAGACAGTCTTCGAACCGTCCAGCGCGTCGCGGCTCTGGTCGACATAGCCGAGATGCACCGTATCGCCAATGCGGATGGAGCCCGCATCCGGCGTTTCCTGCCCGGTGATCATCTTGAACAGCGTCGACTTGCCGGCACCGTTCGGTCCGATGATGCCGACGATGCCGCCTGGCGGCAGCTTGATCGACAGGTCATTGATCAGCGTGCGGCCTTCAAAACCCTTGGTGATGCCGTCAAGCTCGATGACCACCTGGCCGAGGCGTTCGGATACGGGGATGATGATCTGCGCATCGCCCGGCCGGATCCCTTCCGCGGCATCCACCAGCTGCTCGTACGACCGGATACGGGCCTTTGACTTGGCCTGGCGTGCCTTCGGGCTGGAGGCGATCCATTCCTGCTCACGCGAGATTGCCTTCTGGCGACCGGCATCTTCACGCGCTTCCTGCTGCATGCGCTTGGCCTTGGCGGTGAGATAGGCCGAGTAATTGCCTTCGTAGGGAATGCCACGCCCGCGGTCGAGCTCGAGGATCCAGCCGGTGACGTTGTCGAGGAAGTAGCGATCGTGGGTGATCATCATCACGGCGCCGGGATAGGCGCGCAGGTGCTTCTCGAGCCAGGCGATGGTTTCGGCGTCGAGGTGGTTGGTCGGTTCGTCGAGCAGCAGCAGGTCCGGCTGCGACAGAAGCAGCCGGCACAGCGCGATACGGCGACGCTCACCACCGGAGAGGACCGAGACGTCGGCATCCTTGGGCGGGCAGCGCAGCGCTTCCATCGCCATCTCGACCTGCTGTTCCAGGTCCCAGAGGTTCTGGCTGTCGATGACGTCCTGCAGCTTTGCGCCTTCTTCCGCCGTCTCGTCGGAATAGTTCATCATCAGTTCGTTGTAGCGGTCGAGCACGGCCTGCTTGTCGGCCACGCCTTCCATGACGTTCTCGAAGGCGTTCTTCGTCTCGTCGAGATGCGGCTCCTGCTCCAGGTAGCCAACGGTCGCGCCCTCGGCGAGCCAGGCTTCGCCGTTGAACTCCTTGTCCTGGCCGGCGATGATGCGCAGCACGGTCGACTTACCGGCGCCGTTTGGACCGAGGATACCGATCTTGGCGTCCGGGTAGAAGGACAGGCTGACGTTCTCAAGGATCTTCTTGGCGCCGTAGGACTTGTTCAGTCCCGACATGTGATAGATGAACTGGCGTGCCATCGTGAATTGCTCCGGGCAGAAATGGGAAGTTGCCGCTATGTAGGCGAAACGGGCGCGCGGAGCAATGCGCAGGCGCCCAACGGAGGGGTAATGTTCAGCGAAACGAGACGTTTTGAAAGTCCGACCGGCGCCAGCCTTGCCTATCGCCACCGTGAGGGGGGGGCTTCCGCCGTCGGCATTCTCCTGATCTGCCACGGACTGGCGGAGCATTCCGGGCGCTACGGGGCTTTCGCGGACACGATGGCGGGAGCGGGGTTCCACGTCTACGCCCACGACCATCGCGGCCACGGCAAGACGACCGCTCCGGATGCCGTTCCCGGCCGCTTCGCCGAGCGTAATGGCATGCGCAAGGTAGTCGACGACGTCTGCGCCATGCGCGACATGGCTGCCATGGCACATCCCGGCCTGCCCGTCATCCTCTTCGGTCACTCCATGGGTGGCCTCATTGCCTTGAACGCTGCCGTCGATCGGCCCGACGACTTCCAGGCGCTGACCATCTGGAATTCGAACTTCCACCCCGGACCTGCCGGGCGCGTCGCGCAGGCCGTCCTTCTGGCGGAACGGGCGCTGAAGGGTTCCGACGTGCCGAGCACCATCCTGCCGATGGCAACCTTCCGGACCTGGGGACGCTCGATGCCGGAAAAGCGAACCGAGGCGGACTGGCTGAGCAATGATCCCGCGGAAGTCGACGCCTATCTCGCCGATCCCCTGTGCGGCTTCGACGCCAGCGTCTCGCTGTGGCTCGACCTGTTCGAGATGACCTACCGTGGCCCGACGCTCGTCGACAGGCTGCGCAAGGACATGCCGATCTACCTTGTCGGCGGCGAGAACGATCAGGCCACCAACGGCGGTCGTGAAATTACCTGGCTCGCGCGTCATCTGAAGAACCACGGATTGCAGCGTGTCACGAGCAGGGTCTGGCCGAAGACCCGTCACGAGACGTTAAACGACACGGTCCGCAACGAGGCAACGGCGGAATTCGCCACCTGGGCACGCCAGGCCGTCGGGCTCCAAACGGAATGAAGTGATGATATTTCTTCAAGTGCGGCCGCGGCTGCGCTTGGCTATAGATGCCCCCGTGGCCGGAGCTGATCGTTCCTGCCGCGCCTTGTGAAGAGTGGATCAGGATGAACTCCCCAGCCGGCGGCCTTGCCGCCACCCATGCCCCAACCGCCAGCATCGTCACCGGACTCCTGCTGATGCTGCTCGCCATGCTCGTGGCGCCCCTGATCGACACCTTCGCCAAGCTTGCCACCGACACCACGTCACCGACCATGATCACCGCCGGCCGCTTCGTCTTCCAGGCAATCTTCATGCTGCCGATCGTGATCTGGCACGGCCTGTGGCGCAGCTTCTCCTGGCGGATGAGCACGTTTCACGCAATTCGAGCCGCGCTCGTCACGGTCGGCATGATCTGCTTCGTCGCCACGCTCGCGGTTATGGAAGTGGCCGACGCGGTCGCCATCTTCTTCGTCGAGCCGATGATCCTGACGGTGCTGTCGAGCATCTTCCTGAAGGAAGTCGTCGGCTGGCGGCGCTACACCGCCTGCGGCGTCGGCTTCCTCGGCGCCATGATCATCATCCAGCCGAGCTTTGTCGATATCGGCTTCGTGGCGCTGCTGCCCATCGCCACTGCCTTTTGCGTCGCGGTCTTCGCGCTGATGACGCGCGCGCTGGCGCGGCACGAGAACCCCTGGGCCATGCAGTTCCAGATGGCGCTCTGGGGCATCCCGATTTCGGCGGCTCTGCTGGTCTTCGGCAGCGGAAGTGGCGTCACTTTTCTGGCGCCGTCCCTCCCGGACATCACGACGATGCTGTTTATCGTCGGCGTCGGCTTCTTTGCATCGCTTTCCGGCATCCTCTCCGTCTATGCCTACAGGGCTGCCCCGGCCTCCGTCCTTGCGCCCTTGCACTATTTCGAGATCGTCTCGGCGACATGGTTTGGGTGGCTGGTCTTCAGCGATTTCCCGGAGCCGATGACATGGCTTGGCATTGCCATCGTCATAGGCTCCGGCCTCTACATCATCTGGCGCGAACGCCGCGCCGCCTCCAAACCCGTGACTTCGGCCGATCCGATCGTCACACCCTAGACAGGGAAACCATGGACGAGAGCCAGACGAAAAAACCGCCCCTGACCGGCATCCGGGTCATCGAACTGGCCCGCGTGCTGGCGGGTCCCTGGGCAGGCCAGATGCTCGCCGATCTCGGGGCAGACGTGATCAAGGTGGAGAACCCGGAAGGCGGCGACGACACGCGTGCCTGGGGACCGCCCTTCGTCGAAGGCAAGGACGGCGAGAACCTTTCGGCCGCCTATTACCACGCCACCAATCGCGGCAAGCGGTCGGTCGCCGTCGACCTGAAGACGGCAGAAGGACAGGAGATCGTCCGCCAGCTGGTGGCGACCGCCGACGTGGTGATCGAGAACTTCAAGCTCGGTGGCCTGAAGAAATACGGACTGGACTACGAGAGCCTGAAGGCGAACAATCCGAAGCTGGTCTATTGCTCGATCACCGGCTTCGGCCAGGACGGCCCCTATGCCAATCTGGCCGGCTACGACTACATCGTCCAGGGCATGTCCGGCTTCATGTCGGTGACCGGCGAGGCCGACGGCCAGCCGATGAAGGCGGGCGTCGCCATTGCCGACATCTTCACCGGCATCTATGCCGTGGCGGCCATCCAGGCGGCGCTGATCCATGCCATGAAGACCGGCGAAGGCCAACTGGTGGACATGGCGCTGCTCGACGTGATGTCGGCGGTGCTCGCCAACCAGAACATGAACTACCTGGTCTCCGGCACCCCGCCAACCCGCCTCGGCAACGCCCATCCCAATATCAGCCCCTATGAGGTCATTCCTGTCGAGGACGGCCACATCATCCTCGCCGTCGGCAATGACGGCCAGTTCCGCCGCTTCTGCCGCGTCCTCGGCATCGAGGCCCTGGCCGACGACGAACGTTTTTCGACCAACCAGGCCCGCGTCGCCAACCGGCTTGCCCTGCGGCCGCTGCTGGTCGCGCAGACGCAAGCCTGGCCGAAGGCAGCCCTGCTTGCCGCCTGTGGCGACAACGCCGTCCCGGCCGGACCGATCAACTCGGTCGCCGAGATGTTCGAGGATCCCCAGGTGAAGGCGCGTCAGCTGCGCATCGACCTCCCGTCAGCCGACGGCACCGTCATTCCAGGCGTCCGCACACCGATCGTGCTCTCTGAGACGCCGCTTGCCTATCACCGCCCGAGCCCGAAGCTCGGCGAGCACACGCAAAGTGTGCTGTCAGAACTGAAACTCAAAGACACCAAGGGGAAAGACCGATGAAGACCGGAGGACAGCTGATTGTCGAGGCGCTGAAAGCGAACGGGGTAGAGCGCGTCTCCTGCGTGCCCGGTGAAAGCTATCTGGCGGTGCTCGACGCGCTTTACGACAGCGGCATCGAGGTCCTCGTCTGCCGCCAGGAAGGCGGCGCGGCGATGATGGCCGACAGCTGGGGACGACTGACCGGCCAGCCCGGGATCTGCATGGTCACCCGCGGACCGGGCGCCACCAATGCCTCCGCCGGGCTGCACATCGCCAAGCAGGATTCCATTCCGATGATCCTCTTCATCGGCCAGATCGGCCGCGACATGAAGGAACGCGAGGCCTTCCAGGAGGTCGAATACCGCCGCGCCTTCACCGAATTCGCCAAATGGGTGGGTGAGATCGACGACGCCCGCCGCATTCCCGAGTTCGTCACCCGCGCCTTCGCGGTCGCGACCTCCGGCCGCCCCGGCCCCGTCGTGCTGACACTGCCGGAGGACATGCTGGTCGAGGAGGTCGAAGCACCGGCGGCACGGGCCTATATGCCCGTCGAATCCCATCCCGGCCCGAGCCAGATGCAGGCGCTGGAAGTGATGCTGAAAGAGGCGCAGCGGCCGATGTTCATCCTCGGCGGCACCCGCTGGAGCCAGGAGGCCGTTTCCGACATGCAGGCGTTCGCCAGCCGCTTCAAGGTCCCGGTCGGCTGCTCCTTCCGCCGCCAGATGCTGTTCGATCACCTGCATCCGTCCTATGCGGGCGATGTCGGCATCGGCATCAACCCGGCACTGTTCAAGTCCATCAAGGAGTCCGACCTCCTCGTCCTCGTCGGCGCCCGCATGTCGGAAATGCCCTCCTCCGGCTATACGCTGATCGACATCCCATACCCGGCCCAGAAGCTGGTCCATGTCTACCCGGATCCGGAGGAACTCGGCCGCATCTACCGCCCGGATCTCGCCATCTGCGCCGCACCTGCCGAGTTCGCCGCCGCGCTGAAGCACATCGAGCCGCCGGCGGCGCCACTCTGGGCCGAGCGCAAGTCGGCGATGCACGACGCCTATCTGAAATGGTCGACCCCGCCGCAGACCGGTCCGGGCGCCGTTCAGATGGGACCGATCATGGAGTGGCTGGACGCCAATACCGCGGCCGACACGATCTTCACCAATGGCGCCGGCAATTACGCCACCTGGGTGCATCGCTTCCACCGCTTCCGCAAGTACAACACCCAGGCGGCTCCCACCTCCGGCTCCATGGGCTATGGCCTGCCGGCGGCCGTCGCCGCCAAGCAGCTGTTTCCCGAGCGTGAGGTGATCTGCTTTGCCGGTGACGGCTGCTTCATGATGCATGGCCAGGAGTTCATCACCGCCGTGCGCTACGGCCTGCCGATCATCACGGTGCTGGTCAACAACAGCACCTACGGCACGATCCGCATGCACCAGGAGCGGGAGTATCCCGGCCGCGTCAGCGCCACCGATCTCGTCAACCCGGATTTCGTCGCCTTCGCCAAGGCCTATGGCGGGTATGGTGAACTGGTGGAAAAGACGGCAGACTTTGCGCCCGCCTTCGAACGCGCCCGCGCCAGCGGCAAGCCGTCGATCATCGAGATCAAGCTCGATCCCGAGGCCATCACACCGACCCGTACGCTGACGCAGATCCGCGAGAAGGCCTGATATGAAAAAAAGCCGGCGCATCAGAGGGATGCGCCGGCTTTCGGGTTCAGATCTTCACCACTCAGATGGCGGCAGTGACCGTGAACTCGACCTTGTACTTCGGTGCTGCAAGCTTGGCTTCGCTGGTGGCACGCGCCGGCGTGTTGGCCGGGTCGATCCAGGCTTCCCAGGCGGCGTTCATTTCGGCGAAATAGGACATGTCTGACAGGTAGATCAGCGTCTGCAGGATCTTCGACTTGTCGCTGCCGACGGCCGCCAGCAGGCGATCCACTTCACGCAGGGCAAATTCGCACTGCTCGGTCACGGTCTCGCCCTCACCCACTTGGCCAGCCAGATAGACGGTGTTGCCGTGGACGACGGCGCCGCTCATGCGGGCGCCGGTTTCGATGCGCTTGATGCTCATGGATACTCCTGGAGATGTTTAGGCTGCGGATGATTGGCCAGCAGGGTGCCGGCCGTGAAAGTCTCAGCCACGCAGATGCTGGCTTTTCTCGTAGATGGCCGTGGAGCGCGCGCCGGAGCGGCAATAGGCAAGCATCGGGCGCGGCAGCTCGTCCAGCGCGTCCACCATGCCGTTGACGGCATCGGAGTCGACGCCCATGCGACCGACCGGCACGTGCTTGACCTCAAGGCCAAGTTCTTGAGCCTTGGCGGCGATATCGGCAAAGCTCGGCTGGCCGGGGTCTTCTTCGTCCGGACGATTACAAACGATCGACTTGAACCCCATTGCCTTGACCTGGTCGAGATCCTCGACCGAAATCTGTCCGGCTACCGCGTACTCGTCGTTGATCTGTCGGATGTCCATCGCTTTTCCTCCGGCTGGAATGTGGCAACCCCAATACGCTGCCACCGACGGAGCGTCAATCGACGCCCGCGTCAGACGAAGCAGAAGCGCAGGCCGTAGTCGATGCTCTCGCCCGGCTGCAGCAGGGAAAGCTCGCCCGCCTCCTCGAGCTCACGGCGTCCCACCCAGCGGTGCGAGACCGGCTCGATGCCCAGCACATGCGCCGGCGCCTGCTGGTTGCGCCAGATCTGCAGATGCGGAAGCGTATCGGTGCGAAACTTCACCTTCAGCGTCTTGCCGCCGATCGCGGCAATCGGACCGAGTCTCACCTCCGCCCATGCGACATCTTCCGAAGCTGCCGGCACGCAGAAGACGCCACCGGGCTCCTCGCCGAAGTTCCAGGGCAGGCCTCCGTTCTCCAGCATCGCGCCGTTCAACCGCACCTCGTTGTCGAACAGCCAGGCGCCGATGTTCATGTGGTACATGTGGACGGGTGAAAAGGGTTGAGGCCCGGTGTTCGTCACCTTGTCGTCAAGGCAGACCTCGCCCGTTTGCCCATCGATCCGCCACTGGCGCTCCAGGAGCGCCGTGCCGCCATCGGCAAGCTTCACCGGCACCTCGGCATGGCATTCCACATCCTCGCCCTGCGCGTCCCAGAACACCAGCTTTGCCGGATGGGACGAGAAGGAGCCGTGCAGCGGGAAATGCTTCCCGTCCTCGCGCCCGGGAATCTGTTCCGGATGGCGGATGTGATCCGGGCCACAGGTGAACAGGAAGCCCTCCAGCGAATGATCGATCCGCGGATCGCCGTCGTCGGGAATAGCGCGTCCCGGCGCAATGTCGACGTCATCGACGAAGCAGGAGCCGATATCGAGCACCGAGGTCTCATCCAGCATCAGGCGCGGTCCGACGGCTGCGGAAAAAGCTTTCATTTCAACTCCTCACTCCCTGCAACGACTCTGTTACCAGAACGTGATAGAGATTTTAACGCCGTGTTCACGATGAATTCAGCTAATTCACACTAGCGTCAAATTTAGCTTGTCTGTGGCAGCCAATCCATCGGGTGGAACGTTTGGCAGTCTCGGCAATTTCATCCGTGTTCAACAACAAGGTCGGTGACAACGTGAAACGCCTTTTTACCGCTAGTCTCGGTCTCGCAATTCTGATGACCCAGGGTATCTCGACGACGTCGGCGCAGGTGATCTTTGATCCCTACGCTGCCGACACCATGCTTGTCGCGCCCGATGGCAGCATCCTCGACTTCGTGCCCGAAGAAGGCGAAGTGCGGATCGGCTATGATCGCGCCGGCCAGCGCGTCCTGATCGACCGCTATGGAGAGGTTGTGGCGACGGAAGTCAGCCGCAACGGTTATGGCCAGCGTCGCGCGGATCAATACCCGCCCGCTCCCGGTGGATACCGTGACGAGGCCGGCTACCGCGATTATCGCGAATACCGGCCCGGCGAACCCGGCTCCGTGACCGGTTCGATCGTGAGCCCTGGCTCGATCACTCGGATGCCGCTCGAGGAGCAGGCCTACCCCGAAGCGCCGCAGCCCGACGATGCCTATGCCTCGATTGACCGTGAGCAGCAGCCTGCCCAGCCACTGCAGACGGAAGAGCCGATCATCACCGTGACCAAGAAGCCGGAAGCGGAGATCGCTGCCTTGCAGGTTTTCCTCGACCGCGAGGGAATTTCGCCCGGCGTCATCGACGGCCATCTCGGCGAGAACGTCAACAAGGCAATCGCAGCCTGGCAGCAGATGACGGGCGAGACGCTGGATCCGAACAATTCTGAAGACATCCTGCAGCGTCTGGCGTACTCGGGCGGCTTGCCGATCGTTGATTATACCATCACCGCCGCGGATGCAGCCGGGCCCTATGTGGCCTCCATTCCCGACGACTACGCCCATAAGGCGCAGCTGCCGGCCATGTCCTATACCTCGACGAGCGAGAAGCTCGCCGAGCAGTTCCACATGGACGAGAACTACCTCAAGACGCTCAATCCCGGCGTTGACTTCTCCATCCCCGGCACCACGATCAAGGTGATCAACCCCGGCGCACCGAAGACCGGAGCCGTCGCCCGCATCGTCGCGGACAAGAGCAAGGAGCAGGTCCTCGCCTATGGCGAAGACGGCGGCCTGATCGCGGCATATCCGGCAACCATCGGTTCGACCGACACCCCTTCGCCGGTCGGCACTCATACGGTGCAGCGCATCGCGCTTGATCCCGGCTATACCTATAACCCGAAGATCAATTTCAAGCAGGGCGACAACGACAAGGTCCTCGAGATCCCGCCAGGCCCCAACGGTCCGGTTGGAACCGTCTGGATCGCCCTGTCGAAGCCGAGCTACGGCATCCACGGCACCCCGGAGCCGTCGAAGATCGGCAAGACCAACAGCCACGGCTGCATCCGCCTGACGAACTGGGATGCGACCGAGCTGGCCAAGATGGTCAAGCCCGGCGTGACCGTCGAATTCGTGGAATGAAAGAAGGCGCCTCGGGCGCCTTTTTTTTCTCAACTGCCAAGGCCCCGTTCGGCTTTGAACCACTCGATCCAACCGGCGCTCTGCTTATCCCCCAGCTTGCCGGTTGGAGTGGCGATGGCTGCGGCAGGCAAGGTATCCCGCCCAAGCGCCTCAAGAACCATCTGCAGATCAGACTGCGGGCGGGACGTTAGATGCTCATACGTGAGCCGTAGTGGCTCTATCCCTTGCAGCAGGAACCACTGCTGCCACTCGCGATCATGCCGTGAGATCTCATCGACGAGGATGGAGATACGATCGGCATCGTATACCGCGTCCTGATAATCCCCGGTGCGTTCGATCTCGCTCCCGTCGGCTGCAATGTGCCAAAGGCCAGTCTGTTCAGCCTTGAAGAAAGAAACCGCCTGCGCGACCTTATCCTCCCGGGATAGATAGATGTACAATGGCTGGCCGAACTCGCTCGCGATCAGCTGCTGCGGTAACGGTATGTCGGGATGGAGCTTGGCGAGCAACGCCAACATGTCCTCAAGATTCTCATACATGATGCGCAGGCTGAACAAGCCTGTTCCCGCTTCACCCTGGGAACGATTTCCATCGAGATAGAGCCGGCTGAACTCGACCGACTCCAGGTTGGCATCGTGCTCGATTTCGAGTTCGTCCGCGATTCGCCTGATCGATTGCCGCCGGAAATACGACCGAGGCCGTCCGCAACCAGCAAGCTCAAGAAGCTTGCACAGCAGAGTGCTACCGCTGCGCGGCGTGCCGCAGATGAGATAGGTTCTGAATTTCGGCACAGGCGGTGTGGGCATCACGCAGTCTCCGTTACCTGCTTCGATGCCCAACGGGTGCCGGCGCGTTGTCCCGAGCGGCGAGCCCGGCAGAATTGATGCGTCAGTCGGCTCAGGCTGCGTGGCGACCGAAGGGGAAGACGCGCAGGCGTGGCGAGCGGATGACATGCGCCGGCATCAGGCGGATGACCTCCTGCGCAAAGGCCGCGGCATTCTCCTTTGCCTTGTCGACATTGCTGACCTTCGCAACATCCAGCGTGTGCAGGGTGCCGCCCACCTCGAAGAGCTCCTTGAAGGCATTGCGCTCGCCGATCGGCGTATTGAGGACGTTGACGCCGCGGGCAGCCAGCAGGCCCTTGATGGCCAGCAGCGCCTTGGTGGTGACCATCGAGGAAACGCGGGTCAGCACCACCGAGTGGGCGATATCGAGGTTCGCCTTGTCCTTCATCAGCGCCAGGAGGTCGAGGATCTGGGCCGCGCCCTTGGCGTCCATTGCCGATCCCTGCACCGGGATCATGACGTGGTCCGAAAGGCCGATGGCCGTGGTGACCAGGGCATCCTTGGCGCCGGCGAGATCGACGACGAAGAAATCGAAGCGTGACGCCAGATCACGCAGATGACACTGCAGCGATGCAACCGAAGCTTCCGAGATGACCTCGAGGTTGCGGACAGGGCCGGAGATCTCCGCCCACTGCGTGATCCAGTGCTGCGGATCGCAGTCGATGATGGCAACCCGAAAGCCCCGGTGGGCCAGCTCGGTCGCGAGCAGAAGGGCTGCGGTGGTCTTTCCGGCACCACCCTTGGCATTGGCAAAGGAAATTACGGGCATTCTCGATCCTCAGGAGGGAATATGAGCCGCATCGCTCGAAGGGGGCACCGCAGCGGCATGGTGCATTGCCCGCATCCTGCTTAATCATGGTTAACGCACGGTTAATTCAGCTGCCTGTCATATGACCGATGAGATGTGAGTGCACGACGAAAAAAGCCCCGGATTCCGGCTCCGGGGCTTGTCATTCCAGTCCTCTTCGATGGCCTAGAAGCAGTCGAGGAAGAGCTGCCGGGTATTTTCCAGCGTCATCGGGACCGGATTGCCGCCGCAGCTCGGATCCTCGATCGCCATGGCCGAAAGCTCGTCCACCCGATCCGGCGTGATTCCCATCGCCGTCAGCGTGTCCGGCACGCCGAGGTCGGAGCGCAGCGAGAGGACATAGTCATAGAACCCGTCGAAGCCGCCAGAAATGCCGAGGTAGGCAGCGGCGCGGGTGAGCTTGTCCTCGATGACCGACCGGTTGAAGCGCAGCACGGGCGGCATGACCACGGCGTTTGTCATGCCGTGGTGTGTATTGTAGACGGCGCCGATCGGGTGCGACAGTGCGTGGATCGCGCCGAGCCCCTTCTGGAAGGCGACGGCGCCCATGGCGGCAGCCGCCATCATGTTGGTGCGCGCCTCGATGTCGGTGCCGTCCTTGTGGGCGCGCGGCAGGAACTCCTTCACCAGCCGCATGCCCTCCAGTGCGATGCCCTGGCTCATTGGATGGAAGAAAGGCGAGCAATAGGCTTCCAGGCAATGGGCGAAGGCATCCATGCCGGTGCCGGCGGTGATCACCTTCGGCATGCCGACCGTCAGATCCGGATCGCAGATGACGACGCCCGGCAGGAACTTCGGATGGAAGATGATCTTCTTCACATGCGTCTGGGAATTGGTGATGACCGAGGCGCGCCCGACTTCCGAGCCTGTGCCGGCGGTGGTCGGCACGGCCACGATGGGTGCGATGGCGTCGGCGTTCGCCCGCGTCCACCAGTCGCCGATGTCCTCGAAGTCCCAGACCGGACGGGTCTGCCCGGCCATGAAGGCGACCGCCTTGCCAAGATCGAGGCCGGAGCCGCCGCCGAAGGCGACGACGCCGTCGTGCCCGCCGGCCTTGTAGGCCGTGACACCGGCGTCGAGGTTCTTCTCGTTCGGGTTCGGATCGACATCGGAGAAGATCGCCCGGCCGAGACCTGCCTCCTCGAGCACGTCGAGCGCATGGGCGGTGATCGCCATCGTCGCCAGTCCCCGGTCGGTGACAAGCAGCGGCTTTTTGATGCCGAGCGTCTTGCAGGCCTCCGCCAGTTCCTTGATGCGCCCGCGGCCGAGTTTGATGGCCGTCGGATAGCTCCAGTTCGCGACGATGTTCATGAGGTCACCTTCTTCAGATGGTAGGACTTGGGTCTTGTGAGGTTGTGGAAGCCGAGGACGGAGAGCGAGCCACCGCGGCCGGTTTCCTTGACACCGGTCCAGCAGAGCGCCGGGTCGAGATAGTCGGCGCGGTTCATGAAGACGGTGCCCGTCTCGATCTCGCGGCCAAGCCGCCCTGCCCGCTCTGCGTCCTGCGTCCACAGCGAAGCCGTCAGTCCGTACTTGCTGTCATTCATCAGCGCGACGGCTTCCTCGTCGCTCGTCACCTTCATGATCCCGACGGCAGGTCCGAAGGTCTCCTCGGTCATGAAGGTCATCGAATGATCGACATCCACCAGGACCTGCGGCGCGAGATAGGCGCCGCCGTCGTCGGCCGGGAAAAGCTTCGGATCGACCAGCGCCCTGGCACCGCTCGACACCGCGTCCGCCACCTGCTCGCGCACGACCTGGGCAAATCGCTTATTGGCCATGGGTCCGAGCGTCGTCTCCTGCTCCAGCGGATTGCCGAGCTTGTAGTTCGACACCCAGGCGACCGACTTCTCGACGAACTTGTCGTAGAGAGACTCGTGCACATAGATGCGCTCGATGCCGCAGCAGCACTGGCCGGAATTGTAGGTGGCTCCGTCCATCAGCGTGTCGACGGCGGCGTCGAGATCGGCGTCCTCCATCACATAGCCCGGATCCTTGCCGCCGAGTTCGAGGCCGAGGCCGGTGAAGGTGCCGGCAGCCGCCCGTTCGATCGAACGGCCGCCCGCGACGGACCCGGTGAAGTTGATGAAGTTGAACTTGCCCGCAGCGATCAGCGCAGAGGTCGTATCATGATCGAGGAACAGGTTGACGAAGACGTCGTCGGGAACGCCCGCCTCCACGAAGGCGCGCACCAGGCGCTCGCCGACCAGCAGCGTCTGCGACGCGTGCTTGATGACGACCGTATTGCCTGCCATCAGCGCCGGCGCAATCGTGTTGATGGCCGTCATGTAGGGATAGTTCCACGGGGCGATGACGAAGACGACGCCGTGCGCCTCCCGCTCGATGCGGCGCTCGAAGGCGCCACTCTCTTCCACCACCATCGGCGCCAGTGCATCCGCTGCGATGGATGCCACATAATTGGAGCGCTCGTTGAAGCCCTTGAACTCGCCACCGTAGCGGATCGGCCGGCCCATCATCCAGGCGAGTTCCGGAACAATCTCGTCGGCCATCTCGTTCAGCCGCGCGACGCCCTTCATGACGAGCTGCACCCGCTCCTCCAGCGGCCGCTTCGCCCAGGCCTTCTGCGCCTTGCGCGCGCCATCGACGGCAACTGCGGCTTCCTCGAAGCTCATGGCCTGCCGCTCGGCATAGACCGAGCCGTCGACCGGCGAAATACATTGGATCATCGTCATGATCGCACTTCCTGTCGTTTATGAACTTGTGGTTTGAGCACTAGGCCCTTTCGAAACCGCGCGCCACTTCCCAGTCGGTGATGCGGCGATCGTATTCCTCCTGCTCCCATTGCGCCGCGCGGGTGTAGTGATCGATGACATCGTCCCCGAAGGCCGTGCGCAGCATGGCCGAACCGTGCATCAGTGCGGTCGCGCCCCGCAACGTGTTGGGGATCTCGCGGATGTCCTTGCCGCCATAGGCGTCGCCGACGAAGGCGGGCTCCAGCTCCATCTTTTTCTCGATGCCGTCGATGCCGGCCGCCAGCAGCGCCGCCATGGCGAGATAGGGATTGAGGTCGGAGCCACCGACCCGGCATTCGATGCGGATGCCCTTCGTCTGCTCGCCGCAGAGGCGGTAGCCGGCGGTGCGGTTGTCCTTCGACCAGATCGCCTTGGTCGGGGCAAAAGTACCGGCCATGAAGCGCTTGTAGGAGTTGATGTAGGGCGCGAGGAAATAGGTGATCTCGCCGGCGTGGGCGAGCAGTCCGGCCACATAGTGGCGCATCGTCTCCGACATGCCGTATTCGCTCTCCTTGTCGAAGAAGAGCGGCACCTTGCCGTCGGCACTCCAGAGCGACTGGTGGATGTGCGAGGACGAGCCGGCAGCGCTGTAGTTCCACTTGGCCAGGAAGGTGATCGCCTTGCCCTTCGACCAGGCGATCTCCTTGCAGGCGTTCTTGATGACGACGTGCCGGTCGGCCATGGTCAACGCATCGGCGTATCGGACGTTGATCTCCGCCTGCCCCGCCGAGGCCTCGCCCTTGGAATTCTCCACCGGGATGCCCGCACCCTGCAGCCCGTTGCGGATCGCCCGCATCACATCCTCCTCCTTGGTGGTCTGGAAGATGTGGTAGTCCTCGTTATAGGTGCCGGCGAGCTTCAGGTTGCGGTAGCCGGAGGCCTGCGCCTGCTCGTAGGTCTGGTCGAACAGGAAGAATTCCAGTTCGGTCGCCATGAAGGCCTTCATGCCCATGGCTTCCAGCCGCGCGACCTGCTTCTTGAGGATGGCACGCGGGGAATGGGCCACCTCCTCATGCGTGTGATGATCGAGCACGTCGCAGAGGACGAGTGCGGTCCCCTCCAGCCACGGCACGCGGCGGAGCGTCGAAAGGTCCGGCTTCATCGTATAATCGCCGTAGCCCGTCTCCCAGCTTGTCGCCTTGTAGCCGGAGATGGTCTCCATCTCCATGTCGGTCGCCAGCAGATAGTTGCAGCCGTGCGTCTCCTCGAAGGCGCTCTCGACGAAGAACTCGGCCTGGAAGCGCTTGCCCATCAGCCGGCCCTGCATGTCGACGAGGCAGGCAAGGACGGTATCGATCCGGCCGGCTTCGACATCGGCCTTGAGTGCATCGAAGGTATAGGTGGGGGACATGAATGGGTTCCGTCAGGCGAGCATGTTGGAGGTGTGGCAGATCCGGAGGCTCCGGATCTGCCGTCGGATGGTGCGATCAGGTGTAGCGGTAGGGCGGCCCCGCCTTCTCCATCGTGTCGCGGTACTTCTTGAGTATGTCGACCACCTTGGCGCAGCGCGGGCTGATCTGGGCCGTCTCGTCCCAGAACTTCAGCGCCTCCGCCTCGACCGTCTTCCACTCCGCTTCGGGAATGGTCGTCAGTTCCAGCTTCGTGCCCTCGACGCGCAGCTTCGCCTCGCCGCCCCAGTACCAGTGCTGCCGGTAGTAATGCGACGAGTCCATCGTCAGCATGAACAGTTCCTTCAGATTGTCCGGCACTTCGGCCCAGCGGTCGGCATTGGCGAAGAAGGAGCCGCACCAGGCGCCGGAGATGTTGTTGGTGAGGAAGTACTGCGTCACGTCCGCCCAGCCGACGGTGTAGTCCTCGGTAATGCCTGACCAGGCGATCCCGTCGATTTCGCCGGTCTGCATGGCGACCTGCACGTCTTCCCACGGCAGGGTGACCGGCACGACGCCGAAGCGCGACAGGAACTGGCCGGCGGTCGGGAAGGTGAAGATCCGCAGCCCCTTCAGGTCCTCCAGGCTGTTCAGCGGCTTGTTGGTCGCGAAGTTGCAGGGGTCCCAGGCGCCTGCAGACAGCCACTTCACGCCGACCTCGTCATAGGCCTCCCGCCAGATCTCGTTCAACCCGTACTGGTGGAAAAGTGTGGGCACGTCGAGGCTGTAGCGGGAGGCGAACGGGAAGTAGCCACCGAAGACCTTGATATCGACCGGCGAGTTCATTGAATCGTCGTCGGACTGCACCGCATCGATGGTTCCGGCCTGCATGGCACGGAAAAGCTCGCCCGTCGGCACCAGCTGATCGGCCGTATAGAGTTCGATCTCCATCTGGCCGTCGGCGATCTTGTTGAAGGAGTCGATCGCCGGCTTGATGACGTGTTCGGCCAGCGCCGGCCCGGCATAGGTCTGCAGCCGCCAGCGGATCGGCGCCTGCGCTCTCACATGCGGGGCCGCCAGCATGGCGGGTCCTGCGGCGGCAGCCGTCATGCCGGCTTTCTTCAGAAATTCGCGTCTGTTCGTCATGTCTGTTCCCTCTGTTGTTGATTGACACAGTCACGCCGCGCCGGCTCATCCGGCACGAGGAATGGCCCCTTTCCCAGGACTCTTGCTTTTGATGTTGTGAGGCTAGCCGCGCACATTGACGGTCTCCGGCAGCCAGAGTGCGATCTGCGGAAAGGCCATGATGATGGCCAGACCGATCATCATGATGATCACGAACGGCCAGACCGATCGGTAGATGTCGGCAAGCGAGATCTCCGGCGGCGCCATCGCCCGCATCAGGAAGAGATTGTAGCCGAAGGGCGGCGTCATGTACGAGATCTGGCAGGTGATCGTGTAGAGCACGCCGTACCAGACGAGGTCGAAGCCGAGCTTGCCGACGAGCGGAATGTAGAGCGGCGCGACGATCACCAGCATGGCGGTGTCGTCGAGGAACATGCCCATCAGGATGAACGAGATCTGCATCATGATCAGGATGGTCCATGGCGACAGACCCCAGTCGTTGACCAGCAGGCCCTCGATCGCCCGAACGGCGCCCAATCCGTCGAAGACGGCACCGAAGCAGAGGGCGGCGAGGATGATCCACATGAACATGCAGGAGATGCCGAGCGTCTGCTCGATCGTCCGGGTCAGGACGCCATTGCCGAGACGC
Organism: Rhizobium sp. PK7-22; assembly: GCF_056530405.1. Classification (NCBI taxonomy): domain Bacteria; kingdom Pseudomonadati; phylum Pseudomonadota; class Alphaproteobacteria; order Hyphomicrobiales; family Rhizobiaceae; genus Rhizobium; species Rhizobium sp. PK7-22. Next base: position 2,910,331 of record NZ_CP096514.1, read on the forward strand.
CCTTTGAGTGCGGCCACCACCAGCGCCGAGAGGGCACCGACGGCCGAGCTCTCCACCAGGCTCGTATAGCCCATCAGGAACAGGCCCATCATCAGGAAGAAGATCAGGAACGGCAGGATCCCGGCCCGCAGCAGCAGGAGCTTCTCGCGCAGCGGAATGTCCCGTTCCTCCTTCGGGAGGACGGGCCCGAGCGCAGGATTGAGGTGGCAGCGCACGAGGACATAGATGATGAAGAGCGCCGCGAGCAGCAGACCCGGCAGCGCACCGGCAAGCCAGAGCTGACCCACCGGCTGGCGGGCGATCATGCCGTAGAGCACCAGCACCACGCTCGGCGGCACCAGGATCCCGAGCGAGCTGCCCGCCTGGATGACGCCGGTGACCATCGTCTTGTCGTAGCCGCGCTTCAGCAGTTCCGGCAGCGCGATAGTCGCGCCGATCGCCATGCCGGCGACCGAGAGGCCGTTCATCGCCGAGATCACCACCATCAGCCCGATCGTGCCGACGGCAAGACCGCCGCGCAAGCCGCCCATCCAGACATGGAAGGCCTTGTAGAGATCCTCGGCAATACCGGATTCCGACAGCAGATAGCCCATGAAGATGAACAGCGGCAGCGTCAGCAGCGGATACCATTTCATCAGCTTCATGGCGGCCGAGAACCCGAGCTCGAAGCCGCCGTTGCCCCAGAGGATCGCCGCCGCGACGACGCCGACGAAGCCGATGACGGCAAAGACGCGCTGCCCCGTCAGCATGCTGAGCAGCATCGACGAGAACATGAAGAGGATGATCATCTCTGCGCTCATGCGAGCGACCTCCCCAGAGCCGTCGCGATGTCCTTGATGAAGATCGACGTCGCCTGCAGCAGCGTCAGGAAGATGCCGACCACCATGATGATCTTGATCGGTGCCATGTAGGGCGACCAGGAAGAGTAGCTGGTCTCGGTATATTGCAGCGCGTAGGTCGTGCTGGAGATGCCACCGTAGAGCAGGAAGAACAGGTAGGTGAACAGCATGAAGATGGTGATCGCGTCGACGACGGCCTTGGTCTTCGGCGACCAGCGGCCATAGGCGAGATCCATGCGCACGTGGGAATCCATCTGCAGCGAATAGGCGCCACCGAGGAGGTAGTAGGCTGACATCACGAACTGCGCCATCTCCAGCGTCCAGAGCGACGGCAGGAAGAAGGTCTTGGAGATCGACGACCAGAGCAAAATGCCCATCATCACGAAGATCAGGTACATGGTCACGCGACCGACGCTCCGGTTGAAGCGGTCGACGGTGCGGACATAGGTTTTCAGCGCCTCAGGCATCAGCCCGACCCGGCGCGGCACTCACATTCGCAGGCATCCCTTAATTCTCCCAGTCCGTTCCACCTCGTTACGCCCCGCCATTATTGTTCTGATTGGTCAGGGCTTTGATGCTTTGTCTCAGCAGGCCGCTGAGGAAATCTGCTGCACGGCCCTGCCCCGCCTCGTCGGCGATCAGGTCGTTGCGGATCTCGATCATCACGTTCAGCATGCCGGCCGGCGTGGCGTGCAGCTCGAGTGTATGGGTCACGCCGTCGGCCGGTCCATAGGGTTCGTTGCGCGCCACCCGATAGAGCGGGCCACCGGCGGCAATCTCGAGCATGGCATCGGCGAGACGGCGGTCTCGTTCATGGAGAATACCGATTTCGACCTGTCTCTGCTGTCCGAAATAGACGGGCGTGAAGCTGTGCACCGTCACCAGCACCGTCGGACGTCCCTGGGCCCTGCGTGCCTCAAGATCCTGACAGATGCGCCCCTGGAACGGCAGGTAGAGGGATGAGGTGCGCAGCGAACGCTCCTCCTCCGTCAGGTTCTCATTGCCGGGAATGCGGAAGATCTCGCTGACGTCGCGCATGGCAGCCGGCGAGTCCGGCGGGCGGTTGCAGTCGTAGATCAGGCGAGAGAAGCGCTGGTAGATCAAGGTGGCATCGAGCTGCCGCGACATCCGTTGTGCAACGGCAAGCGCACCGGGATCCCAGGCGATATGTGACGAGAGAGCGTCGCCGGAGAGGCCGAGGGTGCCATAACGCTGCGGCAGCCGTCGCGAGGCATGTTCGCAGACAAGCAGGACCTCGCCCTTCCCGTCGGGGTTTTCGACAGCCACAGGACCGCCGTCGGCCTCAGTGAAGAATGTTGTCTCAGCCAGCATTCGAAGATGTTATCACTCGGGGGAAGACTTAGAAGAGAATTCTTCATCTTCATCGACCCGTCAATGCAGTTCTGAAAATTTCTCTTCATTGCTTCCATTGACTCCGAAACCGAAAGAACTTTTAAATCTTCATCAACCGGCGAAGACCGGAGGGAACAGCTTCAGTGCCAACGACAGCACGCACCGTCTCAGATGTCATCCGCACCCGCTACGACAGCCTGACGCGCGCGGAACGGCAGTTGGCCGACAGGATTTTGGAGAATTATCCGGTGTCCGGCCTCGGCAGCATCACCACGATCGCGGAGAACGCCGGCGTCTCGACGCCGACAGTCGCCCGCATGGTGCAGAAACTCGGCTTCAAGGGCTATCCGGAATTCCAGTCGCATCTGCATCAGGAGCTGGAGGCGACGATCTCCAACCCGATTGCCAAGCACGACCGCTGGGCGTCGAACGCGCCTGGCATGCACATCCTCAATCGCTTTGCCGATGCCATCACCGCCAACTTGCGCGAGACGCTCTCGGACCTCGACACGCACACCTTCGAGGAAGCGGCATCACTGCTGGGAGACCCAAAGCGCGGCATCTATTTCGTCGGCGGCCGCATCACAGGGGCGCTGGCGGAATATTTCTTCACCCACATGCAGGTGATCCGCCCGAAGACGACGCTGATCTCGACCAACTCCAGCTCCTGGCCGCAGCACGTCCTCAACATGAACCCCGGCGACGTGCTGGTGATCTTCGACATCCGCCGCTACGAGCAGGAGATGGCGACGCTTGCCGAGGTCGCCAAGGCCAACGGCGTCGTCATCGTCCTCTTGACCGACGTCTGGGGCTCGCCGGTCGCCAAGCATGCGCGGCACAGCTTTCGGGTCCGCATCGAGGCGCCGAGCGCATGGGACTCCTCCGTCGTGACCCTGTTCGTCGTCGAGGCGCTGATTGAGGCGGTGCAGAGCGGCGCCTGGGACAGGACACGGGAGCGGATGAACTCCCTGGAAGATCTGTTTGAGCGATCCCGGCTGTTCCGCCGCCACAATCGCCACGGGCCCAAATGACCGTGGCGGACGCCAAGGCCTTCTGCGCAAGGGCTTCATGAGCAAAAGCTCACCTTCGCAGGCTGTCACATACGATACATCAACTGGCTCTACGAGTCGCGCCAACACGACCAACCTCAGGAGGATATCGTGATCACCAAGACCCACCGTTTGCTGTCTCTGACGACAGCCATCGTCATGGCTTCGACCAGCCTGGCCTTTGCCGAGCCGAGCGCGGAACTGGTTGCAGCCGCCAAGGCAGAAGGCATGCTGACCACCATCGCACTGCCCCACAGCTGGTGCGGCTACGGCGAGGTCATCGCCGGCTTCAAGGCGAAGTATCCTGAGATCCAGGTCAACGAATTGAACCCGGACGCCGGCTCCGCCGACGAGGTCGAAGCCATCAAGGCCAACAAGGACAACAAGGGCCCGCAGGCCCCTGACGTGGTCGACGTGGGCCTCGCTTTCGGACCGCAGATGAAGGACGAAGGACTGCTGCAGCCCTACAAGGTTTCGACCTGGGACGAGATCCCGGCCGACATCAAGGACGCCGACGGCTACTGGTACGGCGATTATTACGGCGTACTGTCGTTCATCGTGAACAAGGACCTCGTCGAGAACACGCCGACCGACTGGGCCGACCTTCTGAAGCCGGAATATGCAAGCCAGGTGGCACTTGCCGGTGATCCGCGCGCCTCCAACCAGGCCATCCTCGCCGTTCTCGCCGCAGGTCTGCACAAGGGTGCCGAAGCGGGCGAAGCGTCCGGCAAGGCCGGTCTTGAGTACTTCGCCGAGCTCAACAAGGCTGGTAACTTCGTCCCGGTCATCGCCAAGGCCGGCACGATCGCACAGGGCGCGACCCCGATCGCCATTGCCTGGGACTACAACGTTCTGGCGTGGCGCGACGAGCTGGCCGGCAACCCGCCGGTCGAAATCGTCGTACCGAAGACCGGCGTTCTCGCCGGCGTCTACGTCCAGGGCATCTCCGCCTACGCCCCGCACCCGAATGCCGCCAAGCTGTGGATGGAATACCTCTACTCCGACGAAGGCCAGAACCTCTGGCTGAAGGGTTATTGCCACCCGGCCCGCTTCAACGCCATGGCCAAGGCCGGCAAGATCCCGCAGGACCTGATGGACGCCCTGCCGCCGGCCGAAAGCTACGAAGCGGCCGTCTTCCCGACCGTTGAGCAGCAGAACGCCAACAAGGCCGCCGTCACTGCCGGCTGGGACAGCGTCGTCGGCGCCAACGTCCAGTAAACCTCTCCACTTGTCCCGGCCTCTTAAGGGGCCGGGACTTGCCAGCCGGAGCGCTCTCGCCGTACGTTCACCGGAAGCGCAACAACACCCTGACGGGGATATCCTGACGCGATGAACCAAGCCTCACCCGCCCCCCGGCTGCGCCTGTCGTTCACCTGGCTGGGCCTGATGCCCTTCGTCATCTTCGTCATGCTGTTCATGGTGCTGCCGACGATGCACATCGTCATCGGCGCCTTCCAGACGCGTGACGGCGCTTTCACACTCCAGAACATCGCCGACCTCAACAGCGGCACCATCCCCTCCAGCTACTGGATCTCGGTCAAGATCTCGGTTGCCTCGGCCGCCCTCGGCTGCCTGATCGGTTTTGGCATGGCCGCAGCCGTTGTCTTTGGCGCGGTGCCGCGCTGGGTCCGGTCGCCGCTGATGACCTTTTCCGGCGTCGCGTCGAACTTTGCGGGCGTGCCGCTCGCCTTCGCCTTCCTGGCGACGTTTGGGCCGGTGGGCCTCGTCACCGTCTTCCTGCGCAACAACTTCGGCCTCGTCCTGCAGCGCGACCTCGGCTTCAACATCCTCAGCTTTTGGGGCCTGACGGTCACTTATCTGTTCTTCCAGATCCCGCTGATGATCCAGATCATCACGCCCGCCCTCGAAGGCCTGCGCCGCGAATGGCGGGAGGCAGCACAGGTACTGGGCGCAACCACCATGCAGTATTGGCGGATGGTCGCCATGCCGATCCTCTTCCCCTCGCTGCTGGGCACCTTCGCGCTGCTCTTCGCCAATGCTTTCGGCGCCGTTGCCACCGCCATCGCGCTGACCGGCTCCAGCCTCAACATCGTGCCGATCCAGCTCTACGCGCAGATCCGCGGCGATGTTCTGGGCAATCCTCACCTCGGCTATGCCATGGCCTTTGGCATGATCGTCGTTACCGCCATCGCCAATGTCGTCTACATCTGGCTGCGCATCCGCGCCGAAAGGTGGCTGAAATGAGTATCGGCACACGCATCATCGGCTGGGCGGTCCTGATCTTCGGCCTCCTGTATTTCTTCGTGCCGCTGGGCGGTCTCCTCGAGTTCTCGCTGAAGGCCAGGCGCGGCGTCTACAGTCTCGACGCCTACGCCCGCGTCTGGTCCGATCCCCAGTTTCAGGCGACCTTTGGCTACTCCGTGTTGATGGCACTGGCGACGATCGTCATCGGCATCGTCATCGTCGTCCCCACCGCCTTCTGGGTGCGGTTGAAGATGCCCTGGGCGCGGCCCTATGTGGAGTTCATGACCCTGCTGCCGCTCGTCATTCCCGCCATCGTCATCGTCTTCGGCTATATCCGGCTCTACAACACCTCGAGCTTCCTGCCGCTGACCGGTTCCGTCCTCGGCACCAATGTACTGCTGGCCTTCGGCTATACGGTGCTCGCCCTGCCCTACATGTACCGGGCCGTGGATACGGGCCTGCGCACGATCGACGTCGCGACGCTGACGGAGGCGGCGCAGATTCTCGGTGCCGGCTGGTTCACGATCCTGCGCCGGATCATCCTCCCGAATGTGGTGCCTGCCGTTCTGTCCGGCGCCTTCCTGACGTTTGCCATCGTCATCGGCGAATTCACATTTGCCGCCCTGCTCGACCGACCGGCCTTCGGCCCGTATCTCCAGCGGATCGGCGCCAACAAGGCCTACGAGCCCTTTGCGCTTTCGGTCATCGCCTTCGCCATCACCTGGGGCTGCCTTGCGCTGATCCAGCTCGTTTCCCGCTTCAGCAAGGCGGCACCCGCCCGCTTCTAAGGATTGATCCGCCCATGTCGTTCCTGGTTCTCGACAACCTTCAGAAGAGCTTTGGCCCGGTGCAGGTGGTGAAAGACTTCAACATGTCCATCGAGAAGGGCGAATTTGTCTCCTTCCTCGGACCGTCCGGTTGCGGCAAGACGACGGTGCTGCGGATGATCGCCGGGTTCGAGATGCCGAGCGGCGGTACGATCACCATCGACGGCCAGGACCAGAACCGGCTGAAGTCCAACCAGCGCAACATCGGCATGGTCTTCCAGGCCTACGCACTCTTCCCCAACATGAACGTCTTCGACAACGTCGCCTTCGGGCTGAAGGTCGCCGGCAAGCCGAAGGCCGAGATCACAGAGCGCGTCAACGAGATGCTGGCGCTGATCCGCCTCGAGCACCTGGCCGACCGCTACCCCTACCAGATGTCGGGCGGACAGCAGCAGCGCGTAGCGCTTGCCCGGGCTCTGGCGCCGAAGCCGCGGGTGCTGCTCCTCGACGAACCGCTGTCGGCGCTCGACGCCAAGATCCGCATTTCGCTGCGCGAGGAAATCCGCCAGATCCAGCGCCAACTCGGCATCACCACCGTCTTCGTCACCCACGACCAGGAAGAGGCGCTGTCGATCTCCGACCGCATCGTCGTGATGAACGCCGGCCGCGCCGACCAGATCGGCACACCCTCGGAGATCTACAACCGCCCGGCCACCCGCTTCGTCGCCTCCTTCGTCGGCACGCTCAACATGATCGATGCCGTCGTGGCCGATCCCGCGGCAAATACCGTGCGCATCGGCGACCAGTTCATCGCGCTGAAGGAAGCGATTGCGGACAGGAAGGGCGGCGACGCTATCTCCCTGGCACTGCGACCGGAGGCCGGCAGCCTGTCCGAAGACGGCGGCGATACGGCTCTGCAGGGCGAGGTGCTATCGTCGAGCTTTCTCGGCTCCGTCATCCGTACCAAGCTGTTGGTCGATAGCAGCACCGTCTCGTTTGATATGTTCAATGCCCCCGACCTGAAGATGCCGGAACCGGGAGAACTCGTCACGCTAAGGTTCTCGGCAAGCGACCTGCTGGTGGTCCGGGACTGACGCATCGGCCTCAGCCGGAAAGACAGCCCATGAGCGCCCGCTTCACGCTGGAAATTGTCGATACGATCACAGACCCGGGCAAGCCTGGGCGGCCGAACGAGGACAGGCTCGGCTTCAACGCCTGCGCCGCCTTCGTCTTGGATGGCGCAACGGGGCTTGGTGACCGACAGTTCATGGAAGGCCACGGCTCTGACGCGGCCTGGATCGCCGAGTTCGCCGCAACCCGACTGTCGCAGCGTCTGGATGGGAGCGTCGATCCAGACGCTGTTCTCAGACAGATTTCGGGTGAAGCGCGGGATGTGTTCCTGGCGGCGGCGGGCGATCAGCCGCGCTACGCTTGGCCGCTCTGCAGCCTGACGGCGCTGCGCGCGACAGAGGCTGGCTTCCAGTATTTCGGGCTTGGCGACAGCTGCCTCTACCTCCTCCACGACGACGGTACGAGCGACTTTCTCGTCCCGATCCCCGGCGCCTACGAATGGGAACAGCAGCAGGCCGCCCGCCACATAGCCCGTCTCGGCGGCATCGGCCTGATCCGCGGTGACCAGACCGACCCGGTGACGCTGGAGGATCTGCGCCGGGGGCGAGCACTGCAGAACACACCAAACGGCATCACCTGGACCTTCGGCATCGTGCCGGAAGCCGCAGCTCATCTTTTCCTTCGCGACGTACCCCTGCGCGGCGGCGGCGCCCACGCCGTGCTCTGCTCCGACGGCCTGGCCGATCTCGTCTCCCTCTACAAGGCCTACGATGCGCCTGGTCTTGTTCGCCAGGCGATGGGCAAGGGATTGCCGTCGCTCGTCGAGGAGCTCCGACGCCTGGAGCGCGAGACGGACCCGGAAGGGCTGACGTTCCCGCGCTTCAAGCAGTCGGACGACACCACCGCCATCCTCCTCAGGCTGAAGGATCAGGCCGCCTCGTCGGACTCGTCCGCTGGGTTTACCGGCACGTAGTTGAGCACTGGCCCGAGCCAGCGCTCGACCTCCGCAAACGGCATGCCCTTACGGGTCGCATAATCCTGCACCTGGTCCCGCTCCACTTTGGCAACGCCGAAGTAGTAGGACTCCGGATGGCCGATGTAGAGGCCGGCGACCGAGGAGCCGGGCCACATGGCAAAACTCTCCGTCAGCGTCACGCCCGTGGCCTTCTCCGCGTCGAGCAGACGGAAAAGCGTTTCCTTTTCCGTGTGGTCCGGCTGTGCGGGATAACCAGGCGCCGGACGGATACCCGCATAGCCTTCTCCGATCAGCGCGTCCGGCGCCAGCGCCTCGTCGCGCGCATAGCCCCAGAACTCCTTGCGCACCCGCTCATGCAGCCGCTCGGCAAACGCCTCCGCAAACCTGTCGGCAAGCGCCTTCACGAGGATCGAGGAATAGTCGTCGTTGGCCCGCTCGAAACGCTCGGCAATCGCGACCTCCTCGATGCCCGCCGTGACGACGAAGCCGCCGACGTAGTCTTGCTTGCCGCTCTCCACCGGCGCCACGAAATCCGAGAGCGCCACATTGGGCCGGCCGTCGCGTTTGGAAAGCTGCTGCCGCAGCGTGAAGAAGGTCGCAAGCTCCTCGCTGCGGCTGTCGTCGGCAAACAGGCGGATGTCGTCGCCCACCGCATTGGCCGGCCAGAAGCCGATCACGGCCTGCGGCCGGAACCACTTCTCCGCGATGATCTTCTCCAGCATCGCCTGGGCATCGGCAAAGAGGTGCCGGGCTGCCTCACCTTGCGCCTCGTCCTCGAGGATCGCCGGGTACCTGCCCTTCATCTCCCAGGTCTGGAAGAAGGGCGTCCAGTCGATGTATCTCGACAGTTCCTCGAGATCGTAATGCTCGAAGACCTTGGTCCCGGTGAAGCTCGGCGCAACCGGCTCATAGGCCTGCCAATCCAGCCTCTGCGCGTTTTCCCGGGCCTTGGCCAGGGGAAGGCGCTTCTTGTCGGCTTCGTTGCGGGCGTGCGCAGCTGCAACCTTGGCGTATTCGGCGCGGATCGTCTCCACATAGCCCGTCTTTGCATCTTCGGAGAGAAGCGAGGACACCACGCCAACGGCGCGGCTGGCGTCGGTTACATAGACCGCCTGCCCCTTCTCGTAACGCGGATGGATCTTGACCGCGGTATGAACGCGGCTCGTCGTCGCGCCGCCGATCAGCAGCGGAATGTTGAACCCCTGGCGCTCCATCTCGGAGGCGACATGCACCATCTCGTCGAGCGACGGCGTAATCAGTCCCGAGAGGCCGATGATGTCGACCTTCTCGGCGATCGCCGTTTCCAGGATCTTGGTGGCCGGAACCATGACGCCGAGATCGATGATCTCGTAGTTGTTGCACGCAAGAACGACGCCGACGATGTTCTTGCCGATGTCGTGGACATCGCCCTTCACGGTCGCCATCAGCACCTTGCCGGCGGTCTGCCGCTGGCCGTCCCCGCCATTGAGGCGCTTCTCTTCTTCCATGTAGGGCAAGAGCACCGCGACCGCCTGCTTCATGACGCGGGCCGATTTCACCACCTGCGGCAGGAACATCTTGCCGGCCCCGAACAGGTCGCCGACGACGTTCATGCCGGCCATCAGCGGCCCCTCAATCACATGCAGCGGACGCTCCGCCTGCAGGCGTGCCTCTTCCGTGTCGGCATCTATGAACTCGGTGATGCCGTTGACCAGCGCATGCGCCAGCCGCTTGTCGACGGTCCAGTCGCGCCATGCCAGGTCCTGGACGCGGGCTTCCTTGCCGGCAGCACCCCGATAGCGTTCGGCGATCTCTAGCAGCCGCTCGGTGCCGTCGTCGCGGCGGTTCAGGACGACGTCCTCGCACGCCTCGCGCAGCTCGGCATCGATCGATTCGTAGACCGCCAGCTGCCCCGCGTTGACGATCCCCATGTCCATGCCCGCCTGGATGGCGTGGTAGAGGAAGACCGCATGCATCGCCTCGCGCACCGGCTCATTGCCGCGGAACGAGAAGGAGAGGTTCGAGACACCGCCGGAAATATGCACCAGCGGCATGGTCTGGCGGATGGTGCGCGTCGCTTCGATGAAGGCGACGCCGTAGCCATTGTGCTCCTCGATGCCCGTCGCCACCGCGAAGATGTTCGGATCGAAGATGATGTCTTCCGGCGCAAATCCGGCTTCTTCCGTCAGAAGCTGGTAGGCACGACTGCAGATCGCGACTTTGCGTTCATAGGTGTCTGCCTGTCCCTGTTCGTCGAACGCCATGACGACGACGGCGGCACCGTAGTTGCGGATCAGGCGGCCCTGGGCGATGAACTTCTCTTCGCCCTCCTTCATCGAGATCGAGTTGACGATCGCCTTGCCCTGCACGCACTTCAGGCCCGCTTCGATGATCTCGAACTTCGAGGAGTCGATCATCACCGGCACCCTGGCGATGTCCGGCTCGGCGGCGATCAGGTTCAGGAACTCCACCATGGCGCGGCCGGAATCGATCAGACCCTCGTCCATGTTGATGTCGATGATCTGTGCACCGTTCTCCACCTGGTCGCGGGCGACGACGAGGGCTGCGGCGTAGTCGCCGGCGGTGATCAGCTTGCGGAATTTGGCAGAGCCCGTGACGTTCGTCCGCTCGCCGACGTTGACGAAGGGGATTTCCTTGGTGAGCACGAAGGGCTCCAGACCGGCCAGCGCCATGAACGGCTTGTGCTCGGGCACCTCGCGCGGCGCGAAACCGGAGACGGCGTCGGCGATCGCGCGAATGTGTTCCGGTGTCGAGCCGCAGCAGCCGCCGATGACGTTGATCAGGCCTTCGCGGGCAAATTCGGCCACCTGTCGTGCCATGTCCGAAGGCGACTCGTCGTATTGGCCGAATTCATTCGGAAGGCCGGCGTTCGGATAGGCGCAGATAAAGGTGTCGGCGACCGCGGAGAGTTCCTGCAGGTGCGGCAGCATGGCGTCGGCACCGAGCGCGCAGTTCAGGCCGATGGTGAAGGGGTTGGCGTGGCGGACGGAATACCAGAACGCCGACGGCGTCTGCCCGGACAGCGTTCGGCCGGAAAGATCGGTGATCGTCCCTGAAATCATTACCGGCAGGCGCACACCCTTTTCGGCGAAGCGCTCTTCGCAGGCGAAGATGGCCGCCTTGGCATTCAACGTATCAAAGACCGTCTCGATCAGGATCAGGTCGGCACCGCCGTCGATCAACCCGTCGATCTGCTCGCCGTAGGCGATCCGCAGGTCATCGAAGGAGACCGCCCGGTAGCCGGGATTGTTGACGTCCGGCGACATCGAGGCCGTACGGTTGGTCGGGCCGATGGCGCCCGCCACAAAACGGCGCTTGCCGTCTTCCTTCTCCGCCCGGAGCGCCGCGCGCCGCGCAAGGCGGGCGCCGTCGCGGTTGAGGTCGTACACGGCCCCTTCCATCTCGTAGTCGGCCTGGGCAATCCGTGTCGAGGAAAACGTGTTGGTCTCGAGAATGTCGGCACCCGCCATTGCATAACGATAGTGGATTTCCTCGATCGCCTGCGGCTGGCTGAGGATGAGAAGATCGTTGTTGCCCTGCTGGTGACAGGCGCATCCGGCAAAGCGCTCGCCGCGGAAGTGATCCTCGTCGTAGCCGAGCCCCTGGATCTGGGTGCCCATGGCGCCGTCGATGATCAGGATGCGTTCGCGTGCAGCCTTCTGCAGGGCGGCGAGCACCTCTGTGCCGTCGCGTGGCGAAGCCTCCGGGCCGAACAGCTCGTCGAACATAGACATCTCCCTAATCGATTTGCGCCATAAGCGCATAAGCATATGTTTATGTCAAATATTTAGCGACCGCTGCATCGACAACAATCGCGATGACACCATGTGTCCCCTAGCGTTATATGCCCAGCAGTTAAATCTGTGAGTCCGGGAGAAGGTTGCATGAACGAACTGGGGTCGATGCCACGCATGTGGGCAAAGCGCGAGTATCACCGTCACTGGCTGCTGCGGCAGGCCGAGACCCTGATGGACTTCTTCCAGTACCGGGCGATGAACCCCAAGGGCGGATTCTATGACCTCGACGACGCGGGTTCGCCGCTCGTCACGGACAACCCGGTTCGCGGCATTCATTCGTCGGCACGCATGGTGCACTGCTACTCGATCGCCTACCTCCTCGGACGACCGGGCGCCGGCGAAGTCATCGATCACGGCATGACTTACCTTTGGAACAGCCACCGCGACAGCGTCAACGGCGGCTACTGCTGGTCGTTGAACGACGATGGCGTCGTCGATGCCACCAAGCAGGGTTATGGCCACGCCTTCGTGCTGCTCGCCGCCTCTTCGGCCAAGGTCGTCGGCCATCCGCTGGCCGACCAGATGCTGGCGGATATCACGCAGGTCCTGGAAACCCGCTTCTGGGAAGAGCGCCACGGCGCCATCGCCGAAGAATTCGAGGCCGACTGGTCACCCATCGACGGCGGAACCTATCGCGGCCAGAACTCCAACATGCACCTGACCGAAGCGCTGATGGCCGCCTTCGAGGTCACCGGCGAGAGACATTACCTGGACAAGGCCGAGAGCATCGCCGACCTCGTCATCCGCCGCTCGGCCGGCAGCGTCGGTTTCCGGGTCGCCGAGCATTTCGACAGCGAGTGGCAGATCGACCGCGAGTATTACCACGCCAACGAGATGTTTAGACCGGCAGGCACCACTCCGGGCCACTGGCTGGAATGGTCGCGCCTCATCCTGCAGCTCTGGTCACTCGGCGAGAAGCGCCATGGCTGGATGGCAGATGCCGCAAGAACCCTGTTCATCCAGGCCATGTCACTGGGTTGCGACAAGCAGAGGGGCGGCTTTTTCTACACCCTGGATTGGGACGACACGCCCGCCAAGACGAGCAAACTCTGGTGGCCGCTCTGCGAAGCCGCCGGTGCTGCGCATTTCCTCAACGAGCACCTGCCCGCCGACGACTTCTACGAGGACAGCTACCGTCTCGTCTGGAGCACGATCGCCAACAATGTCATCGACCACAGGAACGGCGGCTGGCACGAGGAACTGTCCGAGGACCTCATCCCTTCGCACGACCTGTTCCCGGGCAAGGGAGACCTCTACCACGCACTGCAGGCCTGCCTCATCCCCCTGTTTTCGGCCGACGGCAGCCTGACCCGCGTCATCCAGAACGCCGGCGGCAAGCTCTAGCGGCGACCTCTCGTGGTGCGGGCCTCATGGTGTGGGCCGCACCCCCCGTGACCCGCGGGACTTCCTCGGTGCGGATCAGGAACTTCGGGAGCCGGAACCGGTTGTCGGAGGTTATGATAACCGGACGAGGCCCCTGACGCCGCCATGACCGAAACACTCGCTGCGGAATTTTCCAACACTTCCCCCGTCAGCATCGAAGTCCTGTTTCTGCGGATCTTCGGTGCCCTCCTCCTCTGCGGCATCATCGGATTGGAGCGCGAGATCCGCAAGAACACCGCCGGGATCCGCACCAACATGCTGATCGGACTGGCTGCGACTGTCTTCACTCTCGTCATGCTCCAGATGATGAAGACGCTCGGCGACGGCGATACGACGCGGATGGATCCCGTCAGGCTCGTGGAGGCGGTTACGTCCGGCATTGCCTTCCTCGCGGCCGGCGTCATCGTCTATACGAAGGGGAGCGTCCGCGGCCTGACGACAGGCGCAAGCATGTGGCTGTCCGCCGCAATCGGCCTCAGCGTCGGCATGGGCATGTGGGTGGTCGCCGTCGCTGCCACCGTCACCGGCATCATCGTCCTGTGGCTGCTTCGAAAGACCGAGATCGCCACCGGCATCAAGAGCGACGACGACCGCGGCCTCTAGGACCGCGGCGTCACCATCGACCGGATGTGCGTCGCCAGGAGGTCATAGTCATACGGCTTGGTGATCAGCGCGGTCTTCTCCAGCACCTCTGCCCCCGGAACCGTCCTGTCGCCCGTCGCAAAGATCACCGGCAGACGCGGCAGTGACTCGCGAAGCTTGAGAACCAGTTCCACCCCGCTCATATCCGGCAGGTTGACGTCGGTGACAAGGATATCGATCGGATGACTCTGCGCTGCGGCCATGGCCTCTGCGCATGTGCCGGCCTCAACGACGTTCATTCCGACGTCCTGGAGATAATCGACGGTAGAGATGCGGATGAGCACTTCGTCCTCGCAGATGAGAACGGTGATCGGCAGATCACCGGCTTGCACTGCGGCATTTGATGTCTCTGTTTCCGTCATGTGCTGCCCTCCCGATTTCCCACGCCCCTGTTCGAGCACCTGCCTGATCTTCCGGGCAAGTGCCTCCCGCGTATAGGGCTTGCTGAGAAGATTGACGCCCGGGTCAAGGCGTCCCCCGTGAACGATGGAGTTCTCCGTATAGCCGGAGGTGAAGAGAACGCCGAGCGTGGGAAGACGCTCTTTCGCCTTGCGCGCCAGATCGCGGCTTTTCAGGCGACCCGGCATCACCACATCGGTGAAGAGCAGATCGATCTGGGCGCCACTTTCGACGATCGCCAGGCCGCTGTCGGCATCCTTGGCCTTCAGGACCTTGTAGCCGAGTTCGGTCAGCAGGCTGACGGTCACATCGCGGACAGCCTCCTCGTCCTCGACCACCAGCACCGTCTCGGTTCCGCCAGTAACGGGGCCGGCACTATTGTCGGCCATGACGTCCTCGGTCTCCATGGCCCTTGGCAGGTAGATGCGCACGGTGGTGCCACTGCCCGCCTCGCTGTAGATCTTGATATGGCCTTCAGACTGCTTGACGAAGCCGTAGACCATCGACAGCCCAAGCCCGGTCCCCTTGCCATCCGGCTTGGTTGTGAAGAAGGGATCGAAGACCTTCTCCAGGATGTCGGGCGTCATTCCCGAACCGGTATCGGTGACCGCCAGCATGACATACTGGCCCGGGGTCACATCGATGGCGTTGCGGGCATATTCATCGTCGAGAAAGGCGTTGCCAAGCTCGATCGTCAGCTTGCCCTGTCCGTCCATCGCGTCACGCGCATTGATGGCCAGGTTCAGCAGAGCGTTCTCGACATTGCTCGGATCCACCAGCGTATTCCACAGACCGCCACTGACG
Source organism: Rhizobium sp. PK7-22 (assembly GCF_056530405.1). Lineage (NCBI taxonomy): Bacteria > Pseudomonadati > Pseudomonadota > Alphaproteobacteria > Hyphomicrobiales > Rhizobiaceae > Rhizobium > Rhizobium sp. PK7-22. The sequence goes on from NZ_CP096514.1 coordinate 2,925,616, forward strand.
ATCGTGTCGATCTCGATCGCTTCGCCCAGGCTCCGGCGCAGCAGATGATCCATCTCGCGGATCAGCCGGCTGAGGTTGATGACCTTGGGTTCCAGCGGCTGCCGGCGCCCGAAGGAGAGAAGCTGCGAAGCGAGCCGCGCACCGCGCGCAGCACCCGCAAGCGCACCCGCGACGCGGCGCTCTGCGACATCATTGCCGGACACATCGCGGTTCAGCAGTTGAAGATTGCCGGTGATGACCTGCAGCAGATTGTTGAAGTCGTGGGCAATGCCGCCGGCCAGATTGCCGATCGCTTCCATCTTCTGGCTTTGACGCAGCACTTCCTGCGTCCGCTCCAGCTCCTGCGTCCTCGCTTCCACTGTCTGCCCAAGCGATTCCGCCAGATATTCGAGGTGTGACTCTGTCTTCTTCTGCTCCTCGATATCGGTATTGGTGGCGACCCACAGGATGATATCGCCTTCGCTGTTCATGATCGGCGCAGCGCGGCTGATGAACCATCGGAACACGCCGTCGTGGCGCCGCAGCCGAACGTCCATCTCAAACGGCTGGCCGCTGCGCAGCGAGTGTTGCCAGTTGCGCGAGACCGCTTCGGCCTCGTCCGGGTGGATCATGGTGGAGCGGGTGTCCGCATCGAAGTGGAGCGACGCGAGCCCGCTATAGCGATAAACCTCGTCATTGCACCATTCGATCTGCCCGTTCGGCAGCGCCGTCCAGACCTGGTTCGGCAGCGATTGCGCCAGCGTTCGAAAGCGCTTCTCGTTTTCCTTTGCCGTCTCCTGGGCCTTGCGAAGCTCAGTGACGTCGTGCCCCTGCACGAAAATGCCGCTCACGACGCCCGATGCATCACGGATCGGCTGATAGACGAAATCGAGGAAGCGCTCTTCTTCCGTGTCGTTCTGGCGTCGCAGCAGAATGCGCGCCGCATTGGCGGAATAGGGATTGCCGCTTCGATACACCTCGTCCAGAGTTTCGTAGAAGCCCTGGCTTGCCACCTCAGGCAGCGCCGCTCTGATCGTCTTGCCGATCAGGTCGCCGCGTCCGACGAGTTCGCGGTAGGCCTTGTTTGCAATGGTAAAGACATGCTCCGGTTCGCGAAGAACCGCCATGAAGCCCGGTGCCTGCTCAAACAGGTTGCGCAGATACTCGCGCTCCTCTCCAAGCACCCGGTTCTGCCCCTGAACGGCATCGGCGCGGGTGAGAACGCCAACCTGTGCCTGCAGATTTCCGTCGAGATCGGCAGCCTGTCGCAACCGATGCAGTTCGGTGACATCGACGGTGTGCTGCAGGATGAGTACGACGTTCCCGTCACCGTCTTTGATCGGCGTGTGGGTGGCGCTCCAGAAACGGTTTTCCAATACCCCGCCGGGTCCGGCAATCGGGTAAGGAATTACCGAAAGATAATCGATTTCGCCGGTTTCGAGTACACGGGCGAAGGATTGCCGAAGCATTTTTCCGTGCGTTGAAGTCGGCTCGCTAGGAAAGACGTCAAACATCTTGCGGCCGAGAAGCTCTTCTTCGGTACGCATTGTCGCCTTCAGATAGGCATCGTTGGCACCGACGATCTGAAGCGCACCATCCAGCAGGACATATGGATTTGGAGAGAGATTGAACAGCAGATTCAAATCAATCTCTGATAGCCCCGTCCGCCGAAACATGTCCATTCCCAAATCAATGCAGATATGGGGTTATACCGCTTCCTGACGTGATGACAATTACCGAAGAAGATGGCGGCGACTATCCTAACTGATTGATGAATTTCCCGTTCGTCCCGCCGTCTCTGGCCGGTTCATGATCTAGTTGAGCACCGTGTTGAGGCCTCGCATCTGAAGCCACATGGTTTATCTGAAAATGTGCTAAACTTCGGAAGTAGCGCAACCGCTTCTGTTCTCAGGAGTTACGAGGGTCGCTTCGGCTGGGAGGCCGAGAAACCGAGACACCATGGGAGGATGGTAATGCACAACGTGGTTTGGCAGAAGCCCGTGAGGACCCGATCCGACGCCGTCACGAGCACCTTCGAGGCGCTCGATTACCTCGATCACCGATGGCCCAACATCAAGGGCCCACGGTTCATAAAGGCCCGTTATGCCTGTCTGGCGGCGCTGGACGGGCGCGAATCCGCCGAGGTGGCCCGACAGACCTTTCAGGATGCCGTCGCAGAAGCACAGCTGATGTAGCGCAAATCTCCCTCAGCCCACTTCGGCTGGAACAAGCCGGAAGCCTCACCGTTTAGCTCTGGATGCAAACGTAGGGGACCCCGGCCATGAATCCGATTCCGAAATTCGATGCTCCGGCGTCACGCCTGAGCCATCCCCCCCGGATCTATTATGTCCATCCTCTTCAACTGAATGGGATCGAGGCCTGGCAGGAGGTGTTCCGCCATGCATCGGGACTGGGGTTCGACACGATCCTGAGTGCTCCGCTTTTCGCGCGAAGCGGCCAGACGAGCGTTTTCGTCAGCAAGGACGCCGACCGGATCGATCCGCGCCTCGGGCTTGGCGAAAACGTCAAGGACGTCTTCAGGACCTTAACGACCGCCGCCGCCGAGCACGGCCTGAGCTTGATGCTGGACCTCGTGGTCGACAGGATCGCCCGCCAGGACAGAGGAAGCGCCCGCATCGTCTCCGATCCGCGCATTGGACCGGACGAGAGCTGCAGCGAGTCCATCGGACTGGCGCCGAACGATGAAACCTATCAGCACCTCGAGACGTGGCGCCAGCGTCTGGCGGTGATGACCGATGCCGGCGTCACCGGTTTCCGCTGCCTCGGGATCGATCGCGTCCCGGAGGAGGCCTGGAGGTCTCTGATCGGCCCTGCGCGGGCCCAAGGGAATGCCGCTCAATTCTACGCATGGACACCAGGCACGGATCTTAATCGGCGCCGCGCGCTGGCGGGCGTCGGCTTCGACGGCTGCTTCTCCTCGCTGGCATGGTGGAACCTGGAGGACAGTTGGCTTCCCGAAGAGCACCGTCTGCAGCGAATCCTCGGCCACCAGATTGCCTTTCCCGAAGCCCCCTTCGCCAAGCGCCTTGCCCATGGCACCGAAAGCTCCGAGATCCTGGAGCGCCGGGCGTTGCGGGCGCTCAAGCTTTCTGCACTTCTGGGCGGCGGCCTGATGGTGCCTATGGGCTTCGAGTATGGCGCCTCAACGCCGCTCGACCAGATGAACGGCGACGGCCTTGGTCTGGCCGCCTTTCGCGAACAGTCCGCCTATGACATTTCCGGCGAGATCCGCGCGGTCAACGAGAAGCTGCAACTCGATCAGAGCGGTTATCACCGCCGTCCGCTGACCATCATTGCCGGCAGCAGCAACACGCCGGCCCTGGCAATTCTGCAGTCCGATCGAGAGGATCTTCGTGCCTCCCGGAAGGTGCGGGTCGTCATCGTCAACCGCGATCTGCGGCAGAGCGTTGCGCCGCCACTCAAGGCCATCAATCAGGTCGCCTCGTCCTTCCTGCCGTTGACCGACGTCGGGGGCTCGTCGGTATCCCGCCTGAAGCCCGGGGAAGTCCGCATCCTGGAAGGCAGCGCCTCCGAGCCGATCCAGTCGCCCTCTCCGCTTCCCGACCTGACTGTCGCTGCGGCCGCGCCCAGGCTGGCGATCGAGAAGATCACCCCGGCAGTCGACGATGGACGTTTCGCCGTCAAGCGCGTGGTCGGCGACACGATCCGCGTCGAAGCCGACATCTTCGGCGACGGCCATGATCCGTTGAGCGCCGCCCTGCTGTGGCGTGCTGCCGATCAGGACGAGTGGCAGGAAGTCCGGATGCAGCTGTTCGAGAACGACCGCTGGCAGGGCGAGTTCACGCCGCGGCGCATGGGCCGCCACGAATATGCCGTCGAGGCCTGGCGAAATCCCTTTGCGATCTTCCGCTACGAATTGACGAAGAAGCATGACGCGCGGCTGGACCTCAGGCTGGAGATCCAGGAAGGCATAAATCTGATCAAGGCGACGGCCGATCAGGTCGACGGCGACATCAAGGTGCAGCTCAAGCGCCTGATCGGCGAACTTGCGGATGCCCCAGAGACACGTCGCATCGAGATCCTCCTCGACCACGCGACGTCGGAATTGATGACGAAGGCTGACCGCCGGCCGTTCCGTATCCGTTCGCAGGTCATGCCGCTCGATGCGGAACGGTTGGGTGCAAGCTTCGCCAGCTGGTACTCGCTCTTCCCGCGCTCGCAAAGCGGCGACCCTCAGCGCCACGGCACCTTTGACGATGTCATTGAACGTCTTCCCGGCATTCGCGAGATGGGTTTCGACGTCGTCTACTTCACGCCCATCCACCCGATCGGCGACACCAACCGCAAGGGCCGAAACAACAGCCTGAAGGCGGCTCCCGGTGACCCCGGCAGCCCCTATGCAATCGGTTCTGAGGAGGGTGGCCACGACGCCATTCATCCGGAGCTCGGCACCTTCGAGGACTTTCGCCGCCTCGTCGCCGCGTCCCATGAGCAGGGTATGGAAGTCGCCCTCGACTTCGCCATCCAGGCCTCCCCCGACCATCCATGGCTGAAGGAGCATCCGGGCTGGTTCGACTGGCGGCCGGACGGCACGATCCGCTATGCGGAGAACCCGCCAAAGAAATACGAGGACATCGTCAACGTCGACTTCTACGCCAAGGATGCGGTGCCCTCCCTGTGGCAGGAATTGCGCGACGTGATCCAGATGTGGGTCGACGAGGGCGTCAAGCTCTTCCGCGTCGACAACCCGCACACCAAGCCCTTTCCGTTCTGGGAATGGCTGATCGCCGACATCCGCTCGCGCCACCCGGAAGTCATCTTCCTCTCCGAGGCCTTCACCAAGCCGAAGGTCATGTATCGGCTGGCGAAGATCGGCTTCTCGCAGTCCTACACCTATTTCACCTGGCGCAACGCCAAGTGGGAGCTCGAGCAGTACATGCACGAGATCACCACGGAAGAGCCGAAGGATTTCTTCCGCCCCCACTTCTTCGTCAACACCCACGACATCAACCCGGACTTCCTGCAGAACGCCCCGCGCTCCGCCTACCTCATCCGCGCAGCGCTCGCCTCTACCCTTTCGGGCCTCTGGGGCATCTACAACGGTTTTGAGCTTTGCGAAGGCCGGCCGGACGCCAAGCGCAAGGAATATGCCGACAGCGAGAAATACGAGATCCGTGCCTGGGACTGGGATCGCCCCGGGAACATCAAGCAGGAGATCGGTCTGCTGAACCGCATCCGCAGGGAAAACCCAGCGCTCCACTCGCATCTCGGCCTCACGCTGCTCCCTGCTCAGAACGACAATGTGATGTTCTTCGAGAAGGCGAGCCCGGGCCGCGAGAACGTTTTGATGATCGCCATCAGCCTGGATCCGCACAATGCGCAGGAAGCGGATGTCGAAATCCCACTGTGGTCATGGAACCTCCCGGACCATGCAGCACTTTCCATGGAGGACCTGATCTCGGGTCACAAGTTCACCTGGACCGGCAAGTGGCAACGGCTGCGCATCGAGCCCGGCATGCCGTTTTCGATCTGGCGCGTGAGATAATGGAGAAGAGCATGGACAACCTGCAGGCGCAGGCCCAAGACACGACCATCCAGGACCCTTTGTGGTACAAGGATGCGATTATCTACCAGCTGCACGTGAAGTCGTTCTACGACGCCAACGGCGACGGCATCGGCGATTTCAAGGGACTGCACGAGAAGCTCGATCATATCTCGTCTCTGGGTGCGACAGCGATCTGGATCCTGCCCTTCTTCCCGTCCCCGCGCCGGGATGACGGTTACGATATTGCCGACTACGGCGACGTCAGCCCCGACTACGGCACGATGGACGAATTCAAGGGCTTCGTCGACGCCGCCCACGCCCGCGGAATGCGCGTGATCATCGAGCTCGTGATCAACCATACCTCCGACCAGCATCCCTGGTTTCAACGCGCCCGCCACGCCCCGGTCGGCTCGCCCGAGCGTGACTTCTACGTCTGGTCCGACGACGATCAGAAGTTCCCGGAAACCCGGATCATCTTCATTGATAGCGAAAAGTCGAACTGGACCTGGGACCCGGTCGCTGGCTCCTACTACTGGCACCGCTTCTATTCCCACCAGCCGGACCTGAATTTTGACAACCCCCAGGTTCTGCAGGAGCTGCTCGACGTCATGCGCTTCTGGCTGGAGACTGGTATCGACGGCTTCCGCCTCGACGCGATCCCCTATCTGATCGAACGGGAAGGCACGATCAACGAGAACCTGCCGGAGACGCACGACATCCTGAAGAAGATCCGCGCCGCTCTCGAAGCCACCCACCCCGGCAAGATGCTGCTCGCGGAGGCCAATCAGTGGCCCGAAGACACCCGCGACTATTTCGGCGACGGCGACGAATGCCACATGGCGTTCCACTTCCCGCTGATGCCGCGCATGTACATGGCGATCGCCAAGGAAGACCGCTTCCCGATCACCGACATCATGCGCCAGACGCCCGAGATCCCTGAAAATTGCCAGTGGGCGATCTTCCTGCGCAACCACGACGAGCTGACGCTCGAAATGGTGACGGACGAGGAGCGCGACTACCTCTGGAGCACCTATGCCGCCGACAGCCGCGCCCGCATCAACCTGGGCATCCGGCGTCGCTTGGCGCCGCTGATGGAGCGCGACCGCCGCCGCATCGAGCTGATGAACGCCCTGCTTCTCTCCATGCCGGGCACTCCCGTCCTCTACTACGGCGACGAGATCGGCATGGGCGACAACATCTACCTCGGCGACCGCGACGGCGTACGCACTCCGATGCAGTGGTCTCCCGACCGCAACGGCGGCTTCTCCAAGGCAGATCCGGCGCGCCTCGTCCTGCCACCGGTCATGGATCCGCTCTACGGCTACGAAGCCGTCAACGTCGAGGCCCAGGCCGCCGACGCTCACTCGCTTCTCAACTGGACGCGTCGCATGCTGTCGCTGCGCGGCAAGCACCCGGCCTTTGGCCGCGGATCGCTGCGGTTCATGACGCCGGGCAATCGCAAGATCCTCGCCTACATGCGCGAGTATCAGGGCGAGACGATCCTCTGCGTCGCCAACCTGTCGCGGATCCCGCAGGCGGTCGAACTGGATCTCTCGGAGTTCCAGGGTCGCGTTCCCATCGAGCTGACCGGCATGTCGCCCTTCCCGCCGATCGGCCAGCTCACCTACCTGCTGACCATGCCTCCCTACGGCTTCTTCTGGTTCCAGCTGGTGGCCGAGGCTGATGGCCCCACATGGCGGAAAGAACCGCCTGAGCAGCTTGCCGATTTCGCCACCATGGTGATCCGTCGCGACCTGCACGAACTGATCGAGGAGCCGCGTCTGGTCAGCACCATGTCGCGCGAGATTTTGCCTACCTATCTGACGAAGCGCCGCTGGTTCGGGTCGAAAGGTGAGAAGTTGAAGAGCGCCAACCTCGTCGCTGCGACACCCCTGCCCTTTGCCGGCAACATCCTGCTCGGCGAGCTGGAAGCGGAGCTGGAAGGCCGGACCGAAACCTACCTCCTGCCGCTTGCGGCCGCGTGGGACGAAACGCAGCCACCGGCACTCGCCCAGCAGCTCGCATTGGCACGCATCCGCCAGGGTCGCCGCGTCGGCTTCCTGACCGACGGCTTTGCGATGGAGGCCATGGCCCGAGCCATTATCCGCTCGCTTTGCGAGAGGTCGCAAATCTCGGGTCGTGCCGGCACGCTGGAGTTCATCGGCACGGAGCAGCTCGACGGCATGGGCATGACCGACGACATGAACGTCAACTGGTTGTCGGCGGAGCAGTCCAACAGCTCCCTGATCATCGGCGATAAGGCCATGATCAAGCTCATTCGCAAGATCTTCCCGGGCGTCCACCCGGAAGTCGAGATGACCCGCCATCTGACCAAGGTCGGTTACCAGAACACCGCTCCCCTGCTGGGTGAGGTTGCCCGCACCGCGCCGGACGGATCACGCTATACGCTGATCATCGTCCAGGGCATGATCCGCAATCAGGGCGACGCATGGACCTGGATGCTCGGCAATCTGCGCCGTGGCATCGACGATATCCTGCTGACTGCAGGTGAAGAGGAAAAGGACGTCGCGGAGCAGTTCAAGCCGCTGGTCGATTTTGCTGGTACGATCGGGCAAAGGCTGGGCGAGCTTCACCTTGCCCTGTCGCAGCAGACCGACGATCCGGACTTCCAGCCCGTTACGGCACGGCAGGACGATACGGACGCGTGGCGCAGATCTGTTGCCGACCAGATCAACTCTGCCCTCGACGTCCTGGTCGAGGAGAAAGGCAATCTTGATCCGGAGGTCGCCCAGCAGGTACAGCCGTTGCTGGACCGCCGTGAAGAATTGCTGAGCGCGGCCGGTAAACTGGCCGGTGCTGGTTTGGGCACCCTGATGACCCGCCATCACGGCGATTTCCACCTGGGCCAGATCCTGGTTGCCGAAAACGATGCCTATCTCATCGACTTCGAAGGCGAGCCAGCCCGGGATCTCGCTGAACGGCGCGCCAAGTCGAGCCCGCTGCGCGACGTCGCAGGTTTCCTGCGGTCCTTGAACTATCTCGCCGCGACGGCGGACCTTGAGCAGGACGTCATGGTCGATGCCGACCAGTCTCGTCGCCACTCGATCGTTTCGCAGTTCGGACAAGATGCGGAAGCGGCATTCGTGGAGCGCTACAGGCAGGTGGTGGCTGAAGCCGGACCACTGGCCATGGCAGACGAGACCTATCGCGCGGTACTTGACCTCTTCCTTCTGGAAAAGGCGGCCTACGAGATCAGCTATGAAGCTCGCAATCGCCCGAAATGGCTACCGATCCCATTGGCCGGCTTTTCGGAAATCGCAAAACGCCTCATGGAGAATGCGGAATGAACCTTGAGCGCGCCGATCTGCTCGCCAATATCGACCACGCTGCCCTGCAGGCACTCGTAGAGGGGCGCCACGGCGACCCCTTCACGATCCTTGGCCGTCACACCGTCGGCAAAACCAACGTAGTGCGTGCCTTCCTGCCGGGAGCCACCTCCGTGGAGGTGATTGACACCGACGGCGATGGCCTCATCGCCCAGATGGAACAGGTGTTTGGCGGCGGCCTGTTTGCCGCCGACATCGGGGGGCGCGGCAGCTACCGTCTGCGCATCTCCTGGCCGGATGCGGTCCAGGAGACGGAGGACCCCTATTCCTTCGGCCTCCTCCTGGGCGAGCTCGACCTTCACCTGATCTCCCAAGGCACCCATTACGACCTCGGCCGCACGCTTGGCGCGCAGCCCATGGACGTCGACGGCGTATCCGGAGTGCGCTTCGCCGTCTGGGCGCCGAATGCCCGCCGGGTCTCTGTCGTCGGCGATTTCAACGCCTGGGACGGCCGCCGGCACCCGATGCGGCTGCGCGGTTCTGCCGGCATCTGGGAACTCTTCCTCCCCCGGCTCGGTCCGGGTGAGCGCTACAAGTTCGAGATCATCGACTACAACGGCCACACCCTGCCGCAGAAGGCGGATCCCGTGGCACGCGCCAGCGAGGCGGCCCCCTCGACCGCCTCGATCGTCGCCTCAAACGCCCCCTTCCGCTGGACCGATGACGAGTGGATGCGCTCGCAGGCGCCAGTCCGGGACGGCAGGGACGCCATGTCCGTCTACGAGGTGCATCTGGAATCCTGGCTACGGGTCCCGGAGGAAGGCAATCGCAACCTCAACTGGATCGAACTCAGCCAGCGCCTTATTCCCTACGCCTCAGATCTCGGGTTCACCCACATCGAGCTGCTGCCGATCATGGAGCATCCCTTCGGCGGCTCCTGGGGCTACCAGCCGCTCGGACTGTTTGCACCGACCGGCCGCTATGGCACGCCCGAAGACTTCGCCTATTTCGTCGATCGCTGCCATGCCGCTGGCATCGGCGTCATCGTGGACTGGGTGCCGGCGCACTTCCCGACCGACGTCTGGGGCCTCGCCCGGTTCGACGGCACCGCACTTTATGAGCACGAGGACCCGCGCGAAGGTTTCCACAAGGACTGGAACACGCTGATCTACAACCTCGGCCGCAACGAGGTGAAGGGCTTCCTGATCGCCAGCGCACTGGAGTGGCTCGAGCATTACCACGTGGACGCACTGCGCGTGGATGCCGTGGCCTCGATGCTCTACCGGGACTACAGCCGCAACGCGGACGAGTGGATCCCCAACAAGTACGGCGGCCGGGAGAACCTAGAGTCGGTCGAGTTCTTCAAGCACCTCAACAGCATCATCCATCATCGCTGCGATCATGCCTTCACCGTTGCCGAGGAATCGACCGCCTGGCCTGGCGTCACCGTTCCGCCGGAACAGGGTGGCCTTGGGTTCGACTTCAAGTGGAACATGGGCTGGATGCACGACAGCCTGCACTACATGGAGGAAGACCCGGTCTACCGGAAGTATCACCACGGCATGATGACCTTCAGCATGGTCTACGCCTACTCCGAGCGGTTCATGCTGCCGATCTCCCATGACGAGGTGGTGCACGGCAAGGGCTCGCTGCTCGGCAAGATGCCGGGCGACGTCTGGCAGAAGCATGCCAACCTTCGCGCCTACTACGGCTTCATGTGGGCGCACCCTGGCAAGAAGCTGCTTTTCATGGGCTGCGAGATCGGCCAGGAGACCGAATGGAACCATGATGGCTCGATCGTCTGGGATCTGCTCGACAACCCGCAGCACGCCGGCGTGCAGCGGCTGATCCGTGATCTCAACCGCCTCTATGCGACGGAACCCGCCCTCACCTACGGCGATATCAACCCGCAAGGGTTCGAATGGGCGATCGGCGACGATGCGGAGAATTCCATCTTCGGAATGCTGCGCTGGCCGGAGGATCGTTCCTCCTGCGTGCTCGCCATTTCCAACATGACCCCGATGCCGCGCCACGGCTACCGGGTCGGCGTTCCGGAGGGCGGCCGCTGGACGGAGATCCTGAACTCCGACGCTGGCGTCTACGGTGGCTCCAACCTCGGCAACTCCGAGGCCTGGAGCGAGGAGCATCCCGCGCATGGAAAGGCGCAGTCGATCATGCTGACGCTGCCGCCGCTCTCGACCATCTTCCTCCGCTGGAGCCGCGACTAGTCAGACAGGCGGCGGCGTCTCAGCCGCCGTCTCCCCACAGGTCCCGAAGCGTCGGGCCGCCGAGAGGATCGGTTTCGGGAACGGGAAGCGTATGCAGGATGCGCATCCCGTTCTCCCCCGCTGCACTGCGCCGCAGGTCCGGATCCTGCCCCGCCGGATAGGCACCGATGACCAGGAAGTCATCGCTGGCCGAGATCCTGCAGTGGCCTGTGCCCGCCGGCAGCACAAGGCAATCTCCGGCCTGCACCTGCAGCTCACGTCCGCCGGGACCGCCCAGCACCACGGTCCCCTGTCCGCGCGCGATCCCCAGCACCTCGTGGGCGGTCGTGTGGTAGTGGTGATAGTCGAAGATGCCGTTGCGCCAGATACCCTGCCAGCCGTTTTCGGCAAACGTCGATTCAAACATGTCCGCCAAGGACTCCGCCTCTGACGAGAGGCCGCTATGGACGATCACCGGCAGCCGAGGATTGTTCGGCACCCAGTCGTTTTCGGACAATAGGAAATGGTCGGTCTTCATGGGGAGGCCTCCTATGCTCGTTTCTTTTAAGCTAGAAGCGCTTTGGCGTTCGACCAGAGCAGCCGCTACTCCGCGGCGCTCCGCGCCTCGAGCTCCAGCTCGTAGGAGTAACCGTCGAGCATCTGGTAGGCCTTCTCGATGGTGGCAATCTGCGCCTCGGCCTTGAGAATGGCATCAGTGATCGAATCGCTGCGCGCCCGCATCATGCTGCCCAGGAAATCCGTCTCCGGCTTGCGCCCGATGCGGTCCAGGTGATTGCGGATCCGGGCGCGATGGCGCTCGAGCTCCAGGATGTGGAAGCGGACATTGACGATCTTGTCGGTAAGCTTGCGGCGCATGGCGGCAACCGGATCGAAGCTTCCCGGCTCGCGCTCGTCGAGGATGAAATCATTGATGAGCGTCTCGAGAACGAGCAGCCCCTCGAGGTCCTTCGTGTCGGCCAGCGTGGGGTCATAGCCGGTTTCGTCGAAGACCTTGCGCCGTACCGGATCGCAGAGCAGTTCGTAGGACGTGGTCAGTTTCGCGAACGCGTCAACGTCACCGCCGGTGTCCGGATGGGCGTTCTTCGCCCGCCGGCGGTAGGCGGTCTTGATCTGTGTGGCATCGGCATTGCGTGCAACACCGAGGGTCTCGTATGGATCGATCAACGTGTCCCACCTGATTTTGCTCGGTCGTCATCCAGCCGCTATGGTCTAGAGGTTGGTGAGGCTTCGCTCAAGTCGAAACGGCTTTTTCCCCATCCAAGGCGCCGAACCTAGCCGGGAGTTTTGGCGATATAACGGCGCGCGATCAACCAGCAGATCAGTGCCCAGGTTGCGCCGGCACACCAACCGCCCAGAACGTCCGTGGGATAATGGACACCTAGATAGACCCGGCTCAGCCCGATGATGAAGGTCAGAAACACCGCTACACCAATGGTATAGATCCGGGTGATGCGACCCGGCTCGGCCCGCGAGAGCAAAGCCCCGAGCGTCAGATAGGTCACCGCCGAGAGCATGGCGTGACCGCTTGGAAAGCTCAGGTCGTGGACCTCGACGAGATGCGGCACGATGTCTGGACGGGGACGGGCAACACCCAGCTTCAGCGAAGCGCTGAGCAACCACCCGCCGACCAGAGACACGAAGGTGAAGAGTGCGATCTTCCTGCGTCCGGCCAGGATGAGGTAGCCGATGACGAGCACCGTCATCAGCGAAAGCACGGTCGTACCGCCGATCGCCGTGATGTCATTCATCGCGTGGGAGAGCCAGAACGGCCCAACGGCCGTCCCGGGATCATCGGTGCTCCTCAGCATCAGCAGGAAAGTTTCGTCGAAGGCACGCGTCTCGCCCTCCAGCACTTCTCCCGTCAGCTGCAGGAACAGGAAGAGGCCACCTGCAGCCACGGCAATCAGCACCAGACTGATGGGTTCGAACGTCATGATTCGATCGACGATCTTTCGTCCGAACCGCTGGTGGTAGGCCATGTGTAACTCCGGTTGTCGATCGTCCGCTTGGCTTTACGCCAGCGAGGCTGCCCGCTTGGCATCATTTAAGGTAGGCGCGCTGACGGTTCTATACTTCGCTTCGATCAAACCATAGGCACCGAATGCAAACAGCCCCAGCGCGACGAAGCCATAGAGGAGACGTCCGAAGGGAAGCTGACGCACCCAGGCCATCGCATCTGCGGTGCTTCCCGTCTGGCTCGGATCGACCGCCCAGGCGGCGTAGAGAAAGAACGTACCGATGATGAGGAAGATCACACCCCTTGCCGTCAGGCCATAGATGCAAATGAGATCGAGTGCCTGATGCCGGGAAGGGTCGAGGTTGATGTACTTCAAGTAACGGCGCTTGACGCCCTTGAGGATCTGCACGACGCCACCCGCGAGGATGGCAAGACCAACGGCGCCGACGAGGTAGGGACCAAAGGCCTGCTGCATCAGCCAGGCCGCCCAGCTTTCCTGGCTGTTGCCCGATCCACCACCGATCGACAGCTGAAACGCCTGTCGAAGCGCAAACGAGGCAAGCCCGACGTGGGTAATGGCACTGACGATCATCGCGGCGCGGGTCAGATACCCCTTGGCATCGCCAGGATGGCCATCTGCATTGAGGACGCCTTGTGCCAGCCGCCAGACGATGAAGCCGACCAGGCCAAGCCCGATCAGCCCCAGCCATATCCAGCCCAGCGGCTGCTGCAGCACCATCTGCAGCGCCGACTCCTGATCCGCCTGACCGCCGGAGAAACTGGACAGCAGCGCGATGCCGCCAACCAACAGATAGACGACGCCACGCGCTGCATAGCCAAAGCGCGCGAGCCATTCGAACTTTACCTCATCGGGCATGGGAGACCTCCGTTTCAGGAAGCGAACGCGTCGGAACCAAGGCGGTTCCGGAAGAAGATGCTGCAAAAACGAAGAGGCCCGCTCCTAAGGAAGCGGGCCCCCGAGTTCAGCGGGAATGGAGATCAGCGGCGCTGGTTGTAGACGTCGACGCAGACGGCGCCCAGGAGTACGAGGCCCTTGATGACCTGCTGATAGTCAATGCCGATGCCGAGGATCGACATGCCGTTGTTCATCACGCCCATGATAAAGGCGCCGATGACGGCCCCAGTCACCTTACCCACGCCACCATAAGCCGACGCCCCGCCGATGAAGCAGGCGGCGATCACGTCGAGCTCGAAGCCTAGACCCGCTTTCGGCGTCGCCGTGTTCAACCGCGCGGCGAAGACAAGCCCTGCGAGAGCCGCAAGCACGCCCATGTTGACGAAGGTGAAGAAGGTGAGCCGTGCCGTCTTGATCCCGGACAGGGCCGCCGCCTTCTCGTTGCCGCCGACGGCATAGATCTGACGCCCGAAGATCGTCCTGTTGGTGAAGAAGGCATAGCAGCCGATCAGCAGCGCCATGATGATAAGCACGTTCGGCATGCCCCGGTGCGAGGCGAGCAGATAGGCGGCGTAGCCGATCACCAGGAAGACTGCAGCGTTCTTGGCCAGGAAGAAGCCGAAAGGCTCTGTCTCGACCTCATGCAGCACGCGGCGGCTGCGGCCCTTGAAGTTCTGCCATACGAGGAAGCCTGCCACCGCAAGTCCCACCGCCAGCGAGGTAAGATAGATGCCGCTGGTGGAGGAGATGACCTCTGGAATGTAGCCGGACGACAGCTTCTGGAACGTCGGATCGAATGGCCCGATCGAGCGTCCACCGAGCACTGCGATCATCAGTCCGCGGAACACCAGCATTCCCGCCAGCGTCACGATGAACGACGGTATTTTGAAATATGCGATCCAGAAGCCTTGGGCGGCACCGATCAGTCCGCCCAGCGCCAGGCAGATGACGGAAGCCAGAACGAAGTTCAGGTCGTACTGGACCATCAGCACCGCGGAGATCGCGCCGATGAAGCCTGCGACGGAACCAACCGAAAGGTCGATATGTCCGGTGACGATCACCATCAGCATGCCGAGCGCCATAATGACGATATAGCTGTTCTGGAGGATGATGTTGGTGATGTTCAGCGGCTTCAGGATGACTCCACCCGTGGCAAACTGGAAAAAGAGGACGATCGCCAGCAGCGACATCATCATTCCATAATCGCGCAAGTTTTCCTTCCAGAAGCCGGTGCCGCGCGGCGGCACAGCCGTAGTGTTGGCCGGGTTGCTCATTATTCCCTCACTTTGCGGCGCATGATGGCACGCATGATATTTTCCTGGGTGGCCTCCTCTCCGGCCACCTCGCCGACGAAATCGCCTTCGTGCATCACCATGATCCTGTCGCAGATGCCGATGAGTTCCGGCATCTCCGAAGAGATGACGATGACGGCTTTACCTGCGTCCGCCAATTCATTGATGATCGAATAGATCTCGTATTTTGCGCCGACATCGATGCCGCGGGTCGGCTCATCGAGGATCAGCACGTCAGGGTCGGTGAACAGCCACTTCGACAGCACCACCTTCTGCTGGTTGCCGCCGGACAGCTTGCCCGTTTCCTGGTAGACATTGTGGCTGCGGATCCGCATCCTTGTGCGGAAATCCTGCGCCACCTTCATCTCGTCGATGTCGTCGATGACCCCGCGCGACGACACGCCGCCGAGATGGGCAAGCGATATATTCTTGCGGATATCCTCCCCCAAGATCAGGCCGAGGTGCTTGCGGTCTTCGGTGACATAGGCGAGACCCGCCTTGATCGCCCGGTGGACGTCGGACAGATCGACCTCCTTGCCGTGCAATCGCGCCGTGCCGGAGATGTTGCGTCCCCAGGAACGACCGAAGATGCTCATGGCGAACTCGGTACGGCCGGCGCCCATCAACCCCGAGATGCCGACAATCTCGCCCGCTCTGACCTGCATGGATACGTTCTTGACCACCTGCCGCTCTGAATGCTGCGGGTGATAGGCCGACCAATTCTCAACTTCGAAGATCACGTCGCCGATGTTCGGAGTGCGCTTGGGATAGCGGCTCTCCATGTCGCGGTCGACCATACGCCGGATGATCTCGTCTTCCTCGACGACGCCTTCGTGGCAGTCGAGCGTCCCGACCGAGCGCCCGTCGCGCAGCACCGTGATGCGGTCGGCAACGGCTGAAATCTCGTTGAGCTTGTGCGAGATCAGGATCGACGTGATGCCCTGGGCCCGGAACTCCTTCAGAAGCTCCAGCAGGGCGGCGCTGTCCTTCTCGTTGAGGCTCGCTGTCGGCTCGTCGAGGATCAGCAGCCGGACGTCCTTCGACAGAGCCTTGGCGATCTCGACGAGTTGCTGCTTGCCGACGCCGATGTTGGTGATCAGCGTGTCCGGCGTCTCGCCCAGTCCCACCTTCGCGAGCAGGGCCTGGGTCCGCTGGTGAACGGCCGATCGGTCGATCACGCCGAAGCGGGACGGCGGATTGGACAGGAAAATATTTTCCGCGATCGACATCAGCGGAATGAGCGCCAGTTCCTGGTGGATGATGATGATGCCGAGTTCCTCGGAATCATTGATGTCGCGAAACTGCCTCTCCTGCCCGTCAAGCAGGATCGAGCCCTCGTAGCTGCCGTACGGATAGACGCCGGAAAGCACTTTCATGAGGGTCGACTTGCCGGCGCCATTTTCACCGACGAGGGCATGGATCTCGCCTTCGCGAACGGTGAAGCTCACGTCGGAAAGCGCCTTGACGGCGCCGAAGGACTTGGAGATGCCGCGCATCTCTAGAATGGGCAATTGTTCGGCCGAAACCGCCGGTGCAAGCATCTGGAAACTCCGATGGGACGAAGGGCGCCGACGTTTCCGAAGGCGCCCTCAGATGGCTTACTGGATCTGGTCTTCGGTGTAGTAACCGCTGTCGACCAGGATTTCCTTCCAGTTGTCCTTGTTCACCGCAACCGGCTTCAGCAGGTAGGAAGGAACAACCTTTACGCCGTTGTCGTAGGTCTTGGTGTCCGTGACTTCCGGCTCCTTGCCGGTCATGACGGCGTCAACCATGTCGACGGTGACCTTGGCGAGTTCGCGCGTATCCTTGAAGATCGTCGAGTACTGCTCGCCGGCCAGGATCGACTTGACCGAAGGAACTTCCGCGTCCTGGCCGCTGACGACCGGCATTGGCATGTCGCCACTGCCGTAGCCAACACCCTTCAGCGAAGACAGGATACCGATCGAGATGCCGTCGTAGGGCGACAGAACAGCGTCGAGGCGCTTGTCGGAGTAGGTCGAGCTCAGGAGCGCGTCCATGCGGGCCTGTGCTGTGGCGCCATCCCAGCGAAGGGTGGCAACCTGCTCCATGCCGGTCTGGCCGCTGCCGACAACGAGTTCGCCGCTGTCGATCATCGGCTGCAGCACGCTCATGGCGCCATCGTAGAAGAAGTAGGCATTGTTGTCGTCCGGCGAACCGCCGAACAGCTCGATGTTGTGAGGGCCTTCCTTGCCGCTGGCCTTCAAGCCATCGACAAGCGACTGGGCCTGCAGCACGCCGACCTGAAAGTTGTCGAAGGTGGCATAGTAATCGACGTTGCCGCTGTCGCGGATCAGCCGGTCATAGGCGATAACTTTGATGCCCTGATCGGCTGCCTGCTGGAGCACGTCCGAGAGGGTCGTGCCGTCGATGGAAGCCACGACCAGCACCTTGGCGCCCTTCACGATCATGTTCTCGATCTGCGAGAGCTGGTTCGGCACGTCATCTTCTGCGTACTGCAGATCCGTTTCGTAGCCGCGCTCCTGCAGGACCTTGATCATGTTGTCGCCATCGGCGATCCAGCGTGCCGAGGACTTGGTCGGCATGGAAACGCCGACGAGGCCTTTGTCTTGCGCAGCGGCTGGCGAGGCGAATGCCACGGACGCGAGCATTGCTGCGGCCGTCAGATACTTCACGAAATTCATAACTGCTCCTCCTAAAGAACGGGTTCTCGACCCGTCGATGATGCGGGCGGTGGCCCCCTGCCCCCGCCCCGTTGTCGACTCAGTGGTTGTCGCGCGGAATGCCTTCAGTCTGCGCGATCCGCTGGTATTTCACGGCCGGTTCGAGAACCGCGCCGGATTCCATTTGCCCAACGATACCACGCTGGATTTCCTGCCATGGCGTCTGGTGTTTCGGGTACTGGTAGCCACCGTGCGCCTCCAGCGTCCGGCGACGCTCGGCAATCTCCTCCTCGGAGATCAAGATGTCGGCCGTGCCGCGACCGACGTCGATGCGGACGCGGTCGCCGGTCTTCAGCAGCGCCAGACCACCGCCGGCTGCCGCCTCCGGAGAGGCGTTGAGGATGGACGGGCTGCCCGATGTGCCGGACTGACGGCCGTCACCGATGCAGGCGAGCGACGAGATCCCCTGCTTCAGCAGGTAGTCGGGGGCGCGCATGTTGACCACTTCCGCCGCGCCCGGATAGCCGATCGGGCCGGCGCCGCGCATGAAGAGGACGCTGTGGGCGTCGATCTCGAGCGACGGATCGTCGATCCGCTTGTGATAATCCTCCGGTCCGTCGAACACGATCGCACGACCCTCAAAGGCCTCCGGATCGTCCGGATTGGACAGATAGCGTTCCCGGAATTCCGGCGAAATGACGCTCGTCTTCATGATCGCCGAGGCAAACAGGTTGCCGCGCAGGACGCGGAAGCCGGCGCGTTCCTTGAGCGGCTGCTCGTAGGTGCGGATGACCTTCTCGTCCTCGATGATGGCTCCGCGACAGTTCTCGCCGATGGTCTTGCCGTTGACGGTCATGGCGTCCTCGTTGATGAGGCCGTGCCGCATCAACTGGTTGACCACGGCCGGAACGCCGCCCGCATGATAGTAGTCTTCGCCGAGATATTCCCCTGCCGGCTGCAGGTTGACGAGCAGCGGCACGTCCTCGCCATAGGTCTGCCAGTCATCGACGGACAGTTCGACGCCCATGTGGCGCGCCAGGCCGTTCAGGTGGATCGGCGCGTTGGTCGAGCCGCCAATCGCCGAATTGACGCGGATGGCGTTGATGAAGGCTTCCTTGGTCATGATCTCGGAAGGCTTCAGGTCCTCCTTCACCATTTCGACGATCCTGAGGCCCGTCAGGTAGGAAACCTCCTGGCGGTCGCGGTAGGGCGCGGGGATGGCGGCCGAGCCCGGAAGCTGCATGCCCAGTGCTTCGGCGAGCGAATTCATCGTCGTCGCGGTGCCCATCGTATTGCAGTAGCCGGTCGATGGTGCCGAGGAGGCAACCAGCTTGACGAAGCCGGCGTAGTCGATCTCGCCCTTGGCCAGCAGTTCGCGCGCCTTCCAGACGATCGTGCCGGAGCCGGTTCGCTCGCCGCGGAACCAGCCGTTCAGCATCGGGCCGACGGAAAGGGCGATGGCCGGAATATTGACGGTTGCCGCTGCCATGAGACAGGCCGGCGTGGTCTTGTCACAGCCGATCGTCAGCACGACGCCGTCGAGCGGATAGCCGTAGAGCACTTCGACGAGGCCGAGATAGGCAAGGTTGCGGTCGAGACCGGCGGTTGGACGCTTTCCGGTTTCCTGGATCGGATGCACCGGAAATTCGATAGCGATGCCGCCCGCTTCGCGAATGCCTTCGCGCAGGCGCTTGGCCAGTTCCAGGTGGTGGCGGTTGCAGGGCGACAGGTCGGAGCCTGTCTGGGCAATGCCGATGATCGGGCGATCCGATTGCAATTCCGCCTGGCTGAGGCCGAAGTTCATGTAGCGCTCGAGATAGAGCGCCGTCATGTCCGCATTGTGCGGATTGTCGAACCAGGCGCGCGACCGCAGCTTGCGTGTCTCTCCGCGGGTGTGGCCGGTTTCGGCGGTTTCGGTCGACGGCAGGTTTTCGGAATTTGTCATGTTGTAATTCTCACGCGTGAATGGGGACGAGGCGAGCGGAACGCATCGCTAGTCCTCGAAGGCTTCGACGGCATGCCGGCGTCCGAGCAGGAAGGCGTCGGCGACATGAACCAGCGGCGAGAAATCTGCATCGCTGCGCCCCTCCCCGACCAGCCGGACGAAATGCTTGTAGAGGTTCCGGTATTCCCGGTCCTCCTCGACCATTCGCTGCTCGCCATCGATGATGAGCCGGCTGCCGCCATGAGTGACGACCACAGGCCCCTCTTCCGTGTCGATGCGGATGTCCCAGGTCTGTGGCCCGGTCTGGCGCCAGTCGAACTCGGCCGTCACGGCCATGCCGCCGACGGATTCGAAAGCGAGGCTTGCCGCAATCGGTGCGGCGCGGTTTTCCGGAAAGAACAGGTCGGAGCGAACGAGGTGAAACGGCACCGGCATGATCCGCGTCACGATCGACAGCGCATTGATACCGGGATCGAAGACGCCGAGGCCGCCCGGCTCCCAGATCCAGGCTTGCCCCGGATGCCAGTGGCGAACGTCTTCCTTCCACTCGACGGCAAGGCTGCGGATCGTCCGCTGCGCCAGCAGTGCCCGTGTCGGCTCGACGGCCGCAGCCTCGCGCGAGTGCCAGGTGGCGAAAAGAGTGACGCCCTTTTCCTTCGCCAAGGCCTCCAGAGCATAGACCTCCGAGAGCGTCGCACCTGGCGGCTTTTCCAGCATCACATGCTTGCCGGCCTCGATCGCAGTCCTTGCCTGCTCGAACCGACCCTGTGGCGGTGTGCAGAGAGAGATGGCGTCGATTGCGATGTCGGACGACAACAGGTCCTGGACGTCGTTGAACGAGGCGATGCCTTCGAGCGTCGCATTGCGGCTCGCCACGGCAACCAGTCCGATGCCATCGGTTGCCTTGATGGCGCCCAGATGCTGGTCCCTTGCGATCTTGCCCAGTCCGACGATGCCGAGACGGATGCTCATGGCGCGCCTCAGAGCTTGCGGATGGAGACGGGCGTGTCAGCAGCCACCGTCAGGGAATTGACGAGCGGCAGCTTGAACGGCTCGGCGGCGATCTCGAAAACGTCGCCGGGCTCGGTCTTGACCCCTTCCGAGAACGACAGCGTTGCCGTGCCGAAGAAGTGCACATGCAGGTCGCCGGGACGGCGGAACAGATCGTACTTGAAGTTATGGTGCTCGAGATTGGCGATCGAATGAGACATGTTCGCTTCGCCCGACAGGAAGGGCTTTTCGAAGATCACCTCGTTGCCACGGCGGACGCGCGACGTTCCCTCAACATGCGCAGGCAGGTCGCCGACGATGAGCTCGGCGCCGAGCGCCGCCTGGCGCAGCTTGGAGTGGGCGAGCCAGAGATAGTTGCCCTTCTCCGTGACGTGGTCGGAGAACTCATTGGCAAGACAGAAGCCGAGACGGAACGGTGTGCCGTCCGGCCCGATCAGATAGATGGCGGCCAGCTCGGGCTCTTCCCCTCCATCGAGTGCGAAGGCGGGCGAGATCAGGTCCTCGCCGGTAGCGCGCAGCTGCGAACCATCGCCCTTGTAGAACCATTCGGGCTGCACGCCGACCTGGCCATCTGCAGGCTTGCCGCCCTCGACGCCCATCTGGAACATGCGCATGGAATCGGTGGGCTTTTCGGCGGATTGCGCCGCCTTGTGCATCTTGTCGCGTCCGTCGGCAGACCCGAGATGGGTCAGGCCCGTTCCTGCGACGAAGAAATGCGCCGGATCCGCATGCGACACCGGGATCGTCAACCGTCCCTCGGCCTGCGCGCGCTGAAGATCGACGTCATCGCCATAGCCGAGCGTATCAATGCGCTCCTGCAGCGACTGTCCCGCCTCGATGGCGCCCATGGCCAGATCGTAGGTGGACGCGACGTCGCGCACGACCCGCCCGGCACCGACACCATCCCAGGCAACAACCTTGACGCCGTCGCCATGACGCACTTGAAGAATTCGCAGCATTGACCCTCTACCCAAAGCACTTCCGGTACGACCGCATTCGGCGGCCTTCTCCTCCCACCCCGATCATGCCGGAGAGAATATAATAGGATTATTGGAGCAAGGGGGCCGTTGTCAAGCAGCGAGCGGTCTTGGCCACCACAAGTCGACCCGCCTCGCCCAGCCCCTGTTTCTCCAGCGAAATCAGTCTTTCTGAACGAAAGAACCCGATGGCCTCCAACATTTTTCCATCGGCACTCGAAAAACCCCCTTGCAAAAGTATGACAATATGAAAATGTGAGGACGTCATAGGCCATCATCTTCTGGGAGGATTTAAGATGAAAAAGGCACTCGCGGCGTTTACCGTCGCATTTTCCGCATGTCTCGCATCCGGCGTTTCCGCACAGTCCCTGACCGTGGGCTTCTCGCAGATCGGCTCTGAGTCCGGCTGGCGCGCCGCCGAGACGACGGTCACGAAACAGGAAGCCGAAAAGCGCGGCATCGACCTGAAGTTTGCCGATGCGCAGCAGAAGCAGGAAAACCAGATCAAGGCGATCCGCGGCTTCATCGCACAGGGCGTCGATGCGATCCTGGTTGCCCCGGTCGTCGCGACGGGCTGGGAATCGGTCCTGCAGGAAGCCAAGGAGGAAGAGATCCCGGTGATTCTTCTCGACCGGCAGATCGAAGCCCCGGACGATCTCTATCTGACGGCCGTCACCTCCGACCAGGTGCACGAAGGCAAGGTTGCCGGCGACTGGCTGGTGCAGGAAATCGGCGACAAGCCATGCAACGTCGTGGAACTGCAGGGTACCACGGGCTCCTCGCCCGCCATCAACCGCAAGAAGGGCTTCGAGGAAGCTCTCGCTTCGCATGACAACATCAAGATTACCCGCTCGCAGACCGGTGACTTCACCCGTACCAAGGGCAAGGAAGTCATGGAAAGCTTCATCAAGGCGGAAGGCGGCGGCCAGGACATCTGCGCAGTCTACGCCCATAACGACGACATGGCCGTCGGCGCGATACAGGCCATCAAGGAAGCCGGCCTGAAGCCGGGCTCCGACATCAAGATCGTCTCGATCGACGCCGTTCCGGACATCTTCAAGGCCATGGCCGAAGGTGGGGCCAATGCCACGGTGGAGCTGACTCCGAATATGGCCGGCCCCGCATTCGACGCGCTGGAAGCCTACCTGAAGGACAAGACGGAACCACCGAAGTGGATCCAGACGGAATCGAAGCTCTACACGGCCGCTGACGATCCGATGGCCGTCTACGAAGCCAAGAAGGACCTCGGCTACTGAGCCGAACCGTCAAAGGGGGGCCGGCGCGCCGGTCCCACCGCCCTTCCTGAAGCATGATCGGGGCCGCATGTCGCGGCTCCGGTCGTCGGTCGCAGGACGTCACATGAACACGACACCCACTCTTCTGGACGCTCGCGGCATCAACAAGAGCTTCCTCGGCAATGCTGCACTCGAGAACGTCGATTTTTCCCTGAGGCATGGCGAAGTCCACGCGCTGCTTGGCGAAAACGGCGCAGGCAAGTCCACCCTCATCAAGATCCTGACCGGCGTCTACAGCCGCGACGACGGCACCATGATGCTCGAGGGCGCGGAGGTCGCGCCCGCCACGGTGGCTGAGGCGCAGGACCTCGGAATCGGCACCGTCTATCAGGAGGTGAACCTTCTAGAGAATCTGACGGTGGCGGAGAACCTGTTTCTCGGCCGCCAGCCGCGACGCTTTGGTTTCATCGACAAGCGGGAGATGCGCCGCCGCGCCCGCGAGCTGTTGCAGGACTACGGTCTGAACATCGATGTCGACGCCCTGCTGTCGTCCTATTCGGTCGCCATCCGCCAGATCATCGCCATCGCCCGCGCCGTCGATCTCTCCGGCAAGGTCCTCGTCCTCGACGAACCGACCGCAAGCCTCGACAGCCACGAAGTAGAGTTGGTCTTCTCGGTTCTGCGCAAGCTGCGCGACCGCGGCCTCGGCATCATTATCATCACCCACTTCTTGAACCAGGTCTACGATATCGCCGACCGGGTGACGGTGCTGAGAAACGGTCGCATGGTGGGAACGCGCGAGATCGACGGATTGCCGCGCATGGAGCTGATCTCGATGATGCTCGGCCGTGAGCTGCAGCACATCACGCGTGACCATCACGCCCTCGAGGAAACCGTCGAGCCCGCCTCCGCACCGATCCGCTTTGCAGGCTACGGCAAGCGCGGCAGCATCGCGCCCTTCGACCTCGCCATTCATCCCGGCGAAGTCGTTGGCATCGCCGGCCTGCTGGGCTCGGGCCGCACGGAAACCGCCTTCCTGCTGTTCGGCATCGACCGGCCCGACTCGGGGACCGCACACATCGACGGAGAGGCGGTGAAGATCACTTCGCCGGAAGCGGCGATCGCCCACGGCTTCGGCTTCTGTCCGGAGGAACGCAAGAGCGACGGCATCATCAGCGAATTCTCCGTCAGCGAAAACATTGCGCTTGCCCTGCAGGCGCGGCAAGGGTGGGCGCGGCCGGTCTCGGCGCGCCAGAAGGCGCAACTCGCTGACGAATTCATCCGCTCGCTCGATATCCGCCCCCCGGACCCGGACCGGCCGATCAAGTTCCTCTCCGGCGGCAATCAGCAGAAGGCGATCCTGGCGCGCTGGCTGGCGACAGGCCCGCGCCTTCTCATCCTCGACGAGCCCACCCGCGGCATCGACATCGGCGCCCATACGGAAATTCTCAGAATGATCGAAAGACTGTGTGCCGATGGCATGTCGCTCGTCGTCATCTCCTCCGAACTGGAAGAACTGACGGCCGTGGCCCATCGCGTCATCGTGCTCGCCGACCGCCGCCACGTGGCGGAACTGACCGGCGCAGCGGTGACGGCCGACAACATCATGACGGCTATCGCAGATCCGGCCCGCACGGAGGCCGCATGAAAAGCGCCCTCACCCGCCGCCTGCGCCGCATCGCCCCGCAGCTTGTGGCCCTGATCGTCATCGTCACCCTCGTCAGCCTGATCTCGCCCGGGTTCCTGAGCGTCACCTACCAGAATGGTAGGCTCTACGGCAGCCTGGTCGATGTGCTCGTTCGCGGCGCGCCCGTGGCACTCCTGGCCATCGGCATGACTTTGGTGATCGCCACGCGCGGCATCGACCTCTCGATCGGCGCTGTCATCGCCATCTGCGGCGCGGTCGCCGCGACGCTGGTCACCAGCGGATACCCGCTGCCGGTCGTGATCTTCGCGTCGCTCCTCGTCGGCCTTGCCTGCGGGCTCTGGAACGGGCTGCTCGTCGCCGTCCTCGACATCCAGCCGATCATCGCCACCCTGATCCTGATGGTCGCCGGCCGCGGCATTGCCCAATTGATCACCGAAGGCGTGATCCTGACCTTCAACAACGAGAGCTTCGCAGCCCTCGGATCCGGCTCGATCGGCGGCATTCCCGTCTCTATCCTGATCTGGGTCACTGCGGCCCTGCTGGTCGGTCTTCTGGTGCGCCGCACCGCGCTCGGCTTCCTGATCGAGGCGACCGGGATCAACCGTCGCGCGGCCATGCTCGCCGGCATCCGCGCGCGTTTCCTGCTGTTCTTCGTCTACGCCGTCTCCGGCATCATGGCGGCCGTCGCCGGGCTGATCATCACCGCCGACATCCGCGGGGCCGACGCCAACAATGCCGGGCTCTGGCTGGAGCTTGACGCCATCCTCGCGGTCGTCATCGGCGGCACCTCGCTGAACGGCGGGCGCTTCTCCATCCTCGCATCGCTGATCGGCGCGATGATCATCCAGACCATCAACACCGGTATCCTGGTTTCGGGGTTCCCGCCGGAATTCAACCTGATCATCAAGGCAGGCATCATCATCCTTGTCCTGACGCTCCAGTCGCCGGCGATCGGTACGCTGATCGGCTTCCTGAAGCCTGTCAGGCACCCCGCGCAGACCGCAAAGACAGAGAGGACGGCCCGGTGATCCACACACGCAACCTCCCCTTCGTCGCGGCACTGGCGATCTTCCTTCTCGCCTATCTCGCCTGCGTGCTGCAATTCCCCAACATGCTGTCGACGCGGGTGCTCGGCAATCTGCTGACCGACAATGCCTTCCTCGGCATCGCCGCGGTCGGCATGACCTTCGTCATCCTCTCGGGCGGCATCGACCTGTCGATCGGCTCCGTGATCGCCTTCACCAGCGTCTTCGTCGCCTCCATGGTCGGCTCGCTCGGCGTCGACCCGATCGTCGCCTTCGCGGCGGTGCTGGCGATCTCCACGGCCTTTGGCGCGTCCATGGGGCTGATGATCCGCTTCCTGTCCATCCCGCCCTTCGTGGCAACGCTTGCCGGCATGTTTCTCGCCCGCGGCGCCGCCTATCTGATCTCCACCCAGTCCGTGCCCATCTCGCATCCCGTCATCGACGCCATCCAGGGCTTCTACTTCCGCTTCCCCGGCGGCGGGCGCCTGACCGCCATGGCGATGCTGATGCTCGTGGTCTTCGTCGTCGGCGCGTTCGTGGCGGGGCGCACCCGCTTCGGCGCCAATGTCTATGCGCTGGGCGGCAATCCCCAGTCGGCGGAACTGATGGGCGTGCCGGTGGGGCGCACGACGATCGGCATCTATGCGCTCTCGGGCTTTCTCTCCGGCCTTGCCGGCATCGCCTATACCCTCTACACCTCGTCGGGCTATTCGCTGGCGACCGTCGGTGTCGAACTGGACGCCATCGCGGCGGTCGTCATCGGCGGCACCCTGCTGACCGGCGGCGCCGGCCTGGTTGCCGGAACCTTTGTCGGCATCCTGATACAGGGGCTGATCCAGACCTATATCGTCTTCGACGGATCGCTGTCGTCCTGGTGGACGAAGATCGTCATCGGCATCCTGCTCTTCACCTTCATTGTTCTGCAACGCGCGATCGTGTGGTATTCGGACCGGAGACTGGCCGAGGGACGCCTGAAGGAGGCATGATTGGGACTGCTTGAAACCACGATCACCGGACGCAAGGGCCGTAGCAGCCATGCGCATGTGGTCGCGGAGCTCGGCAGCGCCATCGTCGCCGGACGCATCCCGGAGGGCTCGTTGCTTCCGGGGGATGCCGAACTCTCCGCCCGCTTCGGCGTGTCTCGCACGGTCCTGCGCGAGGCGATGAAAACGCTATCGGCCAAACGCCTGATCGAAGCCAAGGCGAAGGTCGGCACTCGGGTCGTTGACCGCGCCAGCTGGAATTTCTTCGATGCCGACGTGCTGGGCTGGCGCTGCCAGTCCGGCCTCGATTTCGAGTTCATCGAGCACCTGGCGGAAATGCGCATGGCACTGGAGCCAGCGGCAGCGGCAGCCGCCGCGCTGCGCGCCTCCAACGACGACATCGTGCAACTCTACGCCATTGCCGCCAAATTCGACGACCTGACCCATACGCCGGAGACCATCGCCAAGGTCGACCTCGAGTTCCATCTTGCGATCGCCCGCATGTCCGGCAATCCGTTCATGCGCTCCGCGAGCGCCATCGTCGAAGCGGCGCTGGCGATCTCCTTCCAGCTCTCGTCGCCGGCAGCCTCCCCCAAGAAGATCCACGAGGTCGCGACCAACCATCTGCGCATCGCCCATGCCATCGCCTCGCGCGATCCCGACAAGGCGGTTCAGGCCATGCGCCACGTCATCGACGTCGGCAAGAGCCGCATCCGCTCTTCGTTCGGCGCATCCGACCCGGCATTCGCCTTGGCTGATGACGAGCCCGAGGCCGTCACCGCGTCCTGATCCCGACCGTCACCGCTCGATCAGTTCCATCAGGGTGACGGGGCGCAGCCGCCGGGCATCGACACCGACGTCGAACTGGCGCGGCACCGGCTTCAGCCGCCCGTGGGAATGGCCGTGCAGGTTGATCGATTTCTTGCTCATCTGGTTCCAGGTCCGGAAGGCATAGTGGCAGAGCACCAGCAGCTGGTCGCCGAGCCGGATCTCGGCATAGTGCTGGACACTCTCCCACGCGCCGGCCTCTGTCACCGGTACCGGGTCGTTGTTGCCGATCACCAGATGCTTGCGGCCATTCAGCCGTGACAGCAGCAGGTCGGCGTCCTCCGTGCTGCGCGCGGACATGACGTCCCCAAGGTGCCAGACCTCGTCCTCAGGACCGATCGTCTCGTTCCAGGTTTCGATGAGGGCGGCGTCGTGTTCGACCATGTTGGCGAAGGGACGGCGGTCGATGCGCAGGACGCGCGCATCGCCGAAATGGGTATCACTCGTGAAATAGATCATCTGTCTCCGAACGCTTGGGACTTGGCCTTTGATCCGGCGCCGAGCGCCCAAACGGTTTTATTAGACTTTGGTGGTGGGCGACTCTTGTCGTGAATCACCGGCTCTGCCATGGTCGCGACGATCTTAGAATCAACTAATAATAATGACAGGCCAGTAAGTTACGCCCGTGCTAGAAATGCTTCTGACATACCAGGATGAGGGCATGACCGCCCGATCCCGCGGTCTTGGCTTCGACACCAATCCCTTCCTCGTGAAGGAACGGCTGCCGCAGACAACCGGTGAACCCGTCGGCGACTGGCGTCAGAAGGCGGAGGCATGGCTTTTCGGCTGGCTGCTGGAAAACGCCTGGTCGGGCGACCCCGACCAGTGATCGTCCCTGCGGGCATCGCCATCTCCGCATAGACATCGGAGCCGGCCCGAGAGCAATCTCCGGCATCACCGCTGGTGTTTTGCCCGCAAGGGAACGCTTCTCCCTCCCCCACCGCCGATTATATCACGCTTTGCTAACACTCTTACCCACATTCCATACATCGCGGCGGAACGCTCCGCGGCGTGCCGCATTGACGCCGCAATGGCAGAATGCGGAGCAGAACGATGAGATCTCTTTTTTCCCTGGTGCTGGGCATCACGATGGCGGTGGTGCTGTTCGTCGGTGGCGTTGCCGCTGCGTCCTGGATCCTGGCCGAGCCCGCGCCGCATCGCTTCGCGCATCTCGACGAACGCCCGCTTTGGACCAACAGGCCCGTTGCGATCGATCCGAAGGTCCAGTCCTTCGAACGCATCGCCGCCGCTCCCGTGCCACAGGTCTACCTCGCCATGGCCGTCGATGTTCCCGACTCGCAGAAGCCGCCAATCGACACGGCGTTTGACGGTACCTTCCAGAACGCCAGCCTCGACATGGAGGCCACCGGCGCCATCGAGGACGGCGCGATGACGACCCTCGCCGGCACGCCGCATGCCGAATGGTGCCAGAGCCGCTACAACTCCTACCGGATCGACGACAACACCTACCAGCCCTACAACGGCCCGCGGCGCAGCTGCGAGTCCCCCCACATGGCAGAGAACACGGCCCCCGACACCGCCCGCGCCGAAACGATCGCCTACAGCGCCACATCCGAGCGCCCCCTGGTGCACACCGGCAACGCCCACATGACCTGGTGCCTCGAGCGCTACCGCTCCTACCGTGCCGAAGACAACAGCTACCAGCCGTACAACGGCCCCCGTCGCGCGTGTGAGTCGCCGTTTGGGTGAGGAGCCATAGGTAGCGCCTGCCACAATTCTGTTTCGGAGATTACAGCGCCACTACCTTAGTTCATAATGGCCTCTCGCCCGAAGTTCGAAACCTTCTCAAATTTTGCAATCCGAGAGGTAGACTGCACATACTCAGTCGCTGGTGGCGGAAACAGCAAAGCGGTTAAAGAGGTTATTTTCTCACCCGCTCAACCATCAGATTAAGCCTTTGGTGACCATGGAGGCTGAAGGTACGATGCAACTGATTTGTTGCAGGGAGATGTGCGATGGCCATGAATTCAGCGATCGAGTGGACCGACCACACATTTAATCCTTGGACAGGCTGTACGAACATCAGCCCGGGCTGTGACAACTGCTACGCGGAGGCTTGGTCAAAGCGGTCCGGCCACGTAAAATGGGGCAACTCCCCTCGGAAAAGAACCACGGAAGCATACTGGAAGGCGCCACATATCTGGCAGCAGAAAGCTGCTCAGTTTTCGGCCCAGTTCGGTAGGCGACAGCGCATATTTTGCGCCTCTCTCGCAGATGTATTCGACAATCAGGCAGACCCGCAGTGGCGGGCCGACCTTTTCGAAGTCATTAGGGCTACGCCCGCGCTAGATTGGCAACTCTTGACCAAACGGCCTCAGAACATCCGCAAGATGCTACCCACTGATTGGCGCTCAGGCTATCATAACGTTTGGCTCGGCTTCACTGCGGAGGACCAGATGCGGTTCGACCAGCGGAAGCGCTTTATCGCGGATATACCTTCAGTTGTATGGTTTGTCTCCTATGAGCCCGCGATAGGCCCGCTTAGAATTGCGCACACCGATCCAAAGCCCAATTGGCTGATTAGCGGGGGTGAGAGCGGCCATGGATCGAGGCCAATGATTAGCCAATGGGCTCGCGACATCATCGCGGATTGCCAGCAATACGGTGTAGCACCGTTTTTCAAGCAATGGGGCACATATGCTAACAACCCGTTGGTACAAGAACTTGGATCCGCCTTGTCACACGCTAAGGAACAAGACCCTCATGGCAAGGGAGGGGGCATGATCGATGGGGTGTTGATTCGTGAGTTTCCTACACCAAAGCGGGATGTCGAGCGCATGTCCGCTTGACGAATCAACTTAAGCGGTACTCCCTCTCCTTCTACAAAGGAGACGAGCCATCGCTGAGTTTGGCTGGAAAGTTGGGTTTCCCCCACCGAAACTGAAATCACACAGCGGAGCAAAGCTTCGCCTGATCGAGCACTATCTAGATCCCTATTTTAATGCCGTTCTTCAGAACCCGCGCATCGACAACTTGCGAATAACCTTGGTCGACGGTTTCAGTGGCGGTGGCGCGTTTAGCGATGGCCTGCAGACCGTCGAAGGCACACCGTTCCTTCTTCTGAACGCCGTCAACCGGGCGACGCACCGTCTTAATCTCGGGAAAGCAAAGCCACTAACCATCAATGCCGACTTCGTTTTTTGGATGCCTCGAAAAGCACTACTGATTACCTGAAGGATCAATTGCTGGCGAAGGGCTATATCGCCAGGTTGGGACACGACATCAATGTCCACCAAAAAATTTGAGGCGGCGGCCCCCGATATATTGGAAGCCATCGCGCAAAGGTCAAATCGTGGGGCTGGGCGCTCGCTATTCTTGCTAGACCAGAAGGGCTACACAAAGGCGCCCCTGCCGACGATCAGAAGCATCTTCAACCGCTTCAAGCGCGCTGAGTGCATTCTGACCTTTGCAGTGGACTGGCTGATCGACTATCTGAGCGACCGTCCCGAAAACATCACAGCTGCATCAAACGTCGAGCTTTCCCCTGATCAGGTGCGTGAGTTCGTGCGAATGCGTGGTGAAGAAGGGGGGCGTTACGCCATCCAACGCCTTCTCCTTGACCACCTTAGGGAGCGAACCGGAGCCTCTTTCGCTACCGCTTTTTTTATCAGGTCCACAGAGGCCAATAAAGCGCTCTGGCTGGTCCATCTGTCACAACATGCAACGGCCAGAAACGTGATGGTAGACAGCCATTGGTCGGTCTCCAATCATTCCATCCATCAAGGCAGGGGCGGGCTCGATATTGTGGGTTTCCATCCTGAAAGCTTCGACCCCACCACATTCATGTTCGCTGAGCATGAGCGAGAGATGATGATCCAGTCGTTGTCCGAGGATATTGCTCGAAGGATCCAGAACTCCCACGGCAATATTCCCGTGGAATATGGGCTCTTCGTGGACAGCGTGGTCAATCAGACCCCCGCGCGTCTAAGCGACATCGACAGTGCGGTGGGCAGCTTGATATCGGCTAATTCACTTTCGGTTCTGAACCCTCTTCAACGCGCAAAGCGAAGTTCCAGGGTAACAAGGACAGATTTCATCGAAATCAATCGGCAGTCCCGTCTATTTTAAAATAGGGCAGCAACGAAATTCCAGATCTTGCTGTCAAAATTTCGGAAAGTCGCGTCCGGCTACAACGACAGTCCGTATTGCTGCGGCGATGGTGAGTGACCCGAGACATAGGTGACGTTTTGTACCGGACACATGGGTAACACTTTTCGCTTTGCGGGAGGTGTTGATGCCGTGGAGAGAGTGTTCGGTGATGGAAGAACGTCTACGCTTCGTGGCTCGTCTTCTCGATGGAGAAGGCATGAGCGATGTGTGCCGCCAGTTTGGCATATCGCGCAAGACTGGCTACAAGATCTGGGATCGCTATCGGCAGGAAGGGCTGGAGGCGCTCACCGACCGCTCGCGCCGCCCGGTGCGCTACGCCAACCAGTTGCCCGCCCAGATCGAGCAGTTGATCGTCGAGACCAAACGCAACAAGCCGCATTGGGGCGCCCGCAAGATTAGAGAGCTCCTGGTCAGGAAGCTGGCCGGCGACATGCGCATTCCGGCGAAGTCTACGGTGCATGCGGTGCTCGACCGGCACGGCCTCGTGAGCCGCGCCCGCAAGAGGCGAACGGCGAACAAGGCGGCAGGCACGGCGCTGTCGCAGGCCGCCCTGTCCAACGATCTGTGGTGCGCCGACTTCAAGGGAGAGTTCAAGCTTGGCGACGGCCGATACTGTTACCCCTTGACGGTAACGGACCAGGCCTCGCGCATGATCCTCTGCTGCGAAGCCCTTGAGAGCACGAAGGAGGCTGCAGTCATCGAGACCTTTGTCAGCCTGTTCCGGGAGCGCGGCCTGCCAGCCGCCATCAGGAGCGACAACGGCCTGCCCTTCGCCAGCCCCAACGGGCTCTACAACCTGTCGAAGCTGTCGGTGTGGTGGCTGCGGCTCGGCATTGCGATCGAGCGCATCAAACCCGGTCACCCACAACAGAACGGCCGCCACGAGCGCATGCACCGCACCCTGAAGCAGGAGACGGCGCGTCCGCCGGGCATGAACGCCCTGCAACAGCAGGACCGCTTCGACCAATTCGTCAGCGAGTTCAACGAGGAACGCCCCCATGAGGCTATCGGCATGAAAACACCCGCCGAGCTCTATACGCCCTCGTCGAGAGCCTATGAAGGCCTGCCAGACGTCGAATACCCCTTCCACGACAGGGACGTCCTCGTCACCGCCTGCGGACGCATCTGTATGGCACGAAAGAAGATCAACCTCTCCACCGTACTCGCCGGTCAGAGGCTAGGCATCAAGGAGGTCGACGACGGCATTTGGCTCGTCAGCTTCATGCACTATGATTTGGGTTACATCGACCTGGAACAGAGAACCTTGCAGACCATCGACAACCCGTTCGGCACGAGGTTGTCACCCATGTCTTAGGTACAAGCTGTTACCAATGTCTCCGGGCTGTACATGGACAGAAATGGTGGGCCCGGAGGGACTCGAACCCCCAACCAAGCGGTTATGAGCCGTGCGGCTTAGTGTCTGTTACAAGACGGCAACGTAAGCTACGGGCTTCGAAGCCTCAACAAAACAGGGACTCCGCGCTCCTGCTTGTCTGGATATGTCAGAGTTTGTAAGATAGTATCTGGCAGTTTTTGTTGCCCCATGTTGCCCAGGACCCTAGATGCCAAGCTCGAAGAAGAGACTCACCGACGCTATGATCGCGGGACTTAAGTCCGCACCGCCTGGCTCCCGCCTTGAAATCCGAGACGAGCTTCTATCTGGACTGGCCGTCAGGGTGACGGACAAAGGCAAGAAGACATTTGTGCTTGTTGCGCGCTTTCCAGGCAGCGGTAATCCGACGCGGCGAGCCCTGGGTGAATACCCGGCGCTAAGCCTCCATGAAGCACGGGATGAGGCGAAGAAATGGCTTCTTCTCCTTAAGAAAGGGATAGATCCACGGGACGAGATCAACAGATCGAAAATGGAGCAGTCGCGCAAGCGCCAGAACAGTTTTGCAGCAGTCGTTGAAGACTACCTTTCTGACATTCCGACACGTCAGCGGAGCCGGCATGCGGATCAGGATGCCAAAGAGATCCGGCGCGAGCTGCTTGATCCGGCCCGCAACAAATGGCTGAAGAAGCCGATCGTCGACGTGTCGGACTCGGATATTGCGGAACTCATCGGCGCCGTACGTGACCGGCCGGCGCCGGGAATGGCTTACAACACCTGGGGCCACATCAAAGCAATATTCTCGTGGGCAATGTGGCCGGAACGCCGGCAAGGATATGGCCTGACGGTGAACCCCACCCAGCATCTGCAGCCGAAGCACTTCAAGCTTTCCAAAAGGGTCGGCGTCCGAGTGTTGTCCGATGCCGAGATCAAAGCGTACTGGGGTGCAGCCGACAACATGCCCTACCCTCTAGGCCCGTTTCTCAAAATGCTGCTTCTGACGGGGCAGCGAAAGACCGAAGTCTCTGACGCTCAGAGGCCCGAATTCGATCTGAAGAAGAAGCTTTGGACAGTTCCGCCCGAGCGGTTCAAGTCGGGGCAATCGCACATAGTTCCGCTGTCGGATGATGCGATGTCTCTGCTCGGTGACTTGCCTGAATTTGTTGGCGAGGATGGAGGAAATTTCCTCTTCAGCACTACAGAAGGCAGGAAGCCTATCAACGGCTTCAGCCGTGCCAAGCAGGCATTGGACAAGGCAATGCTTGAGGTCCTGAGAAAAGATGATCCGGATGCCGCGGTTCCTGACTGGGTGTTCCATGACGTTCGACGCACAGTACGGACCCGACTGTCGGCGCTCCGGATAAATTCTGATGTTGCAGAGATGGTGATTGGGCACGGCAAGACGGGCCTTCGGCGCGTTTACGATCAGTATGAGTTCGAGCCCGAGATGAGGGAGGCGCTAGAGCGTTGGGCGCATGCCTTGGCGAAGATCGTATCTCCCGAGGGGGCCAACAACATTGTCGAGCTCGTGCGAGAGCATGCTTGACGACTCGCCTAATCTGTCTGATACCATATGATTCGGACGGGATAGCCCGTTCTTAGTAACTTAGGAGACGCCGACCGAGTTTCACCTCAGACTAACCAAGCATCGCCGTATGTCCCCGAAGAAAGCAACCAGTAGGTTTCCGCGCGACGCAAAGGTTCTCGATGAACACGATTATATCGTGGACTCAGACCTTATGCGTTGTCCCAGGGAGAGCTTTTCGGGCGGTGGTGCAAACAGAGGTGAAATATGCGTCTACTATCGCTTGAAGACCTTCAGGCGCGTGGGATCAGCTTCTCCCGCCCACACATTTACGAGCTCATCAACAGTGGAAAATTCCCTCGGCCGATAAAGATCGGATCGCGGAAGAACGCTTGGGTCGAAACCGAGATTGATCAGTGGCTGGAAGCCCGGATCGCTGAACGCGATCGGAGCGCTGCTTGATCATGAAGGGCCGGAACTTCGAGAGAGACCGGCAGCGCCGGAACACCATCAGACGAGGGTCGGAATCTGTAAGCGGTGGCATGCCTTCGCTCGGCCCACCGAAACCCCGCCCAGACAAAGCAGCGCTGCGCGCTCTCGCTGCTGAAGCAATAGCGTCCGTCCATCGGATCAAGCGCGCGTTCGATTGCCGGAAATGCGGTCGCCAGTTTATCGAGCTGCAGCCGATAGAGCAGCCTCGAGTTGCTCCGCCCTGCCCTCATTGCCGGAGGCCGGCATGATCTGGGATTGGAGAGAAAAAGCTCGTGCTCTGACCTGCGGCGTTTTCCGCGGCTTCCGCGCCGAAGACGGGCGCTTCGAGAAGGATCAGCAAGGCCAGCAGTGGCTCGGCTTCCAGGAGCCTGACGACCTCGTTCTGTGGTGCCCCTTCAGTGACCAGGTGGCCAGCTATGATGGGCGGGCGTTCGCTTTGAATGAGCACGCGATCGAAAACGCGACCACGTACGCGCTCGACGACTATCTGATCATTCACGAGAGTCCCCGAGGCTACATCCTCTCCGGTGGCAAGGGTATCGTCGTGATCGATTGGCAGCGGGCCTTCGACAAGCTCCGGAGTGCACCACGCATAGCCGTCGACGAGGCTGTCTTGCAGCTCTACCGGCGATCGATGAATCCTCCGCGGATGCCAAAGGTTGCAGTCCGACGGCAGACCAGGAAGGCGGCAGCATGAACCGCCACGCGCCCACGCCGCCGCTTGAGGTTTACGAGAACGATCTCCGCGACCGAGCCTCGATTGGTCCAACACGCAACCGACGCCCGATGGTTCAGGAGATCGAATGGTTCGATGAGCTCTCGCCAGTTCTGGCTTCGTCCTACCTCATCAAAGGGCTTCTCGATCGTGGCGCGATGTCTGTCATCTACGGCCCTTCCAACTCTGGGAAGACGTTCTTCTCCCTCGATATCGCCTATCATGTTGCCCTGAAGCAGACTTGGCGCGATCGTCGCGTCAAGAACGGTACCGTTCTCTATCTGGCTGCAGAGGGCGGCCACGGTATTGCCAATCGTATCGTTGCTCTCAGGCACGAGCACGGTACTTCCAATGTTCCGCTTGCCGTTCGGAGGGCGGGGCTGGACCTGCTTGACCCGAAAGCAGACGTGCAGCGCGTCATCGACCTGGCTGAGACTATCGCCAGCCGAGAGGGAGCTAAGATCCCGGTAGAGTTGATCGTGATCGACACGCTTTCCCGGGTGCTGTCAGGAGGCGACGAGAATGGGCCCTCGGACATGACAGCCTTCGTAAAGAACGTCGACCTCATCCGGCACGCTACGGGCGCACACATCCTTATTGTTCATCATACCGGCAAGGATGCTGCACGAGGGGCACGTGGTCACTCTTCGCTGCGTGCAGCCACTGACACCGAGATTGAAATATCTGTCGAGGGTGACGGCACCCGAACGGCCACGGTGCAGAAGCAGCGAGACTACCCGGGAGGAGAGGCATTCCATTTTGATCTCAAGAGCATCGAGATTGGAAAAGACGACGACGGCGATCCCGTGCGGACATGCGTGGTGACGGACGCGCAAGCGCCGGAGGGCGCGCAGAAACGCCCCAAACCCACCCCAAAAGAAACAATTGCTCTTCGGGCGCTGGATGACGCGTTGGCGGAGCATGGGGTTCGGAAGACAGGGCCTGATTATCCAGGGTCTTGTGCCGTGGTCTCGACAGACGACTGGCGCAAACACTTCTACAGGCACCGCGACGACGCCACCCAAGAAGCGAAGCGTCAGGCGTTCGGCCGCGCTGCGGAGAAGCTCCAGGCCAAAGGTTACATCGCACACTACAATGATCACTATTGGCGCTGCTTCGACGATCAAGCGTGACATACGGACACCCCTTTAGGGGGTTGTCACGTCACGTCACGGTACACGCGTGACATTGTCACTCTCTGTCACGGACTGTCACTCCCCCTCTCCGTCAATCTACGTTTGGTGGTGTTTGGAGCGTGCGCGAGCCAGCCACCAGCATTTGCGGCTCCCTTCACGATTGAGCAAGCGGTTAATAGCCGTGTGATTGATCAGCATCAGAAGATTGCGAATCCCCTTGTCTGCAGGCATAGTCAGGCGGCAATAGTCTCCAGTTGCATTGCTATCACCGCGCCCCGGGCAACTATTGGGCAACACAGGGCGCGGTTTCAGCGACGTTATTGGAAGACATCCGGTTGAGCGATGGCGACCAGGCACAGAAAAGCAACGGAGAACCATCATGTCTCAGCAGATAGAGGCGCGCACTCGCATCGGCGCCACTCAGTTCCAGCTTCAACGTGTCAACGGTGAAACCGCACGGATCGACTCCGTCGACGCTCGTCGGCTCGTTCGTGAACATCCAGCCGAATGGGCGATGCAGCCGTTTTCAGCTGAACAGCAGCGAGAGGTGGTAAAGACGATCCTATCGTCGAGCGTTCGCCGGAGGGCGACGGCCCACTCCACTGAACCCGGCGGCAGCATCATCCTCCTCTGCTGATGAAGAGGTGCTGAAGCTCGGGGCCCCACCCCCGGTCACTTCTGAGCAGGTGATAGACAGCCGGGGGTGGGGGCAAAAATCGGGCTCGAGACTTCTAGTTCCACCCTCACACACACCTCGAACAGCCTGAACTTTCGAGGCCAGATTTTTTCCAATCTGAGGAGAATTTACAATGCGCAAGATGCCTATTGGTCGCGGTCGTAATCTTCAGGGACGTGAACAGGTCAAGATCTTCCGCGCCACCGGTGGCGAAAGCGCTTGGATGGACGTCGTGACAGAGAAGGCAGTTGCTGCACGGCTGCCTGCGGAATGGTCGAAGGAGCCCTTCGCTGCTCAGACCTACGGCGCGCCGTCGGATCCGAATGGGGTTGAGTCGCTCCGGGGCGGCGTCTCCCCTATCGAACAGCCTTGGGGCTGGTGAGCGCATGGCCGTCCGTCACGACAATAGTTCCCTCGCCCTGCAGAAGGCGAAGGCTCGGCAGGCGGTCAAGCCTGGCCGCCAGAAGCCGGCGGGGCGCGGTTCCGGGTTAACGCCGAAGGTACGACAGGCGATCGACCTGATCGTGTTCGGAGCCGACGACGGCACTGTCTTTCTCAATGATCGAGATGTCGCCGCGGCGGTTGGCCTTCGGTGCGTTCGATCCCTTCGTGAGGCGATGCTGAAGCCGTCGGTTGAGGCCTACCATCGCCAGCAACTCACGGCCAAGCGGAACGGGCTGAAGGCTCTCGGGCTCCACACCATCGAAGGCGTGTTGATCGATCCGGAGCTGAAGAAGACGGCCGCCGGCAGCAGGGTCGCGATCGAGGCCGCCAAGGTGGTGCTGGTTGATCCGCCGGGAACGCAGGTCAACGTGCAGATCAACAACAACCTGAGCGTCACCCCTGGGTACGTTCTGGACCTCACCCCCGAGCCGCGGCCGGCGCACGAACTCGATGATGACGTCGTCACTATCGAAGCTGTAGCGATGGAGGAATATTGAGATGATCAGTGTCCCATCCATCACGCCGCCCGGCTATGAACGTCCGAACTCTCCAGCGCTCGCACCTCCTGATGTTATGATCGACCTCGGTGACGGTGCCGGCGCCCGCCTCGCCTCCAAAATCATTGCGGAGGCGGACGAAGAGATATGCGCGGCCGAGCGAATGATTGCTTACGTGGAACAGGAGCCTGCAAGATGAGCATTCAGCGGTGTCTGCAGCGACTGGTTGCTGCCAAGAGGATCACACAGAAAGCTGCTGACGACGCGCTTGCCATCAGGGACGGCGTGCAGGGGCGTTTGTACCCAGAGATGGGCCCAGCGTCGGCGGAGGCCGCTAGTGCGCTTGAGGCCGCTCGTGTGATGGCGCAGGCCGCACAGGAACGGAAGCTGATGGCGGCCAAGCAGGCGATACGGCAGGCTGAGGTCATGGCCCGCATGGAGAAGCACGCCAAGGGTAAGACGGCGGGCCTGATGTCTGTCCTCGTCCGCGACAATTGGGAAGGCGGCAGCCAGATGGGCGATGCCATCAACATCGAGAGCCACAGCGAGGCGGTGACAAAGCGGCTGCTGCGGCACCTCGATGGCGCGATGAAGCCGTATCAGTCGAAGATGGCCGGCCTCCGCCAGGACACCGAGACGATCTGGAATGTGGTCGACGAGCTCTTCGGCGTGGACACCGGCGACATCCAGGCGAAAGCGGCGGCAAAGGGTTTCTCCGATGCCTCGAAGTATGCCGTCGATCGGGTGAAGAAGGGTGGCAAGCCGCTGTCGGTTCTCGAAGACTGGCGCCTTCCTCAGATGTGGGACGGCAAGCGGGTCGGCAAGATCACTGAGCGCGAGTTCCTTGATGACCTGATGCGCGAGATCGATTCCGGAAACATGCGCGTCATTGACAAGGAAGGCTGGGGCGAAGCGCCACGTGGAGCGGTGCCGGGCATCATCCAGAACGCCTACAAAGAAATCACCCTCGGCAAGGGTCAGGGGCAAGGCGCTGGTGGGTTCTCTAATCAGCTCCGCGTCTTCCGCTTTGACCACCCTGAAACCTACAAGCGGCTGATGAAGAAATACGGCGTCGGCTCCGGCGGACTCTTCAACACCATGATGGGCCACGTTCAGGGCATGGCGAAAGAGATCGCATTCGTCGAGATCCTCGGGCCCCGTTATCAGCAGAACTTCGACCGTCTCATGCAGGCGGCGGATGACGACTACAGAAGTGGATCCAAGGGCAGCGATAAGTTCGTCTCCTGGCTGACGATGAATAACCCCGTATCGGTGCGCAGGGCTTTCGACAGCCTCGTCGGCAATCTGGGTGTGGCGCAAAGCGAGCTGATTGCCGGCATCGGTGGGGGCATGCGTAACATCCAGACGGCGGCCCGGCTCGGCTCGGCCACGATCGCGGCGCTACCCGGTGACAGTGTGACGGCGACGATCGCTTCCAACTACAATGGCATTCCAGCATCGGCGGTGCTCTCACGCCTGGTCAAGGATCTCACCGTCGATCGCGAGGGCGCCGAACAGATCGCGCGGCAACTCAACCTGACCGCAGCTACGGTGCTGGACACCGCGATCGGCACGAAGCGGTTCGACGATGAAGTGATCGGTCAAGGCATCACCGGCCGAACCGCTGACGCCCTGATGCGAATGTCCGGCATCAACGTGTGGACCGAAGGCCTGAAGCGCGCGTTCTCTATGGAATTCATGGGCCTGATCGCCCGTGAGTCCGAGAAAAGGCACGATGCCCTTGATCCCATGTTCAAAGGCTTCCTGACCCGCTACGGCTTCACCGCCGACGATTGGGATGTCCTGCGCTCCGCTCCCCAGCTTGAAGCGGACCGCGCCAGGTTCTTCGATGTGAACGGCGTCGAGGATCAGCGGCTTGCCGATCGGCTGATGTCGGCCGTCATCGACGAACGGCACTTCGCGGTGGTCGAGCCTGACGCGCGTATCCGCGGAAAGATGTCTCTTGGTCTCCAAAGAGGGACGGTGATCGGCGAGGCTGTCCGCTCGATGACGCAGTTCAAGTCGTTCCCAATGACCTTCATGATGACGCACCTGATGCGGTCGATGACACAAGGCGACATGTCGAACCGGGCTTTCCGGACCTCGCAGCTTGTGTTGCTGATGACCTTCAGCGGCGCGGCAATGTCCCAGATGCAATCGCTGATCGCCGGCAGAGACGCGCAGGACATGGCAGACCCGCAGTTCTGGGGGCAAGCGTTCATCCGTGGTGGTGGCGGCGGCATGCTGGCTGATTTCGTCTACTCGTCGACCACACGAGGCAAAGAAGGAATGCTGCAGTACGGGTTGGGGCCTGCTCCCGGCGCCGTTGTCGGAGGTCTTGGTGATGCATTCCAGTTTCTGGGCGGGACAAAAGAGCTGACTGGTAAGAATTTGGCCGACCACGTCAAAGCTTGGACGCCCGGATCCTCGCTCTGGTACACGAAAATGGCGACGGATCGGCTCATCTTCGACAGCATTCAGGCGATGGTCGATCCCAGCTACCGCGCCACCTTCGCCCGTTACGAGCGCCGGATGAAGAAGGAATTCGGGCAGTCGTTTTGGTGGGGGCCGGGTGACGCTCTGCCTTCGCGCGCTCCGGACATGGGCGGAGCTGTCGGACCATGAGTTAATTGGACCATGGCTGCACGGGCACAGGTGAACTTTTCAGTCCCGCCGTACGCATTGCGGCAACCTTCTCATGCGCCTCCTTTCTCGCCTGATCACGCTCCTCCCGCACGCCGGAGTCATCAATCAGTTTTTTCTGAAGTTTGACTATGTCGTAGTCCCGCCACACGACATAGCTCACTCTAAGCACCGCGACACAGAGGACGAACGCAAAGCTTCCCGTGATCAGCCGTTGCATACTTTCCGGAAGCTGGAGCGCATCATATCTTCCTAAAGCACTGAGAAAGATCACATAGCTAACGGCACAGGCATTAATCGCCAGCACGATCGTATAATCTCGCGTTAGGTTGAGAATAGCGGTCGTCAGAGACTCACGTTCATCGACGGTAAGGCTTTTCCAGTCCAATGTCGGCATGCCCCGATTCAACCGCACAAACACTGCAGCCGCCATGATCGAGAGGCAGACAGTGACAGGCTGAGTCACGTTGAACACCCGGCCGACGTCGATCGCCCAGGCGGCTAACCCAGAAACGACAAACGTCACTGCAGCGGACAGGATCGGCCTTAGCATCAGGCTTCAATCATACCATCTTGAACAAAACGGGAATAGACCACTTGAAGTTGGTCGGCGACGTTGTCGAAATTGAGGAGACTGGCTCCATCTTGCTCTAGCTGGAAAGGCATAGATGTGCGCAGGATCGCATCACCGTCCGAGATCCGTCCTCCCTTCCCTTCCACTTGAACGGAGCCATCGGTGAGGTCGGCCAACTCGTTTGTGAGATCTTGCATCTTTTTCTTCGACTCTTGGGTTCGACGCCCCCGAACCTTCACTGACGCATCTACAGCTAGATATTCTTCTGGACCCAGACTTTCGACTAGTGATTGAGCTTTGGCCTTTCCAAAGAGCGCCTCGATAACTGGCAGCGCTTGAGAAAACTGGACAAACCGATCGGCAACTTTCTTAGACGTAGCCACCTCTTTTGGCTCTTCCTCCAGCACCGGCCTAACCGCATACTGAGGAGTGGCTCCGCCTTTCACACGAAGACTTTTTATTTCTCCTATGTCACCGGACAACTTCGTCTTGTCGAATTCAGCTTGAAGTTGCAGTTCGACGTCAATTGGCAATCCTCCATCTTTCCCTCTAAGCATCCAATCCAGGTATTGGTGCAGATAACGTGGCGCCATCGACTGAGTTTTCACGAAGAAGAAATGATCGCCAACAGCGAGCCAGTAGGCCATCCCTCGCACGAACTTTGAGCCTTCGGGAGCCTGCTTCTCTTCTAGAGCGAATATCTCTGCTATTGTAAGGCTAGAAAGGGGTACAGTCGAAGGAACTTGCTGAAGCAACGGCTGGCTGCCGCTAATCTCAATCAGGCACATCTCACCAAAAACAGCGCTCGATAGATCCGCTACACGATTTAGAACTATCTGCTGTTTGCCGTCATCTGTAGCATGAACTCGATCTTGCACTCGATTCCAGAGAGTGATGCCAGCAATATTGTTCGCTCCAAGCACTTCTCGGCAGCAGCTCTCGAAGGATTTCGGTAGCGCCGAGCCGTCCGCCTGAATAATCCGGCGGTAATTGACCATATGATACGCGGTTGCCATGATGCCTCCCAATCCCTCACAGGAATGGGTATCGGAACCCCAGACGAATGCAAGCCTGCGCTGCGGGCCCATCCGCCGACTCTGCCGCGACGAACACCTTCAGCCTTCTTCGCCTCCTCCGGCTGACGCACATGTGGAGAGGCCTCGGGGCCTCGGGCTCCACACCATCGAAGGCGTGTTGATCGATCCGGAGCTGAAGAAGACGGCCGCCGGCAGCAGGGTTGCGATCG
This sequence comes from Rhizobium sp. PK7-22, assembly GCF_056530405.1. NCBI lineage: Bacteria > Pseudomonadati > Pseudomonadota > Alphaproteobacteria > Hyphomicrobiales > Rhizobiaceae > Rhizobium > Rhizobium sp. PK7-22. Next base: position 2,968,505 of record NZ_CP096514.1, read on the forward strand.
AGACCGCCAAGGTGGTGCTTGTTGATCCGCCGGGAACGCAGGTCAACGTGCAGATCAACAACAACCTGAGCGTCACCCCTGGGTACGTTCTGGACCTCCACCCCCGAGCCGAGCCCTCGGCCGACCTTGATGATGATGATATCATTACCATCGAGGCCGTCACGCCTTCATAAAAAGCTTTGGGCGGCCCGGGAAAGATATCGATCCGATCGTGAGGAAGCGCTACCGTCTTGCCTGTGCCGCGGTTGAGAGGGCATCGAGTTCGATTAGACCAGGCTCAACCGGCCGGTGGTGATCACGATGAGGCCGGAGATGAAGCGATGAAGCATCAGAAGCCATTGTCTGACCAAGAGTTCTTTAAGCGAATGGCAGTGGATGATCCGCTTCGCGTGGTAATTGAAGGCACTATCATTATCGAGAGCGTCATGCGGTCGATTAACGAAGAGATCTTTGCTGCGCCGAGCCACCTGGACGAATTGTCGCTGGAATACCATCAGCAGGTCGGCATGCTGTTTGCGTTCGGCATGCCGTCACGCTTGAAGCCACCTCTTCGCTTCTTGGGGAACATCAGGAACCGTTTTGCTCACAGACTCATGGATGACCTGACGCAAGAAGACGCCCGGAACTTCTACAACGCCTTCTCCGCCTCAGATCAGCAAACAATGGTCGCCCTCTACGAGGACATTTGGCGGGAGACAGCGGATAATAAAGATCGACCTGCGAAATACTCTCAACTGGCGCCAAGTATGCGCTTCGTCATGATGATCATTACCTTGCGAGCCGGTATGTTAGCCTTCCAGCAGCACATCAACGGGCTAAGCAAACAGAACCGCAGGATCGCACCCATGCCTGGCCCAGACGACGAGATCATCTCCCTGATCAAGCGGGGTTCGGAGTTCGTCGACGAGCTGCGGACGATGGGCTACGGCGAGACAAGTGACCGGCCGCTGCCTGGGTCATACGATCCGTTTGTGGCGGCGCTGGATGCTGGACGCGCGAGGCTACTGACTTCCGCGCTGGGGCAAGATGAGCCGGAGAAGCGCGCATGATCGAGAAGCTGCTCGATTTTATCCAGCACAACATCAAGCCATCTATAGGCTTTCTGTTCCTGATCGTTGGCCTCAGTTCCTTTTGGGCATGGAAGACAGAGCTTGTTCCAGAAGTAGAGGTGAATTCGACCATTGCCCTCGTCATCGTCGGGATGATCATCATTGGCGGAGCAATCGTGATCGTCTGGGGGTTCTCCGCTGCAGTTCGGAAAGTCGCTGAGGGTCGGGAGTATCGACGTTATGAGGAGCGCATGCACTCAGGTAAGCTGAGGAACCTTGAAGTTCTAAGCCAGTCAGAGAAGAGGATGCTCTATACGCTGTTAAGCTCTGGCAAACAGCGCTTTGAGGATCCCCAAGGGCGATACAACGATCTATTCTGGAAGGACATCACGCACCGTCCCAGCACGTACAACAAGGTCTATGAAGTCGAAGATGTCATCTGGAGCCGACGGCGTAAACTGCTCAAGCAGCTTGAGAAAGAGATTGGTCAAACGAAATGAACGAAAAGCGTCTGAGGATGGAGGTCGAACGCATCAACAACATGATCGGCCTGCTGCAAAAGACGTCGGGTGCCGACGAGCAGAAGAGGCTCGGAACCATCATGTTCTACTATAAAAGGCTGAAAGATCTTCAGATCCGCCTTCATCAGCTGCAGCCCAACAGCGACACCGACGAGCACATATGACCGAGCCCTACCAGACGAAGTACCATTGGCAGCAGACGCATATGGTTGAGAGTGAACCGCCTACCGACTTGGATTGGACCGGCTTTGACGCAGTGACACCGTTCGGCAGGATCCGAAGGGAAACCCAAGGCCCGATGGCAGGTAAATGGGAGTGGACTGGCTGGCGTCATCGGACGTTCAAAGGTAGCCCGCCGGCGCCGAACACGGGCTGGGTGGATACTGCCGAGTTGGCTACGCAGAAGTGCGAAGAGTTCTGGGACCGATGCCAACAGATGATGGAGGAAAGAAATGGCGCTTGATGCAGCAGAAACACTTGAGAGGTGGGGCGACTACGAAACAACCGTTTGGATCACGCGTCCCGGATCGGCGGTTCCTGAAAGGTTACATTTTTCAACGCTTCGTGACGCTGCTCTCCTCGCGAAGAACGAGTGGGCCAGCACAGACTCCATCAGGCTCGAAGTCCATCTAAACGGCATGAACCCGACCATCAAGGGTGACAATCTGATAGCCCTTACAAAGCTGCTCTAGTCTATAGCCTGGAGGCTAGCTTTTCGCCTTCCGTGGCAGCCGCGGCAGGCCCACCCGAATGATGCCGTGTCATCGGTGCCGCTGGAAGCTGATGGCGCACGCCGGCGTGAGGCCTCCGGCCAAAATCTACACGGGCATCTTCACTTAAATCAGGGCCCCGGTTGCGCACGCTTGAGCCCGGCGTTGATGACCTCCGTAAAGTCGGGCGGATCGATGCCATCAGGGCCGTGGCCAGGGGTCTGACGGAAGAGAGCCCATAGGATCAGCGGCCTGTCTCGCTCGTCTGCACGTCCCTTTTCGCTCAGGAGGAAGTAGGTATCGAGCATTGTTTGCCGCTGCCGCGCGTCATCCATCAGCAGCATCGAGCGCATGAAGTAGCGCATCACTACCCGAAGCATCCAGAGGAACACCAGCACCGGCACTGAAAACACGATCAGTCTGCCGAACTGATGGATAATCGCGACAGCAATAGATTGATCTGGTGATGCGACCGATCGGAGCGGCGGGACCGAGGCCGCGGGCGCCGTTGCCGAACCGTCCATCGGGACTTGTGCAACCGGCGGAGCAATCTGGTCAATGTTAGCTAGGGTTTGGACGATGGGGATTCCGTATTTGACAGCTGTGCCGATCGTCACCAGCAGAAACAGTACGAGGAGGCCGCAGGCAATTTGGAAGGCTACTCGTGCCTCCCTATGACGAGTTTCCCAGGACAACCGAGACCGGTCGAGGCGAAGCTCTTCGCGGATCGTCTTCTCGAAGTCGGCCAACTCTTCGCGGGCCTTTTGGATGTCCGTCTGCGCTGAGGTCTGGCTGGCGGAAATTACCCTGGAAGCTGCAGCGAGAGCGTCAAGCTGTCCGCGATGTGCGGAACGGTCTTGCTCAAACTCCGCTCGATAGTTCTCCAGCTGTCCCCGGGCAGAAGCAAGTTCTGCTTCTACACGATCATCTCGCGTCCGATGTTGGTAGCGATCTGCTTTCACCGCGACATATTCGGCGATGTTGCATTGGAGTTGAAACTTTTCAGGATGGCTTTGAAATGCTTTCAGGTCAGGGCGACTTAGAAAATCCAGAACCTCCGCGAGCAATGCCGCAGAAAGCGCGTAGGGGAAAAGTTGTGCAGTCTGAACGGACCGAGCATTTTCAGGAACCCTTTGGATGAAGTGGATGAAATCTTGAGTCGTGGCATCATCCAGGATCGGCATCGCGCCTCTTACCACGAAGCTGTCGTTCTCCATCCCCACGCTCGGCGCCTCGCTCCGTGTGAGGCTATTTACCCAGTCAAAAATGTGATTTGCGAGAGAAGCGCTGTCAACACCGCCAACACGGCCGCTATCATTATAGCCGACGCTCCTGAAGGCATCCGTCAAGCTTAGGTAGAGGCTGGGTTGCTGGGCAGCTAAAGCCCTGGCAGATCCTCCCGCATCTGCAGAGAAACGCACTTCACGTCGGCTCAGCAGCTCGGCCAAGCGCACATACAACTCTTCCACTGCAACCCCCTGCCTGCAACCCGGAGACAACTTATAGCTCTGCACGGTAGATTTGACCACGCCCGCCGTTGATATCGGTATCAACGCGAATTAGACCCTAACCCTTTGACATTACTGTTAGTGACGGGTGTGCTTTGCGGGCGCATTCACGGCGCTCTACTTTTTGCACCATCTCAAAAGCAGGTGGAGCGCAGGAAAATGTCAGAGGCACAACGCGAAAAACTGAGAGCACTTCAGGACCAGGCGCAAGCAATGTCGGTCGAGCTTGACGAGCTGAAGCGGCAGCGGGCGGAAACTCGCCTCAACGGCTCAGAGTTCAAAGCCGGCAATCGGATCGCCTCGCTGATCGTTGAACTCGATGAAGTCAATGAAGCGGCAGCCCTGGCGGCTACCTATGCCGACAAAGAGCAAGATCGTGAGGCAGCGCAATCTCAGATCGAGAGGATCGGGGCGCAGCAGGCCCGCATCGAGCAGTTGAGGTCGGTGTACCTCATCCAGGTTGAGGTCATTCAACGTGCCTCTGACGATCTCGCCGGCGCGATGTCCCTCATTCACGAGACGATGGCGCAGCTCACAGTTGCTATAACACAGTTCGATGGCGACGAGCTGGGAGAACGCGGCCTCAACTTCCCCGAGCTGCAGCAGGGCAACTACGAGCGCCGGATCCTCGCCCGCACGGCCCACGTCCTAAGCAACCAGCTGAGCGTCTTCGCGCCTTTCCGTGTTGCCGTCTACGACACCCGAGATTGGTGCGCGGAGTGGCAGGAAGACGAACGTCGAGGACTAGAAAACGTCTTTGCGAGGATGATGCGAGAGCTGAATGCCAAGGTCGAGAGACTTCAGGCGCTGGCGTCGGAGTAGCGGCATGGCCCTCAAGCGCGTTTCCAGAAAGCTGCAGACCGCGGACGTGTGCCGCCGGTACGGCATCAGCCGGTGGACCCTTCGCCGATGGCAAGAAGATCCAGAAACAGACTTCCCCAAGCCGATCTTCATCAACCGTCGGCACTACTTCGACGAGGCGGAGATCCTAAAGTGGGAGATGCGCCGGGCAGGTCTCAATCCCGATATGCCGGAGTTGATCAAGGGACTGGAGGTGATCTCCGATCTCATTGTCGACTATGACGGGTTCGTCGGCGCTATGCGAAAGCACCGGGAGCAGATGAAGTTCACTGTGCTGGAATTGGATGCCAAATCGGGAATGCAAGAGGGATACACTTCGAAGCTGGAGAACCCCGGGAAGAAGTATGGGCGCGGCGTCGGGCCTGACACCCTGCCGCTGTGGCTCGGTGGGCTGCGCGTCGGCATTGTCCTGGTGGCGCTGCCGCGGGCAACTCGCAACTTCAAAGAACGCGCCGGGCCTGCAATCGGTGAAGTCGTGGAGATTGACGCCGTCGCAGTGGCGTGAATCATCCTCCCGTCAAAGGAGGACATCATGACCAAATCCAGTACCCTCTTCGTAACGGACGCCCAGTGCGCTGACCGCCTGGGCCTCACAACTGAGCAGTTCAAAACTGCCCTCGCTGCAGCATCCAAGGCAGGGTTCCCAGCAGCTGACCCCCTGTTCGCCGATCGGCGCTACTGGCCCGCTGTAAAGGCCTGGCTCGATCGGCGTTTCGGAGTTTCCCTAGAAGGTGCCGCCGCTCCTGTGGGCCTAGACGGCCAAGAGTGCTGGGATTGACTGGAAAAAGCACAAGCTGATTTTTTCCGGTGTGGGCACAGGCACTTATCGCGAGTTTTGCCCGTGCTTTGCGATTAGCAAATGTGGACGGCAATCTGCTGCCATGTCCATTACCGCACCCGATGATCGCATCAGCACCTACGCCCCTGTTGTCGCGACTGCTCAGTTCGCGGCGACCTTTCCCATTTTCGATAATTCGGACCTTGAGGTCTACCACGACGGATTGAGGCGGACGGACTTCACCGTCACCGCTTCATACGCCGATGGTATATCCACCGACGCGAGGGTGAACTTCGCGCCTGGTCTGACTGGGACGGTTCAAGTGGTCGGTTCCCGAGCCCCTCGCCGAGGCAATCGTTTCACGAACGGCGGCCCGCTTGGGATCTCAGATCAGAACCTCGCTCTCGATGAGGTTAAGGCTGAGGTGCAGGAGCTCGCGCGCGATCGCAAGCGTGCGCTCAAGGTAAAGCCTGGCGCGGATGGTCCCACCCTGGCTACTGGTATCCGAGACGGCCGCACGTTGATGAAGGTCGGCGACGAGCTTCGAGAAGGCCCTGATATCGTGGCCGCAGAGGCGAACGCAGTTCAGCAGGTCAGCCTTGCTAGCACCCAACGAGCCATGGCTGCCGCCCATGCAGCGGAAGCGTCCAGCAGTGCAGGAACTGCATGGAACGCTGCCCGCAGCGCGACCGAGATCGTTACTGGGCTCGTATTAGCTGATGAAAATACGCCTCGGGATGACGATGCGAAGATTGTCACGCTGCACCGTACCTGGGCAGCGATGAAGGATCACAGCATTGAGAGCCTGCCCAAGCCACAAGACTACGCTCCGATCGACGGCAGCAACGATCGCGCAGTTGTACAGGCAGCGCTTGTAGATGCAGCTCAGAAAGGGCTCACCCTGTTCATGCCCGGCGACTATCTCTTTGATGTCTCCGTGCCTCTCATCTTGCCGTCAAATGGCAAAATTATCGGTTTCGGCTCAGGATCAGTGGTCCGCCCCGACACGACAACCATCACAACTGAGCTGCCTTACCCCTTTGCCGGCGGTGCGATGATCGTATCAGGGGATCCGGCGACTGGCTTGCGCTCCGGTCTGGCCTCTGCGCCGAGCGTCGATACGGTCATCGGCTATCGGGATAGGTCCACCTATGTGAACAGCTTTTTCGTCGATGGGGTCACGTTCGACGGTTCCGATATCGCCATGAACTTGGGCCCGAATGAGAAACTCGGCGGTATCCACCTGTACTTCGCCAAGGGCGGTTTCGTCAGGAATTGCCGGATGGTCGGGCTGCCGAACACAGGCATCCTTTCAATGGGCGGGCTTGACGTCGACTATTCCCACAACAGCCTTCAGCGCATGGGGTGGCACGGTGTGCCCGGTACCAGCCGGAACGGAATCTCCGTTACTGGCCAATTGGACCTCAGCAACCCCGATCTTTCATCGAGAGGCGCAGTGGTAACCGCCAACATCATCGATGACATACAGGACGCAGGGATCCAGCATGCCGCCTTCAAGGGGCTTATCATCTCGGGCAATACGATCACCGGCGCGACGCACTTCGGGATTGAAGGCGACACCCACTTTGCTACGGACGCAACAGAAGCGACATACGGCATAGAGATCCCAGGCGATGTCGTGATTTCGCAAAACTACGTGGATGGCCACAATCAACGCCTCAGCATCCCGCGTTGCTACACCGGCATCTCTGGCGGGAGCGGCAATCAGGCAAGAACCTTCGTGCTAGGCAACGTCATTCGGAACGTCGGAACCCCAGACAATCCAAATGCCTCCTATGCCATCAACATTACCTGCACCGACGATGGCGCCGCGATAATGAAGGGCAACTATGCTGAGGACATTGCGCTTCATCAGAACAGTGCTGTCTTCTATGCCAAGGCCAAGTATGGGGAGATCGAGGGCAATACCGGCCGAAATCTTTCCAGGTCTGCCGGCACCAACGCCAACTTCATCACGGTGCAGAATTTTGAAAAGTTGTTCGTCAAGAACAACAAATCCGATGGTGCTCTAACCCGCTACCTATTGGCAACGGGCGTCACTGCCAAGCTTCTCGAAATTCTGGGGAATGACTGCACCGACAGCATCAATGGGCTGATCGAACTGGCTTATAGCGGCCGCGTCGACGAGATCATCACCGACGCGAGCATCGGGCGCGGGCTCAACACCAGCGGATCTCGAGAGTTCATGAGGCTCACCGTCGCAACGATGACCGTCGGCAGGCTGCAGGTCCTCAATAACCGAACAGGATGGGGCGGGCCCGTTCCCGCGTTCCCGGTGAACGTCGGTGCTCTCGCCGTGGGAGCAATCGAGGAAGGCATCTTCAGGGGCAACGACTGGGGCGGTGCGACCGGCCCATCCCGCTCCGTGGACGCTCCTACCAGGTTCCTTTCCTTGATCGATATCGACAATGAGATCCCCGGCCAACGCCGGCGCCGCGGCACCGCACCGCCGACCACGGGAGCTTGGGCTCCGGGAGATGAGTTTATTCACTCTGCTCCGCCTGCCGGTGGGACTCCGCGTTGGACGTGCGTCACGGCCGGCGCTCCTGGGATATGGAAGGCTTGGCCTTCGCTAGCGGTATAGCGCCGCGGACCAAGGGAGACGTCTATGTGGCTGTATATCCCGAATTGGATGTTGTTCCTGATGATCCCGGCCATCCTGCTGAAGATCCTCAATGAGGCTTTTCGAGTTTCCACTTGGCTGTTCTGAGCCCGCCCAACTACAAAGGAGTCCACCGATGCCCGAACCAGTTCTCGATCCCACGATTGATGAGCTTGAGCAGCGTAGAGCTGTGATTGCGACGGCCGCTCAAGCCGCTGTCGATGAGGATATTGCACGTGTCCTCGCGGGTCAGGAGCCGGTGAACCTTAGTCAAGTGCTGCAGCTCACCCAGCACCTCAACGTGCTGTCGGCGGCGATGGAGCGGCGGTCGACCTAATCCGTGCTAGTCACTTCTGCTTCTCGTCGGCCTAGCTAAGGCGGGCAGAGTTTAGTTCACGCAACCATTCAACGGGGGTTGCGACAACCCGAGTGTGCATTTTCATGAACGGCATCACCGCCTTGGTGAAGGTTTGCGGGAAATGACTGATGCAGTGGAATGGCTCTTCGCATGAATTGTGGATCATCTGCCGCTCTTCGGGGGAAAGATCGGTACGCCGAAGTTCAGATTGTCGCATTTGAAAGCTGTTAAACGCGTGGCGGACTTCGCGAATAAGTCGCTCGATATCAGACCCAAAGAGAAACATGGCCTTTGATTCACAAGGCCACAGGCGTTTGACCTCATCCTTGCGTACCGCATCCATCACCTCGTCATAAATGGCCAGCCGGCGCTCGAAGAGGTCAAGCACAACCTTTTGATGTGCCGTACGCCACTGCAAATAAGCGACCATACCGACCCCGAGAGCTACGGCGGGCGTAAGCAACGCCTGCAAAATATGGATCCAGCTTGGCATCGTCGCCCTCAATTGCAGATGCGGACACCGCCCTTTACCATCGTCTCCCACTTCGGGCCGAGGGTCTCACGTGCCGAGACCGCATTAGTGGCACCTGGCTCACCCTCTCTGAACATGCGGACACCGATGGCCTGATCGTGGCTGCCGCCATAAATCGTCGCGCCTGGGGTATAGGTCGTGGTCGCATTCATGGTGCCAAAACCGCCATACGAGTTCACAGTGCCATAAGTGTTGTAGGTACCTGGCATCTGGGTCGCGTACGTGTTGTTTGCGGCAGATGCGGCCGTAATGACGTACCTGTCGTAGCCGGCTTTGATGGTCTCGACCGCGGCTGACTTCTCGGCAGCTTTCAGCGCGCCGGTGGAACCACACATGGACTCCGCACTGGTCTGTATGATCACCTCGTTTTGCGAAACCCGCATCGCGCTCGACTGCACGCAAGACGTCAGCGAGAGCGCAGCAGCTATAGCCACAATTACCATTTTCATCTGAAATCTTCCCACATCCCTTGATGGGGCAGATTGAACATGGGGCGTGCCTAAGTCAATTAAACGAAACTGCGACCTTAATAGTTGGTTAACCTACTTCCTCAGCCTAACGCCGGGCCCACCGTCGATCATTGCGCCATCGTCGAGGAAGATCACACCTTCAGCTTCGAGCGCTGCCTTCACTTTCGCAAAGGTCGCCTGGGAGACTAAGCCGGCGTGATCGGGTTTCCCTTCAATCCTACGGAGGGTAATCAGCGGAACGCCCGCTTTCTCGCACAGCTCGGCTTGGGTCATTCCGACCAGGTCACGGCCGGCTTTGATGAGCAGCTTCATAATTGCCTCTGATATCTTTTTATCACTGATGCACTTGCTATCAGTTCCTGTCTAGTGATAAATAGTTATCAGTTCGCTAACGCGGACCCCACCTTAACTGGAGATAGATCATGCCGAACAACACAGTTCCGGCCGCCGCCGAAGGTGTGCCCGCCGACATCCACATCCGCAACCGCGTAAGGGAGCTCGCCTATGAGATCTCCTCCCTGCTGGACCGCGTTCCACTCGCGGCGGCGTTGAACATCAATCCCGCCAGCTCTCCGCGCCCCCCGGTGATGCTCTGCCAGTTCATTGACCGCGGTGAGGCGAAGTTGGAGACGGTTGAGTTGCCGAATGATCCGTGGCGGGCTGCAGAGTTCCATGGGCGCAAGCTTGCGGAGGTGATGGCCAACTGGCCAGATTGCATGCGCTTCAGCGTGACTATCCGCCCGCATGACGCCGAGCAGCGGCTTTTCTGGGTCTGTGAAGATGATGCTGAGACGGAACGGAGGCAGCTTCAGGATGTCGTCGATCGGTACCAGGAGGCCGAGAGGGAATTTTCCGACGGCCTCGATGATGACCGGGAGAGGACGGACGAAGAGCTGTCAACTTACGAAGCCTGGGGGAAAGAGGTCAAGGCGAGATCGCGGGAAGCTCTCCACGATCTTCTCAGCTTCAGATGTCAACATTTCTCCACGCGTCAGGCACAAGCGGGAATGCTCCTGCAGATATATCGCAGCGATCGCTGGATGCTGGATATCGGCCAGATGGAAACATTGCTGGAATCGATCGCCGGGCATTAGCTGGGGCAACACAACCCAAGGCGATGCGCCTGATGTTGCCCCATATGTTGCCCCGACTGAACAACGGCTGGCGGGGTAAAAGCCAGAGAGACTGTAAAATATGGTGGGCCCGGAGGGACTCGAACCCCCAACCAAGCGGTTATGAGCCGCCGGCTCTAACCATTGAGCTACAGGCCCTGCCTTTGTCGAGGCATCGGGTGGCGCAATGGTTCGCCGGCCCTTGGCGCCCGCTCTAACGCAATTCGTCGGCCACCTCAAGCCACCGCCGCATTCGCTTCACAATCACCCCCCACCTATGGCGGATCGCCCACCGCAAGAGGAATCACCGATGCAACAGTCCATCCCTTTCACGCGCCCCTCCACGGGCATGGCCGCCAAGACGCCTGAAGCCTCGCCCGCCAGGATGCTGTCCCGCCTCTCCCTCGGCGGCCTGCTGATGCTCGCCTCCGTCGGTCCGGCCCTGGCGCAGGATGCGCAGGATGGCGCCCGGGCGCGCCAGCCGGTTGTCAGCGTTTCGGCCGATGGCGAAGCGTCGATTGCGCCGGACATGGCCATCCTCAGCTTCTCGGTGGTCCGCAACTCGCAGACCGCCGAAGTCGCCGTCGGCGAGAACAGCACGGCGATGGCCGCCGTCATGGCGGCTCTGAAGGCCGAGGGCATCGAGCCCAAGGATCTGCAGACCAGCAATTTCGCGATCTATCCGCAGTACCGGCAGGCGGAGCCGAAGGACGGGGTCGTCGAGCCGCCGCAGGTGGTCGGCTACGAAGTCACCAACACGCTGACGGTCAAGGTGCGAGACATCGCCAAGGTGGGCGCCATTCTCGACCGGTCGGTAAAGCTCGGGATCAACCAGGGCGGCCAGATCACCTTCACCAACGACAACCCGGAGCCAGCGCTGGCCGAGGCCCGCAAGCAGGCGGTCGAAAGGGCGCTCGCCAAGGCACGCACGCTGACGGAAGCGGCCGGCGTGAGGCTCGGTCCGGTCATCGAGATCAGCGAAGGCGGCAACCAGCAGATGCCGCCGCAGCCGATGTACCGCATGGCGATGGCCAAGGAAGCCTCAGACAGCGTTCCGGTCGCTGCCGGCGAAAACACCTACAGCGTTACCGTCAACGTCACCTTCGGGCTGGAGCAGTAACAGCAAAACGCCCCCGCCGGCCTTTTGAAGGGCTGGCGGAGGCGCTTCCTCCGTCGACGGGCGAATGAAGACGGAAGCTCTGGAAACTCCTAGCGGCGGATCACCGGGCAGCCGCGATCGTTGGCGAAGACGATCCGGTCGCGACCGTGGCGGTCACGCCCGACGACGGTGACGGTCCGCCGGTCGACATCGACGACGCGGGCGCGACGCAGGCCCATGTCACGCGCCTTTGCTTCCGCCAGTCCCGGCGAGCAGCGGCCGCCGCGATCATGGCGCGGGCGCTCCCAGCGGTCGCCCCGGTCGTGGCGCGGGCCGTCCCAGCGGTCGCCACCCCGATGGTGGTCGCCGCCGCGGCTGTCCCAGCCCTGCTGCACGAAGATGCGGAATTCCGGTCCGGAGGCGGCCGCCGTCGACGCCGTGGCGGACAGGCCGGTCATGGCGATCAGAGCGGCAATTCCGGTCTTGATGAGAATGTTTGTCATGGATGTCTCCCCAGAAGGGCCAGCAACTGGCGCCGTTGAACTCTCCCGTCGTCCGGGATTGAGGAGACCTTAGTGCGCTGCGGCTGAACGCATTCCGAAGTGCGCATTCACCAGCTGTTCATTTGGATCAGCGGGACAGATGCAGCACGACACTGCGGCTGTGCGGCCGGTCGCGATGCTCGAAGAGATAGATCCCCTGCCAGGTCCCGAGCACAGGCCTTGCCCGAGTGACGGGGATGGAGAGCGACACGGCCATCATCGCCGCCTTGATGTGGGCCGGCATGTCGTCCGGCCCCTCCATCGTATGCGTCACCCAGCGCATCGCAGGCGCGTCCGACGGCGGCACCAGCCGCGAAAAGAAGGTCTTCAGATCGCGCTGCACGTCCGGGTCGGCATTCTCCTGGATCAGCAGCGAGCAGGAGGTGTGACGGACAAAGACCGTCAGCAGCCCCTCTTCCACCCCCTGCCGCCCGACAAACTCCACGACCTTGTCGGTGAATTCGTAGAGCCCCTGCCCCCGGGTCTGGATCGTCAATTCGGTCTGCGGCATGAGCGGCCTCCGGTGGGTGAATGAAAGACGCGGCGTTCACCTCTCCTGCCTGCCTCTGACAGGAGACTGAGAGAAAGGCTAGGAACCGGGGAAACCGCGGGCCCGCCACTCGGTGCGCGGCACCGGCGCGCCGATGCCGAAGGCAAATCCCATCACCTTCGTGGCATCCGCGTCGATCTCGCAGCGGAAGCTGAGGTCATACCACAGGCCTTGAGAACGAAATGCAGTCTGCCGCAGCTCCAGGATATTGCCGTCCGCCAGGGGCGACCGGGGAATGAAGTCCGGATCGCGCGAGGGCGAGGCATTGCGCAGTTGTTCCGTCAGCTCCGTCTCGCACAGCTGTGTCGCCCGCAGGCCGCGCGGCAGATTGCCCATGGCGGTCTGCGCCACCGGGTCGTCCGTCACCGCTTCGGAAAACAGCCTCGTTGCTTCCGTCAGGGCGACCAGCGGTATCTCCGCGGCTTCTCCCTCCATCTCCGCCTCCGGCGCAGCCTCCACGGCCTCCGGTGGCGCGGCGACAGCCGCTGCATCCGCATTGGCATCGGGGACGGCGGCGAGAACATCCGGCGCTTCGGGTTCGACGACCTCTGCCGGTTCCTCGGTCGGTTGCGGCGCCGCCCGCTCCTCGGCCGAGGCATCGCCATCCGGGGAGACCTCGGGTCCGGTGGTCTCCTCCCCGAATTCGATCACCGGCCGCAGCACCGGTATCGGCGCAGGGGTTGGCGGCTCTTCCGGCGCTTGCGCCTCCGGTTCGGTCTGCGGCTCCGGCGGCTCTGTCGCCGGTGGAGGTTCGGGCGCAGGTTCGGCGGGCTCTTCTTCCGCCGCAGGCTCCGGGGGAGCCTGTTCGGGTTCAGGCGCCGGCTGTTCCGGTTCGGTCGCCGGCGGCTCGGGCTCTTCAGCCGCTGGTGGTTCAGGTTCGGGAGGCTCGGGCTCGGGTGGCGGCTCGACAATCTCGACCGACACGGCCTCTTCTTCCTCGGGAGACTGCGGCAGTTCGAGCGGCAGCCCGAAGATGAGGACAGCGGCGAGCACCACATGCACGAGGATGGAGGCTGGCACGCCCCATCTCATGTCGCTCCGCGGCTTTTCCGGTTCATCCTGCATGAGGCCCGATGTAGGTCCAAACGGCGGCAAGATCGAGAGCCACCGGGAAAACAGCCGCAAAAAAGAAGCCCGGCCGCGAAGGGCCGGGCTTGATGGGTTTAAAGCCTTGTCGGCCTAGCTATCCAGGAAGGACCGCAGCTTGCGGCTCCGACTCGGGTGCTTGAGCTTGCGCAGCGCCTTTGCCTCGATCTGGCGAATACGCTCGCGCGTCACCGAGAACTGCTGGCCGACTTCTTCCAGCGTATGGTCGGTGTTCATGCCGATGCCGAAGCGCATGCGCAGGACACGCTCTTCACGCGGCGTCAGCGAGGCAAGCACGCGAGTCGTCGTCTCGCGCAGGTTCGCCTGGATGGCCGCGTCGATCGGCAGCAGCGCGTTCTTGTCCTCGATGAAATCGCCGAGATGCGAATCTTCTTCGTCACCCACGGGGGTTTCGAGCGAGATCGGCTCCTTGGCAATCTTCAGGACCTTGCGGACCTTCTCGAGCGGCATGGCGAGCTTTTCGGCCAGTTCTTCCGGCGTCGGTTCGCGGCCGATCTCGTGCAGCATCTGGCGCGAGGTCCGGACGATCTTGTTGATCGTCTCGATCATGTGCACCGGAATGCGGATCGTGCGGGCCTGGTCGGCGATTGAACGGGTGATCGCCTGCCGGATCCACCAGGTGGCATAGGTCGAGAACTTGTAACCACGGCGGTATTCGAACTTGTCCACCGCCTTCATCAGGCCGATGTTGCCTTCCTGGATGAGATCGAGGAACTGCAGGCCGCGGTTCGTGTACTTCTTGGCGATCGAGATCACCAGACGCAGGTTCGCCTCGACCATTTCCTTCTTGGCGATACGCGCCTCGCGCTCGCCCTTCTGCACCATCGAGACGATGCGGCGGAATTCGGCGATCGAGATGCCGGTTTCCGTCGCGAGATTCTGGATCTCCTGGCGGATGTCGCGGATCGTCTGGTTCTCTTCCCGGGCAAAATCCTTCCAGCCGCGGGCAGACAGATTGGCGATCGACTTCATCCAGTTGGGATCAAGCTCGGCGCCCTGGTACTGCTCCAGGAACGAGTCGCGCTTGACGCCGTAGGATTCGGCGAGCCGCAGCAGGCGGCCTTCGTTCTGCATCAGCCGCTTGGAGATGTCGTAGAGCTGCTCGACGAGCGAATCGACGCGGTTCTGGTTGAGCGACAGCGACTTCACCGCCGTGATCAGCTGATCCTTGAGCTCCTTGTAGCGGCGCTCCTGGCCAGACGACAGCGTGCCGGTGCAGGAGAGGCGCGCCTCGACCTGCTGGTCCTGCAGCTTGCGCAGCTTCTTGTAGGTCTCGGCAATCGTGTCGAGCGTCTCCATGACCTGCGGGCGCAGTTCCGCTTCCATGGCGGCAAGGGACAGGCTCGACTCGTCGTCGTCCTCCTCTTCCTCTTCGCCCGGCAGGCCTTCGCCGCCGACGGAGGTCACATCGTCATCGTTGGCGGCGGTGCGGGTCTTGCGGACCCTTTCCTTCTCTTCCGCCGCCTTGCGGTCGGCCTCGATCTTCTCCGGGCTCTGGAACTGCGGCGCAGCCTTGGCCTCGGGACCGGAATAGGTGGTTTCGAGATCGATGATCTCGCGCAGAAGCGTCGTGCCCTCGTTCAGCTCGTCGCGCCAGATGATCAGCGCCTGGAAGGTCAGCGGGCTTTCGCAAAGCCCTGCGATCATCGTCTCGCGGCCGGCCTCGATGCGCTTGGCGATGGCAATTTCGCCTTCGCGCGACAGCAGTTCGACCGAGCCCATCTCGCGCAGATACATCCGCACCGGGTCGTCGGTACGGTCGGTCGGCTCTTTCTTCTTGGCGGCAGCCAGCGCCGTGCCCGCGCTTGGGGCAATCTCGCCGCCTTCGCTTTCACCGTCGCTATCGTCGGGAGTGTCGTCCTCGGACGGGGCCTCGTCAGCCTCGTCATCTTCAACGACATTGATGCCCATGTCGGAGAGCATCGACATCGTGTCCTCGATCTGTTCGGAGGTGACTTCCTCCGAGGGCAGAACCGAGTTCAATTCGTCCATGGTGACATAGCCGCGCTTCTTGGCGGCCTTGATCATCTTCTTGACCGCGTCATCGGAAAGGTCGAGAAGCGGACCATCCGGAGTGCCTTCGCGCTCGGTCTCTGCTTCTTCGTTTTCTTTGACTTTCGTTGCCATATATTTTCGCTTTCCCTGAACGCCACCTCGCGGCGGTGGCCGTCGGCTAAGGCTCAGAGCCCAGCCGCGAATCACTGTTCAACACGTACGGAATGTTGCTTAATTCCGGATTACCACGACGATAGCAGCCGATTGCCGAACCCACTGGTTCACAGCTCGCCGATCGTGGCCCGTTGTGCTTGACCCATTCCACCTTTTCCGCCTGATGTGGTGATTCCCACAAATTAACGCCCCGTCAAGCTTTTCCAAGGCGAACCGCTTGGAAAAGTGGAAAAAGCCGTTCTAGAGGGCTTCAAGGATCACATGCACATGTTTGCCGAATATGTAGTGAGCATCCCCGCCGAGACAAGAGCATCATTCCAAATGCGGGCCTTCAGCGGGTCCAATATTGGCATTCCCTCCAGCCTAGTCTGATTCGCGCCCTCTAGCCATGACTGACGGCGGCCCCCTTGACCCGCCCGGACATCACACCGAAACCATCGATGATGGCCTCCTGATTTTCCAGCCGACCGATCTCGAGCTGTACCTCCGACAAGGCGCGCATCAGCGCCGTCCCTCGCTCTTCCTCGTCGGTTGCAGTCTCGGCGATTTCACGCTCCAGCTCGATCTTCTGCCAGCGAAGCTCCTTATTGCGCGAATGCAGGGCATAGGCTTGCCGATACGCCTGCACGACATCGTGCAGGTCCGCCTCCTCCGTTGCCGTCCAGAGGCGGGCGTTGCGGATCTGCTGGTTCATCAGGGCGATCAGCGATTCAAACCCGTTCTCCTCCAGTTCCTCGCGAAGGTTCGGGCGGTTGAGGCGCGCGCCGAGCTTGGCCGCAGCTGTCAGCAGGCAGGACCAGAAGCGCTGCAGATCGCGGTTCTCGAATTCCACCCCGGCAATCTCGTCGTGATCATCGAGCAGGAGCTGCGGGTGGTTGGCGACCGTCAGCGCCAGGACGCTTTCGCGCAGCGCCGGCAGGTCGCGATGTCCCCGCACCAGTCCCGACCGCGCCAGCCGGTCGGAGACCGCAAGGCCTCGTCCCGACGCCCTCGGTCCAGGTGTCGGCCCTTGGCCGGGCCGGTTATTGCCGCCCCGTGGCTGGAAATTGGAGCGCCGGTCGTCGCCCCGTTTGTTGCCCTGGAACAGTCCGTGCAGCCGGTCGCGCATCTCCTGCTGGTAGTAGCGGCGCACGTTTTCGTCGGCGATGACGGAGACCACCTGCTTCAGGCGCGCCTCGAGCTCCGCCCGCTTTTCCGGCGTCTCGAAGTTGCCGCCGGAGGTCTCGCGCATCCAGATCGTCTCGGCCAGCGGCCGGGCCTCGGCCAGCACCTTGTCGAAGGGACCGCGTCCGTCCTGGCGCACGATGTCGTCCGGATCCTTGCCTTCCGGCAGCAGCGCAAAGCGCACCGACCGTCCGGGCTTCAGGAACGGCAGCGCCAGATCGGCGGCCCGATTGGCCGCCCGCACACCGGCTCCGTCACCGTCGAAGCAGAGCACCGGCTCGGGCGACATCTTCCACAGGAGGTCAAGCTGGTTTTCAGTCAAGGCCGTACCGAGGGGCGCGACCGCATTCTCGACGCCCGCCTGGTGCAGGGCAATCACGTCCATATAGCCTTCCACGGCAATGATCGTTCCGACGTCGCGGCTGCCGGGGGCACCTTGCGAGGCACGCCTTGCGCGGGCGAAATTGTAGAGCACCTGCCCCTTGTGGAAGAGTTCGGTCTCGTTGGAGTTCAGGTATTTCGCCGGCGCATCGGGAGACATCGCCCGGCCGCCGAAGGCGATCACCTTCTCGCGCGACGACAGGATCGGAAACATGACGCGGTCGCGGAAACGGTCGTAGGAGACGGCAATGCCCTCACCGTGGACGACCAGGCCGCAGGCCTCGATCTGCTCCTTCGGCACGCCCTTGCCGGACAGAAACTCCTTCAGCGCATTGCGGCTCTCCGGCGCAAATCCCAGCCGGAACGTCTCGATCGTCCGCCCGGTGAGGCCGCGGTCGCGCAGATAAGCCCGGGCCCGCGCGCCGGCAGCGCTCTGTAGTTGATCCTGGAAGAACTGCGTCGCCAGTTCCATGACGTCGAGAAGCGTCGTGCGCTCCTTCTCGCGCCGCTCCGCCTGCGGATCGGGCTGCGGCAGGGCGATGCCGGCCATGTCGGCGATCTGCTGCACCGCTTCGGGGAAATTCAGGCCTTCGAGGTCGGTGAGAAAACGGAAATGGTCGCCGGAGACACCGCACCCGAAGCAGTGGTAGCGGCCCTTGCGGTCCTCGCAGTGGAAGCTCGGGCTCTTCTCTCCGTGGAAGGGGCAGCAGGCCCAGTAGTCCCCGCGGGCGACATTGGTCTTCTTCCTGTCCCAGGTCACGCGGCGGCCCACCACGGCCGAAATCGGCACGCGGTCGCGGATCTCGTCGAGAAAGCTGTTGGAAAAGCGCATTTTCACCTCGGGACCCGGCAACTATAGAACCTGCAGCCCCTGTGCGCCAATGCTAAAGCGCATCATGCCCGGTATCCACAGCACCGACCTCAGAAAACAAAAAGGCGAGGCCAAGATCGGCCCCGCCTTTTTCATCATCGACTAAATGCTGATTACTTCAGCAGATCCTTGACCATGCCGGAGGCCTTGGCGAAGTCCATCTTGCCCGGATACTTCTCCTTCAGCGCATTCATGCACTTGCCCATGTCGCGCAGCCCGTGGGCGCCGGTCTCGGTGACCACCGACTGGCAAAGCTGGCGCACCTGGTCTTCCGGCAGTTGCTCGGGCATGAAGCTCTTGATGACATCGATTTCCTCGCGCTCCTGCGTCGCAAGCTCGGCGCGCCCGGCGTCGTGATAGATCTTGGCGGATTCTTCCCGCTGCTTCATCATCTTGTGGAGGATCTGCATGATCTCGTCGTCGCTCACCGGATCCTTGCCGGCGCCGCGATGGGCGATGTCACGGTCCTTGATTGCGGTCTGGATCAGACGCACGGTGGACAGACGGCGGCTGTCCTTGGACTTCATCGCGTCTTTCATTGCAGTGGCGAGCTTATCGCGCATCATGTCTTGCTCCTTTGGAGAAGCCGCAGCGAGTGCTGAAATACGGCTTTTCCTTGTCAGTCAGGCCGCCCTCATAGACAAGCACGCGCCCCTGATCAAATCAATTCATCCAAGCTCTTGAAAACACTGGGTATGATTTCCAATGTAGAAAGAACGATGCTGACATTGACCGCTGAGCGCGCTTTGTCTATTTTCCGGCACCTGCACGAGATTTAGGTATTCAGGGCGGCGCGGGTCATTCCGGCGCGCCCTTTTCTGCGACCACAAATGGCCCTGCATCCCCGCCACTTCAAGTGACGGGCCGATCGGGCAGAAGGATAGAGATGACCGCGACAGCCCCCTGGACAAGCAAGAAGCCCACCGCCGTTCTCGTTCTGGCCGATGGCACGGTGATCGAAGGCGTCGGTGTCGGCGCCACCGGCAAGGTCTGCGCCGAAGTCTGCTTCAACACATCGCTCACCGGCTATCAGGAGATCCTTACCGACCCCTCCTATCTCGGTCAGATCGTCACCTTCACCTTCCCCCACATCGGCAACATCGGCACCAACGAGGAAGATATCGAGGACCTGACACCCGCCGCCCGCCGCGGCGCCGTCGGCGTCATCTTCAAGGCCGACATCACCGAGCCCTCGAACTACCGCGCCTCCAAGCACCTCGACGAGTGGCTGAAGTCGCGCGGCGTGATCGGCCTCTCGGGCATCGATACCCGGGCATTGACCGCCTGGATCCGCGAAAAAGGCGCTCCGAACGCCGTCATCGCCCATGACCCGAACGGTGTCTTCGACATCGACGCGCTGAAGGAAGAGGCCCGCAACTGGAGCGGTCTCGAGGGTCTGGATCTTGCCAAGGAAGCCACTTCGGGACAGTCCTCGCAATGGACGCAGAAGCCCTGGGTGTGGGACGAAGAATTGGAGGATGCAGACCCGACCAAAGCCAGATACCACATCGTCTGCGTCGACTACGGAGTCAAACGCAACATCCTGCGGCTGTTTACCGGCCTCGACTGCAAGGTGACCGTCGTTCCCGCGCAGACCTCCGCCGAAGATATCATGGCGCTGAAGCCGGACGGCGTCTTCCTGTCGAACGGCCCCGGCGACCCGGCCGCAACGGGCGAATATGCCGTGCCGGTCATCCGGCAGGTCCTGGAAAACGACGTTCCGACCTTCGGCATCTGCCTCGGCCACCAGATGCTGGGCCTTGCACTTGGCGCCACCACGACGAAGATGCACCAGGGCCACCACGGCGGAAACCACCCGGTGAAGGATCACACGACCGGCAAGGTGGAGATCGTGTCGATGAACCACGGCTTCTCGGTCGACTCCAACAGCCTGCCGGAAGGTGTTGAAGAGACTCACATTTCGCTCTTCGACGGCACCAACTGCGGCCTGCGTGTCACCGGCAAGCCGGTGTTCTCGGTGCAGCATCACCCGGAGGCCTCGCCCGGACCGCAGGACAGCCACTACCTCTTCCAGCGCTTCCTCAACATGGTGCGCGAGCGCAAGGGCGAAGCCGCCCTCGCCGAACGCTAGGCCCTGAAGGGCAGACGCAAAACGAAATGGCCCGCCGCTCGAGCGGGCTTTTTCATGCCCGCCGGACCAGCAGATAGAAACGCCCGCAGAGGAGAAAAGCCGCGGCGCCGAGGCCGGTGACGAAACCGAACCAGACGCCCGGGCCACCGTAGCCGAGCGGGA
The DNA here is from genome assembly GCF_056530405.1 of Rhizobium sp. PK7-22. NCBI lineage: Bacteria > Pseudomonadati > Pseudomonadota > Alphaproteobacteria > Hyphomicrobiales > Rhizobiaceae > Rhizobium > Rhizobium sp. PK7-22. The sequence continues at coordinate 2,989,164 of NZ_CP096514.1, forward strand.
AGGCGAACAGCCAGGCGCAGGCAAAGCCGATCGGCCAGTAGGCGACGAGCGCCAGCAGCATCGGCACCTTGGTGTCCTTAAGGCCGCGCAGCATCCCGGCGCCCACCGCCTGCAGGCCATCGGCCATCTGGAAGATGCCGGCGATCACGATCAGCCACACGGCATAGTCGAGCACTGCCTGCGCATCCGGTTTGCGGGTGTCGAGGAAGAGCCCACCGAGTTCCCGAGGCATCAGCGCAAACAGCGTGCTGCCGCAGATCGAGACGCAGAGGCTGACTGCGAGAACCGCCAGCGCCGCACGTCGGACGCCAAGCATGTCGCCGCGACCATAGGCCAGGCCGATGCGGACTGTGGCGACCTGCGCCATGCCGAGAGGGATCATGAAGGCAAGAGAGGCAAGCTGCAGCGCAATGCCATGGGCTGCAAGTTCGCGCGTACCGATCGTGCCGATCATCAGCGAGGCGGCGGCAAACAGGCTCGTTTCGGCAAGGATCGTGAAGCTGATCGGCAGCCCGAGCGCCAGGTTCTCACGGATCGCACCCCAGTCGGCCCGCCAGAATCGCACAAAGAGCTCGTAGGTATGCGTCTCCGCGCGGTTGTTGATGTAGAGCATCATCGCCACGCAGCCGAAGGTGCTGGCGCAGACGGACGCCACGGCGGCACCAACGAGGCCCCAGGCAGGAGCGCCGAAGTTTCCGAAGATCAAAGCGTAGTTCAGAACCGCGTTGGCGAGGAACATGCCGATCGTCACGTAGAGGATGATGCTGCCCCGCTCCAGCCCGCTCAGGAAGCTTCGCAGCACCATCAAGGTGAGCGCCGGGAAGATCCCCCATTGCGCGACCCGCAGATAGCCTTGAGCCAGCGCGGAAACCTCCGGCTCCTGACCGAAGGCAAGCAGCAGCGGTTCCGAGAACCACAGGATCGGCGCCGTCAACGCGCCGTAGCCGAGCACCACCCAGATGCCCATCCGGACGGCGCGCCGCACCGATGTGACATTGCCGCGCCCGACCGCATGCGCCACCATCGGCACGACGGCCGCGGCAAAGCCGGACCCGAAGATGAAGACGATGAAGAAGATCTGGCTGGCAAGCACGATGGCCGCGAGCTCCGTGGTGCCGAGCCAGCCGACCATGATCACGTCGGTCGTGTTGATCGCCATCTGCGCCAGCTGTGCCCCGACGAAGGGGATGCCGAGATTGATCGTCGAGCGGATGTGGCGGCGCCAGCTGTTATCCGCAGCAACGGGCTCCATCGCGGGAGAGTGGCTCGACATCTTCGTTCTCCAGATGAAAGAGGCCGCTGCTCCAGAGAAGTGCGCGGCCAGTTCCGGATGCCTTGAGAGGAGCTGCCGATCTACGACAAGCACCGCCCCTTTCCCGGCCCCGAAAGTTCGGCAGGCGAACACGTGACTTAGCCGCAGCCACGCGCGGAGACAACATGCGACGCTTCAATCTTGTTGATGCAGCCGACAAAGATGCTGATGATGAATCGGAACCTTCCCGGCACGAAGACCGAAAGGAGGCGGATTGTCTCCACCTCCGTGGGGATCCCGGGTCACCTTGACCGGCTGCCAGCCTGCTAGAGGTTGGCCGAGAAGGTGTCGCAGCTGTTCATGTCACCGCTTTCGAAACCGCGGCGGAACCACTCCATCCGCTGCGCCGAGGTGCCGTGGTTGAAACTCTCCGGCACCACATAGCCCTGGCTTTTCCGCTGCAGCGTATCGTCGCCGATCTGCTGGGCCGCGTTCAGCGCTTCCTGAAGATCGCCCTGCTCCAGAATGCCCTTCTGGTCGGTGAATTTGCCCCAGACGCCGGCGAAGCAGTCCGCCTGCAGTTCGACACGCACGGACATCCGGTTCGCTTCGACTTCACTCATCTGCTGACGCGCCTGGTTGAAACGCGGCAGGATGCCGAGCAGGTTCTGCACGTGATGACCGACCTCGTGGGCGATCACATAGGCCTCGGCAAAATCGCCGGAAGCGCCGAACTGCTGGCGCAGGTCCTGGAAGAAGGCCGTGTCGAGATAGACCTTCTGGTCACCCGGGCAGTAGAAGGGCCCGGTTGCCGAGGAGGCAAAGCCGCAGGCCGACTCGACCTGACCGGAGAACAGCACGAGCGTCGGCTCCTGATAGGTCTCGCCGCCGGCCTGGAAGATGCCGTTCCAGGTATCCTCCGTCTCCGCAAGCACGGTGCGCACGAAGGCCGTCGTCTCGTCGTTTGCGGGCGCCGCATTCTGGGTCTGCTGCTGCTCGTAGCCGCCACCGGTGGAGCCGGTGTCACCGGACAGCAGCGTCAGCGGATTGATGCCAAGCACCCAGGAGACGATCAGGATCAGGATGATGCTGCCGATTCCGAGCCCGCCGCCAGCGCGACGCACGCCGCCGCGACCCATGGGGATCCGCAGGCCACCGCGGGGACTGCGCCCGCCCGCTCCGCGCCGATCCTCGACATTGTTCGACTGTCGGCGGCCTTTCCATTCCATGGCAAGCGTCCTCTGCTGCTGCTTCTTCTACCGCCCATAATACCGGGCTGGTCAAAGCGTTCCACTCCCCGCTTAAGGGCAGCGAAAGCTTCAGCTCTCTGCATAGACGTAAGCGCCGCCGCGAGCCAGGGCGCGCTGATAGGCAGGTCGTGCCCGGATCGCGGCAAGATAGCTGCGGATGGCGGCCAGGTCCTTCGTCTCATCGATCCTGCTCATCGCTGTTTCCACCGGAAAGCTCATCATGATGTCGGCAGCAGAGAAGCTTGCGCCCGCAAACCAGCCCTCACGAGAAAGTTCGCCGTTCCAGAAGCGGACATGATCGCGAAGCTGCGGCTCGACCAGCGTCCGGGAGACGCCCTTGCAGATCAGGCTGGCCGGCGCCTTCAGGAACCAGGGCACCTGCCCCGGCAGCCGTGCGAAGATCAGTTTCAGCAGAAGCAGCGGCATCGCCGACCCCTCCGCATAATGGAGCCAATAGGTGTACCGCAGCCGCTCCTCGCCGCCTGTCGGCCGCAGTTCTTCGCTACCGTAGGTCTCGACCAGATACTCGACGATGGCCCCGCTCTCGGCGATCACCCGGCCGTCATCCTCGATGATCGGAGACTTGCCGAGCGGATGCACCGCCTTCAGGCTTTCGGGCCCCCGCATGTCGCTGCCCCGATGATAGATCTCGACCTCATATTCGAGCCCCAGCTCCTCCAGGAGCCAAAGGATGCGATGGGCGCGCGAATTGTCGAGATAGTGCAGCTTGATCATCTGTTGCTCCGGGTAGCGCCTGGTTGCCGAAAGGGCGCTTCGTCACCTGATACGCGCAACCAGCTAAAACGGTTTTCGACGGCTTCAGTTTCCAGATAGCAGCGAATGATCCTGTACCGGCAGCACAACAAGCTCGTCGAAACGGTTCATGTCGTCGAATGAACTGAAGGCGGGAGGCTTCAGCTCCAGGATCGGCGCACGCCGTTGGATATCCTGCGTCACCTCCCGGAGCATCCTCTGCCAGTCACCGAGCGTCTCGTCAGGCAGCCAATCGATCATGTAGCCGAACGTGATGTGAAAGACGTAGCTGTCATGATCCGGGTGCCGATACCCGAACAGATCTGCCAGCCGGTCGCGCCAGATTGCCAAGCTGCGGTTGTCGGATTCCGAAGCGCCTTGGAGGATGAGGCCGGTCGGCAAGGCTTCTACCATCCGGACTCTAAAAGGTGGTCCGCCAGCGAAATAATCTATCCGCTTCCGTAGGATAGCAGTCATATCGTCGATTGGCGTCTCGAGAGGCATGTCTGCCGGCCAGTGCTCCCTGCTGCGCCGATATTCGATCACACCCTGGAAGAGGGTCATGTGGAGGCTGGATAGCGGGGTGAAGGCGATACGGCTCGCCCCCTGCATCTCGATGCAGCGCGACCGGGCCTCGGCAAGAGCGCTTTCCGTCTCCGAGCCCGCGATGATATGGCACACGACCGTATTTCCCGGCTCGGGCAGGAAAACGCCTTGCGCGTCATATCGCTCGCCGAGGTGTCGGGGGACGCCAGCGTTGAGAGACTTCGCAAGCATGAGCAGATAGGGCGAGATGTCGGGAGCGTTCATCGAATGATCCTCGAGTGACACATAGAGCAGCATGTAAATCGGGAATGCCTCTTAGGTGTGACATCCCGGACGGATAAGGCAGGTCAATTGATGCCGCTTCCGGGTGAAATTTCCGTTTGGATTCGCAATTTCCGGGGTTCCGCTCTGCCGCACAATTCCCTATAAGCCGCTTCTAGCCTGAAAAGACCCTCCATGCGCGCCCCGGCCGGTAATTTGCCCTGGCCGGCTTTTCGCGCACCAAAAAACTGGAAGACGCCCATGCCGAAGCGCCAAGACATCAAATCGATCCTCATCATCGGCGCGGGTCCGATCGTCATTGGCCAGGCATGCGAGTTCGACTATTCCGGCACGCAGGCGGTGAAGGCGCTGAAGGAGGAAGGCTACCGGGTCATCCTGGTCAACTCCAACCCGGCCACCATCATGACCGATCCGGGCCTTGCGGATGCGACCTACATCGAGCCGATCACGCCCGAGGTTGTCGCCAAGATCATCGCCAAGGAACGCCCGGATGCGCTGCTGCCGACCATGGGCGGCCAGACGGCGCTGAACACGGCGCTCTCCCTGAAGCGCATGGGCGTGCTCGACCGCTACAATGTCGAGATGATCGGCGCCAAGCCGGCCGCCATCGACATGGCCGAAGACCGCGCGCTCTTCCGCGAAGCCATGGCCCGCATCGGCCTCGAGACGCCGAAGTCGATGCTGGCGAACGCCACCGACATCAAGGAGCAGGACCGCGCCGTGCACGAGGCCGAGCGTGTCAAGCTTCGCGAAAGCCTCACCGGCGCCGATCTCGACACTGCGCTTGACGCACTGGAAAACCAGTGGAACCTGGGCGAAAGTGACCGCAAGCAGCGCTACATGAACCATGCCATGGCGATCGCCGCGCAGGCCCTCGACGCCATCGGCCTGCCCGCCATCATCCGCCCCTCCTTCACCATGGGCGGCACCGGCGGCGGCATTGCCTACAACCGCTCCGAGTTCTTCGAGATCATCGGCTCCGGCCTCGACGCCTCCCCGACGACGGAAGTGCTCATCGAAGAGTCCGTGCTCGGCTGGAAGGAATACGAGATGGAGGTGATCCGCGACAAGGCGGACAACTGCATCATCATCTGCTCGATCGAGAACATCGACCCGATGGGCGTCCACACCGGCGATAGCATCACTGTCGCGCCGGCGCTGACGCTGACCGACAAGGAATACCAGATCATGCGCAACGCCTCGATTGCGGTGCTGCGCGAGATCGGCGTGGAGACCGGCGGCTCCAACGTCCAGTTCGCCGTCAACCCGAAGGACGGCCGCCTCGTCGTCATCGAGATGAACCCGCGCGTCTCGCGCTCCTCGGCGCTGGCGTCCAAGGCGACAGGCTTCCCGATCGCCAAGGTCGCCGCCAAGCTCGCTGTCGGCTATACGCTGGACGAACTCGACAACGACATCACCGGCGGCGCGACGCCGGCCTCCTTCGAGCCGTCGATCGACTATGTCGTCACCAAGATCCCGCGCTTCGCCTTTGAAAAATTCCCCGGCGCCGAGCCGACGCTGACCACCGCCATGAAGTCCGTTGGTGAAGTCATGGCGATCGGCCGCACCTTCGCCGAAAGCCTGCAGAAGGCGATGCGCGGTCTCGAAACCGGCCTCACCGGCCTCGACGAGATCGAGATCCCCGGCCTCGAAGACGGCGAGAATGCCAACAACGCCATCCGCGCCGCCATCGGCACGCCGACACCGGACCGTCTGCGCATGGTCGTCCAGGCGCTGCGCATGGGTATGCCAGAAGGCGAGGTCCACGAGGCCTGCAAGATCGACCCCTGGTTCATCAGCCAGTTCAAGGCGATCGTCGACATGGAAGCCCGCGTGCGCGAGCACGGCCTGCCGCAGGACGCCGAGAACCTGCGCGCCCTCAAGGCCATGGGCTTCTCCGACGCGCGCCTCGCCAGCCTCAGCCATAAGCGTCCGAAGGAAGTGGCAGAACTGCGCAACGGTTTGAACGTGCGCCCGGTCTTCAAGCGCATCGACACCTGCGCTGCCGAATTCGCCTCGCCGACGGCCTACATGTACTCGACCTACGAGACGCCCTTCGTGGGCAGCCTGCGCTCGGAAGCGGAAGTCTCCGACCGCAAGAAGGTCGTCATCCTCGGCGGCGGTCCGAACCGCATCGGCCAGGGCATCGAGTTCGACTACTGCTGCTGCCATGCCGCCTTCGCGCTGAAGGATGCAGGCTTCGAAGCCATCATGATCAACTGCAACCCGGAAACAGTCTCGACCGACTACGACACCTCCGACCGTCTCTACTTCGAGCCGCTGACGGCCGAGGACGTCATCGAGATCCTGCGGGCCGAGCAGGAAAAGGGCGAAGTGGTCGGCGTCATAGTGCAGTTCGGCGGCCAGACCCCGCTGAAGCTTGCCGAAGCGCTTGAAAAGAACGGCATCCCGATCCTCGGGACGGCACCCGACATGATCGATCTGGCCGAAGACCGCGACCGCTTCCAGAAGCTGCTGACGAAGCTCGACCTGATGCAGCCGAACAACGGCATCGCCTATTCGGTCGAACAGGCCCGCCTGGTTGCGGCCGAGATCGGCTTCCCGCTGGTCGTGCGCCCATCCTACGTGCTCGGCGGCCGCGCCATGCAGATCATCCACTCGGAATCGATGCTGCAGAGCTACCTGCTGGACACGGTTCCGGGCTTGGTACCGGAAGACATCAAGCAGCGCTATCCGAACGACAAGACGGGCCAGATCAACACGCTGCTCGGCAAGAACCCGCTCCTCTTCGACAGCTACCTGACGAATGCGGTCGAAGTCGACGTCGACGCCCTGTGCGACGGCGAAAGCGTCTTCGTCTCCGGCATCATGGAACACATCGAAGAGGCCGGCATCCATTCGGGCGACTCGGCCTGCTCGCTGCCGTCCCGCTCGCTCTCCGAAGAGACGCTCGACGAACTGGAACGCCAGACCGCCGCCATGGCCAAGGCACTCCACGTCGTCGGCCTGATGAACGTGCAGTACGCCATCAAGGACGGCGTGATCTATGTTCTCGAGGTCAACCCGCGGGCGTCGCGCACCGTGCCCTTCGTGGCAAAGACAATCGGCGCGCCGATCGCCAAGATCGCCGCCCGCATCATGACCGGCGAGAAGCTGGACGCGGCGATCACCGCCTACGGTGCAAAGCCTGATCCGCGCAACCTGAAGCACATCGCCGTCAAGGAAGCCGTCTTCCCCTTCGCCCGCTTCCCCGGCGTCGACACCCTGCTCGGCCCGGAAATGCGCTCCACCGGCGAAGTCATGGGCCTCGACACCGACTTTGCCCTCGCCTTCGCCAAGTCGCAGCTCGGCGCCAGCGTCGAACTTCCGCGCGACGGCACGGTCTTCGTCTCCGTTCGCGACGAGGACAAGGCGCGCGTGCTGCCGGCCATCCGCATTCTCATGGAGTGCGGGTTCAAGGTCATGGCGACCGGCGGCACGGCCCGCTTCCTGGCTGAACAGGGCATTGCAGCCACCAAGATCAACAAGGTTCTGGAGGGTCGCCCACACGTCGAGGACGCCATCCGCAACCGGCAGGTCCAGCTGGTGATCAACACCACCGACGGCAACAAGGCGATTTCCGACTCCAAGTCGCTGCGCCGCGCCACACTGATGCAGAAGGTCCCTTATTACACCACGATGGCCGGCGCCGAAGCTGCGGCCATGGCCATAAGGGCCCTGAAGGCCGGCAGTCTCGAAGTCCGGCCGCTGCAAAGCTACTTCTAAAGGATCAGCCATGCGAAAGCCGCTCCACTTCACCCTCCATGCGGAAACGGTGATGTCGGAGCGGCAACTGCAAACGGCATGTATCGAAAGGACGGTCTACGAGCCCGAATGGCGGGAAGCAGATCCGTCAGGTCCCCCGACGGAAAGACGGTATCGCCGAATCCCGGAATGCGACGGCAGGGTTCTTCGGGTAATCTGCTTGGAAACGGAGACGGCAATCCGTATAATCACTGCATTCCTCGATCGGAAGGCACGGATGCCGCAATGAAGCCGAAGCTCGAATATGATGCCGCAGCCGATGCTGCCTATATCCGCTTCTCCAGCGAGCCGGTGCTGGAAACCGAAGAGGTTTCTCAAGGCATCATGCTCGACTATGATCGGGATGGTCGCATCGTCGGCCTCGAAGTTCTGAACGCCCGTGCGAACTTGCCAGCGGCAGCGCTTGAGGATGCGGCTTAGACTCCCCTTCAATCTCACCTCCACCAGCCCCCCAGCATCGCCAAATCTTGACTCCGGCTGAGCCAGGATATATTTATCCATAAAGTTAATTAACCGACCGGCTAAATAGCGTAAATGGATCAGCTCTCCACCACCCTCTCCGCCCTTGCCGACCCGACCCGCCGCGCCATCTTGGCACGATTGGCACAGGGCGAGGCAACGGTGAACGAGCTCGCCGCCCCCTTCGCCATGAGCTTGCCTGCGGTCTCCAAGCACCTGAAGGTGCTGGAGCGTGCAAAGCTTGTCTCCCGCAGCCGCAACGCCCAATGGCGCCCCTGCCGGCTGGAGGCGGCTCCCCTGGAGCAGGTGGATGACTGGCTGGGCGACTACCGGGCGATCTGGGAAAAACGGCTCGACAGGCTCGAGACCTATCTCGCCACCTTGCAAAGCCCGGCCGAGAAGGAGGAACCGGAATGACAGACCAGATGGAGATCCTCAACGAGCGCCTGTTTGGCGTCGATCCTGGGACGCTCTTCGATGCCTTCGCCGATCCCGAGAAGCTGAAGCTCTGGTGGGGCCCGCATGGTTTCACCAACACGATGGGCGCCTTCGACTTCCGCCCAGGCGGCCTGTGGCAGATCACCATGACCGCCTCCAACGGCACCGACTTCGCCAACCGGTCGACGTTCCAGCAGATCGTGCCGGACCGGCGGATCGTCTTCCTCCACCACGAACCCATGCACGTCTACACCATGGAGATGGACTTCCTGCCGGAGGATGGCGGCACGCGTCTTCACTGGCGCATGCTGTTTCAACCCACGGAGGAAAACCTGGCGCTGCAGAAGTTCATAGCCGCCGCAAACGAACAGAATTTCGATCGTCTGGAAAATCTTCTCGAACTGGCCGGAGCCCGCTGACATGACCGTGAACCCCGATCCGAACACAAGCCTTGCAGTCCACCGGCTGATTGCCGCGCCGCGCGAACTGGTCTTCAAGATGCTGACGGAGGCCGGTCATCTCGACCAGTGGTGGGGGCCGGACGGCTTCAAGACCGAAACCCATGAAATGGAATTCGCCGTCGGCGGCATGTGGCGCTACACGATGCACGGGCCGGACGGCAAGGACTGGCCGAACTGGATCCGCTATACCGAGATTACCCCGCCCGAACGCATCGTCTATGACCATGGCGCCGAAGTGGGAGAACCCCCATGGTTTGTCGGCACCATCACCCTCGACGCCGAAGGCGACGGCACGCGCATCACCATCCTGCTGCAGTTCCCGACGGCGCAAGCGCGCGCGGAGACGATGAAACTCGGCGCGGAGGACGGCGGCAAGCAGACGCTGGCACGGCTGGATGCCTATGTCACCGGGCCGCAGACGCTGGCGTAACAGGGCTGGCCTGCGGCACCCCGTCTTGTGACCGGGACAGGGCGATGGGCACTTGCCAAGCTGGAAAAATCGGGGAAATCTCCGCCGGCTTTTCGGGAGGATGAAATGGCCGAGGGTATTGTAACGCCGGAGCGGGCGACCCGCCGTGAATGGATCGGCCTCTGCGTCCTGTCGATCGCCTGCCTGATCTATTCCATGGACCTCTCGGTCCTGTTTCTGGCCATGCCGGCAATCGTCGCCGACCTCGACCCATCGGCGGCGCAGCTGCTCTGGATCAACGATATCTACGGCTTCATGGTCGCCGGCTTCCTGGTGACCATGGGAACGCTCGGAGACCGGATCGGACGCCGGCGCGTCCTGTTGATCGGCGCCTTCTCTTTCGGCGTCGCGTCCGCCTTCGCAGCCTTCTCGAGCACCGCCGGGCAACTGATTGTCGCAAGAGCGTTACTTGGCGTTGCGGGCGCGACGATCGCCCCCTCGACCCTCTCGCTCATCGTCAACCTCTTCCGGGACGAGGGTGAGCGAAACCGTGCCATCGGCATCTGGGGTACGGCCTTTGCGTTGGGCGGTCTCGTCGGCCCGCTGATCGGTGGCGTCCTGCTACAGTATTTCGACTGGGGATCGGTCTTCCTGATCAACATCCCCGTGATGATGATCCTGCTGGCCGTGGCGCCGTTCCTGCTGCCGGAATACCGCAACGAGGAGGCCGGCCGCCTGGATCTGGCAAGTGTTGCGCTGTCGCTCGCAACCGTCCTCCCCGTCATCTACGGCGTTAAGCACATGGCCGCCGACGGCTTCCAGCTATCGCAGCTCCTCTACATCGCCATCGGGCTGATCGTGGGGATAGCATTCGTGCGGCGCCAGAAACATCTGGCCGATCCGCTGATCGACCTTGCCCTCTTCCGCATCCCCGCCTTCACGGCCTCGCTCATGGTCAATCTTGCCGGCGTCTTCTTCGTGTTCGGCGTCTTCCTGTTCCAGAACCTCTTCCTGCAGCTGGTGCTCGGCCTCTCGCCGCTGGAGGCGGCCTTGTGGTCGATACCATCGGCCTTCGTCTTCACCGTGATGTCCTTCCAGGCCTACCGCTTCACCAACCGCTTCGGAGCGGTCCGCACGGTCGTGGGCGGACTGCTGGTCAACGCCGTCGGAACGGCGTCGATGGCGATCGCCGCCTATGCCGAGAACCTCTTCGGCATCCTGGGCTCCAGCATGATCATCGGCCTCGGCTTCGTTCCTGTCGTCCTCACGACCACCGGACTGATCGTCGGGACGGCACCGCCGGAACGAGCCGGATCCGCATCGGCGATTTCGGAAACCGGTGCCGAATTCGGTGGCGCCTTGGGCATCGCCCTCCTGGGCAGCCTGGCCACCCTCGTCTACCGGATGACCATGAAGGGTGCGGATCTGAGCGGCCTGACCGACACGCAGGCACAGGCCGTCTCCGCCACCCTGGCCGGCGCCGTCGAAACCGCGCAAGCGCTCACGGACCCCGCATCGGCGGTATGGCTGGAGACGGCCAAGGCTGGGTTCTCACTCGGGTTTGCGGTCTGCTGCCTTGTGGCAACCGTCACGCTCGTGCTCCTCGCCGTGATCGCGGCGAAGGTCTACGCACGCGCGCATATCGACGAAGAGGCGCTTGCACCGCGGCATTGAACAAGCTCACACGCCCCTGAATCAGTTCATGAGAAAGAACGCGCAAGCGATTGGATTGATTCAATGTCCCGCTTGAACCGCAGAAGCTCCGCCGCCTTCTGCTCGCCATCGGGAATTCGCAGCAGATAGGAGGGATGCACTGTCACGAACAGTGTCCTTCCACCGTCCAGGGGCATCGGCTTGCTGCGCACATCGGGAAGTTTCTGCTTTTCATCGGTCAGCGCAAAATAGGCCGTGGCGCCCATGGCCACCACCAGCTTCGGCTTCACCAGCTCGATCTCCTGGCTGAGCCACCAGCGGCACTGCTGGATCTCGCCCATGTTCGGCTTCTGGTGGATGCGCCGCTTGCCCCGTGCCTCGTACTTGAAATGCTTTACCGCATTGGTGACGTAGAGCGAACGGCGGTCGAAGCCCGCCTCGCGCAGGACGTCGTTGAACAATTGTCCCGCCGGTCCGACGAACGGCTTGCCGGCCAGGTCTTCCTGGTCGCCCGGCTGCTCGCCGACGACCATCACCTTCGCCTTGTCAGGTCCCTCGCCGAACACCGTCTGCGTTGCCATGCAATGCAGATCGCAGCGGGTGCAGTGCCGTGCTTCTTCTTTCAGGCTCGCCAGCGTGCCCGGCGGCAGCTCTGGCGCGGCCGGTGCCTGCGCTGCTGCCGCCTGGATTCGGTGATGGAACGGCAGGGGCTCGCTGGCCGCCTTCGCCGCCATCTCCAGGACGCTACGCTCCGCATTGGCGATCATTCCGGGGATAAGATCCGCCTCGGGCATGTTCTTCCAGTATTTCTTCGGCATCTCCGACGTCATCGCCTTCACCTTCAGGCGCGCCGGATTGAAGATCGAGGCGTAGTAGGTGCGCCAGAGATCTTCCGTCTCGTCCTTCAGGTCAGGCTTGCGCGCCGGCTCGTCGGTCGTGCGCAGCGTATCGCCGTCCCAGGAAGCCGATCCCTTCGGCGTCGCAATCAGCCAGTCCATGTCGGTGAAACGCCGCTGGAAGAACGGAGCGACCCGCTCGACGATGAAGTGATCCGGCTCGAACCAGGCGACGAACTGCCGCCGTCCCGGGGTATCGGGCGGCAGAGCAATCTCCTTGAAGCGGACGAAGGCCGTCATCTTGTGGTAGTCGCGGCCAACCGATTTCGCCAGCTGCCGTGCCGCCACCACATCCGCATCCGTGAGCACGTCGAGGAGCCGGCGCTGATACATCAGTCGGAACAACAGGCGATAGAGCAGCGCGAACCGCCCGGGATCGGAATGGCAGACGACGGCGCCGGCAAGCTTGACGAAATCGGGCGGAACCGAGATTGGTCCGATCTGCGGCAATGGCGGCGGCAGATGGTTCGGCTCGGCGGCAAACAGGCCTTCCGCGGCGCCAGCCAACTCCCAGACGATCCGTTCCGGCAGCACCCCGCCCTGCAGGAACGCCCGTGCCGCGTCACGCCATTCGCCGAGATCGCCCCTGCCCTTCAGCCTCACCGTATACATCAGAGCAGCGACAGCTGTTCCGGCTTCGGCTGGAACATGGCACGCAGATCCGGCCGGTCTTCCAGCCGATGCGGAGTCCAACCATCGACGACGATGAAGGGCTGCACCTTCTTCAAGGACACGCCAAGCCGCTTCAGGTCCTCCAGCCGCAGCCGCGTGAAGCGCCGCGAGGACAGGATCGACTTGACCGTCTTCGTGCCGAGGCCCGGCACCCGCAGCAGCATCTCCCGCTCCGCCTTGTTCACGTCGACCGGAAACTGCTCCCGGTGACCCAGCGCCCAGGCCAGTTTCGGATCGAGATCGAGATCGAGCATCCCGTCCTCCCGCGTGGAGGTAATCTCCCCGACGTTGAAACCGTAGAAGCGATAGAGCCAGTCGGCCTGGTAGAGCCGGTGCTCGCGCATCAGCGGCGGCTTGATCAGCGGCAGATTCTTCGACGAATCCGGGATCGGGCTGAAGGCGGAGTAGTAGACGCGCTTCAGGCCGTAGCTGCCGTAGAGCCGCGCGCTGGTCCCCAGGATCGTCGCATCACTGGCACCGTCGGCACCGACAATCATCTGCGTGCTCTGCCCAGCCGGCGCAAACCTGCGTGTGCGCTTCGTCTGCAACGTCTTGTCGCCCATCTCCTCGATTTTGAGACGCAGCGCGCCCATCGACCGGCGAATGCCGGCGGGCTGCTTTTCCGGCGCGTAACGGGCAATCCCGGCATCGGTCGGCAGCTCGATGTTGAGCGACAATCGGTCTGCATAAAGCCCGGCCTCCTCGATCAGATGCGGCGATGCCTCGGGGATCGATTTGAGATGGATATAGCCACGGAAGTTATGGGTGGTCCTCAGTTCGCGCGCGATGCGCACCATTTCTTCCATCGTATGGTCCGAGGAACGGATGATGCCAGAGGACAGGAACAGGCCTTCGATGTAGTTGCGGCGATAGAACTCCAGCGTCAGCCAGATCACCTCTTCCACCGAGAACCGTGCCCTCTCGACATTGCTGGAGGAGCGATTGATGCAATAGGCGCAGTCATAGATGCAGAAGTTCGTCATCAGGATCTTCAGCAGCGAAATGCATCGACCGTCGGGCGCATAGGCGTGACAGATGCCCGATCCCTCCGTGGAGCCGAGGCCGCCGCTCTCGGCGGAGGAGCGGCGGACGGTGCCGCTCGATGCGCAGGAGGCGTCGTATTTCGCCGCGTCGGATAGAATCGCCAACCGTTCTTTGAGACTTTTCTTCATTAGCACGTTCACTATATGTTCTTGACCCAGCCGTCAACCGGCGGTTTTGCGGACTGGCTGCCCTTGAAAGACCGTTTCAAAGCTCCACTTCGAAATCGCTGGAAATGACGGCGATTGATCTGTTATAGTTCCGGAAAATTTGGTGTGTGGATGGTTCCGTGGTGTCGCTACGGAACCTGTTTCTTTTTGTGGCCGCGAACAGCGCGTCCGCAATGCGAAGGACAAGAGAATGGTCGAAAAGGTACCGATGACGCAGAACGGCTTTACCCAGCTGCACGAGGAGTTGCGCTGGCGTCAGCAGGAGGAGCGTCCCCGCATCATCGAGGCGATCGCCGAAGCGCGCGCCCATGGCGACCTTTCTGAAAATGCGGAATATCATGCCGCAAAGGAAGCGCAGAGCCACAATGAAGGCCGCATCAGCGAGCTTGAGGATCTGACGGCACGGGCAGAAGTCATCGACCTGTCGAAGATGTCCGGCGACAAGGTCAAGTTCGGCGCGACCGTCAAGCTCATCGACGAAGACACCGACGAGGAGAAGATCTACCAGATCGTCGGAGACCAGGAGGCCGACGTGAAGGCTGGTCGCATCTCCGTCTCGTCCCCGATCGCCCGCGCCATGATCGGCAAGGAAGTCGGCGACTCGATCGAGGTCAACGCGCCGGGCGGCTCCAAGGCCTACGAGATCCTTGCCCTCACCTGGGGCTGAAGGGCTGAGCCGCTTGTCCTCCCTCCGCGACATCACCGTGATCGCACCGCATTTCAAGCGAAGGCTTTCCGGCGTGACCTCGACGGTGGTGCAACTGGTGCCTGAACAGGTGCGACAGGGCCGCGGCATCGCGACCCTCGGACCCGGCCTGCCGGATGACCTGCCGAAAATGCAATGGTCTCAGCTGCCGCAGCTCTGGCAGCGTCCGGCCGGTCACAGCTGGCGGGTCTGGCATGCGCGCCGCAACAACGAAATGCTGGTCGGCCTGTTGTTGAAGGCGGTCCTGCGCATGCCGTTGAAACTGCTCTTCACATCTGCCGCCCAGCGCAGCCACAGCGGCTACACGAAATGGCTGCTGCGCCAGATGGATGCCGTGGTCGCCACCAGTAAGCGGTCCGGATCCTTCCTGAAGGTGCCCCACACGGTGATCCGTCACGGCGTTGATCTCGACGTCTTCCATCCGCCGCGCGGGAATGAAGACGGCTTCGTGGCGACGGGACTTCCCGGACAGCATCTGGTCGGTTGCTTTGGCCGGGTTCGTCACCAGAAGGGCACTGACCTTTTCGTCCAGGCCATGATCGAGCTTCTACCGCAATACCCCGACTGGACAGCTGTGGTCTGCGGCCGCGTCACGGCGGAGCATCAGGCGTTTGGCGACTCATTGAAGTCAGCCGTCGAAGTGGCCGGCCTGTCCGACCGTATCCGCTTTCTTGGTGAGGTCGACGACATCAAACCGTGGTACCGGCGCCTGGACCTCTATGTCGCGCCCTCCCGAAACGAGGGATTCGGCCTCACCCCGCTCGAGGCCATGGCGTCGCGGACCGCGGTCGTTGCCAGCGACGCCGGCGCCTATGCTGAGCAGATTGTGAGCGGCGAAACCGGAGCGGTGGTCCCTGCCGGAGCTTACGAGCTCCTCCGAAATGCCATTGCGGTCTACCTGGCCAACCCCGATCTGGCACAAGCGCATGGGGAAGCCGGCCTGCGGCATGTCGCGAACAATTTTGCACTGGCGCGCGAGGCGGAGGCCCTGGACAAGATCTATGCTGGCCTTCTGTCGGCTCGTCGGGACGCCCAATGAAAACAGTCGAATTCATCGGGCACAGCAAGCACTTCACCAGCATCCGCGAAGCCGCCGACGGCGGTGTCCTCACCATTCCGCTCGAACTCTCCAGGATCGTCCGCGAGCTCGTTGCGCGCAAAGGGTGGCGGGGGCTTGCGGCTGCGACCTTCGGCAGGAACAGGACGGTCGATCTGCAGCCGCTCGTGGAGCACAATCTCCTGCGTCGCCGCATCCGGATCGGCTGGTTCTACGGCAATCCGCTGGCAGCGGCGATCTACCGCGCGGTGGCGAGCGCCCGGGCCCGCATTTCCGCCGCGCTCATCATCAGCTATTTTGAGGACCATCCCGAGGCGCGTGCGCTGGTGTTCAACGGCTTCCTGATGCCCGACGCGCTGACACTGGCCGTCAGCCAGGCCCTGGGGCGCGAGCGGCTGGTGATCGAACTCGGCTTTTTTCCAGGCACACTTCAGTACGACAGACTGGGTATCAACTACGACAGCACCCTGCCCCGCGACCCGGCGTTCTACCGGATGATGGAGACGAAAATCGGGGCGGAGCTGCCGACCGCGCTTGTGCGGCGCGCCTCCAAGCAGAAGCAGGCGGAAGCCATCAGCCTGCCCCCCTCCTACATTTTCGTGCCGTTCCAGGTGCCGAGCGACATGCAGGTGCTGGTCCATTCACCCTGGATCAAGAACATGGTGCAGTTCTACCAGGTCATCGAGCGTCTGGCAGACAAGCGGCCGGAGACGACCTTCGTCATCAAGGAGCATCCAAGCTTCCCGCTGTCGATCCGCGGCCAGGTCAAGGCGCATGACCGGATCCTGTTCGCCAACCACAACGAGACGCGCAGCCTGATCGAAGGCGCCGACTCCGTCGTCGTCATGAATTCGACAGTAGGTCTGGAGAGCCTGTTCCTTCAAAAGAAGGTCATCACGCTCGGCAATGCGCCCTATGACGTCAATGGTCTCGTGCTTCAGGCGGGAGATGACGACGAGCTGCTGTCCGCTTTCGACAGCTTGGGAGAGTGGGAGCCGGACGCCGCCCTCCGCGACATGTTCCTGCGCTACGTCTACAACGTCTTCCTGCTCAAGGGGGACATGAACAGGGCTGATCCCGCGATGGTCGCCGCCCTGCGCAGTCGCGCAGAGGGGACCGATCAGCACGGCCTTCTTCTGAAGGAATTCGTGGAGCGCTCGACGGCTTGAAATGGCCGCAAGCGGAAGACGGTGAACGCGCCTTAGACCTCGACTAGACCCAACCGCTTCACCTGCCGGATCGTCAGCATGGTCCGCACCGTGTCGACGTGCTCGTCCGCCGTCAGGACCTCGATGACGAAGTTCTGGAAGATGCTGAGGTTTTCCGCCGTGCAGCGCAGCAGGAAGTCGCTGTCGCCGGAGACCATCCAGGCCTCCCGCACGATCGGCCAGGTCTGCGCCCGTGCTGCAAAGGACTTGAGATCGGTGTCGGACTGCCGCTTCAGGCCGATCATGCAGAAGGCAACGAGATCGTAGCCGAGCTTCGGCCCGTTGAGGAGCGCATGGTAGCCCTCGATGATCCCTGCTTCTTCGAGCTTGCGCACGCGGCGCAGACAGGGAGGCGCCGAGATACCGACGCGCTCGGCGAGCTCGACATTTGTCATGCGCCCGTCCTGCTGCAGTTCACGCAGAATTTTGATGTCTATGGCGTCCAGATCGGCGCGAAGCACGCTCTTCCCCTTCAATTTTCCGAACCTATTAGCCAAAAGCGGATTGAACGCAAGCAGACCGGACAGCCTATTCACGGCCTTGGAGTAACTGTTCTGTTGTAAATGCAAGGCTGCCCTTGATGTAATGCATGGATCACTCTTAAATGCTGCGACAAAAGCGGTGGATCGCGACCCTGCTTCCTATATGTGTGGGCGCACCCGCACTGCGATCAGCTGCCGAAAGGAAGGCCATGTCTGCCCGTCACACCGAAGTTCTCATCATTGGCTCTGGCCCCGCCGGATATACCGCTGCCGTCTATGCCGCGCGCGCCATGCTGCGCCCCGTCCTGATCGCCGGGATGGAACAGGGCGGGCAGCTGATGATCACCACGGATGTCGAAAACTATCCCGGCTTTGCCGACCCCATCCAGGGGCCATGGCTGATGGAGCAGATGCTCAAGCAGGCGACGCATGTCGGCGCCGAGATCGTCAATGACATCGTCACCGAGGTGGACATGTCGCGCCGCCCCTTCACCGTGCGCACCGATTCCGGCGCCGTCTGGAGTGCGGACACGTTGATCATTGCCACCGGTGCCAAGGCAAAGTGGCTCGGCATCGAGAGCGAACAGCGTTTCCAGGGCTTCGGCGTTTCCGCCTGCGCCACCTGCGATGGCTTCTTCTATCGCAACAAGGACGTGATCGTGGTCGGCGGCGGCAATTCGGCGGTCGAAGAATCGCTTTATCTTTCCAACATCGCCAGGACCGTGACCGTGGTTCACCGCCGCGACAGCTTCCGTTCGGAGAAGATCCTGCAGGAACGCCTTTTCCAGCGACCCAACGTCAAGGTCATGTGGAACACCGAGATCGCTGAAATCGTCGGCGAGCCGGCCAGGCCACCGATGCCGCCCTCTGTCAATGGCGTACGCCTGCGCGACACCCGCACCGGCATCATCAGCGACCAGACGATCGACGGCGTCTTCGTCGCCATCGGCCACGCGCCTGCCACCGAACTCTTCAAGGACACGCTCAAGATGAAGCCGAACGGCTACCTCTGGACGGCTCCCGATTCCACCGCCACGAACGTTCCGGGGGTTTTTGCCGCCGGCGACGTCACCGACGACAGCTTCCGCCAGGCCATCACGGCTGCAGGTCTGGGCTGCATGGCGGCACTCGAGGCTGAACGATATCTGGCTGGCATTCAGCCGGTCGCTCAAGCCGCGGAATAGTGTGAAGCATGGGTGTACCTCTCGACTGGGACAAACTGCGGATTTTCCACGCTGCGGCGGAAGCGGGTTCGTTCACCCATGCCGCAGACAAGCTGCATCTGTCTCAGTCGGCCATCAGTCGGCAGGTAAGCGCGCTGGAGCAGGACGTCGGCGTCAAGCTCTTTCATCGCCATGCTCGCGGGCTGATCCTGACGGAACAGGGGGAACTGCTCTACCGCACCGCCCATGACGTGCTGCTGAAGCTCGAAACCGTCAAGATGCAGCTCACGGAGACGACTGACAAGCCCTCCGGCAAGCTCAGGGTCACGACCACCGTCGGCCTCGGACAGGGCTGGCTGACGGACAAGGTGCAGGAATTTCTGCAACTCTACCCGGACATGTCGATCCAGCTGCTGCTCGACAACGAGGAACTCGACGTCAACATGCGCCACGCCGACTGCGCCATCCGGCTCCGCCAGCCGCAGCAGTCCGACCTCATCCAGCGCAAGCTCTTCACCGTCCACATGCACGTCTATGCCGCGCCCTCCTATATCAACCGCTTCGGCGAGCCGCAGACGATCGAGGATCTGGACGACCACAAGATCATCACCTTCGGAGAGCCAGCACCGAACTACCTGCTGGACGTCAACTGGCTGGAAACGGCCGGAAGGTCATCCGACAATCCCCGCAATCCGCACCTGCAGATCAACAGCCAGACCTCAATCAAGCGGGCCTGCCTGCTGGGAATCGGGATCGCCGTACTGCCCGACTACATCGTCGGTCGCGATCCGGGGTTGATACAGCTCCCGCTTGCCGCCGACATTCCCTCCTTCGACACCTATTTCTGCTATCCGGACGAAATGAAGAACGCCGCGAAGCTCAAGGCCTTCCGGGATTTCGTCGTGTCGAAAGCCCGAAACTGGAGTTTTTGAGCGGTTTCTAGGCAGCTTTGCGCAGGCCTGCGCAACCTGCATGGCTGTCCTGCACATTTATGCATTGTTCACTGCACAAATAACGACCATATCGCACTCAGTTGATGCACACGGTGGCTTTCCTCCCAGTTCCACCGCATCAGCTGTTCCCCTCTGGAGGTTTTTGACCTTCATACCTATAGGGCCCCGAAGCAATTCGGTGGCCCTTTTTTTTGCCCGGTGTTCGCCCGCTGTCTTGTCCGGTCCCGATCAACTTCCCATATTATTGTCAGCTGGGGCCCGCGACCCGTAGTTGCTGCTACCAGCTGTTCCCCTCTGGAGGTTTGAACCTTCACATTTCAGGGCCAGGAGAAATCCGGCCCTATTTTTTTGGCCTCTCATTGAGGGCGCACCTTTAAATCGATAAATCCCGATCTATATATCGGTGATGAACGATTTTGTGCCGGTAAACAAGACAGAGATCCTCAAGGCGCTGTCGCATCCCGCCCGGGTCGAGTTCCTAGAGTGGATGCGCGAGCCGGAAGCGCATTTTTCATCCCAGGCCCACCCGCTGGATATGGGTATCTGTGCCAATCAGTTTGAAAAGCGCTGCGGGCTCTCGCAGTCGACCGTTTCCGCCCATCTCGCGACGCTTGAGAAGGCTGGTCTCGTCGAGATCAACCGCGTTGGCCAATGGTCGTTCTACCGGCGCAATGAAAAGGCCATCCAGGCATTCCTCGATGAGCTGAAAAACACGCTCTGATCACCTTACTTCCCTCTCCCGAAGTCCTGCCAACATCCCAAGGATATTTTCCGATGACCACACTTTTTGATGCGATGAAGCTCGGCGACATTGACGTCTCCAACCGCCTGGCCATGGCTCCTCTGACCCGCAACCGCTCGCCGAGGGCCGTGCCTAACGACCTGAACGTCACCTATTACGAGCAGCGCGCCACCGCCGGCCTGATCATCACGGAAGGCACGCCGGTCACCCACCAGGGCCAAGGCTATGCCGACGTTCCCGGCCTCTATCTGCAGCCGGCAATCGATGGCTGGAAGAAGGTCACCGACGCCGTTCACGCCAAGGGCGGCAAGATCGTCACGCAGCTCTGGCATGTCGGTCGCGTCTCGCACGTCTCGCTGCAGCCAAACGGCGCAGCCCCGGTCGCGCCTTCGGCGATCCCGGCCGGCGGCAAGACCTACATCATCAATGCGGACGGCACCGGAGAATTCGTCGAGACATCCGCTCCCCGTGCCCTTGAAGCATCTGAAATTCCGGGCATCGTCGATGACTTCCGCAAGGCTGCCCGCGCTGCCATGGACTCAGGCTTCGACGGCGTCGAGATCCATGCTGCCAATGGCTACCTGATCGACCAGTTCCTCAAGACCGGCGCCAACCAGCGGACCGACGACTACGGCGGCTCGATCGAAAATCGTGCCCGCTTCCTGCTCGAAGTGGTCGATGCCGTGTCGGAAGAGATCGGCGCCGGCCGCACCGGCATCCGACTGTCGCCGACGACGCCCGCCAACGGCATTTCCGACGAAGATCCCCAGGCCGTCTTCGACTACGTCGCGACACAGCTGGCGACGCGCGACCTCTCCTTCATCCACGTTATCGAGGGAGCGACGGGCGGCGACCGCAGCTTCCAGTATGAGGGCACCAGCTTCGACTACGATGCCTTCAAGGCGGTCTACCGCGACGCCGGCGGTAAGGCGGGCTGGATGGTCAACAACGGCTACGACCGCGACACTGCCATGCAGGCCGTGGAAACCGGCCGCGCCGACATGGTCTCCTTCGGACGCCTGTTCATCGCCAACCCGGATCTGGTCGAGCGCTTCCAAACTGGTGCGGACCTCAACGAGCCGGACGGCAGCACCTTCTATGGTGGCGGCGCCAAGGGCTACACCGACTACCCGGCGCTCGACGCCGCAGCCTGATATCCGTAGGGGCGCCGCAAGGCGCCCCTACCATCTTCATTCGGACCATGCTTCTTTTGCGAGGAGGACTGCTGCCACCGTGATGGCAACCGCATTGGCCGGATGCAGTGCCTGCAGAAATCCCCATCCCTCGCCCACGATGATGAAGACGAACTGCAGGACATAGAGCCCGAACAGCAGAGCCGTCAGGAGCCGGTGCCGGCGAAGCGGCGGGCTGAGCCAGGCCATCACCACCAACGCGATGATCGGGACAGCGATGGCGCCGCCGATCGCGCCATGAAGCGCCCAGTGAGAACCGTCCGAGAAGATGGCGAGCCCGGCCAGATAGACCTGGAACAGGATCGCCACAGGCAGCGCCAGAGCCAGGAGACGGAAGCCGGAACGGTTCGGGCAGGTCTTTGCCACTGCGTGTCTCATGCCACCCTTCCCCTGTCCCGATGCTGGGCAGGCGCGAAGGAACTAATGTCCGCATCCAGGCAACCGAGATCCTTCAAGGTGGCGAGCATGGCAACATCGAGTGGCGTCTGCGGCTCCTCCCCGAGGAAGGCCACGAGCTTGTCGTTGGTCAGCCGCAGCGGCGTACGCCAGAGATAACGCATCTCGTTGAGCTCCCGAAACATCGGCACGAAGGGGGCGGCGAGACGCAGCAGCCACCAGGGAAACGGCTTGTCTTGAACCGGGCCGCCTCGAACGCGCCCGATCGCCAGTCTCATCTGCTCCCCGTCATGGTCCCAGACACCTCCCATGTGGAAGCGTGCGAACGGCGGCAGGTCATTGGCGCGATCCACGAGCCGCAACATGGTTTCGGCGACATCGGGCAGATAGGCCCATTGGTGTCCCATCCCGCGTCTGCCGGGATTGCTGAACGACGTCACCGGTTTCCCCGGCTTGATCACCCCTTGCGAGAACCAGCTGTTGCCGGCGCCGGGGCCGAAAAAGTCGCCAGCCCGCACGATCAGGACCGGAACACCGTCCACCGCCGCAGCCTCCAGGCGGCGCTCCATCTCGACCCGGATCTTGCCTTTGCGGGTCAAGGCATTCTGGGGGCTCTCTTCCGTGACGACCGGAAAGACATCCGGCCCGTAATTGTAGACGGTACCCGGCAGAAGGATCCGGGCGCCGACCGCTCTCGCCGCCGAAATGGTATTCTCCAGCATCGGCAGCACCAGCTTGTCCCAATCCCGGTATCCGGGCGGATTGACGGCGTGCACGAGGAGGTCGGCGCCTTCCGCGGCACGGCGCACATCTTCGGCATTGAGAGCGTCGCCCCTATGCCACTGAAATCGGGGATCGAGCTGGCGACCGGCACTCGCGCCACGGCTCAAGGCCCGCACCGTCCAACCCCTCGCTAGCAGTCCCCGGGCGACATGGCCGCCAATTCCCCCCGTCGCTCCGAGGACGAGGGCCGTCCGGGTCGGGATCATATCGTTTGTCATCGCAATCTCCATCCGTTGATGGCTGGATTGTCGCGGATGCTACCGATATATGAAATTGGCTAAACAGGAAGAGAAGCTATTCAAAAATGAATACCATCAGCTGGGACCTCTACCGCACCTTCCTGGCCGTCCTGCGCACCGGCTCCCTGTCGGCCGGGGCCCGCGATCTGGGTCTGACACAGCCGACGGCCGGGCGGCATGTGGAGGCTCTGGAACGGGCGTTGGGCTATCCGCTCTTCACCCGGTCACAACAGGGCCTGCGCCCGACCGATGCGGCTCTGGCACTGCAGCCCTATGCGGAGACGCTCGCGTCCACCGCAGCCGCCATGGCGCGGCACGCGACGGGGGCCTCCGGCGCTATCAGTGGCGTCGTACGCATCACCGCCAGCGACGTCATCGGCATGGAAGTCCTGCCGCCGATCCTGGCGGCGCTGCAGGACGAGCATCCGCAGCTGACCATCGAACTGTCGCTTTCGGATGCGGTGGAGGATCTGCTGCGCCGCGACGCGGACATCGCCATCAGGATGACCGATCCCGCCCAGGAGGCGCTCGTGGCCCAAAGGATCGGCAATATTCCTGTCGGCCTCTATGCTCATCGCCGCTATTTGGACCGGTACGGCACGCCTCTTTCCGCCGCCGACCTGAAGGTCCACCGCTTCATCGGCTTTGACCGGAAGACTGCCTTCATCAGAGCCATGGAAAGCCGGCTTCAGGCGATGATGCCAATGTTTCCGCTTCTTGACGAGTTGAACTGGAGCTTCAAAACCGACAGCAACGTCGCGCAACTGGCAGCCATCCGGGCCGGCGCGGGGATCGGCATCTGCCAGGTGGGGATAGCACGAAAAGACCCGGATCTCGTCCGGGTCCTTCCTGAAGTCTTCGAAGTGCCGCTGGAGACGTGGGCCGTCATGCACGAGAACCTGAGAGGCGGCCTCAGGTGGCGCAGGACCTTCGACGCCCTGGTTCAGGGCCTGCGTGACTACACACGGGAGACCGGACCTCAGGGCTGACTGCGGCCCGGCTCGTCGTCCTCGAGATCAACCACCTCGGCTTCCGGGCGGTCGCCGCCATCGCTGTATTCCGTGTGCCACACGCCCTTTGCGTCCTGCCAGCTGATCTCCTCCGGCTCACCGCCCACCTGCTGCTCGGCTGCAACGATCCGCGCCGCCTGGAGGGCATCGGAATGAGACGCGAATGTTTCGGAGTAGACGTCGCCGAGCCTGTAGGCCCAGCCACCGTCGTGCTCGACGATCTTGTAAGTCACCTTGGTCATGCTTCCCTCCTGATTTCGAATGCCTTTGCGCCGACGGAAACCCACCGGCTTGAAGGTGATGGAAAAGCGAAGTCCGTGCCTCATGGTTCCAATCGGACGGCAAAATCCGCAAATGACGCGACCCGCCCCCAACCCGAGGCCACGGCACGTGGACTGTGAGCGTAACACCATGCTTTTCGGCGCTGAATTGCAATAAACTATTATTGAAGCGTCTGTGTGCAGCCATCCACCCCACCCGCCCTAGATCACTCCTATCGCGGCCCGAACGGGAACAGCCGCAAGTGACACAAGGGAGTGACCATCTATGAACCGACTGATCCTTCTCCTCTCCGGAACGATGCTGTCTGCCACGCTCGCCGTTGTGCCGGCGCATTCCCAGCAAAGCGGCGCACAGCCCGGTACGCCGGTGGAGACCTCGCCACCCAATGCACCCGACCAGCAGCCCGCTTTCGAGCAGCAGACCCGGGCCCCGCAACCGCCGGAAACTCCGGAGCTCAAGACAGAGGTCGTTGCCGAGGGGCTTCCGCATCTCTGGGCCATGGAATTCCTGCCGGATGGCCGGATGCTTGTCACCGCCAAGCAGGGCGCCATGCACATCATCTCCGAGGAAGGCGAGGCCGGACCGGAGATCGAAGGTGTCCCGGAGGTGCTGAGCGCCGGCCAGGGTGGCCTGCTCGATGTCGCGCTCGGGCCCGATTTTGAGACGTCCAACATGATCTACTTCTCCTTCGCCGAGGAGCGCGAGGACGGCAACGGCACCTCCGTGGCCTCCGCCAAGCTCGTCACCAATGACAATGGCGGCGGCAGCCTGGAGAATGTCGAGGTCATCTTCCGCCAGACCCCGAGCTACGACGGCAACAAGCATTTCGGCTCGCGCCTCGTCTTCAGCCCCGAGGGCAACCTCTACGTCACCGTCGGCGAACGATCCGATCCTGAGCCCCGCGTCCAGGCCCAGGACATCACAAGCGGTCTCGGCAAGGTCTTCCGGATCACGCCGGAAGGCGAGCCTGTCGAAGGCAATCCTTTTATCGGCCAGGAAGGCCTTCCTGAAATCTGGAGCCTCGGCCACCGCAACGTACAATCGGCAGCACTGGACGGCGAAGGCCGCTTCTGGCTCGTGGAGCACGGCCCGCGCGGCGGCGACGAGCTGAACAGGCCGGAAGCCGGGAAGAACTATGGCTGGCCGGAGGTCACCTACGGCGTCGAATACAGCGGTGGACCGGTGGGCGACGGTGTGACCGAGATGGCCGAGACCGAACAGCCGGTCTATTATTGGGACCCGGTGATCGCCCCCTCCGGCATGGCGTACTACGATGGCGATGCCATTCCCGAGTGGCAGGGTGCCTTCCTCGTTGGTGGTCTTGTGACGCAGGGCCTCGTCGTCATTCACATGGAGGACGACCGCGTCCAGTATGAGGAGCGCGTGCCGCTTGAGGCTCGCATCCGTGACGTCAAGGTCGGTCCGGACGGTGCCGTCTATGCCGTCACGGAACAGCGCGGCGGTGGCGGGTCCACCATCGTGAAGATCACCAAGGAAGGCTGATCGCTGAGCTCGATGTTCCGCCTTCACGGCTCCGTGAGGCCAGGAACCGACGATATCGTCTCCAGTTGGGACAACTGCACCAACTGGAGACACCTATGAGCAACGAAATCAATACCTCGCGCCGCCTGGTCCTCGGAGGCCTGTCGACAGGCGTCGCAGTCGCCGCCCTGGCGGGGACTGCGAGCGCCCAATCTTCGGCACCAGCGGCCGCATCATCGGCAGCGCCACAGCCGCTGCAGGATCCGACGACGAAATATCCGCAGCCTCCCTTCCCCCGGCAGTCCCAGGAATGGCCCGGCCTGACAAGCCGGATGGATCCGCGTCCAGACCACGGCGAGGAAAGCTACAAGGGCTCGGGCCGTCTTGCCGGACGCAAGGCTCTGATCACCGGAGGTGATTCCGGCATCGGACGCGCTGCGGCGATTGCCTATGCACGCGAAGGCGCCGATGTCGCGATCGGCTACCTCGAGCAGGAAGAACCGGATGCGCAGGAAGTGCTCGAGCTGATCAGAGCCGAAGGCCGCAAGGCCATCGCCTTGCCGGGCGATATCCGCGACGAGGCATTCTGCCAGCAGCTCGTCGCCGATGCGGTGGAGCAGCTTGGTGGCCTGGATATCCTGGTCAACAATGCCGCACGGCAGCAGTCGGTCGAGTCGCTGACCGATCTGACCAGCCAGCAGCTCGACGACACGCTCAAGACCAATATCTATGCGATGTTCTGGATCACCAAGGCTGCCCTGTCCCACCTGCAGCCGGGCTCGACGATCATCAACACCACCTCGGTCGTTGCCTACCGTCCGCCGGAGAACCTCCTCGACTATTCGGCGACCAAGGCGGCGATCGAGAACTTCACCAAGGGGCTGGCCAAACAGGTCGCTTCGAAAGGCATCCGTGTCAATGGCGTGGCACCGGGACCGTTCTGGACTCCGCTGCAGCCGAGTGGCGGTCAGCCGACCGATGCACTTGTCGAATTCGGCTCGGATACGCCGCTGGGACGTCCGGGGCAGCCGGCGGAACTGGCAGGCATCTATGTCCTGCTCGCATCGCCGGAATCCAGCTACTCGACCGGTCAGATCTTCGGAGCAACCGGCGGAAACGGCGGCCCCTGATCCAGCCGGCATCCATGTTGCAGAAAGCCCGCCGGTTGGCGGGCTTTCCAATTTATGCGGACGAGCTTAGCGGCAGCTGGCGCAGAAGCGCTGGATGCGCTTGCAGGCCTCTTCCAGCTGCTCTTCCGAGGTCGCATAGGAGATGCGGAAATTCGGTCCAAGGCCGAAGGCCGAGCCGTGCACGACGGCAACGCCTTCCGCTTCGAGAAGCTCGGAGACGAAGTCCTCGTCCGTCTCGATCACCTTGCCCGAGGGCGCGGTCTTGCCGATCAGTCCGGCGCAGGACGGATAGACGTAGAAGGCGCCTTCCGGCTTGGGGCAGGAAATGCCTGTTGCCTGGTTCAGCATCGACACGACGAGATCGCGACGGCCCTCGAAGATCGCCTTGTTCTTTGCCACGAAGTCCTGCGGGCCGTTCAAGGCTTCGACAGCCGCCCACTGGGCGATCGAGCAGGCGCCCGACGTCTGCTGTCCCTGGATCATGTCCATCGCCTTGATCAGCGACAGCGGACCGGCTGCATAGCCGATGCGCCAGCCGGTCATGGCGTAAGCCTTGGAGACGCCGTTCATCGTCAGCGTGCGATCGTAGAGCTTCGGCTCGACTTCCACCGGGGTCGCGAACTTGAAGTCGCCGAAGGTCAGGTGCTCGTACATGTCGTCGGTCAGGATCCAGACATGCTCGTGCTTCAGCAGCACATCCGTCAGCGCCTTGAGCTCGTCGTGGCTGTAGGCCGCACCCGACGGGTTGGACGGCGAGTTGAAAAGGAACCACTTCGTCTTGGGCGTGATCGCAGCCTCGAGATCGGCGGGTGTCAGCTTGAAGTTGTTCTCCTGCGTGGTCGCCACGAAAACCGGCGTGCCGCCGCAAAGCGCCACCATCTCGGGATAAGAAACCCAGTAGGGTGCAGGAATGACTACTTCATCCCCTGCATTCATTGTCGCCATGAAGGCGTTGAAAAGAATCTGCTTTCCGCCGGTGCCGACGATCGTCTGCTCCGGCTTATAGTCGAGACCGTTCTCGCGCTTGAACTTTTCGGAAATGGCCTTGCGCAGCTCGGGAATGCCGGAAACCGGCGTGTACTTTGTCTCGCCGCGATTGATTGCGTCGATCGCGGCCTGCTTCACGTTGTCCGGCGTGTCGAAATCCGGCTCGCCGGCGCCCAGGCCGATCACGTCGCGCCCCTGCGCTTTGAGTTCGCGCGCCTTCTGGGATACGGCAATGGTGGCGGAAGGCTTTACGCGGGAAAGTGCGTCGGCGAGAAAGGCCATGATCTTGGTCCTGAAAAGGTCTGTTGAACAAGGCGGAACCGCGCGCCGATATCCGCCGACAGGTTGTATGTCGAATGTGACACGGGGTTTCAAGCCGAAAGCGCAGACGATCGCGCTCGGGCGGGTTTTCGCGATACAACTGCGCCACGGTCCTCGACAAACAACGGCGTTCGTCGCCGCTGCCTCAAATCTGCCCTTCTTGCAATGCCTCCTATTGACCGTGGCTGACCAAGCTGGAGACGGATGATGTTCATCGACGACCAGAAGAAGACAAATCGGCTGGGGCTGATCAGGTCTCCCTTTCCGCTCGCTTTTCTGGCGCTGATCGGCTGCGCCGTGATGCTGCTGGTCCTGATCGGACGGCCATCGGCCCCTACGATCGCCGCCTCGCCCTTCCCCTCCGCCACCGTTCTGCACGCCGCCACCCTGTTTTCAGACCAGAGGCTGATGTTCTTCCTGCTCCTCGGGGGCTTCGTGCTCATGGCCGGTGGCTGTTTCGTGCTGTCGCGGCGCAGTTTTCGCGATACCCTGAAAGCGGAAATCAAGCGCACGAAGTAGCGTCGTTATCGGCGGACTGTGCACGCCCCTGCCGGTGTCGGACGACGCTGATATTTGCTGCCGCTCCCTTGAGGCCTGCCAAGGCCGTCTCCGCACATCAGGCCCGGCCCATGACCCGTCTCCAGGCAAACCTCGTCCTTCTGTTGGCTGCCGCGATCTGGGGCGGCGGTTTCGTCGCGCAATCCACGGCCATGGGAAAGATCGGTCCCTTCTGGTTCGTCGGGCTGCGCTTTGCGATCGCGGCGATCGCTGTCCTGCCATTCGCCGTGATGGAGACGCGCAAATCGGCGAGCCCGGTCACCAGCGGGGAATGGTTGTCGTTCGCAGCCGTCGGGATGGCACTTTTCGGCGGGGCCATCACCCAGCAGTTCGGGCTGTTGACGACGACGGTCACCAACTCGAGCTTCCTGACCGGGCTCTACGTCGTCTTCGTGCCGGTGATCTCGGTCATTGCGCTCCGCCGCTACCCGCACTGGATCATATGGCCGGGAGCCGGCATGTCGCTCATCGGCATCTTCCTGCTGAGCGGTGGCCGGCTCGGCAACCTGACGCAGGGTGATCTCCTCAGCATTGTCTGTGCCTTCTTCTGGGGCATTCAGATCATCCTGGCGGGCCTCTTCGTGACGACGACGGGGCGACCGCTGGCGCTCTCGCTGACCCAGTTTGCGGTCTGCTCCCTTTGCTGCCTTGTCATAGCTCCCTTCGTGGAGCCCATCAGCATCGAAGCGATCCGGTCGGCCGGGCGCGAGATCCTCTATGTCGGCTTGATCTCCTCCGGCCTCGCCTTCGTGCTGCAGGTCATCGGCCAGCGCTACACGACCGCACCGCAGGCGGCCATCTTCCTGTCCAGCGAGGCCCTCTTCGGCGGATTGCTCGGCGCTTTGCTGCTCGGCGAATTGCTGCCACCTGCAGGCTATCTCGGATGTGCCATCATCTTTTCGGCCATGATCATGGTGGAGATCGTTCCGGAACTGAGCCGGCGAAAGGCTTCTCTCCCGAAGACTTGAACAGCAGGCGAAGGAAGTGGCTCAAGGAGCAAGCCAGGGGCGACTGACTAGTCTAGACTTATCGATTACTTCGTGGCGCAAAGGAATGCAGGCTCATTCTGACCAAATACCCCCACCAATGCAGCTTCGTTTTGTTTGCGATCAAGACGTGGTGAGTCGCGCAAGCCAAGCGCAAAACTTTTTCTTGCCAAACTCCTGCAAACACAGCAATCTGTCGGCGTTCGGGCAATTTACGAGCATGGGAAGACCTATAATGATGCGCTCCGAAGGCGTGAAAACTTCGGGCGGTGTTTGCGAGGGGCGGACTTCGTTCTTCCTGAGCAAGATGCCGCGGTAACGACAGGGACCCTTTCTTAAAGCTGCCTGCCACCCGCCCCTTGGGCGTTATTCTGATGCTGTCCGACGCTGAACACGGACGGAGAGAAAAGGACCTGCTGCATGGCCGAAACTGGCACTGTAAAATTCTTCAACACCGACAAGGGCTTCGGTTTCATCAAGCCAGACAATGGCGGCGCCGACATCTTTGTACACATCTCTGCCGTACAGGCTTCCGGCCTGGCGGGACTTTCGGAAAACCAGAAAGTAAGCTTCGACACGGAACCGGATCGTCGCGGCAAGGGGCCCAAGGCGGTCAACTTGCAGATCTCCGGCTAAGCCGGAAGGCTTTTATATTCGAGTTGAAGCCCGGCAGTCATGCCGGGTTTTTTTATGCGTTGTCGATGCCTTGCAGAAACGGGTTTGTTCGACGCTCCTCGCCGATCCGGCCGCCCGGCCCATGGCCGCAGAGGAAGCCGACCTCGTCGCCCAGCGGCAGCACCTTGTCGCGGATCGATCGCAGCAGCGTGGCGTGATCGCCGCCGGGCAGGTCGGTTCTCCCGATGGAGCCGTTGAACAGCACGTCGCCCAGGTGCGCAAAATTCTGCTGACGATTGAAAAATATCACATGGCCAGGCGCATGCCCCGGGCAGTGGAACACCTCGAACACATGCTCGTCAAAGGAAACCCGGTCACCGTCCTTCAGGTAGCGGTCCGGCACGACGTTTCGGACCGCCATGGCGACGCCGAACATCTGCGCCTGAGCTTCCAGCCCCTGCAGAAGCGGGAGGTCGTCCTGATGCGGACCAATGACGGGAATACCGAGTTCTTCCCTCAGCTCGTCTGCGCCGCCGGCATGATCGATATGACCATGCGTCAGCCAGATCTCCTTGATGGTGAGACCGTTCTGGGAGATTACCTCAAGGATCGCGGGCACATCGCCGCCGGGATCCACCACCACGCCGTTCTTCGTCTCCTCATCGAAAAGGAGAGTGCAGTTCTGCTGGAATGGGGTCACCGGAACGGTACCGGCCTGTAGTCTGCCCATGGTCAACTCCCAAGTTGTCGGGCGGACCTATAGCGGCATCATATCGCCGACACAAATCAGTTGAGCGCGGCGTAGCTCGCTTCCGCGGAAACCGGCGGCGCCATCGACACTGTCGTCAGCAGAAATGCGGCGACGACGACCTTGGCAGCAAGAACCGAGATGAACACCGGCCGCAGCGGGTGCACGGGCTGGCTGGCGTAAGAAAAGGCGGTGTCGGTGGAGGACGATATATCGGCCATGATTTTTTCCTGTCTGTTTGGCGTGGCAACGGCCTCGATCGGCATTTGGTTCCTCCTGGAAACATCAGGCTCCTTCCCTCTCCCGCGTCTGTGGCGAGAGCGCCACACTCGAGCGCCACCGCCGCCCCCTGAGGAACGAGAGTGCGTTCGGGACGTTGCCGCTGCAGTTCAACCTCAGGAGACGAAAATGAAACATTCCCTCAGAGCACTGCTGGCCGGCAGCGCCTTTGCGCTTCTTGCCCTCCCCGTTCAGGCTCAGATGAGCACAGTCACCGCCTCCGACATCACCGTCCGGTCCGGCCCGGGCGAAGAATACCCCGAGGTCGGCCTTGCCACGCGCGGCAGCGCCGCTGTGATGGACGGCTGCATGGCAGGCAGCAGTTGGTGCCGCATCGACGTCAACGGCATGCGCGGCTGGGTGTTTGCCGAATATCTGACGATCGAGCGCGATGGCGCTCCCGTGGTCGTCGAGGAATACCGCACGCAGTACGACGTGCCGGTGGTGACCTATGAGACGACGACAGCCGTTCCGGCAGCATCTCCCGCACCCGGCGACATGCTTCTCGGCCCGGTCGAGGACGTCGTCGTCGTCGAGCCGCCGGAAACCGTCAACACCTACATCCAACAGAACCGTTCCCAGGCCGTCTACGTCCAGAACGATGTGGTCGTCGGCGCCTCACTGCCGGCTGGCGTCGTCATCCAGGAAGTCCCGGATTACGACTACGATTACGTCGTCGTCAACGATACCACGGTCCTCGTCGATCCCCAGACCCGCCGTATCGTGCACATCTACGACTGAATGAAAGGGGGAGCCGCAACCGCGGCTCCGCCTTCCCTCCGAGATCCCTCCCGCTGACGATTGCGGTTGATTGTTGCTGCCGTTCGCGCTTTATCGGTGCACGACGGATCACAGCAGGAGCCTTCCGCAGGGGCTCAGGTGGAAAGGACAGGGTGTGTCGCGGGCACCGGCAGCAAGAGCAGTGAAGAAAAATCCGCCGGCCATGCCGGCAGTCGACGAGGCGCAGATCGATTTCGAAATGATCGAACTGCTGTTCTTCGCCTACCGCGACTTCGTGTCCGATCCCGATGCCATTCTTGCGACGATTGAAATGGGCCGGGCGCACCACCGCGTGGTCTATTTCGTCTCCCGCCACCCGGGCATGATGGTGACGGATCTGCTGGACATTCTGAAGATCACCAAACAAAGCCTCGCCCGCGTGCTCAAACAACTCATCGAAATAGGCTATATTCGCCAGATGGCCGGCGCCAAGGATCGGCGGCAGCGGCGTCTCTACCCGACCCTTGCCGGCCGCGAACTGGCCTTGGCCCTGTCTGAACCGCAGTCACGCCGCATCACCCGGGCGATGCAGGCGCTGCCTCCCGAGGGGCGCTCAGCCGTGGCGACATTTTTACGGGAGATGCGGGGGCGCGACCCCAATCTTCCTGTCCTTGAAAGCGAGTTGGAGTGATGACACCACTTCTGTCCGATGACGCCCCTCACCTCCTTGTCGTGGATGACGACACGCGCATCCGTGACCTCCTGAACCGCTACCTCACCGAACAGGGTTTCCGCATTACCGTTGCAGCCGACGCTGCCGACGCGCGCCGAAAGCTGGCGGGCGTTCAGTTCGACCTGATCATCCTCGACGTCATGATGCCCGGAGAATCCGGAATCTCCCTGACGCAAGCCCTGCAGCACGACAAGACCACGCCCGTCATCCTGTTGACGGCAAGAGCCGAGGCGGATTCGCGCATTGCAGGGTTGGAGGCCGGAGCGGACGATTACCTGTCGAAGCCCTTCGATCCACGCGAACTGGTGCTTCGGATCAACAACATCCTGAGGCGCAACGCCTCCCCCGATGCGCCGAAGATCGAACAGGTCATGTTCGGGCCCTATACATTCTCCATTCTGCGCAAGGAATTGCGCAGGGCGGCGGAGCCGATCCGGCTGACCGACCGCGAGCAGGAAATCATGCTGCTGTTTGCACTGAGGGCCGGCGATACCATACCGCGCCACGAACTGATCGGCAGTGATGCCGATGTCGGCGAGCGGACGATCGACGTCCAGATCAATCGTCTGAGACGCAAGATCGAAGACGACCCTGCAAACCCGATCTACCTGCAGACGGTGCGCGGCATCGGCTACCGGCTGAGCATCGATTGACGGCGGCAGGATGGCCAACAGGAGCGACAGGGCGATGGCACTGTTCGACAGCTTGAGACGCGATATCGGCAGGTTCCAGCTGCCTGGCCTGCGTGCCTCCCGGCGCCGGTTCAAGCGCCTGCTGCCGACGCGGCTCTACACCCGCTCCGTCCTGATCGTCATCATTCCGATGATCCTGCTGCAGACCGTTGTGGCTGCCGTCTTCATGGAGCGCCACTGGAGGTTGGTCACCGAGCGGCTCTCGGAAGGGGTCACACGCGACATCGCTGCCATCATCGAGATGATTGAGGC
Organism: Rhizobium sp. PK7-22; assembly: GCF_056530405.1. NCBI lineage: Bacteria > Pseudomonadati > Pseudomonadota > Alphaproteobacteria > Hyphomicrobiales > Rhizobiaceae > Rhizobium > Rhizobium sp. PK7-22. The sequence goes on from NZ_CP096514.1 coordinate 3,022,928, forward strand.
CTTTCCCAGCAATGACAACTACGCCACCGTCACGCGGATCGCTGACCAGCAGTTGGACCTGAGCATCATCATAGAACCGGGTGGTGAACTGCCGCCGCCGCGACGCAAGCCTTTCTTCTCCATCCTTGACGGGATCCTGTCCGACCAGATCAGCGACCGGATCCAGCGCCCCTTCTGGATCGACACGGTCGGCGATAGCCGGCTGGTGGAAATCCGGGTCAAGCTCGACAGCAACATCCTCCGCGTCTTTACCCGGCGCAATCAGACCTATGCATCCAATACCCATATCTTTCTGGTCTGGATGGCGGGGACGGCACTGGCATTGACGGCCATCTCGGTTCTGTTCCTGCGCGGCCAGATCCGCCCGATCCTGTTCCTGGCGCGTGCGGCCGAGGCCTTCGGCAAGGGACAAAGGATACCGGACTTCACGCCGCGCGGTGCCGACGAGATTCGCATGGCAGGATCGGCCTTCATTCTGATGCGCGAACGCATCGAGCGGCAGATCGAGCAGCGGACCGCGATGCTGTCCGGCGTCAGCCATGATCTGCGCACCATCCTGACGCGCTTCAAGCTTCAGCTGGCGCTGGCGGGCGACAAGCCGGAGCTACAGGGTATGAGCGACGACGTCGATGCCATGCAGAACATGCTGGAAGGATATCTCGCCTTCGCCAAGGGCGAATCTGAGGAGGACGTCGGCTCACTGCGACTGAGCGACCTCCTCGGAAAGGTCAAGGGAGATTTCGAGCTCAAAGGCAAGACGATGACCTACGAGATCGACGGCGAAGACACCATCGCCGTTCGTCCGAATGCGTTTTCGCGTCTCGTCGACAACCTGGCAGGCAACAGCGAACGCTATGCCGACCGCCTCCATGTGGAAGCCCGGCACACGGCTCGCTGGCTGACTCTCACCTTCGACGACAACGGACCGGGGATTCCGGCGGCTGCGAGAGAGGACGTCTTCAAGCCTTTCTTCCGGCTGGATGCAGCCCGCAACATCGACGAGTCCGGAACCGGCCTCGGCCTGTCGATCGTTCGGGATATCGCCCACGGCCATGGCGGCAACGTCACGCTCGGCGACAGTCCGCTGGGAGGCCTGCGGGCAACGGTTCGCGTGCCCGCCTGACACTACATCAGCTTGCGTCCGTTCGGCACCGGCCGCTCGACGGCCGCAAGCACGATCGCGCCGGTCTCGTCCTCGAAGCCCAGGGTCAGCACCTCGGAGCGGAACGGGCCAATCTGCCGAGGCGGAAAGTTCACGACGGCCAGAACCTGGCGTCCAACCAGTTCGTCCGGCTGATAATGGACGGTGATCTGCGCCGACGATTTCTTGACGCCGATCTCGGGCCCGAAATCGATCTTCAGTTTCCACGCCGGCTTGCGGGCCTCGGGAAACGGCAGAACCTCGATGATCGTACCGGTGCGGATGTCGACCTTCTCGAAGTCGTCATAGGTGATCTCGTCTGCCATCTTAAACCTCAGTTGCCGAGTTCTTCAGCCCGTCTGCGGGCCTCGGCAAGCGCCTTGTCGAACAAGGGCTGCATGCCGTCTTCGGCCATCAGCACGGAGAGTGCAGCAGCGGTCGTTCCGCCCGGCGACGTCACGTTCTGGCGAAGTCGGGACGCCGGCTCCGGTGAGCGGTGCAGGAGTTCGCCTGCACCGGAAACCGTTTCCCGTGCCAGCCGCATGGCGAGATCCGCCGGCAGGCCGAGCTTGCGGCCCGCCTCTGCCATGCATTCCACGAGATAAAAGACATAGGCCGGCCCACTGCCGGACACGGCAGTGACGGCATCGATGTCATGCTCTTCGCCCACCCATTCGACCGGCCCGCTTACCTTCAGGAGCGCATCGACCTGCGCCTTCTGCGCATTGGTGACCCGTGGATTGGCAAAGGCCCCGGTCACGCCACGGCTGATCATCGCCGGTGTGTTCGGCATGGCCCTAACCATGGCAGCTTCGCCGAGATGGTTTTCCAGGAAGCTCAGCGTCGTGCCGGCAGCAACCGAGACCACGACGGTTTCGTTGGATACGATCCGTTTCAGCGGCGGCAGCACCGTCGCCATCGCCTGGGGCTTCACCGCCAGAAAGATCACTTCGGCCAGCAGCCTTTCGGGTGGCGCCGTGAAATGTTTCGCCCCCCCCTCTTCGATCTGCTGCGCCATCACGTCCGACGGCGCGGGATCGAGAACCGTGATGCTGGCGCCGGGAATGCCGTTCCTCAGCCAGCCCGACAGCATGGCTCCCCCCATATTGCCAGCGCCGACGAGAACGATCGATCCGGAGCGCATCAGGCCTCGCCCACCGTTTCGAAGAGAACGGCATCCATGGCGCTCTTGGCATCGAGACCCGACCAGACGACGAACTGGAAGGCCTGGAAATAGGTCTCGCAGGCTTCCAGAGCGCTGGAGAGCAGCACCTCGACCTGCTGGTTGGTCGGTTCGGCACCGCCTGCCAGAAGCAGGGACTGACGGAAAATCACCACATCCTCCTGACGCCAGAGGTCGAAATGCCCCATCAGCACCTGACCGTTGACGTGCGACAGCAGCCGGATCACTTCGTTGACGCGGATATCAGGGATCTTGATGGAGAAGGCGCAGGCGAGATGCAGCGCCTCGAAATCCTCCATCCAGGAGAAGGAGACATGGTAGTCGGCCCAGCGACCTTCCACCGTCATGGCAATCTCATCCTCTCCGGATCGCTCGAACGTCCAGTCGTTCGACGCGGCGACGACCTCGATCATGTCGACGGGATTGGACTGTCGCTCGAAAGCAAAATCTATGAGACTCATGCAGCACCTTCTTGACCGGGGATAATGCGGCGTTCGTGAAAGTACGCGAGACGCAGAACGGACCACCGGAAACACCAATTCAGATGATCGTCCGACAGTGGCACCATAACGCCGCCACCCTGCCTCAAGCTTACCAGCCGTTTCGAATCATCATTTAAAATCAGTGTATAGTCGCGGAGTCCGGCTGCCAGCCCCCAGTCCTGCAATTAGCGGTGGAGAGATGTCAAAGCTCCTCCAACAGGAGATCAGCCGTGACTCTTAAGAGACTCTGCGGATTGTGTTTTTCGAGATGTCCACAGGCTGCAAAATTTAATCAATTGTTAGCCATGTCATGGCGCCTGAGGGGCAGGTCGGGGCGTCGACAACGCCAATGCGAACGGTGGCTTCGACGTCACCGTTCGTCACGTTCGAAAAATGGTGAGATTCAGCTCTGGGAGCCGAGCTTCGATTCAAGCGCCTCGATACGAGCCTTGAGGGCTTCGTTCTCGTCACGCGCCCGCGCCGCCATTTCGCGAACGGCTTCGAATTCCTCGCGCTTGACGATGTCCATGCTGTTCAGGAACCGCTCGGCTTGTGCCTGGAAGGCGGTTTCCGCCTCGCGGCGCAGGCCCTGAGCTGCACCCGCAGCATCCGTCATGAGCTTGGCGAAGTCGTCGAGGATACGGTTGGTGCCGCTGGACATGGTCTTCAACTCCATCGTTTCGGCCGAGGCCTGCAATCATCTCTGTGGATGAAGTAGGGTTTGGCAGGCCGCCTTGCAAGCACGATCGCCTGTCGGAAGAGATTCACCTTGACCACCGTATGGGCTGTCGTCATTTTCGCGCCCACTTATGCTCAAATGGATACTTCTGTTTTGACCGATAGCCTGAAGCTGTTTGCGCTCCTGCCGTTCCCGGAGATAGATCCGGTTGCCTTCTCACTTGGGCCGATTGCGGTGCATTGGTATGGGCTGGCCTATGTGCTCGGCATTCTGTGCGGCTGGTATTACGCGCGCCAGCTCGCGCGGCGCGATTACCTTTGGCCGCACGACCGCTCGCCGCTCACCGCAGCCCATCTCGATGACTTCATGGTCTGGGTGGCGGTCGGCATCGTCCTCGGCGGGCGGCTCGGCTACATCCTTTTCTATGACTTTGCAGCAATCGCGCAGAACCCGATCCGGGCGATCGAGATCTGGAATGGCGGCATGTCGTTTCATGGCGGCTTTGTCGGCGCGATCCTGGCAATCATCCTCTTTTCGCGCCGCAACGGCATTCCCGTTCTCAGCATGCTGGACACCATCGCGGCAGTTGTGCCCTTCGGCCTGTTGTTCGGCCGCATCGCCAACTTCGTCAACGGTGAACTGTGGGGCCGCCTGAGCGACGCTCCATGGGCCGTCGTCTTTCCGACCGGCGGACCCTTTGCTCGCCACCCGAGTCAGCTTTACGAGGCCGGCCTGGAAGGCCTGCTGTTGCTCGTGGTGCTGGCCGCGCTGGTCTTTTGGGCCAAGGCCCTGAAGCGGCCTGGCTTGATCGCCGGGGCCTTCGGCGTCGGATACGCTCTCTCCCGCATCTTCGTGGAGTTCTTCCGCGAGCCCGATGCCCAACTCGGCTATCTCGCCTTTGGCTGGCTGACCATGGGGATGCTGCTGTCGCTCCCGATGGTGGCCGTCGGGATCTGGCTGATGCTGCGCGCCCGCTCCAGTCCTTCGTCGTGATGGCGGGAAGGATGGTTCGCTCATGAGTTCCCCGCTGGCGCAGAAGATCAAGGCGCTGATCCGTGCGGCTGGCCCGATCAGCGTCACGGACTATTTCTCGATGTGCCTGGCCGATCCGCAGTACGGTTACTATCGCACTCGCGAACCCTTCGGCACGGCCGGTGATTTCATCACCGCGCCTGAGATCAGCCAGCTCTTCGGCGAGATGATCGGCATCTTCATGGTCCACGCCTGGCAGCGCCACGGCTCGCCCTCCGGGGTGCAACTGGTGGAGATCGGCCCGGGACGCGGCACGATGATGGCCGACATGCTGCGGGTCATCAGCAGGCTTTCGCCGCAGATGTTCGACGATATGAACGTCAGCCTGGTCGAGACCAGCGATCGCCTGAGGGGGATTCAGCGCGTGACGCTGGAGGCCTATTCGACAAAGGTGCAGTGGCACGACAGCTTTGAGAATGTGACGGACGGCTTCACCCTGATTGTGGCCAACGAACTTTTCGACGCCATTCCCATCCGCCAGTTCGTCAAGACGCCGACCGGATTCCGGGAGCGCATGGTCGGCCTGGATGCCGACGACGAGCTGACCTTCACCGTCGGCGTAGCGACGCTCGATCCGCAGGTCCTGCCCGTCGGATCTTCCCCGCCCGACGGCATGATCTTCGAATTCGCGCCGGCTCGCCAGGCGGTCATGCTCGCGCTGTGCGAGCGGCTTCGCCAGTCCGACGGCACCGCGCTCATCATCGACTACGGCCATATGGTCACCGGCTTCGGCGATACGCTGCAGGCGCTGCGGGCGCATGAATTCGATCCGCCACTGGCCCATCCCGGCGAAGCTGACCTCACCAGTCATGTTGATTTCGAAGACCTGGCAAGGGTTGCGGTCGGGTCCGGCATGCATCTCAACGGCGGGCTGCGACAGGGCGATTTCCTCTATGGCCTCGGCCTTGCCGAACGCGCAGCGGCACTCGCAAGAGGCAAGGAGCCTAGCGCCCAGAAGCTGGTCGCCGCCGCCGCAGACCGCCTCGCCGGAGATGGCGCCGGCAAGATGGGCGAGCTTTTCAAGGTCATGGCCGTTTCCTCCCCGGCGGTCGACCTGATGCCGTTCCGGCCGGTTGGATAAGCAGTCTCGCAGATTGACAGCCGACGCGCGGATGCGCCAACATCGGGAAACCGAAGCAGCACCGGAACCTGCGCCGCTGCCCTGCGCGCCCATCTCATCCTCCATAGAACAGCGAGACAGCCGCCCATGAAGGACCAATCCGTGCCCATGCCGATCGAAAGCCGGCTCCTGTCCGACCGCAGCAAGGGCCGCATCCGCCACGGCTTCTTCACCCGCCAGGGCGGTGTTTCCCGAGGAATCTATGAAGGCCTCAACGTCGGCGTCGGCTCCAGCGACGCGGTGGAGCACGTGATGGAAAACCGCACTCGCGTGGCCGGCTGGTTCACCCGCCCGCTTGAAAGTCTGGCGACGGTGCATCAGATCCACTCCCCGGATGTCATCGTCGTGGACGGCAGCTACGACGGCGAGCGCCCGAAGGCTGACGCGCTGGTGACGGCATCGCCGGGTGTGGTTCTGGGGGTTCTGGCGGCCGATTGCGGTCCGGTCCTGTTCTGCGACGGTACGAACGGCATCATCGGTGCGGCACACGCCGGATGGAAGGGAGCCTTGGGAGGGGTCTTGGAGAACACCATCGAAGCAATGGTCATGCTGGGCGCAGAGAGAAGCGCGATCTCCGCCTGCCTTGGGCCCTCCATAAGCCAAAGAAGCTATGAGGTGGGCCCCGAGTTCGTCGAGCGCTTTCTCAGCTTCGATTCCACCTATGCCGAATTCTTCTCGCCGTCGGAGAAGGATGGCCACGCCCATTTCGACCTCCCCGCTCTCACCGTCAGGCGGTTGACGAACGCCGGCATCGAGGCCGTCAGCCTCGATCTCGATACCTATTCCGATGAGGAGCGCTTCTTCTCCTATCGGCGCACGACACATCGTGGCGAACCCGACTACGGGCGTCAGATTTCTGCAATTGCAATCATGGAGGCTTGAGATGGCCCTTCACTTCGACCGAAGCGAATTTGACGAGAGGCTCGCCCGCCTCCTGGACAGGATGCGCGAGGAGAAGCTCGACGCCATGCTTCTGTTCGCCCAGGAGAGCATGTACTGGCTGACCGGCTACGATACCTTCGGCTATTGCTTCTTCCAGACGCTCATAGTCAAGCAAGACGGTACGATGACGCTGCTGACCCGCTCGGCCGACCTGCGACAGGCGCGCCAGACCTCGGTCATCGACAATGTCGTCGTCTGGGTCGACCGGGTGAACGCCGACCCGACGCTCGACCTGAAGAACCTGCTGGACGACATGGACCTGCTGGGGGCGCGCATCGGCGTCGAATACGACACGCATGGCATGACGGGCCGTGTGGCCCGGTTGCTCGACAACCAGCTGTCGTCCTTCGGCCAGATCCTGGACGCCTCCTATCTCGTCAGCGGGCTGCGGCTGACCAAGAGCCCGGCGGAGATCGTCCATGTGCGCCGCGCCGCGGAACTCGCCGACGACGCCCTCGACGCGGCCCTGCCGCTGATCAAGGCCGGCGGCAGCGAGGCCGATGTTCTGGCCGCCATGCAGGGCGCCGTCTTCAGCGGCGGCGGCGACTATCCCGCCAACGAGTTCATCATCGGCTCCGGCGCCGACGCCTTGCTGTGCCGCTACAAGGCAGGCCGCCGGACGCTTGAGGCAAGCGACCAGCTGACGCTCGAATGGGCCGGCGCCAGCGCCCACTACCACGCGGCGATGATGCGCACCGTCGTAGTCGGCGACCCTACACCGCGCCACCGGGAGCTCTACCGGGCCTGCGTCGAGACCATCACGGCGATCGAGTCGGTTCTGAAGCCGGGCCATACCTTCGGTGACGTCTTCGATACCCATGCCCGCATCCTCGACGAGCGCGGCCTGACCCGGCACCGGCTGAACGCCTGCGGCTATTCCCTCGGCGCCCGCTTCTCCCCCTCCTGGATGGAGCACCAGATGTTCCACGTCGGCAATCCGCAGCCGATCCTGCCAGACATGAGCCTCTTCGTGCACATGATCATCATGGACTCCGAGACGGGAACCGCCATGACGCTCGGCCACACCTACCTGACCACCGAGGACGCCCCACAGGCGCTGTCGCGGCACGGGCTCGACCTGATCGTACGCTGAGGCGGGCAAGAAGGCGCAATTGACACGGGGGAAAGCCGGCACATAAGGTCGCTGCGGCGGAGCAGATGACGGAGGCGGACATGAAGATAGCGGCAACGGCCCTGGCGGCTGTCGGCTTCTCCGTCCTGCTCTCGGCCTGCAGCACGAGCGACGCGCTGACCCCGCAGGTGGATGTCGGCGGCGGACTTCGCCCTTCGACGCCCGTCACCCAGGCGGAGGCGGATCAACTGGTGGGCAACACCGGACAGACCGCCTACGCAACAGATGCCAGCCCGGTCTATCGGACGGATCCGGTGCGTCCGCCCCAGAACACGCTGGAAGCGCAGGCGCAGGCCCTGCAGGCCGGCCAACAGTCACCGTCGGCCTCCGATCCGCAATCGTCGGAGCCTCTTGCTCCGTCACCGGCGGCTCCTTCCCTCACGGCCGCAGCTCCACCACCCTCCGCGCCGGCGACGGAAACGGCAGCACTGCCATCCGCGGCCAGTGGCACGATCCGCTTCCTGCCGATCATCGGGGCGCCGGTTCAGTCGGTCACGCCGCTGTCGCGCCAGCTCGGCGCTCAGGCCCGTGCCAGCGGTCTTGCCATTCGCGCGTCCGCCGACACCGGCACCGACCACATCCTGAAGGGGTACTTCTCCGCCTTCGAGGATGGGGAGGCCGTCACCGTCGTTTACGTCTGGGACATCCTCGACAACAGCGGGGCTCGCCTGCATCGCCTTCAGGGTCAGGAGAAGGTCCCCGCGGCCGGCAAGGAGACCTGGGCTGCCGTCCCACCATCGACCATGGAAACCATCGCTACCAAGACGATCAACGAGTATGTGGCATGGAAGCTCGCGCAGCGAGGTTGAGCTCGCCGGTCACCGATTGTTCATAAAAAACATAGCCGCACGGGAAACGCACTTGCATTCGCATTGAGCAACGGTAAAAGGCGCCCATCCAGCGTCACAACGGGCAGACCGCAATGAAGGTTTTCGCAGGCAACTCGAACCGGCAACTTGCTGATGCGATATGCTCCTATCTCAACGTTCCACTCGGGAAAGCCACGGTCAGACGTTTTGCGGACCAGGAAATCTTCGTAGAGATTCAGGAAAATGTCCGCGGCGAGGACGTCTTCGTGATCCAGTCGACATCCTTTCCTGCCAATGACCACCTGATGGAACTGCTGATCATGATCGATGCCTTCCGGCGGTCCTCCGCCAAGCGCATCACGGCGGTTCTTCCCTATTTCGGCTATGCCCGCCAGGACCGCAAGGCCGGACCGCGTACGCCCATTTCAGCCAAGCTGGTGGCCAATCTGATTACCGAAGCCGGCGCCGACCGCGTCCTGACGCTCGACCTTCATGCCGGCCAGATCCAGGGTTTCTTCGACATCCCGACCGACAATCTCTTCGCCGTACCGATCCTCGCCCGCGATGTGAAGGACTACTATGACGTCAACAACGTCATGGTCGTCTCGCCGGACGTCGGTGGTGTCGTGCGCGCCAGATCGCTCGCCAAGCGCATCAACTGTCCGCTGGCCATCGTCGACAAGCGCCGGGAACGCGCCGGTGAATCGGAGGTCATGAACGTCATCGGTGAAGTCGCCGGCCGCGATTGCCTGCTGGTCGACGACATCGTCGATTCCGGCGGCACGCTCTGCAACGCCGCGGAAGCGCTCCTGAACCAGGGCGCTACCAGCGTCACGGCCTACATCACCCATGGTGTTCTGTCCGGCGGCGCCGTTGCACGCATCACCTCGTCCAAACTTCGCGAACTGGTAATCACCGACACGATCCAGCCGACCACCGCGGTGCAGTCCGCCCAGAACATCCGTGTCGTCACCACCGCCAACCTGCTTGGCGAGGCGATCAACCGGACCGCTCTCGAAGAATCCGTTTCCAGCCTTTTCGACTGACCTTGCGACGGCAGTATACAAGCGTCACTTGTTAAGGGTGCCGCAATGAATTGCTGACAATGATTCCGCCACCAGTGTTTATGTGGGGGAAGTCACTGCCATGTTGCAGTCATCGAAGTCTGCCGTTGCCGGTAGATCGCTGTCTATCAAAGCGAAGTTTGCGAGTCTGGTCGTTGGGGCGACCTTCATATCCTGCCTGTCTGTGGGGCTGTTGAGCTACCAGATCGGCAAGGACGGATTGATCGACGCGAGCACATTGCGACTCGAGTCCGTTGCCGGAAACCAGTCCAAGGCATTGGCCGACTACCAGGAGCGCATCTCCCAGTCTCTGGATGATCTCGCCCAGAATACGGCGATCGGTCAGGCAGTAGAGACCATGACCAACATCATCCCGAGCGAAGGCGCGAGCGTCAAGGCGGAATACCAGAAGGCCGAAAAGACGCCGGAAGAACGCGCAAGCTTCGACGGCACCGGCCTGAAGCTTCTCTACGCCGTCCATCACAGCTCCATTCACGGCACCATCGCCAGCGCCTGGAAGAACACCCGGGTCAGCGACATCTACGTCACCGACATGAACGGCACGATTGTCTACTCGGTCACGAAGGGCAAGGAACTGCTGGAGAATGTATCCGCCGTCCCGGCGATCGGCGATCTCTTCTCCCGCATCCAGGCCGGCACGCCCGACGACGTGCAGACTTCATCCTTCTCGCCCTACGAGCTCGATGGCGGCCAGCCGTCCGCCCTGATCGGCAAGCAGCTCGCAGTTGCCTCCTGGGGCAAGATCGTCACGAAAGGCGCCGTCGTTTTCCGCATTTCGTCGAGTGAGCTGACGCGCGCGGTCACGCCCGACGAATTTGGCCAGTCCATCGACGAGGCCTTGCTTCTCGACAGTAAGGGCACCTATCGCAGTGGTTCCTTTGTCGGCGCCCAGTCGCATGCCATCCCGCCCGAACTGGCGCAGGCGGCAACGACCCAGTCCGCAGGCTCCGCCTTCGCGACGGTAGCCGATCATCCTCTCTTCTTCGCCTATCAGCCGGTCACGCTGTTTGGCGAAAAGCACCTGTTGGCGATGGGCCAGTCCGAGGAACAGGTTCTCGCTTCGGCGCGCAACCTCGCGCTCTGGGCCATCCTCGCGACGCTCGCCGTCCTCACCATCATGGGCATCGTCGGCACCTATATCGCCGCACGCCTGACGCGTCCGCTGACGGAACTCGCCGGACTGATGAACCGCCTCAACGACGGCGACAAGACGATCGTTGTCGACCACGTCAAGCGTGGCGACGAAGTCGGCGTCATGGCCCGCGCGCTGGAATCCTTTCGCCAGGGAGCGCTCGACAAGCAGCGCATGGAGGAAGAAGCGCACCGCAAGACGGAGGAGATCGACGAAGAGCGTCAGCAGCGCGAAGCCGAGAAGGCCGCCAGCGCCCGTGAGATCGATGATGCCGTATCCGCCCTGGCGACCGGCCTTGCCGCCCTGTCACGCGGCAAGCTCGACCAACGCATCGACCGCGCCTTCGCCGCATCGCTCGATCACCTGCGGCACGACTTCAACAACTCGGTGGCCGGCCTCGAAGCGACGATCGCCTCGATCGGCAACAGTGTCACCACCATCCGTGGCGGCTCTGGCGAGTTGAAGGCAGCCTCAGACGACCTGTCGCGCCGCACCGAGCGGCAGGCAGCGGCGCTCGAGGAAGCGGCCGCAGCGCTTGGCGAGATGACGGGTGCCGTCAATGGCGCCCTCACCCGCTGTGAAACAGCCGTCGATGTCGCCGCCGACACGCTGAAGGGGGCCCACACATCCACGGCTGTCGTCCAGAACGCCATCCAGGCGATGGAGAGGATCGAAAGCTCCTCCTCCAAGATCCGGCAGATCATCGACGTGATCGACCAGATCGCTTTCCAGACCAACCTGCTTGCTCTGAATGCCGGTGTGGAAGCTGCCCGCGCAGGCGAAGCCGGCAAGGGCTTCGCAGTGGTTGCCCAGGAAGTCCGCGAACTTGCCCAGAAATCGGCAACAGCGGCACGCGACATCGGACAGCTGATCACCGCCTCGGCGGCAGATGTTGAAAACGGCGTCGCGCTCGTCCTGAAGACCGGTGAAAGCCTGGAACACATCCAGGGCAACATCCAGTCGATCAACGAGCATATCGGCGCCATCGTCACCTCATCCCGCGAGCAGTCCGCCCGTCTCGGTGAGATCAACTCCGCCGTCAGCGGGCTCGATCAGGTCACGCAGCAGAACGCCGCCATGGTCGAGGAAACGTCTGCCTCGGCCCACTCCCTCGCCAACGAGGCCGAAGTGCTGAACGACCAGATCAGCCACTTCTCCGTAGGTGGCAGTTCCGCCGACATGGGCCGACGCGCCGCCTGAGGCAGCGGCGGTCACACTCTGATACGAAAAAGCGCCGGTCCATACTTGGGCCGGCGCTTTTCTTTTTTGCCTTGCATCTGCGTCAGCCGCGGCTAGTTGTGCGCATCCATCTTGGCCACCGACGGAGTCCCCATGGCAGCGCGCGACCGCTATTCGAGAAAGTTGGAATGTTCCCAGTGCGGTCATTCCGGATACGCCGAAGTTTCGGAAAGCGACGAGCGTCGTGGCGGCAGCAGGGACTTCCAGATCGACGAAATGCCCGTCGGTTTCTCCACCGAGTTCTCGTCCAAGGATCCGCGCAAGTACATGGTCCGTTGCCAGTGCGGCCACAAGTTCCGCTTTGAGCAGAAGACGGCCTATCCGCCCGGTGGGGAACCTCGCTAAAAGCGCGCAGACGGTTAGCTCTTGGCCACCCTCAGATCGTTCGGCCGGCCGACGGCGGCGGCTTCGGCATTGACGATGCCTTCTATGCCCTCGCGTGGCCCGGGCCTGCCGAAGAAGAAGCCCTGAACCTGCATGCAGCCTTGCTCCTTGAGAAACTTGATGTGTTCGTCCGTCTCCACGCCTTCGGCCACCACGGGAATGCCGAGGCTTGCCGCAAGGATCAGCGTGGAGCGCACGATGGCTGCAGACTGTGCGCTCGTCGCGACGCCGTCCACGAACTGCCGGTCTATCTTGATCTTGTCGAAGGGGAACGTCAGCAGCATCGACAGCGAGGAATAGCCTGTGCCGTAGTCGTCCATGGCGATCCTGACGCCCAGGCTCTTGAGATGGCGGATGGTCTGCAGGGCGCGCTGGTGGTCGGCAATGATGCCGGTCTCCGTGATCTCCAGCTCGAGCCGCGCCGGATCCAGGCCCGTCTCGTGCAGTATGTTCTGCACCAACGTGGGGAAGTTACGGTCGCCCAACTGCTGCGTCGCCACGTTGACGGCAATCGACAGCGGGTTCAGCCAGCCCGCAGCCTCACTGCAGGCTTCACGGAGCACCCACTCTCCAAGCTCGATGATGAAGCCGCTGCTCTCGGCGATCGGGATGAAATCCATGGGCGACACCAGGCCACGCACCGGGTGGTTCCAGCGCAGCAGCGCTTCGAAGCCGACGACCTCCTCCGTGAAGGTATCGTTCTGGCGCTGGTAGAACAGCTGGAATTGCCCCGCCCGCAACCCGGCCCGCATGTCCATGGCAAGAACATTCCGCTCTCGCGCCGCCAGGTCCATCGACGCGTCATAGAAGCACACGGTATTGGAGCCGCTGCTCTTGGCGCGATACATGGCGACGTCGGCCTGAGCCAGCAGATCGTCCAACTGGGTGTCGTCGTCCAGCACGGCGATACCGACGCTGGTGCCGACGCTCAGCGAGTTGCCCCGCCACTCGACCGGCCGGCAGATCTCGTTGATGATCCGCTGGGCATAACGCGAAGCGTCGGCTCTGACATAATAGCGGCGGGTCAGCGCGATGAACTCGTCACCTCCGACACGGGCGATGAACTCGTCATCGCCAACCATTCTGGCCAGCCGCTCCCCCAGTTCGCACAACACGGCATCACCCGCTGCGTGTCCGTGCACGTCGTTGACTTCCTTGAAGCGGTCCAGATCGAAGGACAACACGGCGATGCGAGCATTGCTGTCGGCGGCCCGTGAAGCGACCAGCCCCAGTTCTTCCGTAAACGAGGTTCTATTGGGCAAACCGGTTAGGGGGTCGTGAAGCGAAAGGTGCCGGTATCGCTCAACGGCGTCCTGCATGGTGGTGGTGTCGATCAGATAGGTCGCGGCCGCGACTGCCAGGAGAACGAGCATGACACCCAGCACTCCCAGCCCCAGGACGTCTGGAGGAAGAATGGCTTCGGGCATGGTGAGGCCGCTGTCCAGGACGATCTCGATGGCCGCCATTCCGAGAAAATGGGTGGACGCGATGGCAAGGACCAGCGCAGCGGTGGCACCATAGTGGCAGAAAGGCCCAATCGGTCGTCCGACACGATTGGTGGCGAGGCCACCAAACAACGCACCGGCAACCAGCGACGCAGTCACATAGCGCCAGTCCCAGATAATGATGCCCTGAACCTCATACGCCGCCATGCCGAGATAATGCATCGCCACGATCCCGAGTCCAAGGATGACGCCGCCTGCCTCCAGCAGCAGCGATCGGCCTCCATAGGCTGACACGCCAAGCCCGGCGGTGGCCGCGGCAATGGCAACACCGAGTGACAGCAAGGTCAGGCCCGGCTCATAGCCGGCCATGCCACCGCTCGTGTAACCCAGCATCGCCAGGAAATGCGTGCCCCAGGTCGCCGTCCCGCCGATGAACCCGGCCATGAAGAGCCGCAGGCCTTTTTCCAAGCCTTGCGCTCGCCTCACGCGTGAAAACAGCCTGACGGTCAACATCGCACCCAGCGCGCATACGAGAATGGCAGCGGCGACGTAGCGCAGGTCGTGGTCGACAAGGATGCAGGAGAAGAGACGGCCCATGAAACAAGGATTCCAGGTGAGAGTATCCCAATCTTCTAACATTCCAAATATGTTGGAACGGTTGTCCAAGATGGTAAACGACTTCCACCCGGCCTGTTCTGGGCAAAGCTTGCCTTCGGGGCGCTGTTGTAATATAGGCCGCCAGTCCGCGTAGACACCCTTGGAGGCAACGCGGATGGAGCGCATCGCGAGGTGTCCTCCGGTCTCCCGACTCACGAGCTGCGTCGGAAGGCTCTCCAATAACCTCGAAAGGATTAGCCATGAGCCAGACATCTTATGAGCTCAAGGCCGAGGCGCGCGAACGGGTTGGTAAGGGGTCCGCCCGTGAACTTCGCCGCAACGGTTTGATTCCTGCTGTCATCTACGGAGACAGGCAGGCCCCCATCGCGATCTCACTCTCGACCAACGAAGTGACGAAGCGCATCCACGCTGGCGGTTTCATGACCACCATCGGGACCATTGACGTCGATGGCCAGAAGATCCAGGTCCTGCCGAAGGACTACCAGCTGGATCCGGTCCGCGATTTCACCATGCACGTCGACTTCCTGCGCGTTTCCGCAGACACCGAAGTCACCGTGGACGTTCCGGTTCACTTCATCAATGAAGAGAAGTCCGGAGTGAAGATCGGCGGCGTGCTGAACATCGTTCGTCACACGGTCGAGTTCCAGTGCCCGGCCGACTCCATCCCGGAATTCATCACGGTGGATCTCACGGGCCACAAGATCGGCGACAGCATCCATATCTCGGAAGTGACGCTGCCGAAGGGCGTGAAGCCGGTCATCACTGACCGCGATTTCACCATTGCGACCATCGTTGCTCCGGCAGCCGGCGTTGACGAAGAGCAGGAAGAAGCATCAGAAGCACCCGCTTCCGAGTAAATCCTCCTGGTTCTGATGAAAAACCCGCCTGCGAGGCGGGTTTTTTGTTTGTACTTTCTTTTCCTTGTTTGGCGATCGATCTCTGGACAACACGGCCAGGCGTTGCCTTCTTCTGCCTGCTGCAAGATGTTGCACTTCATCGCTGGATTTCAGCAAAGCTTAAGCAATTACGGTTACATTCGTCCTTTGCGCAAACCTGCAGTCCAGCACGATACCGCAACGGCGCCGGTGGGAGGCGAATAACCGCGATGAACCATTCGGTCGAAAGCCGCTTCATCACGATAGTCTCGGCTGCGCTTCCTGGCGTGGTCGTTCCGCTCTTCACCCTGTTTCTGGCACTGTCCTCGCAGCAGGTGGCCAACGCACAGCGCGATCAGATTGAGCTCCTCCTGTCCACAAACGCCCGAGCTCTTGGAAAGCCCGTCTGGGAGATCGACGAAGAAACGATCCGGCAGACCGCGTTGACTATCCTCGCGGATCCGGCGGTCCATTCCGTGAGTGTGGACGACCGCCTCCGGAAGCTGAGGGTGTTCGAAAGCGATCTCAGGTCGCTCGATCCCGGCAATCTGGAGAAAATCTCACTTCCCATCAGCTACAAATCCACACAGGGCGAGCAGATCGTCGGCGACATCGCCGTCTTCGTCGAGGCACCGGGCTGGTTCGCGGCGCTGAACGAAACCGAGTTTGCCTTCATCTTCATCTTCGTGCTTGCTGTGCTGACCGTCTTCCTGGCGGCCCTGATCGGCAACCGCCTGATGGTGATCACGCCGCTGATGCGCCTTGCCGCAGCCATCGAGGCGACCCGCAAGCTGGGCGCCCGCCACCATGTGGACTGGCGCTCCAACGACGAAATCGGCCGCCTAGCCACCTCGTTCAACGAGATGCAGATCCAGCTGGAGCGCGACGAGAAGGAGCTCAAACGAGCGCACCAGCAGACGACCGAGATCTACAATCGCACGCCCGCCATGCTCTTCTCGCTGGACCAGGAGGACTTGATCGGTGCTGTCAGCGACTATTGGCTCCTGGCCACAGGGTACAGCCGTTCGGACGTGATCGGGCAGCCTTTCACCAGCCTCGTGGTACCGGCCGATCATGACATATTTGCCGGTCGCAAAACCAAGCTCCGCGACGACGGCCGTTCGGTTGAGGCGACTGTCCGCTTCGTCTGCTGCAACGGCAAGGTCATGGACGTGCTGATCATCGAGCGCGAGCTGGATGCGCGATACGGGACAACGGGGTCCTTGAACGTGATGACCGACATCACCGAGTTGAGGCAGTCGGAGCAGCGAAACCGCCAGCAGGCGATCACCGATCACCTCACCGGGCTCATCAACCGCCAGGGTTTCGAAGCCATCCTCGACCTCAAGATCAGTGAGGCCGACCGCAGCGATATCCGCCTCGCCTGCCTGTTTGTGGACCTCGACCGTTTCAAGTCCGTCAACGACAACTTCGGACATGCCGCAGGCGACGACCTTCTGCGCCAGTTCGTGGGACGCATCCAGCCACTCTTGCGGAGCGGCGACACCGCCTCGCGCCTCGGCGGCGATGAGTTCGCGTTCCTCCTGACCGAGGCCGAGGGTCAGGCCGGGGCTCACGAACTGTGCGACAAGATCGTCGAGCTGTTTGAGACGCCGTTCGTGGTTGCCGGCGCAACGGTTCGCCTCAGCGCCAGCGTCGGCGTCGCCTTCTATCCTGACCATGCCTCGGGCGCAGCCGACCTGCTGCACAAATCCGACCTTGCCATGTATGCCCGCAAGCGGGACGGCAAGAACGGCGCCCAGATCTTCGATCCAGCGATCCTCGAAGAGACACGGGAACGGGCGGAAATCGAAAAGGACATCCAGGACGGCATCGCCGGCAACTGGTTTGAGGCCTATTTCCAGCCGATCGTGAACCTCGAGGGTGGCGCCATCGTCGGTTTCGAGGCGCTGATGCGAATGCGCCACCCGACAAAAGGCATTCTCTCGCCTGCAGCAATCATCGAGGTTGCCGAAGAGGATGGCTCGGTCGGAACCATCGGCAATCTGATCCTGGAAAGCGCCGTGGCCAATCTTGCCCGCGTGCAGCAGGAGTTCGGCCTGGTGGACACCTATGTGGCCGTCAACTTCTCACCGTTGCAGTTCGAGTGCTCACTGCCGACGCGCCTTGCCGCCCTTCTGGGACAATACGGGCTCAGGCCGAACCGGCTCGTCATCGAGATCACCGAGGCGGTGCTGATGCACGACAACCCCGAAGTCCGCAACGTCCTGAACGAGATCCAGCAATTCGGATGCCGGATTGCGCTGGACGACTTCGGGACGGGCTATTCGTCGCTGAGCTACATGAGCCGGTTTCCGGTCGACATCGTCAAGATCGACCAGTCCTTCATACGTTCGATCGAGGAGGAGACCGACGTCGGCCGCAAGAACCGCATGCTGGTCGAAGGGATCAGCGCCATCTCCCACAAGATGAATTGCAAGGTGATCGCGGAGGGCGTGGAGACGCCAGAACAACAAGCCGTCCTGCGGAAGATGGGAGTGGACTTTGCGCAAGGCTATCTGTTCTCGCGCCCCCTTCCCGTCGATGCTCTCCATTCCATCTTGACGCGCCAACAGCAGAGATTGAACACCGCCGTCGTGGCTTGATCTGGCAAGCGCCATGCATGATACTCTGCCATGAGGGCATGCGAGGGGAAGGTGAATGATCCACATCGTGGTTCTGCTTCTGGTTGGCCTGATGCCCGTCTCGGCGGCGCTCGCGCGAGATACCCTCACCTTCACCACTGAAGCCTATCCTCCCTACGCCTATCGCGAGGCGGACGGCAGCAGCCGCGGCGCCGGCATCGATCAGGTCACCGCGATGATGGCAGACATCGACAATCCCTTCCTGATCGAGATCATGCCCTGGGCGCGGGCAATCGCACTGGCCGAGACACAGCCGATGCATTGCGTCTTCGCCGCGGCCCGCACACCCGAGCGAGAGGCAAGGTTCAAATGGGTCCTGCCGCTCTTCATCGATCGGGCCATCCTCGTAACGCGGCAGGGTTCGGGACTGGCTTCCATCGACATGGAGGCTGCCAAGAGCCGTCTCGTGGGGACCCACAGAGCCGACTACACCGAAGTACTGCTCGAGGAGATGGGCTTCGGCAGCATCGATGTCAGCGCCGACTTCGGCACCACTGTTCGCAAGTTGATCGAGGGCCGCATCGAGCTGATGCCGATGTCCGAAAGCGTGTACCTGGAGATGCGTGCAAAGGGCATGCCCCTGGAGAAAGGCGTGACGCTAAGCACGCAGCCGCTCGGCTTTGCCTGCAGTCTGAGCCTGCCTGACGGTTTGATCACGCAGTTGCAGGCCGCTCTCGACAAGCTGATCTCGACGGGCGCCCAGGACCGCATCCTTGCCTCCTACGGAGTGGAGCGTCCCCGCTAACTACCGCCGAAACCGATTGACTTCCTCGTGCGTTCGCGCTGGAGAGGCAAGGAACGTTCGGAACTGGAACAAAAGACAATGCTGATCATCGCTGGGCTCGGCAACCCCGGAACGCAATATGCGGGCAATCGCCACAACATCGGCTTCATGGCCGTCGACCAGATCCAGCGTCGGCCGGGCTTCACCCCATGGTCGAAGAAGTTCAAGGCGTTGATCTCCGAAGGCGAGATCGCCGGCGAAAAGGTGCTGCTGATGAAGCCGCAGACCTTCATGAACGTGTCAGGCGAATCCGTTGGCGAGGCCATGCGCTTCTACAAGCTCGGGCCGCAGAACATCCTGGCGATCTACGACGAACTGGACCTGGTTCCCGGCAAGGCCCGCATCAAGATCGGCGGGGGGCACGGTGGTCACAACGGCATCAAGTCGCTCGATGCCCATTGCGGCAAGGAGTACCGCCGCCTGCGGCTCGGTATTGGCCATCCGGGCCACAAGGACCGCGTCCAGGGCCATGTGCTCGGCGATTTCGCCAAGAGCGACCGCGACTGGCTGGATCCGTTGATCGAGGCACTGGCCGACAATGCCGAAATGCTGGTGAAGGGCGAGGACTCGCAGCTCTTGAACAAGCTCGCGCTCGCCACGGGCACAAAGGCCGATGACGAGCCGGCAAAGCCCGCCAAGACACTGAAGCCGGCTGGCCAGTCCCATATCCGCCAGGCCCGCAATTTCAATCAGCCCAAGGCCCTGCCGACCACCGGCCCCATGGCCGCGATGCTGCAGAAGATGTTCGGCAAGAAGGAAAGCGACGAGTAGGCGGGCTCCGCTACTCCTCCGGCTCCGTCGTGAACATCAGCGGGAAGCCGGCTTCCTTGGCCAGATCGATCGCCTCCTTCGACTTCGTCTCGGCAATGTCGCGGGCACAAACCAGCACGACCGCGACACCCATGCGGTGCGCCGTCAGCATGACCCGAGATGCCGCCTCTTCGCTCATCCGGAAGACGGCCTTCAGCACCATCACCACAAATTCTCGGGGCGTATAGTCGTCGTTGACGAGCATCACCTTGTAGAGCTTCGGTCGCTCCAGCTTCGGCTTCGTCTTGGGCAGGAGGGTCGTGTCGTCCTTCGTCGGCATGATGGCTCGCGATGACGTTGATCTTGATCGACCTCCATTATCGCACCACGTCTGGGCCTGTTCAACCCGTGTCCAGAGGTCTGCGCCTCGCCTGCCGCAGTGCCAAGCCCTTGACCCCTCCGGTCGTTTATCCCATAGCCAAGGCAACAATCGTATCAAGCAACAGGTAATTCGACCCATGGGTTTCAAATGCGGCATCGTGGGCCTGCCGAATGTCGGCAAGTCGACGCTATTCAACGCTCTGACCAAGACGGCGGCGGCGCAGGCCGCCAACTATCCCTTCTGCACCATCGAGCCGAACACCGGTGAAGTGGCCGTGCCCGATCCGCGGATGAAGAAGCTCGCCGATATCGCCGGATCGAAGGAGATCATCCCGACCCGCATCGCCTTCGTCGACATCGCCGGCCTCGTGCGTGGCGCATCGAAGGGTGAAGGCCTCGGCAACAAGTTCCTCGCCAACATCCGCGAAGTGGATGCGGTGGTGCATGTGCTGCGCTGCTTCGAGGACGACGACATCACCCATGTCGAGGGCAAGATCGATCCGGTCGGCGATGCCGACACAATCGAGACCGAGCTGATGCTCGCCGACCTCGACAGCCTGGAGCGCCGCACCGAGCAGATGCGCAAGCGGGCGAAAAGCAACGACAAGGAAGCGACGACGCTGCTGCCGATGATGGACGCGTCCCTGAAACTTCTGCATGACGGAAAGCCTGTCCGCACGCTGCTGCCCAAGCTCGACGCCGAAGAGCTGGAGATCCTCAAGGGCCTGAACCTTCTGACCTCGCATCCGGTGCTCTATGTCTGCAATGTCGCAGAAGCCGATGCCGTCACCGGCAATGCCCATACAAAAGCCGTCGAGGCGATGGCCAAGGAGCAGGGCTCGGAATGCGTGATCATTTCGGCGGCGATCGAATCGGAAGTGGCGCAGCTGCCCGAGGAAGAATCCAAGGAATTCCTGGAGGCCCTCGGCCTCGAGGAAGCCGGCCTCGACCGCCTCATCCGCGCCGGCTACCACCTGCTCGACCTGATCACCTACTTCACCGTCGGTCCGAAGGAAACGCGTGCCTGGACGATCCCGCGCGGCACCAAGGCGCCGGCCGCCGCCGGTGTCATCCATACGGATTTTGAACGTGGCTTCATCCGCGCCTTCACCATCGCCTTTGACGACTATATCGCCTTCAAGGGCGAAGTGGGCGCCAAGGAAGCGGGCAAGGGGCGCGATGAAGGCAAGGAATACGTCGTCCAGGACGGCGACGTGATCCACTTCCGCTTCAACACCTGATCGCGTCTGGACAGAGCATCAAGAAAGGCGCCGCAAACCCGTTGCGGCGGCTTTTTCTATGGCGCGTCAGGTCCTCTTGGCGGGGCATGTGGAAATGCCGATAAGTGAATAGAGCGGGCACGTGCCCAGGGCTCCGGTCACCAGCGGAATGATCCCGATGAGCGCATAGTAGCGCCATCCGGCTTCCGGGTAGAGAAAGAACAGCGAGAGGATTGCGATCCCGGCGATGACGCGGAGAAACCTGTCGACGGTTCCGACGTTTTTGGCGAGCATGGAATATCTCCCTGAGGCTTTGTTGCCGATTGAAGTCTAGTCTCGTCATCCTTGGCGTCGGTGACTAAGTCACCAGCCTCTCCTGCCCCTCGCCCTGCGCCATCCGCACCAGTGCCCGACGGTCCCGGATGCGAACCCGACCCCTTTCGTTCTCGACCAGGCCCGTGGACGCCATTGCCTCCAGCCGCCGCGACACCACCTCCCGCGCCGACCCGATAGCCACAGCCAGCTCCTGGTGCGTGGCCTGCACAACATCTCCTTCGCCGGCCCGATCGACCAGCACGCGCGCCAGCCGCTCGCGGATGGAGGTGAAGGCCACCTGCTCCAGCAACACCATCATGTCGGCCAGCCGCGCCGCAAAATCCTTGAAGACAAACAGCCGAAAGCCCGCCGACTGCGCCACCAGGGTATCGAACAGAGGCTTTGGGATCATCGCCACGATCAGATCTGTCTCCGCAACCGCCTCGCAGGTATAGGCGGCATCGCCCAGCATTCCGAGCGTCGTCTGGACGCAGGTCTCGCCATCCCCCACCGCATAAAGCAGGATCTCGCGACCGCACCGCCCCGTCAGGTAGACCCCGACGCGACCCGACAGCAGCACGAGAAAAGCCTGTGCCCGGTCGCCCGGCCGAAAAAGGACCGAGCCTGACCGCACATGCACCGGCCGCAGGCCACCCAGCAAAGCAGAAGCCTCCGGTTCGAGCGAAGCGGGGAAAACTGCCTGATCGAGCCATCTGCTCATCTCGGCTCCTTGAAATCACTGTGGTTGCCACCCATTGTGCAGCCGAACGCAGGGAGGAACGTTGCGGATGATCAAACCGCGGTACTATTTCGAAGATTTCACCTCCGGTCGCTCCCTGCCACTCGCCGGTCATACGGTCAGCGCCGAAGAAATCGTCTCCTTTGCGTCAGAGTTCGACCCGCAGCCGATGCATCTTACCGAAGAAGGCGGAAAGGCCAGCATTCTCGGCGGGCTCTCCGCGTCTGGCTGGCACACGGCAAGTCTCTTCATGCGCATGATGTTCGACGGCTGGCTGTCGCAGACGGCTTCGGAAGGCTCGCCGGGCATCGAATTTATGGAGTGGAAACGGCCCGTTCTGGCTGGCGACACGCTCTCCGGCACTTCGACCGTCTCCGAATCCCGCGTCCTGCGGTCCCGCCCGGGCATCGGCCTGGTCACGTTTCTGCACGAGGTCAGGAACCAGAATGGCGTCCCCGTCATGAGAGGCGAGAACCCGATCATGATCCGCCTTCGCGCGCCGCAGGAGACACAGGCATGAAACTGATCGACCTCTCCCCTCCCGGCGACAGAGTGATCACCGGGAGCCTGCTGTTTACCGCAGAGGACATCATCCGCTTCGCGCGCCAGTTCGATCCCCAGCCCTTTCACATCGATGCGGAAGCGGCCAAGGCTTACGTCTTTGGCGGCCTCTGTGCCTCGGGCTGGCACACCTGTGCCGGCTGGATGAAGACCTATGTTGCCTATTGGACCGCCAAGGTGGAGAGCCTCGAACGCGAAGGTCTGGTTGCGCCGAAGCTCGGACCTTCAGCCGGCTTCAGGAAGCTCCAGTGGCTGAAGCCGGTCTATGCCGGCGACGAGATCACCTATTCGGTCGAGGTTGTCGGCAGCCGCTCCCTGGCCTCCCGCTCCGGGACACGGCTTAACCTCACGGTCAACGAAGGCGTCAACCAGAACGGCGATCTGGTCATGCGCTACGAGGGAACGGTCCTGGAGTTCGAATAGCCGGAGTTGGGAAAGCCGCCCCTGGCGGATCCGCTCAGTGTCCCGCAAATTCCATCAGCGTGCGCACCTCGACGCCGAGCGCCTCCAGCTTGCGGCGTCCGCCGAGGTCGGGCAGGTCGATGACGAAGCAGGCCGAGACGATCTCCGCCCCCTGCTGGCGCAAAAGCTTGACTGCACCTTCCGCGGTCCCGCCGGTGGCAATCAGGTCGTCCGTCAGGATCACCTTGTCGCCCGGCTTCACCGCATCCACGTGCATTTCCATCTCGTCGACGCCGTATTCCAAGCTGTAGGCGATCCGCACCGTCTGGTGCGGCAGCTTGCCCTTCTTGCGGATCGGCACGAAACCCGCGGAGAGCTGGTGCGCCAGGGCACCGCCGAGAATGAAGCCGCGCGCCTCGACCCCTGCGATCTTGTCGATGCCCAGGCCGGCATAGGGAGCCACCAGCTCATCGACGGCCTGCCGGAAGGCCACCGCGTCGCCGAGCAGAGTGGTGATGTCGCGGAAGATGATGCCGGGCTTCGGATAGTCCACGATCGAGCGGACGGTAGCGGCAAGGTCGATGGGCTTTGTCATGATGGACCGATGATTTGAGGCGGCTGGATCTTGGCCGGAAGGTAGCAATTCCGGCACCGTCGCCCAACAAAAAAAGGCGACCCGGAGGCCGCCTTTTTCTAATCCCCAGAGGCGAGGCCTCAGTGATCCTTGCTGGCGTAGACAGATTTCTTCGTCAGGTAGATCAGGCCGGTGAAGATCACCAGGAAGATCATGACCATGAAGCCCGTGCGCTTGCGCTCTTCGAGGTGCGGCTCGGCGGCCCACATCAGGAATGCCGACACGTCCTTGGAGTATTGGTCGAGGGTCTGCGGCGCGCCGTCGTCGTAGGTGACCTGATCGTCCGAGATCGGCGGCGCCATGGCGAGCGATGCGGCTGCGATGAAGTGCGGGTTGTAATAGGTACCTTCCGGCACTTCAACGCCCTCCGGCGGCTCTTCGTATCCCGTCAGCAGCGAGTAGATGTAGTCAGGCCCGCCTTCCTGGTACTGGGTGAAGATGTCGAAGACGAACTGCGGGAAGCCGCGGGTCACACCGCGCGCCTTGGCGATCAGTGAGAAGTCCGGCGGCACTGCACCATTGTTCGATGCCGCGGCAGCCTGCGGATTGGCATACGGAGACGGGAAGTAGTCCGAAGCAACGGCTGTCCGCTCGAACATGTCGCCGGCATCGTTCGGACCGTCCGTGACCTGGTAGTTGCCGGCGAAAGCCTTCACCTGCTCCTCGGAATACCCCAGCTCCTCCAACATGCGGAAGGAGACGAGCGACATCGAGTGGCAGGCGGAACAGACCTCGGTGTAGACCTTCAGGCCGCGCTGCAGCTGGCCCTTGTCGTAGTGGCCGAATGGTCCGGCAAAGCTCCAGTCGACTTCCTTTGGATGCTTCAGCGGATAGTGCGGCGTCGCACCTGCCTCATGGGCACCTTCCGCTGCGGCGTGCTCTTCCTGTGCCACGGCGGCAACGCCGAAGCCAAGACCTGCCACCAGGGCCAGCGAAAGGACGCTTGTAACAAGCTTTTTCATACGTTTATTCCCTCTCGGTCTCGGCTATCGGACGCTAGCTTCGCCAGGCTTGAGCTTTTCCATGTCGGACTTGTTCTTCTTGGCGAGCACCGCCTCGGTGATCGAGTTCGGAATTCGCCGCGGTGTTTCGAACAGGCCGAGCAGTGGCATGATCACCAGGAAGAAACCGAAGTAGTAGAGCGTGCCGAGCTGCGACAGGATCACGTAGATGCCCTCAGCCGGCATGGCACCGAGCCAGCCCAGCAGGATGGAATTGGCCACGAAGATCCAGAAGAACAGCTTGTACCAGGGACGATAGACGGCCGAACGGACCTTGGAGGTATCGAGCCAGGGAAGGAAGAACAACACGATGATCGAGCCGAACATCACCAGGACGCCACCGAGCTTGGAATCGATCGGGCCGACGTTGAAGGTAATGGCGCGCAGCATCGCGTAGAACGGCAGATAGTACCATTCCGGAACGATGTGCGACGGCGTCTTCAGGGCGTCCGCCGGAATGTAGTTGTCCGGGTGACCCAGGTAGTTCGGCATGTAGAAGACGAACCAGGCAAACACGATCAGGAAGACCGAGATGCCGAGCGCATCCTTGAGAGTGGCATAGGGAGTGAAAGCGACCGTATCGGTCTTGGTCTTCACCTCGACGCCGGTCGGGTTCGTCTGGCCGGTGACATGCAGCGCCCAGATGTGCAGCACGACGACGCCGGCGATCATGAACGGCAGCAGGTAGTGCAGCGAGAAGAAGCGGTTCAGCGTCGGCTGATCCACCGCAAAGCCGCCGAGCAGGAACTGCTGGATCCACTCGCCGACCAGCGGGAAGGCCGAGAAGAAGCCGGTGATGACGGTCGCGCCCCAGAAGGACATCTGCCCCCAGGGCAGCACATAGCCCATGAAGCCGGTTGCCATCATAAGCAGGTAGATGACGACGCCGAGGATCCAGAGGATCTCGCGCGGCGCCTTATAGGAGCCGTAGTAGAGGCCGCGGGCGATGTGCAGGTAGACGGCGATGAAGAAGAACGACGCGCCGTTGGCGTGCATGTAGCGCAGCAGCCAGCCGTGGTTGACGTCGCGCATGATCTTTTCGACCGAATTGAACGCAACTGCGGTATCGGCTGCATAGTGCATGGCAAGCACGACGCCGGTCAGGATCTGCACGATCAGCATGACCGACAGCATTGCGCCGAAGGTATAGGCATAGTTCAGATTGCGGGGAACGGGATAGGCAACGAAACTGTCATGCATCATTCGCGGCAAGGGAAGCCGGGAATCGATCCATTTCTCGATGCCGGAAGCCGGCTGGTATGTAGAATGACCGCTCATAAGTTAGAACCCCTCACCCGATCTGGATCACTGTGTCGGACGTAAATGTGAAAGTCGGCACCGGCAGGTTGGTCGGCGCTGGACCTCTCCGGATCCGGCCCGCGGTATCGTAGTGCGAGCCGTGGCAGGGACAGAACCAGCCGCCGAAGTCGCCGGACTGGCCCAGAGGAACGCAGCCGAGATGGGTGCAGGAACCGATCATGACGATCCAGTTTTCCTTGCCCTCGCCAGCGGAACGCGCAAGATCGGTCGCTTCCGCAGTGGCATCGATGTTGTCGTTGCGAGCGATCGGATCCTTCAGATCCGTGAGCTGAACCGCATTCGCCTCTTCGACTTCCTGCGCTGTCCGGTTGCGGATGAACACCGGCTTGCCGCGCCATTTGACGGTCAGCGACATGCCGGGCTCGAGGGCAGAAACGTCGACCTCGATGGACGCCAGAGCCAGCGTCGATGCATCGGGACGCATCTGGTCGATGAACGGCCAGGCCACCGCCACCGCACCGACGGCCGCCGCCATTCCGGTCGTCAGGTAAAGGAAATCACGGCGGGTTGGTTCGCCCGCTGTTTCGCTGTGTGTTTCGTGCTCGCTCACGGCTCAAACATCCTTCTCACGCATTTCGCGAAAACCCGCGTCTGCCCTTACGACGGGAAAGCGATTCTGGCCACAATTGGGACACAGATTCCCCGGCAATTTCGCGCCTTCTATGCTTGATCGCAAAATATGTCCAGTCTCGGCAATAGCATAGAAGCCAGTTTGTCGCGGCAAATCCAGCCCCTATTTCAACAGCGGCATCAAGTGGCCGTAATCAGTCCTGAGCGACCGTGCAAGGCCACCCTGTTCGGGAAGGCCGAATACCCCATGCGGCGCGATGGAATAGGGTCTTCGCATTGCAGCAATGGGTGGCCCGTGGTAGGTCGCGAGGACCAGACGACCAGCGGGACAGGCTGAATGAGAGATTTTGTATCGAGTGCGATCTGCGTCATCGTGTCGCTCGTTCTCTTCACCATCGGCGTCCGCTATGTGGGCAGCGCCTGGATCATCGGCACCTTCGAGAGCCTGCAACTCCATCTGTCGATCGCCAGTGTCGTGGCTCTGCTGCTTGCGCTGGGCTTCAGACGCGGCATTTTGCCGGGAGTTCTGCTCGCCATAGCTGTTGTCTTCCTCATCCATTCGATCTGGATGCCGCGTGACTTTGCCCAGCCGCCGATTGCCGTGGCAGCAACCGGAGATCCGATGCTCCGGCTGATGTCTTTCAACATCCTGATGGACAACACCGAAAACGGCGGGGCGATTGCGCAGATGATCCTGGCATCTGGCGCCGATGTGGTGAACGTCATGGAATCCGAACCCCTCATGGCGCATCTGGCGGCACTGTCCGCCGTCTACCCCTACCGCATCGGCTGTGGCGAGATGACCCGTAGATGCGACCTGATGATGCTGTCGAAGCGCCCTCTCCTCGAGCCGTCAGTGGCCAGCCTGAGCAATGTCTTCGAGGAACGGATGCTGCTGGCCAGGCTGGACTTCGGCGGCCGTCCCCTGCACATCGCAGCAATCCACACCACCAAGCCCTACTTCGATAATTTCCAACGCTATGAACTGGACGTTGCCGCACGCCGGCTGAACCGCATTGCGGGGCCGGTGATCCTGTCTGGCGATTTCAACGCTTCCAGTCTGGCATCCAACGTCCGCGAGTTCCTGCAGGAGACGGGCCTGAGAACGGCAGAACGTGAGCCGGCGACTTGGCCGATACAGGCCGGTTCCCTCGGCGTCCCGATCGATCACGTCTTCGTTCGTCCGCCGCTTGGCATCGCTTCGCTGGAGCGGCTGCCGGATGCGTTGGGATCCAATCACTCCGGCCTGATCGCCGAGATTGCGGTTCCGGCGAACTGACTATCCTCACTGCGCGGCGTCGGCCGCCAGAAAGCCGCCGGATTGGCGCGCCCAAAGATCGGCGTAGATCCCGTTTGCGGCCACCAGCTCGTTGTGTGTCCCCTGCTCCACGATCTGGCCTCTGTCGACCACGATCAGCCGGTCGAGGGCCGCGATCGTCGACAGCCGGTGAGCAATCGCCAGCACAGTCTTGCCCTGCATCAGGCGCACGAGGTTGGATTGAATGGCCGCCTCCACCTCCGAATCGAGCGCCGAGGTCGCCTCGTCCAGAACCAGGATCGGCGCGTTCTTCAGCATCACTCGCGCAATCGCAATCCTCTGCCTCTGCCCGCCGGACAGCTTGACGCCGCGTTCGCCCACATGAGCGTCGTAGCCCTTGCGTCCGCGCTGGTCCTCGAGGGAGGCGATGAAGTCATCGGCTTCGGCGCGCTCGGCCGCCTGCCGCAACTGCTCTTCCGTGGCATCGGGGCGCCCGAACAGAATGTTGTCACGGATCGAGCGATGCAGCAGCGAGGTGTCTTGCGTCACCATGCCGATCTGCGCCCGCAGCGATTCCTGCGTCACCTGTGAAATATCCTGCCCGTCGATCAGGATGCGGCCGGACTCAATGTCGTAGAAGCGCAGCAGCAGGTTGACGAGCGTCGACTTGCCGGCGCCGGACCGACCTACGATGCCGATCTTTTCTCCCGGCCGAACGACGAGCGACAGGCTGTCGATCACGTCCTTGCCGTTGCCATAGTCGAAGTGGACGTTCTCGAAGCGGATTTCCGGCACGTTGACCGTTAGCGGCTTGGCATCGGGCGCGTCGACAAGCCCGATCGGCTTGGAGATCAGCTCGGAGGAATTCTGGATCGTGCCGATGTTGCGCATCAGGCCGTTCAGCTGCGTCATCAGCCGTCCGAGCAGGAAGTTCAGCCTTAGCATCAGCGCCAGCGTGAAGGCGACCGCACCGGAGCTGATGATCCCGCCGAGCCAGAGATGGATGCTGAGCCCCGCCATCATGACGATCATCGTACTGGAGAGCAGCGCCATGCAGGCCCGGACCCCGGTCAGCATCCGCGTGAACCGCAGGATCGTGGCCTGGAAGCTGTTGAAGCCATTCAGCATGTAGCTGTCGTTGGCCTCGTCGCTGCCGAACAGCTTCAGCGTCTGGATGTTGGAATAGGCGTCCACCATGCGCCCGCTGATCATCGAACCGGCTTCCGCCGAAGCCTTGGCATTTTCCCGGATGCGCGGCACGAAGTACCGGGCAAGGGCTGCAAAGACGGCAAGCCAGACCAGCACGACCCCGGCCATCCGCAGGTCGAGCTGCGCCACCAGCACCAGCGTCGAGACCGAATAGATCACCACGAACCAGACGCTTTCCATCAGCGTCGTCAGCACGTCCCCCGTCGCCTGCCCCGCCGACCAGACCTTGGTGACGATGCGGCCGGAGAAATCGTTCTGGAAGAACGACAGCGATTGCCGCGAGACATGCAGGTAGGATTGCCAGCGCACCAGGTTGTAGAAGCCCGGCGTGATGATCTGCTGGTCGATCAGGGCCGTCAGGAAGGCGATCAGAAACCGTCCGACGCCGACGACAAGCGCCATGAACAGCAGTTCCCGGCCGTGCGAGGCCATCAGCCCGCTCCAGCCGTCGGCGGGCTGGATGGTATCGAGGATGTCGACCAGCCGACCGACGAACCAGAACATCGCCGCCTCGACGCCGGCCGCAAGTCCGCCGAGAACCAGCATGGCGAGGAACGGCAGCTTGGCCTGGCGCACATAGAACCAGACGAAGGCAACGAGTCCTTGCGGCGGCTTCAGGTCGTCATGCCTTGCGAAGGGCTGGATCCAGTTCTCAAACAGGCGGAAGGTGGCTCTGATCATGCGCCCGATATAGTCCGCTTCGCAGGTGCGGCAAAGGGCAACAGAGCTTACATTTCCGTAATCGCGCGGAGGCGCCGGTTTCCCTGTGGGAAAGCTCCGCGCGGCACGCACACCCCTCGCCCATGAAAAAGCCTCCGCGGATGGGCCGCGGAGGCTTGGCTCAAGGCATGACGATCACCCCTATTCGGCGGCAGCGTCTTTCGCCGCATCATCGCCGATGAAGCCACCGGACTGGCGGCTCCAGAGATCCGCATAGATGCCGCCGGAGTTGGCGAGCTCCTGGTGATTTCCCGTCTCGACGATCCGGCCCTTGTCCAGAACGATCAGCCGGTCCATCTCCGTCAGCGTCGACAGCCGGTGGGCGATGGCGATCACCGTCTTGCCTTCCATCAACGAGAACAGGTTTTCCTGGATCGCCGCCTCCACCTCGGAATCGAGCGCCGAGGTCGCCTCGTCGAGCACGAGGATCGGCGCATCCTTGAGGAAGACCCGCGCGATCGCGATCCGCTGCCGCTGGCCGCCCGAGAGCTTCACGCCACGCTCACCGACATGGGCATCAAGCCCGGTACGCCCCTGCAAGTCGGAAAGCCCCTGGATGAAGTCCCAGGCATTGGCCCGCCTGGCAGCCTCGATGATCTCCGCATCGCTCGCCTGCGGCTTGCCGTAGGCGATGTTGTCACGGATCGACCGATGCAGCAGCGAGGTGTCCTGCGTCACCACACCGACGAGCGCCCGCAGGCTCTCCTGCGAAACCTGCGAGATGTCCTGCCCGTCGATCGTGATCCGGCCGGATTCCAGATCGTAGAAACGCAGCAGCAGGTTCATCAGCGTCGTCTTGCCCGCACCCGAGCGGCCCACGAGGCCGATCTTCTCGCCGGCGCGGATGTCGAGCGTCAGATCGTCGATCACGCCCTTCGTCTTGCCGTAGTGGAAGCGGACGTTCTCGTAGCAGATCTGCCCCTTCTTCGTCTGAAGTTCGGTTGCGGCGGGAACGTCCGTGACGTCATGCGGCTTCGTCATCATCGACATCCCGTCGTAGACGGTGCCGATCGCTTCGAAGAGCGCCGAGACCTCCCACATGATCCACTGCGACATCCCGTTGATGCGCATGGCAAGGCCGATCGCCACAGCCACGGAGCCGACGGAAACTTCACCCGTTAGCCAGAACGAAATGCTCGCAGCCGCCACCGCAAAGATGGTCACCGCGTTGTTGATGTCGACGCAGATGTTGAGAAGCGAGATCTGCCGCATCTGCCGGTGCACCGTGCCAAGAAACTCGTCCATGCCTTCACGGGCATAGCTTTCCTCGCGCCCCGCATGGGAGAAAAGTTTCACGGTACCGATGTTGGTGTAGCTGTCGACGATCCGGCCGGTCATCATCGAACGGGCATCGGCCTGCTCGCTGGACGACTTCCTGAGCTTGGGGATGAAGTACCAGAGGATCAGGCTGTAGAAGACGAACCACATCACCAGCGGCACGACGAGCCGCCAGTCCACGACCAGCACCAGCGCCAGCATCGAGATGAAGAAGCTGATCGCATAGACGAAGACGTCGATGATCTTCATCACCGTCTCGCGGATGGCGAGCGAGGTCTGCATCACCTTCGTCGAGACCCGGCCCGCGAACTCGTTGGCGAAGAAGGTCATGGAGTGGCGCAGCAGGAAGCGGTGCATCTGCCAGCGGGCGATCATCGGGAAATTGCCGGCCAGCACCTGGTGCATGGTCATCGTGTGGATGGCACCGGCAAGCGGCAGCACCAGCAGCAGCACGGCAGCCATCCAGGTCAGGCGTCCGCTCTCCTGCTGCAGGAAGGTCGCGCGGTCGGCATTCGACAGCCAGTCGATGATATTGCCGAGGAACTGGTAGAGGAAGACCTCAGCCACGGCGATGACCATCGAGCAGATGCCGAGCAGCAGCAGCCAGGGCCAGGTTGGCTTCGTGTAGTGCCAGCAGAAGGCGACCAACCCCTTCGGCGGCAGGCCGGGCGGATCGGCCGGATAGGGATCCACACGCCGTTCGAACCAGGAAAACATCGTCATACTCCAAAAGGCTGGCGTCGGAACCGCATCCGCGGAGACACGCGAACGTCGGGACACCGGAAACTAGGGCCGAGGCCAGGAACGGCCACGAGGAAATCGGGAAATTTCAGGATGCGAAGGACCGCAGAACGCTTAGCGCGTTGCAGGACACATCCGAGCCGGAAGGCGGGGACGCACGGCTATATCCATGTAGGCCTCCTGGGGCTCGCATTGAAGACCCTGTCCTTTTAGCGCTCCGCCACGGCAATGAAAAGACCAAACTGCAGCCTCCATTCACACGCGACTGCACTCACCGGCCGCTGTTGCCCCCCGGTCACGGTGGGCGGCAAAGGGCTTTGACGGCGCAAATCCGGTGGCGTATGACCGTGTTCATGTCCAGTCTCCGCATCGCTCTCTATCAGCCTGATATTCCCGGCAATACCGGGACGATCCTGCGGCTTGCCGCCTGCCTCGGGCTCGGTGTCGACATCATCGAGCCGGCAGGGTTCGACATCTCGGACCGCAACCTGAAGCGGGCCGGCATGGACTATCTGGCAAGCGTGGCCCTCACCCGGCATGTCGACTGGCAGGCTTTCGAGACCTGGCGGACCGCAAGCCGTCGCCGCCTCGTCCTGGCGTCCACGAAAGCCGCGATGCCCTATGTCGAGCACGCGTTTCTGCCCGACGACGTGTTGTTGTTCGGCCGCGAAAGCGCCGGCGTCCCGGACCACGTCCATGACGCGGCGGATGCCCGGATCCTGATCCCCATGGTGGAGGGCCAGCGCTCGATCAATGTCGCCATGTCCGCCGCCATGATCGCCGGCGAGGCCTTGCGCCAGACCAGTTGGTCCGCGTGAGAGCCGTCGGAGCAACACTTAGTCGGCCGTCGGCAACCGGCGCATCGTGAACTCGATCTGCCCGCCTTCGAGCTGCCGCCAGCTTTCGACCTCAGTCCAGTAGGCAGCTTTGGGGAACGCGTCGAACCATTCGCGCGCCTTATGACGCGCCTCTTCACGGGGCATCCGGAATGTCTCGCGGACGAACATGCCGGAGGTCCGGCTCGACTTTTCCTGCCGATGCCGGTCAATTCTACGCTTCAAGCCGTCGAGCGGCGGCGGGGTGAACCTGGCCATGCACTACCTCTCTGAGCTGAAGATAATGCGGGAGTTCCCGCTTTGCGAGTCGGAATTCTCGCAGATTTGCGTGAAGCGCTTCACTCGGAATGGCTCGCGAAAGCCATTGCTGTTAAAGGCTTGGCGAAAGAGGAATCAGCGATCGAGGTGCGCGACGATGGAACGGCCAGTTTTGCCCAGGGACCTGCCGGACGACCTCGAGGACAAGAAGGTCATCGCCCGTGGCTGGTTTGAAAGCCTGCGTGATACCATCTGCGCCTCCTTCGAGGCGCTGGAGGACGAGCTGGCCGGCCCGCTCTCCGACCAGCCGCCGGGCCGCTTCGTCGCCAAAGACTGGCTGCGGGAAGAGGGCCAGGGCGGCGGCGGCCGCATGTCGATGATGGAAGGGCGCGTTTTCGAGAAGGTCGGCGTCCATACCTCGACGGTGCATGGCGAATTTTCTGCCGATTTCCGCAGCCAGATGCCCGGCGCCGACGAGGATCCTCGCTTCTGGGCCTCCGGCATCTCGCTGATCGCTCACCCGGTCAATCCCAATGTTCCGGCCGTCCACATGAACACCCGCATGGTCGTCACCACCAGCCAGTGGTTCGGCGGCGGCGCCGACCTCACCCCGGTGCTGGACCGTCGACGCACCCAGGAGGATCCCGATAGCGCCCTCTTCCACCGCGCCATGGAGATCGCCTGCAGGCGCCACGAGACGGTGGCCGATTACGAGCGCTACAAGGACTGGTGCGACGAATACTTCTTCCTGAAGCACCGCAACGAACACCGGGGCATTGGCGGCATCTTCTTCGACTGGCTGCATTCGGAACCGGAGAAGGGCGGCTGGGACGCGGATTTCGCCTTCGTCCAGGACGTCGGGCGCGCCTTCAGCATGGTGTATCCCCGCATCGTGCGCACCAACTTCAACGAACCTTGGACCGAAGCGGATCGTGACGAGCAATTGATTCGGCGGGGCCGTTACGTGGAGTTCAACCTCCTCTACGACCGCGGCACCATCTTCGGATTGAAGACCGGAGGGAACGTGGAATCCATCCTCTCCTCGATGCCGCCGGTCGTGCGCTGGCCCTGATCTCCATATTCACACAATATTTCACAGTGCTAACATTTGACATATTAAAGCAGCGCCTTTGATGCTAGCCTTCCCCTGTTAGCACCGGAGGAGGAACGCGATGATAGCGTCAGACAGCATGCCAGTGCCGCGCAAGCCAATGCCCGATGGAGGATCGGAGCGGGCTCGCATGATGAATTCACCGGAACTGATCGAGAGGCTTGCCAGAGAGCTTCGTCTGCGCAGCGACCCTGATCTGCCCCATCAGTTTTACCTGGAACAGGTCAAGCTCCAGTTGGCAGGACGGATCGCCGTATCGGGGGTCACCGCCCGCGATCACACCCCCGGCTCGCGCAAGACACAACTACAGTCTGCGTCCGTTTTCCGCGCCTGGGCCATGCCCGAATAAAGACGGGAACGCGCGAAGTCCTCTCTTGTTGAACACCCAAGGACGGCGCGCGGACCTTGCGTCGCCCTTGGCAAACAAAGGAGGATTCGATGAGACTATTCGAATGCGGAACCCTGGTGCCCGGTTGCCCGTGGCACACACGCGCCAACGAGGATGCGGAAGTGGTGCGTCGCGCCGTCGAGCATCTTCGCACCACCCATGGTGAAGAGGTCATCCGCGAAAACATGGTCGAGAACATCAAGGCCCGGATCCGCGACGGCGCCGCCGCGGCCTAGTCGCCGCGTCCCGGCTCTTCCCGGACCATCTCCTCGAGCCGGGCGGACAGCGCCGCCCGGTCCAGTGAGAAGTTGCGCTCGACCCAGAGGGTCTCCAGCGTCGAAAGAACCTCCCCGACCCGCTTTCCGGCCGGAACGCCGGCAGCCAGGACGTCTGCGCCCGCAAGCGGAAAGACCGGCTTTCTGTAGCGCTCGCAACGATCCAGAAGCACAGAAAGCCTTGCAGCCCTGCGCATTGCGATTGGATCGTCTTCGGCGGCACTGCGGGCGGTGGCAAGCGCCAGCCTTAGTCGCATCGCGATGCCCTCCACGCCGTGCCGGTAGAGCAGCCTATCAAAGCCGACATCGGTGACCTCGTCAGGCAGCACAGGTGTAGTGGCAAACCTCTGCAGCCGGGCCGCATCGGCATTGGACAGCCTCAGGCGCTTTGCCATCGCCTCCAGGCGCGCTGCGTCGGGCGGCAAGATGCTGGCCAGTCGCAGCAGCGGATCCGGCGCCCAACCAAGCGCGCCCTCCGCCGCAACGATCCCATGGATGGCATCGATGCCCCACTTCTCGGTTTCCGGAAGGATCTCCGTCAGCACTCCGGTCTGCCGCATCCACAGGAGCGCCCGCGAAGGATCGGGCGCGGCAAGCAGCTTCTTCATCTCCGCCCAGATCCGCTCGGCCGACAGCGTCTTCAGCCTGTCTTTCGTTTTGGCCGAAGCGCGCAACCCGTCGGCATCCGGTCGCCCGCTGCCATAATAGGCAAAGAAGCGGAAGAACCGCAGCACGCGCAGATAGTCCTCCGCGATCCGGGTCGCCGCATCGCCGATGAAGCGGATCGTGCGGCTCTCAATGTCGCCAAGCCCGCCGACGAGGTCGATCACCTCGCCGTCCGCATCCGCGTAGAGCGCGTTGATCGTCAGGTCGCGCCGCTCCGCATCGGCCATCCAGTCGGTCCCGAAGGCCACCTGCGCATGCCGACCGTCGGTCTCTATGTCCCGGCGCAGCGTCGTCACCTCGTAGCCCCGCCCCTCGAGCACCAGCGTCACCGTTCCATGCGCAACGCCCGTCGGGACGGCCTTGATGCCCGCGGCCTTTGCCCTTTCCATCACCTGCTCCGGCACCAGCGTGGTGGCGATGTCGATGTCGCCGACCGGCAGTCCCATCAGCGTGTTGCGCACTGCTCCGCCCACGACACGCCCCTCGCCGCCCTCGCTGTTGAGAAGTACAAGGAGGCGGGTCAGGGCGGGATCCTGAAACCAGGTCTCATGGGCGACTGAAGTCATGCATAAAGCCTTTCGTAGAGGGTCCGGACGATGCTGGCGGTAATGCCCCATATGGTCCGGTCCTCGAAGGAAAACTGGTAGAAATGCCGCTCGCTGCCGTCCCAGATCCGGCTGCCGCGCTCATGGTTCTTAGGGTCCATCAGAAACGACAGCGGCACCTCGAAGACATCGTCCACCTCATGCGGGTTGAGCTTCAGGTCGAAGCCGCGCTGCACCACCGACAGGATGGGCGTGATCCGGAAGCCCGTTGCGGCAAGATACTGCGGCAGGCGCCCGACCGGTTCGACGAACCGCGGCGCCAGGCCGATTTCCTCTTCCGCCTCGCGCAGCGCCGCCTCTTCCGGCGAAACATCCTCCGGATCGATCGCGCCGCCGGGAAAGGCGATCTGCCCGGAATGCTTGCGCATCGTCGCCGTCCGCTTGGTAAAGATCACCTTGGCCTCGTCGCCATCGTCGACGACAGGCACCAGCACGGCGGCATCGCGCAGGTGCAGCCCCTCGACGATCGGCATCAGGCTCGGATTGAGCAGATGATCGCCATGCTCGCGCCACGACTGGTCGATCGGACCGCCGCTCTGGTTGAGCGCCCGCGTGCGAAACACATCTGCGGAGAACAGGCCGGCGTCATTCATGCGGACAACCGGTCCAGTTCGGCTGCCGGCATCACCGGGAACACCTCGCCACCTGAGCGGATCGCGAACATGGCGACGCCATCCATGTCGATCGTCTCGCCGAGTTCGACCAGATCGTACATGACGGCCCGCGAGACAAGCGCCTCGAGCCGTCCCCGCACCAGCAGGTAGGGTTTCAATTCACTGTGACCGTCAGCCATTTCGAAGCGCAGCGGATGCTCGGCGCCAGCCTCCACCACGTCGCCAACGTTGGTGCGGAAAATCAGTACCCTTCGCCCGTCCTTGTCCGACACGCTCATCTCGACGGCGAGGAACGGCGCGTCCTGGACCCGGATCCCGACCTTTTCCACAGGCGTGACGAGATAGGTCCTGCCGTCCTCGTCCTTGCGCAGAACCGTCGAAAACAGGCGCACCAGCGGCTGCCTGCCGATCGGCGTGCCCATGTAAAACCAGGTGCCGTCGGCACGGATTTCCATGTCCAGATCGCCACAAAATGGCGGATTCCACCGCTCGACCGGGGGAAGACCGGGTTTGCCGCCCGCTTTCTGGTCGGCTGCCCGTGCAATCAGTGCGGCAAGGCCTGCGGCATCAGTCGCTGTCTGAATGGTGTCGTCTGCCATCTTTCAGTCCCGGTTCCGCTTTAAGTCATTCTGTCACGAGATAGTCATTCCCGACGTTCTTGTCAGCCGCTCCGGCGGGAATAAGTTTATGTGGATGAGGCGAATGCCGCACTGCAGCGATTCGCAGCCCGGCATGAGGCCGTGGTCCACGCCCGATGGAGAGCGCAAATGGGTATGATGAATTCCACCGAAGCCGTTCTCGACGAGAAGGCCGTCGTTGCGGCCGCCGAACGGGCGCTGGCGGATGTCGCAGCTGTCCGAACCGAAGTCGGCAAGGTCATCTTCGGTCAGGAAAAGGTGGTGGAAAACACCATGCTGGCGCTCCTGTCCGGCGGCCATGCGCTGCTCGTCGGCGTTCCGGGCCTCGCCAAGACCAAACTGGTGTCGACGCTCGGCACCGTCCTCGGCCTTCACGCCAGCCGCATCCAGTTCACGCCCGACCTGATGCCCTCCGACATTCTCGGCTCGGAGGTGATGGATCAGGACGAGAATGGCCGCCGTTCCTTCCGCTTCGTCAAGGGACCGGTCTTTGCC
The DNA here is from genome assembly GCF_056530405.1 of Rhizobium sp. PK7-22. NCBI lineage: Bacteria > Pseudomonadati > Pseudomonadota > Alphaproteobacteria > Hyphomicrobiales > Rhizobiaceae > Rhizobium > Rhizobium sp. PK7-22. The sequence continues at coordinate 3,060,640 of NZ_CP096514.1, forward strand.
CAGCTGCTGATGGCCGACGAGATCAACCGCGCCTCGCCCCGCACCCAGTCGGCGCTGCTGCAGTCCATGCAGGAGTACCACATCACCGTGGCGGGTCAGCGCTACGACTTGCCCGCCCCTTTCCATGTGCTGGCGACCCAGAACCCGCTGGAGCAGGAAGGCACCTACCCGCTCCCCGAGGCCCAGCTCGACCGCTTCCTGCTGCAGGTCGACGTCCTCTACCCCGAACTTGATGCCGAGCGGCAGATCCTGCTCGAAACCACCGGCCGCTCCGAAAGCAAGTCGCGCGAGGTGATTCCGGCCAGCCGACTCCAGGAAATCCAGTCGCTGATCCGCCAGATGCCGGTGAGCGACAAGGTCGTCGATGCGATCCTCGGCCTCGTCCGCTCCGCGCGTCCGGGCCACGGCAATGCCACCACCGACAAGAACGTCGCCTGGGGTCCCGGTCCCCGCGCCGGCCAGTCGCTGATGCTGACCGCCCGTGCCCGCGCGCTCTACGAAGGCCGTCTGGCGCCCTCGCTCGATGACGTCTACGCGCTCGCCGAGCCGGTGCTGCAGCACCGTATGGCGCTAACCTTTGCTGCCCGTGCCGAAGGCATGTCGGTCCGCGATGTGGTCGCCGGCCTCGTCAAACAGGCGCGCGGCTGAGACGGCCACGGCCATAGAAAGGACCCCGCGTGGCACCCATCGGCCAGATCGTTGAGCAGACAAAAGGCGGCGAAGTTCTTTCCCGGGCAAGGGCAAGGGCCGCCCTTGTTCCCGACTGCATGGTCGAGGCGAAACGCATCGCCAACACCGTGATCGCCGGTTGGCACGGCCGCCGCAAGCGCGGCATCGGCGAGAACTTCTGGCAGTTCAGGCCCTATGCCGAGGGCGAAAGCCTGGCGGCAATCGACTGGCGCCGCTCCGCCCGCGACGACCACACCTATGTGCGCGACCGGGAATGGGAAGCCGCCCATACGGTCTGGCTCTGGGCCGACCTGTCGCCATCGATGATGTACAAGTCGTCTTTCGGCACCGTCTCCAAGGAAAGCCGGGCACTCGTGCTGATGCTGGCGCTGGCCGAGATCCTGGCCCGCTCCGGCGAACGCATCGGCTGTCCGGGCATCATGGAACCGGTGTCCGCCCGCAACGCCGCCGAGCGGCTGGCGACAGCCGTCATGCACGCTCCGCAAACCGCCGGCCTGCCGGAGACGGCTATGATCCGCGGCCATAGCGACATCGTCCTGATCGGCGATTTCCTCGACGACCCCGATCGGATCATGGATCGCATCGCTCCGCTCGCCCGCCGCGGCCTGCGCGGCCATGTCGTCGAGATTGCCGATCCGGCGGAAGAAACCTTCCCCTATTCCGGACGCACCGAGTTCACCGATCCGGAAACCGGCGAGAAGCTTGTCTCCGGCCGCGCCGAAACCATCCGCGAAGACTATCGGCGGGCCTATCTCCTGCGCCGCCAGACGCTCGGAGAATCGCTGCGCCGCCTCGGCTGGAGCTTTGCCTTCCACCGCACCGATCATCTGGCTTCCGAAGCCCTCGTCACGGTCCATGGCTATCTGTCCGGACTGCCGGCCGCGGGCATCAATGGTGGAACCCGGACATGAGCGCCCTCGCCTTCGCAAATCCGGCCATCCTGATCGGCCTTCTCGCACTTCCGGCAATCTGGTGGCTGCTCCGGCTGACGCCGCCGCGCCCCAAGAGCGAAATCTTCCCGCCGCTGCGGATCCTGGCCAGCGTCCTGAAACGCGAGGAAACGCCGGCCAACAGCCCCTGGTGGCTGACGCTGCTGCGCATGGCGCTTGCCGCGGCCATCATCCTCGCCATCGCCAATCCGGTGATGAACCCGCGGGCAAACTCACTGGACGCCAGCGGCCCCCTCGTGCTCCTCGTCGACAACAGCTGGGCAACCTCGCCCGATTGGGATCGCCGCGTGCAGACGGCCGAAGCGCTGATCGGCGACGCGGAGGATGCCGACGTGCCGGTCTCGGTGACCTTCACCGCCGACACCACCCATGACGCCGTGCCCGGCAGCGCCGCCGCCGCGCGCGAAAAGCTGGCCGCCTCCGCTCCAAAACCGCTGGTGCCGGATCGCGAGCGCGCCGCAGCCGCCGTCACAGAAGCGATCAACGGCACGCGTCCCGGCACAGTCGTTGTGCTCTCGGACGGCATTGCCGACGCCGCCGACGAAACGGCACTCGACGCCCTCGCATCGCTGTCACCTGCGGAGCTTCGCGTCATCGAAGGTGATGGCGCCCGCACGATGGCCCTGACCGAGGCCACCAACAACGCCGATGCGATGTCCGTGACCGCCACGCGCCTGGTGACCGGCATGCCGCAGAGCATGAGCGTCAATGCGCTCGACCCGCAGGGCCGTGCTCTCGCCTCCGGCACGCTGAATTTTGCCGCCGGCGCTGCAACCGCGACGGCGGAGATCTCCGCTCCCTTCGAACTTCGCAACGATTTTGCGCGTCTGGCCGCCGCCGACCTCTCCACTGCCGGCTCAGTCCGCCTGCTCGACGACGGCTTCCGGCGCAGGCGCGTCGCGCTGATTGCCGGCGACAGCGGCAGCGACTTCCAGCCCCTGCTGCAGCCGCTCTACTACATCAGCCGCGCGCTGCAGCCCTACGCCGACCTGATCGAGCCCACCACCGCCGATCTCTCTGTCTCCATCCCGCAGATCCTTCAGGGCAATCCCTCGGCGATCGTCATGGCCGACGTTGGCCGCCTTCCGGCCGACGTCTACGAGCCGCTGCAGCAATGGATCTCCCGTGGCGGCACGCTGATCCGCTTTGCCGGCCCGCGCCTCGCCGCCGCCCCCGCTGACGATCCGCTGGTGCCGGTGATCCTGCGCCAGGGCGAACGGGCGCTGGGCGGCGCCATGTCCTGGTCGGAGCCGCAGGCGCTGGCCGATTTCCCGGCGACCGGCCCCTTCGCCGGATTGCCGCGGGCCGAGGACATCACCGTCAACCGCCAGGTGCTGGCCGAGCCGACCCCTGATCTCGCCGACCGCACCTGGGCAAGCCTTGCCGACGGAACGCCATTGGTGACCACCCGGGAACAGGAGGCAGGACGCATTGTTCTCTTCCACACCAGCGCCGAAGCCACGTGGTCGAACATGCCGCTGTCTGGAACCTTCGTCGAGATGTTGCGCCGGCTCGTGCAGATGGCGCGGGTCGGTGGTGCGTCCAGCGCATCAGCGGGAACTGCTGCCGCCCTGCCGCCCTTCCGTCTGCTCAACGCCGACGGCACCCTGACGACAGACACCGGCATCGCCCGGCCGATCACCATCGCGGCAGGCGCAACACCCGTCGCCAGCTTCGATCATCCGCCGGGCCTCTACGGCACGGAGGACGGCTTCAGCGCCGTCAACCTGCTGGCGCCGGGCACCGAGCTTCAGCCATTCAACGCCAGCCTCGACGGCGTAAACGTCGTTCGCGAAGGCCTGATCGGCGGAGAGGCGCAGTCGCTGCGGCCGCTTCTGTTTGCGCTGGCCTTCCTCTTCATCGTTCTCGACAGCCTCGTGGTGCTCTTCATGAACGGCGCCTTCTCCCGCCTTCCACGGCCCAGCCGCTCCGCGGCGGCAGGCCTTGCGGCTCTCGCCGCCCTGCTCCTCGTCTTTCAGCCGGGGCAGAGCCTGGCGCAGGATGCGCAGCCCGGCGACGACGTGCTCATGGAGCATCTCGACACCACCCATCTCGCCTATGTCGTCACCGGCGAAGCGGAGGTCGACCAGCTCTCCGAGCAGGGCCTGCAGGGCCTGACCCAGTTCCTAACCTACCGGACGACGCTGGAACCCGGCGCCCCCGTCGGCGTCGACATCGCCACCGACGAACTCGCCTTCTACCCGATCATCTACTGGCCGATCTCCGCCAATGCGCCCATGCCGTCACCGGCGGCGATCTCCCGCATCGATGCCTATATGCGCAATGGCGGCACGGTGCTCTTCGATACGCGCGATCAGGTTTCCGGCTTCGACGGTTCCGGTGCGGCGAGCCCGAACGGCGAGCGGCTCCAGGCCATCCTCGGCAACATCGACATCCCGCCGCTGGAGCCGACGCCGGAGGACCATGTCCTGGCGCGCTCCTTCTATCTCCTCAATGATTTTCCAGGCCGCTATGCGGGGAGCCCGCTTTGGGTGGAGTCACGGCAGGAGGCGGCCCAGACCGGCAGCGCGCTCTCCTCCTCCGGCGACGGCGTCACGCCGCTCCTGATCACCGCCAATGATTTCGCCGGCGCCTGGGCCATCGACGCCCAAGGCACGCCGGTCCTGCCGACCGTCCCCTCGGACGCGATGCAGCGCGAATACGCTTACCGCGCCGGCGTCAACATCATGATGTACATGCTCACCGGCAACTACAAGGCCGACCAGGTGCATATCCCGGCGCTCCTCGAGCGGCTCGGCCAATAGGGAACCTAACGGCATGACCATCGACTTCGCCCCCTTCTTCTCCTGGCCAATCCTGGCGGGTCTTGCCGTGTTCGCAGCCATCCTCGCCGCTCTCGGCCTCTGGCGCGGTATCCGCGGCGCAACGCTGCGCACCCTGGCGCTCGCTGCCCTGCTTCTGGCGCTTGCCAACCCGATCCTGAACCAGGAGGACCGGGAGCAGCTGTCCACCGTCGTGCCGATTGTCGTCGATCGCTCGCAGAGCCAGGAGACCGCCGGCCGCGACGGCCAGACCGATCAGGCGCTGGCCGAGCTGCAGGAGCGCTTCTCGCGCTTTCCCCGTATCGAGACGCGAGTCGTCGAAGTCGAGGACAATGCCGACACCGACACGCCCTCGACGAAACTGTTTGGCGCCCTCTCCTCGGCCATCTCCGATGTGCCGCCCGCCCGCGTCGGCGGTGCTGTCTTCCTGACCGACGGCCAGATCCACGATCTTCCCGGCGTCAACCAGGACCTCGGCTTCAACGCGCCGCTTCACGGCCTCATCACCGGCCAGCCGGACGAATTCGACCGGCGCGTGCAGATCGTCAAGGCGCCGCGCTTCGGCATCGTCGGCGAAGAGCAGCAGCTGACCCTGCGCGTTTTCGACGACGGCCGCAGCGCCGGCGGAACGGCGGAAGTGACGGTGCGCATGAACGGCGAGGACCTGCAGACGCTGCAGGCGGCGCCAGGTGCCGACACGCCCTTCTCCTTCACCGTGCCGCGCGGCGGCAACAACGTCATGGAGTTTTCCGTCGCCGAGGTTCCCGGCGAGGTGACGGCGGTGAACAACCGCGCCGTCCACGTCATCGACGGCATTCGCCAGAACCTGCGCGTCCTTCTCGTCTCGGGCGAGCCGCATGCCGGCGAGCGGGCCTGGCGCAACCTCCTGAAATCGGATGCCTCCGTCGACCTCGTCCACTTCACCATTCTGCGCCCTCCGGAGAAGCAGGATGGTACGCCGATCAATGAGTTATCGCTGATTGCTTTCCCGACGCGTGAACTCTTCGTCGAGAAGATCGAGGACTTCGACCTGATCATCTTCGACCGCTACACCCATCGCAACGTGCTGCCGATCCTCTACTACGACTACATCGCGCAGTACGTGGAGAACGGCGGCGCCCTGCTGATCGCGGCCGGCCCCGAGCATGCCGGCGAAAACTCCATCGCCACGACACCGCTCGCCCAGGTGCTGCCCGCGAGCCCCACCGGCGACGTCCACACTGCCGGCTTCTTCCCGCGCCTCTCGGATGAGGGCCAGAAGCATCCGGTCACCCGCGGCCTCGACGGCACCGGGCAGGAGCCGCCAGCCTGGGGACGCTGGTTCCGCTCGATCGACGTGGCACAGCCCGAGGGCCAGACGGTGATGCTCGGCGACGACAACCGCCCCCTCCTCGTCCTCAACCGCGAGGGAGAGGGCCGCGTCGCCATGCTGCTGTCCGACCATGGCTGGCTCTGGGCCCGCGGCTTCGAAGGCGGCGGCCCGCACGTCTCGCTCTACAGACGCATCGCCCACTGGCTGATGAAGGAGCCGGAACTCGAGGAAGAGGCGCTGACCGCCCGTGCCGTCGGCCGCACGCTGGAAGCCACCCGTCAGACCATCGGCGACGACCCCGGCCCCGCGACGATCACCTATCCCTCCGGCCGCACCGAGACCGTCCCCTTCACCCAGACCGGACCGGGCCTCTATCGGCTGGAGCGGCGCACCGAGGAAACTGGCCTCTTTGAAGTCACCAACGGCGATTTCTCCACCCTCGTCCACGTCGGCACGGTGGATGCGCCGGAATTCCAGGCGATGATCTCGACGCCGGAGACGCTGGCGCCATACGCGGAAAAGACCAGGGGCCTCGTCGCCCGGGTGGCCGATGGTGACGGCATCACACTTCCGGCGATCCTGCCGGTCCGGGGAGAAGTGCGCGTCAACGATCCCGACAGGATGGTCATCCGCCTGACGGACGAGACGGTCCTGCGTGGCGTCAACACCGTTCCGCTGTTTGCAGGCTTCGCCGGTCTCTCCGCCCTGCTCTTCGCGGTCGCCGCCATGTGGTGGCGCGAAGGCCGCTGAGGAGATAAACCTGCTGTCTTTCGCTGCAAAAGCGGTCTGATGCAGGTTAAAAAGGAAGGCTGAGGTGAATGATGGAAACGTCTGAACTCCGGGTGATAGATCATGTCACGCCGGCAGATGACAAGGCAATCTCTGAAGCGCTACAGGCCTACAGCACCGAGAATTTTGGTGCGGGCGGTCGCAAGGAGCTGGCAATCATTCTTCACGACGCAACGGGAAACCCGGAAGGCGGACTGATCGGCCGCACGGCGCGAGGCTGGCTTTACGTCCAGATGCTCTTCGTCCCGGAGTATCGACGTGGCCAGGGGCTCGCCAGCCGCATGCTGGATATGGCGGAGCAGGAGGCAAGGGCCCGCGGCTGCATCGGCAGTTATCTCGACACCGTCAGTCCGCAGGCGCTCGGCCTCTACCGCAGGCAGGGCTACGAGACCATCGGACAGCTGGACGACCTCACGGGAGGTCATTCCATCACCTGGCTGAAGAAGCGCTTCTGACGCTTACGCCAGCGAGGCAGCCCGCGTCTCCGTATCGATCAGGAACGCGGCGATGCCCGCCAGCAGCAGCAGCGCTGCGAAGACGGCCACCGCCAGTCCGAAGCTCTGCGCCACGACCAGGCCCACCAGCGAAGGGGCGAGCAACCCGCCGAAGCGGGCCATGGCACCCGCCGCTCCCATGCCCGTCGCCCGCGAGGCGGTCGGGTAGAGTTCCGGCGTGATGGCATAGAGCGCGCCCCAGGTACCAAGCAGCGCAAAGCTCATGATCAGCAGCGAGGCGCCGACGACCATGGCGCTGCCGGCCACGACGAACAGCAGGCAGCCGGCCGAGGACAGGAGGCAGAAGCCGATCAGCGTCGGGCGGCGTCCCCATTTCTCCACCCCGTAGGCGGCGAGCGCATAACCCGGCAGTTGCGCCAGTGCGATCAGCACGAGGAAGCCGTAGCCGCGCACGAAGCCGAACCCCTCCCCCGCCAACCGCGGCGGTATCCAGGCAAAGACTCCATAGTAGGAAACCGACACCAGAAACCAGATTGCCAGGATCATCAGGCTGCGCCGACGCAAGGGTCCGGAGAAGATCCGTACCTCACCGACGGCAGGCGGCGTTTCCAGTTGCTGCCCGATCGGCAACGGCGGCTTGCCGTTGACGACGAGGATCTCGTCGATGATGGATTTGGCCTCGTCGCTGCGACCGGCACGCAGCAGGTAGAGCGGCGATTCCGGAACCAGGAAGCGCAGGCCGATGCCGATCACCGCCGGCAGCGCCGTAACAGCGAAGATGTAGCGCCAGGCATCCTCGACGCCGGCCAGGCTGGCCGCCCAGGCGGCAAGCGCCACCACCAGCGTACCGACGGCCCAGAAACCTTCCAGCAGGACGAGCCAGCGTCCGCGGTTCTTGGCCGGCAGGAATTCGGCCATCATCGCGTAGTCCACCGGCAAGGTGCCGCCGACCGCGACGCCCGTCAGGAAGCGCAGGAGCAGGAGGATCATGAAGTCGGGAGCGAACACGGAAAGAATGCCGAAGACGGCATCGCAGGACACGGTGACGATGAGCACGTTGCGACGTCCGATCCGGTCGGCAAGACGCCCGAAGCCGAGCGCGCCAAGCAGCATCCCGAGAAAGAACAGGGTTCCTGTCTGCAGCGCCTGCGGCACCGTGAGATCGAAGGTGACGGCGATTGAGGCGGCCGTGAAGCCGACGGCCAGCACCTGCATCGCATCGGCGGCCCAGACCAGTCCGAAGATCCCGATCAGGCGCCTCTGGTACGATCCGGTCCCGGCACGGTCCATCGCTTCATCGATCGTGATTGCCGCCATTCGAACGTCCCCAAGCTCGAGAAAGGGATGCCGGCGAGTGCCGGACCCTGTCGTTTTGATTAGAGGACTTGTCCTATTCGCGCCAGCAGATTGTTCCTTTGAGACGGGGATGCACATCCTCGGCCAGCGGAACGATGAGAACCCGGCCGGGATCGACCGGCCCCGGGAACTGCAAGGCGTCGTAAGCAACCTTCTCGAAGCCGAGCGGCATGTAGTACGGCGGGTCTCCGACCAGGATCACACCCTCCGAGCCCTTGCGCCGCGCCGCCTCGATGGCGATCCGCACCAGTTCTCGACCGATTCCCATTTTCTTGTGGGAGGGACGCACCGCCAGCGGGCCGAGAAGATGACCCTTCACCTCCCCCGCCGCAACCGGCGTCATCCGCACCGAAGCAATTGTTTCCCCGTCATCGGCGCAGACGAAGGAAAGCCCGCGATCATGGGGCCCCTGCTCGCGGATGCGGGCAGCGGCGCGCGTGTGGCGGCCGGGACCGAAGGCCTCAGAATTGATCAGTTCAATGACGGCATCATAGGATGCGTCCTCGGTGAGATAGACGAGGTCGTGCTTGGGAAGAAGTTGCGCAGTCATGGGTGAGCCGAAACCGTGAAAGAGACAGACAGGACAAGGGATCTCGAGATGCTTCGTCAGCATCTTGCCAGGATCAGCGTCGTCGCAGTGTCCGTGCTTCGGTCATCGGGCTTCCTCAAAAGGTGACAAGCGCAATATCAGGAAAGAAATCCGCCGCCAACAGGAAAAACACAGCGTTCGTTTTTTGACGTCTCGCAATTCCCCGGTGCTGCCGTAAGTAAGTCGGCAAGAGTTGAAGGAGAAACACATGGGCATGCTGGTCGACGGAAAATGGCAGGACGTCTGGTACGACACGAAATCCACCAAGGGCCAGTTCAAGCGCTCCGAGTCGCAGTTCCGCAACTGGGTGACCGCCGACGGTTCCGCCGGCCCGAGCGGTCGTGACGGTTTCAAGGCTGAGGCCGGGCGCTACCACCTCTACGTCTCCTATGCCTGTCCCTGGGCTCACAGGACCCTGATCTTCCGCAAGCTCAAGGGCCTGGAAGACCTGATCTCCGTGTCCGTGGTCGATCCGCTGATGCTGGAAAACGGCTGGGAATTCTCCGGCAAGGATGGTGCGACGAAGGACGACCTCTTCGGATCGGATTATCTCTACCAGGTCTACCTGAAGGCGGATCCACAGTATTCAGGCCGCGTCACCGTTCCCGTCCTGTGGGACAAGCAGCAGCAGACGATCGTCTCCAACGAGAGTGCCGACATCATCCGCATGCTCAACAGCGCCTTCGACGGATTGACCGGCTCCTCGGACGATTACTACCCGCAGGTCCTGCGCAGCGAGATCGACGAAATCAATGCGATCGTCTACGACACCGTCAACAACGGCGTCTACAAGGCAGGCTTTGCGACCACCCAGGACGCCTATGAAGAAAACGTCACGGCGCTGTTCGAGACGCTCGACATGCTGGACAAGCGCCTGGCCTCACAGCGCTATCTGGTCGGCGATCGGCAGACGGAAGCCGACTGGCGGTTGTTCACCACGCTGGTGCGCTTCGATCCCGTCTATGTCGGCCACTTCAAGTGCAACATCAGCCGCATCATGGATTACCCGAACCTCAGCGCCTATCTGCGCGATCTCTACCAGGTGCCTGGCATCGCCGAGACGGTCCATTTCGACCACATCAAGCAGCACTACTACCGCAGCCACAAGACCATCAATCCGACAGGCGTCGTACCGGTTGGGCCGGAGATGGATCTTCAGTCCCCCCATGGCCGGGAGAACCTGGGGGCCTGATCACCAGAGGTCGGCAGGCGGCACGCCGGAAAGCTCCCGGACACGCGCAAGCGTCGCCGTCGTGGTGTTGTCAGGCAGTGCGTCGAGCGGGAAGAAGCCCGACTCGGCGATCTCCCGGTCCGGCAACCGCGGCGCCGTCTGCTCCACCTGGACCCTGTAGAGAAGCACGTGGTCGCGCTTGCTGATGCGGCTGTTGAAGTAGACGTGGAAAAGCGACGGCGGGGACGTCATCACCAGGTTGCCCTCCTCTCGGATCTCCTTCTCCAGCGCTTCCAGCACGGTCTCGTTGCGCTCCACGCCGCCACCCGGCATGTACCAGCCGGGAACATAGGTGTGGCGGACGAGGAAGATCCGGCCTTCCGCATCGAAGCAGGCGGCCCGCACCCCGAGTGTCATGCCGCGCGTCAGGATGAAGACACGATGGAAAAGCCACACGGCCACGCGACTGCGCAGCCCGCTGACTTCGGGGATACCGGTGGCCACTATTCACATCTCCGCGACGAAGAAATTAGATAACCATTCATGGCTTCGTGCGTTAAGTCTGCGCCATGTTTAAATTCGCTCATATCTCAGACATTCATCTCGGCCCGCTTCCAAGGCTCACGCTTCGCGAGTTGATGTCGAAGCGCATCACCGGCTTTGTGAACTGGCACCGCAACCGGAGCAAGCATCTTTTCGTCAACACGCTGGACCTGCTGCTCAGCGATCTGAAGACGCGCGAACCGGACCACCTGATGATCACCGGGGATCTTGTCAACCTTGCGACCAGCATCGAGACGCGGCTTGCCGGCGAATGGTTGCAGACGGTGGGCGAGCCGGACGCGACCACCGTCGTGCCGGGCAATCACGATGCCTATGTCCCAGGTGCCCACGAACGCTCGGTCAAGGAATGGTTCCCCTACATCATCGGCGACGAGGGGACCCGCAACTGGGAGGACGAGACGAAGGTCTTCCCGACGATCCGACGCCGCGGGCCGCTGGCCATCATCGGCTGCTCGACATCGGTTGCCACTCCTCCCTTCTCGGCTTCGGGCTATTTCAGCCCGCGCCAGGCCCGCGAAACCGTGAACCTGTTGAAGAAGGCCGGCGAAGAGGGTCTCTTCCGGGTGGTGCTGATCCACCATCCGCCGATTCGGGGTGCAGCCTCCTCCCACAAGCGCATGATCGGCATTCGACGATTCGCAGCCGCGATTTCCACAGGCGGAGCGGAACTGGTCCTGCACGGCCACACCCACCTCAACACGGTCTACTGGCTGAAGAGCCATCACGGCCAGATTCCGGTCGTCGGCATTGCCTCGGCATCGCAGGGTCCCGGCGGCCATAAGCCCCGCGCCGCCTACAATCTCTTCACCCTCTCCGGCGAGCCGGGCGCCTGGAATCTCAGCTGCGAACGCCATTCGTTAACCGAGTCTGGCGACGGTATCGCTTTGGAGAACAGCCATGTCTTCTACGGCGAAGCGCCGTCTTCCGTGTCCATACCGGAAGCTGCACGGTTGATTTAGGCAGCCAACTTGCGCATCTGCCTTATTCGATTCATATCTTGGAGTTAGGGCAACCTATCAGCATCAGTAAGGCCTCCTCGATTTGACAGCTGCATCAACCGCACCGGTCGACATACGGCGCGAATTCGTCGCTCTTCTGCCACGTCTGCGCAGCTTCGCGCTGACGCTCAGCACGAGCGTGGAAGACGCGGATGAACTGGTGCGGACAGCGTGTTCGAGGGCGATCATCCAGGGCCAGTATCCGACCGATGACAATCCATCGGCGCCGTGGCTTTTCCAGCTGATCCGCCGCGTCTCCTCCGACATGGCCAAAAAACGAAAATCAAAAGCGCGCGAGCCTGCAGGGACACCTGCAGACAAGGCCGGCACAGAGCAGCAGCACGCGGTACTGGCGATGCCCCCGGGTCAGGCGAGCGCCTTCCTCCTGGTCGAGATCGAGGGGTTTACCTACGCACAGGCGGCCGACATCTTGGGGATCCCGACCGAACGCCTGGCGTCTCACCTCTGCGCCGCCCGTCTGAGCTTTGCCGCAGGCGACGCCACGATCGTGAAACGGAGGGCGTGATGCCATCGAACCGGGAGCCGATAGACCTGAAGGTGAGCATGCTTCTCGATCGAGAGCTCGACAGCCGCGAGCAGCAGGACGTCGAGGCGGCATTGCGAGACAATCCGGACGTGTCTTCGCTTCATGACACGCTGCGACGTGGCAGCAGCCGGGGCCGCGATGTCTTTGACGACCTCCTCAAGGAGCCGGTGCCGCTCGATCTGGTGCGCGTCATCAAGACGGCCCCGCCGCCGCGCCGGGCGGTCCGCCTGCCCTCAGACCATCGCTCCGGCTTCTCCTTCAAGCCGAGGGCCATGCAGGCTGCTCTTGCTGGTGTCGTGATCTTCGCGCTCGGCGGAGGCTTCGGCTATACGCTCGGCCAGCAACCAACCAGTGCGGCGCAGTCCGCGGCGGCGGAAGCCGGCGGCGATTGGCTCGACGATATCGTCGCCCACTACCGCATCTTCTCGCGGCAGCCGGATCGCCTCGCCGAAATGCCGGCTTCCGATCCCGCTGCCGTCGTCGAATGGCTGCTCACCAACACCGGCGTCAATTTCCGTATCCCCGACCTCAGCGACAATGACCTCACGTTCCAGGGCGCCCGGCTCTTTGCAGCCGGCGGAATGCCGATCGGCGAGTTGCTCTACACCTCCGGCGAAGGTGACGTCATTGCCATCCTGTTTCGGAAGAACCAGCCGAACGACGACGGTTTCTCCGAACTGATCCGCGACAACATCGCGCTGATGTCGTGGAAGGGTGCAACGGCGACCTATGTAGCTGTCGGCCCCTCCTCCGCCGCGTCTCTGGACGAGATCGCGGCGAAGGCTGCCGGCCTGATCTGACGATCAGGCCTTCCTGTCGGCGATGATGCGGTTCGCCGCAGACACGATCGCTTCCAGCGAGGCCGCGACGATGTTCGTGTTGATCCCGACACCGAACAGCTTGCCGCCCGAATACTCCACCTCGACATACGCGATCGCAGACGCATTCGAGCCGTGCTGCAGCGAGTGCTCGGAATAGTCGGCAACCGACAGGGCAACACCCAGGTAGCTCGACAGCGCATCGATAAAGCCATCGATCGGCCCCGTACCCTTGCCCTCGATCCGCTTCGTCTCGCCGCGGTCGGTGATCTCCGCCGCCACGACACGGACGCCCTTGTGGTCGGTTCCGGCCGGATAGGTGTGGTGGTCGACGAACTTCAGCCGCGCGTCCGGCTGCTCGACGTAATGGGTCAGGAAGTGCTGGTGGATCCGCTTTGACGGAAGCTCCACGCCCTCTTCGTCGGTAATCCGCTGGATCTCCTCGCGGAACTCCACCTGCAGGTTGCGGGGCAGGTTGATGCCGTAGTCCGCCTGCAGGATGTAGGCGATGCCACCCTTGCCCGACTGCGAGTTGATGCGGATGATCGCCTCGTAGGTGCGCCCCACGTCCTGCGGGTCGATCGGCAGATAGGGAACCTCCCAGACCGGATGGTTCGCCACCTTGATCGCCTTCATGCCCTTGTTGATGGCATCCTGGTGCGAGCCGGAGAAGGCCGTGTAGACCAGCTCGCCGACGTAGGGGTGGCGCTCCGGAATGACCATCTCGTTGGAATATTCGTAGACGGATTTGATCCGCTCGATGTCGCTGCAGTCGAGCTTCGGATCGACGCCTTGGGTGTACATGTTGAGCGCCAGCGTCACCACGTCGACATTGCCAGTACGCTCGCCGTTGCCGAACAGCGTTCCCTCGACCCGGTCGGCGCCGGCCATCAGCCCGAGTTCGGTCGCGGCAATCCCCGTGCCCCGGTCGTTGTGCGGATGCAGCGAGATGATCACGTTCTCACGGTTGTCGATGTTGCGGCACATCCACTCGATCTGGTCGGCATAGATGTTGGGCGTCGCCATCTCGACGGTCGACGGCAGGTTGAGGATGAGCTTGTTGTCGGCCGTCGGCTTCACTTCCGCGATCACCGCATTGCAGATCTCCAGCGCCACCTCCAGCTCGGTGCCGGTGAAGCTTTCCGGCGAATACTCGAAGCGGTAGCCGCCGCCAGCCTTCTGCGCCATGTCCATGATCATCTTCGCCGCGTCGACGGCGATCTGTCGGACGCCCGCGACATCCTTGCCGAACACCACGCGGCGCTGCAGCTCGGAGGTCGAATTGTAGAAGTGAATGATCGGGTTGCGCGCACCCTGCAGCGATTCGAACGTCCGGGTGATCAGCTCCGGCCGGCACTGCACCAGCACCTGCAGCGAGACGTCTTCCGGCACGCCGCCCTTTTCGACGCACCAGCGGGCGAAGTCGAAATCGGTCTGGGAGGCCGAGGGGAAACCGATCTCGATCTCCTTGAAACCCATGTCGAGCAGCAGCTTGAACATCCGGGCCTTGCGGTCGTGGCCCATCGGATTGACCAGCGACTGGTTGCCGTCGCGCAGGTCGACGGAGCACCAGATCGGCGCCTTGTCGATGGTCTTGCCGGGCCAGGTCCGGTCGGAAATATCGATCTGCGGATAGGGCCGGTACTTTGTCGCCGCATCCGGCATGCCGTTCTTCGGGGAGGAGGTCTTCGCGTCCATGGTAATGTCTCGTCTCGCTACACGCGCCGCAGCACAGGGTGCCGTCGCAGGCGCAGACCCGGAGGTCTTCAGAATTCAGGTGTGAATGGTGATGAGAGGAGCTCTTACGCCGGCAGGCTTCTCGGCCGCCGGGCGCTCCTCAACGGACCCGGCAACCGCGCGTAAGGTCGAGGCTAAGAAGCGAGTTTGGCACCGACGCGACAAAGCCGGCCACAGCGCGGGCCGTCATCTCAGTCACAGCAATGGTCGAGCCGTCGATCTTCATGTCACAACTGGTAGCGCGCAGGAATGAATCGCGCAAGAGTGTTATTTTGGCCAGGGAGCGCCCTTCAGTTTCTCGCCAATCCATCCAGCGACAAGGGCTTCCCGGGTCACACCCAATCGAGCAGCTTCCTCGTCCAACTGCCGCACCTGCAAAGCTGAAAGATGCAGGCTGGTCTCGATCTGCTCGTTAGGACGCCAAGCGTTCTCCCAGTCCAGATACTCGCTGATATCCTCACCATCATCGAACTTCTTATCGAATTCGGCTGCGGTTATAGTCTTCATAGCGTTCTTTCTCCATGGCCCGTGCCCGCCTGACGGAAATCAGTCGGACCGTTTCACTGCGCAGAACGTAAACGGCGACCCATAAACGGCCGTCCATTTCTGCAATAAGTGCGTATCGAGGCTCACCTACGTACTTGGCCCCAATGATCAGCCTCAACTTGTCCCGCCAAAGGGCCTGGGCCTCGACGAAATCGATCCCATGCTTGTCCTTGTTACTGGCGCTCTTCGCGGGATCGAACTCGAACTCCATTCCCAAATATAGTCCGGAAAACGGACCTTTGCGAGCAGGTTATCGGCGGCTCTTGATGACGGCCTGCAGCCCCATCATCAGCCCGCCGGCGACCAGCCCCCAGAAGGCGCCGGAGATGCCCGCGAACGAGACGCCCGACGCGGTGATCAGGAACGTCACCGCGGCCGCCTCGCGCGTTTCCGGCTCCCGGAACGCCGCCACCGCCGAACCGGAGAAGGCACCGATCAGTGCCAGCCCCGCCACCGCCTGGATCAGCACCGGCGGCGCCAGCGAAACGAACGCGGTGACCGCGCCGGCGGCAAGGCCGAGCACGATGTAGCCGACACCTCCGATGATCGCCGCCCAGTAGCGTCGGGCGGGATCGGGATGAGCATCCTCGCCCGCGCACATCGCCGCCGTGATGGCCGCCAGATTGACGGCATGCCCGCCGAAGGGTGCCGACAGCAGCGAGAAGACGCCGGTCACCGCAAACAGCGGCCCCGGCTGCGGATCATAGTGATGGACCTTCAGCACCGCGATGCCGGGAATGTTCTGCGACGCCATGGTGACGATGAAGAGCGGCAGCGCGATCGAGACCAGCGCCGGCAGCGTGAAGACCGGCAAGACCAGCGCCAGCGGTGGCGCCAGTCCGGCCGTCCAGCTTGCCATCGCACCGTCCGGCAGGTCGACGCCGAAGATCATCACCGCAACGAAGGCGACGAGCGCCGCCGGCACCGCATAGAGCCGCTTCACCGTGGCCACCACCGCCCAGGCGATCAGGATCGGCAGCCCGAGCCGTGCATCGAAGGCGATTGCCTTGAACGGCGCAAAACAGAGCCCGAGGATCACGCCCGAAAGCATCGCATTGGCCAGCGGCGCCGGAATTGCGGCGACAGCCCGGCCGAGCGGACGGAAGAGCCCTGCAAAGACGATCAGCATGCCGCAGACGACAAACGCGCCGACGGCAGCCGGAAACCCGCCCTCCACCGTTCCGGCCGAGACCAGCAGGGCCGCCCCCGGCGTCGACCAGGCAATCGACACGGGCAACCGCGTCCAGGCGCTGAGCACGATGGCGCAGACGCCCATCGACACCGAAAGCGCCATGAGCCCCGATGCCGCCTCGTAATCGGTGGCGCCGACGCCTTTCAGCCCCTGCAGCACGACTGCAAACGAACTGGCAAAGCCGACGAAGGCGGTCAGGCAGCCCATGAACAGGCTCTGGACGGAAAGATCTTTCAGCATCGAAGACTCAAAGCGGGCGCGGGGTGAGACGAATGCCACCACCGAAGCCTGAATAGCTGGACGTTGGCAAGCCGTCCCGCCCGCCAAAACGTTCGGCCCGGCGGGCAGCGCCAACCGTAGCGTGGTTCAGCGCCCCGCCCGGGTCATCCTGTAGAAGGCGCCGCTCTGGTCCGTCAGCAGCGCGTCGTGCGACCCATGCTCGACGATCCGGCCGCCGTCGACCACGAGGATGCGGTCCGCCTTGGTGATCGTCGACAGCCGGTGCGCGATCACCAGCGTCGTGCGGCCCTCGGCAAGCTCCGCGAGCGACGCCTGGATCGCCTGCTCGGTCTCCGTGTCGAGCGCCGAGGTCGCTTCGTCGAGGATCAGGATCGGCGGGTTCTTGAGGAAGATCCGGGCAATCGCCAGCCGCTGCTTCTGGCCGCCGGACAGCTTGACGCCCCGCTCGCCGATGATCGTGTCATAGCCGTCCGGCAGGAGAGCGATCATGTCGTCGAGACGCGCCCGCCTTGCTGCATGCTGCACCTCCTCGTCGCTGGCATCCAGCCGGCCGTAGAGAATATTGTCGCGGATCGTGCCGGCGAACAGGAACACGTCCTGCTGTACGATGCCGATGCTGGCGCGCAGCGATTTCAGCGTCACGTCGCGCACATCCTCGCCGTCGATGGTAATCGTGCCCTCGGTGACGTCGTAGAACCGCGGCAGCAACGAACAGATGGTGGTCTTGCCGGCACCCGAGGGACCGACGAAGGCGATCGTCTCGCCTGCCCTCACCTCGAAGTCGATCCCCTCCAGCACCTTGCGGCCACTGGCATAGCCGAAGCCGACGCCGCTGTAGCGGATGTCGCCGCGGGGCCGCGGCAGATCCGTCGCACCGGGCCGGTCGGCGATGTCGGGGCGCGTGGCGAGAAACTGCGAATAGCGCTGGAAGCCGGCGATCCCCTTCGGATAGGTCTCGATCACCGCATTGATCTTCTCGATCGGCCGGAAGAAGACGTTGACCAGAAGCAGGAAGCCGACAAAGCCACCGGCAGACAGTTCGCCGGTGGTCACGAACCAGGCGCCCGCCAGCATCACCACCACCTGCACGAAGCGCATCGACAGGTAGCTCAGCGAGCTTGCCGCCGCCATGACCTTGTAGGCCTGCAGCTTCGTCGTCCGGTAATTGTTGTTGTCCTCCGCAAACAGCCGTCGCTCATGGTCCTCGTTGGCAAACGCCTGGACGACGCGGATGCCCCCGACGTTGGACTCGATCCGGGTGTTGAAGTCGGCGACGCGCCCGTAGAGCGCATGCCAGGTGCCCGTCATCCGCTGGCCGTAGAAGGTGGTGACGAAGGCCGTCAGCGGCACGATGATCGCCGTGATCGTGGCGAGCGGCGGATGCACCCACATCATCAGCGCAAAGGCGCCGATCAGGGTGACGATCGCAATGAACAGGTCTTCCGGCCCGTGGTGGGCCACCTCGCCGATTTCTTCCAGGTCCTTGGTCAGCCGCGCCACCAGATTGCCGGTCTTCTGGTTGTCGAAGAAGCCGAACGACAGCTTCTGGAGATGGTCGAAGGCTTTGCGCCGCATCTCCGTCTCGATGTTGATGCCCAGCATATGGCCCCAGTAGGTGACCACCACCTGCAGACCGGCGTTGAAGAGATAGATGACGAGAAGACAGAGCGCCGCAACCGCGATCAGGTCGAGCCGCTGCGTCGGCAGCAGCCGGTCGATGAACACCGCAACCGCCATGGGAAACGCGAGCTCCAGCAGGCCCGAGGCCACCGCGCAGGAAAAATCCAGCATGAAGAGCCGGCGATGCGGCCGGTAGTAGGCGAAGAATCGGCGGAGGATGTCTCTCATGGCTCTTGCTTTCATGGCGTCACGGCATGTCGGCGCGGTCAGGCCGACGTCCTGCGGCTTCATCAGCCACAGAAGATCAAGACCGCCGATCAGCCCCCGGGGATCTGATACGGGTAAATCAACAGCCGCGAAAGCCGGTCGGCAACAATCAGGATGGCTGCCCCACGATCAGCGAGGCCGCAAGCTGCTCTCCCGGCCGATGGAACCTGGCTATGCGAGCCAGGTACGGCGAGACGAGCCAGGCTGAGGCGCCCGACCATGAGGGGTTGTCACAAGTGACGAACGCCATGGAGAGCGTCCGCGCGCGATGGCACCGGCACCGTCAATCGGCCGCCTCGCGGCAGAACGACAAAAGCCCCGGAGGCAGGCGCCGGCGGGGCTTTCTTGAAACAGCGGTGTGGCTGAAACTCAGCCGATCTCGGACTGGTTGACGATCACGCGGGACGCGAGGCCATAGGCCACGCCGTCTTCCGCAGACAGCCAGTAGTCACGGTCGATGTCCTTGGCGATCTTCTCTTCCGTTTGGCCGGTGGCCTTTGCGAAGATCTTGATCAGGCGCTCGTTCATCTTGATGATCTCGCGGGCCTGGATCTCGATGTCGGACGCCATGCCACGCGTGCCGCCGGACGGTTGGTGCAGCAGGAAGCGCGTGTTCGGCAGGCAGATGCGCCGTTCCTTCGGAACCGAGACGTAGATCAGGGCGCCGGCGGAGGCGACCCAGCCGGTGCCGATCATCCAGACCTTCGGCTTGATGAACTTGATCATGTCATGGATGGAATCGCCCGATTCCACGTGACCGCCGGGCGAGTTGACGTAGATGCGGATGTCGTCGTCGCTGGCCGCCGAGAGCGCCACCAACTGCGTGCAGACCTTCTGCGCCAGTTCCTGGTTGATCGGGCCGTAGATGAAGATCGAACGCGACTTGAAGAGGTTCGCTTCCGTTTCCTTGCCGAGCGGCAATTCCTTGACCTTGTCGTCGTCTTCGTTTTCGTCGTGCATCAGCATCTCCAGCATGGAATGTGTCTCCACGGACATAATGCGTTCGCCAGCGTAAAACAATGCGCGAAAGCGAGTTAGCTCCGTCTCGCCGTGGTGTGGTGAAGAACTTCTTCCCGGCGCAGCCGCCTCGCACCGTCCTCATGTCGCCTGCCCTTCTAAGTCGTTCGACGTAGTGGAAACGCTGCCGCCACCGGCTTTGGACATGGACAGGAAAACGCGGGCTGCTTATCGTCGCCGGATACGGACGCACCGACGCTCCGGCGCCGCGAGACATTAGAGGGGATCCCATGTTCAGACGACTTTCGCTTGCCGCCATCATCTCCGCGGCCACTGCCGCACCGGCGCTTGCCCACCTTGATCCGCAAGCCCATGGCTCCTTCATGGCGGGCGTCTCGCATCCGCTCTTCGGCGCGGACCACATCCTCGCCATGGTGGCCGTCGGCCTCTGGGCAAGCCAGATCGCCTCAGGCTCTGGCCGCCGGTCGGCGCTCTGGGCCGTGCCGGCAGCCTTCGTCGGCACCATGGCGCTCGGCTATGCGGCCGCCGTCACCGGAGTTGGCCTGCCCTTCGTCGAACCGGCCATCCTCGCCTCCGTCGTGGCGCTCGGCCTTCTGGTGGCCATGGCGGCCCGGCTGCCGGTCGCCGCTTCGGCCGCCGTCGTCGGCGTCTTCGCCCTCTTCCACGGCCACGCCCATGGCGGCGAGCTGGGCAGCGCCGGCGCACTGCAGTTCGGCATCGGCTTCGTTCTGGCAACCGCGCTCCTGCACGCGGCCGGCATCGTTCTCGGCCTCGGCATCGGACGCTTCGCCCCGGTTGCCACCCGGATCATCGGCGCGCTGACCGCGCTCGCCGGGCTGTCCCTCGCCTTCGGCTGAACGACGTCATCCGAGAGAACAGGAAAGAAGGGCGCCTCGCGGGCGCCCTTTTCTCTTCGTGCAGCCTGTTAGCCGCGCCCACGATAGGTCGGCACGCCCTGATCCGGCAGCCAGACGCCCTCCGGCACCGCCCCGGTCTGCCAGAACACGTCGATCGGAATGCCGCCGCGCGGATACCAGTAGGCGCCGATCCGAAGCCATTTCGGCGCCAGCAGGTCAACGATCCGCTTGGCGATATAAACGGAGCAATCCTCGTGGAAGGCACCGTGGTTGCGGAAGGAATGCAGGAAGAGCTTCAGCGACTTCGATTCCACCAGAAAACCATCCGGGATGTAGTCGATGACGATATGCGCGAAATCCGGCTGTCCTGTCATCGGGCAGAGCGAGGTGAACTCCGGCGCCGTGAAGCGCACCACATAATCGGTGCCCTGGTTGCCGTTCGGCACCTTCTCCAGAACCGCGGACTCCGGGTTCTGCGGCGTCTCCACCGCCTGCCCGAGCTGAGAAAGGCTCGAGGTGTCGGTCATGCTCATGGGTCTGTTCCTTCCAGTTTGACTCGGATGCCGTGCGCCTGCTCGCTTTCCGGCTCCACGTGAATGGCAAGGCTTGCGCCCGGTATGGCCTGCTTGATGGCATCCTCGAGGCGATCGCAGATCTCGTGCGCCCTGGCGACCGCCATGTCCGACGGCACCACCAGATGGAAATCGATGAAGGCCGCCGCTCCGGCGCGCCGGGTGCGCAGGTCGTGCACCCCGATCGATCCGGCCGAATGGGCGGTGATCGCCGCACGGATCTCCTCTTCCTCCTCCACTGTCACGGCCCGGTCCATCAGCCCGCCCAGCGAATGCGAGATCACCTTGTAGCCCTGGTAGAGGATGTTGAGCGCCACCAGGATCGCCATGATCGGATCGAGGATCGCGTAACCGGTGAGGATGGCAAGGATCAGGCCGACGAAGACCCCGGCCGAGGTCACCACGTCGGACATGATATGGTGACCGTCGGCGGAAAGCGCCGGCGAGCGGTGTTTCGTGCCGACCCGGATCAGCGCCGTCGCCCAGACGGCATTGATGACCCCGGCGATCGCGTTGATTGCAAGACCCAGCACCGGCGCCTCGGGCAGCGTCGGCGAAGACAGCGCCCCCCAGGCCTCCTGCACGATCAGGAGGGCCGCGACGATGATCAGCGCGCCCTCGACCACCGCCGACATGTATTCGGCCTTGTGATGCCCGAACTGATGGTCCTCGTCGGCGGGCCGCTGCGCATAGCGGATGACGAAATAGGCGATGAAGGCGGCAACCACGTTGACGGTCGATTCCAGCCCGTCCGACAGGAGCGCCACCGATCCCGTCACCCACCAGGCAAGCATCTTCAGCCCCATCACCCCGAGGGCGAGCGGAATGCCCCAGAAGGCCAGCCTTTCGACGATCGGATCTGTTCTCGTGCCCACCATGACGGGTCCATGCCTTTGCGAGTGAATTGCAGGAGCAACGCCCCAGAACGGCGAAACCGCCCGGGCCAGGCCCGGACGGTTTCGTATGGTCGGCGGTATGGCTCAAGCCGGCGGTTTTGTCAAAGCATCCGGCAGTTCGTCCACAACCAGGACTGCGGTTATGCGGCGTGCTCGTACTGGTCAATCTTCTCCAGCTCGCCCTTCAGCGCCTCAGCCTCCTGCTTCAGGTCGAAGCTGTTCTGCAGGTTCATCCAGAACTCAGGTGTGGTCTTGAAAAACCGGGCGAGCCGCAGCGCAGTATCGGGCGTGATCGCCGTCTTCTCCACAACGATCCGCTCGATGCGGGTGCGCGGCACATGGAGCTTCTTGGCAAGCCCATACGGCGACATGTCCATCGGCAGGAGATAAAGATCCCTCAGGATCTCTCCTGGGTGAATTGCCGGAAGGTTGCGGACACTCATCTCCATCTCCTCATCGCCACGCCGTATGTAACACGATACGACAAGACGATGAACTCCTGCCCGCTAATCCGCCGGCTCAGCCGGATTGGTCTGCTGGTCGCCCGCAACCGGCGGCGCCTGCAGGTTTTCGTCCGTCTCCGGCCACATGGTCAATGCCATCACGACGACAACCAGGCCGCCCACCATCCAGATCAGCGCTCTTCTGCTCATGTCTCTTCCCGTTCGGTTCGTGTTTCCACGGCCCTAACTGGAAGAGACACAAAAGGTTGCCGCCCTGAACGCCTGCCTCAGGCCGCCTCCACCTTCCGGCGCCGCGCCAGATTGGCGACCACGTTCTCGATCATCCGCATGCCGGCGTCGTGGCCGAGCGTCATGATTGATTCCGGGTGGAACTGCACCGCCGCGATCGGCTCCTTGACGTGCTCGATGCCCATGATCGTGCCGTCCTCGCTTTCCGCGGTGATGGTGAAGTCAGGATGCAGCGACCGCGGATCGGCGAAGATCGAGTGATAGCGACCGACCGTCACCTCGCGGGCGAGGCCCGAGAAGACGACGCCCGGCTCCAGCACGCGGATGCGCGACGGCTTGCCATGCATGGGAACCGCCAGATGCCGCAGCTCGCCGCCATAGGCTTCCGCCAGCGCCTGCAGCCCGAGGCAGACGCCGAAGATCGGCAGCCCCTTGGCCCGTGCCGTCTTGATCGTCGCCTTGCAGTCGAAATCCTTCGGATTGCCGGGCCCGGGCGACAGCACCACGAGATCCGGATCGATGCGGTCGAAGATCTCTTCCGGCACCGGCGTGCGCACGGTCGAGACCTCCGCCCCCGTCTGGCGGAAATAATTGGCCAGCGTGTGGACGAAACTGTCCTCGTGGTCGACGAGCAGGATGCGCACGCCCTTGCCGACGGGCGCAACGTCACGGATCACCTTGGCCGTGGTACCGGCACGCGCGTCGCGGATGGCCGACAGCATGGCCGAGGCCTTCAGTTCCGTCTCGGCCTCTTCCTCGGCCGGATCGCTGTCGTTGAGCAGCGTCGCACCCGCCCGCACTTCGGCAATGCCGTCCTTGATGCGGATGGTGCGCAACGTCAGCCCGGTGTTCATGTCACCGTTGAAGCCGACCATGCCGATCGCGCCGCCGTACCAGGCGCGCGGGCTCTTCTCGTGGTTCTCGATGAAGCGCATCGCCCAGAGTTTCGGTGCGCCGGTGACGGTCACCGCCCAGGCGTGGCTGAGGAAGCCGTCGAAGGCATCCATGTCTTCGCGAAGCCGCCCCTCGATATGGTCCACCGTGTGGATCAGTCGCGAATACATCTCGATTTGCCGCCGGCCGATGACCTTGACCGAACCCGGCTCGCAGACGCGC
Source organism: Rhizobium sp. PK7-22 (assembly GCF_056530405.1). Taxonomy (NCBI): domain Bacteria; kingdom Pseudomonadati; phylum Pseudomonadota; class Alphaproteobacteria; order Hyphomicrobiales; family Rhizobiaceae; genus Rhizobium; species Rhizobium sp. PK7-22. The sequence goes on from NZ_CP096514.1 coordinate 3,084,375, forward strand.
GACTTGTCGTTGCGGTCGACATCGGAGCACATCGTCAGCTCGCTCTCGTCCTTCTTGGAGTTCAAGAGCTTGAGGATCTGCTCGCTATCGGCAATCGGGTCCTCGCCGCGCTTGATGGTGCCGGAAATCGGGCAGGTCTCGATGCGCCGGCCCGAGACCCGCACGAACATTTCCGGCGAGGCGCCGACCAGATATTCCTGGTGGCCGAGATTGATGAAGAAGGAATAGGGCGACGGGTTGATCGCCTTCAGCCGGTTGGAGATCTCCGAGGGCTTGCTGTCGCAGCGCTCCAGAAACTTCTGGCCCGGTACCACCTCGAAGAGGTCGCCGCGGCGGAAGCTTTCCTTCGCCTTCGTCACCAGCTCGGCATATTCGCCCGGCCGATGGTCGCCCTTCGGCGGCGTTACGGTGGTGCGCTGGAAGGGTTCCGGCGCGATCTCCTGCGCCTTGCCCTCCGTCGTCACCCCGTCCTTGGCAAAGTCGTAGCGGTCGATCCAGGCCTTGGCCGCATGGTGGTCGACCACCAGGATCTCGTCGGGCAGGTACAGCACCATGTCGCGCTGGTCTTCCGGCCGCTGCATCGACAGCTTGATGGCATCGAACTGGAAGGCAAGATCATAGCCGAAGGCGCCGAACAGGCCGATGGCCGAATCCGCCTCGGAATGGAAGAGGTCCACCACGGCGCGCAGCACGGTGAACACCGTCGGCATCTTCGACCGCTCTTCCTCGGTATAGGCCCGCGAGGGCTCGTTGATGGTGAGGTCGAGGCGACGATCGGTGAGCGTCCCGAGCGTCAGCTCGTCGACACCCTTCAGCGTCTCGACGATGAAGCCGAGCAGCACCTCGCCGCGCCCGTTGAAGGCCTCGATCCAGACGCTGCGGCCATGCGAGGAAATCCCGAGCGGCGGATCGACGATCGCCGTATCCCAGCGGGTGTAGCGGCCCGGATATTCGTAGTTGGAGGAAAACACCGCGCCGCGCCGCTCGTCGAGCTTGTCGACATAGCCGGCCACCGCATCGGCATAGGGCGTGGGGCGCCGCGCGCGGCTGACGGCGATGCCGCCCCTCGTCTCGTAGGTCTCCGAACCGTCGTCCCGAATGATCGTCACCATTTCCTGCTCTCCGAAATCTGTCGCCCGGGACCCTGCGGCGAACAACAAAAAAGCCGCCTCGAAACTCGGGCGGCTTTGGGGTCTTGTCGAATGGACATGACTGGTCAAGGCCGCGTTAGCGTGCCCACCACCAGTTACCGATGTTCATCGAATTGATCATGGGCGAAGAGATAACCCGGACCTTGCGTCACCGCAAGTGGATTTCCTCTGCAATGGCGATGCGACCAAAACCCCTCCCGCCGCGTTGTCCGGTCCCGGCCATCCAACGGAAGAGCCCTCGATGCAGCGTTCCCTCCTTCTTCTCCTGCTCGGCCTGCCGATCATGATCGGCGCATCCGCTTTGCCCAGCGACGGCCCCGTGCCGAAGCCGAAGCCCGCCGAAGCGGCCACCTCCGATGCCCCGCCCCCACCGGCAACCGCCGCGGAGGAGGAGGACGATGACGCCGCCTCTCCGGCAGCGGACAAGGAGGACACCGAGACCGCAGCGCCCGCCTCCGAGGACGCGCAGCCCAACCCCGCCACGGAACCGGTCTCGGAGATCCCGACACCGGAGCCGAAACCCGACACTGGGACCGAGACGCCGGAGCCCGCCGCCCCTGAAAAGCCGGCGGGCGAAGCCCCGGCAATGCCGAAGCCCGGCCCCAGCCAGCCGGACGAGATGAAAGCGGAGGACAAAAAGCCGGAAGAGCCGAAGGAACCGTCGCCGCCACCCCCGCCACCGGTCGAGAAGGAGGATCAGGCAGCCCTGAAGGCCTGCCTGGCGGATCTCGCCACGCTCGGCACGAAGTTCAAGACGGCGGCACGTATCGATGAGGGCGACGGCTGCGGCATCGACCAACCGATCGAGGTGGCGGAAGCCCTGCCCGGCATCGATACCGGCGGCGCCCAGATGCGCTGCGAAACCGCCCGCGCGCTCGGCCACTGGCTGAAGGACACCGTCCAGCCGGCGCTGAGGATCGCCATGCCGGAACGCCGCATCACTGGCCTCACCACCGGCTCCACCTATGCCTGCCGCCTGCGCAACAGCGCATCGACCGGCAAAACGTCCGAACACGCCAAGGGCAATGCCATCGACATTGCCGCCTTCCGGCTCGACGACGGATCGGAAGTGACGATGAAGCCGCGTGCCGAGGACGGCACCCTGGAAGGCGCCTTCCAGCGCACCGCGAGCGCCGGCGCCTGCCTCCACTTCACCACCGTCCTCTCCCCCGGCAGCGACCCCACCCACATGGACCACCTGCATCTCGATGTGCTGGAGCGGGAGAGCGGGTATAGGTATTGCCGGTAGGAAGCGCAAGGGTGGAGGGCCTGTCTTGCGCCATTTGCGTAGATGGCTGTGCTGTCGATGACGATCGCAGTCCGCCCTGTTGCGAGCCTCCGGTGAATTTTCGGTCGTCGTTTGATCCCCGATGGAGAGGTCTGCGGCCCAGGCCGCTTCCCGAGAATATCAATGCTGTGCGGTCGGGCGCACAACGATGCTCCCGATTTCGACCTCAGCCGGTTGTTCGATCGCAAATGCTATCGCCCGTGCGATCGCTGTCGGTGATATGGCAAGCTCCTCCTTTTGCTTCAGGATTGCCGCTCTGATATCCGGGTCGGCTATAGCGGTATCCGCGAAGGTCGTGTCGATGAAACCCGGAGATATTTCCGTCACACGCAAGTTCTTGCCCGACTCCTGCCGCAGGGCTTCAGTGGCTGTCCGCACTGCATTCTTGGTCGCTGCGTAGACGCCCATCGTCGGCACGATCTTGAGGCCAGCCGTTGATACGATGTTGATCACGTGCCCGCTATCCTGGCGCGCAAACACGGGCAAGGCCGCAGCGATACCGTAGAGCGCGCCCTTCAGGTTCACATCGATCATGGCGTCCCAGTCATCAACCTTCAGCGCGTCGAAGCACGAGAGCGGCCCGATGCCCGCATTGTTGACGATGACGTCGAGCCGCCCGAAACGCTCGCAGGCAAGGCTGACCAGTAGGTCGAGATCAGCGCGCTTGGTCACGTCGACGGCCCGATAGACGGCTTCGCCGCCCGCCGCTTCGATCTCTCCTGCCACAGCGGCGATCTCCGCTTCGCTTCGTGCACCGAGCACAAGACGCGCGCCTCGCGAGGCAAGGTGGATAGCGGTGGCCCGGCCAATGCCGCGCCCGGCTCCGGTAATGGCAACGATCTTGTTTTCTATGGTCACAATTGGGCTCCATCTTCTGCATCAAAAGTCAGATCTATGCAGTACAGACCGGAGGATCTATGCTGGAACGGCCATGTTTTTATCGCGATCCGCCAAAACCATTGCCGATCCGTTCACCGAGGTTCTCGCGGCCCTTGGTGCGCGAAGCGTTCGCGGGACCGGGCTCGAAGCGGCGGGCGACTGGGCACTGGCCTTCGACGGGCGAATGCGATTGAAGTTCGTTGCCGTCACACGCGGCCGATGCTGGCTTCTGTTCGCCGATCATTTGCCGCAAGAACTTGTAGAAGGCGATGTGGTTCTCATCAGCAACACGCGCTACGCGGTCGCCAGTAACCCGGCGGTCGAACCGGTCGATGGCATGCCGCTCTATGCGTCAGCAGGACACGATATGGTACGTCTCGGCAGTGCAGACGAGACGTCATTGATAGGCGGCGGCAGCAGCTTTGCGGATAGCAGCGCCGCATTCGTTCTGGATGCGCTGCCGAAGTTTCTGCGCGTCGATCGGGCATCGTCCACCGCGGAGGCCGTCGCGAGGACGCTGAACGCTCTGAGGACGGAGGTCGCCCACGCGGAACTGGGTGGTCCGCTCGTCGCCGAGCGACTGGCGGAAATCCTCGTCGTCGCGGCCGTCCGTGCTTTCGTGGCCACCGGTCCGAGAGCCAGCGTCGGGTGGATCACCGCACTTGCGGACCCACAGATCGGCAAGGCGCTCAGACTGTTGCACGGCGATGTCGCATACTGTTGGACAGTGCCAATGCTGGCATCCGAAGTCGGCATGTCGCGCTCGGCCTTCACGCAGCGCTTCAACGAACGCGTCGGCCGTCCACCTCTCGACTACCTCACTCACTGGCGCATGGTTCTGGCGCAGCGAAAGCTCACCGAGGGCCAGACCGTCGCCGCAGTTGCCACCGCAGTCGGCTACAACTCCCAGAGCGCCTTTGCTCATGCCTTCAAGCGAACTATGGGGCGGACGCCGCGGTCAGATAGCCGTTGAGAGAACCGCCATCCCGTCACCTAGATCCCAGCTCAGAACAACCCCTCCACATTCCCGTCATCGTTCAGGAAAATCCGCTCCGCTGCAGGCGCGCTCGGCAGCCCCGGCATGGTCATGATCTCGCCGGTGATGGCGACGACGAAGCCGGCGCCGGCCGAAAGCCGCACCTCGCGCACATGCACCACATGGCCCTCCGGTGCGCCGCGCAGCGTCGGATCGGTCGAGAAGGAATACTGCGTCTTGGCGATGCACACCGGCAGCTCGCCGTAGCCCTGCGCCTCCCAGGCGGCAAGCTGGTCGCGGACCGTCTTGTCGGCCGTCACCTCGCCGGCGTGATAGATCTTCGACGCCACCGTCTCGATCTTCTCCATCAGCGGCATGGCGTCAGGATAAAGCGGCTTGAAATCCGCCTGGCCGCCGTCGGCAAGCTCCACCACCCGCTCGGCGAGCTCGGTGATGCCGGCGGAGCCCTCCGCCCAGTGGCGGCAGAGGATCGCGTCGGCGCCATGGCGGGACACGTAATCCTGCACGGCCGCCACCTCGGCATCGGTGTCCGTGGTGAAGTGGTTGATCGCCACCACCACCGGAACGCCGAAGCGGCGCACATTGGCGATGTGCCGGCCGAGGTTGGCGCAGCCGCGCGTCAGAGCGGCCACGTCTTCCGCGCCGAGAGCCTCCTTGGCGACGCCGCCGTTCATCTTCAGCGCCCGAACCGTCGCGACGATCACCGCCGCGGCAGGCTTCAGCCCGGCCTTGCGGCACTTGATGTCGAAGAATTTTTCCGCCCCCAGATCCGCCCCGAAGCCCGCTTCCGTCACCACATAGTCGCCGAGCTTCAGTGCCGCCTTGGTGGCGATCACCGAATTGCAGCCATGGGCGATGTTGGCGAAGGGTCCGCCGTGCACGAAGGCCGGGTTATTCTCCAGCGTCTGCACCAGGTTCGGCTGCATGGCATCCTTCAGCAGCACGGCCATGGCACCGTCCGCCTTCAGGTCGCGGGCAAACACCGGCGTCTTGTCGCGGCGATAGGCGACGATGATGGCGCCCAGCCGCTGCTCCAGATCCTCGAAATCCTCCGCCAGGCAGAGGATGGCCATCACCTCGGAGGCAACCGTGATGTCGAAGCCGCTTTCGCGCGGAAAACCGTTGGAAACCCCGCCGAGCGCACTGACCATCTGCCGCAGCGCCCGGTCGTTCATGTCCATTGCCCGCCGCCAGGTAATGCGCCGCACGTCGATGTCCAGCGCATTGCCCCAGTAGAGGTGGTTGTCGATCATCGCCGCGAGCAAATTGTGCGCCGAGGTGATCGCGTGGAAGTCGCCGGTGAAGTGGAGATTGATGTCCTCCATCGGGATGACCTGCGCATGGCCGCCGCCGGCAGCGCCCCCCTTCATCCCGAAGCAGGGGCCGAGCGAGGGCTCGCGCACGCAGATGACCGCCTTTTTGCCGATCCGGTTCAGCCCGTCGCCGAGACCGACGGTGGTCGTCGTCTTGCCTTCGCCGGCGGGCGTCGGGTTGATGGCCGTCACCAGGATCAGCCTGCCGTCCGGCCGGTCCGACAGCCCGTGGATGAAGTCGGCGCTGACTTTCGCCTTGTCGTGGCCGTAGGGCGCAAGCTGCTCTGCCGGAATGCCGAGAGCAGCGCCCACCTCCATGATCGGCTTCTTCCGTGCCATGCGCGCAATTTCGATATCGGACTTCACCGCCGCCATGTCGTCATCCCCTTGGCATTTTCGCGTGGTGAATTGGACACAGGGAGCGCCGGGACACAAGCCGCTGCCACCGGCCATCCCCGACTTTGCCGGCTGGAAGGAGCAACTCTACCAATAGGTGTATTTACGATTGCAAATTACCTGAAGATGTAGATACTGATTGCGGACACTGGGGGAAGATCATGAACATCATCGTATGCTGTGACGGCACCTGGAATACACCCGACGCGATGGAGGACGGGGTGCCGAGCCCGACCAATGTCGTCAAGCTCTACAACGCGCTCGCGCAGACGGACGATGCCGGTGCGGAACAGAAGTTCTATTACCACCCCGGCGTCGGCACGGACGGCAGCTGGATCGACCGGGCACTCGGCGGCAGCACCGGCAAGGGCCTCGATCGCAACATCATGAGCGGCTACCATTGGCTCGCCCGCAACTATCGGGAGGGCGACGCGATCTGGCTGTTCGGCTTCAGCCGCGGCGCCTATACGGTGCGCAGCCTCGGCGGCATGATCTCCAAGTGCGGCCTGCTCGATCTGCCGGGCTCAAAGGTGCCGGAGAACAAGGTCTGGGACGCGATCGAGCAGATCTTCGACGCCTATCGTGCCGATGATCCTAGCCCCTTCGTCGACAGCAAGGAACGCCGGTTCCACAATACCGCCGACGGCGCTCCCCCGGCCGGGAAGACCCCGGTCCATTTCATCGGCGTCTGGGATACGGTCGGCGCTCTCGGCATACCCGACGATCTGGCGCTCCTGAACCTGCTCGACAACCCGGGAAACCATCGCTTCCACAACACGCAGCTCGGACCGGCGGTCCGGAACGCCCGCCATGCGGTGGCGATCGACGAGTTCCGGCAAAGCTTCCTGCCGACGCTGTGGGAAAAGCCCGAGGATTGGACCGGATCACTGAAGCAGGTCTGGTTTCCCGGCGCTCATGGTGATGTCGGCGGCGGCTACAGCCAGTCCGGTCTCTCCGACGGCGCGCTATACTGGATGATGCAGGAAGCTGAAGCTCTCGGGCTCCGCTTTGCCGACGGCGCGATTAACCAGCTCGATCCAAACCCGCGCGGCCTCCTGCATGATTCCGTTACCGGCTTGTTCAAGGCACTGAAGACCCGACCGCGGGCAGCCCCTCGTGTGTCTGATCCGCCCTCCCCAGACGTCCATGCCTCGGCAGTCGACCGTCACCGCAACCCGCCGCTCGCGCAGGGCCGCTACCGACCGGGAAAGACGCTTCCGGCGACCATCGACATCTTCGCCCGCGAGCGATGGAACGACACCGGTGTCTATCTTCAGGCGGGGAAAAGCTACCGCCTCAAGGCCACCGGAGAATGGACCGACGCCTCCATCAAATGCGGCCCGGGCGGAGCAAAGGACGGCAAGTTCCAGGCCGCCGAGATCGCCCATGTCGCCTCCTCCGCCTGGGGTGGCGTCGAGACGCTGTGGAAGAAGCTCACCGGCAACAGGCAGCTCGATTTCTGGTGGACGCGGCGCGAGGAACGGATGGAGTGGTTCTGCCTCGTCGGCCTGATCGCCAATAACGTGCCACCGCCGCAGACGGACGAGGACCAGAAGATCGAACGCCTGCCGCATGAGGTCTTCAAGATCGGCGAGGGCGTGACCCTGAAGCCGAAGGGATCCGGCTATCTCTACTGCTTCGCCAACGACGCCTGGCAGGCCTATGACAACAACCGCGGCAGCGTCCAGCTGACGATCTCCGAGGTCTGAGATCTTCGAGAACGAGAGGGCGGCGCGACCTGGTCGCACCGCCCTACTCTCACACCTTGTACCTTCTCCTAGAACCGCTGAGTCAGCGAGATCTTGAAGGACCGGCCCGGCTCGGAATAGAACTCCCGGGCCTGTGTGGCGCTGTTCGAGCGAACCGAGGTATAGTCGTAATAGGTCTTGTCGAAGACGTTGTAGATCCCGGCATTGATCTTCAGCCCCTTCATCTGCTCCGGCTCCCACCAGGCGGTGAGGTCGACGATGCCGTAGCCCGGCGTCTCGAAGTAGCTGGTGCCGGTCGGGCCCTTGCCATCATCCTCGCGTGAGGCGCCGACGCCGATCCAGTCGAGGCCCAGGCCCCAGACGTCGGTGTCGTAGCCGACGCTTGCGACCGCCTTGAGAGGTGCGACGGAGCGGATGAAGGTATCATTGGTCAGATCATTGCCGCGGGTATAGGCAAGCCCCGCACCGACCCGGAATCCGCTGTCGAAGCGCTTGTGCGCGGCCAGTTCCACCCCGAAGGTTTCAGCATCCGAGATGTTGTCGTAGCCGGTGATGCCGGCCGGGTAGGAGCCCGGGAAACCGCGGGCGGCCGCTTCGGCCGACGTGATGCTCACCACGTCGATGAAATTCTTGTAGCGATTGTAGAACGCCGAGACACGCCCGCCGAATTCATCGTCGCCCAGCTGTGCGCCGATCTCGAAGCCATTGCTCGTTTCGGTCTCCAGGTCGGGATTGCCAAGCCGCAGATAGGTGCCGGTTCCGCCGTAGGCGCTGTAGAGCTCGCTTGCCGAAGGGGCACGGAAGCCCATCGCCCATTGACCGTAGATCTGGATATCCGGCTGCACATCATAGGTCAGACGCAGTTTCGGCGAGATTCCGCTGTCCTGGAAACCGTCCGGCAGGGCCGGGTTCGTGTAGTTGCGGTCGAACGCGTCGGTCATGACCGGCTCGTGGCGGACCCAGTCGAAACGAACGCCGGGGGTCAGCGTGAAGCCCGTCGATCCCAGCGAAATGTCGTCGTCGAGATACAGGCCGATGCGGTCGCTTTCCACCTTCGGCGTGTCCGCCTGGTTCGTGTGCAGGAAGGAGCATGTCGCAAACGGTCGGTAAGGCGGTGGCGGGCACTCGTCGTAGCCCGAGGAATATTGCTCCCTGACGCCCGATGCGATGTCGAACCCGAAGGTCAGCAGATGGTTCAGGTCACCCGTCGCGAACTCGCTCTGCGCGGCACCGACAAGGCCGATCGTCCGCTCTTCATTGTCGTTTTCGCGACCGATGGGACCCACGACGCTCGTCGAGCGGTAACCGTCGTAACCTTCCATGGTGGCCTGGTTCATCCAGTAGAGCGACGCCCAGGCATTGGAGATCGGCGCGTTATCGGACTCTGCCTCGAAGCGATAGTCCAGCGAAACCCGGTCCCGCTCCGTCTCCTTCTTGGAGGTGTAGTTCCCGGGCAGGAAGTTGTCGCTGGCGCCCAGAACGGCACGCTGCTCGGTGCGCGTGTCGGTCTTGCTGTCCTTGCGGAAGCGTTCGGCCGTCAGCCCGATCGTGTGGCCGCCTTCCAGCTCCTGCTGCAGCTTGAACAGCAGGTTGTGCTGGTCGAAATCGGCAGGATTGGCCTCTGTGCGGGTGGGTCCGTAGCCGCCGACGTCGCCATTCGTCTTGCGCTCATGGCCGTTCTTGTAGCTGCCTTGGAACATGACCGACGTTTGGCCGATCCGCTTGGCGACCGCTGCCGAGCTTTCCCAGCTGTTGTCCGCACTGTCGAAGGTCAGCTTGGTAACGCCACCCCAGTCCCTGCCCTCGCCGATCAGGTCCTCTGGCGTGAGCGTTCTAAGGCCGAGTACGCCGCCAAGGGCGCCCGGTCCGGCCCGGCTGGAGTCGGCCCCGCGCATGACGTCGACCGCAGACAGCGAGCTGAAGCTGAAGGCGTCCACACCGCCATTGGCGCCGCGCGTGGCATCGAAGAGATAGGGAACCGGAATGCCGTCGATCGTCGTCAGGACCCGATTGCCTTCCAGGCCGCGAATGTTGACAGCGCCCGTGGAACGATTGAAGCCGACACCCGGCTCCGCGGAGCGGCCCAGATCCTCGATGCTGGTGATCTGCCTGTCTTCGATTTCCGCCCGGGTCGTCTCCGTCGCCAGCGGCGTGTCCGCCATCCCGCCTGCCGGCACCGCCACCCGCTTGCCCTTCACCACGATCGTCTGCAGGACGGTTTCGTTTGCCGCCGCAGGCTCTTGCGCTCTGCTGTGTGCAGCCGAAAGCACGGCGACGGCTGTGCAGGCCATGAGCAGTTTTGTTGTTGTCCGGGAGGTCATGATGTTCCTTTCGAAAATGGGCGTGCAACATCGCCGGCGTGCGACGGCACGCCGCTCAGGAAGCGGTCGGTGGACGGTTCAGTGGTGGTGGCAGGCAGGCGTGCCCTTGTTCCGCCATCTAAAAAACATGATTCATTTTGTCAACTTAATTATCATGACAAATTGACTCATCTTTTATGGAAGTGCTTCACGGCTCGTTAAGTTTCGTTTGAAACATGAAGTTCTCGGACCACCGTCAGCATTAAGTAGAAATTGCCACGCCGTCCGGACCCGGATAAGGGAAAGTGACATATTGTCGTAAATCCCCAAGGACTGCGCCCCTGCAGTCGTGCGGCAACAACACGGGAAGCCGCAAGCGAGCAGATTTGTCAGCTACAGGAATAGAAAAGCCGGAGAGGCAAACAGCCCTCAATGACGTTATTTCGGCTGCCAGCTCTCAGGCAGACGTTTTGGCTGCGCTCGAGCAGACTGCCCAAGCGTTCGGTTTTTCCTTCGTGACGCTGCTGATCAGGCCAACGCGGCCTGACGACCTCCTGGCAAGATTGCTGATCCAGACCACCCTACCCTCCCAGTTCGTCCAGGAGTTCGACCAGAGCCGCTTTCTGTCTGTGTCTCCGGTCATGCCCTTGCTGTTCTCCATGCTGCCACGCACCTGGACCCTGGAATCGGCTGAAATGCTGAACCAGGACTCCTTTCCACCGGAATTGGTACAGCTGTTGCGCCGCTTCGGCATGAAGACGGCGGCCGTCATGCCGCTCCACTCGCTGGAGGGAGAGCGCTTCCTGCTGCAGTTCGATGGGGAGCGTCCCGCGGTGGAACAGCCGGAACTCAACGAGCTAGGCATGATCGCCCTGCACGCCTTCGACGTCTTCGAGAAGCTGCGCCGCGCCGAGCGCTTTACCCTGCCGGGCCCTTTGTCGGCCCGCGAGCTCGAGGTCGTTCGCTGGACCGCCCAGGGGAAGACCTCGGTGGAGATCGGCCGCATCCTGTCGCTCTCCGATCACACCGTCAACGCGCATATGACCAACGCCATCAAGAAGATGGACTGCGTCAACCGCACCCAGTTGGTGGCAAAGGCGATCCGCCTCGGCCTGATCAACTAGCCGTCGCTCTCAGCGATCGAGCACCGAACGCACCTCCACGAGGTTGGAGCGCACCCGCAGGATATAGAAACCCATCGTCGCCAGATGCGTCGGCATGATCCAACCGTCCTCGCGGCCGTTGGAGATGATCGCCGGCTGGATGCGCAGCGCCGAACGGAACTGGGTCAGCGTCTCCGTCCACAGCGGCCCCAGGTTGCGCTCCCGGATGACTTGCGAGAAGTCGGCGCTGGCCGCCGACAGGACTGCGTAGTAGCCGTAGAGCTGGCCATAGGCGAACCAGAACCGGTCGTCGGCCCGGGTGTCGAACCAGCCGGAATTGAAGTTTTCCGAGCGTTCTCGCAGGATCGCGGACGTGCTGCCCAGGTCGTTGGCAATCCGGTCGATGAACTGCACGAGGTTGTCGGCTCGCGTGTCGAAGGTCGCGTTGCAGGCGGTGAGCTCCACATTGAACGCGCGAAACCCCTCGATGGCAGTCCGGTAATAGCTCGGCGTCGGCGTCTTCGGGCCGAAGGGGCTCAAGCCGAAATACCAGGAATATTCGTCGAACTGCAGGTTGTTGCGGGCGTCCTGAAGCTCGCTGTTGATGCCGGACGTGCCCCGCATGCGCGCCAGCGTGTCCACCAGTTCGACCGAGGTCCGGCGCACCGCCTGGTTTACGCCCCGCTGGAACGACGCCTTGTTGTCGAGGAAGGGCGTATGATCCCAGTCGATGCCGAACAGGCCGAGCCGATAGAGCAGCATCGACGATATCCAGGCGTTCTGGTTCACATTCGCATCGGTCAGTTCTGCGATGGCGTCCACGATGGCCGAGGACTGGCACTGCTGTGCCGCCACGGGCAACGTGCCTGGAACGGGAGTTGCGCCAGTCTCGGTTCCGGCAGGCGCGGCGTCGGGCGACACCGGCGCCGCAGCCAAGATCTGCTGCCCGGCCGGTATCGTCCGCTCCGACCAGCGATATTCATCGACAAAATCCGGGTCGAAGCCCGTCCAGACCTGGGTCTGCCAGAAGAAGTACCCGTAAAGACCGGCAAACAGCACGAAGATCGCCGCAAGCGGCGCCTTGATGATCCAGCTGCGCCCGGCATACCAGCCATGGACCGCGAGGAAAGGCCAGACCAGCCATGCCACCAGCAAGCCAAAGCCGCGACCTATTGCGCCCAATATGCGCTGGAAGAATTGCACGATCGGGTCAAGCATGCTGCACCTCAGGGTTGGCCAAAATGGTCTGCTCGCCGCTTGCCGCTCCGTCCCCGAGATCGTCGAAAGCGGCACGGAAGCGGGCGTCTATCCCTGCCCTGCGCCGCTCGATCTCGATGCTCGACAGCATGTCGTTCTCTTGGAGTTCGATCAGCGGGCGCAGATGCGCAAGGAGCGCCTTGTCCAGCCCCGGTGAGGATCCGGGGTTGGCACCTTCGTCCGCGAGGACGTGGGACAGTACGATGGCGCGCTCGGCCTCCAGCGTCAGCTTGTTCACCAGCCCGTTCATCTCGCGCACCTGCCGGTTGAGGTTCGCCGCCAGATCCTGGATCGCCTGCAGGCTGTCCTCTACCTGCCGCGAGACGGCGCTTGTTTCCCGCTCCTCCCGTTCTGCAGAAGCGATCAGGTTTTCGGCCAGTTGTGTCCGATGGCCGATCAGCTCCACAAGATCAGACTCCACCGCATGTCGCAGAGCGAGGATACGCTCTCGCCGCGCCAGCAGCAGGCCGTAGAGACCGTCGGCCAGCATCAGTGCTTCGCCGAGCGATCGTGCCTTGGGGCCAGCCGTTCGAGCCCCGCGCATCGACAGCACCTGCGAGAACGCAATGCGAAGCCGTTCGGATCTCGTCGGTTGCGGCTTGTCCTCCCGCGGCGCCACGGCCTCGTTGTTGCGGTCCGCCACCGCCAGAACGAGGTTCACCAGCGTCTGCCGAACAGACGTCCAGGACAGCGGGATCGTATCGAACCTGGTTTTCGCCGCCGCACCTATGCTGCCCTTGTCGCGTGCGGCTCCGGCAACGTCCTGCGCCGCCTGCCCGATCTGCTGGTCGAGCGCCTCCAGCGTGCCGGTAAGGGCCACCAGCGCGCCTTCAATGCCTTTTGCCCTACCCATCGCGATCCCCGGAGCCGATTCTTACGCGACAAACATAAGGCCGCCGCAGGATTTTACCACGGCGACCTCGAAACTTGATTTGGGGAGGTCTAGAGGCCCAGCTGCGCCACCGCCGCGTCGAGCCGCTCCTTGGTCTTTTTCGGCATCTTGGCGCTCTTCACGGCATCGAGATTGGCGGGCGTCCCCTCGCCGACAACCACCAGCGCAATCATCCCCATGCCGAAGTGCGGCGTGCACTTGATCACATAGGCACCCTCCTTCTCGACGGTGACGGTGAGCTCCTGGTTGATCTTGCCGGTGAATTCTTCCGTGCCTTCGGGGATCAGCCCCTTCACGGCGGCGGCATTGTGGCCCTTGTCGACGGGCATGAACCGGATCACGTCGCCGGGCGCGGCCCTGATCGCCGCCGGCTCGAAAACCATGGCCTGGCCGTCACCGCCCTTGTTGAGCATCTTCACTTCGATTTCAGCGCCGAGCGCAGGAAGCGAGAAAAGCGCGAGGCCTGTCGCGAGAATGAAAGCGGTCTTTGCAGTCTTCAGCATGTCTATTTCTCCTGACGCGAGCCTTGGGAGGCGTCGGGCGAGGGAATAGGCGCATCCGGCCGCACCATCTTTGACCGAAATCAAGTCCGGCTCAGATGCAGCGGATTTTGTCCTCCCAGTGGCGGCGGCAGAAGGAGACGTATTTTTCGTTACCGCCGACATCCACCTGCGCGCCCTCCAGCACAACCTGGCCCTCCTCGTCGAGACGCGCCACCATCGTCGCTTTGCGGCCGCAGAAACAGATGGTGCGCACTTCCCGCAGCTCGTCGGCAATCGCCAGCAGCTCCTGCGAGCCGGGGAACAGCTTGCCCTGGAAGTCGGTACGCAACCCGTAGGCCATCACCGGGATCCCGCATCCGTCGGCAAGCCGCGCCAGCTGCCACACCTGTTGCGGCGCCAGGAACTGCGCCTCATCGATGAAGACGCAGGCCACCGGCTCGTCGCGGTGCAGGTCGGTGACGAGCGCATGCAGGTCGTCGCTCTCGCGGAAGGGGATGGCGTCCGCGCTGAGCCCGATCCGGGACGCCACCCGCCCGACGCCCGCGCGGCTGTCGAGCGCGGCGGTCAGGATCACCGTGCGCATCCCGCGCTCATGGTAGTTGTAGGACGCCTGCAGCAGAAGTGTCGATTTTCCCGCGTTCATGGTCGCGTAGTTGAAGTAAAGCTTGGCCATGCCGCCGTTCTGCTGCCGACGGCGTCCGAGGAAAAGTCCACAGGAACCTGAAACCACAGAAAAACACCGCAGAAGATGCATCAGGTGGCGCCCGTTGCAAAGCCGACACGATCTGCCGCCCTCGGGCAAGCTTGCCTCACCTCCGCATATATTGATAATGGTCGGGAACATAAGAACAGGGAACGCCATGATGCCAATGACCAAACCGTTCAAGATCCTGCTCGCCGGAACCCTCTCGTTTCTGGCACTCGGACAGATTGCCTCGGCAGCCGATCCGGAATCCTGCAGTCCCGTCCGCTTCTCCGACGTCGGCTGGACCGATATCACGGCGACCACCGCCACCGCCTCCATCCTCCTCAAGGCCCTCGGCTACGAGACCGATGTCAAGCTCCTCTCTGTCCCGGTGACCTATAGCTCGCTTAAGAACAAGGACATTGACGTCTTCCTGGGCAACTGGATGCCGACCATGGAGGCCGATCTTGCGCCCTACCGCGAAGACAAGTCGGTCGAAATCTTCGGCCCGAACCTCACCGGCGCCAAGTACACCCTGGCCACGAACGCCAAGGGCGCAGAGCTCGGGATCAAGGACTTCAAGGATATCGCCGAGCACGCGGAAGCACTGGATGGTCGGATCTATGGAATTGAGCCCGGCAACGACGGCAACCGCCTGATCCTCGACATGGTCGCCAACGACACCTTCGGGCTCAAGGACTTCGAAGTGGTAGAGTCCTCCGAACAGGGCATGCTGGCGCAGGTAGCGCGTGCGGACCGTTCCGGCGAGCCGATCGTCTTCCTCGGCTGGGCCCCGCATCCGATGAACGCCAGCTTCGAGCTCACCTATCTGTCGGGCGGCGACGAGGTTTTCGGCGCAAACTACGGCGGCGCTGAAATCTTTACCAACGTCCGCGCCGGCTACACCGAGGAATGCCCCAACGTCGGAACCTTCGTGAAGAACCTGGAGTTCTCGCTGCCAATGGAAAACGAGATCATGGGCAGCATCCTGAACGACGGCATGGAGGCGGAAGCCGCCGCGACCAAGTGGCTGAAGGCCAATCCGGATGCCATCGGCCCCTGGCTCGAAGGAGTCACCACCCGGGACGGCGGCGATGCCATGGCAGCCGTCACCTCCGAACTGGGCCTCTAAGGTCAATCCGCCCCTGACCGGAGCCTGGCGGCTCCGGTCTCCCTCACCCATCCAACCGGGAATGCCGCAAGTGGATTGGCTGACAGATAACAAGATCCCCATGGGACCCTCGGCCAGGTCGTTCGTAGACTGGCTCACCGACAACGGTGCCTGGTTCTTCGACTGGCTTTCGACCGTTCTCTCCGCCGTGATCGACGGGCTGTTGTATGTCCTTCAGACGCCCCATGCGCTCATTATCGTCGCGGCAATGACAGCGCTGTCCTGGTGGTTTCGACGCTCGTTCAGCGTCGCCACCTTCACCGCGCTGGGGCTGCTGCTGATCATCAACCAGGGCTATTGGGAGGAAACGACGGAAACACTGGCGCTCGTCCTCGCCGCCACGGCTGTCAGCATGGTTGTCGGCGTACCGCTCGGTATCGCCGCTGCCCGGCGCCCCTGGCTCTACGAGATCATGCGCCCGGCGCTCGACCTGATGCAGACGATTCCGACCTTCGTCTATCTCATCCCGGCGCTGATCCTCTTCGGCCTCGGCATGGTCCCCGGCCTGATCGCCACCGTGATCTTTGCAATCCCCTCGCCGATCCGTCTCACCCGGCTCGGCATCGTCTCGACGCCGGAGGCGCTGACGGAGGCGGCCGTCGCCTTCGGAGCGACCCCCGGGCAGATCCTGCGCAAGGTAGAGCTTCCCTTTGCCATGCCGCAGATCATGGCCGGCCTGACGCAGACCATCATGCTGTCGCTGTCGATGGTGGTGATCTCCGCGCTGGTCGGCGCCAACGGCCTCGGCGTTCCGGTGGTGCGCGCGCTCAACACCGTCAACATCGCCCAGGGCTTTGAAGCCGGCCTCTGCATCGTCATCCTCGCAATCATCCTTGACCGGATGTTCCGCCCAGCCTCGGGAGACGGCACATGACGAACGCAGTCGTCTTCGAAAACATCGATATCGTCTTCGGCGAAAAGCATGCGCAAGTGCTGGCGCTCGTCGATCAGGGCAAGACCCGCGACGAGATCAGCGCCGAGACGGGCATCGTCGTCGGTGTTGCAGATGCCTCCCTGAAGGTGCGCGAAGGCGAGATCCTCGTGCTGATGGGCCTCTCCGGTTCCGGCAAGTCGACGCTGCTGCGCGCCGTCAATGGTCTGGCGCCGGTCGCCCGCGGCAATGTCACCGTGATGAGTGCCGACGGACCGATCGACCCCTACAAGGCCAGCCGCAAGACGCTGCGCCACCTTCGCATGCACACCGTGTCGATGGTCTTCCAGCAGTTCGGCCTGCTGCCATGGCGCACTGTCGCCGAAAACGTCGGCTTCGGCCTTGAGCTCGCCGGGGTACCCGAGGCCGAGCGCAGGGCACGGGTCGCCGACCAGCTCGAGTTGGTCAGCCTGAACCAATGGGCCGATCGCAAGGTCGGCGAACTCTCCGGCGGCATGCAGCAACGCGTCGGCCTCGCCCGTGCCTTTGCGACGGGAGCCCCCATCCTGCTGATGGACGAGCCCTTCTCCGCCCTCGATCCGCTGATCCGCACGCGGCTTCAGGACGAGCTGATGGAGTTCCAGAGCAGGCTGAAAAAGACCATACTTTTTGTCAGCCATGACCTCGACGAGGCGTTCCGCATTGGCAATCGCATCGCCATCATGGAAGGCGGCCGGATCATCCAGTGCGGCACGCCGCAGGAGATCGTCCGCAGTCCGGCGGATCAGTATGTCTCCGACTTCGTCCAGAACATGAACCCCATCGCCATGCTGACGGCCGCGGATGTGATGCGCAACGGCGTGGCGACCGGCGGGACCGCCTCCGGCGTCTCGGCGACTGCCACCAGGAACACGCCGCTCATCGACATCCTCGACGCCCTTTCAAGGCAGCCGGGCACCATCGGAATTGTCGACAACGGTACAGTCATCGGCACGATCAGCGCCGAGGACGTCATTGCCGGCCTGACGCGCCACCGGCAGTATGCCGGCAAGCCATGACCGGGGAGACGCAGGACAAGCCGCAGCTGCTGCGGGAGACGGACGAGGAGGCCCGCCGCCTCGCCCGCTCTCTGATGCGCGACGCCCGCTACATGGCACTGGCGGTGCTAGATCCCGCGACAGGCTTTCCCTCCGCGAGCCGGGCATTGACGGCAACGGATCGGGATGGCGTGCCCGTGATCCTCGCTTCCGCGCTATCGGGCCATACCAAGGGTCTGCTTGCTGATCCTCGCTGCTCGCTGCTGGCCGGAGAGCCGGGCAAGGGCGACCCGCTCGCCCACCCCCGCATCACGGTTCAGTGCCTGGCAGACCTTGTCGAACGGCCGAGCGAGGCACACGACTGCCTGCGCGCGCGCTTCCTCGATGTCCATCCGAAAGCCGCGCTCTACGTCGACTTTCCCGATTTCCGCTTTTTCCGCCTGATCCCGCAGTCCGCCGCTCTGAATGCCGGCTTCGGCCGCGCCTATGCACTCACCGACGTAGATCTTGTGTCGAACGAATCAGTCGCCGCTTCCGCATGACCAGGTGTGCTGCAGGAGTTGCATGAGACGCACGAAATCGCTGGGAGCTGTAGAGAGACTCGACGATGGATTGCGGCCGGAGATTTGCCACCATCTTTTCGAAGGGTTAACGAGATCTGCATAAACCGCCGATTCGCCGCGAGTTCAAAACCACGGCAATGTTCTCAAGTGACGCTTTTTGTTGCATTTCTGGCGCCGACGACGAAAATGCCTAGTGGATACTGCCACCCGAAATTTAGGGATATACAAATATATCGGGTGCTTGCTAATCTTTAACTTTAAAAGTTGGGTTTAATGAAGCGCTGGCGCTTCAAGGGGATACTAATCACCATGGATACGATGCCGCTTTCCGATCACTCGCTTGCCGCTGCGGGCTTGTTGTCTGCAATGGCGAATCCGAAGCGCCTCATGATCCTTTGCTGCCTCGTGAAAACGGAAATGGCGGTGGGAGTCCTGGCTGGACGCGTCGGCCTGAGCCAGTCTGCCCTGTCGCAGCATTTGTCGAAGCTGCGCGCACAGAAGCTCGTCAAGACCCGCCGCGATGCCCAGACGATCTATTACTCCTGCGCCTCGCCGGCCGTTCTGAAGGTCCTCGACTCGCTGGAGGAAATCTACTGCGAGCCCGTCCGCGCCTCCGTTGCTGCTGCCTGATGTTAGCGCTGACATTGGCGGGTACTGAGCCGTTCCCTGCACCTCTTGGGTGCCGTCAGGGGAACGGTTGAACCCTGACTGTCCACCGACAGATGCAGGCTCTGCTCTGCACCGGAGTTGACGCGCGGGCCGCCCCTGATAATTTGACCGGACAGTCAAAATGCCGGCAATGACCGGACGGGGAGTATTTCATGTCCAATCGCCTCAACAGCACGCCCAACGATCTGCGCGCCTTCTGGATGCCGTTCACGGCCAACCGCCAGTTCAAGAAGGAGCCGCGCCTCTTCGTCGGGGCCAAGGACATGCATTACACCACCCATGACGGCCGCCAGGTCCTCGATGCGACCGCTGGCCTCTGGTGCGTGAATGCCGGCCACTGCCGCCCGAAAATCACAGAGGCGATCGCTCAGCAGGCCGGAGAACTCGATTATGCTCCCGCCTTCCAGCTCGGCCACCCCAAGGCTTTCGAGCTTGCCAACCGGCTGGTGGATGTCGCCCCTGAAGGCCTGAACCACGTCCTCTATACCAACTCCGGCTCCGAGTCGGTCGAGACCGCCCTGAAGGTGGCGCTCGCCTATCAGCGGGTGAAGGGCCACGGCTCGCGCACCCGCCTGATCGGTCGCGAACGGGGCTATCACGGCGTCAACTTCGGCGGCATTTCCGTCGGCGGCATCGTCTCCAACCGCAAGATGTTCGGCACGCTTCTGACCGGCGTCGACCACATGCCGCATACCCACCTGCCCGCGCAGAACGCCTTTACCCGCGGCGAGCCGGAGCATGGCGGCGATCTGGCGACAGAACTGGAGCGGATCGTCACGCTGCACGACGCCTCGACGGTGGCCGCCGTCATCGTCGAACCCGTCGCCGGCTCCACCGGCGTGCTGATCCCGCCGAAGGGCTACCTGCAGAAACTGCGCGACATCTGCACGAAGCACGGCATCCTCCTGATCTTCGACGAGGTCATCACCGGCTTTGGCCGCCTCGGCGCGCCGTTCGCCTCGCAGTACTTCGACGTCAAACCGGACATCATGGTCACCGCCAAGGGTTTGACCAACGGCGTCATCCCGATGGGCGCGGTGCTCGTTACCTCGGAAATCCACGATGCCTTCATGAGCGGTCCCGAGCACATGATCGAGTTCTTCCACGGCTATACCTATTCCGGCAACCCGATCGCCGCGGCCGCAGCGCTTGCGACGCTCGACACCTACAAGGAAGAGGGCCTGCTGACCCGCGCCGCCGAGATGGCCTCCTACTGGGAGGACGCGCTACATTCGATGAAGGACCTGCCGAACGTCATCGACATCCGCAACATCGGCCTGATCGGCGCCATCGAACTTGACCCGATCGCCGGCGAGCCGACCAAGCGTGCCTTCTCCGCCTTCCTGAAGGCCTATGACAACGGCCTGCTGATCCGCACCACCGGCGACATCATCGCCATGTCGCCGCCACTGATCATCGAGAAGCACCACATCGACGAGATCTTCGGCAAGCTGCGCGAGATCCTGAAGAGCAACATCTGAGCTTTGCGCATCGCAGGCATTGCGGGCGGTCCCTTGGGACCGCCTTTTCTTTGCGGTTCTAGCCGCCAAGGCCCGCGAGATGCACGTAGATCGGCAGGCCCGCGATCAGGTTGAACGGAAAAGTCAGTCCCAGCGACAGGCTAAGATAGAGTTCCGGCCGCGCGTCGGGCACGGCGATCCGCATCGCGGCGGGAACGGCGATATAGGAGGCGCTGGCAGCGAGCGTGACGAGCAGCGCCGTGTTGCCGACCGAGAGCCCCACCGCAAGGGCCGGCCCAAGCGCAAGCGCTGCGCCGATCAGCGGCATGACCAGCGCAAAGCCGAGGAGGCCGGGCGAAAGCAGCCGCCAGTCCCTGCGGATCCCGCCGCCGGCTATCGCCCCGAGATCGAGCAGGAAGAGGCAGAGCACACCGCGGAAAGGATCGCTGACGAAGCCCGAAAGCTCGCTCAGCCCTTGTTCTCCGGTCATGGCGCCGATGGCAAACGCGCCCAGCAGGATCACGATGGTGACGTTGAGGACGACGTCCCGCAGCACCGCTTTCTGTCGGCGCTGCGTCGATGCCGGATCGGCGCCGGGCGCCGGATGGCGCAGGATCAGCCACAGGGCAGTCAGAATGGCCGGCGCCTCCATCGCGGCCGCCACGGCCACCATGCCGCCGTCCTCTTTGACGATCTCAGGATGCAAGAATCTCCGCAATTGTTCAAATTCATTGATTGCATCAATGTAATAGTTTAAAACTATGGCATGCCTTACAGACCGACGGTGCGACAGCTCGAATATCTCGTCATGCTCGGCGAGACCGGCCACTTCGGCGAAGCGGCGAAACGTTGTCATGTCTCGCAGCCGACGCTCTCGGTCCAGATCGCACTCCTCGAAGAGCGTCTCGGCTGCGCACTCATCGATCGCACGCCCGGCCTGGTGGCGCCGACGCCTGCCGGACTGGAGGCGATCGCTTCGGCCCGTGCGGTGCTGGATACGCTGGACAGCATGGTCGCCATGGCCTCCGTCAGTCAGGGCGCGCTCGGCGGCCTCATACGCCTGGGAGCTGTGCCCACCTTCGGCCCCTATTTCCTGCCCCGCCTCCTGCCCCAGTTGCACGCTGCCTATCCCGATCTCAGGCTGCACATCCGCGAGGAACGCCCCTTGCTCCTCGAGGAGCAGGTGGCAGACGGCAGCATTCACTGCGGCCTCGGTCCGGCGCCCGCCGCTGGCGACACCTGCGAGTTCTCGGCGATCTGCGAGGAGCGCATCTTTCTCGGCGTGCCGCGGGGGCACCGGCTGGCCGGCCGCGAAACGGTCGATCTCGCCTCTCTTGCGGGCGAGCAACTGCTGACGCTCGGGCGGGGCCATCGCCTCCTGGACACCGTGCGCGATCTCGCCCGGGTCTCCGGCGCCCATCTTGTCGAAGACTACGAGGGCACCAGTCTCGACGCGCTGCGCCAGATGGTGTCCATCGACATGGGGCTGTCACTCTTTCCCGAACTCTATTTGCGCTCCGAGTTTCGAAGCGATCAGGACGTCCACCTCCTGCGCATCGAGGGGTGGCCCGGCGTGCGCACCATCGGCTTTTTCTGGCGCCGCAACAGTGTCAGGGAAACGCACTACCGGCGCCTGGCGGAACTCGGCAGGGCCGTCGCCGGCGAGCTTCTGGGCTGATCCGCCGCAGCGGCCCGCCATTGCACTTGGAACGGAAAAAAGGCGGCCGCAGCCGCCTCTTCTCATCATCCCGCAAATCGCTCAGGCCCGGAAGAAAGCCAGCAGATCGGCGTTGATGATCTCCGCATGGGTCGTCGCCATGCCGTGCGGCAGCCCTTCGTAGACCTTCAGCGTGCCGTGCTTCAGGAGCTTGATCGCCAGATGCGCCGAATCGGCAATCGGCACGATCTGGTCGTCGTCGCCATGCATGACCAGCACCGGAACCTCGATCGTCTTCAGGTCCTCGGTGAAATCGGTCTCCGAAAACGCCTTGATGCAATCGTAATGGGCCTTGGCGCCGCCCATCATGCCCTGCCGCCACCAGTTGCGGATCAGCCCCTCGGAGACCGTGGCGCCTTCGCGGTTGAAGCCGAAGAACGGGCCTGTCGGCACGTCGAGGAAGAACTGCGCCCGGTTGGCGGCGAGCGCCGAACGGAAGCCGTCGAAGACCTCGAGCGGCAGGCCGCCCGGGTTTGCCTCCGTCTTGAGCATGATCGGCGGAACGGCGCCGATCAGCACGGCCTTGGCGACACGGCCTTCGTGCCCATACTGCGCCACATAGCGGGCGACTTCGCCGCCACCGGTCGAATGGCCCACATGGATGGCGTTCTTCAGGTCGAGGTAGGCAGCCAGGGCCGCGACATCGGCCGCATAGGTGTCCATCTCGTTGCCGGTATCGGTCTGGCTGGAGCGGCCGTGGCCGCGCCGGTCATGGGCGATGACCCGGTAACCCTGACCGAGGAAGAAGATCATCTGCGCGTCCCAGTCGTCGGCGCTCAGAGGCCAGCCATGGTGGAAAACGATCGGCTGGGCGTCCTTCGGACCCCAATCCTTGAAGAAGATCTGCGTGCCGTCCTGAGTGGTGATGAAATTGCTGCTCATGTGCGTGTCCCTTTTGGAAAAGTGAGATGTCGCTGCGATGTGCGCTGCCCCAAGACGGGGGCGTCGCCAGATGACTGTATCGAGGTGTCGGCCTGATGACGCTCAGGCCATTCTGTATTCGCGATATTTGTTATCGCGATATCGAACACCTAACCGACTGTCCGCACGCTGTCCAGAGTTTTATTTATCGCGATATCCTTTTTGTGCTATGAACGCTCTGAACACCGCTTCAACGTCAGAACCGAAAGACCAAGGCATGCCCGACAACGCCGTCTACCCGCTGGATGACCAGCTCTGCTTCTCGCTCTACACGGCGCATATCGCCATCAACCGGCTCTATAAGCCCATGCTCGACCGGATGGGCATCACCTATCCGCAGTATCTTGTTCTATCCGCATTGGGAGAAAACGACGGGATCACCATTGGCGCGATCGCCGAACGGCTGTCGCTGGAATCGAGCACCATCACGCCGCCGGTCAAGCGCCTGGAGCAGGCGGGTCTCGTCCAGCGAACGCGCAGCACGGCCGACGAACGACAGGTCCATGTTTCTTTGACGAAGGCGGGCCGGGCATTGATCCGCGAGAGCAAATGTCTCGGTGACTCGCTGATGGAGCGTTCCGGCATGACCAAGGCCGAATTCTCGGCTTTCAACCGCCAGATCCGCACCTTGACTGAAGCTGTCCGCAACCAGACATGACGCGCGGTCCGGGCCGCAGAAACCAGAACCGAGCGCCTGCGGTCGGATGCCCGCGACCGGTTATTCCGCGTAGATCATCTTGCGGCTCATGCCGCCGTCGAGCGTCAGCACCTGACCGGTCATGAAGCCCGCCGACGCAAGATAGAGGACGGCATCGGCCACATCTGAGGGCCGCCCGACGCGGCCCGCCGGATGCTGCGCGTGATCGACCGGCCGCAGCTCCCCCTCGCCGGAAATCCAGCCCGGCGCGATGGCATTGACCCGGATCCTGGGCCCGAGGCTCACGGCGAGCGCATGCGTCAGCGCCACCAGCCCGCCCTTGGAGGCGGCGTAGGCTTCCGTCTCCGGTTCCGACATGAAGGCCCGCGTCGAGGCCATGTTGACGATCGATGCACCCTCGCCCATCAGCGGCACCGCCGACCGGGTCATCAGGAAGGCGCCGGTCAGGTGGCTGTCGGTCACCCGCCGCCAGTCCGCCAGCGAGAGCTTTGAAATCGGTCCGTTCGACGGCCCCGCGATCCCGGCATTGTTCACCAGGAGGTCTAGTCTGTCCCAGCCGAGCTCCTCGAAGGCACCGGTTACGGAGGTCTCGTCGCCGACGTCGCAATGGATCTGGCGCACACCCTCCGGTCCCTGTTCGACGTCGAAAGACGCCACCTCGTAACCCTGCTCCGCA
Organism: Rhizobium sp. PK7-22; assembly: GCF_056530405.1. Taxonomy (NCBI): domain Bacteria; kingdom Pseudomonadati; phylum Pseudomonadota; class Alphaproteobacteria; order Hyphomicrobiales; family Rhizobiaceae; genus Rhizobium; species Rhizobium sp. PK7-22. The sequence continues at coordinate 3,108,591 of NZ_CP096514.1, forward strand.
AGAGCCGAGCACAATTCTATGCCGATGAGGCCGGCACCGCCTGTGATGATTGCACGTTTCATCCGGCAGAAAATAGGAGCGTGTCCCGGTCTGTCCAGCGATGAAGCGATCCTGTTCGATCACATCACTGCTCGGAGCCCTAGGCGCGGACGAGAATACCGGCTTCCGTCGCCGCGGCCACGAAAGCCTGGCGCGCCTCCTCCGGCTTGCGCTTTCCCTCGATCACGCCGGTGCAGGCGGTGACAGCAAGGTCGAGTGCCGGCCCCTCCTCGATCGGCCAGTCGTCGATCAGCGCCCAGGCGGCGGCCTGCAGCGTGACGATGGCGGTTTCGGCTGGCGGCTCTCCGATGGAGATGACGACGGGATCTTTCCAGGATGGATTCATGACGCCATTCTAACCCAGGTTTCGTGAACATCCTACGTCCCAATTTGCCATCGTCCCGTCAACCACCCTTCCCCCCGCCCCGCTCGGCGCGCTAGAACGGGCAAAACACGGAATGTCGGAGAAACAGTATGAGCAACCGCCTCGAACGGATGATCGACCAGGGCACCGGCCGCATCCCGGCCGACATCGTCCTGAAGGGCGGCCGCTTCTTCGACCTCGTCACCGGCGAGCTCGTTGCCTCCGACATCGCCATCTGCCGCGACCGCGTCGTCGGCACCGGCGGCAGCTACGTGGGCGAAACGGAGATCGACATCTCCGGCCGCATCGTCGTCCCGGGCTTCATCGATACCCATCTGCACATCGAAAGCTCGCTGGTCACGCCGCACGAGTTCGACCGCTGCGTCCTCCCCTATGGCGTCACCACCGCCATCTGCGACCCCCACGAGATCGCCAACGTGCTGGGCGAGGAGGGCATCCGCTTCTTCCTCGATTCGGCCGAACAGACGATCATGGACATCCGCGTCCAGCTCTCCTCCTGCGTGCCGGCGACGCATCTCGAAACCGCCGGTGCCGATCTGCCCATCGAGAAGCTGCTGCCCTTCCGCAACCACCCGAAGGTCATCGGCCTGGCCGAATTCATGAATTTCCCCGGCGTCATCCACAAGGACCCGGGGTGCCTGGCCAAGCTCGACGCCTTCTGGGGCGACCACATCGACGGCCACGCGCCGCTGCTGCGCGGCAACGACCTGAACGGCTACCTGTCGGCCGGCATCCGCACCGAGCACGAATGCACGACGGCCGACGAAGCCATGGAAAAGATCCGCAAGGGCATGCACATCCTGGTGCGCGAAGGCTCCGTCTCCAAGGATCTCCACGCCCTGATGCCGATCATCACCGAGCGCCTGTCGCCCTTCCTGGCGCTCTGCACGGATGACCGCAACCCGCTCGACATCGCCGAGCACGGCCACCTCGACTACATGATCCGCACCGCGATTGCCCACGGCGTCGAGCCGCTGGCGATCTACCGCGCCGCCTCGATCTCGGCTGCCCGCGCCTTCGGCCTGCGCGACCGCGGCCTCGTCGCCCCCGGCTGGCGCGCCGATCTCGTCGTGCTCGACAGCCTGGAAAGCTGCAAGGCCGAGATGGTCTTTTCCGCCGGCCGCCGCGTCGACGACGACCTGTTTGCCACCCGCAAGCCGGTCGCCCCGGTCGGGCTCGACAGCGTCAAGGCGCGGCCCGTGCAGGCCATGCACTTCGGCGTGCCCTTCAGCGAGAACGAGACGCCGGTCATGGGCGTCATCCCCGGCAAGATCATCACCGAGTACCGCCGCTACCGCCTGCCCGCCGCCGGCAACCAGGCCGGCGTCGATCTCGACCGCGACATCATCAAGGTCGCCGTCATCGAGCGCCACGGCAAGAACGGCAACCACGCCAACGGCTTCGTCCAGGGCTTTGGCCTGAAGAAGGGCGCCATCGCCTCCACCGTCGGCCACGACAGCCACAACATCTGCGTCGTCGGCGTCTCGGAAGACGACATGGCGCTCGCCGCCAATCGCCTCGGCGAAATCAAGGGCGGCTTCGTCGTCGTCGAGGATGGCAAGGTCACGGGCGAAATCGCCCTGCCCGTCGCCGGCCTGATGAGCCTCGAACCCTACGAGGTGGTGCGCGACACCCTGCACGAGCTGCGCCAATGCGCCTATGCGCTGGGCACCACGCTGGAAGAACCCTTCCTCCAGGTCGCCTTCCTGCCGTTGCCGGTCATCCCCCACCTGAAGATTTCGGACAGGGGGATGGTGGATGTGGACAGGTTCGAGTTGATTTAATCCGCCCCGGTGCGGGAACGCTCCTCAATTAACCACGACGCGGAGAAAACTCTGGAGACTGGAACGGAATTCCAGCGTCTCTGCAGTGAATGCACCCGCTCACGCTGCGAGGACGGCCCCGAATGAACTCTAGAAGAATGATCTACCTTTCGCAGTTAACCCTTGTCCACTTGTAGCAGACTCGGGATCTCTCTCTTTCTTGGAGATCGCAATGCCAGTCATCCTCCGCTCCGGCGCGTTCAAGTTCTTCTTCTACTCGAACGAAGGCTCGCCCCGAGAGCCCCTCCACATCCACGTGCGCGGGGGCGGTGCGAACGCGAAGATCTGGCTGGAGCCCGCCATCGGCGTGGCGGAGAGCGAAGGCTTCAACAGCAGGGAGCTGTCTGCTATCATCCGTCTCGTGATCGAGAACCATTCCCTCATCAAAAAGGCATGGCATGAGCATTTCAGCAACTGACGTAACGTTTGACGAGGAGACGATGTGGGTGGCGCTCGACGACGGACGGACTCTTGGGGTCCCGCTCGCCTGGTTCCCGCGTCTCCTCCTCGCCAAGCCGGCCGAACGTAGCGATTTCGAACTCAGCCCAGGTGGCATTCACTGGGATGCCCTCGACGAAGACATATCCATCATAGGCCTCCTTGAAGGCCGCGGCGACAGGACACTGAAACGCCCGGCAGCTTAGCCGAAAGTTGAGGGAACGATGACCAGGCTCGAACATATAGAAAATTCGGTTGCAGAACTCGGGGCAGAGGAGCTCGAGGCCTTTGCCGCGTGGTTTGAGCAATTCCAGGCGGACCGCTGGGACAAGGACATCGAAGCCGATTTCAAGAGCGGCAAGCTAGACGATCTGGCGGGCGACGCACTCATTGAGTTTAGGGGCGCAAAAACCCGACGCATGTGATCCATCACGCCTCCTCCCGCGTTCGCTCGGCTCGCACGCCGATTACGACAGGATGCTCCGTTAACTCACCCCCGCACCAGCTCCATCCCCGCGTGATAAAGCACGTCCTGGCGGAACTCGCCGTTGGCCAGGAAGCCCGTGTCGTCCTTGTAGTCGATGTGGTTGCCGTTCACCCGGTATTCGCCCGTATAGGCCCGCTCCCGGTTGCCGCGCGCCTCGATATAGCGGCCGTTGGCCAGAAGCTCGTGGCGGATGTGCTCGTCCTTGGTGACCCAGAGGCCGACATAGGGGTGGTTGGTCATCGAGATATCCTGCTGCCGGTCGCCGGCAAAGGCCGTGACCGCGACGATGAAAACGAAGGCCACCGTGATGGCGACCAACGCGATGTGCCTGGAACCGGCCCGCTCAGCCATTCATGTACTTCCGGCGCAGTGCCTGCTGGCGCCGCCGGTTGAGCGCAGCGCAAAACTCGCCGGCATGTCGCCTGGCCAGCCGCACGGGCAGGCCCGCAAGCCAGCGGAAGGGGCTTTCGAGTAAACGCTGGAATTTGTCCATCACCATCTCCATTTCCGTTCGGGTTGGCTCGTTCGAACAGGGCGGAATATGGGCGATCAACAGCGGCAGGCGGTAGACCGAAGCTCCGAAGTGATTGCACGATCCTCCGGAAGATCAAGATTGCGCTTTCCCTGAAGCCGGCACGCGCGTACAAGACTTAAGTCACATACCCCGAAAAATTCGGAGATCCGGATGCTTGCTACTCCCACGGCTCTGCCGCAGCTCGATGAGCTCGCCGCCATCGTTGCACAAAACACCAGGGACGACGGGATCGTCGATACGAACATTCCGCGCCTGTCGCTGATCCGCTTCTCCACCACCACGCAGCCGCTCCAGACCTTGCAGCACCCTGCACTCTGCATCATCGTGCAGGGATCCAAGCAGGTGATGCTGGCCGACGAGATCTATGTCTATGGCCCGGCAAGGCATCTGGTCGTCTCGGTCGACCTGCCGGTGAGCAGCCAGATCATCGAGGCGAGCCCGGAAAAACCCTACCTCTGCATCCGCCTCGACCTCGACCTGCCCGCACTCGGGGCCATGTTCATGGAAGTCGCGCCGCCGGCCGCGGAGCCCGCCGGCAGCTGCTCCAAGGCGATCTGCCTGGCCGAGACCTCGCCGCAGTTCCTCGACTCGGCGCTGCGCCTGCTGCGCCTCCTCGACAGTCCCGACGACATCGCCTATCTGGCGCCACTGGCCGAGCGCGAGCTGATGTACCGCCTGCTGCGCGGGCCGCAGGCGCACAAGGTGCGCCGCATGCTGATGCCCGACAGCCGGTTGCAGCAGGTCAACCGCGCCATCGCCTGGATCCGCCAGAACTACGCCGCTCCCTTCTCGATCGAGCAGCTGGCGGCGGAGGCGCGCATGAGCCCATCGTCGCTGCACCAGCATTTCCGCGACGTGACGGCCATGAGCCCGCTGCAATACCAGAAGCAGCTGCGCCTGCAGGAGGCCCGCCGCCTGATCCTCGCCAACGCCTACGACGCCGCAACCGCCGCCCAGCATGTCGGTTACGACAGCCCCTCCCAGTTCAGCCGCGAATACCGCCGCCTCTTCGGCGCGCCGCCGATTCAGGACGTGACACGGCTGAAGCAGGAACCAGGGCACTACGTGGAGGCTTAGCCGCCAAGTCATCTAAATCAGCCGCGCATCCGCCCGATCTTCGCGCCGACGGCGATCCGGTTGGCGTCGGCTCCTAGGTGCCCGACGCTCTAGGCGGCGCGCTCCTGGCCGTTGCTGCGATCGACGGCGATGCTGTTTCGTCCTGCCGATTTCGCCGCATAGAGCGCCTTGTCCGCCCGCTGGATCACGTCCTCCACGTCACGGCTGCTCTCGTCGCTCATGGCGCAGCCGATGCTGGCCGTGAAATTAATCGTCTGGTCATGCGACGAAACGCTGAGCTCGCTGATTTTGCGCCGTAGCCGGTCTGCCAGCACAGCAGCAAGATGCTCATCCGTCTCGCGCAAAAGCACCACGAACTCCTCGCCGCCGAAACGCGCCACCCTGTCGGTGCTGCGGATCTCTTCGCTGATCAGCGTGCCGACCGCCCGGATCACCTCATCGCCGGCCGAGTGGCCATAGGTATCATTGACCCGCTTGAAGTGGTCGATGTCGAACAGCAGGATGCTGAACTGGCGCTGATAGCGCTTGAAGTCGCTCAGCGCATCTTCCGCGAAGGGAAGGAAAGCCCGGCGGTTCAACAGCCCGGTCAGGCCGTCCGTATCGGCCAGTGCCCGCAGGGCATTCAGGTCGACGCCGAAACGCATGGCCTTCTCTTCCGAGGCCTTTGTCTGGGTTTCCAGCTCCAGCTGCAACGCCGACATGGCGCTGCTGGCCGCCTGCTGGTCGGCTTCCGCCGCGCCCACGCGGCGCAGCAATGAGCGCACGGCCGCCGACAGCTGCAGAACCTCGCGCGAACCATGCTGTCGTTCAACGGTAGTCGCGCCGGTCTCGCGGCCGATCCGGTCGACGTCTTGCGACAGGTTGTGCAGCGGCCGGGTCACGGCGGCGGCCAGAAACCACGCCGCGAGGCTGGCGAAAAACGCAGCGGCACCGCCGATCAGCAGGATCTGAACGACCAGACTGTTGGCCGGACCATAGATGACCGCCACCGGCTTGCGGGCCGCAACGCGCCAGCCGAGCCCTGGATAATCCTGGAAACCCTGCGTCGAAACGAGTGCCGTGCGGATGCCACCCTCCGGTGTCAGGTCGGTGAAGATCTGGATCGCCTCTTCCCGTTCCCCCAGCGGCAGGGTCTCGCCGCTGGGCCCGATCAGCACCGAACCGTCGTGGGACAGGATCCAGAGGTCGGCGCCATTGGCCTGTCTTCCGCTGAGCACGGTGCGCCTGACGTCCTCTGCCCAGGTCCAGCTCATGTGGGCGCCCAGAACCCCGGCCACCGATCCATCTGTTGCGGTGATCGGCACGGCCACATCGACGAACCGGAACGGCGCCTCATCCGGTGAACTGCGCAGCAGCGCGTCCAGCAGCTTGGCGTCGTGCACGTCCTCGACCGTGGCAGCCTGCAGCCCGTTGATGAACCACGGCCTGGCGGCCACCGAAACACCCTCCAGCATGCCCTTTGTCGCGGCCCTGACATTTCCGTCGGCGGTGGCGAAGCCAAGCCAGGCGTAGTCGGGAAGGCTGGACTGGACACGCTCCAGCGTCTCTTGGACCTCGGCGGGATTGTCCTTCCAGACGTCGCGCAGGGTCGGGAAGCTCGCGATGTTCTTGATCTCGCGGTAGCGTTCGAACATGTGCTGGTCCAGGCGGTCGGCCATGTTCTTGGCCAGCGACTGCAGTTCGCGGTCCGCCGAACCGGCAACACCGCTGCGCGCCATATAGGCCGCGCCTGTCGCTGCCAGCGCCACGGCTGCCGTACAGACGGCCGCAACGAGCAATGCCGTCTGCGCCCTGATCGTCAGCGTGTCGCGCAGCTGCTGAAAAGACCACCGAACCTGCAAAATTCACTCTCCTCGCATGGGGCGGACGGAATTGACATAAATCAACTGGAGCGTGGTAAACCGCCGCAGCTAAGAAAATGCTAATTGATCTGCGACGCGGACAGTGTTCAGCAAAACCGATTTATATTAGGCAAAGCTAACTGATGCACGACAGGAAGCACATCGAAAGCATTCCTTCGGAAAAACTCTTCAATCTACCCCGGAGGAGACTTCCCCTTCCCTGCCGTCCACACCAGTTCGACAGCAAACAGCGGCAGTCAGGCAAGCAACGGCTGCAGCGGCAGGCGCAGGCCATGGTAGAGCCACTGCCATGGAGAGGTGGAGGCTGCACCGAGCGCGTCGTAGGCATGCTTGATGTTGGCGGGAAACACGCAGACCGCATAGAGCGCCAGGCCGACAGCCGCATACTTTCGCAGAGCCGGCACCAGAAGGCCGGCGGCGCCGGCGATCTCGCACAGGCCCGTTACCAAGATGACCGCTTCAGGCTCCGGGACCCAGGACGGGGTGATGCGGACAAAAGGCCCGGGCACGGCCAGATGCAGGATCCCCGCCAGACCATAGAAGCCCGCCAGCACCACCCGGCATCGCACACGCCAGCTTTCCAGGCGGGCGCTCAGCGGCAGGACGTCATCATGTGCTCCCGCCATGCCGCCGCGCTCCTCTCTAGAAAACCGGCGAGACCCCTACCCGACCGTCGCGTCCTCGCGCACGTCATCGAGCAGAAAATGCACCACGACGTATTTGATGCTGTAGCGCGCACCGCTGTCGGACGTGGCCTCGACCGTTCCGCCGTCGGCTGGATGCCAGGCGTGGTAATGGGGGTTGTTGGTGATCAGGGTGACCGCCTTGCCGGCATATGTGCCGTCCAGCCGGTAACGGGCTTCGGCCAGCGGCCAGATGCGCTGGTAGTCCTCCTCCGTCACCCGCACCTTGAAGGCAGGCCGATGCGCCTCCAAGGGCCGGCCGCGACCGGCTCGCTCGGACACCGGAACATCCAGCATCACCTCCTCCGCATCATCCAACAGCGATCGCAGTTCCGCAGGCCACGCACGTCTCATCGATATCTCCTCCACACCCGTCTCCTCGGGTGGTTCGAAATGTAACGTGACACCGCTGCCGAAGCAAACGGTCGCCGGCTCCCTGTCGGCACCCGGTGCCGGCGAGCGGATGGCCGCAGGGCAATGGAGACGGAAACCGGTACGATCGCGAACGCGGCGGCGTCCTTTTCGATCGTACGACAGCCCATGAACATCGCGACAACGCCGTGCCAGGCGCGCACATGTGTCCAACGCCTTTCTCGCTTGCTGCAGGGAACACGATCCTTCTGCAGCCATTCAGGCTCATACCTGGAGATTTGATGGGGCGCATGGTGTGATCGAGAGAACCCGGATTGCGATAGTGGGCTTTGTCGCCACGGCCATCACCTTCGGGCCTGGACGCATGGCATACGGCATGTTTCTTCCCCAGTTGAAGTCGGAGTTCGCCTTCGGCTCCGGCACGGCCGGCGGCATCGCCGGTTTTGGATTTGCCGCTTTTCTTCTGGCCCTTTTCGTCACCGGCATGCTGACACCCCGCTTCGGCCCGCGCTTGCCGCTCCTGATCGGAGGATGCCTTGCAGTCGCCGGTTTCGCTCTCACGGCATTCGCTCCTGGTATGGCCGTGCTGAGCCTCGGGGTTGCCTGCGCCTCGGCAAGCGCCGGCTTTGCCTGGACGCCGTTCAACAGCATGACCCAGCAGGCGGTACCGGAGCAGTATCGCAAGCGGGTTCTCTCGATTGTCAGCACCGGAACGACGTTCGGGATCATCGCCGCCGGGCTCCTGGCGCTGGGCATGGCCCTCGGGGGCTTGTCGTGGCGGATCGCCTGGGCGGCCTTCGCCGCCATCGCGCCCATCACCCTCATCCTTCCCATGCTGCTCCTGTCGAAGAGGGATGGCTTCGAGCATGGACGCCGCATCGACATCCGCAAGGTGTTCGCCCGGCTTCGCCGCCGCGAGGCCGTTCCCCTCTTTGGCCTTGCTCTCTCCTTCGGCGCCACGAACGGCACCTATCTCTCCTACTGGGTCGAGCACATCAGCCAGTCCGGCGGCCTCCCCGGCATCGCTTCGGAACTGATCGGCCCCGTGCTCTTCATCGCCTTCGGCCTGGCGGGCTGCCTCGGTCTCTTCACGGGCGACGTCGTCGAAAGGCGTGGCCTGCGGATCGTGCTGCTGGCCCTGTTCTCCGGATCGGCTGCCTCTTTGCTGCTTCTGGGCGTCCTGCCGGGCAGCTGGCCAGGCACGCTTGCGTCCGCCACGCTGCAGGGGATCTGCGTAATGTGCCTCAGCGCGATCTACTCCTTCTGGAGCCAGCGCCTCTTCCCCGATATCCCCGCCGAAAGCTTCACGGCCGTCCTCATGCTCTATGCCGCCGGCAGTGTCATCGCGCCGCCGCTGGCAGGCCAGCTCGGCGCAGCGCTGGGCCTCGGCCCGACCTTTGCAGTTTTCAGCGCCGTGTCGATCGGCTCCCTGCTTCTGGTTCGTCGGATCAAGGAGGCGCCTTGAGAGCCTGCCACTCGGGCCGGCGGGCGTCTTCCGCTTTGGAACGGAAGATCACGGGCGTGGCGCGTCGCAGGAGATCGAAACCAGTTCCAGTTCCTGACCGCCGACCGAGACGACGTCTCCCACGCGCTTTCCCGAAAGCTGTCTGGCGACGGGAGACACATAGGAAATCGTGCCAGCCGTGGGATCGGCCTCGTCCTCGCCGACAATCCGGTAGGTCTGCACCCTGCCGTCCTCGCGATTGAAGGTCACGGTGCTTCCAAAGGCAACCATCTCCACCCCCACCGGCTCAGGGACAAGCTGGGCCGTTTGGACCCGCTGGGCGAAATAGCGCAGGTCGCGCAAAGGCCCCGCCGCCTGCCGCCGTCGTTCGTTCACGTCCTCGATGGCATTGGACGCCTGATGCGCGTCGCGCGCCTCCTCCAGCTGCCGCTTCAGCGCCTCCAGCCCGGCCTCCGTCACCAGATTGGGATGGGGCGAGACCGGACGGTCGGGCAACAGCGTCTCCGCAGCCGTTTCCGCACTCTCTTCCTTCACGAAGGCGACGCTCATGACAAATTCCTGTTCCGATGAATGGTTCTTGCTTTCATGGATACCGCCCTGGGAGCCTAAGATGCTCCAGCGCTCAGTCGAAGGTGCTTCTTACCGCAGAAGCCCGTCGCTATCGAAGTCTTCCCACCCGCGCAGCGTGACAGCCGGACCGTCGGGATCACGGACGGGCTTCTTCGGCACCTTCTGGGCCTTCTTCAGCGTCCGCGTCAGTTTCGCCTTGTAGGCGGCCTCCCGCCGCTTTTCCGCCTTCGCCTCGGCGTCCTCCTCCCGCCATTCGTCGACGGCGCCCCGGTCGAGAAGGTCTTCCACCACTTTCGGATCGAAGACATGGAACGTGATCCGGCGGGCGCGGCCGTTCAGCCGCACCGTCCGGGTCCCCGCGCTCGGCAAACGTCCGTCCGCAAGCCACCGATGGCGCTCGCTCGTCTTGATCGTCAGGATATCCTGGATCTCGCGGGGAATGACCGGCAGCGTCTGGGCCTCCCCCATCACCGTGTTGACGACGGCAACCGAGGCGGCAAACGCGGCTTTCTCGTTGACGGGCATCGCCAGCGTCAGGTCGCTCCCTTCGAGAACGACCGACTTCTTGACGGTGGCTGGAAGCCTCGCCTGGATTTCCTGCAAGATCCCCTTGGCCCGCACGGACGAACCGAGCGTCGCCGCAGGCGACAGCGTCCATGTTCTCAACAGTTCGATCTCGGTCTTTGCGGCTTTCGGCATGCCCGTTAGATGGGATGGGATGGCGTTGAGGTCAACGCTCGTCCTTTTTGCCGACATGGCGACACGCCGCCTGACTTCGTTTCTGTGGAGCCAGATCGCGGCTGCCGGGCAGTCGGCGTTCGAGGTCGGACGAAACGTAATCCGCAATGCCGAAGGCCATAGTGGTTTCGCTGAATCGGCTAGACGCCCATTTCTTGTTTTTCCGGGTTCGGAGGAGGGCGAATGAATACTTATGGTCAAGGACGTGTCGCTGAAATTCTGATTTTCTCTCCATCCCCTTCCGCATGGGCGAAAACCGCGTATCCTGAAAGCCCGTAAGCAACGATAACTTTCGGGGGTTCCATGGACATTTCGACCTTACTCGCCTTCGGGGCGGCCTTCTTCGTGTTCGCCGCCAGTCCCGGCCCTGACAATATGACGATCGTCGCTCGCACGATCTCACACGGCGCGGCTTCTGGCATTGCCTATGGGGCAGGAACTGTCGTCGGTATCCTGCTCTTCCTGACCCTGGCCGCATTCGGCATGTCGGTCATCGCCGCCGAAATGGGGATTGTCATGACGATCCTGCGCTATGTCGGCGCGGCCTATCTGATCTGGATGGGCATTAAGCTCTGGACGGCTGAACCAGTCGTGCCGGAACTGCAACCTGTTTCCGAACGGCGAGGTCTGCTGGCAGTCTTCGGGACCGGCATTGCGCTCAATCTCGGCAATCCGAAAATGCCGCTTTTCTACGTTGCGTTGCTGCCGAACGTGGTCGGATCGTCCCTGACGCCCGGTCACATCGCAGCGCTGGCGGCCGTCATCCTCGTTGTCGAGGTGGTAGTGATCGGTGGGCATGTGATCCTAGCCGGCCGCGCTCGCATGCTGCTTCGGACGCCGACCATCGTGCGCCGCGTAAATCGCACGGCCGGTGGTGTAATGGTCGGCGCTGGCGTTGCGGTGGTGGCATCGAGGTAAGCCGCGAAACTGCCGCAAAAGTCGGTCGTAAAAATCAGACTTTGCGACCGACTTTTGCGAAGGAAATTCCCCTTAAAAATTCAGGCGCCGCCGATCTGTCGCGAATGTTAGGATTTTGCGACCATCTCTCCGACGGAGAGTGACCGCTTTGGCCCTAAAGCAAACACCCGCCCCCCTCACACCCGCCCACAAAACGCATCCAGCCCCGCCATCTTCACCACGCCCTCCTCCACCACCGGCGCAAACCCGGGCATCGGGATCGGCAGGCAGCTTTTCATCGTCGCCGGCAGGGCGAAATCCTGGGGCTCGCGGGTGAGATTGAAGGCAAAGAGCAGGCGTTCGCCGTCCTTCTCGCGGATGAAGACGAGCAGGTCGTGGTTGTGGGTGTCGACGAAGGTGAGGTCGCCGTCAAAGAGCGGCGGATGCGCCTTGCGGAAGGCAAGCGTCGCCCGGTAGTGGTTCAGCACCGACTGCGGGTCGTGCTCCTGGGTATCGACGGCAGCGGCGGCATGTTCGGGCGGCACCGGCAGCCAGGAGCGTCCGGCGGTGGTGAAGCCCGCATGCCCCTTGTTCGCTTCCCACGGCATCGGCGTGCGGCATCCGTCGCGGCCCTTGAAGGCCGGCCAGAAGCGGATGCCGTAGGGGTCGGTCAGATCCTCGAAGGCAAGCTCCGCCTCCGTCAGCCCCAGTTCCTCGCCCTGGTAGAGGCAGATCGAGCCGCGCAGCACCGCCAGGACGCTGATCGCAAGCTTTGCCACCCGTTCGCGCTCTTCCGGCGTCTCGGCAAACCGCGTCACATGCCGCACCACGTCGTGGTTGGAAAACGCCCAGCAGACCCAGCCGTTCGTCACCGTGTCCTGGAAGGTGGAGACGACGCGGCGGATGAAGCCTGCCGAAAACGCCGGCCCCAGCAGGTCGAAGGTGTAGCACATGTGCAGCTTGTCGTTGCCGCTCGTGTAGATCGCGAGCGTCGTCAGGGAGCGTGGCCCGTCGCCGATCTCGCCCACCGTCGCACGGTTGTCGTAGCTGTCGAGCAGCGACCGCAGCCGCTTCAGGAAGTCGATGTTTTCCGGCTGGCTCTTGTCGTAGAGATGGTTCTGCATCGAATAGGGATTGGTGTCGGACTCCAGCCCCCCGGTCTCCGCATCGTAGAGGATCGGCGGATTGTCGCGCAGCTGCTTGTCGTGGAAATAGTAGTTGGCGGTATCCAGCCGGAAGCCGTCGACGCCACGGTCCAGCCAGAAGCGGACCGTATCGAGCATCGCCGCCTGGACGTCGGGATTGTGGAAGTTGAGGTCCGGCTGGGAGGTCAGGAAGTTGTGCATATAGTACTGCTTGCGCACGCCGTCCCATTCCCAGCCCGGCCCGCCGAAGATCGACAGCCAGTTGTTGGGCGCCGTGCCGTCGGGCTTCGGATCGGCCCAGACATACCAGTCGGCGCGCGCATTGGTGCGGCTGGTGCGGCTTTCGATGAACCACGGGTGCTTGTCGGAGGTATGGCTGATCACCTGGTCGATGATCACCTTCAGCCCCAGCCGGTGCGCTTGCGCCATCATCGCGTCGAAATCGGCAAGCGCCCCGAACATCGGATCGACGTTGCAGTAGTCGGAAACGTCGTAGCCCATGTCGGCCATCGGCGAGGTGAAGAAGGGCGACAGCCAGATGGCATCGACACCGAGCGAGGCGATGTGCGGCAAGCGCTCGGTGATCCCCTTCAGGTCACCGATCCCGTCGCCGTTGGTGTCCTGGAACGAGCGCGGATAGACCTGGTAGATGACCGCCCCGCGCCACCAGTTGGCATCATCCGCCCTGCCCGTCTCCAAAGCCATGTCCATCTCCTGTTTCAGCGTTGCGACGCGTAACCTAAAGCCGCCGTTCCAAAAGACAATCGCATTCCGATCCGGCGTACCGCACAGGCATGGCCGAGCTTGCCTTGAGGCCCACTTCCGCCTATTGCGACTTGAAACAGGGAATGACGGGGGAGAACGCGCGTGCCGGGTCGGTTGCTGTCCATCGGAGAATGCATGGTCGAACTGTCGCAGGCGGGCGAAGGCCTGCTGCGGAAAGGGTTCGCCGGCGATACCTTCAACACCGCCTGGTATGCCCGCGCCTGCCTTCCTGCCGACTGGAACGTCGACTACTTCACGGCGCTCGGCGACGATCCGATGTCGTCGGACATGCTGGCCTTCATGCAAAACGCCGGCATCGGCACGGATGCCATCCGCCGCATCCCCGGCAAGACGCCCGGCCTCTACCTGATCACGCTGACGAACGGCGAACGCACCTTCAGCTACTGGCGCGACACGGCCGCCGCCCGCAGGCTTGCCGACGACGCCGATCACCTGCGCCAGAGCATCGAATCCGCCGACATCGTCTATTTCTCCGGCATCACGCTCGGCATCCTCACCCCGGAAGCCAACGACACGCTGCTCTCTGAACTGCGCCGCGCCAAGGCCGCCGGCAAGCGCGTCGCCTTTGATCCGAACGTGCGCCCGCGCCTCTGGGCCGACCGCGACACCATGCTGAAGACGATCAGCGACGGCGCCCGCGCCGCAACGCTCGTCCTGCCGAGCTTCGACGACGAGACCACCCATTTCGGCGACCGCACCGTGGAAGACACGATTGCTCGCTATCACGGCCTCGGCGTCGAAGGCGTCGTCGTCAAGAACGGTGAACACGGCGCCACCTTGAGCTTCGGCGGCGCCACAAGCTACGTGCCGGCTGTTCAGGCGCCGGAGGTGGTCGACACCACCAGCGCGGGCGACAGCTTCAACGGCGGCTTCCTGTCGCGGCTGGTGCGGGGCGCTTCGCCGGAAGAGGCCGCAGAATATGGCGCGGCCGTCGCCTCCATCGTCATCCGCCACCACGGCGCCCTGATCAGCCCGGCGCTCCTGCCGAGCTGATCAGCGCGCCAACCGTTGCCAGATATCATTTATTCCTGAAACAATATCTAGGACTACAGGTTCTGTCCCCGTGAACACTCAAGCCGGCCCATGTCGGCGCACCGGAGGAAACATCATGAGCCTGAGACTTCTCACCGTAGCTGCCCTTTCCCTCGGCCTCGCCACCGGCGCCATGGCCCAGACCAGCAGCGACAGCAGCGGCTCGGCGGGCGGCAGCGGTTCCTCGGATGGCAGCAGCTCGTCCGGCGGAAGCAGCAGCTCCTCGGGCGGCAGCAGCAGTTCGTCGGGCGCCAACAGCAGCGACAATGCGGCCGGCACGGCCGATTGTGCCCCCGACAATGAGGCTGGCACCAACACCGCCACGACGGCAGGCACCCAGAACACCTCGAAGCCAGCCAACTGCTGACCGGCCTTGCCCGGAGGGAATCCGGCCGTTCCGGGCAAGCTGACATCACCTTGTAACAAAATCTTCCCATATCATTCCCGACGTCCGTGGTGCCGACAACCGAGTCGCTCGCATCCGGATCGCCGGGGTGGGACCATGAACAAGATCACCATCGTCACGGATGCCTGGTATCCTCAGGTCAATGGCGTCGTTCGCTCGATCCAGAACACCAACCGCGAGCTGGAGAGGATGGGAATCGACGTGACCATGGTCACGCCGCAGTCCTTCCGCAACATTCCCTGCCCCACCTACCCGGAGATCCGCCTCTCCGTCGCCACCTACTGGCAGGTGGCGCGAGAGATCGAGACCTCCAAGCCGGATGCCGTTCACATCGCCACCGAAGGTCCGCTCGGCCTTCTGGCGCGGCGCTGGTGCCTCAAGAACCATGTCCCCTTCTCCACCAGCTACCACACCCGCTTTCCGGAATATGTGGCCGCTCGCTTCCCCGTCCCGATCCGATGGATGCAGGCGTTCGTGCGCTGGTTCCACAATGCCGGCAACGGCTGCATGGTGGCGACCGCAAGCCTGGAACGGGAACTGGCCAAGCTCGGGCTGCGCAATCTCCTGCGCTGGAGCCGCGGCATCGACCAGAGCATGTTCCACCCGAGCCCCCTGGAGGAAAAGCCTTTCGGCCTGCCGCGACCGATCTTCCTGACGGTCGGCCGCGTCTCGGTGGAAAAGAACCTGCCCGCCTTCCTCGATCTCGAACTACCCGGATCCAAGGTCGTCGTCGGCGACGGGCCGGCGCTGGCCGATCTGGCGCGGCGCTACCCGGATGTCCTTTTCACCGGCCTCCAGACCGGCAAGGACCTTGCCGACATCTACGCCCAGGCAGACGTCTTCGTCTTCCCGTCGCGGACCGATACCTTCGGCAACACCATCCTGGAAGCGCTGGCGAGCGGCGTGCCGGTGGCGGCCTACCCCGTGACCGGTCCGATCGACATCATCGAGCCCGGCAGCCGCGCAGGCGTGCTGCACGAGGACCTGCAGCAGGCGTGCCTTGCAGCGCTGGACTGCTCCCGCGACAACGCCCGCGCGCTCGCCCGCAAGTTCACCTGGGAAGCCGCCTCGCGCCAGTTTCTCGACAATGTCCGCACCTCGCAGAAGCGCCTCGCCCTGCCCGCCCCCTGACAGGCAGGGTCTTCAGCTTCTCTGCAGGGCGAGATGGGCGCCGAGCCCGACAAGCACCGCGCCACCGACCCGCTGCATGAACCTCTGCGTCCGCTGCGAGGCACGCAGGCGATTGGTCAGCGCGCCGGCAAAGAAGACGCAGACGATGTCGGCCGATGAAAACAGCAGGTTGACCACTGTTCCGAGAATTGCGAACTGCAGCCAGACCGGCAGGCTGGCGCTTGCATCGACGAACTGCGGCAGGAAGGCGAGGAAGAACAGCGCCGTCTTCGGGTTCAGCACCTCGACCATGACGCTCTCCGGGCGGACTTGGGCTGAACTGGCGAGCCGGAGGAGAAGTCTCCATCACGGCTGCGAAACAGCACGATGCCGAGCCAGATCAGATAGGCTGCGCCGCCAAGCTTCACGACTGTGTAGAGCAATGGCACGGCGTGGAAGATGAGCGACAGTCCGGCCGCCGCGGCCAGCACATGAACGTAGCAGCCGAGATGGATCCCGAGCACCGCCGAGAGGCCGGATCGACGCCCCCGCGCGACCGTCTGGGCCGCCGCATAGAGCATCGCCGGCCCGGGGATATAGGCGAAGATCGCCGTCGTGACGAAGAATGCGATCAGGACATCGGCCGAGGCCATGGCGGCTCCTATGACGACCGGTTCGCACCTTTGACCGCTTGAATCAAAGCTGGCGCTAGCGGCGCTTCCTCTTTGATTCGAATGGATTTTCCGACGCCCGCAGATGGATGCGGATCGGTACGCCCGGCATGTCGAAATCGGCGCGCAAGCCGTTCGTCAGGTAACGGATATAGGACTCCGGCACCGAATCGGGACGCGTGCAGGAGATCATGAAGGCCGGCGGGCGGGCCTTCACCTGGGTCATGTACTTAAGCTTCAACCGGCGCCCGGAGACCGCCGGTGGCGGATGCTGGATCTGCACGCCGTCCAGCCAGCGGTTGAGCTTGGCGGTCGAGATGCGCTTGTTCCACACCATGTCGGTCTCGATGATGCTCTGCATCAGCTTGTCCAGCCCATAGCCGGTCTGGCCGGACATCGGCACGGCGCGGATGCCGCGCGCCTGCGGCAGCAGCCGCTCGGTCTTTTCGCGAAGCTCCGCCAGCACTTCCTGCGGATACTCGACGAGATCCCACTTGTTGAAGGCCAGCACCGCGGCGCGCCCCTCGCGGATCACCAGGTCGACCAGTTGCAGGTCCTGCTTTTCGAACGGAATGGTCGAATCGAACACGATCACCACGGTTTCGGCAAAGCGGATCGAGCGCAGCGCGTCGGCCACCGAAAGCTTCTCGAGCTTTTCCTGGACGCGCGCCTTCTTGCGCATGCCGGCGGTGTCGAACATCTTGATGGTGCGGCCGCGCCAGTCCCATTCGACGGAAATGCTGTCGCGGGTAATGCCGGCTTCCGGACCCGTCAGCAGCCGGTCCTCGCCGAGAAAGCGGTTGATCAGCGTCGACTTGCCGGCATTCGGGCGGCCAATGATGGCGACGCGCAGCGGCTTCGTGTCGTCGTATTCCGGCTCGTAGTCCTCGTCCTCGAATTCCAGTTCCCCGCGCAGGTCGACATTGGTCTCGGGCTCGTCCACCTCGGGCGGAAAGGCGACATCCTCGCCGCCGATCGCCTCGACGATCGCGTCGCGCAGGTCGATCATCCCCTGGCCGTGTTCGGCCGAGATCGGCACCGGCTCGCCGAGCCCCAGGGTATAGGCGTCGTAGAACCCGCCGTCGGAACCCTTGGCCTCCGACTTGTTGGCGACCAGCACCACCGGCTTGCCGCTGCGGCGCAGCAGTTCGCCAAACGTCTTGTCGAGCGGCGTGAGGCCGGATTTCGCGTCGACCACGAAGAGCGTCAGATCCGCTTCGCCGATGGCGATCTCCGTCTGGGCGCGCATACGGCCTTCCAGCGTGTCCGGACCGACCTCTTCGAGGCCGGCGGTATCGATGATGGTGAAGCGCAGGTCGATCAGCTTGGCATCGCCCGGCCGCCGGTCACGGGTGACGCCCGGCGTATCGTCCACCAGCGCGAGCTTCTTGCCCACCAGCCGGTTGAACAGCGTCGATTTCCCGACGTTCGGGCGTCCGACGATCGCGACTGTAAAAGTCATGGGGTTCGTTCCTTCGGTCCTTCCCGCTTCGGGAAGTTAGGCCGCCCTGCCGGAGGCGGCAATTGTGTCGAGCATGATCTGCGCACGATTGGCGACGTTGCGCGGTGCGGCTGCATCGTCGGCAATGGCCTGGAACCATTCCTTCGCGCGCACCATGTCGTCGGCCTTGTAGGCCGCAAGCCCAAGCGCTTCGCGGGCCGAATTGCGCAGGGCATGAGTTCCGGTCGTCAGCACTTCCGCTTCGGCCGAGACCTGCTCATAGGTGCCGGTATCGATCAGAAGCCAGGCGGCTCGCAGGCGCGCCACGTCGCGCATGGCGTCGGGTGCAGCCGTATTGCCGGCAACCTCGGAATAGGCCGCGATGGCGCCGGGGACGTCACCCTTCTGGGCCAGTACGGCGGCCGCGCGCATCTGCGCCAGCACCGGGTAGGAACCGCTTCCGTCTTCCTCCAGCGCCTGGAAGGCGGCCAGAGCTTCGTCGTATTTGTCCTGGGAGGCGAGGTTCAGAGCCGCGAGAAACCGGTCGCCGGAAGCCGACGCATTGTGGTTCTTCCAGTATTCATAGCCGCGATAGCCGGCTGTCGCGAGAACGATCAGGATTGCGAGCGCGATGATGATCTTGCCGAAACGGCTCCAGACGTTCCTGAACCGGTCGGAACGGAGTTCCTCGTTCACTTCGCGGATAAAGCTGTCGTTGTCTTGCGCCATTCCAATCTCCGGCCCTCGAGGCCCATCATGCGGAAAAGCGCCTTCTAGCGCATTTTCCCGCGCATGTAAGGGGTGGCCGACGCGATTCTCCGATCGGCAGTGGCCGCAGATCGGGCTTTGCGTCCGCGCGACCCTCGCGCCATCCCGTCGTCCTTCCCAAGCTTTGCCGCATTCGGGTCACAGAAGGGCGCACCCACTCTCATTGCACGGTGCCCATGTTTTTCCGATTTTTGATGACCGTCTGCCTTTGCCTGCCACTCCCCGCCCTGGCCCAGCAACCGGAACAGCCAACGGAATCACCAAAGCCGAAGCAGCTGCTGCTCGTCTCCTTCGACGGCGCCGGCGACAATGCGCTCTGGCAGCGCAGCCGCGATTTCGCCAGGGCAAACGACATCCGCTTCACCTACTTCCTGTCCTGCGCGCTGGTGATCGCACGTCCCGCCGCATCGACCTACAAGGGTCCGCACCACAAGGCCGGCCGCTCCAACATCGGCTTTGCCCAGACCACCGAGGAAGCCCGCACCCGCCTCGCCCACGTCTGGCAGGCGCACGAGGAAGGTCACGAGATCGCCAGCCACACCTGCGGCCACTTCGATGGCGCCGACTGGAGCGTGGGTGACTGGAAGACGGAGATGAAGAGCTTCCGCGCGGTGCTTGCCGACGCCTGGGTCGCCAATGGCGTCGCTTCGGACGAGCCGCCGGGTTGGCGCAACCTGGTGAAGGACGGCATCCGCGGCTTTCGTGCCCCTTATCTGTCGGCGCCCGAAACCCTGTTTGAAGCGGAACGGGAAGAAGGCTTCCTCTACGATGCGAGCACCGTCACCAAGGGGCCGCTGATGCCCCGGGAGAAGGACGGCATCACCCAGTTCGGCCTGCCGCTGATCCCCGAGGGCCCGAAGCAACGGCCGATCATCGCCATGGACTACAATCTCTTCATCCGCCATTCCGCCGGTGTCGAGAAGCCCAGCCGGTCCGCCGAATTCGAGGACCGCGCCTACGCCGCCTTCCGGTCCGCCTTCGATCGCCAGTATGAGGGTGACCGCATCCCGCTCCAGATCGGCCTGCACTTCGTCAAGATGAACGGTGGCGCCTACTGGCGGGCCATGGAGCGGCTGGCCTCCGAAGTCTGCGCCCTCCCCGACGTCGCCTGCGTCACCTATGCGGAGGCGATGAGAGCGCTGCAGCACGGTTCGTCGGAGAGTTCCGGCCTCTAAAGACCGCATCGGCACGTTGAAAGCCCGGCCCAATGTGCTACATTTGTAGCACATCGGAGCGTCATCATGTCCAACATCACGAAGATCCGGCGGCAGGGCGGCGCCGCCGTTGTGACCATTCCGCCCGTCATGCTGCAGATGATGCAGACGCAGGTTGGCGACCAGCTTTCGCTGACGGTCGCGGATGGAGCCTTGGTGGCCCGGCCCGTGGAGCGCGCCAGCCGCCGCTATACGCTGAGAGAACTCCTGAAGGGTGCCGAGGAAATGGAACGGCTTTCAGCCGAGACCGCCCGGGCGCTGGATGGCGATCCCGTCGGTCGCGAGATCGGCTGATGATCCGCAGCAACGTGCCGCGGCGTGGCGACGTGTTCTGGATCGACCCCAATCCCGTGGCCGGTCGCGAAATGAAGAACCGGCACCGCTTCGTCGTCATCACGCCCCGGGAGATCAACGCCTTGGGCGTTGCGATGACCGTCCCCATCACCACTGGCGGCGCCTTCGCGAGGGACGTCGGTCTGGCGGTGCCGGTCACCGGCCATGACACCACCGGCATCGCCGTCTGCAACCAGGTGCGCAGCTTCGACATTGCTGCACGCATTCAGCAGAAGACGGCGCAGTACATCGAAACGCTGGATGCCGCGACCATGAACGAGATTGTCGCGCGGGTCGTCAGCGCCATCGATCCCGCGCCAGAGGCGCCCTGAGGGGCGCTTTTGTCTTCCTCCAGATTTTTAAACCAGCCCGAACAGAACCTTACCGCTTTTCACATTCACCTGGATTCACCTCCCGACCGGATGCGCGACAATCGGGGCGTCATCGGAAGGGAGCACCGGGTCGCGAACCGGGGTAGCGCCCGAACAAGGCTCGGTGCCGGTGATGGCTGCAGTGACGGACGGGACAGCAGGGAACTTCCTGAACGACACGGCAACCGGGGCAGGCGGAAAGCCTGAAAACACCAACCCCATACCTCAACCGCCTGCCCTCTCCCCTTTGAACCCGCGCGGGTCACCCGGCGCGGACCTAACGGCTGTCCGGCGTTACGTCGGCCGGTCGGCCTCCAGCTCGCCACCCATCGCTTCGCGCTCGAGATAGTGCCTGTCGATCTCCGGCAGCGGCTCGTCGTCGATCGCCTTTTCGAAGGCGCGCAGGCGCTTGTAGATCGACAGAAGCTCGACGATCGTCGGCCACGACGAGACGAGATACTGGAACGACGAGGTCACCTGCCCGAAGGCACCGGAAATCTGGTTCAGCGCGCCGAGCGAGATGCGGCCGGCGATGATCGACGGCGCCAGGATCAGCAGCGCGAAGATGTTGTTGATCTGCAGGTAGAAGATGCGCGCGATGTTGAAATAGAGGTAGTGGAAATAGAGCGTGAAGTAGTTGCGGCGGACGTTGTCGAAGAGCTCCGTCACCGTCATCGGCTGCGCCCGGTCGACATGGTCCTCGCCGTAGACGAGTTCCTTGCGGTAGGCGGCCTCGACGCGCTGGTTGCGGAACTCCAGGCCCGGCAGCTTGATGCCGACGAGCGCCATGAACACCGTCCCGAACAGCGACCAGAGGATGGCGGCCGTCACCAGCGGATAGGGAATTTCCCCGATCAGCGGCAGTTCCGTGATGTTTTCGGAGAGCCGCATCAGCACCGGCGTGAAGGCGATCAGCGTCATGATGGAATCGATGAAGCTGACGCCTAGCCCCTCGACGGTCGAGGAAAACCGCATCGTGTCCTCCTGGACGCGCTGCGAGGCGCCTTCGATCTTTCGGAGCTTCGGCCACTGCGACATGTAGTATTCATTCATCGCGGTACGCCAGCGGAAGATGTAGTGGCTGACGAAGAAGCGGGTGATGACCGCGACCGCGACCGCCACCATGGCGATGCCGAGGAAGACGCCGATCTGGCCGTAGAACTGGTCGGCCGTCACCGTGGCGGTCTGCGACACGGCCGCCTGCACCAGATCCCAGAACGGGCCGTACCAGTTGTTGATCGCCACGCTCACCTGCACCTGGAAATAGGTGGTGAACAGGATGACCGCCGAGCCGAGGATCGACCACATCTGCCAGCGGTGCGGCCGGTACCAGAACCAGAAGGCCGTGAAGATCGCGGTCACCAGGACGAAGTAGAGGTAGAACCACAGGAAGGCCGGCGACCAGAAAGTCGTGACGCCGATCTCGGGCGGCGCCTCGACCGGCACCGGCGGCATCCCGAAATACGCTCCCAGATCTTCTCCGACCGCATACCAGAAGGCGATGACGAGCGCCGACCAGACGGCTGCGGATATGAAGAAGAGCTTCGGTTGTGGAAAAAATGACTTGAACACGTGGCAGCACTCGTTGCGCGATCTGGCCGTGATTGGCTGGGGGGTGGCGTGGCGGCAAACTAGGGCAGAACTGTGTGGGCAGCAATGCCGCCCGGTGCGCCTTACAGAATTGTAATACCGTGTGTTCTCACGTTCGGCGGAGGATCGGCAGGACCAGCAGCGCCGAGACTGCGAGCGCCGCCGCCGCCAGCATCGTCGGCAGCGTGAAGCTGCCGCTGCCTTGCGCCAGCCAGCCGGCTGCCAGCGGCCCGGCAATCTGGCCGGTCCCGAAGGCGGCCGTCATGGAGGCGAGCGCCCTGCGCGGGCTTTCCGGCGCCAGCGTCCGGCCGATCTGCAGCCCGTAGGCTGTCACCGCCATGAAGGTGAGGCCGAGGAAGAGCCCTCCTACCAGCGCCCCCGCCATCGGCGGCAGCAGCACCGAACCCATGACGCCGACCGCTTCCAGCGCGATGCAGGCGGCGTAGGTGGCCGTTGCCCCCACCCGGTCGACCAGCAGGCGCCAGGCGAGCAGCGACAGCGCCGCCGCCGTGCCGGTGACGAACCAGGCGAGGAACTCCACCAGCGGACCGGCGTCGGTGGTGCGCGCGATCGTCACCAGGAAGGTCGCCGTGATCACATAGCCGAAGCCGAACAGGCCGTAGGACAGCGTCATCAGCACGAGCGGCCGCCGCCAGGGAAGCGGCGGTTCCTGCACGCGTATGGCACCGCTGGCCGGTCGCGGTAAAAGCGGGGCGATGACGAGAAGGCAGAGGAAGGCGATCACCGCGCTGCCGATCCAGCTCAGCCGCCAGCCGTGCGCCCCGTCGCCGGCGATGAGGTTGACGAGGAACACCAGCGCCGAGGACAATGCGATGCCGAAGCCGACGCCGCCGAAATGCAGCATCGGCACCCGCTCGCTCTGGGCGGCATAGGGCAGCACGATGGACGAGGTGAAGATCATCGCAAAGGCGCTGGCGACGCCGGCGAAAAGCCGGATGATGAGGAAACCGGCAAGGCTGTCGGTTGCCGCCATCGCCGCCAGCAGCAAGGCGGTCGCCAGAAGCGCGGCCAGTGCCACCCGCCTCTCCCGCCCCGCGGCCCAGCCGTAGGCCGAAAGCACCGCGCCCAGGAGATAGCCGACGAAATTGGCGCCGGCGATCAGCCCGGCATCGGCGGCAGACAGCGACGCGCCCGCCATCATCCCCGGCAGGATCGGCGTGTAGACGAAGCGTCCGAATCCCATCGCCGCCGCCATGGCGAGCGCCCCGGCAATTCCGACGGGCACGAACGAGGTCTGGAGCGGGCAGATCTGGGAAGCCATGCGCGCTTATCGCACCGCACCCGGGCGCCGGCAAACCAGCAATATTGATCCAACGATGCGCAACACTGATGGATCCTGCCGCGAAAAAGTGTCGGCGGCGCGGGCATGCAAATCAACGGACAATTGGAAAGCCCGAGACTTTCTCAACATCCCCGGAACTCTTCGCACCACCCCTTGTTCGGCACCCGTTCCCAACATGAGGAGAGAACAATGTTCTACACCGACGGAAAACTGCAATATCCCGTGCGCGTCGAGACACCGAACCCGTTGTTTGCCCGTGCGCTGCAGCAGGCCATCGGCGGCGTCGAGGGCGAGATCCGCGTCGCGATGCAGTACTTCTTCCAGGCCTGCGGCGCCCGGGGTAATCCCAAGTTTCGCGACCTTCTGATGAACACCGCGGCCGAAGAACTCGGCCATATCGAGATGCTGGCGACGGCGGTTGCCATGAACCTCGAAGGCGCCCCGCTCAGCCTCAAGGAAGAAGTCGCCAATGATCCGGTCGGCGGTGCGGTGCTTGGCGGCCTCAACCTCAAGAACCTTCTTTCCGCAGGTCTGTCGGCCATGCCGGTGGACTCCGACGGCGTGCCCTTCGACATGTCTCACATCTACGCCAGCGGCAATATCGCCGCCGACATGACGGCAAACGTCACCGCCGAATCGACCGGCCGCATCCTCGCCGTGCGCCTCTACAACATGACCAACGATCCGGGCATGAAGGACATGCTGTCCTTCCTGATCGCGCGCGATACCATGCACCAGAACCAGTGGATGGCGGCGCTGGAGGAACTGGGCGGCCCGACCGAGGTCTTCCCGATCCCCAACAGCTTCCCGCAGGACCAGGAAAACCAGGAGTTCAGCTATTCCTTCCTCGGCTTCCAGAAGGACGGCAGCGAGCCGGTCCAGGGCCGCTGGACGGAAGGCCAGTCGATCGACGGCAATGGCTCCTTCTCCAGCCGGCCGATGGAGCCGCTTGGCGAAAAGCCGAACCTCGGCCGGGCCAAGCCCAACAGCGGCGCCCAGGCGGAACAGCTCTAGGGAGGGGCTTCAATGGAAAGACGCTCTTTCCTCGCCGGCGCGGGCGGAGCTCTGGCTTCGCTTCCGCTGGCGGCCACGGCCATGGCCGCCGGCGAGCCGAAGGCCGGGATCAGGCTGCTCAGGTCCTATGTCGCCAATCGCGACCAGTTCCCGCAGGCACGTCAGCCCGACGAGAACGAGGTCCTGCGCCTTCGCCGGCGCCCGGACCGCAGCTTCGATCCCTCCAGCATTGCAGTCGAGAGACGCGACGGCAGCCAGCTTGGCTATCTGCCGCCGGCATCGACCGGCATGCTGGCCGCCCTGCTCGACACGGGCTTCGGTGCCTATGCCGTCGCCCTTGAAGGCGATGTCCGCTCCGGGGTCCCGATCGAGGTCTATCTGGAGAAACCCTCCAGCCGCACGGCCTGAGGCGCGCGCGGACCGGCGTCGAGATGTCTGGTGCAAGGAATGACGTCACGGGCGGCGCGATCCGCCCGTGACCGTCCTCTTGCGGCGACTTGATGAAATCGCACGATGCGGGCAAAGCACCGCCTCACCCCCTCGCCGGCTGACGCCGGTTATCCACAGCACCGCGCCCTGCATTCGTGATCCGCGACGGCGACCTGTGCGATGTCCGCACAGGTCGGCCCATCCGCCTCTGGAGAGACCTCTGCGGGGGCCGGCGCTTCATCATTTGTTAATCGAAACGGGAATGACCTCGCGGAAGATCTGAACTTCGCGCGCCTTCCTGACTTAACCTGTGCCGGTCGCTTGAGTCGGAGCGCGACATGAGGTCGCCGGCATCGGACCGGGCATGATGCCCGGACCGGCCGCTCTTGCGACGGTGCGGGCTTTCCGAGGCCAACCCGTGTTCAATGACTGAGCCGGGCGCCCGGGATCCCCGCACGCTGCCTTCTCTTGCTGGCTTGCCAACTTGCTAGCTTGCCAGCGTCAGGATCAGCGGCCCGTTGCGGGTGGCGACGATCGTGTGCTCGTATTGCACCGTCAGCGCCCGCGGCTCGCTGTAGAGCGTCCACGGATCGCCGTTGCCGCCGTCGACGGCCCAGTCGGCGCCGACCGACAGGAACGGCTCGATGGTGAACACCAGCCCCTCCTCGATCATCCGCGTCTCGGTCGGGTCCGGCCAGGTCGGCAATTCCTTGGGCTCGTCGTGCAGCGTGTGGCCGATGCCGTGGCTGGAAAGGTTCTGGATCAGCGTATAACGGTTCTTGCGCGCGAACTCACCGATGGCATTGCCGATGCCGGCCAGCGGCCGACCGGGCTTTACCTGCTGCAGGCCCGTCCACAGCGCGCGGCGTCCGTCGCGGCAAAGCTTCTCCGCCTGCCGCGTCACCGGCGGCACGGCGTAGGAAGCACCCGCATCGCCGAACAGCCCGTTCTTGACCGCCGAGACATCGATGTTGACGAGATCTCCCGCGCCGATCACCCGGTCGCCGGGAATGCCGTGAGCCACGACCTCGTTGACGCTGATGCAGGTGGCGCCCGGAAACTTGTAGCAGAACTCCGGCGCCGATTCCGCCTCGTTCTCCTCCAGCACCCGACGCCCGATGGCGTCGAGCTCGGCGGTGGTGATGCCGGGCTCGAGCGCCTTGGCCATGGTCTCGATGGCCACGGCGCAGATGCGCCCGACATCCTTGAGCTTCAGGAGTTCGTCTTCAGTGGTAACGATCATTCGACTATCCGATGATTTCGGGCCGGTGGCTTCAGGCGGCCGGTGTCGCGCCAACCGCCGAACCCGTCAATTCTTTTCTGACGAGCGGCGCCACTTTCGTGCCGAAGAGCTCGATGCCGCGCATGATCTGCGCATGCGGCATCAGCCCGATCGCCATCTGGATCAGCAGGCGGTCGTTGCCGAACACCCTGTGCGCCGCGACGATCTTTTCCGCCACCAGCTCCGGATCGCCGACAAAGAGATTGCCGGTCGGGCCGCGCGCCTGGTCGAACTGCGCCCGGTTGGTCGGCCCCCAGCCGCGCTCGCGGCCGATCCGGTCCATGACGGCGGCCTGCGGTCCGTAGAACTGGTCGGCGGCAATCTCGGTCGTGTCGGCGATGAAGCCGTGCACGTTGATGCTTGTCTTCAGCTTGGCCGGATCCTGCCCGGCCCGGCGGGCCGCCTCCCGGTAGAGGTTGAGAAGCGGTGCAAAGCGCGGATATTCGCCACCGATGATGGCAAGCGCCACCGGCAGGCCGAGCGCCCCTGCCCGCGCCACCGACTGCGGCGTGCCGCCGACGGCAATCCAGAGCGGCAGTCTCTCCTGCAGCGGGCGCGGATAGACGCCGCGGCCGTTGATCGGCGCGCGTAGTTGGCCCTCCGTCCAGGTCACCACCTCCTCGTCGCGGATCGCCATCAGCAGGTCGAGCTTTTCCGCAAAAAGCTGCTCGTAGTCGCCGAGGTCGTAGCCGAACAGCGGGAAGGATTCGATGAAGGAGCCCCGCCCGGCCATCATCTCGGCGCGGCCGTTGGAGATCAGGTCGAGCGTCGCAAACTGCTGGAAGACCCGCACCGGATCGTCTGACGAGAGCACCGAGACGGCACTGGTGAGGCGGATGGTCTTCGTCTTCACCGCCGCCGCCGCCAGCACGGTTGCCGGCGAGGAAACGAGATAATCCGGCCGATGATGCTCGCCGAGCCCGAAGACATCGAGGCCGACCTGGTCGGCAAGCTCGATCTCCTCCAGCAGGTTCTTCATCCGCTGCACGCCCTCCGCACCCTTGTCGGGCGCATTCGGGTCCACATCCGCAAAGGTATAAAGGCCGAGTTCCATGGAGAGGGTCCTATCTGGTGGTTTTCCTGCAGATAGAGAAGTGAGCCCCCGACCGCAAATGCGAATATCTCGAACGGTCCGTTCGATGGGATGGATGGCTAAGCGCTCGCAAGATCACCTGGCGCCCGCACAATGCTCCCGGACCTGCCGGGGGCAGACCGGCAACCTGCGCCTTTCGCGAAACGGCACGCTTGACGAAGACCAGATCTACATCCGCGCCAAAAGCGCCGCGAGCTGGTCCGTTGCCGCTCCCCAGCCTTCGTGGAAGCCCATGGCTTCGTGCGCCTCTTTATCTTCTTCGGTCCAGTGCCGCGCCTTGGCGGTATAGCGGGTCCGTCCGCCGGGCAGTTCCTCGAGCTCTACGACCCCGACCATGAAGGGCTTCTCCGTCGGCACCCAGCCTTCGGTGAAGGCATCGGTGAAGACCAGCTTCTCGTTCTCGATCACCTCGAGATAGACACCCTGGTTCGGGATCACCTCGCCGTCCGGTCCCTCCATGGTGTTGTTGCAGCGTCCGCCCGCGCGCACGTCGAGGTCGGCCTCCGTCACCTTCCAGGGCAGCGGGCAGAACCACTGCTTCATCAGCTCCGGCGTCGTCCACGCCTGGAAGATCTTCTCGCGCGGCGCGTCGATCTCGCGCACCAGCTTCAGTTCATGGCCAGGCGCCCTGTTCGTGATATCCATCGTCCTTCCTCCGGCTATAGTTGTTCACATGAAGACGTAGCGCCGGTGACGATAGGCTGCACCAAAAATCTGGTGCAGCCGGCTTCCTAGGCCGTTTTCGACTTGCCCGATACGGGCCGGGGTTCGGCCATCAGTCCCTTGAACAGGCAGTAGGTCGCGCCCAGCAGCACGATGGCGAAGGGGAAGCCGGTCGAGACCGCCATCGCCTGCAGCGCGGCAAGACCGCCGCCCAGCATCAGCGCGATGGCGACCAGTCCTTCGAAGCTTGCCCAGAACACCCGCTGCGGCGTCGGCGCATTGACCTTGCCGCCGGCGGCGATCGTGTCGATCACCAGCGAGCCGGAATCCGACGAGGTGACGAAGAACACGATGACCAGGATGATGCCGATCAGCGAGGTGATCTGCGTCAGCGGCAGATGCGCCAGCATCTCGAACAGCTGGATCTCCAGCGCCGCGTCCTGCACCGAGGTGAGCCCCTCGTTGACCACCTGGCTGATCGCCGTGCCGCCGAGCGCCGTCATCCACAGCGTCGACACCAGCGACGGGATCAGGAGCACCGCGATCAGGAACTCGCGCACCGTGCGGCCGCGGCTGACGCGGGCGATGAACATGCCGACGAAGGGCGACCAGCTGATCCACCAGGCCCAGTAGAAGGCCGTCCAGCCCTGGCGGAAGTTGTCGTCGTCGCGGCCGAACGGATTGGAGAGGGCCGGCAGATATTGCACGTAGGCGCTCAAATTGAGGAAGAAGCCGCGCAGGATCTGCCACGTCGGGCCGACGAGGATGACGAAGACCAGCAGCAGAAGGGCGAGAGCCATGTTGATCTCGGAGAGCCGCTTGACACCCTTGTCCATGCCCGCGACCACCGAGGCGATGGCAATGCCGGTGATGATGATCACGAGGAAGACGATCATGCCGAGGTTCGCGGGCAGACCGAACAGGAAGTTGAGCCCTGCTCCCGCCTGCTGCGCACCGATCCCGAGCGACGTCGAGAGGCCGAAGATCGTCGCGAAGACCGCGAGGATGTCGATGACATGGCCCGGCCAGCCCCAGACCCGTTCCCCGAAGATCGGATAGAAGATCGAGCGCAGCGTCAGCGGCAGGCCCTTGTTGTAGGCAAACAGCGCCAGCGACAGCGCCACCACCGCATAGATCGCCCAGGGGTGCAGCGACCAGTGGAAGATCGTCGCCGCCATGGCCAGGCGCCGCGCGCCCTCCTCGTCGCCCACCACGCCGTTGAGCGGCGCCCAGTCGGTGCGCACGCCGTCTTCGAACACAGGGCCGCCAAAGGCTGCCGTGTAGTTGCCGAGCGGTTCGGAAACGCCGTAGAACATCAGGCCGATGCCCATGCCGGCGGCGAACAGCATCGAGAACCACGACATGCGGCTGTAGTCCGGCGTCGCCTCCGGTCCACCCAGACGGACGCGCCCGAGCGGCAGGAAGATCAGAAGGATGCAGGCGAGCACCATGATGTTGCCCGCAAGCAGGAAGAACCAGGCAAGGTTCGACGTCAGCGCGTCGCGCAGCGCCACGAAGACGGGGCCGAGCGTCGTCTGGAAGATCAGCGTCAGAAACGTGAAGGCGACGATGCCGAGAGCCGAGACCGTGAAGACCACGTTGTGGATGTCGAACTCCAGGACGAAACGGCGGCGGTAACTGGTGTTGTCCTGGCCGATCTCGTAGTCGGTCTCGATGATCTGCGTCTTGCCCTCGGGGGCAGGAACGGCTTCTTCTGGGCCGGATGCGACCGTATCGCTCATGATTTGCTCCGTTCTCTTGCGGGCGGTGCCAACGGAGGACGCCTGCCTTGAACAGGAGGACGTCCGGAAGACGCAGATGGCACGCGCGAAAGGCTGCCGCCTGTGGCGCTGAAAGGCACGAGGCTGAGCAGCATCAGAAGACGGTAGATGGCGCAGCAGAAGGGAGCGACAACCCCTGCTGCCACATTATGGCCGTAAAAAAGCCACCGCGCTTCTGGTTCCCCCTGCCCGCCCGACCTATATTTGACGAGCAACAGTAACCCTCGAGGTACCCCGATGGCCGATCTCTCCGCTTATCGCATCACCACGCGCTGGCCGGCACAGAACCCAGACATCCTGCAGCTCTACTCGACCCCGACGCCGAACGGCGTCAAGGTGTCGATCATGCTGGAGGAGACCGGCCTGCCCTACGAGCCGCATTTCATCGACATCGGCGACAATGAGAGCTGGGCCCCGGAGTTCCTGTCGCTCAACCCGAACGGCAAGATCCCGGCAATCCTCGATCCCGACGGCCCGGGCGGCAAGCCTTTGGCACTCTTCGAAAGCGGCGCGATCCTGATCTATCTGGCGGAAAAGACCGGCAAGCTGCTGCCCGCAGATCCGGCCCGCCGGTATGAGACGATCGAGTGGCTGATGTTCCAGATGGGAGGGCTCGGCCCGATGTTCGGCCAGCTCGGCTTCTTCCACAAGTTCGCCGGCCGCGAGATCGAGGACAAGCGCCCGCTGGAGCGCTACGTCAAGGAATCCGCCCGCATCATCCGCGTCCTGGAGACGCGTCTCGAAGGCCGCGACTGGATCATGGGCGACGACTACACGATCGCCGACATCTCCATGCTTGGCTGGGTCCGCAACCTCGTCGGCTTCTACGGCGCCGGCGACCTCGTGCGCTACGACGAGCTGAAGAACGTGCCGAAGTGGCTGGCGCGCGGCCTGGCCCGGCCGGCGGTGGAACGCGGGCTGAACATTCCGGCACGGGCGTAGGTCAAAGCCGGCCGGAGTGTTTGCGCGATTTGGCCGGCGCGTCTATGATCGTCACATCATCGGAGGGAACTTAGAGTGAAGCTCAACATCTCCCTGAACGACCATCTTGCCGAGTATGTCGACGCCCAAGTCAGGTCCGGCAGGTTCGGATCGTCCGCAGAGGTCGTGGAGGAGGCACTGCGCCTCATGGAAGCCCGCAACACCATTCAGAATCAGGACCTCGATCAAGTTCGCGATGCCTGGCGCAAGGGTGAGGAGAGTGGCGATTACGCGCCGCTCGACATTGACAGCGTGATCGCCGAAGGCAGATCGCGTATGGCTGGCAAGGCCTGAACCGATGGCGACGCGGCCGGTTCTGTTTTCCCGGCTGGCACGTCACGATCTGATGAACATCTGGATCTGGGTGGCGACAACGAGCGGCGAGGCCAGAGCATCTCTCGTTCTCAGCGCCATCGAGCGAGGCATATCCAGACTGGAGGACTATCCGCATCTCGGCCCTGCGAAGCCGGAAATTGCTGCGGACGCTCGCATGCTGGTCGTGCAGCGATGGGTTGTTCTTTACGCGACCTCGGAACTAGCCATCCGAATTGTTCGCGTGCTGGATAGCGCGCTCGATCAGGACAACATCGAGTGGACCACAGACTTCCAGTAAGGGTCGGATCCCTGTGCTGCCTCGCTGCGCTGAACGGTGACCTGTCTCCGGCAAAAAGCGTCTGCTGCTGCCGGCGCTGCTGTGATCTGAGAGGTGCTGCGATCCAATGAACGAGCCCGCAAAATCAGCGTTTCAAAGCGCCGCGGGAGCGGCTCAAATCCGACAAACCCATGTCAAACTCAGGCACCACTCACCTCTTTGTGACGCCCGGGACATGATTTCGGCCCGAAAGTTAACTTCCCGGTAACCGCGACGGGCTGTATTAGAGCCTCGTTTGAGACGGTCCCCCGCAACAGATGAGGGCCAAAACCCACCGCACAGACACAGATGGAGGCATAATGTTCGCTCGGACAAGCTGCTTTGCTCTTTCGCTCATTCTCGGCTCGGCCGCGGTCGCCAGCGCTCAACCCACACGCATCAAGCAGTATGACGCCTGGGGCGTCTACTCCTACACCGCCGGCGGGCAGAAGAACTGCTACGCCCTTTCGGTGCCGGTCACGGCGCAGCCCTCCAACGTCAACCACGGCGACAACTTCCTGCTGATCGCGCCGGCCACCAACTCCAGCTACGCGCCGCAGGCGATCATGGGCTACAGCCTGAAGCCCGACGCCGACATCCGTGTCAACGTCGACGAAAAGTCCTTCAGCATGCGCCCCAAGGAAAATGCGGCCTGGGTGAAGAACCAGGCCGCCGAGCCGGAGATGGTCAACGCCATGCGGGCCGGACGCCAGCTGGTGCTGCAGGCCACCTCGCAGCGCGGTACCGATACCAGCTACACCTTCTCGCTGAACGGCGTGACCGCAGCACTCCAGGAAGTGCAGAAGTGCAACTGACATGCACCTCTGTCAGCAGCAGCCTGGCCGTCGGCCGGTCTGGATGAGGGCGGGCCTGCGGGCCTGCCGGATTGCAGCGCTGGGCGCAGCCGCTCTTGCCCTTGGGCACGTCCTGCACCTTCCGTCAGCCACGATCGCGCAGGCACAGCCGTCACCGATGACAGGCTTCAAGAAGGGCCGCGAGACCGGGTTTTCCGTGCCACGTTACGTGTCCCTGAAGGCGCGGCAGGCGCGCATGCGCGTCGGGCCGTCGACGGACTATCCGACGAAATGGCTCTACACCCAACCCGGCACGCCTTTGGAGATCACCGAGGAATACGGCAATTGGCGGCGCGTGCGCGACCACGACGGCGTCAGCGGCTGGATGTCCGGCGCGCTGCTGTCGGGCGAGCGCTCGGCACTGGTGGGGCCCTGGCTGAAGGAACCGGTGGCTTTGCGCGGCCGTCCCTCCGACAACGCCAGGATCACCGCCCGGCTGGAGCCGAAGGTGATGATGGCCGTGCGGTCCTGCGACGGCTCCTGGTGCGCCGTCGTGCTCAGAAGCGCGGGCGTCGAGGGTTTCGTCGATCAGGGCTCGCTCTGGGGCGTCTATCCCGGCGAACGCTTCGAATAGGCCGAGCGCCGGTCGGAACCGGGTGGGTCAGAGGCCACCCAAGGTCCTCCGGACCGCATTGTTCCAGCCCTCGATCTTGGCGGCCCGCACCGTTTCCTCCATCTGCGGCTCGAACCGTCGCTCGCGCGCCCAGCGGCGCGCGAACTCCGCCTGATCCGGCCATACGCCTGCCTGCGAGCCGGCAAGCCAGGCCGCCCCGAGTGCGGTGGTCTCCAGGATGGTGGGCCTGTCGACCGGCGCGTCGAGGAGGTCAGACAGCCGCTGCATCGTCCAGTCGGACGCGACCATGCCGCCGTCGACGCGCAGCACGGTCTCGCTGCCCGCCTTTTTCCAGTCCTTGTGCATGGCGTCCAGCAGGTCGCGCGTCTGGTAGCAGACCGCCTCGAGTGCGGCGCGCGAAAGCTCCGCCGGACCTGTGTTGCGGGTCAGCCCGAAGATCGCGCCGCGTGCCTCGGCGTCCCAATGCGGTGCGCCCAGTCCTGTAAATGCCGGCACCAGATAGACGTTCTGCTCAGGATCGGCGCTTTCGGCCAGCGCGCCGGTCTGCTCGGCCTTGCGGATGATCCCCAGTCCGTCCCGCAGCCACTGGACGGCAGCGCCGGCGATGAAGATCGAGCCTTCCAGCGCATAGGTGGTCCGGCCGTTCAGCCGGTAGGCGATCGTCGTCAAGAGCCGGTTCTGCGACGGCACGATCTCGGCACCGGTGTTGAGGACGGCAAAGCAGCCGGTCCCATAGGTGGACTTGATCATGCCGGGTTCGAAACAGGCCTGGCCGATCGTCGCCGCCTGCTGGTCGCCGGCAACGCCGAGGATCGGGATGGCCGCGCCGAACAGGCGAGGCTCGGTCACGCCGAAGTCGTCGGCGCAATCCTTCACCTCCGGCAGCATCGCTTCCGGAATGTCGAGGATCCGCAGCAGTTCCTCGTCCCAGCGGTTTTCGGCGATGTTGTAGAGAAGCGTGCGCGAGGCATTGGTGGCGTCGGTGACGAAACGCTTGCCGCCCGTCAGCCGCCAGATCAGGTAGGTGTCGATCGTGCCGAAGCAGAGTTCGCCATTGGCGGCGCGTGCCCTCGCGCCTTCCACGTTGGAGAGCAGCCAGGACAGCTTGGTTCCGGAAAAATAGGGGTCGAGCAGCAACCCGGTCCTTGCCGTGAAGACCTCTTCAAGCCCGTCGGCCTTCATCTCCTCGCAGAGACCTGCGGTGCGCCGGTCCTGCCAGACGATGGCGTTGTGGATCGCCTGGCCGGTCTCCTTCTCCCAGACCACCACGGTCTCGCGCTGGTTGGTGATGCCGATTGCCGCGACGTCGGCGGCGCGGATGCCGGCCTTTCGGATCGCCTGACGGATGGTCAGCACCACAGAGCCCCAGATCTCCTCCGGATCGTGCTCCACCCATCCAGACTTCGGGAAGATCTGGGTGAACTCCTTCTGCCCGACGCCCGCGATCTTCATGCTCTCGTCAAAGACGATCGCCCGGCTCGACGTCGTCCCCTGGTCGATCGCCAACACATAACCAGCCATTTCGGTCCTCCCCCGCCTCATGCCATTCGTGCCAAGGGTTTGAGCAGATGCGACAAAGACGTGTCAACGGGGGCTGACAAATGCCGCTGCCTGCAAAACGGATCTTGCGGCTGCCGGTCTCGGAACAAAAGGCGCCGTCAGCCGTAGTGGCATCATCCCATCCTCTGCAACCTGAGGCGCCACCATGACAACGACCTACTCGACAACGACGTCCGGGAGGGCGGGCTTTGCACTAAGCTCGCTCTTCGTCCCCTTCCCGTTCGTCTGCTTCACGCTGACGCTTTTCACCGACATCCTCTACTGGCAGACCTCCTTCCTGATGTGGCAGAACTTCTCTTCCTGGCTGCTCTTTGCAGGTCTCGTTGGCGGAGCGCTTGGCCTGATCGCCGGCCTGTTCGATATGCTGCGCCGGTCGACACGGATGGTCGGTCCCGGCTGGGCCGCGGCAATCGCCTACATCATCGTGCTGGCACTCGCCCTTCTCAACAGCCTGATCCATGCCGGCGACGGCTGGCCGGCCGTGGTTCCGAACGGCCTTATCGTCTCGGCCCTGACGGTTGCCTTGATCCTGGTCACCATCCTGCTCGCTGCCCGCAACCGGTCCCGCGTAATCTGGAGTGTTGAACGATGAACCGCCCTTTCCGTACCCTTGCGCTGGCCTCGACCGCCGTTGCCGTCCTGGCACTGGCCGGCTGCAGCGAGGAGAATTCCAGCTTCGACATCTCCCAGCAGATCGGCCCGGACCCCGTGCTGCCTGAACCGCAAAGCCAGTTGCTGCCCGACCTGAAGGTTGCCGAAGTTATCGGATGGCAGGAGGGCGAAACCCCAACGGTCGCCGAGGGCCTTACCGTCACCGCCTATGCGAATGATCTCGCCAACCCGCGCACCGTCCACACGCTGCCGAACGGCGACGTGCTCGTCGTGCAGGGGAAAGCGCCGAGCGGCAAGCCGACCGAACGGCCGAAGGACCTCATCCGCGACTGGATCATGGCGTTCGCCTCGGGCAAGCCAAGCGGCGGCCCGCCGAAGGAGAGCAATCTCATCACGCTCCTGCGCGACACAGATCGCGACGGCACCGTGGACGAACGCCACGACCTCTTGACCGGCATCCACTCGCCCTTCGGCGTGGCCTTTGCCGACAATACCCTCTATGTGGCGGCGGCGGATGCCATCCTCGCCTACCCCTATACCCTCGGCCAGAACCAGATCACCGACACGCCACGCGTGCTGACGCCGCTGCCTGGCGGCCCGATCAACCACCACTGGACGAAGGACCTGGCGCTGAGCCCCGACGGTCGGTTCCTCTATGCCTCGGTCGGCTCGAACTCCAACGCGGCCGAACGCGGCATGGAAGCCGAGAAGGGTCGTGCCGCGATCTGGCAGGTGGACCGCCAGACGGGTGCCGCCCGCGTCTTTGCCTCGGGTCTGCGCAATCCGAACGGCCTGACCTTCCACCCGGAGACCGGGGTGCTCTGGACCGTCGTCAACGAACGTGACGAACTCGGGCCCAACCTGGTGCCGGACTACATGACATCGGTGAAGGAAAACGCCTTCTACGGCTGGCCCTATAGCTACTATGGCCAGCATGTGGACGAACGGGTCCATCCGCCGCGGCCGGATCTGGTGGAGCAGGCGATTGCGCCCGACTATGCGCTCTCCAGCCATGTGGCAGCCCTCGGCATGACGTTCTCCATGAACTCGGCCATGCCCGAGGCCTACGGCGCTGGCGCCTTCGTCGGTCACCGCGGCAGCTGGAACCGCACCCAGTTCAACGGTTACAAGGTGGTCTACATCCCCTTCGAGAACGGCATGCCGAACGGGCAGCCGGTCGACGTGGTGACCGGCTTCCTCGATGGTGACAATGCCCGCGGCCGTCCGGTCGGCGTCGGCATCGATGGCACCGGCGCACTGCTGCTCGCCGACGACGCCGGCAATACCGTCTGGCGCATTGCACCGGCCGACGGCACGGTCATCCCCGAGCCGATCGCCACGGACGCCTCCCCGACGGCAGCGGCAGCCACCGCACCCGCGATAGGCACGGCCGTGACACCGCCGGCCGGACAGCCCGCCCCGAATGCGGCCCCGGGCGCAACCGGCGGCACCACCGGCCGGGTTGCGCCGGCCCCGACGGGTGCCGCACCGACCGGTGACACGCCTCCCGGCGTTGTCACACCGGCTCCGGCCGCCGGCACCCCCGGGACGGTGACGCAGCCGGCCCAGCCGCAGATCGCCCCGGCCGTCCAGCCTCCGGCAGCGGTCGAGGACGCCGCCCCAGCCGTTGCCGACTGACCAGACGAGAGCCGGCGCCCCTTGCGGGCGCCGGCAATCTGGACGCGTTACGTCAGGCGTGGCATCGTCCCCGCAGCTCCTGGAGCGGCACACGCGGAGAGACAGCCATGCGGGTTACCATCTTCAGCACCAAGCCCTATGACCGCCACTTCCTGGACCGCGGCGCCAAAGCCGGTCTCGACCTCCAGTATTGCGAGGCGCGACTGTCGCTGGAAACCGTAGCACTTGCCGAAGGCTCGCCGGCGATCTGCGCCTTCGTCAACGACAACCTTTCCGGGCCGGTTCTCGAACGGCTGGCGGAATATGGCGTGAAGCTGATCGCCCTGCGCAGCGCCGGCTTCAACAATGTCGACCTTGTCGCAGCCGAGGCACTGGGCATTACGGTCGCCCGTGTACCCGCCTATTCGCCGCATGCGGTCGCCGAACACACGATGGCGATCATCCTGGGGCTGAACCGCAAGATCCACCGCGCCTACAACCGCGTCCGCGAAGGCAATTTCGCGCTCGACGGGCTGCTCGGTTTCGACCTCCACGGCAAGACCTTCGGCATCGTTGGCACCGGCAAGATCGGCGCGGTGCTGGCCCGCATCGCCTCAGGCTTCGGCTGCCGTCTGCTCGGCCACGACCTGCAGCAGAACCCGGATTGCCTGGCGCTCGGCATGACCTATGTCGACCGCGAGGATATCTTTCGGGAATCCGACATCCTCAGCCTCAACTGCCCGCTGACGCCCGACACCTATCACATGATCCGTACCGACACCCTTCCGCTCCTCAAACCGGGCGTCATGCTGATCAACACCAGCCGCGGCGCCGTGATCGATGCCCATGCGGCGATCTCGGGCTTGAAGGACGGCACGATCGGCAGCCTCGGCCTCGACGTCTACGAGGAGGAGGCCGACCTCTTCTTCGAGGACCTCTCCAACGAGGTGCTGCGCGACGACGTCTTCGCCCGCCTGCTGACCTTCCCCAACGTGCTGATCACCGGCCACCAGGCCTTCTTCACCCATGAAGCGCTGGAGGCGATCGCCGACACCACGATCGGCAACATCGCGGCTTTCCGGGATACCGGGACGCCGCTGCACGCCGTGACCGTCGATTTTCTCGCCGGCAAGGGCTGACAGGCCCTGTTTCTTCCCGAGCGAAAGCGATCCTGTCGCAGGCGTTTCACACCCGACGCCTAGAAGGAGCCATCTGCCCGTCGGATTTTCCGTGGGTTCTCGTAGAGATGGATTGCGCTCCTGAGGTTCTACATCATCTTCAACTCGCGCGCCGGCACCGCCGCGACGCTCGGCATCACGGCCGATGTCCTCTCCGAAAAATTCCGCGCGGCGGGCCTCGACTTCGACCTCGACGCGGATGACGACCGGCCGCTGGAGCAGCGGATCGAAACGGCGCTCGCCAGCACCGCCGGCGTCATCGTCGCGGCCGGCGGCGACGGCACCGCGACCGCCATCGCCAGCGCGCTGATCGACAGCGACAAGAGCTTAGCACTCCTGCCCTTCGGCACGGCCAATCTGCTGGCCCGCGACCTGCGCATCCCGCTCGACGTCGATGCGGCGATCGGCGCCCTGTCCGGGATGCAGCCCCATCGCATCGATGTCGGCGAGGTGAACGGCAGGGTCTTCCTGCACAAGGCGGTGATCGGCACCTTCCCCGGCATCGCCGTCGTCCGCGAGGAGATGCGCGGTGACCGCTCGCTTGTCGGCAAGCTGCATTTCGCGCGCCGGTCGATCCGCCGCATCGGCCGGGCCCGGCGCATGGCCGTCGAGATCGACCTGCCGCAGTCGGACACCCGGGCGGACAAACGGGCGGGCAAGCGGATCGAGCGCGTTCATTCGGTGGCGATCGCCAACAATGCCTATGACGAAGGCGTCGGCCGCTTCTTCTCGCGCGCCAGGCTCGACCGCGGCACGCTGACGCTCTACCTCCTGAAACGCCTCAGCCTCGTAGGTCTCGTCCGGCTGGCCCTCGAGATGCTGATCGGACGCTGGCGGCACGATGATGCCCTGGTGATCGAGGACGTCACGGAGGCCGTGATCCGCACGAAGCGCCGCGAGGTCGAGGTGATGATCGACGGCGAGGTGGAGCGCATGGCCATGCCGCTTGCCTTTTCCATCCGCCCCCGGGCGCTCCGCGTCATGGCGCCGGCGGTCGATCCCGCATCGGAAACAGCATGAGGAGGTCAGGTCCATGCGGCTGATCCATCTCTCCGACCTGCATTTCGGCCATCACAACGCCGACCTTGCCGACAGCCTTCTCGCCGACATCCGGATGAATGCGCCGGACCTGATCGTCGTCAGCGGCGACTTCACCCAAGTGGGATCGCGCGCCGAATTCGAGGCGGCGCGCGCCTTCCTGGACGCACTTCCGGCGCCGGTCTTTGCGGTGCCGGGCAACCACGACGTGCCGGCCCGCAATCTGCTTCTGCGATTTGCCGATCCCTATCGTCACTACCGCCGGCATATCGCCGACGAGCTGGAACCCTTCCTGGAAGCCCAGGGCGTCGCCATCGCCGGGTTGAAGACGTCGCGCCGGTTCCGGCTCGGCCTCAACTGGGCGCACGGAGCGATCGATACGGGCCAGCTCGAGGCCCTGGAGGCCCGGTTTTCGATAAGCCCGCCGGAGAGCCTGCGGATCGTCGTCGCCCACCATCCCCTCCTCCAGCCGGATGTGGCGATGGCCCGTCCGATGCGGCTGGTCAGGCGCGCCGACGAGGCGCTAGCCTGCTTTGCAAGGCTCGGCGTCCGGCTCGTCCTCTCCGGACACTTCCACATGTCATATGTGCGCGAGCATCATATCGTGACCGGCGAGACAGAAGGGCCGCTGCAAGCAGCCGCCGCCCCGATCATGGTCCTGCAGGCCGCCTCCGCCATCTCCACCCGCCTGCGCGACCACGCCAATGCCTACAACCTCGTCGACATCGCCGAGGGCCGGATTGCGGTGACGGTGCGCGAATGGCAGGGCAAGCACTGGACGAGCCGAACCCATGCGGCCGGGCCGATACCGGGACGGTGAGCAGGCCGTATCAGACCGGTTTTGCAAGAAGGCCCGTCGCCAGGGCCCGGAAGGCATCGATGGCCTTTGCCAGCACATCGCGGGGTTCATCGGACGCCGCGACCCAGAGCGCCGCGTTGAGCGCCGCGCCGTTGATCAACCTCGCTGCCGCCTCCGGATCCACGGGCTTTACCACCCCCTCTGCCATCAGCCGCTCCAGCGTCTGCCGCGTCACCTCCAGGCAGCTGTTCTGGCTTTCCCAGCGCGACGGATCGCCGAGCACGGCGGGACCGTCGAGGAGGACGATGCGCTGCACCTCCGGCTCCAGCGCCATCTCGATATAGGCCGCCCCTTCCGCCAGCAGCGCCTGCCAGCCATCGCCGGCCTTAGCGCCGATCTCCTGCGCCCGCGTCGCCATTTCCGCGTCGATCTGGTTGACGACGGCGGCCAGGAGCCCGCGCTTGTCGCCGAAGTTGTGGTAGAGCGCGCCCCGCGTCAGGCCGGCGTTTGCGGTCAGCTCATCCATCGAGGCGGACGCATAGCCCTGTTCGGCAAAGGCCTTGCGGGCAGCGGCGATCAGCCGTGTCCGGTTTTCCTCCATCGTCTGCGCACGCTTCGTGGCCATGGTCTTCCCGATTTTCACATACATGACGTAT
Source organism: Rhizobium sp. PK7-22 (assembly GCF_056530405.1). Classification (NCBI taxonomy): domain Bacteria; kingdom Pseudomonadati; phylum Pseudomonadota; class Alphaproteobacteria; order Hyphomicrobiales; family Rhizobiaceae; genus Rhizobium; species Rhizobium sp. PK7-22. Next base: position 3,148,894 of record NZ_CP096514.1, read on the forward strand.
TTGAATTGACATACGCCGCGTATGACATAAATTACATACGAACCGTATATCAACTTGAGCGACAGGTGTGAAGGCCTGGCGCTCCTGTCGGTTTCCCAGCAACAATCATGAAAGGAGCCGGGAATGACCCAGCGCCAAGCAATCTTTCCAACCGGCAGGCACGCACTTTACGAGAAGCACCGCTATTCCGCCGCCGTCCGCTCCGGCGACCTGCTTTTCGTCTCCGGCCAGGTCGGCAGCCGCGAGGACGGGACGGCGGAACCGGAGTTCGAGGCGCAGGTCGAGCGCGCCTTCGCCAATCTTGCGGCAGTCCTGGAGGCCGCAGGCGGCAGCTTCGACGACATCATCGACGTGCAGACGTTCCACACAGACCCTGAGAACCAGTTGGAGACCGTCCTTGCCGTCAAGGATCGCGCGTTTCCGGCCGCACCCTATCCCAGCTGGACGGCCGTCGGCGTCAACTGGCTGGCCGGCTTCGACTTCGAGATCAAGGTCGTCGCCCGCATTCCGCAGGGCAGCTAGCATCCGGCTGCGATCATCCTTGGGTGATCGCAGCCGCGCTCGGCATCTCTACTGCACCCGGGTGCGCAAACGGTCCGTCACGAACTCCATGGCCAGCACGATGATGAAGATGACCAGGATGATGGTGGACGCGTTCCGATACTGGAAAAGATCGAAGGCGACCTTCAGCTCCTGCCCGATGCCGCCTGCGCCGACAAGCCCGAGCACCACCGACGAGCGGACCGACTTTTCCAGTGCAAACAGCGTTGTGTTGATCAGCGACGGCATGGTGTCCGGCAAGACCGCGGCACAGAGCACCTCGAAGCGGCTCGCGCCGATGGCGGAAAGCGCCTCCTGCGGCTTCTTGTCGGCATCCTCCATGGCCTCGGCGAAGAAGCGGCCGCAGAAGCCGATGGTGTCGACGACGATGGTCATCGTCCCGGCGACGGCACCGAGGCCGACGGACGCGACGAAGATCAGCGCCCAGACCAGATCCGGCACGGTGCGAAACAGCGACACCAGGACCTTGAAGACATGCCGGAAGAGGCCTGCCGGAGAGATGCCTTTGGCCGACAGCCAGGCGATCGGAAGGCTGACCACCACGCCGATGGCGGTGCCGACGGCGGCGATCTGGAACGTCTCGATCATGCGCCAGAAGACGCGCTGCAGGAACGCGCTTTCGAGATTGGGCGGCATCATGCGGCCGACGAGCTCGGCCATGCGCGGCGCGCCATGAGCCAGCTGCGCCGGCGACGGCGCCACCTGCTGCATGGAAACGATGAGCAGCGCGCCCGCACCGACGAGAAGCGCGAAGGTCACCGGCGAGATCCGCGGCATGCGCGACGGAAGCATGGCCCTATGCATGGAAGACCTCTTGCAGATGGCGGCGCGTCACGTCGCGGGTGGGCAGATCGAAGAAGATGGAGCCCGCCTTCAGCGCGATGATGCGGTCGGAAAACTCCAGGGCATGGTCCATGTCGTGTGTCGTGCAGATCAGAGTGATGCCGCTCTCATGGGCGAGCTGCGAGAACAGCGCCATCACGTCGCGGCCGGAAGCCGGGTCCAGGCTTGCCGCCGGCTCGTCGGCGATCAGGAGCTGCGGCTTGCGGATCAGCGCGCGCGCGATTGCGACGCGCTGCGCCTGCCCGCCCGAGAGTTCGTCGGCGCGCGCCGCCCCCTTCTCGGAGAGACCGACCTGGCGGAGCGCCTCCTGAGCGTCTTCGCGCCAATCCTGGCGCGCGATCGACTGATGCCAGGCACGCCAGCCGCCGGCAAGACCGAGCTTGCCGTGCACGACATTGCTCAGCACCGACTGGCGGGCGACCAGGCCGTGATGTTGGAAGACGACCCCGATGCGCCGCCGCAGCCGCAGCAGCTGGCGCGGCGATGGCGAAACGCCGATGTTCTCGCCCAGCGTGCTGACCTCGCCGCCGTTGAGCGGCAGAAGCCCGATCAGGCATTTGAGCAGCGTCGATTTGCCGGCGCCGTTCGAGCCGACCAGGGCGATCCGTTGCGCCGCCGAAACATCCAGCCCGACTCCGGAAAAGACTATCTTCCCGTTGGCATATCTCTTCGTCAGGCCCCGTGCGCGAATGATCTCGCCCATGATCTCTGTCTTGCCTGCCATATGTCCCTCTTATTGCATGAAGGCAGCCGGATGGTCCGGCTGCCTCAGGTCGCCTGATCAGAACGCTGCGGTTCAGTTGACGAAGTTGGTAAAGGTGTCGACGCCGATCGTGCGGTACATCGAGCGGACGTAGTCGTAGTCGCTGTCCTTCACATCGGTCAGGAAGAACCCGCCCTTGAACTTCTGATTGTCATCGCCCGTGAGCACGGACAGCATCAGTTCATTGCCCTTTTCGACGAAGGCGCCGCGAATGGCGTTGAAGACCTCGTCGGAGATGTCCTTGCGCGCGACAAGGATATCGTTCGGCAGGTCACGACCCCGCGCGACGACCGCGAAGGCCTTGTCCGGGAAGGCTTCGCGCACCGAGGCGAGATGGCCGAAGTTGAGGCCGATGGCGGCGATGTCGCCACGGATGAGCGCTTCGGCGGCGATGTTGCGGTTGATGATCACCGGCTCGTAGTCCGTGCCGTATGCCAGGCCGAAATCGGCAAGTGCCTGGGCCGGGCCGAGATGCTGCGAGGTGGAGCCAGCCGCCCCGAAGGCGATCTTCTGGCCCTTCAGGTCTTCGAGCGTGCGGATCGGGCCATCGGCGAGGACGGCGATCTGGGCGAAGTAGTCCGGGCGCTGCCAGGCGACGACGATCTTCGGCTGGCTGAGCTCCTTCATCACCACGTATTCAGCCGGACCGGTCAGAACCAGGTCGACCTGCTGCGAATTCAGCGCCTCGACGGCGGTGGTGCGGGAGGCGACCGGATAGAGCTCGATCTCAAGGCCGGTGGCCTCTTCCAGCGCGAGTTCGAAGGCGCCGAACTCCTGCTGCAGGGCTTCCAGGCCCTCGATATCCGTGACGGCGAATTTGACGGGTTCGGCGAGCACCGGCATGGCGGTGGCAAGCGAGAGCGCGACGGCGGCTGCGAGTTTGCGGATCATGATTTTCCCTCTGCTGTGTAGACAGGATGGCTGCGACGCGCTACCTGTATAGACAGCAGATGACGCCCGGATGACACCTCACGCCGCATGAACCACCGCAAGGAATGCTTATGAATTGGACGATCAAGGGCGGGCGCGTGCTTGCCGGAAACCAGCTGGCCCTCGCCGAGGTACACGTCGCAGACGGGCAGATCGCCGCGAGCCGCGCCACGGACGTGCAGATGATCGACGCAGACGGACTTCTCGTTCTTCCCGGCATCGTCGACATTCACGGCGACGGTTTCGAGCGGCAGATCATGCCCCGCCCGGGTGTCCGGTTCGACACCGCGCTTGCCCTTCGCGACACGGACCGCCAGCTCGTCGCCAACGGCATCACCACCGCCTTTCACGGCGTGACGATCTCCTGGGAGCCGGGCCTGCGGTCGGTGGATGCCGCGCATGACCTGATCTCGACGCTGATGCGCATCCGTGCGAGCCTCCACTGCGACACCCGTCTGCACCTGCGCTGGGAAATCTTTGCGCTCGACCAGCTGCCAATGGTGATGGAGTGGCTGTCGCTCGACCCGAAGCCGATCGTGGCGCTCAACGACCACACGACAGGCACGGTGATGAAGGGCACCATCGCCCGCAAGATCGGCCAGATGGCGTCCAGATCCGGGCTGACCGAGACGGCCTACAGGAAGCTCCTCGACAGCGCCTGGGCCCGGCGCGACGACGTGTCCGCCGCCATCCGGGAACTGGCCGCGGCGGCTGGATCCTTCGGCAACGTACTGCTCGCCCACGACGAGGCCTCGCCCGAAGAGCGCGAAAGGTTTCGAGAACTCGGCGCCGTGACGTCGGAATTCCCGCTTAATGCCGAGACTGCGCAGGCAGCGCGCGCGGCCGGCGAGGAAATCGTCCTGGGCGCACCGAACGTCGTACGGGGTGGCAGCCATAACGGTGCCGTCGATGCCACGCAGGCGGTTCGCGCGGGCCTCTGCACCGTGCTCACCAGTGACTACCATTACCCGTCGCCGCTGCACGCCGCCTTCAAGCTGGCGGCGCCGGATCTTTCGGATCTGGCGAAGACCTGGGCGCTGGTCTCGAGCAATGCCGCCAAGGCCGCCGGACTGGCCGACAGAGGCGTACTGGAGCCAGGCCGGCGCGCAGACCTGATCCTCGTCGATGCCGGCGATCCTGCGCATCCGCAGGTGATCGCGACCATGGTCGAGGGCCGGATGGTCTATTCTGCGGGAGGCTTCGGCCTGGCGGCCGCGTCCCGGGCAACCGCGGGAGGCCGGGCATGACGACCGAGACAAGCACGGCGTCCAGCCCGGACAAGGGCGAGGACCTGCTGGCCGGCTTCGCGGACGTGGTCTTCCGGCCGCGCAGCGACATGCCGATCTGGCAGCAGATCTACGATCATATCCTGCGCCTGATCGAATCGAACTTCCTGGCGCCGGGCAGCCAGCTGCCCGGCGAGACCCACATGGCCGAAAAGCTCGGCGTGACTCGCATGACGCTGCGGCGCGCCTTGCAGCAGCTGCAGCGCGAAGGACATCTGACGGCCCGCAAGGGGGTCGGCATCTTCGTCCGCAACCTGCCATCCGTGTTCACCGTCCGCGACGACCGGCCGTTTCTCGAAAACTTCAATGCCCGCGGAAAGGAGATCGTGACGCAGACGCTGGTGCTCTGCCGCGAAACCGTCACCTCTGCGCTGGCAAAGAAGCTCGACCTTGCCGAAGGCGAGGAGATCATCCGGCTGTGCCGCATCCGCAGCGCCGACGGCCAGCCGCTCTACGTCAACACCAAGATCTTCCCGGGCAGGCGCTTTTCCGACTTCGAAACCCTCTACAACGAGCGCCAGTCGGTGACCGATGTCTACAGGGCGCATGGGATGGAGAAGTACCATCGCCAGGAGACGCGCGTCAGCGGCGGCTTCGCCTCGTCCGACGAGGCGGAGCTCTTGAAGCTGACGCCGGGCACGCCGGTCTTCAGGATCAACGCGATCAATCACGATGGCCAGTCGCGCCCCATCGAATGGACGCTCGGCTGCTGGCCGCTCACCTCCGTCGAATTCGTCTTCTAAGCGTCGCGGACGCATCCGGGCACCCGCGACCTGACCGGGTGTGACCGGACAGCCGGCCGCCGGCCGTTGAGCGATTGCCAGCGCCTCCCATTTGCGCATAACCTCGGCAAATCACCGCGGTGCGCCAAGAACACCGCAAACTGGGAGGTCACGCATGTCCAGAACCGTCGTCGTCACCGGCTCCACCAGCGGAATCGGGCTCGGCATTGCGAAGGCGTTTGCGGTCGAGGGTTGCCATGTGGTGATCAACGGTTTCGGCGAGCCGGACGCGATCGAGACGGCGCGGCGCGAGCTGGAGGTGCTGGGCGGCGGACGGGTGATCTATCACCCCGCCGACATGACGAAGCCGGAGGAGATCGAAGACCTCATAGGCACAGCGGCGGCAACCTTCGGCGCGGTCGACGTTCTCGTCAACAACGCCGGCATCCAGCATGTCGCCAAAATCGAGGATTTCCCCACAGAGCAGTGGGACCGCATCATCGCCATCAACCTGACGAGCGCCTTCCACACCACCCGCACAGCCATCCCGCTGATGAAGGCGAAGGGCAAGGGCCGCATCATCAATGTGGCGTCGGCCCATGCGCTCGTCGCCTCGCCCTTCAAGTCCGCCTATGTGGCCGCCAAGCACGGTATTTTAGGCTTCACGAAGACAGCCGCCTTGGAACTTGCCGGTTTCGGGATTACCGTCAATGCGATCTGCCCCGGCTACGTGCTGACGCCGCTCGTCGAACGCCAGATCCCCGATACCGCTCGGGAACGCGGCATTTCGGAGGACGAGGTGAAGACCGAGGTGATGCTGCGGCTGCAGGCGACGAAGGAATTCGTCTCCATCGAGGAAGTCGCGGCCACCGCCGTCTTCCTCGCCAGCGACACGGCGCGGCAGATCACCGGCACGCATATTTCGATCGATGGCGGCTGGACCGCCCAATAACAGAGACCGGACGGCCCGAAAGAGAATAGACAGCATGACAGACGCAATCCGCTTCATCCTCAACGGCGAGGAGATCTCCCTCGGCGGCTTCGGCCCGACCGAGACGCTCCTCGACTACCTGCGCCTGAAGCGCCGGCTGACCGGCACCAAAGAAGGCTGCGCCGAGGGTGACTGCGGCGCCTGCACCGTCCTCGTCGGCCGCCTGGTCGAGGGCCTGCTGCGCTACGAGACGGTCAACGCCTGCATCCGGTTCCTCGGCTCGCTGCACGGCACCCATGTGGTGACGGTGGAGCATCTGGCCGCCAAGGATGGCACGCTGCATCCGGTGCAGCAGGCCATGGTCGATCAGCACGGTTCGCAATGCGGCTTCTGCACGCCGGGCTTCGTGATGTCGCTCTACGGACTGTGGCTCTCCAACGAGGCGCCCTCGCGCGCCGAGATCGAAAGCGCGCTGCAGGGCAACCTCTGTCGCTGCACCGGCTACGAGCCGATCGTCAAGGCCGCCGAGCAGGTGGGCGGGGATCGCCCAAGCGCCCTCTTCGACCCGCTGGAGCGCGATCGCACCGAGATTGCCGCCAAGCTCTGGGACATCCGCGCCCATCCGGAGACCATCACCGTCACCAAAGATGGCGCCCGCTCCATCGTGCCGGCCTCCATGGCGGCCTTTGCCGACATCATCGCCGAGGAGCCGAAGGCGACGATCGTTGCCGGCTCCACCGACGTCGGCCTCTGGGTCACGAAGCAGATGCGCCTGCTCGACACCATGGTCTTCATCAATCACCTGCCGGAGCTGCAGTCGGTGACGGTCGACGACCGGGGCATCACCATCGGCGCCGGCGTCACCTATGCCCAGGCGCTCGAAACGCTCTCGGCGGAACTGCCGCCCATGGCAAAGCTCCTCGACCGTCTGGGTGGCGGACAGGTCCGCAACATGGGCACCATCGGCGGCAATATCGCCAACGGATCGCCGATCGGCGACATGCCGCCGCCGCTGATTGCGCTCGGCGCCACGCTGACGCTGCGCTCCCACAGCGGCACGCGGACCATGCCGCTCGAGGACTATTTCCGCGCCTACGGCAAGCAGGATCGCATGGCCGGCGAATTCGTCGAGAAGGTCTTCGTGCCGCGGCTGCGCGACGACGCCTATTTCGCCGTCCACAAGATCTCCAAGCGCCGCGACGAAGACATTTCGGCGCTTTGCGGCGCTTTCCATCTGGTGCTCGATGCCGAGGGCCGCGTCGAGGAGGCACGCATCGCCTTCGGCGGCATGGCGGCAACGCCCAAGCGCGCCCGCCATGTGGAGGACGCGCTGGCCGGCCAGGTCTGGAGCTGGGGCCTCGTCGCCGCCGTCCGCGACCTCTTCGAGGACGACTACCAGCCGCTCACCGACTGGCGCGCGACGGCGGAATACCGGATGCTGACGGCGAAGAACCTGCTGACCCGCGTGTTTCTGGAAACGGCGGGGGCGCCGGTGGAGCTGCGCCGCTTCGAGCTGGAGGAGGTGTGATGGTGGCAGTTCAGGTGAACGATGCCGTCGTGAACAAGACCCCCTCTGGCCTGCCGGCCATCTCCCCCACAAGGGGGGAGAGGACATGTGGCGCCGTCTCACACCCAAGCGGCGGAAGATCCAACAGAACTCCACGTTCCCTGCGTCATGAGGCGGTGAGGCTGGTGAAGCCCCTCCCCCTTGTGGGGAGGGGTTGGGGAGGGGTCTCTCTTCACCCGGTGCAAAGCACCCCCCTCTGCCCTGCCGGGCATCTCCCCCACAAGGGGGGAGATCGGCGGGCCGCGACGGCCGGAGGAACGCGCTGATGGACAACTCCAGCTTCGAACAGAAACCGACCATCAACGGCGCCATGCATGTCTCGCTGCGCCATGATTCAGCGCACAAGCACGTCACCGGAACCGCCGAATACATCGACGATATTCGCGAACCGGCAGATACGCTGCATGCGGCCCTCGGCATGGCCGACCGGGCGCATGCGGAGATCGTCTCGCTCGATCTCGATGCAGTGAGAGCCGCCGCCGGCGTCGTCTGGGTGATCACCGCCGACGATATTCCCGGCTTCAACGATGTCGCCGCCACCGGCCGTCACGACGAGCCGCTGCTGGCGGAGAAGGAGGTCCAGTTCCACGGCCAGCCGATCTTTGCGGTGATTGCCGAGACCCGCGACCAGGCCCGCCGCGCCGCGCGCCTGGCCAAGGTCGAATACCGCGACCTGCCGCACTGGACGGACATCGACGGCGCCATCGCCAACGGCGCGCCGCTCGTGGTGCAGCCGATGACGCTGACGCGGGGCGAGCCGGAAACGGAGATCGACAAAGCGCCGCACCGGCTGCAGGGCCGCATGGTGATCGGCGGCCAGGAGCATTTCTACCTGGAAAGCCACATTGCGCTCGCCATCCCCGGCGAGGACGACGACGTCACCGTCTGGTCGTCGACCCAGCATCCGAGCGAGGTGCAGCACATGGTGGCGCATGTGCTCGGCGTCGCCAACAATGCCGTCACCGTCAACATCCGACGCATGGGCGGCGGCTTCGGCGGCAAGGAGACGCAGGGCAATCAGTTTGCGGCACTCGCCGCGGTGGCCGCCAAGAAGCTCGGCCGCGCCGTCAAGTTCCGGCCCGACCGCGACGAGGACATGAGCGTCACCGGCAAGCGCCACGATTTCCGCGTCGACTACGATGTCGCCTTCGACAAAGACGGCCGCATTCATGCGGTCGACACGACCTATGCGGCCCGCTGCGGCTACTGCGCCGATCTCTCCGGCCCGGTCACCGACCGCGCCCTCTTCCATGCGGATTCCAGCTACTTCTTCCCGCATGTCCATCTGACCTCGCAGCCGCTGAAGACCCATACCGTCTCCAACACCGCCTTCCGCGGCTTCGGCGGGCCGCAGGGCATGCTCGGCGCCGAGCGGATGATCGAGGAGATAGCCTATGCGGTAGGCAAGGACCCGCTGGAGATCCGCAAGCTGAACTTCTACGGGCAGAAGGGGTCCGGCCGCACGCTCACCCCCTATCACCAGGAGGTCGAGGACAACGTCATCGCCCGCATCGTCGAGGAGCTGGAGACCTCCAGCGACTACCAGGCGCGGCGCCAGGCGATCCTGGCCTTCAACGAGGAAAGCCCGGTGATCCGCAAGGGCATCGCGCTCACGCCGGTGAAATTCGGCATCTCGTTCACCATGACCGCCTACAACCAGGCGGGCGCGCTCATCCACATCTACCAGGACGGCTCGATCCACCTCAACCACGGCGGCACCGAGATGGGCCAGGGGCTCTACGTCAAGGTGGCGCAGGTGGTGGCCGATGCCTTCAACGTCGACATCGAGCGGGTGAAGATCACCGCAACGACGACGGAGAAGGTGCCCAACACCTCCGCGACCGCCGCCTCCTCCGGCTCCGACCTGAACGGCATGGCGGCCTATGACGCCGCCCGCCAGATCAAGGAGCGGCTCATCGATTTCGCGATGCGCCAGTTCGAGGTGCCGCGCGAGGAGGTGGAATTCCTGCCCAACCAGGTGCGGGTCGGCAGCGAGATCGTCCCCTTCGACACGCTGGTGCGCGCGGCCTTTTACGACCGCGTGCAGCTGTCTGCGGCGGGCTTCTACAAGACGCCGGACATCCACTGGGACCGCGAGGCGGGCCGCGGCAGGCCCTTCTACTACTACGCCTATGGTGCGGCCGTGTCGGAGGTGTCGATCGACACGCTGACCGGCGAATACATGGTCGACCGCGCCGACATCCTCCACGACGTCGGCAAGTCCTTGAACCCGGCCATCGACATCGGCCAGATCGAAGGCGGCTTCGTACAGGGCATGGGCTGGCTGACGACCGAGGAACTGTGGTGGGACGACAAGGGCCGGCTGAGGACCCATGCGCCCTCCACCTACAAGATCCCGCTCGCCTCCGACCGCCCGAAGATCTTCAACGTCAGGCTGGCGGAATGGTCGCAGAACGCCGAACCCACCATCGGCCGCTCCAAGGCGGTCGGCGAGCCGCCGTTCATGCTGGCGATCTCGGTGCTCGAGGCGATCTCGATGGCGGTGGCGAGCGTCGCCGATTACCGCGTCTGCCCGCGCCTCGACGCGCCGGCGACCCCCGAGCGGGTGCTGATGGCGGTGGAGCGGATGAAGGCGGTGGAATAGGAGGCCCTGGTTCGGCGAAGGCTCAGCGGCGGGCCTTGCGCCAGCCGGCGGACCGGGCGTGCGCCTCGGAGCAGAACCAGCGTTCGCCGTGCTGCGGCGAGATCTTGGTGTCCGCGTAGTACTCCTGCCCCGGCACGTGATAGATGCGTTCGCCGGAGTTGATCGAGACATTGCCTTTGATGTCGCAGGCCGAGTCGTAAAGACTGCGCGGCAAGAGCGTGTAGCCGCCAGCGGCAACGAAGGCGGCTGCGGATGCCAGAACAACGGTCACGGTAAATTGGCTCATGGAGAACGAGGCTAGCAACCGAATGTTGCATCCGCGTTTCCGGTTTCGCTCAATTTGTCTGCATGCGCAGAGGACAGAGGACTACCGGACAACCAGTTCGTCACCTGAGTCGACCGGCATCCGGAAGGTAAAGCGGGTCTCGCTCTCGTCGGAATTGACCGCAAGGCTGCCGCCATGCGCCTCGGCAATCTGAGAGGCGATATAGAGGCCGAGGCCGAGCCCCTGCATGCTCGACCCGCCGCCGCGTTTGAACGGCTGAAACAGCTTCTGCAGCGCCTCCTGAGGAATTGGCTCGCCGGCATTGGCCACCGACAGATGCAGTTCTCCATCCGTGACGGAGGCATGGACATGGATCGGATGCTCGGTCGAGCCATGGGTGACGGCGTTGCCGAGCAGATTGGAGAACATCTGCGCGATCCGCTGATGATCGACGCCGACCGCTTCCGACAGCCGGTAGTTCGCCTCGATGCGCCGCTCCGGGTGTCCTGACTGGATCTCGGAGATGACCTGGTCGAGGGTCGGGCCAAGCGGCGAATCGTAATCCTTCTGGATCGCGATGCCGCCGCCGAGACGTCCGCGGGCAAAATCCATCACGTTGTCGATCAGCGCCGACATGCGCAACACGCTGCCGCGCATGATGTTCAGCACCCGCGTCGACTTCTCGCTCTGCGGTTCCCGCTGCAGGATGCTGATGCCGCCGCCGAGCGACGCAATGGGGTTGCGCAGGTCGTGGCCCAGCACCGCGATGAACTGCTCGCGCAGCTCCGAGGTGACCTTCTCGCCCATCAGGCTGGCGCGCGCCGAGTTGAGTTTCTCCGCCGCATCGAACTGGAAGCCGATCAGATCGGCAAACAGCTTGATCGTCGCGAGCGTCTGCGGATTGCTGGGCGTGGCAGGCTTTGAATCGATGGCGCACAGTGTTCCGAAGAACCGCCCGTCCGGGAGAATGATCGGAACCGAGACATAGCTCTGCAGGCCGTAGAGCTTCGGCGTCTGGTGGCTGCTGTAGACAGGATCTTCGGCGACATTGTCGATGACGATCACATCGCGGTACTGCCGCACCTCGTGGCATAGGGTTGTTTCGACGGCGAGCTCGTCGCCAGGCATCAGGCCGAAACCGATGCTGTCGCGGACCTGGCAGGCGATCCACCTGTCCTCGGTGACCCGGGCGACCGCTGCAAATCCCATTCCGGCCGCCTGACAGACGACCTCCAATATTGTCGGGATTGCAGGAACGCCCTGCATCGCTTGTACTTCGTTCTGCGCGTCTTCAGCCATCTAGGGAAAATCGAACTTTGGTAGGGTCATCCTGCGTGCAGCCGGCGGGCCACCGCTTCTCGCAACAGCAATTAGTGCATTCTTTGTCAATTCCAAGATCGGCATCCCGCACTAGCGAACTGCCGCCCGCAGCAGATAGAGACAGGCGGCAAAAATCATCAGCGGCAGGACGAGAAGCTTCACCAGATAGGCGACGGCGATCCCGATCGAGGCGGTGAAAAGGTCCGCGGAGATGGCAACGCCATCGGTGATGATGCGGGCGTTGGCCGACAATCCGCCCGTCACCGTCCCCGCCAGCCCGGACGCCGCATCCAGCGTCCCGGCCAGCGCCGAGCGTGACGCATCGACGGCGGACCCAAGTCGGTCGAGAAGCCCCTCCTCCACCGGCGGCACGGGCGGGGCCGGCGCTTCTACCGGCGGCAGTTCGCGCAGGGCCTCGACCTGCTCGCGAACTGCGGTGGTCTCGTAGTCGGCATCCATCCGCTGGAACACCGATGTGGCACTTCGCCAGGCCTCGTCGGTGATCGCCTCGCCCGCATGGAAGGCGATTGCGTAGGAGGCCGGCAGCACCACCGTGCCGATCAGGCAGAGAACCAGCGCCGACCGGCTGAGCCGCTCGGCGAACGGCGGCGCCCGTCTGGCCGCCAGCGCAAGCAGCGCCTGCACGATCCCGAGGATGGCGAGGCACGCGGCCGTCACCTTGGCAACGGGGGCAAGCACAACTGAGAGGATGCCGGAGGCGATGGCCAGATAGAAGAGAAGATCGGCCATGCGGTCGATGGTGTTGGTGACCGGCTGCAGCAGTTGCCCCGGGCTTGCCGTCACCGAGGCGAGACCCACACCGCCCGAGACGTCGGCATCCTTGGCGACGCTCATCACTGAATTGGCGACCCGCAAGGTGCCATAGAGGGCGCCGGTGCCGATCGTCACCTCGCGGGCGAAGCGGGTGGCGCTTTCAGACAGCGGGTTGGCGACGAAGATCGCCGCAGCAAAGACCGCGACCGCGACCCAGGCGATCGAGCGTGTAAACCTGTTCATCCGGGAATTCCTCGCGAGCTCTCGATGCGACCCTACAACAATGGCGCTTCGGTACAAAGCCTGTTGCCGGCGGGCCACGACCGGTGCAGCCGGGCATCGAAGATGCTAACGTGAGCGCCATGCCAGATCTCGCTCTCTCCGCATTCCTTGCCGCCCATCCGCAATCGGTACTCGTCGTGATCGACGAGGCGCGCGGCTCGACGCCCCGCGACCGGGGCACGGTGATGCTGGTGGCGGACAGGGCGATCTGGGGCACGATTGGCGGCGGCCAGTTCGAGTTCATGGCGATCGACAATGCCCGCGCCCTGCTGAAAGGCGGCGGACAGACGGTCATGGACATCCCGCTCGGGCCGGAGATCGGCCAGTGCTGCGGCGGGCGCACGCGGCTCTCCTTCTCCCTCGTGACCCCGGAGATCGCCCGCAGCCTTGGCGAGCGACTGAGCCAGGAGGCCAAACAGAACCCTGCCGTATTCCTCTTCGGCGCCGGCCATGTGGGTCTGGCGCTGGCGCGGGCGCTTGCCCCCCTGCCCCTGGCGGTCACGGTGGTCGAAACCCGTGCCGAGGCGATTGGCGATCTGCCGGAAGGCGTGACCGTACGGCATGTGGCCCTGCCGGAAGCCGTGGTTGCCGAGATCCCGGCAGGCGGTGCGGCGGTCATCCTGACCCACGACCACGCGCTCGACTTCCTGATTGCCCGCGAGGCCCTCACCCGGCCGGATCTCCCCTATGTCGGCATGATCGGCTCGGCGACGAAACGGGCGACCTTCGCGAGCTGGCTGAAGCGCGAGGGCGATGACGGCAGGATCACGGGCGGCCTCATCGACCGGCTCGTGCTCCCGATCGGCGGCACAGAGGTCCGCGACAAGCGCCCGGCCGTGATCGCCGCCCTGGTGGCGGCTGAACTGCTGACGGTGCTCGGAAGCAAACTCAGAGTGCCCGCGGCGGATAGGTGAGAATGGCAGCGCGCCAGGCGCTGTCGCGGGACGCATCACCGCGTCTCGCAGGGCCGTCGAGCAGGCCGATGTCCCTTTGCAGGTCGTCCGGCATGTGATCGGGATCGATCCTGTTGTTGCGTCGTCGCCCGGCACTGAAGACGCCAACAAGCTTCTGCAGCAATGACGGAGGAAGCGCTGATCTCCGCCTCTGCTCCTGTGACACAAACGATATCGACATGATGTGACCCACTTCCATTTGGTGATCGTGGGTCTAAGATGCGCCGCGCTGCGGGCGGCATCCAATCGAATGATCGCCTGTATGGATCAAGAGAGCTCATGCATGAAGATGTCGCGCCAATTCCCGCTGAACGCCCTGCGCGTGTTCGAGGCTGCAGCCCGCCACATGAGCTTCACGAGGGCCGGCGCGGAACTGGGCCTGACACAGACGGCCGTGAGCTACCAGATCAGGCTTCTGGAGGACATGCTGGGCGAACAGCTCTTCCTGCGCCAGCCCCGGCAGCTGAGCCTCACCGATGCCGGCCTGCGGCTGGCGCCGAAGGTCACCGAGGCCTTCGCGATGCTGGAGGACGCCGTGGCCGGCCTGAAGGACACCTCGGACGGGACGCTGACCATCCACTCGACGGCGACCTTCGCCTCCCGCTGGCTGGCCCGCCATCTCGGCACGTTCCAGCTGGAAAACCCGGGCATCGCCGTCAGGCTCGAAACCTCGCAGGAGGTGATCGACTTCACCAAGACGGAAGCGGACGTGGCGATCCGCTCCGGCAAAGGCAACTGGCCGGGGCTGCGGATCCACCTCCTCATGAAGGGCGGTTTCACGCCGATGCTGAGCCCGGATCTTGCTGCCACGATCGGCGGCGTGCGGACGCCGGCCGACCTCCTGAAGCTCCGGATCATCGATCCGAATGATCCCTGGTGGCGGATCTGGTTCGAGGCTGCCGGACTGCCGGACGTCGATCTTGCCGGTCGCCCCGCAAGCCGCTTCGGCGTGCAGGCCTTCGAGGCCGCAGCCGCCATTGCCGGCAACGGGGTCGCGATCCTGATGCCTGAATTCTACGCCGACGACGTCGCACTCGGCCGCCTGCTGCAACCCTTCGAGCTGAAGGCCAACGACGGCACCGACTACTATCTCGTCTACCCCGAGGCGCGGCGCAACTCCCGCAAGATCAAGGCATTCAGAGATTTCATGCACAAGATGCTGCCGCCGATCCCCGAGTAGCCACACGACTGCGGCTACGGGCTGGGCTTGCGCCTAGAACGCCATGGGTGGTGCGTAGAAGCAGCGCAGCGTATCTTCCGTGGGATAGAGGCAGAGGTGGTATTCGGCATCCCGGGAGCGCCGCGCCTTGGCTTGCGGCAGGGTGAAGTGATGCGGCCGGGTCACCAGCCGGTGATCGCCGGGCGCAAGCGAGATTTCGTAGCCATTCTCGGTAATCTTCACGTTCTTCGTCGAGATCATCTGACAGTCGCCGCTGTGGCTGTCGCCGTTGCAGCAGAACTGATCGTACTGCCAGCCTGTCGTCGTTTCATGAGCTGCCGCCGGAAGCGTGGCGACGGTCATGGCGTAGGCGATGAATGCGGTTATCGGCATGCTGCGCATCTGCTCATTCTCCGTTGATGATGATGAACGATCACCAACCGGCAAGCCCCGCCAACCTCCACCACCGGTCGACATGCACCTGTCACCGGAACAGCGCGTCTGCGCCCTCATCCGGTCCTGCGCCTGCATCTGAAACGGGTTCAGCTGCCGCGCCTTGCCGTGAACCAGACAGCAGTGCTGGAGTTCCCGCGCAGGAACATTTATCTGCAGCTCTGCCACCCCTTCCCTCACCCGTCATTTTTTCGCAATGTGCCGAGTCGGGGGAAGGTCTCCAGAGGGGTTGTTGAAATGTACGAATATGCCGTCGCCTGGGAGTGGCTGTCGTTTGCGGCACGCTGGCTGCATGTGATCACCGCCATCGCCTGGATCGGCTCGTCCTTCTACTTCATCGCGCTCGATCTCGGGCTGGTGAAGCGGCCGCATCTGCGCGTCGGCGCCTATGGCGAGGAGTGGCAGGTGCATGGCGGCGGCTTCTACCACATCCAGAAGTACCTGGTGGCGCCGGCGCAGATGCCCGAGCACCTGACGTGGTTCAAATGGGAAAGCTATGCCACCTGGCTGTCGGGCTTCCTGATGCTGGCGATCGTCTACTACGGCGGTGCCGACCTCTTCCTGATCGACAGCCACGTCATGGCGCTCAGCCAGTGGCAGGCGATCGCCATCTCGGTCGCGTCGCTGGCCGTCGGCTGGGTGATCTACGACCAGCTCTGCAAGTCGCCGGTGGGCAGGAACACCTGGGGCCTGATGGCGGTCCTCTACGTGGTGCTGGTGGTCATGGGCTGGGGCTATACGCAGGTCTTCACCGGCCGTGCCGCCTTCCTGCATCTCGGCGCCTTCACCGCGACGATCATGTCCGCAAACGTCTTCTTCATCATCATCCCGAACCAGAAGATCGTCGTCGCCGACCTGATCGCGGGACGCACGCCCGACCCGAAATACGGCGTCATCGCCAAGCAGCGTTCGCTGCACAACAACTACCTGACGCTGCCCGTCATCTTCTTCATGCTGTCGAACCACTACCCGCTGGCGTTTGCCACCCATTTCAACTGGGTGATCGCCGCTCTCGTCTTCCTGATGGGCGTCACGATCCGGCACTGGTTCAACACCACCCATGCCCGCAAGGGACGCCCGACCTGGACCTGGCTTGCCACCGTTCTGATCTTCATCGTCATCATGTGGCTGTCGACGGTGCCGAAGGTCCTGACCGGCGAGACGGACGATGCAGCAATGTCGCCCGTGCAGCAGAAATTTGCCGCCAACGTCCATTTTGAGGCTGCCCGCGACGTCGTCCTGTCGCGCTGTTCCATGTGCCATGCGGCAGAGCCCGTCTGGGAGGGCGTGCCATTCCCGCCGAAGGCGGTGAAGCTAGAGACCGATCGCGAGATCGCCGTCCACGCCCGCGAGATCTACATCCAGGCCGGTCGCAGCCACGCCATGCCGCCCGGCAACATCACCGAGATTTCGGTTCAGGAGCGGGAGCTCCTGACCGCCTGGTACGAAAGTGCAGTATCCGAATGACGAAGACCCTGATCCGCGGCCGCCTGCTGACCTTCACGCGGGCGCCCCTGTCGCTGACCGACACGGCAAGCTACCGCTACGAGCATGACGGCGGCCTGCTGGTCGAGAATGGCGTGATCGCCGCGATCGGCGGTTACGCCGAGGTCAGGGCGCAGGCGCCGGACAATGTCGCCGAGATCGACCACCGCCCGCACCTGATCCTGCCCGGCCTGATCGACACGCATCTGCATTTCCCGCAGATGCAGGTGATCGCCTCCTATGCCGGCAGCCTGCTGGAGTGGCTCAACACCTATACCTTCCACGAGGAGCTGCGCTTCGTCGACACCGATCATGCGACACGCATCGCCGGCCGGTTCTACGACGAGCTGCTGCGCCACGGCACGACCACGGCGGCCGCCTATTGCTCCGTCCACAAGACCTCTGCGGACGCCTATTTCACCGAAGCCATGAAGCGCGGCATGTGCATGATCGGCGGCAAGGTGATGATGGACCGCAATGCGCCGCAGGGGCTGCTCGACACGCCGCAGATGGCCTATGATGAGACCCGCGGGGTCATTTCCGACTGGCACGGCAAGGGGCGCAACCACGTCGCCATCACGCCACGCTTCGCCATCACCTCGACGCCGGAGCAGATGCAGGCCGCGCAGGCGCTGGCAAAGGAATTCCCCGACCTCCACATCCAGACGCATCTCTCGGAAAACCTCGACGAGATCGCCTTCACCTGCGCGCTCTATCCGACGGCGAAGGACTATACTGACATCTACGCCCACTACGGCCTGCTGGGCAAAAAGACGCTGCTCGGCCACGCGATCCACCTCTCCGACCGCGAAACGGATGTACTCAGCGAAACCGGCGCGGTTGCCGTCCACTGCCCGACCTCCAACCTTTTCATCGGCTCCGGCCTGTTTCCGCTGAACGCCATCCGCCGGCGCGACAAGCCCGTCCGCGTGGGGGTCGCCACCGATATCGGCGGCGGCTCGAGCTATTCGATGCTGCGCACGATGGACGAGGCCTACAAGATCCAGCAGATCCTCGGCGAGCGGCTGAACCCGCTGGACAGCTTCCACCTGATGACCCGCGGCAACGCCGAGGCCCTGTCGCTCGCCGACCGGATCGGCACGCTGGAGGTCGGCACCGACGCCGACCTCGTCGTCCTCGACGCCGCGGCAACGCCGGCCATGGCGCTGCGCATGGAAACCGTGACGACGCTGCCGGAGGAGCTGTTCCTGCTGCAGACCATGGGCGACGATCGGGCGGTGGCGGAGACTTATGTGCGGGGACGGGCGATGAAGGGTGGGCTCTAACGGGCGTTCCCCGCGGACGCATCAGCGCTTCCGGGCGGCCTCGTAGACTGCCGATCCCTCGCGCCGTCCGACCGCCACGACGACGACGGTGATCCTCTCGTCCTCGACCCGGTAGACCAGACGGTAGCCGGCGGAGCGCAACTTGATCTTGTAGTGGTCCGGCATGCCGCGCAGGGCATCGGCGGCGACGCGCGGATGGGAAAGACGCTCGCCAAGTTTCTTCTTGAACTGGCTGCGGAGCGTTGCCCCGAGCTTCTCCCACTCCTTTTGCGCAGAGGGCAGAAACTCGAGGCTATAGGTCATCGAGAGAAACCGGAACGCCCTTCTCCTCCGCGCGCGCCCTGGCTATCTCCACCAGCGCCTGATCGTCCAGAGCATCGATCAGCGCTTCGTAGGTGGCGGCAGGCACCATGTAGGCCATGACGCGATTGTGGTTGAGAACCGCAACCGTCCCCCCGCCTGCGCGATCCACGATCGCCGTAGGATTTTTCTTCAGATCCGAAACGCTGACGGCGACATCGGCTTCCACGCGCTGCATCTCGGGTTCCCTCATCGAATGAAACAGGTCTGAATTTGGCATCGATTTAGGTACTGATAGCACGGCAGCCAAGAAACCGATAGCTTGGAAAAACGGTCGGGCAAGCGCGGAAATATGTTCACCCGCGCCGCCATTGTTGCTAGTTGTCTGACAACATCTGGGAGGAAGATCACACCATGTCCAAGCCGCTGACCATCGCCGACCTGAAGACCCGCGCCCGCCGAAGGGTGCCGAAGATGTTCTTCGACTATGCCGACAGCGGCGCCTGGACGGAGGGCACCTACCGCGCCAACGAGGAGGATTTTGCCAAGGTGAAGCTGCGCCAGCGGGTGCTGGTGGACATGACGAACCGTTCGCTTGCGACGACCATGGTCGGCCAGGAGGCATCGATGCCGGTGGCGCTGGCGCCGACCGGTCTCTGCGGCATGCAGCATCCCGACGGCGAGATGCTGGCGGCCAAGGCGGCGGAGGAATTCGGCGTGCCCTTCACGCTGTCAACGATGTCGATATGCTCGATCGAGGACGTCGCCTCGGTGACTTCCAAGCCGTTCTGGTTCCAGCTCTACGTGATGAAGGATCGCGAGTTCGTCGCCAACCTGATCGACCGTGCCAAGGCGGCCAAGTGCTCTGCGCTGGTGCTGACGCTCGACCTGCAGATCCTCGGCCAGCGCCACAAAGACCTGCGCAACGGGCTTTCAGCCCCACCGAAGTGGACGATCCACCACGGCCTGCAGCTGGCGACCAAGCCCTTCTGGTGCATGGACATGCTGCGCACCAGGCGTCGCGGCTTCGGCAACATCGTCGGCCACGCCAAGAATGTCTCCGACCTCTCCTCGCTGTCCTCCTGGACCGCGGAGCAGTTCGATCCGCAGTTGTCCTGGAAGGACGTCGCCTGGATCAAGGAACGCTGGGGCGGCAAGCTGATCCTGAAGGGCATCCTCGACGAGGAGGACGCCCGCTCGGCCGCCGAGACCGGTGCCGACGCCATCATCGTCTCCAACCACGGTGGCCGCCAGCTCGACGGCGCCATGTCCTCGATCAGCATGCTGTCGAAGATCGTCGACGCCGTCGGCGACCGGATCGAAGTGCATTTCGACGGTGGCATCCGCTCCGGGCAGGACGTGCTGAAGGCCGTGGCGCTCGGCGCCCGCGGCACCTACATCGGCCGCCCCTACCTCTACGGCCTCGGCGCCATGGGCAAGCCGGGGGTGACCACGGCGCTTGAGATCATCCGGAAAGAACTGGACATCACCATGGCGCTCTGCGGCAAGCGCGACATCCAGGCGGTCGACCGCAGCGTGCTGGCGGAGGTCCGGTTCTGATGTGGCAGATGTTCACCGGAAAAATTGGACAATTAGGTCCGCGACACCATAACAAAGCGGATGAAGCTCGTTTGCCTGCGAAAACCAAAAGTATCGCGTGCCGACCGGGACAGTGATTTCTTGTAGGAATGAGATACAGTTCGACGTGATTGTGCGCATAGCGAGCCCTCATTGGGCCGCACGTCCTGCGCAGCAACAGAATTTCATATACTTGTGTAATACGACAATTCTCTATTGTGCGTCAAGGCAAGGGGTCGAATGACCAACTACATCGTACTCATCCATAAGGAAGACGGCAGTGACTATGGCATGTCCTTCCCCGATTTCCTCGGGGTCGTCACGGCTGGCGAAACGCTGGACGATGCGCGTCAGATGGCGGAAGAGGCTCTCGCCTTCCACATCGAGGGCATGCTGGAGGACGGCGACATGATCCCCGAGCCGTCAAGCCTCGAAACCGTCATGGCGGAACTGGCCAACAGAGACGGCGTCGCCATTCTCGTCCCGATCAGGATGCCGTAAAGCCGGGCCGTGCGCATCAATGTTACTCTGCCGGAAGATGTCCTGAGGAAGGTCGATGCTTTCGCCACATCGCAAGGCCTGTCGCGGTCGGGCTTCCTTGCCGGTGCCGCGCGCCGCGAGCTGGAGCGGCAGACGAAGGCTCGCGAGATCACTCTTGGCCGGTCGTGATCTCGACCGCGTCGAAGGTCACGTCGACGGTCTCGGCGTAACGCTTGCCGTTGACCTCGTCGTGGCGCATGAACGTCGGCGGCTTGATCGTGACGTCCAGCCGGTAGATGCCGTCGCCGGGCACCTTGATGTTCGTACCGTAGTGGTAGAGCCCGGGGTGCCAGACGAAGGGCACGTCGAAGGGGCCAACGGCCTTGCCGTCCTTCGGCGTCAGGGTTGCGGTGATGTCCAGATAGGGGACGAAGCGCTGGTCGCCGGCATCGCTCACCGAGATTTCCAGATGGCAGTCTTCGTCGGTGGGCTCGTCCCAGACAAGCTCCCCTTCCCCCTTCAGCGAATACATGCCTTCCGCGCGCTCCTGCGCGTAGGCCACGATATAGTGGCCGGCGCGGGTCATCCCGCCGCTGTCGGCCACTTCCTCGGCCATGTATTTCAGGGAGGCGTGATAGGCAGCGCCCTCCTTCTTCGCCATCTCGATCTGATGACGATCGGCTTCATCGCTGACTTTTTCCGGTGCTTTGCGCATTTGAAACCCTTTCGATCGCTGAGACTGCGGCATCGCTCAGTCTATTAAGAGTGGCGAGCCCGAAAGGTTTCAGAAGCGAGCTCAATCCCTGTGTACGCCGCCGGGATCACGCCCCGAGGAACGGCTGGCTTCCTGCCAGGGCCATCGGCCGGTGATCTCCACCTCGAGCGAGAGGCTCAGGAAGGTTCGGACAAGCACGATACCGGCCAAGACGGCGAGGCTGTCCAGCGTCGGCTCGATCGCCACCGTGTTGATGATGTCGGCCGCCACAAGAAGCTCCAGCCCCAGCAGGATGGCCCGACCAAGGGTAGCCCGCAGTTCGTGGTAGGCCCCTTCGCGCGATCTGTGTTTGATGAAGTTGAAAGCGGCAAAGAAAATCCCTACGACGATGACCACCACACCCGCCACTTCGATGGTGCGGGTGGTGACATGCAGGAGCTGGGCAAACATGGCGTCCATTCGAGGTCCCCTTTCAGGCAGGTGAAACTGCGCCTGGCGGCATGAAGTTGCACATCGTTCCGCATGGGCCATGTGGCGGTGGACAAGTGCCCGCTAGCACCAGCCGCCTTTCGCGCCGGGCTTCCTCGCCAGCCCCTCGCGCACCAGGATGTCGGAGAGGGAAATGCCGTTGCGCATGACGGCGCGGATCTTCTGGCCACGGCTGTCAGCGTCACCGGCACCGGCGGCCACCAGCTCGAAGGGTCCGGAATCGAGGAAGGCGCGCACGCGCAGTTCCGCGTCGCTGCCCTTGATGCGCTCGGCCTCGCAGCCGGGCTTGTCCATGTCCGGCACCTCGATGCCGGCAAGCCGGATCTTCTGCCCGTGCAACATGAAGCTGTCGCCGGCGATGACGCAATCGTCCTGCTTGGCGGTGCCGCAGAGATAGAATTTCGTCTGGTGGGGGCCATCTGGCAGCACCGGCGCATCGGGCCGGACAGCCGCCGGAACCACGCCGGCGGGCCTTGCCGCATTGGGGTTGCCAATCAGCGCGGGCGGGGTAATGGCTGCCGTCTGAATGCCGTCGCGTGGCCTGGTGACAGGCTTCTGCCTCGTCTCGGGGATTACCTCTGGCGGCACCGGTACGGGGCGCGATGCGACAGTCTTCTGTTGCGGCGCCTTGTCAGGTGCCGGGCGGGCTGCAGCGGTTTCTTGTCCTTGCTCCAGGAAAGTGCCGGCGAAACGGCGCACCGCCGCCGAATTGTCGTAGGCGGCGATACCGCCGACGAGAACGACGAGCGCCGCCCCCCAGAACCAGGTCGAGCCTCGACCGCTGGCCGAAGCGCGCTTCTTGCGCCCACTACTCCTGCGGGCTGTCTTTCGTCTCGGACCTGCCATTTTACCCTCACAGCGACTCGCGGCGAAGTATGGGGTGACGATGGTTTCCGAAAGGTTTCCGAGCCGCCTGCGCGGCCTCAACTTCCCCTGTAGGTCGAATAGCCGAAGGGGGAAAGCAGCAGCGGCACATGGTAATGCGCCGCCGTGTCGGCGATGCCGAAGCGGATCGGGATGATGTCGAGGAAGGCGGGATCCGGCAGCTTGGCTCCAGTCTGGCGCAGATAGTCGCCCGCGTGGAAAACCAGCTCGTATTCGCCGGCCTGGAAGGTCTCGCCGGCCAGCATCGGCCCGCCGTCGACGCGCCCGTCGGCATTGGTGCGCACGGACTTGACCTTCTCGCGAGTCTCGCCGGAGAGCCGGTAGAGGTCGATCGCCAGTCCTTCGGCCGGAACGCCGCGGGCGGTGTCGAGGACATGGGTGGTAAGGCCGGTCATGGGCGAGGCTCCGAGAGGATGTAGGGCGTGTCGAAGACGAATTCTTCCAGATTGGTCTCCGGCCGGTCCCGGTCGACGACGAGGAAATCGCTGACGGCATCGAGCACCATCAGCGGATGATGCCACACGTTGCGGCGGTAGTTCACACCCTGGCTGCCGCTGGCGAGGAACACCCGCGGTTCGCCCGGACGGCCATCGACATCCTCCGAGACCGCCACGAGGAAGGGCCGGCCGGACAGCGGCGAAAAACTCTGGCTGCCGAAGGGATGCCGCTCCATCATGCCGATCTCATAGGGAAAGCGCCGCGGCTGGCCGCGAAACAGGCTGATGATGACATCCTCGCCCTCGGCCTCGGCGACCGACAGCCGGTGGAAACGCTCGGTGGTGCCGCCGTTGATCAGCCGCATCGTCGCCGGATCGGCTTCGATGACGTCACCGAAGGGGGCGAATGTCCCGGCCGTCAGGGGGCGGATAGGAAGCTCGGTGGGCAAAGGGGTCATTCTCCCTGGACATGCGGGTGGCGGAGCTGGTCGATCTGTCGCACAAGCTTCGGCAGGTCGGACTGCACCGTATCCCAGACGATACGCCAATCCAGCCGGTCATATTGGTGAACCACGAGATTGCGCAGCACCTGGATCTTGCTCCAGGCGACCTCCGGTTGCTCGGACGCAATGTTCGGAAACAGTGTCTGGATCCGTGCAGCGGCGGTCGCGACTAAAACGAAGGTCATGGCTACGGCGTGCTGATGCAAGAGATCCTGCTCGAATGCCTCGAAGCTGACCTCCTCAAGGAATGCGATCGCTTCGCGCGCCGCCGCCTCCATATCGATAAGGTTGTCGAGCAGCCGCTCTTCCGGTGTCATATGCTGCGCGCTTCGGCAAGGATCCGGTCGCGCATCCGCGCCTTCAGGCCGCTGGCCGTGACCACGTCGACCCGGCAAGGCAGAAGATCCTCCATCTCGGCTTGAAGCCCCCCGAGATCGAACAGGGTCATGCCGGGCAGAGCATCGATCAGGATGTCGAGATCGCTGTCCGGCCCGTCCTCACCCCGCGCAACAGAACCGAAAACACGCGGATTGGCCGCCTTGTGACGGGCCGTTGCAGCGCGGATCGCTTCTCTGTTCTGCTCCAGCACCTCGGACGGTCTCATGGCGACATCACTCCTGATGGCGGCAATATAGGCGATCGGAGACAGGCTGGAAAGAACATGGGCGCTCACCCCTCCGGCAGCAGCGTCGCGAGCCGCAGCGCCTTCCTCGAACTCTGCCTCTGGATCGTTGAGGCTTCCCGGTTGAGGCGATGGACGACGAGAGGCTGCGGCATGATCATTCGCCTTGCGGGCGCCAGTGGGTGATGGCGTGAAGTTGGTCGAGAAGGTCGGGTAGGACGCTGTTTACGGTAAGCCAGATAGTACTGACGTCCAGTTGGAAATACTGATGCGCGATGCGGTTGCGCATGTTGCGAATGTCCTTCCAGGCGATCTCCGGGTGATCCGTAACGAACTCCGGGTGGCTATCCATCAGCTTGATGACGCATTCGCCGATAGCCATGATATTGGCAACAACGGCATCCTGGGTTCTCTGGTCGGCGAAGAAGGTGGCGCGATCCATTCCGCGCGTATAACCAGTCGCCGTCTTCGCCGATGCCGCCATGCGTTCGAGATAGATGGCCAGGCGATCGTCGCTCATACGGCGACGGCTTCGGCCATGATGCGTTCGCGCACCGCGGGTGGAAAATCGCCCGGAACCTTCACGTCGACCCGGATGCCCAGCGCCTCCGAAAGATCGCCTTCGAGGCCGCCGAGCGTCAGCAGGCTCGTGTCCGGCGACGGGTCCACCAGGATATCGAGGTCGCTGCCCGGTCCGTCTTCGCCGCGCAGGACCGACCCGTAGATGCGGGGGTTCGAGACCCGACGTCGGGCCACGATCTCCTTGATGATGGTTCGGTTCCTGTCCAGCACCTCGGACGGTCTCATGGCGAAATCACTCCTGATGCCGGCAATATAGGCGATCGGAGACGGGCTGGAAAGAACATGGGCGCTCACCCCTCCGGCAGCAGCGTCGCGAGCCGCAGCGCCGCGATGCGCTCCACCTGCGCCGTCGCCGTCTCGAACTCCGCATCAAGGCTGTTGTGGATGCGCTCTTCGAAGGCGGCGAGGATGTCGGTCTTGTCGAGGCCCTTAACGGCGATGATGAAGGGGAAGCCGAATTTTTGCGTATAGGCGTCGTTGAGTTCGGTGAACCGGGCGTGTTCGGCCGGCGTCAGCCGGTCGAGACCGGCACCCGCCTGCTCGTGGCGGCTCTCCTCCGTCAGTCCGCCCGCGATCGCCAGTTTGCCGGCGAGATCCGGATGGGCGCGCAACACCCCGAGCCGCTCCTCCCGGCTTGCCTTGCGGAAGATCGAGACCAGCGCCTGATGCACGCCGTCGGCCCTCAGCGGCACGAACAGCAGGCCGGCGTCATAGGCCCGTTCGGCGATGAACGGCGAATGCTCGAAGACGCCGCCGAAGCGGGCGACAAAATCCTCGCGCGCTGTCATGCGCCGTCTCCCGGCATATGGTGCGCGTGCCAGTGTCGGGCGATCTCGATGCGCTGCGGGATCCACACCCTGTCGTGGGAGAGCACGTATTCGATGAAGCGGCGAAGGGCGGCGGCGCGGCCGGGACGGCCGACGAGGCGGCAGTGCAGCCCGACCGACATCATCTTCGGCGCACCCTCCTGGCCCTCCCGGTAGAGCACGTCGAAGGCATCCTTGAGGTAGGTGAAGAACTGGTCTCCGGAGTTGAAGCCCTGCGGCGTGGCGAACCGCATATCGTTCGTCTCCAGCGTATAGGGGATGATCAGGAACGGCTTGCCGTCGAGCCCCGGCACCCAGTAGGGCAGATCGTCCGCATAACTATCGGAGGAATAGAGGAAGCCGCCCTCCTCCATGACGAGCCGCAGCGTGTTGTCCGACGGCTTGCCCTGGTACATGCCGTAGGGCCGCTCGCCGGTCAGCTCCGTGTGCAGGCGGACGGCCTCGCGGATGTGCTCGCGCTCCTGCTCGAGCGGAAAATCCTTGTATTCCAGCCAGCGATAGCCGTGGCTGGCGATCTCCCAGCCAACTTCCTTCATGGCCGCGACGGCCTCGGGGTTGCGGGCCATGGCGCGCGTCACGCCGTAGACCGTCGTCTGCACCTTGAGCTCCGTGAACATCCGCCACAGCCGCCAGAAGCCGGCGCGCGAACCGTATTCGTAAATCGATTCCATGTTGAGGTTGCGCTGGCCCGGCCAGGCCGCCGCGCCGACGATCTCCGACAGCAGGTTTTCGGATGCCGCGTCGCCGTCGAGGATGCAGCTCTCGCCGCCCTCCTCGTAGTTGATGACGAACTGCACGGCGACATGGGCGCCACCTGGCCATTTCGGATCGGGGGGATTGCGGCCGTAGCCGACGAGATTACGGGGGTAGTCACTCTCGGACATCAAATCACCTTGCCAGACAAGAAGGCGACGGTAGCCAGCCGTCCCGCCGCTGTCGAGACGCAAATGTCGATACCTGCGGTGGTCAGCCGGGCTGGGTGGCAAGCCGCAGATGGGTCTCGAAGGTGAAGGCGTCGGGCACATCCATCACCTGACCGGCCATGGCCGACAGCGCCGCATCGGCCATCCGGTGGGCGATGCCGAAGCTGACCTTGAAGCCGCCGGTGAGCGCAATGACCGACGGATGGTCAAGATGCGGCCCGACCATGGGATCGCGGCCGATTGCCTTGGGCCGCAGCCCCGCCCAGCGCTCGACCACTTCCGCCTGGCGCAGCACCGGGACCAGCTGCCGCGCCCGCTCCAGAAGGTCGTCGAGCTTGGCGTCGGTCGAGAAAGGCGCGTCGTATTCCTCCTCGCTGGTGCTGCCGATGGCGACCAGCCTGTCGTCATGGGGAACGACATAGAGGCCGTTGAGGAAGATGATCGGATGCGCGGGATCGATGTCCGCCTTCAGGAGCGCCGCCTGTCCCTTCACCGGACGTCCGAGCGACCGGGGAGCGCCACCGCCGAGATCATCCAGAAGCGGAAAGGAGGACGGACCGGCCGCGACGATGCAATGGCCGAAGGCGACCGCCGTGCCGTCCGCGAGCACCACCCGGTTCTGTGCCGCATCGATGCGCAGTGCCGGCACCCATTCGACGATCCGGACGTTGGACGACGCCCGCAGCCGTGCGGCCAGCACCGACATCAGCGCACGCGGCGACACCCGCCCGGCCAGCGTCTCGTGGATCACGCCGGCGCCGGTGAAGGCGGGATCGAGACCCGGAACGGCGTCCGGATCGAGCACGTCCCAGGCGAAATCATGGCCGGCGGACGCCCAGTTCTCGCTCGCGTCCTGCTGATGGCGCAGCGCGATGTCGCGCAGATGCGGCTTCGGCAGCGGGATCAGCCGGCCGGAGCGGCGATAGCCGCTGGAGAGGCCGGTTTCGGCTTCGAGCCCGGCGATTTCGTCTTCCAACGAAACGAGCGCGTCGAACTGGAACAGCTTCTTCTCCGACCAGCGATCCGGCACATGCGCCATCAGCGCGCCGAGGAGGCCGCCGGAGGCACCGCTGGCCAGCGTCCCGGCGTCGAGCAGCAGCGTCGGGATGCCGAGCCGGTCGGCCTTCAGCGCTGCCCACAGCCCCATGATGCCGCCACCGAGGATGACGAGATCCTGGCGTGACGGAAGCGATTGACCGGCCCGGCCGGCGGGACTATCGGCTGTGGTCATGAGCGACAATAATTCTAAGAGTGATGGGGCAAGCCTCGAGTGGCATGAGGGCGATATGCCCTACTCGTCCCAGTTTGGCGACCATTTTTATTGCCGGGAAGACGGCCGGCTGGAGTGCGGCCACGTCTTTCTGGCCGGTAACGACTTGCCTCAGCGATGGGACGACGGACGAAATTCTCGCATAGGCGAACTGGGCTTTGGCACAGGGCTGAACTTCTGCGAGACCTGGCGGCAATGGAAGCTTGTGCGACAGCCGGGCCAGCACCTGCAGTTCACCTCCTTCGAGCTCTATCCCATGGCCGCCGACGAGATCGACCGCGCCCTGTCGCAGTGGCCGGAGATCACCGAGGAGCGGACGGCGCTGGTCGCGGCCTGGCCTGTGGTTCCGCAAGGGCGCGTGGAGATCGAGGTGGATGCGCAGACGCGGCTGACGGTCTTTATCGGCCCGGCGCTGGACGGTGTGACGGCGGAGCCGGTGGATATAGACGCCTGGTTCCTCGATGGCTTCGCCCCTTCGCGAAACCCCGACATGTGGTCTGCGGAACTGATGCAGGCGATCTTCGACAGAACGGTGCGCGGCGGGAGCTTCGCCACCTATGCGGCGGCAGGCTTCGTGCGGCGAAACCTGCAGGCTGCAGGCTTTACGGTCGTGCGCCGACCGGGCTTTGCCGGCAAGCGCGAGATGCTGTGCGGTAGAAAGCCCGTCAGCTCGACCTGAGGGAGGCCGATGTCGCCCCTAGCCACTGGCGGATCTTCTGCTCCAGCAGTTCCGGGCTGATCGGCTTCGACATGTAGTCGTCCATGCCCGCCGCGATGCAGAGTTCCCTGTCGCTTTCCAGCGCGTGCGCCGTGACGCCGATGATCGGCACATGGCCGCCCGTCTGCTTCTCCAGCTCGCGGATCTTCTGTGTCGCCTGATGCCCGTTCATCACCGGCATCGACACATCCATCAGGATGAGCGAAGGAGCCATGGCCTGCCATGCGTCGACGGCCTTGGCGCCGTTCTCGACGATCTCGAAGCGCCAGGGGGTGCCCTGCAGGATCTGGGTGAAGACGATCTGGTTGACCTCGTTGTCCTCCGCCACCAGGACGTCGATCAAGGGCGCCGGCGGTGCCGCCGGCATCGTCTCGTTGCCGTAGCTGCCCTGTTCGACCAGCCGCGGCGCAGACGCCGATGCGGCCGGAAGTGACGGCACCGGCACATCCGTGCGCCGCTTCAGGCGAACCGAACGCACCACCTCCACGACGGTTGCGCGCAGAAGATTGGCGCGCGCCGGCTTCATCAGGTGCGCCTGGATATTGAGCTTGGCGAACGTGCTGTCGTCGCCCGCCATGTCCATAGACGTCAGGAAGATGATCCCGATCCCGTCGAAGCGACGGTCGCCGCGGATGTGCGCCGCGACTTCGAGCCCGTTCATTTCCGGCATGTGGTAGTCCAGCACAATGGCGTCGATGGTCATGCCGAGCCGAACGACTTCTGCCATGACCGCAAGTCCTTCGGCGCCACCGTCGGCAGCAACCGTATCGAAGCCCCACATGGTGAGCTGCTCGGTCAGGATGCGCCGGTTGACGGCATTGTCGTCGATGACGAGAACCCGAGCACCTGCTGTATTGACCGGCAGTGAAGGATTGGTGGTGCGCTCGCTGACCACGTGGAATGGCAGCTTGACGGTGAAGACAGACCCCTTGCCGACTTCGCTCTCGACCTCGATGTAGCCGCCGAAGAGGTCGACGAGGCCGGCGGTGATGGCAAGGCCCAGACCTGTGCCCTCGTGGCGCCGTGTCGAAGAGGCGTCGACCTGAGAGAACTTCTCGAAGACCGACTTCAGCTTCTCGTCCGGAATGCCGAGACCGGTGTCCTCGATCCGCACCGACAGCATCATCTCGCCCTGGGCGATCGCCTCCGAGTGCAGGTCGATGAAGACATGGCCCTTCTCGGTGAACTTCACCGCATTGCCGACGAGGTTGGTGATGATCTGGCGGAAGCGGCCGGCGTCGCCAAGCACCGTCTCCTTGACCGAGGCATCGCCGCGCACGATCAGCTCGATGTCCTTGTCGGCCGCCGCCGATGAGAGAAGCGTCGCCACGTCCTCGATCGCCTCGACCGGATCGAAGGGTGCCTTCCGGAGCTTCATCTGGCCGGCGTCGATCTTGGAGAAGTCGAGGATGTCGTTGATGATCGTCAGGAGCGCATTGCCCGACTTGACGATGATGTCGATGAAGGTCTTCTGGCGGGTGTCGAGGTTGGACTTTGCCAGAAGTTCCGCCATCCCGAGCACGCCGTTCATGGGCGTGCGGATCTCATGGCTCATGTTGGCAAGGAATTCCGACTTTGCCTTGTCCGCCGCCTCGGCGCGCTGCACCAGGCGCGTCAGCTCCGCCTCGCGCTCCTTGACGTCGGTGACATCGGTAAACACGGCGAGCCAGTGATCGTTGCCGCTGAGATTGGCCTCCACATGGATCCATTTGCGGCCGTCGACCTTGAAGGTGACCTCGACGGACTGGCCCTGGCTGACGCTCTCCTCCCAGGTCCGAAGCGTCTCCATGGCTTTGTCGGTAGGCCCGAGATCGCCACGCTTGACGCAGAAGCGGAAGACCTCGCGCCACAGGGCGCCGGGGCTTCCGAGCGCCTCCGGGATCTCCAGCATCGCCGGCAGGGCATTGTTGGAAAACACGATCATCCCGTCGTGCAGAATGAGCAATCCCTGCGACATGGCACTGGTGGCGTCGCGCATCAGCGCGCCCTGGCGATCGAGCGCCTGCTGGGCGGCCCGCATCTCCTCATCGCGTTTGCGGATCGCGGTGATGTCGGTGTAGCTGAGCAGCAGCTTTTCGCCCGTGAGCCGGGTGCCGGAGATCAGGATCACCCGCCCCTGGGCGCTGCGGACCTCGATCGGCGGCTGCTCGCCCTCCTGGGTCAGGTCGGCGATCCGCTTGCTGTAGATCTCCTCGAAGCTCTTGTCGGTATCGCTGTAGATGCCGTTGTCGAAATTGACCTTGAGGAAATCACGGTAGGGCCGGCCGATCAGCTCGAACTGCTCGCCGGCATCCCAGAAGCCGTAGAAGGCCGGGTTGGCATATTCGAAGGTGAAGTCGCGGTCGAGAATGCCTATCCCCACCGGAACGCCGCCGAGGATGGTCTGCATGTCCTGGCGCAGCTTGTCGGCGTGCTCCATGGCCTGCTTGTAGGGCGTGATGTCGGTGATGGACCCTACGAGGTGCGGTTCGCCCTCGGCATCGAGGACGCGCATCTGCCGGGTGAGAACGGGAATCGTGCGGCCGTCCGGAAACGTCTTGTCCTCGGCCTTTTCGATCGCCTCGCCGTCGTCCAGAATTCGGTCGTTTTCGCTCTGGCTGCGCTCCGCCTTCCAGGGAAACATCTCAGCATCGGTCTTGCCGAGGATGTTGCCGCGCTTGTCGCCGAACATCTCCTCGTAGGCGGCGTTGACGAATTCAAGCCTTTGCTCGCTGTCGCGCATGAAGACGGCGACCGGCAGGTCCTCCAGCACCGCTCGCAGGAGCTCGGCTTCGCCGATATTCTTGCGCAGGTGATGCTCCTGCTCCTTGAAGTCGGTGACATCGGAGCGCAGTGCGATGACGAGACCATTGTCCAGGCGCTTGTTGACGCTCTTCAGCCAGCGACCGTCCCTCAGTTGCTCGACCGTTTCCGAATAGGCAAGCCTGAAGGACTTCACGCGTTCCTGCATCCAGGCCGCACGTTCCGGCGGCTCCCGCCCCTGCAGGCGCGGGTTATTTTTGACGCGCTTCTCGTAGATCTCCTGCAGGAGCTGATCGTAGCGGATGCCGTGCCGAAGGGAGACGCCGAAAGTTTCGTAAAATTCTTCCAGCTGCGCATTGTAGTAGATAAGCGCATCGCCCTCATCGTAGATGCCGATGCCGACGTCGAGGAGGTCGAGAGCGTTCTCGAGCTGCAAATCCTGATAGCGGCCGTCCGCGTTGTCACGCATGGTCTTTTCTCCCCCGTCCGTCACAACCAGTCGCGGCACGTGGCCGGCCTCCTCCACCGGCGTGAAGCGACCGAACACGAAGGTGCGGTCATCTTCCGTGACGAAACGCTCGATGGCGACCTCGAAAGCCGGCTTGCCGGCGGAGTCGAGAACGCGCGCCGTTTCCTCGCTGCCGAAGATCAGCGCGCGGCATTCCTTCTCCCGGCGGTCCCCGTCGTGCTCGCTCTGCAGCAGCTCGCGGGTGGATTGACCGACGAAATCCGCCGGCGCGCCGCCGAACAGGGCCGCATAAGCCTCGTTGACGGCAATGTAGTTGAGAGTGCTGTCCTTGATGAACGCAGGTTCGCGCAGATCACCGATCCGCGCGCAAGCCGTTGTCAGGAGTTGGCCCTGCATACCCACCGTCTTCCGCTCCAGCCGCTTGAACAGCGGCGTCCCGCAGCGATTCTGTTGTGCTCCGATTCCGGAATAACACCATAGCGAGCGTTAACAAATCCTTGCAAAGCGCGTCGGACTGTCCCGAAAGTTTACAATTGTCAGGTTTTTTGCCCGTCTAAGGCACGCTTCGGCGCTTTCAACCCTGCCCTGCCAATGCCATGTTCGCGCCACGTTCCAGCCACAGTTCCCGCTTTCGGAAATGCCGTCGAGCGCGCTCTCAACCGCAAGCCGCATCTGGCTGAACAGCCGTTCAGACTACGGCTTCCGCACCTCCATCAATCCGCCGGGATTGCTGGCGACACTCTTCCCATACCCTGGAGAGGGAAAGGATGAGGATCATGCGAACACTTAAGAAGACTGTGACTGCGGGCATGATGGCTTTGACGGCGATGGGGGCTCTTGCGGTTCCGAACGCGCAGGCCCGCGATCGTCACGACGACGTCTGGGCCGGCGTTGCAGCGGGCCTGGCCGGCGGCATCATCGGTGGAGCCATCGCTTCCCAGCCACGCCGCGTCTATGTCGAACCCGAATACGAGTATGCGCCGCCGCCGCCACCGGTCTATCGCCGCACCTATTACCGGCCTGCGCCGCGCTGCCACTTCGAATGGGTGGAGAACGAGTGGGGCGAAGCCTATCGCGCCCGCGTCTGCTACTGAACGGAATCCATTGAACAAATTAGAGCCCGCGTCCATGTCTGGAGGCGGGCTTTCGCATTGCAGCCGCAGAATCGTCACTTGACTTTGGGCCGCTGATCCACCAAATGAACGACAGCTTTCACCTTCCGGCCGCCGCGTGAGTTGGCCCTGCGACACAATAGTCGCGAAGAAGGAACAAGGCGCACAGATAGATCGCCCTCACCTCCCGAGGGTTTACGCGCTGGAGAGCAATTTCCAACACACAAGTTCCCACTTCACGCGGGGTTCTTGACGCCAAGGGCAAGCCGGACAGCATGGTGCTGTAGCCGGTTGCGCGCTTTTGGCGCCCCGAAAAGGTATTCGACTTGACGAATTTCCAAGAGCTTGGCCTGTCCAAGCAGCTCGTAGACGCGCTTTCCGCTCTCGGCTACGACACCCCGACCCCGATCCAGGAAAAGTCCATTCCCCAGCTTCTCCAGGGTCGCGACATGGTCGGCCTGGCACAGACCGGCACCGGCAAGACAGCCGCCTTCGGCCTGCCGCTGATCGAAATGCTGTCCAAGGACCCGAAGCGTCCTGACAACCGCACCACCCGTGCGCTGATTCTGGCTCCGACCCGCGAGCTGGTCAACCAGATCGCCGTCAGCCTGAAGAGCTACATCCGCAACACGCCGCTGAAGATCAACGCCGTCGTCGGCGGCGCCTCGATCAACAAGCAGCAGCAGCAGCTTGAAAAGGGTACAGACATTCTCGTCGCCACCCCCGGCCGCCTGCTCGACCTGATCTCGCGTCGCGCCATCGGCCTGACGACGGTTCGCTACCTGGTGCTCGACGAAGCCGACCAGATGCTCGACCTCGGCTTCATCCACGACCTGCGCAAGATCTCCAAGATGGTCCCGGCCAAGCGCCAGACCCTGCTGTTCTCGGCCACCATGCCAAAGGCGATTGCCGATCTGGCGTCCGACTTCCTGAAGGATCCGGTCCAGGTGTCCGTGACGCCTCCGGGCAAGGCTGCCGACAAGGTCGAGCAGTTCGTCCACTTCGTCACCGGCAAGAACGACAAGACCGATCTCCTGAAGAAGTCCCTGACGGAGAACCCGGACGGCCGCGCCATGGTCTTCCTGCGCACCAAGCACAGCGCCGAGAAGCTCTCCAAGCACCTGGAGCAGGTCGAGTTCAAGGTTGCCTCCATCCACGGCAACAAGAGCCAGGGCCAGCGCGAACGGGCCCTGAAGGCCTTCCGCGACGGCGATATCCGCGTACTGGTGGCAACCGACGTTGCAGCCCGCGGTATCGACATCCCGGGCGTCACCCACGTCTTCAACTACGATCTTCCGGAAGTGCCGGATGCCTATGTCCACCGCATCGGACGCACCGCGCGTGCCGGTAAGGACGGCATCGCCATCGCCTTCTGCGCACCCGACGAAGCCGGTCTGCTGCGTGACATCGAGCGTCTGATGAACATCGAGATCACCACCGCATCGGGCGAGCGCCCGGTCGGCATGGCTCGTCCGGCACGCGGCGGCGGCAACAAGCGCGGTGCTTCGGCCCCACGCCAGGCCCGTGGCAACGGCGGCGGCCGTCCCGGCGGCGAAGGCCGTCCGGAACGTCGCGATCGCCCGGCCCGCAAGCCCTTCTCGCAGGCTGAAGGCTCTGAGGAACGCGGTGGGCGTCCGCAGCGCGACAACCGTCGCAACGACGACTTCCGCGGCCAGCGCAGCGGCGAAAGCGCCCCGCAGGGCGACAACGACCTGACCTCGACATCGGACTTCCGTCCGGCCAAGAAGGCCTTCGGCGGCCCGAACGGTGCCGAAGGTCGTCCGGCTCGCAAGGAACACCGCAAGGGTGCAGCTCCTGCAGCCCACGGCGCCCATGAAGCCGCCAACCAGCGTACCCGCAGCGGCCACGGCCGTCCTGCCTCCAAGGGCAGCGCCAACGGCGGTCCCGTCAAGTTCGGCGGCGAGAACACCGGCGGCGGCCAGGGCCGCACGCGCCGCCCCGCCTAAGCGGTTCCATCGGTTCGAAAAATGAGAAAGCAGCCCCGGAAACGGGGCGGCTTTCTTCGTTTCGACAGGGCGTTGACGCCTATCGCTGCGCCTTGACGTCATCCGCCGTCACCGGCGGCGCAGCATTGCCCCAGCTGTTGCGAATATAGGTCAGGACGTCTGCGACCTGCTGATCGTCAAGGCGCCAGGCAAACGACGGCATGGCCGGCGTTGTCCTGGCCTCCGGCGTGGCTGCACCCTGCGAGCCGTTGAGGACGACATGCGTCAGCGTCTCGGCACTCGGCTGCTGCACGAGCGGACTTCCGGCCAGAGCCGGGAACAGCTGCTTTCCGCCCGAGCCGTCGCCGCGGTGACAGGCCGAGCAGGTATCGTGATAGATCATCGCCCCTGCCCGCATGTGCGCATCATCGGCAGCGATCGGCTGCGGCTTCTGCGTCTCGCCGCCTTCCGTGCTCTTCAGATAGACCGCGATCGCCTTCAGGTCGCCATCCGTCATCATCGACGTCGATTCCTGGACCGCCTCCCGCATCGGACCGGACGCGATGGAGTGGGCATTCTGCCCGGTCTTGAGGTACTGGACGATCTCGTCCTCGCTCCAGCCACCGACACCGAGATAGCTGTTGCCGGTGATGTTGGGGGCATACCATCCCTGCAGCGAGGCGCCCTGCAGCGCCTCGTCGCCCTTGTCGGCGCCGAGGATGGATTTGGGCGAGTGACAGGTGCCGCAATGGCCGGCCCCCTGGACGATGTAGGCGCCGCGGTTCCATTCCTCCGACTGGTTCGGATCGGGCTGGAAATCGCCCGGCTCGAAGTTCAGCATGTTCCAGCCCAGCATCGCCAGGCGAATGTTGAACGGGAACGGCAGCTGGTTTGCCTCGACCGGATTGTGGACCGGCTCGACGGTGCGGATATAGGACCAGAGGTTGTCGACGTCCTGGTCGCTCATCTTCGTATAGGCTGGATAGGGCATGGCGGGATAAAGGCGCTTGCCGTCGTGGCCGATGCCCTCCTTCATCGCGCTGCGGAAATCCTCCGCCGACCAGCTGCCGATGCCGGTTTCGTCGTCAGGCGTGATGTTGGGCGGAACGAGCTTGCCGAACGGCGTCTCGAGCGGCAGGCCGCCGGCAAGCGGCGCCCCGCCGGGCGTGGTGTGACAGGCGGCGCAATCCGAGAGGATCGCCTGGTAGCGTCCACGGATGATCTTGGCATCATCGTCCGGCGCCTGGGCGAGAACGGAGGAGGACGCGAGCGCCGCGACGGTGACGGACAGGCAAAGAGCGATCGTCCTCATGCCGACACCAGAGCTTGTCCGGGATTGCGGAGATACTGCTGACGGATCGCATCGGCCGCATGATAGGCAAGCGCGCCGACCGTGCCGGTCGGGTTCTTTCCGGCATTGTGTGCAAATGCGGAAGCACCGACGACGAAGACATTCGGGACATCCCAGCTCTGCAGGTATTTGTTGACCGCACTGGTCCGCGGATCGGCTCCCATCGTCGCGCCGCCCGTGTTGTGGGTGCTCTGGTAGGGCACCGAATCCCAGCCCTTCTTGCGGGGCGAGACCGTGTATTGGCGGCCCCCGAGCTCCTTGGCGATCCCCTCCATCTTGCCCGAGACCCAGCTTGCCATGCGGATGTCATTGTCGGGGAAATCGAAGGTCACCCGCAGCAGCGGCCGGCCGAAGCGGTCCTTGTAGGTCGGGTCGAGGTCGAGATAATTGCCGCGGGTCGGGTAACTGGAGCCTTGGGCGGAGAACGACAGCGTGCTCTTGTAGGAATCCACCGTTGCCTGCTTCCAGTCCTTGCCCCAGCGCGGCGTGCCCGGCGGCGTCGGCCGGGTCTGGATCGGGCGGCCATTGGTCGGAATGCAGTTGATGCCCGCGCCGCCGACGAAATCGAGGCCGCCGTGGTCGAAGGCGTCGCCGTTGAAATCGTCCATCGTCTGGCCGAGCGCGCCGGCAGCGACAAAGGGATTGAAGTTCTTGTCGTCGAAGAACACCTGCGCCCCGGAATTGGTCTGGTAGCAGTAGTTCCGGCCGACGGTCCCCTCCCCGGTATTGGGATCATAAGCCTGACCGATGCCCGACAGCATCATCAGCCGGACATTGTGCAGGCCGTAGGCGCAGAGCAGCACCATGTCGGCCGGCTGGAAGAACTCCTCGCCGGAGGTGTCCACATAGGTGACGCCGCGGGCGTGGGTCCTGGCGGCGTCGAGATCGACGTGCAGCACCTCCGAATGGGTGCGCAGCTCGAAGTTCTTCTTCTTCATCAGCACCGGAAGCACGGTCGTCTGGGCGCTCGACTTCGAATAGTTGGCGCAGCCGAAGCGCTCGCAGAACCCGCACATCGTGCACTGGCCCATGGCGATGCCGAGCGGGTTGATGTAGTCCTCCGACATATTGGCCGAAGGCGTCGGAAACGGGTGATAGCCAAGCGCGCGGCCGGCTTCGGCAAACAGCGTCGGCGCATAGGTCATCTGCATCGGCGGCAGGGGATACTCTCGCGAGCGCGGATCCTCGAACGGGTTGCCGCCCTCGCGGATCTCGCCGTTGACGTTGCCCGCCTTGCCCGAGATGCCGCTGAGGTATTCGAAGCGATCGTAGGCGTTTTCGAGCTCGGCGCCGGTGACACCCCAGTTCTGCAGCTGCAGTTCGGCAAACTTTTCAGCACCGTAGCGCTGGGTCAGGTGATCGGCGATCTGAAAATCGGTATCCCAGAAACGCCAGGTATGGCCGTTCCAGTGAACGCCGGCGCCGCCGACGCCGTTGCCCAGAAGAAACGAGCCATAGTCGCGCATCGGCAGGGCCGTCTGAGAGGTGTTGTTGCGCATCGTCATCGCTTCCGTGACCGGCTGCAGGAACAGGTCCTTGCGGATCGCGTAGCGAAGCTCGTCCTGTACATAGCCGATGTTGAAATCGGTGGCCGTATCGCGCCATGGGCCGCGTTCGATGGCGACGACGTCGAGGCCTTCCTCGGTCAGTTCATGGGCAAGGATGGCACCCGTCCAGCCCAGGCCGACGATGACGACGTCCTTGCGGGGGAGAATTGTTGTCATGGCTGAAATCCTACCTGCTCATCCATTCCGTCGAACCGGCGATCGAGACCGGCGGCAGAGGATAGGGTTCATTGTGTTTGGAGACATGGTCGCGATAGTCGTAACGGGCGCCGGGAAAACCCAGCATCCGCCACGAGGCCATGTCCTTGTTGCCGCCATAGATCGGATCGGCGAAGAAGCCTTCCATGGCGCCGCTCAGCATCAGGTTGAAGAACGCCTTGGCATTCACCTTGTTGGGGAGCTCGATCTTGCCGCCTTCGAGATCCGTCAGCACGCCATCCTGGTCGTCGCCCGACAGCTCGGCAAAACGCTTGCCGTCCTTGTTGTCGCGAGTCCAGGCATTGAGGGAGGCGATCCCGAGGCGATAGCGCTGATCCGGCGTCTCGGCGTTCTGATAGCCCTGGGTCGGCAGGCCGGGCAGGATGGGCCCGCCGGTATAGAGGCGCGCGGACGACCCATAGGAACCGGCCAGCTGCCGGTCGAGATAGAGGACGCAGCCCGCCTCCCGGCCGCCGATCGAGAGGTCATCGGCTGGGATCAGCCGATCGACCACGGCCTCCATAGTCGCAACCTCGTCGGCGGTGAAGAACATCCATCCGTCGGGGCGCACCTGAAGCGGCGGATCGGCCGCCCCCGACTGCCAGGGCAGTTCGCCCGAGATGCTGCGAGCCAGCGCACCCCCGGCGCTGCCGGCCAGTGCTGCAAATGCGACGGAAGAAAGGAATTGGCGCCGGGTGGGGCGCTTCAGACAGTGGCTTTCCATGGAAAGACCTCCTCCAACGAGAAAAGGTCGGTGACGCGTCTTGCGACGTGCGCCGAGATGATCGAACCGAACGGTTCGCTTCAACCTAACCCAATGGCCAATCGTTACAAGCCGGCAATTGACGACCGTCAGGAACTTTTTATTTCAGAGGTATTCCGCTGATACGAAAATGCATTTGCAAATGTCTCAGGTCGAGACGGGGCCAGGAGGCCGGGCACTGCCGTTCCGGTTGACCATGTAGACGCCGGCGACAACGATGGCGGTGCCGACGATCATCGGCAGCGTCAGCGGCTCGCCGAACAGGAAGAATGCCTCGATGGCGACCACCGGCGGCATCAGGTAGATGAGCGAGGCGGCCCGCGAGACCTGGCCGCGCCGGATCAGGTAGAGCAGCAGGCCGACGGCGCCCATCGAGATCCCGAACACCGACCAGGCCATGGCGAAGATCGCCTCTCCCGTCCAGTCGAAGCGCAGGTCCTCGAAGGCGAGCGCCAGCGGCACGGTGACGATGAAGGCGCCGACGAACTGCAGCACGGCGATCGACAGGAGGTCGCCCTGCTGCAGGTGGCGTTTCTGGTAGAGCGTGCCGTAGGTGACGGAAAACATCGCGGTCAGGTTGACGATGATCGGCAGACCGAGCCCGACGAGACCCTGCTCCAGCGTGTCGAAGAGTTGCGGCGATATGGCGATCATGATGCCCGCAAAGCCGATCACGATGCCGACCTTCTGCAGCGGGCGAAGGCGTTCGCCGATCAGGAATGGGGCAGCCAGCGCCGTCAGCAAGGGCTGCAGCCCGGCGATGATGCCCGACAGCCCTGCCGGCACGCCCTGCCCGATCGCCCACCAGACACCGGCGAGATAAAGCCCGTGCAGGAAGATGCCCGAGATCAGCGCATGGCCGATCGCCCGCTTCGAGCGCGGCCAGGCGGCACCCGCAGCCAGGCAGAGCGCCGTGAAGGCAAGGGCCGCCAGCGCATGCCGCGCGGCCATGAAGGTCAGCGGGTCGGCATGCGCCACCGCAAACTTTGCCACGAGCCAGCCGGTGGACCAGAGAAGGACGAATACGGCCGGAGCCAGTCGATACAGCATCAGGGGGTTCCGGCGATCAGAAAAGTGGCATCTGCTTCCTAGACAGCCCTCCGCCATCGGTCAAAGCAGAAAAACTTACCAGTTGCTTCAGTGCGGCTGACGCTTGCCCAAATGCCGTCGTCTCCCGCGCCGGAACAGGGCTGAAACGCCCATCTCCTAGGCTTCCTGTCTCGTAGTGAAGCGTCTTCGACGTCGTCCGCGGGAGCATCCGGCAGCATTTCAGGCACCCACTGACGTCCTCTGGCAGCCATCGGCGTCTAGCATGCTTCTTGCTTTACCAAAGGGCATGTATTCAAATGGCTGCAAAAAGGGGAACGCGCCATTGGCATTCGATGAAATGTTGACTGCGGACAAAAGTCCGCGACCACCCTACCAGAAATACCACGCATGGCATGCGGGCCAGGATCCGGCCCATCTCATCCAGAAGACCCGGGACGCGGAGACCATCTTCCGCCGGACGGGCATCACCTTCGCCGTCTACGGCCATGCGGATTCCTCTGAAAAACTGATTCCCTTCGACATCATCCCGCGCATCATCTCTGCCTCCGAGTGGCGAAAGCTTGCGGCCGGGATCGAACAGCGGGTGCTGGCGCTCAACGCCTTCCTCGAGGACATCTACCACAAGCAGGAGATCATCAAGGCCGGCCGCATTCCCCGCGAGCTGATCGAGAGGAACGACGCCTTTCTTCCCGAGATGATCGGCTTCAGGCCGCCCGGCGGCGTCTATACCCATATCGTCGGAACCGATATCGTCAGGACCGGCGAGAACGAGTTCTACGTGCTGGAAGACAATGCCCGCACGCCGTCCGGTGTCAGCTACATGCTGGAGAACCGCGAGACGATGATGCAGATGTTCCCGGAACTGTTCACGCAGAACAAGGTTCGCCGGGTCGAGGATTACCCCTACCTGCTGCGCCAGTCGCTGGCGGCGATGGCACCGCCCGGCTGCCAGGGAAAGCCGCGCGTCGCGGTCCTGACGCCCGGCATCTACAACTCCGCCTACTTCGAGCACGCCTTCTTAGCCGATACCATGGGTGTCGAGCTGGTCGAGGGTGCCGACCTGCGCGTCATCGACGGCCGGGTGAAGATGCGCACCACCCGCGGCTACGAGGCGATCGACGTGCTCTACCGCCGCGTCGATGACGATTACCTGGATCCGTTGACCTTCCGGTCCGACTCCACGCTCGGCGTTCCGGGCATCATGGACGTCTATCGCGCCGGCAAGATCAACATCGCCAATGCGCCCGGAACAGGCATTGCCGACGACAAGGCGATCTACTCCTACATGCCGGAAATCATCGAGTTCTACACCGGCCGCAAGGCGATGCTGGAGAACGTCCCGACCTGGCGCTGCTCGGAACCGAAGAGCCTGGCCTATGTGCTGGAGCATCTGCACGAACTGGTCGTCAAGGAGGTGCACGGCTCCGGCGGCTACGGCATGCTCGTCGGCCCGACGGCCACCAAGAAGGAACGCACCCTGTTCGCCGAAAAGCTGAAGGCGCGGCCGTCGAACTACATCGCACAGCCGACTCTGTCGCTTTCGACCGTGCCAATCTTCGTCAACAAGGGCATCGCCCCTCGCCATGTCGATCTGCGCCCCTATGTGCTGGTCTCCGACAAGGTGAAGATCATTCCCGGAGGATTGACACGCGTGGCGCTGAAGCAGGGCTCGCTGGTGGTCAACTCCAGCCAGGGCGGCGGCACCAAGGACACCTGGGTTCTGGAGGACTAAACCGATGCTCCTTGGAAGAACCGCCAACGGCCTCTACTGGATGTTCCGCTACATCGAGCGCGCCGAAAATATTGCCCGACTGGTGGACGCGGGCCTGCGCGTCTCCCTCACCCGCCCCGACAGCGGCGATGACGACTGGGAGGGCGTGCTGCAAAGCGCCGGTGCCCGCAAGAGCTATGCGGAAGTGCACGACAAGGTGACGTCGGCCGATGCGATCGATTACCTGCTGCGCGACCAGCACAATCCGTCGAGCGTGATGTCCTGCTTCGAGTCTGGACGCAACAACGCCCGCATGGTGCGCACGGCTCTGACCCGCGAGACCTGGGAAGCCACCAACGAATGCTGGATCGACCTGACGACCCGGCTGACGAAGCGGGTCAAGCCCGCCGATCTTCCGGAACTGATCGACGTGGTCAAGCACCGCTGCGGCCTCATTCGCGGCGCCTTCCACGGCTCGATGCTCCGAAACGACATCTACAACTTCTCGCGCATCGGCACCTTCATCGAGCGCGCCGACAACACCAGCCGCATCCTGGACGTGAAATATTACGTCCTGCTGCCGGCCGTCAGCCAGGTGGGCTCGTCGCTGGACAACATGCAGTGGGAATCGATCCTGCGCTCCGTCTCCGCCCACCGCGCCTACAGCTGGGTCTATGACGGCGAATACCGCCCCTCCAACATCGCCGACTTCCTGATCCTCAACGGTCGCATGCCGCGCTCGCTCGCCTACAGCTACGGCAAGATCGTCAGCAACCTCCATTATCTGGAGCGCGAATACGAGATGCGGCCAGCAGCGATCGAGACCGCCGAGGAGATCAACGCCATGCTGACGCACGGGTCGATCGCCGACATCATGGACAACGGCCTCCACGAATTTCTCGAGGAGTTCATCAGCCGCAACAACCGGCTTAGCGTGGAAATCTCCCAGGGCTATCGCTTCAACGAGTAGGACGAAGAGCCATGCGGCTGACGATCACCCACACGACCGAATATCTCTACGACCAGCCGGTCTCCTACATCCTGCAGCGGCTGCGGCTGACGCCCGTCGACGGGCCGACGCAGAAGGTGCTCAACTGGACGATCGAGGTCGACGGTGCAACCGTCGAGACGGGCTATGCCGACCATCACGGCAACCGCGTCGAACTGGTCTCGGTGGAGGGCAGCGAGCACCGGATCCGCATCGTCGCCCGCGGCGAGGTGGAGACCACGGACAAGGCAGGCGTCGTGGGACCGCATCACGGCTTTGCGCCGCTCTGGCTCTTCCTGCGCGAGACGCCGCTGACGAAGCCCGGGAAACTGGTGCGCGATCTCGTCAAGACCCTTCCGGCCGGCAGCGAGCTGTCGCGCATGCACGCGTTGATGGGCGAGATCCACCGGGCCGTCGCCTACGTCCCCGGGTCCACCGACAACCAGACCACGGCGGAACAGGCGCTGGCGGCCGGACGCGGCGTCTGCCAGGACCACACGCATATCTTCATCAGCGCCGCGCGGCTCCTCAACATCCCGGCCCGCTACGTGTCGGGCTATCTGCTGATGGAGGGCATCACCGAGCAGGTGGCGACCCACGCCTGGGCGGAGGCACATCTGGCCGGTCTCGGCTGGGTCGGCTTCGACGCCGCCAATGACGTCTGCCCCGACGAGCGCTACGTGCGGCTCGCCACCGGCCTCAGCTACCGGGAAGGCGCACCCGTCTCTGGCATGCGCATCGGCCCCGCCGGCGAGAACCTGAACGTGGCGCTGACGGTTGCAGAATCAGGCAGCCGGCAGCAGAGCCAGAACTGACGGGTCAGCCGGCCATCCTGTGGCTCGCAACAGGAGCGTTCTGCCCACAGGCGACCCGTGGCAGCCGGCGCAGCTTGTCGTTGAGCGTATTGTAGCCTGCCTGGACCATATCGATGTCCTGCAGATAACTGACACCCGCCAAGGCCACAACAAGATCGCCCACCGACGTCGCGACATCCTTCGGTCCCTTGGACAAACTTCCTTGAAGGAGGTCCTGCGCAGCCGCCTCCGTCCCGCCCAGGGCC
Source organism: Rhizobium sp. PK7-22 (assembly GCF_056530405.1). Lineage (NCBI taxonomy): Bacteria > Pseudomonadati > Pseudomonadota > Alphaproteobacteria > Hyphomicrobiales > Rhizobiaceae > Rhizobium > Rhizobium sp. PK7-22. The sequence goes on from NZ_CP096514.1 coordinate 3,192,363, forward strand.
CGGTAAAGGGCGAGCGCGCCCTGGAGCAACTGACGGCGGAATTCTTCGTTCGTGACAGGTGTCGAGCCGGTCTGTCGGTGGAAAACTTCGATGGCGCGGTTTTGGATTTCACTCATGGCGGCCGGATCTCATGTGCATTGCAGGATGGCTCGACCCTAGCTTCGACCCTTTGAGAAGGGTTAAAGCCGCATATATTACTAATCGTGAATGAAAAGCTTGAGTGACGCACACAGAGGCCTCTCGCAAGCCCGGCGCCATCTTCACGTGTTGATCTCCCGGCGAGAGGAAAGATCATGCTGTTCGGGCAATCGGTGTTCCAGTCGGTGCTGACACGACTGGACGAAGAAGACGCGGAAAAGACCGAGGCGGATCCGCAGGCTTTCCGCGTGTCTGGCCTCAACGCAAGTTTCGTGGCGGAAACGGCCGTCGGCAGTCCGACGAGCGCGGCGGACGCATATTTCGACGTCCAGGCCGACGGCATGCCTGCGCAACCGGAGGCGACAGACGCATCAGACGCGCCGGCGCCAGTGCCCCAACCTCCGGAAGAACCAGAGATCCCCCCGCACCTCCTGCGGCTCAGCGAGGCGGAGATTGCCGAGGACCTGGCGATCGGTCCGGAGGACACAGCCGAGACACTGGCGGAGAAGCGCCGGCGTTTTGCCAAGGACAATCATCCCGATACGATCGCCGTCGCCTTCCGCGATGAGGCCACCCTGCGGATGACCACAGCAAACCTGCTCGTCGACCGGGCGATCAAGGATCTCTACTGGCGATCGTCCTGACCGTCGTTCTCTAGCGGAGCCGGCGCAGCTGGCGGACGCTTGCGCCCGAATTCGTAGAACAGCTTGTAGCCGGCATAGATCCCCATCGCCCCGACCAGCATGCCCCAGAAGGCTGCGCCGTTGTAGAATTCGAACCCGGCCCAGGCAAAGCAGACGCCGACGATCAGCAGGCGCGCCCAGAGCGGCTTGTACATGGGGTGGTCGATGTCGATCATGTGTCTATTCTCCAGCCGCCGCCTGGACTGGCGCACGATGGGCGATGATATCCTGGTCGACGATCGAAAATGCAAGCCCGAGATGGCCTTCGAAGACGAGCGAGGGCTCGTCCGCCACGACCTCGAGCCGTGGCATGCCCGACAGCCGCACCACCTGCGTCTGCGCCAGCCCCTCCTCGATTCCCTGCCTGAGAAGGTCATAGTAGCGCAGGCCAGGACCTGTGATGAAGACAGGCATGTGGCCGTGCAGGCTGAGCAGCCGCGACAGACCGTTGCCGAGCGCGACGCCCGCCTGGCGGAAGGCAAATCCCGCCATGCGGTGCCCCTGACGGGCCTGCGCGGCGATCTTGTCGACCTCCGGCAGCGGCACGATCTTGGCGGGGATGGTGTCGGCCGGCACCTCGAAGGCCGTCCGCAGCACCGCATAGAAGCCGGCATAGGCCTCGATGCAGCCACGCGCACCGCAGCGGCACAGCGCACCGCCGGGAATATGCAGCATGTGCCCGAAGTTCGGCGCCGAGATCTCCGGCTCGCTGCCTGCCCTCGCCTTGGCGATGCCGAGCCCGATGCTGTGGCCGAGCGAGACGGCGGCAAGGGTGCCCGCCTCCTGCGGCTGGCGTTGCTGCAAGGCCTGGGCGACCAGCAGCGTCTCGTTGTTGAGGATCGTCTTGGCGCGCCATCCCTTCCCCAGAACGGTCCGGACATCGACGGGCTCTGAGCCCAGCATCGGCGACCAGACGAGCTTCGGCTCCGTCGGGCTGACCAGCCCCTTGCTGCTGAAGGAGACGAGCAGCACCTGGTCCTTGGCGATGTTGGACCGCGCGACCACCCGCTCGAGCCCGGCCGACATCCGCCCCATGAAAGCCTGCGCCCCGTCCTCGCGACGCTCCTCGGAAAACCTGTCGAGCAGAGTTCCGGCATAATCCACCAGCGAGTACTGGATGGAATCGGACGAGACGATCACGATGATGAGGAAGCCGCAGTCGCGGCGCTGGCTGAACAGCACGCGCGGCCGCCCGCGGCCGGTGGCCGCCTGCTGCTCGTTCTTGCCGATGACGGCATGGCGCTCGAGGTCTGCGGTGATCGCGGACACGGTTGCCGAGGACAGCCGTGTCGCTTCCGAAAGCTGCGTGTGCGACAGCGGGCCGTGGCGCCGCAGCGCCGTCAGGACGAGCGAGCTGTTTTGCTGCCGGACCAGCTCCGTGCTCGACTTGGCCAGCATTGTCTGCCCGTTCCTCCCGTGGGTCTTTCCGTCATGGTCCAGCTGCGAAGGATGCTCAGACAGCCCCGATTGACTCTGTTAAAAATCTCTGACATTTAATTTCTCGACTGTCGAGAAAAAAGCCTTCGGGCTTTTGGGGGCAGCAAATCTGGCGGGGGGGAGAGCACGGAGGCTTGGCCATCCGCCGTCACTCGGGAGGACACCATGAAATCTATCATCAAGCTGATGGCTGGCGCAGCCGTCATCGTTTCCATGCAGACCGCTGCCCTGGCGCAGGAACTCGTCGTCGGCGTTTCCTGGTCGAACTTCCAGGAAGAGCGCTGGAAAACGGACGAGGCCGCCATCAAGACCGCGCTCGAAGCCGCTGGCGCAAAATACATTTCCGCCGATGCCCAGTCGTCCGCCGCCAAGCAGCTGACCGACGTCGAATCATTGATTTCGCAGGGCGCCAACGCGCTGATCGTTCTCGCCCAGGATTCCGACGCCATCGGCCCGGCCATCGAAAAGGCAACGGCTGAAGGCATTCCCGTCGTCGGTTACGACCGCCTGATCGAGAACCCGGAAGCCTTCTACATCACCTTCGACAACAAGGAAGTCGGCCGCATGCAGGCTGCCGAAGTGTTGAAGGTCGCGCCGGAAGGCAACTACGTCTTCATCAAGGGCTCCTCGTCCGATCCGAACGCGGACTTCCTGTTTTCCGGTCAGATGGAAGTGCTGAAGGAAGCCATGGACGCCGGCAAGATCAAGAACGTCGGCGAAGCCTATACCGACGGCTGGAAGCCGGAAAATGCCCAGCGCAACATGGAGCAGTTCCTGACGGCCAACAACAACGACGTCGATGCCGTGGTTGCGTCCAATGACGGCACCGCCGGCGGCGCGATCGCTGCTCTCGACGCCCAGGGCCTCGCCGGTTCCGTGCCGGTTTCCGGCCAGGACGCCGACAAGGCCGCGCTGAACCGCGTTGCCCGTGGCACGCAGACGGTCTCCGTCTGGAAGGACAGCCGCGAGCTCGGCAAGAACGCTGCCGAAATCGCCCTCGCCCTTGCCGGTGGCAAGACCATGGACGAGATCCCCGACATGCAGACCTTCAGCGGCGGCCCCAAGGGCGCCGAGATGAAGTCCGTCTTCCTGGCCCCGCTGCCCATCACCAAGGATAACCTTGGCGTGGTCATCGATGCCGGCTGGATCAGCAAGGAAGAAGCCTGCCAGGGCGTACAGTCCGGCTCTGTCGAGGCTTGCAACTAAGCAAGAGACGATAGTCTGAGGGACCGACGCTGCTCTGCAACCGCGGCAGCGTCGGTCCATCGTGAAGAGGCAGGGCTGCATCCGCTGTGGCGGATTGCCGAAAGCCGGCGCGACGATCACCTCCACGGTGACCGATCTTCAAACGCGCCCCAAGAGGTGGGAACGGCGGGAATGGCCGATACAATGCAGACCACGACAACCAGCACTCCGCGCAAGGCGGATACCAATCCCGTGACGCGTTTCTTCCGCGCCACGGAAGTCGATACGCGCCTGCTCGGCATGATCGGCGCCCTTCTGATCATCTGGATCGGCTTCAACATCCTGACCGACGGGCTGTTCCTGACGCCCCGCAACCTCTGGAACCTGACCGTCCAGACCTCCTCCGTCGCCGTCATGGCGACAGGCATGGTGCTGGTCATCGTCACCCGCAACATCGACCTGTCCGTCGGATCCATCCTCGGCTTCACCGGCATGCTGATGGGGGTGATGCAGGCGCAGATCCTCCCTGAATGGCTGGGCTTCGGCCATCCGGCGATCTGGGCACTGGCGCTCGCCGGCGGCCTCGTGGTGGGCGCTGCGGTCGGCGCGCTGCACGGCGTCGTCATCGCCTTTCTCGGCGTGCCCTCCTTCATCGTGACGCTCGGCGGCCTCCTCATCTGGCGTGGTGCCACCTGGTTCGTCACGAGCGGCCAGACGGTCGCGCCGATGGATCCGACCTTCCGCCTGATGGGCGGCGGCACCACGGGCTCGATCGGCGCCACCTGGAGCTGGATCGTCGGCCTCGTCGCCTGCCTCGCCATCATCGCCGCCATCATCAACGCCCGTCGCCAGCGCATGCGCTTCTCCTTCCCGCGCAAGCCGATCTGGGCCGAATATGTCATCGGCGGCATCGGCTGCGCCGCGGTGCTCGGCTTCGTGCTCGTCGCCAACAGCTACTATTGGCCGGTCGCCATCGCCCGCCGCTACGCTGACACCAACAACATCGCCTGGCCGGAGGGCGGCCTGCAGATCGCCCACGGCATCGCCATCCCGGTACTGATCGCCATCGGCGCCGGCATCGTCATGACCTTCATCGCCACCAGGCTGCGCTTCGGCCGCTATGTCTTCGCCATTGGCGGCAACCCGGAGGCCGCCGAGCTTGCCGGCATCAAGACCCGCTGGGTGACGGTGCGCATCTTCGCGCTGATGGGCATGCTCTGCGCCGTCGCCGCGGCCATCTCCACCGCCCGCCTCAACGCCGCCACCAATGCGCAAGGGGAGCTCGACGAGCTCTACACCATCGCCGCCGCCGTGATCGGCGGGACGTCGTTGGCCGGCGGCGTCGGCACCATCGCCGGCGCCATGCTCGGCGCGCTCGTCATGCAGTCGCTGCAGTCGGGCATGGTGCTGCTCGGCATCGACACGCCGCTGCAGCGCATCGTCGTCGGGGCGGTTCTCGTGTTGGCCGTATGGCTCGACACCGTCTATCGCGCCAGAGCCAAGTAACAGGAGTTTTCATCGTGACGGACCAAAACACTCCGCTCGTGGAAATGAAGAATATTTCCATCTCCTTCGGTGGCATCCACGCGGTGGAAAACGCCAGCATCGACCTCTTCCCCGGCGAAGTCGTGGCGCTGCTGGGCCACAACGGCGCCGGCAAGTCGACGCTGATCAAGATCCTCTCGGGCGCCTACCGCCGCGACGCCGGCGACATCCTGATCAACGGCGCGCCGGCCGACATCCGCAACCCGCGCGACGCCAAGGGCCACGGCATCGAGACGATCTACCAGACGCTCGCCGTCGCCGACAATGTCGACGCCGCCGCCAACCTCTACCTCGGCCGCGAGCTGCAGACCCCCTGGGGGACGCTCGACGACGTCGCCATGGAGGCCAATGCCCGCAAGGTCATGGGCCGGCTGAACCCCAACTTCAAGCGCTTCAAGGAGCCGGTGAAGGCACTCTCGGGCGGCCAGCGGCAGTCGGTGGCGATCGCCCGCGCCATCCTCTTCGACGCCCGCATCCTGATCATGGACGAGCCGACGGCAGCACTCGGGCCCCAGGAGACGGCGCAGGTCGGCGACCTGATCAAGCAGCTGAAGCTCGATGGCATCGGCATCTTCCTGATCAGCCACGACATCCACGACGTCTTCGACCTCGCCGACCGCGTCTTCGTGATGAAGAACGGCCAGGTGGTCGGCCACGCCAGGACCAGCGACGTGACGAAGGACGAGGTGCTGGGCATGATCATCCTCGGCAAATGCCCGCCCGGCGCCATTCCCGGCCCCGGCGCCATGGTAGCGGCCTGACCGAGACCGCAACGAAGACAAGAAAGGGCCCCGCGGGGCCCTTTTAATGACGTCACGCCTGCGTCAGGCTCACCACTCGATAGGACTGCCGTCATAGGCGAAGAAGCCGCCGGTCTGGTCCGGCTGCAGCCCGTCGAGGACATCGAGCAGCATCTGCGCCGACTGCCCCGGCGAGATCCGCTCGTGACCTGCGCCATAGGCTTCCGACAGTGACGTCGCCACAGTGCCCGGATGCAGCGCCGCGATCACCGCCTGCGGGCGCGTGCGCGCCGCCTCGACGGCGACCGTCCGGACGATCTGGTTGAGCGCCGCCTTGGCGGCCCGGTAGGAGATCCAGCCGCCCAGCCGGTTGTCGCCGATCGATCCGACCCGGGCCGACAGCGTCGCGAAGATCGCCCGCTCGTTGCGGTTGAGAAGCGGCAGGAAATGCTTGAGGAGGAGCGCCGGCCCGATGGCATTGACCGCAAACTGCCGCGCCATGGCGGCAGGATCGAGCGCCCGGATCGTCTTTTCCGGCCCGATGCCGTCGATCGTCAGCGCGCCTGTCGCATCGAAGACGAGGTTGAAGGCGCCGCCCTCCCCCAGCGCCGCGGCTGCCGCCTGGACCGATGCCTCGTCGGTGAGATCGAACCCCGGCGTCGCCGACCGCGACAGCGTCTCGACAGACCCGCACTCCGGATCGCCGCGCAGCTGCGCCGCCAGCGCCCCGCCGATCCCGCCGCTCGCGCCGATCACCAGCGCCCGGTATCCCTGTCTCAAAGACTGCATGGCGATCCTCCCACCCATTGTTGCAGGGATCTACGTCGCAGCCGCCACCCCAGTTCAGCCACCCCCCACAACTTTCCGCCGACCGCACCGTGATTGCCATTGAAGCGGCCTTCATCCTGAGGTAAGTAGCTGCCATCGGAGCGGCGAAGTAGCCTTCGCCAACGGTTAGCACCCGTAGCTCAGCTGGATAGAGTGTTGGATTCCGATTCCAAAGGTCACAGGTTCGAATCCTGTCGGGTGCGCCATTTTCTTGGAAATTCATTGCGCTAGGTGCTGCCATCCATCAAGGCGGCCAGATTGCTTCGAGCAGCAGGCCCATCCTCAGGCAAAACCTCAGATTTGACTGCGCGCAGCGACGTGAGCGCCCCCTACCCCCTCAACCCCCGCTGCCGCAGCGCCACGACCAGGCGCACCGTCAGTCCCAGCGCAAGGCCGAGGATGACGTCGTCGGCGACGACGCCAAATCCGCCGGGAATGGCTTCGAGCGTGGAGACGGGCCAGGGTTTCAGGCGGTCGAGGGCCAGGAACAGGACCGCGATGCCGCCGGCACGATCCGGCGATCGTCCGACATCGTGAACGCCGCCTCCCAGGCATTGGCCGACCAGATACCGAGCACGGACGCGGCGACCGCAGCCATGGCGAGGAACGCCAGCTTGGGCATTCCAAGGCAGGCAAGCAGGAGCCAGACCGTGGCAACGCTCAGCCCCGCCCGAAATGGTTCGACGAGGCCCGTGCCGAACCAAGTGGCGGAAAGGACGACGGGGTCGGCCAGGAGGGCGGCGTCCGGAAGCGCCAGAAGGCTAGGGATGAGATTCACGACTGCGACCACATTGGGAGAACCTGCGCTCGCAATATGGGGGCGGCGCTTGTCGTGTCAAACAGCCTGGTCTGGATCATCCGTCTTTGGAGCCAAAATTGGCAGGATCACGACACCCGAGCAACCGCGTCGAACGCAGCATCGGATCCCAGGCCGACACGCGCGATGTCTCCCCCTCACTCCGCTACATAGATCACCGCCTGCTTGTCCGACGGCAGGCCGCTCTCTCCCGGCGCGAGATCGACGGCGACGACCGAATTGGTGTCGATCCTCTCGCTCTCCATGGCGGTGTGAAAGAGCGCGCTCGCCGACAAGGCCGTCCGCAGGTTGGTGACGCCATGCTGCTGCCGGGCGAGTATCGGTTCCATGTCCTTCACCAGTCCGGCATCAAGCGACACGAAGCGGAAGTTGTCGACGCTGAAGATCATCTTGATCTCTTCCGCCGTGGCGTCGGATCGTTCCACGGCGTTGCGTACCTTTGCCGCAACATCACCGCCCTCAGACTCGGTGATGTCGACGCTATAGCCGAAGAGATCCGCGGGATCTTCATCCAACGGCAGGGCTGACTGTGCCGTTGCGGAAAGCGCAGGTGCCAGTGTGGCGAGGAGAACCCATAGGCCCAGTTCCTTCAGCCCTTTGCCCATTGTATCGTGACCTCCGTGATTGTCGTGCCCATTGTTGATCTGGGTGGCGTTGATCTGGGTGGCGTTGCCTTGCTTTGCAGGGAATGCCGTGGCAACCGGCTTGACACCTCAGCAGCCCGCAATGTCCGGCTCAGGTCCGAGCCACCGGCGCGGCGCCAGCCACGAAAGACCGTGGAAGAGCTGCAAGGACGTATATCCGCATGCTTGCCGAACGATGGCGCATGGCGATGGTTCCAAACGCGCATGCATTTCAGCAGCAGTGGCGTGAGGCTCAACCGGAGGCCGGTGGGAGCGTTGACGGTGCTGACCGGGAGGCCTATCGTTGCCCCGTCTGAAACAGGTTAGGCCCGGGACGGTTGGCCCGGCCCCCACTCGATGGGTCCTTCCGTTGCATGCCAGCGGCCCAAGACTATCGAGGTGCTCGCATGCGCGGGCGCCGATAGGAAGGGTATGGACGATGAAACCGAGAATTTCTGTTGTCACGCTTGGCGTTGCCGATCTCGAGCGGTCGCTGGCCTTTTATCGCGACGGCCTTGGGCTGCCCACGCAGGGCATCGTCGGCCGCGAATTCGAGCATGGCGCCGTCGCCTTCTTCGATCTCGCGGGCGGCCTGAAGCTCGCGATCTGGGCCCAGAACGACATTTCCCACGATACCGGCCTGAGCAAGACCCCTGCCAGTCCGACCGCCTTCACCATCGGCCACAATGTCATGCACCGGGAAGACGTCGACGATGTCATGGAAGCCGCCCGTCGCGCCGGGGCTGATATCGTTAAACCCGGGCAGGAAACGTTCTATGGCGGCTATGCCGGATATTTTGCCGATCCGGACGGGCACCTCTGGGAGATCGTCTGGAACCCGCAGATGCTGCCGGCGGAAGACTGAGCCGAGTTGGCGGGATCGCCGGGATCCATCAGCGCGCCGATGATGCACGCCTTCAGCGAAAGCAGGACGGCCGGGATCAAGGTCGGGCATTCCTGCCCTCGCCTAACACCGGCCGTTCCTGAATAGGGTGGAAGGGCGCGGCCCGAAGGCCGCGCCTTGCATCGTTAGAAGTTCTGGTAGGCCTGGATGAGCGCTGCAGTCTGCTCAGGATTGCTCAGCGCCTGGATCTGCGCGTCACTCAGTGCCTCGAGTTGGTTGCTGCTGAAGTTCAGGATATCTTCAGCCTCGAGACCCGCCATGCCCCTCACGCTGATGGCAGCCATGTCTTCCGTCGTGAACGTGACGAGATCCGAGCTCGACATGGCCGCGATCGAAGCCGACGTCAGGGCTGCGACCTGGTTCGAGGTCAGGGCCTCGATCTGGTCGCTGTCCATGGCGTCGATCTGCGCCGATGTCAGCGCCGAGATCGCCGAGGTGCTCAGCGCCACCACCTGATCAGTGGAGAGCGATGCCACGTTGGTCGTGCTCAGCGCGGCGACCTGGTTGGCAGACAGTGCGGCCACCTGGGTCGTGCTCAGACCATCGATCTGGTCGGTGTTCAGGACGCCGATCTGGCTCGCATTGAGCCCGGCGATCTGGGCCGTGGAGAGAGCCCCGATCTGGGCGCTGCTCAGGGCCGCCACGGTGGTGGTGGAGAGACCGGAGATCGACTTTGCGTTGATGGCGCCGATGTCCGAGCTGTCGAAGGTCGAGAGATCGTCCGTCGACATGGCGCTCAGATCCTCTGCGCTCAGCGCGCCGATCTGCGTCGTGTTCAGCGCTCCGACCTGTTCCGAGGTCAGCGCACCGATCTGGGCAGAAGTCATGCCGACCAGTTGTGCAGTCGACAGCACCCCGACCTGGGTCGTGGTCAGAGCCGCGACGTTGGTCGTGGAGAGTGCGGCGACCTGCGTTGCCCGCAGAGATCCGACCTGAGTGGTCGTCAGGGCAGCAACCTGATCGGAGGTAAGCGCGCCGAACTGAGCCGACGTCATGCCTGCAATCTGGGTGGTCGTCAGGGCGGCAACCTGCTCTGTATCAAGCGCGGCGACATTGGTGGTCGAAAGACCCGCCAGTGCCTTGGCGCTGATGGCAGCGATATCCGAGCTACTGAAGGTTGCCAGATCGTCCGTTCCCATGGCCGAAAGTGCGGCTGCGCTCAGTGCGGCGATCTGGGTCGTGTTCAGATCGTCGATCTGGTCGCTGGTCAGGGCGCCGACCTGTGCGGATGACAGGATGGCGACCTGCGCCGTGGAGAGTGCGCCGAGCTGATCGCTGGTGAGCAGCGCGACGTTGGCGGTGGAGATGGCCGAGACCTGTGCCGGGCTGAGCGTCTGGACCTGCGCGGTGGTCAGGGCCGTGATCTGGTCCGTCGTCAGGGCGGCGACCTGGGCAGTCTTGAGGGCAGCGACCTGGCCGGTGGTCAGAGCGGCGACCTGCGTGGTGTCCAGGGCCGCGATGTTGGTCGTGGACAGACCACCCAGTGCCTTGACGTTGATTGCGACGATGTCTGCGCTGTCGAAGGTCGCCATATCCTCCGTCGACATGGCACCAAGAGCTGCCGATGTCAGCGATGCGATCTGGGCGGTGGTGAGCTTGTCGACCTGATCCGAGGTCAGCGCGCCGATCTGCGAAGACGTCATCGCGGCAAGCTGCGAGGTCGTCAGGGCACCGATCTGGGTGGTTGTCAGAGCCGCGACATTGTCGGTGGAGAGGCTCGACATGACCTTTGCGTTGAGGGCGGCGATATCGTCCGTCGAGAAGGCGATGATGTCCTCGGTGGTGAGGCCTGCCACGGCGGCACCACTGAGTGCGGCGACCTGAGCCGAACTGAGTGCTTCGAGCTGGCTGGAGTCCAGAGCACCGATCTGTGCGGATGTGAGCGCAGCGATGGCCTTGGTGCTGAGGGCCGCAACCTGGTCGGTGGTAAGGGCCGCGACATTGGTCGTGGACATGGCGCCGAGCTGGACCGCGCTGAGGGCGCTGACCTGTGTCGTCGTCAGGGCTTCGACCTGTTCGGTGGTCAAGGCACCGACCTGGGTGGTATTGAGGGCGACGACCTGACCGGTGGTCAGAGCGGCGACCTGCGAAGTGGTCAGGGCAGCGACATTCGTGGTGGAAAGGCCCGCCAGCGACTTGACGTTGATGGCAGCGATGTCGGCGGTGTCGAACGTTGCGAGGTCTTCCGTGGACATTGCACCCAGACCAGCCGAGCTCAAGGCTGCGATCTGGGTCGAGGACAGGGCTCCTACCTGGTCGCTGGTCAGAGCGCCGACCTGGGCAGAGGACATGGCGGCCAACTGCGAGGTGGTCAGGGCGCCGACCTGGCTGGTGGTGAGCAGGGCGACGTTGTCTGTCGTCAGACCGGACAGCGACCGAACATTGATGGCTGCGATGTCGGCGGTCGAGAAGGCGATGATGTCCTCACCCGCCAAGGCTGCCAGGGCTGCCGCACTCATCGAGGCGACCTGTGTCGTGGTGAGAGCTTCCGTCTGCGACGAGTTCAGGGCACCGATCTGAGAGGACGTCAGGGCGGCAATCGCCTTGGCGCTGAGCGTGGAAACCTGATCCGTGGTAAGGGCCGCAATGTTGGTGGTCGTCACGGCGGCAACCTGTGTCGCGGTCAGAGCACCGATCTGCGAAGAGGTGAGCGCCTGGGTCTGGTCGCTCGTCAGGGCGGCGATCTGACCGGTGGTCAGAGCGGCGATCTGAGCCGTCGTCAGGGCCGCGACCCGGTCCGTGGCCAGCAGTGCGAAGGCATCAGTGGACAGTCCCGACAGCGACCGGGCGGAAATCGCCTGGATCTCTGTGGTCGAGAATGTGCCGATGTCGTCGGTGGTCAGGGCGGAAATGGCAGCCGAGCTGAGGTTGCCGATCTGGCCCGTGGTCAGCACATCGATCTGCTCCGACGTGAGGGCAGCGACCTGCGTCGTCGTCAGAGCGCGGATGACCTTCTCGTTGAGGGCCGTGACCTGGTCGGTTTCCAGTGCAGCGATGTTGGTCGTCGTCAGTGCGGCAACCTGGGTTGCGGAGAGAACCGCGATCTTGTCGGTTGCCAGCGCGCCGAGCTGGTCGGTGGTCAGGGCACCAATCTGCGAAGATGTCAGCGCAGCGACCTGGCCGGAGGTCAGAGCTGCAACCTGGGTGGTCGACAGCGCTGCGAAGTTGTCCGACGTCAGGCCGGCAAGCGACTTGACGCTGATGGCAGCGATATCAGACGTGTCGAAGGTTCCAAGATCGTCGGTGGAAAGAGCCGAGATGGCCGCGGAGCTAAGGGCGGCGATCTGCGTCGTCGTGAGCGCGCCGAACTGGTCCGATGTCATGGCATCGGCCTGTGCCGACGAAAGTGCAGCCAGTGCCTTGACGGAGAGCGCCGGCACCTGAGTGGTGGTCAGTGCAGCAATGTTGTCGCTGCTGAAGGCGCCGAGCTGGGCAGCGCTGAGGGCCGATACCTGCGCTGTCCCGAGGACTGCGACCTGCTCGGACGTCAGGGCGCTGATCTGCGCCGTGCTGAGGGCTGCAACCTGCGAAGAGGTCAGAGCCTGAACCATGTCGGTTTCGAGGGTTGCGATGACGGAAGCGGCGAGACCGGCGATCGCCTTGGAGCTGATGGCGGCAAATTCGCTGGTGGTGAACTGAGCGATGTCGTCAGCCTGCATGACCGCGATGTCGTCGGCGGCAAGCGATCCGATCTGAGCCGAAGTGAGCGCCTCGATCTGGTCGGACGTCAGGGCATTGAGCTGGGCGGTGGTCAGGGCAGCAATCGCCTTGGTGCCGAGCGTTGCGATGTTGTCCGTGGAAATGGCAGCGATGTTGGTGGTGGTCAGCGCAGCGATCTGCGTGCCGGAGAGGACGCCGATCTGGCTGGAGGTCAGCGCACCCATCTGATCCGTGGTCAGGGCGGCGATCTGGGCTGTGTTCAGGGCGGCCACCTGAGCGGTGGTAAGAGCGGCGACCACATCAGTCGCCAGGGCAGCGAAATTGGCGGTCGTGAGGCCGGCCAGGGCCTTGGCGCTGATGGCGGTGATTTCGCTGCTGGAGAAGGCTGCCAATTCGTCGCTGGAGAGGGCGGAAATGGCGGATGAGGACAGGGATGCGATCTGCGTCGTGTTCAGAGCATCAAGCTGTTCGGAATCGAGCGCGCCGAACTGCGTCGCGCTGAGGGCGGAAAGCTGGGCGGTGCCGAGGCTGCTGACCTGCGTGGTATCGAGCGCCTCCAGCTGGGCCAGGGTCAGGCCCTTGACGCCGGTGGTGGTGATCGCAGCGAGTTGGTCGGTGGTGAGCTGCGCGATATCGTCCGAAGCCAGGGCCGAGATCTGCGAGGAGGACAGCGCCTTGATCTGGTCTGTTCTCAGAGCGGAGATATCGTCGCTGGTCAGCGAAGCGATCGTGGTCGTGGAGAGTGAGCGGATCTGGTTCACGCTCAAGGAGGAGATGATCGAGGTCATGGATGGGGCCGCCTATCTATTAAGCTGGAAAGCAAATTTCATCTCACCTGCCAGAGATCGTGCGTGGGCACTTCCAAGCTCCACGCTGCGGCCTCAGGCGCATCCTGCGCCATGCTGGCAACCTACCCGTGGTTGATGCCAGCATGGCATCGACCAAGGGTGTCCTTTCGGACGAATTCAAATGTTGGGATCATGGCTGACAGGAGCCGCAGCGTGGGAAGGCATCATGCGTTCAGGCCGCCTGCGCGTCCCGACTCCCCCGCCTGTAGATGTGAGCATCTTGCTTCCGCAGGGCTGTCACACCGATCTGCCCGCGCGCCATCAAGGGATGGGTGGCTGGCAGAAGTCTTAGACGCATGGTTACGCCGCACTTCCTAAATTTGGGTTAACGCGGAGTGCTTGTGTTGCATTCTGACAAATAGAGACGGCCTCTTTATTGCGCCACGGCAGTGCAGATCAGAACAGGCGGGCCAGACTCTTTGAAACACTGCGGCAGCTAAACTATTTTTCGCTGCATAGACGGACTTCTGAAGGGAAACCGCGAGAGGACGGAGAAAAATCTGAAATTTTAGAGGCTAAGCAAATAACGAGGCGTCCCGTCGAGACGGCCATGCAGGTACAGGCAGGATATTCATTTGAATATCTCGACATCGCTGGGAGATGGAAGTAAATCTTCAGATTTTTGGGCTTTATCGCCCAAAATTCTCTGCGTGGGCATCAGGACCCGATTGCGGGTTTGGCGGATTTCGCTGCTTTTTGGCAATGTCGTCTCTTACTCAGGCAAGTCCAACGCAAGCTAGCGGCACTATAGACAATCAACTGCCCGCGTCACGACGCCGTCGGCAAACCGCCACCTGCTTTTGGGATATCCATGCTGATCAACAACGCCTTTGCCTCAGAGCCCGCCTCCCCGCTGATCGGCCTTCTGGATCGTGCACGCACAGGCACCCTTCCACTGGTTGAACTTTTCAGGATTACGGAAAGCTTCAACGTCTCGGGGCAACGAGCCCAGGCAGCGGAGTTCTTCAAGACCTGGATCGCCTACAACGACACGAGCCCCCTCCTCCACCTGGCCTACTTCAACTACGGCGTGACGCTGGGGCAGATGGGCGATACCGCAGGCGCCGTGCAGGCCTTGCGGGCCTGCGTCAAAGCCAACCCGCGCTTTGGCGCCGGCTACATCAACCTGGGCCGCGCCCTGGAAGACAGCGGCTTGCCCGGGCAGGCCATCCAGCAGTGGCGCGATTACGTAGGAGTCACATCCGACATCACGCCGGAAAGGATCGGCCATCGCCTGATGAGCCTCCAGCATACCGGCCGTGTTCTGGAAGGCGCCGGGCGGCTCGAAGAGGCTGAGGCAGCACTCTGGCAGGCGATCGAGCTCCAGCCGGACCGGACGGAGGCTGGCCAGCACTGGACCGCGGCGCGTCAACGGCAGTGCAAGTGGCCGGTTCTCGCACCCTCGGAACACGTGACCTACCGCCAGTTGCTCGACTCGATGTCGCCTCTGACGCTCGCCTTTCATGCCGACGATCCGATGTTCCAGCTGGCCAAGGCCTATCGCTTCAGCAAGACGCAGGCCGGACGACCGGATCTGAGCGCCTTCCCGCGCAAGCAGCCGAAGAAGAAGGTCGGGACTGGCGAGCGGCTGCGGGTCGGCTATGTCTCGTCCGATTTCCGCGAACATGCCGTCGGCTTTGCCCTCAGCGAAGCGTTCGAGCTGCACGACAAGTCGAGTGTCGAGGTCTACGCCTATTACTCCGGTGCGATCCGTCCCAACGACGAGACGCAGGGGCGTATCCGCGCCGCTGTCGACTGCTGGCGCGACATCACGGCGCTGAGCGATGTCGATGCTGCCAAGCTCGTTTCCGCCGACGAGATCGACATTCTGATCGACCTCAACGGCTACACCAAGAACGCCCGCACGAAGATCTTCGTCTACCGCCCGGCCCCGGTGATCGTGAACTTCTGCGGCTTCCCCGGTTCCATGGCGAGTGCCGCGCACCAGTACATCATCGCCGATGGGCACATCATCCCGCCGGAACAGGAGATATACTTCACCGAGAAGGTGCTGCGGCTCTCCTGCTATCTCGCCATCGACCGCACCAGGCAGCTGACCGCCCCGCCGAGCCGCGCCGAAAGCGGCCTCCCGGAAGACGCTTTCGTCTATGCCTGCTTCAACGGCATGCAGAAGATCAACGCCAACTGCTTCGGCCGCTGGATGCAGATCCTTCAGGCCACCCCGGGCAGCGTCCTCTGGCTTCGCAGCGGCGACGCCGTCGCCCAGGACCGCCTGTGCAAGCTGGCGGCGCAGAGTGGCGTCGATGCAGACCGGCTGATCTTTGCGACCCCGGTTGCCGACCATTCCGGGCACATCGCCCGGATGGCGCTGGCGGATCTCTTTCTCGACACCTCGCCCTACGGCGCCCATGCGACGGCCACGGATGCCCTCTCGGCCGGCCTGCCGGTGCTCACCATCTCCGGCGCCGGCTTCGCGCCGCGGGTCTGCACCAGCATCGTCGCTGCAGCCGGCATTCCGGAGCTCATCTGCACCACACCGGATGAATACGTACAGCGGGCAATTGCCTTCGAACGGGACCGCGAGAGCCTTGCCGCCGTCCGCACCTCGCTGGAGAGTCAGCGCACCACAAGTGTCCTGCAGGACACGCCTGCCTTTGTCCGGCGGCTGGAGGAACTCTTCTGGCAGATGCAGGGCGAGCGCGAGCGCGGCGAGACGCCCCTGCCCGACATGACCAACCTCGACGTCTACTACGAGGTGGGCGCCGAACTTCTGCAGCAGCATGTCGAGTTCGAGGACGAAGAGACCTACCGGAAGCGCTACATCGACGCGCTGGCCAAGCTGCACGACTACTCGCCGCTTCCCTACGACCGGCGTCTATGGCGGGATCCGGCGGCCTGACGCCGGCTCGCGGGGCCGGCACGTCACAAGCAACTCGAAGCTTCAGGCTCTCTTGCGGAGCTGTTCCTGCTCGCCGAGGTAATTGGCGATCGCCACCTGTGGCATCGGCCTGGAGAAGAGATATCCCTGGTAGCCGGTGCATCCGCTGGTGGCGAGGAACTGCAGCTGCGCATGCGTTTCGACGCCCTCGACGATGCATTCGAGCCCGAGGCTCTGGCACATCGACGAAATGGCGCGCACGATGTCCCGAGCAGTCGCCTCGTTCTCCAGATCGATTATAAAGGAGCGATCGACCTTGATCCGGTCGATCGGCAATCGGCGCATGTAGCTGAGGCTGGAATAGCCGGTGCCGAAGTCGTCGAGCGCCACCGTCGCTCCCTTCGACCGCAGCAGGCTGAGCGCATCCACCGCGCGGGAAAAATCCTGCATGATCGCCGATTCCGTGATCTCGAACATCAGGCGCTGCGGCGGAAATCCTGCCGAAGCGATCTCCGCCAGGATGGCGTCCATCGTGGTCTCGCTGCAGACGTCAAAGGCGGACAGGTTGAAGGACAGCCGCAGATGTTCGGGCCACGACCGCGCCGCGCGAAGGGCGCTGCGGAACAGCGGTACGGTGATCTTGCCGATGAGGCCCGCCTGTTCGGCCACGCGGATGAACACATCCGGTCGCACATCCCCCAGCACCGGATCGCGCCAGCGGGCCAGCGCCTCGAAACCCAAGGGTATGCCGGTGCGGTCGACGATCGGCTGGTACTCCAGATGGAAGGCCTGCTCGACCACGACGCTGCGAAGCCGCTGCGCCACCGCCGCCGCTTTCTTGACGCCGGCTTCATGGAGGTCTGAGAAGACGGTGACGCTCCCCCTGTCGTGCTGCTTGGAGTAGCAGAGCGCAAAATCCGCCTTCTTGAAGAGCTCGAGTCCCGTTTCAGCAGCACTCGGGAAGCAGGCAATGCCGCAGGTTGCCGAGATCGTCACGCTGCCCTCCGCGAACGTGAAGGGATGCGCAAGCACCGCCATGGCCCGGCGGCAGATCTCCTGGAGCTCTTCCACGCTGGCTGGCGGCAGGATCAGTGCGAACTCATCCCCTCCCAGGCGGGCCACGAGTGTCTCCGGCGGCAGGCTGGCAGGCAGCCGCCTGGCGACCTCCTGCAGAAGCTGATCACCGACGAAGTGCCCGAAGACATCATTCACCGGCTTGAACCCGTCGAGGTCCAGAATGCCCACGGCAAACTCCCCGCGTTTTCCCTGGCGGTGGTAGTCGGCGATCCGCTGATCTAGGGCATTGAGAAAACAGCGCCGGTTGGCCAGCCCGGTGAGGCTGTCCTGGTTCGCAAGAAGGCTGATGGCTTCATTCAGCGACTCCAGTTGCGTCCGCTGGCTGTCGAGCTCGATCTGCTTGTAGATGCGGTCGCGAAAATCGGCATGCGAGCGCTGCATGACGAGGATCATCCCGCCAATGGCAAGCAACATGTTGATGGCGACAGCCAGGAATACATTGTTGTGCTGGAGGGAGAGGAAGATCGCAGTCGGCAGGATCACGAGGATGAAGAGCGCCGGAGCCACCTGATTCAAGGGGCGCAGGCATGTCATGACCGTGATGATGGTGATGGCCGTGAAGAAGACGTTCTGGCCCTGGGTGAATATATCGCCGTAGCCGAAGAGCAGCAGCGACCAGGTGGAGACCGTGAACCCCAGCCCGCAGGCAAGCACCACCACAGTGCGCAGTGCCCGCCCCATCACCTCATCGGAAGGCACATGGTGGCGCCCATAGGCCATGCGGATCGCTCGCACCAGGCAGATCGCGACGAAGATGGCGGGGAGCCAGATCGAGAGAATGGCGGGTGCCTTGCCCACATAGGTCAATGCAAGCATCGCCATATTGACGATGATGATGGCGTACATCAACGGGACCTGGCGCGAAAGCTCCCGGTATTGCGCCCGCCGGAATTCCGGGAGATCGGATTGATCGCCAAAGACTTTTGCTATCCAGCGCGCGATTTGCATGATCACCTCCTGGCGCGTCGCTGCCGCAGGGCGGCAACAGTGTGCCAGCACAAAAGGGGGAGAATTGGTCGCCGAGCGACCCATGTCGAGCGTGGCAGATGTGCTTCTGCAGGCCATCATGGCGCAAAAGCCCGACCAACAGAGTATTTCAGCAAAACGTTAATAAAGAAGTAGAGCGCTGGCCTGGGAAGAACGGCGGGCGCTTACGCGGCAAGCATCTCGTGCATCGACCGCACAACCGTGTCGATATCATAGGGTTTGCTGAAGAAGCGGCTTTCCGCCGGGATGTCGTCCTGAGTCACCCGGCGATAGCCGGACGTCACGATGATCTTGAGAGGCGGCCAACGGTCGTGGATGTAGGCGGCGAGCATGATCCCGTCCATGCTTCCGGGCATATCCACATCGGTGAATACGAGCCTGATCTCCTCGTGCTCCATCAGGATTGCAATTGCCTCGGCCGAGTTGGCGGCCTCGAATACGAGGAACCCCACGTCCTGCAGACTGTCTACAATGTCGAGCCGCAGCAGGGGCTCGTCTTCGACAACGAGAACGGGGACAATTTTACTCATGGATCATAATCTTATTCTCGCAGTCTGGACGGCAGCCGCTCCTGCTTCACAACAGGCGAGATGCGGTTACGTTCCATGGTTTTCGGTGCAATGAGCCCGATCGCGGCCGTATGAAATCCGATGCAGGGCGCCCAGGGAACAACGCTCGACCGGCCCGTGTTATGACATTCAACGAAGGAGCCGTGCCATGAGCGAAGACAATAAAGACCAGAAGGCCCAGGAGGCCGTCGAGAACCGCGACCAGGCGCAGGTCCCTTCCGGGACATCGAGCAGCAAAGCGGCCGGGCCGCACGCCAAGGACAGACTGACCGATGCGGAAAAGACTCCCGGCACGGGCTCGCTCGCCGACGAGGGTGGCGACGATGCCGATGTGGGCCCTGACTGACTGCGACGCTGTGGCGCTTGCCAGCCTCGCCCGGGACTTCTAGAGCGACAGGAGAATGGCGCCGAGGAAAACTGAATGACAGCGGACACCATTACCTTGTACGAAGCGATCGGTGGCGACCCGACCGTGCGGGCGCTGACGAGACGCTTCTATGCACTGATGGATACGCTTCCCGAAGCCGCCCGCTGTCGTGCCGTGCATCCGCCCACACTTGAGGGCAGCGAGGCCAAGCTTTACGATTATCTGACAGGCTACCTCGGCGGCCCGCCTGTCTATGTCGAGAAATATGGTCATCCGCGACTGAGAAGCCGGCACTTCGCGGCCCCGATCGGCCCGGCGGAAACGGCCGAATGGCTGCTCTGCTTCCGCCGCGCCCTTGACGAGACGGTCGACAACCCGAAGCTGCGCGAGATTATCTGGCCGCCCATCGAGCGGCTCGCATTTCATATGCAGAACAGGGAATAGGCCGATGGAAAGACTCGACAATCTGCGGCCGTTGATTCTGTTTGTGAGCGGCCTCCTGGGAGCTGCAGGGGTGGCGCTGGCGGCGGCAGCCAGCCACGGTGGCGACATGCGACTTCTGGGCTCGGCCTCCACCATGTGTCTTGCCCATGCACCGGCGCTTCTGGCGCTGCATGCCGGACATCGCCTTGTTCGGACGGCGACGCTGGCGGCCCTGGTGATCGCCCTTGGCACAGTCCTCTTCGGGGGCGATCTGCTCGCCCGCCATTTCCTGGCGACGGGGCTGTTTCCCATGGCAGCGCCGATCGGCGGCACGACGATGATCCTTGGCTGGCTGGTTGTGGCGGCCGGCGCCTTCTTCAAAGACCGTCCGGCCGGCGCTGGCCGCTAACGGCGAAACGCGACCACCTCACCCTTTCCATCGCGGGTGTCATGGTTCGAGGCTGTCCGGCGCTCCCCCGGGAATGGCACGATGGTCGCCGGATCGGCCTCTGGTCGCGCCGCCAGCAGCGCGTAGAGTTCCGGCACTAATCCGTCTCCATTCTGATCGGCGAGCTTGTGCAGCCCGATCAGCAGGCTGGCGTCAGGACGTTCTTCTGTCATCGCATTGCTCCTTCATGGTCTGCAGCGCCCGGTCCAGGCTGGACTTCGAGCCATTGCGCAGGGGGACGAAGGTCTTTCCGAACTTCTTGCAGCCGGTCTTCACCCTCAGACACGCATCATGGCTGATACAGTCGATGGGGCAGAAGACGCAGTCGACCGACGGCAGCACGGTGTCGATGCGTGACACGGCCTCGCGCAAGCCGCCATCGTGGTGGATGAGTTCGGCACCATGGTTGCTGGCGATCTGGCGAAGATGGGCGACCTGGCAGTCGCGCCCGCCGACATAGAGGAAGCTGCGAATGGGCTCCGGACGCTGAAGCTTGGGGACCGTTTCCACGGCGTCAGCCGCTGGCTGCTTGGTCTGCCGGCCGCCCTTCTTGCCCTTCTTCGCCATGCTTGTCTCCTGCTTGGCGGGCAGTCGATCTCGACCGCCCTCTCAGTTTCGACGCGACTTTATGAAACATGAGTGGAATAGTAAAGATTAAATCCGCTAGCAGCAATCCGACCGCGGCGCCGCTTCGGTCGCGCTCGATCGCGGTGATCCGGATGCCTGTGAACTTGTCGTGGCCGCCCAGGCTCGGCACGTCGGGAACCCAAAAGTTTTACCGTTTGATAAATTTTTGGCTTGTGCTAGCCTGCCTCCAATAGTTGTCCATAAAGCCATAAAAGAGGGAACTCAGATGGAACGACTGGGAAGCGGGATTCAGGCCGGACGCCTGTCTCCCGAGCGCTACGCATCGAATTTTGCCGACCTTCATCCGCGCCTCGACAAGCACGAGGCGCTGGTGGCCGCCGACCGCTGCTACTTCTGCTACGACGCGCCCTGCATGACGGCCTGTCCCACCGCCATCGATATCCCGCTGTTCATCCGGCAGATATCGACGGGCAATCCGATGGGTTCGGCCAAGACCATCTTCGACCAGAACATTCTCGGCGGCATGTGCGCCCGCGTCTGTCCCACAGAAACGCTCTGCGAGCAGGCCTGCGTGCGCAATACCGCCGAAGACCGCCCGGTCGAGATCGGCAACCTGCAGCGCTACGCAACCGACATCGCCATGGAGGCAGGGCGGCAGTTCTACACGCGGTCTGCCGCAAGTGGTCACCGCATCGCGGTCATCGGCGCCGGACCCGCGGGGCTTGCCTGCGCCCACCGCCTCTCCCTGCACGGCCACGACGTCGTCATCTTCGACGCTCGCGAAAAGCCAGGCGGCCTCAACGAATACGGCATCGCCACCTACAAGGCGACCAACGACTTCGCGCAGCGCGAGGTCGCCTATGTCACCGCAATCGGCGGCATCGAGATCCGCACCGGCCAGATGCTGGGCCGCAACTTCACGCTGCCGGAGCTGACGGAAGAGTTCGATGCCGTCTTCCTCGGCATCGGGTTGTCGGGGGTGAACGCCCTCGGCATCGAGGGCGAAGAGCTGGCGGGCGTCGACGACGCAGTGGAATTCATCGCCGCCCTGCGCCAGGCCACCGACAAGGCCGCGGTTCCGGTCGGTCGCCGGGTCGTGGTGCTCGGCGGCGGCATGACCGCCATCGATGCCGCCATTCAGGCAAAGCTGCTCGGCGCCGAGGAGGTGAACATCTGCTACCGCCGCGGCAAGGAGCACATGAACGCGTCCGGCTACGAGCAGGATCTGGCCGCCGCCAACGGCGTCATCATCCGCCACTGGCTGGCGCCCAGGCGCATCGTCGGCAAGGACGGCACGGTGGCCGGTATCGAGCTGGAATATACGGCGATGGTCGACGGCAAGCTCGCCGGCACCGGCGAAACCGGCGTCATCGCCGCCGATCAGATTATGAAGGCGATCGGCCAGACCTTTGCCGCCAGCGGTCTCGGCACCCTGCGCATGGAGGCCGGCAGGATCGTCACCGATGCGACAGGCCGCACCTCCATGGCCGGCGTCTGGGCCGGCGGCGACTGCGTCGGGACCGGCGAGGATCTGACCGTCACGGCCGTGGCACAGGGTCGCGACGCTGCCGAAAGCATCAACACGCTGCTGGCTGCCGGCGTTCGCCCCGCCGCCGCAGTCGCCTGAGGGAGAACGGACATGGCTGATATCCGCAACGACTTCGTCGGCATCAAGTCGCCCAACCCCTTCTGGCTGGCTTCCGCACCGCCGACCGACAAAGCCTATAACGTCGAGCGCGCCTTCCGGGCCGGCTGGGGCGGCGTCGTCTGGAAAACGCTCGGCGAGGAAGGCCCACCGGTCGTCAACGTCAACGGCCCGCGCTACGGCGCCATCTGGGGCGCCGACCGCAGGCTGCTCGGCTTGAACAACATCGAGCTGATCACCGACCGCGATCTCTACGTGAACCTGCGCGAAATGAAGGAGGTCAAGAAGAACTGGCCCGACCGCGCCATCGTCGCCTCCATCATGGTGCCCTGCGAGGAGGAGGCCTGGAAGGCGATCCTGCCGCTGGTCGAGGAAACCGAGGTGGACGGCATCGAGCTCAACTTCGGCTGTCCGCACGGCATGTCGGAGCGCGGCATGGGATCGGCCGTCGGCCAGGTGCCGGAATACATCGAGATGGTGGTGCGCTGGTGCAAGCAGTACACCCGTATGCCGGTGATCACCAAGCTGACCCCCAACATCACCGACGTCCGCTATCCGGCGCGTGCCGCCAAGCGCGGCGGCACCGATGCGGTCTCGCTCATCAACACCATCTCGTCGATCGTCTCCGTCGATCTCGACACGTTCTCGCCCAACCCGTCGATCGCCGGCAAGGGCAGCCATGGCGGCTATTGCGGCCCGGCGGTCAAGCCGATCGCGCTGAACATGGTGGCGGAAATCGCCCGCGATCCGGAAACCTACGGCCTGCCGATCTCCGGCATCGGCGGCGTCACCACCTGGCGCGATGCTGCCGAATTCCTGGCGCTCGGCGCCGGCAACGTGCAGGTCTGCACGGCGGCGATGACCTATGGCTTCAAGATCGTCGAGGAGATGATCACCGGCCTGTCGGACTGGATGGATGCCAAGGGACACAGGAGTCTCGACGACATCTGCGGCCGCGCCGTCGGCAATGTCACCGACTGGCAGTACCTGAACCTCAACTACGTCGCCAAGGCCCGTATCGACCAGGACCTCTGCATCAAGTGCGGCCGCTGCCACATCGCGTGCGAGGATACGTCCCATCAGGCGATCACCAGCGTCGTCAACGGGATACGGCATTTCGAGGTGATGGAGGACGAATGCGTCGGCTGCAACCTCTGCGTCAACGTCTGTCCCGTGGAAGACTGCATCACGCTGGAAGCGCTGCCCGCCGGCGCTCTCGACGAGCGGACCGGCAAGGTGGTCGATCCCGCCTACGCCAACTGGACCACGCATCCCAACAATCCGATGGCCGCTCCCGTGGCTGCCGAGTGACGACAGAGAAAGGGGCGACCCATGGCCGCCCTTACTCTTTCAGAATGTAGGGGTCTTACAGCAACGTACCTGCACGTGCTGCAGTGCAAGAGATCCGTTCGGATCTTAACCTGGAATTAGCGCAAGTCTGCAAAGTGTTGTGTGGGATTTCTTCTGGCGATGATCATCTGCGCCGCCACGCACTCGCGTATACAACCAGGATTCAGACCATGAATTTTAAGAATATGGGCATCTCCAAGAAGATTGGTCTTCTTGTCGTCGTAATGGGAGTTTCATCCCTGATCATCGCCGCCATCTCCGGCGGCGGCCTCTATGGACTCCAGAAGGCAATGACATCGGTCGGCGCCAGAGAAGAGGTTGCTCGCGAAGCGATGGACCTGCGCGTCGACATCATCGCCATCAGCCGCATGACCTACCAGCTGGCAGCATCCCCCGAGAAGGCGACGGATTTCCGCGCCCAGACCGAGAAGCGCGCAGGAGAAATGCTGGACCGCCTCCCCAAGATCGAGGCCACGGCTGACGCCACCGAGAAGGAGCAGCTGAAGACGATCCGTGCAGCGCTCGACAGCTACTTCAACAACATCCGCGCCATGGTGACGGTGGCCGAACAGAACCCCGGCGATGCTGCGGCGATCTCGGCCGCGCTCGACACGGCGCTTGCCGGCCAGAAGGTCGTCACCGACACCGTCAAGGTCTACAGCACCTACTCCGGCGAGGCACTCGCGACCGCCCGTGCCGAAGCTCTTTCCTCCTCCACCAATGCGATGATCATCGCCGCCGCATCGGCGCTCGCCTTCATCCTGATCGGCGCGGCCATCAGCACGCTCGTTGCCCGCCGTGGCATCGTCCTGCCGATCCGCTCGCTGACGCAGGGCATGAGCCGTCTGGCCCAGGGGGACCTGGAAAACGTCTCTATCGATGCCTCCCGCAAGGATGAAATCGGCGAGATGGCCCGTGCGGTCGAAGTCTTCCGCAACAACGCTCTCACCATGCGCGAACTCAAGGCTCAGGAAGCAGTTCTCCACGAGCGCAGCAGCGACCTCCAGTCCAGCATCGCCGTCGTCGTCGCATCCGCTGTTGCCGGCGATTTCTCCGGTCGCATCAACAAGGACTATAGCAACGAGGACCTGAACCGCTTCGCTCGCAGCGTCAACGAACTCGTCGGCAGCGTCGATACGGCAGTGGCCGAAGTTCGCCGCGTGATCGCAGCGCTTGCCGATGCCGACCTGACGCAGACGATGAACGGCCAGTTCCAGGGTGCCTTCGCCGAACTGCAGGCCAACGTCAACGCGACGATGGTAACGCTGCGCGCCACCATGAACAATGTTCGCGGCGCCGCCAGCACGATCAACGACAACTCCGCCGAACTGAGCTCGGCGGCCAACGATCTCTCCAAGCGCACCGAGCAGCAGGCTGCGGCACTCGAAGAAACGGCAGCGGCGCTCGACGAAATTACCGCAACGGTCCGCGCCTCCTCCGCGCGTGCCGTCGAAGCCCGCGACATGGTCCATGAAACCCGCCAGAGCGCTGCAAAATCCGGCGAGATCGTCCGCAGTGCGGTCGATGCGATGGGCCGCATCGAAGACTCCTCCAACAAGATCAGCCAGATCATCTCGGTCATCGACGAGATCGCCTTCCAGACCAACCTGCTGGCCCTAAACGCCGGCGTCGAGGCCGCTCGTGCCGGTGAAGCCGGTCGAGGCTTTGCCGTTGTCGCCCAGGAAGTCCGCGAGCTTGCACAGCGCTCGGCCAATGCCGCCAAGGAGATCAAGACACTGATCACGGCATCGGCGTCGGAAGTCGACGGAGGCGTCTCGCTGGTCCGCTCCACCGGCGACGCGCTTCTGGAAATCGAAAGCCTCGTCAACCGCGTCAATGGTCACGTGGAGTCGATTGCCACGGCTGCCCGCGAACAGTCGACGGCGCTGGCCGAGATCAACTCGTCCGTCAACCAGATGGACCAGATGACGCAGAAAAACGCCGCCATGGTCGAGGAAACCACGGCTGCGAGCAGCACGCTTGCCCAGGAAAGCTTCCAGCTCCAGACCATGCTGCAGAACTTCAAGCTCGACAGCCACGGACAGACATCCAGCCGCGGCATTCGCGCCGCAGCCTGATCAACCTCCTGTCTTCGGAACAGAAAGGCCCGGAAGCATCTGCTCCCGGGCCTTTTTCTTTGGTCGCAGGCACTCTGGTTTTCAGGAAAGCCAGTCTGCCACGGATGCCGGCGACCGGAACAAATACCGGTTCATCTCATTGCCGGCAGGGAGCAAGCAGGAGAACCAATCCGTGATCAGCGACCTCTGGTACAAGAACGCCGTCGTCTACTGTCTTTCCGTCGAAACCTTCATGGACGCCAACGGCGACGGTGTCGGCGATTTCGAGGGCCTGTCCCGGCGCCTCGACTACATCGCCGGCCTCGGCGTGACTGCGATCTGGCTGATGCCCTTCCAGCCCTCTCCCGGCAAGGACGACGGCTACGACGTCTCCGACTACTACAACGTCGACCCCCGCTTCGGTACGCTCGGCGACTTCGTTGATTTCACCCATGGCTGCAAGCAGCGCGGCATCCGGGTGCTGATCGACCTGGTCGTCAACCACACGTCGGACCAGCACCCCTGGTTCCAGTCAGCCCGCAGCGATCCGAAATCGCCCTATCGCGACTGGTACATCTGGTCGAAGACCAAGCCCGCCGGTGCCGACAAGGGCGTCGTCTTTCCGGGTGTGCAGGAAAGCACCTGGACCCGCGACGAGAAGGCGGGCGAATATTACTTCCACCGCTTCTACAAGTTCCAGCCGGACCTCAATACCGCCAACCCCATGGTGCAGGAGGAAATCCTGAAGATCATGGGCTTCTGGATCCAGCTCGGCGTCAGCGGCTTCCGGATGGATGCTGTTCCCTTCGTCATTGCCGAGAAGGGCGCGGAGTTCAAGAAGCCGAAATCGCAGTTTCCCATGCTGCGGACGTTCCGCGAGTTCCTCCAGTGGCGCCAGGGCGACAGCATCATCCTCGGCGAGGCCAACATCCTGCCGGAGGACAACATCCAGTACTTCGGCGACGACGGCGACCGCATCCAGATGATGTTCAACTTCCCGGTCAACCAGAGCCTCTTCTACGCGCTCGCGTCAGGCGACACGGGGCTGCTGGTCAAGGCGCTCGATGAGACGAGGGAAAAGCCGCAGACGGCGCAGTTCGGCCAGTTCCTGCGCAATCACGACGAACTCGACCTGGGCCGGCTGAGCAAGGAGCAACGCCAGACGGTGTTCGATGCCTTCGGTCCTGACAAGAACATGCAGCTCTACGATCGCGGCATCCGCCGTCGCCTCGCTCCCATGCTGGGCGGCGACCAGCGCCGCCTTGAGCTCGCCTACAGCCTGATGTTCTCGATGCCCGGCACGCCGGTCATCCGCTACGGTGACGAGATCGGCATGGGCGACGACCTCGAACTCCCCGAGCGCAATTGCGCCAGAACTCCGATGCAGTGGTCCGACGAACAGCAGGGCGGCTTCACCAGGAGCGACAACCCCGTACTGCCGGTAATCTCCAAGGGCCCCTTCTCCTACGATCACCTCAACGTCGCCGAGCAGAGGCGCCTGCCGAACTCTCTCCTTAACTGGATGGAGCGGCTGATCCGCATGCGCAGGGAAGTTCCGGAGATCGGCTGGGGCGACTACCGGGTCATCGACACGGGCAAGCCCGGCGTGCTGGTCATGCGCTACGACTGGCGCAACAATTCGGTGCTGATCGTCCACAACCTCTACCCGGAGCCGGTCGAGATCTTTGTCGATCCCGGCTGCGGCGAGCACAGCAATACGCTGATCGACATCGTCGACAGCGAAAGCAGCAAGGCCGACGACAAAGGGCGGCACCGGCTGTTGCTGGAGGCGCACGCCTACCGCTGGTTCCGGGTCGGCGGGCTCGACTACCTCCTGCGGCGCACGGAGATCTAGCATCCGTCACAAGGCGGCTTTGTCCGGCTCCTGCAGCACGTCCAGCATCGCCTGCATCGCCCGCGTCACATGCCGCTCCCTGTGATGCAGCACGGAGAAGGCCCGCAGCGGCATCGGAAAATCGACCGCCCGCACCCGGCCGGAGGCGTGGTGCCAGTCGACCGCCCTGCTCGAGATGACCGTTGCGCTGAGCCCGGCCTCGACGGCGGCGATCACCGCTTCGTTGGAGGGTAGTTCCAGGACCACCGACAGACCCGCCGGATCGATGTCGAGCGCCTGCAGCTCGCGCTCGAAGGCAGAACGGGTGCCGGACCCCACCTCGCGCATGACCCAGGTGGTGTCGGTCAGGTCCGCGGCCTGGATGCGCCGCTGTTCCAGCCAGGGATGGCGAATGCCGACCACGAGGAGCAGGCGGTCGGCGGCGACCTGCGTCCGCACCAGGTCCGGAAATTCGACCTCGCCCTCGACCACGCTGAGCTCCGCCCGACCGGCGAGCACCGCCTCCGCTGCGCTTCGCGTGTTGCCGACGGTGAGCTGCAGGTCGACGCGCGGAAAGCGCTCATGATAGGCGACCAGCCGTGACGGCAGCCAGTAGCTGGCAACCGTCTGGCTGGCATGCACCCGCAGGGTGCCCGAAGCCGTTCCGCCGAGATCTGCCAGCATGTGCTCGGCCGACGCGACACGTTCCAGGAGCGCCCTCGCCTCCGGCAAAAACAGCCGCCCCGCCTCCGTCAGCTCGATCCGGCGGCCGATGCGGTCGAAGAGAACCACATCATGCCGACGCTCGAGCGCCGAGATGGCGGCACTGGCCGCCGACTGGGTCATGTTGAGCGCGGCGGCCGCTCGGGTCACATGCTGCCGCTCCGCCACTTCGATGAACACACGCAACTGATCAAGGGTCATGGCTATCGTTCGTATTTTTCGATCGGATCAAGCGATATTACGCGTTGGATTCGTGTTGGGAAGTGGCTGAGGATGGATTTGCGCATTGCAGATCAGAATTAGAACGATGACCCAATCCACATTGACTTCCGAGCAAATCCGCCCTGAACCCCGTTTCACGCCGCTGGCGACCGGGCTCCTCCTCACCGGTGGCATAGCAGTCACGGCGCTTGCCTTCCGGACGCTGACCGAGTGGTTGTGGCTGAGCCCGCTGATCCTCTCCATTGTCATCGGCATGGTGATCGGCAATGCAGTGAAGCTGCCGGCCGCCGCCGCGCCCGGGATAGCGTTTGCCATGCGGCGCCTGTTGCGCCTCGGCATCATCCTGCTCGGCCTGCAGGTGACGCTGGGCCAGATCCTCTCGCTCGGCTTCGGCGGCCTGGCGGCGGTGACGGCAACTCTCATTGCCACCTTCCTGGCGATCCGCTTCGTCGGCCGCGCCATCGGCGTCGATCCGGCGCTGACCGACCTCATCGCCGCCGGCACCTCCGTCTGCGGTGCCTCGGCGGTGATTGCGGCCAACACCGTCGCCGGCGGTCGCGACGAGCAGGTTGCCTACGCCGTTGCCTGCGTCACGATCTTTGGCTCGATGTCCATGCTGCTGTTTCCGCTGCTCGCCGGCCCGCTCTCGCTCGACCCGCAGGCCTATGGCGTCTGGACCGGCTCGACCATCCATGAGGTGGCGCAGGTGGTAGCTGCCGCCTTCCAGGGCGGTGACGTGGCAGGCCAGTCTGGCACGATCGCCAAGCTGGCGCGGGTCATGCTGCTGGCTCCCCTCGTCATGGCCATGGCGTATGCCGCCCGCCGCAGCCAGGGCGGCGGTTCGTCGGCGTCGAGCCCCATGCCCTGGTTCGTGCTTGGCTTCCTCGCCATGGTGCTGATAAACAGCAGCATCGACATCCCCGCCTTCGCCCATCAGGCGGGTGCCCTGCTGTCGAGCTTCCTGCTGTCCATGGGACTGGCCGCCATGGGACTGCACACCACGATCGGACGGCTGAAGGTGCAGGGCGCGCGGCCGCTGGCGCTGGGCGCCTTCGGCTGGCTGTTCATCTCCGTCTTCGGGCTGATGATGGTGAAGCTCACAGGCTTCTGAAAGCCGCTCAGGCGGCGTTGATCCCAAGCCCGCGCATGAACAGCTGCTCCAGGAAGCGCGCCGCATCCTCGAAGCGCCCCTCGCCGGCCCGGTTCTCGCCCAGCACGGCGCGCACCTGCACGTCGAAATCGGCATAATGCTGTGTGGTTGCCCAGATCGAGAAGATCAGGTGATAGGGATCGCATCGGGCAAGTTTGCCCGCCTTGATCCACGTGCGGATGACCTCCGCCTTCTCGTCGACGAGAGCCTTCAGCGGTCCGTTGATCTCGTCCTCGATATGCGGCGCGCCCTGCAGCACCTCGTTGGCAAAGAGCCGGCTCTCGCGCGGGAAATCCCGCGACATCTCCAGCTTTCGGCGGATATAGGAGCGGATCTCCGATTCCGGGTCGCCGTCCGCATCGAAGGCCTTCAGCGGCTCGAGCCAGGTGAACAGCATCCGCTCCAGGAGCAGCCGGTGAATCGCCTCCTTGGTACGGAAGTAGTAGAGCAGGTTTGGCTTCGACATGCCGGCCGCCTCGGCGATCTGGTCGATGGTCGAGCCGCGAAAACCGCTTGAGGAAAAAACGTCGAGGGCAGCATCCAGAATGCGCTCCTCCTTCTCCTCCTGGATCCGCGTTCGCCGCTGTGTCTTCGCCGCCCGTGGTTCTGTCATGCCCTCGCCTGCTCTTTCCGCCCCGGCACAACTTGGAACTCGCGAAAGCCCGTCGCAAATCTGCCGGTGACTTTCGTGATTTTCGTCTTGAGTGGCGGCGCGGAAATTGTAATGTTTTACCAACCGGTCAAATTATCAGCGACAAGTCCAACAAAGGCAATGCTGAGTTTCACTGCCGACCAACGGCAGGAACGGACCGACGGGAACAGCACGGCCGCGACAATGCGGTCACAGAACAGGTGAGGACTGAGCTCATGGTGGCAGCACCCGGAGAGAACCTGCGCATCAACGGCGACAGGCTGTG
Source organism: Rhizobium sp. PK7-22 (assembly GCF_056530405.1). Taxonomy (NCBI): domain Bacteria; kingdom Pseudomonadati; phylum Pseudomonadota; class Alphaproteobacteria; order Hyphomicrobiales; family Rhizobiaceae; genus Rhizobium; species Rhizobium sp. PK7-22. Next base: position 3,222,967 of record NZ_CP096514.1, read on the forward strand.
GGACATGCTGATGGAGATGGCAAAGATCGGCCCCGGTATCGCTGGCGGCAACAATCGCCAGACGCTCACGGATGCGGATGCGGAGGGCCGCGATCTCTTCAAGGCCTGGTGCGACGAGGCCGGCCTGACGATGGGCGTCGACAAGATGGGCACGATGTTTGCCACCCGCCCCGGCACCGATCCCGAGGCCCTGCCGGTCTTCATCGGCTCGCATCTCGACACCCAGCCGACCGGCGGCAAATACGACGGCGTTCTCGGCGTGCTTGCCGGCCTCGAGGTCGTGCGCACGATGAACGATCTCGGGATCGAGACGAAGCACCCGATTACCGTCGTCAACTGGACCAACGAGGAAGGCGCCCGCTTCGCGCCGGCCATGCTCGCCTCCGGCGTCTTCGCCGGCGTCCATGATCTCGACTATGCCTATGCCCGCAAGGACCCCGAGGGCAAGACCTTCGGCGACGAGCTTAAGCGCATCGGCTGGCTCGGCGAGGAAGAAGTCGGCGCTCGGCAGATGCACGCCTATTTCGAATACCACATCGAGCAGGGCCCGATCCTTGAGGCGGAAGAAAAGCAGATCGGCGTCGTCACCCACTGCCAGGGCCTCTGGTGGCTGGAATTCACACTGACAGGCAAGGAGGCCCATACCGGCTCCACGCCGATGACCCTGCGCGTCAACGCCGGCCTTGCCATGGGCCGCATCCTGGAGATGGTCCATGCGGTGGCGATGGCCGAACAGCCGGGCGCCGTCGGCGGCGTCGGCCAGGTGTTCTTCTCGCCCAATTCCCGCAACGTCCTGCCGGGCAAGGTGGTCTTCACCGTCGACATCCGCACGCCGAGCCAGGACAAGCTCGACCGCATGCGGGCGAGGATCGAAGCGCAGGCGGCGGAGATCTGCGCCGCGCTCGGCGTCGGCTGTTCCGTCGAGGCCGTCGGGCATTTCGACCCCGTGACCTTCGACCCGGTGCTCGTCGGTCGGGTGCGCGAGGCCGCCGAACGGCTGGGCTATAGCCACATGAACCTGATCTCCGGCGCCGGCCACGACGCCTGCTGGGCCGCCCGTGTGGCACCCTCCACCATGATCATGTGCCCCTGCGTCGACGGCCTGTCCCACAACGAGGCGGAGGAGATCTCCAGGGAATGGGCAGCGGCGGGCGCCGACGTGCTGTTCCACGCGGTGGTGGAGACGGCGGAGATTGTGGGGTGAGCGTGATCGCGTTATATTCGGCCCATAGCGCAGCCGCGGAGAGCGAGCCATGTCGCCATCCACAGAGAACCTTGTCCTTGAGATGCTGCGTGCAATCCGCGCGACTCAAGAAAAGCATTCGGACGACCTCCTGGAGATCAAGGAGCGGCTCGGCTTTCTTGAGCAGCAATACGCCAGCATCTCGACCAGGCTTGATCGATTGGACCTTCGCGTCCTGCGCATCGAAAAGCGCCTCGATCTCGTCGAAGTATAAGCCCTGCAGGGACGACGGGTTGTCCCCTGCGGTGGTGGAGACGGCGGAGATTGTCGAGTGAGGGCGCAACCGCTATATTCCGGCGTCGAGAGGATGTCGCGATGTCGGACAAGGTCACCAACGAGCTCATCTACGAAACACTCAAGCGCATGCAGGAAACGCTGTCCCTGCACACGCAGTACCACCTTGAGACCAAGGAACGGCTGGGACTGGTCGAATATCAGATCGGCGGCATCACAGCCCAGTACGCCAGCATTTCCAAACGCTTGGACCGTGTCGACGAGCGACTTACACGCATCGAAAAGCGCCTCGATCTCGTCGAAGTATAAGCCCTGCAGGGACGACCTGTTGTCCCCTGCGGTGGTGGAGACGGCGGAGATTGTGGGCAGGTGATGATGCAGGTGAAGCCCCCCTCATCCGGCCCTTCGGGCCACCTTCTCCCCGCTGGGGAGAAGAGGGAGCACTCATCACGCGCAGCAATTCAACTCTGCCGCATAGGGCAACGTTTCGGAAGTAGCGGAAACGGTGCTGCAAGCACCACCTTCTCCCCCACGGGGAGAAGGTGGCCCGAAGGGTCGGATGAGGGGGTGTACGCGATGCAACGTGACGACATCACCAAGCGACGACCGGGAAAGACACTGCAGGCCCGCAAGCTCCGCCGGGAAGAGACCGAGGAAGAGTATCGCTTGTGGAGTGACCTTCGCAGTCGCCGCCTGAACGGCTTCAAGTTCTCCCGGCAGATCCCGCTGGGACCGTATATCGTCGATTTTCTCTGCCGTGAAAACCGGCTTGTCGTTGAAGCTGACGGCTCCCAGCATTCCGAAAATCTCTATGACGAGGCCCGCACCCGCTGGCTGAACGCCAACCGCTACTCCCTTTTGCGCTTCTGGAACCATGAGATCACGCGCGAACGGCAGGCCGTGCTGGAGACCATCCTCGCCGCATTGCATGGCCAACTGACAGAGCGGTGCGACATCGCCCGCTTTTATCCCTCAGATCTTGCAGCACTCGAAACGACAGGGGAACGGGACCCATGACCACAGTCATCAAAAACGGCACCATCGTCACCGCCGACCTGACCTACAAGGCCGACGTCAAGGTCGACGGCGGCAGGATCGTCGAGATCGGGCCGGACCTCTCTGGCGACACCGTGCTGGATGCCTCCGGCTGCTACGTCATGCCGGGCGGCATCGATCCGCATGTGCATCTCGAAATGCCCTTCATGGGCACCTATTCCGCCGACGACTTCGAGAGCGGCACGCGTGCGGCGCTTGCCGGCGGCACCACCATGGTGGTGGACTTCTGCCTGCCCGATCCCGGCCAGTCGCTGCTCGACGCGCTGAAGCGCTGGGACAACAAGGCGACCCGCGCCAACTGCGACTATTCCTTCCACATGGCGGTGACCTGGTGGGGCGAGCAGGTTTTTGACGAGATGAAGACCGTCGTCCAGGAGAAGGGCATTAACACCTTCAAGCACTTCATGGCCTACAAGGGCGCGCTGATGGTCAACGACGACGAGATGTTCGCCTCGTTCTCGCGCTGTGCCGAACTCGGCGCGCTGCCGCTCGTCCATGCGGAAAACGGCGATGTCGTTGCCGCCATGCAGCAGAAGCTGATGGATGCCGGCAACGACGGTCCCGAGGCGCATGCCTATTCGAGGCCCGCCTCCGTCGAAGGCGAAGCCACCAACCGGGCGATCATCATCGCCGACATGGCCGGCGCGCCGCTCTATGTCGTCCACACCTCCTGCGAACAGGCCCATGAAGCCATCCGCCGCGCCCGGAGCAACGGCATGCGCGTGTATGGCGAGCCGCTGATCCAGCACCTGACGCTCGACGAGAGCGAGTATTTCGACAAGGACTGGGACCATTCCGCCCGCCGGGTGATGAGCCCGCCCTTCCGCAACAAGACCCACCAGGACTCGCTCTGGGCAGGCCTCGCGTCCGGCTCGCTGCAGGTGGTGGCGACCGACCACTGCGCCTTTACCACAGACCAGAAACGCACTGGCGTCGGCGATTTCCGCAAGATCCCGAACGGCACCGGCGGATTGGAAGACCGCATGCCGATGCTCTGGACCCATGGCGTCGCCACCGGTCGCATCACCATGAACGAATTCGTCGCGGTGACCTCCACCAATATCGCCAAGATCCTCAACGTCTACCCGAGGAAGGGCGCCATTCTCGTCGGCGCCGATGCCGATATCGTCGTCTGGGACCCGGCGAAGGAAAAGACCATCACGGCGGGCACCCAGCAATCGGCGATCGACTACAACGTCTTCGAGGGCAAGCAGGTGAAGGGCCTGCCGCGCTACACGCTGACCCGCGGCAAGGTGGCCATCGAGGACGGCGCGGTGAAGACGGAAGAGGGCCACGGCCAGTTCGTCAGCCGCGAGCCTTTCCCGGCCGTCAACAAGGCGCTCTCTACCTGGAAGGAAGTGACGGCGCCGCGCAGGGTTGAGCGCTCAGGCATACCGGCGAGCGGGGTGTGAAATGGCTAAAGTCTCAACAGAATGGCAATCTTTTAGAACGTCTTTAGACGCTGCAGAGGGAAGAGAAGAATTCAACGAATGGCTGAGGGAACTGAAATATAGCCTCTCGGACAAGTCAGTTTACGTAATCCGTACCGTTCGCCCTTTCTCCATAGCGTACGACAAGAAATCCTCGCCTGTTCTTTATATTGGAGAAGGGAACGTAGGAAATAGACTACGGGATCACATGAAAAAATGGATAGCAGACCTAGGAAAATACATCCCGAATCTGAATATAGAAGTAAGGCATTGCAGACCATCAGCCAGGGGTGTGAGTAACGTGCACCGTGACGCTGAATCTGATCTGCTTTGGAAATTCTGGGAGATCTACGGCACTTCTCCTCTCTTTAATAGACAATACGAGTACCACACTCGCAGCCACGTTTACGATCCTATTTTTACAAAGTACTAACTCCAGGTAGCGGTAAAGGCTACCATTGGGCGCTGCGTCCGTTGGCTTCGAACTTTGGCTACCCCAGTTCACTCAAGGGCACCTTCTAGTGCTGGAGCGCACTAAACATGGGGGTGAAAATGGAGTCGCGACCATGCGTTCAAATCTCCACCAGTCCGTCCAGCTCCGGCAGCAGCACGACGCTCTCCTGCTCGTTGGGGTCCGTCCGCGCGATGATCGCCGTACACGGCGTGTTGGAGAGGTTGGCCGGCAGGTGCGGCACGCCGGGCGGAATGTAGAAGAGTTCGCCCGCATGCACGACGACATGGTGCTCCAGCCGGTCGCCGTACCAGGTGTGGGCCGAGCCCGACAGCATGTAGATCGCCGTCTCGTGGCTCTGGTGCAGATGCGCCTTGGCGCGGCCGCCGGGTGGAATAGTCAGGAGATGCATGCAGATGCCGGTCGAGCCGACCGTCTCCGCGGCAATCCCCTCGAAATAGCTCAGCCCCTGCTTGCCGTCATAGGTCGTGCCGGGTTTGACGATCCGGCAGGTGGGCTTCGATGATGCGTCCATGTCATCCGTCCTCCGTCCTGTGCCACAATGCGGCCCGGCCCGATCGGCCCCTGATGCCGCAAGTCCCGATCATAGCATGCTTGCCGGCCCCGGCATCCTTGGAACACAGCACTGGCAAATCCCTATGACAGCCTCCCCCTCGCCCGTCGTCTCCGCCCGCAAGCTCGGCCTCACCTTCCAGACCGGTGATGGGCCGGTGCATGCCCTCTCGGATGTCGACCTGGAGGTGGCCAAGGGCGATTTCGTCTCCTTCATCGGCCCTTCGGGCTGCGGCAAGACCACCTTCCTGCGCGTCGTCGCCTACCTGGAACAGAATACCTCCGGCGACATCACCGTCAACGGCATGACGCCGGAGGAGGCCCGCAAGGCGCGCGCCTACGGCTATGTCTTCCAGGCCCCGGCGCTCTACCCGTGGCGCACGATCGAGAAGAATATCGCCCTGCCGCTGGAGATCATGGGTCATTCGCCGGCCGAACGGGCAGAGCGCGTCGCGCGCACGCTCGATCTCGTCAACCTGTCCGGCTTCGGCAAGAAATACCCCTGGCAGCTTTCGGGCGGCATGCAGCAGCGCGCCTCGATCGCCCGGGCACTCGCCTTCGACGCCGACCTGCTGCTGATGGATGAGCCCTTCGGCGCGCTCGACGAGATCGTCCGCGACCATCTGAACGAACAGCTCCTGAAACTCTGGGCGGCGACCCAGAAGACCATCTGCTTCGTCACCCATTCGATCCCCGAGGCTGTCTACCTCTCGACGAAGATCGTGGTGATGAGCCCGCGCCCGGGCCGGGTGACCGACGTGATCGAGAACACGCTTCCCCGGGAGCGCCCGCTCGACATCCGCGAGACGCCGGAATTCCTGGAGATCGCCCATCGGGTGCGCGAGGGCTTGAGGGCGGGGCATAGCTATGAGGAATAGTGTGTTTGAAAAGACCCCTCCCCAACCCCTCCCCACAAGGGGGAGGGGCTTAATCCGCAGCCCCGTTGCGACAGACAGTGCAGCTATCAGATGCTGCACGCTCCTTAACTTGCAGAACACGCTCGTTAATTTGGAGAAGGCGATGGTACGGCAGGTTAAGCCCCTCCCCCTTGTGGGGAGGGGTTGGGGAGGGGTCTTCTCTATCGACGGAGGAATTGGCATGCCGCATTCCAACATCGATCCCAAGACGAGAACCCGGGCGAAAACCCTCCGCCGCGAACTCACCAAGGCGGAGACTGCCATGTGGAGCATGCTACGCGATCTGCGTCCCTATGGCGCCCGGTTTCGACGGGAGACGCCGATCGGCCCCTACATCGCCGACTTCGCCTGGCTGTCGGCCCGCATCGTGGTCGAGGTTGACGGGGACACGCATGAAACGGACCAGGGGCGCCGGCACGACAGACGGCGGGACGCTTTCCTGACTGCCCAGGGTTTCACCGTCCTCCGCTTTGAAAACGAACAGGTGCTCAGCGGCCCGGACTTCGTCTTCGTGACGATCCAGACCCATGCCGCCCCCTTCCTGACGGGAGTTCCGGCATGACCACCGAGCCCCTCAGGACCCGCGCCATCCCCGTCCTAACCGTCGTCGCGCTCATCATCACCGTCTGGTATCTCGCCGCCGTCGTGATGAACGCCCCCTTCCAGCGCGATCTCGATCGCCGCGCCGATGTCACCTCGACCACCATGGAGTTCATCGGCAAGACGCTGGCGCAGCCCAAGCCCATCGTGCCGGCGCCGCATCAGGTGGTGGTGAACGTCTTCGAGAACACCTTTTTGCGCAAGGTGACGAGCAACCGCAGCCTCGTCTACCATTCCTGGGTGACGCTCTCCTCGACCCTTGCCGGCTTCGGCATGGGCACCTTGCTCGGCATCCTGATCGCCGTCGGAATCGTCCATGTGAAGGCGCTCGACCGAAGCCTGATGCCCTGGATCATCGCCTCGCAGACGGTGCCGATCCTGGCGATCGCGCCGATGGTGGTGGTGGTGCTCTCGGCGATCAACGTTTCAGGGCTCATCCCCAAGGCGCTGATCTCCACCTACCTCTCCTTCTTCCCCGTCGCCGTCGGCATGGTGAAGGGCCTGCGCTCGCCCGACCTCATCCATCTCGACCTGATGCGCACCTATAGCGCCAGCCCCTGGCAGACCTTCTGGAAGCTCAGGATGCCGGCCGCCATGCCCTTCCTCTTTACCTCCATGAAGGTTGCGGTCGCGGCAAGTCTCGTCGGCGCCATCGTCGCGGAACTGCCGACCGGCGCGGTCGCCGGCATCGGCTCCAAGCTCCTGGCCGGCTCCTACTACAGCCAGACGATCGACATGTGGGCGGCGCTGATCGCCGGTTCCGTGCTCGCCGCCCTGCTGGTGACGATCGTAGGCATCGGGTCGCGCCTGGTCGACCGGAGAATGGGAGTAAAGTCCGCATGAGCCTCCTCCTGCGCTCCTGGCAGGGTGCCGTCGCCCTCCTCCTCTGTCTTCTCGCTCTGACCCAGCTGCCGCTGCTCGGGGCCGAGGCACCGCTCCCCGTCGGGTCAGGCGCCACGACCGTCGTTCTGCTGCTCATCGCCGGCGGCGCTCTCGCCTCTTTCCTGCGGATGCCACTGGCGGCAATGGCCGCGGTCCTCTTCGTGGCTGCGCATGGCGCGGCCTGGCTGCTGATCGGCGGCATCGACGGCAACGAGGGCCATGCGAGCCGGGCCTTCTTCCTGCTCGTCGCCGCGGGCTGGCTGCTCGGCTGGCGCTGCATCACCGTGCTGGCGGAGATCGAGCCGAACGGCCGGGCGGCCGAGACCTTTCTGCGCCTGCTCATCCCGGCGATCTTCGGCGCCTGGATCCTGATCCTCTGGGAAACGGTCACGCGCGGCGCCGGCGTCCCCTTCATCCTGCTGCCGCCGCCTTCGGCGATCGGGGAGAGGATCGTCAATTCGCTTCCGATCCTCGCCGCCGACGTGCGCCAGACGATCTTCAAGGCAGTGCTCTTCGGCTATGTCGTCGGCTGCGCCGCAGGTTTCGTGATGGCAATCCTCGCAGACCGGATCGCCTTCCTGCGGCGCGGCGTGCTGCCGATCGCCAACCTGATGTCCGCCCTGCCGATCATCGGCGTGGCACCGATCATGGTCATGTGGTTCGGCTTCGACTGGCAGTCGAAAGCCGCCGTCGTCATCGTCATGACCTTCTTCCCGATGCTGGTGAACACCATCGCGGGCTTGAGCGCCGCCGGCGCCATGGAGCGCGACCTGATGCGCTCCTATGCATCGGATTACTGGCAGACGCTGGTCAAGCTGCGCCTGCCCGCCGCCATGCCCTTCGTCTTCAATGCGCTGAAGATCAACTCGACGCTCGCCCTGATCGGCGCCATCGTCGCCGAGTTCTTCGGCACGCCGATCGTCGGCATGGGCTTTCGCATCTCCACCGAGATCGGCCGCATGAATGTCGACATGGTCTGGGCGGAGATCGCAGTTGCGGCGGTCATCGGATCGGTCTTTTATGGCGTCCTGGCGCTCGCAGAGCGGGCCACGACGTTCTGGCATCCGTCTAACCGTGGTGGCTAGGCGTGTTCCGCCGCCTGCAACGACGGGCGGCGGCAAAACCTCAGAGGGAAAGGATAACAAGATGAGAAATATCTTCATGGCAATGATGGCGGGCGCGATATCGCTCGCCACCCTGCAGACGGCCGCGGCAGACGAGATCGTCCTCCAGCTGAAATGGGTCGCCCAGTCCCAGTTCGCCGGCTACTATGTTGCCAAGGACAAGGGCTTCTACGAAGAGGAAGGCCTTGAGGTCGAGATCAAGGCCGGCGGCCCCGACATCGCGCCCGAACAGGTGATCGCCGGCGGCGGTGCCGACGTCATCGTCGCCTGGATGGGCGGCGCGCTGGTCGCCCGCGAAAAGGGTGTGCCGCTCGTCAACATCGCCCAGCCGTTCCAGAAGTCCGGCCTGCAGCTGATCTGCCCGAAAGACGGACCGATCAAGACAGAGGCGGATTTTAAGGGGCACACGCTCGGCGTCTGGTTCTTCGGCAACGAGTACCCCTTCTTCGCCTGGATGAACAAGCTCGGCCTCTCCACCGAAGGCGGCGCCGATGGCGTCACCGTCCTGAAGCAGAGTTTTGACGTGCAGCCACTCGTCCAGAAGCAGGCCGACTGCATTTCGGTGATGACCTACAACGAATACTGGCAGGCGATCGATGCCGGCTTCAAGCCGGAAGACCTGACTGTCTTCAACTACTCGGAGATGGGCAACGACCTGCTCGAGGACGGCCTCTACGTCATGGAGGACAAACTCGCTGACCCGGCTTTCAAGGAAAACATGGTGAAATTCGTCCGCGCGTCGATGAAGGGCTGGGAATACGCCATCGCCAACCCGGAAGAAGCGGCCGAGATCGTCATGGACAACGGCGGCCAGGATGAGAACCACCAGGTGCGGATGATGGGCGAAGTCGCCAAGCTGATTGGCGATGCAACGGGCAAGCTCGACACGACAGTCTACGAGCGTACCACCAATGCGCTTCTCGACCAGAAAATCATCTCCACTGAGCCGACAGGCGCCTATACGGCCGAGATCACAGATGCGGCGGCGCAGTGATACACTGTATACTTGAAACACCCACGAAACGCGCGGCTTCGGCTGCGCGTTTTACGTAAGTCATCAGCAGAACGAATGCGTCGCGCTCCCACGCAGGATTGATTTGTCCGCCTCGCACACGTACAAAAGCGGTGACCGTTGAAACTTCGGCAGCCGTCTTGCAACGGCATGGCCCGGTTCCCAACTGTGCATTGATACAAGCTTCGAGAGGCACAATCAGCCGCTCGTCGCAAGGCGCAGACCTCATAAACCCATAGTTCATTTGGATTAGTCGCATGCTTCGCAAGTCTTCTCTTCTTGCCGCCGTCATATCGGCTGCCATGCTGACGGCAGCTCCCGTATCGGCGCAGGACGAAACCGAAGTGCGTGAGCCGACACTGCCAGCCATCGTGGTCTCGGAGGCCGTGCAAAAGTCGTTGGTGGATCGTGTCAACGCGACCGGAACAATCCAGCCGGTGCAGGAGGTCTACGTCCAGCCGCTGGTCGACGGCCTCTCCGTTCGGGCTCTAAATGTAGAGGCTGGCGATACCGTGGCCGCCGATGAGGTACTTGCGACCCTTAACGACGACACGCTGGTTCTGCAGAAGAGTCAGCTGCAGGCAAACAGGGCGAAAGCCGAGGCAGGATTGGCGCAGTACCGGGCGCAGGTGATCGAGGCTGAGGCCAATCGCGACGACACCATCCGCCAGCGTGACCGCCTCGTCCGCCTTCAACAGTCCGGAACCAGCACGGCATCCCAGGTCGAACAGGCGACCTCCGCCGCCGAGGTTGCGGAAGCGCGGCTTCAGGCAGCGCAACAGGCAGTCGCCGTCGGCGAGGCTGACATCGAAGTGGTGGACAGCCAGATTGCCGACATCGACCTGAGGCTCGCGCGCACCAGCGTCAAGACACCGGTTGCCGGGGTCGTTTCAGCCAGGAACGCCAAAGTCGGCGCGATTGCAAGCGGCGCCGGAGAGCCCCTGTTCACGGTGATCCGCGACGGCGCGCTGGAACTGGTTGCCGATCTTTCGGAGACCAACATCCAGAAGGTCGAGCCTGGCCAGAAGGCGCTCGTGACGATCGCCGGCGGCACCACGACGATCGAGGGTGTGGTCCGTCTCGTGTCGCCGACCGTAGATGCAGTCAGCCGCCTCGGCTACGTGCGCATCGATATCGACGAGAGAAATGGTGTCCGCGCCGGCATGTATGGCAGCGCGCAGATCATCATTGACGAGAAGATGGCCCTCGCCTTGCCATTGTCTGCCGTTACCACGGGACGCGACGGCTCCTTCGCCCGCAAGGTGGAAGATGGGGTCGTGAAGCAGGTGGACATCCAGATCGGCATCCAGGACGGCGGGTTCGTGGAGGTCGTCAGCGGTCTTGAGGCCGGCGACGTGGTAGTCGAGAAGGCAGGCGCCTTCGTGCGTGATGGGGACCGGATCGCACCGGTCTTCAAAGAAGCCGCCGAATCGAATTGATCGAGGACGTAAGATGAACTTCTCAGCCTGGTCGATCCGCAACCCGATTGCGCCCCTGCTCGGTTTCGCATTGCTGCTCTTCATGGGCATACAGTCCTTCTATTCGCTGCCGATCACCCGTTTCCCGAACATCGATGTGCCGGTGGTGTCGATCACGGTGGTGCAAAGCGGCGCTTCGCCGGCCGAACTGGAAATGCAGATCACCCGAGAGGTCGAGGACGCTGTCGCCTCGATCAGCGGCGTCGACGAGATCTCCTCGACGGTGGTCGATGGCCAGTCCCAGACGGTCGTCATGTTCCGCATCGAGAAGCCGACCGACGAGGCGGTCCAGGACACCAAGGACGCCATCGACCGCATCCGCAGCGACCTGCCGGCCAGCGCCGAGGAGCCGGTCGTCTCCAAGATCGACGTCGAGGGCCAGGCGATCCAGACCTTTGCCGTCTCCTCGCCCAACATGACGCTGGAGGAACTGTCCTGGTTCGTCGACGACACCATCAAGCGCGAACTGCAGGGCCAGCCCGGCATTGGCCGGATCGACCGCTACGGCGGTGCCGACCGTGAAATCCGCATCGCCCTCAACCCGGACAAGCTCGACGCCTACGGCATCACTGCCGTCGACGTGAACAACCAGCTGCGCGGCACCAACGTCGACCTCGGCTCCGGCCGCGGTCAGGTGGCCGGCAACGAGCAGACGATCCGCACGCTGGGCGACGCCCGCACGGTGGAGCAACTGGCCGACACGACGATCGCGCTTTCTGGCGGACGCTTCGTCAGGCTGGCCGAAATCGGCACCATCGACGACACCTACGAAGAGCAGAAGTCCTTCTCGCGCTTCAACGGCGTCCCGTCCGTCACCTTCGCCGTCTTCCGCGCCAAGGGCGCCAGCGAAGTCTCGGTGGCAGAGACCGTCGAGGAAAGCCTCTCGACCGTTCGGACCGCCTATCCGGACGTCAACATCGAGATGGTCGATGATTCCGTCTACTTCACCTACGGCAACTACGAGGCGGCGCTGCACACGCTGATCGAAGGTGCGGTGCTGGCCATCATCGTGGTCATGCTGTTCCTGAAGAACTGGCGCGCGACCGTCATTGCCGCCGTCGCTCTGCCGCTTTCGGCAATTCCGACCTTCTGGGTCATGGACCTGCTCGGGTTCTCGCTGAACCTCGTCAGCTTCCTGGCGCTCACGCTCGCCACCGGCATTCTCGTCGACGACGCGATCGTCGAGGTCGAGAACATCGCGCGGCACATCAAGATGGGCAAGACGCCCTATCGCGCCGCCCTGGAAGCCGCCGACGAGATCGGGCTGGCGGTCATCGCGACGAGCTTCACGATCATCGCCGTCTTCGTTCCCGTGTCCTTCATGCCCGGCATCCCCGGCCAGTACTTCATCCAGTTCGGCCTGACCGTCGCCTTCTCGGTGGTCTTCTCGCTGCTGGTGGCGCGCCTCATCACGCCGCTGATGGCGGCCTACTGGATGCGCGCCGAAGACGCCATGGACGACCACCAGGACAACGATGGCCGGCTGATGCGGGCCTATACCTGGATGGTCACCGGCACCACCAGGAAGTGGTACATGCGCTATGCGACGCTGCTCGGCGCAATCGCATTCCTCGTGGGATCGCTTGCGCTTCTGGCTCAGGTCCCCGGCAGCTTCCTTCCGCCGGAGGACTCCTCGCGTATCGTACTGTCGGTCGAACTGCCGCCGAACGCGACGCTGGACGAGACGGCCGAGACGACCGATCGCATCTACGAGGCAACGCGGGACCTCGAAGGCGTCCAGGGGGTCTTCATCCTGGGCGGCGCCTCGCCGAAGGGCGATCTCGAGTTTCGCCGCGCCACCGTGCGCGTCATCCTCGGCAACATCGATCACTCGCTGTTCAAGACGCTCGTCAACAAGGGGCTTGGCTCGATTCCGCTGCTCGGCGACATGATCCCGAAGGTTCCAGATCACGGACGCACGCGCCCGCAGTGGGAAATCGAGCGGGAACTGCTGGCCAAGCTGCAGTCCATCCCGGACGTGCGCATCTCCAAGCTCAACGACCGCGCCGAGCGCGAACTCAGCTTCAACTTCCTGTCCTCCAACGAGGAAGACCTGAACGAAGCCGTCAGCACGCTGGAATCGAAGCTTCGCGCTTCGCCGATCCTTGCCAACGTCAGCTCGGAAGGCGCCCTGCCCCGTCCGGAGCTGCAGATCCGGCCGCGCACGGATGAGGCTGCCCGCCTCGGGATCACCCCTCAGCAGATCTCCGAAACGATTCGCGTCGCCACCATCGGCGATGTCGATTCGCAGCTGCCGAAGATGTCGATCGACGACCGGCAGATCCCGATCCGCGTCCAGGCCTCGCTCGACTTCCGGCGCGACCTCTCGGCGATCCGGGCCCTGCAGATCAAGACCGCGACCGGGGAGACCGTGCCGCTCTATAGCGTTGCCGACGTCGACTATGCGGAAGGTCCGAGCTCGATCAAGCGCAACGACCGCAGCCGCGTCGTCTCGATCGGCTCCGACGTGCCCTTTGGCACCGCTCTCGACACCTCCACCGAGGAGTTCAAGCGCATCGTCAGCGAGACGGAGCTTCCCCCTTCGGTGCGGCTGGCCGAGAGTGGCGACGCCAAGGTTCAGGCGGAGATGACGGCGGGCTTTGCAAACGCCATGCTGCTCGGCCTCCTGCTGGTGCTGGTCGTGCTGATCCTGCTCTTCAAGGACGTGATCCAGCCGTTCACCATCCTGCTCTCGCTGCCGCTGGCTATCGGCGGCGTCGCGATCGCGCTGATCATCACGCAGAATTCGCTCTCCATGCCGGTGCTGATCGGCATCCTGATGCTGATGGGTATCGTCACCAAGAACGCCATCCTGCTGGTGGACTTCGCCATCGAAATGCGCCGCCACGGCATGGAACGCGTGCACGCGATGGTGGAAGCCGGCCGCAAGCGCGCCCGTCCGATCATCATGACCTCGATTGCCATGTCCGCGGGCATGCTGCCCTCGGCGCTCGGCGTCGGCGAAGGCGGCTCATTCCGCGCACCCATGGCGATTGCGGTGATCGGCGGCATCATCGTCTCGACCGTGCTCTCGCTGGTCGTCGTTCCGGCCTTCTTCCTGATCATGGACGATCTCTCCCGCCTGCTCGCACGTATCTTCGGCGGCATGTTCGGCAAGAAGGAAGAGGAAGATGCGGCATTCTCCTCCGAGGTGCTGAGCCGTCACGCGCAGGAAGCGTCGCAGTCGATCGCAACGCTTGAGGAGCGCGTGGCCTCCATCGAGAAGCAGAACGGCGCCAACGACGATCGCAACAAGACCGAGCCTGGCTCCAACGTCCTCAGGCTGACGCCCTGGGCTGCGGAATAGGCACCACGCCACCGTCACCACAGCATCTAAGGCCGGGCACGTCCCGGCCTTTTTCATGCGCGTCTTCCTGGCGCCACAGTTGATCGAAGTCAAAAGGCTCCGCCGCTGCTGCTGTTAGATTTCGTTCTTCACCGGTCTCTCCAGCAACCGGATGTGACGATGGAAGATCCGACGGTGCAGATGAACAAGAGCCTCAAAGTGAACAGCCGCGACAAGGCGCTCCTGGTGCGCACGCCGTTCATGTCTGCGTTGAGCAACGAAGCACTCCTCAAAATGCTGAATGCCGCCACGATCAGCAGCCTGCCAGCGCGCCATGTGGTCTTCCGGGAGGGAATGCCTGCCGATCACTTCTACTGCGTGCTCGGCGGCTACGTGCGCCTCTACCGCCTGAACCGGGATGGACGCGAGGCCGATATCCGCGTCTGCGGCCCCGGCGACACCTTCGCCGAATGCCAGATCTTCGGCGACGACACCTATCGCTTCAACGCCCAGACAGCCGAGAATACGACATTCGCCCGCTTCGACATCCGCACGGTGCGGACACTTGCCGAGCAGGAGCCGACATCGCCAAGGCGATCATGGCCTGCCTCTCGCAGCATCTGCTGACGACCATGGACTGCGTCGCCAACGACCGGCTGCACACGGCGCAGCAGCGGGTCGCGGAATACCTGCTGAAGAATTGCCCCGTCGGCGGCGGTCCCGCGTCGCTCCGCCTGCCCTACCAGAAAAACCTGCTCGCCGGCATGCTGGGTCTGGCGCCGGAGGCCCTGTCGCGGGCCTTCTCGTCGCTGCGCCGCATCGGCGTCACCGTCCGCGGCCGTGTCGTGCAGATCGGCGACGTCAAGGCGCTGCGGGACATCTAGGGAGCGGCCTCAGAGGCCGCCGTTCTCCTTCAGGAAACGGACGACATGGTCGACGCCCTCGCCGCGCTTCAAATCGGTGAAGAGATGCGGCTTGGCCTCGCGCATCCGGTGCGCGTCGCGGTCCATGACGTCGAGATCGACATCGACGTAAGGAGCCAGATCCTTCTTGTTGATCACCAGCAGATCCGAACGGGTAATGCCTGGACCGCCCTTCCTCGGGATCTCCTCGCCCTGGCAGGTGGAAATCACATAGATGGTGATGTCGGCGAGATCCGGAGAAAAGGTGGCCGCCAGATTGTCGCCGCCCGATTCGATGAAGACAATGTCGAGATCCGGGAAGCGTTCGTTGAGACCCGCGATCGCCTGCAGGTTGATCGTTGCATCCTCGCGGATGGCAGTGTGCGGGCAGCCGCCGGTCTCCACGCCGACGATGCGGTCCGACGACAGCGCCTGCATCCGCACCAGCGCCTCGGCGTCCTCGCGGGTGTAGATGTCGTTGGTCACGACAGCGATCGAATACGCGTCGCGCATCGCCTTGCAGAGCTTTTCCGTAAGCGCCGTCTTGCCGGAGCCGACCGGACCGCCGATGCCGACGCGCAAGGGACCGTTCTGGGATTTCATGGTGTTTCCTTTCATCTGCGAAGGCTCGTCGCTCAGGAGCGGAAGAGCCTGCAATGCTGTGTCTCGTGGCGAAGTGCCGCGATCTCCGCCTGGATGCAGGAGCTGCCGAGGTCGTCGAGCGTGGTGGAGGCAGCATGCGACGCCACCGCGACGATCTCAGGCTCCAGGGCCGCCAGGGCCGCCACGCCGTCCGTTTGACCGCAGATGCCGAGCCGGATGGCGGCCGAGATCATCTGGGATGTGGCCGCATGCAGATAGGCCGCCAGCGCATCCTCTGCCGGCACCGCGTGGGCCCCGGCAACGCTGCCGACCGCCACCGGAAACGGCAGGTCGTCCGGCAGCCGCTCAAAGACGGCATCGGGCCAGGCGCGCGCGGCGGTGACGAAGGCCCGCCCCAGCGACAGCGTCTCCAGATGCCGCTCTGCGGAGCCCGCCAGCGCCAGCCCGAGGTCCGCGGCCTCGCTGAGGTCCGCCTCGCTCTCACGGCTGCGCCAGGCATGGGAGAACAGCACCGCGTCGTTCCAGAGCGCCCCGTGGTGCAGGAGCGTGGCGATCCAGCCCTGCAGCCCGGCAGCATCCGTCACCAGCCGGTCATGCACCGCCCGCTCCAGCCCGCCGGAATAGGCAAAGCCGCCGATCGGAAAGGCTGGCGACATCCAGGCCATCAGCCGGAGCAGTGCCTGGGTGCGAAGCCCCTCACCCATTTCCGTCAGCCATGCGCATGATGATCATGGCCGCCGTGGGCGTGATAGGCGCCGCGCGCCGGCTGGAAGGGCTCCTCGACATCGGCGACCGTGGCGCCCAGGCCCTCCAGCATCTGCCGGATCACATGGTCGCGCAGGATCAGGATGCGTCCCTCCTCGATCTGCGCCGAGAGATGCCGGTTGCCGAGATGCCAGGCGAGTTCGATCAGGTGCAGCGGATCACGTGGCTTGATCTCGAAGAGCTTCTCGGGAGCGGCAGCGATGGCGACATTGCTGCCGTCCTCGAGGATCAGCCGGTCGCCGTCGGCAAACAGCACCGCCTCCTTCAGGTCGAGCATCACCATCTCGCCGTTCGACAGATGCAGCACCTTCCGGCGCAGATGGCGCAGGTCGTGCGGCAGCGAGATCGTGTCGACCGGCGGATCGGTGATGACGCCGGCCTTGTGGTGGGTGTGAATGTACTGCATCCGAAACTCCGGTCCGTTGAAAAGCTTGAGCGACAAGGTAAGCGTCTGCGGCAAGGGGTTCCAGAGGCCGGTGCGCACGCCCGCCGCCCTCAGCGCCTGCGCCGTCCACGTGTTGCAGCCGATCAGCGCATTGAAGGAACCCTTGGCCTCGAAGAAGCGGTCGTATGGTCCATATCCCGCGTCCGGTATCGCCGCAACGGCATCCGGCGGCTGCGCAAAGCTTTGGCGAATGAACACCTGCAACTGTTCGAACTCCGCCGCTCCAACTTCGAGCGCGGTTACGGCAGGATGCCCTTCATCCAGCTCCCCCGTGACGTCCACGTGGAGAACGGAACTATCGACAGTCAGCGCGCGAAACACCGGCATGGGCTTCAGGTCGGCCCAGGTCGGCGTCTCCAGATAAAAGGCGCGTCCACCCCAGCCGATGATCATCCATTTGGCGCCCGGTTCCGCGACAGGGACGCCGGATCGCTCGAGAAAGGCAAAACCCGCCCGCGTCTCGGCGTCGAGCGGAATGGCGATGTCCGTATGGATCGGATTGGACAGGACGAGGATCCGCCGCGTCTCACCACCGTTGTGTTCGGTCTCCTGCGACCACAGCGGCAACGGAATAAGGGCGCCGGCCGCGACTGCGCCGACGATGACCAGCATCACCGCCAGCAGCCGGCGCAGCACCCTCGTCATGCGATTGCCTCGGTTGGCCGGCGCCACCTCAGAACAGGAAATAGCGCTGCGCCATCGGCAGCACGGTCGCCGGCTCGCAGGTCAGAAGCTCGCCGTCGGCGCGCACCTCGTAGGTTTCCGGATCGACCTCGATATGCGGCGTCAGCGAATTGTGGATCATCGATGCCTTGGAGATGTTTCGCGTGTTCTTCACCGCCATCAGTTTCTTGGCGACCCCAAGACGCCTGGCTAGACCGGCATCGAGCGAGGCCTGGCTGACGAAGGTGACCGAGGAAGTGGTCCTGAGCTTGCCGTAGGCGGCAAACATGGGCCGATAGTGCATCGGCTGCGGCGTCGGGATCGAGGCGTTCGGATCGCCCATGGGTGCCGCCGCAATCGAGCCGCCCATCAGGATCATCTCCGGCTTGACGCCGAAGAAGGCCGGGTTCCAGAGCACCAGATCGGCGCGCTTGCCGACCTCCACCGAGCCGATCTCGTGGGACAGCCCGTGGGCGATGGCCGGATTGATCGTGTATTTGGCAATGTAGCGGCGGACGCGGAAGTTGTCGTTCTCGCCCTTTTCCTCGGCCAGCCGGCCGCGCTGCCGCTTCATCTTGTCGGCGGTCTGCCAGGTGCGGATCGCGACTTCCCCGACGCGGCCCATGGCCTGACTGTCCGACGAGATGATCGAGAAGGCACCGAGGTCGTGCAGGATGTCTTCGGCCGCAATCGTTTCCTTGCGGATGCGGCTTTCGGCGAATGCGATGTCTTCCGGGATAGACGGCGACAGGTGATGGCAGACCATCAGCATGTCAAGATGTTCGGCCAACGTGTTGATCGTATAGGGCCGCGTCGGATTGGTGGACGACGGGATGACGTTGGGCAGGCCGCAGACCTTGATGATGTCGGGCGCATGACCGCCACCCGCCCCTTCCGTGTGGAAGGCATGGATGGTGCGGCCCTTGATGGCGGCCACCGTGTTTTCCACGAAGCCGGACTCGTTCAGCGTGTCCGTGTGGATCATCACCTGGACGTCGTATTCGTCGGCGACGGTGAGGCAGTTGTCGATGGCGGCGGGCGTCGTGCCCCAGTCCTCGTGCAGCTTCAGCGACGAGGCGCCCGCGAGGATCATCTCCTCCAGCGGTGCCGGCAGCGAGGCATTGCCCTTGCCGGCAAGCGCCAGGTTCATCGGGAAGCCGTCGAAGCTCTCGATCATCCGCTCGATGTGCCAGGCGCCGGTGCAGGTGGTGGCAAGCGTGCCGTGTGCCGGGCCGGAACCGCCGCCCAGCATGCAGGTGATCCCGCTCATCAGCGCTTCCTCGATCTGCTGCGGGCAGATGTAGTGTATATGCGCGTCCATGCCGCCGGCCGTTAGGATCTTGCCCTCGCCAGCAATTGCCTCCGTCGAGGGGCCGACGATGATCGTCACGCCCGGCTGCGTGTCCGGATTGCCCGCCTTGCCGATCGCATGGATGCGGCCGTCCTTGAGGCCGACGTCGGCCTTGTAGATGCCGGTGTGGTCGACGATGAGCGCATTGGTGATGACGGTGTCCACGGCGCCCTCGGCGCGGGTCGCCTGGCTCTGTCCCATGCCGTCACGAATGACCTTGCCGCCGCCGAACTTCACCTCTTCGCCATAGGTGGTGAAATCCTTCTCCACCTCGATGAAGAGCTCCGTATCGGCAAGCCTGACCTTGTCGCCGACGGTCGGGCCGAACATCGAGGCATAGCTGGCGCGGGACATCTTGTGGGGCATGGGATGATACCTTCTGAAATCACTTGGTCGAGGCAGGCCAGGCGAAGGTCTAGTTGACCATTGAATCCGCCAACTGCTTCAGCTCGTCGGTTCGTGCGCGCGTCAGCTCCGCTTGGCAGCCGTAGATGAGCATCGGCTCCATCGTTCCACCATGCGCCTGATAACCGACCGATGCGCAATGAGCATCGCGGAAGGTGACCCACGCGCGTTGTGCCGTTAGGAGCGCGTCTTCCGCGCCGTTCAGCTCATCAATGGAATCCGCGTCCCATTTTCTCATGACGTCTCGGGTTGATTTGTACTGCGCATTGAGAAGCTCGTCGGCATCCCCGAATTCCAGCTGGGCGCAATACGTCATCTCCATCTGAGTAATGGCAGTGTTGCAGTCGACATCGGGCTGGTCTTGAGCATGGGCGGCGAAAGAAAAAAGAGAAACACTCGCAACGATCATCAACGATCTCATAGCGCACCCATGATCTTCTGCTGGAAGCCGTAGACCCGGCGGTCGCCGCCATACGGGATCAGCGTCACCTGCCGTGTCTGCCCCGGCTCGAAGCGGACAGCGGTGCCCGCCGGAATGTCGAGGCGCATGCCGCGCGCCATGTCCCGCTCAAAGGCCAGTCCCTCGTTGGTCTCGAAGAAATGGTAGTGGCTGCCGACCTGGATCGGCCGGTCGCCGGTGTTGGCGACCTCGATCAGAACCGTCGGCCGACCGACATTCAGTTCAATTTCGCCTGCTGCGGCAATCACTTCGCCCGGAATCATGAATCGATCTCCCAGTCTCTTAACGTATCGGTTCATGGACGGTGACGAGCTTCGTCCCGTCCGGGAACGTAGCTTCCACCTGCACGTCGTGGATCATCTCGGCGATGCCCTCCATCACCTGGTCGCGGGTGATCACATGGGCGCCAGCCTCCATCAGGTCGGCGACCGAGCGGCCGTCGCGCGCACCTTCCACCACGTAGTCGGTGATCAGCGCGATCGCCTCCGGATGATTGAGCTTGACGCCCCGCTCCAGCCTGCGCCGCGCAACCACGGCAGCCATGGAGATCAGCAGCTTGTCTTTTTCTCTCGGCGTGAGGTTCATGTTCGTCCCATAAAATCAGATGTGCCAGACCTTCGGCACCGCAGCACCATTACGCAATACGGCAATTGCCGGTACCAGCAGTTTTCTGAGCTCGTAGCCGCTGGAGGCCACGAGCCGCACCACGAGCTTCCCCTGCCAATGGCTGGCCCCGCCGACTGCACTGCCGAGGCTCTCGCGTACCCTCGGCAGCAGGACCTCGGCCATGGGTCCGATGTAGAGAAGCGTCGCGAACGCGGACTGGCCGCAGAGCGTCGCCGGCAACGCCGACAGACGGTCGATCTCGCCACCAAGTCGCATGTCCTCGGCGTGGATCAGGTCTCCGCCGCGCCGGACCCGCCAGCGGTCGCGGAAGAGGCCGCGGTTGAGCGTCTCGCCCATGGCCTGGCGGCCCATCAGCACGGCCTCGACCGCCAGGAATTCGGAGGTCTCCTGGAGATCCACGTCGAGGCGGCGGCTGAGCGCCGACTGGTCGAAGAGGATGGTTTCCTGCGGCATCCAGTGCACGGCAGCCTGAGGGCCGACGGTGATCCGGGTGCTCAGAGAGGCTGTATCGGCGGAAGCCTTGTAGACCTTCTCGTTCGCCTGGGTGGTCACCGTCAGCCGGGTGGAATCGGAGGCGGCAACGGACCATTCGATCACGTCGCCGCCAGTCAGTCCCCCTGACGTATTGATGAGGATCGCCTCCATCGCGGGCGAAAAGGTCTCGGGCAAGCGGATCTTGGCGCAACCCTCCTGATAGAACTCGGAGAGTCGCGTGCGCCCGTTGAAGAGCTTCGTTACAAGGCGCCCTTTGCCCCTTGCCCGCTGCGGCGCGCCTGGATTGACTGCTCTTTGCTGCTGCACGTCGTCCCCTGTGGATCGGCGCCGCCCAGCGCGCCCGTTGCGGCGGCCGTGCAGGGCGCGTTGACCTTGGCTGCGGCGGGCGCAACCGTGGCGACCATGTCCGACCTGTCGGCCTTCTGGAAGAAGTCCCACATCCGGGAGGCAGGATCAACACTTGGATTGAACGAAGGCTTCTTGGCGGCAGCAACCTTGACGATACCGGCCTGCGCATCGGCATTGGCTGCCATCGCGGCATCCGTAGCGCTGGGCTTCGGCCAGTCGTGTGTGCCGTTCGCAAACACGTAGGACGCGATGCGCGCGCCGTTCTTGCAGGTGTCGTAGATGCCGTAGCTGACGCCGTCGGCGCTCTCGACCTTGGCGCCGCCGTTACAACCTGCAAGTTCGCTCCAGCGCTGCACGGCCGTCTTGAAACCATACTGCCAATAGGCCTTACCGCCGCCTGCATAGGGGTTGGAGGTATCCTTCTCGCCGGCGAACGCCATGATCGAGATCGGACGGGCCGGCGAACAGCTGCCAGGACCCCATTTGCCGTCAACCTCGACAGGCGCGCCGGCCCGCAGAGAATGCACGAAACCGGCGGCGGCAAAATCACCGTGACCGCTGCAGATGTAATGGGAAAGCATGCGCCCGCCACCGGAATAGCCGGAAGCATAGATGCGGTCAGCATCTATGCAAAACTCCTGCTTCACCTTCGTAAGCGCGGAGGTGATGAAACCAACCTCGTCGAGGCCGCCTTCGACCTGCGTGACAAGCGGGACGTTCCAGGCATGGGTGCCTTCGAATTTGCCGCGCAGGCTGCCCTGCAACGCCACGACCACGAAGCCGTTCTTTTCAGCCACCTTGTCCCAGGAGCTCCGGTTCAGCTGCCCGTTCGGATTGCTGTCGCTGCCGTGGAAATCGAAGACCACTGGCAGCTTCTTCGTACCGGTGTAGGACGATGGCACGAAGTAGACGCCCGACCGCATTTCATCCGTGGATTGGACGCTGAACTCGTGACGCCCGGGCTCCAGCGGCTGGCCGCAGCCTGCAGCCAGTGCCGCCCCGGAAGCGCCCAAGAAAAAGGCCCCTACTCCGATCATTCGAGTAAGAGCTCTCAGGGGATGAAAACCAGCAATGCGGGCAAATGCCATCTAGCGCCTCAAAAGGTGGGGTGCAGGAGAGTGTCACGGTCTGCGTCATGCTCTGAAACCGCAGCGGTGATAGCATAAGCCGGCAAAGCTTAAAACGATTCAAACGTATAGAAGCTATGCGATTATTGACCCCTAAACAGTAAGGTGACGCCTTGCTTCTGCCGTATCTAGCGTTTCCGCAAGTCCTTCGTGCACAATCTCGCCACGATCCATAATATAGACCCGATCTGCCAGCTCGCGGCAGAAGTCGAGGTATTGCTCGACCAGCAGGATCGCCATGCCGGTCGAATCGCGCAGGTAGCGGATGGCCCGACCGATATCCTTGATGATCGAAGGCTGGATACCCTCCGTGGGCTCGTCGAGCACGAGGATCCTTGGTCGCATCACCATCGCCCGGCCGATCGCCAGCTGCTGCTGCTGCCCGCCTGAAAGATCGCCCCCACGCCGAGACAGCATGCTGCCGAGCACCGGAAACAGGCTGAAGATCTCGTCCGGGATGAAGCGGTCCTTGCGGTCAAGCGGCGCATATCCGCTTTCGAGGTTTTCCTGCACCGTGAGAAGGGGAAAGATTTCGCGGCCCTGCGGTACGTAGCCGATGCCTTTCTTCGCCCTTGCATATGGTGCCATGCCGTCGAGCGAGGCGTCACCGAAGGAGATCGTCCCGCCGCTCACCGGATGCTGCCCGGTGACGGCGCGCAGGAGCGAGCTCTTGCCGACGCCATTGCGGCCGAGCACGCAGGTGATCTTGCCCATCTCCGCCGTCAGCGACACGCCGCGCAAGGCCTGGGCCGCGCCGTAGTGAAGGTTGATGTTGTCGACGGTCAGCATGGCAGAACTCCCAAATGTTTGCTCGGCGCAAGCACTCCTCCCTCTGTCACTGCGTGACATCTCCCCCACGAGGGGGGAGATTGGAGAGCGCCGACCGCACCACAGCCGATCTCCCCCCTCGTGGGGGAGATGGCCGGCAGGGCAGAGGGGGGCGTCTTGCGCCAAACAGAAACGTTCATCATCACCGCCCCAGATAATTCTCGATCACCTTCGGATCGTTGGACACGAAATCGATCGACCCTTCGGCGAGCACCGATCCTTCCGCCAGGCATGTCACCTTGACCCCGAGATCGCGGATGAAGCCCATGTCGTGTTCGACGACGACGACGGAGCGGGTTTTTGCGATGTCGCGCAGCAGGATGGCAGTCTCCGCCGTCTCCGCATCCGTCATCCCGGCCACCGGCTCGTCGACGAGCAGCAGCTTCGGCTCCTGTGCGAGCAGCATGCCGATCTCCAGCCACTGCTTCTGGCCGTGCGACAGGTTGGCGGCAAGTTCCGTCTTGCGGTGGGTCAGCCGGATGGTGGAGAGGATCTCCTCGATGCGGTCGCGGTCCTCGCCCGACAATCGGTAGAACAGCGTGGCGAAGACGCCGCGCGAGCGGTTGAGCGCCAGCTCCAGGTTGTCCCAGACCGTATGGCTCTCGAACACCGTCGGCTTCTGGAACTTGCGGCCGATGCCGAGCTGCGCGATGTCCGCCTCATCCTTCTTGGTGAGGTCGATGGAATCCTCGAACAGCACCGTGCCGCTGTCGGGTCGGGTCTTGCCGGTGATGATGTCCATCATCGTCGTCTTGCCCGCCCCATTCGGGCCGATGATCGCCCGCAGTTCGCCGGGCTCCACCACGAAGGAAAGCGAGTTCAGCGCCTTGAAGCCGTCGAAGGAGACGGAGACGCCGTCGAGATAGAGCAGGCTTTTCGATCTGGTTTCTGCAATTGTCGCCATCGTCTCTACTCCGCAGCCTGCGGCAGAACGGTATTGTCCCTGCCCTTTTCCGTTTCGGCAGCCGCCTTCATCGCCTTGCGCCCGGTCCAGCCGTGCTGGATGGTGCCGACGATGCCCTTTGGCAGGAAGAGCGTCACGGCAATGAACAGCCCGCCCAGCGCATAGAGCCAGAATTCCGGGAAGGCACCGGTGAAGAAGCTCTTGCCGGCATTGACGAGGATGGCGCCGATGATCGGCCCGATCAGCGTGCCGCGCCCGCCGACCGCGGTCCAGACGACCACCTCGATGGAGTTGGCCGGCGCAAATTCGCCCGGGTTGATGATGCCGACCTGCGGCACGAAGAGCGCCCCGGCGATCCCCGCCATCATCGCCGAGACGACGAAGGTGAAGAGCTTGATGTTCTCCACCCGGAACCCGAGGAAGCGGACGCGGCTCTCGGCGTCACGCACGCCGACAAGCACCTTGCCGAACTTCGAGCGGACGATGCCTGAGGCGATCAGCAGGCAGAGCGACAGCATGACGGCCGACAGGGCAAACAGGACTGCCCGCGTTCCCTGCGCCTGGACGCTGAAGCCGAGGATTTCCTTGTAGTCCGTCAGGCCGTTGTTGCCGCCGAACCCCATGTCGTTGCGGAAGAAGGCGAGCATCAGCGCATAGGTCATAGCCTGCGTGATGATCGACAGATAGACGCCGTTCACCCTGGAGCGAAACGCGAACCAGCCGAACAGGAAGGCGAGCAGCCCCGGCACGAAAAGCACCATCAGCATGGCGAAGGGGAAGATGTCGAAGCCGTACCAGAACCACGGCAGCTCGTCCCAGTTCAGGAAGACCATGAAGTCGGGAAGCTCCGGATTGCCGTAGACGCCGCGCGAGCCGATCTGGCGCATCAGATACATGCCCATGGCATAGCCGCCGAGCGCGAAGAAGGCGCCGTGGCCGAGCGAGAGGATGCCGCAGTAGCCCCAGACGAGATCGAGCGCCAGCGCAAGCAGGGCGTAGCAGAGGTATTTGCCCATCAACGACATGGCATAGGTCGGAATATGGAAGGCGCTGTCGGGCGGCACCAGCAGGTTGAGGGCCGGCACCAGAATGCCGGCGGCGAGCAGCATGCCGATGGCAACGATGATCTTGCCGTCGAGGGCGCGAAAGAGGAACCCGGTGATCATGCCTCGACCGCCCTTCCCTTGAGTGCAAAGAGACCGCGCGGCCGCTTCTGGATGAACAGGATGATCAGCACCAGCACGAGGATCTTGCCGAGCACCGCGCCGACGGACGGCTCGAGGAACTTGTTGAGCACGCCGAGCGTCATGGCTCCGACTAGCGTGCCCCAGAGATTGCCGACGCCGCCGAAGACGACGACCATGAAGCTGTCGATGATGTAGCTTTGCCCGAGGTTCGGCGAGACATTGTCGATCTGGGACAGCGCGACACCGGCGATCCCGGCGATGCCCGATCCGAGCGCGAAGGTGAAGGCATCGACCCAGGGCGTGCGAATGCCCATCGAGGCGGCCATACGCCGGTTCTGGGTGACGGCGCGCATCTGCAGGCCGAAGGCCGAGCGCTTCATCAGCGCCAGCAGCGCAAAGAAGATCGTCAGCGAAAACACGATGATCCACAACCGGTTCCAGGTGACGGTCATGCCGCCGAGCGGAAACGAGCCGGACATCCACGACGGATTGCCGACCTCCTGGTTGGTCGGGCCGAAGATCGAGCGGATCGCCTGCTGCAGGATCAGCGAGATGCCCCAGGTGGCCAGCAGCGTTTCGAGCGGTCGGCCGTAGAGGAAGCGGATGACGCCACGCTCGATGGTGAGACCGACCAGCGCGGTCACCAGGAAGGCGACCGGCAGGGCGATCGGCAGCGACCAGTCGAAGAGCTGCGGCGCGTGGGAACGGATGAGGTCCTGCACGACGAAGGTGGAATAGGCCCCCAGCATCACCATCTCGCCATGCGCCATGTTGATGATGCCCATAACGCCGAAGGTGATGGCGAGCCCGATGGCGGCGAGCAGCAGGACGGAGCCGAGCGACAGGCCGTACCAGATGTTCTGGGCCATGTCCCAGAAGGCAAGCTTGCTTTCAAGCCGTGCAATCGCCGCGTTGAGATCCTCCTTGAGGGACGGATCGAGCGTGCCGGCGGACGACATCAGGATGCCGATCGCATTGCGTCCGCCGAGGCTGGCGATCGTTTCGATCGCTTCGCGTTTGGCCTCGGGCGGTCGGTCGGAGGGCAGCAGTGACACGGCACGCGCCTCGACCATGCGGGCCTTGACCTCGGGGTCGGTCTCGCGTGCCAGCGCCGCCTCGACGAGATCGAGGTTTTCGGCGCTCGGAGAGGCGAGCACGGCGCTTGCCGCCTGCAGGCGTACATTGCGATCGGGGCTGAGCAGCGTCAGCCCGCCAAGAGCGGAACGGATCACGCGCCGCAGGTTGTTGTTGACCCGGATCTTGCTCACGGCGCCCTTGGCGACCTCGCCGGCACTTTCGCCGGTTAGCGGATCAATCAGAGCGAACTTGGAGCCGGCTGCCCGGGTGATGAACACGGCATCGTCGGATTTGCGGGCATAGAGATCCCCTTCCGCGAAGGCCTCGAGCGCCGGCACCACGCGCGGATCGGCCGACGCCGCCAGCTGCCCGACGATCTCTTCCGCCTGCTTGAAGTTGGCGTCGGCGAGCGCATCGAGGAGCGCCTTGCTGTCGGTCTGCGCCAGCGATGGCGCGGCGAGAGAAAGGATTAAAAATATCACCTGGATAAACAACCGTGTCGTCATCATACCGCCCCTCGTTCGCACAGTTCGCGGTTCGATCCCCTCACCTGCGATTTCTAGCACTTGGGCTTTCGCCCAAGATGCTGAAATCGCTTCCTCTCCCTCAAGGGGAGAGGAGTGGCGAGGCGAACTCGGCGTCCCACCTCTCCCCTTGCGGGAGAGGTTACAAAATCAAGATCTTAGCGAAGCTAAGTCTTAGATTTTGTTGGTGAGGGGATTGCCCCCACCAACGAAAACGCCCTTGATCAGCTGCCCTTGCCGCCGCACTTGCCGGTGGCGACGTTGAAGTTGCCGCACTCCATCGGCTTGCGCCAATCGGAGATCAGGTCCTTCGAGTCCGGCAGGTAATCGGACCATTCGTCACCGACGACGGAGGCCGTTTGCTGGACGATCTCGAACTGGCCATCCGCCTGGATCTCGCCGATCAGCACCGGCTTGGTGATGTGGTGGTTCGGCATGACTGTGGCATATCCACCCGAGAGGTTCGGCACGGCGACGCCGATGATGGCGTCGAGAACCGCGTCGGTGTCGGTGGTGCCGGCGGCCTCGACGGCCTTCACCCAGGCATTGAAGCCGATATAGGCGGCTTCCATCGGGTCGTTGGTGACGCGCTTGTCGTCCTTGGTGAAGGCATGCCAGGTCTCGATGAACTCCGCATTCACCTCGGCATCGACGGACTGGAAGTAGTTCCATGCGGCCAGATGGCCGACGAGCGGCGTGGTGTCGAGACCGGCGAGCTCTTCTTCGCCGACCGAGAAGGCAACGACCGGAATGTCTTCCGCCTTGATGCCCTGGTTGCCGAGCTCCTTGTAGAAGGGAACATTGGCGTCGCCGTTGATGGTGGAGACGACGGCGGTCTTCTTGCCGGCGGAACCGAAGTTCTTGATGTCCGTCACGATCGTCTGCCAGTCGGAATGACCGAACGGCGTGTAGTTGATCATGATGTCTTCCTCGGCCACGCCCTTCGACATCAGGTAGGCCTTGAGGATCTTGTTCGTCGTCTGCGGATAGACGTAGTCGGTGCCGGCGAGGACCCAGCGCTCGACGCCTTCCGTTTCGGCGAGATAGTCGACCGCCGGAATGGCCTGCTGGTTCGGCGCCGCGCCCGTGTAGAAGATGTTGCGCGAGGACTCTTCACCCTCGTACTGGACAGGGTAGAACAGGATCGAGTTCAGCTCCTCGAACACTGGCAGGACGGACTTGCGCGACGAGGACGTCCAGCAGCCGAACACGGCGGCAACCTTGTCCTGGCTGATCAGCTGACGAGCCTTTTCAGCAAACAACGGCCAGTCGGACGCTGGATCGACGACAACCGCCTCGATCTGCTTGCCAAGCACGCCACCCTTCTTGTTCTGCTCCTCCACCAGCATCAGCATGGCGTCCTTGAGCGTCGTCTCGGAAATGGCCATGGTACCAGACAGCGAATGCAGGACGCCGATCTTGATCGTGTCTTCCTGCGCAAACGCACCATGGAATGCAGTCGTGGACAGCGCGGCAGCAAGCATTGCCCCGCCAAGTCTTGCGGAAATCTTCATGATCGAACCCCTCTTCTTGTTCGTTGGCAGCCGGAAGTGAAAACCTTAACCGTTGCTGAACAGGACTATCGGGTGCTGCACCGCAAAACCGTATACGTCGTTTGACGTACCGCGGGGGGAGAAGAGGGAACAAATGCCCATGGGCACCAAAGGTCGGCATGTCCTGCCAATGGCGGCAGCGGCGGGAAACGCCTGGTATTGCGCATGATCCTTCTTCCGTAGGGCTTGCAAAAGCGCATGGCACACAGGAAGGTGCCCAATCATCAGTCACATCATCATGGGCGCTAGATATTAGGCATGGCCGCACGGCAACGCATCATACCGGTCCGTCGGGAGTACAACCGCTGGGTCGCCGACCAGACGCTTGAAGACTACGCGCTGCGCTTCACCGCAAAGAGCGCGCGGCGCTTTTCGTCGAGCCGGATTTCGCAGACGGCCATCGGCGCGATCTCCTTCCTGGCGCTCGAAGCCATCGGCGGCGCGATCACCCTGTCCTACGGCACCACCAATGCCTTCTACGCCATCATTGTCGCCGCCGTCGTCATGCTGGTCGTCGGCCTTCCGATCAGCCGCTATGCGATCCGCCATGGCGTCGACATCGACCTGCTGACCCGCGGCGCCAGCTTCGGCTACATCGGCTCAACGATCACCTCGCTGATCTATGCGAGCTTCACCTTCATGCTGTTTGCGATCGAGGCCTCGATCATGACCGGCGCGCTGGAGCTTGCCTTCGGCATCCCGCCCTGGATCGGCTACATCATCAGCGCCGTCGTCGTCATCCCGCTGGTGATCTACGGCGTGCGGCTGATCTCCCGCTTCCAGCTGGTGACGCAGCCCTTCTGGATCGTCCTCAACATCCTGCCCTTCATCTTCATCGCCTTCCTCGACTGGGAAAAGATCGACCTCTGGCGGGCGTTTGCCGGCATCGACCATTCCAACGCGGAGGTCTCCGGCGTTGCACCCTTCAACCTCCTGGAATTTGGTGCCGCCTCGGCGGTGATCCTGGCGCTGATGCCGCAGATCGGCGAGCAGGTGGACTTTCTGCGCTTCCTGCCGGCCGAAGGCCAGCGCAAGTGGCGCCATCGGCTGGCCGTCTTCCTCGCCGGTCCCGGCTGGGTCGTCGTCGGCGTGCCGAAGCTGCTGGCCGGCTCCTTCCTCGCAGTGCTGACGCTCTCGACCGGCTTTCCCGCCGACGAAGCGGCCGATCCGGCCCATATGTATCTTGCCGCCTTCGGCTACATGATCCCGAACGAGACCGCAGCACTGCTCCTGATGGCCGCCTTCGTCGTCGTCTCGCAGCTGAAGATCAACGTGATGAACGCCTATGCGGGGTCGCTCGCCTGGTCGAACTTCTTCTCGCGGCTCACCCACAGCCATCCGGGGCGCGTGGTCTGGCTGATCTTCAACGTCGCCATCGCCCTTTTGCTGATGGAGCTCGGCATCTACGGGCTTCTGGAAGAGACGCTCGGCATCTTCTCGATCATCGCCATGGCCTGGCTCTGCGCGATCTCCGCCGACCTCTTCATCAACAAGCCGCTCGGCCTCTCGCCGCCGGGGATCGAGTTCAAGCGGGCCCATCTCTATGACGTCAATCCGGTCGGACTGGGCGCCATGGGTGGATCGACTGCTATCGCTCTGGCGGCCCATTTCGGCCTCTTCGGCCCGGTGATGGCCTCCCTATCAACCTATCTGACGCTGAGCGCCTTTCTGCTGTCGCCAGCCATCGCCTTTGCGACGAAGGGCAAGTTCTACCTGGCCCGCAAGCCGCGCCACAGCTGGAAGAACCTCACCTCGATCACCTGCTCGATCTGCGAGCATCCCTTCGAGCCGGAGGACATGGCCTGGTGCCCCGCCTATGCCGCGCCGATCTGCTCGCTCTGCTGCTCGCTCGACAGCCGCTGCCACGACATGTGCAAGCCGAAGGCCCGGCTGCATGCACAGCTGGGCACCGTCGCCCGCGCGGTGCTGCCACCCACAATGGTGACCAGGCTCACGACAAGACTCGGCCGCTATGCGATCGCTGCCGTCCTGTCGATCTCCGTCATCGGCGCGATTCTCGTCATGATCGGCTATCAGGCGGGGCTGGCCGCGCCCGCCAATGCCGAGGTGATCTACAGCACCATCTTCATCGTCTTCTTCGTTTTCGCCGTCATCGCCGGCATCGTCTCCTGGTTCTATGTGCTGGCCCATGACAGCCGGGTGGTGGCGGAGGAGGAATCCTCGCGCCAGAACACCCTGCTCTTGCGAGAGATCGCCGCGCACAAGAAGACCGACGCTGCCCTGCAGCAGGCGAAAGAGACCGCCGAGGCGGCAAACCGCGCCAAGAGCCGCTACGTCGTCGGCCTGTCGCATGAACTGCGCACGCCGTTGAACGCCGTGATGGGCTACGCACAGATCCTCGAGCGCGATGAGACCATTCCGGTCCCGCGCCAGGCAGCGATCAAGGTCATCAAGCGTTCGGCCGACCATCTGGCAGGGCTGATCGACGGGCTCCTCGACATTTCCAAGATCGAGGCCGGGCGCCTGCAGGTCTATTCCAACGAGATCAACATCCAGGATTTTCTCGACCAGATCGTCGAGATGTTCGGTCTCCAGGCCCAGGCCAAGGGGCTCGTGTTCGAACATGACCGGACCCGCGCCCTGCCACAATATGTCCGCACGGACGAGAAGCGCCTGCGCCAGATCCTCGTCAACCTGCTCTCCAACGCCATCAAGTTCACCGATGCCGGTACGGTCCGCTTTGATGTCACCTATCGCAGCCAGGTGGCCACCTTCACGGTCAGCGACACCGGCCGTGGCATTGCGAAAAAGGATCTCGGGCGGATCTATGAACCCTTCCAGCGCGGCGAGGCGGAGACCATCAAGCCGATGCCCGGTCTTGGCCTCGGGCTGACGATCACCCGGCTTTTGACCAATACGCTCGGCGGCGACATCTCGGTGGAAAGCGTCAAGGACGAGGGCTCGACCTTCCGGGTCCGGCTGATGCTGTCCGCGGTTGATCGGCCGAGCACGGCCCCTGCCCCCGAACGGCGCATCGTCTCCTACAGCGGCCCGCGCCGCACGATCATGGTGGTCGACGACAACGAGGACCATCGCGACCTGATGCAGGAAGCGCTGGGGCCGATGGATTTCGTGGTGCTGACCGCCGCGAGCGGCCCGGACTGCCTGACGCTGATCGAAGGCGTGAAGCCCGATCTCTTCCTGGTCGATATCTCCATGCCCGGGATGAGCGGCTGGGACCTGGTGACGCGATTGCGCGAAGGCGGCCAGACGGCGCCGATCGTTATGCTTTCGGCCAACATCGGCGACGGCACCGCGGCCAAGACGGAGGGCCATAATGACGCGATCGGCAAGCCGGTGGACATGCGCAAGCTGAGCGACCGGCTGGCGGCGCATCTGGGCCTCACCTGGGTCTACGAGGACGAACTGCAGGCGATTGCGGTCCCGAAACCGGCAAAGATCGTCAGCCCCGGCGAAAGTCATCTGCAGGACCTGTTGCGACTGGGCGAGATCGGCTACGTCCGGGGGATCGAAAGCAAGCTCGCCGATCTGGCGCAAGCGGAGGTCTACCGCCCCTTCGTCGCCGAACTGGGGCTCTACGTGCAGGCCTTTGACTTCGACGGCTACAGGACATTCCTCAAACGATTCAGTGGAGAACACGCAACCGATGGCTGATGCAGCCCAGCCCCGCGACATCGTCCTTCTGGTCGACGACAGTCCCGAAGCCCTCGGTTTCCTGACTGAGGCGCTGGAGCAGTCCGGCTTTTCCGTGCTGATCGCCACCTCCGGACAGGCAGCGCTCAACATCGTCGAGCGCATCACCCCGGATCTCATCCTGCTCGACGCGGTCATGCCCGCCATGGACGGTTTCGCCACATGCCGGCGGCTGAAGGCCAATCCGGCCGTGTCGCAGGTCCCGGTGATCTTCATGACCGGCCTGACCGAGACCGAGCATGTGGTCAACGCTCTGAACTGCGGCGGTGTGGACTACCTCACCAAGCCCATCAACATCGACGAGTTGCGGGCCCGCATTCGCGTTCACCTCGCCAATGCCCGCTCCGCCCAGAGCGCCCGCGTGGCGCTCGACGCAGCTGGCCGTCACCTGCTGGCGGTCAAGGGCGACGGCAGCATCCATTGGTCCACCCCGCAGGCGACGCGCCTGGTGAACGCCGCAACCGGCAGCGACGACGGGCTGGAAGCGGTCGCGCACCACATCGCCTCCTGGCTTGGCGCCCGCGAGCAGGCCGGCGCCTCGCGCGACGGCAGCTTCTCCCTCACCCTCAAGGGCGATGCCGGCCTGCACTTCACCTTCCTCGGCGCCATCGGCGCCGACGAGTTCCTGTTCCGGCTGACCGGCTCCAGCCAGCGCGCCGGCGCCGAGGTGCTGCGCCAGCATTTTTCCCTGACGCTGCGGGAATCGGAGGTTCTGGAATGGATCGCCAAGGGCAAGTCGAACCGCGACATCGGCGATATCCTCGGCCTTTCCGCCCGCACGGTGAACAAGCATCTGGAGCAGATCTACGTCAAACTCGGCGTCGAGAACCGTGCCTCCGCTGCGGTAAAGGCGGCGCAGGTGATTTATCTGGCGTGACCATGACCGGTTCAGGCCTCCGTTGGAGCGATCACACTCCAAGCGGCCTTTTGAACGGCGCGTAGATAACGGCTGAAAGAGCCTAGATTGCTGATGCTGCGCGGTGCACGAACGTCAGCTTTAGGCTTTTACGGCCAGTCGTTTGAGCAAGAACAAGGACAGTATCGCGGCAATGAATAGAAACACGGCACCGACAATCCATGCGATGGGTGTCGAGTAGATCTCGGCGACGGCTCCTGCCAACACCAGACCCAATGCGGCCCCCAACTGCTGTATAAGCGATCTCAAAGACAGCATGGTCGACCGCTGACGGTCTTCTACACACCGATGCAAAATGCTGCTGGCAGGTGTCTCGCTGACGCCAAGGAGCACAGAATACAGGACAAAAACGGCCACAAAGCCCAGGATATTGCCCTGTACCGCCAATGCGATCTGAACGCCTGCCAGGCATGCAAACGTCGCTGCAAGCGTTTTCGCATGCTGCCGCTTGAAGATCCGGCTGATGTACGGAGACAGAGATGCGCCAAAAGCGATGGAGAAGAAATAGGTCGCGGTCACGACGCCAATGACTGTGTTTGCATAGCCCGCGTCCAACATCGGCTTTGCGTGGGTCGGCCAGATCACCTCGACGGGATTGGTTGCCATCAGGAAGAACGCCAGCGTTGCCAGTAGAACCGATAGTGCAGGATGTTTCAGAGCAAGGACGCTCGCGTCTTTGATCACCGAGGGAACGTTTGCGACCCCCCGCCTGAGTGCACCGGGGTCCATAGAACGTGGTTTTTCGACAATGGCCAGTACCGTAAAAGCAAACACGCCCAGCATCACACCAAAGCTTGCTGCATAGGACACATCATAGATGCTGAAACCGATGCTTTTCGCGACCGAGCCAAAAACATCGGGCAGAAGGCCACCGAGGACCGCGCCAATGGCCAACCCGACGGCATTGGCCCATTGCGCTTTGGCCAGCGCGGGCTGGATATCCACATTTGGCGCGGCGGCCTTGAAGGTTTCGACAAACCACGCATCAAGCGTCCCCGACCGAAGCGCACGTCCGAAACCGATGAACGCAAACGACACTGCCAGAACATGGAAATCGCTGGTCGAGATAAAGAGGGCGAGCGAAATCAAGCTGGCGACGACTGCCGTCAGAAAAACCGGCTTGCGTCCAATACTGTCTGCCAAACCACCGAAGGGCAGCTCCATCGCGATCGTCGTGAGCGAATAAACTCCGAAGAGAAGCGATATCTGAAAGAGGTCCATGCCGCGGTCGGTTAACGCCAGAGCGACAACGGCAATCGTCAGACCCATCGCAAGACGGTCCAGAAACTGGTGTATCTGAAACACCCGAATGTGCCGTCGCGCCGAACGGGTGAGCGCTACGAATGAAAACTCGGTGTCTGTTGCCATGGTGGTAACATCGACGTTTCCGCCACCTTGCACAATGCCAAAGGTGGATAAGGACCGATCCCTGCGCTTCTGCGCCAACTGAAGCGATGCCGGATCGCGGCATCGAGTTGAATGTAGGCATGCAGAACAAAAAGCCCGGCCGAAGCCGGGCTTTTCTCAGATCAGAATGCCTCGCGGCAAACCTTAGTCTTACATCTGGACGTAGGTGAAGTTGCCGTCGGCACCCTTCTTCCACTCGTACATGACGTAGCCCGGCAGCTTCGGGTCGCCCTTTTCGTTGAAGCCCATGTCGCCGAGCGCGGTCGGGAAGGTGTTGGCCTTCATCGCTTCCGCAACGGCTTCCGGTTCGTTGGAGCCGGCGGCCTTGGTGGCGCCATCGAGCACCTGCATGGCAGCGTAGGAGTAGAGCGTGTAGGCTTCCGGCTCGAAACCGGCTGCGCGGAACTTCTCGACGAGCTCCTTGTTCTGCGGCGCAAGGCGCGGATCCGGGCCGAAGGTGTTGAGCGTGCCTTCGACGGCGTCGCCGGCAATCGACGCCAGTTCGTTGGACACGATACCGTCACCCGAAACGAGCGTGGCGTCGAGACCCTGGTCGGCAGCCTGGCGGATGATCAGGCCCGCTTCCGTGTGAAGACCGCCCCAGTAGATGATCGAGACGCCGGCTTCCTTCATCTTGGCGATGAGGGCGGAGAAGTCCTTGTCGCCGGTGTTGACGCCTTCGCGGATCACTTCCGTGACGCCGGCAGCATTCATCGCCTTCTTGGTTTCTTCGGCGAGGCCCTGGCCATACGGGGTCTTGTCGTCGATGACGGCGATCTTCGCGTCCTTGAAGTTCTCGGCGAGATAGGCGCCGGCAATGCCGCCCTGTTCGTCGTCGCGGCCGCAGGTGCGGAAGGTGTTCCAGAGGCCACGCTCGGTGAAGACCGGGTTGGTCGAGGCTGGCGTGATCTGCAGGATGCCGTTTTCAGCGTAGACTTCGGACGCCGGAATGGAAACGCCGGAGTTGAAGTGGCCAATGACGAACTTGACGCCGTCAGAAACAAACTTGTTGGCGACCGAGATGCCCTGCTTGGGGTCGGACACGTCGTCGCCGAGCACGATACGGATCTGCTCGCCGTTGAGGCCACCAGCGGCATTGATGTCGGCAGCTGCCTGCTCGGCACCCTTCTGGAGCTGCGCACCGAAGGCAGCGTTCGGACCCGTCAGCGGGCCTGCTACGCCAACCAGCACTTCTGCCCAGGCGCTGCCGCCGAAGGCGACGACGGCAGTCAGTGCGACGGCGGAAAGAAGAGACTTCTTCATTATTTAACTCCCAGTTTTATAAGCGGGTTGATTTCAATCCGGGCGCGATACCCACTGTTATCGCGTCGGAAACTGTTCCACTCCAAGGTTTCGTCCCGTTGAACCTTTGCCCAATCTGAGGCCAGATTTTCGCGACTGTCAATCTTTCTTCTTCCATGAGAAAGCGGAGGTTTGATCGTAGAGCCAGTAGTAGTTGTCGACCATCTGCCGTGTCCGGCGCATTTGGAATCCGACGGTGGACAGCACCAGCAGAAGCAGGAAGTCGATGACGTAGTAGAAGGGGCTGACGAACGGCCCCTCGAAAAGCGAAAAGTGCAGAAAGCGCATCACGAAGGCCAGAAGCGCCGTATAGATCACGACGGTGACATAGCCCTGCCAGCCTTCTGCGACGGCCTTGCCAGTGCGCCATGCGGTCCAGAAGCCGATCAGCAGCACGAGGACGCGCAGCACATATCGGACGCCGGTGTCGGTTTCGAAGAATAAACCCTGCATCTCAATCTCTCCCTGACGCGCGGCTCAATGCCGGCCCCCTTCGAGGTAGGCGGCGCGCACCTCCGGATTGGTCAGAAGCTCCCTGCCCGATCCCGTCATCGTCACCTTGCCGTTGACCATCACATAGGCGCGGTGCGACAGGCGCAGTGCGGCAAACGCGTTCTGCTCCACGAGGAAGACGGTCAGGCCTTCCTCCTCGTTGAGCTTCTTGATCGCCTCGAAGATCCCCTTGACGATCAGCGGCGCGAGGCCGAGCGACGGCTCGTCCAGCAGCAGGAGCTTCGGTCGCGACATCAGCGCACGCCCGATCGACAGCATCTGCTGTTCGCCTCCCGACAGCGTGCCGCCGCGCTGGCTTTGGCGTTCCTTCAGGCGCGGGAAGAGCGTGAAGATCTTTTCCACGTCCTCGTCGAAGTGCTTCATCTTGTCGAGGCCGGCACCCATCTGCAGGTTCTCGAAGACTGTCATGCGCGGGAAGATGCGGCGACCTTCCGGCGACTGGGCGATCCGGCGCCGCGCAATCAGGTGCGTCGGCTGCTGGGTGATGTCCTCGCCGTCGAAGATGATCGAGCCGTGGCGCGCCTGCGGACTGCCGCAGATCGTCATCATCAGCGTCGACTTGCCTGCACCATTGGCACCGATCAGGCTGACGATCTCGCCGCGATTGACATGCACATCGACACCGTCGAGCGCCCGGATATTACCGTAGAAGGTTTGGACGCCTTCCACTTTCAGGAGGGGTTCATCGGACATCAGATCGTCCCCTCGTCGAGTTGTTCCTCGATGTGTTCAACTTCGTCATCCTCGACGCCGAGATAGGCAGCGATCACCTTCGGGTCGTTCTTTACGTGGTCCGGTGTGCCGTCGGAAATCTTCTGGCCGTATTCCAGCACCACGACATGGTCGGAGATCTCCATCACCACCGACATGTCGTGCTCGATCAAGAGGATCGAGGCGCCATCGTCGCGGATGGAGTGCAGAAGCGTGTTGAGCGCCGCCGATTCGCGCGGATTGAGACCGGCCGCCGGCTCGTCGAGGCACAGAAGCTCCGGCCCCGTGCACATCGCGCGAGCGATCTCGAGACGGCGCTGCCCACCATACGGGAGGTCGCCCGCCGGATCGTCGGCTCGCTCTGTCAGATTGGCCTTGTCCAGCCAGTACTTCGCCTTGTCGATCGCGGCCGCCGATGCCTTCGTGTAGGCGGGCAGGCCGAGGAGACCGAGGACCGTGTATCCGGAGGCCTTCATCAGCGCGTTGTGCTGGGCGACCAGAAGGTTCTCCAGCACCGTCAGACCCGAAAACAGCCGGATGTTCTGGAAGGTCCGCGAGACCTTGGCGATCTTGGTGATCTCGAAGTCGCGCAGCCGTTCCAGCAGGTAGTGGTCGCCATCCCGCTGCGTCAGCGTGATCATCCCCATCGTCGGCTTATAGAAGCCGGTGATGCAGTTGAAGACTGTCGTCTTGCCGGCACCGTTGGGGCCGATCAGCGCGGTGATGTTGCCGCGCCGGGCGTCGAAGGAGAAGTCGTCGATGGCCATCAGGCCACCGAAGCGCATCGACAGGTGCTCGACCTTCAGGATGGTGTCGTTGTTCATCGTATTCGTTCCGAGGGTCATCAGCCGTGGCCCTCCTTGGTAAAGCTGCCGGAAACCGCCTTGCGCTCTTTGAGGAAGGCCGTCGGCTCACGCGAGCCGACGAAGCCGCGCGGCTTGAAGACCATGACAACGATCATCGCCAGACCGAACAGCAGCATGCGGTAGAGTTCAGGCGTGAAGTCGGGCCCGAAGACATGCTTCAGGAACTCCATCTCGCGCAACAGTTCCGTACCGCCGACCATGACGATGGCGGCGATCGCGATACCGGTCAGCGAGCCCATCCCGCCGAGGACGACGATCGCCAGGATGACGGCCGATTCCAGGAACACGAAGCTCTCCGGAGAGACAAAACCCTGCCGGGTGGCGAAGAATGCGCCGGCAAAGCCACCAATCATCGCGCCGATGGCAAAAGCCGTCAGTTTGGTGGTGACCGTATTGATGCCAAGCGAGCGGCAGGCAATTTCGTCTTCGCGCAAGGCTTCCCAGGCGCGACCGATCGGCATGCGGCGAAGCTTGATCGTCACATAGGCCGTCAGCATGCAGAGCGCCAGGATCAGGTAGAACAGGAAGATCTTGTAGTAGGCGGAGGACATCGAGAGCCCCCACGCCTTGGTGAAATTGTTGGCGGCGCCGACGTCGAAGGACCAGATGCCGAAGAAGGATGCCTTGGGAATTCCGGAGACGCCGAAGGTACCCTTCGTCACGGCGGTCCAGTTGATCAGCACGAGACGGATGATCTCGCCGAACGCCAGGGTAACGATTGCCAGATAATCGCCCCGCAGGCGCAGCACCGGAAAGCCGAGGATGACACCCCAGAAGGCGGCCAGAATACCCGACAGCGGCAGCAGGACCCAGAAGGACAGGCCGAACTGCTGGGACAGCAGCGCATAGGAATAGGCGCCGACCGCGTAGAAGGCGACATAGCCGAGGTCGAGGAGGCCGGCGAGACCGACGACGATGTTCAGCCCCCAGGCGAGCATGACGTAGATCAGGATCTGGATGCCGAAGTTGTCGACGTATTTCAGCGACCCTTGCGTTCCCGCCAGCATGACCGACAGCGGCGGATAGATCAGCAGCCCGATCAGCGCGATCTTCAGGAAATTCCGCTGGAAGAAGGTCTTTCCGTCGGAGACCTCGGGGATGCCGGCCTTGGCCTTGTCCCGTTTGCGCTTGTCCAGATGCGGCTTGATGAAGCCGACGACCAGGAACCGGCTGACTGCCGCGATCACGACGAAGACGGCCAGGAGCCCCCAGCGCGTGCGCCAGACCAGGGCATTGTTGATGTCCTGGTAGGTCTCGATGCCGACGTAAAGAATGAAGAGACCGAAGGAGACGGCGGCCGCGACCAGGGCCTCCTTGGCAGCCTGAGCCATCAGGCCGTTGTGTTCCGGAGACTGCGCCATGTCAGACTTTCTCCACTTCCGGACGGCCAAGGATGCCGGTCGGCTTGAAGATCAGCACGAAGGCGAGCAGCGCGAAGGTCGCCACATCCTTGTAGGCAATCGTGAAATAGGCCGACCAGAGCGATTCGATGAGGCCGATCAGCAGCCCGCCGAGCACGGCGCCCGGCAACGAGCCGATGCCGCCGAGAACGGCTGCGGTGAAGGCCTTGACGCCCGGAATGAAGCCGTCGTTGAAGGTCGCGACGCCGTAGTACATCAGGTACATCGTGCCGGCGACTGCCGCCAGCGCGGCACCCATGATGAAGGTGATCGAGATCGTCCGATCGACGTCGACGCCGAGCAGCGCCGCCATCTTGCGGTCCTGCTCTGTTGCGCGCTGGGCCCGCCCGAGCGGCGTCTTGTTGACGATGTACCAGAAGATCGTCAGCAGCACCGCGGTCACTGCGACGATGATGATCTGCTTCAGAGAGATGGTGATATTGCCGAAGTGGTAGACATCGGTGACCAGCGACGGGATCGGCTTGTTGCGCGGACCCTGCGTCACCTGGATGAAGTTCGACAGCACGATCGACATGCCGATCGCGGTGATCAGCGGCGCCAGGCGGAACGAGCCGCGCAGCGGCCGGTAGGCGACCCGCTCGATCGTCCAGTTCCAAAGGCTCGTCATCAGCATCGCCGCAATCAACATCACCAGCAGCGCGAGCGCCACCGGAATACCGGCGAAGAAGGACGTCAGAATAAGGAAGACGATCAGGGCAGCGAATGCGCCGAGCATGAAAATGTCACCATGGGCAAAATTGATCATGCCGATGATGCCGTAAACCATCGTGTAGCCGATTGCGATCAGGCCGTAGATGGACCCAAGCGTCAGCCCATTGGCGAGCTGCTGGACGAAGTACTCCATATATTTTCCCCCGGATGCGATCCCATCGGCCGCATCTCTTTTCTTCTTGACCCTTGCGGGTCCCCAGACTTCAGGCGCATCCATTACCGTTTTTGGCATAAATGTGAAGACAAAAAGCCGGGAGTACGGCGAAAAGCGATCGGTTTTCAACAGTCTGCCCACAGACGAAGCCGGAACGCCAAAAAATACACACGGCCCTGCCGAAATCCGCGCCTTCGTGGTTTGCCGACACATCGATCCGCCGCGCCACGGTTGCGCCCACACCGCGACTGAAGA
Source organism: Rhizobium sp. PK7-22 (assembly GCF_056530405.1). Classification (NCBI taxonomy): domain Bacteria; kingdom Pseudomonadati; phylum Pseudomonadota; class Alphaproteobacteria; order Hyphomicrobiales; family Rhizobiaceae; genus Rhizobium; species Rhizobium sp. PK7-22. The sequence continues at coordinate 3,263,448 of NZ_CP096514.1, forward strand.
AGGAAAAACGATGTGCGGCGCCTGCAGCTGCGCGTCTCCCACGCGCCGGAACCGCACAGCCGTGTTAGTCGAAACAACGGCTTACCCCGGTTCAGATTCACCTCCCGAAGAACCGCGCCTACTCTCTGGCAAACAGGAGAGAGATCATGGCCGATACCACCGCGAAGCTGAACCTGCCCTTCATTCTTCCATCCCAGGCTCAGAAGCAGTCACCCACAACGAGGCTCTTCTGACCTTGGATGCGCTGGTGCATCTCGCGATCGTCGCGGAAAGCTCCACGCCACCCGCCTCACCGATGGAAAGCTCCGTCTTTCTGATCGGCCCCCAACCATCTGGCCCATGGACGGGTCGGCAGGAACAGTTGGCGACCTGGCAGGACGGAGCATGGGCCTTCCTGCAACCGAAGGACGGCTGGCGTGCCTGGTTCGTCACGGATCTATCCCTGAAGGTGTTTGCCGGCGGCTTGTGGCGCGACGCGCTTCCCGCCGAAGCGCAATTCGCGCGCCTCGGGATAGCGGCCTCCGCCGACGACACGAACAGGCTCGCCCTCTCTTCGCCTTCCAGTCTCTTCAGCCACGCCGGCGGCGGCCATCAGTTGAAGATCAACAAGGCGACCGGCGGAGACACCGCTTCTCTGCTGTTCCAGTCCGGATGGGCCGGTTATGCGGAGATCGGCCTGACGGGCGACAATGCGCTTTCGCTGAGGGTCAACGACGGCAGCACCTGGAAGACCGGACTCTCCCTCGATCCTTCCGGCCGCATCTATCGACCACACCAGCCCGTGGCGCGGGCCTATCGCGCCGGCACGACCTTCTCCCCGGGCAACGGCACCCGCAGCGGCTTCACCGACTTTTCTTTGGTCCAGGGCGGGTTTCAACTGGCAGGCGCGGTTGCGGGGGGCGGCAATGAGATCATGGTGCCCGCGACCGGCATCTACCTCATCTGCCTGCACGTGGCCGTCGCCTCCTCCAGCGGGCACACGACCATCCTGCGCGTCAACGATAATGCGGATCTGCTGACACTGCCGGGGAGCGTCGGCTTTCAATCAGCCAGCACCATAACGGCACTTACGGAGGGGGACTTCCTGTCGCTCCAACACGGCGGAACGCCCGTACTGCAGTCTGGTTCCAGCGGAACAACACTATCTTTGGCTCTACTTTAGAGGCCGTCGAATTGATCGCCCTGGACAACGGCTTGTAGTTAACCAATGATTAACTTTGAGGATGACAGCCGGAAATTACTGTTCTATTGTTGAAAATGGATGTGGTGATTGCGTACTTCCTGTCGGGGTGGCTCTTTGAGTATGTCGGATTTTCAACAGAATACCGTCTATGCTGCTGCCGATGTCCTGTCGGCATCGCCCCCTATGCAAACCTATGTCGACCACTTCCCCTTGCAGTTGACCGGGCCGATTCGGCTGGAGCAGGCCGTCGCCAAGAGAGCGATCGACGTCGTCGTTTCTTTGATGGCGCTCATCGCGCTTTTGCCGCTACTGCTGGCAGTGGCCATCATGATCCGGCTTGACAGCCCGGGCCCCATCCTTTTCACCCAGGTCCGCTGGGGCAAGGACTGCCGCAAGATCAAAGTCTACAAATTCCGCTCGATGCGCATCGACAACTGCGACGTTACCGGCGTCCTGCAGACCAAGGTGAACGACCCCCGGATCACGCGGATCGGCGCCATCATTCGCCGCACGAATATCGACGAGCTGCCGCAGCTACTGAACGTCCTGAGAGGCGACATGTCGCTTGTCGGGCCACGGTGCCACGCGATCGGCATGCTGGCTGCCGGTATCCCTTATGAGGATCTCGTTCCTCACTACCACCGCCGTCACCTGGTGAAGCCCGGGATGACGGGCCTTGCGCAGATGCGCGGCCTGCGGGGTCCGACGGACAGGGCCGCCAAGGCCCGCGCACGGATCGCCTGCGACCTCTACTACATCGAAAATTTCAACCTACGGCTGGATCTGAAGATCATGGTCCTCACCGTGTGGAACGAATTGCGCGGCGGTAACGGCTTCTAAAAACCCGGTTTTCTTGCCTTAATTGGCTGATCAACTGCTGTGCCTCTACTTTTCCAGGCTTCCCGACGCCTTTGGAACAAATGCTTCGCCACATTTAGGTAAATGTTAAATCTGCGGCGCTAGCCTTCGCCTTGTGGTCTTGTGTTTGTGTAGAGAGTTCCATGACCGAAATGATACGGCCCCGAGTGAAATACGTCATCGGCCCCGATGGCAGTCCGTTGACGATAGCCGACCTGCCGCCGGCCAATACCCGCCGCTGGGTCATTCGCCGCAAGGCGGAAGTCGTGGCTGCCGTCCGGGGTGGCTTGCTGAGCCTGGAAGAAGCGTGCGAGCGCTATACGCTGACGGTGGAGGAATTCCTCTCCTGGCAGTCATCGATCAATGACCACGGCCTTGCCGGCCTGCGCACCACGCGTATTCAGCAGTATCGCCACTAGCGTTCTGCTACCGATCTAGTCCATGCCGCAAGGCGCCGCTCGGGAGACCACACCGCGGCGCCTTCTGGCATTTGAGACAGGGGCACGGGCGCAGCCCCTGCCCCGCGCCGGCCTCCCGACCCTGCCACCATCCCTTCTCCCCCAAAGCCGGACTTGCGTCGGCTCCGCAATTGCCGAAGATGCCTTAAGCGTGGCAACCGCATGCGGCGACGGAGAGCGACATGGACATCAGCCATCAGGAATTGAAATCGGGTGGGCGCTATTCGGCCACGCTGGATGGGCATGAGGCCGAACTCACCTACTCGCGGACCTCGCCGCGGCTGGTGATCGTCGACCATACCGGAGTCCCCGACGAACTGCGCGGCCGGGGCGTCGGCCAGGCGCTCGCCGCCCATGCGGTCGAAGACGCGCGTCGCGAGGGATGGTAGATCGTGCCGCTCTGCCCCTTCTTCAGGAGCCTGGCACTCCGGCATCCGGAATGGCAGGACGTCATCAGCGGCTAGATTGGCGCACGCGGACGCCGCTTAACGCAAAGGGCCGCATGGCCAATCGGCCTGCGGCATCTTTTCTTTGAAGGCGTCAGGCTATCAAGCCCTGGCGCGCATGGCTCCGTCGCGCTCTTCCAGAGCCGCGGCCTTGGAAAATTCGGCCTGCGCCTCCTCGACGGCGAGTTCAGCGGTTTCCTGCTGAACGCGAAGATCGCGGATCGAAACCTGAAGATTGTCGGCCCGCTGGCGGGCCGCCTTGGCAAAGGTCGGATAGGCGAAGTGATTCGGGTCGGTGATTCCCGACTTTTTCTCCTCGACGCCGATCTGGTATTCGAGCTCCTTGGCCATGCGCTCGAATTCCGCCATCATCATCTGCAGCTGCTGCAGCTGACGGCGTTTCTCATTAACCTGGAATTCCTTCAGGCGAACTAGGCTGTCACGCGACTTCATACGCAATACTCCGTGGAAGCGGCACCTGTCCGCTGTAACCCGATTGTTACACTTCGGGCCAAAAAACCCGTTCTCGTTAATGCAAAACCTCTCTGCGTTAACCTTTCGTTTACGGGCATCATTAACAATACGGGTGATCATTTAAGGGTCGGTAAATGCCAAGGCCTATTTGGCGCGACAATGTGAGAGTCGCATGAATCACTTAACGAGGTTTCCTCAAGCAGTGGTTTAAGTCAGGCAATGGCCGATCCTCTTTGAAAATCAGACGGGTGTCTTCACATGCTTAATAATTACGATACCGCTTGCCTAAGTGAATCAGAATTTGTTAACCATTTGGTGGCAGCCTCCAAATCAGGCTCAGTCTGGATCCGTTACGCCTAGGGGCACGGACTACCTAGCGGCGGCAAAGGGGAAAATTATGCGGGTTCTACTCATCGAAGATGACAGCGCGACAGCGCAGAGCATCGAGCTGATGCTGAAGTCGGAGAGCTTCAACGTTTACACCACCGATCTGGGGGAAGAAGGCGTCGACCTCGGAAAGCTCTACGACTACGACATCATCCTTCTGGACCTCAATCTGCCCGACATGTCGGGTTACGAGGTTCTGCGGACGTTGCGCTTGTCCAAGGTCAAGACCCCTATCCTGATCCTATCCGGCATGGCGGGTATCGAGGACAAGGTTCGCGGCCTCGGCTTCGGCGCCGACGACTACATGACCAAGCCCTTCCACAAGGACGAATTGGTCGCTCGCATCCATGCGATCGTCCGGCGCTCCAAGGGCCACGCCCAGTCGATCATCATCACCGGCGAACTGATCGTCAATCTGGATGCCAAGACGGTCGAAGTCGGTGGCCAGCGCGTCCACCTGACGGGCAAGGAATACCAGATGCTCGAGCTGCTCTCGCTGCGCAAGGGCACGACGCTGACGAAGGAAATGTTCCTCAACCACCTCTATGGCGGGATGGACGAACCCGAGCTGAAGATCATCGACGTCTTCATCTGCAAGCTGCGCAAGAAGCTCGCCAATGCTGCCGGCGGCTCCAACTACATCGAAACCGTCTGGGGCCGCGGCTACGTGTTGCGCGAACCGGAAGGCGACTTGGCCGAAAGCGCATAATTCCAACACCCCGCGCATTCTCCTCCTTGAAACGCCCGCGTCCAACGCGGGCGTTTTGCGTTTGGCAGCCGGCGTGCATCAAGGTCCGGTGGCCGGTCAGGATCGCGTGGGTTAATCATTTGGAGGGATATTGACCTCAGGCCGGGGCGACGACATAGGCGCCGAAGACGGCAGTCAGGATCTTGCGATCGAAGGGCTTCAACAGGAAGTCATTGGCACCGGCGCGCTTGCCGAGCATCATCTTCTTCAGATCGGCCTCGATCACGCAGTAGAAGATCCGCACGCTCTTGCCATTCGGCAGTGTGCGGATGTCCTGGATCAGGCCCAGCGCGCCTTCCAGCCCCGCGTCCACGATCAGGATCGCCGGCAAGTCGGTTTTGCAACGGCTCATGGCCTCGTCGGCGCTGGCCGCCTCGGCAACGAGGAAGCCGATCTCCGACAAGATGCGCTTTCCGACCTTGCGGACCACATCCGAACCGTCGGCGATCATCAGACGCTGCATAACTCACTCCCCACACCAAGGTCCTCCCGTGAAGGAAAGGCCTCGGCAAGGATAAAGCCAAGTCAGCTAACGAATGGTTACACCACGCAGATGCTTAGGCGGCTGTGCTTTCAGCGGTGAAGACGATCTTGTCCTCGGACACGACGTAGCTGAGCTCCATGCCGCATTCATCCGCCAGAAGCACCGTATAATAAGGCTGGATGGTGTGGGCGTCGATCGCCTCCTCCAAAGTTCCGGAGCAGATCTCCACGAACTTTGCAGGCACGCGCATCATCCGTCCCTTGATGGTGATCGTGAACTTCGCGTGGTGCTCGGGGTTCTCGAGCATCACGTCGACGGAGCCGCCGCGCGGAATGCCGCCATAGGCGACGAGGAAGAGATTGAGAAGCAGCTTTACCCGGTTCTTCGCGACGATGGCGCGCGGCCCGCTCCAGGTCACTTCCGTCTTCTTCTCGGCAGCCGCATAGTCCTTTGCAGCCTTTTCGGCTTCGCCGGTGTCGATCGAAGCGCCCACCGATCCCGAGGCGCCGAAGGCTAGTCGGGCAAACTTGAGGCGGACAGCAGCATTAAGCGCGGAGGTTCGGATCAGGTCGAGCGCATCAGCGTCCGATGTGCCCGATCCGCCCTCGTCCAGCAGTTCCAGACCGTTGTTGATGGCGCCGACGGGAGAAATCACGTCATGGCAGACGCGGCTGCACAGCAGAGCCGCAAGGTCTGGCCCCTCAAGGGTGAGATTGGGGTTCTTGGCCATTGGTTTCTCCTGCTGCTGTCATGCCAGCATCTCTATGGTCTTAGCATTGTGCGAAGATGGTGCCGTTTCGTCGGTCATAAAGACACCATATTTGGTAAACCGATTGTTAAGGCGATCCCCGCAATATGTGAAGCTCACCCGCACCAAAGAACAAGACGGACCCGATGATGCGCATGTACCAGACGTCTCCCCTCGCCCGCCTCGCCGCAATCGCCGTGACAGTGCTGACGCTGGCTGGCTTTTGGTCGGTCAAGCCGGCGCAGGCCCAGAGCAGCGCCCAGTATACGGCGCAGGAAATCGTTGATGCGGGCCATGGCTTCTTCGGCTCCACGAGCGGCGGCCTGGCCAAGGTCGTCGAAAAGGCCTTCGAGCAGTACGGTCTGCCGAACGGCTACATCCTGGGTCAGGAAGGTTCGGGAGCCTTTATTGCCGGTCTCACCTATGGGGAGGGCGAGCTTTACACGAAGAATGCGGGCCAGCACCCGGTCTTCTGGCAGGGTCCATCGCTCGGGATCGACTATGGCGGCCAAGGCTCACGCGCCATGATGCTCGTGTATGACCTGCCGGCCATACCAAGCCTCTATGCCCGATTCGGCGGTGTTTCAGGTTCCGCCTTTGTCGTGGCCGGCGTTGGCATGACGGTCATGCGCAGCAACGACGTCATCCTTGTGCCGATACGAACCGGCCTGGGTGCCCGCCTCGGCATCAATATCGGCTATCTGAAACTGACCCCGTCTCCGACCTGGAATCCATTCTGAGCCGCCGAATCACAGGCTCAGCGCATCCAAGGCCGCAGGCATCGACATACTGGGCAGATTGGCACTCCGGCGTTGCTTGCCGCAGCCTGCCGGTTGTGCTTAAACGACGCACTGTCCCAGAACACGTCCAATTCGGCGAGATGGCCCTATCGTGATCCAATTCGCTCTCCTTTTCGGCCTGGGCTTCCTGAGCGCCGCGTTGTTGGTCATGTTGATCGCACCTGCGATCCACGGTCGCATCGTGCGCTACACCGAGAAGCGAATCCAGGCGACTTTGCCGATCAGCCCGCAGGAGGTTCGCGCCCAGCGCGACATGGCGCGTGCTGTCTATGCCGCGGAAAATGCCCGTACCAAGCAGGAGCTGGTACAGGAGCGTGACCAGGCCGTGGCATTGAAGCTACGTTACGAGAAGCTGGCCGTCGAGGCCCGGCGCCTGCAGTCGGACAATCATGACCTGCAGATGCAGATCAACGATATGGACGTCGAGGCAGCTGATCTGCGCTCTCGCCTGCGCCAGGAAGACAGCTACATCCAGCAGCTGAAAGCCGCCGTCGAAGCCGCCGAGGAAGCGGATGCCGCCAAAGGCGTCCGGATCGATGAACTGCAGCAACGCATCGCCAAACTGACCGCGGACAGCGACAACGCGCGCATCGACCTCTCCGCCCGTGATACCGAGATCGAAAACCTCAAGTTTCGCATGGCAGCGCTCCGGGACGAACGGGAAGCGACCCGCAACGACATCAAGCTGCAGACGACGCGGGCCAAGGATGCCGAAAACCGGCTGGCACAGGAAGAACATCGCGCCCTCCGGCTGGAGGACAAGCTTTCGCGCGAAATCTCCGCCCGAGCGGACAAGGAGAACGCGCTGGAGCGTCGCCTACAGGAGATCGCGATCCTGAAGGAGAAGCTGAAGACGGTCACCGCCGAAGCTCGCGATGCCTCCCGCTCTGCAGGCAAGTCGGGCTCGAAGGAGCCGGCCGCCGGCAGCACGATCGCAAAGACCTCCACCGCAGGTGTCCCGCTTGCTGCCGTCGAAACGGCGGGGCCGAATGATATCGCCGCGGTCATCGCCGCTTCTCCGGCGCTGTCCGAACTGGCGGACAGTGTCCACAACCGCGCCACCGCCCTCTCCGAGAGGCTTCTCAAGGCGAGAAGCGATGGCAATGATTCAGCCATCCGCGAGGAACTGGCAGCGATTGCCGCAGCCATGGTGGCGCTCACCGCCCGGGCCGAAGGTCCAGCCTCGCCCGTTTACGCCATGCTGGCGGCGGATACCGGATCCGACAGCGGGTCGACAGGGAGGCGCGAGAGCTTGGCCGCGCGCACGCGCGCAGAGCTTGACGCCGCTCGCGAGCCGGCCGTTTAGTCCGCCTGAAGCCGTCCCTGAACGCTGGCCAGCATGTAGAGAGCGATACCGGTCGCCGTTGCTGCGTTGAGGCTGTCGAGCCCCGGTGCCTGCGCGATACGCGCCGTGTTGAACCTCTCGAGGATAGCCGCGGGAAGACCGCTGCCTTCCGTGCCGGTCACCAGCGCCATGCGCGGCGCGGCGACAAGGCTGGTCATCTCGGTGGTGCCGGAGGGCGACAGCGCCCAGACATCGAACCCACGCTGAGCGAGAGCCGCAAGATTGGCTTCTATGCTCCCGCCCCTGGCATAGGGCACCTTCAGCACCGCCCCCACCGAGACGCGCAGCGCCTTGCGATAAAGGGGATCGCAGCAGGTCTCGTCCAGCAGCACGGCATCGGCGCCGAAGGCCGCGGCATTGCGGAAGATCGACCCGATGTTATCGTGGTTGGAAATGCCGGCGGCGCAGACCACCAGCGCTTTGTCCGGCAGCGTCTCGAGCAGCTCCGCAGCGTCGGGCTGATGGCTCCGGTACCCGAGGGCGAGGACGCCGCGATGCAGATGAAATCCGGCAATGGCATCGAGCACCGATGAGCTCGCCACATAGACCGGCACGTCCGCGGGGAAGGAAGCAAGCTCGGCCTGCAGGCCCGCCACCCGGTTCTCCAGCAACAGGATCTTTTCAGCGACGAAGCCTCCGCCGGCTGTATGGGCGGCCGCCAACATCCGCAGCACGACCGTCCCCTCGGCGATGAAGCGGTTCTGGCGTCCTGTCAGATCCCGCTCGCGGATGCCATGAAATTCCAGGATCCGCGGATCATCGGGATCGTTGATCCGGATGATCCGGTCTCCGCTGTCCGACGCCATTCAGGGCGCGGTTCCGACCGCCACGTCGGCGACGATGCGACCGACCGACGCGTCGAACACCAGCGCCTTCTGCACGCCGCCGATCGATCCGTAGAACAGGATCTGGCTGCCCGACAAGGACACGGACTGCACCTGGAACCCGGCCGGAAGGGTGACGGACGAGGTCAGCGGCTGGTCGGCGGGAACCGAGAAGCCACCGGTGGCCACCGGCGCGCTCGTCGGCGTCTGCGTCACCTTGTAGACAACCGCGGCGAGGACCGCCATAAAGCAGACAAACAAGATGCCGCCCGAAACGAGTTGCAGCAGCACCATCTTCCGGCGGACCCTTTCCATCGCCGGATCAAGCGGTTCTTCCTGTTCCACGGAATCAGGATTTGCCATTGCGAATGTCCTTGCTGCTGTCAGGTTGAATGAATGAACGATCCCTTTAAACAAGCCGAGGCGCCAAGGAAAGTGCTGGTGGCCGACGAAGACGCAGAAGGCCGGCTAGACGCATGGCTGACGGCAGCCCTGGACGGCGAGTTTTCGCGCAGCCGCATCAAGGCCCTGATCGAACAGGGTGCCGTTCTGCTCAAGGGCGTCGTCTGCAAGGAGCCCAAGCGCAAGGTCACGCCCGGCGACCAGGTGGAGATCATCCTCCCGGAGCCGGAAGATCCCGAGCCGAAGGGCGAGGATATCCCGCTGGAGGTTCTCTACGAGGATCAGGACGTCATCGTGATCGCAAAGCAGGCGGGGCTCGTCGTCCATCCGGGCGCCGGCAACTGGACGGGCACGCTTGTCAACGCTCTGATCTATCATTGCGGCGACACACTCTCTGGCATCGGCGGCGTCCGCCGGCCGGGGATCGTGCACCGCCTCGACAAGGACACCAGCGGCGTGCTGATTGCCGCCAAGAATGACGCCGCCCACCGCCATCTCGCCGCGCAGTTTGCAGACCATGGCCGGACCGGCCCGCTGGAGCGCGCCTATCAGGCCGTCGTCTGGGGCCGACCCAGGCAGTTGCGCGGCACGATAGACGCCCCGCTCGGCCGCGCCGGCGACCGCATCAAGCGCGCGGTAAAGCGTGAGGGAAGCGACGATGCCCGCGAAGCGGTGACCCATTACGAGGTCATGGAGCGCTTCCACGAGAAGCCGGATGCAACGTCTCTGGCCGCCCTCATCGAATGCCGCCTCGAGACCGGGCGAACGCATCAGATCCGTGTCCACATGGCCCACATCGGCTGCCCGCTGGTGGGCGATCCGGACTATAGCGCCGGCTTCCGCACCAAGGTGAACCTCTTGCCAGAGCCGGCGAAAACCGTGGTCAACGGCTTCCATCGCCAGGCCTTGCACGCCTTTCTGCTGGCATTCGAACATCCACGAACCGGAGAGGTCATGGAGTTCGAGGCACCGATGCCGAAGGACATGGACGCTCTGGTCACCGCACTGCGGCAGTAGCGGCGAAAACGACGTCGGAGATCAGCATTACACAAATGTAATGCTGTAACGCCGGAGTGAACGCTGCGTTCACTTGAACCACTCTTATGCCGCACTTATTTGGTATCTGGGTCGGTGCGGGGTCGATATTGACCCGCGCCGTTTGGCTTGCCTCAGCGTATTGTCGCTTGTGACGAGGGAGCCAGAAAAATCGATCAGAAGGGGGTGCTTTCATGGCCCGCAATTCACTGCCGTCAATCACTGCCGGGGAAGCCGGTCTCAACCGCTACCTCGATGAAATCCGCAAGTTTCCGATGCTGGAGCCGCAGCAGGAATACATGCTTGCCAAGCGCTATGCCGAACATGGCGACCGCGACGCCGCCCATCAGCTGGTGACGAGCCATCTGCGCCTGGTGGCGAAGATTGCCATGGGCTACCGCGGTTATGGCCTGCCTATCGGCGAGGTGGTCTCCGAGGGCAATGTCGGCCTCATGCAGGCGGTCAAGAAATTCGATCCGGAACGCGGCTTCCGCCTGGCAACCTATGCCATGTGGTGGATCAAGGCATCGATCCAGGAATACATCCTGCGCTCCTGGTCGCTCGTGAAGATGGGCACCACCGCCAACCAGAAGCGGCTGTTCTTCAACCTGCGCCGCATGAAGGGCAAGATCCAGGCCATCGACGAGGGCGATCTGAAGCCCAACCAGGTGGCCGAGATTGCCACCAAGCTGAAGGTCTCGGAAGAAGAAGTGGTGTCGATGAACCGGCGCCTGTCCGGCGACGCGTCGCTCAACGCGCCGATCCGCGCCACGGAGGGCGAATCCGGTCAGTGGCAGGACTGGCTCGTCGACGACCACGACAGCCAGGAAGACGTGCTCATCGAGCAGGACGAGCTGGAAACCCGCCGCCGCATGCTGTCCAAGGCCATGGGCGTTCTGAACGACCGCGAACGGCGGATCTTCGAGGCAAGGCGGCTTGCGGAAAATCCGATCACGCTGGAAGAGCTCTCGTCGGAGTTCGACATCAGCCGAGAACGTGTCCGCCAGATCGAAGTGAGAGCTTTCGAAAAGGTTCAGGATGCGGTCCAGAAGGAAGCGCTCGCCCAGGCCCAGGCTCTGCGCGTCGTCGACGCCTGATCCTCGCGGCTCATTGCATCGGACATCAAAAAAGCCGGCGGATCATCCCGCCGGCTTTTTTCGTTACTGGCCGGTGCTTCCGGTACTGCCGCCGGATCCGTTACTGCTCATCGCCTGCCACTCGCGAATGGCATCGTTGAAGGCACGCATTCCGGCATCGCCCTTCTGCAACGTCATGAGCGCGCGACGTCCATTGCGGTAGGCAAGTGGGATGTCCATCCAGTTGCGGCTGCGCAGGAGCTCGAGGTTTGTCGCACGTGCATCGGGAAAGTCGTTCAGCGCGATCATGTGGAAGTCGTCGGTGATCTTGGCCGGGACCGCAATCAGCGCATCGCCGCGATCCTGCTCCGTCTGCTTCATGGCAATCCGCTGAACACTGTCGATCGCGCCGCCCTCGAAGCCGGGAGGAACGGCAAACACGACTTCGACCAGGTGGCTTGCCGGCAAGGAGGTGTCGGTATTGCGCTTGAAGGTGATCAACGCCGTCAGGCCGCGACCCGGGATATTGACCCGTCCCTGGACGACAGGTTCCTGTACGCCATTGGCGCCAGCTTCCCGCTGCAGCGACCAGGACACCGCGCCCTCGATGGCTGTCGGTGCCGTCTGCCCGACGCGCTCCTCGTAGAGGAACATCTTCTCGCCAGCCAAGGCCGCCGCATCCGCGGGCGCTGCGGATGGTGTAGCCTCCACTGCCGGAGCACTAGCCGCCACTTCGGCAGGCGTCGCCGGCGGGGCGTTCAGTTGCGCGACCGACTGACCTTCTCCGGTGCCATTGCCCGGACCTGGGCCTTCATCCACTTCCGTACCGTCGGTGAGAAGCCGCTGCGTGAACTTGGGAAGGGCGGCGACGTCTTCGACCGCAGGTGTTCCTGCTTCCGGTTCGGCGGCCGCGGATGGTTCGGTCACCGGAGCCTCTGCGGTCTCGGGCGCCGGTTCGACAACACCCTCGATCGCACCGTCGGTTGCGACCGGTGTTCCGTTCAGTCCGACCACTTCCGTCAGCGATTCGCGGTTCAGCCAGAGCGCATAACCGCCGGCGGCAATGATGATGACGCCGATCAGCGCCAGGATCGGTCCGGCGTAGTTGCGCTTCTTGGGCGCGACGCGGTAGGGCCGCGGCGGCGGCACCATGTCGGCATCGGCATTCGGCTCCATTTCTGTCGGCGGACCGCCTGCCCCTGCTGCCGGCATGGCGTTCGGGTTGTAACCAATCAGTTCCTCGAGGTCGTTCCAGGGGTCGCTGGCCTTCTTCGGCGCCGAAGCAGTCTGCCGCTGCGTGCGCAGCGCATCCTCGAACTCATCATGTCCGCCGGCGTCGGCCGCCGCAAGCGGCGGTGTAAAGAGAGGAATGTCCTCGGTCGAGGGCATGCGCACAGATGAGGCACTGGCATGTGTCTCGTCGCTGAAATGCGCCTCGAACGGTTCTGAAGCCATCGCCGCAGCGGGTGCGTTCTCGGCGAAAGGCTCCGCAGTCGTCAGGTCGGGAACATCCTGCCAGGCGGCTTCGGTCTGCCTTGGGGCGGATGGAGCCGGATGGGCTTCCGGCCACAGCCAGGCGTCCTCGGCCGGCGCAGCAGCAGGTGCCGCCTCGTCTGGCCAGGAAGAGGTTCTATGATCCGTTTCCGCGGGCTCGAATTGCGACGAAGCGTAGGGATCAGGCTCGACAGAAGCTCCGGTGTCACCAGGCCTTTCGTCGGCAACCGCATGGTGTTCCGGTGCCGGCCACAGGCCGATCGGTTCCGGCGCGACCTCACTTGTGCGGGTCTCTTCCATGGACCAGTGGTCCGTCTGGCGCTCGACCGAATGATCTACGGCCTCCGATGCATGGCTTTCGGCCTCCTCCCGGGGCGGCCAGCTTTCCTCGGGCATGCCGACCGGTACAGAATGCTCCTGATGAGCGGGCTCCTGGTAGACAGGATCAGCATGAACGGCCGGTGCCGCGTACAACTGCTCCGGCGCAGGCTCGACGGGAGCCTCTTCGTCCGGATGTACAACCTGCGGCGCATCTGGAGGAGCACTGTAGACGTCCTCCTCAGGAGTGCGTTCGAGCTCATCCTGCGGCCACTGGGCGGCGGCGGACGTCTCTGGCTCCGGAATATGATGCGCGGGACCGACGTCAGCGATATCCTCAGGCTCGGGTGCCGTCTCGATCTCGGGCGCAAAGAACGGTGCTGCGGTGACCGGCTCATCAGCCGGCAACGCTTCGGCGTGCTCCGCCTCGACCGAAACGATCGCCGACTCAAGCTTGTCCATCTGACGATGGATCATGGCTTCCGGCGGGGCCGGCTTCATGTTCTCGAGCTGCCGCCGAACGGCGCCACGCGCCTTGTCGTACACCTTTTCGCGCATCTCTGGCGTGTTTTTCGCCAGACCGTCGACGGCGCGGCGGATGACCGCAACAAAATCTGCCATCAGTACTTTCTCATGGTCATAGGGTCGTTCAACGATTGATAATTAATCAATGATGAACATTAGTCCTCAAACGGGTCGGTCACAAGTATCGTGTCCTCCCGCTCCGGGCTGGTGGAAAGTAGGGCGACCGGCGCACCGATCAACTCCTCGACCTGACGAACATACTTGATCGCCTGTGCCGGCAGGTCCGCCCACTTGCGGGCCCCGACGGTGGATTCCTTCCACCCCTCAAGGGTGATGTAGATCGGCTCGACCCGCGCCTGGGCCGCCTGGCTCGCCGGCAGGTGATCGATTTCCTGTCCGTCCAGCTTGTAGCCGACGCAGATCTTCAACTCGTCCAGGCCGTCGAGCACGTCGAGCTTCGTCAGCGCGATTCCCGTGATGCCGTTGGTGGCAACCGACTGGCGAACCAGGGCGGCGTCGAACCAGCCGCAGCGGCGCTTGCGCCCGGTGACGGTGCCGAATTCATGGCCTTTTTCGCCGAGGAACTGGCCGATCTCGTCATGGAGCTCGGTCGGAAACGGCCCCTCGCCTACGCGGGTGGTGTAGGCCTTGGTGATGCCGAGAATATAGCCGAGCGCGCCCGGTCCCATGCCGGAACCGGCAGCAGCCTGGCCCGCAACCGTATTGGACGACGTCACGAAGGGATAGGTGCCGTGGTCGATGTCGAGAAGCGAGCCCTGGGCACCTTCAAACAGGATGCGCGCACCCTTGCGGCGCTGCTTGTCGAGCAGCAGCCAGACTGTCTCGCGGAACGGCAGGATCCGGTCGGCGACCGACGTCAGCTCTTCCATGATCGTCTCGTGGGAGACTTCCGGAGCGCCAAGGCCGCGGCGGATGGCGTTGTGATGGGTGAGAATACGGTCGACCTTGCCGCCCAGCGTATCCAGGTCGGCAAGATCCATGACGCGAATCGCACGGCGGCCAACCTTGTCCTCATAGGCAGGTCCGATGCCGCGGCGGGTGGTGCCGATCTTCGTGCCACTGTTGGAGGCGGCATCCTCGCGCATGCCGTCCAGTTCGCGATGCAGCGACAGGATCAGCGTCGCGTTGTCGGCAACGCGCAGGTTTTCCGGCGTGATCGTCACGCCCTGCTTTGCCAGCTTCTCGATTTCGGCGATCAGCGCGTGCGGATCGACGACGACACCGTTGCCGATGACGGCCATCTTGCCGGGACGCACGACGCCCGAGGGCAGAAGCGACAGCTTGTAGCTGACGCCATCGATGACGAGCGTATGGCCTGCATTATGGCCACCCTGGAACCGGACGACGATGTCGGCACGCTCGGAAAGCCAGTCAACTATCTTGCCTTTGCCTTCGTCGCCCCACTGGGAACCGACCACCACGACGTTCGTCATATCTTGCTTTCCTATTCCGCACAGGCTGTTGCGCCCACTCAAACCGGCGCATCTATAAAACCATGACGCACGGAAAGCGAACCGTTTGTCGCGAAAAAAGAGGTTTTTGCGTGACAAGCGCCAAACCGCCGGTTTATCAGCGGTTGGTCTGGCCAGATTCCTTCCTTTTCTCCCATGGAGATCCCCTTGCACAAAAAGGCCTATCTGTGTCTCGTCATCGCCACGCTGTGCTGGGGTGGCAATGCCGTGGCGGGCAAGCTTGCCGTCGGCCATGTCAGCCCGATGATGCTGACCTTCTGGCGCTGGACATTCGCCGTCGCCATCATCTTCGCGATCTCGGTGCCGCAACTGATCCGGGACTGGCCGATCGTGCGAAAGCGCCTGCCGATCCTGATTCTCTACGGCGTGGTCGGCTATACGACCTTCAACGCGACGCTCTATACGGCCCTGAAATATACGACGGCGATCAATGTCGCCATCGAGCAGGCCGGCATCCCCATGCTGATCTTCATCATCAACTTCATCCTGTTTCGGATGCGGGTGTCGCTCGCACAGATTTTCGGCTTCTCGCTGACGCTGCTGGGCGTGGCGCTGACGGCGGCGCACGGCGACCTCTCAACGCTTCTGGAGCTGACGGTGAATTTCGGCGACGCGCTGATGCTGATCGCCGTCGTCGCCTATGCCGTCTACACCGTCTCGCTGCGCTGGAAGCCGGTGGTCGACTGGCGCACGCTGATGGCGATCCCGGCTTTCTTCGCACTGCTGACGACAGTGCCGCTGGTTCTCTGGGAACAGGCGAGCGACCAGGCCATCTGGCCCGACACGCGGGGCTGGGTCATTGTCCTCTACACCGCGCTCTTTGCCTCGCTCGTCTCGCAGGTCCTGTACATCAAGGGCGTAGAGGGGATTGGTCCGAACCGCGCCAGCCTGTTCATCAACCTCATCCCGGTCTTCGGAACGCTTCTGTCGGTGGCCATCATCGGCGAGGATCTGCAGATGTTCCACATTGCCGCCCTGGTGCTTGCGCTGGGTGGCATTGCCATCGCCGAACGCGGAAAGCCCGCCTCACCCTGAGACGGGCTCCTCTGGTCGGGAGGAACGAATTAGATGTCGTAGAAGGCCGCAGGGGTTTTGGAGGCTGTCTGCGACAGTGCCTTGCCCGCCGCTCTAGCCTTTTCGTTGCGCCAGCCGCGCACGACGCTGACCTTCTCTCCGAGGACGATCTGGCCGCGATCGGTGGAAACCACCAGCACGCGCTGAACCCGGCCGGTGTCCGTCAGGGCGTAGGTGATGTGCAGACGGTCATCCGGCCATCCGAGCGCCACCAGGCGGTCCCGCTTCAGGTTGGCGCAGTCAAAGCAGGCGGCTGCGGGAGCAGCGATGGCAACATCCGTCTGGAAGCCGTCGAAGTAGCTGTCCACAGTGTCGATCGCCTGGTTGATCGTGCGATTGATCCGCACCAGCTCCTGCGCCTTCTCACGGGTCAGCGAGAATGCGCCACGGGCAGGCTCAACCCGTGCGGAGGGGCGAACCTCCGCCATCTTGTATTCGAGTGCCGGGGAAGCGGCAAACGTGCGTGCAAAGCCGCCGGGACCGGCTGCCTGTGCGGCATGACCCGAAATGAGCGCGGCCAGAAAAGCCGCAGCAGCGAGAATTTTCGTCGACATCTTCGAGACCCTGTTTGATCGGACAGCGTTGATCGCCGTCTCGCGTGGCTTCCCGAATTCATCTCGGTCGTCATTGGCCTCATGCCGTCGATGGCCAACCATACGAAAACACCTTTGCAGCCCGCTTAAGCCGAAAGATTCAAATTTACTGAAATCCACTTTTTTTCCCGGGATGACACAGAACTGGTGTGGCTCTAAAGGGAGCCCGATGTTGCGGCTTTTGTGATCCCTAAACTTTTCATTAAATCTTAGGGCTCATGAATCTCTTGGAAACAAGAGGTCAAGCGATGCGTATTGCGTTCTCCATCGCGCTCCTGCTGCTGCTGTCAGCCTGCGCGTCCGCCCCCAGCCGGGTCACCAATGCCTGTGCGATCTTCGAGCAGCGCGACGGGCTTTTCGACAACTGGGCCCGCGATGCCAAGAAGGTCGAGCGGGAGTTCGGGGTGCCGGTCCCCATCCTGATGGCCACGATCTATACCGAGTCCAGTTTCCGCGCCCGCGCCCGTCCGCCGCGTACCAAGCTGCTTGGCTTCATTCCCTGGAAGCGGCAGTCGTCCGCCTATGGCTACGCCCAGGCGCTCGACGGCACCTGGACCGAATACCAGCGAGCCACAGGACGCTGGTCCGCCCGTCGAAGCGACTTCGGCGACGCCATCCATTTCATCGGCTGGTACCACCATCGCAGCCACGTGCGGAACGGCATCCCCCGCAACGACAGCTACAACCTCTACCTGGCCTATTATACCGGCCATGCGGGCTATTCACGCGGCTCCTTCACCTCGACCGCCCGCAAGGGTGCCCAGCGCTCCGCCGGCATAGCCTCCAAGTACGAGGCGCAGCTGCGCTCCTGCGGCTACTGATCCGGGAACGCTCCGGCGTCCGCGTCGACGCACACGGCAGCCCTGCCGTGCCGATCCGCAGAATGGATGGGACGTCATGTCACGCCCGCCTGCCGTCCGGGCGTCATGAACCTGTGGCTTGACACGCCTAGGCTCCTGCAAAATGGCGCGGATTGCCGATGATGCAGAACAACGTAAAGCAAGAGGACATTTCCTGGTCGGCCGTTCTATTCCAGGACCTGATGGATGTCCGTCGACAGGTGGTCACCGACGCGGCCGACCTGGTGCTGGAACTGGGCGGCACGGACGGCATCGACGACAACGATCGTATTCGTCTCGAAAACCTCTGTCATTACCTTGCCCTGCGGCGGCACGATCTGCGTCCGCTGCAGCGCAGGCTGATGCAGCGCGGACTGTCTTCCCTCGGCAGGCTGGAAAGCCGCGTTCTGCCGACCTTCGATGCAGTGCTGGGGGCACTGGCGGCGATCCAGGGTTCGCCTGCACCCTATCCTCTACCCGAGGAAGAGACCTTCTTTCGCGGCGAGTCGTCGCTCGCCGAGGAAACCGACGCTCTCCTCGGCACCGGGCGCCCGAACCGGCGCGGCCGGATCATGGTGACGCTACCCGGAGACTGCGCCGACGACCCCGAGTTCATTCTCGATCTCGCGCGGCGCGGCATGGACGTTGCCCGCATCAACTGCGCTCACGACGACAAGTCGATCTGGGAGGACATGGCAAAGCATGTGCGGACGGCGGGCAAGACGCTCGGCCGCCCCTTGACGATCCTGATGGATATCGCCGGTCCCAAGATCCGCACCGGCAACGTGCTGACACCGCCCTCCACCAAGGCCCAGGTTGGCGATCATATCCGCCTGTGCACTGGTGCACTGCCGCGCGTCGATGAGATCGCACGCTTCTCGGCGGCAGTCTCCGTTCCCGAGATCGTTACGCGTCTGAAAATTGGCGACCGCATCCGCTACGATGACGGCAAGCTCGAGGGCATCGTCGAGGCTGTCTCGCCCGAGGAAGCGCTGATCCGCGTCACGCGCACCAAGACCGGCGGTACGAAGCTGAAGGCTGAAAAAGGGCTCAACCTTCCCGATACGATTCTCGGCCTGTCGCCGCTCACCACAAAGGATCACGCCGATCTCGCGGTCGTCATGAACCATGCTGACATGCTGGGCTATTCCTTCGTCAGCCGTCCCGACGACATCAAGTCGCTCGAGATCACCCTCGCCGGCCTGCCGCCGCGCGACCGCCCGTTAGGACTGGTTGCCAAGATCGAGCAGCCGGAGGCGCTGGCGAACCTGCCCGCACTGATCGCCGTTGCTTTCCGCCACCGCCGGCCCTTCGGGGTGATGATCGCCCGTGGCGATCTGGCCGCCGAGATAGGCTTCGAGCGCGTGGCCGAGATGCAGGAGGAAATTCTCTGGCTGTGCGAAGCAGCCTCGGTACCGACGATCTGGGCCACCCAGGTCCTGGAGGATCTGGTCAAGACCGGCATCCCTACCCGGGGGGAAATGACCGATGCCGCGATGGCGACACGCGCTGAATGCGTGATGCTCAACAAGGGCGCCGCCGTCGCCGAGGCCGTCAATATCCTTGACCACCTGATGTCGCGCATGAACGAGCACGTGACGAAGAAGACGCCGACGCTGCGGGCGCTGAAGTCCTGGACCTACCCCGCCCCGGCGGCGTGATCTGCGGGTGTCCGATGTCGCCGGCGAACACCGGCAACACTCTTGGCACGGCACGAAAGGCCGACTTCATTCGTACCCCTGACGAAGCTCCGCCGACCGCCCGCGATGATCAGCGATACTGGGCCAGAAACGACTTGGCGGCCTGGATCTCGTTCGGGCGCAGTTCATGCCCGCCTGGATGCCACTCGACATCGACCATGTCCCCCTGCCGCCGGAAATAGTCGGCGAGCTGGTTTGTGAGGTCGACCGGCGAGATCGGATCGCGCTCGCCGGCGGTGATCAGGATCCGGCTGCTGGCCTTCCCTGTCCGGTCATTGGGCTCGAAGGGGATCAGCGGATGCATCAGCACCGCCGATTCAAACAGTCCCGGGTTCTCGATCAGGATGTTCGCCAGGATATTCGCGCCATTGGAAAATCCGACGCCGATGACCGGTCCGGACTGATGCCGTTCCCGATTGGCGGCGACGAACTCGCTCATGCGATGGGTGGCACGGGCGAGGTCCTCGCAGTCGTAGACGCCTTCCGCCTTGCGCCGGAAGAATCGCGACGCGCCATGCTCCGAGATGTCGCCGCGGGGCGAGATCACGGTCGCGTTCGGCAGCAGACAGCTGCCGAAATCGAAGAACTGGTTCTCGTCGCCGCCAGTCCCGTGGAAGACGAAGAGGATCGGCGCCCCGGCTTCGCCCGGCTTCGCCCGATGAATGTAACTGTCGTAACTCATGCCATACTCCTTCGAAGACCCAACGCCTCAGGCCTCCAGCGGTTCGAGATGCTGTTCGAGAGTGGATCGCAAATGCTGGTGCTGCTGCGGCAGCTTCAGCGCTTCGCCCAGATGCGCGGTATCCTCGTCGCGGTCGAAACCGGGTTCGTTGGTGGCGATTTCAAACAGCACGCCGCCCGGCGTCCGGAAGTAGATCGCCCAGAAATAGTCCCGGTCGATGACCGGCGTCACCTGGTAGCCCGTGTCCATCAGGGCCTTGCGGACTTCCAGCTGCTTCTCCCGGTTGTCGACGGCGAAAGCAATGTGGTGAACGGAGCCTGCCCCCAGCCTTGCGTCGCTGATGTTCGGCATGGTCTCGATGTCGATGACATCGGCGCCGTTGCCGCCCGCAACGCCAAGCCGCAGCACGCCGTCGCGGCTATCGATCTGCTGGTAACCCATGTACTTCAGGAGCTCGGCAGTGGCCCCTTCGTCGCGCAGGCGAAGCGAGGCGGAATGGAAGCCGCGGATCGCATGGTCCTCGCCGACGCCATTGCCGGTCCAGGGCGCGCGCCCATCGTCCTTCACCTCGACGAGCGCAAAGCCGTCGCCGTCCGGGCCTGCGAAATGCAGGCGGTTCTCGCCGAATGCGGTCTCGGTCTTCAACCCTTCGGCACCGGCCGCCGTCAGCCGTTCGGACCAGTAGCCGAACGAGCCTTCCGGGACGGAGAAGAGGGTCGTCCCCACTTCACCCGTGCCGGGCCGGCCGCGGGCAATGTGTGGAAACGGGAAATAGGTCATCACCGAACCCGGCGTCCCGACTTCATCGCCATAGTAGAGATGGTAGACATCGGGCGCATCGAAGTTGACGGTCTTCTTCACGCGGCGGAGGCCGAGAGTATCGGTGAAGAATTTGTTGTTGGTGCGGGCGCTGGCCGCCATCGACGTGACGTGATGCAGCCCCTTGATCTGGTCGATCATCTGAAACCCTTTCTGGCTCTCTGAGCCTGCTCTGGGATCATAATTGGCGAGTGCCTGCTCTGTTGCATAGGGAACCACACCCGAACGCATCGTTCACCATTTGAAGACTTGGGCCTCGGCACCGTTCAACCATCATGCCTGCTGCGGCAGTTCCCAGTCGATCGGCTCCTTCCCTTTGGAGACCAGGAACGCATTCGTCTTCGAAAAGTGCCCGGAGCCAAAGAAACCATTGTGCGCGGAAAGCGGCGAAGGGTGCGGGCTCCTGAGGACAAGATGGCGCGTCTGGTCGACAAAGGACGCCTTCTTCTGCGCATAGGAGCCCCACAGCAGGAACACGACGCCGTCGCATCGTTCGTTGACGGCACGGATCACCGCATCGGTGAACCTCTCCCAGCCCTTGCCCTGATGCGAGGCGGCACGGGCCTCCTCCACCGTCAGCACGCTGTTGAGGAGCAGCACGCCCTGTCGCGCCCAATGCTCCAGGAAGCCGTGGCGGGCTGGCGCGATGCCGAGGTCGCTCTGCAGCTCCTTGTAGATGTTGACGAGAGAGGGCGGAATGCGCACGCCCGGCTGCACGGAAAAGCAGAGGCCATGCGCCTGCCCGAGACCATGGTAGGGATCCTGCCCGAGGATCACCACCTTCACCTCGTCGAGCGGCGTCAGGTCCAGCGCCCGGAAATATTCACTGCCCTTCGGAAAGATGCGCTTGCCGGCGCTCTTCTCCTCCATCAGGAAGCGGCGCAGCGCACTCATGTACGGATCTTCAAACTCCAGCGCCAGCGCCTGCCGCCAGCTCTCCTCCAGCTTCACGCCCTCGACCATCCCCCACCCCCTACTTGAACCGACCGCCGCGTTGAAGCACCTCGATCTTGTAGCCGTCGGGATCGGTGGCGAAGAAGAAGCGGGCAAACGGCCTCCCGTCATGCGGCATCTCGACGAGCTTTCCGACGCTCAGCCCGAGGTCCGTGAAGCGCCGGTGCTCCGCCTCGGCGTCCTCCACCGAGACCGCCAGATGGCCATAGCCGTCACCGAGATCATAGGGCTGTTCGCGCGTCGCATTCACCGTCAGCTCAAGCTCGAAATCCGTATCCGGATTGGAGAGATAGATCAGCGTGAAGCCGTCGAAGGGCACGCGCTCGGCGACAGTAAGCCCGAAGGCCTTCTCGTAGAAATCGAGCGATCGCTGCTCGTCGAGAACCCGGATCATCGAATGGATCAGCTTTGCCACGGAGGACTCCTGCTTGGAAACATTCCCTATGTATCGGCAACGTTGATGGGATTTCCAGTGCCCGTCGAGGAGATGGGCAAGCTATTCACATCAGGTAGTGTCCGTTGCAGGATTGAATTCGAGGCAGCAGGTGATCATATGGCGGCGATCTCCAGCCGCTTCCGGAAGGTCTCGATGCGCCTCGTCTATCTCGGTCTCGGCTGGCTGCTTGTTGCGATCGGCATCGTCGGTGCCTTCCTGCCGGTGCTGCCGACAACCCCCTTCCTGATCCTGGCGGTCGCCTGCTTTGCCCGCTCCTCGCCGCGGCTGGAGGCCTGGCTGCTGGACCACCCGAAATTCGGCAGGCCGCTTCGGGACTGGCGCGAAAAGGGTGCCGTGCCGCGCAAGGCAAAGATCGCCGCCGTCACCATGATGACGGCAAGCTACGCGATCTTCTGGTTCGGGACCTCGCCGCCCTTCTGGCGGGCCGTACTGGTGGCGGCCATCATGATCGCCCCGGCGATCTTCGTAGTGACGCGGCCCGAACCCGGCGCCTGATCGCAAATCACCGATGCCGCGACTGCGGCAGGACAAAGGGAATATGCGCCGCCGGCAGCCGCCCGACGGCGCCGGCGATGCCGTAGACGCTGCCGATCGTGCGATCGTTGACGGTCTCCATGCAGGCGCCCTCGTCCACGACCCTCCCCTGGTCGAGGACCACCAGATGATCGGCAAACTCCGCAGCGAGGTTCAGGTCGTGGAGGATCGCCAGCACGATGCCGCCGGCAGCGGCGAAGTCGCGGGCGATCTCCAGCACGGAAATCTGGTGCCCGAGATCGAGGCTGGCGGTTGGCTCGTCGAGGAAGAGCGCCCGCGGCATGCCATCGACGACGGAGGTCGGCACCTGCGCCAGCGCCCGGGCAAACTGCACCCGCTGCTGCTCGCCGCCGGAGAGCGAAGGATAGGCCCGCGCCTCGAAGCCGCGCAGACCCACACGCGTCAGCGCCTTGCGCGCCTGTTCCGTCGGCTGCAGCGAACCCTGCGCCACCGCACCCATGCGCACGATCTCGAGCGCGGTGAAGGGAAAGGAAATCTGCACCGCCTGTGGCAGCACGGCCCGGCGCTTGGCCAGATGCGCTGGCGCATGCAGATGGGCCGCCGTGCCGAAATAGGAGACGTTGCCCTCGTCCGGCGCCATCTCGCCTGACAGCACCTTCATCAGCGTCGACTTGCCCGCGCCATTTGGACCGATCACCACCGTGAAGCGGCCGGGATGGAGATCGATGCCGACGTCATCGAGCAGCTTGCGGCCCGATCGCGTGACGGTGATGTTGTCGGCCGAGATCATGGCATGTCCCTCATGCGGATGCCGCCCTTGCCGAGCAGCAGGAAGAGAAAGACCGGCGCGCCGAAGAGCGCCGTGATCACGCCGATCGGCAGCTCCGCCGGCGCCGCCACCGTGCGGGCGACACTGTCGGCGATCAGCAGCAGCGCGCCGCCGCCGAGCGCGGAACCAAGCAGCAGGAACCGGTGGGACGGGCCCATCACCAGGCGCAGCAGATGCGGCACGACGATGCCGACGAAGCCGATCGAACCGGCGACCGCGACCGTCGAGCCGCAGGCGGCCGCCACCGCGATGATGACGATCTTCTTCAGCCGCTGGACGGGGATGCCCATGTGGAAGGCCGCCGCATCGCCCAGCACCAGGGCGTCGAGACCGCGCGCCACGAAGGGAATGATGGCGATCACCACGGCCACGAAAGGCAGAATGGAGAGCACCCTCCCGTAGGTGGCGCCGCCGAGCGATCCGAGGCTCCAGAAGGTGATGTCGCGCAGCTGCCGGTCGTCGGCCATGAAGATCAGCATCCCCATCAGGGCAGCACTCAGCGCACCGATGGCGATGCCCGAGAGGATCAGCGTCGTCGTCGAGGTCCGCCCGTCCTGCGTGGCGATCAGATAAAGCACCCAGGTGTTCACCAGTGCGCCGCAGAACGCCATCAGCGGCAGGAACTGATTGCCGAAGAGAAGGGTGAGCGGCAGGAGAACCGTCGGCCCGAGCACGATCGCCACGACCGCCGCCAGCGCCGCACCGGATGTCACGCCCACGATCCCGGGATCGGCGAGCGGATTGCGAAACAGACCCTGCATCATGGCCCCGGACACCGCCAGTCCCGCCCCCACCAGAAGGCCGAGTGCCGTACGCGGCAGGCGTACCGCCTCGAGAACCACCCTGTCCTGCGCGCTGAGACTGTCGCCATGACCGCTCGCATAGGCCCAGAGTTCGGCGAGCCCGACGCCGGTCGGGCCGCTGCTGAGCGAGACGAGGCTGGCGGCGACCACCAGCAGAACCAGGGCCGCCAGGGCAACAATCCCCTGCAGCGAACGGTCGCCTTCGGTCCTGTCGGCGCGCCAGGGCAAGGTCAGGGTTCTCATCCGCCAAAGGCTCCGGGATAGAGCTGGCTTGCAAGCGCGCGAACCGCGTCGGGCGTGCGCGGGCCGAAGCCGAGGAGGAACAGGCCATCCATGCTGATCAGCGCCTGATTGGCCGCGGCCGGGCTCGTCTGCAGGGCCGGAACCGCAAACACCTGTTCGGGCGTCAGTCTGTGATCACCGCGCTCCATGCTGACGATCACGTCGGGCCTTGCCGCAATGACCGCCTCGTCGCTGAGCGGCTTGTAGCCGGAGATCTCGGGCGCGGCGTTGATGCCGCCGGCCATCTCTATGATGGCGGCCGCCTCCGTGCCGGAACCGCTGGCCATGATCCGGCCGTTGGAGAGCGACAGCACGAACAGCACTCGCTTCTTGGCGCCGTCGAAGGTGGCAATCTCGTCCATTACGGCTTTTAGGTCGGCCCCGGTCTTCTCCGCCAGCACGGAGGCTTCTTCGCCAAGACCGACGGCGGTTCCGACATCGCGGATCTTCTGGAGGATCCCGTCGGTCGTCGCCGGCGTGGGCACCGTGACCATGGGGACGGCGCTGGCTCGGAGGATATCGAGAACCGGCGGCGGGCCGGAGCCCTCTTCGGCGAGGATCAGGTCCGGTTTCTGTGCTAGGATGCCTTCGGCCGACAGCGCACGCATATAGCCCACATCGGGCTTCGACGTCGCATCGGCGGGATAGAAGCTCGTGGAATCGACGGCGGTGATCCGGTCCTGCGCACCGAGCGCATAGAGGATTTCGGTGATCGTGCCGCCGACGGAAACGATCCGCTGCGCCTCGGGATCGCCGGCATCCGACGCCTGTACGGGGACGGCGTAAAACGACGTGACAACCAAGGAAGACGCGATTGCCATGCGAGAGAAATACGATCTGAACATGAGGCCCCTACCAGTCTCCGCCTCAACCGGCGGCTATAACTTGAGTTGACTAGACAAGTTTTTTCGGCTTTTCAAGACAGGGGCTGTTCTATATCTTGAGTGGCAAGAGAAAGATTTGTGAGGGACCTGTAAAATGTACATTGCGATGAACCGATTTCGTGTCGTGCCGGGCTGCGAAGAAGCCTTCGAAGCCATGTGGCGCGGCCGCGAGGGCCGGCTGGCGGAAATGCCAGGCTACGTGGAATTCCACATGCTGAAGGGCCCCAAGGCCGAGGATCACACCCTCTATGCCTCGCACACGGTGTGGGAGAGCTTCGAGCATTTCCAGGCATGGACGAAGTCGGAACAGTTCCGCGCCGCCCACGCCAAGGCCGGCGAGAACCGCGGCAAGATCGAATACCTCTCCGGCCCCCACTTCGAGGGCTTCGAGGTTATCATCCATGAAGACCGCAAGGGCGTCCGCAACGCCGATGCGGCGTGAGGGCACCATGACCCTTGCTGCTCAAACCGCCGATGATCGCCGCGAACGGGCGCTTGCGGCACTCGCCGCCAAGCCCGATGGCGTGGTGGAGGCGATCGCTGCGTCAGCCGACGTGACGCCTGCGGAGATCCTCGACATCCTGCCGAAAGGTGCCGCGGTGGTGACCGCCAGCGCGGCGTTCGGTGACATCTGGACCGACATGACCGGCTGGGGAGAGGTTCTCTTCATCGTCCACACGGACGACATCGTGCTGGAAGCGGAAGGCAGCCTGCCGCAGGGATCGGAAGGACACGGCTGGTTCAACATCCACGGCGACAGCCCGATCGGCGGACATATCCGCAAGGAGAACTGTGCCTCGATCACCTTCGTCGACCGCCTCTTTCACGGCCGCCGTTCCTGCTCCGTCTGGTTCATGAACCAGAAGGGGGCGCCGATGTTCAAGGTCTTCGTCCGC
The DNA here is from genome assembly GCF_056530405.1 of Rhizobium sp. PK7-22. NCBI lineage: Bacteria > Pseudomonadati > Pseudomonadota > Alphaproteobacteria > Hyphomicrobiales > Rhizobiaceae > Rhizobium > Rhizobium sp. PK7-22. Next base: position 3,289,853 of record NZ_CP096514.1, read on the forward strand.
CGCGACGAGCAGCGCGAACTAAAGGCCGACCAGCTGGCCCGGTTCGAGGCCCTGCGCGACGGCTATCTCGCGTAGCCGACGCGCTTCCACAGGTTCCGGCTGGGTCAGATGGCCGGAACCCACTTCCAGAACACGCCTTCCTGACGCTCCGGATAATATTTGAACTCGCATTCGAAGCGGCGCCCGTAACTTTCCGCAGCCGTCAGCGCCTCTGCACTCACCGGGTTCATGCCTGTTCCCGGGGCGAACCAGTCCTCCAGCAGGTCATCCGGGACATAGGTCCCGACCCGAAGCGGCATGGCGGTCAATGTCGTGTCGAGTTCTTCGGGCGGCATGTCGGTCCTCCGTGGTCAACCTTGTCTCTGGCACTCCTGTCCCCTGCGTTTCTAGGATACGCATGGGTCCCCCGCCAGCAGCATAGCGTCACACTCCGGTGAATGCACCTGCTGGCCGCCGGTGGAACGATACCTATTCGGACGCATGCTGCGGCTTGCCCTTCCGCTTGGTGGAAGCCATGTCATGCAGCTCCTTCTCGCTCATGGATTTTTCCATGCTCTTCGAGGCGCCCTGCAGCTCGCTCTTCTTCATGTCGCCGCGCTTGGCGGCCAGCGCCGCACCTGCAGCCTTTTGCTGTGCTTTCGATTTTGCCGGCATCATCGCCTCCTTGCGTTGAACCCTCCGTTCAACAGCCAGGGTGCCCTCGGGTTCCCGACAGCCTGCGGAACCAACTGGCGCGCGCTTCCGTTGGGCTGGCAGATTCTGAAAGGAAGGACATCACCATGGATGCCAAGGATAAAATCGCCGACACCTCCAACCCGTCCGCCCGCTTCGAACAGGAAGGCCGCGAACGCGTCGACGACGCGCTGCACGCGCAGACGGATATGACCAGCCAGAAAGCGGTCAAGGAAGCCTCCAGGCTCGGCGGCGGCGACACCTATCTGGTGGAGACCGATCTCGAGGAGGCCGATCAGAGCGAAGGCGTCGAGAACGAGGACGGCAGCATCAGCGCGCTGGCAAACTCTGGAAACCAGGAACGCTAGAGGCATCTCCGGCGGCGCGCGCCATCGCTCTTTCCGGCACGATGGCCGCCCCTTGGAACCGGACGCCGAACGCGGCGTTGCTCCGCCGTTTATCCGGGAGATCATATGAACGCCGAAGCCATGCCGCCTCAGATCGACCAACAGCGTGACCGCATGGAGACCATGCCTCACGTGGAAGCCAAGGCCGCGCCGACGCTCTCGGACGCCGGCGCCGAAGCCTTCGTCCGCGAGGCGATCGATGAGCTCGTGGCCTGCGGGATCCCTTTCCTGCTCGCCGGAACCTATGCCGTCAGTGCCTATACCGGCATCTCCCGCCCCACCAAGGATCTGGACATCTTCTGCCGCGCCGGCGACTACGCCCGCATCCTCGCGCACTTCAAGGCAAAGGGCTATGACATAGAGGTCGAAGACGACCGCTGGCTCGGCAAGGTCATCAAGGGCGACTACTTCTTCGACGTGATCTTCGCCGGCTCCAACGGCACCATGCCGATCGGCGACGCCTGGTTCGAGCACGCTCGCCAGATGGAGCTGAACGGGCACCAGGTCCGGATCATCGCGCCCACCGAACTCGTCTGGTCGAAATGTTTCGTCCAGCTGCGCCACCGCTACGATGGCGGTGACGTCGTGCATGTCATGCTGCGCGCCCACGACCAGATCGACTGGCAGCGGCTGCTCAACCACATGGAAGTCCACTGGGAGGTGCTGCTGATCCACCTCCTCAACTTCCGTTGGATCTATCCCACCGAGCGCGACAAGGTGCCGGAATGGCTCCTCGACGAACTCTTGGATCGTCTGCAGGCACAGCGTCAGCTGCCGCTGCCGCAGATGAAGATCTGCCGCGGGCGCATGTTCAGCCGCGTCGATTTCGAGATCGACGTGAAGGAATGGGGCTTTGCCGATATGGGCGGCGAAGGAGAGCCGCGCGAGGGCACAGAGAAAGAAAAGGCGGAAGGAGGATCGGCGTGAGCAAGTCGACGGGCAGCAAGGGCGAAACCGGGAAAAGCGGAACCAAGAAGGCCGACGGCAAGCAGCGGATTGCAGCCATGGGCGACCTTCACGTCAAGGAAACCGGAACGGAGTCCTTCAAGGACCTGTTTACGGAAATCTCGCAGGCCGCTGATATCCTTGTTCTCACGGGCGACCTGACCGATCTCGGCAAGCCGAAGGAAGCAGAACTGCTGGCCGCCGACCTGCGCGCCTGCACGATCCCCGTCGTCGCCGTCCTCGGCAACCATGATTACGAATGCGGCCACATCGAGGAGGTCAAGGCGATCTTAAAGGATGCGGGCGTCCAGCTGCTGGAAGGCCAGGCGATCGAGATCAACGGCGTCGGCTTTGCCGGCGTCAAGGGCTTTGCCGGCGGCTTCGGACGCTACATGCTCGGTTCCTTCGGCGAACCCGCGATCAAGGCGATGGTGGCCGAAAGCGTCGAGGAGACGATGCGGCTGGAGAACGCGCTCCGCCAGGTCCGCTCCGAGCGCGCCATGGTGGTGCTGCACTACGCGCCCATCCCCGAAACGGTCGTGGGTGAACCCCAGGAGATCTATCCCTTCCTCGGCTCCTCCCGGCTGGCGGAAACCATCGACCGCTTTCCCGTCTCGGCCGTCGTTCATGGCCACGCCCACCGTGGAACCTATGAAGGCCGCACGCCCGGCGGTGCCCCCGTCTACAACGTCGCCTCCCATATCGAGAAGCCGACGGGCCGGCCGTATGCCCTGCTGGACCTCTAGCGGAACATCCGGTCTTGCCGGATGTTCGACAGGTATCAAGGAGGACCACCCATGGCAGACCAGAAGAACCACCCCGAGCAGGATCCCGCGGAAGGCTCCCGCGAAACCATCGACCGCGAACTCGCCCGCCAGGACAAGAAGGCGCAGGAGAATGGTCGCAAGGTGAAGGACGATGACGGCGAATTGAAGCGCTGAACGCCGCTTGATGAAGGCGTTGGCTCCAAAGTCCGGAAATCGATTTTAAGTTGTGCCCTTGGCGGGAAGCTCTGGAACAACAGGCTTCCTCGCTCGTTTGATCCGTCTCATCATCAGGGGTAATCCATGACGTCTGCCATCCAAGCCGCAAGCGAATTTCGCGCCTTTCCGAAGACCTGGGGAGCGGAATTCACCGCCGCCGGCGAAGTCCGCTTCCGGCTCTGGGCGCCGGGTCAGAAGGAGGTCGTCCTTCGCCTCGGCACCAGCGAGACGCCGATGAGCCGCAGCGATGACGGCTGGTTCGAGCTGCTGGCAACTGGCGTATCGGCTGGCGCTGAATACTGCTTCGTGCTGTCGGACGGCATGACCATTCCCGATCCCGCCTCGCGCGGTCAGAAGGATGAGGTCAGCGGCGCCTCCCTCGTCATCGACCCGACCAACTACGAATGGCAGAACGCCAGCTGGAAGGGCCGGCCGTGGGAGGAAGCGGTCCTCTATGAATTCCATGTGGGGACCTTCACCGAGGAAGGCACCTTCCGCGCCGCCATCGAAAAGCTGCCGCATCTGGCGGAACTCGGCATCACCGCCGTGGAAATCATGCCGGTCGCCCAGTTCGCCGGCAACCGCGGCTGGGGCTACGACGGCGTGCTGCTTTACGCCCCCCACAGTGCCTATGGCACGCCGGAGGACATGAAGGCCTTCGTCGATGCCGCCCATGGCCACGGGCTGATGGTCTTCCTCGACGTCGTCTACAACCACTTCGGCCCGGACGGGAACTACCTGCCGCTGATAGCACCAAGCTTCTTTCATCAGGAAAAGCACACGCCCTGGGGAGCCGCTATCGCCTATGAAACGGAGGCGGTGCGCCGGTTCTTCATCGAGAACGCCCTCTACTGGCTCGAGGAATTCCAGATCGACGGCCTTCGCTTCGACGCGATCGACCAGATCGCCGACGACGAGTCTGAGAAGCATCTTCTGGTGGAGTTTGCCGAACGCATCCGCGCCGAGTTTCCCGACCGTCACATCCACCTGGCGACCGAGGATGCCCGCAACATCATCTCGTTGCATGAGCGCGATGCCGATGGCGGCGTGCCCCGCTTCACCGCAGAGTGGAACGACGACCTGCACAATGCCATCCACGTCTATGCCACCTGCGAGACCGACGGCTACTACAAGGATTTCGCCGACAAGACCGAATATTTCGTGGCCCGGACGCTGGCGGAAGGCTTCGCCTTCCAGGGCGAAACGTCCAGGCACAGCGGCGAGGCCCGAGGTGTCGACAGCACCGGCCAACCGCCGGTCGCTTTCGTGGACTTCATCCAGAACCACGACCAGGTCGGCAACCGCGCCTTCGGCGACCGCCTGCTGACGCTGGCCGGGCCAGAGAAGGTCAAGGCGCTTCTGTCGATGCTCCTCCTGTCACCACATATCCCGCTTGTCTTCATGGGCGAGGAATATGGCGAGACCCGCCCCTTCCAGTTCTTCACAGACTTTCATGGCGAACTCGCCAAGGCTGTGCGTGATGGACGACGCAGGGAGTTCGAAGGCCACGCCGGCCATGGCCACGAGGAAGAGGAGATTCCGGATCCCAACGCTCTGACGACATTCAGCGACTGCAGGCTCGACTGGGCCAAGCCCCAGACGTCCGAGGGTGGCGAATGGATGGCGCTGACGAAGCAGCTTCTCAAGCTTCGCCGCGAGATCATCGTTCCGATGATCCGCACCGCGCGCGAGGCCGGCGGCACGATCGTGGAAGCCGCCGATGGCCTGGTCGCCGTTCGCTGGAGCTTCCCCGATGGAGAGCTCGGAATGGCGATCAACCTGGGGTCGGAACCAAAGCCGCTCCCGGACCTGCCCGGCACGCAGATCCACAGCTACCCCCTAGGGGCGGCCGCAGATGATATCCTCGCCGCCAATTCGGTTGTCGTGACCGCCGCCACGGGAGCCCGCGCGTGAACATTCCCTCCTCGACCTACCGCATCCAGTTTCGCGACGGGATGACCTTCGATCGTGCCGCAGCATTGGTGCCTTACCTGAAGCGTCTCGGCATCAGCCATTTCTACGCCTCGCCGATCTTCACGGCGACGACTGGCTCCACGCACGGCTATGACGTGACCAATGCCAACGAGTTCGATCCGGTTCTCGGCGGCCGCGAAGGTTTCGACCGGATGTCGCAGGCCTTGCAGCAGCACGGGCTCGGCCTGATCCTCGACATCGTGCCGAACCACATGGCCTCCTCTTTGGAGAACCCCTGGTGGCGGGATGTCGTGGAGCATGGCGAAGACAGCCGCTACGCCCGCTATTTCGACATCGACTGGAGCCGGCGGCTGACGCTCCCCTTCCTCGGCGACACCTTCGAGAAGGTACTTGAGGCGGGCGACCTGTCGATCAAGGCCGACCCGAATACCGGCAAGCCGGCACTCGCCTATTACGATACCTGCTACCCCTTGAAGCCCTCCACCTATGAAGGCCGCGAGCAGGCGGTGCTGTCGATCACCGCGAAGACGGAGATTGCCGAGCTTCACGAGCAGCAGCCGTGGCGGCTGATGTCGTGGCGCGATGCGCCGCGCGAGCTCAGCTATCGCCGCTTCTTCGAGATCACCGGACTGGTCGGCCTGCGGGTCGAGGATCCGGAGGTCTTCGCCGACGCCCACCGCCTCGTTCTCGACCTGGTCCGGGACGGTCGCGTCGACGGACTGCGGATCGACCACGTCGACGGGCTGGCGGATCCAAAGGCCTACTTGGAGCAGCTTCGCGAGGCGGCAGGGCCGGACACATACATCGTCGTCGAGAAGATCCTCGGCGAAGGCGAGCAGCTCCCGGACGACTGGCCGATCTCCGGCACCACGGGCTACGAGTTCATCGGCGCACTGAGCAACGCCCTGGTGGACGGCGAAAAGACGGAGGCCCTGACCCACGCCTACGAGGCCGTCTCCGGCCGGCAGACGGACCCGATGGAAGATCTGCGCGACGCGAAACTGTCGATGGCGAACAACAACTTCGAGGGCGAAGTTGCGGCGCTGCAGAAGCTGGCTCTCGCACTGCATGAAGCCGAGGGCGGCTCCGGAACGATCGAAGCGCGCGCCATGCACAACGCGCTGCGCGAGCTGCTCGTCGCTTTCCCCGTCTACCGCACCTACGGTACAGCGGACGGCATGACGCAGGCAGACCAGACCCGCCTCGGCGACATCGTCTCGTCGGTCGAAAGCGGACCTCATGCACCGGACAAGGAGGCACTGACCTTCATCCAGCGCATTCTCCTGGGAGACGTCGGCGCCGCGCAGGCCGACAAGGCCAGCCTCTTCCGCACGCGCTTCCAGCAACTCACCGGCCCGCTGATGGCAAAGTCGCTCGAAGACACGCTGTTCTTCCGCCATCATCGCCTGCTGGCGCTGAACGAGGTAGGCAGCGAGGCCGCGCCGCCAGCTGCATCGCTCACGCACTTCCACGAGGAGATGCGGACCCGCCTGAAGCACCAGCCTCACGCGCTGTCGGGAACTTCCACCCACGACACAAAGCGCGGTGAAGATGCCCGCGCCCGCCTCTATACCCTCAGCGAAGCACCTGAGGTTTGGTCCGAAGCTGTCACCCGCTGGCGCGACATGAACGCCACGCAGGTCCGTGCACTGAAGGACGGACCGGCGCCGGAACCCGCCATGGAATGGATGCTCTACCAGGCACTTGCGGGCGCTTGGCCGGTAGACCTTCGGCCGGAAGACACGGCAGGACTGAGGGCGCTCGAAGAGCGTTTTCTCGCCTTTGTGGAAAAGGCACTGCGCGAAGCCAAGCAGCGGACGAGCTGGAACGAGGTGAATGAACCTTACGAAACGGCCGTCAAGGATTATGCCACCCGCCTTCTGGACCCGGAGAACGACGACTTCCTTTCCGATTTCGTCAACACGCTATCCCCCTTCGTCCGTGCCGGCCTCGTCAACGGCATCACCCAGACGCTGATCAAGCTGGTGGCGCCCGGCGTACCCGACATCTATCAGGGCGCCGAACGTCTCGACCTCAGCCTTGTCGATCCCGACAACCGCCGGGCACCCGATTTCAACATACTGACCGAAACCAGCGACGGAATGCTGCTGTCGGCCGATGAGGAAAACTGGCGCAGTGGCCGATTGAAACAGATGGTGATTGCCAGGGTCCTGAACCTCCGCCAGCAGCAGCCCGAGCTCTTCTCCTCCGGCAGCTACATGGCTCTTGAGCCGCATGGCAAGCGCGCCGACAATCTGGTTTCTTTTGCGCGAAGCGTCGGAGATGCGTCCCTCGTGCTGATCGCTCCGCGGCTGGTTCTGAGTGCGTTTCGCCAAGGCGGGATTTCGATGTCGGACAAATGGGCAGATACGGAATTGCCGCTTCCCGATGAGCTACGGGGACGCCGCTACCGCGAGATCTTCAGCGGTCGGGCATTCGAACCGTCCACGAGCCTTTCGGTCGGCTGGGCTTTCGCTGATCATCCGTTCGCACTCCTGGTCTCGGAGTAACCGGGAGGCACGAAAAAAGGACGCCAATCATCATGATTGGCGTCCTTTTTCTCTCCTGGCGGAGACTGTCCCTTGTTAGCCGAGGCCGACGAAGGACAGGATAGCGAGAACGATTACAACTGCTCCAACAAGCCATACGATGCTGTTCATGTCTTTCTCCTTATGAATGCTGATACTACGAATTAAGCGAAACCGACCAGGTTCAGAACGGCGATCACGATGACGACCGCGCCGACCAACCAAACGATACTGTACATGGCTTTCTCCTGTGGCTCTCGGCAAGGTGAACGGCAAGGCGCACAAAAGGTTCCAAAGGGATGCCGCGGGAACAATCGTCCGCGGGGCGGGGTTCACCGGTTACAGTGGTGGAACCTTGCAGCGAAGAACCATGGGGGTGGGTATGGCAGAAGAGCACGTCCAGCAGTCACGATTGCAGGCAAAACCTGACCGCGTCGTCATAGTCGGCGCAGGCTTTGCGGGCCTCGCCTGCGCCCGCGAACTCGGCAACACCGATATCGATGTCACTGTCGTCGATCGCCGCAACCACAACCTCTTCCAGCCGCTCCTCTATCAGGTCGCCACCGCCGCCCTCTCCCCGGCTGACATTTCCGAACCGATCCGCCGCACGCTGGGACGCTACCGCAATATTCGGGTCGTCCTGGCTGAAGTCGCCGGCGTGGATGCGGGCGCGAAGACGATCCGTTTTGAAGATGGCGGCAGCCTCTCCTACGATCACCTCGTGATCGCCACGGGATCGGAGTATAACTACTTCGGTCACGACGACTGGCGCGCCTGGGCTCCGGGCCTCAAGACCATCCATGAAGCCCGGCTGATCCGCCAGCGGCTGCTGCTCGCCTTCGAAAAAGCGGAACTCTCGCGAGATCCGGAGGAGAAGAAGGCGCTGTTGACCAGCATCGTGATCGGCGGCGGCCCGACCGGCGTCGAAATGGCGGGCGCCATTGCCGAACTCGGGCACTTCATGATCACCCGGGACTTCCGCGATCTCTCGCCCGCAGATTTTCGGGTGGTCCTGATCGAGGCCGCACCGCGCATTCTGGGTGCATTTCCGGAGGAACTGGCCGGGTATGCGGAACGCACCCTGGCCAAGGCGGGCGTGCAGGTTCTGACGAACACGCCGGTGGACAGGATCACCAAGGACGAGGTCGTTGCCGGGCCCAACACCTTCCGCACCGGCTGCATCGTCTGGGGCGCCGGCGTGAAGGCTTCGCCTGCGGCCGGCTGGCTGGGGATCGAAGGCAAGGCCGGTGGGCGCATTCCCGTCGAGCCCGACCTTTCCGTCACCGGATTTCCCGGTATCCATGCGATTGGCGATACCGCCCTTGGCCTCGGAGAAGAAGGAAAGCCGCTCCCTGCGCTGGCGCAGGTGGCCAAGCAGCAGGGACAATACCTCGGACAATCGCTGCGCCGCAGGATCCTGGAAGACCGCCAGCCGGAGCCCTTCCGTTTCAACAACCGTGGCAATACGGCGGTCATCGGCCGCAACGCGGCGATCTTCGACTTCGGGCGCTGGCAATTGAAGGGCCGGCTGGCCTGGCTGCTCTGGGCAATCGTCCACGTCTACCTGCTGGTCAACTTCGAAAAGCGTCTGCTCGTCAGCATCCAGTGGATCTGGCGGTACGTGACGCGCCAGCGTGGCGCCCGGCTGATCGATGAGAATGCCGCCGTTGAAGTCCCGGCATCGACTGAAAGGACAGAGACATGAACACCGCCAATCCGCAACTTGAAGGCCTTTATCTTGCCGTCGCTTCCATAAATCGGCTGCTCGTGGACAAGGGCCTTGTCACGCACGACGAAATTCAACGCGCGCTGCAGAATGTCGAACGTGCAGTCTTGGACGATACGCATCTCCTCGACATCTCGGGTTCTCACCAGATGGCGGTCGCCTTCCCGATCCGCGTCCTGCTGCTCGCAAACGAGGCGTCGGAGCGGGGCGATACCTTCGATTTCAAGGATCTCGCCAGCGAGGTGGGACGCCGCACCTGAGGAGGCACCATGACCGGCACGGAACCTTCAAAGGCTGCAGCCATCCCGGTCGACGGCGCCTGGGACGCGACTTTTTCGCTGCTTCGCGAAGGCTATCACTTCATCCCAAACCGGTGTCAACGACTGGGGAGCGACATCTTTCGGTCCCGTCTGACGCTGACCGAGGTGATCTGCATGCAGGGCCCACGGGCGGCAGAACTCTTCTACGGCAATGCCGCGCTCACCCGCCAGGGATCGATGCCGCAGACGGTGCTCCGGCTGCTTCAGGACAAGGGCAGCGTCCAGCAGCAAGATGGCGAGACCCACCGTCATCGCAAGAGCCTGTTCGTCGCGATGCTCATGGCGCCCGACAGGGTCGGACGGCTGACGGCCATCTTCCGCAGCGAGTGGCACGCCCAGCTGCGGCACTGGCAGGACCGGGATCAGATCGTCCTGATCGACGAGGTGAACCGGATCCTGGCGCGCGCCGTGTGCCAATGGGCGGGGATACCCATCGGCGACAGTGACGAGACAACCACGGAGCTGGCCGGCATGGTGGAACACGCCGGCCATTTCCGCCCGCGCACGATTGCTGCCCTGTGGCGCAGGCGGCGCGCCGAGCGTCACGTCCGGCAGATGGTCGAAGACGTCCGGTCAGGTCATATTCCCACAGATCCGGACGGCCCCGTCTACCAGGCAGCCACCTTCCGCGATCTTGACGGGCAGCAACTGACGGCGGAGGTTGCCGCCGTCGAGGTCCTCAACGTGCTGCGGCCGGTGGTGGCAATTGGCCGCTTCATCGTCTTTGCTGCACTCAGGCTGCACCAGAAATCGAACTGGGCGGAAACCTTTCGCAACGGTGGCGACGAAAACCTGGAGGGGTTTGCGGAGGAAGTCCGGCGATCGAGCCCCTTCTTTCCCTTTGTCGGCGCTCGCGTGAAGGAGAATATTGAATGGCAGGGCCATGCCCTTCCCAAGGGGCAATGGCTGCTGCTCGATCTCTACGGCACGACCCATGATCCGCAGTTGTTTCCGCAGCCGCAGGAGTTTGATCCGGAGAGGGAGATTTCCTGGCGCGATCAGGGCTTTGACTTCATTCCCCAGGGAGCAGGACCGGTTGCGACGACGCACCGCTGTCCCGGCGAGATGATCACGGTGGAGCTGCTGAAGGAATCCATCCGGTTGCTGTGCCGGGAGATGGACTATCGGGTGCCGCAACAGAACCTGTCGGTGAGGATGAACCGCGTTCCGGCGCTGCCGGAAAGCGGTTTCGTCATGACCGATGTCAGGGCGCGATCCTGAGGAGACCGCGCCCGATGCCGATCAGATGATCGGCTTGCCGCCGGTCACGGCGATGGTCGCGCCGGACACATAGCTCGACCGCGGCTCGGCCAGCATCACGTAGGCGGTTGCCAGTTCGGCCGGCTGCCCGGGCCGCTGCATCGGCACCTGCGTTCCGAACTGCTTCAGCCGGTCGCCCGTCATCGTCGACGGGATCAGCGGCGTCCAGATCGGGCCGGGCGCGACGCAGTTGGCGCGGATTTCCTTCTCCGCCAGAAGCTGCGCCAGACCGCCCGTGAAGTTCTGGATGGCGCCCTTGGTCGTGGCATAGGCCAGCAGGCTGGGGCTTGGTGAATCCGAGTTGATCGAGGCGGTATTGATGATCGCGCTGCCCGGCTTCATGTGCGCCACGGCCGCCTTCGTCAGATAGAACATTGCGTGGATGTTGACCCGGAAGGTCAGCTCCCATTCCTCATCGGTGATGTCGTCGATCGACGAGAAGGTCGCCTGGTGGGCGGCGTTGTTGACGAGGATGTCGATGCCGCCGAGTTCGCTCACAGCCGTCTCGATGATGCTGCGGCAGTGTTCGGCCGACTGGATGTCGCCGGCAACGAGAACAGCCTTGCGACCCGCCTTCTCGACGTGACGCTTGGTTTCTTCGGCGTCCTCGTCCTCGTTGAGATAGGACAGCACCAGGTCGGCGCCCTCTCTTGCATAGGCGATTGCCACGGCGCGGCCGATGCCGCTGTCGGCGCCGGTGATCACGGCCTTCAGACCGGCCAGCCGCCCAGACCCCTCGTAGCTGTCTTCACCATGGTCGGGAACGGGATTCATGTCGCGGGTGCGGCCCGGCATGGGGATTGGCTGCTGTTCTTCGAACGGCGGCTTGGGATACTGGCTCATGGAAATCCTCTCGTGCTGTCGGTGTCAGGTGACCTGTCCAACCGCAGCAGCCGGTCTATGTTCCCCAGAGATTTCTGATGCATGGCCCACCGGCTGCATCTTCATGAATAACATCAACAACAATGTCTTCTTCAGGAACAGTGGGCGCTTAATTTTGTTCGACGGCCATATGCAGCAATCGTCGTCGGCGGTCTGCGACTGGGTACCTACGAAAGAGAGGACAGTATGGACGTTGTCATCATCGGAGCCGGATATGTCGGCCTGACCACCGGAGCCTGCCTTGCCGAGCTGGGCCACACCGTCACCTGCGTCGACACGGATGCGCTGAAGGTCGCCAGGTTGAAGCGTGCCGAGGTTCCGATCTATGAGCCCGGCCTGTCGGAACTGATCCGCAAGCACGTGGACGCAGGCCGCCTATCCTTCTCCGACGATGCAGCCTCCGCCGCCCCCGGCGCAGACGCCCTGTTCATTGCGGTCGGAACGCCCTCGGCATCGGACGGCGACATTGATCTCTCCTATGTCAAGGATGCCGCCTCTGGCGTGGCGCTGCTCCTCAAGAAGGACGCCGTCATCGTCATCAAGTCTACGGTGGTCGCAGGGACTGCACGGATGGTCAGCGACCTGGTGGAGGCGGTCCGAGGCCGCAAGGACGTGTCAGTCGGCTCCAACCCCGAATTCCTGCGCGAGGGCTCCGCCATCCGCGACTTCCTGGAGGCCGACCGGATCGTCGCAGGCGCCGACGACAGCAGGGCTGCCGATGTTCTGGCAAGGCTCTACGAGCCCCTGCGCAACAGGGGAATTCCCTTTGTCACGACGAGCACCATCAACGCGGAAATGATCAAATATGCCGCGAACGCCTTTCTGGCGCTGAAGATCGGCTTCATCAACGAGGTGGCCAATCTCTGCGAAGCGGCAGGCGGCGATGTGGCGGCAGTGGCGGACGGCATCGGCCTTGACCGCCGCATCGGCCGCGCCTTCCTCAATGCCGGCCCCGGCTTCGGCGGCTCCTGCTTTCCCAAGGATACCCGCGCCTTTGCAGCGATCGGTCGCCGCTTCGGACAGCCGCAGGAGATCGTCGAGACACTGATCAGCCGCAACGAGATCCGCAAGGCCGAAATCGCCAACCGGATCCTCGCCGAACTCAAGGGAAGCGGCCGGCGGGCTGCGGTGTTGGGCACCGCCTTCAAGGCCAATACGGACGACGTACGGGATTCCGCGGCGCTGACGATCATACCGCTTCTGGTGGAAGCGGGAGTGAAGGTGACCGCCCATGACCCGAAAGCCCGTCAGGTGACGGAACGCCACGTGGAGGGCATCTCCTGGTCCAACTGCCCCTATGAGGCCGCCCGCGGTGCGGACGTTGTGGTGATCCTGACGGAATGGGACGACTATGCCCGGCTGGACCTGGAGCGCCTGTCCCGGTCCATGGCCGGCCAGTCGGTCATCGACTGCCGTAACCTTTTCGAGCCACAGGATGTCACGCGCCACGGCCTGAAATACATCAGCATCGGCCGCAGCACTGCCACACCGATCATGAAGACCAACGGCCGGCGTGCCGGTGCCGGAAACGGCAACTGGAACGAGATTGCCGCAGCGCCGGTCTGAGCTTCGGGTCGAGACCAGCCATAAAGAAAGGGCGCGGCCGGAGCTGCGCCCTTTTGGTATCGGATGGCTGTCAGCCGGTTATGCGCCAGGTGTCGCAAAGCCGTCGCCGCCGCGCAGCCGCCGCAACTGGTTGACGATGCGAAGCGACCCTGAGGCGCGTGCCGCGGAGAAATCGGAGCTTTTCGACAAGATCAGCAGCATGTCCTCTGCCTCGTCTGCCGAAATGGTCCCGCGGGCCGCGAGTCCGTCGATCAGCAGCAGCATCACCCCCTCGAGGGCCAAAGCCCTTCGGTGGCTTTCCTTGTCGTTTTCATTTTCTTTTTCAAGCATGTCAGGCTCCCTGCTGGCTACCTGACGAATTGATTGGCGAACGAAAGGTTCCGACTAATCCTCGGCTTTCCGGCTGGCGGCAGCGTCTGGCGAGACTTGTGCCTCATTCGAACGGTCGATCGTGCCCTGCTCGGCCTTGTAGAAATACTGGCTGGCCACAAGCCAACCCTTTAGCGGACGCAGCGGCGGGATGCAGGTCAGCAGCATGAACGGCAGGGACGTCAGTGCGTGCACCCAGAACGGCGGCTGGAACACAACCTCGATCCAGACAGCAAGCGCCACGCTTGGGACGCAGGCAAAGCAGATGACGAAAAAGGCAGGACCATCGGCCGGGTCGGCGAACGAGTAATCGAGGCCGCAGACCTCGCAGCTGGGCCGCAGCTTCAGGAACCCGTCGAACAGATGCCCCTGCCCGCATCTTGGGCAGCGCCCTCGGAGGCCGGTCGTGACAGGGGACAGGGGAGCCCATTGCGCATCTGATGTCATGCTCAGTCCTTCTCGTAAACTGCGTCTGAGATACGTCCGAACCCGATCCGGCAGCAAGGGTTTCCTCCACCCAGCGTCAATCTGACCTGCCATTTGCCAGAACAGCCTCGGGAACATTTCCACTTCGCCCCCGGTTTGGCGCAGAAGATTCCAAGGCCATGGCGGCATCCTCGCCGTTCTGTCCCCCTCAAGGAGAAGACGATGAACCCCACCCCCACCAGGAAAGGACTGGCGGTCGTCACGGGCGCCTCGACCGGCATCGGCTATGAACTGGCCAGATGCGCCGCGGAAAACGGCTACGACCTCGTGATCGCTGCCAACGAGCCTGAGATTCAGGACGCGGCCATGAAGCTGAAGGAATTCGGCGTGCAGGTGGAGGCCATGCAGGTGGACCTTGCGACGCCGGACGGCGTCCGCCGCTTCGTCGACGGAATTTCCGCCGCCGGCCCCGTCGATCTCCTGATGGCCAATGCCGGTGTCGGTCTCGGCCACTCCTTCCTCGATCAGGATCTGGACGATGCGCAGCGGGTGGTCGACACCAACGTCACGGGCACCATCCGCCTCGTCCACGCCATCGGCAACCGGATGCGGGCGCGCGGCGAGGGTCGAATTCTCTTCACCGGCTCGATCGCCGGCTTCATGCCGGGCGCCTACCAGGCCGTCTACAATGCCACCAAGTCCTTCATCAACAGCTTCTCCTTTGCCCTGCGCGACGAGTTGAAGGACAGCGGCGTCACCGTAACCTGCCTGATGCCGGGTCCGACGGACACCGAGTTCTTCGAACGCGCCGACCTGCTCGACACGGCCGTGGGCCAGGGCAAGAAGGACGATCCCGCATTCGTCGCCAAGGCCGGCTTCAAGGCGATGATGGATGGCGAGGGTGATGTCGTCGCCGGCTGGAAGAACAAGGTCATGTCCGCCGTCGCCAATGTCACGCCGGCCGGAATGCTCGCCGGGCAGCATCGCAAGATGGCCGAGCCCGGCAGCGGAACCTGAACCTCAGGAGCCCCGTGTGTAGCGGGGCTCCTCTTGCATTCAGTCGTCCACGAACGGCCACCCACGATAGACCCGCCGGGTCACGAGCTTCAGGCTGCGGTCCGGCTGGATGATATAGCGTTCCTCGACCCGTTGGCCGAACTCGTTTCGGAACTGGTGGTTGACGGGACTGCCGATCGGCGCCTTGGTCAAGCGCGTCCGGGGTTGCCCGCCATAGGTGATGCTGCCGGGAATGGGTTCGAGACCCGGCGCATCGGGCGAAACCGAGGTGCAGCCGGCCAGCGCGATTGCAAGCCCGACGATAGGAATGAACTGTCTCAACAGGCACCTGACCTTTCTTCTGTTCAGCAACGCTTAACACCGCCCGCATACGCGAGTTCCAGGTCTCACATGCTTCCGGCGCGTAGCCGGTTATGAACGGCGACAGCCGCGACCTCTCCATGCGCCATGGCAACTCCGAGCTGGTTCAGCCCCGTGACCACATCACCGACGCCAAAGCAACCCTCGACATTGGTTTCCTGGTGCGGCCCGGTGTTGATGCGACCGTCCTCCTCGAGCCGGACCCCGAGCTGTGCAGCCACCTGCGAACGTGGCCTGACACCGAGCGCAGCATAGACGATGACGCCATCGAACATCTTGCCGCTGCCAAACATCATGTCCATCTCATCCTCCCCGGCTTTCGTCACCGACGAAAGTGGCTCGACGACCACTTCGATACCCTCTTCCCGCAGGGCCGCCGCCGTCTCCTCGTCCCACTGCTGCGTCTCGCCGAGCGTTGCGATCGCGATGGTGGGCGTGAAGGTCTTCAGGAAGCGCGCTTCCGCGACCGCTCGCATGGTCGCACCGATGACCACTGCCGGTCGCCCGGCGATCTCGTAGCCGTCGCAGATAGGGCAGATCCGCAGGTATCCCTCCGCCACCAGATCATGGGCATGTTCGAAAGGCGGCATGTTGTCTTCCAGTCCCGTGGCGAAGATGACGTTCTGGGCCAGGACGAGCCGCCCGCCGATCTCCGTCTTGAAGAAGCCGTCTCCCGTGCGTTCGAACCGCGCTGCGTCACCCTCGACCACCGGCACGTCAAGTTCGGCGATCTGCTCGCGCATCCGGGCAAGCAGGTCGCGGCCCTTCACACCGCCGGGAAAGCCCGGATGATTGTAGGAACGCGGAATGAGGCGTGCCCGGCTGCGGCCGCCGTCGACCAGCAGGGTCTTGCGGTTCATCCGCGCCAGATAGATCGCGGCCGTCATTCCACCCGGACCACCGCCGAGGATGATACAGTCGAACGGGCTGTCGGAATCGGCGCGCTCGTCCGAGCCTTTGCCAAGCATATGTGGTCTCCTCGGATTTGATCTTCGGCAAGCGCCGTTAACTCGGTCGGAGCGGCGGAAGTTCCAGTTCGGCGCCACGCCTGCGGCATCGCTTCAGAAGTAACCTCGTGTCGCTGAAACGGATATTCCAGGCAGCAGACCAAATTTAGGGCACCATGCCTATTGCGGCGGCATATCCTCTGCTAGTCCTCGGTTTCCAGCACCACGACCGGGTCCATGTCCTTTCTCCGACGTCTCAATCCATCGATCGTCCCCGTAAGCCCTGCCGAGCGTATCCGCGCCTCCGTCGGTGCGCTGCTCGGCATTCTCCTGACCGGCCTGCTGAGCCGGCTGGCGCTCGGCGATAGCGGCGCCTTCCCGCTGTTGATCGCGCCCATGGGAGCCTCCGCGGTCTTGCTGTTTGCTGCCCCGAGCAGCCCCCTGGCCCAGCCCTGGTCGATCCTCGGCGGCAATGTCGTCTCTGCGACGATTGGAGTCACCTGTGCACTGCTGATCGAGGATCCGGTGATTGCCGCCAGCACGGCGATCGCCGTCTCCATCGGGTTGATGCTGCTTCTCAACTGCCTGCATCCGCCAAGCGGGGCCGTGGCGTTGACCGCAGTGCTTGCCGGCACCAGCATCCAGGAATGGGGCTACTGGTTCGTGCTCTCGCCGGTCGGCCTGAACACGGTCCTGCTGCTGGCGAGCGCCTATGCCTTCAACAACCTCACCGGTCGCCGCTATCCGCATCTTGCCCCTGCAGTATCACCTTCGGCTTCCGGTGGCGGCAACGCTGCGACGGCACGTCGTCCGCTCGGCGTTGTACCGGAACACCTCCGCGCCGTGCTGGAGCAGTACGATGAAGTGGTCAACGTCAGCCCGGAAGATCTCGATGCGCTTCTGCACGCCGCGCAGATCCGCGCCTATGAACGCCGCTCCGGGGAGATCACCTGTGGGCAGATCATGTCCCGCGATGTCGTCACCATCGCACCGCAGACAAGCCTGCGCCGCGCTTGGCAGCAGCTGATGCGAAGCCCGCACAAGGCGCTTCCGGTGGTGGATGCGGACGGCGAGCTGGTGGGTATCGTCACGCAGACGGATTTCATGCGCATGTCGGTATTGAACGAGCATGGAACCTTGACCCTGCGCGCCAAGGCCGGTCGCATCCTCCCGAACAACAGCGCCCCGCGCAGTGTCGCGGATGTGATGACGCGGCGTGTTCAATCGGCGCTGCCGGAAACCATGATCGCCAAGCTCGTGCCGCCTATGGCCGACATGGGCCTGCATCACATGCCTGTCGTAGATCACTGCAATCATGTCGTCGGCATCATTACGCAGTCGGATCTCATTGCGGCTCTTTTCCAATGCCAGCGGACACCGCTTGCAGACGACGGCACGACACCGGCCGTGGCTGGATAAATGCCTACTCGGGCAACCTATGGCAATTTACCAAAGACTTAAATTGTTGCGGCTTATAGTTGAATGCAGCGCAACATAGGTTCAGAATGGCATCTGGCTCGGAAAATATAGTCTTACGGAGCAAGTTAGGGGGTGCCATGCGAAACAAACTTGCGGCCATGGCAAATACGCTTGCTCAGGATGATACGGTGGCCAGCGACGAGATTGCCGCTGCCATCGATTACATGGAAGTCAAGATCCGGACTGCGGAGGCTCGCAATGAGCCTGTACCCTTCGTTGCCTTCAGGACCAGGACCATCCTGACGATTGCCTTGAAGCTGCGTCAGGAGTCGGACCTGTCCCTGTAATGCTATAGCTGTCACAGGACCGAAGAGCGCAACTCTATGGCGACACCTGCCTGCGAGATACCTGGCGGTCGAACAGGCTATCTCAAGTGCCGACTGCCGCCTCGCGCCCTTTGATCGCCGCTTTAGGAACCTTCCGCCACATCTGCGGTTTGCGACGCAAGGACGGAGAAAAGGCTTTGGACTGGAGCGAACTTTTTTTTCAGGGTTGGTCGGGCATTGTCCGGACGGTGATCGTCGGAACGCTTGCCTATGTCGTGCTGGTCTTGTTCGTGCGTATCTCCGGCAAGCGCACGTTGGCCAAGATGAACGCCTTCGACCTGGTGGTCACCGTCGCCCTCGGCTCGACATTGTCGGCCGTCCTGCTTCAGGAAAGCATTGCGCTGGCGGAAGGCGCCACGGCGCTCGGCCTTCTCATTGCGCTTCAGTATCTTGTCACCTTTCTTTCTGTGCGCTCCAAGGATTTCGCCAAGTTGGTGCGGTCACAACCGACGTTGCTGGCCCGCAGCGGAAGCTACTGCAGCGCTGCCCTCCTCGACCAGCGGCTGACGGAAGATGAGGTCCTCTCCGCCGTCCGCTCGCAGGGCCTTGACGCACTCGACCAGGTGGAAGCGGTCATCCTCGAAAGCGACGGTTCGCTCAGCGTCATTCCGCGCAAGGGGTGACCGACAAAGCAACTCTCCGAGCGTTCGCCAGAACGCACCTGTGGCGCTCCGATTCGCGGGTGACTGCTACTTGTAGATCGGCGTCGTCGCCGGCGGTTCGTAGTAGGAAGGCTCGGTCGTAGTGCAGCCGACCAGGGTGACGACGGCGATCAGGATGATAAGTCTCACGGTATTCTCCTTAGATAGTTCTTTGCGATGTGGATCGAACGGGGGGCTATGCCCCTGCCATGACTTATAGGGCGGCGATGAACGAGAGGACTGTCCGGAAATGGGCTGCCTGAGGAGCTACTTCGGCCCGTCGCCCTCAGTCGTCGTCATCATCATCATCATGGCCATGACCGTTTCCATTTCCGTGCCCATGGCCATTGCCGTTACCGTGTCCCGGGCCATGGCCGTTACCGGGGCCGTGGCCGTGGCCGTTACCGGGGCCGTTACCGTTTCCCGGCCCATTGCCATTCCCGTTGCCCTTGCCGTTGCCACGTCCTTGTTCATTGCCACGGCCGTCGCCAGTGTTTCCAAGATTGCCCGCCGATCCGCCGCCGTTGCCGTTGCCGTTTGCTTTGCCGGCCCCCTCGCCCATCTGGCTGCCCTGGCTGAAGCTGCTTTCTGCAACGCTGCTTTCGCTGCCGCCGCTCTCTCCAGCGACGCCGTTTGAACCGGCATCACCACTTTGGGCGCTCTGATCGCCAAAGGCGCTGAGCCCGAGACCGGCTCCCAAAGGAGCGGCCTGATTGACCGCCGGAACATTGGCGCGCGTCGGCTCCACCGACGTAACGGACGGCGCGGCATCGACGCCTGCAACCGACATGGTCTGGTTCTGGTCCACCGTTGCCTGCTGGCCCGGCCCCACGTCGGCGCTTTGTCCGCCTGTAAATGATGAAACCTCCACCAAGCCGCTCTCGACAGCCACGGAAGCCTCCTGCTCCGTCACCGTCACCGTGAACGTCGTTCCCTTGACCACGGCCGCCAGGAAGGGCGTATGAACATAGGTATGGGGACTGCTGCGCTTCTCGATATCGAGAGCGATCTCCCCGGTCTGCTGAACGACCTCCGTCTTGCGCGAGAACAGGCCTTCATGTGTGACCACCGAGCCCAGGGTGTTGGGGCTGAGCGACAGGCTTTCTTCGCCTCTGGTCAACGTCACCCGGCCGCGCGGTCCGGTCGAGATCCACGCCTTGCTGGGGATGACAGTGCCGACCGCAACAGCGTCCCACGTCGTCTTGTCGACCGTATAGCTCACCTGGGTAGTGGTCTTGGCCACGATCCAGTCTTTTGCGACGGCGATGGAAGGAAAAAGAGCGAGGGCGAAAAGACACATAAGCGGCAGAAAGCGGACGTGGTGCATGAGGACTCCTATTACAGGGCGCTAATTTATAAGCACTCCATTTAAGAATCCCTTGATGTAGGAAACTGAATTTTACCGAACCGGATGACCGCTCGTCTCACCGCCGCCAGGGCATGCACCTGACCATCTGGAAACAAGCGACAGATACCGTCGACACGAGTGTGTCACTCATGTTTCCAGTACAAAAGCAGGGTGATCGATTTGAATGACTAAGAAAAATGGTAGCGGGAGAGGGACTCGAACCCCCGACACGCGGATTATGATTCCGCTGCTCTAACCACCTGAGCTACCCCGCCACACGGAAAACCTGCCTTGAATTTCAGCGTACTGAAGGGCGGGCCCGTTTGGATGTGCGGCTTATAAAACCCGCGTCGTAGCAGTGTCAAGCGCGGTCTTTTCAATTTCGCGAATGAAAACCCGCGCCTGCCGCCCGTGCACAGGTCAGGCCGCAACGGGTGTGGAAAGCAGGGCCTTCAGCGCGGCTTCCGCTTCCGGTGCCCGTTCCGACCGTTCGATGAAGCCGCCGCCCCAGACGCGGGAATCGGCGCCTTCGCCCGAATAGAGGACGCAGGCCTGACCGGGTGCCACACCGGCCTCTCCGATCGTCAGGTCGACATAGACGCCCCGGTCGTCGCAGCGCAGCGTTACCGGCGTCGGAGGACGGGTGGAGCGGACCTTGGCAAAGCAGGAGAAGCCGCCGGCGGCATCTGCCTCCAGCGCGCCGTCCCCCAGCCAGTTCATGTCGCGCAGGTAGACGCGCCGCGTATCCAGCGCCTCCTTCGGCCCGACGATGACCCGGCGGCCGCGGGCATCGAGATAGACGACGTAGAGCGGATCGCCGGTCGCCACGCCGATGCCACGGCGCTGGCCGATCGTGTAGTGCAGGATGCCCTCGTGCTGCCCGAGCACGCGACCATCCATGTGGACGATGTCTCCGCCGAGCGCCGAGTTCGGCCGCACCTTGTTGATGATGTCCGTATAGCGCCCCTGCGGCACGAAGCAGATGTCCTGGCTGTCGGCCTTCTTGGCGACCACGAGGCTCATGTCCTCGGCAAGCGCCCTCACCTGCGCCTTCGACATGCCGCCGAGCGGGAAGCGCAGATAGTCGATCTGCTCCTGCGTCGTGGCAAACAGGAACCAGCTCTGGTCGCGGTCGGCGTCGATTGGCCGGTAGAGCGCGCGGCGACCGGGGTTGCCGGGCGTCGGGTTCGGCTGCGAGCGGATGTAATGGCCGGTTGCCAGCGCGTCGGCGCCGAGCTCCTTCGCCGTCGCCAGCAGGTCGGCGAATTTGACGGTCTGGTTGCAGGCAACACAGGGGATCGGCGTCTCGCCCATGGCATAGGCTTCGGCGAACGGGTTGATCACCGCATCGCGAAAACGCTTCTCGTAGTCGAGGACGTAATGGGGAATGCCGAGCGTTTCGCAGACACGGCGGGCATCGTCGATGTCCTGGCCGGCGCAGCAGGAGCCGGCGCGGTGGACTGCGGCCCCATGGTCATAGAGCTGCAGCGTGATGCCAAGCACGTCATAGCCCTGGCGCTTCAGGAGACCCGCCACCACGGAGGAATCCACGCCACCCGACATGGCGACGACGATGCGCGTATCTTCCGGCCTCTTGTCAAAATCCAGCGTGTTCACAGGAACTCTCTCAGTCACTCGGGCGCCGGCCTTGCATGATATCGGCGGCATTCGACCTGGAGCGGGTTCGGCCGCGCCGGGCTGTTCTTGCCCCGGATATAGAAAGGATTGGCCGCCCGTGCAAGCGCAGCGGTTTTCACGGTGTTGGCGCCGTTCCCTGCGAAGCCTCCGCGACCGTTGCCCGGCCGACCGTCGCATCGACGGACCCCTCCGCGCGCACCTTCGGCAGGCCGGACGGATAGGTTTGCTGAATGAAGTCGATCAGCTTCTCGCGCACCTCGCAGCGCAGATCGAAAGCACGCCCCGCATTGCTGGCCGAGACGAGGATGCGGACCTCCATGACGCTTTCCTTGAAGTCGGTGACGGCGACGTTGACGACATCGCGGTCCCAGAGCGCCGAATTGGCTGCGATCTCCAGCACCTTCCGGCGGATCTCGGCGATCGGCACGCTGTAATCCAGGTAGATGATCACCGTTCCGATCAGCGCGGCTCCCTCGCGCGTCCAGTTCTGGAACGGCTTCTCGATGAAATAGCCGAGCGGCAGGATCAGGCGGCGCCAGTCCCAGAGCTTGACGACGACATAGGTGGAGGTGATCTCCTCGACATTGCCCCACTCGCCCTCGACCAGCAGCGCATCGTCGATGCGGATCGGTTGCGTGATCGCCAGCTGGATGCCGGCAAAGAGGTTCTTCAGCACCGGCTGCAGCGCCAGGCCAAGGACGATACCGGCAACGCCGGCTGACGCCATCAGCGACACGCCGTACTGGCGAACGCCCGGGAAGGTCATCAGCGCTGCTGAGATGGTAAAGGCGATGATGGCTGTAGCCACCACCCTCTCCATGATCCGCGACTGGGTGACGTGCTTGCGGGCCAGCAGGTTGTCTTCCGCATCGAGCTTGAAGCGCCGCAGGTACACCGTCGTCCAGATGTGCAGGGCGGTGCGCGCCATCCAGCCGATCACGACGATAAAACAGAGAAGCAGGATGTGCCGCAGCACGCTCTCCGCGTTGTCGCTCAAGGGTGCCACCACGACCCCAAGCGACAGCGTCCACGTCAGGATCGCCAGCCTCAGCGGACGCCGCGTGCGCTGGACCAGGGAACGCCAGAAGAGGTCGCGCTTCTCCGCCACGCGGGTCGAAATCCTGAAGACGATCCTGTGTAAAAGCAGCCCGAGCAGAAAAGACAGGAGCAGCAGCATCAGGCTCAGGATCGGGTCTGGCACCCAGCCTATGAACGCGTGAATATATTGTTCCAGTCGTGCTTCCATGGGCCTTATGGTAGGGTGCAATGCAGCATCGGAAAGCCCCAAGGCAACATTTTCCCGCCTGGCGACTTCTAGATTGGGAAGCACCAATGCCATGGAGGAACAGGATGCGTTCGTCGAACGGCTTTGATCTGGAGCGCTTTACCGAGGCGCAGGCGCCGGTCTACGTGCAGGTGCTGGCCGAGTTGCGGCAGGGCGCCAAGCGCTCCCACTGGATGTGGTTCGTCTTTCCACAGGTGGAAGGGCTGGGATCTTCAGCGATGGCGCAACGATACGCCATCGGCTCGCGCGCCGAAGCCAAGGCCTATCTGCGTCACCCGGTGCTGGGTCCGAGACTCGTGGAATGCACGCACTTTATGCTGCAGCATGAAGGCACGAGCGCCCATGCCATTCTCGGCTCTCCGGACGATATGAAGTTCAAGAGTTCCATGACGCTCTTTGCAGCAGTCAGCGAAAAGGGCTCGCCTTTCGAGCGAGCCCTTGCGGTGTTCTATGGAGGCAACCGCGACGAGAAGACCGTCGCGCGCCTGGGTGACTAGGCCGTCTGGATTGCCGAGAGCTTCCACTCCTGGGTCGGCTTGCGCACGAAGGTCCACAGTTCGACAGTCTCCGTGGCAACATCCGGGTCGCCCTTCGTCACCGCACCGGTATCGCGGTCACGCATGACGTCGATGCTGGAGTAGCGCATCGCGACGGTGGCGTATTCCATGCCGTTTTCGCGCCATGCCTCGGAGAGATCCCCCTGCAGCAGCGTCACGTCACGCACCTCGTTCTTGAGGCCGTTGGTGGCGTTCTCGCCCAGTTCCTCGGCCAGATACGACATCGCTTCCGGCGTTGTGATGGCCCGCAGGGCCGCGTAGTCTTCCGCGGCATAGGCGGACTGCACCTGCTCCAGCAGCTTCTCGAAGAGGCTGAGATCGCGGCTGGTCACGCCGATCTCGTCGGTGGCATCCGAGGCCTGCCGCGGCGCGGATGCCGCACCTGCGGCAGCGCCGGCGCCGAACGAACCCATCTTCGGGATCTGGAACGATGATCCGCCCTGCTGCGGCGCCTCATGGGAATTGCGGGCACTCGTTCCGGCCGGACCGTTGGCCGGCTGCTGGCGGCGCGCGAAGAAGCGCATGGCGAGCATGGCAAGACCGGCGATCAGCGCGACCTGCAGCAGCATGCCGAGGAAGCCTGCGGCACCGCCGAAGCCCGAGCCCATCAGCATGCCGAAGAGGCCGCCGAGGAAAAGGCCACCCAGCAGACCGCCGGCGAGACCGCCGAAAAGGCCGCGGCTCTGAGGTGCCGCCTGTCCGGCAGCATTCGGCGTCGCGGCATTGCGCTGCGTGCCGGGGGTCATGGTGCGATCGACCGGTGCAGCCGGGTTGGGCGCAGTCCGGGTGACGGCAGGGGTATTGAAGGTACGGCTGCCACGGCTGCCGAAGCCACCGCCGCGGCGGGCTTCTGCAAAATCGACGGCCACCAGCGAGAAAGCCATTGCGAGAGCAGCAACGGCAAACACGCCTTTGAAGTGGCGGATGGATGAAAACATTCGGATCTCCTCACAATCCGCAAGCGCGCGGACTAGCAGGCATATAGCGAGAGTTGCTCTGGTTTTTAAGGGGTTTTCGACAACTGGCGAAGAATTGAACGGCGAAGTCGATGTTTTTTCGCTTCCTCCGACCTCACGCCTCCTCCCACGACAAAGAAGGCCCGGCGCTGAACCGCCGGGCCTTCTTCTGGTTCATGAAAAACGGATCAGTCGACGTTGAACACCAGCGGCTTTGCCTGGCGGATCGCCGGGTTTGCCGTCAGCTTGTCAAGAACCTCCTGCTTCACCGGCGCGTCGACATAGAGCAGCGCAATCGCGTCTCCGCCCTGCTGGTCGCGGCCGAGCTGGAAGTTGGCGATGTTGACGCCGCCCTCGCCGAGCGTCGTGCCCATGAAGCCGATCATGCCGGGAACATCGGTGTTGGAGATGTAGATCATGTTCTGGCCGACGTCGGCATCCATGTTGATGCCCTTGATCTGGATGAAGCGCGGCTTGCCGTCGGAGAAGACGGTACCGGCAACCGAACGAGTCTGGTTCTGTGTCGTCACCGTCAGCTTGATGTAGCCGTCATAGACGCCCGTCTTGTCGCGCTTGACCTCGGAGAGCACGATGCCCTTTTCCTTGATCATGATCGGCGCCGAAACCATGTTGACGTCCGACACCTGGTTGCGGATGAGGCCCGCCAGCAGCGCGCTGGTCAGCGCCTTGGTGTTCATCTCGGCCGTCGAGCCGTCGTAGAGGATCTCGATTTCCTTGATCGCGCTTTCGGTGACCTGGCCGACGAAGGCGCCCAGGACATCCGCCAGACGGATGAAAGGCTTCAGGATCGGCGCTTCTTCCGCCGTGATCGAAGGCATGTTGATGGCGTTGGAGACGGCGCCCTTGACCAGATAGTCCGACATCTGCTCGGCGACCTGCAGGGCGACGTTCTCCTGCGCTTCCGTGGTCGCGGCACCCAGATGCGGCGTGCAGACGACGTTCGGCAGGCCGAACAGCGGGCTTTCCGTCGCGGGCTCGACTTCGAAGACGTCGAAGCCGGCGCCGGCCACGTGGCCGGACCTGATGGCGTCGGCAAGTGCTGCCTCGTCGACCAGGCCGCCACGGGCGCAGTTGATGATCCGCACGCCGGGCTTCGTCTTGGCCAGCGCCTCCTTGCCGAGGATGCCGCGCGTCTTGTCGGTCATCGGCACATGCAGGGTGATGAAGTCGGCCTTGGCCAGCAGTTCGTCGAACTCGACCTTGGTGACGCCCATCTCCTGGGCACGCTCGGCCGACAGGAAGGGGTCGTAGGCCAGCACATGCATGCCGAGGCCGATCGCCTTGCGGCAGACGATGCCGCCGATGTTGCCGGCGCCGATGACGCCGAGCGTCTTGCCGGTGATCTCGACGCCCATGAACTTCGACTTCTCCCACTTGCCGGCCTGGGTGGAGGCATCAGCTGCCGGCAGCTGGCGGGCAACCGCAAACATCAGCGCGATGGCATGTTCGGCGGTGGTGATCGAATTGCCGAAGGGCGTGTTCATGACGATGATGCCGCGGCGCGAGGCGGCCTGGATGTCGACATTATCGACGCCGATGCCGGCGCGGCCGATGACCTTGAGGTTGGTCGCGGCAGCAATCAGCTTTTCCGTCGCCTTGGTGGCGGAGCGGATGGCGAGACCGTCGTAGTTGCCGATGATTTCGGCAAGCTTTTCCTTGTCCTTGCCGAGCAGCGGCTGGAAATCGACTTCGACGCCGCGATCGCGAAAGATCTGGACGGCGGTTTCCGACAATTCGTCGGAGACGAGAACGCGAGGTGCCATGGTTTGGGCTCCTTAAATGAGTTCGAACTGAAACCTTTCAGCCGTCATGCTCGGGCTCGTCCCGAGCATCTGCGACCGATCGGTCTGGGAGATGGGATCAGATCCTCGGCACAAGGCCGAGGATGACGATGTCATGCACTGGAAATCGGTCAGGAAGGATTAGGCCGCAGCCTTCGCAAGCGTGGCCTTTTGCGTCTCGAACGCCCAGCCGAGCCAGGGCATCAGCGCCTGCATGTCGGCCGTCTCGATGGTCGCGCCGGCCCAGATGCGAAGGCCGGACGGCGCGTCGCGATAGGCGCCGATATCGACGGCGACGCCTTCTTTCTCGAGCATGGACACCATGCCCTTGGCAAAGGCCGCCTGTGCATCGGCATCGAGTGCCGTGACGTCGGGGTCGACGATCTTCAGGCAGACCGAGGTGTTCGAGCGCGTCTCGTCGTTGACGGCGAGGTTGGCGATCCAGTCGTTCTCGTCGACGAAGTCGAAGATCACCTTGGCATTGGCATCGGCGCGGGCAATCAGGGCCTTGAGGCCGCCCAGCGACTTGGCCCAGTTCAGCGCGTCGAGATAGTCCTCGACGCAGAGCATCGACGGCGTGTTGATCGTCTCGCCGGTGAAGATGCCCTCGATCAGCTTGCCGCCTTTTGTCATGCGGAAGATCTTCGGCAGCGGCCAGGCCGGAACATAGCTTTCCAGGCGTTCGACGGCGCGCGGAGACAGGATCAGCATGCCATGGCCGCCCTCGCCGCCCAGCACCTTCTGCCAGGAGAAGGTGACGACGTCGAGCTTCGAGAAGTCCATGTCCTGTGCAAAGGCCGCCGAGGTGGCGTCGCAGATCGTCAGGCCCTTGCGGTCGGCCGGAATGAAATCGGCATTGGGAACACGCACGCCGGAGGTGGTGCCGTTCCAGGTGAAGACGACGTCACGGTCGAAATCGACGTCGGCAATGTTGGGCAGCAGGCCGTAGTCGGCCTCGAACTTGCGCACGTCCTTGAGCTTCAGCTGCTTGACGACATCCGTCACCCAGCCGGCGCCGAAGCTCTCCCAGGAGAGCATGTCGACGCCGCGCTCGCCGAGCAGCGACCAGAGCGCCATCTCGACCGCGCCGGTATCGGAAGCGGGCACGATGCCGATGCGGTAATCCGCCGGCACGTTCAGAATTTCACGGGTGAGATCGATGGCCTGCTTCAGCTTCGCCTTGCCGACCTTGGCGCGGTGCGAACGACCGAGCGGTGCATCGGAGAGAGCTTCAAGCGTCCAACCGGGGCGCTTCGAGCAGGGGCCAGAAGAAAAATGGGTGTTTTCCGGACGCAGGTCCGGCTTGGTGATATCGCTCATGTGGCTATCCTTCCAGATAGAAAGCCCTTCGTTGGGGAAGGGTGTCCCACTCGCGGTGTTACCGGAAGCGCCCGCTTCGGTCAAGCTTAGGTCCGTGCATATCTTCGTCTAGGGCAGACGGGAGGTTGTGCCGGGATTGACGTAAGTCAATGGATTTATCCGCCACCGGTTCATGGTGCACCTGCTGGTGGCGAGGGACCGGGCAAAGCCCCGGATAGACGCTTGAATACGGCGCCGTTGTGGCCCCAGACAGACCAATGCCACTGATATTCATATTCAATTTGTTTAAGATCAGGAGATAGTCATGACCATGCAGACGGGATTCAGTCCTGAACGGACAGAGGATAAAGACCACTTCTACATGCCCTTCCTCACGGGCTTCTACGAACGTTTTGCCCAACCCTTCGCCTGGGTGGCGCTGCGGGTGGCGATCGGCGGCATGCTGATGATCGAGGGCTACCCGAAGATCGTCGCGCCGCTGGCACAGACAGGGTTCGTCGAAACCCTCGGCTTCTACCCGGGCTGGCTCTGGTCGCCGCTTCTCGCCGCCATGCAGTTCTTCGGCGGCGCCATGATCGCGCTCGGGCTTTTCACCCGTCCGATCGCGCTGGCCAACGGCGTGATGCTCGCCATCACGCTGTGGTTCCACTACGCCCACCCCTATGGCCACGCCTTCCTGACCGCGGGCGGCATCGAGGCTCTGAAGTCCGGCAGCGATTTCTTCACCTCGACAGCCGTGACGAGGCTGGCAGATGGCGGGACAAAGTTCCTTGAACAGGTACAGACCAAGGCCGAACTCGCCTCGCTGTTCTGGACTGGCGGTGCCTTCTTCTTCGCAGCCTTTGGCGGTGGCTTCTGGTCGATCGACCGCCTCTTCATCAAGCGCGAATTCTAGGTCGCGCACCCAGCAACAAAAAAGGCCGCCCGGATAAACGAGCGGCCTTTTCTATGATGCGAGCAGAAGCCGAATGTTACTTGTAGACGATCGGCTCCAGCGGAGGCTCGTAGGATACCGGTGTATCGCAGCCGCCGAGAAGGTAGCGTGCGCCGACGCGGGCTTCATGGCTGTAGAAGCCCTTGTCCCAGCCCGGTCCGCCGCCTTCGTTGTAGCCGAACATATCGCCGCCGGTGACGTGACGGAAGCGATAGCCCACGTCAGCCTTGACGGCGCATGTAATGTCGACGGTCGCGCCGGCCATCAGAGCGTAGGTGAAGCGCCAGCTGCCGTGGCCCTCGTGCTCGACTGAGTCGTCACAGCTGCTACCGTCATCGGCGCAGGAGGTGTTGCGCAGGTTCTTCCAATCCACGTAGGTTCCACCGATACCGGCACCGACATAAGGCGTGACGGAGCCATAGGTCCCGAGGTCCACATAGGCGTTTGCGAGCAGCGAGTAGGCATGCATGGTGGAGAGATCCCGCGATGTGCAGGGTCCGACGCAGGCGCCGAATGCGGCGCCACCGCCAACTGTCGATCCTTCGAAATCCGACTTCATATAGTCGAAGGTCAGGTCGGTGCGCAGATAGTTGTTGATCTGGTAACCGACGCCGGCACCGATCAGGAAGCTGTCCTTCAGCGAAGTGGTATTGAAGTCCACATACTGGGACGCATCATTGCCCTGCATGAATTCCGCGCCGCGGCTCTTGTTGAACGAATAGCCGACATCGCCGCGAAGATACCAGCCACTGGCTTCCTTTACGGTGATCTCTGGCGCGTCCATGAAGGGGAGCGGCTCAGGCTGGTACACATCGGCAGAATGGGCAGCACCGACCGTCAGCAACAATGCGGCTGCGCCCAGCAGGCTCTTTTTCATGGCTTCATCTCCAAGCTCGTCATCATTGGCTGTCGCGCACGCCAATAGGTTGATCCTGGATGGATAATGAGCCGGAAAGGTAAAGACCCGCTTAACTATACTAATTTACCAAGACCGAATCAAAAAGCCGGCGCGAGGCCGGCTTTTTGCTGGAAATCCCACTCGTCTCAGGCGACGCTGCGCACGTTCGAAATGACGCCGATCAGCTCGTTGACGATCCGGTGGATCTGCCTCTCGTCATCGCCTTCCGCCATGACGCGGATGAGCGGCTCGGTTCCCGACGGGCGGATGACCAGCCGTCCCCTGCCCGCAAGCTCCGCTTCGGCATCGGCAATCGCCTGCTGCACGATGATGTCGTCGAGCGGCTTGCCGCCCTGGAAACGGACGTTCTTCAGAAGCTGCGGCACCGGCTCGAACCGACGGCAGAGTTCGCTGACCGGAATGCCCAGCCGCTTCACCCGCGCCAGGATTTGCAGGGCAGCGACGAGACCGTCGCCCGTGGTGCCGAAATCCGACAGGACGATGTGGCCGGACTGCTCGCCCCCGACGTTGAAGTCATGGCTGCGCATGTGCTCGACGACATAGCGGTCGCCGACCTTGGTGCGGGCGAGGTTCAGGCCCTTGGAGGTGAGGAAGCGCTCGAGCCCGAGGTTGGACATGACGGTGGCAACGATCCCGCCGCCGCGAAGCTTGTCCTCCGCCGCCCAGCTTTCGGCAATCACCGCCATCAGCTGGTCGCCGTCGACCACCGCACCGGTCTCGTCGACGATGATGACGCGGTCGGCATCCCCATCGAGCGCGATGCCGATATCGGCCCTCACCTCGTGGACCTTCTTCTGAAGCGCGCCCGGGCTGGTCGAACCGCAGTCCAGGTTGATGTTTCGGCCATTCGGCTCGTTGCCCATCGTCACGACGTCTGCACCCATTTCCCAGAGCGCGGTCGGCGCCACCTTGTAGGCGGCGCCATTGGCGCAATCGACGACGACCCGGAGGCCCTGCAGGGTCACGTCACGGGGCAGCGTCCGCTTGGCATGCTCGACGTAGCGGTCGTCGACACCATCGATGCGTTTCGCCCGGCCGATGTCGGCGGACTTCGCAAGCTGCGACGTCAGATCCTTGTCGATCAGGTCCTCGATCTGCATCTCCAGCTCGTCGGAAAGCTTGTAGCCGTCGGGGCCGAAGAGCTTGATGCCATTATCCTGGTAGGGATTGTGAGAGGCCGAGATCATCACGCCGACATCGGCCCGCAGCGAGCGGGTCAACATCGCGACGGCGGGCGTCGGAATGGGTCCGAGGATGAAGGCGTCGAGGCCGGCGGCGGTAAAACCGGCAACCATGGCGTTTTCCAGCATGTAGCCGGAGAGGCGCGTGTCCTTGCCGATCACAACCCGGTGGCGGTGACTGCCGTTGCGAAAGATCGTCCCGACGGCGATACCGACTCGCATGGCGAGGTCCGGCGTCATCGGGAAGGTGTTGGAATGTCCACGAATTCCATCGGTGCCAAAATATCGGCGTGTCATGCATGCTCCTTCGTCACCGCGCCTCATGGCGCGTCATCGCGGCAGCCGCCGCGGCTTGGAGAAACAGTGTCCCCAGAGGGCTGCGGTCATGCCACAGTTTCCCCGTCGAGACACGTAAATTACCGTCAAAACTGATTACATCCCGTTACCAAACGAAAAGGCCATCCGCTCTCGCGAATGGCCTTTTTTGGTACGATGACTGTCGAAATCAGTGCGGTTGAGGCTCCAGGCCGCCTTCAGGCTCGCCACCCTTGGGCTCGTCCTTCTTGGCGCCGGCGCTCGGGACAGCCGATCCGCGCGGCGGCGACGTATCGTCACCCGTGTCGCGGGAGGGTCTCTGACCCTTGATCAAAGACTTGATCTCTTCGCCCGAAAGCGTCTCGTATTCGAGGAGACCCTCGGCCAGAATGACGAACTCGTCGTGCTTTTCGGTCAGGATGCGACGGGCTTCCGTATAGGCCTCGTCGATCAGCCGACGCACTTCGGTATCGATCTTCTGTGCCGTCGATTCCGAAACATTCTTTGACTGCGACACCGAGTGCCCGAGGAAGACTTCCTGCTGGTTCTCGCCATAGGCAACCTGTCCGAGGATGTCGGAGAAGCCCCACTGGGTGACCATGGCGCGGGCAAGCTTGGTGGCCTGCTCGATGTCGGAGGACGCGCCGGAGGTGATGTTTTCCTTGCCGAAGGTCAGCTCTTCGGCAACACGCCCGCCCATCATGATGACAAGGCGCGAGACCATCCACTTGTAGCTCATCGAATAGCGGTCGCCTTCCGGCAACTGCATGACCATGCCCAGCGCACGGCCACGCGGAATGATCGTTGCCTTGTGCAGCGGGTCCGCCACCGGCACATTAAGCGCGGTAATGGCGTGCCCTGCCTCGTGATAGGCGGTCAGCTTCTTTTCGGCTTCGGTCATGGCGGAGGAACGGCGTTCCGCGCCCATCATGATCTTGTCCTTGGCGTCTTCGAACTCTGCCATGGTGACGACGCGCTTGTTGCGCCGCGCCGCCATCAGGGCCGCTTCGTTGACGAGGTTCATCAGGTCGGCACCGGAGAAGCCGGGCGTCCCGCGGGCGAGCACCTTGAGATCGACGTTGGGTGCCAGCGGCACGTTGCGGGCATGGACCTTCAGAATCCGCTCGCGGCCGACGATGTCCGGGTTCGGCACCACGACCTGGCGGTCGAAGCGGCCGGGACGCAGAAGCGCCGGGTCGAGAACGTCGGGACGGTTCGTCGCGGCAATCAGGATGACGCCTTCGTTCGCTTCAAAGCCGTCCATCTCGACGAGCAGCTGGTTGAGCGTCTGCTCGCGCTCGTCATTGCCGCCGCCGAGACCTGCACCACGGTGACGACCGACGGCGTCGATTTCGTCGATGAAGATGATGCAGGGTGCGTTTTTCTTGGCCTGCTCGAACATGTCGCGCACGCGAGATGCACCGACGCCGACGAACATTTCGACGAAGTCGGAACCGGAGATGGTGAAGAAGGGCACATTGGCCTCGCCGGCGACGGAACGGGCCAGCAGGGTCTTACCCGTGCCCGGAGGGCCGACGAGCAGCACGCCGCGCGGAATACGACCGCCAAGGCGCTGGAACTTCTGCGGGTCGCGCAGGAATTCGACGATTTCCTCGAGGTCCTGCTTGGCTTCGTCGACACCGGCGACATCCTCGAAAGTCACTCGACCATGCGCCTCGGTCAGGAGCTTGGCCTTCGACTTGCCGAAGCCCATCGCGCCGCCACGGCCGCCGCCCTGCATCTGGCGCATGAAGAACAGCCAGACGCCGAGGATCAGCAGCATCGGCAAAAGCGTGCCCAGATAGCTGAGGAAACCGGAGGATCCGTCCGTCTCGGGGCGCGCCACGATCGTCACGTCTCTCGACTGGAGGCGCTCGATCAGGGAATCGTCGATGACCGGGGAATAGGTCTGAAATCCGGTGCCGTTTTCGGCATAGGTCCCCATCACCCGGTTCCCCGTGACCACCACTTCGCGCACCAGACCGGCGTCCACATCACTCAAGAATTTCGAGTACGGAATTTCCCGGGAGCTCGTCTGTGATGGCGCAGTCTGGAACATGCTGAACAGCGCAATCAGCAGAAGCGCTATGATTGCCCAGAGGGCAAAATTTCTAAAGTTTGGGTTCATCGAACTCCCCGGAACTGTTTGGCAGCTCGAAAGCCACCTTGCTTGCGGCTTAACATAGGGTTCCGCCTACTGCTTGCCAAGGCGAACCGGATCGACTGGTTACCTTTTCCGTGCCTAATCGTTCCACGGAACCAGCGGGAAAGTGTCGCATCCGAAAAGCTCTGCCAGAGTGGTGGCCAGTTTATAGTCGAACTGGGGCAGAAACCGGTCGTATGGCGCAAGCCTGGCGACTGCGCCGGGTGCCGCCGGCATGGCGCGGGCGGCGCGCGCTGCGATCGAGGCAGGCACATCAGGAAAAAGCGCCTGCGCCTCCTCTCGGTCAACCCGCATCGGCCTGATGCTCATAGGCCCGGCCGCTGTATTCATTACGCGAAAGCGGTCGTCCCAGACGCAGGTCTCCCCCGCCGCCGCCTCTACCTCAGGCACGTTGCGGCTCTCCCGGCAGAGGAAAAGGCCGCTGCGGCGGACGTCGAACACAACCCGCCCGGCCGTCAGCCGGTGGAGGCCTTGTGCCTTTACCACGTCCATCAGCCGGTCCATGCTCCGAGAAGCAGGACCATGCTCGCGGCCGCCGATCACGGCGGCCGCGGCCGACAGCGCATGGCGCAGCACCGCAGCCTCCGCCACCAGCGCGGAAGGCCGAAGATGCATTAGGACGCCATGTTGCACCTGCGCGTGCTCGGCAAGCAGGACCGCGGCTGCGTCTGACAGCGCACGCCGCCGCTTCCCCGCCGCTTCGATGTCGCACAGCGTGCCAGCATCCGCCGCCGGGAGCTCTGCCCTCGTCCTCACCCGCTCGTAGCGCATGTCACCGTTGGACGGATCATCGATCCAGCCGTGCCCCGCCTCACGCAGAAAGTCGCGGATGTCCCGGCGCCTTGTCCGCAGAAACGGCCGCAGCAGCCAGTGGCGACGGTGCAGGAGCACCGCATCCGCCATGCCGGCATGTCCGGGAACCCAGCCGTCGCCGCGGGATTGGCGCATGGCAACCGTCTCCAACTGGTCGTCCAGCGTGTGGCCGGTGACAATCGCCGTGGCGCCCATGTCCGCAGCGGCCTGGCACAGCAGCACATAGCGCGCCTCCCGCGCTGCGGCGGAGAGACCGCTCATCGGCTTTTCGTCGGTCCAGGCGAGGGTCGTGTGGGGAATATCAAGCTTGGCACAGAGCTGTGCGACGGTGGCAGCCTCGGCTGTCGATTCGGGCCGGAGCCGGTGGTCGATGGTGACGGCGCTCAGCGACACATCCGCGCCCGCATGGGCTGCAAGCGCCACCAGCAGGCCGGTCGAGTCGCTGCCGCCGGAAATGGCGACGAGGAGGCGCACGGGCCTCGGAAGAGCCTGCAGCAAGACGCGGACGGCTTCTTGCGCGGAAAGAATGGAAGGATGGTCGGCGCTCAACACCGGCAGCCGATCAGCAGCCGAGGCGTTTCTGCTCGGACGACACTTTGGACAGCACGGGGCGCTGCGCGTTCGGATAGCGCTTTTTGACCTCACCCAGTGTTGCGCAGGCAGTCTCGGAATTGTCGAGCGCGGCAAGCGACATGCCAAGCTTCAAGAGCATTTCCGGCGCCTTGGGTGATTTGGCATAGGTCTGGTGGGCATTCAGGAAGGTCTTGGCGGACTCGGTGTATTTGGCCTGGGAGTACTGAGCCTCGCCGAGCCAGAAGTTTGCGTCCGCAGCCCGCTCGGCTTCGGGAAACTCGCTCAGATACTGGGTGAACCCCTGCTCTGCCAGGGCATAGTCGCCGGTGAGCACATGGTTGTAGGCAACCTGATAGGTGTCGCTCTCGCTGCCGAGCGAGGCCGTCTGCTGCGTATCCGGCACCTGGCCCGGGTTTACCCCGGTCGCCTGCCCCTGGGCAGGAAGGCCCGGCCCGGGATCGACGCCCGGCAGGCTGGAGGAATTGTCAACATCATTGCGGCTGACGTTGCGCGGGTTGCCATTCTGGTCGAAGTCGATCGCCCCGAGCACGGTTTCAGGTGCCCCCGGTGCTCCGGATGGCCCGGCAGCGCCCGACGGCGCCGCAGGTGGCGTCCCGATGAGCCGCGCCACGTCGTCGGCTTCCGTCGCCGGAGCGGCGGGCTGCGACGTGGATGCGGTAGCGGCCGGTCTCCCGGCCGCTCCATTTTCACTCTTCTCGAGCTCCTGGAACCGGAACTCGTTGTCTTCCTGGGTCTTTCGCATTTGCTCCTGCATCTGCAGAAGCTGGAAGCTCATTTCCTCGATCCGCCCGTTCAGCTGGCGAATTTCTTCCTCCAGCTGCTGGACCCGAACCGGCCCGTCGGTGCTTTGTGCCAGCACCACCGATGCCTCAGGCGCCCGCGGCGTCTGCGATGCCTGACCCCGTTGCGGAAAGAGCTCCGGCAAAGAGAATGCCCCGGCGGGGCCGCCCGCCGCCATCAGCCCCAGCATTGCTGCCAAGACAAGTTTCTTCATATCGTCCGTCCTGCTTTGATCTGCGTCGAGTTTGCGCGACTGCAGATTTTGTCAATCCACGCCAAAAAGCAACTAAGCCCGCCCCTAAAATCAACTCAAGTTCGGCCAAACTATGGAGAAACGGAAAAGGCGGCCCGATGGACCGCCTTCACAATATTGTGCGCCGATATCTGCGTTACATGCCGGCGCCGCCGAGCACCGTGACGGCGCGGCGATTCTGTGACCAGCAGGAAATGTCGTCGCAGACGGCAACGGGCTTTTCCTTGCCGTAGGAGATCGTCCGGATCCGGTTGGCCGGAACGCCGCGGGCAGCAAGATATTCCTTCGTCGCGGAGGCGCGGCGTGCGCCGAGCGCCAGGTTGTACTCGCGGGTGCCGCGTTCGTCGGCGTGACCTTCGACGGTGATCGCATAGTTCGGGTAGCGGGCAAGCCACTGCGCCTGGCGATCGAGCGTCTGCTGGGCATCCGCGCGGATCGAGGTCGAATCGGTATCGAAGAAGATCCGGTCGCCGACGTTGACGGTGAAGTCTTGGGCCGAGCCGGGTGTCGAGGCGCCCGCACCGGCAGCACCACCGAGTCCGAGGTCGCCAGCATTGTTCGGCAGGTTCTTCTTGTTGGCGCAACCGGTCAAGGCCAGTGCCAGCGTCAGCGCCAGAACGGCTGGGTTGCGGGCGAGGGTCTGCATTCGGCTGATTGCCGGGGTATAGGTACGGCTCATAGCCGGTCTCTCCTTGGATCAACGTAAATAGAGTTGCCGGACTCTAACCGGAGGCAGTTAATCATCTTGAAATACGTATGGTTAACGAACCGTTTCCGTGTTCCTCAACCGCTCCTTTTCAGGAGATTGGGGCGGCAAAGAGGCGGCGCGCCGCCCCCGTCCGCATTCTGCCATCATTCGAGAAGCGGCGACCAGGCCGGGTCCGAACCGTAGGACGGCGTCTTGACCAGTTGCTCGTTGTAGCCCGTCAGGTCGATGGAATAGAGCTGCGGTCCGCCTGCCCCGGCGTTCTGCCGGAAGAACATCAGCACGCGACCGTTCGGCGCCCAGGTCGGCCCCTCGTTGTGGAAGCCGGTCGTCAGGATGCGCTCGCCCGAGCCGTCAGGCTTCATGACGCCGATCGAGAACTTGCCGCCCGACTGCTTCGTGAAGGCGATTAGATCGCCGCGCGGCGACCAGACCGGGGTGGAATAGGAGCCATCCCCGAAGGAGATGCGCGTCTGGCCGGAGCCGTCGGCTCCCATGACGTAGAGCTGCTGGCGACCGCCGCGGTCGCTTTCGAAGACGATGCGGGAACCGTCCGGCGCATACGAGGGCGAGGTGTCGATCGCGGCCGTGCTCGTCAGCCGCGTCGTCGTCCGCGACCGCAGGTCCATCGTGTAGATGTTGGAATTGCCCTCCTGCTGAAGGCTCATGATCACC
The DNA here is from genome assembly GCF_056530405.1 of Rhizobium sp. PK7-22. NCBI lineage: Bacteria > Pseudomonadati > Pseudomonadota > Alphaproteobacteria > Hyphomicrobiales > Rhizobiaceae > Rhizobium > Rhizobium sp. PK7-22. The sequence goes on from NZ_CP096514.1 coordinate 3,326,882, forward strand.
TTCTGGCCGTCGGGAGAGAAACGCGGCGAAAACGTCATGCCGGGGAAGTTGCCGACCACTTCGCGCTGCCCGGTTTCCAGCTGCAGCAGGTAGACCCGCGGCTGGTCGCCTTCGAAGGACATGTAGGTGACCTCCTGGCGGCTCGGCGAGAAGCGCGGCGTCAGCACGATGTTGTTGCCGTTGGTCAGCTGCCGGACATTGAAGCCGTCCTGGTCCATGATCGCGAGCTGGCGCTGGCGGGCAGTCTTCGGGCCGCTCTCGGAGACGAAGACGACACGGGTGTCGAAATAGCCCTTCTCGCCGGTGACGCGCTCATAGATCGCGTCGGCAATGATGTGGGCGACGCGGCGCCAGTTTTCCGGCTGCGTGAAGAACTGCTGACCGGTCATCTGCTGGCCGGCGAAGGTGTCCCAGAGGCGGAACTCGGCGCGCAGGCGGCCGTCGCTTTCGCGCGTCACCCGGCCCGTCACCAGTGCCTGGGCGTTGATGACCTTCCAGTCCTCGAAGCGCGGCTGCTGATCGGGATTGCTGATCTTCTCGATGAAGGCAGCCTTGTTGACTGGCGCAAACAAGCCGGAGCGCTGCAAGTCGGCAGCAATCACCTGGCTGATCTGGGCGCCGAGCTCGTTTCCGGACATGAAGTCGGTGACAGCGATCGGCAGAGGCTCGACATTGCCCCTGTTGATATTGATTTCCACCAGGGCATAAGCCGGCGCGAAGGACATCGCCATCCCGGCAAACGCGATCATCAGGCGGATGAAATTGCGTTTCATCATAGTGTTCAGCCTTTCAGCTATTACAGCATTTCGCTGGGGTCGAAATTCACGACAACCTCACTCCAGGCATCGTATTTTTCGACGGGAAGGTTCTTGAAGGGAGCCGAGCGCATTACGGCACGGAGCGCGCTTCCTTCGAGGGTGCGACGGGCAGTATCGGAACCGCCGGTCGCTGTGACTTCCGGACGGCCGACGATGGCGCCGCTCTCGTCCAACTTCATGGAAACGGTGATGATCACCCCGTCGGCACCTTCGATGCCGGCGATGATCGACCAGTTATTCTGAATTTGACCGCGCAGCGCATCCATTTCGCTCTGGCTGAGCGATGAACCGCTGGTGGTCTTCTTGCCGCCCAGTGCAGCCGTCTCGGTCGAGCGTTTCGCGCCACCGCCGGAGGCTTCCTGCTTGTTGAGCAGTGCTGCGATCTCGTCGGCGTTGAAGTCGCTATCCTTGGATGACGTCGATTTTGCGGTTTCCTGCTTCTTGTCGGCGACCTTCTTGTCGCTCGGCTTCTCGGCAGCCTTCGGCGTCTCGGGCTTCTTCTCCGCAGGCTTCTCGGCAGGCTTTGCCTGTTCCTTCGGCGGCTCCGGCCGTGGACGTGCGGCGGGTACGGGAACGGTGTCCGGGAGCGGGATTTCTTCGGCAGCCGCCGCTTCCGGCGCGGGTTCGGGCGTCGGTTCCGGCGTCGGCTCGGGTGCGACCTCCGGCTTCGTCTCCGGCAGGGCGGCAACCTCGGTCGGCTTCGGCGCCGTCTCTTCCGGCACGATCTCCTTGATCGTATTCGTCTCGGTCGTGGGGTTGGGCAGCGGATTATCGGTCTTTTCCGGCGCGGCCGCGACTTCCGTCTCGATCGGTCGCTGTGTCGGCGTCGGCGGCGCCTTCAGGTCGACGTCGTTGTCGCCAGCATTCTCGGCGTTCTCGACGATATTGGGCTTGGTCGTCGGCACGGGTGCCGCCGTCTCCGCAAGCGGTGCCTTTTTGTCGCCCTGCTGGATCTGGGTGATCGATTCCACCGGAATGATGTCGACCGGCAACGCCTCGACATCGGCCACGTCGAAAGACGCGGGCGTGCCAAGCGACACCAGCGCGAAGCCGAGCGCCACGGTGTGAAGAACCAGCGATGTCCCGAGACTTGCCTTCATCGCGAACCGATCACTGCTCCTGTTCCTGGAGGGTCACAAGACCGATGTTCTTGAACCCTGCCGATGAAATCCGCGCCATGACCTGCATGACGACGCCGTAGGCGGCGGCGGTGTCGCCGCGCACATAGATGCGTTCGCTGTAGCCCGTGGTGGCGATCGCCTCGAGCTTCGGCACCACTTCGTCGAGTCCGATGGCCGTTTCCTGCAGGTAGATTTCCCCGGCGGGATTGACGGACACGGTGATTGGTTGGGTATCCGAATTCATGGCCGTCGCCTGCGTCTCCGGCAGGTCGATCGGTACGCCGACTGTCATCATCGGCGCGGCCACCATGAAGATGATCAGGAGCACCAGCATGACGTCGACGAGCGGCGTGACGTTGATCTCGCTGACGGGCGCATTCCTGCGGCCGCCGCGCCGTCTGCGCCCGCCACCTGAACTCTTTGCACCACCGGCTGACATGCCCATGAGGGAAACTCCTTCTCGACTGCGTTACTGCGCCGCCTGGCGCGGCTGCAGCTTCTCGTCGATCTGCCGTGACAGAATCCCGGAGAACTCGTCCGCAAAGCCCTCCATGCGGGCCGAAAGCTTGCCTGCATCGGCAGAGAACTTGTTGTAGGCGATGACCGCCGGAATGGCGGCGACGAGGCCGATCGCGGTTGCCAGAAGCGCTTCGGCGATACCGGGCGCAACGACCGCAAGATTGGTGGACTTCGACCCGGCGATGGCCTGGAACGAGGTCATGATACCGACCACGGTGCCGAAGAGGCCAATGAACGGACCGGCGGAGCCGATCGTCGCCAGCGACCCGAGGCGGCCTTCGAAGGTTTCGGCCTCGCGCGCCATGGTTACGTCCATGGCCCGGTCAATTCGCATCTGCAGGCCGATCGGCGAACGGGCGCCCCGCTCAAAGCTCTTCTTCCACTCGCGCATGGCAGCGACGAAGATCGCCGAGAGGCCGGTGTTCTGGCGCTCCGCCAGCGTCCGGTACAACTCCTCCAGCGACTGGCCTGACCAGAACACCTGCTCGAACTGGTCGAACTGGCGCCTTGCCTTGGCGAAGCTGACGTACTTGTCGATGACAATCGCCCAGGTCCAGACCGAGGCCGCCATCAGCCCAAGCATGACCAGCTTGACGATGATACCAGCCTGCATGAACAGCGCCCAAAGACTGACGTCGTGGGTCGCTGCAGCCAAACCTACATCTTCCATCTACCTATATCCCCGAATCCAAACGCCCGGCACAGGACCGGGCGGGTTCAAAAGCGCTCTCGCGAGATTTACCTGGCCGCCGGAAGCGCTCGTTACCCCAAGGTGCCCTGAGCTTTCAGCATTGGCTTCTCGCTTTCAAATTTGGTTAAAGGAAGGCGTGCGGCGCACAAATTCCTCGTCCCGTAGTACACCTCAATATGGTTAACGATACGTTACTGCAGCGTGACTTAGCCTACTTCCGCCCGCCGAGGAATTTCTCCGCAATGGTCTCCGGCAGGCGTCGGGGACGGCCGTGCCGGTTGATCACCGCAATCACCACCTTGGCCACGATCAGCAGTGTTTCGCCGCGACGGATCTCCTGTTGGAGCACCATCTTCGCGCCGCCGGCCTTTTCCGTTGCCGTCAGGATCGTCAGCACGTCGTCCATCCTGGCGGGAAGCTTGAAGTCGATCTCCATGCGGTGGACGACGAAGACCAGCCCCTCCTCGTCAGCGTCCAGAAGCTCGCTCTGCTGGCAGCCGAGGCAGCGCAGGTAGTCGGTGCGGCCACGCTCGAGAAAATGCAGGTAGCGGGCGTGATAGATGAGACCGGAAAAATCGGTGTCTTCGTAATAGACCCTTTGCACCAGCCGGTGTCCGGCTTCCGTCAACTGGCCGGAGAGAAGAAAATTCTCAGTTGTCATCGTCATGCCTTAGTGGAAGATCGTGATGGCCGGATGCCATGGCGCGGCACTCGACTATTGTTGTTTCTGTCACAAAACCTCCCTATCAGGAAATCCGGTCCATCAACCAGCGGAGTTGATTCATGAAGATTGCAGTTCTCGGCGGCGACGGTTTTGTCGGCTGGCCCACCTCCCTCCACTTGTCCGACCAGGGCCACGAAATCCACATTCTCGACAACCTGTCGCGGCGCTGGATCGACACGGAACTGGGCGTCCAGTCGCTGACGCCGATGGATTCCATCCAGGAACGCACCCGCGTCTGGCATGCCGAAACCGGGCGCCGGATCCACTTTCACCTGATCGATCTGGCCAAGGACTACGAGCTTCTGAAGGGGTGGCTCGCCAAGCATCGTCCCGACGCCATCATTCATTTTGCCGAGCAGCGGGCCGCCCCCTACTCGATGAAGAGCGACCGTCACAAGAACTACACGGTCAGCAACAACGTCAACGCCACCCACAACCTCTTGAACGCCATGGTCGAGCTCGACCTCGATGCGCATCTCGTGCATCTCGGCACCATGGGCGTTTATGGCTACTCGACGGTCGGCGCGGCCATTCCCGAGGGCTATCTGCCGGTCGGCATCGAGACGGTCGACGGTCGCACCGTCAGCCAGGAAATCCTCTACCCGAGCAATCCCGGCTCGATCTACCACATGACGAAGTGCCTCGATCAGCAGCTCTTCCAGTTTTACGCCAAGAACGACGCGCTGCGGATCACCGATCTCCACCAGGGCATCGTCTGGGGCACCCACACGGAGCAGACGCGCCGCCACGCCCAGCTCGTCAACCGCTTCGACTACGACGGCGACTACGGCACGGTCCTGAACCGCTTCCTGATCCAGGCGGCGATCGGTTATCCTCTGACCGTCCACGGCACCGGCGGCCAGACGCGCGCCTTCATCCACATCCAGGATTCCGTTCGCTGCATCGAGATCGCGCTGAACAACCCGCCCCAGCGCGGCAGCCGTGTCGAGATCTTCAACCAGATGACCGAGACCCACCGTGTCCGTGACTTGGCCGAGATGATCGCGAAGATGACCGGCGCCGAAATCGCCTGGCTGCCGAACCCGCGCAAGGAGGCCGCCGAAAACGACCTCATCGTCCGCAACGAGAAGTTCCTCGGCCTTGGCCTCGATCCCACGACGCTCGGCGAAGGCCTGCTCGACGAGATCGTCGAGGTGGCAAAGAAGTTCGCCTACCGCGTCGACCGCTCGCGCGTGCCGGCCGTCTCCGCCTGGACCAAGGACATCGCCGCCAAGGTCGAGCGCGACCCGGAAGGCCGGCGGCTGAAGTCGGTCTCCTGATGCCGACCGAAACCGGTGTGCGGGGCCTTCGCCCCGCCACGCCTGCCGTCAGCGACCTGGCCTTCGTGACGCTCGTCACCAATGCCGATTATGCGATGGGGGCAACGGCGCTTGCCCATTCGCTGCGCCGCACCGGCACAACGGCAGACATCGTCATCCTCCATACCGGCGGCGTCGAGCAAGCCGCACTCGCACCGCTCGCGGCAAAAGGCTGCCGGCTCGTCGAGGTCGACCATCTGCCGCTGTCGGAGGCCTTTGCCGAGCGTCATGCCCGCCGCAACCTGCATGGCGCCGCCCCTTTCACGAAGGGCAGAAAACCCGACTTCCACACGCCGCTCGACAATTTCTGCAAGCTGCGGCTCTGGCAGCTCACGGAGTACCGGGCCTGCGTCTTCATCGACGCCGACGCCATCGTGCTGCGCAACATCGACAAGCTGTTCGACTACCCGGAATTCTCCGCCGCACCGAATGTCTACGAGAGCCTGGCCGATTTCCACCGGCTGAACTCCGGCGTCTTCGTCGCCCGCCCCGCGCTTTCGACCTTCGACCAGATGCTGGAACGTCTGGACGCGCCGGACGCCTTCTGGCGCCGCACCGACCAGACCTTTCTGGAGACCTTCTTCCCCGACTGGCACGGCCTGCCGGTCTTCATGAACATGTTGCAATATGTCTGGTTCAACATGCCCGGCCTCTGGGACTGGAACAGCATCGCCATCCTGCACTACCAGTACGAAAAGCCCTGGGAGGAGAACCACCCGAAGGTGGAGAAGCTGCGCCCGCTGATCGATCTCTGGCATCGCTTCCATGAGGGCCGCGAGATACCCGATATCTCGTCGCTGCCCGGCCCCGGAAATCACCAATGAAGGTTCTCGTCTCCGGCGGCACCGGCCTCGTAGGCCGCTACATCGTCAACGGGCTGGCCGAGGCGGGACACGAAGTGACCGTCGGCGGCCGCACGCCGCCGCCGGAACACTGGTTCACGGCTCCCGTCGGCTTCATCCCGCTGACGCTGGAACCGGAGAAAGACCAGAGTGACGCCTTCGATGGCATCGACGCCTTCGTGCACGCCGCCTTCGACCACCTGCCCGGAAAATACCGCGGCGGCGAAGGCGACGATGCCGCCCGCTTCCGCCGCCTGAACCTCGACGGCACGCTCAGGCTGTTCGAGACGGCGAAAGCGGCAGGCGTCCGCCGCTGCGTCTTTCTCTCAAGCCGCGCCGTCTACGACGGCCTGGCCGATGGTCTTCCTCTCAAAGAAACCGCCGACCTTGCACCCACCTCCCTCTATGGACAGATCAAGCTCGAGGCCGAATTGGCGCTGGCAGGGCTCTCCAGCCCGGATTTCGTCACCGCCAGCCTGCGCCTGACCGGCGTCTACGGCGAGCTTCGCCCCAACAAATGGGACGCGCTCTATGCGGACTACCTTGCGGGACGCGGCATTGCACCCCGCGCCGGCACCGAGGTGCACGGCCGCGACGTGGCGGCTGCGGTGCAACTGATGCTGGAGGCGCAGCGGATCCGGATCAATGGACAGTCCTTCAACGTGTCCGACATCACCATGAGCGCCGAACAACTGGTTTCAAGCGGCAAACCGGAGATCTCGGAAGACGCGGTGGATCTGAGGCGAATGGACACCCAGAAAGTCCTAGCCCTGGGATGGACGCCGGGCGGGTACGCCTTGCTGCAAGATACCCTGGCAAGGCTCCACCGTTCGTGGACAGACGACCCACCAGTCGGCAAGATCCTGAAGATGTGAACCCGGCGGATAAAATATCCCTGGTTGCATTTGGAAAATTATGTTTACACTCCTTGCGTGCAGGTTGCACAGGCATGCCGTGGCCTTGCCCGGCTTGTCCACCAACAGGGAGAAGCATCGATGCCCATTGAATCTTTAAACCCGGAAGTTTGGAAACTGGTCGGTCACATGGACGGCACTCGAACCCGTACAGGCGGCCCGAATTTCGGCTGGGGAAGCGTGCCCACGGAAAATCAGAAACTGACGGCAGCGGCGGTCTTGCCGGTCTACAAGCTGATGCAGGGGGACCAAAGCAGGCTCCGCGACTATTATCTCGTCGCGGGCGACGTCTACCACGGCACCCAGGGGTCGCCCGTTGATCCCTCTGCAAACTGGGTTTCGGTGGGCTTCTACGCCAACTACATGACGCTCGACATTCGCTGCAGGACACCGGGCGCACGGGTGATCACATTCGGGCCCAATAGCACGGTGGAACAGGCGACCGTCAGCTTCTCGATCGGTGGCGAGCTGAGCGGCGAGGCTGGAACGGAGGGAGGCAAGGGCGGCGCCTCGCTCAGCGCCAGCGTGGGCGTCACCTTCACGGCATCGGAAGTTTCCTTCGCCTCTCGCCCGTCGACGAATTCCATCTCATGGCGCACCAGCCTTCCGGGCGTCGGATGGCTCAGTCCGGCGACGCCGCCCAATCCTGCCGAGCCCTCCTACGCCGGGTACCTGTGGAACCCCGCCGTCATCTTCGAGGTCCCCCAAGGAACCTTCCCGGCACTTGAAGGCGACTTCGTTGTCGATTTCGAGTATAACTGGACGCGCGGGATACGCGCGCGGGGCTTTAACGACGTCATCGCGCTGCGTTTCCAGCCGGACGGCGTCATGGCAACCCGGGACGAAAAGCTCCCGACGATCCTGGAGCGTCTGGCGGAGTTCGGCTCCCATGAGGGCGAGCCGGGACGTTCCGACACCTTTCTGGCAGCCCTCCAACGCACGGGCGCCGCGCGCGGTTTTGGTGACAGCACGGTACAACTGCTGGTGACGGCACCCACCAACGCGGCCTTCGCAGGCTATTTTTCGGAGAACCCTGCTGTTGCCGCGGCGGCCGTCTCGCCAGCGAACATGCGTTGGCTGGAGGATTTTCTCGCCCAGAGAATTCATTCGCTGACCGCAGGGAAAGTCGGGCCGAACCTCATGACGCGCATTCAGAAGGCCATCACCTCGTCCGGCGAGTGGTTTCAATGCGCGGACGGGGTGCTTCATCTGAGCGACGATTATGAGGTAGATCCCAATCTGGCCAAGGTGACGCAGGAAATCCTTCTGTCCAGCCAGTAATACCAGGAGGCGGAGCGGCCCGTAGGTCCGCTCCGCCACTTACCATTCGGCCGCTTATCTACTTCTTCTTCAATTCCGACTGGCTCTTCAACACCCGGTCGCCGTCCTCCTGCTTGATCAGGAAGGCCGGCTCGTCCTTGTCGGCCTTGCGCTTCACCTTGGTGCCCTTGATGGTGCGCTCGACATCGCTGGTGAACCGCTCCTTCGCCGTCCCCTCGGCCTTGTTTGCACCCCACTTCCACTCGACGTCGTCGCCAACCTTGATCTTCGTCATGTCGTTCTCCCTGTTCCGATGGAAGAACAGTCAGGATGACGGCTCGTTCCCCAACTCCAGAAGAACGAGTTCCGGACGGTTGCCGATGCGCACCGGAATGGCGGAGCATCCGAGGCCTCGGGAGACGACGAGATGGCGTGAACCTTCCCGATACATGCCCCCGGGATAGCGCGCGGACCCCGGCGAGGCGGAGAACGGGCGCCAGCCGAAAAGGTTGATCTGTCCGCCATGGGTGTGGCCGCTCAGGGTAAGTGCCACCCTGTCATCACCGGCATGAAAGATGTCGGGTTCATGCGCGAGCAGGATCACTGGCCCATCATCCTGCACATCCCTGAGTGTCGCCTCCAGATCATCCACTCCCTCCATGGTGATCCGACCCCGCCTCTCATCCGGCAGCAGTGCCATCTGATCTCCCAGACCCGCCAGCCAGAAGTGTCCCCCGTCCTTTTCGATCCGAACGGCGCGGTTGACGTGAACCGAGATGCCCACTCCCTCCAGTGCCCGCTGCACCTCCGGTATCTCCGTCGGATCCTGCTGGAAGGCGCCATCTTCCCAGTAGTCATGATTTCCGAGAACGGCGTGCACGCCCAGAGGTGCTGCGAGGCTTCCCAGCACCGGAGCCCACTCCGATGGCGCGATGGGATCGCTGGCGAGCGTCATCCCCGAGAGATAGTCGCCCAGCAGCAGGATGATATCCGGCTTCAGGTCCTGAACCTGAGCGCAGATCGCTTCGATCCGCCTGCGGTTCATCCAGGGCTCGCAGGCGTGGATATCGGCCACCACGCAGGCGCGCAGCCCGAGTCCCTGCGGCCAGCCATTCGGCGTCAGCCGGTAGTGGATGATGCGTGGGCGGGCCAGCACCTCACTGAGGGGATAGGCAACCGCCGCGGCAAGGCTTGCAAAGCCAAAGCCGGCCAGCTTCAGCAAGCCTCGGCGCGTAATCAATCAATCGTCCTCGAGCGTCAGGCGGAACTGCGCCGCCTCGAGATCCTTCGGCGGTTGCAGGCCGAGGTGCTTCCAGGCGCTGGCGGTCAGCACGCGTCCCCGCGGCGTTCGCTGGATGAAGCCCTGCTGGATCATGTAGGGCTCGATGATGTCCTCGATCGCGTCGCGCGGCTCCGAGAGCCCTGCGGCGATCGTCTCAATCCCCACCGGTCCGCCGCCGAAGTTGACGCCGATCATCGTCAGGTAGCGCATGTCGAGCTGGTCGAGACCCATGTTGTCGACGAGAAGCCGCGTCAGTGCCTCGTCGGCGATCTCGCGGGTGACGGCCTCCGCACGCGCAACTTCCGCAAAATCGCGCACCCGGCGCAACAGCCGGCCGGCGATGCGCGGAGTGCCGCGGGCGCGGCGTGCGATTTCGCGGGCGCCGTCGTCGGTCATCCCGAGTCCCATCAGCCGTGCGCCGCGGCGCACGATGAACTCCAGTTCCTCGACCGTGTAGAAGGACAACCGGACCGGAATGCCGAAACGGTCGCGCAGCGGCGTCGTCAGCAGGCCGAGCCGTGTGGTGGCCGCCACCAGCGTGAACTTCGACAGGTCGATCTTGACGGAGCGCGCCGCCGGCCCCTCGCCGATGATCAGGTCGAGCTGGAAATCCTCCATCGCCGGATAGAGGATTTCCTCCACCGCCGGGCTCAAGCGGTGGATCTCGTCGATGAACAGCACGTCGCGCTCTTCGAGATTGGTGAGCAGCGCCGCGAGATCGCCGGCCTTGGCGATGACCGGACCGGAGGTCGAGCGGAAGTTGACGCCGAGTTCTTTCGCCATGATCTGCGCCAGCGTTGTCTTGCCCAGCCCCGGCGGGCCGACGAAGAGCACATGGTCGAGCGCCTCGCCGCGGTTCTTCGCCGCCTCGATGAACACCTTCAGGTTGGCACGCGCCTCCGCCTGGCCGGTGAAGTCGTCCAGCGTCTGCGGGCGCAGCGTGACATCGAGGTCCTCGCCCCGCTTGTCCGGCGATATCAGGCGGGCAGCTTCACTCATCGGGGCATTTTCCGTTCAAGATCATTGTCGTTCATTACACCAAGGGCGACCGGTTTGACACCGTCGCCATGGCTAGCGCGCCAGTTCCTTCAGGCCGAAGCGGATCAGCTTGGCGCTGTCAGCCCCTTCGCCCGCCGTCTTCATGGCGGCCGCCACCGCATTGGCGGCCTGGTCGCGGGAATAACCGAGGTTGGTCAGTGCCGAAACGGCATCGGAGACCGGCGCGGAGGCAACGCCCTCGCCCAATTCCTGCTTGAAGCCGATGTTGCCGGCCGCCTCCCCGGCGAAGGCCGGTGCCTTGTTCTTCAGCTCCGTGACGAGCCGGATCGCGACCTTGGGGCCGACACCGGGCGCCCGGGATATCGCTGTCTTGTCCTGTAGCGCGATGGCATTGGCGAGCTCTGAGGGCGTCAGCGTCGACAAGACCGCCAGCGCCACCTTGGCCCCCACCCCCTGCACGCTCTGCAGCAGGTTGAACCATTCCCGTTCCAGCGCGGTGATGAAGCCATAGAGCTTCAGCTGGTCCTCGCGCACATAGGTTTCGATGAACAGCACCACCGCCTCGCCGGCAGAGCCCATGCGCGACAATGTCCGCGCCGAGCAGAAGGCCTCGTAGCAGACGCCGTGTACGTCGACGAGCACGTAGTCCTCGCCGATCTCGTCGATGGTGCCTTTGAGCTTGCCGATCATGGGATGTCCGTCAGGGATGGGTTTCGGGGGTAATGAGGGGGACGTCGGGGAAGTAGGTGCGGTAGCCTTTCGGATCGCGTGTCAGGATCGCATGGCCGCGGATCAGTGCATGCGCACCGATGAGGAAGTCCGGCAACACACGCTCCCGCCCGCCACCCGCCGCCCGATACCGGCGGAACGCGGCACCGGCCGCAAAGGCCGCTGCCCAAGGCAGGCCTTCGCGCCGAAATTCCTCAGGCGGCAGCAGCGCCTCGACCTCGTCTATGTCGTCGTACCTTACGGAGAATTCGGCGTAGATGATCGGATTGATCGTCAGCGGCACACGCCCCGCGAGCTTCGCCAGGGCATTGCGGGACCACTCAAGCCAGAGAGGGTCCCGAACGGCGATATCGACCAGCACATTGGTATCGACCAGGACGGCCATCTCAGCGATCCCGCGTCATGCCCATGAGCGTCTCGGCGTCTACTGCCGGGTCGCCGGTCCCCTCCAGGCGCTTCAGGGTCGCCATGAAGTCATCCAGCCGCTGCCGTTCCTGCTGGCGCTGAGGATCCTTCTTCGGCGCCACGATAAGCTTCCCGTCCTCGACGGTGAAGACCACCTCCGAATTCGGTTCGATGCCCGCAAGCTCGCGGAGATCGCGCGGAATGGTGACCTGCCCCTTGGATGTGACGCGCATGACCGTGCTCCTGTTAGGTAATACTTATTCCAACTGACGGAACAAGTCAAGAACACGCTATGCCGATGCCAGCATCTTCCGCAGCCGTTCGCCGCCGCGATTATGGGCGTGGCAGATGGCGATTGCCAGGGCATCGGCGGCGTCATTGCCGACGAAGGTCGCCTTCGGCATCAGGATCTTCAGCATCATGTGGATCTGCTTCTTGTCGCCGTGTCCGACGCCGATCACCGCCTTCTTCACGGCATTCGGGGCATACTCCGAAACCCGCAGTCCCGCCCGCGCCGGCACCAGCATCACCACGCCGCGGGCCTGGCCGAGCTTCAGCGTCGCCACCGCATCCTTGTTGACGAAGGTCTGCTCCACCGCCGCCTCCTGCGGCTGATAGGAATCCACCACCTCCGCCAGCCCGTCGTGCAGCTGGCAGAGCCGCGAGGCGAGGTCGAGATCGCCGTCGGACATCACCGTTCCGGAGGCGACGAAGCGAAGGCTGTTGCCGAGCGTCTCGATGACGCCCCAGCCGGTGCGGCGCAGGCCGGGATCAATGCCGATGATGCGAATCGTCTCTGTCATGTCGGTCACTCTATCTTGGAGCAGGTAGCACTGCCACGGAAATGTGAACAAAAGAGAAACATCGTCCCTTCTGTTAACCCTGTTCGGCAACTTCGGTGTAAAACATCGGCAAGCTCGGCAACGGCCTTTGGATTGGTGCGTTGCCAAGCCAGAACATCGCATCCGGAATCATGAGGAGACCGTTATGCAGGATCGAGATAAGCTCGAGAATGAACTGCAGGAACTGCGCACCGTCGTGGAGGCCTTCGATGGCAGTCTCCGCCGGCTCGCGATGGGAGATCTGAACCAGCAGATCGAACAGCCCCTGCCGCGCGGCTATGAAGGCATGCGCAAGGATTTCAACCGGGGCCTCGCCTCCGTCAGCGCCACCATCGACACGGTGCTGACCCGCGCCCGCGATGCCCATCTGGACTGCGCAGAGGTTCGTGAAGGCCTCAAGCGAACGAGCGATGAGCAGGCCGCCCGCGCCAGCGCCGTGTCCGGTCTGGCTGCCGATGCCGGCAATGCGGCGGAGACGGCCCGCAGCCAGTCCACCCATGTCGAACATGTGGCTGCCATTCTTCACAATGCCCGGCTGGACATCCGCCGCCCGAAGAACGCAGCCGCCGAAGCCGCTGCGTCTGCCCAGCGGACCTGCCAGTCGCTCGCTGCCCTGAAGACGATGACGGAAGAGGTACGCACGCTTCTGCGCGAGGCGGCACTGCTGTCGCTCAATGGTGGCGTCAACGCCGCCCACGCGGGCGTCGACGGCCAGGAAGCCCTGGGCATCGCCAAGAACCTGCATGCTCTGACCCAGCAAGTCGGATCGACGGTAGAGGTCCTGACGGAAGCGACCGACGCCGTCGTTGCCCAGGCGCAAGCCACGTCCAATGCCGCGACGCAGGTGACGCGCGAATTCGATGCCATCGACGTTTACACCGAGGCCCTGGACTCGCAGCTGACGTCACTGGGCGAATCCTCCCGCCGGCACGCCGGCGTGGTCGATCATCTCCGTACGGGTCTGATGAGCCTGGTACGGTCAAGGCGGCCTGCCGACGAACCCGGCCTGCCTGCGGACATGCAGCTCGGCAAGATGGAACGCGCCATCGCCGACATCGAGCAACAGGCAAGCCGTTATACGGAAGTTCGGGTCGTCACCCCACCGGCAGGCCCTGGTCCCGGCACCGGCCGGCGCTCGCATCTGCGGCTCGTGAAGACGTAGGTCTCGATCTGCACCCTTGGGTATTCCGGCCTCGCAACCGCGGCCGGAATACCTACATGGGGGAAACCGACATTTCCCCCAGGACTTCAATCATGATCCCCTTTTCAATTCTCGATCTTTCACCGGTTCCGGAAGGGCAGACCGTCAGCGACGCTCTGGACCAGTCCCGCTTGATGGCCATCAAGGCGGAAGAGCAGGGCTATAATCGCCTCTGGCTTGCCGAACACCACGGCATGCCGGGCATCGCCAGTGCTGCCACCGCCATCGTGATCGGCCATGTGGCTGCCGCGACCAGCCGCATCCGCGTCGGCTCCGGCGGCGTCATGCTGCCCAACCACTCGCCGCTGGTGATTGCCGAACAGTTCGGCACGCTGGCCGCCCTCTTCCCCGGCCGCGTCGACCTCGGCCTCGGCCGCGCGCCCGGAACCGACATGCGCACCGCCCGTGCGCTGCGCCGCAATCTCGACGCCGGCGCAGAGAATTTTCCCCACGACATCGTCGAACTGCAGCGACTACTGGGCAGCCCCTCGGAAGACCAGGCGATCCTGGCCATTCCGGGTGCCCACTCGAACGTGCCGCTCTGGCTGCTCGGCTCGAGCGTCTACAGCGCCCACCTCGCCGCAGCCCTTGGCCTGCCTTACGCCTTTGCCTCGCATTTTGCGCCCGACATGCTCATGGAGGCGCTCGACATCTACCGCGACCGCTTCCAGCCCTCCGAAACGCTCCACAAGCCCTATGTCATGGTCGGCGTCATGGGCGTGGCAGCCGATACGGACGAAGAGGCGGCCCGCCTGTTTACCTCGGCGCAGCAGCAGTTCGTCAATTTGAGGAAGAATGTCCGCGGCCAGTTCCCGCGTCCGGTGGACAGCATGGATGGTCACTGGACCGACATGGAGCGGATGACGGTGGAGCACACGCTGCGGTTTGCGGCTGTCGGTTCTCCAGCAACCGTCGGAGAAACCCTGTCACGCTTCCTCGCCGAAACCCAGGCCGACGAGCTGATCGTCTCGATGCCGATCCACGACATCGGCGCACGGCTGAAGTCCGTCGAGCTGTTTGCCGGACTGCCGATGATGGAGAAGGCGCACTAGCGCCTTCCCCATTGCCATGGTCAGGCCGAGAGCCTGGCCATGACCTCGTCGGAGACTTCGAAGTTCGAATAGACGTTCTGCACGTCGTCGTCGTCTTCCAGCGTGTCGATGAGCTTCATCAGCGACTGCGCCTTTTCCTCGTCCACGGGTACCGTGTTCTGCGGCTTCCAGACGGTCTTGACGGTCTCGGCTTCGCCGAGGCTTGCTTCCAGCGCCTTGGTGACTTCGCCCAGGCTCTCGAAGGCGCAGATGATGACGTGCCCCTCTTCGTCGGTCACGACGTCGTCGGCGCCTGCCTCGATCGCCGCTTCCATCACCGCATCCGCGTCGCCGACGGAGAGCTTGTAGGTGATCTCGCCGACATGGTCGAAGGAGAAGGAGACGGAGCCCGTTTCGCCAAGCGCCCCGCCGGCCTTGCTGAAGGTCGAACGCACGGAAGAAGCCGTGCGGTTGCGATTGTCCGTCAGGGCTTCGACGATCACGGCAACGCCGCCCGGGCCGTAGCCTTCGTAGCGCACGGCATCATAGTTTTCCGCGTCGGCACCGGAGGCCTTCTTGATCGCCCGGTCGATGTTGTCCTTTGGCATCGACTGCGCCTTGGCGTTCTGGATCGCCAGGCGCAGCGCCGAGTTGGCGTCCGGATCGGGCAGACCCGATTTCGCGGCAACGGTGATTTCGCGCGCAAGCTTGGAGAACATCTTCGACCGGATCGCGTCCTGGCGACCCTTGCGGTGCATGATGTTTTTGAACTGTGAATGGCCGGCCATGGCACCCCTGATCACGTCTATTTCGTGGAAAGGCCGCGTTATAGGTTCGAAGCGGCGAAGGTTCAAGCCACGAGCGGCGTTTCGCATGCAATCGGGCCGGCAACCGTGGCTTACATCCCTTGCGGCACCAGAATGGTCGGCCGCTTCGGCAGACTGCGCATCGAGACCACGATCGTCGGCTCACGCGCATAGGCCACGTCGACTCTGCCCGCGAGCATGCCGATGAAGCGGTCGAGCCCGCCCGGCCGGTGCATCGGCAGGATCACCGACGACCGCAGCCGATCGACCACACGGCTCATGCTGTCGGCTCCCAGCGTCAGGCCGCCGTCCACCGGCACCATCAGGACGTCCAGGCGGCCGATCTCCGTGTAATGGCTTTCGGTCAGCTCGTGGTGCAGGTGCCCAAGATGGCCGATGCAGAGGCCGGCAATCTCGAAGATGAAGATCGAATTGCCGTTCTCCTCCAGATCACCACCCCAGGAGCGGATATCGGTCGCCACATTGCGGATATAGGCATCGCCGACCACCACATTGTGCTGGATCTTCTCACCCGGCACATCGCTCCATCCTTGCAGCACCTGTTCGATGCCGGCATCGGGGTTCAGCGTGAAATGGGTCGAATGCGCCTTGTTCATCGTCACCACGTCGGGCAGGCGCGAAGGCCTGTAGACGCCGCTGTAGTCGGTGGCGATGCCGACGCCGCCCGGTGTCTCGATAAAATAGGTCGAGTGGCCGACGTAGGTGATCCTCACCTCCTCGCGCGCTGAGAGGTCTGACGTGCCGCCGCTCTGGGCAAGCACAACTGGAGCAGCGCTAGAAGGCGTGTATCTGGCAAAAGTGGTGCCGGGAACGGAGCGGGCAATCGCCTGGCACTGACTGACAGCCATCGGCGCGTCCTGCGCCAGCGCCTGCGTGGCCGGCATGCACAGGCAGAAGAGAACGAAGGCGACAGTCCGCAGCATCATGCCACTCCCATATCCGTTGTGGCGGCAGGATGCGGCAAGGCAGGAGGACGGTCCAGCGGCTTCCTCAGCCGCCGGCCTCACATTTCTGTCATTCCAGAAGAGGGATTACGCCCAGAACGGCGGCACGGTCTCCTGCAGCCGCGGCCCGATCCGCAGCGGCGCGATCTTTTCGGCGAGCCCGCTCGAATCGGAGATCTCGATCCCGAGACCGCAGATCGTCGCCGGGCCGGTGGCCGCCTCGAAGCGGCCTTTCGGCATCTTCGAGATGAAGCGGTTCAGCGGTTCCTCCTTGTCCATGCCAAGCGAGGAATCATAATCGCCGCACATGCCTGCATCCGACATGTAGCCGGTACCGCCGTTGAGGATCTGGCAATCGGCCGTCGGCACATGCGTATGCGTGCCGACGACGAGACTGGCGCGGCCGTCGACGAAATGCCCGAAGCACTGCTTTTCGCTGGTCGCCTCCGCATGGAAGTCGAAGACCACCGCATCCACCTGCTCCTTCAGCGGGCAGGCGGCGAGAATGGCCTCGGCCGCGTTGAAGGGATCGTCGAGTTCCGGATGCATGAACACCCGCCCCATGATGTTGGCCACCAGGATGCGGGCGCCGTTGCGCGCGTAATAGACGCTGGAGCCGCGGCCCGGCGTGCCGGCCGGATAATTCGCCGGCCGCAGGAACTGCTCGTGGCGCCCGGAAAAGCCGACGGCCTCCTTCTGGTCCCAGACGTGATTGCCGGTGGTCACAACGTCGGCGCCGGCATTGATGGTCTCCAGGAAGATGTCTTCCGTGATGCCGAAGCCGCCGGCTGCGTTTTCGCCGTTGACGATGACGAAGTCGAGCTTCAGGTCGGAAATCAGGCCCGGCAGCCGTTCCCAGACCGCCGTCCGGCCAGTCTTGCCCACCATGTCACCCAAGAAGAGAAGTCGCATTCTTATCCAATCTGCGTGTCGAAGATCCGCAGGCCGCTTTCGCTGAGCAGGGCCTGCAGTCCTATGTCGTGAGTTTCGGTGGGGACTGATGCCACTTCCTGGCAGTCGAAGGCAATCCCGATCAGTCGCGGTCTGCGCCCCAGGGCATGCAGACGGGCGATTGCCCGGTCGTAATAGCCACCGCCATAGCCGATCCGCTGGCCTCGCGCATCGAAGGCCGACAGCGGTACCAGCATGATGTCGGGGTCGAGCACCTCGGCCTCAGGTCCGGGCGCCATCGTCCCGAAGCCGCAGTCGATCAGCGGCGCGCCGGGAACCAGCTCGCGAAACACGATCTGCTGCTTGTCGAGGATGACCGGCACGCAGATCCGCGCGCCACGCCCGCGCAGCCCGGCCATCAGCGGTCGCAGGTCCATCTCGGAGCGAATGGGGAGGAAGCCGGAGATGATCGTGCCGGACTCGAACTGAAGCGCAGCCAGCCCGTGGTCGGCGAGCTGCAGGCTCTTCTCGATCCGCTCGGCGACAGGAATGGCGTCCCGCGCCGTGAGGCGGCCAGCACGCAACTCTGCCTTTGCCTCCGGCCTTGTCATCAGTCCTGGTCCTGCTGGGCCCTGCGCACCAACAGCTTGTCGATCCGCCGACCGTCGAGATCGATCACCTCGAACACCCATCCCTGCCGCTCGAAGCACTCGCCGAGCTCCGGAAGATGCTTGAGCTCGTCGAGCACGAAGCCCGCAACGGTCTCATAATCCGGATCCACTTTGATCCGCAGCCGCATCTCATGGGAAAACTCGTCGATCGGCATCCAGCCGGCCACCAGGAACGACCCGTCCTCGCGCGCCACGATGGCGGGCTCGTCGGTTTCGTCTTCCTGGAAGACACCGGTGATCGCCTCCAGGATGTCCGCCGAGGTGATGACCCCTTCGAAGTGGCCGTATTCGTCATAGACGAGAACCATCCGCGCAGGCGTCTTGCGCAATGCCTGGATGACATCGAGTGCGCCCGTCAGGTCGGAGACGACCGGTGCCTCGCGCATCAGCTGGCGGATCTCGTCGCCGGTGCCCGACGCCACGAAATCGAAGGCATCCTTGACGAAGAGCACGCCGAGGATCTCGTCGGAACTGCCGTTGCGGACAGGAAGCCGCGACCTCTGGGTCGTGCGCAGCTGCGCACGGATCTCGGCAGCGTCATCCTCGATGTCGATCACCTCGACGTCGCGCCGCGGCGTCATCAATCCGCGGGCTGTCCGGTCGGCAAGCCGCATGACCCCCGAGATCATTGCCGATTCCTCGGATTCGATCACGCCGGCATTATGAGCCTCCGCGAGAACCGTGCGGATTTCCTCGTCCGTCACCCGTTCGCCCGTATCGCCCCGCTGGCCGAGCAACCCGAGAACCAGCTTGCCGGAGACATCCAGCAGCCAGACGAGTGGTGCCCCGATCTTGGCGACCAGGACCATGGCCGGTGCCACGCGGGCAGCAACCGTTTCAGGGGCCCGCAGCGCGATCTGCTTCGGCACCAGCTCGCCGACGATCAGCGCCAGATAGGTGATGGCGACGACGACGGTGCCGACGCCCAGCGCATCCGACCAGTTGTCCGGCAGCCCCTGCAGCTCAAGCCAGTTGGCAAACCGGGCGCCGAGGGTTGCGCCGGAGAAGGCACCGGAAAGGATGCCGACCAGGGTTATGCCGATCTGCACCGAAGACAGGAACCGCCCCGGATCCTCGGCCAGCCGCAGCGCCTGCCTTGCCCCCCGGCTCCCCTGCTCCGCCATGATCCTGAGCCGGACGGGTCGAGCGGAGACGACAGCCAGCTCCGACATGGCGAGCACGCCGTTGAGAACGGTGAGGGCCACGACGATGAAGATTTCAGTAAACAAGAGAATCTCTCGGTTGGGACGAAAACTGGGCCGCTTGACCGATCCGGTCGAGGCCGGATCGAAAGACAGTCACCTGGAAGGTTCCGCCCTGAGGGTCTGCGCGGCATGGGCCAAGACGGTTCATGCACAGGCGCCGGTGTCCAGGCGTTTAAATGATAGGGCCGGTCCACGCAGGTGGCAATGGTCGCCGCCGCTTCGCTCATGGCATGACGGCTAGGGCTGGAGCGTCAGGAGGAGCTCGGCCCGGGTACCCGTAGACCTCGGCTTGTAGTCGATGGAGGAGCCGAGGGTTGCAGCCATGGACTTGACGATCCGGCTGCCGAGACCTGTGCCCTTCGGCGTGTCATCCTCCAGCCAGCCGATACCGTCGTCTTCGACGACCAGAAGTACCTGCTCCGAACCCTGCAGCATGAAGGCAACGCGGACTTCGCCTTCGCCGCCGTCCGGATAGGCATACTTGATGGCATTGGTGAGCAGTTCGGTGACGATCATGCCGACCGACACGGCTCGGTCCGATGTCAGCGACACCTCATCCGCCCGAAGCTGGATGACCGGCCCCTGCTGCTCCATGTTGACCGAATTCTGCACCTCCTTGACCAAGGTGCCGAGATACTTGTCCATCTCCACATGCCGGACGTCGTCGGAGGTATAGAGGCTGCGGTGCATGCCGGCGATGGCGGTGATGCGCGCCTGCGTCTCTGTCAGCGCATCCTTCACGTCCTCGCTCTTGCTGTTGGACGCCTGGAGGCGGATCAGTGCTGCCACGAGGGCGAGACTGTTGGCGACGCGGTGGTTGACCTCCGCCAGCAGCACCTCCGCCCGCTCCTTGCCGACCCTGATCTCCTGGTCGGCCTTTTCCTTGGCCCTGCGCAGCTCGGCATTGGCGATCGCCTGCCGCAGCGCGCTTTCCATCAGCGGCCAGAACTCCTCGCCGACGGTCTTGATCACATAGTCGGAGGCGCCGTTCTTCAGGGCCTCGATCGCGATCGTCGCCTCGCTGGACCCCGTGACATAGATGACCGGAAGCACGATCCCGCGCTCCTTGAGCATGCCGAGGATCTGCAGTCCGGTTTCCGCCCGCAGATAATGGTCGAGCACGATGGCGCCGAAGGAGCCGTTGTCCAGCGCCGCCAATGCCGACGCGGAATCCGCCGCGTGGACCACATCGTAGCCCGCACGCCCCAGATACCTCTGCGCCAGACGGGCCAGCGCAAGATCGTCGTCGACATAAAGAACGGTTTGCGGCATCTGCTTCCGTTATTGCCCCGGCACTTGCATCACAGAGAAAAACAGGCCGAGCTGACGGATGGCATGGGCGAAGCTGTCATAGTCGACGGGCTTCGTGATGTAGACGTTGGCGCCAAGATCGTAGCAACGCTGGATTTCCCGCTCATCGTCCGTGGTCGTCAGGATGACGACCGGCAGGCGCTTCGCATGTGGGTTGGACTTCACCTTCTCCAGGATGTCAATGCCGGACATGTCGGGAAGGTTGAGGTCGAGCAGGATGAGCAGGTGACGGTCCTGGGTGGAGACGCCCGTGCGGTCGCTGCCGAGGATGAAATCGAGCGCGGAATTGCCGTCCGTGAACGGAATGATCTCGTTGCTGACACCAGCCCGCCGGACGTTCTTCTCGATGAGGCGCGCATGGCCCTCGTCGTCTTCGACCATCACGATGGTGACTTCTTTTGCTGCCGCTTTCATGACCCGTTACTCCTGACATACTGGGACAAATCACCCGGAAGGCGAATGATGAATGTCGATCCGCCCCCCATCGTTGACGTCACCGTAATCTCGCCACCTAAATTTCTGACTAATGATCGGACGTGGGCAAGGCCTATACCCTCTCCCGTCTTGTCTTGCACGCCCGATCTACGGAAAAGTTCGAAGATGCGTTCGTGGTCTTCCGGCGCGATCCCACGGCCGTTGTCCTCCACCTCGATGCGCACGCCGTTGCGCTTTGCCGGCATGGCGCGCACGGCCAGATGCAGCGGCCGGTCGGGATGGCGGTATTTCACCGCATTGTCGAAGAGGTTGCCGAAGATCTGCTCCAGCGAGAAGCGGTCCGATACCAGCCCCTTGGCACCGCCGACGGCAATCCGGACCTCCCCGCCCGCCTCGTCCACCTGGTGGTAGATGCTGGCGGCGGTGCTCTCCAGAAGCTCCGAAAGATCGATCGGCTCCGGCTTCAGCTCCCGGCGACCGTCCCTGGAGATCTTCAGGATGGCATTGATCAGCCCGTCCATCTTCTTGGTGGACGATCGGATGAAGTTGATCGCCTCGGGAAGGTCTTCCTCGACCGCCAGCCGCGCCTCACGGATTTCGCTCTCCGTCAGCCTGTCCCCATCCGACAGGACATAGGTGCGTACGGTCGTAAGCGTCGCATCGAGTTCGCTGGTGAAGCCCATGATGTTGACGAGCGGCGCGCGCAGGTCGTGCGAGACGATATAGGCATAGCGCTGGATTTCGCGGTTGGCCTGCATCAGGTCTTCCGTACGCTCCTCGACCCGCTCCTCCAGGCTGGCGTTCAACTCCTCCACCGCGCCGCGGGCGCGCGACAGCTCCCGGACGTGCTGGCCGACGATCAGGATCGCACCGCCAACGACCGCGATGATGACCATGCCGCCGGCGATCGCGAACCACTGCATGGTGTCTGATGCGCTTGCCAGCTCCTCCAAGCCGGAACTCAGCCGCCCATCCAGAGACTGGAGCAGCGTCCGCAGCAGGTCGCGGAGGGCTTCCATGGTCTGGCGCCCGTAATCGGCGCGAACCACGGCGATCGCACCGTCGACGTCCCCCGACCGGGCGAGCTCCACAGTCTGCCGCAACTCTTGGAATTTCTCTTCGACGAGCGTTTTGATTTGCGGGATCGTCTGCGCGTAGGTCTGCTCTTCCCTGAGAGCATTCTCCAGCTTCTCGAGGCTGGCCATGACCTCGTTGATGGAGCGCTCGTAGGGCGCCAGGAAATCCTCGTTCTGCGTCAGGAGGTAGCCGCGCTGCCCGGTCTCTGCGCCCTGCATCAGGGCGAAAAGATTGGACGCTGACGTTCGCGCATTGCGCAGTTGGACGACTTCCTGCGAATAGGACTGCGTCATCCGCGCCTGGAAGAGCGAAGACAGGACAATCGCGACAAGGATGACGGCGCCGATCAGAAGCATCAGGATCGACGAGCGAGCGAACGTATTGTTTTGGATCGGCATGGGATTCCGGCGATGTGGAGGCCGGTGGAAACTCGTGCGCCGGAATGTCAAAGTCAAGTCGCGGCATCAAGTCTTGCACTGCGCAGGCAGGCAAACAGATGAACAAGGCGAAAAATAAGTGCGATCCACGGCAACCGATGGAGGTTTACGATCCTGGGTGCCTACAAACGTAGGTGGGCGCCATATGACCAAGCCCACGGGCCTGGCCAGGGACAGCTCCCTTTGGATCGAGTATGGCCCCAGGGATTGTGGTTCCTGTCGTGAGGCGCAGATCGCAACTCAGATATAGGCCGAATCCCTGCCGTCCGCCAGTGGCTTAAAACGCTTTTGCGTCAGTTGACGGGTGCATTTCGCCCGCTCAGCTTTCCCGTTAGCGACTCGATGCGCCCGGCGAGGTCGCCAAGCGTCGAAATGAGAAGCTGTTCATGGTGCTCATGGTGCTGGCTCTCGCCGTCGCGGGCGGATTTCAGGGCGGCGATATCGGCGTCGCAGGCAGCCAGTCTCCGCTTCATTTCCGACAGTTCGTCCATCACCATGATGCCGGCCATGACGGTCAGCCGCAGGTCGCCGATCTCCCCGAACTGGTTCTTCAGGTGCCCGACATATTGGTCGAAGCCGGCCGCGAGGTCGGTCAGATGGTCTTCCTGGCCCTCTTCGCAGGCCATGCGGTAGGCCTTGCCGTCGATCGTTACCGTCACCTGAGCCATGGCTTGTCCTTCGCTGCGCTATCGGTCGAGGACCGCACGGATGGTCTCCATCGCCGTGACCAGACGACGCGACACCTCGCGGTTGACCTCTTCCAGCCGATTGGCGCGAAACTGTGACTGGTCGAGTTCCTGGGCGAGCCGGGCTCTATCCGCATGAACGCGACGCACCTCGCCCTCGGCATCTGCACTCTGGCGTTGATGCTCGATGCGCATGTCGACCGCATTCTCAAGGCCGCCAAGGGCGGTCGAGAGTTCGGCAAGTGCCTGATCCAACGTCTTTTCCGCCGGCATCCGAATCTTCCGTGTGAACCATGCCGAATCGGCTTGCGCGCCGATCTGACTTCGCCCGCAGACTATTCAGCCCTCCGACACGGGTCAACAAAGCCGCCGCGACAGCCCACGTCTATCTTGTGAATCCTGCGGATGATAACCTCGGGCCGATCTGCTCGCCGATGAGGCAAAGCGTCTCGCTGCTGCCCAAATGGACGGCTGATCCGGGCCAGTTTTGTTGACTTGCGCGTTGCACCTGATATGGATCAGCCGCTTTCACGCGGTCCGTCTGAAGACCGTGAACGACACCCGGAACACAGCGGAACAGTCATGATCTCTCGCGAAAAACACAACCGGATGGCCAATGCGATCCGCTTCCTTTCCATGGACGCCGTGGAGAAGGCGAACTCCGGTCACCCCGGATTGCCCATGGGAGCCGCCGACGTGGCGACGGTTCTGTTTTCCCGCTTCATGAACTTCGATCCGAAGAACCCGCTCTGGCCCGACCGCGACCGTTTCGTGCTGTCGGCCGGCCACGGCTCGATGCTTCTCTACTCGCTCCTCTACCTGACGGGCTACGAAGACATCACCATCGAAGACATCAAGCAGTTCCGGCAGTTGGGCTCCAAGACCGCGGGCCACCCGGAATACGGACACATCTCCGGCATCGAGACGACCACGGGGCCGCTCGGCCAGGGTCTGTCCAATGCCGTCGGCATGGCGATCGCCGAGCGCAAGCTGGCTGAGGAATTCGGTTCCGACCTTCAGAACCACCATACCTATGTGCTCGTCGGAGACGGCTGCCTGATGGAGGGCATCAGCCAGGAAGCCATCGCCATGGCCGGCCACCTGAAGCTCAACAAGCTCATCGTCTTCTGGGACAACAACTCGATCACCATCGACGGCGCCGTTTCCCTGTCGGATTCCACCGACCAGGTCGCCCGCTTCAAGTCCGTCAACTGGAACACCATCTCCGTCGATGGACATGATCCCGATGCGATCGCGGCCGCCATCGAGGCCGCCCACCTGTCCGACAAGCCGACCCTGATCGCCTGCAAGACCGTCATCGGCTTCGGCGCGCCCAACAAGCAGGGCACCCACAAGGTTCACGGCAGCCCGCTCGGCGCCGAGGAAATTGCAGCGGCCCGCACGTCGCTGGAATGGGATGCGGAAGCCTTCAGCGTCCCGGCCGACGTTCTCGACGCCTGGCGCCTTGCCGGCCTGCGCTCCACCAAGGTGCGCATGGAATGGGAAGAGCGGCTCAACGCCACCGCAAACGGGACGCGCGCCGAATTCGTACGCCGCTTTGCAGGTGACCTTCCCGGCGACTTCGACAGCACGATCGACGCCTTCAAGAAGAAGGTGGCCGCCAACAATCCGACGGTTGCCACGCGCAAGGCCTCGGAAGACGTGCTGGAGGTCATCAACGGCCTGCTGCCGGAAACACTGGGCGGCTCTGCCGACCTGACGCCGTCCAACAACACCAAGACGAGCCAGATGACGGCGATCACGCCGGCAGACTTCTCCGGCCGCTACCTTCACTACGGCATCCGCGAGCACGCCATGGCCGCCGCCATGAACGGCATTGCGCTGCACGGCGGCCTCATCCCCTATGCCGGCGGCTTCCTGATCTTCTCCGACTACTGCCGCCCTTCGGTACGCCTCGCCGCCCTCATGGGCATCCGCGTCATCCACGTCTGGACGCATGATTCCATCGGCGTCGGCGAAGACGGTCCGACCCACCAGCCGGTCGAGCATCTGGCCGCCCTGCGCGCGATCCCGAACCTCCTCGTCTTCCGTCCGGCCGACGAAACCGAGACGGCCGAGTGCTGGCAGCTGGCGCTGAAGGAGAAGCATCGCCCGTCCGGCCTGGCGCTCACCCGCCAGAACCTGGCACCAGCCCGCAAGGAATACGAAGAGAAGAACCTCTGCGCCTATGGCGCCTACGAGTTGGTCTCTTCCAGCGATGCCAAGGTCACGATCTTCGCCTCCGGTTCGGAAGTCGAGATCGCCCTGAAGGCCAACGAGATGCTGCAGCAGCGCGGCATTGCCACCCGCGTCGTCTCCGTCCCCTGCGTCGAGCTCTTCATGGGCCAGCCCGACGACTACCGTGCGGCCATCATCGGCACCTCGCCGGTCAAGATCGCCATCGAAGCGGCCGTGCGCGAAGGTTGGGACGCCATCATCGGCTCCGACGGCATCTTCATCGGCATGAAATCCTTCGGGGCCTCGGGTCCGGCGAAAGAACTCTACAAGCACTTCGGCATCACGGCGGAAGCCGTGGTGGAATCGGCCGAGAAGCGACTTTCGTAAAGCCGTTCTCCTCGCGTCAGCAAGGTTGACCAACACGCTACGACAGACCAGCGGGAGTATGTGAAAATGACAGTTAAAGTGGGTATAAACGGCTTCGGCCGCATCGGGCGCAATGTACTGCGCGCCATCATCGAGTCCGGCCGCACCGACATCGAGGTCGTCGCCATCAACGATCTCGGCCCGGTGGAAACCAACGCCCATCTGCTGCGCTATGACAGCGTCCACGGCAAGTTTCCGGCACATGTCCGGGTGGACGGCGACACCATCATCATCGACGGTGGCAAGCCGATCAAGGTGACCGCGGTGCGCGATCCCAAGGATCTGCCCTGGGCGGATGTCGATATCGCCATGGAATGCACCGGCATCTTCACCTCCAAGGAGAAGGCCAGCCTGCACCTGTCGAACGGCTCCAAGCGCGTCCTGGTGTCGGCCCCTGCCGAAGGCGCCGACAAGACGATCGTCTACGGCGTCAACCACAGCGCGCTGACCAAGGACGACCTCGTCGTCTCCAACGCCTCCTGCACCACCAACTGCCTGGCTCCCGTCGCCTATGTCCTGCACAAGACCTTCGGCATCGAGAAGGGCTACATGACGACGGTGCACTCCTACACCGGTGACCAGCCGACGCTCGACACCATGCACAAGGATCTCTACCGCGCCCGCGCCGCAGCCATGTCGATGATCCCGACCTCGACGGGTGCTGCCAAGGCCGTCGGCCTCGTGCTGCCGGAACTGAAGGGCAAGCTCGACGGCTCGGCCATCCGCGTTCCCACCCCGAACGTCTCCGTCGTCGACCTGAAGTTCATTCCCTCGCGCAATGTCACGAAGGAAGAAGTCAACGACGCGATCAAGGCCGCTGCCGAAGGCGAGCTCAAGGGGATCATGGCCTATGTCACGGATCCGCTCGTCTCGATCGACTTCAACCACGATGCGCATTCGTCGAACTTCGCCGCCGACCAGACCAAGGTCCTGGAAGGCAACCTCGTGCGTATCCTCACCTGGTACGACAACGAGTGGGGCTTCTCGAACCGCATGTCCGACACGGCCGTCGTGATGGGCAAGCTGATCTAAAACAGTCAGATCGTCGAACGCTGGAAAGGCGGGCCGAAATTCGGCCCGCCTTTCTTTTTATTTCTCCCCTGCCCTTCTGTTGCCGGATTTGTTCCCGCCTCTACAATATCTCGTTTCGAATCGTCCGTTCTGCCGAAATCCCAAATTGCGTGGATCCAGCGGGTCGCGGTGCACAGCCGTAGGCATGGTCGACCGGTGGTCGTCCGGCCCCAGAAGGATAGGAAGAAGCCGCAATGGTGGATGCGTTTTACATTTTCCTGCTGGTCGGCACGATTCTCGTGCTGGCGGCCGCGTTTTCCAGCCTCATCGCCTTCCGCTTCGGCGCACCGCTGCTGCTCGTCTTTCTGTCGATCGGCCTCATCGCCGGCGTCGATGGCCTCGGGATCGCCTTCGACAACTTCTCTCTGGCCTATATGCTGGGCTCCCTGGCGCTCGCCATCATCCTCTTTGATTCAGGCTTCGGCACCTCCATCCATTCCTTCCGCGTCGCCGCCTGGCCGGCACTGACACTGGCCTCGGTCGGCGTTCTCGTCACCGCCTCGATCTTCGCCTTTGCCGCCATGTTCCTCCTCGACTTTACATGGCTGGAAGGTCTGCTCCTCGGCTCCATCGTCGGCTCGACCGATGCGGCCGCCGTCTTCTTCCTGCTGCGCATCGGCGGCATCAACATCCGCGATCAGGTTCGCTCCACGCTCGAGGTCGAATCCGGTACCAACGACCCGATGGCGATCTTCCTGACCATCGCCCTCGTCGAGGTAATCGCCAGCGGCGAAGGCTTTGCCGGACTGGACATGCAGTTTCTGATGCTGTTCGTCCAGCAGATGGCGCTCGGCGTCCTCTTCGGCTTCCTCGGCGGCATGATGATCGTCTGGGTTCTCAACCGCTTCACCAAGGACCGTAGCCTGGCGCCGATCTTCGTGCTGGCGCTCGCCCTCCTGGTCTTCGCGTTCACCGGCGCCATCGGCGGCAGCGGCTTCCTGGCCGTCTATGTCGCCGGGATCTATGCCGGCAACCGCAAGATGTTCGCCCGCGAATCCATTGCCCGCTTCCATGCCGGACTGACCTGGCTGGCACAGATCATCATGTTCATCGTGCTCGGCCTGCTCGCGACACCGTCGCAGTTTCCGTCGATCGCCTTGCCGGCCATCGCCCTTGCCCTGTTCCTCGTCTTCATCGCGCGTCCGCTTGCGGTCTGGCTGAGCCTCTTGCCCTTCCAGATGACGCAGCAGGAAACCGGTTTCGTCGCCTGGGTGGGCCTGCGCGGTGCCGTTTCCATCCTGCTCGCCATCATGCCCCTGCTGGGCGGCCTGGAGAATGGCCTCCTCTTCTTCAACACCGCCTTCATCATCGTGCTGGTCTCGCTGCTGCTGCAGGGATGGACGATCAAGCCTGTCGCGCAGAAGCTTGGGCTGATCATCCCTCCCCGGCACGGCGAGATCGACAAGGTCGAGCTGGACCTGCCCGGCAAGTCGACCCACGAACTCATTTCCTATCGCGTCATGAAGGACAGCCCGGTCATGCGCGGCGAGCGTATTCCGCGCTGGGCCATGCCGTCCCTCGTCATCCGCGACGGCCGCAGCATGCGCTACCAGTACGCCGGACGCCTGCAGGAAGGCGACCAGCTCTATCTGTTCGTCACGCCGCCCTACATCCGGCTGCTCGACCGCCTGTTTGCAAGCCGCCTGCCGGTCGAGGCGGACGATGAGGACTTCTTCGGTGCCTTCTCCGTGTCGCCCTCGCGCCCGGCCAAAGAACTGGACGCCGCCTACGGCCCGGGCCTTCTCTCCCTCGGCGAGCAAAGCCTGACGATCGCCGAGCTCATGATCCACCGGCTGGGCGGACGCGCCGAATACGCCGATCGCGTCCGTTTCGGCTCCGTGGTGCTGATCGTCCGCGACCTCGACGAGAACAATGCCATCCTTTCCGTCGGCGTCTCGCTGGAGCCCGTCGAGCCGGCGACGACCCTGCCCGTCTTCATCAACATGCGCGAGATCGCCCATCGTGTTCGCGACGCTCTGCGGCGCTACCGCGGCAAGGCGACATCCCCGTCGGCAAGGGGCGGCAATCGGCACGAGTGAGGACAGGCGGCCGACGGATTCCCGCGTCGCCGCCTTGCGCGCCCGATCAGGAATAGTATGGTCCGCTTCCGAAAGACATAGCCGAAGTTCCAGCCGACGAGGACCAATCCATGCCTGCCTTCAAGACACTCGACGACCTCAATGATATCGCTGGAAAGCGCGTGCTTGTCCGCGTTGACCTGAACGTCCCGATCTCCGAAGGCCGTATCACGGACGCCACCCGCATCGAGCGTGTTGCCCCGACGATCCGCGAATTGAGCAACAAGCAGGCCAAGGTCATCCTGCTCGCCCATTTCGGCCGCCCGAAGGGCGAACCCGTCGCGGACATGTCGCTGTCGCTGATTGCTCCGGCCGTCGAGGATGTCCTCGATCACGCCGTCTTCTTTGCAGCCGATTGCATCGGCCAGCCCGCGGCAGAGGCGATTACCAAGATGAACAACGGCGACATCCTGCTTCTGGAGAACACCCGCTTCCACAAGGGTGAAGAGAAGAACGATCCGGACTTCGCCGCAGCCCTTGCCGAGAACGGCGACATCTACGTCAACGACGCCTTCTCCGCCGCCCACCGTGCCCACGCCTCCACCGAGGGCCTGGCGCGCCACCTGCCCGCCTATGCCGGGCGTACCATGCAGGAAGAGCTCGAGGCGCTGGAGAAGGGTCTCGGCAACCCCACCCGCCCGGTCGTCGCCATCGTCGGCGGCGCCAAGGTATCGACCAAGATCGACCTGTTGATGAACCTCGTGACCAAGGTCGACGCCCTGGTGATCGGCGGCGGCATGGCCAACACCTTCCTGGCGGCACAGGGCATCGACGTCGGCAAGTCGCTGTGCGAACACGACCTGGCCGAGACCGCCCGCAAGATCATGGCGGAAGCGCAAACCGCCGGCTGCTCGATCGTCCTGCCGGTGGACGGCGTGATCGCTCGCGAGTTCAAGGCCGGCGCCGAGAACGAGGTCGTCGCCATCGACGCCATCCCGGCCGATGCCATGATGCTGGACGTCGGCCCGAAGTCGGTCGAGAAGATCAACGACTGGATCTCCAAGGCCCAGACGCTCGTCTGGAACGGCCCCCTCGGCGCCTTCGAGATCGAACCCTTCGATACCGCAACGGTCGAGGCAGCGCGCCACGCCGCAGAACGCACCCGTGCCGGCAAGCTGGTCTCGGTTGCCGGCGGCGGCGACACGGTGGCAGCGCTTCATCACGCGGGAGTGGCCGAGGACTTCACCTATATCTCGACCGCCGGAGGCGCCTTCCTGGAATGGATGGAAGGCAAGGAACTGCCGGGCGTCGATGTGCTGCGCCACGTCTGAGATCTGGTGAAGGCGCGGGAAATAGGCTGTTCCGCGCCTTCGTCAACGGGATTTAAAATATTTAGAAATTTTAAACGATTGAAATGAATTCAATCGTTTCAATCAGTTAGGCCAGGATTTACTTCCGCCCTACATCTGTTATCCGCCATGGGAAGCCTCGAAAGAAGGGCGACCGACTGGACGGCTTGAAGACAGCAGACCGGATTGCCGGCTGGCCGTCAGATCGACAATGTTTGTGAGCGCGTACCGCGCCATTTCAGGGATAGGAGCAAAGTATGGTGGACGCGAAGATGTTGAACAAGATCAGCTCGGCGCCCGGTTTCATTGCGGCGCTGGATCAAAGCGGCGGTTCGACACCCAAAGCGTTGGCCCTCTATGGCGTCACCGAATCCGACTATCAGGGCGACGAGGAGATGTTCCGCCTGATGCACGCCATGCGCGTCCGCATCATGAGCGCCCCCGCGTTTACAGGCGACAAGGTCGTTGGCGCCATCCTGTTCGAGCGGACCATGGACGGAGACGTCGAAGGTCAGCCGGTCCCCTCATATCTCTGGGAAAATCGCGGCGTCGTGCCCTTTCTCAAGGTCGACAAGGGCCTTGAAGACGAGCAGAACGGCGCTCAATTGATGAAGGCCATGCCCGATCTGGACACTCTCCTGATCCGCGCTCGCGAAAAGGGAATCTTCGGAACCAAGATGCGCTCGGTGATCGCAGAGGCCGACAGGGCCGGCATCGCTGCCGTCGTGCAGCAGCAGTTCGAGGTGGCGCGCCAGATCATCGCCCAGGGCCTGATGCCGATCATAGAGCCTGAGGTCTCCATCAAGAGCCCGACGAAGCAAGAGGCCGAAGCCATCCTTCGCGACGAGATCGCCAAGCACCTCGACAAGCTCCCGGCAGGCGAGACGGTCATGCTGAAACTGACCATCCCGACGGTCTCCGATTTCTATGCCCCCTTGGTCGCCCACAACTCGGTCGTCCGGGTCGTTGCCCTGTCCGGCGGCTATAGCCGCACCGAGGCCTGCGAAAAGCTGAAGCACAACCACGGCATGATCGCGAGCTTCTCGCGTGCGCTGACCGAGAACCTGCGCGTCACCATGAGCGACGCAGAGTTCAACGCGAGCCTGGCCGAAACGATCGACGAAATCTACGCCGCCAGCGTCAACAAGGCCTGATCACGCCTTCAGGTCACGGGGCGGCAAACCGGAAGGGGCCACCTGGTCCCTCACCGGTCGGAAACAGCAAAGGCCGCGCCGGCAACGGGCGGCCTTTTGTCATTGCCAAACCGTACAGATCCCCTAGCTGAAGTCGCGAGCCAGCAGGACCAGCGCCCACAGGCCGAACGCCAGGACGGCGATCTTCCAGCAATCGGTGCGGCGTCTTAGTCCCGGTAGCCCAAGGGGGCGGATGATATGCACCAGCATGGCAAGGAGCAGCAGGACGCCGATCACCTTCGACATGAAATTCTCCCTCGGCCCGCCTCCGTCGTCACAGGCTGGACATCTTTGCTGGCCACCAATGCGGCTTGATCGAATCGGACCGGGTTCGAATCTTTAATCACGACCGGTCGTTAATCCTCAGTTGACGGTACAGGCAACATATATTCCGCTATGCCTCACCAAGGCCCATCCTCCGGACCGAAGAAGTTGGTCATAGACAATGCGACGTAACCTGCTGCCAGTCCTGGCTCTTTTGACCAGTACGCTGTTTCTGTTCCTCGGCAACGGCCTCCAGGGCCTGCTTCTGCCTGTTCGCGGCTCGCTGGAGGGCTATTCGAACGAGATTCTCGGCCTGATCGGCACCACCTGGGCGACGGGCTTCGTCGTCGGCTGCTTCGTGGCGCCCAATCTGGTGCGCCGCATCGGCCACGTCCGCGCCTTTGCCGGCTTCGGTGCCCTAATCTGCCTCAACGTGCTCCTGACCGGCATCCTCGTCGATCAGACCGCCTGGCTCATCCTGCGCGCCGTCACCGGCTTCTGCACCGCCGGCACCTGCATGATCATCGAGAGCTGGCTGAACGAGCGCGCCACCAACGAGAGCCGCGGCGCGATCTTCTCCTTCTATATCTCCATCACGCTCTTCGGCGTCGTCGGCGGCCAGATGATGGTGCCCTTCGTCGATATCTCGACGCCCATCCTGTTCATGATCTGCGGCATTCTCTACTGCTTGGCGATCATTCCGACCGCGGTCTCGCGGGCCGCCTCGCCGCAGCCGCTGAAGCGCGTCAAGATCGACCTGAAGGGCCTCTACCGGAACTCTCCGGTCTCCTTCATCGCCATCCTGCTGATCGGCACCGCCAATGGCGCCTATGGCACGCTGGCTGCCGTCTTCGGTTCCCGCGCCGGATTGCCGGAGGGGACGATCGCGCTCATGGTCAGCATCACCATCTTTGCCGGCGCCATCGCCCAGTTCCCGGCCGGACGGCTGTCCGACACCATGGACCGGCGTTATGTGCTGGCAGCCTTGTCGGCCGTCGGCGCCGCCGCAGGCCTGTCGCTGGCGCTGTTTCAGCCGACCGGCGTCTATGCCATCCTCATCCTCGTTGCCATCTATGGCGCTGCGTCCAACGCCCTCTATCCGATTGCCGTGGCGCACGCCAACGACCATGCTGCGCCCGAGGATTTCGTGAAGGTCTCAGGCGGCCTTCTGCTGCTCTTCGGCATCGGCACCATCATAGGCCCGAGCCTCGGCGGCCCGGTGATGAGCTGGCTTGGCCCGCATGCACTCTTTGCAGTCACGGCCGTCAGCCATGTGCTCGTCACCGCCTATGCCATCTTCCGCAGCCGCAGGCGCGCACCGGTGCCGGTGGCCGACCGAGACAGCTACGCAGGCTCACCGGCGCTGGCGCCCTCGCTCACGACCCCGGAAAGCCTGCTGCTCAATCCGCGGGCAAGCGAGAACAGCAGCGATGATCTTTCGGAAAGGCAATCGGCCTGATGTTTGGAGACGAGGACAGACCCACGAAAAAGCCCGCGCATGAGATCGGCGGCGATCTCAGTTCACTTTCCGTTGAAGACCTGGCCGAACGGATCGATCTTCTGCGCGCAGAAATCCTCCGCCTTGAGGCCGATCAGGCACGCAAGGCCGCCGGCCGACGCGCCGCGGACAGTCTCTTTCGCTAGACCGGTCGCTCGTCAGTTGGAATCTAAGTAAATCAATTCTATCTTTAACTAGATATTAATCATCTTGGCCGATGATAATAAACATCCGGGCTTCCCGGACTCAGACAGTTTCACCAAGTGGCGAAGTGGTCTGACTTTCTCCCTGTTTTACCTTGAGAGCCGCTTTTGCGGCTCTTTTTTTTACCGGCCACTTTCAAAAGTGTGGGTATTAACCCTTCCTTAAGAAACGCCTTGCGGATTCAGGCTATAAACCTCATCTTAACTTCAACAAAAAGGCGGATCGGAACTTTTTCCTCCGGTCGTCATTGCTTGATAGTGATGCGTTAGCAAGGTGAATTCCATGTCGGAACTGGGACTGAATACGGTCAACTTCGCAGGTCGAGCCGCTGCCTCATCGCATTTCAAGGCTCTCTATGCTGAAGGAATGTCGTTGGTGGAAGAGACTGCAGCCTATCTGGACGGACCGGGTCGTGCCGCCTCCAAGGTGCTGCCGCGGATCGCCTCCGTCCTGTACGCCGCCGAGTCGATGAGGCTGACGACCCGCCTGATGCAGATGGCGTCCTGGCTTCTCCTGCAGCGCGCCGTCAACAATGGCGAGATGAGCAAGGATCAGGTTCTCATCGAGAAGAACAAGGTTCGCCTCGACGGCTTCAACGTCGACAAGAACGCACCGGGCTGGCTGGATCTGCCGGAAGGCTTCCGCGACCTCGTCGAGCGTTCGTTGCGCCTGCAGAACCGCGTCGCCCTGCTCGACCGCGAAATCTACCGCCCGAGCGATCCGGTTGTCACACCCGACAACGAGAACGGCGTACGCGCGCAGCTCAGCCTGCTGCAGACCGCCTTCAGCGCCTGATACGACTTCCCTTGAAACGCATCGACAGAAGCAGGCTCCGGCCTGCTTTTTTTTTGCAGACCGTTTGCGCGCTGATTCCGGGCAACAAAAAACCCGGCCTGGACCGGGTTCTTGATGTCGGTGCGGGTCGATCGGCTTAGAGGCCGAGACCGCCGAAGCGCTTGTTGAACTTCGAGACGCGGCCGCCACGGTCCATCATCTGCTGATTGCCGCCGGTCCATGCCGGATGCGACTTCGGGTCGATCTCGAGGTTCATGGTTGCGCCTTCCGAACCCCAGGTCGAGCGGGTTTCGTATTCGGTACCATCGGTCATCACGACCTTGATGGTGTGGTATTCTGGATGAATATCAGTCTTCATGGCCCTAATCCTGCTGCCCGGGGTCCATATGTCGCAATTGCGAATGCGGACCCTCTTTAATAGATGAAGCCGCAGACCGGCCGGCCACGGCTTCCCAATTCGATGCGGAGCCTATACAGGAAGGCCGCCGGTAGCACAAGGGCCGACGCACTCCGAAAGAGTTCGTCGAGTATGGGGGCAAAGTGGAATACGCAGAAGACAGAAAGTCGAGAGGCAAGGCCATCGGGCCGCTCGCTCGGCTCCTTCCCTACCTCTCGCGCTACCGTGGCCTCGTCATCGGCGCCCTCTTCTCCCTTACCCTTTCCGCCGCCGCGACGCTGGCGCTGCCGCTGGCAGTCCGGCGCATGATCGACCACGGCTTTGCGGCCGCCGACGGCGTCTTCATCAACAATTATTTCGGCATGCTGTTTGCCCTGGCGGTGCTCCTCGCCCTCGCCAGCGCGATGCGCTACTATTTTGTCATCACCGTCGGTGAGCGGGTCGTCGCTGATCTTCGCCGCGATGTGTTTGCCCGCGTTACGACGCTGTCGCCTGCCTTCTTCGACGTCAACCAGTCCGGCGAGATCGTCTCGCGGCTGACGGCCGATACCGTGCAGATCAAGTCCGCCTTCGGCTCGGCCGCCTCCCAGGCGCTGCGCAACACCATCCTCTGTCTCGGCGCCATGGGGATGATGGTCTACACGAGCCCGAAGCTGTCGGGCCTGGCGCTGGGCGCCATCCCTCTCATCGTCTTCCCGCTGGTTGCCTTCGGTCGTTCGGTCCGCAAGCGCTCCAGGGCCGCCCAGGACACCCTGGCACGCACCTCGGCCTTCGCGGCCGAGACCGTGGGCGCCGCGCGCACCGTCCAGGCCTTCAACGGCGAGACCGCTGCCGCCGCCCGCTATGCCGGCACCGTCGAGGATGCCTTCGAAGCCGCCCGCGCGGCAATCCGCTCGCGGGCACTGCTCACCGGCTTTGCCATCCTGATGATCTTCGGCAGCATCGTCGGCGTTCTCTGGTACGGGGCGCAGAACGTCCTCTCCGGCACGATGACGGCGGGTACGCTCGGCCAGTTCGTCCTCTATTCCGTCATCGCCGCCAGTGCTCTCGGGCAGCTTTCGGAAGTCTGGGGCGAACTTTCGCAGGCGGGCGGCGCCGCCGAGCGGCTGACGGAACTGCTCCACGAAAAGCCGGCAGTGACGGAGCCGGAAAACCCGGTTGCCCTGCCCTCGCCGTCGCTGGGGGACGTGGCGTTCGAGGCCGTCTCCTTCGCCTACCCGACGCGTGAAAACGCCGTCACCCTGGACCGCCTCTCCTTCCATGTCCGGCCGGGAGAAACGGTCGCCTTCGTCGGCCCCTCGGGTGCCGGCAAGAGCACGCTCTTCTCCCTGCTCCTGCGATTCTACGACCCGGTGTCCGGCGCGATTCGCCTCGACGGCGTGGATCTGCGCGAGACTTCTCTCCACCAGCTGCGCGAGCGTCTCGCGATCGTGCCGCAGGACGTCACCATCTTCGCCGCCTCCATCCACGACAACATCGCCTTCGGCACGCCCGGCGCGACGCGCGACGCGGTCCGCACGGCCGCGATCGCGGCGCAGGCCGACGAGTTCATTTCCAGGCTGGAGGATGGCTACGATACGCTGGCTGGCGAGCGCGGCATCACCCTCTCGGGCGGCCAGCGCCAGCGGATTGCCATCGCCCGCGCCATCCTGCGCGACGCGCCCGTGCTGTTGCTCGATGAAGCGACTTCGGCACTCGATGCAGAGAGCGAAACGCTGGTGCAGAAGGCGCTCGACGGCCTAATGAAGGACCGCACGACGCTGGTGATTGCCCACCGGCTGGCAACGGTCCTGAAGGCCGACCGCATCCTGGTGATCGACCAGGGCCGCATCGTCGAGGAAGGCACGCACCAGACCCTGATTGCCAGGGGCGGGCTCTACGCCCGTCTGGCGCGCCTGCAGTTCCATGACATCGAGCGCGACACCGTCACCGCTCTGTGAGCTTCAGCTCGATGCGGCGGTTCTGGTTGCGAACCTCCGGCGTATCGCCCTCGGCGATCGGCTGGTATTCGCCGAAGCCCGCGGCAACCAGGCGGTTGGCCGGCACACCTTGCGAGATCAGGTATTTGACGACCGAGGTGGCGCGCGCAGAGGAAAGCTCCCAGTTGTCGCGGTAGCGGCCGGTGCCGGTCAGTGGCGTGGCGTCGGTATGTCCGTCGACGCGCAGAACCCAGTTGATCTCCTCCGGGATCTCCCGGGCCAGTTCCAGGACCGCGGTCGCCAGTTTCGCCATCTCGGCCTGCCCTGCTTCGTCCAGATCGGCGCCACCCACCGGAAACAGCACTTCCGACTGGAAGACGAAGCGGTCGCCGACGATGCGGATGTTCTCGCGGTCCGACAGAATTTCCCGCAGGCGCCCGAAGAAGTCGGACCTGTAGCGGTTCAGCTCCTGCACCCTTTGCGCCAGGGCGACGTTAAGGCGCCGCCCAAGATCGGCGATCTGCGTCTGCGAGGTCTGGTCCTTCGCCTCCGACGCCTGCAGCGCTTGCTCCACGGCCGCGATCTGCGCCCGAAGGGCGGCGATCTGCTGGTTCAGCAGATCGATCTGGTTCATCGCCCGGGCGCTGACCTGCTGCTCCTCGTTCAACTGATCCGTCAGCTGTCCGATCCGGGTATTGGCGGTGCTGCTGCTGCCGGCGCCCTGCTCGAGCAGCGACTGCAAGCGGCTTCTCTCGCTCTCGGAGGTCGTGAGCGATGACTGGAGATTTGCCAGCGTATCCTCCAGGTCCTGCGCATTGCCCTTTTCCAGCGCCAGCAGCTGCGTCAGTTCGGCGATCTGGCTGTTCAGTCGGGTGAGCACTTCGTCCCGCCCGGTAATCTCCCGGCTGAGGATGAATTGCGCCAGCACGAAGACCGTGAGCAGGAACATGATGGCAAGCAGGAGGGTAGAGAGCGCGTCCACGAACCCGGGCCAATAGTCGACGCCCCGTTCCCGGCGGCGGTTCTTGACGAGCGCCATCGGCTATTTGCCCCCGATCTTCTCGGAGAGCCTGTCGAGCGTGCGCCGCATCGCCTTCGATTCTTCCTGCTGCGCCTCGATCCAGTCGCGCAGCATCTGCTGTTCGTTGCGCATGTTCTTGACGAGACCCTGAATGCCTTCGGCCAGATTGGCCATGGCCGCCAGCGACTTCTCGCTCTGCCCGCCGTCCGATGCCTTCGCCTGCGCCGCCGTCAGCTTGCGCAGCTGGTCGGTGAGCGCCTTCATCTCGATGGACGATCCGGCCGTCGGATCGGCCGCCGCAGTCGGCGCAAGGTCGAAGCCGACGTCGGTGAGAGAGGAAAGCCAGTTTTCCAGCTCCGTGTAGAAGCGGTTCTGGGCGCGGCCTGCCTGGATGTCGAGGAAGCCGAGGATCAGCGAGCCGGAAAGGCCGAGCAGCGACGACGAGAAGGCGGTGCCCATGCCGGCCAGCGGCGCCGTCAGTCCGCTCTTCAGGGCATTGAGCACGTCATTGGTATCGCCGCCGCTCGGATCGAGGGTCTGGATCACCGTGCTGATCGACCCGATCGTGCCGATCAGGCCCCAGAAGGTGCCGAGCAGGCCGAGGAAGACGAGAAGTCCGATCAGATAGCGGGAGATTTCCCGCGATTCGTCGAGTCGCGTGCCGATCGAATCGAGGATGGATCGTTGCGACGAGGGCGACAGCAGCATCGTCTTGCGACGACCGATCAGTGCCCGCATCGGCGCCAGCAGCCGCGGCTCCCGTCCCACCTTGTCCGCGCTGCCGGCGGCCCGATAGGAATTGAACCAGCGCACTTCGGGAATGAGGCTGAACACCTGGTTGAACACCAGCACGATGCCGATGATCAGAACCCCGAGAATGAAGCCGTTCAGCCCCGGATTGGTCATGAACGCCGTATGCGCCTGACGGTAGAGAATGGCGGCGATGAAGCCGACCAGGATCAGGAAGATCAGCATCGTCCACAGAAAGGGGACAGGGTTGGAGAGTTTGTGGGCATAGCCACCGCGGCCCGTTTCCGCCTCGTCCAGATCGTCCACTTTCGCATCCACCATGTCGTGACTCGGCCTCCGGTCCTGTTTGGCCGGAGGCTAGTGGAAAAATGCGACGAATTGAAGTGCCGAAGCGCTGGCTAGCGCCGGCAGCAACCGCTCATTTGCGGTCAGCGGGCCGGCACCGGCCGGTTGGCCACCTCGAGCAGCGCCTTGTGGATGTTCTCGTTGCCCGCCACGACGCTGCGGCTTTCGAAGATGTTGGTCGTGCCCTTCATGTCGCTGATGAAACCGCCGGCTTCGCGGATCAGAACCAGTCCGGCCGCCACGTCCCACGGCGACAGCTCGACTTCCCAGAAGCCGTCGAGGCGGCCGGCGGCGACATAGGCGAGATCGAGCGCCGCAGCGCCCATGCGCCGGATGCCGGCCACTTCGCCCATGACATGGCGAAGCTCGAGCAGGAACTTGCCGTGATTGCCGCGGCCCATATGCGGCACGCCGCAGCCGATGACGCAGTCGGAGAGCACCCGGCGCGAGGCGACCCGCAGGCGGCGATCGTTGAGGAAGGCACCGCCGCCGCGCTCGGCGGTGTAGAGTTCATCCGTCGCCGGATTGAAGATGACGCCGGCCACCACTTCGCCGTTGCGCTCGAGCGCGATCGAGACGGCAAACTGCGGGATGCCGTGCAGGAAGTTGGTGGTGCCGTCGAGAGGATCGACGATCCAGCGGTGCGCGCCATCCGTGCCGATGATCTCTTCGCTCTCCTCGCCGAGGAAGCCATAGGTCGGGCGCGCCTTCATCAGCTCGTCGTGGACGATCTTCTCCGCCTTCAGATCCGCCTGCGAGACGAAATCGCTCGGTCCCTTGACCGACACCTGCAGGTTCTGCACCTCGCCGAAGTCGCGCGACAGCGATTTGCCAGCCTTGACGGCAGCCTGAACCATGACGTTGAGAAGGGCGGAGCGAGCCATGCGGGAAGATCCTTGAAGTACGGAAGCTTGCCCCGCAATCGGTCTGCAGCGGGACGCATTTCAGAAGCAATGTAGTGATGGGCGGCTTCAAGACCACAAATCCGCGGGAAATTCAAGTCGTGCGCCGGGAGCGGCTCGATCTGCCTTGCCTGCGGGCCAGGCGTCTGGCAGATTTTCGCGACTTTGCTCACCGCGCGGGAACCAATGAAACTCGTCTTGCCGTCCACAATCAGCGTCGTGGTGCTCGCCGTGATGGTTGTCGCCTCGCTGGTGGTCTGGCCGCTTGTGCCGCCCGAGATGCCGGTGGCCATCCATTTTCGCCTCGACGGCACACCGAACGGCTATGCCCCCAAGGCCATTGGCTTCTGGTCCATGCCGGCGGCGGCGCTGCTGGTGGTGGCAATCTTCGTGGCGACTGTAAAACGGGATCGCGACGCCGCCGCAAGTCGCTATCTTTTACCGATCTGGCTGCTTGTGGTGATGGTTCTTGCGGGCGGTCACGCCTTGATCCTGGCCCATGCACTCGCTCAGGCCAATTGATCAGCTGCGGCGAAAGCGGTTTGCCGCCTCGATGCCCTTCTTCTGCTGCTCCTCGTTGATCCCGAGGAAGAAATCCTCAAGCTCCGGATCCTGCAGCCCCGCGCGGCGGGAGAGCACATACCATTTGGTGGCCTCGATCGGATCGGGTCGGGTGCCCAGCGCATTGATGTAGAGATGCGCGAGCTTGTTCTGCGCCACCACATTGCCGCGCATGGCCGCCGTGCGCAGCCATTGAAACCCTGCCTCGTAATCCCGTTCGCCGCCGACGCCATTGACGAGCCACAGACCCATGTCGAGCTGAGCGGTATCGAAGCCGGCTTTGGCGGCCCGCTCCAGCCAGTCCCGCGCCTGCTTCTGCTTCTCCTCCGGCAGGCCGGTGATCGCCACATAGAGCTGGGCGACGGCATATTGCGCATCGGCCAGCCCCTGCGCTGCCGCCTTCTCGTAGAAAGGCAGAGCCAGTTTCAGACCCTTCTCGCCCGGGTTGTCGGAGACGACGATCTGCGCCCAGTTGAACTGCGCCGAGGAATTGCCCGCCTCCGCCGCCTTGCGCATGAACTCGTCAGCCTTGACCTTGTCCCGCTCCACATGCCGCCCCGACATCAGCAGAAGCGCGTATTGGAACATCGCCGCCGGATCGCCGCGTTCGGCCGCCTGGCCGTACCAGAAGGCGGCCGCCTTCGGGTCCCGCTTGACGCCAAGCCCCTTGCTCATCATCTCCGCCATCAGCGTCTGTGCTGCGGCGTCTCCCTCTTCGGCCCGCGGCAGGGCCTTGGTGAGCGCCGTGACATACAGGCCGCGCTGGTAGGCGCCATAGGCCTCGTCGATAGTGCCTTGATACGGCTTTTCGGGAGGGGCAGGCGGCAGCGTCACGCCCATCCGCCGGTAAAGGTCAACGCCACCGGAGGGCACGATCCCGTCCGGCTGCGGTCCGGCCTGCTCGCCGGCGCCGACGCGACCTGCCTTGATCGGCTGCGCGTCCGGCTCCAGCGGCCGCGTCACCGCACGCTGCCCCTGCTGGGCAGCCGAGAGCGACGGCATCAGCCCCGCAAGGCTTGCCGCGACAAGAAGAACACCAACATTTTGACGCGCATGGATCGACCGCATGACGCCCATCAAGCGTTAAACCGTGGCGCTTTTTCGTCCAAGAGTGCATTGGCCGTCGCCACGGCCGCAGCCGCGCCTTCGGGATGCTCGAAAACGGCGAGCCGCAGCGCCACGAATTCCGCGCCGGTCTCCGCAGCCGCCGCCACCGAGGCGACCTCGTTGCCGCCCATGACGATGCAGGGGATTTCCACCATCGACGCCCACCATTCGGCCAGCGCGAGGTTCTTCGGATGCGGCTCCGGTTTGATGTCGCCCTCGATCTTGCCGAAGAAGATGTAGTCCGGCTGCGCCTCGCCGATTTCCAGCGCCTTGT
The DNA here is from genome assembly GCF_056530405.1 of Rhizobium sp. PK7-22. NCBI lineage: Bacteria > Pseudomonadati > Pseudomonadota > Alphaproteobacteria > Hyphomicrobiales > Rhizobiaceae > Rhizobium > Rhizobium sp. PK7-22. The sequence goes on from NZ_CP096514.1 coordinate 3,368,335, forward strand.
GACGCTCCGAAGCGCCGCCGGCACCGACGATCATCTTCGGCGTGTGCTTGGCAAGTGAGTCGCGTAAATCCTCGATGCTGCCCTCGAAATGCAGCCCGTCCGCCTTCGCGCGTCCCGCCGTCCGGCTGTCGCCGGCAATCAGCGCGGCGGCGCCATGCGCCTGGGCGACCGGAACGATGCGCTCGGCGGCACTCTGGAACTGCTGGTCGTCGCGGCCGTACTGCGGCAGGATGACGGTCGCGACATCACCGGCGCCGAGCGCCTCTTCCAGTTGCTGCGCCTGCTTCTCGATATCCTCTGCCGAGGGCAGGATCAGGACGAGTCGGCAACGGTTGTCGGTTTCGCGCATGGTGTTTCCTGTTCGGCAGCTTTATGAGACGAATACCACTCGTCCCCTCCCCCGTTCGATAGACCGGACCGATAACTGGATCAACTGCCCGTCATGCAACTCGATCTCCTGTTCTTCGCCGCGGCCGTCCCGGCCGTGCTTCTTGTTGGTCTGTCGAAGGGAGGTCTGGGGGGCGCATTCGCGCTGATGGGCGTGCCGCTGCTGGCCCTTGTGGTCGATCCGCTGAAGGCCGCCGCCATCTTCCTGCCGATCCTGATCGTCATGGACATCGTCGCGCTCTGGGCCTGGCGCCACCACAATGATCGCCGAACCCTGCTGATGATCCTGCCGGGCGGCGTCTTCGGCATCGCGCTCGGCTGGGCGACCTCGGCCATGGTGCCGCCGGACGTGCTGCGCTTCCTCATTGCGCTTACCACCATCGTCTTCGCCGGCCGTTACTTCTACCAGGTCTACGGCCCGCGCTCTGAAGGCGAGCGCCCGCCGCTGCCGCAAAGGCCCGTCGCCGCCACGTTCTGGGGAACGGTTGCGGGTTACGCCAGTTTCGTCGCCCATGCCGGCGGCCCGCCGTTCCAGATCTACGTGCTGCCGCTCCGGCTCGACCCGAAATCCTATACCGGCGCCAGCGTCCGCTTCTTCGCGCTGGTCAATGCCATCAAGCTCATCCCCTATTTCGCGCTCGGCGCACTGGATCTCGAAAACCTGACGGCATCGGCGACCCTGCTGCCTCTCGCACTGGTGGCCACCATGATGGGAGCCGCCGTCGTCCGCCGCCTGAAGGCCGAGGTCTTCTATCCGCTCACCTATGGCCTGGCGTTGATCGCCGGTATCAAGCTGATGTGGGATGCGGTGTTCTAGGTCGCCGCGCCGCGCCGGCCGCCATATTGCGCCGCACAATTGGCCTTGCCGGAGCTTCGGCTTTGGCCTAGCCTGCAGCGCATGACGAGCACGGATCCCTTTGCGGCGATTGCCGATCCGAACCGGCGATACCTGCTGGAAGAGCTCCGTCGTGCCCCGAGGACCGTCAACGAGCTGGCGCAAGGCCTTCCTATCAGTAGACCGGCCGTCTCCCAGCACCTCAAGGCCCTGCTTGCCTGCAATCTGGTCACCGTCAGCAATTCTGGAACGAGACGGATCTATGCCGTCAACAGCAAGGGGTTCGACCGCTTGAACCTCTGGCTTGATCAGTTCTGGTCGTGACCTGGAAGACCACGACCAGACTGCTTGTGTTGGATGTGTTGTGCCGCGTCTCTGACTTTATGAAGCTACTGCGGACAGCGGCAGGAGATGGAAAACGGCCCTAGTGGCGCGTGGATGACTTCAGACGCTCCAGTTCGTCCTTGAGCCGGAGCTTGCGGCGCTTGAGATCAACGATCTCGCGATCGTTGGAAGAGGGAGACGACAGAACAGTCTGCAACTCGTCTTCGAGAGCACCATGTTTCTGTTCAAGCGATGCAATATGAGCCTGAATGGTCATGCGGCAAGTCCTCCTTGAGAAAACCTATCCCCGACCGATCCTTGGCCGAAGGCTTCAGGTTTACGAAGGAAGTGTGACACCATTCCCCGCGTTTGTCGAAGGTCAAATCGTGCTTTGAACGGGGCAATTTCGTGACCGTGCATAACTTCCAGTTAATGCCGTTTGGTGGTAGGAGCTTGCGCTTGTTGCCGGCGATGGGGCAGAGGTGGATCGGAATGGGGACTGCAATGATGGCCGACCAGGAACAGGCGGATATTCGGTTGGCGCTTGCCAGGCTCCGTCAGGAGCACGAGGACTACGACACCGCCATCAACGCCATGATCCAGGTCGGCTGCGAAGCGCTCCGGGTCCAGCGGATGAAGAAGAAGAAGCTGGTGATCAAGGACAGGATCACCCAGCTCGAGGACCAGATCCTTCCCGATATCATTGCCTGAGGAGGAGAGGACGATGACCTCCGACCGGCCCGCAGTTGCCATCATCATGGGTAGCCAGTCCGACTGGGAGACCATGAAGAATGCCGCCGACATGCTCGACCAGCTCGACGTCGGCTATGAAGCCCGAATCATTTCCGCTCACCGCACGCCCGATCGCCTCGTCAGTTTCGCCAAGGGCGCCCGCGACGAAGGCTTCAAGGTGATCATCGCCGGTGCCGGCGGCGCCGCCCATCTTCCGGGAATGGCCGCCTCCATGACGCCGCTGCCGGTCTTTGGCGTGCCGGTCCAGTCGAAGGCCCTGTCGGGTCAGGACAGCCTGCTCTCGATCGTGCAGATGCCGGCCGGCATCCCCGTCGGAACGCTCGCCATCGGCAAGGCCGGGGCAGTGAACGCCGCCCTTCTGGCCGCCGCCGTACTGGCGCTCAGCGACGAGGATCTCGCCGATCGCCTGGATGAATGGCGCGCCGCCCAGAGCGCCGCCGTCGCCGAATATCCCATGGACGCAGAGTAATGACAGTTACCACCATCGGCATCATCGGCGGCGGCCAGCTCGGCCGCATGCTCGCCATGGCCGCCGCCCGCCTCAACTTCCGCACCATCATCCTGGAACCGCAGGCCGACTGCCCGGCGGCGCAGCTCGCCAGCGAGCAGATCGTCGCCGCCTATGATGACCCGCAGGCCCTCGACGCGCTGGCGCAGGCCGCCGACGTCGTCACCTATGAATTCGAGAACGTGCCGGTCGGCGCCGCCGAGCGGCTGCAGGCCTCGGTACCGGTCTACCCGCCGCCCAAGGCCCTCCACGTCGCCCAGGACCGGCTGACGGAAAAGCGCTTCCTCAACGACTGCGGTATCGCCACCGCCCACTTCTACGCCATCGACAGCCAGGACGACCTCATCGCCGCGCTGGCCGATTTCGGCGGCAGCGGCGTCCTGAAGACCTGCCGCTTCGGCTATGACGGCAAGGGCCAGCGCGTCTTCCGCTCGCCCGCCGACGATCCGGCCGGCGCCTTCGATGCGCTGGGTGGCGTCCCGCTCATCCTCGAAAGCCTCGTGCCCTTCGAGCGCGAGATCTCCATCATCGCCGCGCGCGGCACCGACGGCACCGTCCTCTGCTACGATCCTGCCGAGAACGTCCACAGGAACGGCATCCTGCACACCTCCGTCGTTCCCGCCGCCGCACCCGACGTGACCGTCACTGCGGCACGCAAGGCCGCCCGGAGCCTCCTCGAGGCGCTCGGCTACGTCGGCGTCATCGGTATCGAATTCTTCGTGTTGGCCGATGGCGGGTTGATCGCCAACGAGATCGCCCCGCGCGTCCACAACACCGGCCACTGGACGGACGCCGCCTGCGTGGTTTCCCAGTTCGAGCAGCACATCCGTGCCGTTGCCGGCCTGCCCCTCGGCGACCCGCGCCGGCACTCCGACTGCCGCATGACCAACCTCATCGGCGACGACATCCGCGACCTCTCCACCTGGCTGGAGCGACCGGACACGCTTGTCCACCTGTACGGCAAGACGCAAGCCAGGCCGGGCCGGAAAATGGGTCACGTCACCCAACTCACAGGCCCTAAAACTCCGTCATATGGTTGACACGACCCATGTCTCGGGTTATCTGCACGCCCAACCTCACAGCGCGCCCTTCTTCTCGGGAAAAAGCGGCGCGTTTTTCATGTAAAAGACACGCGGGCCGTCGCGCTCGTAAACTTTGCGGACGAGAACAATGAAGATCAAGAATTCGCTGAAAGCGCTGAAGGCCCGTCACCGCGATAACCGTCTGGTTCGCCGCAAGGGTCGCGTTTACATCATCAACAAGATGAACCCGCGCTTCAAGGCCCGCCAGGGCTGATCGACGACCGTTGGCGGGAGGCCTCTTTTGGCTTTATCGTTCACGTTGTCGAAAAATGCGGTTTTCTGAATTGACCTTCGGCGCATGCGGATTACCTTGATCCGCATGCGCCGAATTCGTTTGACCCACCTCCTGTTCACTGTCGCTCTTGCAGCCTCCCCGGCGCTTTCGCAGACGCCGCCGTCGGCCGCTGCACCGGCACCGGCACCGGCCCAGGCAAAGGCAAGCGGCCAGCTCCAGCCGCTCTACGATGCGCTGAAGCGCGAGCGTGATCCTGAAAAGGCCGGCAGCATCGCTAGCCAGATCATGTCCCAGCTAAACGATTCGGGCAGTGCCACGATCGATCTCCTGATGCAGTGGGCAACGACGGCCGCCAGCGAGAAACGCAATGGTGCCGCCCTCGACTTCCTGGATCAGGCGACCCTGCTGCGCCCGGACTTCGCCGAAGGCTGGAACCGTCGCGCCGGCCTGCACTACGCGATGGGCGATACGCGCAAGTCCATGGCCGACATCAACCAGGTGCTGCTGCGCGAACCGCGACACTTCGGCGCCATCGCCGGAATGGCCGCAATCCTGACGGACGCCGGTCAGGACGAGCTCGCGCTCAAGGCGTGGCAGCGCTATCTCAGCATCTATCCAGCCGACCGCGACGCGCAGGAGGCGGCCATCAAGCTCTCCGAAAAAATCGCCGGCAGCCGCACCTGATCATGCTTCATGTCGTGATTGCGGTTCCCGTTGCCATCCTCGGCCTGCTATTGGCCGCCATGGGCTTCTCGGTCTGGAAGGCCCATTCCATCGAGCAGGAGTTCCCCAACCATGGGGAACTGGTCGACGTCGGCGGCTACAGGATGAATTCGCTCCACCTGCCGGCTGGTCCGCAGGCCGACCTGCCACCGATCGTCTTCATCCATGGCGCCAGCGGCAATCTGCGCGATCAGGAAACCGCCTTCCGACCTGCCCTGGAGGGACGCGCCGAGCTTCTCTTTGTGGACCGTCCAGGCCATGGCTACTCGGAGCGCGGCGGCGAAGAGAACGGCTTTCCGGACGGACAGGCCGATGCCGTGGCAAGGCTGATGGACGCACGAGGGATAGATCGCGCCATCATCGTCGGCCACTCCTTCGGAGGGGCGATCGTGGCAAGCTTCGGGCTGCGGCACCCGGACAAAACCCTTGGGCTGCTTTTCCTGGCGCCGGCAACCCACCCCTGGCCGGGCGGCGTCGACTGGTACTACGACCTCGCCAGGAAACCCTATATTGGCTGGCTGTTTTCGCGGACCGTCGCGCTACCGGCCGGCATGACGCGGCTGGAGGGCGCCACGCATGGCGTCTTCTCGCCCAATCCGCGGCCCGAACGATATGTCACCGAAGGCGCTCCCGCACTCGTGCTTCGTCCGGCAAACTTCCGCTACAATGCCATCGATGTCGCCAACCTCAATGACTATGCCAGACGCGTCTCGCCGCTCTACCGCAGCATCAAGACACCGACGGTGATCATCAGCGGCAACCGGGATGCGGTTGTTGCCGAGGAGATCCACTCCGTCGGACTGAGACAGGATATCGAAGGGTCGGAGCTCGTCTGGCTCGATAACGTCGGCCACAAGCCGGACTATGTCGCCACCGCCATTGCGGTCTCTGCCATCGAGAAACTGGCCGGGCAGGATCGCGACCTGCAGGCTGCGGCGCGGCGCTTTCAGGCGCCGCTCGCCGATCCGTGATGAAGCCGCCTTGCGGCGGCTTCTGCCGTCAGATGCCGCTCTGGCCGTCCGAGCCGATATAGGCGATGCGCAGCATGTTGGTCGCGCCTGGCGTGCCGAGCGGAACGCCCGCGGAGATGATGATCCGGTCGCCCGGCTTGCCGAAGCCTTCGCGCACCACGATGCGGCAGGCGCGGTTGACCATGTCGTCGAGATCCTCGGCATCCTGCGCCACCACGCAGTGCAGCCCCCAGACCACCGAAAGACGGCGCGCCGTCTGGACGATCGGCGACAGCGCGATGATCGGCACCTGCGGTCGCTCGCGGGCGGCGCGAAGGCCCGTCGTGCCCGACGAGGTATAGGTGACGATGGCCGACAGCCGCAGCGTTTCGGCAATCTGCCGGGCAGCCAGCGAGATGGCGTCGGCGCCGGTGGCTTCCGGCGTCGGACGCTGCGCATAGATGATGTTGGAATAATAGGGGTCGCGCTCGACGGTGCTGGCGACGGAAGCCATCGTCGCGACCGCTTCCACCGGATAGTCGCCGGATGCCGATTCGGCCGACAGCATGATGGCGTCGGCGCCTTCGAAGACGGCGGTGGCGACGTCGGAAACCTCGGCGCGGGTCGGCACCGGCGAACTGATCATCGATTCGAGCATCTGGGTGGCGACGACCACCGGCTTGCCGGCACGACGACAGGCGCGCGTCAGCTGCTTCTGCAGCCCGGGCACCGCTTCGAGCGGCATTTCGACACCCAGATCGCCACGGGCGACCATCAGCGCGTCGGAGAGTTCGATGATCTCCTCGATCCGCTCGATGGCCTGCGGCTTCTCGATCTTCGACATTAGGCCAACGCGGCCGCGGGCGATCTTGCGCACTTCCGCCAGATCCTCGGGACGCTGCACGAAGGAGAGCGCAACCCAGTCTACCTCGTTGGTGGCCAGCACCGCATCGAGATCGACCCGGTCCTTGTCGGTCAGGACGCCGACCGGCAGCAGCGTATCCGGCAGGCTGATGCCCTTGCGGTCGGAGATCTTGTTGCCCGAGACGACGGTGCAGACGATCGACTTTCCGTCCGTCTTGTCCGCCCGCAGCAGAAGCTTGCCGTCGTCGATGAGCAGGCGGTGACCAGGCTTGACGGCTTCGAGAATTTCCGGATGCGGCAGGAAGACGCGCGTGGTGTCACCCGGCACTTCGCTGCTGTCCAGGGTAAAGGTCTGGCCAGGTTCCAGCGTCACCTTCGTCTCGGCGAACTTGCCGACGCGCAGCTTCGGTCCCTGCAGGTCGGCAAGGATGCCGATCGGCCGGCCGCAGCGGGCCTCCACGGAGCGGATGCGCTGGATCAGCGTCCGCATCATCTCGTGGCTGGAATGGCTCATGTTGATGCGGAAGAGATCGGCCCCTGCCTCATGCAACTTCTGGATCATGTCCTCTTCGGATGAGGCCGGACCCAGCGTTGCGAGGATCTTTACTTTGCGGTTGCGCTTCATCAATTCTGGCCTTCCTGGGTGTTCGGTGCATCCGAGAGCTGCACCATCCAGCTGCCCTGGCGCCCGGTGTCGTATTCCTTGAAGCCCATGCGCTGGTGGCCTCGGGCAAAACAATCCTCGACGCCGACGATCTTGAACTCGTTCTCGGCGGCGCACATGTTGACGTCACCGGTCCAGCGTCCACCGCGCGCGGCGTCTTCGGCATAGAGATAATAATAGCGGGATTGCAGCTCGCCCTCGATGAGGGTGGCGCATGTGGATGCCGGGACCTGCCACCAGCCTTCGGTCGTCCAGCCTTCCTGCGCTCGGTAGCCGATTGCAACACCGACAAGGTTCTGCGTGCCGTTGCAGACACGGAAGTCGGCATGCGCGGCATCGGCGGCAAACAGCGGGACGCTCATCGTTGCCATGAAGGCCAGTGCTGGCATCAGGCGGAGCGGGCGGAGTGGAGAAAAGCGGGATGATGTCGTCACGGCTTCCGATGGGACCCCATGGTTATTCGCAAAGCACTTTCTTCGCCCGGCAGGGGTAGAAAGTCAACGCAACTCTAATCGATTATACCGGCCTTACACCGGAAGGAACGGAGCCTGCGCTTGCACCCCCGGCCACCGCATGCGATCACCGGGGCACACTCACCAGAACACCAGGATCACTTCATCCTCATGCCTGACTTCATCCCGTTCGAGATCATAGAAGGCGATTATGACGGCGGCATGGTCTTGCTCGCCGATCACGCGATGAACCGGCTGCCGTGCTCCTACGGCAGCCTCGGGCTGCCGGAGAGTGCGTTTCACCGCCACATCGCCTACGACATCGGTGTCGAGGGCCTGACCCGGCAGCTCGCGGCCCGACTGAACGTGCCCGCTGTCCTTGGCTGTTTCTCCAGGCTGCTGATCGACCCCAACCGCGGCGAGGACGACCCGACGCTGATCATGAAGATCTCCGATGGCGCCGTCATCCCCGGCAATTACCCGATCAGCGACGAGGAATGGCAGCGGCGGCTCGACACCTATCACCGCCCCTACCACCGCGCCGTCGAGAGAACGCTCGCCAAGGCCGGCACCTCGGGCCGGGCGCCGCTGGTGCTGTCGCTTCACTCGTTTACCCCGGCATGGAAAGGCGTTCCTCGCCCCTGGCACGCCGCGGTGCTCTGGGATACCGACCACCGCGCCGTCGAACCGCTGCTGGAGGATCTGCGCCGGGACCCGGCGCTACTGATCGGCGACAATGAACCCTACGACGGCGCCTTGCGCGGAGACACGCTCTATCGCCACTGCATGACCTCGGGCATCCCTCACGCCCTTCTCGAGGTCCGCCAGGATCTGATCGCCGACGAGGCGGGCATCGCCGAATGGACGGATCGTCTGGCGCCAGTCTTTTCCCGCCTCAATGAAGACGCGTCCCTGCACGAGTATCGGGTCTTCCCCTCGCGCACCGGCCCCTATCCGGGGCAGGATGCCCCATCGGAGCACGCATGATGACCGAACTGAGCAAAGAGCAGCAGACCGAACTGGAGGCCGCCGCCTTCCGCCGCCTCGTCCAGCACCTGCGCGAGCGCACCGACGTCCAGAACATCGACCTGATGAACATGGCCGGCTTCTGCCGCAACTGCCTGTCGAACTGGTACAGGGACGCCGCAAGCGCCTCCGGGCTCGAGATGAGCAAGGACCAGTCGCGCGAAATCATCTACGGCATGTCGTACGAAGACTGGAAAAACCAGCACCAGAGCGAAGCGAGCAGCGATCAAAAAGCCGCATTCGCCGACAACAAGGCTGTTGATCACTGACACCGTGAACGATTGGGCTTGACCTTCGCAGCCCTTCGCGGCAGGTGACACGTCAATCTCAGAACCTGAACTAGAGGAGACCTCGATGTCTGATGCTCATGGCGTCGCCCGCGACCAACTCCGCGCATTTGTCGAGCGCATCGAACGCCTGGAAGAAGAAAAGAAGACCATCGCGGACGACATCAAGGATGTCTACGGCGAGGCGAAGTCCACGGGCTTCGACCCCAAGATCCTCAAGAAGGTGATTGCGCTGCGCAAGAAGGACGAGCAGGAGCGCATGGAAGAGGACCTGATCCTCGACACGTACCTCCAGGCGCTCGGCATGATCGACAGCGGCGTCGATGCAGAGGCAGACGCCGCCTGAGGCATCCTACCGGACGAACGAAAAAACCCGCCGGTTTGGCGGGTTTTTTTTATGATCGCTTGTCGAAAGCCTAGCGCTTGGCGGGTGGCGGGCTGAACCGGTTGAGGTCGATGGCCGCGGCACGGGTCACCGGCTTGAAGGCACCGGCTGCATAGGCAGCGGAATATGTGCCGTTGAGCGTCCGCGTGACGACGCGGGGCGCCTTGACGGAGGCGACCTCGGAAAGCCTGTTGTTACTGACCGCCCATTTGGCAACCAGATCGCCGGTCAGGGCCGGGGCGGCCTCCGGCTTGGCGGCCGCAGCCGAACGCCCGCCCTTTGTCGGAGCGGTGATCTCCGGCGCCACCTGCGGGACATCGAAAGCATCGCCGAACCGAGTGCCTGCATCGAGCTGCTCGGCCTGCTTCGGAAGGGACGCGACCTCCACCGGCGCTTTTGGAGCGGGAGCCGGCACCGGCTTTGCCAGCGACGCGCGGGCATAGGCGCCGCTTTCCGCCAGTGCGGCAACCACGGCAGGAGTCAGCTCCTGCTGCTCGTCGAGATCCGCTTCGGCCTCGGGATCGGCATTGACCGATGCCAGCAATGGCTCGGTTGCCGACGGCCTCGTGGCCGGCAGCGGAACCGTCACCAGAACATCCTCAGGGATCGCCGGGGTTACGGATGCGGTCATGATCGAGGCTTCGCTGTCGCCCTTCTGGCCGCGGGGGCCAAGCAGGGTCGGAACCGGGATCGCATACTGTTGCAGGTCGGCGAAAGCCTCGCTTTCGGCCGTCTGCAGGCTTGCGGCTGGCCGCGGTTCAGGCGGAAGCGCCGCCTGCAGGGCTTCCTGGGCCGCGTTGCGAGCCGGTGAATAGAGTGCCGTGGCCAGTCCGCCTGGACCGCCGTCCTGCCGGAAGGAAGGCCGCGATAGGGGCACGGGTGCGGCAATTGTCTCGACGCCGGGAAGCACCTCGAGAGCGGGTGCAGGCTCGGCAGCCGCCACCATGACTTCCGCCTGCGGCTGTGGTACCGGGGCCGGAGCGGGAGCCACGGGCGTGGGACGCTCGGCCAGAGCCGGCGCCGCGATGGCATCGGCATCCTCGTCTTCGTCGCCGCCGCCGAAGAGCATGGCGAACAGGTTCGGGCGCTTCTTACCGTCCGACTTGCTGCTGCCACCAGCCGTGCTGGCAATCTCGATGCTGTCGCTGCTGACGCGCTTCTTGTAGCTGGCAAGGGCCTGCTGATAGCCCGGCAGTGGCTTGCCGTCTGCCGGAAGGTGCACTGTGTTGCCGTCAGGAAAGAGCCTGACGAGCTCCTGGCGGCTCATGCGTGGCCATGCGCGCACGCCGCCGACGTCCAGATGCACGAACGGCGAACCGGATGTCGGGTAGTAGCCGACCCCCCCCACCTGCATCTGCATGGCAAGCGACCGCAGCGTTGCGAGCTTCACGCCAGGAATGTAGAAATCCATCGCCTTGCCGAGCATGTGCTGGCTGTTCTTTGCCACGCCCTTGCTGCGGGACCGCAGCATGCCGTTGGTCGCAGGCGAACGGTAGGCCGACACGACGTGGATGTAGTCCCGGGCGCCGCTGCGCCGATAGACTTCCCACACGAGGTCGAACAGGCGTGGATCCATCTTGGTGGGCTCGTTGCGCCGCCAGTCGCGCAGCATCATGCTGATCTGCTGCAGACCACGCGGGTCGAATCGGCCGTTGCGCTTGAAGACGATCTCGGCGCGCTCCTTCGTGTGCACGAAGTAGAGCTTCAGGCTGCGCGTTTCCGCAGCGGCACTGGATGAGGATGCAAAAAGCAAAGGCAGGGCAAGACAGGCTGCCGCAGCGCAGGAAACAGCACCTTTGACGAGCGATGTAAGAAATCCGCCCCTCCGGCCGTGCTGGTTCGCGCCTGACGGCGTGGCTAGTGCATTCTGATCCGGCAAGGCGATCCCCGTCCCTATCGACAACATCCGTTGTTGCCGTAAATGACTGTCAATTGCGGTGACACAATGGCAATTTTGCCACACAATCACAAGCATATCACTTGGAGTCAATAATTGGCTACCAAGAGATTGACAGAAGCTGACAGAACATCCTTGCGCGAAAGTTAACGCCCGCTAATACGCCAAGCCTCAAGCGGCCTCCTTCAGTGGATTGTCGGGGTCGATGCCATAGTCCTTGAGCTTGCGGTAGAGCGTCGAACGGCCGATGCCGAGCTTGCGCGCCACCTGGCTCATCTGGCCGCGATAAAATTTTAGTGCGAAACGGATGAGTTCTTCCTCGACGTCCGCCAGCTTGCGCACCTCCCCGGTGCCGTCGGTGGTGGGGATGACATTGTCCGACGCAGGATAGGCGGCGGCAAGCAGGGCCCGCGGATCTGGACGGGAAGAACTTGCAGGCCGCTCCATAAAGCCTTCTGCCAGACGATGCGAAAGGTCCGATACCGCAGCCTCGCGCGGCTCATTGGCCGGGCTGACGGCCCGTGCAGCGGTCCAGGCCGGCGCAGCACCGGCTTTCAGTTCGGCATGGGGGAAATGCGGCAGCTGTGCGGCAATCTGCGGAAAGTCTGCCTCTGTCAGCTGCTCGTCCTGCGCCAGCACGACGGCACGGAACAGGGCGTTCTCCAGTTCACGGACATTGCCTGGCCAATCATGCGCCGTCAGCAGCGCCAGGGCGGCTGGCCCGACGGTCACAGGCTGCGCCAGGTGCTGCTCGGTGGAGAAGCGCCGGGCAAACACCCGGGCGAGATGCGGGATGTCTTCCTTGCGCCGGCGCAGGGCGGGAATGGTGATCGGGAAGACGTTCAGCCGGTAGTAGAGATCCTCCCGGAACCGACCTTCACGAACCTCCTCGATGAGGTCCTTGTTGGTCGCCGAGATCAGCCGCACGTCGATAATGCGGACTGCGTCGGTTCCGGCCGCCACGATCTCGCCGAACTGTACGGCGCGCAGGAGCTTCACCTGCACGTCGAGCGGCAGATTGCCGATCTCGTCGAGGAACAGCGTGCCGCCATCGGCCTCGGCAAACTTGCCGGACTGGCCGCCATCAGGACCCTTGTCTGCACCGAACAGGACGCTGTCGATGAGATGGGCCGGAATGGCACCGCAGTTGACGGTGACGAAGGGCTTGCCGGCACGGTCGCTCCCGGACTGGATGGCGCGCGCGACCAGTTCCTTGCCGACGCCGGTCTCGCCTTCGAGCACGACCGGGATGGGCGATTGCGCGGCGCGCTGGGCGAGATCGATGACCCGCATCATGTCGGCGCTGGCGGAAACGATGTCGCCGAACGGCACCATTCCGGCGCGCCCCTTGCGGGCGCCCCGGCCGCGGCCATCCTTCTGCTCCAGCTTCAGCGCATTGATGACGGAACCGGCGATCCGCTCGGGCGACACCGGCTTGACGACGAAGTCGAAGGCGCCGGCCTGCATGGCGCGCACCAGCTCGTCGCCTTCCGCCTGCCCCGTCTGGACGATGACGGGCGCCGTGACGCCCGTGTCCTGGATTGCCGTCAGAAGGGTCTCGCCCTCGGTTCCCGGCATCATCATGTCGAGCACGATCACGTTGATCTGATCGCCGTGCAGCCGGAGGAACTCCAAGCCGGCACTGCCGTTCTCGGCCATATGCACCACATGGTCATATCCCTCCAGCGCGCTCTTCAGGAGACGTCGCTGAATGGGATCGCTATCAATTACAAGGATTTGGGCAATCATGCTCGGCTCCCGACATCAATCATTAATGTCCCCTTGAGTTTCGGTCTGCCGGTGGTTGTGTCAGAAAGGCTTGAACATCATCTTTTGAGAAACGCTTGCATTTTAACGGCTGTCGCGGAAGACAGAGCCCATTCAGATGCAGGCCACGCAAAGGACAAGGCGAATGACGAAGACCGCGACATCCAACCCGGTATTGCAAGCGCCGGCGCAACACGCCGCAGTGGCCGACCCGGCTCTTGGCCTGCTGCCGGTCTGGAAGCTTTCGGACCTCTATCCCTCCAGGGATTCATCCAGCTTCACCGCCGATATGGAAAAGGCCAAAACGCAGTCGCTGGCTTTTGAGGAAAAATGGAAGGGCCGGCTGGCAGAAGCGGCCGGAAAGACCGGCACCGAGGGTCTCGGGCAGGCGCTCGCCGATTACGAGGAGCTTGAGGACGTTCTCGGCAAGATCGGCTCATTTGCCGGTCTCACCTATTTCTCCGACACATCGAGCCCCGCCAACGGCAAGTTCTTCGGCGACGTGCAGTCGAAGCTCACGGATCTCTCCGCGCATCTCCTCTTCTTCGCACTGGAGCTCAACCGCATCGACGACGCCACCATGGACTCAGCGCTCGACCGCGACCCGCAGGCGGCCCACTACCGTCCCTGGATCCTCGACCTGCGCCAGGACAAGCCCTACCAGCTCGACGACCGGCTGGAGCAGCTGTTCCTCGAGAAGTCGATGACGAGCGCTGCCGCCTTCAATCGCCTCTTCGACGAGACCATGGCGGAGCTGCGCTTCGAGATCGACGGCGAGAAGCTGCCGCTGGAGCTCACCCTCAACATGCTGCAGGAGCGCGACGAGCCGGTACGCCGAAAGGCCGCCGAGGCGCTGTCGAAGACCTTCCAGCAGAACATCCGCGTCTTCACGCTGATCACCAATACGCTCGCCAAGGACAAGGAAATCTCCGACCGCTGGCGCGGCTTCGACGACATCGCCGACTCGCGCCACCTCGCCAACCGCGTCGAGCGCGAAGTGGTCGATGCGCTGGCCGCCGCCGTGCGCGACGCCTACCCGCGCCTCTCGCATCGCTACTACACGATGAAGGCCAGATGGCTCGGCATGGAGCAGATGAACTTCTGGGACCGCAATGCGCCGCTGCCGGAAACCCCCAACGCGCTGATTTCCTGGTCGGACGCCCGCGACACGGTGCTGTCGGCCTATGACGGTTTTGCCCCCGAGATGGCCGATATCGCCCGCCGCTTCTTCGACGAGGAGTGGATCGATGCGCCGGTGCGGCCCGGCAAGGCGCCCGGCGCCTTTGCCCATCCGACCGTCCCCTCCGCGCACCCCTATGTCCTCGTCAACTACATGGGCAAGCCGCGCGACGTGATGACGCTCGCCCATGAACTGGGCCACGGCGTCCACCAGGTGCTGGCCGGCGGCCAGGGCGCGCTGATGTCGCAGACGCCGCTGACGCTCGCAGAGACCGCCTCCGTCTTCGGCGAGATGCTGACCTTCCGCGCCCTTCTCGACAAGACGAAGGACAAGCGCGAGCGCAAGGCCATGCTCGCCCAGAAGGTCGAGGACATGATCAACACGGTCGTGCGCCAGATCGCCTTCTACGAATTCGAGCGCAAGCTGCACACGGCGCGCCGGGAGGGCGAGCTGACGTCGGAGCAGATCGGCGAGCTCTGGCTCTCGGTCCAGGCGGAAAGCCTCGGACCGTCGATTCGCATCTCCGAGGGTTATGAGACCTGGTGGGCCTATATTCCCCACTTCATCCATTCGCCCTTCTACGTCTACGCCTATGCGTTTGGCGATTGTCTGGTGAACTCGCTCTACGCGGTCTACCAGAATGCCGCTCCCGGCTTCCAGGACAAGTATTTCGAACTGCTGAAGGCCGGCGGCACCAAGCATCATTCGGAACTCCTGAAGCCCTTCGGCCTCGACGCCACCGATCCGGCCTTCTGGTCCAAGGGCCTGGGGATGATCGAGAGCCTGATCGACGAGCTGGAAGCGCTGGACAAGGCCTGATCGTCCTACACCGATGAGTCCGAGGCGGCGCAACAGATCCCTTCTCCCCGCCGGCGGGGAGAAGGTGGCGGCAGCCGGATGACGGGCAGCCGGAACCCGAGAACACCATGCAAGACCACCAGCCCTACGCCCTGTTTCGCGACGACAAGCGCGGCGAGAGCCTCGTCTTCGCAAAGCCGCGCGAGATCGTCACCGCACGCACCGCAGACGAGATCCTGCCGGCGCTCGCCCGCCTCGAGCAGGCGCGCCGCGACGGATTCTGGCTCGCCGGCTTCCTCTCCTACGAGGTAGGCTACGTCTTCGAGGAAAAGCTGCGGCGGCTGATCGTCGATCATCGCGAGACGCCACTGATCGCCATGGGCATCTTCGACGCGCCGGCGCCGGACGACCATCCGCTCGCCGTACCTCCAGATGAACTGCCGACCGCGCCCTTCCTGACCGATCCCCACGCCGGCTGGGATCTGGAAGCCTATCGCGCCCGCTTCGAGCGCCTGCACGAGCATCTGCGTCGCGGTGATTGCTACCAGGCCAACCTCACCATGCCGGTGACGGCAAAGTGGAGCGGTGACCCCCGCGCCGCCTTCTGGTCGCTCGTCTCCCGCCAGCCGGTCCACTACGGCGC
The DNA here is from genome assembly GCF_056530405.1 of Rhizobium sp. PK7-22. Taxonomy (NCBI): domain Bacteria; kingdom Pseudomonadati; phylum Pseudomonadota; class Alphaproteobacteria; order Hyphomicrobiales; family Rhizobiaceae; genus Rhizobium; species Rhizobium sp. PK7-22. Next base: position 3,384,095 of record NZ_CP096514.1, read on the forward strand.
GCTGATCGATTTCGGCGGTCCGATCATCCTGTCGCGCTCGCCGGAACTCTTCTTCAAGGTCGATGACGACCGCTGGATCGAGACGCATCCGATGAAGGGCACCGCGCCCCGCGGTGCAACGCCGGAGGCGGACGCGGCGATCGTTGCCGCCATGCTGGCCGACGAAAAGACCCAGGCCGAGAACCGCATGATCGTCGACCTCCTGCGCAACGACATCTCGATGATCAGCGAGGTCGGCACCCTCTCCGTCCCCAAACTCTTTGCCGTCGAGACCTATCCGACGGTGCACCAGCTGGTCAGCCACGTGCGGGCCAGGCTGCGGCCGGAGATCGGCCTGCCGGAGATCCTCGCCGCTCTTTTCCCCTGCGGATCGATCACCGGCGCCCCGAAGATGTGGGCGATGCGCATCCTCGCGTCTCTGGAAGAAGGTCCCCGTGATGTCTATTGCGGGGCGATCGGTTACTGTGATCCCCACGGCCCGATGCGTTTTTCGGTGGCCATCCGGACCTTGACCCTTTTCAATTCGGGAAAGGCCGTCTTCAATGTCGGCGGTGGCATCGTGTTCGATTCGACAGCAGAGGCGGAATACGACGAATGTCTTCTCAAAGCACGGTTCGCACTCGGCAGTCAGGCGATCTCTCGCTGATCGAGACCATGCGCTGGGAGCCCGGGAACGGCTTCCTGCGCCTCGACCAGCATATGCGCCGGCTGTCCCGCTCCGCCGATGCATTGGGCTTCCTGTCACCCGCCGATCCCGCCATGGCGCTGCAGCTCGCCGTCGGCGGCGAAACCCCGCTCCGGATCCGCCTGACCGTCACCTACCGCGGCAAGCTGGAAGTCACCACCACCCCCTTCGAGCCGGAGCCCGAGAACAAGGTCTGGCGGCTGCGGATCGCTAACCAGCGACTGTCGTCCGACGATGCCTTCCTTCGCCACAAGACCACCCGGCGCGACGTCTACGAGGCCGCCCGCGCCGAGTTTGCGCCGGAGGACGCCGACGAGGTCCTGATGCTCAACGAGCGCGGCGAACTCTGCGAGGGCACGATCAGCAACCTCTTCATCGAGACCGCCGAAGGCCTATTGCTGACCCCTGCCCTCTCCAGTGGCCTGCTGCCCGGCGTCCTGCGCGCCGAACTCATCCGCGACGGCAAGGCCCGCGCCGAGGTGCTGCAGCCGGCGGCCCTCCAGAACCGCCGGCTCTTCATCGGCAACTCCCTGCGCGGGCTGATACCGGCGGAGCTGGTGACCGACTGACGGCAGGCTATTTCTCCCGGTAGAACACCATGCCGCCATGGTGCAGCGTGTCATTGTCGACGAACTCGCCATCCGCCGTGAAGCCCGTGTCGTCCCAGTAGTCGATGTGGTTGCCGGTGACGGCATAGCGTCCCTGGTAAGCGCTGGCGCGAGTTCCGCGCGCTTCATCGTAGCGGCCATTGGGCAGCAGTTCCTGGCGGATGCGGCCGTCGCCGGTCACCCACATGCCGACATAGGGGTGATTCTGCACGGCAGTCTGCTGGGGCATTTCGGTCTCCGCATCGGCGGGTTGAGCAACGGCTGCGCCGAGAGACGCGGCAACGACGAGAGTTGAGAGGCGCGTTGTCATGCTCATCTCCTCAGTTGGCCGAACGGGTGGGGCGCACGACGATCTCGTTGATGTCGACATCGGCCGGCTGCTCGATGGCGAACCGCACGGCGCGTCCGATTGCCTCGGGCTGCAGCGCAATGGCGCGATAGGCCTGCATGGCCTCGGCCGTGACCGGATCGCTGATCGTGTCGGCAAGCTCGCTCTCCACCACGCCGGGATGGACGCAGGTGACGCGGATGTCGTCACGCTCCTGCCGCAGCCCGTCGGAAATCGCCCGCACCGCGTATTTGGTGGCGCAATAGACGGCAGCCGTCGGAACCACCTGCAGCGCGCCGATTGAGGCGATGTTGATGATATGCCCCGATCCACGGGCCGTCATCTCCGGCAGCACCGCCGCAATGCCATGTAGGACGCCCTTGATGTTGACGTCGACCATGCGGTCCCACTCCTCGACCTTCATCGCGGCCATGGGCGACAGTGGCATGATGCCGGCATTGTTGATCATCACGTCGACGCGGCCGAATTCTTGGCGGGCCGCATCGGCGAAGGCCTGCACGTCCGCGCGGTCGGTCACATCCAGCCTGTGGGTGAGCACGCCGCCCGCCTCGCCGCGGATCTCGTCGGCCAGCGCCTCCAGCCGATCGGTGCGCCGGGCGCCGAGAACGAGCGTCGCCCCTGCCCTCGCCAATTCTCTTGCGATTCCGGTGCCGATCCCGCTCGAAGCACCCGTGATCAGGATGACCTTGTCCATCTGTCTCTCTCCGTGTTCTCCGCGTGATTGCGGTTGCCAGGAAGATAGACCTCGGCCATTGTATATAAAATCCGTCGATACCTTACCATATTGGCAACGAAAGCTAACCAATGTCTCCTGATCTGAATGCTCTCGCGATCTTCGCCGTGGTTGCCGAAGAGAAGAACTTCCGCGCCGCTGCCGACCGGATGGGCGTCACCCGGGCCGCCGTCAGCCAGACGATCCGCAAGCTGGAGGAAGGGCTTGGCATTGCGCTCGTCAGCCGCACCACCCGCAGCGTGGCGTTGACGGAAGCCGGCGAACAGCTCTACGCCGACGCCTCGCCGGCGCTCGCCAACATCCGCACCGCCATCGAGGCGGCAGGAAGCCTTCAGGGCAGCCCGCGCGGACAGCTGCGGCTGGCCGTCTCCTCGATTGCCGAAAGCTTTCTGTCCGGCCCCCTGCTGGCGCGCTTTGCTGACGAGAACCCGCAGGTGAAGATCCACGTCACCGTCACCGACGACCATTTCGACATCGTCGCGCAAGGCTATGACGCCGGCGTGCGGCTGGGCGAAGTGATCGACCAGGACATGATCGCTCTGCCCGTTTCCGGCGAACAGCGGCAGATCGCCGTCGCCTCTCCCGCCTACATCGAGCGCCTCGGGGCGCCGAGCCACCCGCGCGACCTGACGGCGCATCGCTGCATCGGCTGGCGCACCGCGCCGGACACCACCTCTTACCGCTGGGAGTTCGCCGAGGACGGCAAGGAGTTTTCGGTAGCCGTCGGCGATGAGATCACCACCACGGACATGGCCCTGATGATCCGGCTGGCGGTTGCCGGCGCCGGCATCACCTTCGGCATGGAGGAAAGCTTCCGCACGCATATCGAGCGCGGCGAGCTGGTGCCCCTTCTCGATGCCTACTGCCCGCGTTTTCCGGGCTTCTACCTATACTACCCGAGCCGCCGCAACCTGGCGCCGAAGCTGCGGGCGCTGGTGGACCATCTGCGCCGCCATCGATCGGCGTGAGATCGATTCGCAGCCTCTTTATTGTGACGTGATTCTATGATCTAGAGCGCGAAAATAGCGATCGAGCGCTTCCATCCGTTCCCTGTCGGCCTTCTGGCGCAGCGGTTCCGATGCCGCGGCTCTGAAGGAGAAGCATATGAGTGAAACGACTTACCCGGTGCATGCCGAGATCACCGGCCCGATCGTCATGATCGGCTTCGGTTCGATCGGCCGCGGCACGCTGCCGCTCATCGAACGCCACTTCAAGTTCGACAAGAGCCGGATGGTCGTTATCGACCCGCGCGACGACGACACCGGCATCCTGGAGAAGCACGGCGTCAAGCACATCAAGGAACACGTCACGCTGGAGAACTACAAGAAGCTCCTCAAGCCGCTCCTGACCAAGGGCGACGGCCAGGGCTTCTGCGTCAACCTCTCGGTCGACACCGGCTCGCTCGACCTGATGAAGATGTGCCGCAAGCTCGACGTCCTCTACATCGACACCGTCGTCGAGCCCTGGCTCGGCTTCTACTTCGACAAGAGCATGAAGAACGCCGAACGCACCAACTATGCGCTGCGCGAAACCGTGCGCCACGAGAAGAAGAAGAACCCGGGCGGCACGACCGCCGTTTCCACCTGCGGCGCCAATCCCGGCATGGTATCCTGGTTCGTCAAGCAGGCGCTGGTCAACCTGGCCAACGACACCGGCCTGAAGTTTGACGAGCCGGACCAGCACGATCGCGAAGGCTGGGCCAAGCTGATGAAGAAGCTCGGCGTCAAGGGCGTCCACATCGCCGAGCGCGACACGCAGCTGACCAAGCACCCCAAGCCCCTCAACGTCTTCTGGAACACCTGGTCGGTGGAAGGCTTCATCTCCGAAGGCCTGCAGCCTGCCGAACTCGGCTGGGGCACCCATGAGAAGTGGATGCCGAAGAACGCCAAGAAGCACAAGAAGGGCTGCCAGGCGGCCATCTACCTGGAGCAGCCGGGCGCCAACACCCGCGTGCGCACCTGGTGCCCGACGCCGGGCCCGCAGTACGGCTTCCTCGTCACCCACAACGAGTCGATCTCGATCGCCGACTACTTCACCGTCGAAAAGGACGGCGAAGTCGTCTACCGTCCGACCTGCCACTACGCCTACCATCCGGCCAATGATGCGGTCCTGTCGCTGCACGAGATGTTCGGCAACGGCGGCAACCAGCAGCCAGTCCTTCACGTGCTGGACGAGGACGAACTTGAGGAAGGCGTCGACGAGCTCGGCGTGCTTCTCTACGGCCACGAGAAGAACGCCTATTGGTTCGGCTCGCGCCTGTCGCTCGAGGAAACCCGCAAGATCGCGCCCTACCAGAACGCAACCGGCCTGCAGGTTACCTCGGCCGTGCTGGCTGGCATGGTCTGGGCTCTGGAGAACCCGGAAGCCGGCATCGTCGAGGCCGACGAGGTCGACTACAAGCGCTGCCTCGAGATCCAGATGCCTTATCTCGGACCTGTCGAAGGTCATTACACCGACTGGACGCCGCTTGAAGGTCGCCCGGGCCTTTTCCCCGAAGACCTCGACACCTCCGACCCGTGGCAGTTCCGCAACATTCTCGTTCGCTGAACCGGTCTTGACCGCTCCACAGGGGAAACTGTCCCGAATTCGGACGTTTCCCCTGTTGAAAGCAGCGGAAAGAGGCTGTGAAACCTTTTACTCTGCGCTAGATAGGAGATCGTGTTGCCACGGCCTCCGCCGTGTAGAACTGCGGGAGACACTGACCATGAAATTCAAAGCGAGCCTCGTGCTCATCGCCGTCGCCACGCTGAGCGCCTGCGTATCGTCTGCGCCACCTCGCATGCAGCAGCAGCAAGTATCCCTCGCGCCGCAGGGTGTCGAAGGCACATGGGCGGATCCGAACGGCATCGTTTCGACCTTCCAGGGCGGCACATTCAGCACCCGCTCCACCGACAGCAACGCGCTGCTGGCCTCCGGCACCTACACCAGTCTTTCGCCGACACTGGTCGAGATCAGCATGACCTCGCTCGTCCGCAACACCCAGTCTCGCGTCAACTGCTCGCTGGTGACGCCGAGCCAGCTGAACTGCACGCAGGACAGCGGCGCGCAGTTCTCCCTGACCCGCCGTATCTAAGGCCAGTGGGCCGCCAATGAACCCCGCTCCGGCGGGGTTTTTTATTGTCCGCAGTCGAAGTCAGACTTCTCTTCCGCGCTGCACATTTCCCTTGATGTCGCATGGCCTTGATGGAAACATGCTAAAGTCCACCGGACAGGTCGCCTGCCCAGGCGGGTCGCGCCTCCTCCGCCAGTAGAAGCGGCCGGTGGAACGAAACAGGAGAGAACACGATGATGAAGACCTTGAGACTGGGGCTGATGACGGCTTCGGCAATGGCTCTCTTTGCCGGCACCGCGTTTGCCGACTACGAACTCAACATCCTGCACATCAACGATCTCCACTCCCGCATCGAGGCGATCAACAAATATGATTCCACCTGCTCGGCGGACGAAGCCTCCAAGAACGAGTGCTTCGGCGGCATCGCCCGGGTGAAGACCGCCATCGACACGCGCCGCGGCGCACTCGGTGACGCCAACGTCCTCGTGCTGGACGCCGGCGACCAGTTCCAGGGCTCGCTGTTCTACAGCATGTTCAAGAGCGGCCCGATTGCCCACTTCATGAACGGCATCGGTTTCGACGCCATGGCGATCGGCAACCACGAATTCGACGACGGCCCGCAAGAGCTCCTGAAGTTCATCGACGCGGCCGACTTCCCGATCATCTCCGGCAACACCAAGGCCGCAGAAGGCAGCATCCTGACCGGCAAATACGAGCCCTACATCATCAAGGAGATGGGCGGAGAGAAGGTGGCCGTTGTCTCGGTGCTGGCCACCGACACCGATGAGACCTCTTCTCCGGGCGACCAGATCAGCTTCCAGGACGAGATCGAATACCTGAAGACGGCGGTTCAGGAGATCGAGGCGCAGGGGGTCGACAAGATCGTCCTGCTCTCCCACGTCGGCTATGCGCGCGACAAGGAGATCGCAGCCGCAGTGGACGGCATCGACGTCATCGTCGGCGGCCACAGCCATACGCTCCTGTCGAGCACCGACGAGAAGGCGGCCGGCCCCTATCCCACCATGGTCGCAAACCCGGCGGGCACAGAGGTTCCGATTGTTCAGGCCTATGCCTATTCCAAGTATCTCGGCGATCTCAAGGTCGTCTTTAATGACAACGGCGTCGTCAAATCTGCCGAAGGTGCGCCACAGCTGCTCGATTCCTCCTTCGTTGCCGACGCCGGCATTGCCGCCAAGGTCGAGGAACTCGGCAAGCCGCTCCAGGAACTGAAGCAGAAGGTGGTTGGGTCGACCCAGGACACGATCGTCGGTGACCGCGACGTCTGCCGCGTCGAAGAATGCTCCATGGGCAATCTCGTGGCCGACGCGCAGCTTGCCCGCGTCCAGGACCAGGGCATCACTCTTTCGATCGCCAACAGTGGCGGCCTGCGCGCCTCCATCGATGCGGGCGACGTGACCATGGGAGAAGTCCTGACGGTCCTGCCGTTCCAGAACACGATCGCGACCTTCCAGCTCAAGGGCTCCGATCTCGCCACTGCACTCGAAAACGGCGTTGGCCAGATCGAAGAGGTTGCCGGACGCTTCCCGCAGGTCGCCGGGATGAAATACGCCTTCGACAGGTCAAAGCCGCCCGGTGAACGCATCACCGACATTCAGGTCAAGGAAGGCGAAGGCTTCGTGCCGCTCGATCCGGAAAAGACCTACGGCGTCGTCACCAACAACTATGTCCGCGGTGGCGGCGATGGCTATAAGATCTTCGCGACCAATGCCGTCAACCCCTACGACTTCGGCCCCAACCTGGAACAGGCCGTTGCCGACTACCTGACGGCCAACAACCCGTACACACCCTATACGGACGGCCGCATCACCGATGTGACGCCTGCCGACTACACGCCGCCCGCCAAGGCAGAGGCACCGGCTGCAGCTGCTCCGGCGGCCACTCCGGCCCCTGCTCCAGCTCCGGCCGCAGCACCGGCGCCGGCTGCCCAGGCACCCGCAACCCAGGCACCCGCAGCAGAGGCTCCCGCTCCGGCAGCCGAAGCACCGGTAACTCAGGCTCCTATGGCCTCCTCCGGGCAGGCCGCCGCTCCGGCGGCCGCTACCGGCACCCCGCGCACCCATGTGGTCGTCGCTGGCGATTCCCTCTGGGAAATCGCAGTCACCACCTATGGCGACGGCACGATGTGGACACGGCTTGCCGAGACCAACGCCATGCGCAATCCGAACCTGCTGATCGTCGGCCAGGAGCTGGAGCTGCCGGCCAACTAAGACGATTTGTCCCGTCCAGCGACGCGGCCCGGGACTTTCCCGGGCCGCTTTTTGTTTCTAGATAGAACCAAACCTCTCGCGGCACCGTAGTAGCCGCTGAAACAGCAATCGGATTACACAGATGGACGCGACTGCCCCCCACATTCCGCCCGGTCACCCGCAGGTCAAGTTCGGCAAGGTCGGCGTCCTTCTCGTCAACCTCGGAACGCCAGACGGCACCGACTACTGGCCGATGCGCCGCTATCTGGCGGAATTTCTGTCCGACAAGCGCGTCATCGAATGGTCGCGGTTCTACTGGTACCCGATCCTCTACGGCATCGTCCTGAACAAGCGCCCCCAGAAGGTCGGCAAGGCCTATGAGGAGATCTGGAACAAGGATCTCGACGAAAGCTATCTGCGCACCTACACCCGCAACCAGGCGGAACTGATGGCGGCCTCTATGAAGGACCTGCCCAACGTCGTGGTCGACTGGGGCATGCGTTACGGCAACCCTTCGATCGCCTCCAAGATCGACGACCTCTACGCACAGGGCTGCGAGAAGATCCTGCTGTTCCCGCTCTATCCGCAGTACGCCGCCTCGACGACGGCAACCGTCAACGACAAGGCCTTCGAGCACCTGATGACCATGCGCTGGCAGCCGGCCCTGCGCACCGTGCCGCGCTACCACGACGACCCGACCTATATCGATTCCCTTGCCGTCTCGGTGGAGAAGGCGCTGGCGAAGATCGACTGGGAGCCGGAGATGCTGGTCGCCTCCTTCCACGGCATTCCGCAGTCCTATTTCAAGAAGGGCGATCCCTACCACTGCCACTGCCAGAAGACCGGCCGGCTGCTGCGCGAACGCCTCGGCCTGCCGAAGGAAAAGTTCATGGTCACCTTCCAGTCCCGCTTCGGACCGGAGGAATGGCTGCAGCCCTATACGGACAAGACCATGGAGAAGCTCGCCAGCGAGGGCATGAAGCGGATTGCGGTGATGAACCCCGGCTTCGTCTCCGACTGCCTTGAGACGCTCGAGGAAATCGCCGGCGAGGCCGCGGAGATCTTCGAACACGCCGGCGGCGAGAAATTCCTGCACATCCCCTGCCTCAACGACAGCCCTGAGGGCATGAAAGTGCTGGAGACGGTCGTGCGGCGGGAACTGCAGGGCTGGGTCTAACCTCTTGTCCGAAGCCGCCATTTCCCTCTTCGGGGGGAACATGGTACTCCACACCTCTCGAATGGAGATGGAGTATTGAACATGTTTCTTGGCGGCTTCGACATCGTGGTCCTCGCCATAGTGGTGCTGGTGATCCTCGTCCTGTTTGCGGGGATCAAGACCGTTCCGCAGGGCTATCGCTACACCGTCGAGCGGTTCGGTCGCTACACGCGCACGCTCGATCCCGGCCTCAACCTGATCACCCCCTTCATCGAGCGCGTCGGCGCCAAGATGAACGTCATGGAGCAGGTGCTCGACATCCCGACCCAGGAAGTCATCACCAAGGACAATGCCAGCGTTTCGGCGGATGCCGTCTCCTTCTACCAGATCCTGAACCCTGCCCAGGCCGCCTACCAGATCTCCAATCTCGAAAACGCCATCCAGAACCTGACGATGACCAATATCCGCTCGGTCATGGGCTCGATGGATCTCGACGAGCTCCTGTCGAACCGCGAGGTGATCAACGAGCGGTTGCTGCGCGTCGTCGACGAAGCCGTCGGTCCCTGGGGCATCAAGGTGACGCGCGTCGAGATCAAGGACATCCAGCCGCCGCGCGACCTCGTCGAATCCATGGGCCGGCAGATGAAGGCCGAGCGCGAGAAGCGCGCCCAGGTGCTGGAAGCGGAAGGCTCGCGCAATGCCCAGATCCTGCGCGCCGAAGGTGCCAAGCAAGCCGCCGTGCTGCAGGCCGAAGGCGAGCGGGAAGCGGCCTTCCGCGAGGCGGAAGCACGCGAACGTCTGGCCGAAGCCGAGGCCAAGGCCACCATGGTCGTCTCCCAGGCGATCGCATCGGGCGACGTCCAGGCGATCAACTACTTCGTTGCCCAGCGTTACACCGAAGCTCTGGCCGAAATCGGCAAGGCGCCAAACTCCAAGATCGTGCTGATGCCGATGGAAGCCTCCTCGCTGATCGGATCGCTGGCCGGCATCGGAGCGATCGCCAAGGAAGTCTTCGGCGATGGCGACCGTCCGACCCGCACCCGCCCCGCCGTTCCGCCGCAGCCATCCGCACCAACGCCGCGCACGACGCCGCCGGCACCGGCCTCCCCGGCCCGTCCGATCAACCCCTTTGCCCCGCGCGACGAGACGTAAGCGATGCTTCAGGCGCTCGCTCTCACCCTCGGTCCATGGAGCTGGTGGATCTTCGGGCTTCTGCTGCTCGCAGCCGAACTCCTGGTGCCCGGCGTCTTCCTGATCTGGATCGGCGCCTCGGCCATCATCGTCGGCGCGCTGTCGCTGCTCTTCTGGGAATCAGGCTTCTGGTCCTGGCAGCTGCAGTTCGTGCTGTTTGCGGCACTCGCCGCCGTGCTGGCGCTGTTCGGTCGGCGCTTCTACTCCAACAACCGGGAGACCGACGAGCCGCTTCTCAACCGGCGCGGTGAGAGCCTCGTCGGGCGCACCGCAACGCTCCGGGAACCGATCCGCGAAGGCCGCGGTCGGGTGCATCTTGACGATACCTGGTGGTCGGTCAGAGGTCCGGACCTGCCGGCCGGAACCCAGGTCAGGATCACGTCCGCGGACGGAGGAAAGCTGAGCGTCGAGGCGGTCTGATCAGGCGACGCCGACGCGCAGCAGATCGTGGAAGTGGACGATGCCGACCGGGTGCCCGCCGTCGTCCGTCACCATCAGCGACGAGATATTGTGCTTGTTGAGGATTGCCATGGCGGCGGTCGCCAGCGTCTTCTCGCTCACCGTCTTCGGTGAACGCGTCATGATGTCGTCGACCAGCATGGCGCCGAGGTTGAGGTTGAGGCCGCGGGCCAGGTCGCCGTCGGTGACGATGCCGCAAAGCCGGCCCTCGTCATCCAGCACGCCGACGCAGCCGAACCGCCGCTCCGACAGCACCATGACCGCCTGCGGCAGCGGCGTGCCCTTGGCCACCAGAGGAATGGTATCGCCGGTGTGCATGATGTCGCCGATATAGCTCAGCATCGCGCCGAGCTTGCCGCCCGGATGGAAGACCCGGAAGTCGAGCGCCGTGAAGCCCCGCGCCTCCAGGAGCGCGACCGTCAGCGCATCGCCCAGGGCGAGCTGCATCAGCGTCGAGGTGGTCGGCGCCAGCCCGTGCGGGCAGGCCTCCTGCTCCTTGGGCAAGAGAAGCACCACGTCGGATTCGCGCGCCAGCGTCGAAATCTCGCCGGCCGTCAGCGCGATCAGCGGAATGGAAAACCGCCGGCAGTAGGCGACGATGGTCTGCAGTTCGGCGGTCTCGCCGCTCCAGGAAACCGCCAGTACGGCGTCACCGGGGGAGATCATCCCGAGGTCTCCGTGGCTTGCCTCGGCGGCATGAACGAAAGAGGCCGGCGTCCCGGTCGAAGCGAGCGAGGCGGCAAGCTTGGCGCCGATGTGGCCGCTCTTGCCGACGCCGGTGATGATCAGCCGGCCCGTCAGTCCGAGCACCAGTTCCACGGCGCGCTGGAACGACGCCCCGAGCCCGTCCTGCAAGGCGCGTTCAAGCGCTTCGAGCCCGTTTCTCTCGATGCTGATGGTCCGAAGGGCGGAGGCGATCACGTCCCGTTCAACCGGCTGGGATGCGGTTTTGGTCATCAGCGGCATTTAGCGCCTTCTTCAAATGAAGTCCACCAACATGAAGGTCGCGGAAACGCCCTCTCCGGCCCAGGCCCACACCAACTGTTAACCACATGGCTTTACCTTTGCGTAACGATCGCAAGACCCGGGCATGCAGATGGCAGTGACGAAACAGCAAGACGGACGACAGGCGCCGCATCGGCAGGCCATGGCGATCCTGCTTGCCTGCTCGACGCTGTCTGCCCCGGGAATGGCCGTTGCGCAGACGCCCTATCCCTCCTCCGCCGCGCCGCAGGAGCGCAATATCTACAGCCCGACGAACCCGGTGAACGACGATGGCCGCGAGGGGACCTGGGCGACGGCGCCGGCTATCGGCATCACGCCCCTGCGGACCCGTCCTGCAACGGCTGCCACGTCCACCAATCCTGCGGCCGCACCGACATCTGCCGTCCTCTCCGAAACGTCCACTGACCAGGCCGGAGCAGCCTCCGATGCGGGCAGTGCTGCCGAAGGCGCAGACCCGGCCCTGCTGACGACCGGCGCGGTCGGCTCCGGCAACAGCACGCCCGTCAACGATCCGCCCTATGTGGAGGATCTGAACCAGCCCTATCCGGACCTCCTCGATCCGCCCCTCGACGATCCGGCAACAGAGGAAGCGGCGCCGCTTCCCGCCGATCCGACCGGCATCAGGCTCGGCACCCTCCTCCTGCGCCCCTCGATCGGCCAGTCGATCAACCGCGAGACCATCCGTGACGGCGACACGGAGACGAAGCGCAACTACCTCGGCACCACCATTCGCGGCACGCTGACCTCCGACTGGTCGCGCCACCAGCTTTCCGTCACCGGCGAAACCATCATCGAGCGCAACCTCGGTGGCGGCGAGCAGCCCAGGCCGGAAGGGCAGATCGACGCCAACCTGCGGCTCGACCTTGCGGATGAAACAATCGCGAATATCTCCGCCGGCTACGACTTCGAACGCGAGGACAACAGCGACCCCAACGCCATCGGCGGCGCCTCTGCGCAGTCCGCTGTTCAGCAGTTCAACGGCGGCCTCACCCTGGAACGGGACGCCGGCATCCTGCGCGGATTGGCCGGCCTCGGCATCAGCCGCGAGATCTACGGCGATGCCGAGCTCCAGGATGGCTCCCGCCTCGACCTCAGCGACCGCGACCATACCCTGGTCGATGGGCGCCTGCGCCTCGGCTACGAACTCTCGCCCGCCCTCATCCCCTTCGTGGAAGTCCGGGGCGGCCGCAATTTCTACGACCGGACGCAGGATTCCGCCGGCTACGAGCGCTCCTCCTGGACCTATGGCGGTCGCGGTGGCGTGGCTGTCGATCTGAGCGAAAAGCTGAGGGGCGAACTGGCACTGGGCTATGAACGGGTGGAATATGACGACAGCCGTCTCGCCTCGCTCGATGGCTTGACCGTCGACGGCCGAACCGTCTGGTCGCCACAACGCGGCACCGAACTGGAGCTGGCCCTGCGCACGACGCTGCAGGATGCCACCGCGCCGGGCGCAAGCGGCTGGGTCGAATATAATGTTGCCGCCATCCTGACGCACCGGTTGCGGCACAACCTCGTCGGCCGCCTGACGGGCGGGGCGACGGAGCGGGTCTTCCCGCAGGCCTCCGACGAGACCACCTGGATCACCGGCGCCGGCCTTACCTGGAACCTCAGCCGCTACCTCGATCTGACCGGCGCCGTCGAATACGAGTACACCGACCGCACCAGCACCGACACGAAGACACTGCGGGCCGGCCTCGGTCTGACCTTGCGCAGATAACAGAACGCCCGGGCTTGTGACCCGGGCGCGTGTCTGTCGAGGCTGACTGGCAGATCAGCTGAGCTTGGCCACCATCTCGCGCAGTGGGCCCTCGATGGCCGGACGAATGTCGTCGCGCTGCAGGGCAAAGGCAAGGTTGGCGAGGATGAAGCCGTCCTTGGCGCCGCAGTCGAAGGTCTCGCCCTTGAAGTGATAGGCGGCGAATTCCTGTTGCTTGGCAAGCGCCAGCATGCCGTCGGTGAGCTGGATCTCGTTACCGGCACCGCGCTCCTGTGTTTCCAGGATGCCGAAGATCTCCGGCTGCAGGATGTAGCGACCGTTGATGTAGAAGTTGGAAGGCGCCGTGCCCTTGGCCGGCTTCTCGACCATCTCGGTCACCTTGAAGCCCTCGCCGACCTTGTCGCCGACACCGACGATGCCGTACTTGTGGGCCATCTCCGGATCGCATTCCTCGACGGCCAGAACATTGCCGCCGGTCTGCTCGTAGATGTCGATCATGCCCTTCAGGCAGCTCTTCTCCGACGACATGATCATGTCGGGCAGAAGCACGGCGAACGGCTCGTCGCCGACGATGTCGCGGGCGCACCAGATCGCGTGACCCAGGCCGAGCGGCACCTGCTGGCGCGTGAAACTCGCCGTACCGGCCGTCGGCAGAAGATCAGCAAGCAGGCTGAGCTCGGCGTTCTTGTTACGCTCGCGCAGCATCTGCTCCAGTTCGAACTGGATATCGAAGTAGTCCTCGATGACGCCCTTGCCGCGTCCGGTGACGAACACGAAATGCTCGATCCCTGCTTCCGCTGCCTCGTCGACGACGTACTGGATGACGGGCTTGTCGACCACCGTCAGCATTTCCTTCGGCACCGCCTTTGTGGCGGGAAGGAATCGGGTCCCGAGTCCTGCAACGGGGAAGACAGCCTTACGAATTCTCTTTTGTGCCACGCACACCTCCTGAAGCACCCCTCATGGTGCCAATCACAATCCGGTTATCTAACCCTGATTTGCTACCGTTTAACAACCGGTGACGCCGCCTGCTCCGATATGGTAAAGGGTTTGTTGACTCTGATGTCTTATTCATTCGTTAAGCCGGACACCATGCTCGGTGAAGTATGAACTTTAAGAGCAACGGACACGACTGCCGATGACAATATACACCATCAATCGCTTTCGCGGATTCGCCTTTGCCCTGATCGCAGGGGCAGCCCTCGCGACTAACCCGATAAATGCCCGTGCCGACACGGGTTTCAAGACTTGGGTTGCGGATTTCTACGCCACCGCCGCTAAAAGTGGCATCAGCCGCTCGACCTACCAGAAGGCGTTCGCGGGCATCGACAGCCCTGACAAGAGGGTTCTGGAGAAGGCGGCCTATCAGCCGGAGTTCAAATCGCAGATCTGGGACTATCTGGATTCACGCGTGAACCCCTACACGGTCCGGATCGGCCAGGAGATGCTGGCAAAGCACGGCCGCACGCTGGCTTCGCTGGAAAATCATTTCGGCGTCGATAAACACGTCCTGCTGGCGATCTGGTCGATGGAATCCAACTACGGCGCAGTGCTGGAAAAGCAGGATCGACTGCACCATGTGCCGCAGGCCCTGGCGACGCTTGCCTGGGGCGACCCTAAGCGGGCCAAATTTGCCCGTACCCAGCTGATCTCGGCGCTCAAGATCCTCCAGTCGGGGGAAATCACGCCGGACCATCTCACCGGCTCCTGGGCCGGCGCCATGGGCCACACGCAGTTCATCCCGTCGAGCTACCTTCTCTACAAGGTCGATGCCGACGGCAACGGCAGTGCCGACATCTGGGACTCCATCCCCGACGCGCTCGCGACCGCCGCCAACCTTCTGGCCAAGAACGGCTGGCAGACCGGCAAGACCTGGGGCTATGAGGCGGCAGTGCCGCGCGGAGCTGCCAAATATGACGGGCAGACGAAGACGCTTGCACAGTGGGCCGCTCTCGGCGTATCGCGCCCGAACGGCAAGCCCTTCCCTCGTCCCGGCGACCGGGCTGAGCTGAAGCTGATGGCGGGCGCCAATGGCCCTGCCTTCCTGATGATGAAGAACTTCTTCGTCACCAAGCGCTACAACAACGCCGACAGCTACGCGCTGGGCGTCGGCCTGCTGGCGGACCAGATCGCCGGCTTCGGTGGCATGCAGCAGCGCTGGCCACGGCCGGACGGCACGCTCGACATGGTGGAGAAGTTCGAGCTTCAGACGAAGCTCAAGCAGCTCGGCTACTACGAGGGCGAGATCGACGGCAACTTCGGCTCAGGCTCCAAGGCGGCCGTGCAGGCCATTCAGCAACGGCTCGGCATGCCGGCCGACGGCGAACCCTCGCACAACCTTTTGCGGGCGCTTCGTTGACAAGACCGTTCTCTCGCTCCAAATCGCTCTCTTGAGCGGTCTGGGGCGAGAGCGCACAGCAAAAGTACGAGGGTTCTGCAGATCATGGGCGGCGGACGCATATTCAGCCGGTTTACGGTGATGATCCTCACCCTGCTGCTGGCCTGGCCCCTGCAGTGGATCCCGGCGGCCGCACAGGAGCCTGTCCCCCGCCGCAATCTCCTCGACATGATCTTCGGTGGCGGCCGACGCTATATCGATCCACCCCCTCCCGTCAGGCAGGTCGTACCCCGTCGCCAGCGTCAGCGCCAGAACGAACAGGCACAGCCGCGCCGCAATCGCGCGCCGGCGGTGCGCGCCTCCGCGCCGCGTCCGGCAGCACCTGCAGCACCCGCCAAACCTGATCCTGTCGCAAAGCTCGAGAACGCCCGACAGATCCTGGTGGTGGGCGACTTCCTCGCCGGCGGCCTCGGCGACGAACTGAAGACCGCCTTCGAACAATCCCCCGGCGTGGCCATCACCGAGCGGAGCAACGGCTCCTCGGGTCTGGTGCGCCAGGATTATTATGACTGGCCTCGCCAGCTTCCCGACCTCCTCAAGGAAGTCGAGCCGGCGCTCGTGGTGGTCATGATCGGCGCCAACGACCGCCAGGAGATGCGGACCGGCGACGGCCGCGTCGACTTCTCGACGGACGCGTGGTTCAAGGAGTACGAGAAGCGGGTGCACGACTTCGGCATGATCGTCACCAGCCGCAAGATACCGCTGCTGTGGGTGGGCCTGCCGTCGTTCCAGTCACCGTCCCTGATGCGCGACGCCGTGAAGCTGAATGGCGTCTATCGCGGCGAGGTTGCCAAGATCGGCGGTGAGTTCGTCGACATCTGGGACGGCTTCGTCGACGAGGACGGCAAGTTCATCGTCACAGGCTCCGACATGAACGGCCAGCAGGCACGTCTGCGCGGCTCCGACGGCATCAATTTCACCACCGCCGGCAAGCGCAAGCTGGCCTTCTATGTGGAAAAATACGCCCGACGCCACCTGGGCGAGATGGCCAGCCCCGAACTGGTGACGCTCGACGCCACCAACCTGCCGGAGCTACAGATCCTGCCGCCTTCGCCGACAGCGGCCGTCCCCGTCCAGCCGATCAGCCTCACGGATCCGGAACTCGATGGCGGCAGCGAGCTTCTGGGCGGCGCACCGCCGCCGGCTCAGCTCATCGAGACACCGCGCGACATGCTCGTCCGGCGCGGCGAACTTCCGCCGGCGCCCAAGGGCCGGATCGACGATTACGCTCTGCCATCGACCCAGTAAGTCACCCAGTGACCGATGGTGCTGCCGTCAGGCCGGCAGCACCGAAGCACCCATCAGCGCCTCGTCGATCGCACGTGCCGCCTGGCGACCTTCGCGGATTGCCCAGACCACCAGCGACTGGCCGCGGCGCACGTCGCCGGCCACCCAGAACTTTTCCACCGAAGTCTTGTAGTCGCGATCGTTGGCCACGACGTTGGTCGAGCCGCGACGATCGACGTTGAGCGTCAGCTTGCCGTCGAGCTCGTCGAGGAGACCGCCCTGCAGCGGTCCGGAGAAGCCGATGGCGATGAAGGCGAGATCGGCCTTGATGATGAAGTCGGTTCCGGGGATCGGCTGGCGTCGGTCGTCGACCTCGCAGCAGCGCACGCCGGTCAGATGTCCGTCTTCGCCGACGAATTCGAGCGTCGCCACCTGGAATTCACGCCGTGCCCCTTCGGCCTGGCTCGACGACGTGCGCATCTTGGTGGCCCAGAACGGCCAGATTGCCAGCTTGTCTTCCTTCTCCGGCGGCTGCGGGCGGATGTCGAGCTGGGTGACCTTCACGGCTCCCTGGCGGAAGGCGGTGCCGACGCAGTCGGACGCCGTATCGCCGCCGCCGACGACCACCACATGCTTGGCGCCCGCCAGGATCGGATCCGCCGGCCAGCCGACGCTGTCGATGTTCTCGCGCCCGACGCGGCGGTTCTGCTGCACGAGGTATGGCATGGCATCATGGACGCCCTGCAGGTCGACGCCGGGAATGCCGGCGGCGCGAGGCGTTTCGGATCCACCGCAGTAGAGCACCGCATCATGCTCGGCGAGCATCTGCTCGACCGGCATGTCGACGCCGACGTTGACGCCGCAATGGAAGGTGACGCCCTCGCCCTTCATCTGCTCGACGCGGCGGTCGATGAAGTTCTTTTCCAGCTTGAAATCGGGAATCCCGTAGCGCAGCAGGCCGCCGGGCTTGCTCTCGCGCTCGTAGACATGCACGTCGTGGCCGGCGCGGCCAAGCTGCTGGGCCGCGGCCAGGCCGGCAGGACCCGAACCGATGACGGCGACCTTGCGGCCGGTCTTTTCCGTCGCCGGCTGCGGGCCGACGAGACCCAGTTCATAAGCCTTGTCGGCAATCGCCTGCTCGATCGTCTTGATCGCCACCGGCGAGTCCTCGAGGTTCAGCGTGCAGGCTTCCTCGCAAGGGGCCGGGCAGACGCGGCCGGTGAACTCTGGGAAGTTGTTGGTCGAATGCAGGTTGCGGATCGCCTCTTCCCACTTGCCGCTGTAGACGAGGTCGTTCCAGTCCGGGATCTGGTTGTGGATCGGACAGCCGGTCGGCCCATGGCAATAGGGAATGCCGCAATCCATGCAGCGCGCCGCCTGCTTGGTCACCTCGGCATCCGACATCGGAATGGTGAACTCGCGGAAATGGCGGATACGGTCCGACGCTGGCTGGTATTTCATCACCTGCCGGTCGATTTCCATGAAACCTGTAACCTTGCCCATGTGTCGTCCCCTATTAAAGCAGGGTGCCTGTCGGCCCCCAGTACCAGTACGCGAAGCCCAAGGCCGCCCCCAGTACAAACAATTCGATTCCGATAGTACCACTTGCGACGAAGGTAGCCGCCGGAACGGC
The DNA here is from genome assembly GCF_056530405.1 of Rhizobium sp. PK7-22. Classification (NCBI taxonomy): domain Bacteria; kingdom Pseudomonadati; phylum Pseudomonadota; class Alphaproteobacteria; order Hyphomicrobiales; family Rhizobiaceae; genus Rhizobium; species Rhizobium sp. PK7-22. The sequence goes on from NZ_CP096514.1 coordinate 3,402,518, forward strand.
GACCGCTACACCCACGGCAAGCAGCCGATGAATGAGGCGCAGGCGGTTCACTCCGCCGCAACCCCCAGCCGCATCCGCTCCATCTCCTCCAGCGCCCGCCGGTATTCCACCGGCATGACCTTGCGGAACTTCGGCCGGAATTCGGTCCAGCGGTCGAGGATGTCCTTGGCCCGCTCCGAACCCGTGTAATGCAGGTGGTTGGAGATCATCTGGTAGAGCCGCTCCTCGTCGTGGCGCGTCATGTCCTCGGAAACGTCGACGCGTCCCTTGTGCATGAGGTCGCCGCCGTGGTGGTGCAGCTTCTCCAGCATGTCGTCCTCTTCCGGAACCGGCTCGAGCTCGACCATCGCCATGTTGCAGCGCTTGGCGAAATCGCCGATCTCGTCGAGCACATAGGCGACGCCGCCCGACATGCCGGCCGCGAAGTTGCGGCCCGTCTCGCCGAGCACCACGACGATGCCGCCGGTCATGTATTCGCAACCGTGGTCACCGACGCCCTCGACGACGGCGAGCGCCCCCGAGTTGCGCACCGCGAACCGCTCGCCGGCCACGCCGCGGAAGTAGCATTCCCCGGTGATGGCGCCGTAGAGCACCGTATTGCCGACGATGATCGCCTCTTCCGCCTTCAGCCTCGAGTTCTCCGGAGGTCGCACGATGATGCGGCCGCCCGACAGGCCCTTGCCGACATAATCATTGCCGTCACCCACCAGATCGAAGGTGATGCCGCGCGCAAGGAAGGCCCCGAACGACTGGCCCGCCGTGCCGCGCAGCGTCACGTGGATGGTGTCGTCCTTCAGTCCCTTGTGGCCCCAGCGCTTCGCCAGCGCACCGGACAGCATGGCGCCAGCCGACCGGTCGACGTTCTTGATCGGCACCTCGAAGACCACCGGCTCCTTGTTTTCGAGCGCCGCCATCGACTTCTCGATCAGCTTGCGATCGAGGACGTCGTCGATCGGGTGCTTCTGCCGCTCGGTCCAGAAGGTCGCTTCCTTAGGTGCCGGCACCTTGTGGAAGATCTTCGAGAAGTCGAGCCCCTCGGACTTCCAGTGGGCGATCATCTCGTCCTTGGAGAGAAGCTCGGACATGCCGATGATGTCGTCGAGCCTGGTGTAGCCGAGGGCTGCCAGCATCTCGCGCACTTCTTCCGCCACGAAGAAGAAGTAGTTGATGACATGCTCGGGCGTGCCCTTGAAGCGCTTGCGCAGGACCGGGTCCTGCGTCGCCACGCCGACCGGACAGGTGTTGAGGTGGCACTTGCGCATCATGATGCAGCCGGCGGCAATCAGCGGGGCCGTTGCAAACCCGAACTCGTCGGCGCCGAGCAGCGCGCCGATGATGACGTCGCGGCCGGTCTTCAGCCCGCCGTCGACCTGCAGCGCGATGCGCGACCGCAGCCCGTTCAGCACCAGCGTCTGCTGCGTCTCCGCAAGGCCGATCTCCCAGGGGGAGCCGGCATGCTTCAGCGAGGTCAGCGGCGAAGCCCCCGTGCCACCGTCGAAGCCGGCGATGGTGATGTGGTCGGCGCGCGCCTTGGCAACGCCCGCGGCCACCGTGCCGACGCCGACTTCCGAGACGAGCTTGACCGAGACATCCGCTTCCGGATTGACGTTCTTCAGGTCGTAGATCAGCTGCGCCAGATCCTCGATCGAATAGATGTCGTGGTGCGGCGGCGGCGAGATGAGACCGACGCCCGGCGTCGAATGCCGGGTCTTGGCAACCGTCGCATCCACCTTGTGGCCGGGCAACTGGCCGCCCTCACCGGGCTTGGCACCCTGCGCCACCTTGATCTGCAGCATGTCCGCATTGACCAGATATTCCGTCGTCACGCCGAAGCGGCCCGAGGCGATCTGCTTGATGGCCGAACGCTCCGGGTTCTGAGAGCCGTCGAGCAGCGGGGTATAGCGGTCGCTCTCCTCGCCGCCCTCGCCGGTGTTCGACTTGCCGCCGATCCGGTTCATGGCGATGGCCAGCGTCGTATGCGCCTCGCGGCTGATCGAGCCGAAGGACATGGCGCCCGTCGAGAAGCGCTTGACGATGTCGACGGCCGATTCGACCTCCTCGACCGGCACCGGCTTGCGGCCGATATCCTCTGCCGACTTGATCTTGAACAGGCCGCGGATGGTGTTCATCCGGATCGCGGTCTCGTTGACCATCCCGGAGAACTCGCGGTAGCGCTCCTGGCTGTTGCCGCGCACGGCATGCTGCAGCGAGGCCACCGCATCCGGCGTCCAGGCGTGGCTCTCGCCGCGGATGCGGTAGGCATATTCGCCGCCGATGTCGAGCGTGCGGGCCAGCACCGGATCCTTGCCGAAGGCCGCCTTGTGGCGGGTCACCGTCTCCTGGGCGATCTCGGCCAGGCCAACGCCCTCGATGGTGGTCGCGGTGCCGAAGAAGTACTTGTTGACGAGCTCCGTCGACAAACCGATGGCATCGAAGATCTGCGCGCCGCAATAGGACTGGTAGGTCGAGATGCCCATCTTGGACATGACCTTCAGCATGCCCTTGCCGACCGCCTTGATGTAGCGGGTCACGACCTCGCTGGCATCGACCTCCTTGGGAAACTCGCCACGGGTGTGCATGTCGATCAGCGTGTCGAAGGCGAGATAGGGGTTGATCGCCTCGGCGCCGAAGCCGGCGAGACAGCAGAAGTGGTGGATTTCGCGCGGTTCGCCCGTCTCCACGACGAGGCCGACGGAGGTCCGAAGCCCCTTGCGGATCAGGTGGTGGTGGACGGCCGCCGTCGCCAGCAGCGCCGGAATGGCAATGCGGTCCGGCCCGACCTGGCGGTCGGAGAGCACGATGATGTTGTAGCCGCCCTTGACGGCCGCCTCCGCCCGCTCGCAGAGGCGATCGAGCATTTCCGGCATGCCTTCGGCACCGCGCTCGATGTCATAGGTAAAGTCCAGCGTCTTGGTATCGAACAGGTCTTCCGTGTGACCGATCGAGCGGATTTTTTCCAGGTCGCCGTTCGTCAGGATTGGCTGGCGCACTTCCAGTCGCTTGGCCCGCGAAGCGCCCTCGTGGTCGAGAATGTTCGGCCGCGGACCGATGAAGGAGACGAGGCTCATCACCAGTTCTTCGCGGATCGGATCGATCGGCGGGTTCGTGACCTGCGCGAAGTTCTGCTTGAAATAGGTGTAGAGCAGCTTCGACTTCGTCGACATCGCCGAGATCGGCGTGTCCGTGCCCATCGAGCCGATTGCCTCCTGGCCGGTGGTGGCCATCGGCGACATCAGGATGCGGGTATCTTCCGAGGTGTAGCCGAAGGCCTGCTGGCGGTCGAGCAGCGACACGTCGCGGCGCAGCGCCCGCGGCTCCACCGGCTTCAGCTCTTCGAGGATCAGTTGCGTGTTGTCGAGCCACTTGCTGTAGGGGTGCTTCGTCGCCAGCTCGCGCTTGACCTCCTCGTCGGAGACGATGCGGCCCTTCTCCATGTCGATCAGCAGCATCTTGCCGGGCTGAAGGCGCCACTTCTTGATGATCGTCTCTTCCGGCACCGGCAGCACGCCGGCCTCCGAGGCCATGATGACGCGGTCGTCGGAGGTCACGACGTAGCGGGCCGGACGCAGGCCGTTGCGATCGAGCGTCGCGCCAATCTGCTTGCCGTCCGTGAAGGCAACCGCCGCCGGTCCGTCCCAGGGCTCCATCAGCGCCGCATGATATTCGTAGAATGCCTTGCGCTCAGGCGACATCGACTGGTTGCCGGCCCAGGCTTCCGGGATCAGCATCATCACCGCATGCGCCAGCGAATAGCCGCCGCGGGTCAGGAACTCGAGCGCGTTGTCGAAGCAGGCGGTGTCCGACTGGCCCTCGTAGGAGATCGGCCAGAGCTTGGAGATATCCTCGCCGAAGAGCGGCGACGACACCGATGCCTGGCGCGCCGCCATCCAGTTGACGTTGCCGCGCAGCGTGTTGATCTCGCCGTTGTGGGCGACCATCCGGTACGGGTGGGCAAGCTTCCAGGATGGGAAGGTATTGGTCGAGAAGCGCTGGTGCACCAGCGCGACGGCCGATTCGAAGCGCGGATCGGAGAGGTCCTTGTAGTAGGCGCCGACCTGATAGGCGAGGAACATGCCCTTGTAGACGATCGTCGAGGACGACAGCGACACCGGATAGAAGCCCGTGTCCTGGCCGCCGAAGGCGTCATAGATCCGGTTCGAGATCACCTTGCGCAGGGTAAACAGCTTGCGCTCGAAATCGGGATTGGTCGCGGCGTCGCGTCCGGCACCGATGAAGACCTGCACGTGATGCGGCTCCGTGGCGGCAATGTCGGGCGCCTTCGACAGAGAGGAATTGTCGACCGGCACGTCGCGGAAGCCGAGGAACTGCTGTCCCTCCTCCGCGATCACCTCGACGATCACCTTCTTGAAGTGCTCGATCTGCTCCGGATCGCGCGGCATGAAGATGTGGCCGGCCGCATATTCTCCGGCCTTCGGCAGCGTAATCCCCTGCTTCGCCATCTCCTCGCGGAAGAAGCGGTCGGGAATCTGCACGAGCAGGCCTGCGCCGTCGCCCATCAGCGGATCGGCGCCGACGGCGCCGCGATGCGTCAGGTTCTCGAGGATGAAGAGGCCGTCCTTGACGATCTGGTGCGACTTCTGGCCCTTCATGTGGGCGATGAAGCCGACGCCGCAGGCATCATGCTCGTTGCGCGGGTCGTAGAGCCCCTGCGCTGCCGGCAGGCCGGACGCCACGAAGGCTGGGCGCGTTTCCGCAGTCTTGCTCGCGTCATCCAGGATGCCGGCAGCATGCGTCTCGACAGTCTTCGTCATCGTCGTCTCCTCCTTCGGTCCAGCAGGACAAGGTGGTTGGCAATCGGTCGCTTCGATACCCGCCACACGGACACCGCCTCTGCCTCCCGGATCAAGAAGGCACGGCGGATGGCGGATTTCAAATGAAATAGGACAACATATATGACCTATTCCTGTGCTTTCTATCGCATAGTTCCAGGCCCGCCGCAAGAGCCCGCGTTAACACCTTGCCGGCTGGGGCAGATAGAAGATTACCGCCCGCTGCCCTCAGGCAGCTACTTTGTGTCCCGATCAGGCGTCTGCGCTGACCGCTTGTTGCTCACCACCCAACATCATAAACGCCGGATTGATCCTCAAGGCAAAACCACTAAGGTCGCCTCTCTCCCAAGCCTAAGGAAGCATCCATGTTCTTCGCGTCAGATAACTGGGCCGGTGCCCATCCCGCCATCAACGAACGGCTCATGCGTGAGTCGACCCGATTTGCGGCCGCCTATGGAACGAGTGAGCTCGACCGCTCCATCGAGCAGCGCTTCAACGACCTCTTCGAGCGTGAAGTCGCCGTCTTCTTCGTCGCAACCGGTACGGCGGCAAACTCGCTGGCCCTTGCCAGCGTCGAACGCCCCGGCGGCGTCGTCTTCGCCCACACCGAAGCGCATGTCATCGAAGACGAATGCGGCGCACCCGACTTCTTCAGCGGCATGCGCATGATACCAGTGGACGGCGGCGAGGGAAAGATGAACCCTCTCAACCTGAAGGCCCGGATGGCGCGCTACCCGCAGGACGCGGTCCATCACGGCCGTGCCGCCGCCATCACCCTGACCCAGGCGACCGAGGTCGGCAGCATCTACAGCCTCGACGAGATCAAGGCCATTTCCGGCATCGCCAAGGCCGAGCGCCTGCCGCTGCACATGGATGGCGCCCGCTTCGCCAACGCCCTGATCGGGCTCGACACGACGCCGGCGGAGATGACCTGGAAGCGCGGCGTCGACATCCTCTCCTTCGGCGGCACCAAGAACGGCTGCTGGTGCGCAGAAGCGATCGTCTTCTTCGACCCGGCCATGGCCAAGGAACTGCCCTTCATCCGCAAGCGCACGGCGCAGCTCTTCTCCAAGTCCCGCTTCATCGCCGCCCAGTTCGAGGCCTATCTGAAGGACGGCCTTTGGCTGGAACTCGCCGCCCATGCCAACGCCATGGCCGACCGCCTGCGCGAGGGCCTTCGCGCCTCCAACAGCGCCCGCCAGGCTTGGCCGACGCAATCGAACGAAGTCTTTGCCATCATCCCCAAGGCCGCCGCAAAGACCGCCGCTGAAAAGGGCGCGAAGTTCTACGACTGGCTGCAGCCGAGCAACATGCAGGATACGGTGTCGGGCGACGAAACCCTGATCCGCCTCGTCACCAGCTTCGCAACCACCGCGGACGATGTTGACGCCTTCCTGGATGCGATCGCTTAAGGCTTGCCCAGCATTGCGGAAGCCTTGGCGCGGATCTCCGACAGCTCTCCCGGCGAGACTTGGCCTTTGCGCTGAGCCTTCCGGGAGCGCCAGTCGAGGCTCTTGATCTGGTCTGAAAGGGCAACCCCCTGCCGACCGTCCGAGATCGCCACTTCGAAGGGATAGCCCTTCGCTCTGGTGGTCATCGGACAGCAAAGCATCAGGCCGAAGCGGTTGTAGCTGGCAGGGCTGAGAACCACCGCAGGTCGATGACCCGCCTGTTCGTGCCCGGCCTGCGGCGAGAACTGAAGCCAGACCACGTCGCCCGCCTCCGGCACCCAGGCCGTCACTACAGGATCTCCCGCCCGACAGGAGCGCCGAAGTCGGCCTCCTCGTGAAGATTGTCCGGCGTGATCCCGGCAATCAGCGACGCAAGGTCGTGGCCGGTTTCGCGAAGCGGAACGATTACGATCCGCCCCTCTTCCTCCGAGATGTCGACGATCGCATCGGGAGCGATCCGGGCGGCCTCCATGACGGCAGAGGGAATTCGCACCGCGGCGCTGTTTCCCCACTTCTTGATCGTGACACGCATCGGGAGCGGCTCCGTATAGACAATGTCGATACACTACATGCAGCAGGCACGGCGATCAAGCTCGCTGCAGGCGGTTCAGCAGTGCACAGAAAAACGGCCCCTCCGCGAGGAGGAGCCGCCTGATGTCTGGCAGAGGTGGAGATTAGTTGATCTGCTGCGGGGCGACCTGTGCCTCGATGGTCTTCGGCGCATCATTGGCCTCGGCAGCGATCGCAATGCGGCGCGGCTTCATGGCTTCCGGAATGTTGCGGAGAAGATCGATGTGCAGCAGCCCGTTCTTCAGCGAAGCGGTCTGGACCTCGACGTGGTCGGCAAGCTGGAAGCGGCGCTCGAAGGCGCGCTTGGCAATACCGCGGTAGAGATATTCGCTATCGCCGGTGCTGTCTTCCTCGGTCTTTTCACCCTTCACCGTCAGCACGTGGGCATGGGCTTCGATGCTGAGCTCCTGCTCGTCGAAGCCGGCCACGGCCATGGTGATCCGGTAGGTGTTATCGCCGGTGCGTTCGATGTTGTAGGGCGGATAGGTCTGGGCCTGCTCCGGCTGTCCACGGGTGTCGAGAAGGTTGAAGAGACGGTCGAAACCGACGGTCGAGCGATAAAGGGGGGCGAAGTCGACGTGACGCATGTGTGTCCTCCTGGGAAGCGACGTTGCGATTTAAGGTGGCCGTCCGCACCCCGTTATGGCGGTGCGGCGGCCGGTCAGCGGGCCCGTTCTGGCGCCCGCAGAGAATAGATGGGAACTGGATTTTTCCGCGTCAAGACCCGCGATCGCGCACCGTAGCCTGCCGCTGAACACCACATGAATGCACGGTTCTGGAGGTGTTCACGCACAGACGGATAAACCTTGGCTTACCGGCGGACGCAAGTTCGTCGCTGACTGAAGCCACGTCCCTTCTCTTCAGTCAGACTGCCGGAGCAGGGGGCCGATCAGCCCCCTGCTCCGGCTTTTTTGCTTGACCTTGCAGCCGCAGCGCCTATCGCTGGACAAAATCCCTCCTGCCCTTCCCGGACCCGATGGACGACATCCTTCACCTTACCCCCGACAACCCGCCGCCCGCCAACGGCACCGCCGGCCATTTCACCGGCCACAGGGGCACGCGTCTGCGCTACGCGATCTTCCGGTCGGAGATTTCGCCCGCCAGGGGAACGGTCGTACTGGTCCAGGGTCGCAACGAGTTCATCGAGAAGTATTTCGAGACGATTCGCGACCTCAACGCCATGGGCCTTTGGGTCGCCACCTTCGACCTGCGCGGCCAGGGCGGCTCCGACCGCCTCCTGAAGAACACGCGCAAGGGCCATGTCCGCCGCCTGGCCGACTACGAGCGCGACCTGGAGATCTTCCTCGAACATATCGTCCTGCCCGACACCCGCCTGCCCTTCTTCCTCGTCGCCCACTCCACCGGCGCCCTCATCGCGCTGTCGGCGGCACCACGGCTTTCCAACCGCGTGAGCCGCATGGCGCTCGCCGCGCCTTACGTCGGTCTGCGCCATGAGAAGCTGCCGACCGGGATCATCCGCCCGCTTGCGGCTGTCGCCAGTTGGACCGGCTTCGGCAGCCTGTCGACCGGCGGCGACCGCAGCGCCCGCCCCTTCGCCGGCAATCCCCTGACATCCTCCGCCGAACGCTTCGCGCGCAACGCCAGCATCATCGCGGCACATCCGGAGCTGACGGTCGGCGCGCCGACCTTCCGCTGGCTGCACGAGACGCTGCGGGCGGCCACCCGCGTCTCCGCCCAGGAACACCTGACGCGCATCCACATTCCGACGCTGATCCTGGCGCCGGTTCTCGACGGTCTGATCCCCTATGTCGCGCAGGAGGAACTGTCGCGCAACTTTCGTGCCGGGCAGTTGGTGACGATCAACGGCGCCCGCCACGAGCTCTTTCAGGAGCGCGATATCTATCGGGCGCAGGCGCTGGCGACGATCGAGGCATTCATGCCCGGTCTCGACGGCGGCATGGATCTGTCGGAAAGCGCCGCCTGACCCTTAGCCGCCCAGGATGCTGATCGCCTGCGCATGCAGTTCGGCCGTGCCGGCCGCAATGATGTTGCCGCCCGATTCGGGCCGCCCGCCGTCCCAGGTGGTGATGACACCCCCCGCCTGCTCGATCAGCGGGATCAGCGCACCGACGTCATAGGGCTTGAGACTGCTTTCGATCACCAGGTCCACATGGCCCGCAGCGAGAAGCGCATAGGCGTAGCAGTCCGTCCCGTAGCGGAAGAGCCGCACGTGCCGCTCCACCGCATGATAGCGCTCAGCCTCGTCTTCGAGGAAAATGTGCGGCGAGGTGGTAAAGAGGATCGCGTCGGACAGGCTCTTGCAGCCGCGGGTCGCGATCTGCCGCTCGCCGTCCGGACCGCTGTACCAGGCGCGCTCGCCGTCGGCGAAATAGCGCTCGCCCGTGAACGGCTGGTCCATCACGCCCATTACCGACCGGCCACCGCTCTGGAAGCCGATCAGCGTCCCCCACATCGGCACCCCGGAGATGAACGCGCGCGTGCCGTCGATCGGATCGATGACCCAGATGTGCTCGCGATCGAGCCCGATGTCCTCATGCTCCTCCCCCAGAATGCCGTGCTCTGGAAATCGTGCCTCGATCAGCGCCCGGATGGCGCTCTCGGCGGCGCGGTCGCCCTCCGTCACCGGGTCGAAACCGCCTTCCAGCTTGTTGGTGATGAAGGCGCCGGTGCGAAACCGCGGCAGCGTCTCCGCCCTTGCGGCATCGGCGAGTGTGTTGAAGAAGGCGCGATCGGGAAGCATGGATAACCTCGGAACGGGAAACCTCATGAAGCCTGGCCGGCTTGAGAGGTCGTGTGGGAGAGATGCAACACAAATGTATAATATTTAACCAAAGGCCAACCCTGCTTGACGTTTGTGCAATGTGAACGTAGCGTGACGGTGCAGTCGTTGACTGTAATGCCCTCCTTGGGTGTTTCCTCCCTAGACTAGCCGCGCTTCGGCGCGGTTTTTTTTTGCCTTGCAGGAAGCCCGAGAAAACAGGGGCATTGCGAGAAGTCATTCCGCCGCCAGCGCGGTGGTGCTGCCGAATTCGTCTGCAAATTCCGCCATCTGGCGCATGAAGCAGGACAGCGCGCCCACGACGGCTTCGAACTCCGGCCGCTTCTCGAGCGTCACCTCGTCCACATAGAGCGCCCGGTTGATCTCGATCTGCAGCGCATGCAGCCCCCGCACCGGCCGTCCGTAATGCTCGGTGATGAAACCACCCGCGTAGGGCTTGTTGCGCGCCGCCGTAAAGCCGAGCTCGGTCAGGAAGCTGATCGCCGCCCGCGACAGATCTGCCGAAGCGCTTGTCCCGAAACGGTCGCCGATGATGAAGTCCGGCCGGATCTCCGATCCGGCGATGCGGATGTTGCCGGGCATCGAATGGCAGTCGATCAGGATGCTGAAGCCGAAGCGCGTATGGGTGCGGGCAATCAGCCGGCGCAACGCGGCATGGTAGGGCTTGTAGAGCGCCTCGATCCGCGACAGCCCCTCCTCGACACTCAACCGCCGCCGGTAGATCTCCATGTTCTCCGCGACGATTCGGGGGATCGTGCCGAGCCCGCCGGCCACCCGCAGCGAACTGATGTTGGCGAAAGGCGGCAGGGGCCCGTCGAACATCTTCGGGTCGAGTTCATAGGGTTCGCGGTTGACGTCGAGATAGGCGCGCGGGAAATGCGCCGCCAGCAGCGGCGCGCCAAGCTCCGGCGCCGCGGCGAAGAGTTCATCCACGTAATGATCGGCAGAGCGTCGAATGGCGACCGAATCAAGCCGTGCATCATTCAGAAATGAGGGTGGATATCGACGCCCGCTATGGGGCGAATTGTAGACGAAGGGGATGGTATGAGCGGTCGGTTCCCTTATCTCGAAGTGCTCGAAATCGCCCGTTACGCAATCCATCTAGCCTTTACCATGTCCCGAACTTCCATAAGCGGCATGTTGCCAGTTGCCCATGGTGAAGTCCATACTATGTGTGTGTTATAAGGATCTGCGTCCGCCGCCATTAAATGGGCCCTTAACGCATTTTGGCTAGGCTGGACGCTTGAAATTTCTCGTGATGGATGACGACCCCGGATGATACAAAAAATTCTTCTCGCCGAAGATGACAACGACATGCGCCGGTTTCTGGTGAAGGCGCTGGAAAAGGCAGGCTATCAGGTCTCGTCTTTCGACAATGGCGCCAGTGCCTACGATCGGCTGCGCGAAGAGCCCTTCTCGCTGCTCTTGACCGACATCGTCATGCCGGAGATGGACGGCATCGAGCTGGCGCGCCGCGCCACCGAGCTCGACCCCGACCTCAAGGTCATGTTCATCACCGGTTTTGCAGCCGTGGCCCTCAACGCTGATTCGAAGGCTCCGAAGGACGCAAAGGTTCTTTCCAAGCCCTTCCACCTGCGTGATCTCGTCAATGAGGTCAACAAGATGCTCGCCGCCGCCTGAGCCGCGAGGGCCGGACGCGGGGCTGTTCAAAAAAGCTTCGTAATCGGCCGCAAAACCAGTTGACGACCCGGCGACCATGTGGTCTATGCGCCGACGTCGGATGGGCGTGTAGCTCAGCGGGAGAGCACTACGTTGACATCGTAGGGGTCACAGGTTCAATCCCTGTCACGCCCACCATCCGATCCCTTGTTTATCAAGATGTTGAGGCTCCGCAGGGAGCCTTTTTCATGTCCGGGCGGTTCATCGCCCGGTACCCGCCGCCTCATGGTGCCCCACTATCGTCCCTCCATCCGCCGTTGCGCTCCAGAAGCTCGATCTGGATCTGCTGCAGCTCGGCCAGCCGGTTCCACTGGCGCGCCATCTGATGGTCGATCTTCTCGTGCAGCTGACGGATCTCCAGTTCTGCCCGAAGGTTGACCATGTAGTCGCTTTCGGCCCGCTGTCGGTCCTTAAACTCCTGCCGTTTCTGGCTCATCATGATGATCGGCGCCTGCAGGGCGGCGATGCAGGACAGCACGAGATTGAGCAGAATGAACGGATAGGGGTCGAACGCCGTCGACAGCATTCCGGACGCATTGACGAGCATCCAGAGGATGAGGACGGTGCCAAACGTGCCGATGAAGCCCCAGGAACCACCGAAGGAGGCGACCGCATCGGCGGCCCGTTCCACCGAAGGATCGCGGCGGCTCCAGCGCCAGCTCGGCGCTTGATTGCACCGTCGAGGCACCCGTCTCGATGCTGTCGAGCACCCGACGGTCGAGTTCCGAGAGCTCTCCCCGCTCGTCGTTCAGAAGCTTCTCCACATAGCTGCGCCGGCAGCGGGCAAGATCGTCATCGCAGATCATTGGGTCCGTGATCCCGCTCACGTCCTCGGCGATCATTGCCCGAAGGGAAGGCTTCAGATCCTCCAACTTGTGCATCTTTCGGGCCGGATAAGTCTTTCCACAGGCGACGCAGCGGATGACAGACGTCGTATTATCAAAGGATGAAGTATTCATGGACATAGACTTTCTTTGATCGCCGAGAACCGAGTATAGTTGCGTCATTCGCGGAAAGCGATTTCCACGTCTTCTTTCCCACTTGATTTCTCTCGATTTTCATCGTCTGACTTCCCGCTGTTGAAATGAGCCGCTATAGGGTCTCGACAGCGGCGGATTGGTCGATCAGACAGCGAATTTTCAGGGGCGAATGATATGGTTCAGAAGATTACACCCGTGATCATGGCGGGCGGCAAGGGCACGCGTCTGTGGCCCCTGTCACGGGCAAGTGCCCCGAAGCAGTTCATCCAGTTCGTCGGCGACCGGACGCTGTTCCAGGCGACACTGTCGCGCGTCTCCGACCCGGATCTCTACGAACCGCCGGTTGTCGTCACCAATGAAGATTTCCGCTTCCTCGTCGCCGAGCAGGCACGCGAGCTCGGAATCACGCTGGCCGCCACGCTGCTGGAGCCCATGGCGCGCAACACCGCGGCTGCCGTTGCCGCGGCCGCCGTTTTCGTAGCCGAGCGCGCCGGTGAGGACGCGATCCTGCAGGTTCTCGCCTCAGACCACGAGATCGTGGCAGACGACCGTTACTTCGACGCGATCCGAATCGCCCGCGAGACGGCGCTCGCCGGAAAGCTCGTCACCTTCGGCATCAGCCCGTCGGAGCCCGCCACCGGCTACGGCTACATCGAGACCGGCGATGCACTTCCGACCGGCGCCCACGCCGTCAAGCGTTTCGTCGAGAAGCCGGTTCTCTCCGAAGCCGAGCGCATGCTGGCCGCCGGCGGTTTCTACTGGAACTCCGGCATCTTCATGTTCGTGGCAAGCCAGGTGCTGAGCGAGATGGAGACATTCGCGCCGGACGTCGCCGCGGCGGCCCGCGAATCGGTCGGCAAGGCGGTTGCCGATCTCGACTTTGTCCGCCTCGACGCCGGCGCCTTCGCCAGGAGCCCGGACATCTCCATCGACTATGCGATCATGGAGAAGACGAAGAAGGCTGCGGTCGTCCCTGCATCCTTTACCTGGTCCGACCTCGGCAGCTGGGATGCCGTCTGGAAGCTCGGCACCCGTGACGAGGCCGGCAACGTCGTGTCCGGCAATGCCACGCTCGTCGACACCCGCAACTCGCTGGTGATGTCGCGCACCAGCCATCTGGCGGTGCAGGGCCTGGACAATGTCGCGGTGATCGCGAGCGAAGACGCCGTCTACATCGGCCGGCTGGAGGACAGCCAGAACGTCGGCCAGCTGGTCAAGCTGCTCGCCGCCGGCAAGGCGACCTCGGCGCTGACGAAGACGCACCCCACCTCCTACCGCCCCTGGGGCGGCTATACCTCGGTGCTGAACGGCGACCGCTTCCAGGTCAAGCGCCTCTTCGTGCTGCCCGGCAAGAAGCTCTCGCTGCAGAAGCACCACCATCGCTCCGAGCACTGGATCTGCGTCAAGGGCACCGCCGAGGTGACCGTCGGCGACGAGGTGAAGACGGTGCGCGAGAACGAGTCCGTCTACATCCCGCAGGGTGAGGTCCATCGCCTTGCCAACCCGGGCAAGATCCTCCTGGAGATGATCGAGGTCCAGACCGGCTCCTACCTTGGCGAGGACGACATCATCCGTATCGTCGACGAATTCGGCCGCAGCTGATCCGGCACCACCGGGTTCGAAGGCCGGCGCCGCTGCGGCAGCCGGCCTTCCCTGAAGTATCCAACACCTCACGCCGCCGCGGGCCGGCGTGCCGATTGCCGGGCGAATGTGCCGGCTCCACCTTGCTTTCCCCTTCGGCATTGCACACACTCGAACGCGTTCATTCTGCGCCGGCAGCAAGGAGCTGAAAGAGCATATGGCAAAGGCACCGGCAGCAAATCTCGAGCAAACGCCAGCGGGCGGCGACGATCCGGTCCTCGGCTACAGCGCACTCCCCGGCATTGCCGACGAGATGATGGACGCTGACGGCAACATTCGGCCGGTCTGGCAGCAGTTCGTCGCAGCCTTGCGGGGAATGCCCGATGGCGACCTGCAGGAGCGCTTTTCCCGCGCCTCCCGCTATCTGCGCGATGCCGGCGTCTTCTACCGCTCCTATGCCTCCGGAGATACCGCGGAGCGCAGCTGGCCGCTCTCCCATATCCCGGTGCTGATCGACGAGACGGAGTGGGCTGAGGTCTCAGCTGGGCTCGTCCAGCGCGCCGACCTGATGGAAGCGGTGCTGGCCGACATCTACGGCGAAAACCGGCTGGTGGCGGAAGGCTTCGTGCCGCCGGCCCTGATTGCCTCCAATCCCGAGTTTTTGCGGCCGCTGGTCGGCGTCCAGCCGGCGGGTGGCCATTACCTGCACTTCTGCGCCTTCGAAATCGGCCGCGGCCCGGACGGCACCTGGTGGGTACTGGCGGACCGCACCCAGGCGCCCTCGGGCGCGGGCTTCGCACTGGAAAACCGCGTCGCCACCACCCGCTCCTTCTCCGACGTCTACGCCGAGATGCACGTCCATCGGCTGGCCTCCTTCTTCGGCAGCTTTCGCGATGCACTGCAGGCACGCCGGCAGTCGCCGGACGACCGCATCGCCGTCCTCACCCCGGGTCCCGCCAACGAAACCTATTTCGAGCACGCCTATATCGCCCGCTATCTCGGCTTCATGCTGCTGGAGGGCGAGGATCTGGCGGTGGTGGACCGCAAGCTGATGGTGCGCACCGTCGCCGGCCTGAAGCCGCTCAGTGTTCTCTGGCGCCGCCTGGACTCCTCCTATGCCGATCCCCTCGAGCTCGACCAGACCTCGCATATCGGCACGCCCGGCATGGTCGAGGCGTTGCGCTCTGGCTCCGTCACGCTCGTCAATGCGCTGGGCTCCGGCATCCTGGAGACCCGCGCGCTCCTCGCCTTCACGCCCGCTATCGCCCGGCGCCTGCTCGGCGAGAAGCTGAAACTGCCCTCGATCGCCACCTGGTGGTGCGGCCAGGGCGCCGAGCGCGAGCATGTGACGCGCAACATCGAGCGCATGGTCATCGGGCCTGCCTTCTCCACCCGCCCCTTCTTCGACGACGACAGCCAGTCGGTGCTCGGCCTGTCGCTGCGCGATTCCGCCCGCGACTCGATCAGCACGTGGCTCGCCAGCGATGGCGCCAAGCTCGTCGGCCAGGAGGTCGTGACGCTGTCGACGACGCCGGCCTATGTCGACGGAAGGCTGGTGCCCCGGCCCATGTCGCTGCGCGTCTTCGCAGCCCGAACCGAAAGCGGCTGGCAGATCATGCCCGGCGGCTTTGCCCGGATCGGCGCAGGAGACGACGTGGCGGCGATCGCCATGCAGGCGGGCGGAACCGCCGCGGATGTCTGGGTCGTCAGCCAGGCGCCCGTCGCCACGCCGACCCTCCTGTCGCCGGAGGGAACCTTTGCCCGCGCTGCGGCCGGCAGCCTGCCGAGCCGCGCCGCCGACAACCTGTTCTGGCTCGGGCGCTACACGGAACGGGCCGAAGGCGCCCTGCGCATCACCCGCGCCTGGCACCAGCGCTACGCGGAGGCCGCCGACCCGAACCAGCCGCTGCTCGCCGATGTCGCGCGCTATCTCCACGAAGGTGTCGGCATCGACCCCGCCGTCGGTATTCCCGCGCCGCTGTTGCGCAGCATCGAAAGCGCCACCTACGCGGCCGGCAACATCCGCGACCGCTTTTCCCCCGATGGCTGGCTGGCGCTGAACGATCTTGCCAAGACCGCCCGCCGCTTCCACGACACCGTCAATCCCGGCGATGACGCGGCCCATGCCATGACCGTGCTGCTGCGCAAGCTTGCGGGCTTTGCGGGCCTCGTCCACGAGAACATGTACCGCTTCACCGGCTGGCGCTTCCTGTCGATCGGCCGCTACATCGAGCGCGCCCTGCACATGACGCGGCTGCTCGGCCACATGTCCGGGCGCGAGCCCCCCGATGGCGCCTTCGACATGCTCCTGGAGATCGGCGACAACGTCATGACCCACCGCCGCCGCTACAACGTCAACACCACCCGGCTGACGGTGACCGACCTGCTGGCGCTCGACCCGATGAACCCGCGCTCGATCCTGTTCCAGTTGAACGAACTGCGCACCGAGGTGGAGCAGCTGCCCAATGCCTATGCGGACGGGCAGATGTCGCCACTGTTTCGCGAGATCATGCGCCTGCAGTCCGGGCTCGTCGTCATGACCGCCGAGGATATGACCCCGGCGGTTTACCTGAAGCTCGAGCGGGATCTGGGGCATCTGTCCGAAACGCTCGCCCGCACGTATCTGGCGTAACCGTCATGCTCTACGACATCTCGCTCCGCATGCTCTATGCATACGACACGCCTGCTTCCAACGCCCGGCACGTGATCCGGCTGATGCCGCTCGTCATCCCCGGCCGCCAGATGCTGATCTCAGGCTCGCTGGACTTCACCCCGTCGCCCGAGGAACGCAATACCTTCGCCGATTTCTTCGGACAGCCGACCACCTCGGTGATGCTGCGCGCGCCGCACCGGCGTCTCGACATCCGCATGCAGGCGCGGGTAAGCGTCGAGGACCCGCCGGTGACCGGCACATCCACCCTGCTGAAGCGGCTGCCGCAGGAGCTGGCCGCCCTCTGGTCGCTCGGCGCCGACACGCCCCACCATCTTGCAGGACCCAGCCCCCGCGCGCCCGCCACCTCCGAGATTGCCGATTTCGCCAGGGATTTCGCCCGGCCGGATGAAACGGTCCGGGACATCGCGGTCGCCCTCTGCGAGCGGATCTACCACGAATTTTCCTATGACGGAGACGCCACCCACGTCGATACCACCCCTCAGCAGGCCTTCCGGCTGAAGCGGGGCGTCTGCCAGGATTTCGCCCATGTGATGATCGTCGCGCTGCGCAGCCTGGGCATTCCCGCCGGCTACGTCAGCGGCTTCATTCGCACCATCCCGCCGCCGGGCAAGGAACGGCTGGAGGGCGCCGACGCCATGCATGCCTGGGTGCGCGTATGGTGCGGCGACGAGGTCGGCTACATCGAGCTCGACCCCACCAACAACATCCCGGCCGGCACCGATCACATCGTCGTCGCCTGCGGCCGCGACTATGCCGATATCGCCCCCGTCGTGGGTGTCCTGAAGGGGGCAGGAAGCCAGAAGATCGATCAGGGCGTCGACGTCATCCCGCTGCAATAGCCCTGCGCTTGCGGGATTATCGCGCCAATTGCTAAAACACGACGCACCCGTTTAGGTGTTCTTACACGACTTCTTGCTACCACTTGCTGGCAGTTCAGGTGAATGGACGGGAAGGCGCGATGAAGATGTGGCAACAGTTGGCGCGGCTGCGTGATGACCGCAGCGGCAATTTCGGCATCATGACGGCAATCCTGCTCCCGGTCCTGCTGGGCGTCGGCGGCGTTGCTCTCGATCTGACCAATATGATGATGTCGAAGACCCAGCTCCAGGAAGCCGCCGATTCCGCCTCTCTGGCCGCCGCAACTGCCCTTGCGAACGGCGAGGTCGCCGATGAAGCTGCGGCCGAAGCTTTGGCCAAGCAGTTCTTTCTGGGCCAGATGGGCAACTATATGGGTGCCGACGCCGCCAACACGCTGGGCGCCAGCACGGACGTGGACGTTAACACGACGACCAGCACGACCGGAAAAAAATTCACGGTTTCTGTCGGCACCAGCTACAATCTCGCGCTCACACCGCTGATGGGCGTGTTGGGCTACCAGACGATGAATATCGCGACGAATAGCGTTTCGACGAGTGGGACTGAGAAAAAGACGGACGCGCTTTCTCTCTACCTTGTGCTCGACCGCTCGGGGTCGATGGGTGAGGATTCAAAACCCCAGGTCCAGAGGTGCTCGGTAATCTTCGGCTATAAATTCTGTTATATGGTTACGCTCAAGAAGATAGAAGCATTGAAAGAAGCAACCAGCAATCTCCTTGCGGAGCTGGCGAATGTTGACCCTGATCGCAAGTTTGTGCGAACGGGTGCAGTATCGTACAACGATAAAATGCAGTCTCCATCGCCGCTGAAATGGGGAACAGCAGACGCTCTGACGTACGTAAACGCGCTGCCGGCCGACGGGATGACAAACTCCGGAGAAGCTGTCGAGACGGCCTATACGTCTCTCGCGAATCCGCTCGAGAACAGCTACCATAAGAACACTAACGGGGACGGCGATCCTTCAAAGTACATCGTGTTCATGACCGATGGCGAAAACAATATTAACGGTGCAGACACCAAGACATTACGGGCTTGCAAAAACGCAAAAGATGCTGGCATGGAAGTATATACGATCGCCTTCATGGCTCCAGCAGCTGGTCAAAAGCTTCTTGCCGAGTGTGCCTCTACCGCGTCGCATTATTTTCAGCCCGAAAACGCCACGGCCCTGATCGAAGCGTTCAAGGCCATTGGCCAGAAAGCGGCCAAATCCGCAACGCGACTGAGCAGCTGATTGCGCGACCTACGCAGCATCAAAACCCGCCCTCACCGGCGGGTTTTCCTTTTGCCATCGCCCTCTCCAGACACCAACGCGCCGGCCCGACTTTTTTCCGCCACCCCAATCGCTTGGTTGCAAGCGTCCGCCAAGGATGCGTACACTGACGGCGACGCAAATCAGGACTGATGGACCCGCCAGGACCTCCCATCCTGCCCCACCAGAAGAGTTGGCAAGCCATGGAAAACACCCGCCCTAACGTCGACATCCCCCAGCCGACGCCGCGCAGCACGCAGCCGGAAATCCTCGCCGCGGAAATCATCGAACGCCTCACCTACCGCATCGGCAAGGATGCCCAGGTTGCCAAGCCGCACGACTGGCTGACAGCGGCGATCCTGGTTGTGCGCGACCGCATTATCGACCGCTGGATGGAATCCACCCGCCGCGTCTACCGCTCGGGCGACAAGCGGGTCTATTACCTGTCGCTGGAGTTCCTCATCGGCCGGCTCCTGCGCGATGCCGTCTCCAATCTCGGCGTCATGGCGGAGCTGAAGGAAGCGCTCGCCTCCCTCGGCGTCGATATCAACGTGATCGCCGGTCTCGAGCCGGATGCGGCCCTCGGCAATGGCGGCCTCGGCCGTCTTGCCGCCTGCTTCATGGAGAGCATGGCGACCGTCGACATCCCCGCCTATGGCTACGGCATCCGCTACGTCCACGGCCTCTTCCGCCAGCAGATGGCCGACGGCTGGCAGGTCGAGCTGCCGGAAACCTGGCTTGCCCACGGCAACCCCTGGGAGTTCGAACGCCGCGAAAGCTCCTACGAGATCGGCTTCGGCGGCTCGGTGGAAACGATCGGCGGCTACGACGATCCGCCGCGCTACGTCTGGAAGCCAGCCGAGCGCGTCATCGCCACCGCCTTCGACACCCCCGTCGTCGGCTGGCGCGCCCATCGCGTCAACACGCTGCGGCTCTGGTCGGCGCAGCCGATCGATCCGATCCTGCTCGACGCCTTCAACGCCGGCGACCACATCGGCGCGCTGCGCGAAAGCAACAAGGCCGAAAGCCTGACCCGCGTCCTTTATCCGGCAGATGCCACGGCCGCCGGCCAGGAGCTGCGCCTGCGCCAGGAGTATTTCTTCTCCTCCGCCTCGCTGCAGGACATCCTGCGCCGCCACCTGCAGCAGTATCCGGATTTCACCAATCTGGCCGACAAGGTCGCCATCCAGCTGAACGACACCCACCCGGCGGTCTCGATCGGCGAGATGCTGCGCCTGCTGATCGACGTCCACGGCATGGATTTCGAAGAGGCCTGGGAGATCACCCGCAACACCTTCTCCTATACCAACCACACGCTTCTGCCCGAGGCGCTGGAAAGCTGGCCGGTGCCGCTGTTCGAACGTCTGCTGCCACGCCACATGCAGCTCGTCTACGCCATCAACGCCAAGATCCTGATGGAAGCCCGCAAGGAGAAGCGCTTCACCGATACGCAGATCCGCTCCATCTCGCTGATCGACGAGAACGGCGACCGGCGTGTGCGCATGGGCAACCTCGCCTTCGTCGGCTCGCATTCGACGAACGGCGTCTCGGCGCTGCACACAGACCTGATGAAGGTCACCGTCTTCTCCGACCTCCACACCCTCTATCCAACTCGCATCAACAACAAGACCAACGGCATCACCCCGCGCCGCTGGCTGATGCAGTGCAACCCGGACCTGACCTCGCTGATCCGCGACACCATCGGCGAGAAGTTCCTCGACGACACCGATGCCCTGCGCGATCTCGACGCCTATGCCGATGACGCATCGTTCCAGGAGAAGTTTGCCGCCATCAAGCGCGCCAACAAGGTGCAGCTCGCCAATCTCGTCGGCAGCCGCATGGGCGTGCGCCTCGATCCGTCGGCCATGTTCGACATCCAGATCAAGCGTATCCACGAGTACAAGCGCCAGCTCCTCAACATCATCGAGGCCGTCGCCCTCTACGATCAGATCCGCTCGCATCCCGAGCTTGACTGGGTGCCGCGCGTCAAGCTCTTCGCCGGCAAGGCGGCGCCGAGCTATTACAACGCCAAGCTGATCATCAAGCTTGCCAACGATGTCGCCCGCGTCATCAACAACGATCCCTCGGTGCGCGGCCTCCTGAAGATCGTCTTCATTCCGAACTACAACGTCTCCCTGGCGGAGATCATGGTGCCCGCGGCCGATCTCTCCGAGCAGATCTCCACCGCCGGCATGGAAGCCTCCGGCACCGGCAACATGAAGTTCGCGCTGAACGGCGCGCTGACCATCGGCACGCTCGACGGCGCCAATGTCGAGATGCGCGACCACGTCGGCGAGGACAACATCGTCATCTTCGGCATGACCGCCGAAGAGGTCGCCAATGTCCGCGCCGCCGGCCATGAGCCACGCCCGATCATCGAGAACTCGCGGGAACTGGCACAGGCACTCAACGCCATCGCCACCGGCGTCTTCTCGCCGGACGACCGCTCCCGCTTCGCCGAACTGATGGACGGCATCTACAATCACGACTGGTTCATGGTGGCCGCCGACTTCGACGCCTATGCCGCCGCGCAACGCACCGTTGACCAAATCTGGAGCGACCCTAAATCCTGGTATTCGAAGACAATTCGCAATACCGCCCGGATGGGATGGTTCTCCTCTGACAGAACTATTCGCCAGTACGCGTCGGAGATCTGGAGAGCCTGATGACAAGATCGCCCCTGGCTGTCGACGACGGAAGAGCCCCTGGCGAAATTCCGTCGTCGGAGATCGAGGCGATCCTGGAAGGGCGGCATGCCAATCCCTTCGCCGTGCTCGGTATCCACCAGCTGCCGGGCGGCTGCCACGTCCGCTGTTTCATTCCCGGCGCTGAGGCCGTCGACGCCTTTGCGCTGGACGGAACATTGCTCGGGGAATTGAAGCAGCGTCACGAGGCGGGCTTCTTCGAGGGGCCGGTCTCGGCCGAAAACCTGCGGCCGATCCGCTACCGCGCCCGCCGCGGCGACGATGAATGGGCCGTGACCGATCCCTACAGCTTCGGCCCGGTGCTCGGCCCCATGGACGACTACTTCGTCCGCGAGGGGTCGCACCTGCGCCTCTTCGACAAGATGGGCGCCCATCCGATCCGCCACGAAGGTGTCGACGGCTTCCATTTTGCCGTCTGGGCCCCCAATGCCCGGCGCGTCTCGGTCGTCGGGGACTTCAACACCTGGGATGGCCGCCGCCATGTGATGCGCCTGCGCGTCGACACCGGCATCTGGGAGATCTTTGCCCCGGACGTGACGGTCGGTTCCTCCTACAAGTTCGAGATCGTCGGCAAGGACGGCAACCTGCTGCCGCTGAAGGCGGATCCCTACGCCCGCCGCGCCGAGTTTCGCCCGAAAAACGCCTCCGTGACGACGCCGGAGCTAAAGCAGGACTGGGACGACGCGGCGCACCGACGCCACTGGGAGAAAGCCGATCATCGCCGCCAGCCGGTCTCCATCTACGAGGTCCACGCCGGCTCCTGGCAGCGCCGCGACGACGGCACATTCCTCAGCTGGGACGAGCTCGCCTCGCGGCTGATCCCCTATGTCACAGACATGGGCTTCACCCACATCGAATTCCTGCCGATCACAGAGCACCCCTACGACCCCTCCTGGGGCTACCAGGCGACGGGGCTGTACGCGCCCTCCGCCCGCTTCGGCGACCCGGAAGGCTTTGCCCGCTTCGTCAACGGCTGCCACAAGGTCGGCATCGGCGTCATCCTCGACTGGGTGCCGGCGCACTTCCCGACCGACGCCCACGGTCTCAGCCATTTCGACGGCACCGCACTCTACGAGCACGAGGACCCGCGCAAGGGGTTTCACCCGGACTGGAACACGGCGATCTACAACTTCGGTCGCCTGGAGGTCCTGTCCTACCTGATCAACAATGCCCTCTACTGGGCCGAGAAGTTCCATCTCGACGGGCTGCGTGTAGATGCGGTCGCCTCGATGCTCTACCTTGACTACTCGCGCAAGCACGGCGAGTGGATCCCCAACGAATACGGCGGTCGCGAGAACCTGGAGGCCGTGCGCTTCCTGCAGCAGCTCAACAGCCTCTCCTACGGCAACCATCCGGGCGTCATGACGATCGCCGAGGAATCCACCTCCTGGCCGAAGGTCTCGCACCCTGTCCACGAAGGCGGTCTCGGCTTCGGCTTCAAGTGGAACATGGGCTTCATGCACGACACGCTGAGCTACATGAGCCGCGATCCTGTCCACCGCAAGCACCACCACTCCGAGATCACCTTCGGCCTCGTCTACGCCTTCTCGGAAAACTTCGTGCTGCCGCTCAGCCACGACGAGGTGGTACACGGCAAGGGCTCGCTGATTGCCAAGATGACCGGCGACGACTGGCAGAAGTTCGCCAACCTGCGCGCCTACTACGCCTTCATGTGGGGCTATCCGGGCAAGAAGCTGCTGTTTATGGGCCAGGAATTTGCCCAGTGGAGCGAGTGGAGCGAGGCGAAAGCCCTCGACTGGAACCTCCTGCACTACCACCAGCACGAAGGCATGCGCCGCCTCGTGCGCGATCTGAACAGCGCCTACCGCTCCAAGCCCGCGCTCCATGCCCGCGATTGCGAGCCGGAGGGCTTCCAATGGCTGATTGCCGACGACGACGACAATTCCGTCTTCGCCTGGGTGCGACTGGCGCCCGGCGAAAAGCCGGTGGCGGTGATCACCAATTTCACGCCCGCCTATCGGGAAAATTACCGAATCCCATTGCCAACCGCAGGCCGGTGGCGTGAAATTCTCAACACCGACGCCGAGATCTACGGCGGCAGCGGCAAAGGCAACGGCGGACGGGTTCAGGCCGTCGATGCGGGAGGAACCATAAGCGCGACCATGACTTTACCGCCGCTGGCGACAATCATGCTCGAACTGGAACAGGCATAATAAAGGAGGGGGGATCATGGAAGACAAGAGATACCAGCCGCTGGCGCGCGACGCCATGGCTTACGTATTGGCAGGCGGCCGCGGCAGCCGCCTGAAGGAACTGACCGACCGACGCGCCAAGCCCGCCGTCTATTTCGGCGGCAAGGCCCGCATCATCGACTTTGCGCTGTCCAACGCCATGAACTCCGGCATCCGCCGCATCGGCGTGGCCACCCAGTACAAGGCGCATTCGCTGATACGCCACATGCAGCGCGGCTGGGGCTTTTTCCGCCCGGAGCGCAACGAGAGTTTCGACATCCTGCCCGCCTCGCAGCGCGTTTCGGAGACGCAGTGGTATGAGGGCACCGCCGACGCCGTCTACCAGAACATCGACATCATCGAGACCTACAACCCGGAATACATGGTCATCCTGGCCGGCGACCACGTCTACAAGATGGACTACGAATACATGCTCCAGCAGCATGTCGATTCCGGTGCCGACGTCACCGTCGGCTGCCTCGAGGTGCCGCGGATGGAAGCCACCGCCTTCGGCGTCATGCATGTCAACGAGAAGGACGAGATCATCGACTTCGTCGAGAAGCCCGCCGATCCGCCGGGCATGCCCGACAAGCCGGACTTCGCGCTCGCCTCCATGGGCATCTACGTCTTCCACACGAAGTTCCTGTTCGAAGCGCTGCGGCGCGACGCCGCCGATCCGTCCTCCAATCGCGACTTCGGCAAGGACATCATCCCGTGGATCGTCAAGAACGGCAAGGCGGTCGCCCACCGCTTCGCCAATTCCTGCGTTCGCTCTGATTTCGAGCGCGAGTCCTACTGGCGCGACGTCGGCACCATCGACGCCTACTGGCAGGCCAACGTCGACCTGACGGCGGTGCTGCCGGAGCTCGACATCTACGACAAGTCCTGGCCGATCTGGACCTACGCCGAAATCACCCCGCCGGCCAAATTCGTCCACGACGACGAGGACCGTCGCGGCTCGGCCATTTCGTCCGTCGTCTCGGGCGACTGCATCATCTCCGGCTCCAGCCTGCACCGCAGCCTGCTGTTTACCGGGGTCCGTGCCAATTCCTATTCGCGGCTCGACGGAGCGGTGGTGCTTCCCAACGTCCGGGTCGGTCGACGGGCACAGCTTCGCAATGTCGTCATCGATTCCAATGTCACCATTCCGGAAGGCCTCGTCGTCGGCGAGGATCCGGAACTCGATGCCAAACGCTTCCGCCGCACCGAAAGCGGCATCTGCCTGATCACCCAGCCGATGATCGACAAACTGGATCTGTAACGCCGCATGAACGTCCTCTCGGTCGCATCCGAAGTCTATCCGCTGGTCAAGACCGGGGGGCTCGCCGACGTGGCGGGCGCCCTGCCGCTGGCGCTACGCACCCATGGCATCCGCACCCGCACCCTGGTTCCGGGCTATCCGGCCGTCATGGCGGCGGTGAAGGGCCTCACGCCCTGCCTCCGTTTCGACAACCTCATGGGCCACCCGGCGACGGTGCTGGAAGGAGAGCACGACGGGCTCGACCTTTTCGTCCTCGACGCGCCTGCGCTGTTCGACCGGCCGGGCGGCCCCTACTTGGGCACGGACGGTCTCGACCATCCCGACAACTGGCGCCGCTTTGCAGCGCTCGCCAAAGCCGGCGCCGATATTGCCCTTGGGCAAATGGAAGGCTGGCGGCCCGACCTCGTGCATCTGCACGACTGGCAGGCCGGACTGTTGCCGGCCTATCTTCGCTATGCCGGCAGACCCGTGCCGCCGAGCCTCATGACGATCCACAACATCGCCTTCCAGGGCCGTTACGGGGTCGACATCTTTCCCCATCTCAGCCTGCCGCCGGATGCCTATTCGATCGAAGGCATCGAGTATTGGGGCGGCGTCGGCTACCTGAAGGCAGGCGTGCAGGCAGCCACCGCGATCAGCACGGTCAGCCCCACCTACGCCGAGGAAATTCTCACCGGCGACTTCGGCATGGGCATGGAAGGCGTGCTCGCCTCCCGCGCCGGCGACCTGCACGGCATCGTCAACGGCATCGATGCCGATGTCTGGAACCCGGAGCGCGACCCGCTGCTGAAGGCCAATTACAGTGCAGCCAACCTCAAGAACCGGGGCACGAACAAGCGTGCCGTCGCCGAACGCTTCGTCCTCGAGCAGGCGGACGGCCCGCTGTTTTGCGTCGTCTCGCGACTGACGGGGCAGAAGGGCATGGACATGCTCGCCGAATGCGTCGGCGATCTCGTGAGCCAGGGCGGCCGGCTCGCCGTCCTCGGCTCCGGCGAGCCCTGGCTGGAAGACGCCTTCCGTCACGCGGCGACACGGCACCCCGGTCGCGTCGCCATCGTCACCGGCTACGACGAACCGCTGTCGCATCTGATGCAGGCCGGCGCTGATGCCATCCTCATCCCCTCCCGCTTCGAGCCCTGCGGTCTGACACAGCTCTACGGCCTGCGTTATGGGTGCGTGCCGGTCGTCACCCGCACCGGCGGGCTGAACGACACTGTGATCGACGCCAATCCGGCAGCGCTCGCCGCCAGGGTCGCCACCGGCATCAGCTTCGGCCCGACGACCGCCGACGGCCTGCGCCGTGCCTTGCGCCGCACCTTCCGCCTCTACGGCGATCAGAAGGCCTGGCTCGGCATGCAGAAGCAGGGCATGAAATCCGACGTATCCTGGGACAAGAGCGCCGGCCTCTACGCCGAACTCTACGCCCGACTGACAACGAAAGGTCGATGAGACGATGATCAGGACGGTTGCAACCACGCCCTTCAAGGACCAGAAGCCCGGCACCTCCGGCCTGCGCAAGAAGGTCCCTGTCTTCGCGCAGGAAAACTATGCGGAGAACTTCATCCAGTCGATCTTCGATTCGCTCGACGGCTTTGCCGGAGAGACGCTGGTGGTCGGCGGTGACGGCCGCTACTACAACCGCGAGGTCATCCAGAAGGTGCTGAAGATGGCGGCCGCTGCCGGCTTCGGCAAGGTCATGGTCGGCCAGGGCGGCATCCTCTCCACACCCGCCGCCTCCCACGTCATTCGTAAATACGAGGCCTTCGGCGGCATCATCCTCTCGGCGAGCCACAATCCCGGCGGCCCGACCGAAGACTTCGGCATCAAGTACAACATCGGCAACGGCGGCCCTGCCCCGGAGAAGATCACCGAGGCGATATTCGAGCGCTCGAAGACGATCGAGGAGTACAAGATCGCCGACGCCGCCGATATCGACCTCGACACGGTCGGCAGCTTCGACCTTGCCGGCATGGCTGTGGAGGTCATCGATCCGGTCGCCGACTACGCCGCGCTGATGGAGGAGCTCTTCGATTTTGCTGCCATCCGCGACCTGATCTCCGGCGGCTTCCGCGTCGTGATCGATTCCATGGGCGCCGTCACCGGCCCTTATGCCCGGGAGATCCTGGAGAAGCGGCTGGGCGCCCCGGAGGGCTCCGTCCGCAATGCAACCCCCCTGCCCGATTTCGGCGGCCATCACCCGGATCCGAACCTCGTCCACGCCAAGGACCTCTATGACGACGTGATGAGCGCGCTGGGGCCCGACTTCGGTGCCGCCTCCGATGGTGACGGCGACCGCAACATGGTCGTCGGCAAGGGCATGTTCGTCACCCCCTCTGACAGCCTCGCCATCATCGCCGCAAACGCCAGATGCGCGCCCGGCTACAAGGACGGCATCGCCGGCATCGCCCGCTCGATGCCGACGAGTGCGGCGGCCGATCGCGTCGCCGAAAAGCTCGGGCTCGGCATGTATGAGACGCCGACCGGCTGGAAGTACTTCGGCAACCTGATGGACGCCGGCAAGGTGACCGTCTGCGGCGAAGAAAGCTTCGGCACCGGCTCTTCCCATGTGCGCGAGAAGGACGGCCTCTGGGCGGTCCTCTTCTGGCTGAACATCGTGGCCGCCCGCCAGGAAGGCGTCGCCGCCATCGTCCGCAAGCACTGGGCGGAATATGGCCGCAACTACTACTCCCGCCACGACTACGAGGAAGTCGACACCGAGGCCGCAAACGGCCTGATGGACGCATTGCGCGAGAAGCTGCCATCGCTCCCCGGCCAGACCTTCGGCGACCTGACGGTCGAGGCGGCCGACGACTTTGCCTACACGGACCCGATCGACGGCTCCGTCAGCACCAGGCAGGGCATCCGTGTGCTGTTTGAAGGCGGCAGCCGCGTCGTCTTCCGCCTGTCGGGAACCGGCACCTCCGGCGCCACGCTGCGCCTCTACGTAGAGCGCTACGAGCCGGACGCCTCCCGCCACGATGTCGAGACGCAGGCGGCCCTTGCCGACCTCATCTCCGTCGCCGACGAGATCGCCGGCATCGCCAGCCGCACCGGCCGCGCCGGCCCGACGGTCATCACGTGACACGCCGAAGAAAACGCCGGCATCGCCACGGGCCGATCTCCCCCCTTGTGGGGGAGATGCCCGGCAGGGCAGAGGGGGGTATCCTCCTCACCCCATCTTCACGATCGCCCCTGCCGCACCGCCTTTACCTCCCTCTGTCACCTTCGGTGACATCTCCCCCACAAGGGGGGAGATCCTGGGAGCCTGGCCGCACCGACGGCAATCACCTGACACTCAGAAAAGAGCGCCGGCATCGCCACGGGCCGATCTCCCCCCGTGTGGGGGAGATGCCCGGCAGGGCAGAGGGGGGTTCCGCCCTCGCACCATCTTCAACATCCCATCCGCCGCACCGCCTTCACCCCCCTCTGTCACCTTCGGTGACATCTCCCCCACAAGGGGGGAGATCCTGGGAGCCTGGCCGAACCAACGGCAATCACCTGAAACGCAGCAAAGAACGCCGGCATCGCCACGGGCCGATCTCCCCCCGTGTGGGGGAGATGCCCGGCAGGGCAGAGGGGGGTTCCGCCCTCGCACCATCTTCAACATCCCATCCGCCGCACCGCCTTCACCCCCCTCTGTCACCTTCGGTGACATCTCCCCCACAAGGGGGGAGATCCTGGGAGCCTGGCCGAACCAACGGCAATCACCTGAAACGCAGCAAAGAACGCCGGCATCGCCACGGGCCGATCTCCCCCCGTGTGGGGGAGATGCCCGGCAGGGCAGAGGGGGGTGGCTTCCTCGCACCATCTTCAACATCCCGTCTGCCGCACCGCCCCTACCCCCCTCTGTCACCTTCGGTGACATCTCCCCCACAAGGGGGGAGATCCTGGGAGCCTGGCCGCACCGGCTCAGTCTCCTTCGGACGGCAATGTGAGATTGGGAGACATTGGTGGTGACAGCGGAAATCCTCGGAGCAACCCTGCCGGCCGCCGGCGCCGACTTCGCCGTCTGGTCCGAACACGCCGACAGCATCGAGCTCTGCCTCTTCGACGACAGCGGCACCCGCGAGACCGCCCGCATGCCGATGCAGCGCGGCGAAGGCGACATCCACCGAGTGTCCGTGCCCAATGTCGGCGCCGGCACCCGCTACGGCTTCCGCGCCCATGGCACCTATGATCCCGACCGCGGCCTCTGGTTCGATCCCTCCAAGCTGCTCCTTGATCCCTGCGCCACCGAGATCGACAGGCCCTTCGCCTACGACAGCCGTCTTGGCCAGTTCGGCGTCGACACCGCCGGCCTGATGCCGAAGGCGATCGTCTGCCGGCATGAGCCTCTCGCCAAGGAGCCACCCCGTTTCCGCACCGGCGGCCTGGTCTACGAGGTCGCCGTGCGCCCCTTCACCATGCTTCATCCGGACGTTCCCGAAGACCAGCGCGGCACCGTCGCCGCCCTCGCACATCCTTCCGTCATCGCCCACCTGAAGCGCATCGGCGTCGATGCGGTGGAGCTGATGCCGATCACCGCCTGGATCGACGAGCGCCACCTGCCGCCGCTCGGGCTTACCAACGGCTGGGGCTACAATCCGGTCGGCTTCATGGCGCTCGATCCGCGGCTCGTGCCGGGCGGCATTGCCGAACTGCGCCAGGCGGTCTCTGCCCTCCACGCGGCCGGCATCGGCGTCATCCTCGACCTCGTCTTCAACCACACCGGCGAAAGCGACCGCGCCGGCCCGACGCTCTCGCTGCGCGGCCTCGACAACCTCGCCTGCTTCCGCCATGTGGACGGCCATCCCGGCACGCTGGTCAACGACACCGGCACCGGCAATACGGTCGCCTGCGACCATCCCTTCGTGCGCCGCCTGATCCTCGACAGCCTGCGCCACCTCGTGGTTCACGCCGGAATCGACGGCTTCCGCTTTGACCTTGCCCCGATCATCGGGCGCGGCCCTCATGGCTTTTCGGCCGAGAGCGAAACGCTGAAGGCAATGATCGAGGACCCGATCCTCGTCGACCGGCTGCTGATCGCCGAACCCTGGGACATCGGCCCCGGCGGCTATCAGCTCGGCAACTTTCCGCCGCCCTTCCTGGAGTGGAACGACCGCGCCCGCGACGACATGCGCCGCTTCTGGCGCGGCGACCGCTGGACGATGGGCGATCTCGCCACCCGGCTGGCGGGCTCCTCCGACATCTTCGCCCGCCACGGCCACCACCATACCCGCAGCGTCAACTTCGTCGCCGCCCACGACGGCTTCACCCTGATGGACATGGTCTCCTACGAGAACCGCCACAACCAGGCCAACGGCGAGGAAAACCGCGACGGCCACCACGACAATTTCTCCTGGAACAACGGCACAGAGGGCGAGACAGACGATCCGTTGATCCTGACCGCACGCCGCCGCGATGTCATGGCGCTGCTCTCGACGCTGTTCTTGACCCGCGGCGCCATCATGCTGACCGCCGGCGACGAGGCCGGCCGCAGCCAGGGCGGCAACAACAACGCCTATTGCCAGGACAACGCCATCACCTGGGTCGACTGGGCCGCACTCGACGACGAATTGATCGAGCACACAGCCATGCTGTCAGGCCTGCGCCAGCGCTTCTCGGTGTTTTCCGAATGCGGCTTCTTCGTCGATGCGGGCGACGACATCGACTGGCTGAAAGCCTCCGGCGAGCCGATGACGCCCGAGGACTGGCAGGACTCCGACGCTTCCGTGGTGGCCGTTGTCCTGAAGACGCTCGATCGCCGCACCGGCCAGACCGTGCGCCTTGCCGCTATCTTCAACCGCAGCCGGGAAACCTGGCCTTTCGTGCTGCCGGGAAGCGGCTGGCGCAGCCTGCCCGACGAGGCCAGCTGGGATGGGGCAGCTCTCGCCCGTTCGGTCACCTTCTGCATCGCGACCTGAGGCAGGCCGCGCTGCACTGCACGCGCCGCCTACCCAAGCGGCGCAAACTCTGTACATTGCTCTCTCGGCGAAGCGGAATCAGTGAGGGACGATGGCACGAGAAATATCGCTGGCGGATGTGCCGGGTCTGATCGGTCAGGTTCTCGGGATCTCGGAGTGGATCCTCGTCGACCAGCCGATGATCGACCGCTTCGCGGACGCCACGCTTGACCACCAGTTCATCCATGTCGACCCCGCACGGGCAGCGGCCGAAAGCCCCTTCGGCGGCACGATCGCCCACGGGTTTCTGACGCTGTCGCTGATGTCGGCGATGAACTTCGACTGCCTGCCGAAGATCCGCGAGCAGACCATGGGGCTGAACTACGGCTTCGACAAGATCCGCTTCATGTCGCCGGTGAAGTCCGGCAGCCGGGTCAGGGGCCATTTCACCCTGAGCGGCGCGCGGTTTCGCGGCGCCGGCATGCTGATGACCACCTATGACATTTCGGTGGAAATCGAGAACGAGAAGAAGCCGGCATTGACCGCCAGCTGGATCACCATCGTGCAATTCGACCCCAAGGACCGGTCGCCGGAGGTCTAAGGCCGCAGCAGCATACGCATCCCGTCCCTATCGCCCGTAAACCGATAATGCGAGGTCCGATGTTTCCGCTTTCCCACATGATGAAGTCCTTCATCCGCAAAGGACAGCTTACCGTGATCGACGCCGATGGCAGGCGCCACGTCTTCGCCGGCACGCCCGGCCCGGAGGTGACGATGCGGCTGACGGACAAGCGGCTCTACCGGACGCTGGTGTTCAACCCGGAACTGGCCGCAGGCGAAGCCTATATGGACGGGACCATGCGCTTCGAGGAAGGCTCGACGCTGCGCGACTTCCTGACCCTCTTCTCCATCAACCGCCTCTCGCTCGGCTCCTATCCTCTGCAGAAGGCGATCCGGGCGGTGAAGATGCGCTTTCGCGCCCGCCAGCAGTCGAACCAGAAGGGCGAGGCGCAGCAGAACGTCGCCCACCACTATGATCTCGGCAACGCCTTCTACAGGCTCTTCCTCGACGACAACATGCTCTACTCCTGCGCCTACTTCCGCGAACCGACGGAGACGCTGGAACAGGCACAGCGCAACAAGCTGCGGCTGCTCGCCTCCAAGCTCTGCCTGAAGGAAGGCATGCGCGTCCTCGACATCGGCTGCGGCTGGGGCGATCTGGCCCTCTATCTGGCGAAGCTGGAAAACGTGCAGGTGACCGGCGTCACGCTGTCGCGGGAACAGCAGAAGCTGGCCTCCGAGCGGGCGCAGAAGGAAGGACTTGCGGATCGCGTCAAGTTCGAGCTGCGCGACTACCGCGACGTCGACGACCGCTTCGACCGCATCGTCTCGGTCGGCATGTTCGAGCATGTCGGTGTCCAGCACTACGACGAGTTCTTCTCGCACCTCAACGCCCTGATGCCGGACGACGGCATCGCCGTGCTGCACTCCATCGGCCACATGAGCCCGCCCGGCATGGCGAGCCCCTGGCTCCGGAAGTACATCTTTCCCGGCGCCTATTCGCCGGCGCTCTCCGAGGTCTTCGACAGCGTCGAGCGGAACAGCCTCTGGGTCTCCGACCTGGAATTCCTGCGCGTCCACTACGCGACGACGCTGGCCCACTGGGGCGAGCGCTTCGAGAACAACCGCGAGCAGGTGATCGCCCTCTACGACGACCGCTTTGCCCGCATGTGGGAATTCTACCTGATCAGTGCCGAGATGATGTTCCGCACCGGCAGCCAGCTCGTCTTCCACATGCAGCTCTCGCGCAGCCGCGACGCAGCCCCCATCACCCGCGACTACATCACCGACAGGCAGCGCGAGTACATCGAGCGGGAAAAAGCACTCGGCATCTCCCTCTGAGGATTACCCATGACCCGAGAAGAAGACAATGTCCGCGAGGCTTTCGAGCGGCAGGCCCGGTCCTGCGAGGCGCTCGGCTCGCCCTTCACCGCAAGGCTCTGCCGTCTGGCGGCGGCGCGCCTCGATGCGTCCGATCCGGTCGGCTCCGTGATGCTCGCATGGCCGGGGGACGCGACCTCCAGCGGCGATTCTCTCCCCTTGCGCTGGGCCGGCGCACTTCATGCTCTCGTTCTCTCCGACCGGGATGTGGATCTCATGGCGGCCTACCCGCCCCACGATGCAAGTGATGACGATCTGTGGGCCTCGGTCGTTGCCGCGATGGCGCGCCACGAGCACGTCATCCTCGAGCGCCTGAAATCGGCACCGCAGACGAACGAGATCCGCCGCTCCGCAGTCCTGCTTCCCGGCTTCCTGACGATCGCCGCAAGGTTCGGTCTGCCGCTCGACTTGGCTGAGATCGGCGCCAGCGCCGGCCTCAACCTGCAGTGGGACAAGTATCACTACAGCCTCGGCGGCATTCGATGGGGCGACCCGACCTCCTCCGTGCGTCTGGCACCCGACTGGCAGGGCCCGAACCCGCCGCTTGCCGGGATCCGCGTGCGCGACCGCCTTGGCTGCGATCTCAATCCGCTCGACCCGACGTCGCCGGAGGACCGGCTGCGGCTGATGTCCTATGTCTGGGCCGACCAGGCGGACCGTATGGAGCGTCTCACCGCAGCCCTGGCAATTGCCGCTCCCGCGCCGCCGCACGTGGAGCGCGCCGATGCCCTCTCCTGGCTGCCGCGGGTGCTGGCACGACCGGCCGAAGGTGCCGTTCGCGTCCTCTACCACTCGATCGCCTGGCAATATCTGCCGCCTGAGGATCAAGTAAAGGGCGAGGCCATCATCGCCGAAGCCGGCAGCCGCGCCACACCGGAGGCGCCGCTCGCCCGCCTGGCGATGGAGGCCGACGACAAGACCGACGGCGCCGCCATCACACTGCAGATCTGGCCGGGCGGCGAACGCCAGGATCTCGGCCGCGCCGATTTCCACGGCCGATGGGTGAAATGGAAAGGCTGGTCATGACCGATCTGACCATGGCCGAAGTGGAGCAGACGAAGCTGTTGGCGAATGCGCTCGACAGGGCATCAACGGCCTGCATCACGGTTGGGGTCGTCACACCGCTTGCCGGATATCTCTACGGCCTCACCAACTTCAACGAGATATCGCTTGGAAAAGCGGTGTTCTATCTCGCCTATTGGCTTCTGAGCGCGGGCCTATTACATTATCTGGCAAGACGAGGCCTGAGGAAATTAAGCTGATGGACTTCTGGACCTTTTTCAATGTGGTCATTCCCACCATCATCGTCGTCATGGGCTATGTAGCTCTGCGCCTGCACGAGTGGGATCTCGACCGCAAGCACAGGCACCGCCAGCCCGGCGAGTGACGCCACGGCCTGACACCAGGACAAACACGCTTTAAAGCTCCGCGTCCGTTGCCCCTTCCGAAAGCAGCCCGAACGCATACTCCGAAAACGACCGCCACACTTCCACCCGGAACGCCTCTTCGCCGGTCCTGAGCAGCACGATCTCGACCTTGCCGAAGATCGTGCGCGTGCAGGCGCCGACCGTAAACACTTTCGGCGAGAGGTCGAGCGGGCAGCCCGCGTTGATGGTCGCCGCTGCCCCCGGTCCCTCGACGAGGATCGCCGTGTTCCGGTGCGAGACATCCACCGCCGAGTGCAGCGCGCCGGATGCGACGCAGGCCGCCAGTAGCCCGCCCTGCCCCTCGTCGATCACCAGCCATTCGTCAGGACCCAGCCAGAGCGCCGTGCGGTCGCCCGCCGAGACGGAAGCCTTCGGCCGCACCGGCAGGTCAAGACCGAGTGCATTTGAGAGCGCTTGAATCTCGCCCGAAGCCACCCTGAGCGAAACCCGTTCGGCCGGCGCCGCAGGTGTCAGCCGTACAGAGGCGGAGCCGCCATGGACACCGCCGAGCGGCGTGGTTCGGATTGCCACATCAGCCATGGATCCGGCCTCCTTCCTTGTCGAAGAACATGGGTTCGGTCACCTCGACCGCGATCGTCCTGTCTTGCATCGGCACGTAGAGCGTCTGGCCGACACGCGCCCGTCCGCCGGCGACCAGCGCCATGGCGATCGAGCGGCCGCAGTTCTCCGACCAGTAGGCGGAGGTGACGTGGCCGAGCATGGTCATCGGCTTCGGCTGGTTCGGGTCGGCAACGATCTGCGCGCCCTCCTCCAGCACGTCGCTCGGCCGGTTGGTCAAGAGCCCGACCAGTTGCTTGCGGCCGTCGCGCATCAGATCGGGGCGCTTCAGCCCGCGAATGCCGACAAAGTCCGTCTTCTTCTTCGAGACCGCCCAGCCGAGACCGGCGTCATCCGGCGTCACCGTACCGTCGGTGTCCTGCCCGACGATGATGTAGCCCTTTTCGGCGCGCAGCACATGCATGCTCTCCGTGCCGTAGAGGCAGCCGCCCAGCGCCTCCGTCCGCTCCCGGATCGCCGTCCAGACGGCCGCGCCGTAATCGGCAGGCACATTGACTTCGAAGCCGAGTTCGCCGGTGAACGACATCCGGAACAGCCGTGCGGGCACGCCCATCACGCTGCACTCGGCAACGCTCATGTGCGGGAAGGCCTCAGGTGAGAGATCCAGCCCCTCGACGAGTGGCGCGATGATTTCGCGTGCCTTCGGTCCCTGCACCGCGATCACCGCCCACTGCTCGGTGGTCGAGGTCAGCCAGACCTTCAGCTCGGGGAACTCCGTCTGCAGGTAGTCTTCCATGTGGTGCAGCACGCGCGGTGCACCGCCGGTCGTCGTCGTGACGTGGAATCGATCTTCCGCCAGCCGCCCGACGACGCCATCGTCATAGACGAAGCCGTCTTCGCGGGTCATGATCCCGTAGCGGCTCTTGCCCGGCTTCAGCGTGTCCCACGCATTCGTATAGAGAAGGTTCAGGAACTGTGCCGCGTCCGGCCCGACCACCTCGATCTTGCCGAGCGTCGAGGCATCGAACACCCCCGCCACCTCGCGCACCGTGCGGCACTCGCGGTTGACCGCCGCCGCCATGTCCTCGCCGCGTCGCGGGAAATACCAGGCGCGCTTCCAGTTGCCGACATCCTCGAACGCGGCACCGGCTGCCGCCTGCAGCGCATGCATCGGCGTATGCCGCGCCGGATCAAACAGCTCGCCGCGCGAATGGGCGACCAGCGTGCCGTAGGTCACCGGCGTATAGGGCGCCCGGAAGGTGGTGAGCCCCACCTTCGGCAGCGGCCGGTCGAGCATTTCCGCGGCGATCGCCAGCCCGTGCATGTTGGAGAGCTTGCCCTGGTCCGACGCCATGCCGTTCGTGGTAAAGCGCTTGATGTGCTCGATCGAATGCATGCCCTCGCGCACCGCCAGACGGATGTCCTTGGCGGTCACGTCGTGCTGGAAATCCACGAAGGCCTTGACGGTGGTGTCCGCACCGGCGCCTTCGGCCGCGCCGATCATGCCGCCGGTCCAGGCAAACCTGCTTTCGCCGCCGATGGCCACATTGCCGCCGCCCGCCGCAGCCGCCTCGTTAATCAGGTCGGCGATCTCGTCCGTGCCGTTGCAGGCACCGACGGAGATGCAGTCCTGCGCATAGATGTCCGGCAGGAAGCGCTGGTTGGCTTCGTCGTAGCGCAGCTTGCCGCGCGACTGCGAAAAGAGGTGCACGGACGGCGTCCAGCCGGCCGAGACGATCAGCGCGTCGACGGTGATCTTGCGGCTGTCCGTGCTGCCGATGGGGGCGACCTTCATCGAGGAGATCCGCAGTCGGCCCGAAGTGTCGATCACCGAATGTCCGGTCAGCACCTCGATCCCGAGCCGCCTGGCTTCCGCCAGCACCGCTTCGCCGGGTGTCGCCCGACAATCGACGATGGCGGCGATGGCGACGCCCGCCCGTTTCAGGTCGAAGGCCGCTTCATAGGCGCTGTCATGCGCCGTATAGACGCCGACAGTACGGCCGACGGTCACGCCGTGGTGGTTGAGGAAGGTGCGCGCCGCCGAGGCCAGCATGATGCCCGGCCGGTCGTTGTTGGCAAACACCATATGCCGCTCGATGGCGCCGGTGGCGAGCACGACCCGCTTGGCGCGCACCTGCCACAGCCGTTCGCGCGGCAGGTCGCGACCGGGCCGCGCCAGATGATCCGTCACCCGTTCCGCCAGCCCAAGGAAGCCGTGATTGTAGTAGCCGAAGACGGTGGTGCGGGTGAGGATGCGCACATTCGGCATGGCGGCGAGCTTCGCCGCCGTCGCCTGCGCCCAGTCATAGCCGTTCTGGCCGTCGATGCTGGTGGATGCATCGAAATGCAGCGCGCCGCCGACCTCAGGCTGCTCGTCGACAAGGATCACCTCGGCGCCGGTCGCGGCTGCCGACAATGCCGCCGTCAGTCCGGCAACGCCGGCGCCGGCAATCAGCACGTCGCAATGGGCGAACTGGTTGGCGTAATGGTCGGGATCCTCTTCCTTCGGCGCCACGCCCAGACCCGCAGCCCTGCGGATGATCGGCTCGTAGAGCTTCGACCAGGCCTCGCGGGGCCACATGAAGGTCTTGTAGTAAAAGCCCGCCGCAAAGAAGGGCGACAGCAGGTTGTTGACGGCGCCGACATCGAAGGCGAGCGACGGCCAGCGGTTCTGCGAGGCGATCTTCGCGCCGTCGAAGACCTCCTGCACGGTGGCGCGCACGTTCGGCTGGCGGCGGGCACTGTCGCGCGAGACGTCAAGCAGCGCATTCGGCTCCTCCGGCCCGGCCGACAGGATGCCGCGCGGCCGGTGATACTTGAACGACCGGCCGACGAGATGCACGCCATGCGCCAGCAGCGCGGAGGCGACCGTATCGCCTTCCATCGCCGTGAAGCTCTTGCCGTCGAAGGTGAAGCGCGCCGTGCGCGCCGGCGTCAGCCGACCGGCGCCCTTGATGCGGAAGGCGCCGAGGTTGCTGGGAGAACCGCTCATCGCGCGTCCCCTTCCGTCTGCTCATAGGTCTCGATGGTCTGCTCGGTCGCCCCGGTCTCCGGCACCGGCTGTCTGGGAAGCCCTGCCTTGTAGGTCATCAGGAACCGGTCGCTGACGGTATCGCGCGCCGCATTGAAGAAGCGCCCGCAGCCATGGATATGGCGCCAGCGCTCATAGGTGACGCCCTTGTCGTTGTCGCGCAGGAAGAAATAGTCGGCGAAGGCCTCGTCGGTGATCTCGGCAATATTGTCCGGCCTGGCAATGTGCGCCTCGCCGGCCCAGCGGAACTCCAGCTCCGACCGGTCGTCTTCGCAATAGGGGCAGTGGATCAGCAGCATGCCGGGCTCCGCGAGGTTGAGACGGATGATGGCGCGCAAGGCAAGCGCCGAACAATCTCCCCCCTTGTGGGGGAGATGTCACCGAAGGTGACAGAGGGGGGTCGCGACGCTGCGGCGAATGCGGAAGCAGGAGAAGTTGCTGGGAGCTTCACCCCCCTCTGCCCTGCCGGGCATCTCCCCCTGATGGGGGGAGATCGATCTGCCGCGCGGCCTTGCGTCACATCCGAGCGATCGTCTTGGCGATAGGGGCGATGGATCAGCAGCATGCCCGCCTCCACGAGGTTGAGACGGATGGAAGCGCGCAAGGCAAGCGCCGAACAATCTCCCCCCTTGTGGGGGAGATGTCACCGAAGGTGACAGAGGGGGGGCGCGACGCTGCGGCAAATGCGGAAGCAGGAGAAACTGCCGGGAGCTTCACCCCCCTCTGCCCTGCCGGGCATCTCCCCCACAAGGGGGGAGATCGATGTGCCGCTCGGCCTTCCGTCACATGTGACCGCTCGAAAATCTGGATAAGAGTCCAACGTGAGCGCTGAGCGAGACTATCCATCATCTCACCCCCCTCAATGCGCAACCGCGGCAGCCGCCGCTTCGTCGATCAACCGCCCGGTGCGGAACCGGTCGAGGGTGAGGCCGGACGCCAGCCGGTGCGGCTCGCCCTTGGCGATCAGATGCGCAAAGAGATCCGCCGAGCCCGGTGTCGCCTTGAAGCCGCCGGTGCCCCAGCCGCAGTTGACGAAGAGGTTTTGGACCGGCGTCACGCTCTGAATCGCCGAGCGGTCCGGCGTATTGTCGGTGATGCCGCCCCACTGGCGCATCATCTTCACCCGCCGGAACATCGGGAAGAGTTCGCAGATGGAGTCGAGCGTATGGGTGATGATCTGCAGCCCGCCGGTCTGGCTGTAGGAGTTGTACTGGTCGGTGCCGGCGCCGATCACCAGCTCGCCCTTGTCGGACTGCGAGATATAGGCATGCACCGTGTTCGACATCACGACGCAGGGGAAGATGGGTTTGAGCGGCTCCGAGACCAGCGCCTGCAGCGGGTTCGATGCCAGCGGCACGCGAACGCCCGCCATCTGCATCACCACCGAGGAGTGCCCGGCCGCCGAAACGCCGATCTTCTTGGCGCCGATGAAGCCGCGGTTGGTCTCGACGCCGGTCACCTCGCCGTTCGCCCCGCGGCGGATGCCGGTGACCTCGGTGTTCTGGATGATGTGGACGCCGCGGTCGGACGCCGCGCGCGCATAGCCCCAGGCGACCGCGTCGTGGCGGGCCGTGCCGCCGCGCCGCTGCAGGGCGGCACCGTTGATGGCATAGCGGGCGGTCTTGGAGATATCGAGCGGCGGGCAATAGGCCTTCGCCTGCTCCGGCGTCAGCCACTCGTTGTCGATCCCGTAGAGCCGGTTGGCGTTGATGTGGCGCTTGAAGCTCTGCTGGTCGTGGGTGTTGTGCGACAGCATCATCACGCCGCGCGGCGAATACATGACGTTGTAGTTGAGATCCTGGCTCAAGCCCTCCCAGAGCTTCAGCGAGTGCTCGTAGATGTCCATGCTCTCTTCGTAGAGATAGTTGGAGCGGATGATCGTCGTGTTGCGCCCGGTGTTGCCGCCGCCGATCCAGCCCTTTTCGAGGACGGCGACATTGGTGATGCCGTGCTCCTTGGCAAGGTAGTAGGCGGCCCCCAGCCCGTGCCCGCCACCGCCGATGATGATGACGTCATAGCTCGACCGCGGCTCTGGCGATGTCCATTGCGGTTGCCAGCCCTTGTGGCCCCGAAGCGCCTCGCGGGCCACGGCGAAGACCGAATATTTGCGCATGTCGCCTTCATCTCCCTCGAAGATCGGAGGTCTGTTAGAGACATACCCATCGCAAATCAACTTGGCCCGCAATGGCTGTTTTGCGACGCCACGACAATTTGTTTCGACACGCCCCGTCGCCGCAAGCAGCGGGGCGTGTCTTGCCTGTCCTATGCCCTGAGCAGGATCTTGCCCTTTCGGGCGGATTGCGCGGCAGCGGCAACCGCCTGCTTGACGTCGGCAAGCGCGAAGACCTCCGAGACCGTCAGCTTGATCTCGCCCGCCATCACGCCCTGGATGATCTCGGAAATCAGCGCCATCAGCTTCTCCGGCCCAAGCGTCGGCGCGATCTTCGACAGCCAGAAGCCCTTCACCACCGCCTCCTTGAAGATCAGGTCGCTGGCGGAAAGCTCCAGAGGCCGTCCCGACATCAGGCCGAAGGACACCAGCAGCCCCTTGTCGCCCAGCAGCGACAAGAGCTCGCCGGCCGAAGACCCTCCCACGCCGTCGATTGCGGCCCCGATGCGTGCGCCGCCGGTCAGGGATGCGATCTTCTCCCGCCAGCCGTCCGAGGATGTGGAGACGGCGTTGTCGATGCCGAGCGCCTGGAGCTCGGAGACCGCCTCCTCCCGCCGGACAAGGTTGATGACGTTGATACCGCGCGGCTTGGCAAAGAGCGCCAAGGCCTTGCCGACGGCACCATTGGCGGCATTCTGGACGATCCAGCCGCCGCGCTCCACTCCGGCAAAGTCGAGAAGGACCAGCGCGCTGAGCGGCATCGAAATGAGCTGCGCACCTGCCTCGTCCGAAATTCCATCCGGCAGCGGAACGGCCATGGCCGCGGAGGCGAGATAATACTCCGCCCATGTTCCGGCCCCCGAGACCGCGACGCGCTGGCCGACCTTCAGGTGGGTGACGCCGTCGCCGAGCGCATCGACCACGCCCATGGCTTCCGTTCCCGCCGCTGCCGGCAATTCCGGCTTGTAGCCGTAGTCGCCGCTGACCGTCAGCAGGTCGTGATTGTGGATCGAGGCCATCACCATCTTCACCCGGATCTGCCCGGCTGCGGGCACGGGCAGATCCGCCTCGCGGACCTCCAGCACCTCTGCCGGATCGCCAAATCGGGAATGGGCTGCTCTGATCATCGGGATCTCCTTTTTCTGACAACGCGACCGCAGAGGCCGCCATGTTCGTGATCCCGATATAGTGTCTCTCATGTGCCTTGAAAGGCGGGGCGTCGGCCTGCAAGATTTTAGAGGCCAGAACCCCTATGCCATATGGACTTGCGGCCTTCTTTCTGATATCTGCCTGAGTCAATCGCTCGGCTGCGCGCCTTGCGAAATTTTTCTTTCGCCCGGAATTCAGTCCCGGCGAGCAACAAACCGAAGGAACGGGATTTCACGTGCAGGTACTTGTCCGCGACAACAACGTTGATCAGGCTCTCCGCGCTCTCAAGAAGAAGATGCAGCGTGAAGGCATCTTCCGGGAAATGAAGATGCGCGATTACTACGAAAAGCCTTCCGAAAAGCGTGCTCGCGAAAAGGCCGAGGCCGTTCGTCGCGTTCGCAAGCTGGCCCGCAAGCGCATGCAGCGCGAAGGCCTGATCGCTGCTCCGGCCCGTCCGGCACCGAGCGCGAGCCGTTAATCGGCCGTTTTTTCGACGTTATTTGAGTGCTTATGGGGCGGGGGCGACTTGGTCGTCGCCGTCCTTACTTTTTCCGGATAGACCTGTCCGCTTCGCCCAAACTCGAGGAACCGCGCCTGATGGCCTTCAAGACTGCTGCTGCTTCTTCCGCAACATTCGGCATTTCGGCTCTCACCGCGGCGATCCGTAGCAGGACCACTTTCTCGGCCCTGGCACTGGCGTCGACGGTGCTCCTCGCCAGCTGCTCCACGACGTCCCAGACGACCGACCTGATCACCGTCGATCGCGCCCAGGGATCGGAGCAGAACATCGCCTCGCTGACCTCCGTCATCGCCAGCAATCCGCAGGACCCTGAGGGCTACAACGTTCGTGGCTCCGCCTACGGCCGCGCCGGCGAATTCCGCCGTGCGCTCGACGACTTCAACCAGGCGATCCAGCTGAACCCGCAGTTCTACCAGGCCTATGCGAACCGCGCCCTCGTCTACCGCAACATGGGCAAGCCGGTCGAAGCCGCCAGCGACTACAACCGCTCGCTGCAGATCAATTCCAACTACGACGTCGCCTATATCGGCCGCGGCAACATCTACCGCCAGGCCGGTCGCAACGACGAAGCCTTCAACGACTTCAACCGCGCCATCGAGCTCGACACCACCGATGGCCGCGCCTACCACAACCGCGGCCTGATCTACCAGCTGCGCGGCCAGCACGCGCAGGCGATCGAGGATTTCTCCAAGGCGATCTCGCTGTCGTCGACGGCCGCCGAACCCTACAACGGCCGCGCCGTCTCCTATCTGGCGCTCGGCGACGACGAGAACGCCTTCGCCGACATCAACCATGCGATCGAGCTGAACGACAAGCTGGCCGAATCCTGGACCAATCAGGGCCTCGTGTACGAGCGCCGCGGCGACACCCAGCGCGCCGCCCGCTCCTATTCGCATGCGGTCGGCCTCGACCCGAACTACCAGCCGGCCAAGGACGGCCTTTCGCGCACCCGCGGAAGCTGAGAGGCGTCCGGCCTCTCAGCTTGACGCTCCTGGCACTCGACCTGCTGCGCGGTTGAAACGCCTCAGCGCCAGCC
Source organism: Rhizobium sp. PK7-22 (assembly GCF_056530405.1). Taxonomy (NCBI): domain Bacteria; kingdom Pseudomonadati; phylum Pseudomonadota; class Alphaproteobacteria; order Hyphomicrobiales; family Rhizobiaceae; genus Rhizobium; species Rhizobium sp. PK7-22. The sequence goes on from NZ_CP096514.1 coordinate 3,444,903, forward strand.
GAGAGCTGGCGCCACATGCGTGAGGATCGCCTCGATCACATGGGCGTTGTAGTCGACGCCCAGTTGGTTCGGCACGGTCAGAAGCAGCGTATCGGCCTCCGCCACCGCCTCGTCCTGCCGCAACTCCTCGATCAGCACCTCCGGCTCCGCCGCATAGGACCGGCCGAAGATGGCGCGCGTGCTGGCGTCGAGATAGCCGATCGAATCCTGATCCTTGCTGCGGCCGAAATAGGTGCGGTCCATGTCGTTGACGATGGCGAAGATCGACCGCGACACCGAGACGCGCGGCGCGCGGGCATGGCCGGCCTCCCTCCAGGCGTCGCGATAGGCGCGGATCTGCTTGGCCTGCTGGATGTGGAAGGCTTCGCCCGTCTCGTCGTCCTTCAGCGTCGACGATTGCAGGTTCATCCCAAGCTTTGCCGCCCAGACGGCCGTCGCGTTCGAGCCGGCGCCCCACCAGATCCGGTCCCGCAGGCCTTCGGAAAAGGGCTCCAGCCGCAGCATGCCGGGCGGGTTCGGGAACATCGGCCGCGGGTTGGGCTTGGCAAAACCCTCGCCCTTCAGCACGTCTAGAAACACCTCCGCATGGCGGCGACCCATGTCGGCATCGCTCTGGCCGTCCTGCGGCTCATAGCCGAAATAGCGCCAGCCATCGATCACCTGCTCCGGCGAGCCGCGGCTGATGCCGAGCTGCAGCCGTCCCCCTGAAATCAGGTCGGCGGCGCCGGCGTCTTCGGCAATGTAGAGCGGGTTCTCGTAGCGCATGTCGATGACGCCCGTGCCGATCTCGATCTTGCTCGTCTTCGCACCGACCGCGGCGAGCAGCGGGAACGGCGAGGCGAGCTGGCGGGCGAAATGGTGGACGCGGAAATAGGCGCCATCGGCCCCCAGTTCTTCCGCCGCGACGGCAAGATCGATCGACTGCAGCAGCGCGTCACCGGCCGAGCGCGTGCCCGACTGCGGCGACGGCGACCAGTGGCCGAACGAGAGGAAACCGATGTTCTTCATGGGGTGCTCCTTGCGGGGACGCGGGAATGTCTGTCCCCGTATATGGCACGCCGCACTGTCGCCCGTCAGGGGCTGGGGTGAGACGGATCGTTCACGGATGCTGAACGGCGCCGAAAATCTCCTGCTGTTCGCTCCCCGCTCAAAGAGATTTCAGGCGCTGGACAACGCGGCTGTGGATGATCGCAAGGATGAGGATACCGAAGCTTGTCTCTTCATAAAGGATCACATGGCTGTGGTGCTCATGTCGACGCACCTGCTCCCCGAGCGTCGGCGCCAGACGCCCCATTCGCGGGTTGTCGGCCAATAGCTGAAAGCAGGAGTTCAGTCCGTCGCCGTAATGTTCAGCCTGACTTACGCCGAAAACTTCCAGTCCATAGATAAAGATATCCAGCAGGTCCCTGTCAGCCTGCTGCGTCAGCCTGAATTCAGGCACGACCGGCCTTCCGCTGCGAGGCGATGGACTTCGCTTCGTCCAGGATCTCCGCGACGGTGCGTGAACTCACGCCGCTGCCGCGGGAGGCAGCCAGAAGATCGCGCAGTTCATCGACCGAAAGCTCTTCTCCGCGCCGAACCCGTTCCTGAACCACGAGCTCGCTCAGATACTCATCCGCACTGGCGTAGCGGCCGCTGCGAACCTGTTCATCGATCCAGTCTTTGGCCGCGTCTGGAAGTGATATCGTCAAGCTTGCCATGCTGACCTCCGTTAATGGCAGTGTTGCACGATCCCGCCAGACAGAAAAGCCCGGCACAGCCGGGCTTTCCGCTACTCGCTGCTCGCATTCGCTGTTGCTACTCGCCGGCGATCAATCAGTGCTTCATCGCCTTGACGATGTCGTCGGTCATCTTCTTGGCGTCGCCGAGCAGCATCATCGTGCCGTCCTTGTAGAACAGCGTGTTGTCGATGCCGGCGTAGCCGGAGCCGAGCGAGCGCTTGACGAAGAGGCAGGTACGGGCCTTGTCGACGTCGAGGATCGGCATGCCGTAGATCGGCGAGGACTTGTCGTCGCGCGCCGCCGGGTTGGTCACGTCGTTGGCACCGATGACATAGGCGACATCCGCCTGCGCGAACTCCCCATTGATGTCTTCCAGCTCGAAGACTTCGTCATAGGGGACATTGGCTTCGGCCAGCAGCACGTTCATGTGGCCCGGCATGCGGCCTGCCACCGGATGGATTGCGTACTTCACCTCGACGCCATGTTCCTTCAGCGCGTCGGCAAGTTCCCGCAGCGCGTGCTGTGCCTGGGCGACCGCCATGCCGTACCCCGGCACGATGATCACCTTCTGGGCGTTCTGCATCAGGAAGGCGGCGTCTTCGGCCGATCCCTGCTTCACCGACCGCTGCACCCCGTCGTCGGCACCGGCGGCTGCCGCCTCGCCGCCGAAGCCGCCGAGGATGACCGAGACGAAGGAGCGGTTCATCCCCTTGCACATGATGTAGGAGAGGATCGCCCCGGACGAGCCGACCAGCGCGCCGGTGATGATCAGCGCCAGATTGCCGAGCGTGAAGCCGATGCCGGCGGCTGCCCAGCCGGAATAGGAGTTCAGCATCGAGACGACCACCGGCATGTCGGCGCCGCCGATCGGCACGATCAGCAGCACGCCGAGCGCCAGCGCCAGCACCACGATCAGCCAGAACTGCGCGTGGCTTTCAGTCTGCGTCAGGCCGATCATGAAGACGACGATCGCGACGAGCAGGCCGATGTTGATCCAGTGCCGGTAGGGCAGCATGATCGGCTTGCCGGACATCCGTCCGTCGAGCTTCAGGTAGGCGATGATCGATCCGGTGAATGTGATCGCGCCGATCGCGGCACCGAGCGCCATCTCGATGAGCGCCTGGCCGTGGATCTCGCCGATGGCGCCGATGCCGAAGGAAACCGGATCGTAGAGTGCGGCGGCCGCCACCATGACGGCGGCAAGCCCGACCAGCGAATGGAAGCCGGCGACCAGCTGCGGCATGGCCGTCATCGGGATGGTGCGGGCGATATAGGCGCCGGCACCGCCGCCGATGGCGAGCGCCACCACGATCAAGACGAGGCCGCCGAAGCTCGGGGTGGCGAGCAGCAGGGTCGTGCCGATGGCAATCCCCATGCCGACCATGCCGTAGACATTGCCCTGGCGGCTGGTGGTCGGATGGGAGAGGCCGCGCAGCGCCATGATGAAGAGGACGCCGGAGACGAGGTAGAGGAAGGCTGCGAGGTTCTGTGACATGTTCCCAGGACCCTCAGCGTTCTTTTTTCTTGTACATGGCAAGCATCCGGCTGGTGACCAGGAAGCCGCCGAAGATGTTGACCGAGACGAGCACCAGCGCCACGAAGCCGAAGCCCGTGGCATAGCCGCTGGCGGAAATGCCGACCGCCAGCAGTGCGCCGACGACGATGACCGAGGAGATCGCGTTGGTGACCGCCATCAGCGGCGTATGGAGCGCCGGCGTCACCGACCAGACGACGTAGTAGCCGACGAAGATCGACAGCACGAAGATCGCCAGCCGGAAGACGAAGGGATCGATGGCGCCGCCGGAGACGCCATGCGCCGCCATGGCCACGGCATCCGGCGCCTGCTCGGCTGCAACCCGAACGGACTGCACCGCCTGATCGAGCTGCTCCAGCGCGGAATTCATCAGGTCGCTCGCCATCACAGCTCCTCCTTCTTGTCCGTTCCAGCCTTCGCCGGTGCCTTGCGTGTCCGCTTCGGCTTGCCGGCGTCGTCCGCAGGCATCGCTGGGCCCGTCAAAGGGTCCTGCGAGGGCTCGGCTGCAGCAGGTTCCGCCGCCGCTGCGGCAGGAGCGCCATCAACCACAAGCACTGCCGCGGCAAAATTGGGATGCACCACCTTGCCGCCGTGGGTCAGCATGGTCGCCTTGACCAGTTCGTCCTCGGGATTGATCGAAAACGTCTTCGTCTCCTTGTCGACCATGGTCTCCAGGAAGGCAAAAAGGTTCTTGGCGTAGAGCGCAGACGCCGATGCCGCGACGCGGCCGGGCACGTTGTCGTAGCCGATCACCGTGACGCCCTCGACCGTGGCAACGGAGCCCCTGATCGACCCCTCGATATTGCCGCCGCGCTCGACGGCGAGATCGACGGCAACGGAGCCGGGCTTCATGGCGGCGAGCATGGCGCGCGTCACGAGGCGCGGCGCCGGCCGGCCGGGAATGAGCGCCGTGGTGATGACGATGTCCTGCTTGGCAATATGCTCGGCAACCAGCGCCGCCTGCTTTGCCTGATACTCGCCCGACATCTGCTTGGCATAGCCGCCGGCGGTCTCGGCAGCCTTGAATTCCTCGTCCTCGACGGCGATGAACTTGGCGCCGAGGGAGGCGACCTGCTCCTTGGCGGCGGGGCGCACGTCCGTGGCGGTTACGACGGCGCCGAGGCGGCGCGCCGTGGCGATCGCCTGCAGGCCGGCAACGCCGGCGCCCATGACGAAGACCTTGGCGGCAGGCACGGTGCCGGCCGCCGTCATCATCATCGGCATGGCGCGGCCGTATTCATGCGCGGCATCGATGACGGCGCGGTAGCCGGCAAGATTGGCCTGCGACGACAGGACGTCCATTGACTGTGCGCGGGTGATGCGCGGCATCAGTTCCATGGCAAACGTGGTGAGACCGGCGCTCGCCATGGCGGCAAGCGCCGCCTCGTTGCCATAGGGGTCCATGCTGGCAAACACTGCCGCGCCCGATTTGTAGCGGGAAATCTCTTGCGAGCCCGGACGGTTCACCTTCAGCACGATGTCCGCCGATGCGGCATCGGCAAGAGTGCCGATGCGCGCGCCCGCTGTTTCGTAGTCGCTGTCGAGAATGCCCGATCCTGCACCGGCGCCCGCTTCCACGACGAGGGCAAAGCCCAGGCCGGTCAGACGCTTTACGGTGTCGGCGGATGCCGCGACCCGCCGCTCTGCTTCCCCCTCCCGGGGAATAAAGATCATCTTCGCCAAAATACGCCCCTCTCAGTCTCAACCCGTGGACCCGACCGTATCGCGTCCACCCTCCCCGACCTCAGCTGGCGCAGAAATCAGCGAAGCAGGTAGAAGCCGGCAGCGTTGAGGACGATGAAGATGATCAGGGCGCCGAAGAAACCGGCGCCGCCGAAGAAGCCGGCGGCCATGGCGATCATCAGCACGACGAGGTGCATCGTGACCCACTTGGAAATGACGAGGAACCTCTCGTAGGTTCTCTCATGTTCCACATAATCCATCTGGGCGCCCGTTTCGATCGGCCCGGTGCTGTGGTTGTCCATCTGTCGTCTCCCTTGCGCAGGCCGCACATGCGCCGATCAAGCGCAGCAACGGCCCTCGAAAACCTGATCTCACCCGTCCCGAACCGCGTCAAGCGGCCGGTCGGACCCTACTTCAGGCCTTACACAAAGCCACCTCGAAGCGCAATGGCACCTTATGGCGCAGGCGGCCTCTCGAGTTGCCGCCAGTCGGACTTTCAACCCGTGCGCACAAGCTGGCGGGAGCTTGCCTGAGCAGACCTCGCCGTCGGCAGGATCGTCAGCGGCGGCATGCCGCTCGGCGGCGAGCGATCGAACATCATGCGGCGCTCGTAGGGCTGCGAGTCGAAGAAGGGGTAACGCTGCATGAGCTTCGGGCGCACCTCCCGTGGGCGCGACGCAAGCAGCGTCAGCTCGAACCCATAGGTGTCGGTCATCGTCGGCGGCACGATGGTATCGGCCTGGAAGACCCGCCGGTAGAAGGCGGCATGCGCTGGACGGATATGCTGCAGCACCCGATCCGCATCGAAATAGATCGCCGCCATGATGCTTGGACGAAGTGTAAGGTAGGAGATCGAGGGCAGTTCGCCGACGACATCCGGATCGGCGGCGAAACGGGCAGGGTCAATCAGCGACATGCCTGCATCGAGAAATGCGTTCACCGCATCCGGGAAGATGCCGCTCGACTGGCAGACCCTGTGGTCGGGCGTGACGTGATGGACGCGCAGCGTGCTGATCAACTCCTCGTAGTAGTAGATACCGAAGACGTAGGCCTGCGAATCGAAGTCCACCGCCTCGAGCATGTTGACGGCTGACACCGGAAGCACATCCCGCGCCTTGTAGGCTTTGAATCGAAGCCGGGCGATGGCCTCGAAATCCTCCTGATCCTCGATCCGCCGGTACTCGATGTGATCCAGCACGTTTAAAAGTTTCTGGCTGAAGCTGCCCTCAGAAAGGACCTGGTCCATGACAACGCAATACTCCTGACATTTACGGGGAGTTAACGCTGATTATGAAAAGCTCCGCAACATCTGCGGTAAAAGTTACCGAAATAGTAACAAACGTGGTTAATGGCGCGGCCGTGGGTGAGCTCGCCGAACGAAGCTGTGCTTCTGAACGCGTCCAGCGGCGACGGCGCCTAGGCGCTTCCCGCGGCCTCACCTCCGGCGTCCCGCTCGGCCAGGAGATGCCAGAGAGCCTCGTTCGTGACTGGCTGGGAAAACACATAACCCTGGACGAGGTCGGCGAGCCTATGCTTGTTGATGAGGGCGAGCTGCTGCTTCGTCTCGACGCCCTCGATCACGATCCTCAATCCCAGTTCGCGGGTCAGCTGCACGATGCCCCGGAGCAGCTTCAAGCGTTTCGGCTGGCTGGCGATATCGCGCACGAAGGCGCGGTCGATCTTCACCACGTCGAGCGGCAGGGAGTCCAGATAACTGAGGCTGGAGAAGCCTGTCCCGAAATCGTCGATCGCGATCGTCAATCCCATCGTCCGCAACTGCTCCAGGATGGCGCAGACCGCCGCAGGCTCATCCATGAAGAAGCTTTCCGTCACCTCGACATGCAGGCGCTTCGCGGGAAGCCCGTAGCGGCGAAGCGCGTCGGAAACCCAGCTGACGACTTCGTCGCTGCGCAAGTCGTTGACGGATAGATTGACGGACACCGCAACAGTGCTCGGCCAGCCGGCACATTCCCGGCAAGCACGGTCGATAACGTAACGGGTGATTTCCGAGACCAGTCCCATGTCTTCGGCCAATGGCACGAAAATGTTGGGAGCGATCGCGCCCTTGTCCGGATGGTTCCAGCGCACCAGCGCCTCGCAGCATTCGATCACCGAGCCGTCGGGCCGGAACATCGGCTGATAGACGACCTGCAGTCCCTTGTCGCGGAGTACCTGTCGCAGATCGGCGCGCAGTTTCTGCCCTTCGAGATAGACGGCATCCATCTCCGGCAGGAAGGAGCTCAGCCGGCCGTTCCCCGACAGCTTCGCATCGTTGAGCGCGAGGTCAGCCTTGATCTGCCAACGCTCCATGTCGAACTCCTGCGCCGGATCGATCAGGTAGCCGCCACTGACGCAGACAAGCAGGCTGTGATCACCGATGGAATAGGTCCCTTGAACGGCAGCGTGAAACTCGTGGATACGGCTGTAGGGATCGACATCTGCAGCCCCACTGACCAGAACGGCGAAGCGATCACCGATCATGCGGGCGACGACGGAATCATCGCCTGCTTCAGCCATCAGCCGATCGGCGATCGCCTGCAGCAATCCATCGCCGATCCGGTGACCGCGAACATCGTTGACGTGCCGGAAGCCCTCGACGTCGAGCAGGAGCAGGCCCGCCTGGCTGACGGAGCCCTCCAGGTGATCCTGGCAGAGCTCGGTGAAGTAATGGAGGTTGGGCAGGTTCGTCAGCCCGTCATACCGCGCCATGAGCCTTATTCGCTCGTCGGCCATGATGCGCGACGTGACGTCTTCGAAGACCAGGACCAGGCCGCCGTCGGACCGGCGGCTCACGGTGAAATCGAGATAGGAGGCGTCCGGAAGCTGTACGACAGCCTGCACCTGGTCGCTGCCGGTCAGCTTGTCGAGAGCGGTCCTGATCTTGTTGAACGAGGGGCCCAGGCTTTGCTGCAGCAGGGGCAAGAACGCCTTCCCCTCGATCTGCTCACCGGCTTCGAGTCGCAGCAGGTCCGGTGCGCGCCGGTTGAAAACCTGAATAGCGCCCGCTTCATCCACCATGATCAGGCCGTGCGAGATCGTCTTCAACGCCGTGTCGAACCGGTCGACGATGCGTGCAAGGTCTCGCGACGCCAAAACGTTCTTGTAGAGGAACTCGCGCACGCCGTTTGCCATCGACCGCGTCGTCAGGCCGTAGGGTATCAGCAACAGAGACATCAGGATGAGGTGTACCTGGCGTGTGAACAGGCAGGCGACGATGATCGGCACGCAGCAGCCCAGCGTCTGCAGAGTGACCGCCAGCTGGGAGCCGTAGTTGCGACCGACGATGGAGACCATCGAAGCCATCGTCACGGCAATGCACATGAATGCGGCGAAGGTATCGCGCAGCACCATCACGGCATAGCCGCTGGCAATGCCCAGCAGCAGTGCCGTTGCGGCAGCGCCGTAGACGTAGCTCACTTCCCAGGCAGCAATATCTTTGAAGGACAGCTCACTCTTGTCCAGCTGGTCGAAGCGCCGGAACCAGAAGAGCCTGTAGACGAAGACGGAGGCAAAGACCGCCGCCAACCAGAGATAGAAGTTTGCGCCGGAATAGCCGTACACGAGAAAGCACGACAGGATATGGACGACCATCCCTGTGAAAAGCGTTCCACGATTTCCAAACAGCGAGCTGACGAACGACAGATAGACATCTGTCGGCAGCCCGCTCGCCTCGCGCGCCATCATTGCTTCGACCCTTGATTCTGCGCCACCCTTCGCCGGACCTCTTAAAATTCAGTGATGACCCGAATCTTTCACCCTTCAGACTATAGGGGTTTTTCACGCTTTGCTTAACAACTGCCAAACAACCCACCCGAAAAACAACTGGCGGAAATTGAGCAGGGAATGAAGCGCGCCCTCGCGAAGCGGGGCTCGTCAGCTCGCCCTGTACCCGCGAGGACAACAGACCATCGGGTAAAAGGCCGCAGCGCCTGCAAATCAAGTACATTCTCCGCATGGACCGATTGATTTTTACCACGCTAGCCAATAGAGGTCGCCAACCAAGAACCGATGTGGCGCCCTCTCACAGACCCTGATCCTTGTGGGCGGCAGGAGCGCCGCAGGTTTCTGCAGGAGGGGACCAAGAATGGCTGTGCTGCTCGCGCTGAGTCGCGTGATTGATGCCGTGACCACGGCAATTGGAAAATCCGTCTCATGGCTGCTTCTGGCGGCCGTTCTCATCAGCACCGGCAACGCGATCCTGCGCAAGACGCTGGACATGTCGTCCAACGCCTGGCTCGAGGTGCAGTGGTATCTGTTCGGCACCGTCTTCATGCTGGCTGCCGCCTATACGCTGCTGAAGAACGAGCATGTGCGCATCGACATCCTCTCCTCCATGTGGACCAAGCGGACGCGCGACATCATCGACGTCGTCCTGCACACCATCTTTCTCATCCCGTTCGCAGCGCTGATGGCCTATCTCGCCTGGCCGTGGTTCTGGCTGTCATTCAACTCCGGCGAGATTTCGTCCAACGCCGGCGGCCTGACCATCTGGCCCGCCAAGCTGGTCGTGCTGCTGGGCTTCAGCCTGCTGCTGCTGCAGGCCGTCTCCGAGATCATCAAGCGCATTGCCGTCATCACCGGACGCATCGCCGATCCGCGTGAAGACACCGTCGGCGAAATGCCGCCGGCTGCGACGGAGGTATGAGCGTGATCGATTTCATTGCCCACAATCTGCCGCTGGTGATGTTCTCCAGCGTCATGCTGATGCTGCTGCTTGGCTATCCGGTTGCCTTCACGCTCGCCGCCGGCGGCCTGCTGTATTTCGTCATCGGCGTCGAGCTCTCGGCCATCTCGCCCGAGATCAGGCTCTTCTGGCCGCTGTTGCAATCCCATCCGGAGCGCATCTACGGCATCATGTACAACGATACGCTTCTGGCCATCCCCTTCTTCACCTTCATGGGGATCATCCTGGAGCGGTCGCGCATGGCCGAGGACCTGCTCGACACGATCGGCCAGTTGTTCGGTCCGATCCGCGGCGGCCTTGCCTATGCCGTCATCCTCGTCGGCGCGCTGCTGGGCGCCACCACTGGGGTCGTTGCCGCATCGGTCATGGCCATGGGCCTGATCTCGCTGCCGATCATGATGCGCTACGGCTACCAGCGGCCGCTGGTCGCCGGCACCATCGCCGCCTCCGGCACGCTGGCCCAGATCGTGCCGCCCTCGCTCGTGCTCATCGTCATGGCCGACCAGCTCGGCCGCTCCGTCGGCGACATGTATGTCGGCGCCCTCTACCCGGCCCTTCTGATCGTGGCGGTCTACTGCCTCTACATCTTCGCGATCTCGATGGTGAAGCCGCACTGGGCGCCGGCGCTTCCGATGGAAGCCCGCACGCTCGGCAATGGCGTGACGTCGCTCGGCGTCATGCTGCTCCTGTCGATCGCCCTCTACTATCTCGGCATGCACGTGCTGTTTGCGGGCATCGGCAGCCCGGAATGGCAGCTGGTCACTTCCATGGCGTTTGCGGTGGGAACCGCCTATGTCGTCGCGCTGATCAACAGCCGGATCGAGAAGAAGATCATCTCGAGGCTCGCAGAACAGGTCATCGTCGTCCTGGTGCCGCCGCTGGCGCTGATCTTCCTCGTGCTCGGCACGATCTTCCTCGGCATCGCCACGCCGACGGAAGGGGGCGCCATGGGTGCGACGGGCGCCCTGCTCCTCGCCCTGGCCAAGCGCCGCCTGAGCTTCGGCATCGTCAAGAACGCGCTGGACGCCACCACGAAGCTCTCAGCCTTCGTGATGATGATCCTGATCGGCGCCCGCGTCTTCGGCCTCACCTTCTACGGCATCAACGGCAACGTCTGGATCGAGGAACTGCTGCTGGCGCTTCCGGGCGGGGACTACGGCTTCCTGATCGTTGTCACGATCATCGTCTTCATCCTCGGCTGCTTCCTCGATTTCTTCGAGATCGCCTTCATCATGGTGCCGCTCCTGGCGCCGGTGGCCGAAGCCCATGGCATCGACCTCGTCTGGTTCGGGATCATCCTCAGCATCAACCTGCAGACCTCGTTCCTGACGCCGCCCTTCGGCTTCTCGCTGTTCTTCCTACGCTCCATCGCGCCCGCCTCGCCGTGGCTCGACAAGGTGACCAACAAGACGATGCCGGCGATGAAGACGACCGACATCTACAAGGGCGTCTTCCCCTATATCGTCATCCAGTTCGCGATGATCCTGGTGGTCATCTTCTTCCCCGGCCTGGTGATGCACTACAAGACCGATACGCCGACCGTCGATCCGGGCGAGATCCGCATCGACATCCCCGGCTTCGGCGGGCAGAGCGATACCATGCCGAACTTCGGCCTGCCGCCGATCGGCGGCCAGACCGGCTCCGGCGGGAGTGGCAGTGCCGCGCCCCCGGCAGCCCCGCCGGCCTTCGGCCTGCCGCCGCTCAACTTCGGCGGTGAGCAGCCTGCGGCCACCGGCCAACAGGCGCCCGCCGCCCCGGCCGCTCCGCCCGCCTTCGGGCTGCCGCCACTGAACCTCGGCGGCGATCCTCCGGCGCCAGCTGGCAGCCAGCCGCCCGCGCCCGCACAGCCGGCGGCACCGGACCTCAGCCAGCCGCCCCCGATGAACCCATGACGGAAAAGGCCCGGATCTTGCGATCCGGGCCTTTTTCTGGTCGGCAGGGACGGGAACGGTCAGAGCTTGCCGTTGCGCTGCTGGATCATCATGAAGGTGTCGAATGTGTATTCCGACAGCTGCATCCAGAGATAGCCTTCGCGCTTGAAGGCGACCTGGTCTTCGTAGATCCGCTTGAACCACTCGTTCGAGCCAGAGATCTCGGCGTAGACCTCCTGGGCCGCGTTGAAGCAGGCCTCGAGGATCTCCTGGCTGAACGGACGCAGGATCGTGCCGTCGGCAACGAGCTGCTTGACCGCACCCGGGTTCTTCATGTCGTACTTCGCCATCATGTTGGTGTTGGCGTAGGCGCAGGCATCGATGAGGGCCGCCTGGTAGCTCTTCGGGAGGCTGTTGAACTTCTCCAGGTTGGCGAAGGCGTGGATGACCGGGCCGCCTTCCCAGAAGGCCGGATAGTAGTAGTACTTGGCGACCTTGTAGAAGCCGAGCTTCTGGTCGTCGTAGGGACCGACCCATTCGGCGGCATCGATCGTGCCTTTTTCGAGAGACGCATAGATGTCACCGCCGGCGATCTGCTGCGGCACCACACCGAGCTTCTCGACCACCTTGCCGGCAAGACCCGCGATGCGCATCTTGACGCCCTTGAAGTCTTCGACGGTGTTGATCTCCTTGCGGAACCAGCCGCCCATCTGGGCGCCGGTGTTGCCGGCGATCATGCCGTAGAGATTGTGGGTCGCGTAGAACTCGTTGAGCAGCGTGTTGCCGTTGCCCTGGTAGAACCAGGAGTTGGTCAACCGCGCATTGAGGCCGAAGGGGATTGCGGTTCCGATGGCGAAGGTGGGATCCTTGCCGACGTAGTAATAGGAGCAGGTGTGGCACATTTCGACCGTGCCGGCGCTGACGGCGTCCGCCGCCTGCAGGCCGGGCACGATTTCGCCCGCTGCGAAGGTCTGGATGGTGAAATTGCCGCCGGTGGCTTCCGACACGCGGGCAGCGATGTCTTCGGCGCCGCCGTAAATGGTGTCGAGCGACTTCGGGAACGAAGACGTCAGACGCCAGGTGATCTTGGGGTTTTCCTGCGCGATGGCAGGGGCCGCAAGCGCGGTGGCCGCGGCAGCGCCCGCCCCCGTTGCTGCAGCTTTCTTGAAGAATGAACGACGATCCATGAATAACCTCCCGTGAAGACAAACCGCGGGACAGCTTTTCTCCCCTTCCCCCGGCATCACCCGAAGTAACCATGTCCCCTTGAGGCTGGCAAGCATCCTGCGACTAATTCCTTAGTGGTGGCCTTGCAAATTCTTCAAGGAATTCCGCAACCTGTGCGAAGATTAGCCATCCGGCGCATGCCCCGCCGACGGTGCTCAAACATTAGGCGGAAAAGCCTCTGGCAAGGGCGCTTGACCTGCGTCCGATCCGGCGCGACAAACGGGCTCGATCTGCGGAGATTGCCCATGCCCAAACCCATCGTTGCCGTGCCTGCCGATATTCGCGAAGTGGAAGGTGCGGTCTGGCATGCCAGCCCCAATCAGTACCTCAAGGCTGCGCTGAAGGTGGCGGAGGTGATGAGCTTCATCGTCCCCGCCTTCGAGGACGGCAACGAGGTGGATGCCATTCTCGATCGGGTCGACGGACTGCTGGTCACCGGATCGGCCACCAACGTCCACCCTTCGCTCTACGGCCGGCCTGCGACGGAGGCCGACGGTCCCTTCGATCCCGCCCGCGATGCGACATCCCTGCCGCTGATTCGCCGTGCCCTGGAGCGCGGCATTCCGATGCTGGCGATCTGCCGCGGCATCCAGGAACTGAACGTTGCGCTCGGCGGCACGCTGGCGACCGAAATCCACGAGCAGCCCGGCATCTGGGACCACCGCAAGCCGAACGTAGCCGAGCGCGACCACATGTTCGCGATCCGCCAGCCGGTCTTCGTCGAGGAAGGCTCCTGCATCGCGCAATATCTCGGGCTTTCAGGCGAGGTGCAGGTGAACTCGCTGCATCGCCAGGCGATCGCCGAGACGGCGCCGCGGCTCAAGGTCGAGGCGACAGCCGAGGACGGCACGATCGAGGCGGTCTCGGTGATCGACGCGAAGAACTTCGCGGTCGGCGTCCAGTGGCATCCCGAATACTGGGCCGAGACCGACACGCCGTCGCGGGCGCTGTTCCAGGCCTTCGGCGATGCCGTGCGCGATTACGCCGCCGGGAAGGCATCGGCGGACACAGGCCCGACGCCGCTCGCCGCCGTTCGCTGAAACGACAGTATCGAGGGCGGCACCGCGCCGCCCTCCCCTTCGAGCCCGCGCCTCAGCCCTTGACGGGCGTTTCCGGCACGGGGCTGATCACCGTCTTGTCGCGGAACCAGCCGATCAGATTGTCGACGACCAGATCCGCCATGGCGTTGCGGGTCGGGATCGAGGCCGAGGCCACATGCGGCAGCAGGCAGGCGTTGGGGAACTCCAGGAGCGCCGCCGGGACGTTGGGCTCGTCATAGAACACATCGAGGCCGGCCGCCGCGATCGTGCCGTCGCGCAGCGCCGATGCCAGCGCATCCTCGTCAACGCTCGTGCCGCGGCCGACGTTGATGAAGACGCCGTTGGCACCCAGTGCGGCAAAGATCTCGGAGGTGAAGATCTTGTGCGTCGCCGCCGTGCCGGGAACGATCGAAATCAGCGTGTCGACGGCTTCCGCCATCTCCTTCAGTGACGCGTAGTAGGTGTAGGACACATCGTCGCGACGGCTGCGGGTGTGATAGCCGATCTCCACCTTGAAGGGCTCCAGGCGCTTGGCGATCTCGATGCCGATGCGGCCGAGCCCCAGAATGCCGACCTTGCGGCCCTTCAGGGAGAGCGGCGTCAGCGGATACGGGCCTTCGTTCTTCCAGCGCCCTTCGCGCAGGTAGATTTCAGCGCGCGGGAACTGGCGCACCGTGTTGAGCAGCAGCGCGATCGTCGTGTCGGCCACTTCGTCGTTCAGCACGTCCGGCGTATGGGTGACGATGATGTCGTGTTCCAGGGCCTTCTTCGTGTCGACGCCATCGTAACCGACGCCGAAGTTCGAGACGATCTGCAGGTTGGGCAGGCTCTCGATCCAGCCGTTGTCGAGCGCGCCGGAGATCGCAACGCCGCGGATGCGCTCACGCAGCGCCGGGTCGATCTCGGTGACCGGGCCGGCTGGCACCGGCACGACCTCGAAGGCCTGGTTGAGGCGTTCGAGAACGCGCGGATGGATGCGGCCGGGAACGAGTACGGCAGTGGTTTGATCGGACATGAGTGTCTCCTCGCAGGATGTTAGCTTCGGGGCCGGTAGAGGCCGGTGGACTGCCGGATACGCATTTCCGGCTTGATGAGATGGATGCCGTCCGGATCATGGCTGCCGTCGAGCCGGTCGAGCAGCGCACGCGCCGCAAGACGGCCGACTTCGCTCTGGCCGTTCCAGACGGTGGTCAGCGCCGGCGTGGCGATCGACGCCTCCTCAAGGTCGTCGTAGCCGGTGACGGCGATGTCGACGCCCGGAACGAGGCCGGCGCGGCCGATGCCGTTCATCAGGCCGATCGCCACGAGATCGTTCCAGCAGACGGCCGCGGTCGGCTTCTGCGGCAGCGACAGGAAATGCACCGCCGCCTCGAAACCGCCCTGCTTCGAGCGCGGTCCGGGAATGCGCAGGTCCGGATCGACCTCGATCCCCGCCTTGCGCAGCGCGTTCACATAGCCCTGGTAGCGGTCGCGCCCGGTCGAGGTCTGGTCGGTACCGCCGATCATGGCGATCACCCGATGCCCGAGCCCGATCAGATGGTTGGTGGCAAGCGAGATCCCGTAACTGTCGTCGCCGCGATAGGTCGGCAGGCTGACGCCTTCCATGGAGCGGGCAACTAGGATCGCCGGCATGCCGTTGGCCTCGGCAAGCCTGACATCTTCGACGGGCGTGCCGATCGCCGGCGACATGATGACGCCGTCGCCGCCAAGCTGCAGCAGGGTCTCGATGAAGGTCCGTTGCTTTTCGACCGAATCATAGTGGTTGGAAAGGATGAAGGTCTGTCGGCTGCGGTCGAGTTCGCTTTCGATCGCCTTCAGGATTTCCCCGTAGAAGGGGTTCATGATGTCGTGGACGACGACGCCGATGATGCCGGAGCGCGAGGTTCTGAGGCTGGCGGCGCGGCGATTGTAGATATAGCCCAAAGCCCGGGCCTGTTCCTTGATCTTCTCGCGCGTATCGGAGGCCACCAGCGGGCTGTCGCGCAGCGCCAGCGATATGGTCGCGGTGGAAAGGCCGAGGCTTTCGGCAATTGTCGACAGCTTGATCTTTTGCGCCACGTCCCCTCCGACCAGGCAAGCGCCGGCTTTCCGCCGGCTTTAAACCCGTTTAAATTCTTTAAGGAGATTTCGCAACCGCTTGTAGGTTCACGACGCAACTAGTCGTCCGCCGCGGCGCCCTGCAGGTTGGCGTCCATGGCTTTCAGCAGGCGCAGCAGGGACTTCACCTCCTTGTCGGAGAAATCCCGCACGGCCGCAGAACTGCAGTCGGCAACGCTCCGGCCGATCTGCTCCACCGTCGCCCGCCCCTGTTCGGTAAGAAACACCACCGTCAGCCGTCCGTCTTCACCATCGTTACGGCGTTCCAGGAAGCCCTGCGCTTCCATCCGGCTGATGGTCCGGGTCATGGTCGGCGCCTTGACGCCAAGGCGGCTTGCCAGATCTCCCGCCGTCAGCCCGTCTTCGCCCGACAGTGCCAGGATGACGCCGTCCTGGCCGGCGTAGAGGCCGCTTTCCGACAGGCTGCGGCTGAGCGCCGTGCGCATCGCCCGGGCTGCCTGCGTGACCGCGTTCGCAAGATCGTTCGTGGAAAGGCTGTCCAGGTCCTTCTTCTTGCCCGGTTTGCTCTTTTTGCCGTCCTTCTTCTTGCCCATGACCTCGCCTTCCCGTCTTAATCTCGGTTCGTGCCCTGGCTGTGTGAAACACCAGACCTATCCAATATAGAAGCGAGAAACTAATCACCAGTGCCCCATATTCTTCCGCGTTTCGAGGACAATGACCCGTCACTGCCGCCTTCCGCCCGGGCGGACTGGATTGCGGTGCTGCCGCTTGGCGCGCACGAGCAGCACGGGCCCCACCTGCCCTTCGAGACGGACACGCTGATTGCTTCCGGCATCGTGGAGCGGGTCATCGCAAAACTGCCCGTGGACCTGCCGGTGACCTTCCTGCCGGTCGAACCCATCGGTTACTCCATCGAGCACATGGACGTCGCCGGCACCCGGTCGCTGCGCTTCGACGAGGCCGTGGAACGCTGGCTGGGCATAGCCGAGAGCCTCCACCGCCAGGGCATTCGCAAGTTCGTGATGCTGAACGCCCACGGCGGCAATGCGCCGCTGATGACGATCGTGGCGACGGAAGCGCGCGTTCACTTCTCCATGCTGGCGGTGGCCACCAGCTGGACCCGCTTCGGCCTGCCGCCGGGGCTGATCGCGCCGGAGGAGAAGGCGATCGACATCCATGGCGGCGACATCGAGACCTCCGTCATGCTGGCGCTCTGCCCGGAGCGGGTGGACATGGCCAAGGCTGCGGATTTCCCCTCGCGCCAGAGCGAGTTTGCTACCCGCTTCAGGCACCTGCGCGCCTACGGACCGCATGCCTTCGGCTGGAAGATGTCCGACCTCAACCGCCAGGGCATCGCCGGCAGGGCCGCGGCCGCCACGGCGGAGAAGGGGGAAGCGATCCTGGCGCATGCGGTCGATGGCATCGTGGAACTGCTGCGGGACGTGGCGGGGTTCGATGCGGGGGAGCTGGGGTAGTAGCAAGGACCGGCGAGGCTACTTGTCTGCTCGGCGCCCGTACCGCATACTCCCAAGATCGTGTTAGCGCCTGAAGGAGGCGGAGATGCGCATTTCCATCGAGGAAGCAGAAGGCCAACTCACGGAATTGATCGAGCTGGCAAACCAGGGACAGGAAATCGTGCTGATGCAGGATGGCCGGCCCTTGGCAAGGCTCACGCCTGTGATCGCCAAAAGTGACGTCGACAGGAACGACGCTCCGGCGGACCTGCGAAAGCCACTGAGGCTGGCGAGTGAAACAAACCCGCTTTCGCCGGCCGAAAGGGCGAAGCTTCTCCGCGAAATCCAGGAGGAAGCTCGCCGCAAAAACCTGCCGATGGACACGGACGCGGCGAGGAGTCAGGATTTCCTCTACGATGACGATGGCATGCCCGGATGATTGTCGTCGACACGTCGGCGCTGATCGCGGTCATCACCAGCGAGCCTATGTCGGACAAGTGTTCAAATGTTTTGAACACTGAGACCTCGGTCATCATGTCGGCGGGGACATTAACCGAATTCCTCATCGTCGCCCAACGCCGCAAGCTTTTGAAAGAGGCCGAGGACATCATGGCGCTCTATGTCAGCAGTGTCATCGAAGTTACACCACAGCGCGCAAAAGACGCCGCTGCTGCCTACGGCCTGTGGGGCAAAAGCTTCCACCCCGCCGGGCTCAACTTCGGCGACTGCTTCGCCTACGCCACGGCCAAGGAGTACGACTGCCCGCTGCTTTACGTCGGCAATGACTTCGCGCAGACGGACATCCGGGCAGCCGTTGCCAGCTCATCCGACCCGATGTGATCTTATAACATTCAAAACCCTTTGAAGTCGCGCGGTGCTGGTCTTATATGGGGCCGACATCTTCCGCGCCCCTTGGCGCCCGCAGCTCCTTCGAGGTTTTCCCATGGCCGAAAAGACCACCGACACCGCCGCCCTGAAGCCCATCCCCGTCACCGTGCTGACCGGCTACCTCGGTTCCGGCAAGACCACGCTCCTGAACCGCATTCTCTCCGAGAGCCACGGCAAGAAATATGCCGTCATCGTCAACGAGTTCGGCGAGATCGGCATCGACAACGACCTGATCGTCGAATCCGACGAAGAGATCTACGAGATGAACAACGGCTGCGTCTGCTGCACCGTGCGCGGCGACCTGATCCGCGTCGTGGAAGGCCTGATGCGCCGCCCCGGCCGCTTCGACGGCATCATCGTCGAAACCACCGGGCTTGCCGATCCGGTCCCGGTCGCCCAGACCTTCTTCATGGACGACGACGTCCGCGCCAAGACCGAGCTCGATGCGGTCATCGCTCTGGTCGATGCCAAGCACCTGCCGCTGCGCCTCAAGGACAGCCGCGAGGCCGAGGATCAGATCGCCTTCGCCGACGTCGTGATCATCAACAAGACCGACCTGGTGACGCCGCAGGAGCTGGCACAGATCGAGGATGTCGTGCGGGCGATCAACCCGTCGGCGCGCGTCTACAACACGAGCCGCTCCGGCGTCGATCTCGCCCGCGTGCTCGACCAGGGCGCCTTCAATCTCGAGCGGGCGATGGAAAACGATCCCCACTTCCTGGACCAGGATCACGGCCATCATCATGGCCACGACGACCATGTCTGCGGCCCCGATTGCGGTCATGACCATAGCCACGACCACCATGATCACGATCATGATCACCACGGGCATGACCATGGGCACGATCACGGCCATGACCACCACGCCCCCTCTGCCATCCACGACGTGACGGTCAAGTCGATCTCGCTGCGCGGTGGCGAGATGAACCCGGAGCGTTTCTTCCCCTGGATCCAGAAGATCACCCAGACGGACGGACCGAACATCCTGCGCCTCAAGGGCATCATCGCCTTCAAGGACGACGCCGAACGCTACGTCATCCAGGGCGTCCACATGATCGTCGAGGGCGATCACCAGCGTCCGTGGAAGGACGGCGAGAAGCATGAATCGCGCCTCGTCTTTATCGGCCGCGATCTCGACGTCGAGAAGATCGAGAAGAGCTTCAAGGCCTGCGAGGCGACGCCCGTCTGATGCCGACTGTTGCTCCTCTTGATATCGACGGTCACGTCGTCGCCGCGCATTTCCTCGGCGACGTGCCCTTCTTCGCCACCGCCGCCGGCGCCATCCATCGCCTCGACAATGGCGAAAAGGTCAGCCAGGCCCACGAGGGCCTGCTGACCTGCATCCGTGATCCGCACAGCGCCACGCTGATCACCGGCGGCGAGGACGGCAAGGTGCTGCGCATCGGCGCGGACGGCGGCGTCACCGAACTTGCCGAGGTTCCGCGCAAGTGGATCAGCGTCGTCGCAGGCGGACCGCAGGGTGCCGTCGCCTACGCCCACGGTCGCACGAGCTTCGTCCGGCTCGCAGACGGCAGCACCAAGGAGTTTGCCGAACAACGCAGCGTCGAGGGTCTCGCCTTCGCGCCGAAGGGCCTGCGGATCGCCGCCGCCCGCTACAACGGCGTCTCGCTGCACTGGGTCGGCACCAATGCGCCGGCCGCCGATCTGGAGTGGAAGGGTGCCCATACCGGCGTCACCTTCTCGCCCGACGGCCGCTTCCTCGTCACCATGATGCAGGAAAACGCGCTGCACGGCTGGAAGCTCGACGGCAAGCCGGGTGACGCGCGCCACATGCGCATGACCGGCTACCCGGCCAAGGTCAAATCGATGTCCTGGTCGGTGAAGGGCAAATGGCTCGCCTCCTCCGGCGCCCCGGCCGCCATCGTCTGGCCCTTCTCGGCCAAGGACGGCCCGATGGGCAAGGCACCGCTGGAACTCGGCACCCGCGCCGACATCATGGTCACCAACGTCTCCTTCCATCCGGCCGAAGAGGTTCTGGCGATCGGCTTCATCGACGGTATGATCCTCGGTGTCCGCATTGCCGACGGCAAGGAGGCGCTGCTGCGCCGCCCCGGCAAGGGCGCCATCACCGGCATGGGTTGGAGCGCCACCGGCAAGCTTCTCGCCTTCGCCTCCGAAGCCGGCGACGGCGGCGTGATCGACATCGCGGCCTGAGCCGCGCCTAGGACGAAAGCCCGGCATGATCCCCTGGACCCTCATCGAGACCGCATCCGTGCCGGGTGGCAGCGACGAACTCCGGCTGAAGCAGCGCGGCAGCGAGTTCTCGATCATGCTCGGCACCAACGAGCTGATGAACAGCCGGCTGAGCGGCTCGGAAGAAGCGCTCGCCCGACTGTCCTGCGACAAGATCCGTGACCGCCCTCGACCGAAGATCCTGATCGGCGGCCTCGGCATGGGTTTTACCCTGCGCGCCGCCCTGGCCGAACTGCCGGAAGGTGCCGAAATCGTCGTGGCGGAACTCGTGCCCGCCGTCATCCGCTGGGCCAGAGGGCCAATGGCCGGGGTCTTCCGTGGCTGTCTCGACGACCCGCGCGTCACGGTTCTGGAAGCCGATGTTGGCGTGCTGATCGCGTCCGAGAAGGACGCCTATGACGCCATCCTGCTCGACGTCGACAACGGCCCTGAAGCGCTGACGCGGGACGAAAACGATCGCATCTACGATCTGGGAGGCCTCAACGCCGCCAAACGGGCACTGCGCCCCGGCGGCGTTCTCTCCGTCTGGTCGTCGGCGCCCGACAGCCAGTTTACCCGGCGCCTGAAGACGGCGGGCTTCACCACCGATGAAGTTCCCACGCGCGCCAACGGCAAGCGCGGCGGCGCCCGCCACATGATCTGGGTGGCCGTCAAGGGCACGCGCTGATCCGATCCGGCAGGTTTACAGGCAGACAGCACGGAGAACCGCGGCGGATCTCTCCGCCACGGCCTGATCCAGTGGGTGGGCAGGCAGCGTTCGCAGTGTGTATGTGAATGTCAGGCTTTCCGCCTGCCCGATCGCTTTCGGCTGTTCCCGAAACTCCGGCGCGGGACGTGTCAGTTCCCGGTGACCGGCGCTTCGGGTGGCGACCGGCCTGACGCCGGTCTGCCACCGTCTGCAACCATCACCGGACGCCGGGCGCTTGCCGGGGGAGGCAACCGGTTCGCGACCCGATCCCTGTCCGATGACGCAGCCATTGTCGCAAGCCTTGATCTGGTGGGGACGGTGGGGAAGGAAGAAAGGCGGGCGGGCATTGAAAAGGCTGCGGCATTCTAAGCCGCGCAACATTCTTTCCCACATCACGCCGAGCGGACGGCGCCGATGATCTCGGCAAGCAGACGGTGAAGCTCGTCGCGATAGCCGGTGCGGGCCGAGGGCGAAGTCTCGTCCGACGTCATCACCACCGTCAGGCCCAGCGACGGCACGACATAGAGCATCTGCCCGCCATAGCCCCAGCCGAAGCGCACGTCCTCGCCGCCGATCCGGCGCAGGAACCAGCCGTAGCCATAGCCGTCGCCCGAAAAGCGCGAATTGGTGCGCGGCGTCCACGACTGTTCGATCCACTGCTGCGGGATGACCTGCACGCCATCGGCGGTCCTGCCGCCGTTCTGGTAGAGCCGGCCAAAGGCGAGCAGCGATCCGGCGGTCATCGCCATCTGGTTGCCGCCGAGATAGATCCCCTGCGGATCGCGCTCCCAGGAGCCGATCCGGAATCCCTCGACGGGCTCGAACCACTCGCGCGACAGCGCCAGGGTCGACTTCCCCCCGACACGGGTGAGGATGGCGGAGAGAAGATGGGTGGAGGCGGTGGAATAGAGCATCTGGCCGCCCGGCTCGCCGTCGAAGGGTTCCGTCAGCGCAAATCGCACCCAGTTGCCGCTGGAAACCCAGCGCCCGTAGTTCGGTCCCGACATGCGGGCGAGGCCTGCCTGCATGGAGAGAAGATTGCCGATGGTGATCTCCGCCATCCGCGGGTCCGGATCGCGCGGCAGTTCGCTCTCCAGGAGCGGCGCGATCTTCTGGTCGACGCCTGCAAGCAACCCCTTGTCGATCGCAATCCCGACCATGCCCGAGATGATCGATTTCGAGGCGGACTTGATATTGGTGGAGTCGCCGATTCCGTGGCCGTTGAAGCCCCGTTCGATCAGCATCTCCCCCTCCCGGGAGACGAGCACGACCTTCAGAGCATCAAGGTCGCGGACCCCGTCAAGGACGCCATCGAGAGACAGCGCGCGAGGCGGCGCCTGTGGCAGGTCCTGCGCCCGCAGATGGCTGGCTGTAAAGAGGAGAGGAAGGGCGGCGAGAGCGGTGCGGCGTGTGATCATGGTGGCCAAGCTAGGGCGCTAACATGGAACGAAAATGGCGGAGACGCGAGGTCACGCCAAGGTGAATGCGCAGGAAAAAAGAACTCTTCGGAAACATCAGGCGCCCTTCGCGGTTCTGGTGGTCAGATGAGCCGTGCAGACGGCGAAACAACTGGCAACTTGCCCTCGAAAAGGAGATCTCTGTGAAAGCGCTGGTTTGGCACGGAAAAGAGGATATTCGCTGCGACACGGTTTCGGATCCCGAGATCGAAGACGCCCGCGACGCGATCATCAAGGTCTCGAGCTGCGCCATCTGCGGCTCCGATCTTCACCTCTTCCACAACTACATCCCGGCCATGGAGCCAGGCGACATTGTCGGCCACGAGATGATGGGCGAAGTCGTGGAAGTCGGCTCGGGCGCCAAGGGTGCGCTGAAGAAGGGTGACCGGATCGTTGTGCCCTTCACCATCTTCTGCGGCGAATGCGACCAGTGCAAGCGCGGCAACATGTCCGTCTGCGAGCGGTCCAACCGCAATAAGGCCATGGCCGACAAGGTCTTCGGGCACACCACCGCCGGCCTCTTCGGCTACACGCACCTGACGGGCGGCTATCCCGGTGGACAGGCCGAATACATGCGCGTACCCTTTGCAGACAAGACCCACATCAAGGTGCCAGACAGCCTGACCGACGAGCAGGTGCTCTTCCTCGGCGACATCTTCCCGACAGGCTGGCAGGCCGCCGTCAACTGCGAGATCGAACCGACCGATACGGTGGCAATCTGGGGCTGCGGTCCTGTTGGCCAGATGGCGATCCGCAGCGCCGTTCTCCTGGGCGCCAAGCAGGTGGTAGCGATCGACTGCATTCCGGAGCGGCTGTCGATGGCCGAGGCAGGTGGCGCGATCACCATCAACTTCGAGACCGAAAGCGTCGTGGAGCGCCTCAACGATCTGACATCCGGCAAGGGGCCCGACAAGTGCATCGATGCCGTGGGTCTGGAATCGCATGTCTCGATGGGGCAGCCGGACACGATCCTCGACCGTGCCAAGCAGATGGTCATGATGGAAAGTGACCGTCCGCATGTTCTGCGCGAGATGATCTACGTCTGCCGTCCCGCGGGTATCATCTCGATCGCCGGCGTCTATGGCGGCCTCGTCGACAAGATCCCGATGGGCCCGGCGATGAACAAGAGCCTGACCTTCCGCATGGGCCAGACGCACGTCAACCGCTGGACCGACGATCTTGTCCGCCGGATCGAGGAAGGCCAGATCGATCCGTCCTTCGTCATCACCCATACGGCGAAGCTCGAGGACGGACCGGAAATGTACAAGGTCTTCCGCAACAAGCAGGACGGCTGCATCAAGGTCGTGCTGAAACCATGAATAGAGGAGAGCGATGATGACATTCATTGCAAACGCCGTTCAACGCAGCGACAACCCGCGGGTCCAGTCGACGGGGCCGAGTTCGCTCGACTCCTCGGACCGCTTAGCCCGCAACCTCGGATGGTTCAGCATCGGCCTGGGCATCACCGAGATCGTCGCCGCCCGCAGCCTCAGCCGTGCGCTCGGCATGCCCGAGTCGGAAAATCTCATCCGCGCCTTCGGCGCCCGCGAGATCGCCAGCGGTGTGCTGACGCTGTCGCTCGAGAAGAAGGCCGGTCTCTACAGCCGCATCGCAGGAGATGCGCTGGATCTGGCGGTGCTGAGCACGGCGGTGAAGGACGACAACCCGAAACGCGGCAACGCCGCCATGGCTCTCGCCATGGTCGCCGGAGTGACGTTGCTCGATATCGCGGCAGCGCTTGGCGTCAGCCGCAACAATGCGCGCGATCCCCACGACGAGCGCGATTACAGCAACCGGAGCGGCTTCCCGAAGGGTGTCCAAGCGGCCCGCAGACAGGCGGAAGACGCCGACGAAAAGCCGGTCAAGGCGCTGTCGCCACCGCAGACGGCATTTTCCGGCCAGCGGGCGTAAGAACAGCGGCCCGCTCTCTGTCGAAAGGAGAGCGGGCCAAATCGCTCAGAACCGGTAGGTGACGCCGCCGCCGATCAGCCACGGATCGATCTTCGCCTTGCCGCTGAGCGGCCCGAGCGTATCGTGATCGGCAGACCAGTCGGTTTCCAGGAAGATCTTCTTCACGTCGAAGTTCACACCCCAGTGATCGTCGAGCATGTAATCGAAGCCAACCTGCAGTGCGGCACCGAAGGCATTCTCCACATCCAGGTTGTGGAAGCCGCCGCGTTCGCTCTGGTTATAGAACATCGAATAGTTCACGCCGGCGCCGACATAGGGCTTGAAGGCACCGAAATCGGTGAAGTGGTACTGCAGCGTCAGGGTCGGCGGCAGCAGCCAGCTGCGACCGACCGGAACGCCGACTGCGCCGTCTTCCGTGATATCGGCATAGGTCGTACCGAGAATCAGTTCGGCGGCGATGTTGTCCGTGAAGTAGTAGCTGATGTCGAGTTCGGGAATGACCGAATCCGAATAGGAGAGGTCCGAACCGGGCACACCATTCACCGAACCACTATCTTCGGTGATGACGCCGACGGCGCGCACGCGGATCTGCCAGGGGCTGGATGCCGCCGGCACCTGCGCAACCGGCGCCTCGACGATCGGTGCCAGATCCGCCGCTCCCGCAACAGTGGATCCGAGCATGGCCAGACCCGCAGCCAGCCCGCTGATACGCGCGCATTTCCTGTTCATTGAGACTCTCCTGAAATCACTAAAATGATATGACGGAGAGTCGTTTATTACGTCGGCCAGACAATCACTTGAGGCAGATCAAACGGCATTGACGGATGCCAGGGAGGCGGCCCGTGCTGCCGCCCAAAGAAAAACCGCCTCCCCTCATCGGGAAGGCGGTGTTTCGGGCCTCAGGGACACTCCAGGATCGTAATGGAGCATCCCCGGTGCCGAACGGTCAGG
This sequence comes from Rhizobium sp. PK7-22, assembly GCF_056530405.1. Classification (NCBI taxonomy): domain Bacteria; kingdom Pseudomonadati; phylum Pseudomonadota; class Alphaproteobacteria; order Hyphomicrobiales; family Rhizobiaceae; genus Rhizobium; species Rhizobium sp. PK7-22. Next base: position 3,470,284 of record NZ_CP096514.1, read on the forward strand.
CGAGCTTGCGCCCGCTGGCAACGATGATGCCGGCAGCGCCGTTCAGCCAACCGGCCTTCAGTTCGAGCGCCAGGAAACGGGCGCGCTCGAAGGGGCCGGGCATGACGAGGTGCCGTGCCTTCTCGGCAAAGAAGCCGAAGCGTTCGTAATAGGCCGCGTCGCCGACCAAGAGCACGGCGCCATGGCCGCGGTGTGCTGCCTCGGTGACGGCGGCACGCATCAGCGCCGCGCCAATGCCCTTTCCGGCATGCGCGTCGTCGACTGCAAGCGGCCCGAGCAGCAGCGCATCGACGGCCGAGCCGTCCGGCCCGATGCCAGCTTCGATGTTCCACAGTCGGACGGTGCCGATCACGTGGCCCGCGCCATCGCGCGCAACCAGCGCCAGCCCCTCGGCCGGCAGGCGGCCGCGGCGGATCTTCTCCGACGACTTCATGCGGCGCTCCGGCCCCATGGCATGGTCGAGAAGAGTTTCGCGTGCGACGACATCCGCCGGCGTCTCGGCGCCGATGGTAAAAGTGGTGGATGGTGCAAAGAATGCACGCACAGAATCAAGAACAGCGGCCATCCCGGCCTCCCGTACCCAAACCCGTTTCAGACGGTGTCAGATGAAAATTGTGAGGGTGCCGCCCCGGCTGGATACGGGGACGGCGTTGTCAGACTTTAGATGACGTAGCTTTTCAGCGGGTCGAAGCCGTTGAAGGCAACCGCCGAATAGGTCGTCGTATAGGCGCCTGTGCCTTCGATCAGAACCTCGTCGCCGATCGAAAGGCTGATCGGCAGCGGATACATGTTCTTCTCGTACATGACGTCAGCCGAATCGCAGGTCGGGCCGGCCAGCACGCAGGGCTCCATCTCGTCGCCGTCACGCTCGGTGCGGATCGGGTAACGGATCGCCTCGTCCATCGTCTCGGCGAGACCGCCGAACTTGCCGATGTCGAGGAAGACCCAGCGGTGGTTGTCGTTGTCGGACTTCTTCGACACGAGAATGACTTCCGCCTTGATCACGCCGGCGTTGCCGACCATGCCGCGGCCGGGCTCGATGATCGTCTTCGGCAGGTTGTTGCCGAAGTGCGAACGAAGGGCCGCAAAGATCGCCTGCCCGTAGGCTTCCGCCGACGGCACATCGCGCAGGTACTTCGTCGGGAAGCCACCGCCCATGTTGACCATCTGCAGGTGGATGCCCTGCTTGGCAAGCGATGCGAAGACGCGCTTGGCATCGGCGAGCGCCGAATCCCAGGCATCGACCTTCATCATCTGCGAGCCGACGTGGAAGGAGACGCCATAGGACTCCAGGCCGAGCTGGTGAGCGTAGACGAGAACGTCGACGGCCATCTGCGGCACGCAGCCGAACTTGCGGGAAAGCGGCCATTCGGCGCCATCGCCATCGGTCAGCACGCGGCAGAACACCTTCGCGCCGGGAGCGGCACGGGAGATCTTCTCGACTTCCTCGTGGCTGTCGACGGCAAAGAGCGCGATGCCGAGCGCATGGGCGCGGGCAATGTCGCGTTCCTTCTTGATGGTGTTGCCGTAGGAGATCCGCTCCGGCGACGCACCGGCGTCGAGCGCCATCTGGATTTCGGCGACCGATGCGCAGTCGAAGTTCGAACCGAGCGAGGCGAGAAGCTTCAGGATTTCCGGCGCCGGGTTTGCCTTGACGGCGTAATAGATCGCGCTGTCCGGCAGGGCGTGGCGGAAGGCGTGGTAGTTGTCGCGCACGACATCGAGGTCCACGACGAGGCAAGGGCCATCGGGACGTTGGGTCTTGATGAAGTCGAGAATCCGAGCGGTGGTCATCTTGCAGTCCCTCATGATCGTGGCTCCGGCGGACCGGAGGACAAAGGGCGAATGAGAATACGCATAGGCACCAGCCGGTGGAGACCCGGTACCGCAATACGCTCAAGCGCGCGAATTTTGAATCAGCGCCCTGCCAGGAGCGAAGATTCGGCTTTGTCTGCCATGGATTGGAGGGGGGTACCCGACCGCACTTCCGGCAATGATGGTGTGCCTCTTCAGTATTGCCGGCTGTTGGAAAGCAGGCAGAGACTAGAAAGGCCCGCACCGTCGTTGCTTCAAGATGTCCTCGCATTTCCCGGTTGGCCGGAATAGCGACTGGAGGGGTTAGTTCCAGGTACCTTACCGATACCCTCACCTTAGGGATAAATCCCAGTTCGAGGGTCGGCGGACACCCACAGGCACGTGCGACTTTGGGCAGCACCGGAGATAAGAACATTCGCCTTCACAATCAAGCGCTTTTTTGACCCCGACCGAAAATACTTGCCTCGCGATCGAGGATATGTCTTGGCCGCCCAGAGCGCCCATTTGCAGAAACGATTTCGCGAGCCTACATTGCCAGGCGAAGGCCGAGAGGGTTTGGCATGAGCACCGTAAAGAAGCAGAGCGTTTTGAGGGACGAGCGGACCGGCTTACCACTTCGAGAAGTGCGTCTGCTTGTCCCCGACCCAGGTGATCCGGATGTGCGGGCACGGGTGAAGGCAGCCATTACCGCTCTCGATCCGGAAGACGAACGCCAGTCGATGCGTTGGATTGAAAACGTCTCCCTCTTCGACAACGAAGAACAGGATAGCGAATGAAGCGAGGCGATCTGGTGACGGTGGCCGTTTCAGGCGACTATGGCAAACCACGTCCCGCCGTTGTAATCACGTCCGATACCCTCATCAGCGAGGGTCATGACGCCATTGTGCTCTGCCAGCTGACGTCAACCATCAACGACCTCGCCGACTTCCGCGTCGCGATCGATCCCTCTCGCGATAACGGGCTGAAACTGCGATCCGACATCATGGCCGACAAACCCGTTGCCGTATCGCGGCGGCGGATCGGCTCGATCATCGGCCGACTGAACGAAGCGGAAATCCAACGCCTCAACGCGGCATTGGCATTCGCACTCGGCTTGTCGAACTAACCGGCGCCAGAAGGAAAATCATGGACACACTCACCCGCATGCGCGCCTTCATCGACGTCGTCGAGGCCGAGGGCTTTTCGGCGGCGGCGCGGCGCACCGGGCGCTCCAAGGCGCTGCTTTCCAAATATGTGAAGGAGCTGGAGGACGACCTGGGCGCCCTCCTCCTCAACCGCACCACCCGCCAGTTCTCGATGACCGAGGCCGGCCATACCTACTACCGCACGGCCGCCGACATCCTGAAGGAGATCGACAATCTCTCCGACCTGGTGCGCGAGAACAATGCCGACCTCAAGGGCAAGCTGCGGCTCTCCGTGCCGCGCACCTTCGTCGATGCCGAGGTCGGCCAGTCGCTGATCGATTTCGCCAAGGAGCATCCCGACGTCTCGCTGGAGATCGTCGCCGAGGACCGCTTCGTCGACCTGATCGAGGAGAGCTTCGACCTCGCGATCCGAATCACCAAGCTGGAGGATTCCGGCCTGATCGCCCGCAAGATCGCCGATTTCCGCGTCTATGCCTGCGCGTCAGCCGATTTCCTGGTGCGCCATGGGCCGATCGACACGCCGCAGGATCTCGCCCGCGTCCCCTTCATCATCGACACCAATTCCCGCTGGCACAACAATGTCCGCTTTTCGAGCCCGGAGGGCACCACCATCTCCGTGCCCGTGAGCGGCCCGCTGGAGGTCAACAGCCCCCAGGCGACGCTGCGCGCGGCAAAGGCGGGCCTTGGGGTCGCGATCATCCCGGATTTCGTCGCCGGTCCCTCCATCCTGTCCGGTGACCTCGTGACGCTGCTGGACGATTACATCGCCAAGGACCGCGGCATCTATGCGGTCTATCCGCACCGCCGCTACCTGCCGGCCAAGGTGCGCAGCTTCGTGGACTATCTGGCCCTCTGGTTCCGCCGCCGCGCCTGAGGCGAGGTCGAAATTCCGACCCATTTGCGCAGCAGAAAGGCGATGAGTTCCCATGAAAGACGCGCCCCGACCATGAAGCACGCCCTTCCGTTCCTGACCGCACTGGCCGTCTCCGCACCCGGCATCGCGCTCGCCCACCCGCACATCTTCGCCGAGGCGCGGCTTGAGGTGATCGCGGCCGATGACGGGACGGTGCAGGAACTGCGCAACGTCTGGCGGTTCGACGAGGTGTTCTCCTCCAGCGTTCTCCTGGACTTCGACACGAACACGGACCTCAAGCTCGACGAGGCGGAACTGGCAGCACTTGGCGAGGTGATGCACGCGTCGCTCGCCGACTTCGACTACTTCACGACGATGTCCGTCGATGGCACCAGCGAGAAGATCCAGAAGCCGGACGTCATCCACGTCTCCTATGAGGACAGCCAGGTGATGGTGTTCTTTGCGGTGAAGCCGGAGAAGCCGACGCCGCTGAAGGGCAAGCTCGCCTTCGGCGTCTACGATCCGTCCATGTACACGGCGATCGACTTTCCCACCGACGGCGACCTGGTGGTTCAGGGCAAGGCGGCGGCTGCCTGCCAGCACCAGGTGGTTCGCCCCGATCCCGACGAGATCATCGCCCAGAACAGCGCCACGCTGACGGAAGCCTTCTTCAACGATCCTTCGGGCACCGACATGTCGAAACTGTTTGCAACGCGGCTGGAGCTGACCTGCTGATGCGGGCCAAGACCATCGCATTCACCGTTATCCTGGTCACGGTCGCCCTGGCTGGCGCCGCCTACGCCCAGTCGCCGCTCGGCGTCGGATCCGCCGAGCCTGCCTTCAGCATCGGCGGCCCGCTCGGCGGCTTCTTCGCCTGGGTCAACGGCTACCAGCAGGCGTTCTACCGTTCGCTGACAGGGGCCTTGAAGGCCATGCGCGAGGATCCTTCCGCGCTCGCCGGTCTCGTCGGCCTGTCCTTCGCCTACGGCATCTTCCATGCCGCCGGCCCGGGCCACGGCAAGGCAGTGATCTCCTCCTACATGATCGCCAACGAGATCGAACTCAGGCGCGGCGTGGTGATCTCCTTCATCTCCGCCCTGCTGCAGGGGCTGACGGCGATCCTGCTCGTCGGCGTCGCCTTCTATGCGCTGCGCGGCAGCGGCATCACCATGACCACCGCCACGTGGGCCATGGAAGTGACAAGCTTTGCGATGATCGCCCTCTTCGGCGCCTGGCTGCTGGTGCGCAAGCTCACCTCACTGAGGACAAGGCAGGCACTGGTGGCCGCCCCGGTCTTTCAGCAGGCTGGCGCACTCGGCTCGACGGCAACCTTCGGCGGCGGCTCCTCCTCCACCGGCCTGCGGTTTCAGGCTGAGGAAGTAACTGACCACGAATACGCCGATGCTGGCGGCTACTGCGAAACCTGCGGCAACAGCCATGCGCCCGACCCGCGCCTTCTCGGCGGCAGCCGGTTCCGGGCAAGAGAAGCCTGGTCGGCGATCGTTGCCGTCGGCCTGCGCCCCTGCTCCGGGGCGATCCTGGTCATGAGTTTCTCGCTGCTGAACGGCCTCTACCTCGGCGGCCTGCTGTCGGTGCTCGCCATGTCGCTCGGCACCGCCATCACCGTCTCGCTGCTTGCGGTCATGGCGGTCTCTGCCAAGGATCTCGCGATGCGATTTGTCGGGAGGGGGTCGGTGCGCGCCGGCCGCATCACGGCAGGCTTCGAGATCGCCGGGGCGCTCTTCATTCTCCTGATAGGCCTGTCCCTGCTGGGCGCCTCTCTGCAGGCCTGACGTCAGGGCTGTACTCAGGCCCGGGTGTCGCGCTTGCGCTGGTGGCGGGCCCTCAGCCAGAAGACCAGGAAGAACGACAGCACGGCCAGCACTCCGAAGACGGCGGCGATCCAGGGCGAGAATTCGTCCGCCAGCCACAGCATGATCGGCGGCATCACGAAGAACAGCCCCAGAAATCCGAGAAGGATCACCGCCGCGGCAATCGCCGGGCCTCTTATGTTGTTGCCGCTCATGCTGCCGTTCCTTCCGATATTTCTGCCCGCATGTCTTCCAGCCGCCGGCGCTGGCGGCCGTCCGCATCGAAGTTCTCCGGCGAAAGCCACGCCTCGAAGGCCCGCTTCAGGAGCGGCCACTCGCCGTCGATCATCGAGAACCAGGCCGTGTCGCGGTTGGCGCCCTTCGAGATCATGTGCTGGCGGAAGATGCCCTCGAAGCTGAACCCGTAGCGGATCGCGGAACGCTTGCTTGGCTCGTTCTCGTTGTGGCACTTCCACTCGTAGCGGCGATAGCCGAGATCCTCGAAGACATGCCGCGCCATCAGGTAATGCACTTCGGTCGTCAGCGGCGAGCGCTTCACGTCCGGGCCATGGGCGACCGAGCCGACCTCGATCACGCCGTATTTCGGGTCAGGCCGCATGTAGCTCGCCATGCCGACGATGCGACCGCTGGCGTTGTCACGAAAGACGAGCGTGACCCAGCCGAAATCCCGTGTAGTTGTCGCCAGCCAGTCGCCGAAGGCGTCAGGCTCGACAAACGCATCCTGCGGAAAATAGTGGAGCAGTTCGTTGATCCCGTCCACACCGCCCAGCGCCGACCAAAGCGCACCCAGATGGGCTTCCCGCTCGTAAGGCTCGAGCGTCACGAAACGCCCCGTCAGCGTGACGGGACCGGGGGTCGGGACCTTGTAATTCTTGAGATCGCGCATCAATTCCGCCTCGTAAATTTCAATCGAGGCTTAGGCCAGCCACCCGGCAAAGGCAACTGGCCATGGGTGACTTACGCCTGCACCTTCGCCGCAGACACCGTCGCGTCGATGTGGTCGATCAGCGCGTCCGGCAGGCCAAGGCGCCCGGCGAGGAGATCGAGATAGCCGCGCTCGGCGCGGGTGTCGGGATCGATGGTGATGCGGGTGGCGGTGTAGAGTTCCACCTTCTGCTCCTCGGTGCGCGCCGCGGCGACAAGCTCGTCGATATCGACGGGGTTGGCCAACTCGTTGGCGATGAAGGCTTCAGCCTCGGAGCCGAGATCGACGGCATGCACCTTGTCCATGATGTTGGCGCGTTCGTTGGCGTCGATATGACCGTCAGCCTTGGCGGCGGCAATCATGGCCCGCACCAGCGTCAGCGCGAAATCATTGGTGAGCGCCGGCGATTCCAGGCTGAAGGGCGAGCTTGCCGGCGGCGGCAGGATCTCCGGTTCCCGCTGGGGAACGGATGCGGTCTGCGGCGCCTGACCGGACTGGTAGTTCTTGTAGGCCATGTAGCCGAGGCCGGCGATGGCGGCGATGCCGCCGACGGTGGCGACATTGCCGACGAGCTTGCGTCCGGTCTTGGTGCCGAGCAGCGCTGCGGCGATGCCGGCCGATTTCAGCGGATTGTTCTTCGCCATGTCGCCGAACTGGCCAGCCTTACCGAGCAGCCCTCCGGACCCGAGCATGCCTTCGGCCTTGCTGCCCATCTGCGGGCCGAGGAACTGGTCAAGAAGCTTTTTGGCGTCGAACATCGCTATCTCCTGCTGATGAAATTCAGTCAGGAGATAGGAAGCCTGCGGTAGAAAACCAATGTCTTCGAGCGCCGCACCGGGCCGTTGACGAAAATGTCAGCCCTTGAGGGCAGCAGCCTCGCTGGCGAGCTTGGTGATGCCGGCCCAGTCGCCGGCGGCAACCAAATCCTTCGGCGCCACCCAGGAGCCGCCGACGCAGACAACGTTCGGGAGCGACAGGTAGTCGCGGGCGTTCTTCAGCGAAACCCCACCGGTCGGGCAGAACAGCGTGCCGGCAAGCGGCGACGACAGCGACTTCAGAAAAGCGGCACCACCGGCCTGTTCGGCCGGGAAGAACTTCATGACGTCGTAACCTTCTTCGCGCAGCGCCATCACTTCGCTGGCGGTTGCGGCACCCGGCAGCAGCGGCACGTCGGAGCCCTTGGCGGCCTCCATGATGCCGCGCGTCGCGCCGGGGCTGACGATGAAGGTCGAGCCGGCCTTGACGGCCGCGTCGAAGTCCTTGGCGTTCATGATGGTGCCGGCACCGACGTTTGCGCCTTCGACCTCTTCTGCCACTGCCTTGACGGCGTCGAGTGCGGCGGGCGTGCGCATGGTGATCTCGATCGCCGTGAGGCCACCGGCGACCAGAGCGCGAGCCAGGAGAACGGCCGACTTGGCGTCGTCGACGATGAGAACCGGAACGACCGGCTGCGCGCGAAGGATCGCGAGGAGGTTGTCAGTCTTGCCGGCCATGGGGCGCTCCCGTTTTTCAAACGTTTGAAGGTCAGGTCGCAAATACCGCCCTCGCCCCTCGATGTCGAGGAAAAATCAACCTTTCCGACCGATGACACCTTTGCCAAACGCAGCCATTGCCATAGGTTCTGGGCGTTAACCGGCGGAGCCTCCATGGCCAAGGAAATCGAACGCAAGTTTCTGGTGAAGGATGACGGTTGGCGTGCTGAGGTCACCTCATCATCCGATTTCATTCAGGCCTATATCGTGACCATGGACGACCGCTCGCTACGGGTGCGCCTGATGGACGACGAGCGGGCATCGATGACGCTAAAGATCGGCCGCCGGCTGATCAGCCGCGATGAGTTCGAATACACCATCCCTGTCGCTGATGCGAAAGAGCTGATCAGCAACGCGCTCGGCCTTGTCCTGCAGAAGACGCGCTACGAGGTGGAGCACGAAGGCTTCGTCTGGGAGATCGACGTCTATGCCGGCGTCTACGCCGGTCTCGTCGTAGCCGAGGTAGAGATGGATGACGAGGAGCAGGATCCGGCCCTGCCCTCCTGGATCGGCAAGGAGGTGACTGGGGATCCTCGCTACTCCAACCAGATGATGGCTGCAGAGGATATGAGCATGGAGCTTTGCGATGGCATTTCGCATACGGCCTGATCGCCCCTTTACCGAGGAGTTCCGCTCCGTCGCCGAGCATCAGCTGCGGCAGGCCATCCATTTTCTGGAAGACCAGCCCGATGGCCCGCATGAGGCGGTCCATGACGCGCGCAAGAAGTTCAAGCGGCTGCGCGCCCTCTACCGCCTGATCCAGCCGGATGCGAAGGAGTTCCGGCAGCGCGAGAACGAGCGCATCCGCGACATGGCACGGTCGCTGTCTGCGGTTCGCGACGCGACGGCGCTGGTGGAGACCGTCGATTACCTGGCCTCGGAAGCCGGCCCACCCGACGAACTGGCGGCGCTTCATTTCGCCTCGAAGGCGCTGATCGAGCGCCGCGACCGGATCGCCCACGAGGAAAGCGACCTGCCGGCCAAGATGGCGGCGGCGGCCCAGACCTGCCGTGAGGCAATCGACGCGCTGCAGGACCTCCACCTGGACGACAGCCCGCGTCGCACCGCCCGCCGGCTGTCCAAGACCTGGCGCAAGCAGCTGTCGCGCGCGGCAGCTGACCTGGTCGCCTGCGAGGAAGGCGGCGATGCGGAGCATTTCCACGACCTGCGCAAGGTTGGGCAGACCTACTGGATGCACCTGGCGCTGCTCTCCGACCTCTGGTCCTCGGCCATGCGCGCCAAACAGCGGGAGGCCAAGGCGCTGGTCGACATGCTCGGCCACGAGCACGACCTCTCGGTCCTGACCCAGGTGGTGGACGAGAACCCGGATCTCTTCGGCGACAGCGAGACGCTCGCCCGCGTCATCGGCGCGATCATTGCCCGCCAGCAGGACCTGCGGGAGAAGGCGGTGGCCCAGGCCAAGCTCGTCTTCGCCGACGACGCCGACACGGAAGCGGCCCGTATCGCGCTTCTCTGGAAGGAAGCGGCCTCGCGCAAATGAAGCCGGGGCACCGGCGGTAGCCCGTGACACAAAGCGCGTTGCGCAAGCGCCCGTCTGGTTGTATTTCCCCGGAATGACCGACAATCCTGTGACCCAGACGCCGGCTCCTTCCGGCCCCTATTGCGTGGCGGCGCTCTACCACTTCGCCACCTTCCCGCGCTGCGCCGAATTCCGCGAGCCGCTGCAGGCGCTCTGCGAGGAGAATGGCGTCAAGGGCACGCTGCTGCTCGCCCGCGAGGGCATCAACGGCACGATCGCGGGGCCCGACGCCGGCATTGCCGCCGTGCTCGCGCACCTGCGGGCGCAGCCGGAATTTTCCGGGCTGGAGCACAAGGAAAGCCGCGCCTCAAAGATGCCCTTCCTGCGCATGAAGGTGCGGCTGAAGAAGGAGATCGTCACCATGGGCGTCGAGGACATCGACCCCAAGAAGATCGTCGGCACCTATGTGGCGCCCAAGGACTGGAATGCGCTGATCTCCGATCCCGACACGATCGTCATCGACACCCGCAACGACTACGAGACGGCGATCGGCATCTTCAAGGGCGCCGTCGACCCGCAGACGAAGACCTTCCGCGAGTTCCCCGACTGGGTGAAGAACAACACCGGCCTGCACAACAAGCCGAAGATCGCCATGTATTGCACCGGCGGCATCCGCTGCGAGAAGGCCACCGCCTTCATGAAGGAACAGGGCTTCGACGAGGTCTACCACCTCAAGGGCGGCATCCTGAAATACCTGGAGGAGGTGCCGGCAGAGGAAAGCCTCTGGGAGGGCGCCTGCTTCGTCTTCGACGAGCGCGTCTCCGTCGAGCACGGCCTGAAGGAGGGCAGCCACAAGCTCTGCCACGCCTGCCGCAACCCGATCACCGCCGAGGAAGTCACCTCCCCCTTCTACGAGGAAGGCGTCTCCTGCAGCCACTGCTACGACAGCCGCACCGAAGCCGACCGCGACCGCTACCGCCAGCGGCAGCACCAGATCGCGCTGGCGAAGAAGCGTGGCCTGAAGCACATCGGCAGCTGACCAGAAGGCTTTCGGCATGGAAAAGCCGCGCCTCCTGAGGAGACGCGGCTGTTGTTCGGTCGGGAAGGAGCTTACCAGCCGGTGACGACGGCGCCCTTGAACTCGTCGGCGATGAAGGCCTTGATCTCGTCGTTCTGGTAGGATTCCACCAGCGTCTTCACCCACGGCGCATCCTTGTCGGCGGAGCGGACGGCGATGACGTTGACGTAGGGAGCCTTCTCGCCTTCGATGGCGATCGAATCCGTCTTCGGGTTGAGGCCAGCTTCCAGCGCATAGTTGGTGTTGATGACGGCGGCGGCGACGTCATCCAGCGAACGCGGCAGCTGGGCAGCATCCAGCTCGACGATCTGGATGTTCTTCGGGTTCTCGGTGACGTCGGCGATGCCGACCTTGACGCCCTTGGCTTCATCGACCGAGATCACGCCCTTGTCGGCGAGCACCAGCAGCGCGCGGCCGCCGTTGGTCGGGTCGTTGGGGATCGAGACGGTGGCGCCGTCTTCCAGTTCCTCGAGGCTCTTCACCTTCTTGGAATAGACGCCCATCGGGAAGTTGACGTTCTTGGCGACGCTGACGAGGTCGAAGCCGCGGTCCGTCACCTGGTTGTCGAGATAGGGCTGGTGCTGGAACGAATTGGCGTTCAGCTCGCCGTCGTTGAGCGCCTGGTTCGGCACGACATAGTCGGAAAACTCGAGGATCTCGATGTCGAGACCCTTGGTCGCGGCCACTTCCTTGACCTTCTCCATGATCTGGGCGTGCGGGCCGGGGGTGACGCCGACCTTGATGGTTTCCGCAACGGCGGTGCCTGCGGCGAAGGCGGCGATGGCAGCCACCAGGATGAGCTTCTTCATGGGTATCTCCCTTTTGAGGTGTTGTGGTCTTCTAGTTCTTGCGGGTTTTCTTGTCGAAGCGGCGGGCCAGCGCGTCCCCGCTGCTCTGCACGGCCTGCACCAGCACGATCAGCACGACGACGACGGCGAGCATCACCTCCGGCATGAAGCGCTGATAGCCGTAGCGGATGCCGAGATCGCCGAGGCCACCGCCACCGACCGCGCCGACCATGGCCGAATAGCCGACGAGGCTGACGAGCGTCAGGGTCAGCGCCAGCGTCAGGCCGGGTTTCGCCTCGGCGAGCAGCACCTTGAAGACGATCTGCAGCGGCGTCGCACCCATGGCGCGGGCCGCCTCGATCAGCCCCTTGTCGACCTCGCGGATGGCCGATTCCGCCAGCCGCGCGACGAAGGGGATGGTCGCGATCGTCAGCGGCACGATGGCAGCCGACGTCCCGATCGACGTTCCCGCCACCAGCCGCGTGAACGGGATGATGGCGACGACGAGGATGATGAAGGGCGTCGAGCGGGTGGCGTTGACGATGGCGCCGACGATCTTGTTGACGGTCGGTGCCGGGAAGAGTTCGCCGCGGCCGCTGGTGGCGAGGAAAATGCCGATCGGCAGGCCGATCAGCGAGCCGATGACGCCGGCGACGGCCACCATGTGGACGGTCTGCAGGAGCGCCGTCCAGAGAAGCGAAATGAGCATGTCAGGCGCCATAGCCGAGCACCTCCGTCGTCAGGCCGGTCTGCTGATAGAAGCGGGCGGCCCGCTCCAGGGTTCCGGGATCGGCCGCATAGGAGACGACCAGCGATCCGAAGGGTTCGCCGGCAATCTCGTCGATCGCGCCGGCAAGGATGTTGAGGTCCGGGCCGATTTCGGCAACAAGCCGTGCCGTCAGCGGCTGGAAGGCGGTCTCGCCGAAGAAGACCAGCCGCACCAGGGCGCGGTCGCCCGGCGCCGGCTGCGGTTTCAGGTCCGCACGGATCCACTCCGGCAGCTTGGCGCCGATGGCGGCCGACAGGAGCGACTGGGTCGTCTCGTGCTGCGGCGCCGTAAAGATATCGAAGGTGCGGCCGCTCTCGACGATCCGGCCCTTGTCGATCACCGCCACCTGCGAGGCGATCGTCTTCACCACCTCCATCTCGTGGGTGATGAGGAGCACGGTCAGGCCGAGATCGCGGTTGATGTCCTTCAGGAGCTCGAGGATCGACTGCGTCGTTTCCGGGTCGAGCGCCGAGGTCGCCTCGTCCGAGAGCAGCAGCTTCGGCTCGGTGGCGAGTGCACGGGCAATGCCGATGCGCTGCTTCTGGCCGCCGGAGAGTTCCGCCGGATAGCGGTCGGCCTTGTCGCCGAGGCCGACCAGGTCGACGAGTGGCGCCACCCGGTCGCGGATCGCCTTGCGGTCCATGCCGGCGATCTCGAGCGGCAGCGCGATGTTGTCGAAGGCGGTGCGCGAGGAGAGAAGATTGAAGTGCTGGAAGATCATGCCGACCTGGCGGCGCAGGTCGCGAAGGCCGGTCTCGGCAAGCGTCCCGACCTCGATGCCATCGACGACGACACGGCCGGAGCTCGCCTTCTCCAGCCCGTTGACGAGGCGGATCAGCGTCGACTTGCCGGCGCCGGAGCGGCCGATTATGCCGGTGATGCCGCCGCGCGCGACCCTTAGGTCGACGCCGTCGAGCGCGGTGAAGGCCGGCTGGCCGTTGGCTCCGCCGAAGCGCTTGGTGACGGATTCGAACGCAACCATGCTGTCTGATGTCTGCGAGAGCGTCGTCTCCGCGCTGGTCATCGAAGGCCTCCCGGGGAGGCGTCACGGGCTCTGGATAGGTGGTGCATGGGATTCTCTTCAGTGAAAGCCCGCAAGGTGCGGAAGACGAAATGCGTCGTGAAGCGTCAGGCTCACATACACATTCGGACGGTGCGGGACCGCTCTAGCATCTTTGCTTTCAACTTTTCAAACCCCATTGGCGCGAACGACTTTCCATTGTCGGCCCATATGGCACCAGTCCAGGCGCCATTCCGAGGCATCAGTTTCCCATGATTTCCGCAAAAAGGAAAAATATATGCGCAGGCGCCGTCAGGCAGCCTGCAGCAGAGGTGGCGCGAACTGCTCGAACGCCGGGCGGCCCAGCAGGTAGCCCTGGATGAGGTTGACGCCCATGTCCCGCAGGACAGCCATTTCGGCAGTCGTCTCGATCCCTTCGCACACCACGGTGATCCCGAAGTCGGACAGCATCGCCAGCGTGTGTCTGACCACCGTCTGCTTCGCCGGATCGGTGTCGATGCCGCGGATCAGGTCCATGTCGAGCTTGACGATGTCCGGCTGGAACTGGGCCAGCAGGTTGAGGCCAGCGTATCCGGCACCGAAATCGTCGATGGCGGTCTTGAAGCCCATGTCCTTGTAGGTCTGGAGAATGTTCAGAAGATGCTTGCTGTCGACCTTCTCGCTTTCGGTAAACTCGAAGATGATGCGGTTGAGCGGGAAGCCGACACGCGCGGCCGCAGCAAGCGTCATGCGGATGCAGGCACGCGGTTCGTAGACGGCATTGGGCATGAAGTTGATCGACAGGTTCGTCGCCGGGTTCTGGCGCAGCACTGCCGCAAGCTCGATGGCCTTGGTCCGGCAGCGCTGGTCGAAGGCATAGCGGTTGGCATCGGTGACCTGCGAAAGAATGGTTCCGGCACCCTCCCCGTTCAGACCGCGCACCAGCGCCTCGTAGGCGAAGGCCTGACCGGTGCCCATGTCGACGATCGGCTGAAAAGCCATGGAGAAGGGGAGATCGAAGGCTTCACCGTCCCGGCATCCTGCGCACGTCATTCCGCAAACCTTTCCTTAGATAGAGGATCGATTATGCACAGGAGGGTGTTAAAAATCCGTCGTCGGCGAGAGGCCTGTTTTAGCAGTTATGCAAAAACCGCAGAGCCAACTTCCGGATGGATCTGATCGCAGACAGGCCCCGGTTTCACGAGGCCTGTCTGCGGCCGGCCTGGAGGCACCGGCACAGGTTTCCGGATCGTCAGGCGACGACGGAAACAAACTGTTCGTTCGGACGGCGCACCTTCTTCAGCGGCGCGAGCCAATCGCCTTCAGCGGCGCGGTAACCAAGCGGCAGGATCGTGACCGAGCGCAGACCCTTGTCGCGGAGACCGAGTATCGCGTCGAGCTTGTCGGCATCGAAGCCTTCCATCGGGGTCGCATCGACACCCTCGAAGGCGGCGGCGGCGACCGACATGCCAAAGCCAATGTAGGCCTGGCGTGCGGCATGCTGGAAGTTCGTTTCGGCATCACGCGGCGGGTAGAGGTTGAGGATCATCTGGCGGTAGTTTTCCCAGCCCTCGTTCTTGAAGCCCCGCTCGTCATTGACGAGGTCGAACATGTGGTTGATGCGTTCGACAGTGTAATTGTCCCAGGCGGCAAAAACGAGCAGATGCGATCCTTCAGTCACCTGAGCCTGGTTCCAGGCAATTTCCTGGATACGGGCGCGGACCTCCGGATTGGTCACGACGATCACCTCGAAGGGCTGCAACCCGCTGGAGGTGGGAGCAAGACGCGCCGCCTCGACAATGCGCTCGACCTTCTCCTCGGAAACGACCTTCGACGGGTCCATCTTTTTGGTCGCATAACGCCAGTTCAGCTTTTCAATGAGTGCGGACATGGTCTCGCTCCTGGTTGGACCGGCAAGCCACCATGACAGTTGGCACGCTCGGCAGGGTCTGGTATCGATTAATAACCAGGCCTAGATACGTAACCGCATGTTTTGTGCAAGAAGGCACATTTTCAATACTAGGTAACACCGAGTGAACGATTGGACCACCATGTGCGACAGCTATGACCCGATGAAATGCCAGACCGTCAGCGAGATGCTGGCGAGGCTGGGCGACAAATGGACGGTTCTGGTGATCATGATGCTCGGCGACACGCCGAAGCGCTTCTCCGATCTGAAACGATCGGTGGTCGGCATATCCCAGCGCATGCTGACTCTGACGCTCAGGGCGCTGGAACGAGACGGCATCGTCGAGCGCACGGTGCATCCAACCGTGCCGCCCAAGGTGGAATATGCACTGACTGATCTCGGCCGCTCTTTCGGTGAACCGATCCGGGCGCTGGGCGGCTGGGTCTTCACCCACCATGAGCACATCCAGTCGGCCCGTGTGGAATTCGACAGCCGCCAGGAAGCCGATGCCGGCATCAAGCTGGTCAAGCTCGGATAAGGTCCAGGTCGATAAGCAGGGCATGACGCCCTGCCCTCTCAGTCGGCCGTAGAATTGCCATTGGGGAATTCGAGCGCCAGATCGCGGTACCATTGGCCGCTCTTCTTCACCGTCCGCACCTGCGTCTCGTAATCCACATGCACGAGGCCGAAGCGCATGCGATAGCCTTCCGCCCATTCGAAATTGTCCATCAGGCTCCAGGCGAAATAGCCGCGCAGCGGATAGCCCTCATCGACGAGGTCGGCGCAGACCGAGATGTGGTCGGCGTAGTAGTCGAGGCGCGGTTGATCGTCGATCTCGCCGTTCTCGATGCCTATGTTGTAGCAGGCACCATTCTCGGTGACATACATTTCCGGCAGGTCGTAGCGGTCGTAGAGGTCGACGACGAGCGATTTCATCGCCGCCGGCCAGACCTCCCAGCCGATGTCCGTCACCGTCTCGCCGACGAAGGGCGCCGGCTTGGTGGCGGGAAATTCCGCGTCGTCGGCGGCATCGGCAGCAACGCGCATCGGCGTGTAGTAGTTGAGACCCCACCAGTCGAGCTTCTGGCTGATGGTGGCAAGATCGCCCTCCTCCACCTTCGGCATCCGGTCGCCGAGCGCATCCAGCAAGGAAGCCGGATACTGGCCCTTGAAGACCGGGCCGAAGAAGGCGCCATTGTGGAAATCGAAGGCGCGCTCGGCCGCGGCCTTGTCCTTTTCGCTGTCGGAGCCGGCGATGACGGAATGGGCGTTCAGTACCAGCCCGACCAGCACCCTGGGGCTGACGTCGCGGATCGCCTCGACGGCCAGTCCGTGGGCGAGATTGGTGTAGTGCATGGCATGCAGCGCCGCATCCATGTTGCGTTCACCCGGCGCATGGACGCCGTAGAGGTGGCTCAGCCAGACGGAGCACCAGGGCTCGTTGAAGGTCGCCACCGAATCCAGCCGGTCGCCGAGCCGGTCCATCACCACCTTGGCATAGCGCTGGAAGGCATAAGCCGTGGAACGGGCCGTCCACCCGCCGTCGCCCATCAGCGCCAGCGGCAGGTCCCAGTGGTAGAGCGTCGCAAACGTCTTGATGCCGCGCGCCTTGCAGCCGTCGACCAGCCGGTCGTAGAAATCGAGCCCAGGCTCGTTCACCCGCCCCGTGCCTTCGGGAATGATCCGCGGCCAGGCGATGGAGAAGCGATAGGCGGAGACGCCCATCTCCTTGATCAGATCGAGGTCGTCTTCCAGCCGATGGTAGTGATCGCAGGCGACATCGCCATTGTGGCGGCCGAAGACGCGCCCGGGCATGTTGGAAAAGGCGTCCCAGATGGACGGCTTGCGGCCATCCTCCTTCGTCGCCCCTTCGATCTGGAAGGCGGCGGTCGCGACGCCGAAGGTGAAGTCGGCGGGAAAGCGGCTGGCGAGGATCTTGGTGTCGGTCATGGAGGGACCCGTGTCGTTTGGGAAAAGGACAGGCTGTCGTCTACGGCCGTTCACCCGGACCGCGGGCAATCAGGCCGGCATCGGCAATCCGATGACGGCCTGCAAAAACTCTTAGTTTTCTTCGACGGAGACGCCGCCTTCGCCGATCTTGATCTCGACGCCCGAGGGCTCGGATTCTTCCTGGTAGACATAGATGCCGAGCCCGATCACGGCGACGACGAGCGCCCCGATGATCATGTAGAGGCCACTTCTGTTGTTCATTCCCTGCCGCCTTTGATGCGATAAAATCGACGGCTAGCTAGTGCTCCGTCGTTCGTTCGGCAATAGCGACATTTGGGGGGAGCGCAAAGGAAGACGTGAGGAGCCCCGGACCGGGCTCCTCACAAGAGACAAACACGATTTACAGCTTTACCCAGGCGCCGTTTTGCTTCGACGAGGCGACGCAGGCCTCGACGAAGGTGACGCCCTTCACGCCGTCGTCGACGGTCGGGTAGATGACCGCCTTGTCGAGCGACACGCCCTTTTTCGCGGCGTTGATGGCGTGGGCGGCTTCCGTGTAAATCGTCGCGAAGGCTTCCAGATAACCTTCAGGATGACCGGACGGGATGCGGCTGACGCGGCCGGCGGCTGCACCTGCACCGGCGCCGTTGCGGGTGATCAGACGCTTCGATTCCCCGAAAGGCGTAAACCACAGATAGTTGGGGTCGGCCTGCACCCATTCGATGCCGCCCCTGGTGCCGTAGACGCGGATCTTCAGACCGTTCTCGTGGCCGGGCGCCACCTGGCTGCACCAGAGCATGCCCTTGGCCGGCTTTTCACTGCCCTTGGCGGCAAAGCGCAGCATGACATGGGCATTGTCATCCAGCCGGCGGCCTTCGACGAAGCTGTCGAGATCGGCTGCGAGACTGTCGAGCGTTAGGCCGGTGATGAAGCAGGCGAGGTTATAGGCATGGGTGCCGATATCGCCGGTCGAACCGCCGGCGCCCGATTGAGCCGGATCGGTGCGCCAGACCGCCTGCTTGGCGCCGGTCTGCTCGACCGCCTCCGTCAGCCAGTCCTGCGGATATTCCACCTGCACGAGGCGCAGCGTGCCGAGATCACCGTTCTCGACCATTTCGCGCGCCTGGCGAACCATCGGATAGCCGGTGTAGTTGTGGGTCAGGATGAAGAGCGCCTTCGCCTTGTCGGCAACCTCTTTCAGGGCCTTTGCATCCTCCAGATTGGAGGTCAGCGGCTTGTCGCAGATGACGTGAATGCCCTTTTCGAGAAAGGCCTTGGCGGCCTCGAAATGCACGTGGTTCGGCGTCACGATCGACACCGCCTCGATACCATCGGGACGCGCCGATTCCTTCTCCGCCATCTCCTGATAGGAGCCATAGGTGCGCTCCGGGTCGAGGCCGAGGTCACGGCCCGAGGCCATCGCCTTGTCCGGCGTCGAGGACAGCGCCCCGGCCACCAGATCGAACTGGTCGTCCAGCCGGGCCGCCATGCGGTGCACCGCGCCGATAAAGGCGCCTGCGCCACCGCCCACCATACCGAGCCGGATCTTCGGCTCGCGCGCCTGTTCGTCCTTGCCTTCGATCGCCATACAGATTCTCCTTAATTTAATGGCGGCGCTCCACCCCCCTCTGTCACTCTCGTGACATCTCCCCCACAAGGGGGGAGATCAACCGCAGATGCCGTGCCTCAAAAAGACGATCGGGGCGAAGCTGTGCTCCATCCGATCTCCCCCCTTGTGGGGGAGATGCCCGGCAGGGCAGAGGGGGGTACCGCACCGTACCGTTTCAGATCCCCAGCATCCGCCGGTTGGCCGCATCGTCCGTGCCGCCGGCGGCGAAATCGTCGAACGCCTTCTCCGTCACGCGGATGATGTGGTGCTTGACGAACTCGGCGCCTTCGCGCGCCCCGTCCTCGGAGTTCTTCAGCGCGCATTCCCACTCGACCACGGCCCAGCCGTCGAAGTCGTTGGCCGTGAGCTTGGAGAAGACGGCGCCGAAATCCACCTGACCGTCGCCGAGCGACCGGAAGCGGCCGGCGCGGCCGACCCAGCCCTGGTAGCCGCCATAGACGCCCTGCCGGCCGGTCGGATTGAACTCCGCGTCCTTGACGTGGAACATCTTGATCCGGTCCTTGTAGATGTCGATGTTCTCCAGGTAGTCGAGGCACTGCAGGACGTAGTGCGAGGGGTCGTAGAGCATGTTGG
Organism: Rhizobium sp. PK7-22; assembly: GCF_056530405.1. NCBI lineage: Bacteria > Pseudomonadati > Pseudomonadota > Alphaproteobacteria > Hyphomicrobiales > Rhizobiaceae > Rhizobium > Rhizobium sp. PK7-22. The sequence goes on from NZ_CP096514.1 coordinate 3,489,563, forward strand.
CGCGCGGGTGGTTCTTCACCCGCTCCAGGAACATCTCGAAGGTGACGCCGTCATGCAGGTCCTCGCCCGGATGGATCTCGTAGCAGACATCGACGCCGCACGAGTCGGCGTGGTCGAGGATCGGCGTCCAGCGGCGCGCGAGTTCGTCGAAGGCAGTTTCCACGAGGCCGGCGGGACGCTGCGGCCAGGGGTAGATATAGGGCCAGGCGAGTGCGCCGGAAAACGTCGCATGCGCCTTGATGCCGAGGTGTCTGGAGGCCGACAGCGCCATCTTCACCTGTTCGACGGCCCATGCCTGGCGGGCCTTCGGGTTGCCACGCACTTCCGGTACCGCAAACCCGTCGAAGGCTTCGTCATAGGCCGGATGGACGGCGACCAGCTGCCCCTGAAGGTGGGTGGAGAGCTCGGTGACCTCGATGCCGTTCTGGCGTGCGACGCCCGCAAACTCGTCGCAGTAATCCTTGGATTCAGAGGCCTTCTTCAGGTCGATGAGCTGGGAGGCCCAGGTCGGGACCTGCACGCCGATGTAACCCTTCTCGGCGGCCCATTTGGTGATCCCGTCCCAGGAATCGAACGGCGCTTCGTCGCCCGCGAACTGGCCGAGGAAAATGGCCGGTCCCTTGATCGTCTTCATGAGCTTGCTCCTTGAAAAGTTTGTTTGGCAGGAAGCCCCCTCACCTGCCTCCGCTTCGCCTGGTCGCGGAGATTATCCTTCTCCCCGTAGGGAGAAGGTGGTCCGAAGGACCGGATGAGGGGGGTTCCCATTATCAGCCCGACTGATCAGAACGGCGAATCCGGGAAGTAGAACTGCTCGGCATTGTCCTTGGTGACGAGCGTCGCATCCAGGATATACTCGCCGCTGACCGGGATCTGGTCGTAGAGGCTGTCGGCCGTCAGCTGCATCGCGGTGGCGATCATTGCCGGCGGATAGAGCACGTCGACCGGCACCATCTTGTCGCCGTCCATGACGCGCTTGACCATGTCCTTGGAGCCCGCACCGCCGACGACATACTGGATGTCGGTGCGGCCGGCCTGTTCGATGGCTTCCAGAACGCCGACGACCATGTCGTCGTCCTGCGCCCAGATCACGTCGATCTCCGGATATTTCGTCAGATAGTCCTGGGTGACGCGGAAGGCGTCGTCGCGGTTCCAGTTGCCGTACTGGCGTTCCAGGATCTCGACGTTGGAGCCTTCGATGCCCTGGTCGAAGCCGTCCTGGCGCTGCTGGTCGATCGGGATCGGCAGGCCGCGGATGATGGCGACCTTGGCGTCCGGCGTCGTTTCGGCGATGTATTCGCCGGCGACGCGGCCGAGCGCCGGGTTGTTGCCGGCGACATAGAGATCACGCACGCCGTTGTCGTTGTTGGACGGCGCCCGGTCCACGAGCGCGACGAAGGTGCCGGCATCCTTGACCTGCTGGATGGCGTTGACGAGCGGATCCGGATCGGTCGGCAGGATCACCAGTGCGTCGATACCCTGCACGGCAAGATCCTGCACGGCGTTCGCCTGGGTTGCCGGATCAGCGGATGTCTTGACCAACACGGTCAGCCCCGGATGCTCCTCCATCAGGAGCTTGGCGACGCGCTCGGCGTGATAGACGACGCCCGCCGTCCAGCCGTGGTCGGCTGCGGGGATCGAGACCCCGATGGTGACCTTCTTTTCCTCCTGCGTCCAGCCGAGGCTGGGACCCATGGCGACCGAAGCCGCAAGTGCTGCAACGGCAAGCCCGAATGTTCTTCTGCGCATGTTTCTCTCTCCCAAGTTCGGGTCTTTCCTCCCAGCCGGACACGACCCTTGACGCCCGGCTGTTTCTCACGACCGTCGTGACAGCGAACGCTGCACGAGCATGGCGATGATGATGATGGCACCCTGGATGGCGCCGATCAGATATTCGCTGACGAAGTTCGACAGGATCATGATGTTGCCGACGATCTCCAGGATGAAGGCGCCGCAGACCGTGCCCCAGATGCGCCCGACGCCGCCCCTGAGCGCCGTGCCGCCGACGACGACGGCGGTGATCGCCTGCAGTTCCCAGAGGATGCCGGTGGTGGCCGAGGTCGAACCGAGGCGCGGCACGTAGAGGAGCACGGCGATCGCCACGCAGAGACCCTGCACCACGTAGGCGATGGTGCGCACGCGCTTGACCGAGATGCCGGAATAGCGCGCCACGTCCTCGTTGGAACCGACGGCGATCAGGTGGCGGCCGTAGCGGGTGCGGTAGAGCACGAAGGCGGCGATCGCGGCTGTCACGAAGATCGCGATGATCGGCACGGGCACGCCCAGCACCTCGCCGAAATAGACCGGCCGGTAGAGCGCCTGCAGCTCGCGGTCGCGCAGCGTGATCGCACCGCCCTGGCTGAGCCAGGTGGTGAGCCCCCGGTAGATGCCCATGGTGCCGAGTGTGGCGATGAAGGGCTCGATCTCGCCGACGGTGGTGATCAGGCCGTTGAAGAGACCGCAGGCCGCGCCGATGGCCAGCGCCAGCGCCATGCCGGCAATCAGCATCAGCAGCGGATCGGCGATCACCCCTGAATTCATGAACAGGATCATCAGGCTGGCGACGAAGGCGACCATCGCCCCGACCGACAGGTCGAGCCCGCCCGAGGAGATCACATAGGTCGCGCCGAGCGCAATGATGGCGATGAAGGCGCTGCGGGTGATGACGTTGGAGATGTTGGCGACGGAGATGAAGTTGTCGTTGGCCAGTGCGCCGAGCACCAGCAGCAGGGCGAGCGCGATGAAGGGCGCCACGGCCCGCAGGTCCCAGTCGCGCGACGTCTTCGGCTTGGCCGTATCGGATGCGGCAGTGTTCATGGCTCAGGCTGCCTCCCCGGACGTCATTCCGGGGTTTACCCCGGTCGCCAGCACCACGATGTCATTCTCGGTCATGCGCTCTCCCGTCACCTCGCCGACAATCTCCCCCGAGCGCATCACCAGAATGCGGTCGCAGATGCCGATCAGCTCCGGCATTTCGGAGGAGACGACGATGATCGACCGTCCCTCCTCCGCCAGCCGGGCAATGAATTTGTAGATCTGCTCCTTGGTGCCGATGTCGATGCCGCGCGTCGGCTCGTCGATGATGACGATGGACGGATCGAGCAGCATCATCTTGGCGATCAGAAGCTTCTGCTGGTTGCCGCCCGACAGCTGGCCGGCCAGCAGATCCTTGCGGCCGGTGCGGATGTCGAATTCGGCGATGGCCGCGTCGAGCGCCTCGCTTTCGCGCTTGCGGTCGATCTGCAGGCCGCGCACGAAGGTGCCGATCGAGGCGAGCGTCAGGTTCGTCGCGAGATCCTTCAGAAGCAGCAGACCCTTGCCCTTGCGGTCCTCCGACAGATAGGCGATGCCGGCTTTCAGGCTTGCCTGCGCATCGGCAAACCGCACCGATTGACCGAGGTGGCGAACCGTCCCGCTGCCGCGGCGAAGCCCCACCACGCCCTCCATCAGTTCCGTGCGACCGGCGCCGACGAGACCGGCAAAGCCGAGGATCTCGCCCTTGCGCAGGTGAAAGCTTGCATGTCTCGCATAGCCCGGAACAGTGAAATCCTCGACCTCCAGGACCTTGTCCTGCACCGCCGCGGCCTGCCGGTCCGGATAGAGCTTGCTGACGTCGCGGCCGACCATCAGCCGCGCCATGTCGGCCGGCTCGATTTCGGACACATCATGGGTGGCGACGACATGACCGTCGCGCAACACCGTGACCCGGTCGGCGATCTCCTTCACCTCAGGCAGCCGGTGGGAGATATAGAGGATGCCGACGCCCTTGGCGCGGATATCGGTGATGACCTTCAGCAGCGCCTCGGTCTCGAACGGCGTCAGCGAGGCCGTCGGCTCGTCGAAGATGACGACGCGGTGGGGCACCAGCAGCACGCGGGCGATCTGCACCAGCTGGCGCTGCGCGATCGACAGCCGCCCGACGATCGCCTTCGGATCGATCTCGGAGCCGAGGTCGGCAAGAGCCCGCGCCGCCCCCTCGTTCATCGCCCGGTCGTCCACCGTCAGCCCCTTCGGGAGCTCGCGGCCGAGATAGATGTTCTGCGCCACCGTCAGGTCCGGCGCGAGCAGGATCTCCTGGTGCACGAGAACGATGCCGCGATGCTCGGCGTCGACAGGACCGGAAAACTGCACGGGCTCGCCGTCGATCAGAATCTCGCCGCGCGTCGGCGCATGGTTGCCGGCGAGGATCTTCATCAGCGTCGACTTGCCGGCGCCGTTCTCGCCGATGATGGCGTGAACCTCGCCCGGCCGCACGGTCAGGCCGACATCATGCAGGACCTCGACGGGGCCGAAACTCTTGGAAAGGCCGCGGGCCTCGAGAAGCGCAGGCGCCGGATCGCCAGCTATCGTGCCGGAAGACGCGCCGATCATCGACAAACACCCGTTGCCGAGGCTGTTGAAGCCATGCCTGCGCTGAAGACGCAGGTCTCCCTTGTCTGTGATCGATGCACCTGAACTTCCTCCCGATTTCAGGCTAAACAAGATTCTGAGGTACGTAAAGCAGGTTTGCGTGGATAAACATGTCTTTGCCTCGCCGATCACGAGCCCGTCATCGGTCGAAGGGGTTGGACCTGACAAAATCGAGGAATGCGCGAAGCGGCGCGGGCACCAGTCGGCGGCCGGGATAATAGAGGAAGGGCCCGGGAAATCGCTGCCACCAGGGTTTCAGCACCGGCTCCAGTGCGCCGCTTTCAAGGTGAGGCAGCAGCCAGTCTTCGAACAGGCCGATGATGCCGGTGCCCGCAACCGCCGCGTCCACGGCCAGATCGATGGCACCACCCGCCTGAACGATCAGCGGCCCCTTTGGATCGACGAAGATCACCTCGCCGTCACGTTCGAGCTCCCATTCCGGCACGCGGCCGCTGGGAAAGCGGTGGCGGATGCAGGCGTGCTCAAGGAGATCACGAGGATGTTCAGGGCGGCCATGGCGATCGAGATAGGCGGGCGCCGCCGCAAAGGCATAGCTTTGTGTCCGTGGTCCGATCGGTACGGCGATCATGTCCTGCTCCAGTCGCTCTCCATAGCGGATGCCCGCATCGCAGCCGGCGGCGAGCACGTCGACGAAGCTCTCGTCGGTCATGATCTCCAGCCGGATGTCGGGATAGGCGGCCAGAAACGCAGGCACGATTTGCGGCAGCACGAGGCGCGCCGCGCTGGCGGGAACGTTCAGCCGCAAGGTCCCCGCCGGCCGGTCCCGGAAGCCGTTGACGACATCGAGCGCCGCTTCCACCTCGCTGAGCGCCGGCGTCAGCCGCAACAGCAGGCTCTCGCCCGCCTCGGTTGGCGCCACGCTGCGGGTCGTGCGGTTGAGAAGCCGGACGCCGAGCTGCGTCTCCAGGCGTCGCACGGCTTCGCTCAGCGCCGACGGACTGGCGCCGCTTGCCCGCGCACCTTCCCGAAATCCTTTCGCACGCGCGACGATGACGAAAGCATTCAGATCTCCAAGATCAATCGCCATTGTTCGCCTTTCCGCACAAGCCGTGCAGACTGTACGGGATTATCGAAAGAAAGAACAGGGGCTATCTCCGCGGTCACCACCACTTCACCGGGATCTTCAAAAGGAGAGACAGCATGACCGACATTCAGAAATCGGGCACCTTCCAACTTGGCGGTCGCTCCGTCAAACGCCTCGGCTACGGCGCCATGCAGCTGGCCGGGCCCGGCGTCTTCGGGCCGCCAAAGGACCGCGATGCGGCAATCGCCGTCCTGCGCGCCGCAGTCGAAGCGGGCGTCGACCATATCGATACCAGCGATTTCTATGGCCCGCACATCACCAACCAGATCATCCGCGAGGCCCTGCATCCCTATTCGGACGACCTGACGATCGTCACCAAGATCGGCGCCATGCGCGGCGACGACGGTTCCTGGAACCCGGCCTTCTCGCGGGACGAGCTGACGCAGGCGGTGCATGACAACCTGCGCAATCTGGGGCTGGAGACGATCGACGTCGTCAATCTGCGCGCCATGTTCGATATCCACGGTCCGGCCGAAGGCTCGGTTGAAGAGCCGCTGACCGTGCTGGCCGAACTGCAGCAGCAGGGCTTGATCCGTCACATCGGCCTCAGCAACGTCACCGCGAAGCAGATCGAGGACGGACGCAGGATCTGCGACATCGTCTGCGTGCAGAACATGTACAATGTCGCACACCGCGCCGACGATGCCATGATCGACGCGCTGGCGGACGACGGCATCGCCTATGTGCCGTTCTTCCCGCTCGGCGGCTTCTCGCCACTGCAATCGGCAACGCTGTCGGATGTTGCAGCACAGCTGGACGCGACGCCGATGCAGGTGGCGCTTGCCTGGCTGCTGCAGCGTTCGCGAAACATCCTGCTGATCCCCGGCACCTCCTCGGTCGCCCATCTGCTTGAAAACCTGGCGGCCGCGGACCTGACGCTGTCGGACGACACTGTGCGGAGGCTCGACGGCATCGCCGGCGCAGCCGCCTGATCGAGGTGCGGGCAGATTGAACGGCCTTGCATCGGGCAGCATAATCGCCGAAGGCTTCTCCAAGCGGCAGCCGCTGCCCGATGTTCATGATGGAGATCCGGATGGACCAGTCGTTTTTCGTCGAACGAAGCTTCGACCTTGATGGCTTGCCCCTCGTTGTCCGCTTCCAGGTGCCCGAAAAGGCACCCGGCGGGGAGTTTCGGTGCCGGTGGTCGATCGGCTGGCCGGACGGCGAATATCGTGGCGATACCGCTGGCGAGGATGGTGTCCAGGCACTCATGCTCGCCATGCAGTGCGCCCATCATGACCTTCTCGAGAGCACCGCATACAAGTCGGGCAAGCTGACGCTCTGGGGACAGTCCGATCTCGACCTTCCGCCGGACTGGGCGACGGGACCGCTCTACCAGATTCCTGCACCGCCAGGCAGCAAGCCGCCGGATATGGATTAGGCTGAAGAAACAAAAACCGGGGCGCCCTTGCACCCCGGTTCCCGTATTTGACGCACCCTCAGACGTAGCGGTTGACGACGTTCTCCAGGTATTCCTGGCGACCGGAGCGCGGCTCCGGGTTGACGTTGTCGCGCTCGACGCGGGCGGTGATATCTTCCAGCGTGTATTCGCCGCGGAGCATCTTCTGCGCCTCGGCGCTGTCCCAGCCGGCGTAGCGCTCGGCGAGCGGCGCCGACAGGGCCTTCTCCTCGATCATCTTCGCCGCAGCCTTCAGGCCGCGGGCGCAGCAGTCCATGCCGCCGATGTGACCGTGCAGCAGGTCTGCCGGATCGAGCGACTGGCGACGCAGCTTGGCATCGAAGTTCGTGCCGCCGGTGGTGAAGCCGCCGTTCTGCAGGACCTGGTAATAGGCCAGCGCCATTTCCGGGACGTTGTTCGGGAACTGGTCGGTATCCCAGCCGGACTGGTAGTCGTTGCGGTTCATATCGATGGAGCCGAGGATGCCGAGCGCGCCGGCGAGCGCCAGCTCGTGCTCGAAGGTGTGGCCGGCGAGGATCGCATGGCCCTGCTCGATGTTCATCTTCACCTCGTTCTCAAGGCCGTACTTCTTCAGGAAGCCGTAGACCGTGCCGACGTCGTAGTCATACTGGTGCTTCGTCGGCTCCTGCGGCTTCGGCTCCACCAGGATGGTGCCCTTGAAGCCGATCTTGTGCTTGTACTCGACGACCATGCTGAGCATCCGGCCCATCTGGTCGAGTTCGCGCTTCAGATCGGTGTTGAGAAGCGTCTCGTAGCCCTCACGACCGCCCCAGAGGACATAGTTCTCACCGCCGAGCTTCATGGTCGCATCCATGCAGGTCTTGATGGTGGCGGCCGAATAGGCAAACACGTCCGGATCGGGATTGGTCGATGCACCCGACATGAAACGGCGGTTGGAGAAGAGGTTGGCCGTGCCCCAGAGCAGCTTGACGCCCGTCTCCTGCTGCTTCTGCGCAAAGTAGTCGACGATCTCGTTCAGGTTCTTCGTGTTCTCGGCAAACGAATTGCCCTCCGGCCGCACGTCCGCGTCATGGAAGCAATAGTAGGGCGCGCCGATCAGGCTGAACATCTCGAAGGCGACATCGGCCTTGAGCTTCGCCTTGCCCATGTCGTCGCCGTACCAGGGCCGGTCGAATGTGCGCCCGCCGAAGGGATCGCTGCCCTCCCAGGCGAACGTGTGCCAATAGGCGATGGCAAACCGCAGATGGTCCTCCATCCGCTTGCCGGCGACCATTTCGTCCGGGTTGTAGTGGCGGAAGGCCAGCGGATTGGTGCTGTCCGGCCCCTCGTATTTGATCTTCTGGATGTCTCCGAAAAAGCCTGTCGTCATGGGTGTGTCCTCCTTGGATTGTGGATAGTGTTTGGATGGCGGGATCAGCGGGCTTCGCCCCCTCACCCTGCCCTCTCCCCGCAGGGGAGAGGGGGACGTCGGCGCTTGCCGCGTGTCTCTTCTCCCCATCGGGGAGAAGGTGCCGGCAGGCGGATGAGGGGGTGCCCGGCCATCACCCCATCAGCGACCGCACCGCCGGATAGGCCGCGCGGTAGCGGGCATAGGCATCCTCGTAAGCCGCCGACAGTGCCGCCACCGGCTCGATCGTCGCCTCCGTCCGGGGCGCCGAGCAGACGGCGAGCGGATCGGCGCCGGTCGCGGCGATCAGCCCGAGCCGCGCCGCGCCGAAGGCCGCGCCGAAATCGCCGTCCGCCGGGATGTCCACCGGCACACCGAGCGCCGTGGCAATCGAGGCGAGCCAGTAGCGCGAGCGCGAGCCGCCGCCGATGGCGGTGACGCGGGAAATCGAGGTACCGGCGGATTTCAGCGCCTCGAGATTGTCGCGGATCGCGAAGGTGACGCCCTCCATCACCGCCTGGGTGAGCACAGCGCGGCTCGATTCATGGCCAAGGCCGATGAAGGCGCCGCGGATCTGCGCGTCGTTGTGCGGCGTCCGCTCGCCCGACAGGTAGGGAAGGAATGTGACACCGGTCGGCGCCTTGAGCTCGTCGCCGAGTTCGCCGGTCAGCTCGGCCGCCGATTTGCCGGTCACATGCGCATGCCAGTTCAGCGCATCGGTCGCCGACAGGATGACGCCCATCTGGTGCCAGGTGTTCGGCAGCGCATGGCAGAAGGCATGCACGGCGCTTTCCGGCTTCGGCAGATAGGAGCCATTGGCGGCAAACAGCACACCGGAGGTGCCGAGAGAGACGAAGGCATGGCCTTCGGCAACCGTGCCCATGCCGCAGGCCGACGCCGCATTGTCACCGGCACCGCCGGCCACCACGACGCCCTCGCCCATGCCCCAGTTGTAGGACAGTTCGGCGCGCAGCGTGCCGCCCTGTTCCGTGCCCTCGACGAGCGACGGCATCTGGCTTTCGGAGAGATCCGTTGCCGACAGAAGCTCGGTCGACCATTTGCGCGCGCCGGTGTCGAGCCAGGAGGTGCCGGCCGAGTCGGACATCTCGGAGATATGCTCGCCGGTCAGCCACAGGCGCAGGTAATCCTTCGGCAGCAGCACCTTCGCGACCCTGGCGAAGATCTCCGGCTCGTTGTTCTTCACCCAGACGAGCTTGGGCGCCGTGAAGCCGGGGAAGACGATATTGCCGGTGATGGCGCGAAAGCGCGGATCGGCATCGAGCTTAGCTGCCTCTTTGTAGGAGCGCGTGTCGTTCCAGAGGATGCAGGGCCGCAGCACCTTGTCATCCTTGTCGATCAGCGTTGCGCCATGCATGTGGCCGGAGAGGCCGATGCCCTTGACCGCCGCCATCTCCGCCGGAAACTTGTCCCTCAGCGTACCAACCGCCTCTTGGGTGGCGCGGATCCAGTCCGCGGGGTCCTGCTCCGACCAGCCGGAGTGGGGACGCGAGACGTCGAGCGCGCCATTCCCCGAGCCGATGATCCTCTGCTCACCGTCGATCAGCATCGCCTTGACGCCTGACGTTCCGAGATCGAGACCGAGATACATGTCGTTCCTTTCCGTGCCCTCAGGGCAGATTGTCCTTCAAGAATATGTCGATGCGGATCCGCTCCTGGGCGGCCAGTACCGGCAGGCCGTCGGCCTTGGCCTTCAAGACGCGGATGGCGCTGCGAACCTCGTGACCAGGATCCTGGTTCAGAACCGCATCGATGAGATCGCCCTGCAGCGCCTCGCGTGTCGATGCCGTCAGTTCATGGGTGATGACCACCGGCCGGCGCGCCACATCCCGCTCCTTCAGCACCCGGATGAGGCCGCGGTTGCCGGCGCCGAGACTGTAGATGCCGCAGATGTCGGGATAACGGCGCAGCGCCTCGCGGATCATCTTTTCGACCAGCGCCGGATCGTCGCGCGCCTCGATGACGGGCAGGATCGCCACGCGCGGAAAATCCTCGCCCAGCACCGACAGAAACCCCTCCAGCCGTTCCCGGTGGTCGCGCACCAGCATGGAGCCCGCAAGGATCGCCACCCGGCCATCGACCTTGGCGAGAAAGCGCCCCATCAGATTGGCGGCGGTACGGCCGGCGGCGCTGTTGTCGATCCCCGCATAATGGTCGCGGCTCGACGCGCCGAGGTCCGAGACGAGCGTGACGACGGCGATGCCGGCCTCCGTCAGACGCTCGACCGCCGCGCGAACCTCGGGTGCATCGACGGCGACGAGCGCCACGCCATCGGGCCCCTGGGCTCGAATTTCGTCCAGGGCCGCCACCAGCGATGCGGCATCGAAGGCCGGGACTTCCACGATCTCGATCCGCGACCGCTCCAGCGCCGAGAGCCGGATTGCATCCTGCACCTCTTCGCGAAGCCGGATCATGAAGGAATTGTCGTTGGCGGGCAGCACAAAGCAGAAGCTGTAGGTACGGCCTTTGGCGAGGTTGGCGGCGGCCAGATCCCGCACATAGCCAAGATCGACGATCGCCTGGGCGACTTTCTCGCGGGTCACGGAACGCACGCCCGGCCGGCCGTTGAGAACACGATCGACCGTGGCAAGGCTGACGCCCGCCGAACGCGCGATATCATGGACTGTAGGCTTCATGCGTCCTCCCGCGGATGTGTTAGACCAATTTTTGAGGTACGTAAATCAGAAATCGTCCTTCGCAATTGCAAGCAACGGCACTTGCCTTCCTTTACGGTTCACCTAAATCTGCGCCACCGCAGCGAACATTTGACCGCTGCCTTGAGGGGACAAAGATGCAGGGAATATTCGCGCTTTTTCAGGATCCGGCCGCCTGGGTGGCGCTTCTCACACTTCTCGTGATGGAGGTGGTTCTCGGGATCGACAACCTGATCTTTATTTCGATCCTCTCCAACAAGCTCCCGGTCGAGCAAAGAGAAAGGGCGCGCCGGATCGGCATCGGTCTTGCGCTGGTCCTGCGGCTCGGCCTGCTGGGAACCGTCGCCTGGATCGTGCAACTGACCAACCCGATCTTCACGATCTTCGGCAACGAGTTCTCCTGGAAGGACCTGATCCTGATTGCAGGCGGTCTCTTCCTGGTCTGGAAAGCGACGAAGGAAATCCATCACACCGTCGACCCGGTCGACCACAAGGAAGACATCGTCGGCGCCGCCGCGATTTCCTTCGGCGCGGTCATCGGACAGATCCTGGTCCTCGACCTCGTCTTCTCCATCGACAGCATCATCACCGCGGTCGGCATGACGCCACATGTGCCGATCATGATCGTCGCCGTGATCGCCGCCGTCACCGTCATGCTGCTCGCGGCCAATCCGCTCGCCAATTTCATCGCCAAGAACCCGACCATCGTCATGCTGGCGCTCGGCTTCCTGCTGATGATCGGCACCACGCTGATTGCCGAGGGCATGGGCTTCCATGTGCCCAAGGGCTATATCTACGCGGCCATGGCCTTTTCCGCTCTGGTCGAGGTGCTCAACATGTTTGCCCGGAGCCGAAAGAAGAAATCCGGCACCTCCGTTCACTGACGGACACGTCGAAAATGGCCCGCCCAAAGCGGGCCATTTTATTGTCCGGGCTACGGCACCTTTTCGCGGCGGCCACGTTGTGCAACTCTCCCAGCGCAGGCGCGCGGTGAAGCAGGACCGCTTCACGTTTCTTCCGGGGTCATATGACAACAGAACAGATCTACGCCTTTACCATCATCGGTGTGATGATGGCCGTCTTCATCTGGGACCGGTTTCGCTATGACATGGTCGCCTGCTGCGCATTGATCGCGGCCGTGGCGGTGGGCATAGTCCCCTTCGACGACGCGTTTTCCGGCTTTTCGGACGACATCGTCATCATCGTCGGCAGCGCCCTGGTGGTCAGCGCCGCAGTCGCCCGATCCGGCATCGTCGACATCGCCATCAAGAAATTTTTCCCCAACCTCACCTCGATCCGGACGCAGCTGGCGCTGCTGATGATCGTCGTTGCGGTGCTCTCGGCCTTCATCAAGAACATCGGCGCGCTAGCAATCATGATGCCGGTCGCCTTCCAGTTCTCCAAGCGCTCCGGAATTTCGCCTTCCAAATACCTGATGCCGATGGCCTTCTCCGCGCTTCTGGGCGGACTGATGACTCAGATCGGCACCTCCCCTAACATCGTCGTCTCGCAGCTGAGGGCCGATCTCACCGGCACGCCCTTCACCATGTTCGACTTCACGCCCGTTGGCGCCATTCTGACCCTGGTCGGCATCATCTTCCTGCTGTTCTTCCACTGGCTGGTGCCGTCGCGGACCCGGCAGAACACCTCGCTGGAGGAGGCGGTCGAGATCGCCAACTACACCTCGGAAGCAACCGTCTCGGCCCAGTCCAACGTGGTCGGACGACCGCTTGGCGAACTGCTGAAGCGGGGAGACGGCGAGGTCATCGCGACCGCCATCCTGCGGGGCACGACGCGCATGTCGCCCTTTCCGGACCTCAACCTGCGCGAGAACGACACGATCATCCTGGAAGGCCGGTCAGCGGCCATCGACCGGGTCGTCTCGGGCGCCAAGCTGCAGCTGTCCGGCAAGCCGCTGAAGGGGCGTGGGCAGCAGCTCGACGACCTGATTTCGATAGAGGCGATCATCTCGCGGGAATCGCCCCTCTCCGGCCTGTCTGCGCGGGAGTTGGCTCTCTCCTACACCCGCGGCGTCAATCTCCTGGCGGTCAGCCGGCGCGGTCAGCGGCTCAGCGAGCGCCTGCGCGACCTGACGTTGATGGCCGGCGATGTCATCGTTCTGCAAGGCAACCGCAACGCGCTTCCCGGGGTCATGCAGGACTTCGCGCTGCTGCCGCTGGCCCAGCGCGAAGTCATGCTCGGGACCAAGCGCAAGGCCTTCATCCCGCTCGTCATCCTGGCGGCGGCGATGATTTCGACAGCACTGGGCTGGGTCCCCGTCGCCATAGCCTTCTTCGCAGCAGCGCTCGGCATGGCCGTTTTCCGCGCAATCCCGCTGACCGACCTCTACAAAGCGGTCGACGGACCGATCCTCATCATGCTGGCGGCCCTGATCCCCGTCGCCGATACGCTGCGGACCTCCGGGGCAAGCGAGCTGATCGCCAGCGCGCTTGGCGATTTGGCGACCGGCATGCCGCCCTGGGCAGCGCTGACGCTGATCCTGATCGCCGCCATGGGCGTCACGCCCTTCCTCAACAATGCGGCGACCGTGCTGGTCATGGGGCCTATCGCAGCAAGCTTCGCCACGACGCTGGAATATCGCCCGGAGGCCTTCCTGATGGCGGTGGCGATCGGCGCCGGCTCCGATTTCCTGACGCCGGTCGGCCACCAGTGCAACACGCTGGTCATGGGCCCGGGCGGTTACAAGTTCAGCGATTATCCGCGACTTGGCCTGCCGCTCTCCTTCATCATCGTGCTGGTCAGCGTGCCGACGCTTCTCTGGGTGTGGCCGGTGAGCTAGCCGGCCGCCGGCCCGACAGTCTTGACGCTCGGCGCTGAATATGCGCTAAGGCCTGCTATCCCGAGACACGCAGGTCAGCGCCACTGAAGGCGCCAAATCGAGCATTATCCATGAGCACTTCCGGCCCCCGCGTCCGCATCGCCCCCTCGCCGACCGGCGAGCCGCATGTCGGCACCGTCTACATCGCGCTGTTCAACTACCTCTTCGCCAAGAAGATGGGCGGCGAGTTCATCCTGCGCATCGAGGACACCGACGCGACGCGCTCCACCCCGGAGTTTGAGCAGAAGGTGCTCGACGCGCTGAAGTGGACCGGCCTCAGCTGGGCAGAAGGTCCAGACGTCGGCGGTCCCTACGGACCCTACCGCCAGTCCGACCGCAAGGACATGTACCAGCCCTTCGCGCAGGAGCTTCTCGACAAGGGCCATGCCTTCCGCTGCTTCTGCACGCCCGAGCGGCTGGAGCAGATGCGCGAAGGTCAGCGTGCCGCCGGCAAGCCGCCGAAGTACGATGGTCTCTGCCTGCACCTGAAGGCGGAAGAAGTCACGTCCCGTATGGAGGCCGGCGAGCCTTCCGTCGTGCGCATGAAGATCCCGACCGAAGGGTCCTGCGACTTCACCGACGGCGTCTATGGCGAGGTTTCGATCCCGTGGGATTCGGTCGACATGCAGGTGCTGATGAAGGCCGACGGCATGCCGACCTATCACATGGCCAATGTCATCGACGACCATCTGATGAAGATCACCCACGTCGCGCGCGGCGAGGAATGGCTGGCCTCGGTGCCCAAGCACATCCTGCTCTACCGCTACTTCGGCTGGGAGCAGCCGGTGTTCATGCACCTGTCGCTGATGCGCAATGCCGACAAGTCGAAGCTGTCGAAGCGCAAGAACCCGACCTCGATCTCCTACTACTCGGCGCTCGGCTATCTGCCGGAAGCACTGATGAACTTCCTCGGCCTGTTCTTCATCCAGATCGCCGAGGGCGAGGAGCTTCTCGACATGGAAGCGCTGACGCAGCAGTTCGACCCCGACAACCTCTCCAAGGCCGGCGCCATCTTCGACATCCAGAAGCTCGACTGGCTGAACGGCCGCTGGCTGCGCGAGAAGCTGACGCCGGAGGAATTCATTGCCCGCACGCTCGAATGGGCGTCGGAAAACCAGCGCCTGACCGAAGGCCTGAAGCTGTCGCAGAGCCGCATCTCCAAGCTCGGCGAACTGCCGCAGCTGGCGGGCTTCCTGCTGGCCAGCGACGTCGGCCTGACGCCCGCGTCGTTCTCGGGCCTGAAGACCACGCCTGAAGAGACGCTGGAAATCATCAACACGGTTCAGGCGGACCTGGAGAAGATCCTCGAGTGGACCGTCGAGGCGATCGATCAGGAACTGCGCGCAGTGGCCGACAAGCTCGGCAAGAAGCTGCGCGTCGTCACCCCGCCGCTCTTCGTGGCCATGTCCGGCTCCTCGCGCTCGCTGCCGCTGTTTGACTCGATGGCGCTGCTGGGCCGTTCCGTCGTGCGCCAGCGGCTGAAGATTGCGGCAACGGTGGTGGCGTCCATGGTGGGCGCTGAGAAGTGATTGTTGGATGCTGCCTCTGAGGGCAGCATCCTGAAATACCCCCCTCTGTCCTGCCGGACATCTCCCCCTCAAGGGGGGAGATTGACCCGAGGAAACGCCGTCGCCCCGAGCACCAACAAGTGCTGAGGATAAGACATTAGCGAGAGGGGAACAGAATGCTCCATCCGATCTCCCCCCTTGAGGGGGAGATGCCCGGCAGGGCAGAGGGGGGTAACCGCAACGACGATGGCCCTTAAGGCGAACACGATGACCGACCAGAAGACCGAAACCGCCCTCTCCTCCGACGTCACGCAAGTCCGTGCCCAGAAACTTGCGCTGCTGCGCGACAAGGTCGGCGACGTCTATCCGGCGCATTTCCACCGGACCATGACCAATGCCGAGCTCGCGGAGAAATACGCAGGGCTTGAGGACGACGTCGAGACGCAGGATGTGGTGACGGTTGCCGGCCGCATCTTCTCGGCGCGCAATTCGGGCATGTTCATCGATCTGCGCGATGCCTCGGGCAAGATCCAGATCTTTTCCCACAAGGACACGACGCCGGAAGAAGCACGCGAGCTGCTGCCGTTGATCGACCTCGGCGACATCATCGGCGTCACCGGCATTGTGCGCCGCACCAAGCGCGGCGAACTGACGATCAACGCGCAAGAGATCACCATGCTGACCAAGGCGCTCCTGCCGATGCCGGAGAAGTACCACGGTCTCTCCGACATCGAGCTGCGCTACCGCAAGCGCCATCTCGACATCCTGACGAACGAGGATTCCAAGCTGCGCTTCCAGCAGCGCTCGAAGATCGTCTCCGGCATCCGCCGCTTCATGGAGAACGACGGCTTCATGGAAGTCGAGACGCCGATGCTGCATTCCGTCTACGGCGGCGCTACGGCAGAGCCCTTCAAGACGCACCACAACACGCTGAAGCTCGACATGTACCTGCGCATCGCGCCGGAACTGTTCCTGAAGCGGACGCTGGTGTCGGGTCTCTCCGACAAGGTCTTCGAGATCAACCGCAACTTCCGCAACGAAGGCGTCTCCACACGGCACAATCCCGAATTCACGATGATGGAGTGCTACTGGGCCTATGCCGACTACGAGGACATCATGGACCTCGTGGAACGCCTCTATGCCGAGCTTGCCATGTCCATCCACGGCAAGACCGAGTTCATGTACGGCGAGACGGAGATCTCCTTCAAGGGACCCTTCCGCCGCGTCCCCATGCCCGACGCCGTCAAGGAGGCGACCGGCATCGACTTCCTGGCGATGAAGACCGACGAGGAAGCCCGTGACGCCGCCAAGGCTGCCGGCTTCGCGGTCGAGAAGGACTGGACCTGGGGCGAGTGCCTCGCCTTCATCTTCGAGGAGAAGGTCGAGGCGACGCTGATCCAGCCGGCCCATGTGACGCATTTCCCGAAGGACATCTCGCCGTTTGCCAAGGAAGTCCCCGGCGAGCCGCGCCTGGTGGAGCGCTTCGAGACCTATTGCAACACCTGGGAGATCGGCAACGCCTTCTCCGAGCTGAACGATCCGGAAGAGCAGCGCGCCCGCATGGTCGAGCAGCTGGAACAAGCCCATGCGCGCGGCGAGAAGGAAAAGCAGCTCGACGAGGAGTTCCTCGATGCCATCGACCAGGGCATGCCCCCGGCCGGCGGCCTCGGCATCGGAGTCGACCGCCTGATCATGCTCCTGACCAACGCCCCCTCGATCCGCGACGTCATCCTCTTCCCGGCTCGCCGCGGCAAGGCGGACTGACAGGCTGGAACCTCACCGCTGCCGCTCCCGCGGCGGCGGCATCTAGTCCCTCGGTTGCCGGTCGAAATCCTGCTGCGCCAAACGGATGCCGTCCTTGTGCAACCGCGACCAGTCGACCAGATGCGTGACCATCCCTGCAAAGCTCTGCCCGCTTGCCGTCAGCGTGTAGGTCACCGATGGCGGATTGGTGGGCTCCACCGTGCGGCTGAGGAAACCGTCCCGTTCCAGCCGGCGCAGCGTCAGCGTCAGCATCCGCTGGGTAACGCCAGTGAGCGAACGCTCGATCTCCCGATAGCGGCGCGGACCACCTGCCAGTTCGGCAACCGTCATCACCGTCCACTTCTCGCCGAGGCGATCGAGGATCAGTCGCAGGCCGCAATCCTCGTGATCTGGCGTGCCGCAGGGCTCCAGTGTCTGTTCTGAAAAATCATGTCCAGCGAACATCGATGTGCCTCCTTACGCCCGGCTGTAGGCCGCAATAGGTAGATGTGCCCCCAAGCAAGAGGACACAAGACATGATACTGATCACCGGAGGCTCCGGCCACCTCTCCACGCTTATTTCGCAGAAGGCTGCAGCGGCGGGACTGAATTTCGTCACCGGCAGCCGGCAGGTAGCCGACGGACAGCCGGCACAGCGAAGGATCGATTTCGACGATCCAGGCTCCCTCGATTTCAGCGGCGTCGGGACATTGTTGCTCGTCTCCGCCGGCTATGCGGAAGACGACGTCGTCACCGAACGGCATGGCGCGGTCATCGCCGCGGCAGAACGCCAGGGCGTCCGCCATGTCGTCTATACCAGCCTCACCGGCACCGGAGACCACCTCGGCTTCGCGCTGGCACATCGGTGGACCGAGCGGCGCCTGCAAGAGAGCGGGATGGCATGGACCATCCTGCGAAACGGGCTCTACGCCGAACTGATCGGCAGCCTTGCGGCGCCCGTGGACGGCGTCATCCACGCGCCCTTCGGCAGCGCGCCGATTTCGGCCGTGGCGCGCGAGGATCTCGCCGATGCCGCAGTGGCGGTGCTTGCGGATCCTGCCTCGCATGCCGGAGCCATCTACGAACTGGCCGGCGCGGACGACTTCACGATCGCCGATCTGGCGCGGGAACTGGGTGTCGACTATCTAGCGGAGAGCCTTAGCGCGGCGCGGCAGCGCCTGACGGTCCCGCCCCTGCTGCCGTTTCAGCCGGCCATGTTGATGTCGATCTATTCCGTATCGGCGGCAGGTTTTCTGAAGGCCGAGGCAAGCGATCTGCGGCGGCTGATCCCGGACGAACCCCGCAACACCCTGCGCCTCGCGGCAGCAGCGGCACGAGCCGCTGGCTGACGCACTCCGCTTACCCGCCAAGATCAATGCGTCGCGGCGGGCGCGGCGGGCTTCCTGCGGTGTTTCTCCGGGTCGTCCTCCTCGGCGACGACCGGTGCATGCGATGCTTCGGCATGTTGCACGCTCTCGCCGTCGTCCCTTGCCTCGGTCGCCGAATGATCTTCGCCAGCTACGGGCGGATGGGCCTCGTCCTGCGGGTGTGACGCGGCGGCGGGACTATCGCCCGCGGGCGTCAGCGGCTGGGCACGCATCTTGGCAAGCCAGGCGGCACCATGCTCGTCGGCCTTTGCCGGCGGCGCATCCTCGGCGTGAGCTTCCGCCTTCGGCTCCGCGTGAGCGGGCTCGGCCGCTGGTGCGGCATGAGCAGCCTCCGCTGCTGCCGGCGCATCCTCATGCGCGGGGGTGGCGGCTTCGATTTTTTCCTCTTCCCCGGTCTCGCCAAGACCGACCACGCCCTTGACGGTCGCAAGCCAGCCTTTGTCCTCGACGGGAGCCACCGCCTCGGCGGGATGGGCGGCGACGCTCTCTTTCGAAGGTTCGCTCCCATGGGCTGCAGCAGCCGCTGCGGCCGCATGGTCGGCGGCGTCCTGCTTGCCAGAGGCGTCGTGGCCCGGGGCAGGTTCGTCTTCGGCGGGTGGTTCGTGGCCGGATCCGGCAGCGGCTTCATGGGCTTGGCCCTCTCCGCCACCCAGGCCGACCATGCCCATCAGGGACGCCATCCAGCCGGTCTTCTCATCGCCGTCGTGCTCGGCGACAGGTGTTTCCGCGCCATGCGCATCGGCGGCGGGCTCGGCACCATGGCCGTCTGCGCCAGCATCGCCCTTGCCATGGCCGTCGGCGTCGGGCGTTTCGCTTTCGCCGTGGTCGGACGGCGCATCGTGGCCCTTGGTTTCGCCATGCCCGGCGGGCGCACCATGACCTCCCGCGGCGTCTTCGCCTTCGACGACCGGGTCGATGCAATCCGCGTCATCGGTCAGGCGTGTCGAGAGATGCTCGGCATCCTCCAGGGGAAGATCGATCCGCAGGCCCCAGAAGTCGCCGCTGCCATCCGCCAACCCGTCGACGTAGTAGGCCTTGATCGGCTGAGTTGACGCCCCCTCCGGCGCCTTGGCAGGGTCGGGAATGTAGACGACCTGCGCGCCGATGGCGCGTCCGCGCATCTTCGAGCGTTCGGTCGGACCCGCCGTGTCCAGCACGGTTACCTGAACGAGATCGGAATGCTCCGTCTCCTGGACCTTGCGGGCAACCCGCAGCGCCGTCTTCAGGCGCGAGATGCCATCGCCCGGCTCGTCGGTCGTCACATACTTGCGGATCCAGAAGCGATCCGCCTTCTTGATCTTGACCGTGGCAACGGTTGTACAGCCGAGTCCGTTGATGGACGCGTAGGAAGGCCCCAGCAGCCGTTCGGTGCCGATGAAAACCGCGGCCGCGCCGCTCCCGCCGCCCAGGATGGTCACGCCGCCGATGATCAGAAGAAGTGTCCGCGACAGCCGGATCTTGAAACCCTTCACGCACCAAACTCCGACATGCCTACCCCACTTCACGCAGTACTTGATGGAATGCAGAGTTCACCCTCGCACAGTCTCCTTTAGGAACTTTTAAGGTCTGGCGCTTGCCACTTCCGATCCTCTTTTGCGAATGATTTGCAGTAGCGTTGACAGATGGCATTTTGCCACTAAGTTAGATTGCGAATGAATTGCAACAAGGATCCGTCATGGCGGTATTTCTCACGAGGCTGGGCATTCTAATCGCTGCGGCAATGCTTGCCTTCCCCGGCGCAACACTGGCGCAGGAGAAGCCGAAGGTGGTCACCACCTTCACCATCATCGCCGACATGGCCCGCAACGTCGCCGGCGATCTGGCCGAGGTCGAAAGCATCACCAAGCCCGGCGCCGAGATCCACAACTACCAGCCGACGCCCCGCGACATCCTGCGCGCCCGCGACGCGGACCTTGTCTTGCGCAACGGTCTGAACCTGGAGCTCTGGTTCGAGAAATTCCTCGCCAACCTCGGCGACATCCCGAGCGTCACGGTGTCCGATCGCGTCCAGCCCATGGCAATCGCCGGCGGCTCCTATGAGGGCAAGCCGAACCCGCACGCCTGGATGTCGCCGGAGAACGCCATCCTCTACGTCGACAACATCCGCAAGGGGCTGAGCGAGATCGATCCCGCCAATGCGGCAGCCTATGAAGCGAACGCCAAGGCCTATGCCGACAGGATCCGCGCCGAGATTGATCCGATCCGGACCAAGCTCGCGGATCTGCCGGAGGAAAAGCGCTGGCTGGTGACGAGCGAAGGCGCCTTCTCCTATCTCGCCCGCGATTTCGGCCTCAAGGAGCTCTATCTCTGGCCGGTCAACGCCGACAGCCAGGGCACGCCACAGCAGGTCCGCTCCGTCATCGATGCCATTCGGGAACACAACATAGAGGTGATCTTCAGCGAGAGCACCGTCTCCGCCGATCCGGCCGAGCAGGTGGCGCGCGAGACGGGTGCCCGCTACGGCGGCGTCCTCTATGTCGACTCCCTCAGCGAGGACGGCGGGCCGGTTCCCACCTATCTCGACCTTCTTGCCGTCACCGCCAGCACGATCGCGGCAGGGCTGGCCGGATGATCATGGGAAAAGTGAAGAAGGCCGCGGACGGCCTCGTCGTCAACGACATCACGGTCGCCTATCGTAACGGCATGACGGCCCTGCGGCATGCAAGCTTCCAGGTGCCGAAGGGAACCATCACCGGCCTCGTCGGCGTCAACGGCGCCGGCAAGTCGACGCTCTTCAAGGCGATCATGGGCTTCGTGCCGCTGACGGAAGGCTCCGTCGAAATCCTCGGCATGCCGGCGCGCGAGGCGCTGCGCCGGAACCTGGTGGCCTATGTGCCGCAGGCCGAGGAGGTCGACTGGAATTTCCCGGTGCTGGTCGAGGACGTCGTGATGATGGGCCGCTACGGCCACATGAACTTCCTGCGCATTCCCTCCCGCCGCGACCACGAGATGGTGGCGCAGGCGCTGGAACGGGTGAGCATGACGGAGTTCCGCAAGCGCCAGATCGGCGAGCTCTCCGGCGGCCAGCGCAAGCGGGTCTTCCTGGCCCGGGCACTCGCGCAGGAAGGCCAGATCATCCTGCTCGACGAACCCTTCACCGGCGTCGACGTGACGACCGAGGAGCAGATCGTCGAGCTTCTGCGCAGCCTTCGCGACGAAGGCCGGGTGATGCTGGTTTCCACCCACAATCTCGGCAGCGTTCCCGATTTCTGCGACCGCACCGTCTTCGTCAAGGGCACCGTGATCGCCTATGGCAAGACGGAGGACACCTTCAACGAGGAGAACCTCGAGAAGGCCTTCGGTGGAGTGCTGCGCCATTTCGTTCTGGGCGGCCCGGACCTGCACGATGACGAGGATGCCCGCCACGTGCGTGTCATCACCGACGACGAGCGGCCCTATGTGACCTACGGCAACGGCAGTCGCAAGAAGAAGGAGCCGGCAGCGGATGCTCCAGACGCTTCTTGAACCCTTCACCTACGGCTACATGCTGAACGCGATCTGGGTCAGCGCGCTCGTCGGTGGCGTCTGCGGCTTCCTTTCCGCCTACCTGATGCTGAAGGGCTGGTCGCTGATCGGCGACGCCCTCTCCCACTCGATCGTGCCAGGCGTTGCGGGCGCCTATATGCTGGGCCTCCCCTTCGCGCTCGGTGCCTTCGTCTCCGGCGGGCTGGCCGCCGGTGCCATGCTGTTTCTCAACCAGCGCACCCGGCTGAAGGAGGATGCCATCATCGGCCTGATCTTCACCTCCTTCTTCGGGCTTGGCCTGTTCATGGTGTCGCTGTCGCCGACCTCGGTGAACATCCAGACCATCGTGCTCGGCAATATCCTCGCCATCACGCCGAGCGACACGCTGCAGCTGGTCATCATCGGCGGCGTCAGCCTGGTGATCCTGACGCTCAAGTGGAAGGACCTGATGGTCGCCTTCTTCGACGAGAACCATGCCCGTTCGATCGGCCTGAAGCCCGACCTCCTGAAGGTGCTGTTCTTCACGCTGCTGGCCGCCTCCACGGTCGCCGCCCTGCAGACGGTCGGCGCCTTTCTGGTCGTCGCCATGGTCGTGACGCCGGGCGCCACCGGCTATCTGCTGACCGACCGCTTCGGCCGCGTCATCGTCCTCGGCCTGCTGATCGGGGCGGGAACGAGCTTCGTCGGGGCCTATCTGAGCTACTTCCTCGACGGCGCCACCGGCGGCATTATCGTCGTGCTGCAGACGCTGATCTTCCTCTTAGCCTTCGTGTTTGCGCCCAAGCACGGCATGCTGGCGGCCCGCCGGCGCCTGCAGCGGACGCTGGAGGAGACCGCATGAACGAGACCCTGCAACTGCTGATCCTGCCGTTCCAGATCGACTTCATGCAGCGCGCCTTTCTGGTGACCCTGATGATCGCGGCACCGATGGCGATCCTCTCCTGCTTCCTCGTCCTGAAGGGCTGGTCGCTGATGGGCGACGCCGTCTCTCACGCCGTCTTCCCCGGCATCGTGCTGGCCTACATCCTGTCGATTCCGCTCGCCGTCGGCGCTTTCGCCGCCGGCATGTTCTGTGCGCTCGCGGCCGGCTTCCTCAAGGAAAACAGCCGCATCAAGGAAGACACGGTGCTCGGCATCGTCTTTTCCGGCATGTTCGGGCTGGGCCTCGTTCTCTACGTGAAGGTGCAGAGCGATGTGCATCTCGACCACATCCTGTTCGGTGACATGCTCGGCATACTGCCGCGCGATCTCCTGGAAACGGGGCTGATCGCGCTGGCAAGCCTTGCCTTCCTGGTTGCCCTGCGCAAGGACCTCCTGCTGCACGCCTTCGACGAACAGCACGCCAAGGCGATCGGGCTGCCGACGCGGCTTCTGCACTACGGTCTGCTGGCGGTCCTGTCGCTGACGGTGGTGGGCGCACTGAAGGCCGTCGGCATCATCCTCGCCATCGCCATGGTCGTCGCTCCCGGCGCCATCGCTTTCCTGCTGACGAAACGGTTCAAGAGCATGCTGCTCGTCGCCATTGCCGTCGCACTCGGCTCGAGCCTGACCGGCATCTACGCGAGCTTCCTCATCGACAGCGCACCCGCCCCGACGATCGTGCTCGTGATGACGGCGATCTTCATTCTCGCGTTCGTCAGGACGATGATGTCGAACCGGGGCAAGCCTGCCGCCGCCTGACACCCCTCGCCTGAATGAAAAAACGGCCCGCCGAGGCGAGCCGTTTCGATGTGAGTCCGTCAGACAGATCAGGCCGCAGCCAGTTCCTTCTTCACCATCTCGCGCAGGCCGAGAAGGTCCTTGGCGAAGGAGCGGATGCCTTCCGACAGCTTCTCGGTCGCCATGGCGTCTTCGTTCAGCATCCAGCGGAACTTCTTCTCGTCGATCGGGAAGAAGGCATCCTCGGTGATGTTGTCGGGCGAGAGCTTGCGCTCCAGCGTGCCCTGATCCTTGTCCAGCTCGTCGAGCAGCGCCGGGCTGATCGTCAGGCGGTCGCAGCCGGCGAGCGCTTCGATTTCGCCGACGTTGCGGAAGGAGGCGCCCATGACGATCGTCTCGATGCCGTTGGCCTTGTAGTAGTTGTAGATATCGCGCACCGAAACGACGCCCGGATCGGTTTCCGAGGTGTATTCCTGACCCGTCGACTTCTTGTACCAGTCGAGAATGCGTCCGACGAAGGGCGAGATCAGGAAGGCCTTGGCATCGGCGCAGGCAATCGCCTGGGCCTTGGAGAAGAGCAGCGTCAGGTTGCAGTCGATGCCTTCGGTCTGCAGTACTTCCGCCGCCTTGATGCCTTCCCAGGTGGAGGCAAGCTTGATCAGGATACGCTCGCGCTCGATGCCGCGTTCCTTGTAGGCGGTGATGATGCCATGCGCTTTGGCGATCGAAGCCTCGGTGTCGAAGGAGAGATCGGCGTCGACTTCCGTCGAGACGCGGCCCGGAACGATATTGGCAAGAGCAGCCCCCACGGAGATCGCCAGGCGGTCTGCCACCGCCGCGACCACGGCGTCGGAGCCGCCGTTCTGCGACTTGCCCCAGGTGATCGCTTCCTTGACGGCATCGGCAAACATCGGCGTGCCGAGTGCCTTCAGCACGATCGTCGGGTTGGTGGTGCAATCCACCGGCTTCAGCCGCGCAACCGCCTCGATGTCACCGGTATCGGCAACGACCGTGGTCATGGAACGGAGCTGTTCGAGTTTGGACGTCATCCCGGCATATCCCTTGGACAGAGGTGGTGAATGGACGGCGACACCGCCTGTTCTCGGGGCGCGCGTCTGGCATCGACTATCATCAGCCGAACATGGCGAAGTCAAGACATTTGCGCAATTGGATCGACATAAGTATCATGTCGTACACTCTACGAGTTCACGCATTGCTGGAGCCCCCTTGGCCAAACTCAGACGCGAAACCCATCCCGGGATATCTGACGCCGCATCGCTGCGACTGCGCGCCGCCTGGCTCTACTACAACCAGGGCCTGACGCAGAAGGATGTCGCCGATCGGCTGGGCGTGAGCCGGTCGACGGTGATCCGCATGCTGGACGAGGCGATGAAGCGCGCCGAGGTGCAGATCTGGATCAATGCCGGCGTCGACGACTGCCTGTCGCTCGCCACCCAGTTGGAACAGGCCTATGGCTTGGACGAGGCGATCGTCGTGCCCGAGACGAGGGACGCGGGCGCCGAGGCCCTGGCCAGTGCCGTCGGACTGGCGCTCGGCCAGTTCCTCTCCGAAGTGATCCAGGACGACATGACGATCGGGGTCGGCTGGGGCCGGACCATGACGGCGTCGCTGGCGAGCTTCCGCCCGCCGCGGCGGCAGGGCTGCAAGGTGGTCTCGCTGCTCGGCGGCATCGTCGCCGTCCACCAGACAAACCCGATCGACTACACCTGGCGGCTGGCCAGCCAGTTCGGTGCCGAATGCTACATGTTCCTGGCGCCGCTGCTGGTGGATTCGGTGAAGACGAAACGGGCGTTGATCGAGGAATGCGGCCTGAAGGCGATCTATGAGCTGGCCGAGAAGATGGACCTTGCGGTCGTCAGCTGCGGTGACATCGGCCCGCAGTCGACCTCGCTGTCGGAGGGTTTTATCTCCAAGACGGAACTCGACGAGCTCATCGCCGCCGGCTGCGTCTGCGACACCATGTTCAACTTCCTCGATGCCGAGGGCCGCTCCGTCCGCCATTCGATCAACGAGCGGGTGATGTCGGTCGACCTCGATACGCTGAAAAAGGCCAGGCACATCGTCCTCTCCTCCGGCGGCGCCCACCGGGCCGTCGCCATCCGCGCCACCATCCGCCGCATCGGCTGCAACACGCTGATCACCGACGAGAGCGCTGCACGGGAGCTGGTAGCGATGGCGCAGGCGCAACTGCTGTAACGTCAGTCTTCGTCGATGAAGCTGGGCAGATCCTTCGCGGTTCCAAGCGAGGCGCTTCCAGAGCGTTCATTGACTGCTTTTGCGCTCCGTCTTGAACTGAATGTATATTATGGCAATATACAACAATGATCGACTGGGAACGGATCGTCGGATTTGAGTGGGATGAAGGCAACGCCCGCAAGAAC
The DNA here is from genome assembly GCF_056530405.1 of Rhizobium sp. PK7-22. Classification (NCBI taxonomy): domain Bacteria; kingdom Pseudomonadati; phylum Pseudomonadota; class Alphaproteobacteria; order Hyphomicrobiales; family Rhizobiaceae; genus Rhizobium; species Rhizobium sp. PK7-22. The sequence goes on from NZ_CP096514.1 coordinate 3,515,519, forward strand.
GCCGAGAAGCACGAAGTCAGCCAGAGCGAGGCCGAGCAGGTGTTCTTCAACGAGCCCCTGCTGATGATACCCGATCCCAGCCATAGTTTGAGCGAGCGGCGCATCCACGCGCTCGGCCGCACCGATGACGGAAGGTTGCTCCATATCACCTTCACGCTTCGGACAGACGACACGAAGATCCGGGTGATTTCGGCCCGGAACATGAGCCGGAAGGAGCGGAGTTACTATGAGCAGGAAGCCTAACCCCGTGCCGCATTTCAACACGGAAGCCGAAGAGCGGGCCTATTGGGAGCAGCATGACTCCACCGATCATATGGACTGGAGCAAGGCGGCGAAGGTGCGATTGCCGAACCTGAAGCCATCCTCCACCTCGATCTCGTTGCGCCTGCCCAATTCCCTGCTGGAACAGATCAAGGTTGCCGCCGGCAAGCGTGACGTGCCCTACCAGTCGTTGATCAAGATCTGGCTTGCCGAGAAGATCGATACGTCCGGCACCAAACGATAGCACCGCGGACCGGTGGAGGGCTGTGCGGGGCCGCGGCGTCTGTCGCCCGCAATCATGCCTGCTCGTGCTCACTTAGAGATCTCGGTCTTCACCGAAATCATCCGGCAGATGCCTCTGCTGATCCATCACCTCATGTAGAATGCGCCCCACGCCTACCGTGGTCGGCTGCAACTGACGGAACAGGATCAGGTGACGGGGGCGATGCACGATTCCAGTTTTATGACGTGCACGGTCGCGGCTATAGCGAAGATGGTAGCTCCATATGCCGAGACCAAGATCGATGCGTTCGATCGTCCCGTGGCGCCCCGGATCGGCCGCCAGGTCACGCAAGGCCGTGACGAGCAGCCACTCGTATCGAATGCGCGCCTCGCCGCCAAACTCTTCGTGGGTTCGCGCCAGAATTTCCCCGATATCGGCTTCGGCAGAGGACGAAAGGCGCAGGTCAGCCATTGTCCTTGTCCGCGGGCCTGCTGGCGCGGCCAGCCGCGGCAATGCCGAAATTGGCGATATATTCGCCTAGAGCATCTAGCGGGACGTCAGCAAACCGACCCTCTTCCAGATCGCTGAAACCTACCCGTGCTGCCTCGCGAATCGCTTCGAGCCTCGCTACATCCAGCTGCTCGCGCTGCTCGACAAGGCGGAGGCCTTCGCGCAGCACCTCACTGGCGTTCTGGTAACGGCCGGATTTTACCAACCGCTCGATTACATCCTGATGGTGGTCGGTCAGCACGACGTTCCGGGTGGGCATGATCGTGTCCTCGTCACTGGTGTGGGTCGAGGATACACCCGATGGCATATTCTGCCAACATGTTGAGACCTCACCTTACGCGTTGCCCGCTTCCCATCCCAGGATCGCCCGCTTGCGCGTCAGTCCCCAGTGATAGCCGGTCAGCGCGCCGCTCTTGCCGAGCGCCCGGTGGCAGGGCACCACGAAGGAGATCGGGTTGCGGCCGATGGCGGCGCCGACGGCGCGGCTGGCGGTGGGCTGACCGATGTCGCGGGCCACATGCGAATAGGTGACCGCCTTGCCGAAGGGGATCTTCAACAGGCTCTGCCAGACGCGCACCTGGAAGTCAGAGCCGATCAGCACGACCTTCAGCGGCTGTTCGGCAGACCAGAGCGACTTGTCGAAGATCCGCCGGATGTAGGGCGCCGTCATCTCGAGGTCCTCGACATAGGCCGCATTCGGCCAGCGGCAGGTCATGTCGTCCAGGCAGGCTTTCTCGCCACCGAAATCGGCGAAAGCGAGCCCTGCCAGTCCGCGCTCCGTCGCCATCACCAGCGCCACGCCGAAGGGCGACGGATGGAAGCCGTAGCGGATGGTGAGGCCACCGCCGCGCGCCTTCCATTCGCCGGGCGACATGGCCTCATGGGTGACGAAGAGATCGTGCAGCCGGCCGGGTCCCGACAAGCCGACCTCATAGGAGGTTTCCAAGAGCGGCAGGCCCTCGTGGCCGAGCAGCCGCTTCGCATGGTCCAGCGTCACGGCCTGCAGGAAGGCCTTGGGAGACAGGCCTGCCCAGCGGGTGAACACCTTCTGCAACTGAGTCGGCGACTGCCCGATCTCCGCGGCAATGCTTTCGAGCGACGGCTGTGCGCGGTAGTCGATGGTGATGAGCTCGATCACCCGGCGCACGGTCTCATAGTCGTCGCCTACGGGCGTCGCGTCGAATGCGGGTTCTGCGATCTGGGCAAATGCGTTCATCGCCGGTCTCCTTTGCCCGTACAATGCCCCCTCGCCTCTGTCCGGGCCACCCGTTTCTTGCGGGCCTCACAGTCTTTGGGTGACGGTCGCCAGCGCGCCGCGGAAGGCCTTGGCAAAGCTTTCCCGGTCGTCGGGGTTGAGGAAGGAGCCGATATCGGTCGAGCGCCCCTCGCCCGTCACATACATCGAAGTGATGCCGAACTCCTCGTGGCGGTTGACGCCGAAGCGGGCCCAGAAAGGGTTGAACCGATGCTCCACCACCCGGCCCGCCGGCGAGACCTTGCGGATTGACAGATTGGTGCGTGACACGGTGACCTCTTCCTTCGCGCGGCCCGAGCGGTAGCTGAGCCGCAGGGCGATGTAGAGCCCCAGGAAATCGAGGCCGAGGAAGAAGCCGATTGGCCAGGCGCCGGTCACCATGAAGAAGATGCCGTAGATCAGGCAGACGCCGCCCGACAGTGCCAGCACCACATGAAAGCCCCGGCGCCCGAGCGAGCGATAGGGGGTCAGCTCGGCCGCAAAGACCGTCGGATCCTCGGACATCTCCACGTTGCTTTCCTTCGCGTCGGCTGGCTATAGAAGCGATATGGCCATTCCAAAAAGCAAATCCAGCACAGCTGCTTCACAAAAGTCAAATGCGACGGGAAGCCGCGCCCGCCGGCATATCCGCAGCCGCTACTCCCAGGCTGAGATGGAGGAGATCTTCCGCCGGTTCTGTGTGCAGCGGCCGGAGCCGAAGGGCGAACTGGAGCATTCCAATCCCTTTACCCTGGTGGTCGCCGTGGCGCTGTCGGCCCAGGCGACCGACGCCGGCGTCAACAAGGCCACCCGGGAGCTGTTCAGGATCGCCGACACGCCGGAGAAGATGCTGGCGCTCGGCGAGGAGGGCGTCACGCAGCATATCCGCACGATCGGCCTCTACCGCAACAAGGCCAAGAACGTCATCGCCCTGTCGCGGAAGCTGATCGATGATTTCGGCGGCGAGGTGCCGAAGACGATCGAGGACCTGGTGACGCTGCCGGGCGTCGGTCGCAAGACCGCCAATGTGGTGATGTCCATGGCCTTCGGCATTCCCACGCTTGCCGTCGATACGCATGTCTTCCGCATCGGCAACCGCCTGCTGATGGCGCCGGGCAAGACGCCGGACGAGGTCGAGGAACGCTTCCTGAAGGTGATCCCGAAACAGTACCTCTTCCACGCCCACCACTGGTTGATCCTGCACGGGCGCTACACCTGCAAGGCGCGCAAGCCCGAATGCGAGCACTGCGTCATCGCCGATCTCTGCAAGTCGCCGGAAAAGACCTGCGATGTGCCGGCACCGCTGGTGGAACTGCCGCCGCAACGGATCGGCGAGACGGTCGTGTGAACTACCGCGTATGCGCCCGGATCACCTCCAGGAAATCGTCGCCGTAACGCTCAAGCTTGGACTGCCCGACGCCGGAGATGCCGAGCAGTTCTTCGGGACTGGTCGGCCGGTTGGTGGCGAAGGCGACGAGGGTCGTGTCCGGAAAGACCACGTACGGCGGCACGGAAAGCCCCTTGGCGATCTCCAGGCGCGTCTGGCGCAGGGCCTCGAAGAGCTCCATGTCGGCGCCCTCGAGCGATGACCGCGCGCTGGCCGCACCGGAAGACGCGCCGCGCGATGCCTTGGCGGACGTAGGCCGGTCCTTGCGGAACCGCACCTCGCGCTCGTGCCGGAAGACGGCGCGCGCCTCGGGGCCGAGCTTCAGCGCCCCGAAGGCTTCATGATCGACGGTGACGAGGCCCGCCGCCAGCAGCTGGCGGTAGACGGACTGCCAGGTCTTCGACGGCAGATCCTTGCCGGCGCCGAAGACCGGCATCTCGACGTGCCCGAAGCGGCTGGTCTTCTCGTTCTCGTTGCCGAGCAGCACATCGATCAGATGGCCCGTGCCGAAGCGCTCGCCCGTTCGATAGATGGCCGCCAGCGCCTTAATCGCCGCCTCGCTGCCGTCCCAGGTCTCGACCGGCTTCAGGCAGGTATCGCAATTGCCGCAGGCCCCCGGATGCGCCTCGCCGAAATGCGCAAGGATAGACTGGCGGCGGCAGCCGGGCGTTTCGCAGATGGCGAGCAGCGCATTGAGCTTGGAGCGCTCGACCCGCTTGATGTCCTCGCTCGACTGACCGCCGTCGATCATCCGCCCGCGCTGGATGACGTCGGCCATTCCATAGGCCATCCAGACGTCCGACGGCAGGCCGTCGCGGCCGGCACGCCCGGTTTCCTGATAGTAGGCTTCCACGGAGCCCGGCAGATCCAGATGGGCGACATAGCGCACGTTCGGCTTGTCGATACCCATGCCGAAGGCGACGGTGGCGACGAGGCAGAGATCCTCCTCCTTGAGAAAGGCATCCTGGTTGGCGTCGCGCACCGATCGATCCATGCCGGCATGATAGGCGAGCGCGCGGATGCCCTGCCCGTTCAGCCATTCGGCCGTCTCCTCCACCTTGGCGCGCGAAAGGCAGTAGACGATACCGCTCGATCCCTTGTGGCGCGAGAGAAAGCGCAAGAGCTGCTGGCGCGGCTGGTCGCGCTCGACGATCTCATAGGCGATGTTCGGCCGGTCGAAGGAGGTGGTGAACACCTCCGCCGAACGCAGCGCCAGCTTGTCGATGATGTCCTCGCGGGTATGCGGATCGGCGGTCGCCGTCAGCGCCATGCGCGGCACGCCGGGATACATCTCCGCGAGATGGCCAAGCTCGCGGTATTCGGGCCGGAAGTCGTGGCCCCATTGGGAGACGCAATGGGCCTCGTCGATGGCAAACAGCGCGATCTTCGTCGAGCGGATCATGTCCTTGAACCCGGCGGTCGTGATCCGCTCCGGCGTGACATAGAGAAGATCGAGGGTGCCGTCCGCAAGCGACCGGCGCACCTCCGCATATTCCTCCGGGGTGAGAGAGGAGTTCAGCGCCGCGGCCCGCACGCCAAGCTGCTTCAGCGCCTCCACCTGGTCGCGCATCAGCGCGATCAGCGGCGAGACGACGATGCCGACGCCCTCACGGGCAAGCGCCGGGATCTGGAAGCAGAGCGACTTGCCGGCGCCGGTGGGAAAGAGAACGACCGCATCGCCGCCGGCGACCACCCGCTCGATGACCGCCCCCTGCTTGCCCCGGAAAGCATCATAGCCGTAGACCCGCTTCAGGATCGCCCGTGGATCCTTCGGCTGCTCACCATCGAACAGCGCGGCGCTGATGTTACTGGAGTGCGGCATGATGCGGCTTTCGTGGGAGGATAAAGTCTCCCTCCCATACCGCATCCGGCCGGCTGAAGGGAGCCATTAGGGCTGCCTTCAACAGCTCATCCGCGCCTGGCGGCTGCCGTCGTCGCTGCACCGATCCGGAAGGCCGTGTCGCGCTGCGATATCAGCTTGTGGAGATGTACCATCAGCCCGGCCGCAAAGAGCGGGGTCAAGAGGTTGACGATCGGGATCGCCAGGAAGCCGGCGATCAGCAGTCCGGCGAGAAAGACGGTACCGCGATGCTTTGACCGGAAGGCGCGCGCCTCCGGCGGCGACCGGAAGCGCATGGCTGCGAATTCGAAGAACTCCCGCCCGAGAAGGTAGCCGTTGACGAGGAAGAAGGCGACGAGGTTGATGCCGGGAATGAAGAGCAGCAGCAGGGCGATGATGTTGCCGATGATGACGACGCCGAGGAACTTCAGCGAGCCGATGATCGCCTGGCCGAGCGGCATCGGCGTGCCTGGCACGTCCGTCGGGTAATCCCGCTTCTCCACCACCTCGGCGACGTCGTCGAGGAAGAGACCGGCGATCAGAGCCGTGATCGGCGCAATCAGCAGGGCGAGCAGCAGCGCCAGCCCGACGCCGGCCAGGATCGCGGCGATCAGCGTCAGCCAGCCGGCCCAGTCCGGCACATCCGGCAGGTAGACTGCAAACCAGGGCCAGATGACCGCGGCGAATGTCTGACGAAGCGCCAGCCACAGCCCGACGAGCACCAGGATGGTGAGCCCGAGAACCTTCCAGAAGACGGCGCGCGTCTCCGGGGCAAAGAGGTTGAGGAGCGAACGGCGGGCGGCTTCAATGATCATCGGCATCTCCTGCGGGGCTCACCGGATGTAGGCATGCGGCCGGGAGAGAGCAAGCGGTCAGGAGATCGACAGCAGTTCGGCGCGATGCCGCACCATGGCGAGGAAGCGCCGGTAGTCGCGGTCGTAGGATCGGCTCGTCCCGAGATCGGCGTGCCGCGCTAGCGCTTTCGCCGCCATCGCCTGTCCGGCAGCCGCCAGGCTCTCATGGATGCCGCCTGCAGCCGCCGCCGTCATGGCAGTGCCGAGCAGCACGGCGTCCTGCGTCTCGGGAACCACCACCTGGCAGCGGGTGACATCGGCATAGAGCTCCAGGAGCAGCGGGTTGTGGACGTGCCCGCCGGTCACATGCAGGGTCTCGAAGCGGTAGCCATAGCCGTCCATGGTCTCCAGGATGTGCCGGATACCGAGCGCGATGGCGACGCAGCTTCTCCAGTAGAGCCGGCAGAGGCCATCGAAGGAGGTGTCGAGGGTGAGCCCGCTGACCACGCCCGTCGCATGCGGATCGGCCAGCGGCGAGCGGTTGCCGTGGAAGTCCGGCAGCACGTGCAGGCCCGCGGCAAGCTCCGCCCCCTGTTCCGCCCGCAATTGCTGGACCCGAGCGATGATGCGACCGTGCAGCTCCGAGGTCGGCTCGCCGCCGGCGGCATGCATGCGCACGATGTGGTCGAGCAGCGCGCCGGTCGCCGACTGGCCACCCTCCACCAGCCAGTGCCCGGGCAGCACTGCCTCGAAGTATGGCCCCCAGAGGCTGCGGCCGGGCTTGGCATCGGCGGCGAAGGAGACGATGCAGCTCGACGTGCCGCCGATCAGGGCCACACTCCTTTCCAGCGCCCCACCATCCGCCGCGCCGCCCAGCACGCCGAAGGCGCCCGCATAGGCATCGATCAGCCCGGCCGCGACCTCGCAGCCGGTATCGAGCCCGAGATCTGACGCGGCTTCGATACTGAGGCAGCCGATGCTTGTCCCGGCGGCGACCGTCTCGTGCGGGAGACCGCCCCGCTCGAGAAGATCCTCGAGGCCCGCCTGCGCCAGGAAATCCTGCTGCCAGCCTGGCGTTTCATGCGAAAGGTAGTTCCACTTGGCCGTCAGCGTGCAACGCGAGCGAGCCGGCGATCCGGTCGCCTTCCAGGTCATGAAGTCGGCAAGATCAAAGAAATAGCCGGCCCGCTGCCAGGTCTCCGGCAGATGCCGTTTCAGCCACATCAGCTTCGGCATCTCCATCTCGGGAGAGAGCGATCCGCCGGAAAAGACAAGTGCAGGATGCCCGGTGGCGGAGATCTCTTCGGCCTCGGCAATGGCCCGATGGTCGAGCCAGACGATCGTGTCGAAGCGGTCGTCTCCTCCCATCGAGACGGTAAGCTGGCGACCATTCACATCGCGCGCCACCAGCGAGCAGGTGGCGTCGAAACCGATGGCCGCGATGCGCCCGGCGGTGAGGCCGGATTGGGCCAATGCTTCGCGCACGGCCTTGCAGGCGGCCCGCCAGATGTCGTCGGAATCATGCTCGGCGTGGTTTTCGCGCAGCCTCTGCATCGCAATCGGGTGCTTGGCCTTTGCCAGCAGCCGGCCTTCGCGATCGAAAACGCCGGCGCGGGCGCTGGCCGTGCCGATATCGACCGCAACGACGTGATCTCGCATCAGGATATGTTCCCCGCCCGCAGGGGCGCCCTCAAGGTGTGCATCCCGCGCGCTAGACCGCGCGCTGCGGGAGACGGCTTCCGGAGCCCTCAATGTGTTTGCGGACAAGGTGTATCAAATCCGGCATGGCGTCAAACACGACGTCGGGTGCCAGTTCTGCAACCCGATCGCGGTAGCCGGGGGCATTGGCATGCAAGCCTCCGACAAAGGCGAAGACCGCCATCCCGGCACGCTGCGCGGCCTCGATGCCGGCCGGGCTGTCCTCGATGACGATGCAGGCGGACGGCTTCGCATCCATGGCATTGGCCGCATGCAGGAAGAGATCCGGCGCCGGCTTTCCACGCGAGACCATGGAGGCGCTGAAGATATGCGGCTCGAAGCGCTCCAGCAGGCCGGTCAGCGAGAGGGAAAGGCGGATGCGCTCCGGCTGGCTGGAGGAGGCCACGCAGCGCGGCCATTCCAGCGCGTCGAGCGCCTGTGCCACCCCCGGAACAGGCTTCAGTTCCTGACGAAAGCGCGCGTAGAGATGATGGCGCAGGTCATCGAGGAAGACATCGTCGATGCTATGGTCGAAATCGTCGTGGAGGATCTGCGAGACGGTTGAAAGGCTACGGCCGAGAAAGCGCGCATAGGCTTCGTCCTCGCCGATGTCGACGCCCTTTCGGTTAAGGGCTTCGACCAGCACGCTGACGGACAAGGGCTCGCTGTCTACGAGCACGCCGTCGCAATCGAAGATCACCAGCGGTCGTACCGTCTCAACCACGCCCTTGACCCCGCTACTTGACCAGAGAATTCTGGAGATAGAGCTCCAGTGTCCGCGCCGTCCCCTCGCTCCATAGCGTCTTCAAGGCATGCGAGAAGCGCTGCCGGAAGAGTTCCGACTTGCCAACCTCGCCGAAGATCTCGTCGAACACAAGGAAGGCCTCCGGGTTGTCCCGCGCCAGTTTGGCAGCCTTCTGGAGTTTGTCCGCACTGGTGTCGTTGAAGACGATCACCTTGCCGCTATCGGTCGTGCCTTCGAAGTAGCGGCACCAGAGGGCGGAGACCAGCGAGAGGCCGACAATGTCCTTGCCCTCTGCAAGACGGTCAGCGGTCGACGGCAGGATGAACTTCGGCTGCCGGTTGGAGCCGTCCTGCGCCAGCCGCGGAATGGTGTCGCCGATCTTCGGATTGGCGAACCGCCGCTCGATCAGGTCGTAGTATTCGTTGAGATCGGTCTCCGGCACCGGCGGCACGATCGGGATGATTTCTTCCTTCTCCAGCTTTTCCAGAAAGGCGCGGATCAGCGGGTGCTCCATCGCCTCGTGCACGAAGTGGATGTCGAGGAGCGCCGCCGGATAGGCGATCGCCGCATGGCCGCCATTCAGGATGCGGATCTTCATGTGCTCATAGGGTGCGACGTCGGGGACGAACTGCACCCCGACCTCTTCCAGAGCGGGACGCCCGGACGGAAAATTGTCTTCCATCACCCACTGCTTGAATTCCTCGCAGAAGACGGGCCAACTGTCCTCGATGCCGAACGTGTCGCGCAGGAAATCAATCTCGCGCGGGCCGGTGGCCGGCGTGATGCGGTCCACCATGGAATTCGGGAAGGCCACGTTTTCGGCAATCCACTCGGCGAATGCCGGGTCCGACAGGGCAGCGACGCCGACGACCGCGTTCTCCGTCACCTCACCGTTGCCGGGAATGTTGTCGCAGGACATGATCGTGAAGGGTGCGACACCCTTCGCCTTGCGGCGCTTCAGCCCGGCGACGATCAGCCCGAAGACCGTCTTGGGCCGATCCGGGTTCTGGCCGTCGTCGAAGATCGCCGGGTGCCCCGGATTGAAGGCGCCGGCGGCATCGACGAAATAGCCGCCCTCGGTGATCGTCATCGAGACGATGCGGATGCGCGGGTCGGCGAGTGCCGCGATGATGGTTTCGGTTTCGCCCGGCGCGATGATGTCGATCATCGGCGCCGTGACGCGGGCGGCGGTCCGATTGTTGTCCTGCTCGACGACGGTCGTCAGGAAATCCTGGGCGGCAAGCTTTTCGCGCATCGTTGCATCGGACGGCATGACACCGGCGCCGACGATTGCCCAGTCCAGGTCATGGCCCTTGTTGAAGAGGTCGTCCAGATAGACCGCCTGGTGGGCGCGATGGAAATTGCCCACGCCGAAGTGCAGGATGCCGGGCGACAGCATGATCGGATCATAGGCCGGAACGGCAGCGGTATGGGCGATCTCGCCCAGCGCGGCAGACGATAGTTTGATGGTCATTGCTGGCTCCACTCCGACGTTAAATCGCCAGGCCCTGTTCATCGAAGCGGTGAAGCTTCGTGTCGTTCGGCGTCAGGAAGATCCGGTCGCCATGACGCGCCCCGAATTCGCCGTCGGCGCGCGCATTGATGTGGCCGATGCCCTCCACCTCGACATGCAGGAAGGTGTCGGATCCGAGATGCTCGGCGACCGTGACCGTGCCGGTCCACAGCCCGCTCTCATGCGACAGCACGAGATGCTCCGGCCGGATGCCGACCGTCTTGGCATCCTTCGAGCGGGCGTATTCACCCTCCATCAGGTTCATCTTCGGTGAACCGATGAAGCCGGCGACGAAGAGGTTGCGCGGCGACGAGTAGAGTTCGAGCGGCGAACCGACCTGCTCGATATTGCCCCGGTTCAACACGACGATCTTGTCGGCCATGGTCATGGCCTCGACCTGGTCGTGGGTCACATAGACCATCGTCGTCTTCAGCGTGTTGTGCAGCTGGCTGATCTCCAGCCGCATGGTGCCGCGAAGGGATGCGTCGAGGTTGGACAGCGGCTCGTCGAACAGGAAGGCCGTCGGCTCGCGCACGATCGCCCGACCGATCGCCACGCGCTGGCGCTGCCCGCCCGAAAGCTGCGACGGCCGGCGTTCGAGGTAGTCGGTGAGATTGAGAATGCTGGCCGCGTCGGACACCTTCCGGTCGATGGCCGCCTGGTCCATCTTCGCCATCTTCAGGGGGAAGGCAATGTTCTTGCGCACGCTCATATGCGGATAGAGCGCATAGGACTGGAAGACCATGGCAAGGCGCCGCTGCGCCGGCGCCTTGTCGGTCACATCCTGGCCGTCGATCAGGATCGACCCGCCGCTGACATCCTCCAGACCCGCGATCAGCCGCAGCAGCGTCGACTTGCCGCAACCCGAAGGACCGACGAAGACGACGAATTCGCCGTCCTGGATCTCGAGGTCGATAGACGGAATGACCTTGGCCTCGCCGAAGGACTTGGACACCTTGTTGAGCGTGATGCTGCCCATCTTCGTCTTCCTTACTTAACCGCGCCGAAGGTCAGGCCGCGAACGAGTTGCTTCTGGCTGAACCAGCCGAGAATGAGGATCGGCGCGATCGCCATGGTGGAGGCCGCCGAGAGCTTTGCCCAGAACAGTCCCTGCGGACTGGAGAAGGAGGCGATGAAGGCCGTCAGGGGTGCTGCATCGACCGCCGTCAGACGGATCGTCCAGAAGCTCTCGTTCCAGGCCAGAATGATGTTGAGAAGAAAGGTCGAGGCGATGCCCGGCAAGGCCATCGGCGTGAGCACGTAGACGATCTCCTGCCAGAGCCCTGCCCCGTCCATCCGCGCCGCCTCGAGGATCTCGCCGGGGATCTCGCGAAAGTAGGTGTAGAGCATCCAGACGACGATCGGCAGGTTGATCAGCGTCAGCATGACCATCAGCCCGATGCGCGTGTCGAGCAGGCCGAAGTCGCGAAACAGCAGGTAGATCGGAACGAGCACCGCAACAGCCGGCATCATCTTCGTGGACAGCATCCACATCAGGATGTCCTTGGTCCGCTTCGTCGGCGAAAATGCCATGGCCCAGGCGGCAGGGACGGCGAGGATCAGTGCCAGGATCGTCGACCCCACTGACAGGATGACGGAGTTCATGAACGGCTTGAAGTAGCCGTTCCGTGTCTGCACGGTGATGTAGTTCTCGAAGGTGCCCGACGGGATCAGGCTGAAGCCCGCGATCGCCTCCGATTCCGTCTTGATGCTGGTGAGCAGCGTATAGAGGATCGGGAAGAAGATCACGAAGGCGATGAGCCATGCGGCGACGGTGGCGATGACCTTGTGTCGGTTGGTGACGGCGCGTGCCATGATCTTCCCCTATCGGTCCAGGTTCTTGCCGACGGCGCGCATCAGGAAGATGGCGACGATATTGGCCAGGATGATGGCGATGATGCCGCCCGCCGAAGCGCCACCCACATCATAGCCGAGCAGGGCCGTGCGGTAGATGAGGAACGGCAGGTTGGTGGATGCGTAACCCGGACCGCCATTGGTGGTGACGAGGATTTCCGCATAGACGCCGAGCAGGAAGATCGTCTGGATCAGGATGACGACGGTCATCGCCCGCGCCAGATGCGGCAGCGTCAGGTAGATGAAGCGGGAGACGAAGTTCGCCCCGTCCATTTCAGCGGCTTCCCGCTGCTCGCTGTCCAGCGACTGCAGGGCGGTCAGCAGGATGAGGGTCGCGAACGGCAGCCATTGCCAGGCGACGATGATCACGATTGACAGCAGCGGGTACTGCGCGAACCAGTCGATCGGCGTGGTGCCGAAGAGCCGGCTGATATCGGCAAACACGCCGTACCCCGGATGCATGATCATGTTCTTCCAGACCAGCGCGGCAACCGGCGGCATGACGAAGAAGGGCGAGATCACCAGGATTCGGACGATGCCCTGGCCGAAGATCGGCTGGTCGAGGAGAAGCGCAAGGAAGGTGCCGCCGATCACGGTGATCAGCAGGACGCCGCCGACGATCATCAGCGTGTTCCAGATGGACTGGAAGAAGGCCGGATCGGAATAGAAGTATCTGTAGTTGAAGAAGCCGGCGAAGCTGACATTGCCAGGGCTGAGCAGATTGTAGTTCTGGAACGAGAACCACAGCGTCATCGACAGGGGAACGATCATCCAGACCAGCAGGAGGACGACGGACGGCGCCATCATCAGACGGGCAAGGGCCTTGGTGTTGTGCGTCGCCATCTTCACGCTCCCTTGGGATCAGCGCATCCGCCAGCGGCGGGGGAATGACCCCGCCATCTTCACATGGTGGAAAAAGGTTTTTGGGAGCCCGCCCGGCACGAAGGCCGGGCGGGTTCTTGCTCGGGAGGAGCTTACTTGATGTAGCCTGCGCGCGTCATCTCGCGGACAGTCGCGGACTGTGCCTGGGCCAGCGCATCGTCGACCGAGGACTGTCCGGCAACGACGGCCGAGAACAGCTGGCCGACATTCGTGCCGATCGCCTGGAACTCAGGGATCGCAACGAACTGACCACCCGTATAAGGGACGGGCTCGACAGTCGGCTTGGTGATGTCGGCGGCATTCATGGCTGCAAGGGTAGGCTCTGCGAAGGCAGCGGCTTCCTTGTATTCCGCGCTCTCGTAGAGCGAAGTGCGGGTGCCCGGAGGAACGTTGGCCCAGCCTTCCTTGTCAGCCACGAGCTTGGCGTAGTCTTCGCTGGTTGCCCAGGCGATGAACTTCTGCGCGGCTTCAGCCTTCTGCGAGCTTGCCGGAATGGCAAGGTTCCACGACCACAGCCAATTGCCTTTATTGTCGACACCTTCCTTGGACGGGAAGAGCGCATAGTCGACCTTGTCGGCTACGGTGGAATCGTCAGGGTTGGATACGAAGGACGCGGCGACCGTGGCGTCGATCCACATACCGCACTTGCCCTGCTGGAAGAGCGTCAGGTTCTCGTTGAAGCCGTTGGAGGAGGCACCGGCCGGGCCGGCATCCTTCATCAGATCGACGTAGAACTGCAGGGCTTCCTTCCACTCAGGCTGATCGAACTGCGGCTGCCAGTTCTCGTCGAACCAGCGACCGCCGTACGAATTGGTCAGCGCAGTGATGAAAGCCATGTTCTCGCCCCAGCCGGCCTTGCCGCGCAGGCAGATACCGTTGATGTCGGCGGAGCGGTCCGTGATCTTGCGTGCAGCGTCGCCGATGAATTCCCAGGTCGGGTTTTCCGGCATCTCCAGACCAGCCTTCTCGAACAGGTCCTTGCGATACATGATCATCGCAGACTCGCCGTAGAACGGCGCTGCGTAGAGCTTGCCGTCAACTGTCAGGCCGCCGCGGATCGATGGCAGCAGATCGTCGACGCCATAGTCGTCGCCAAGGTCGGCCAGTTCGGTGAGCCAACCCTGCTTGGCCCAGATCGGCACTTCGTAGTTGCCGATGGTCATAATGTCGTATTGGCCGCCGGACGTGGCAATGTCCGTCGTCACGCGCTCACGCAGCACGTTTTCCTCAAGCGTGACCCACTCGAGCTGGATGTCGGGGTTCTTGGAGGTAAAATCCTCCGTCAGACCCTGCATACGGATCATGTCGCCGTTGTTGACGGTCGCAATGGTGAGGGTTTCGGCCGAAGCCATGCTGGACATGGCCAGCGCTGAGCATGCGCCCAGCAGAATCGTCTTGTAAGTCATGATCTTCCTCCCGAAGATGGAACGAGCATTCGCTTTGCTCATGGGCAATTACTCACCTTCACCTAGGGCAAGTCAACGGAAAATCATCGCTGCGCTGCAGCGAAATCCGTCAACCTGTTGTGGATGCTTGGTAAATTTATGCTCAGACGCGGAGCAGTTGCTCAGCCGTCGCCTCGTCGGTTATTAACCCATTGATCAACCGTCCCTTCAACGCCGCGGCGATTGCCTTCAGCTTTCGCCGTCCCTGGGCAAGCCCGATGACGCAGGAGGCGTCACTGGAGGGTATCGGGACACTGGCGACGCGGTCGTTGATGGAGCCGGTCAGGAGCCTGCCGTCATGGTCGAACATCCAGCCGCAGATCTCTCCTGCCGCACCGCCCTCCACGAGCGTCATCATCTCGTCCCGGGCCAGGAAGCCGTCGATGCAGAGCGGTCCCTCCGGCCCGAGCTCCCCGATCCCCACGAAGGTGACGTCGGCCTGGGCGCCGAGCGCCAGGGTCGAGCGCACCAGCGCCTGGTCGTGGAGGGTGTCGCGCTCCTCTGCCGAGGAGCACAGCACCGGCAGCGGCATCGGGAAATGCCGCGACTTGATGGCGTCGGCCATCGAGAAGATCACGTTGTAATAGGCGGCCGAGCCGTCGGGGCCGATATTGCCGGTGAGCGAGACGATGCGGTGTTGTGGGCACTCCATCGGCGACAGCTGGTCGACGGCCGCCTTCAGCGTCCGCCCGGTACCGACCGCAAGCACGATCGGCTCCGACCGCTTCAACCACCGCTCGATCTCCGCAGCCCCGGCTTCGGCAAGCCCGACGGTGGAGGACCCGGCCGCCGGATCGCTCGGCACGACCTCCACCTGGCGAAGCCCGTATTTCTTGCGAAGCCCTTCCCCGAGCTCCAGGCAGGCGGCGATCGGATGGTCGAGCCGGACCTTGATCAGCCGTTCGGCCACCGCAAGCGACACGAGGCGCTGCGCCGACTGCCTCGAGATGCCCATCGCCGAAGCGATCTCGTCTTGCGTGCGACCGGCAACATAGTAGAGCCAGCCGGCGCGCGCCGCGTCGTCCAGCCGCCCGTGTGGTTCGGACCGTTTCGCCATGCGTATTCCTCCGACGTCGTTGCTGCCATGCTTCGCCGCCACCTGTCAAACAGTCGGCGGCGGGCATGACAGGCGCGAACGCGGCGAGGCTGCCGTTCAGGCCACCTGCACCAGGTGGCCCGTCGAAACTTCGCGGTATTCCCGCACGGGCGGGATGTAGTCGACAGGGCGGATCGGGCTCTTGATCTCCTCGATGGCCATGTTGCGCTTGATCCCGCGCCGCGACGGATCGGGGATCGGCACCGCCGCCATCAGCTTCTTCGTGTAGGGATGCTGCGGGTTTTCGAAGACGGCGGCGCGCGGGCCGATCTCGACGATTTCTCCCAGATACATGACCGCGACACGGTGGCTGACCCGTTCGACGACGGCCATGTCATGGCTGATGAAGAGATAGGCGAGCTTCAGGCTCTGCTGCAGGTCGAGAAGCAGGTTGCAGACCTGCGCCTTGATCGACACGTCGAGCGCCGAAACCGCCTCGTCGGCGACGATGACCTTCGGATCGAGCATCAGCGCCCTGGCAATCGCAATGCGTTGCCGCTGGCCGCCTGAGAACTCGTGCGGGAACCGCCGCATCATGTCCGGCGAAAGGCCGACCTTGACCAGAAGATCGGCGGCCTTTTCGCGCGCCTGGTTCTTCGTCCCCAGCTTGTGCTCCAGATAGGGCTCCATGACCGCAGAACCGATGCTCATGCGCGGGTTGAGGCTGGCGAAGGGATCCTGGAACACCATCTGGATCGAGCGCCGCATGGCCCGCAGGCTTGTCTTGTCGAGCTGCATGACGTTGTAGCCGTCGATCGTGACCTCGCCGCTCGTTGGTGTGATCAACCGGGTGACCGAGCGGCCGGTGGTGGATTTTCCGCAGCCCGATTCGCCGACCAGCGCCAGCGTCTCACCTTCGAACACCTGGAAGGACACCTTCTCCACCGCATGCACGGCACCGCTCTTGCGGCCGAGGATCCCCGTGTGGATATCAAAACGGGTGGTCAGGTCGCGGACGTCGAGGATCGGCGTCTTCGTCTTGGCCACCGTATCCGTCACGTCCTGCAGCTCGAACTGCTCGCCCGTCCCGATGTCGATGCTGGGAAAGCGCAGGGGCAGCTTGCGGTCGCCCATGGACCCAAGTCTCGGCACCGCCGACAGGAGCGCCCGGGTATAGGGATGCTGCCCGCGGTGGAAGATTTCCTCGGTGGGGCCGCTTTCGACCCCCTCGCCGCGATACATCACGATCGTCCGGTCGGCGACTTCGGCCACCACGCCCATGTCGTGGGTGATGAAGAGGACGGACATGCCCTCCTCGTCCTGCAGCGTCTTGATGAGGTCGAGGATCTGCCCCTGGATCGTGACGTCGAGCGCCGTCGTCGGCTCGTCGGCGATCAGAAGCTTCGGCTTCGACGCCAGCGCCATGGCGATCATGACGCGCTGGCGCATGCCGCCGGAGAACTGGTGCGGGTACTCGTCGAAGCGGCTCTTGGCGTTGGGGATGCGGACCTTGTCCAGAAGCCGTACAACCTCCGCCCGCGCCTCCGCCTTGCTGATGTCCTGGTGAACGGTCAGCGCTTCGGCGATCTGCTTGCCGATCGGGAAGATCGGGTTGAGCGAGGTCATCGGCTCCTGGAAGATCATCGCGATCTCGTTGCCGCGCACCTGGCGCATCTGCTCGTCCGGCAGGGTCAGCAGTTCCCGGCCGAGCAGCTTGACGCTGCCCTCGATCCGGCTCGACCCTTTCTGCAGCAGGCGCATGATCGACAGCGAGGTGACGCTCTTGCCCGAACCCGATTCGCCGACGATGGCGACCGTCTCCCGCGGCGCGACGTCGAAGGAGATCTTGCGCACCACCGACCGCCACTCGTCCTCCACCCGGAAGGATGTGGTGAGGTCGCGGACGGACAACACCGGCTCGACCGCAGCCGCCACCCGCTGGCCCGTTCCTTCCATTGCCGTTTCAGCAAGCGACATGGCATTCTTCCTCTTCAGGATTGGAGACGGTCAGGCGGCGAGCGCCGTTTCGGCCAGCGTGACCCAGTAGCTGATGCCATAGGGCAAGGCTTCGTCGTTGAAGTCATAGGCGGGGTTGTGGAGGCTTGCCGTATCGCCGTTGCCGATGAAGATGAAGGCGCCGGGCCGGCGCTCCAGCATGTAGGAAAAATCCTCCGCGCCCATGTGTGGCGCCATCGTCATGTCCACCGACTTCGGCCCGGCCACTTTGCCGGCGACCTCGGCGGCGAAATCGGTTTCCGCGTCGTGATTGAAGGTCACCGGGTAGCCGCGGCGATAGTTGACCTGCGCTGTTGCGCCATGCGCCAGCGCGGTTGCCTGCACCACTTCCGTCAGCCGCTTCTCGGCAAAATCGCGGGTTTCCGGCAGCAGCGTGCGCACCGTGCCGCCCATCTTCACCGTGTCCGGGATTACGTTGCTGGCGTCGCCGCCGTGGATCGACGCGACCGTCACCACGAGGGATTTCAGCGGGTCGGTCTGCCGCGAGACGATCGACTGCAGCGACACCAGGATGTGGCCCGCCGTCAGCACCGGATCGACGGAAAGATGCGGCTGCGCGGCGTGGCTGCCACGGCCGTTGACGATGATTTCGAAGGTATCGGCCGCCGCCATCACCGATCCCTTGCGGATGGCGAATTCTCCCAGCGGCAGTCCCGGGGAATTGTGCATGCCATAGACCTGGCTGATCGAATGCTTCTCGATGAAGCCGTCCTGGATCATGGCGAGCGCTCCCGCGCCCCCCTCTTCCGCCGGCTGGAAGATCACCGCAACGGAACCCTTGAAGTTGCGGGTCTCGGCAAGATACTGCGCCGCGCCCAGCAGCATCGCCGTATGGCCGTCATGGCCGCAGGAATGGGCCTTGCCGGGTGTCTTGGAGGCCCACTCCTTGCCGCTCGTCTCGAAGATCGGCAGGGCGTCCATGTCGGCACGAAAGCCGACCGTCGGGCCGTCCCCTTGCCGCCCCTTTATGATCGCCACGACGCCGGTGCGGCCGATTCCGGTTTCGACGATGTCGCAACCGAAGGACGTCAGCTTGTCCGCGACGAATTTCGCCGTTTCATGCACATCGTACAGGATTTCCGGATGCTCGTGGAGATGACGTCTCCATCCGGCAACTTCCTCCTGCATTTCGGCGGCACGATTGAGCACTGGCATGCGATGACCTCGTTGTTCTTGTTGTCGTTCCCACTCTGGTTAAGCCGATACTGCGCCGCCGCGGAGACATTTTGCAAGCTTCAATTTTCCCGCTTGAACGAAAAATAGGCCTATGCTTAGATGGCCTAAAATTTGGTCAGGCACGACTGGGAGTGCCGGACCAACTGTGCAACCATCAGCGTCATCGCAAGGGAGGGCCAGGACTAAATAATCTGCGAAAACAATGAATTACTAAAATTCTCGTCGCAGATCCTTGGCGCCGCCTCAAGAAAAATTGGCGGCAGGCACACACAACCCTAAACAAGAAATATAAGGGGACAGCAGCATGAACAAGTTTAAAATCCTGCTTGCAGGAACAGTGGCCGCCATGGCGCTTTCGAGTTCCATGGCGCACGCGGAGCGGGGCACCGACGGTGATCTGAAGATCCTGTTCTGGCAGGCGGTTTCGACCATGAATCCGTATCTCTCTGGCGGCACCAAGGAAGTCCTCGCCTCGTCGATGGTCATCGAACCGTTGGCGCGCTACGATGAAACCGGTGAACTCGTGCCATGGCTGGCGACCGAGCTACCGACGCTGGACAACGGCGGCTTCGCTGCGGACATGCTGAGCATGACCTGGAAGCTGAAGCCCGACGTCAAATGGTCGGACGGCACCGACTTCACCGCCGAAGACGTCGTCTTCACCTGGAAGTATTGCACCGACCCCAACGGCGGCTGCGCCCAGGCGGCACAATACGAAGGCATCACCAACGTCGAGGCCGTCGACCCGCTGACGGTGAAGATTACCTTCAGTGAAGCCAAACCCTATCCCTACAGCGCCTTCGTCGGCGCCCAGTCGCCGGTCATCCAGGCGGCCCAGTTCAAGGATTGCCTCGGCGCCGCCGCTCCGGGATGCACATCGGCCAACTTCGGCCCGATCGGCACTGGTCCGTTTGTCGTCGCAGACTTCAAGCCCAACGACGTGATCACCTTCACGGCCAACCCGAACTACCGGGATCCGGCCAAGCCCGCCTTCGCCTCTGTTACGCTGAAGGGCGGCGGCGACGCGGCATCAGCGGCACGTGCCGTGCTCGAAACCGGCGAATACGACTACGCCTGGAACGCCCAGGTGGAGCCGGAAGTGCTGGCGGCGATGATGGCCGCCGGCAAGGGCAGGCTGGAGATCTCCTTCGGCACCCAGGTCGAGCGCATCAACCTCAACCACTTCAACGCCGATCCGGCGCTGGGTGACAAGCGTTCGACGGCAGAAGCCGGTCCGCACCCGTCGCTGAGCGATCCGGCCGTCCGCCGCGCGCTCTCGCTGGCCATCGACCGTGACATCATCGTCGAGGCCGGCTACGGCCAGTCGGGCCGGGCCACCTGCAATATCGTTCCTGCGCCGGAGACAGTCGCCTCCACCAAGAACGACAGCTGGTGCCTGACGCAGGACATCGACGCTGCCAACAAGCTGCTCGACGAAGCCGGCTGGGAACGGGGCAGCGACGGCATTCGCGCCAAGGACGGCGTCCGCCTCTCCTACCTCTATGCCACGTCCACCAACTCGGTGCGGCAGGCAACCCAGGAACTGGTAAAGGCCATGTGGGCGGAGATCGGCGTCGATGCCGAACTGCGCAACGCCAGCGCCTCGGTCTTCTTCGGCGGTGATCCGGCAAGCCCTGACACCTTCCAGAAGTTCTATGCCGACGTCGAGATGTACACCAACAACTTCGACGGTACCGATCCGGAGAAGTACCTGGCCGAATGGCTTTGCGACAAGATGCCGAGCCCGGCCAACGGCTGGCAGGGCCAGAACATCCCGCGCTACTGCAACCCTGCATACGACACGCTGGTCGGCGAACTCTCCAGGACCGCCGATCTCGAGAAGCGTGCCGAGCTTTCCAAGCAGCTCAACGACATGCTGACCGAGGAAGGTGCGCATATCGCACTCGTGCATCGTGGTGACCAGTCCTCGTTCGCCACCTCGCTCCAGGGCGTTCGCATGAACTCCTGGGACTCCCAGGTCTGGAACATCGCCGACTGGTATCGCGCCAAGTAATTGAGCGTTCCGGGCCCGCCGCACGCGGGCCCGGAAACTCTTTCTCCGCGCTGGCACATCGCCGGTCCTGCCGGCGATGGTCGCAGTTTCAGAAACCTGCAGAACTGGCGAACACCCGTACCGCGGGCGCGGTGCTGCAGTCTGGGGAGCTTCGATGTTCACATACACTCTGCGGCGATTGTTTTTTGCAATCCCGACCCTGCTGGTCATCAGCTTCGTCATCTTCGCGCTGCTCGACCTCGCCCCGAGCGACCCGACCGGCGATCTGCCCCTCACCATTCCACCGGAAGTGCGCGAACAGATCCGCGCTTCGCTCGGCCTGGATCAACCCTTCCTCATCCGCTACCTGAAATGGCTGCAGCAGTTCTTCATCAACGAGCCGCTCAACATCCTGGAAAGCCTGACCGGCTGGCAGTTCGGGGATGGTGAACGGATGCGCATCCTGTCCTGGGCCACCCGCAGCCCGGTCGTCGACCTGATCGTGCAGCGCATGCCGCAGACGCTCTGGGTCGTTGGCCTCGCCTACCTGTTCGGCATCCTGCTGGCGGTCCCGATCGGCGTGATCTCGGCCTACAAGCAGTATTCGATCTTCGACCAGATCGGCACCTTCGTCTCGATGGTCGGCTATTCCGTACCGACTTTCTTCACCGGCGTCCTGCTGATCGTCATCTTCTCGTCCTACCTGCAGTGGTTCCCGTCGGTCTATGACACCAATCTCGTGGTCAACGACTTCTCCAGCCTGATGGCGCAGATCCGCCAGATGGCGATGCCGGTGGCGGTGCTGGCGCTCTACAATGCCTCGCAGATTACCCGCTTCGTGCGCGCCTCCATGCTGGACAACCTGCACCAGGACTATGTCCGCACCGCCCGCGCCAAGGGTGTGAAGGAAAAGGCCGTGCTTCTCGTGCACGTCCTGCGCAACAGCCTCATTCCGGTTGTCACCGTGATTGCGCTGGGCGTCCCGACGATCTTCTCCGGCGCGATCATCACCGAGCAGATCTTCCGGGTGAACGGGCTCGGCCAACTGCTGATCGTTGCTGTACAGGGTGCCGACATCCCGCTGGTCCAGACGCTGACCTTCATCTTCGCCGTCCTGATCGTCCTCTTCAACCTGATCGCCGATGTACTTTACGGCATTCTCGACCCGAGGATCCGCTATGACTGATGCCACCATCAACGCAGTGCCATCGACACCCGCCCGCTCAGCCATGGGCGACATGTGGCGGCAGTTTCGCGCCCACAAGGGCGGCGTCGTCGGACTGATCGTCTTCACCTTCATCGTCGTGGCCGTCTATATCGGCCCCTTCATCCACAGGGTGGCGCCCAACGCCATCAACATCCGAGACAAGAACCAGTGGCCATCGCTGGCGCATCCCTTCGGCACCGACAACCTCGGCAAGGACATGCTGGCGCAGGTTCTCGCCGGTGGCCGGATTTCTCTGGCGGTGGGCATTACGGCCATGCTGCTGGCGCTCTTCCTCGGCACGCTGGTGGGCGTGCTCTCCGGCTACGTCCGTCGACTCGACGGGCCGCTGATGCGCGTCACAGACCTCTTCCTGGCGTTGCCGCTGCTGCCGCTGCTGCTGGTGATCATCATGCTGTTCCGCGACACACTGAGGGCCGCCTTCGGGCCGGAGACGGGGATCTTCATCCTGATCGTCTTCGTCATCGGCATCACCAGTTGGATGCACACGGCGCGCATCGTGCGCGGCGACGTGCTGGCGGTGAAGAGCCAGGAATTCATCATGGCCGCCAGGAGCAGCGGCATGCGGGAATACCAGATCATCCTCCGGCATATCCTGCCCAACGTGATGAGCTCGATCATGGTCTCAGCCACCCTCGGCATAGCCTCGGCGATCATTACCGAGTCGGCCTTGAGCTTTCTCGGCCTCGGATTCCCATCCGACTTTCCCACCTGGGGGCGCCTGCTCTTCGACGGTTCCAACTTTCTGCAGCTGACCCCATCACGCGTCCTGTGGCCGGGTCTGGCAATTTCGCTGACCGTACTCAGCGTCAACTATATGGGCGACGCCATCCGCGACGCGCTCGATCCGCGCATGCTCAAACGCTAGAGATCGGCAGGGGACCTCCATCGGCTCCCCTGTTTCTCAGTTTTTGGACACGGTCCCGCCATGGCCGCAGAAATTTTCAAGTTTCGGATGTTTTTCTGGAACGAAAAACGGATGACCTCGTTATGCCCACGTCTGGAAGCACCCCCCGTCCCCCGCCCTACTAAGCTTCCAGGCATCACTCTTCAGTCCCCCTCGAAGAGATGAGTTGGCCCGGTTTCGCAAGAAACCGGGCCAATTCAGTTCTGGGATGCGGCACTCAGGCGGCAACGGCTCAATCCTGCTAGCCCGCGGCCTCCAGCGGAAACACCAGGTGATAGGCGATGCGGTCATGAGAGATCACGTATTGTGCCTTGCCGTTGACCGAGGCAGGCACCACCCGTTCCAGCACCGTGCTGCCGAAATGAGCCTTGAGCTCGTCTCCATCGTCTGCAGGCATATAAGCCCTCTGAAGCGGCTCATGCCACACCATCTCCACCACATCATGCCCATCGGTATGTTTGCGGATGCAGGAGACCTCGACCGGCAGGCCGTTGCGCAGCAGGGAGCCGTGACTCACGGCATTCACAATCAATTCGTGCAGGGCGAGCCCGAGATGCAGTGAGGCGTTGGGGCTGAGCAGCAGGTTGTCACCACGTACTTTTACGAGCTCGCGGTTCTCCGGCAGATATTTCTGTGTCTGCTGCTGGACGAGTTCGAAGAAATAGGCACCGCGCCAGCTGGAATCGGTGATCAGATCCTGGGACTGAGACAGCGAATAGAGTCGCCCTCTAAACTTGTGCAGGAAAAGGTCCAGCGAGCCGGAGTGGCGCGCCGTCTGAAGGGCAATGCTCTGGATGATCGCCAGCAGGTTTTTCGAGCGATGGCTGACCTCACGGAGCAAGGCTCGCAGCAGGCGCTCGCGATGCCGTTCCTCAGACCGATCCACGATCGTCGTCACCAGATGCACCCCGTCCTGCGCGCATTCGATAGCCTGGACCCGGAACTCGAAGAATTGCTCCGCGCCGACCATGACCTCCAGCTGCCCCTTGTGCCCCGGCTCCGTCAGATCGGCCTTCAGCACAGAGAGCCGTGTCGCAACGTCGGCGCCAAAAATTGCTTCGTCGGATGGTGCGTCCAGATTGCCGTGAGCCCAGACATCCGGAAGGTTCGTAACCAGTAGGTACTGCTGCTGAGCATCCTGAATGATGATGCTGGCCCCCAAATCGACCAGCGCCGGCATAAGGAACTCCCGCAACCTGCCATCGCTCTGACTAGCGTGCTGCCATGTCAGCGGATGCACCAATGTGTTCACTCCGTTCCATTCGAGCGAGAAGATCGGCGATCGCGCGATCTTTCCTGACGTCTGTTGGCTTTCTTATAGAGAGAAGCAGTCAGCCCAACAACCAGCTACAGGCATCTCGATACAATCAGCGAGAATTAACAGGAAGCATCCGAAATGCAGATGACGGCCCTGGATATCCAAGGGCGACTACGGTGCAACGGGGGAACGAGCATGGTCGTCTCCGGATGCGGGGATCACCACAGAGACGTGGCCTCCCCCGTTGCGCCTTTGCCTCGAATCAGGCCGCGGCCTTCACCGTGTCGTTAAAGAACAGCGCCTGGCTGATCAGCGCCTTGACCATGTCCGGGTTGAAAGGCTTGGTGACAAGGAAAGCAGGCTCCGGCCGCTCGCCGGTCAGCAGGCGCTCAGGGAATGCGGTGATGAAGATCACCGGCACCGTGGAGGCCTTCAGGATCTCATTGACCGCATCGATGCCCGAGCTGCCATCGGCAAGCTGGATATCCGCCAGCACCATCTTCGGGCTGGTCGTCTGAAACAGTTGCACGGCTTCCTTATGGGTTCGCGCGATGCCCGTCACGCGATGGCCAAGCTCCTGAACCATCTGCTCGATGTCGAGCGCAATCAGCGGCTCGTCTTCGATGATCATGATCTCTGTAGCCACCTGGCGGGAAATCTCCCTGGAGGCCTCGTCCAGCAGCTGCGTTGCCTTCTCGACATTGACGCCCAGCACCTCGGCCGTCTCTTCGATCGTGAATCCCTCGACGGAGATCAGCAGGAAGGCATGCCGGGCCATGGACGGAAGCGACGAAAGATTGGCTGCAGCACGCTGTTCCCATGCAAAGGGGGAATCGATCGGACGGATCTCAATGGCGGTGGAACCAAAGATTGCAACGAAGAGTTTGTAGAGCGAGACACGGTCCTTGGACGTTTCGGGAAATATCGAAACATCTGCGATCAGCGCTTCCAGAACCGCGGCTACATAAGCATCTCCGGATGTTTGGGATCCGGTCACAGCTCGAGCATATCGACGCAAGTATGGAAGGTGTGACGCAACGCGCGTGGTCAGTGACATTCAGTATTCTCCCCTGATGCCCGATGGGCAAATTGACTGGTAGGGAACGTGGTACTGGAAAAAATGTTCCGCAAGAGGTGGAACTTTTTTTCTTTAGGCGCATTCTGTCGTGATGAAACGCAACAGGCTGCCCGCGTGATGAGTGACGAAACCCGAAAAAAGCAGGACATGACCATCTCACATCATGAAATTAAACCCGGATCGATGCCGCCGAACGCTTCGATCTCGAGAAAGCTCCGCGAGTTCTACGACGCGGTGCAAGAAGAGGGGATTCCTGACCGCTTTATGGACCTTCTCGAGAAGCTCGATGAAGCCGAACGCAGCAGCAATTCGGTGAAAGTAAAATGACGATGACCGAGAACGACGATCGCGGTTTCAAGCGCGACCTTCTCGCATCCCTGCCCAATCTTCGAGCCTTCGCTGTGTCTCTCACCGGGCGTCATGACAAGGCTGACGACCTCGTGCAGGACACGATCATGAAGGCGTGGGCAAACCAGACAAGCTTTACCGCCGGCACCAACATGCGAGCGTGGCTCTTTACGATCCTGCGCAACGAGTTCTACAGCCAGATGCGCAAGCGTGGACGTGAGGTCCAGGACACGGACGGGCTGTTCAGCGAGCGCTTTTCGGTGCATCCCGAGCAGTATGGGCGGCTCGACCTGCAGGACTTCCGCAAAGCGCTCGACAAACTCCCTGATGACCAGCGCGAGGCGATCATTCTGGTCGGTGCAGCCGGGTTTGCCTACGAGGAAGCGGCGACGATCTGCGGCTGTGCCGTTGGCACCATCAAGAGCCGCGTTAGCCGAGCCCGCACCCGCCTTCAGGAACTTCTGGGCGTGACAGGTGAAGGCGATTTCGGACCGGATCCAGGCCATGCCGCCATCACCTCGCGGGCTTTCGGAAGCTAGATATCCAGCTCCGGGAGCCTCAGAGCCATCGCGACGGCTGAAAGCAACTCCTCATCGACAAACGGTTTCGCCACACTGGCGAAACCTTTGAACTCCGGCAACCTCTCCATGGAATCATTGGTCAGCGTGGTGAAGATGACCGCTGCTCCCAGTCGGCCCTGGCGCCTGATGGCATCCGACCCGCGATCCTCCACCACACCCGCATCGACCACCACCACGTCAAAGCGGCCCGCCTCCATCGTTTCGGCATAGTCGTGCGGCATGGCAATGCGAACGGTGCAGGCCATGGAATCCATGAGAATACGCTCTGCTTCCATGGCGATAAGGTATTCCCGATCGACGACAAGAATTTGAGGGCCCGTGGAAATCGCTCGTTCCTTCCATAAAACCCTCTCGTACAAGACCATCAGAACTGGTCATTTAAAAAAGACACAGTAACGATAGAGCGCATGCGTTAAACGCACATGCCCTACCGTCTGTGAGTCTCATGGCCAGTCCGAAACCGATCACGCCACCCCGCACGCCTTGTCAGCGGTGCCCGTTACGACAGCGGCCGACATTCCGCGACTTCACTGCCGAGGAACTCGCGTTCGTGTCACGCTTCAAGATTGCGGAGATGCTTGCGGAGCCCGGAATGTCTATCATCGTCGAGGGCGAACAAAACCCCTCGCTCTATACGGTGCTCAGTGGCTGGGGATTCCGCTACAAGATCCTCGAAGACGGTCGGCGTCAGATCCTGAACTATGTTCTCCCCGGCGACATGATCGGCCTGCAGGGCAATGTGATGGCGGAAATGCAGCACTCGGTCGAAGCGCTGACGCGCATGACGCTCTGTACTTTCGAGCGGGACAAGTTCCCTACCCTTTTTCGCAACCATCCCTCGCTGGCGTTCGACATCACCTGGATCGCCTCGCGCGAGGAATCGATGCTCGACGAACATCTTCTGAGCATCGGGCGGCGAAGCGCGCGGGAAAGGGCGGCCTATCTGCTGGCTTTTCTGGATACGCGCAGCAGGGCGGCGATGGAAGGAAGCGGTGGCGACCACCAGCTGCCGCTCACGCAGCAGCATGTCGCCGATACGCTGGGGCTTTCCCTCGTCCACACCAACAAGACCTTGCGGACACTCATCGACGGCGGATTGATCCGTTGGCTTGATCGGGGATCTCAGGTCATCGACCCGGAAGGGCTTTATCGTGTCGCGGGATGGCGGCCGCCCGCCGAAGGCGCACGGCCGTTCATCTGATCGAACTACAGTCGGGTATCCATGCCCGGTCCCGGAGGCGGTCCCTGGCGAGGGCGCTGCTGCAGCATCGCTGCGATCCCGTCCATGTTACGCATGGCGAGGAAGCCGAGCCCTCCGGCGACTGCCAGGACGGCAAGCGGGCGCGACTTCAGCACGAGCGGCAGGAAAGACACTGCAGCTGTTGCCAGCAAGGCCTTGCTGCCGCTGCTGGCAGCCGTTTCCCGCCGCCTCTTCTCCTCCGCACGGGCGCCGAGACGCGCTGCCAGGAGAAGCACAAGCGCCAGGAACATCGCGCCACCAGCCACCGCGAGCAGAGCACCCGCCGCGCCGAGTTCTTCTGCAAGAACCACTGCCCCGGCGGCGACCAATGCGAAATAGGCCGTCAGGCTGAACAGCAGCACCAGAGCATAGATCACCAGGTTGCGACGCAGGCGGTTGATGAACAGCCCCACGTCCACCGAGGCGAACGACGCCATAAGCGGCGCCAGTCTGGTCAGCATCAGCATCAGCGGCGCGCCAGCATCGCGATCAGGAAGCCGACGCCGGCGGCCATGGCAACCGACTGCAGCGGGTTCGTCCGGATCTTGCGCTCCAGGTCCTTCTCCATCGACAGAGCATGTTCGCGAGCGGCTTCGACCATCTGCATGGAGGCTTCCGTTGCGTCATTGGTAGCCCTGCGGACGCGGACACGATAGTCGTCAGCCTTCTCCGAACCAACGGCAGCGACGCTGCGAGCCAGAGCCGCAATGTCTTCGCGCAGCTGCTGGATCTGGATCTCGACGTCCTTCGTGGAAGACGTTCCAGCCATGTTGGTGGGATCGTTTGGTGCGTTAACCGGTGCCATATCGTTCTCCTGTTTCGATCGCGACCAAGGTTATTGATCGGAACTGTGCAAATCTTGAGCTAGGTCAAAGGAAGTTAAATAGGTAAAGCAAGGCAATCACGGGAATAGGAATACCTACGAGCCAGAGCAGGATACCGCGCATAACATTCTCTCTCCGACCGGACATGATTACGTCGCGTGGCGCGACCGCCTCACGCTGCAAGCAGTGAACGCCGTTGCCACGATTTTGTTCCAGGACCACGATCGGTGGCGCTTACCTTGCTCTCAGTCGCCTGCGAGCTCCGGCCACGCCGTCACTCCGCCGCTCCACCGTTCAAAAGCCTGCGCGAGCTTCAGGACCAGAAGGTCGCCGAAGCGTGGCCCGATGATCTGCAGCCCAATGGGCATGCCGGAGGTGGAGAAACCGCAGTTGATCGACGCAGCCGGCTGTTCCGACATGTTCCAGGGCACTGTGAAGGCAATATGTTCGAACGGCTGCAAGGGATCATTCGTCGGCGATGCCCATTCCGCCGGATAGGAGACGATCGGATTGGTCGGCGACAGGACCGCATCGACCTGCGAAAACAGCGTGCTGCAGGCACGGCGCATCTCGATCGTTCGGTCGAACCCGCGCACCGCCTCGACGCCGGACACGCTCCTGCCACCCTCCGCCCACTGGAAGATGTAGGGGAGGATCATCGCCTTGCGCGCGTCGGGGAGCTTTTCGATCTGGCCCCAGAAGCGCGCGCGCCAGAAAACGTCCAGCCCGTCGAGCATTTCCCGTGTCAGCACCGGCTCCACCGGCACCACCACGGCGCCGGCCTCCTCGAAGCGCCGGGCAGCGGACAGAACGGCCTCTTGAACATCCGCATCCACGGCAAGCCCAACCCCAGCATCCATCATCAGGCCGATCTTCATGCCCTTCACGTCGAGATCGAGGTCCAGCCAGTCCAAATCATTGGGTTCCAGAGCTGTTCCGTCGCGCCAGTCCGGACGCGAAAGTGTCGGCATGGAGATGGCGGCATCTTCGACGGCGCGCGTCATCGGGCCTGCACAGCGGCCCAGATAATAGGGATCGACCGGAATGCGCCCATGGCTCGGCTTGAAGCCGAAAATGCCGGTCCAGCCGGCCGGCAGGCGCACCGAACCGCCAATGTCCGTGCCGATGTGAAGCGGCCCGAAACAGGCGGCAGCCGCCGCCGACGCCCCGGCGCTGGAACCGCCGGGATTCTGGCTGAGGTCCCAGGGATTTCGCGTCAGCGGATGAAAGCTCGACAGGCCGGAGGAGAGCATTCCATAGTCGGGACATGTGGTCTTGGCGAAGATGATCGCCCCGTCCTGCCGCAGCCGGGCAGCGGCCGGTGCATCCTCGGCGGCAGGCACCAGGTCCACGGCTCTTGTTCCCATCGGCACCGGGTCGCCCTTCGTGGCGATCAGTTCCTTGACCGTCACCGGGATCCCGTCGAGCGGCCCCAGGGTCTCGCCCCTCGCCCAGCGTCGTGTCGATGCCTCTGCCTGCGAGCGGGCGGCCTCCGGATCGTAGAGGTAGAGTGCCTGCACCTTGGGCTCGGCAGCCGCGATACGGGCCTCCACCGCCTGCCAGTATTCCGCCGGTGAGAGGCTTCTCTTTCGATAGAGCCCGAGAATTTCACGGATGGTCAGCTTCAGGAGATCGTTCATGGCAAAGGTCTTTTTCAAAAAAAATCAGGGATTGTTCCGGGGGTCGAGCAGATCGCGAAGGCCGTCGCCCAGCATGTTGAGGCCGAGCACCGCAAGGACGATCGACAATCCAGGCAGGATCGCCAGCCAGGGCGCCTGGCCAAAGAAGGTCTGGCTGTCTGCAAGCATCCGGCCCCAGCTCGGCGCGGGCGGTGACAGCCCCAGCCCGAGGAAGGAGAGACCCGCCTCCGTCAGGATGGCAAGGCCAAGCTGGATCGCCACCTGAACGATGATCTGGTTGGCGATGTTGGGGAGGATGTGAAAGAGCGTGATCTTGGTTCTGGAACGACCGATGCCGATCGCCGCAGCCACATAATCGCGCGCCCAGATCTGCCGCGAAGCCGCCAGCGTCAGGCGGGCAAAGACGGGCACCATGAACACACCGATGGCGATGACCACCGTGAAACGGCCGGCACCGATGAAGGCCCCGAGCACCATCGCCGAAAGGATCGGCGGAACGGCAAAGACGATATCGCAGAGCCGCATGACACAAAGCTCGAACAGGCCGCGCCACATGGCGGCTGTAGTTCCGACCACCGTGCCGGCGAAAGCACCGATGGTGACGGCCGCGAAAGAAATCGACAGAGAGTTCCAGGCACCCGCCATCAGCATCGAGGCGACGTCGCGGCCGAACTGGTCCGTGCCAAGAAGGCCCGCCTCAAGCGGCGGCTTCAGTCGCTGGACGATGTTCATCTGGGACGGTGGCACCGGCGTCCAGACCAGGGACATCAATGCCACCGCGAGCAGCGCCAGCGTGATCACGGCACCGATCAGCAACACCGGGCGGCGGGAAACCCTTGTGTTCACGCAGGAACCCTCAGTCTCGGATCGAGGACGAGATAGGCGAGATCGACGACAAAGTTCATCACAATCACCAGAGCTGAAAAGAACAGCACGACGTCCTGCATGACGATGATGTCGCGCTGCGCGAGCGACTGGTAGGCAAGCCGGCCAAGGCCCGGCAGGTTGAAGACATTCTCGACAAGCACCGCCCCGGCGATCAGGAAGGTGAACTGCAGGCCAATCATGGTGACGACCGGGATCAGTGCGTTGGGCAGCGCATGCCGCCACACCGCGCTTCGATCGCTCAGGCCCTTTGCCCGCGCGGTGCGGACGAAATCCTCGTTCATCACCTCCAGCACTGCAGCCCGCGAGACGCGGGTAAGGACGCCGGCCTGCGGCAGCGCCAGCGCCACCGCCGGCAGGAGCAGGGCCTGAAACCCGGCGAGGAAGCCTGCGTCCCAGCCCGGAAATCCGCCGGCTGGCATCCAGCCGAGCGTGGTCGAGAACAGGACGATCAGGAGAAGCCCGACCCAGAACGCCGGCACGGCGATGCTGACATAGGAGATGGCACCGGCAAGCAGGTCGAACGGCCCGTTGTGCCGGTAAGCCGCCTGCACGCCGAGCGGCACCGCGATGGCGATCGACAGCGTGACGGCCATCAGCGCCAGCGGCAGCGTCACCCAGAGCCGCTCCGCGATCAGGTCAGCGACCGGCACACCATAGGTGTAGGACTGACCGAGGTCGCCTTGAAACACCCCCGCCAGCCACGCGAGGTAGCGGACGGGAAGCGGCTGGTCTAGGTCCATCTGCGTCCGCAGGGCAGCCAGTGTCTCGGGCGTCGCCGACGTCCCCAGCATGATCGCCGCCGGATCGCCCGGCAGAAGATCCATGACCGTGAAGATCAGCAGCGAAACCACCAGCAGCGTGACGAGCAGGCTTGCGACCTGGCGGGTGAGGATGGCGATCAAGACGACGCGGCCCTTACTCTTCCCAATGCACCTCGCTCAGCACATTGGAGGGGATTGGCTCGTTTTCCCACAGACCGTCCAGCTTCTTGTTCCAGACACCGAGCTTCGGCATGACGAACAGGAAGAGCGCCGGAACGTCTTCCGCGAGGATCTTCTGCGCCTCGCCGTAGAGCGCTTCTTGCTCGACCGGATCGGAGGTCGCCTCGATCCGCTGCAGGACCTCGTTGAAGGCGGGGTTCTTGTAGTTGAAGTAGTAGGGATCGCGCGCATAGATATCGATATCCATGGGCTCGGCATGGGCGACGATCGTCATGTCGTAATCGGCCGCCTTCAGCACGTCCGCCACCCATTTGGCCGGAAATTCGGTCGTCTCAATCTCCATCGTGACGCCGATCTGCGCAAACAGGGCCTGCAGGATCTGCGAGGTGCGCTGCGCATAGGCCATCTGCGGCGCCTTGATGGTGAAGGAGAAGCCGTCGGGAAAGCCGGCATCCGCCAAAAGCGCCTTGGCCTTCTCAAGATCGAAGGGATGAACGCCGGTCATGTCCTGGTAACCGCGATCATTCGGCGTATAGTGGCTGCCGATCGGCGTCCCGTAACCCGACCAGGCCCCGTCGACGATCATCGACCGGTCGACCGCCATCATCAGCGCCTGCCGGACCCGCTTGTCGGAGAAAGGCGCGCGCGCATTGTTCATGCCGGCGACGACCTTCAGCTCCGTATTGCCGATGACCGTTTCCAGGGTCTCGTGATCCTCGAAGGAGGACATGAGTTCCGGCGCGCCGAATTCGGGGAACGCGTCGACATCGCCAGCCTGCAGCGCCGCCGCCTGCGCCTGCGGATCGTTGATGAAGCGGAACGTCGCCGCCTCCAGCTCAGCCGCCCCCTCCTCGCTCCAGTAGTCCGGATTTCTTTCCAGCTGCACGCTGGCGCCCTTCGCCCAGTTGACGAATTTAAATGGCCCGGTGCCGACAGGCGTGGTCTTGTTGTCGTCCGCGGACTGAGGTTCGACCATCACGGACGAGGGCCACCCCAGCCAGTAGAGCAGGCTGCCGGCCGGCTGCGTCAGCTTCAGCACCAGCGTTAACGGATCCGGTGTCTCCACGGCTTCGATCGAGGCAAAGTAACGCTTCTGCGGATTGACAGAATCGCTGCCGCGGGCCCGGTCGATCGCAAACTTGGCGACCGAACTGTCGAAGGCGACGCCGTTGTGGAAGGTGACGTCCGGGCGCAGCTTGAAGGTATAGGTCTTGCCGTCCTCGGAGATCTCCCAGCTCTCGGCGAGCTGTGGCTGCACATCGCCGTTCCGGTCGATCGTCGTCAGCCCCTCGAAGATGTTCTGCCAGGTCACCTGACCGATCGCGACGGGAGCGGCAACCGTCGGATCGAGGCCGGCTGGCTCGATGGCCATCCCGATGCTGACGTCGGTCCTCGGCGCGGCCATGGCAGGAAGGGCAGAAAAGCCCGCGCCCAGGGCGACCGCTGCAGCGATCAGGCTATGCCGCGACATTGCCCACCAGAAACCACTTTCCTGCATAGCCGATGTTCCCCTTGTTCTGTCCACGATCGGATGATTAGGTGTCAGTTTACGGTGATATTGCCGATGCACAATGGAAATCTATTGCATCGCACCAAGCGCTAGTCGCGGCGAAAACCTGCGCTGGCGACCAGTAGCTGGCGGGTGTATTCAGCCGAGAACTGCCGCTTTTCCAGCGCCTCCACGGGCACCGTCTCGACCACCTCGCCGGTTTTCATCACCGCCAGCCGCTCGCACATGTGACTGATGACGCCGAGATCGTGGCTGACCATGACGAAGGTGAGGTCCCGGTCGCGCCGGGCCTGCTCGAGAAGGTTGAGGATTTCAGCCTGGATCGAGGCGTCGAGCGCCGATGTCGGCTCGTCCAGCAGCATGATGGAGGGCTCGACGATCAGCGCCCTTGCGATTGCGACCCGCTGCCGCTGGCCGCCCGAAAGCTGGTGCGAATAGCGGAAGCGGAAACCGGAGCCGAGGCCGACCTCGTCCAGCGCCCGCGCGATGCGCGCGTCGACATTGTCGAAACCGTGGATGATCAGCGGCTCGAGCAGCAGCCGGTCCACCGTCTGGCGCGGATGCAACGAACCGTAAGGGTCCTGGAAGACCATCTGGACCGTCCGGTAGAACTCCTTGTCGCGCTGGCGCCCGCTGTAGGGACGTCCGTTGACCGTAAGGCTGCCCTCCTGGAAGCCGGCGAGCCCGGTCACGGCGCGCAGCAGCGTTGATTTCCCGGAGCCGGATTCGCCGACGATGCCGAAGGATTCGCCCTTCGCCACCTCGAGGCTGACGTGGTTCAGCGCCGCGAAGTCCTCATAGAGCACGAGCATGTTGTCGATCGAGAGAGCCGTCGTCACAGTGTCCACTCCGGCTTGCGTTCCAGGACCGGCAGCGGATGGCGGTTGCCGCCGATCTGCGGCAGACAGTTCAACAGGCCCTGCGTATAGGGATGTTGCGCATCGTGCAGGTTGGCGGCGGAAAGCTCCTCCACCACCTTGCCCGCATACATCACCAGCACCCGGTCGCAGAAGGTGGAGACAAGGCGCAGGTCGTGGGAGATGAAGATCAGCCCCATGCCGCGTTCCGATACAAGCTTGTCGAGGATGTCGAGCACCTCCAGCTGCACGGTGACGTCGAGCGCCGATGTCGGCTCGTCGGCAATCAGGAGATCCGGTCCGCAGACCAGCATCATGGCGATCATCGCCCGCTGTCCCATGCCGCCGGAAACCTCGTGCGGATAGAGATCGAAGACCCGCTCCGGATCGCTGATTTGGACCGCTTCCAGCATGGCCAGAACCCGCGTCCGCGCCTCGGCTCGGCCGATGGATTCATGGGTCTTCAGCGTCTCGACGATCTGGCGCCCGATCGTCATCACCGGGTTCAGTGAGTACTTCGGGTCCTGAAGGATCATCGCCAGGCGCTTGCCGCGCAGCATGCGTCGCTCCTTGCCCGGCATGGTCAGGAGATCGCGGTCGCCGAAACGCAGCGTTTTGGCCGTCACCTGCGCCTGCGATGGCGTCAGCCCCATGATGGCGCGGCCGGTCTGCGACTTGCCGGAACCGGATTCGCCGACGATGCCGAGCCGCTCGCGGCCGAGCGTGAACGAGACGCCGCGCACGGCCTCCACCATGCCCGTGCGGGTCGGGAAGCGGACGCGCAGGTCGTCGACCGTCAGGAGCGTCGTATCGGAAGCCGTCATTGCCCGGCCTCCTTCGGGTCGAGCGCGTCGCGCAGGCCGTCGCCCAGCAGGTTGAAGCCGAGGCTGACGATCAGGATGGCAAACCCGGGCATGGCGGCGACCCACCACTGGTCAAGAATGAAGCGGCGGCCGGACGCGATCATCGCGCCCCATTCCGGGAGCGGCGGCTGGGCGCCGAGGCCCAGGAAGCCGAGACCGGCGGCCGTCAGGATGATGCCCGCCATGTCGAGAGTCACGCGCACAATCAGCGACGACAGGCAGAGCGGCATGACGTGCCGCAGCACGATGCGAAACGGCGAGGCGCCCATGAGCTGCACCGCAGAGATGAATTCCGAATTCCGGAAGGTCATGGTCTCGGCCCGCGCGATGCGCGCATAGGGCGGCCAGGAGGTGACGGCGATGGCGAGGATGGCGTTCTCGATGCCCGGCCCGAGCGCGGCCACCAGCGCCAGCGCCAGGACGAGCTTCGGGAAGGCGAGGAAGATGTCGGTGATCCGCATCAGCACGGCATCGACCCAGCCGCCGGCATAACCGGAGATGGTGCCGACGATCAGCCCGACAGGCGCGGCGATGATGGCGACCAGCACGACGACGAGAAGCGTCAGCCGCGAGCCGTGGATCAGCCGTGAGAGGATGTCCCGCCCCTGGTCATCCGTCCCGAGCAGATAGCCCTCCGCCCCGGGCGGCAGGAGGCGTGCGTTGCGCAGGTCGCCCTGCAGCGGATCATGCGGCGCCAAGACGTTGGCGAACGCGGCAGTCAGCAGCAGCGCGATGATGATCACCAGGCCGACAAGCGCCAGCCGGTTTTCCGCGAAACGCCGCCAGACGACATAGGCGCGGCCGAGGCTCGCCTGACGGCGCGAGGCCGGTCGGTCCGACAGGAGCCAGTCCCGGCTGTAGGGCTTGGGAGCAGTATCCATGGTGCTCATCGGCTGCGCGTCCTTGGATCGAGCGTCCGGTAGAGAAGGTCGGACAGGAGATTGATGGCGACGAAGACCGCGCCGATGACCACCGTGCCGCCGAGCACCGCGTTCATGTCGGCGTTCTGCAGCGAGTTGGTGATGTAGAGGCCAAGTCCCGGCCAGGAGAAGATGGTCTCG
Organism: Rhizobium sp. PK7-22; assembly: GCF_056530405.1. Classification (NCBI taxonomy): domain Bacteria; kingdom Pseudomonadati; phylum Pseudomonadota; class Alphaproteobacteria; order Hyphomicrobiales; family Rhizobiaceae; genus Rhizobium; species Rhizobium sp. PK7-22. The sequence goes on from NZ_CP096514.1 coordinate 3,551,347, forward strand.
GTCAGCACCGAACCTTCCAGCAGGCCCGCATAGGAGAGCGCAATCACCGTCACCAGGGGCACGGCGGCATTGCGCAGCGCATGGAACCAGATGATGCGGGTCTCCGACAGTCCCTTTGCGCGCGCCGCGACGATATACTCCTGGCCGAGCTCGTTCAGCATGAAGGAGCGCGTCATGCGGCTGATGTAGGCGAGCGAGAAATAGCCGAGCAGCGATCCCGGCAGGATGATGTGGCGGAAGAGGTCCCAGACGACGGCCCATTCCCGTTGCAGGATGGCGTCCACCAGGTAGAAGCCGGAGTTCGGCGTGAAGGTATATTCGTAGACGATGTCCATCCGGCCCGGATAGGCTACCCAGCCGAGCTTGGCATAGAACAGCACCAGCGCCAGCAGCCCGAGCCAGAAGATCGGCACGGAGTAGCCGACAAGCCCGATGACCCGCACCACCTGGTCGGCGATGCTGCCGCGCTTGACGGCGGCCAGGACGCCGAGCGGGATGCCGAGCACCGCCCCGATGATCGTGCCGATCGTGGCAAGTTCGATGGTTGCCGGGAAGACCCGCAGGATGTCCGATAGCACCGGATTGGTGGTCAGCACCGAGGTGCCGAAGTCACCGGACAGGACCTGTTTCAGGTAGATGTAGAACTGCTGGTAGAGCGGCAGGTCGAGGCCGAGGTCGAGCCGGATACGTTCGACCACATGCTGGGGCGCCCGGTCGCCGACAATGGCCAAGACCGGATCGATGGGGATGACCCGGCCGATGAAGAAGGTGACGGCGAGGAGACCGAAGAGGGTCGTCACCGCCATCACCACGAAGCGCATGAGCGCCGATGCAAGGGGATGCACCCGCCTCCGGTTGCGGCGGGTGACTGGAAGAATATCCGGGAGAGCCAAAGATGTGTCCTCTCAGGCTATTCCTTCGAGACCGGCGCGAGCAGATTGGTGTCGAAGCTCGGGCCGAGGTTGTAGCCTTCAACGTTGGCACGGTGCGCCGCCACTTCCGTCTGCTGAAAGACGATCACGAACGGGCCGGTTTCCAGCACCTGCTTCTGCAGATCCTTGTACATGTCGGCACGCTTGGTCTCGTCGCGCTCCAGGAGCGCTGCCGCCGTCTGCTGTGTCAGCTCCGGGATGTCCCAGGCATTGCGCCATGCCAGCGGCTTGGCGGCAGCTTCATCTGCATTGTCGGGATTGGCCGCGAACGTATCGGCGTTCGAATGGGGATCCCAGTAGTCCGTGCCCCACTGGCCGATATACATGTCGTGGTTGCGTGCGCGATACTTCGTCAGCGTCTGCTTGCCGTCGCCGGGAATGATGTCGAGCTTGACGCCCGCCTGTGCGAAGGTCTGCTGGACGGATTCGGCAATGCCGGTGACCGGCTGGGTGTTGCGCACGTCCATGGTGACGGAGAAGCCATCGGCCAGACCGGCCGCTGCCAGCAGTTCCTTCGCCTTCTCCACGTCCAGCTTGTAGGGATTGCTGTCTAGCGAGCCGAGCATGCCCTTCGGCAGGAAGGTCTGGTGGATCTCGCCGATCCCCTTGATGAAGGTCGCGCCGATCGCGTCGTAGTCGACCAGATACTTCAGGGCCTCGCGCACTTCCGGCTTGGCCAGGTTTTCGTTCTTCTGGTTGAGGCTGAAGTAGTAGACGGTGCCCTTGGGAGCGGAATCGGTGGCGATCTCGGCATTGCCGGAGATGGCTTCCAGGTCACCGGGCTCGAGGTTGCGGGCGATGTCGATGTCGCCGGCCTCCAGCGCCAGCCGCTGGCCCGAGCTTTCCTTCATGTGCCGGTAGATGGCGCGCTTCAGCTTCGCCTTTTCGCCGTAGTAGTTGTCGTTGCGCTCCAGGACGAGGATCTCGTTGGCGCGCCACTGCATCATCTTGAACGGGCCGGAGCCGGCGTAGTTCGTCTTCAGCCAGCCGTTGCCGAAATCATTCTCCGCCACGTGTTCCATGAGCAGCGTCTTGTCGACGATCGAGGCGACGTTCGCCGTCAAGCAGTTGAGGACGAAGCTCGGCGCATAGGCCTTGTCGACGGTCAGGACGAAGGTCGAGGCATCGGTGGCCTTGGCCTTCTCGGTGACGTTTTCGGCCGTCAGGCCGAACTGGGTCAGGATGAAGGCTGGTGACAGATCGAGCTTGACGGCGCGCTCGAAGCTGTAGGCGACGTCCTCGGCCGTGATCGGGTTGCCGGACGCAAAGGTGAGGTCGGGCTTCAGCGTGAACGTGTAGGTCAGCGCATCGTCCGAGACGGTCCAGCTGGCCGCGATGCCGGGTGTGACCTTCGACGTGTCGTTGATGTCGAGGTTGACCAGGTTGTCATAGGTGTTGCCCATGATCTCGCCGGCAGAGATTTCGAACGCCTCGCCCGGATCAAGCGAGATGATGTCGTCGATCGCCCAGGCAAGCACCAGCGTGTCGGGAGGCGTCTCCGCAAAGGCCTGTGGTGCGGCGGCCAGGAGCAGCGACAAGGCTGCACCGGATGCCAGCAGGCGCGCGCGCTTGTTCAGCAAATTGATCATTTTCTTATTCCCCTTTTTGGTGGTTTGCTTGTTGTTGTGGTCGCCGGCTATTCGTGCCAGGCCGACGCCATGATCCTCAGCCAATTCTCCCGGCAGATCTTCTTCAAGTCGGCATCAGCGTATCCCGCGTCCCGGAGCGCCGCAACCAGATTTTGATTGCCCGCAGCGTCACTTATCTCCTCCGGGATCGAGGCTCCGTCGAAGTCCGAGCCGAGCGCGACATGGTCGATGCCGAGCTTTTCGACCAGATAGTCCATGTGCCGGACCATGTCGGACAGCGGCGTCTGCACATCGTCGCGACCATCCGGACGCAGCATCGTCACGGCGTAGTTCAGCCCGACGAGGCCGCCGCTCTCCTTGATAGCATCGAGCTGCCTGTCGTTCAGATTGCGCGCCACCGGCGTCAGCGCATGGACGTTGGAATGGCTGGCGACCAGCGGCTGGTCCGTGGTCTTCGCCACGTCCCAGAAGCCCTTTTCGGTAATGTGGGCAAGGTCGATCAGGATGCCGAGCCGGTTGCAGGCCCGCACCAGGTCGAAACCGGCCTCCGTCAGGCCCGGTCCCGTATCCGGATCCATCGGGTAGGCAAATGGAACGCCGTGGCCGAAGATGTTGTGGCGGCTCCAGACCGGCCCGAGCGACCGCAGGCCGGCCGCGTAGAAGACCTCGAGATTGTCGAGGTCGGGATCGAGCGCCTCGCAGCCCTCCATGTGCAGGACGGCGGCAAAGACGCCCTCGTCCATCGCGGCCCGGACATCCGCCGTCGACCGGCAGAGGCGCCAGCCGCCCGCCCGCTCCAGGCGAAGCGCGATCGCCGCCTTCTCCAGGGCGACCTCAAGCGACGGGGCAAGCGGCAGAGGGTCGGACAGCGGCGTGACGTAGTGGCCGTTCTCGTCGGGGTCCTTGAGGATCAGTTCGCCGGATGGGATGTAGATGGCGCAGAAGCCGCCCGCGAGCCCGCCCTTCCGGGCACGCGGCGCGTCGATATGGCCCTCGGTCGTGCCGTTGATGAATTCGGCGACCGGATCTCCCCCCGCCTTCATCGTCCGCCAAAGCCGCAGGAGCACGTCGTTATGGCCGTCGAACACCAGTTCCATCGGTAGGTCCTAAATGTGGGTGAAAAGCGCCTGAAGTGAATGTTGGCGCGATCCTAGCGCCCGCTTCGCCGACCGCAAGAGGGAAATCAGCTCCTCCTGCGGCAATTTTAGGCATCCTTCCTCAGCGTGCAAAACAAAGGCACCACCCCTACCACGCCATGACCTCCCCTCGGTAGCGCTCCACCTCCTCCAGCAGCCAGGACCGGAAGGCGACTACGGGCCGGAAGTCCGTCTTCGTCAGCGGCGCCACCGCATAGTAGGCGCTGGGTGAGCGGACTTGATGGGCATAGGCCTGCACGATCTGCCCGCTTGCCAGTTCAGAGTCGACGAGGAAGAGCGGCATCAGCGCCACCCCCAGCCCCGCCGCGCAGGCCTGCCCGACGCTGGAGAACTGCTCGAACCGCATCCCTTGGGAACTGGCGCCGGACAGGCCGAGGCTCTGGAACCAGTGGCTCCAGGCGCCCGGACGCGAGGCCATGTGCAGGAGCGGCAGCGCCAGCATGTCCTCCGGCCGCTCGATCGGATGAGCGGCGAGGAAGCCGGGACTGCACACCGGCGCCACCATCTCCTCCATCAGGAAGGTGCAATCGGCGCCTGGCCAGTCGGCCTGACCGATGTGGATCGCCATGTCGATGCCGTCGCGATCGAAGTCGAAGATGCCGATGCGGGTCGCGAAGTTCAGCGTGATCTCCGGATGCCGTGCGACGAAACCGGGGATCCGCGGCATCAGCCAGCGCGTCCCGAAGGTCGGCAGGATGGCAAGGTTCAGCGTATCGCTATGCCGTTTGGTCATGGCCTGAAGGGAGGCGGAGCGGATTTGCGACAGCGCCGCGCCGACGGCCTTGGCGTAGTCTGCACCCGCGGAAGTCAGCACCACGCCGCGGCTGGTGCGCTCGAACAGCAGCACGCCGATCTGGTCCTCGAGCCCGGAAACCTGCCGGCTGATGGCGCCCTGCGTCAGGGAGAGCTCCTCCGCGGCAGCCGAAAAACTGCGCAGCCGCGCCACCGATTCGAAGGCGGCAAGGGCAGCGGTGGAAGGCAGAAGGCGACGGCTGAGGCTTGTCATCGCCTATTACTATCAATCATGGCAGGATGAGTAAACGCGGCTTGCTGCAAGGCGTCGCCTCGCGGATAATCCAGAGACAAAACCGGAGGTACGATTGTGAGCGCACGCGCGGCATTTTCCTGGGAAGATCCCTTTCTTCTCGAAGACCAACTGACGGACGAGGAGCGGATGATCCGCGACGCCGCGGCCGCCTTCGGCAAGTCCGAACTCCTGCCGCGGATACAGGAAGCCTACCTCAACGAGACCACCTCTCCGGAGCTCTTCCGCCTGATGGGCCACGCCGGCCTGCTCGGCGTCACCCTGCCGGAAAAATACGGCGCAGCCGACGCCGGCTATGTCGCCTACGGCCTCGTCGCCCGCGAAGTGGAGCGCATCGATAGCGGCTATCGCTCGATGATGAGCGTGCAGTCCTCGCTCGTCATCTACCCGATCTTCGCCTACGGCTCCGAGGAGCAGAAGGACAAGTATCTGCCGGGACTGGTCTCCGGCGAACTTATCGGCTGCTTCGGCCTGACCGAGCCGGATGCCGGCTCCGATCCGGGCGGCATGAAGACGCGCGCCGAAAAGATCGAAGGCGGCTACCGCCTCAGCGGCAACAAGACCTGGATTTCCAACGCGCCGATCGCCGATGTCTTCGTGGTCTGGGCAAAATCCGAGGCCCACAACAACGAGATCCGCGGCTTCGTGCTCGAAAAGGGCATGAAGGGACTGTCGGCCCCGAAGATCGGCGGCAAGCTGTCGCTGCGCGCCTCCGTCACCGGCGAGATCGTCATGGAGGGAGTCGAGGTCGGCGAGGAAGCCCTGCTTCCGAACGTCTCCGGTCTGAAAGGACCCTTCGGCTGCCTCAACCGCGCCCGCTACGGCATCTCCTGGGGTGTCATGGGGGCAGCGGAAGACTGCTGGTTCCGGGCCCGCCAGTACGGGCTCGACCGCAAGCAGTTCGGCAAGCCTTTGGCCGGCATGCAGCTCTACCAGAAGAAGCTCGCCGACATGCAGACGGAGATCGCGCTCGGACTGCAGGCCTCGCTCAGGGTCGGTCGCCTGATGGACGAACACCGCATGGCGCCGGAGATGGTCTCGATCGTCAAGCGCAACAACTGCGGCAAGGCGCTCGATATCGCCCGCCAGGCCCGCGACATGCACGGCGGCAACGGCATCCAGATCGAATACCACGTCATGCGCCACGCGCAGAACCTGGAAACGGTCAACACCTACGAGGGCACGCATGACGTCCACGCCCTGATCCTCGGCCGCGCCCAGACCGGCATCCAGGCGTTTTTCTGAGACGACCCTTGTACCGGCAGCGCCAAGACTGCCGGTACATCGTCTGGCGACGCACCGTCTTGGATCGGTCGCCAGGAACTCCTATGTAGGAGCAGTGACGGAAATCTCCGTTGCAGGCTGGAGCCGGACGACGGCATCAGCCATCCCGCCTCCTGTCAGCGCCGCCATCCGTCCTCCTCCCGGACCTGGCCAGCGCTGATATCCTGTCCGCCCCTTTCCGGCGGCGGCTTCTAAATATGAAGGTGCAATGCCATGCATTCCTATCCCGACGTCCAGCTTTTCATCAATGGTACATGGCGCGACGCCGTCGGCGGCGAGACGCTGCCGGTCTCCGATCCAGCCACGGAAGAAGTGATCGGCAAGATCGCCCATGCCCGCCCCGCCGATCTCGATCTGGCGCTGGAAGCGGCCGACAAGGGCTTCAAGGTCTGGCGCGAGACCTCGCCGCTGGAACGCTCGAAGATCATGCGCAAGGCGGCCGAGCTGCTGCGTGAACGGGCCGATACCGTGGCCTACATGATGACGCGCGAGCAGGGCAAGCCGCTGGCCCAGTCGAAGGCTGAGATCCTCGGCGCAGCCGACACCATCGACTGGTTTGCGGAAGAAGGCCGCCGCACCTACGGCCAGATCATTCCCTCGCGCTTCAGCGGCGTGTCGCAGATGACGGTGAAGCTGCCGATCGGCCCGGTCGCCGCCTTCACGCCCTGGAATTTCCCGATCAACCAGATCGTCCGCAAGCTGTCGGCGGCGCTCTGCACCGGCTGCTCGATCATCGTCAAGGCACCGGAGGAAACCCCGGCCTCGCCAGCCGAGTTGATCCGCGCCTTCGCAGATGCCGGCGTTCCGGCAGGCGTCGTCAACCTCGTCTACGGCATCCCGGCCGAGATCTCCGAATACCTGATCCCGCATCCGGTGATCCGCAAGATCTCGTTTACCGGCTCGACCCCGATCGGCAAGCATCTCGCCGCACTCGCCGGCAAGCACATGAAGCGTGCGACGATGGAACTCGGCGGCCATGCTCCGGCGATCATCTTCAATGACGCCGACCTGGAGAAGGCGATCGAAGTGACGGCCGGCGCGAAATTTCGCAATGCCGGACAGGTCTGCGTGGCCCCGACGCGCTTCCTCGTGCAGGACGGCATCGCCGACCGTTTCGTGGAAGGTTTCATCAAGGCGTCGCAGGCGATCAAGGTCGGCAACGGTCTGGAAGACGGCGTCACCATGGGGCCGCTCGCCAACGAGCGCCGCATTCCGGCCATGGAAGACATGATCCACGATGCCGTCTCCAAGGGTGCTGAACTGCGCACCGGCGGCAAGCGCATCGGCAACAAGGGCTATTTCTTCGAGCCGACCGTGATGACCGACGTGCCGACGACGGCGAACATGATGAACGAGGAGCCCTTCGGACCGCTCGCAATCATCAACCGCTTTTCGGATCTCGACGAAGCGATCGGCGAAGCCAACCGCCTGCCGTTCGGTCTTGCATCCTACGCCTTTACCGGTTCGGTAAAGACGGCCCACGCGCTGAGCCGCCAGATGGAAGCCGGCATGCTGACGATCAACCACAACGGCCTGTCGATCCCGGAAGTGCCCTTCGGCGGCATCAAGGATTCCGGCTACGGCACGGAGGGCGGTTCGGAAGCGGTCGAAGCCTATCTGGAGACCCGTTTCGTCACCCAGATGAACTGAGGCTTCTGCAGATTGCCAGACAGCAAAGCCGGAGATTCATTCTCCGGCCTCAGCAGGGGCGAGTGCTGTCTGCTTGTCTTCTCCCCAGCGGGGAGAAGGTGGCGCGTCGCGCCGGATGAGGGGGCATTGGAGATGAAATCTATGGCTTCGCCCCCCTCATCGCCTCGCATTCGCTCGGCACTTCTCCCCGTTGGGGAGAAGAGGGCATGTACCGGCACCGCAAGTTGCCGCTGCGGAATGGCCGACCCCTTTGGTCAGCCGGCGGCAAACACCTGGGCGCGCCGCAGCGTCACATAGCCCTGCTGGCCGGCCCGCACCGCAAGCTCCGGCTCGACGTCGAACTCCAGATGCTCGCCGGTGGTGGTGATGGCGATGACCCGGCGTCCGCCCGGACGGTCCAGCACACGGGTGACCGATGCGGCAATCCCGGGTCCGGTTTCCGACCAGGCGAGATCGCCGGGACGGGCATAGACTTCCGCCGCGCCGTTCGCGACGCCGTCGGCTGCGATTGCCGCGCCGTCGGCATAGGCCACGCCGCCGCGCACCTCGGCAGAGAGCCGGTTGGTATCGCCGAGGAAGCGCGTCACGAAGGCCGAGCCCGGTTCCCGGCAGACCTGCTCCGGCGTCCCCTGCTGCACCACCTGTCCCTGATTGAGGATCACCACCCGGTCGGCGAGATCGAGCGCCTCCTCCTGGTCGTGGGTGACGAACAGCGTGGTGATGCCGAGTTCGTCGTGGATCTCGCGCAGCCAGCGCCGCAGATCGCGGCGCACGGCGGCATCCAGCGCCCCGAAGGGCTCGTCGAGCAGCAGCACCTTCGGATCGACCGCCAGCGCCCGTGCAAGCGCCACGCGCTGCCGCTGTCCGCCGGAAATCTGCGCCGGGAAGCGGTCTCCGAGCCCTTCCAGCTGGACGAGCCGCAGCAGATCGTCGACCCGCGCCGCGATCGCCGTCTTCTCGCGCTTCACCTTCGAGACCTTCATGCCGAAGGCGATGTTCTCCTGCACCGTCATGTGCGGGAAGAGCGCATAGTGCTGGAAGACAAAGCCGACGCCGCGGTCGCGCACCGGAATGTCGGTGGCGTCCTGATCGCCGAAATAGATATGGCCACCATCGGCGAACTCGAGGCCGGCGACCATCCGCAGGATGGTGGTCTTGCCGGAACCGGAGGGACCGAGCAGCGCCACCAGTTCCCCGCTCTCGATCTCCAGCGAGACGTCGCGCACGGCACGGAAGGTGTCGAAGGTCTTGACCACGTGGTCGAGGCGGATCTTCATGGCTTGGGCTCCGCAGCAGGAATGGCCGGGGTGGTGAGCGCGGGACGTCGGACGCGGCCGGCCCCCTGTCGCTCCAGCGCCACCTTGGCGATGATGGTGATGACGGCGATGATGGCCAGGATCGATGCCGAGGCAAAGGCGCCGGCCGCCTGATAGTCGTGATAGAGAAGCTCGATGTGCAGCGGCAGCGTGTTCGTCTGCCCGCGGATATTGCCGGAGACGACGGAGACGGCGCCGAACTCGCCCATGACACGGGCGTTGCAGAGCACGACGCCGTAGAGAAGCGCCCACTTGATGTTGGGCAGCGTCACCGAGAAGAAGGTGCGCCAGCCCGAGGCACCAAGCGAGGTCGCCGCCTCCTCGAGGTCCCGGCCCTGTGCCTGCATCAGCGGGATGAGCTCGCGCGCCACGAAGGGTGCCGTGACGAACATCGAGGCCAGCACGATCCCCGGCAGGGCAAAGAGAACCTTGATGTCATAGGCCTCGAAGAACGGACCGAAGAAGCCCTGCAGGCCATAGACGAAGAGATAGGCGACGCCCGCGACGATCGGCGAGATGGAGAACGGGATCTCGATGACCACGAGCAGCAGGCGGCGGCCAGGGAAATCGAACTTGGTGATCGCCCAGGCGGCGGCGACCCCGAAGATCGTGTTGATCGGCACGGCGATCAGCGCCGTGACGACGGTCAGGAAGATCGCGTGGCGCGTGTCGGGATCGGCGAGCGTCGAGGCATAGACCCGCCAGCCTTCGGAGAAAGCCTCGAAGCCGATGACGATGAGCGGCGCCAGCACCAGAAGCGCGCCGAGGATCAGCACGATGCCGATCATCAGGCGCCGGAACAGCGGGGTGTCGCCAACGCGCGGCGGCTTGCGACGGAATGATGGCACAGCGGACATGGGTCAGCCCTTCATCGTATAACGCAGGGCACGCGACTGCAGGATGTTGGTGATCGCGAGCATCAGGAAGGCGGTGATGAGCAGGACGGAAGCAATCGCCGCGGCTGCCTGGTAGTCGTATTCCTCCAGCCGGATGAAGACGAGGAGCGCCGTGATCTCCGTGGACATCGGCTGATTGCCGGCGATGAAGATGATGGCGCCGAATTCCCCCAGCGAACGTGCAAACGACAGGGAGAGACCCGCCAGCAGGGCCGGCGTCAAGATCGGCAGGATGACCTTGCGAAAGATCGCCCAGTCCGATCCCCCCAGCGATTGGGCGGCCTCCTCGAGCGCCGGATCCAGATCCTCCAGCACCGGCTGCACGGTTCGAACGATGAACGGCAGGCTGGTGAAGCACATCGCCACCATGATGCCGAGCGGCGTGTAGGCCACCCGGATGCCGAGATCGGAGAGGATAGAGCCGAACCAGCCGTTCGTCGCAAACAGCGCCGTCAGCGAGATGCCGGCGACAGCAGTCGGCAGGGCAAAGGGCAGATCGACGATCGCGTCGACGATCCGCCAGCCGGGAAACTTGTAGCGTGTCAGCACCCAGGCGAGCGCCAGGCCGAAGACCAGGTTGAAGGCCGTCGCCGCCAGCGCCGACAGCACCGTCACACGGTAGCTTGCAACGGCACGCGGCGAGGAGATGATGGCCCAATAGTCGCTCGGGCCGAGGCTCGCTGCCTTGATGATCAAGGCCGCCAGCGGCAGAACCACGATCAGGCCGACATAGAAAAGCGTGACACCGAGCGACAGCGACAGCCCTGGCAGAACATTGCGTCTCAAGCGAAGTCCCCTGTCCTTGCACACAAAACCCGACGGCGGGAAGCCGTCGGGATCGCAGTGGTGATAACGAAGACTTAGCGGTTGCCGTAAAGCTTGTCGAGCGTGCCGCCGGAAGCGAAGTGTTCTTCCTGAATCTTGTCCCAGCCGCCAAAGACGTCGTCGACGTTCACCAGGCGGATCTCCGGGAACTGGTCCTTGAATTCGGCCGACACCGTTTCGTTGTGCACGCGGTGACCGAATTCAGCCGCGATCCGCTGACCTTCTTCCGTGTAGAGGAAGTCCAGATAGGTCTTGGCAAGGTCACGCGAGCCGCGCTTGTCGACCACCCTGTCGACCACCGCAACCGGGAATTCCGCCAGCAGGCTGACCGAAGGCACGACCGTGTCGAACTTGTCTTCGCCGTACTGCCTGGCGATCGCACGGGTTTCCGCCTCGAAGGTGACGATCACATCGCCAAGCTCACGCTCGACGAAGGTCGTCGTCGCGGCACGTCCACCGGTGTCGAACACCGGCACGTTATCGAAGATCTTTGCGACGAATTCCTCGACCTGCTCCTCATCGCCATCGAAGGCCTCTTTGGCGTAGGCGACCGCTGCGAGGTAGGTGTAGCGCGCATTGCCGGAGGTCTTCGGATTGGGGAAGATCACCTGCACGTCGTCGCGCGCCAGATCGTTCCAGTCCTTGATGTTCTTCGGATTGCCTTCGCGCACCAGGAAGGACGGGAAGGAGTAGAAGGGCGAGGCATCATTTGGGAAATCCTGCTGCCAGTCGTCCGAGACGAAACCCTGCTTCACCAGGAAGTCGATGTCGGTGACCTGGTTGAAGGTCACGACATCCGCTTCAAGCCCCTCGACGATGGCGCGCGCCTGCTTGGACGTGCCGGCGTGCGACTGGTCGATGGTGACGCCCGGATGGGCCTTGATGAAGGCCTCGTTCTCGGCCGCGAAGATCTCGCGCGCGATGTCGTAGGATGCGTTGAGGAGCGTGGTCGGCGCCTGCGCGAAGGCCGGCGCGGCGAAGAGAGAGGCAACAGCGGTGCCGAGGAGCAGGAGGCGGTTCATGAAAGTCTCCGGAATTCGTTGATGATCGGAAACTAGCGGCAGCGGCGCCCGACAGCGAGAAACCAGCAACCCGATTGCGGGAGACCTGTAGAAATTCCGTTCGTCTTGAAGCGGCTGCGGCGACAGTTCTCCCGCGGCTACGGGAATTGAGCGCAGCCCGGCGAAATTCTGTCCTAAAGCCGATGGTCGGGAAACAGCGTGCCGTGACGCCCGGCAAAGTAGACGTCGATGATCTCCCGGCCAACCTCCTGCAGCGTGGCCGGAGACCATTGCGGATTGCGGTCCTTGTCGATGATTGCCGCGCGCACGCCCTCGTAGAAATCGTGGTGGCGCAGGATCTCGACACCGGCGGCAAATTCCCGCTCCAGGCATTCCACCAGCCCGGAACTGTCGCGGCCCGCCCGCAGCAGGCGTAGCGTCAGCTTCAGGCTGGTCGGCGAACGCTTGCGGATGGCCTCGCGCGTCCGGCTCGCGAAGTCACCCTCTTCCGCATCCAGCGCGACCATGATCTCCTCGACGGTGTCGTGGACAAAGCAGCGGTCGATGACGGCATGGTTCCACTGCAGTTCGCTGTCACCCGGCGAAACAGCAAATGACCGGAGGATAGCTTTCACCGCCGCATCGTCGGCATCGGCGGCAAGCGCTCCCAGCGCCTGGACGAGCTTCGGCAGTTCGTCGGATGGAACGGAGACATCGGCGAGCCCGGCGAAGATCGCATCCGCGGGCGTCACCTCCAGGCCGGTCAGTCCCATCCAGGTCCCGACTTCGCCCGGCGCCTTCGGCAGAAGCCAGCTTGTCCCGACATCCGGAAAATAGCCGATCCCTGTTTCCGGCATCGCCAGCCGCGTCCGCTCCGTCACCACCCGATACCGGCCGTGCGCCGAAAGCCCGACGCCGCCGCCCATGGTGATGCCGTCCATCAGCGCCACATAGGGCTTCGGATAGTGGGCAATGGCATAGTTCAGCGGAAATTCCTCGCGCCAAAAACCCGTCGCCTCCGCGTCGTCCGCCTTGCCCATCTCGAACAGCACGCGGATGTCGCCGCCGGCACAGAGCCCGCGATCGCCCTCCCCCGCCAGGACAACGCAGGAGACGGAGGCATCCTCCGCGGCATCGTCAAGTGCTGCGCGGATGGCGCGGACCATGGACAGGTTGATGCTGTTGAGCGCCTTCGGGCGATTGAGGCGGATGACCGCCGCGGAGCCGACGCGGTCTAGGATGACGTCGTCACTGCTGATCGTCGGTTCCTGCATGGCGGGCCTCCCCTGTCACCGGTTGTCGGCCAGAATCATTTCCGCCGCCTTCTCGGCGATCATGATAGTCGGCGAATTGGTGTTGCCGGAAACGATATTCGGCATGATCGAGGCATCCGCGACCCTGAGCCGCCCCAGCGCCCGCAGCCGCAGCCGCGGGTCGACGACGCTATCCGGATCTGCGCCCATGCGCACCGTACCAACAGGATGGAAGATAGTGGTGCCGATCTCGCCAGCTGCCCGCTCCAGGTCCTCGTCGGTCTCATAGCTCGGCCCCGGCTTGTATTCTTCCGGATGATAGCGCGCGAAGGACGGTTCCGAGACGATCCTGCGGGTGAGCCGCATGGCCCGCACGGCCACGTCCCGGTCGGAGGGCGTCGACAGATAGTTCGGTCGGATGGCGGGTGCGGCGACAAAATCGGCGCTCTTTACGTGCACAGATCCGCGGCTGTCCGGCCGCAGGTTGCAGACGCTCGCTGTCATCGCCGGAAAGCCGTGGACCGGGTCGCCGAACTTCTCCAGCGATACCGGCTGGATGTGATACTGCAGGTCCGGCGTTTCCTTATCGGGGCCGGAGCGGGTGAATAGGCCGAGCTGGCTCGGCGCCATCGACATCGGCCCGGACCGCCGGAAGGCATATTCCAGCCCGATGGCTGCCTTGCCGAGCCACCGAGAGGCCTTCTCGTTCAGCGTCGGCACGCCCGTCACCTTGTAGACCATGCGAAGCTGCAGGTGGTCCTGCAGGTTCTCGCCCACGCCCTTCACCTCCCGGACAACCTCGATGCCGGCCTGCTGCAGCACGTCGCCGCGGCCGATTCCGGACAGTTCGAGGATCTGCGGCGAGCCGATCGATCCGGCACTAAGGACAGTTTCGCGCGCCGCAAAGGCCCGCTTGGTGACGCCCATATGCTGGAATTCGACGCCGCGAACCTCGCCCTCCTCGACGATCAGCCGCCGCGCCTGCGCCTTCGTCAGCACGGTGAGGTTGGGCCGGTTGCGCGCCGGGCGCAGGAAAGCCTTGGTGGTATTCCAGCGGATGCCCGAGCGCTGGTTGACCTCGAAATAGCTCGACCCTTCGTTGGAGCCGCGGTTGAAGTCTTCCGTAATCGGAATGCCCGCCTCCTCGGCCGCCTTCTGGAAGGCGTCGAGGACGGCCCAGCGTACGCGCGATTTCTCCACCCGCCATTCACCGCCGCTGCCATGCAGGTCGTCGCCGCCGCCGTGGTGGTCCTGGGACTTGATGAAATAGGGCAGCACGTCGTCCCAGCCCCAGCCCTCACAACCCATCTGCCGCCACAGGTCGTAATCGCGTGCCTGGCCGCGCATGTAGATCATGCCGTTGATCGAGGAACAGCCGCCGAGAAGCTTGCCGCGCGGATAGGAGAGCGCCCGACCGTTCAGCCCCTCCTCCTTCTCCGTCACGAAACACCAGTCGGTGCGCGGATTGTTGATGCAGTAGAGATAGCCGACGGGGATATGCACCCAGTGGTAATTGTCGGTGCCGCCAGCTTCCAGAAGCAGGACGCGGTTACGGACATCGGCCGACAATCGGTTGGCCAGCACGCACCCGGCACTGCCCGCGCCCACCACGATGTAGTCGTATCGGTCCATCTCTGTCTCCAAAGACCCTCCGCTCCCGCAGACGACCGTCTGCGATCCGGACTGCCTCGATTGTGCAAGGCGCACCCGCCCGGCGTCTGCCCGCTGCTAGTGCCGGTGCTCGAACCCGAGCATGCGGCCGAAGCGGGAGGCGTAGAATTCGCCGATGATGCCGCGCCGGAAGACGAGCACGCAGACCATGAAGACGACGCCGGTGATGATGGTGACCGGGAAGTCGGAGGTCGCGAGATAGTTCTGCAGCGTCACCACCAGGCCCGCCCCGAAGATCGGACCGATCAGCGTGCCGATGCCGCCCAGCAGTGTCATCAGGATCACCTCGCCCGACATCTGCCAGGCCACATCCGTCAGCGTCGCAAACTGGAACACGAGCGACTTCAGCCCGCCGGCCAGACCCGCCAGTGCTGCCGACATCACGAAGGCGCCGAGCTTGTAGCGCGCCACGGAATAACCGAGCGACGTGGCGCGTGCCTCGTTTTCCCGGATCGACTTGAGGATCATCCCAAAGGGGGAATTGATGAAGCGCCAGATGACCACCATGCCGATCACGAAGACCGCCAGCACGAAGTAGTACATGTTGGTCGAGACGGAGAGGTCGATGAAGCCGAACAGATGCCCGCGAGGCACCTGCTGGATGCCGTCCTCGCCCTGCGTGAACTCCGACTGCAGGCAGAAGAAGAAGAACATCTGCGACAGGGCGAGCGTGATCATCGCGAAATAGATGCCCTGGCGGCGGATCGCCACGACGCCCATCACCAGCCCCAGGAACGCTGCACCGACGACGCCAAGCAGCACGCCGAACTCCGGTGTCCAGCCCCAGACCTTGACCGCATGCGCCGTGAAGTAGGCGGCGCCCCCGAAGAAGGTGGCATGGCCGAAGGAGAGCAGTCCCGTATAGCCGAGCAGCAGGTTGAAGGCGCAGGCAAAGAGCGCAAAGCAGAGGAGCTTCATCAGGAAGATCGGGTAGAAGAACATCGGCGCGATCAAGAGCAGGGCAAGCCCGGCCAGAAGGAAGACGGCGTAGCTCGTCGACGTCTTGCGCGACTGCGCGAACTCGGCCTTCTGCTTGGTGGTGTGAACAGCGTCGCTCATCTCATGCATCCCGTCCAAAGAGGCCCGCCGGCCGGATCAACAGCACGATCGCCATGATCACGAAGATGACGATGTTGGAGGCTTCCGGGTAGAAAACCTTGGTCAGACCCTCGGCGATGCCCAGCATGTAGCCGGTGACGATGGCGCCCATGATCGAGCCCATGCCGCCCACCACGACGACCGCGAAGACGACGATGATGAGGTTGGTGCCCATCAGCGGCGACACCTGGTAGATCGGCGCCGCCAGCACCCCGGCGAAGGCGGCAAGGGCTGCGCCCAGGCCGTAGGTGAGCGTCAGCAGCAGCGGCACGTTGACCCCGAAGGCCTGCACGAGAACGGCGTTTTCTGTCGCAGCGCGCAAATAGGAGCCGAGCTTCGTCTTCTCGATCAGAAGCCAGGTTCCGATGCAGACGATGAGCGAGATCACCACGACCCAGCCGCGGTAGATCGGCAGGAACATGAACCCGAGATTGGTGCCGCCGGCGAGAAGCGACGGGACCGAATACGGCTGGCCGGAAGAGCCGTAGAGATAGCGGAAGGTGCCTTCGATCGTCAGCGCCAGGCCGAAGGTGAAGAGCAGGCCGTAGAGCGCGTCGAGCTTGTAGAGGCGGCTCAGCATGGTCCGCTCGACCACCGCTCCCACCACCCCAACGATCGCCGGCGCAACGAAGAGCGCCAGCCAGTAGTTGATGCCGAAATACTGCAGCAGCAGCAGCGCCACGAAGGCTCCGAGCATGTACTGCGCGCCATGGGCGAAGTTGATGACCCGCAAGAGGCCGAAGATGACCGCGAGGCCGAGGCTCAAGAGCGCATAGAAGGAGCCGTTGATCAGGCCGATCAGCAACTGGCCGAGAAAAGCCTGGATCGGGATACCGAAGATCATCGTCATCGTTCAGACCCCCAATACTTTGTGCAAGGTGTCCATGCGCTCCGGCAGCTCCCCCACCGGGAAATCGGCCACCATCTGCCCATGGTCCATCAGATAGAAACGGTCGGCGACGCGGCTGGCGAAGCGGAAATTCTGCTCCACGAGGAGCACCGTCATGCCGCGCTCCTTCAGCGTCTTCAGCACCTGGCCGATGCGCTGGACGATGACGGGTGCAAGCCCTTCCGTCGGTTCGTCGAGGATCAGCAATCGGACCCCGGTGCGCAGGATGCGGGCAATCGCCAGCATCTGCTGCTCGCCGCCGGAAAGCTTTGTGCCGGGGCTGCTGCGCCGCTCCAGGAGATTGGGGAAAAGGTCGTAGATTTCGTCGAGCGACATGCCGTTGCCGGCGACCACCGGCGGCAGCATCAGGTTTTCCTCCACCGTCAGCGTCGCGAAGATGCCGCGCTCCTCGGGCACGAAACCGATCCCGACATGGGCGGTCCTGTGCAGCGGCACGTTCATCATGTCCTTGCCGTCGAAGGTGATCTGTCCCTTGCGCTCGCGCAGGATGCCCATGATCGTGCGCAGCGTCGTGGTCTTGCCGACGCCGTTGCGGCCGAGGATGGTGATCATCTCGCCTTCCTCGATCGTCATGTCGACGCCCTGCAGCACATGGCTTTCGCCGTACCAGGCGTTGAGGCCGGAAACCTGAAGCAATGGTGTCATCTCAGGCCTCTTCCTCGCCCATATAGGCGGTGCGAACCCGCGGATCCTGGCTGACCGTAGCGTAATCGCCTTCGGCGAGAATTTCGCCGCGTTGGAGAACCGTGACGTGGTGGCAGATATCGGCCACCACCGAGAGATTATGCTCCACCATCAGCACGGCACGCTCCTTGGCGACCTCGCGGATGATGTTGGAGACATTGCCGATGTCCTCCTGCCCCATGCCGGCCATCGGCTCGTCGAGCAAAAGCACCTTCGGATCGAGCGCCAGGGTGGTGGCAATCTCCAGCACGCGCTTTCGCCCGTAGGAAAGGTCAGCGGCAATCGTATTGCGCTCCTTGATCAGCCCGACGGCCGTCAGCAGTTCCTCCGCCCGCCCGTTCAACCGGTCGAGCGCGGAGACCGGCAGCCAGAACTGCGTGGAGAGATTGTTGGGCCGCTGCAGGGCCGTGCGGACATTGTCGAGCACCGACAGGTGCGGAAAGACCGCAGAAATCTGGAACGAGCGCACCAGCCCCATGCGCGCAACCTTGTCGGGCGCCGTCCGGGTGATATCCGTTCCGAGAAGGTTGATGCTGCCGGCAGAGGGCTGCAAAAACTTCGTCAGCAGGTTGAAGACGGTGGTCTTGCCGGCGCCGTTGGGGCCGATCAGCGCATGCACCTGCGCATCGCGGACATCGAGATCGACATCCTTGACGGCCGCGAACGAGCCGAAGGTCTTGGTGAGGCCGCGGGCGGCAAGCACCACCCGCGACTCGTTGAGGGACTGGACTGCAGGCTGCGCCATGAGGGCTTACTGCACCAGTTCGCAGCCGCTCTTGGCGGGATCGATGTAGGCTTCATTGCCCGGGATCGTGGAGAGAACGTTGAAGTAATCCCAGGGTTCGTCGCTTTCGCCCGGCTTCTTGACCTGCAGCAGATACATGTCGTGGATCATCCGGCCGTTGGCGCCGACCGTGCCGTTGCGGGCAAAGAAGTCGTCCACCGGCATTTCATGCAGCGCCTTGGCGACGGCTTCTGTTTCGTCCGAACCTGCCTTCTCGATCGCCTTCAGATACTGCATGACGGCGGAATAGGTGCCGGCATGAACCATGTTCGGCATCGACCCGGTCCGCTCGAAGAAGCGCTTGCCGAACTCGCGGCTCTGGTCGTCGAGGTTCCAGTAATAGCCTTCCGTCAGCGTCAGTCCCTGCGCCGACTCGACGCCGAGGCCATGCACTTCGGCCAGCGTGAAGAGCAGCGCCGCCAGGTTCTGGCCGCCTGCGGTGATGCCGAATTCGGCAGCCTGCTTGATGGCGTTGGCCGTGTCGAGACCGGCATTGGCAAGGCCGATGACCTTGGCTCCGGACGACTGTGCCTGCAACAGGAAGGACGAAAAGTCGTTGGACGCCAGCGGGTGGCGCACCGAACCGACGACGTTGCCGCCGGCCGACTTCACGTAGGTGCTCGTCTGCTCTTCCAGCGAATAGCCGAAGGCATAGTCGGCGGTCAGGAAGAACCAGCTGTCGCCGCCCTGCTTCACCAGCGCACCGCCGGTTCCGACCGCCAGCGCATGGGTGTCATAGGCCCAGTGGAAGCCGTAGGGGCTGCACTGCTTGCCGGTCAGCTCCGTGGTGGCGGCACCGGTGACGATGTTGATCTTCTGCTTTTCGCGGCTGAGCGCCTGGACGGCGAGCGCCACCGATGACGTCGTCAGCTCCATGATCGCGTCCACCTGCTCGGTGTCGTACCACTGGCGCGCGATGTTGGAGGCGATGTCGGGCTTGTTCTGGTGATCGGCGTCGACGATCTCCACCGGCACGTCGAGGACCTTGCCCCCGAAATCCTCGACGGCCATCTTGGCGGCCTCGACGGAGGACTTGCCCCCGAAGTCGGCATAGACGCCCGACTGGTCGTTCAGGATGCCGATCTTCACTTTTCCGTCGGAAGCGCTCTGCGCAAAGGCAGCCGTGCTACCCGCCAGCAGAACTGCCAGCGACGCGATAAGGTTGGTTCGCATGATATCTCCTCCCAGAGAATGTCAGAGTGCGAGTCTGTTCAATTTTGGGTGGCCACCCTCCTCAAGACAGCCGGTCCGACTGCATGGTTGTGGAATTTGACGGTTGACGCAAGGCAATGTTCGCAACTAATTGCAAACAGCCTCTGTGCATTTTTGAACAGAAAGACCGCATGACCGCCAACCCGAACTTCACCTGGGATGACCTCCAGTATTTTCTGGCGGTGGCACGCACGGGCCAGCTGTCGACGGCAGCGCGCCATCTGCGATCGAGCCATGCGACGGTTTCCCGACGCATCGACCGTTTGGAGTTCGCGCTGAAGGTGAAGCTCTTCGAGCGCAATCCGCGCGGTTATGTGCTGACCGCCATCGGCCAGCGCTTCATCGAGACAGCCGAGAAGATGGAGGCGGAAACGGACCGCCTGCAGGCCGACATCGCCACCGGCGCGACGGCGCAGCGGGGCGTCATCCGGATGAGCGCCCCGGAAGGATTTGCAAACTTCTTCTTCAGCCACCGCCTCGGCGCCTTCCAGGCACGGCACCCCAATATCGCGCTCGAACTGGTAACGATCCAGCAGATCATGTCGCTCTCGCGCAAGGAGGCGGATATCGCCGTGACCCTCGACCCGCCCAAGGGCGGCCCCTACATGACCGAAAAGATCAGCGACTATGTCCTGAACGTCTATGGTTCAAAGGATTATCTGGCAAAGGCCCCGCCGATCCGCTGCCGCAGTGACCTGCTGGATCACCCCTTCATCGGCTACATCGAAGACATGATCTTCGCGCCGGGCCTGGATTACCTCGGCGACGTACATCCCGGCCTCAAGCCACATTTCCAGAGCTCGAGCATCTTCGCGCAGCTGACGGCGACGAAGAGCGGGCTCGGCCTCTGCGTCCTGCCGCACTTCATCGCCCGGGCGCAGCCTGACCTGCAGATCCTGCTGCCTGAGGAAGTGACCTTGACGCGCAACTACTGGCTCGTTCGCCATCGCGATTTCAGCAATGTGCCGCGGGTCAGGCTGGTGGCAGATTTCATCTATGCCGCCGTTCTCGACAACCAGGAGGCATTTCTACGCCGGCTAAGTGCCGACTGAGCCGACCACTCTAAATTTCCCCTGGAATCAGACGGGAATACAAAAAAACAATGCCGGCTGCGGGGAACCAATACGGCACACCTGCATTCAACAAGGTTGGCTGCCGGCTTCGGCAGGGGGGAGAATTTTGATCATGGACAGTCTGTCACAGGTCGCCTTGACGGAAGAGGAGCGTTACAGGCTGCTGGTCGACGCCATTACCGATTATGCGATCTACATGCTCGACCCGGCCGGGAGAGTCAGCAGCTGGAACCCGGGAGCGCAACGGTTCAAGGGATATCAGGCAGCAGAAATCATCGGCAATCACTTTTCCCGCTTTTATACCGACGAAGACCGCGCCACGGGTCTTCCTGCCCGAGCGCTGCGGCTTGCTCAGACCGAAGGCCACTTCGAGAACGAGGGGTGGCGGATCCGCAAGGACGGTAGCCGGTTCTGGGCTCATGTCATCATTCACCCGATCTGGAGCCGTTCGGGTGAGCTTCTGGGTTTCGCGAAGGTCACCCGCGATCTGACCGAGCGCAAGGCCGCCGAACTGCAGCTCCGCGACAGCGAGCAACAGTTCCAGCTGCTTGTCCAGGGTGTACGCGACTACGCCATTTACATGCTCGACCCGGACGGATTTATCACAAACTGGAATTCCGGTGCCCGCCGCATCAAGGGATATGACAGCAGCGAGGTGGTCGGTTCGCATTTCTCCCGCTTCTACGTCGAGGAAGACAGGGCTGCAGGACAGCCCGAAAAAGGGCTGGAAATCGCAAGGCGAGACGGGCGCTTCGAGAAGGAGGGCATCCGCCAGCGGAAGGACGGATCCCGTTTCTGGGCGCACGTGGTGATTGACGCCATTCGCGACTCTTCCGGCAACCTCATCGGGTTTGCCAAGGTGACGCGCGACATCACGGAGAAGCTCGAGGCCCAGAAAGCGCTTAACAAGGCCCGCGAGGACTTGTTTCAGGCCCAGAAGATGGAAGCGATCGGCCAGCTGACCGGCGGAATCGCCCATGATTTCAACAATCTGCTGATGGCCGTCCTGGGAAGCCTGGAGATCCTCAAGAAGAAATTGCCGGACGACCCCTCCATGGCCCCTCTCCTGGACAACGCGATTCAGGGCGCCGAGCGGGGGGTCTCTCTCGTCCAGCGCATGCTCACCTATTCCCGCAAGCAGAACCTCAATATGAGCGCCGTGAATGTCGCCGGGGTCGTCGAGGGAATGACGGAATTCATTCAGCGCGCGGTGGGGGCGACAATTTCCGTCGAAACTCGCTTTCCCGAAGAACTCCCGCCCGTATCGACGGATCCGCTGCAACTGGAAACCGCTCTTCTCAATCTCATCGTCAACGCCCGCGACGCGATGCCGGACGGCGGCCGGATTGTGGTGCATGCCGATCACATGCACGCATCAGCGGAAGGCGGATCAGAGCTCGGCTACGTTCGCCTCTCCGTCAGCGATACGGGACAAGGCATGGATGAAGAGACGGCCCAACAGGCGACCACCCCCTTCTTCACGACGAAGGGCGTGGGCAAGGGAACAGGCCTCGGCCTGTCGATGGTCCAGGGACTGGCCGAGCAATCGGGGGGACGGTTGATGATCGACAGCCGCGCCGGTGCGGGAACGACGATTTCCCTGGTCCTGCCCGTGACTGAAGCTGAGCTGCAGGCAGAACCGGCAGCGGAGCCGGTCAGCCAGAACGAGCCCGATCTGCAGCAAGGTCCGCTGACGGTGCTTGCCGTCGACGACGACGCGCTGGTCCTGATGAACACAAGCCTGATGCTGGAGGATCTCGGTCATACGGTGATCGAGGCCTACAATGGTCAGGATGCACTGGGCGTGCTTCGCAGCGGCAGACAGGTCGATCTCGTCATCACCGATCACTCGATGCCGCGCATGACGGGCGCGGAACTTGCCGAGGAGATCCGGCTAGCATGGCCGAGCCTTCCGGTGCTTCTCGCCACAGGCTACGCCGAGCTTCCCTCGGGAAATGGTCGGAAATGGCCTTTGCTCTCGAAGCCGTTTACCCAGGACCAGCTCGAGACAGCGATCGTCCTGGCCTCCCGCAGCGCGCTTGAACAAAACCTCTAAGCCGCGCGTTAAACCCGCAGTTGACGTTGGAGAAGAGTGACATGGTATTCAAGCACCAGAGTTTCCACGAAGAACCGCCTGTCGTGGAGCAGGAGTTTCCACCCGAGGCACAGCTGGAGGGCGCAGTTGCGGACGCGCTTGGCTCCGTCGGCGGCATCGATGCGACAGGCATCAAGGTCGTTGCGGAAGGCACGACGATCGTGCTGCTGGGTTCGGTGATGTACGAAAGCGAAGTCGAGCGGGCCGAGGAAGTCGCCCGCAGCATTGCCGGCGTGACGGATGTCCGAAACGAAGTTACGACCGGCAAGGTAGCCTGATCCCAACTGCCAAAACCATCCAAGACCATAGAGAAAGGGCCCAGATCGATCGATCCGGGCCCTTTCTGGTTGTATTTTACTCCCGCGGCAGGGCGTAGGCGATCACATAGTCGCCCGGCTTGGTGCCGACCGAACCGTGTCCGCCGGCCACCATCACCACGAACTGGCGACCATCTTCCACGGCGTAGGTCATGGGCGTTGCCTGCCCCCCGGCCGGAAGACGGCTTTCCCACAGCTGCTCGCCGGTGGTGAGGTTATAGGCGCGCAGGTAGTTGTCGACGGCCGCACCGAGGAAGGCCACACCACCCTTGGTGATCATCGGACCGCCGATCCCGGGCACGCCGAGCTTGAACGGCAGCGGCAGCGGCGTCATGTCGTAGACGGTACCGTTCTTCTGCTTGTAGGCGATCTCGCCGGTGCGCAGGTCGGCGCCGGCGACGTAACCCCAGGGCGGAGCCTGGCAGGGGATCTGCAGCGGACCGAGGAAGGGCCCCATCTCTACGGCATAGGGTGCGCCTTCGTTCTGGTTGACGCCCTGCTCCGAGCCCGTCTGCCCCTCTTCACGCGCCGGCACTTCGGCACGCGGGATGAGCCTTGAGGTGAAGGCGAGGTAGGTCGGCATCCCGAACATCACCATCCGCTCGGGATCGACGGCAACCGAACCCCAGTTGAAGGTGCCGAAGTTGCCCGGATAGACCAGCGTTCCTTCGAGCGACGGCGGTGTGTACATGCCCTCGTACTTCAGCTGCTTCAGCCGGATGCGGCAGACCATCTGATCGAACATGGTCACGCCCCACATGTCGCGGCCCTCGAGCCGCTCCGGCCGGAACGTCAGCGCCGTGACCGGCTGGGTCGGAGAGGTGAAGTCTTCGGGAATGGCACCGCCCGGCGCCGGTTGCTCCGTGATCGGGAGCAGGGGATTGCCGTTGCGGCGATCGAGAACGTAGATGTCGCCCTGTTTCGTCGGTCCGACCAGCGCCGGCACCGAGGTGCCATCGTCCTGCGTCAGATCCAGGAGGACCGGCTGGGCCGGAACGTCCATGTCCCAGAGGTCGTGGTGAACGGTCTGCTGAACCCAGCGGTCCGCCCCGGTGTTGATATCGAGGGCAACGATCGAAGAGGAGTACTTCTCGACGGATTCGCTGCGTCCCATCCCGAGCTGATCGGGGACCTGGTTGCCGAGCGGGATGTAGACGAGGCCAAGATCCTCGTCGACGCTGAAGATCGACCAGCTGTTCGGGGAATTGGCGCTATAGGTCTCTCCTTCGGGAAGCGGCTCGGTCTGCGTCGGATTGCCGGAATCCCAGTTCCAGACGAGCTCGCCGGTGTTCACGTCGAAGGCGCGGATCACGCCCGAGGGTGAACGGATCGAATAGTTGTCGTTGACGGCACCGCCGATGATGATCTTGCCGGCAGCGATGACCGGGGGCGAAGTGGAGTAGTAGTAGCCAGCCGGGTTGTACGGCATCTTGGCTTCGAGCTGCAGCGTTCCCTGGTCGGCAAACGAGGTGCAGACCTCGCCGTTGGTCGCATCGAGTGCGATGAGGCGTGCGTCCGACGTCGGCAGATACACCCGCTGGGCGCAAGCGGCACCCGGCTGTGCAGCCGGATCCGCGTAGTAGGTTACGCCACGGCAGGTCTGATGCTGGCGATCCGGGTTGAGGCCGGCATTGGGATCGAACTTCCACTGCTCCTCGCCCGTCGTCGCGTTGACGGAGATGGCCCAGTTGTGCGGCGTGCAGAGATAAAGGCTGTTGCCGACCTTGAGCGGCGTCACCTGGTAGGTCGTCTCGCCGACGTCCTCCGGAAGCTTCACGTCTCCTGTCTGGTAGCGCCAGACTTCCTCGAGCTCGTCGACGTTCTCGACGTTGACCTGGTCGAGCGGTGAATAGCGCTGGCCGAATGGCGTGCGACCATACTGGTGCCACTCGCCCGGCGGCACGTTGCCCCCAAGGTTCGGCGCGGCAGCGACCTGCTCCTCCGAAAGCTCGCCTTCCAGGTCGGTGCTGTTGGTGAACATGGAGACGATGGCGACCAGGACGGAAATGCCGAGAGCCACCGCCAGCGGAGTGGCGCTGGCCGAGTAGCGGGCGCCGGTGGGGCTTTGAAAGCCGAGCGGCTTGCGGATCCAAGGCGTCAGCATCCAGAGGCCGAGCACGATAACGACGCCACCGCGCGGCCCGAGCTGCCACCAGTCAAGACCGACTTCCCAGACGGCCCAGATGAGGGAGCCGATAACGATAATTGCGTAAACCACGAGGGCGGCCGATTTGCGCATGTACAGCAGCAACGCCGTCGCCAGAAAACCGACCCCCGCCAAAAGATAGTAGGCGCTGCCGCCAAGCATCAGCAGTTGCGTACCGCCCGCCCCCAGCGCGATGCCGATGAGAGCGAACAATATCGCTGTAATCAAAATAGCCATTGATAAAAATCCTGTTCCGGCTTCTGTCACAGGGCGCGGCTGCAGGCCACGCTCCCCCATTTGGAAACGTCGAACGGACCCAAAAGTTCCCGCTTGCCGATCAGGCTGTGCACCGCAGGTCAGTCGGAAAAGAACGCTATGCAACAGCTGGCAGTTTGCAGGCGACGTTCCATATCAAACTGCGTCAGGATGTCGGCGATCCTCCGCTTCCTGTCGGATGTCCATAAGATTTTGATCCGGGGTGACACGTGAGCTACGAACTCTACTATTGGGACGGCATACAGGGCCGCGGCGAATTCGTGCGGCTGGCTCTTGAGGACGCTGGCGCCGACTATTTGGATGTGGCGCGCACGAGTGGCGGCAGCAGCAAGATCGCCGCATTCCTGGAAGGACGGAACGGCCACCAGATGCCCTTCGCACCACCGTTCCTGAAGGACGGCGACACGGTCGTGTCCCATGTTGCCAATATCCTGGCCTACCTGGGGCCCAAGCTTGATCTTGCGCCTTCCGAAGATGCCGAACGGCTCTTTGCCAACGGGCTGCAGCTGACGATCACGGATTTCGTCACGGAGATCCACGGCACCCATCATCCACTCGGCATCGACGATTACTATGAAGATCAGAAGGATGAAGCCAAGGCCCGTAGCAGCCGGTTTCTGTCGTCGCGGCTGCCGAAGTTCATGGGCTATTTCGAAGCCGTCCTCGCTGCCAATCCCGCCGGGAAAGAGCACGCCGTCGGCAGTCGCGCAAGCTATGTCGACCTGTCACTGTTCCAGGTCATGGAGGGACTGAGATATGCCTTCCCGAAGACGATGAAGCGCTTCGAAGACGAGATCCCGCTCCTCGTCTCCCTCCACGGCAGAATCGGCGAACGCGCCGGAGTCCGCGACTACATCAGCTCTGATCGACGTCTGCCGTTCAATGAAATGGGAATATTCCGGCACTATCCGGAGCTGGATCAGGAAGCCTGACGCCAGCCCCGGATGGTTTGACTATTCAATGACGCCGCAGGCCAGCCTCTCGCCCGCATCCCCGGAGGGTTGGCTCTCGTAATCATCGGCGCCGGCATGCACCATCAGCGCCTTGCCCCTTATGCCGTTTGCCGCATCATCCAGAGTGACGAAGGTGTTAAGCACTTGCGCCCGCATCGTCCCATCGGTTCCGACGTACTGGTTCGGCATATCGCCGGCATGCGGACCGTTGGCAACCTTGAAGCCATGCTCCTTGCCGCCGGGATTGAAGTGGCCACCCGCAGACTCGTGGCCGGTCGTATGATCGCAGCTGCCGGCTTCATGAACATGGAAGGCAACCCACTGGCTGGCCGGCAAGCCGCTGACTTCCACTTCGATCAGCACGCCCCCCGAGGCCTGCATCAAACTCGCACTGCCGTTTTCAGAGCCATCGGCTCCCACGAAACTGGCCGTCGCGGTGGCCGCGTCCTGCGCCAAAGCCATGCTGCCGAAGATGGCAGAAGCAACGATCGTTGAAGCAAGCAGTTTCATGAGATTCCTCCTTGGTCATCGTGGGTGGTTCAGGCGACGTCCTCGCCGAGTTCCTGCAGGATCTGGTGGCGCGCCCTGTTCAGTCGACTCTTGATGGTGCCGACGGCACAATCGCAGATCTCCGCCGCGGCTTCGTAACTTTCACCGAGGATGGCAACGAGCGTCAGCACCTCGCGATAATGCGGCGGCAGCTTCTGCAGCGCCCGCGCCACTTCCTGGGCACGCACGCTCATCTCCTGCGTTGCCGGCATCGGCGTATCGCCCGACACGGCTTCCTCCGACCCCGGCGCTTCTCGTCCGAGCACCTTGGACCGCGTGTAGAAGGTGTTGCGCATAATCGTGAACAGCCACGACTTGAGTTTGGTGCCAGGCTCAAACTTGTCGAGATTGGCGAGGCCCTTCATCAGGGTTTCCTGCACCAGATCGTCGGCGTCCGTCGGGTTCCTGCAGAAAGTGCGGGCAAACGCGCGAAGCGCTGGAATGAGCCTCACTATGTCTGCGCGTGCAGGATCACGGTTCAGCTGGGAATCGGGCACCGTTGCCTACCTCTCCAAGTCGATGGCGGGAATGACGGTGGCAAACGCACGCTTCTCGTTTTTGGTTCCGCTAAGATAATAGAGTTGTTCACCGTAAGTCAGGCTGCAACGGGTGCTACGGAACAAAGTTCCCCCAGCCCCTGTTGATAGGGCTTTCGAGGAGTATCAACCGTGGCACCGCGTGCGAACTGGAAGGGCTATCTGAAGGTTGGGGAACTGAGCTGCCAGGTGGCGCTGTATACGGCCGCATCGACCTCGGACCGCGTCAGCTTTCACATCATCAATCGCGACACCGGCAACCGCGTCCACCGCCAGATGGTGGACGCCGACACCGGACACGAGGTCGACAAGGAAGACATCGTCAAAGGCTACGAGGTGGCGAGTGGCGAATACGTCATTCTGGAGCCGGATGAAGTGAAGGCCGCCGTTCCCCAGAGCGACAAGACGCTCGAGATCGAGACCTTCATCTCCTGCGGAGACGTGGACACCATCTTTCTCGACCGCCCCTACTACCTCGCCCCCGTCGACAAGGCGTCCGCCGAGGTCTTCAACCTGATCCGCAAGGGGCTGGAACAGAAGAGCGTTGCGGCACTGGCGAGGACAGTCCTGTTCCGACGGCTTCGCACCCTGATGATCCGGCCCAGCGAAGATGGGCTGATTGCCAGCACGCTGAACTACGACCATGAGGTCCGACCGGCAAAGGAGATCTTTTCCGACATCGCCGAGTTCAAGATCGAGGGCGAAATGCTCGATCTGGCCGAACACATCATCAAGACCAAGCGCGGCGAGTTCGATCCCACTGAATTCGACGACCGCTACGAGGGCGCGCTGGCAGAGCTGATCAAGGCGAAAATCGAGGGCCGCAAGCCGCCGAAGAAGCCGAAGCCTGAAGAAAAGAAGGTTTCCAATCTGCTGGATGCCCTGCGCGAGAGCGCCGGCTCCTCAAGCGGCAAGAAGTCTGCGACCACGAAGAAGACGGCGGCCGCCAAGAAGCCTGTCCGCAAACCGAAGTCCCCTGCTCCGCAACGTAAGGCCGGCTGACCATGGCGCTGGAGAGCTACAACGAGAAGCGCAACTTCGAGGCTTCGCCCGAACCGAAAGGTAAAAAGGCGAAGGCGGGCGGCAACAGCTTCGCCATCCAGAAGCACGCGGCGCGGCGGCTGCACTACGACTTCCGCCTCGAGCTGGACGGCGTTCTGAAGAGTTGGGCCGTCACCCGCGGCCCGAGCCTTGTGCCAGGTGAAAAACGCCTTGCGGTTCATGTGGAGGACCACCCGCTCGACTACGGCGGCTTCGAGGGCACCATTCCCGACGGCAACTACGGTGCAGGCGCCGTGCTTCTCTGGGACCGCGGAACCTGGCAGCCGATCGGGGATCCCCACAAGGCCTACGCAAAGGGCCATATGGAGTTCGAGCTGAAGGGCGAGAAGCTGGAGGGCCGCTGGCATCTGGTGCGGATGGCAAACCGTCGTGGCGAAAAGCGCGAGAACTGGCTTCTGATCAAGAGCGAGGACGCCTTTGCACGCGCCGAAGGCGACGAGGATATTCTGACGGAGATGCCGCAATCGGTGAAGAGCGGTCGGGTCATCGAGGAGCTTCAGGGCAAGAAGCCGCCTAGGCGACGCAAGAGCCCTGCGACCGCAAAGCCGAGCGCGGCACCGCCCGACGCGGAACGGAACGGCGCCGTCCCTCTCAAGCCTGCCGGCGTAAAAGGCGCAAAACAGGCGCCCTTCCCGGAATTCATCCCGCCTCAGCTCGCAACGCTGGTCAAGGCGGCGCCGACGGGCAAGCGCTGGCTGCACGAGATCAAGCTCGACGGTTACCGGCTGCAGGCTCGCCTCCAGGACGGCAAGGTGAGCCTCCTCACTCGCACCGGCCTCGACTGGACCCACAAGTTCGGCACGGACATCGTCAAGGCCGTTGAAAAGCTGTCGGCGAAGGAGGCTGTCATCGACGGCGAGATCGTCGTCAACGGCGGCTCGGGGGCGAGTGATTTCTCGCTGCTGCAGCAGGACCTGAGCGATGGGCGAAATGATCGCTTCGTCTTCTTCGCCTTCGATCTGCTCTACCTCGACGGCAACGATATCACCGGTGCCCCGCTGGAGAAGCGCAAGGACGCGCTGCAGGCATTGCTCGCTGACGGTGGAGAAACGCTTCGCTACAGCGAGCACTTCACCGACGAAGGCGGCCTCGTCCTGAAGCACGCCTGTCGCCTCAGCCTCGAGGGCATCATCTCCAAGGTTGCCGACGCGCCCTACCGCAGCGGCAGGGGGCGGGACTGGGTCAAGTCGAAATGCTCTGCGCGGCAGGAGTTCGTGGTCGCCGGCTATGTCCCCTCTTCCGTTTCCAGCACAGCGATCGGCTCACTGGTGATGGGGTACTACGACGATGGCAAGCTACGGCACGCCGGTCGGGTCGGCACCGGTTACAGCAGCAAGGTGGCGCAGTCGCTCCTTCGCGAGCTCGACGAATTGAAGGCCGCCAAGAGCCCGTTCGACGAGAAGCTGACCGCCCTTGAGAAGAAGGACGTGGTGTTTTTGAAACCCGAGCGGGTGGCCGAAGTCGAATTTCGCGGCTGGACAGCGGACGCCCATATTCGTCATGCTGCATTTCGAGGTCTTCGGGAGGACAAGGAGGCCCGTGATGTCGTGCGCGAGGGCGGCCCGATGAAGACGGCAGACGAGCATACGCAACAGCCGGCCAAACGCGCCGTCCCTCTGACCCATCCCGATCGCATCTACTGGCCCGATGCGGGCGTCACGAAGGCGGGGCTTGCCGATTACTACATCCAGGTCTGGCGCCGGATGGCGCCTTTCGTGGTAAACCGGCCCCTGTCACTGGTTCGCGGGCCCAATGGAGTCGGCAAGCCGCTGTTCTTCCAGAAGCATGCCTGGAAGGGCATGAACAAGAAGATCCTCACAGCCCAGGATCCAGCCGGTGCTGACGAGGAGGACATCATCATCCGCGACCTCGACGGGCTGCTCGGCCTCGTCCAGGGGGGCACGCTCGAGGTCCATCCCTGGGGCTCTACCGTCGACGACTGGGAAAAGCCGGACATGGTCAACATCGACCTCGATCCGGGTGAAGGAACCACATGGCAGGACGTGATCACCGCCGCCGACGAGGTGCGCGAACGCTTCGAGGCGCTGGGTCTCGTCGGCTTCGTGAAAACCTCCGGCGGCAAGGGCGTCCACGTGGTGGCGCCGGTGAAGCCGAAGGCGGAATGGCCGGATGTGAAGGCGGCGATGAAGGCGCTCGCCGACAGCATGGCCGGCGACAGCCCCGATCATTACGTGTCGACGGTCACCAAGTCGAAACGCAAGGGAAAGATCCTCATCGACTACCTGCGCAATGGTCGTGGCGCCACGGCCGTCGCTCCCTATTCAACCAGGGCTCGCGCCGGAGCGCCGGTGTCCATGCCCATCGCCTGGGAAGAATTGAACGATGCCATCGGACCCGCGTACTTCACCGTCGACAACTCCCCGGCGCGTCTGGAGCAGCAGGCAAGCGACCCCTGGGAAGATTTCCGCAAGGCTGAGGCAGAGTTGAAGCCCGCAGCCCGCAGCAAGCGCAAAAGCAAGCCGTCACTTCGGTGACGACTTGCGCTCCGCGGCGAGGCTCTTCTTCAGGGCACTCATGATGTCGATGACATTGCTGGGCTGCTCGGGCTTCGGCTCCGCCCGTTTCTTGGTCTTCTTGCCCTTCTTGCGCTGCGCGATGATCTCAAGGAGCCGGTCCTGCACCGGATCGTCGGCCATGGACGGCTTCCAGTTCTCGGTCCGCTCGTCGATGAGCTTCTTCATCATCGTCAGATGCTGCGATGTCGGCTTCTCGTCACCAACATTGCCGAAATACTCTCCCGCATCCCGGACCTCGTCTCCGTAACGCAGCGTCCAGACGACGATGCCCTTGTCCTTCGGCACCAGGAGAACGGCGCGCTCGCGACGGTACATGACGAGCCTCGCAATTCCCGCCGTCTCCGACTTGGCCATGGCCTCGCGGATCACGGCGAATGCCTCGGCGCTCACCTCGTCGTCGGGCGCAAGATAATGGGGACGGTCGTACCAGACCCAGCCGATCGACCCGACCGGGACGAAGGTGTCGATGTCGATCGTCCGCGTGCTTTCCAGCCCGACGTCTTCGATCTCCTCATCCTCGAAGAGAACATAGTCGTCATCGCCCTTCTCGTAGCCCTTGACCTGATCCTCGTCCTCGACCGTCTCGCCTGTCACGGCGTCCACGTACTGGCTCAGCACCCGCGCCTGGGTTTCGCGGTTGAGGTTGTGGAAGCGGACCTTGCCGCTTTCCGAGACGGCAGGCGTCATGGTGACCCGGCAGGTCACGAGCGAGAGCTTCAGATAGCCCTTCCAGAATGCACGAGGTGCCACGGCATCAGCCTCCATCAATCTCGCGGCAACGAGCAGACGCAGAACTTGGTTCCCGCAGGCGCCCGGAACAAAGGAGGTCTGGCCGGCGTTTTCCAACCAACCAAGAACGGAGAATGCCATGATCGAAGAAAAGAAGCAGACGCCGAAGCCGGCCGCCGAGCAGCATGAGACTGAGCAGACGGCCCGCAAGGAGCAGGATGCCGGGGCTCTGGAGGAGCAATTGGACGAGGGTCTGGAAGACACATTTCCCGCCAGCGACCCGGTCGCCGCCACCATCACGTCGATTCCGACGGGTACAGAGCCGCCGCCGAAAGACTGAGACCACGCGCGTTTTGACAAAAAAGGGTGGGTGCATTTTGCGCCCACCCTTTGTTTTTTGTCACCCGTGACTTTTTCGGGATTTCCGAAGTTCCCCGACTTGCTGTATGGAAGCTATGTAAAGTCAGACAGCACGAGGTAGACGATGGCCTATATTACGTCGTCAGAGGTCGGGATGACGAAGAAGATCGAGAATGACGCAGAGATGGACGTCCGCTTTGGACGGCGCGTCAATCGTCAGGTCTCCGTCCTATTGAGTGAAATCGAAAAAGAGGCGATTCCAGACCGACTGCTGCAACTGGCGCAGGACCTGCAAAAGGCTCTCTCAGACAAACTTCCTCCCCAAGCGTCCTAATTCCTTATAGAGCTTTTCGCTCCGGCCGCACTTGCCATGCCTGTGGATGTGCCTCCTGTTGGCAACGAACCACTTCGATGAAATCAAGTTCAGCGCTGTCTGGACAAGCTGCGGGGCACCGGTGGTTCTGCCCGGATGATTACCTCGCCTTTCGGCGGACGGTTTGCCAATGCCGATCCTCTGGTGACCGCATGCGAACCAGCATCTTGATGCTGTAGTTGCTCCTGCACGGCTGCCTCCATGTCTCCGCGCATAAAGCATGCCTCATCCCGCAGGAGTTTCCGACCGCTCTTCATACGTCCGGAACTTCGCATTCCATATCCGGTTCGGGCAAAGACTATCGATCGGAGGACCTGATGGAAGCCCCTTCCCGCTGTCGCCATCTTTGCGTCGACATGCAGCGCATGTTCGCGGAGGAAACGCCGTGGAACGTCCCTTGGATGGAGCGTGTCCGAGGGCGTGTTGAAGTTCTCGCCGCCACACACGCGGCGGAGACGATATTCACTCGCTTTATCCCTCCGGTGGACAGCACCGACCTCCGTGGCACTTGGAAGACCTACTACGAGAAGTGGCCGATGATGACCCGTCGGGCGTTGGGCGATGACATGGTTGATGTCCTGCCGGAGCTGCGCGCCCTGGTGCCGCCTGCGACAGTGTTCGACAAGCCGATCTACTCCCCCTGGCTCGATGGGCGGCTCCATATGTTCCTGCAGCAACAGGAGGTCAGCACGCTCGTCATATCCGGCGGCGAGACCGACGTCTGCATCATGGCCGCCGTCATGGGCGCGGTGGATCTGGGATATTCGATCATACTGCTTAGGGATGCCATCTGCAGCACTTCGGACCGCACCCATGATGCATCGCTCGCGGTTTTCGGGACCCGCTTCTCCACCCAGATCCGGATATCCACGGTCGAGGATGTGCTCGACTGGTGGCATTAGGGGAACCTTTCTCGGCAGCGGATTGTTGTGATTGCAAGGCAACTCCGAGGAAAGGAAACGCCATGAAGCATGAAGAACCCAAGTCAGGCCGCCCGGGTGAAACTTCCCAGTGGCCCCGATGGGAAGGCCCTGCCGAAACCCGCCCGAGCGGATACATGCAGGGCGAGACCAACATATTTGCGGAAGAATCCGACCAACAGAAACACCGCGGAACCGCTCCCGCCAACTATGATGACCGACCTGACGAAGAGGTTCGGACGGCCGTCAACGAGGCGCTGACCCAGGACGCGACGCTCGATCCGAGCGGCGTCACCGTCTCGGTACAGAGTGGCCGCGTTACGCTCGCTGGAACCGTCGCGAGCGACGCTGACCGGCAGCGGGCCGAAGAGTGCGCCCTGTCCGTTCACGGCGTCAACGGATGCGACAATACGCTGACCGTGTCTTCCGCCCGCTGACACTCCCAACCCAGAGAAAGGAAAACCAATGGCCGATAAAATATGGTTCGTTGTGGTGGCCTTGGGTCCGGTCCTGCTGGGCTGCGCTATCGCTTACGCGCTCATGCGCCGTCGGCGCCTGAGCACCAGCGAAGTCGTCGAGCAGAAGGAAGCGACGGAACGGCTTTACGACAAGCCGGAGGGTGGCCGCGACCCTACATTCCACAACCGTTAAGGCGCTGCGGGTGGCGGAACCTTTCGTCGAGCCTCCCGTTAGATCCCTCGGAAACACCCCATGCGGAAACGCGACCTCAGGAGAGCTATGATGGCTGACAAGACACTCAACGACTTGTTCTACGAGACCCTCAAGGACATCTACTACGCCGAGCGGCAGATCCTCAAGGCACTGCCGAAGATGGCCCGCGCCGCCCAGGACGAGGACCTCAAGGCCGCGTTCAAGGCGCACAAGGATGAGACCGAAGGCCAGATCGATCGCCTGAAGCAGGTATTCGAAATTATCGGCAAGCGCGCCCAGGGCAAGACCTGCGATGCGATCGAAGGCATCATCTCGGAAGGCGAAGAGATCATGGAGGAATTCAAGGGCACGTCCGCTCTTGACGCCGGTCTCCTGGCTGCAGCCCAGGCTGTAGAGCACTACGAAATCAGCCGCTACGGCACGCTTCGCGCCTGGGCCGAGCAGCTCGGCCTCAAGGATGCGGCCAAGCTTCTGGACGAGACGCTTTCGGAAGAGAGTGCAACCGACGAGAAGCTCACGGGTCTGGCCAAGACCGCCGTCAATTCGGCCGCTCAGAAAGCCGCCTAACAGAAAAGGGCGGTGTAAAGCACCGCCCCTTTCAATCTGAAAGCCCGGCTCGCGCCGGGCTTTTTCCTCAGCTCAACTGGGAAGTCTGTTTGGTGATGGCGGTTGCGAACGGAAGCATTTCGCCGTTCAGACCCTGAAGACGGAACACCCGTTTGCGGGCGTCGCGCATCACCTGAGTTTTTGCAGCCTCGACAGCCAACTCGTAGGTATGGAACGAGCAGTCGGATTCCACCCCGTTGAGGATGTACGTCCAGCCGGCCGGATGAGGTACGATATCGCAATATTTGTCCATGGTGTTGGCTCCTCCCTTTGAGGCGGTAGAACTCCGCGTTTGTGCGAAAGTTCCTGTCTCGCAGCCGATCACCGCAGGAGCCGGAATTATTTGCCCGGTGCTGGAACTTCGCCCCATCTAATCCGTTCCCTCCCGGGCGAATGGAGACGAGTATGGCGGAACACAAAGACGATTGGATCAGACAGCGCGCGTATGCCCTCTGGGAAGAAGAGGGTCGTCCTTCCGGCAAGGATGCGGCGCATTGGGAGCAGGCAGCGCGCGAGCACGCCGCAGCCGGTTCGAAGTCAGTTGATACCACCTCTCAAAAATCAGCCAAATCAGCAAGCAAGACGCCACAATCGGCGGATGCAGCTCCTGCGTCGAGCCGCGCTGCAGCCAAGAAGTCCTCTCCAACCGGCTCCAGCGAGAAAAAGTCAGGCACCAAGCGTGCAGGCAAGAATACCGCCGGAAGCTGATTTCAAACAATCCTGAACGTCAAGCCGCGGCCGATTTTGCTGCGGCTTCACCTATTTCCCGAACGTTGGATTCTGAAACGCGAGGAGCGAGCCGATTTCGACTTTGCCCTGGAACGTCGCAACCGCGCCGATGGTTGAACCAAGAATTGACCACGTGACGCAAGGTGACATGATGGACGCCGATGTCCCCAGGGTTAGTCCCTGCAACGACCAGGCAACGCCGACCACAGTCCGTACTATGAAAAGGAGGCCGAGCGCATTGTCGATGAAGGTGCTTTCCGTTACGTCTGAAGTCTTTCCGCTCGTGAAGACGGGCGGCCTCGCAGACGTCACCGGCTCCCTGCCGAAGGCCCTGGAGCCCTTGGGAGTTGAAACGACTACGCTTTTGCCTGGCTACCCCGTCGTGATGAAACAGCTGGCAAATCCTCTGCCGCTTCTTGTGTTTGACGATCTCCTGGGAGAGCGTGCCACGCTCTTGCACGTGCAGATGAATGGCCTCAATCTGCTGGTTCTGGATGCCCCGGCACTTTATGATCGGCCAGGCGGCCCCTATGTCGATGATGCCGGTCATGACCATCCGGACAACTGGAAACGGTTTGCAGCGCTCAGCCTTGCCGGTGCGGAAATCGCAGCGGGTGCATTGCCGGGTTGGCAACCGGACCTGGTCCAGACGCATGATTGGCAGTCGGCCCTGACCTCGGTCTACATGCGTGAAATGGGTCTGTCTGTCCCCAGCGTGCTGACGATCCACAACATCGCCTTTCAGGGACAGTATTCGGCAGGTCTGCTGCCGGCCCTCGGCCTGCGCAGCGACCTCTACTCGACCGATTGCCTGGAATATTTTGGGGACATCAGTTTCCTGAAGGGAGGCCTGCAGACGGCCGACGCCATCACCACCGTCAGCCCGACCTACGCCCGCGAGATCCTGACGCCACGTTTCGGCATGGGAATGGACGGGGTACTGAACGAGCGCGTCTCTGTTCTGCGCGGCATCGTCAACGGCATCGATCTGGATATCTGGGATCCGGCCACCGATCCTCATCTTCCCTCCAACTACAATTCCTCCAGTCTGCGTCGCAAGCGTGAGAACCGCGCCGTGCTGACCGAAAGATTCGGCCTCGACGGCAACGACGACGGTCCGATCTTCTCTGCCGTGAGCCGTCTCACCTGGCAGAAGGGCATGGACATGCTCGCGGAAACTGCCGACGAGGTGATCTGGAGCGGCGGCAAGGTCATCGTCTTCGGCCGCGGCGATCCTGCGATAGAACGACAGCTGCTGGAAGTCGCAAGCCGTCACCCCGGCCGCATGGCCGTTCACATCGGCTACGACGAACCGACGGCACACCTGATCCATGGAGGGTCCGATGCGATCGTCCAGCCGTCCCGTTTCGAACCCTGCGGGCTCACCCAGCTCTATGCGCTTCGCTACGGATGCGTCCCAGTCGTATCGCGCACCGGCGGCCTCTCGGAGACTATCATCGATGCCAATGATGCTGCGATGTCTGCAAGGGTGGCGACGGGGTTCCAGTTCCACCCGGTCACGACTGACGGACTTCGCATGGCCCTCCGCAGGGCAATTCAGGCTTATGGAAATCCCAAGCAATGGGCGAGACTTCAAAACCAGGGTATGAAGGCGAAATTCTCCTGGGAGCGGAGCGCGCAGCAATATGCGGCGGTGTATGCCAGCCTCACGAAGAATTCGGTAAAGGTGACGGCCGACGGGGGACGCCGGATCGCGTTCTGAGGATCTGACAGACCAGCGGCTCTGCTCTCCATTCAGAAACAAAAAAAAACCGGCCAGATGGCCGGTTTTTTTATTGATCTGTGGTCTTCGGTGGCTGTCACGCCTGCCTTAGGATAACCAGCGTGCGGCCTTCCAGGTCGAAGCCGGCATCCTGTTCGACTTCCATGCCCTTCAGGAGCGGATCGGCTGTCGTCAACTCCAGCACCCATTTCCCGTCGTCTAGCGTGGGGATGTGAAAGGGGACGGCACCCTCGAACGGGTTGAACAACACCAGTACATTGGACCATGCCCCTTCTTGCGCGTCCAAATCACGACGCGTCAAGTTCAGGCCAATGGTGCCCCCCTCCTGCCAGTGTTCAGGAAGCTGTTCGCCACCACCGGCATTGAACCAGCGGACTTCCATCCCGTCACGCCAGCTCTCCCGATGGAAGATCGGCTGAGATTGCCGGAGCGCGATGATCGCCTGCGTGAACGCACGCAGGTCCTCGTTGCTCTGCGGCAGACCTTCCCACTGAACCCAGGAGATTTCGCTGTCCTGGCAATAACCGTTGTTATTGCCCATCTGGCTGCGCCCGAATTCGTCGCCGGCCAGCAGCATGGGCGTGCCATGCGACAGGAAGAGCGTCGACAGGAAGTTGCGCTTCTGGCGTTCGCGGACGGCGTTGATCTCAACCTCGTCTGTCGGACCTTCGGCACCGTAGTTGTAGCTGCGGTTGTCGTTGTGGCCGTCGTTGTTGTCTTCGCCGTTCGCGTCGTTGTGCTTCTCGTTGTAGGAGACGAGATCGTTCAACGTAAAGCCGTCATGGGCTGCGACGAAGTTGACACTTGCCCAGGGACGACGTCCACGCAAGTCGTAGATGTCTCCCGAACCCAGCAGGCGAGCGGCAAAGTCGTTGGCGACATTGTCACCCTTCCAGTAGTCGCGGATGGTGTCGCGGTACTTGTCGTTCCACTCGGCCCAGCCGGGCGGGAAACCGCCAACCTGGTAGCCGCCCGGACCGATGTCCCAGGGCTCTCCGATAAGCTTTACCCGCGACAGGATGGGATCCTGCGCAATGGCATCAAAGAAGCCGCCGCGCTCGTCGAAGCCTTCCGGCTCCCGACCGAGGATGGTCCCGAGATCGAAGCGGAAGCCGTCCACCTCCATGTACTGGACCCAATAGCGAAGCGAATCCAGAACCATCTGCAGGACGCGCGGATGCGACGTGTTCACCGTGTTTCCGGTGCCCGTGTCGTTGATGTAGTACCGGTGCTGGTCGGGAAGCGTCCGGTAGTAGGAGAAGTTGTCGATGCCCTTGAATGACAGGGTCGGGCCGAGTTCGTTGCCTTCGGCCGTGTGGTTGTAGACCACGTCCAGAATGACCTCGATGCCGGCATCATGGTAATTTCGAACCATCTCCCGGAAACCCTTGTAGCCGCGCGGCCCGTAGTAGCGGGACGCAGGGGCGAAAAAGCCGAGGGTGTTGTAGCCCCAGAAGTTATGCAGCCCCTTCTCGAGGAGGTGCTGGTCATCCGGGAAGTAGTGGACCGGCATCAGCTCGACGGACGTGATTCCCAGGCTCTTGATGTAATCGACGCTGGCCTTATGTCCCATACCGTCGAACGTTCCCCTGAGATCCAGCGGAAGCGCCGGATTCAGCTGCGTGAACCCCTTCACATGGGTTTCGTAGACAATGGTCTTTGGCCATGGAACATTGGGCCGTGTAACCTCATTCAGTTCGTGGCCGTGAGTGTCGATGACGCGGCCCTTCGGGGTAAATGGCCCGCTGTCGCGTTCGTCGAACGTGAGGTCCTTGTCCTCGTGCAGCAGGTCATAGCCGAAGTGGGCCTCGTTCCATTCGACCTCGCCAACGAGCTCCTTCGCGTAAGGATCGATCAGCAGCTTGTTCGGATTGAACCGGTGGCCGGCTTCTGGATCGAAGGGACCATGGACACGGTAGCCGTAGAGCATGCCTGGCTTCAGACCCGGCACATATCCGTGCCAGACCTCATGGGTGTACTCGGGAAGGTCCAGTCGGCCGATTTCGATCTTGCCGCTGCTGTCGTACAGGCAGAGTTCGACCCGTTCGGCATGTGCCGAAAAGAGGGCGAAGTTCGTACCTTCGCCGTCATAGGTCGCCCCGAGCTGTTCCCAGCTACCCGATGTGATCGTGAAATTATTGTTCTTGGTATCCATGCGTCACCCCTGTGCGGAACCCACTAACAATGGGGCGGCGCAGCATTCGTTCCTTCGCCCGCAGGCGAATTATCGTTTTTCGGTACCGGTCGGGGAATCGTCGACGGGCGACTGGCCGCCGGTTCCGGTCTGCGGCGTCGGGTCCCGATCCGTGGGCGCTGTGCCCGGAGCGCTCGTGGTGCTGGTATTGTCGAACGCGTCGTCCGTGCTGCTGCCTTCGTTGCTGCAGGCAGCCAAAAGGACCACCATCGACACAGTCATTGCGATACGCATCATGTCTTCGTCTCCTACCGATCTTCTGCAGTCGCAACACGACGCCGGGCGTCGAGGGCGACAATCTTTTCCACTGCGGCGATGTCTTCCGAAGACGCCACGGGCACCGGGCCGCCTGCAATCGCTTCCAGGACCTCCGGCGAAAGGGCGCCGTTGCGGATCACATACTCCAGTGCTTCACGGGTCTGCCGCTTCGCATTCAGCTGGGCGTAGAGCGCGAGGATCAGCCGGTCGCGTACGTCACGGTCTTCTTTCCGTTCGCTGGACTTCGCGGGATCACTCACGGACATCACTCCATTCATCAGATCGGTAAACTTAGGCGCCCGGCCATTGTTCCCTTTCCCGACGCGCGCCTATCTATTCAAACCGAGACAAAATGGAGAGAGCCATGACCGCGCTGACGACCGAGGAACTGGAAGGGCGCCTCGCTGCGCATCGAGAACTGATGATCGACATGCTGGCCGCCATGATCGGAGGCGCAGCCACCACGGACCGGTTCCTGTCACGGCTGCGCGACGATGCGACCTACAAGGATCATGAGGAAGACCCCGGCGTGCTGCCGGACGACGGATTTGCAATCGCGAATGCGGCAGCCAGAGAACTCAGAACCGTCCTGGAAGCGGCCCGCGCCCGGGCCGCCGCAGACAAAACTTAATATTTCTTCACGTTTAAGGCGCGCGTGTCATCTTTATGTCCATTCTGTGGAACATGATCCTCCGGAGGCCGTTGATGGGACAGTTCAAAGGGGAGTTAGTCATGGTCAGGGAATGGGTCGAAGCAGCCGGTCTGGTGATGGTGGTCGCCGCCTGCTACATGATGGTCGTGCCGATCTGAAGACGTTGAGGCAGCGGCTCAATTGGGCCGTTGCGCGAAATATGCGGCCGCGGCCGCCACATCATCCTCTTGCAGATTTTTTGCCGCTTCGATCATCAGGTGGCTGTAAGAGGTCCCGCCTCGCACACCTTCGGAAAACAGGCGCAACTGTTGCGCCAGGTAAGGCCCGCTCTGCCCCGACAGTCTAGGGTAGACCGGATTTGCTCCGGGCTTCTCGTGGCATGACAGGCACGCAGGGATTTTGTCCTCCTGTCTCCCCTGTTCGGCCAGCACCCTTCCCCGCTCGACCAGTTCCGGATCGGCTGACGGTGCCGCGCGATCGGCACGCTGCTGGCTGGCATAATAGAGGGCGAGTTCCGGAAACGATTCCTCGCCAAGCGTGCCGACCGCCGCCTGCATGATGCCGCTGGCTCGTTCGTTGTTGGCGTAGGCCTTCAGGCTTTCCAGTAGATAGGCCTCCGACTGCCCCGCCAAGCTGGGAATGTGGCTATCCGACGTCAGCTTCCGTTCGCTGTGGCAACTCTCGCAGGTAAGCGGCAGACTTCCTACCTCGCCTTCCATTGGCGGTTTGTGGAGGCCAGACAACTCATAG
Organism: Rhizobium sp. PK7-22; assembly: GCF_056530405.1. Classification (NCBI taxonomy): domain Bacteria; kingdom Pseudomonadati; phylum Pseudomonadota; class Alphaproteobacteria; order Hyphomicrobiales; family Rhizobiaceae; genus Rhizobium; species Rhizobium sp. PK7-22. Next base: position 3,592,185 of record NZ_CP096514.1, read on the forward strand.
TAGCGCGCATCGTCCATTCGCGGCAGTTCACGCAGGAAAGCGACCATTGCCCAGACCTCGTCAGGCCGACGCTGGGTCGGCCAGGACGGCATGCCGGTGAAGCGCACGCCGTGCTGGACGATCTGGAACAATTGCTCGTCCGTCCAGGAAGGCACCACCCTCTGCAGGTCGGGCGGCGAGGGCAGCATCGAGAGCGAGACGTCGGACCGCGGGCGCGCCGGCGATCCGTGACACATGGCACAGCCGATCTCGTAATGTCCGGCTGCCAGCGGCAGCAGGGCGGGATCGTCCAGCGGGGGAGCCTCGACGGAGAGCGCCGCCGTGCGGATTGAATTGCGCATCACCCAGTGCAGGAACCAGTCGGTGACCGCCCAGTGCCCGGAACTGGCGCCGACGCCGATAACACCGGACCAGCCGACCAGCAGAGCAAGCCCCGGGGCCACGACAAGCGCCGCTATCAAGTATTTCCAGCGAATGATCACGGACGGCCTCCGGTGTGAGGGGATGGCTGAAGCGTCGTCGCGAGCAGGATGACCCCGCCAAGGAGGTAGACGATGGCTCCCACCAGCAACATCACCACGCCGCCCGCCTGCTGGTCAACAGCCGCGCTCAGCGGCACGCCGAAACAGGTCACGTCGGCACTGCCGTAGAGCGGTCGTGGCGAGAGCGCAAGCAGCGCACCGAGCAGCGTCATGTGCATGGAAGTAAATAACAGCCCGAAGGTGCCTGCAAGCCGCCTGCCCTCCCGCCCGTCGAGCGCCCCACCCAGACACGACAGCCAGAGCAGCACGCCGGCGACGAGGAAGGTCATTTGCTCCAGAGACGTCACCATCCAGGAGGCTTCCGCCAGCTTGCGCGCCGCCGGGAGGTGCCAGCCCCAGACAGCAACCAGTTCGACCATGGAGGCAAGCACCGGCGTGAACCACGGCCAATGCGTGGTCAGGTCATGCCGAGAACCGGAGAGGCCCAGTGCAATCAGCGGCGCGGCTCCGGCGACCACGCCCATGTGGACGATCATGTGGATGGAGAATGAATCCCGCTCCCCCAATGCCAGTATCCCCGGCCAGAGTATGGCCAGCAGCAGCAATCCTGCCACCAATGAAGCGCGTCTCAAAGGTGGCACCCCGCGATGAAGATCAGCGGAATTGCCGTGTAGAACACAGCGACGAAGCTCAACCCGGAGAGAAGCAGCGTCGCAAACCCTTGGAAACGCCGACGATCCCGGTCGGTAGGCTCCGCATGGGGCGCCTCGCTCGCTCCGAACCCCCACTGCCGCCAGGCCAGATAGGCCGACAACACGATCATCGCCAGCGCCATGAGAGTGAACAGTCCCAGGGCGATCCTGACGGTGCTGAAATCGATGTCCCAGACGAGCGCCTTTTCGCAATGGATGGCGACGGCGACATAGCAGATGACGAAATGCCCCGCCCACACCACGGGCGCCGTAAACAGCGTCCAGAGCGTTTCGATTTCCGCGGGCAGCAAACGTTTCATGGCTTACCTCACCGCCGGGAACAGGCCGACCACACCAAAGGCAACAACCGCGGTGACCGTCAGGAAGTGCCAATAGAGCGTGACATTGGTGATATCCTGATCGTAACGCGCCGTCATGATGCCGGCAAAGCTGCGAGCCAGGCAATAGAGCTGCATGATGCACCCGACGACCGCATGCACGACGGCCCAGATGGCGATAATCCAGACTATCGCTGGATAGACGTGAGCAGTCGGATTCATCTGGTGCACATAGGGGCCAAGGAGACCTGCGATGGAGGCTGCCAAAGTCGCCAGGAAAGCGGCAACAATTGCAGCCCTCGCCGCGCCGATCCTGTCGGCACGGTTAAGCGAGCGGGCGGCAAGCATCAAACCCCAGGACACCAGGAAGAACGCGATGGCGACCAGCGGCCAGAACATCCCGGGCCCTTCGAGTCCGACGGTGAAATCGCTGTGGATGGTCCAGTAGAAGAAATAGCCGAAGATGAGGCTGGCAAAGGCGGTTGCATCGCCGACCATGGTGATGAACATCGCCCACCAGCCTACGGAGGCCGGACCAGACACATAGATCGGCAGCCGCTCGCCCATCCCCACATCCATGTCTGGCGTCTCGGGAATTTCCGCTGTCCCCGTCCACAACCAGTAGAGGATGGCCATGAGGGTGAGGATACCGCAGACGACTGTCACAGCCCACCAGTGGAAGGTCAGCGCGATGAAGACGCCGCCGAGAGCAAAGGCTGCAATGATCGTGACATAGGAAGTGCCGCCAACCCTCAGACACTGAATCGGCTTGGCATCCAGAACGGAGGTCACAAGCGTCTCGCGGCGTCCCGACTTGGCATCCGGCAGGTAGAAGCGTCCGGCCTCGATGTCGTTCTGCAGGTTGGGCTGATCCCAGATCGGATAGCGGCTGGTGATGATCGGGACGGACCGCATCCCCCAGTTTTCCTCCGGATTATTGGTCCATTCGAGCGTTCCGGCGTTCCACGGGTTGAGATCACCGAGAGCGGTCTTCGGACGGAAGATATCGACGACGATGGTCAGCACGCCTGTCGCGAAGATGAAGGCACCTATCGTCGAGATCAGGTTGAACCAGTCCCAGCCGATATCGCCGGGATAGGTGAAGACCCGCCGCGGCATTCCGCGCAGACCGGAAAAATGCATTGGGAAGAAGGCGATGTTGAAGCCCGTGAACATCAGCCAGAAGGCGACCTTGCCCCAGGCGTCGCTCAGACGCCGACCGGTCACGAACGGATAATAGTAATAGATGCCCGCCGCGACCGGAAAGAGCATCCCGCCGATCAAAACGTAATGCAGATGGGCGACGATGAAATAGGTGTCATGTGCCTGCCAGTCGAAGGGCACCAGTGCCACCATTACCCCGGTCAGCCCGCCGATCACGAAGATGACGAGCCCGCCTGCACCAAACAGCATCGGCACCGACAAGATCACACGGCCCGCCAGCATGGTGGCGATGAAGACGAAGATCTGGACTCCAGTCGGGATCACCACCGCTTCCGATGCTGCCGAGAAGAAGGCGAGCGAGATCTGCGGCAGGCCGGTCGCGAACATGTGGTGGACCCAGAGCCCGAAACTGAGGAAGCCTGTTCCAACCGCCGCCAGCACGATCCAGGAATAGCCGACAATCGGCCTTTGCGCGAAGGTTGGGACGATCATCGCCATCAGCGCAATGGCCGGCAGGAAGATGATGTAGACCTCGGGATGTCCGAAGATCCAGAACAGATGCTGCCAGAGGAGCGGATCGCCGCCCCTTGACGCATCGAAGAACGGCCAGTCGAACATCCGCTCCATTTCGAAGAGCAGGTCGCCCGCGATCAGCGGCGGGAAGGCAAAGAGGATCATGCCGGCGACGATCAGGAGGTACCAGGCAAACATCGGCATCATGTTGATGCGCATGCCCGGCGCGCGACATTTCATGATGCCGACAATGATCTCCACCGCAGCGGCAATGGACGCCACCTCGATGAAAGACAGGCCGAGCAGCCAGATGTCGGCGCCGATGCCGGAATATTCTTCCTTGGTGGCCAGCGGCGGATACATGAACCAGCCGGCATTTGGCGCCGAGTTGAAGAAGATCGATCCGCAGACGAAGACGCCACCGATCAGGAAGCTCCAGAAGCCGAAGGCCGAAAGCCGCGGAAACGGCAGTTCCCGCGCACCGAGCATCGACGGCAGCAGGTAGATGGCGATCGCCTCGAAGATCGGCACCGCAAACAGGAACATCATCACCGTGCCGTGCAGGGTGAATGCCTGGTTGAAGAAGTCGGCGCTGAGGAAATCATTATTTGGCACGGACAGCTGCAGCCGCACCAGCAGTGCCAGAACGCCGGCGAAGAGCATGAAGGTGAAGGCCGTGACGCCGTACCACATGCCGATTTCGCTGTTGTTCACGGACGTCCAGTAGCGCCATCCGCCCGGCGTGTTCCACACATTGCGCAGGCGATCCTCCTGCGCAGCGCGTTCTTCCGGAGAGAAATCGCCCAGTGCGTTCGTCATTCCAGCCCCTTCAGATAGGCAGCAATCGTTTCAACATCGCCTTCCGGCAGCATCCCGAAGGACGGCATGTGCACCCCCGGCTTGATCTCTTCCGGAGAGCGGATGAAGCGTGCAATATTTTCCCGCGTGTTTGGAAGCGTGCCTGCAGCAATGGCACCGCGCGCGCCAAGTGACGTGAGACTGGGGCCGATTTCGCCGTTGGCGGCGGTCCCGGCGATCGTATGGCAGGCGCCGCAGCCATGGCGAAGGAAGAGGTCGAGCCCTGCCGCCTCGGATGAACCGTCGGCCGCCAGCCGCTGCTGCAGCCAGACGTCGAACGCCTCAGCCTCCAGGGCTTCCACCGTAAATGCCATCAATGCGTGTGAAGCACCGCAGAATTCGGCGCAGACACCACGATAGACGCCGGCTTTCGATGCCTCCAGTGCAATACGATTGATGCGTCCGGGGATGACGTCCATCTTGCCGCCGAGCGACGGGATCCAGAAAGAGTGAATGACGTCCGGGGCGTTCAGCGAGAACAGAACTCGTTCGCCCACCGGCATGATGATCTCGTTTGCCGTTTCGAACAGAACGCCGCCGGATGCGTCGAGATATTTCACCCGCCACCAGAACTGTTCACCTGTGACATCGATCTGCCGGATACTGCCATCCTCTCCGGGGGCCGTCCACGGCCGCATGTTGGGCATCAGCCAGACCGCATAGGTGAGGAGAGCTCCGAGGATGAACACTGGTCCCACCGCGCCGCAGAGGAGGATGACCCGGCCTGCAGTCCGCTCCGAATGTGGCTCTCTTCTGATGCGCGTCGCGTAGAACAGGGTGCCAACCACGCCGGCCCAGATCGCTGCACCGCCGGCAAGCATGACGTAAAAAAGCGTCGCGACATCGGCGGCTTCCGGGCCTGCCGGATCAAGTGCGGACTGAATTCCGGAGCAGGAGGAGAGAGCCGCGCTCCACAGGAACACGAGGGCAACCCTGCGCAGCCTCGCATGGACACGCGGAGAGTAAGAACAGATCTTTACGGTGCGGGCCAGCCGGAACGGCGGCAGTGATGTGCCCCTCAATACACCCCTCTTGCCTGTAACTGCTTCCCCTCCGCGGCCAGGCCGCGATCGGTGCAAACACCGCGACCGCGTTTTTGTTCCACCACACTTGCAAAAAACTTCATGAGGGGACCGTAGGCAGGTGGAACGAATGACGCTTAAACGGGTTCTTTCAAGACGGGCGGCGGCCCTTTCAAGCGAAAGGAAGAGACGATGCAGAGCATTTTCCGACGGCTTTTCGCCAAGCTCGGCCTGTCTCGCGGCGATCTTGTGAAACCGGATCATCCGCACGACGTGCAGGTGCTGGTTCCTGAGGCGGTGGAACTTCCCCTCCCCCGAAAACCTCAGGACGAGATCAGCGTGCCTGCATCGATCAATGGGCGGGATCTGACGAGCGGACGCCTCTAACGTTCGCGAGCAAACATACAAACAGATATCAGGAGTTCAATAATGGCTGACATCAAGTCTGCATCCATTCTCATTCTGGCCACGGACGGCTACGAGCGCTCGGAACTGCGCGTGCCTCTCGACGAACTGCGCAAGCAGGGCGCTCAGGTAAAGATCGCCTCGCTCAAGAACGGTCAGATCAAGAGCTGGGACGAGACCGACTGGGGCGACAGCGTTGACGTCGATCTTCTCGCCTCTGACGTCAAAGTCGAGGATTTCGACGCCATCGTCCTTCCCGGCGGCCAGATCAATCCTGACGTTCTGCGAACTAACGAGGATGCCATGCGTGTCGTGCGCGATTTCGTGAAGAGCGGCAAGCCAGTGGCGGCAATCTGCCATGCCCCCTGGCTCCTGATTGAAGCAGATGCCTTGCGCGGCCGCAACGCAACATCCTACCCTTCAATCAAGACGGACGTGCGCAATGCCGGTGCCAATTGGGTCGACGAGGAAGTTGTAGTCGACAACGGCATCATCACGTCGCGCTCGCCGAAGGATCTCCCGGCATTTGTCGCCAAGATCGTCGAGGAAGTGAAGGAAGGCCGGCACGACCGCCGCGCCGCCTGATCAGCCTTGCTCGGTTGTGGCCGCTCCGCTTGACGGTGGTGCGGCCGCAACTGCATCCGCCGAAGACTTAAGAAAGGTCAGCAACCGTCTCTCGTCGGCCCGCAGGCCCCTGAATGGCGCACCCTCCGCCTGCCCCGTAAAAATCTTTTCCAATCCCGAAGTGTCATCCGCCAGCGCGAGGATTGCCGGATGGATGTAGCTCGATCGGCAGACGGCCGGCGTGTTGTGAAGCCTCTCCGAAGCAGCATTACAGATCAGCTTGATTTTTGGCTTCTGTCCGTCCTTAACAGCTTGCAAGACCGCAGAAAATCCAGCGAGACTCCCGCCCCATGTACGAAACGTCTTGGCCGAAACCGGAAATCCGGCAATTTCTGCCAGATATGCGTTCAAGCGCCCGGAATCGACGGGATGGGGCGTGCCATGCTCGTCGGGCCATGAGAACAGCTGGCGTCCCGGCAGGTCCGCGATCTCCTCGAAGATCCGCTGAAGACGCGGATGCTTCAGCGTGTGGCTGACCTTCTTGCCGCCTTTGGCCGTAAAGCGCAGAACGACCGCTTCCCCCGAAAGCTTCATGTGCCGCTTCAGAAGCGTCGTCGCGCCATAAGTCTTGTTTTCCTTCGCATAGGCCCGGTTGCCCACCCGAAGATGCGCCGCATCCATGAGAGCAACGATGGCGGCCAGCACGGCCTCCTGATTGTTGAGGCCGAGTCTCAGGTCCCGCTCGATCCGTCGGCGAATTCGCGGCAGCACCTCGCCGAACCGGATGAGCTGATCGAACTTCAGCTCGCTGCGATGGCTCTGCCAATCCGTGTGATAGCGATACTGCTTGCGTCCGCGGGCATCGAAGCCGGTTGCCTGAAGATGCCCCCGCGGATCGATGCAGATCCAGACATCCGTATAGGCCGGCGGGAGTCCCAGAGCTGCAATCCGGCGTTTCTCCTCCGGATCACTCAGCAGTTCGCCACTGGGAAGCCTGTAGCAGAAGCCGCGGCCCGCCCGGAGCCGCTTGATGCCCGGCTCGGTGTTGCAGACATAGGTAAGCCCGATGGCCTTGAGGGATTCATGGTCGAGATCAGGGAAAGCTGTGACATCCATGGGCCTTAGAACGACGATCACTTCGCTTCGTTCCGAGGCGCGGCGTCATCAGCCCATCAACTCTTGCACAGCCTCTCCCGGCCCCCTTTCGAAAGCCTCTCGCGGCGCGGTCAGCGTCCAGAGAAAGCCCGAGGTCCGATACTGAATATCGACTTGCCCACCGAAGGCAGCCGAGGCATGGCGCTTGATGATCGTGGTGCCAAAACCGGTGCGGGAAGGCTCAACTGCCGGAGGTCCACCGACTTCTTCCCAGACCAGCTTCAGCAGTGACTCGGGATCTTTAGGGTCTTCCTGATGCCAGCGAACCTGCACCTTCCCTTGTGGCACGGACAGAGCACCGTATTTGAGCGAGTTGGTGGCCAGCTCATGGAGCACGAGACCAAGGTTTTGGACGGCCTCCGCCCTGAGCGGGAAGTCGTCTCCCTCGATCTCGACCCGGTCTGCAGCTTCGGCGAACGGCTCCATCTGGATCGTGATCAGGCGCTTCAGCGGAACGCCTACCCATTGCTCGCTCGCCAGGGCTTCGATCGACTTGCCCAGCCCCTGAAGCCGCGCTGAAATCGCCTGTTGGAAGTCCTCCATTGTCCCTTCCTGACGGGCCAGTTGCCGCATCATCGCCTGCACGAGCGTCAGGATGTTCTTCGTGCGGTGCACCAGCTCCTGAAGGATCAAATGCATCCGATCTTCCGCCTGGCTCCGATCGAACGAGGCATTGGAGAGTGCAATCGAGATCTGGCTGGCCTCGCGGATATGCGTTTCGACGGGCGGCACGATATGTCCCTTGCCGATACTTTCGGCCATCGCGGCGATCTGGCGAATAGGGATTCGCAGCTGTCGCGCGATCAGGTAACCGCAGAGCATTCCGATCCCGAGAAAGATCAGGCTGCCGATGATGAGCTGGCGCGAGGTTCGGATGATGGCTGCTTGCGCCGTGTCTACAGGCCCCCAGACCACTGCCTTCCAGTTGGAACCCAAGACCTGCGCATAGCCGTAGATTTGCCGGGGCCCCTTGCCAACGTCTTCGATGGTCCCATTGATGCCGGTCATCAGCCGCAACGTGTCCTCGTGAAAGGCACTGATCGGTGAAGCTTGGCTTGCCCCGATCGAGGTGATGATCTTGCCCGCTCCGTCGATGATCGCCACTGACCACTGCGATGGAAGTGCGTCCGGCGAGATCAGCTTCTGCAGTTCCGATGCGTTCTGGGTCACGACCAGCGCAGAGGCCCCGGAGTTGCGCGTCATCTCCTCAGGCAGGGGCATCGTCACGTTGAAGACAAACTGCCCGCTGGTTGCGCCGAAGAAGACGTCCGAGATCTGTGTGACGCGTGTCTCCAGCGCCGCCTCCAGGGCAGATGTATCAGACATGCGACGAAGCTGGGTCCCGAAGGTCACCCGCGTGTTGAGCAACTGGTTTCCCTCTGCATCGACTGCAAGGACGTAGAGCGCTTTCGACAGGAGGCTTCTCTGCGTGCGTTCATGGAAGGCCTGCAGGTTGCCTTGCTCCAGTTCCCTCGACGTTGCCAGGATGCGCAGGGTTGTCGTCATGTCCTGGAGTGCCCGGTCGACGGACCGCGCCACCATCTGTGCATCGTCTGCCGTATTGACAGCGAGAAGGTCATTTTCCCTCTGCTCCAGCTCCATCATCAGGAAGATGACGAACGCCACCAAGGGAATTGCGACAACGGCCGAAAGCGCCACAAGGTACACGCCGATCGAAGCCGTCGGAAACAAGCGAGACAGCCGCATTGCCTCAACCACAGCCGGTCGCGTCAGCGGCGCTGGACGCGACCGCAGTGACACAAAGATTCATCTATCCGCCCTTTGCTAATATAGCACGAGCTTGGTTTTAGACGCTTTTCCCACAAGGGCCAAGAGCATGATTGCGAACGATGAAAATTGTGGAACACGCGGCGGACAATCAGTCGAGTTGAGACAAGCATGGTCTCAAATCGACACAGAGTGGCTGAATTTGATCGTTTTTCAGCAAGCTTTCAGCGAATGTTGAGACCGCTACTTCTCGTCAGTCTGATGCTCGCCGACGTCGAAATTGGAATCCCATTCGTCGTTCGGAGTCTTCTGGCCTGGGGGTGCCTTGTGCGCTGTCGCATCTTCCGACCCCGTCACGACGGTGGGCTTGGCGCTTGCGACGCCTGAACTCTTGCCACCTGCCTTAACGTTGGCGAACTGCCCGTCGGCATCATGCTTGATGGTGTTGGCTTTGCTTGTCTCGTCCTGCGTCGTCATCAGTCGCTCCCGCTGAACAAGCGCGCAACAACAACCGGATTGGTATAGCGTGCACGCATCGTTAGCCCCCTCAACGCATGTCCCGGCACATTCGTTGCGCCGGACCGAAGCTTTCGGATCTTCAGGTGATCAGAGCAGGCGCTCGCCCGAAGCAGGATCGAAGACGACGGCCTTGTCCAGGTTGAAGACGAAGGTGAACCGCTCCTTGGGAGCGATCGACACATCCGCACGGACACGCGCCGTAAACGCCGTGCCCTGTAGCCTGGCGGTGACGAAGGTGTCCGAACCGGTCGGCTCCACGAGAACGACATCTGCATCGATCCGCGCGATCGCGTCGGCGGTAGGATCGACAAGGCCGGAATCCGTGATTCCCTCGGGGCGAAGTCCGAGGATCACCTCCCTGCCCTCGACAAGATCGGTGTTGACCGACGAGGGAATGGCAACAACGGCCGAGCCGTCGAAGATGGAGATCTGCCGGACGCCGCTGGTGGACACGATCTTGCCCTTTAGCATGTTCATCGCCGGCGAACCCATGAAGTCCGCGACGAACAGATTGGCAGGACGGTTGTAGATCTCGGCGGGCGTTCCGACCTGCTGGATCGCGCCCTCTTTCAGCACCACGATCTTGGTGGCAAGCGTCATCGCCTCGATCTGGTCGTGCGTCACATAGATGATCGTGGCATCCGTGTTGTGATGCAGCGATTTGATCTCGGCCCGCATTTCGACGCGAAGCTTTGCGTCGAGGTTGGAGAGCGGTTCGTCAAAGAGAAAGACCCGCGGCTGGCGCACCAGCGCGCGCCCCATCGCGACGCGCTGCCGCTGGCCGCCGGAAAGCTGGCTCGGACGGCGGTCGAGGAGATGCTCGATCTGCAGCACCTTGGCGACGTTGCGGATGGCCTCTGCTCGCTCCGCCTTCTCGACGCCGCGCATTTCCAGTGCAAAGCCGATGTTCTCCGCCACCGTCATATTCGGATAGAGCGCGTAGCTCTGGAACACCATGGCGATATCGCGCTTGGAGGGATGCAGGTCGTTGATCACCTGGCCGTCGACGATGATCTCGCCCGAGGTGAGCGGCATCAGACCGGCGACGGCATTGAGGAGGGTCGACTTGCCGCAGCCGGATGGTCCGACGAGCACGAGGAAGCCACCCTTCTCCAGCTCGATGTTGATGTTCTTCAGAACCTCGTTGTTGCCGATCTTCTTGCTGAGGTTCTTGATCTCGAGAAAGCTCATTGAAGTTATCCCTTGACTGCGCCGGCCATCAGGCCGCGCACGAAATAGCGTCCGGCGACGATGTAGACGAACAGTGTCGGCAATGCTGCAAACACCGCTGCAGCCATGTCGACGTTGTATTCCTTGACGCCGGTGGAGGACGAAACGAGGTTATTGAGAGCCACCGTCATCGGCGATTCCGCGCCCGACGAGAAGGAGACGCCGAACAGGAAGTCGTTCCAGATGTTGGTGAACTGATAGATGACGGTGACGACGATGATCGGCCCCGAGCTGGGCAGCAGGATCCGCCAAAAGATCTTGAAGAAGCCGGCACCATCCATCATCGCCGCCTTGATGAGCTCGTCCGGAAACGCCTCGTAGTAGTTGCGGAAGAACAGCGTCGTGAAGCCCAGCCCGTAGACCACATGCACGAAGACGAGGCCGGAGGTGGTGTTGGCCAGGCCGAAGATGCCGAGCACTCGGGCCATCGGGATGAGGACGGCCTGAAATGGAATGAAGCAGGCAAACAGCATGAGCCCGAAGACGAGCTTGTGGCCCGGGAAGCGCCATTTCGTCAGCACGTAACCGTTCAGCGCACCGAGAACCGTCGAGATCAGCACGGCCAGAACCACCATCTTGATGGAATTCCAGAAGTAGCCCTTGATGCCCTCGCAGGTGACGCCGATGCAGGCTTCACCCCATGCCTTGAACCACGAGTCCAGCGATGGATCGCGCGGCAGCGCCAGCATGTCGCCGCCCCGGATTTCCGCCAGCGACTTGAACGATGTCGTCAGCATCACGTAGAGCGGCAGAAGATAGATCACGGCCAGGACGAGCAGCAGCGTGTAGATGACGAAGCGTGTGGTTCGCGCCGAACCGGCGCTGACGGTATCGCTGGGCGCACTCATGACCGCTTCTCCCGAAGCTCGGAATAGAGATAGGGAACGATGATGGCGGTAATGCCCATCAGCATCATCACGGCACTCGCCGACCCGACGGCCATCTGGCTGCGGGTGAAGGTGTAGGAATACATGAATGTCGACGGCAGTTCGGTCGCATTGCCAGGCCCGCCGCCGGTCAGCGCGATGACGAGGTCGTAAGACTTGATCGCCATGTGCGCGAGAACGATGATGGCCGACAGGAAGACCGGACGCAGCATCGGAATGATGATGCGGCGGTAGATCGCAAACGTCGGGGCGCCATCGATCTGCGCCGCCTTGATGATCTCGCCGTCGATGCCGCGCAGGCCTGCCAGGAACATCGCCATGATGAAGCCCGAGGCCTGCCAGACGCCGGCGATGACAATGGTGTAGATCGCCATGTCGGTGTTGACCAGCCAGTCGAACTTGAAGCTCTCCCAGCCGAGGTTGTGCATGGTCTTCTCGAGCCCGAGACCCGGGTTGAGAAACCACTTCCAGGCCGTGCCGGTGACGACGAAGGACAGCGCCATCGGGTAGAGGAAGATCGGCCGCAGCACGCCCTCCGCCCGGATCCGCTGATCCATCAGGATGGCGATGGTAAGACCGATGACAATGCAGAGGCTGATGTAGAGAACCCCGAAGATCGCCAGGTTCTTGATCGCCATGTACCAACTGGGCTGGGACCACAGATTGTAATAGGCATCGAAGCCGACGATCTCGTAGATCGGCAGGATCCGAGACCGCGTAAACGAGAGATAGACCGTCCACAGGATGAACCCGTAGACGAAGACGAGGGTGATGGCGAAGGACGGCGCAAGCACGATCTTCGGCAGCAGGGTTCCCAGCCGATCCCTGTAGGACCGTCGCGATCGCTGCTCTGTCACATAGGGAACGGGTTCGATCGTCGTCATGCGCCACCTCCGGCCAGAAGCCCGGATCCAAGTTCAAGATGTCTGGAGTGAGAAAATGGCCGGGGAGATCCCGGCCATTCAGTGTATCGAGAAGATCTCGGTTTACTGCGCGGAGGCAATTGCCTGCGGCAGGCGCTCAAGAGCCTGGTCGGTGTTGATCTGACCGTTCAGGTGCTGGGTCACGACGTCGAAGATCGCTTCCTTGACAGCCGAAGGCTGGGCATGGCCGTGGGCCATCGAGCCGGCGAGATTGCCGCTGGCAGCAGCTTCCGCCAGATCCTTCATGCCCTTCTTGCCGCAGTCGTCGAACTCGGTGTCCGGAACGTCGGTACGCGCCGGGACGGAGCCCTTCACGGTGTTGAAGGCAATCTGGAACGCCGGATCTTCAACGGCCGAAGCCATCTTCAGCTGGGCGTCGCGCTGGTCGTCACCAACGTCGAACATGACGAACTGGTCGGAGTTGAACAGGACAGAACCCTGGGTGCCGGGGAAGCGCATGCAGACGAAGTCGGTGCCCGGCTTCTTTTCGGCGCGCAGCCATTCACCCTTGGACCAGTCGCCCATCTGCTGGGCGCCGGCTTTGCCCTCGATCACGAGCGCCGTCGAAAGGTTCCAGTCGCGACCGGAGAAGTTCGGGTCGAAATAGCCGCGAAGCTTGGTCATGTCGTCGAAGACCTGACGCATCGTGTCGCTGGAGAGCGCTTCCGCATCCGCTTCGATCACGGCCTTCTTGTAGAAGTCCATGCCGCCGACCGAGAGGACGACCGACTCCCAGAGGGTGCCGTCCTGCCAGGGCTGACCGCCATGGGCGAGCGGCGTGATGCCCTGCTCCTTGAACTTGTCGAGCAGCGCAAACAGCTCGTCCATGTTCTTCGGCTCTGCGCCGCCGGCCTTGTCGAGCGCAGCCTTGTTGAGCCACAGCCAGTTCGTCGAATGGACGTTGACCGGTGCAGCGATCCAGTCGCCGTCGAACTTCGAGAATTCCTGAAGTGCAGCCGGAATGACCTTGTCCCAGCCCTGTTCGGCAGCGAGGTCGTTCAGATTGCCGAGGACGCCCATTTCGGCCCAGTCCTTGATGTCGAAACCGAGCATCTGGACGGCCGTCGGCGGGTCGCCGGAGGTGACGCGGGCACGAAGTGCCGTCATGGCCTGCACGCCGGAGCCACCGGCAACCGGCATGTCCTGCCACGAAATGCCTTCCTTCTGAAGGTTATCCTTCAGGACGTTGAGCGCTGCGGCTTCGCCGCCAGCAGTCCACCAGTGCAGGACTTCAACGCTCTCCTGCGCCTTTGCAGCGCCTGCTGTAAGAGCGATGACCGCAGCACCGGCGGCCAGCTTCGTAAATGTTCTGATATTCATGAGAATCTCCCTCTAGATCCGGGCTCCTCTCCGGATGAGTAATTTATAACGATATAAAAGCGGGGGCTGTCAACCCCGCGCTATCGCCGTAAGAGCGGTCGAGCAGCCACTTAGTGCGCTGTTTTCTCAAGGCAAGTTACCGCTCCTTTGCAATCGCCAAGTGATTGCTCTGAAAATTTATAACGATATAGTTGACGATCGAGACCTTGGCTGCGGGGCTCGGGAGGAGAAGCGCGCATGACGGATCGGCAAGGAAGAGACCGCGGGGAAAGCACCGCCGACAGAAGAGGTACGTACCTCGGAAATGATTCAAAGCCGACGCTGAGAACGGTGGCGGAACTGACCGGCCTGGCCGTGACCACCGTCTCGCGGGCGCTTGCGGATGCTCCACAGATCGCACTTGAAACCCGCCTCCGGGTCCGTCGTGTGGCCGAGGAGATCGGCTACTTCCCTGATCGGGCCGCGCAGCGGCTGCGCACCGGCCGAACCAATGTCATCAGCCTCGTACTCGATCCGCACGAGGAAATCCTCGGCTACGCGACGTCGATGATCAATGGCATCACGGAAGCGCTGCGCGGCACGACGTATCATCTCGTCATCACGCCGCATTTCTCCGACACGCCGCATCTCGAACCCGTGCGGCACATCATGCGCAACCGCATGGCCGACGGTATCATCTTCACCCGGACGGAGCCCTCCGACGAGCGCGTGAGACTGTTGCTGGAACGGGACTTTCCCTTCATCTGCCACGGCCGGACGGAGCTTGCGACGCAGCATCCCTATGTCGATTTCGACAATTACGCTTTCGCCTATCAGGCGGCACGCAAGCTGATTGCAGCCGGAGCAAGGAAGCTCTGCATCATACTGCCCCCCGAGCGCTTCACCTTCGCGCACCACATGCGCCATGGCTTCATGACGGCGGTGCGGGAGGAAGGCATCGCCTTCGACATCCCCAACGAAGTGACCCTCGACAGCAAATCGGACGACATCCGCCGGGTGATAGACAACCGCCTTTCGCAACCGGACCGGCCGGACGGGTTCATATGTGGTGGCGAAGTGTCGGCGCTCGCCGTCATGGCCGCGTCGCATGACCGGGGTCTGGCGTTCGGCAGCGATGTCAGGCTGGTGGCAAAGCAGACGTCCGGGATCTTCGACCAGATCAGACCGCGCACCGAGACGATCTATGAGGATCTTTCAGAGGCAGGCGCGCTGATGGCCCGGCTGCTCTTGAGGCGGATCTCCGAACGGCCGCCGGTTTCGCAACTGCAGGCGCTCCAGACAATCTGAAGCGCCTGCAAGCTTGTCTCAGTCTTCTTCCTGGAAGACGGCTTCGCGCTTCTTGCGGACGCTCGGCAGGAGCACGACCAGCAGGACCGCCGCCGCGATCAGAAGCAGCGTCGCGCTGATCGGGCGGGTCACAAAGGTGCTCGGGTCGCCACGGGCGAGGATCATTGCCCGCCTCAGGTTCTCCTCGAGCAGCGGCCCCAGCACGAAGCCGAGGAGCAGCGGCGCCGGTTCGCACCGGAGCTTCACCAGGACGTAGCCGATGAACCCGAAGAAGGCGACGGCGTAGAGGTCGTAGACGTTGGAATTGACGCTGTAGACCCCGATCGCGCAGAAGGCCATGATGATCGGGAACAGCACGTAATAGGGGATCGTCAGGAGCTTCACCCAGAGGCCGATCAGCGGCAGGTTCAGGACCACGAGCATCAGGTTGCCGATCCACATCGAGGCAATGATGCCCCAGAACAGAGCCGGCTGCTCCGTCGCCACGTTTGGACCCGGAACGATGCCCTGGATGATCATCGCGCCGATCATCAGCGCCATCACGGGGTTTGCCGGAATGCCGAGGGTCAGGAGCGGGATGAACGAGGTCTGCGCGCCGGCATTGTTGGCCGACTCAGGACCTGCCACGCCGGCGATCGCACCGTGGCCGAACTGTTCCGGGTTCTTCGACATCCGCTTTTCGACGGTGTAGGACGCGAAGGAGGCAAGGATCGCGCCGCCACCGGGCAGGATGCCGAGCGCGGATCCGATGACCGTTCCGCGAAGCACCGGGGCGATCATCTGCCTGAAGTCGTCCTTCGTCGGCAACAGGCCGCTCACCTTCGCCATCAGCAGCGACCGCGTCTTCTCGCTCTCCAGGTTGCGAAGGATCTCCGCGATGCCGAAGACGCCGACGGCCACGGCGACGAAATTCAGACCGTCGGAATACTCGCGGATGCCCAGCGTGAAGCGTGGCGTGCCGGTATAGATGTCCGTGCCGACAAGCCCCAGCAGCAGCCCCAGCGACACCATCGCCAGCGCCTTGATGATCGAACCATGCGCCAGCGCGATCGACGAGACCAGGCCGACGACCATCAGCGAAAAGTACTCAGCCGCGCCGAACTGCAGGGCGATGGCGGTCAGTGGCGGTGCGAAGATCGCCACCAGGAAGGTCGCGACCGTGCCGGCGAAGAAGGACCCCAGTGCTGCAATCGACAGCGCTGCCCCCGCCCTCCCCTGCCGGGCCATCTGGTAGCCGTCGATGGCCGTGACCGCGGACGAGGATTCACCGGGCATGTTGATGAGAATGGCCGTCGTCGAGCCGCCATACTGGGCACCGTAATAGATGCCGGACAGCATGATCAGCGAAGACACCGGCTCCAGCTGGAAGGTGATCGGCAGCAGCATGGCGATCGTGGCGGTGGCGCCGATGCCGGGCAGAACGCCGATCAGCGTACCCAGAAGCACGCCGACGAGGCAGAAGAACAGGTTCTCGATCGACGAAGCCGTCGCGAAACCCAAAGCGAGATTGCTGAAAAAATCCATCTGCCCCTCCTAGAAGCCGAGCCAGGGTCCGAAACGGCGGAACGGCAGGCCGAGCCCGTAGCTGAACACGAGGACTGAAAAAATCGTCAGGCAGAACGAAAGAACCATTGCGGTGAGCGGCTTCATCTTCGATGACGCGAATGACGCGATGAGCGCCGCCAGGAAAATTGCCGGCACGAATCCCAGTCCGCGAACGGTCAGCCCAAAGAAGATCGGAGCCGGCAGAATGAGAAGCATGCCGCGCCAGGCGATGTGGCCGATCGCTTCCCCTTCGCTGCGCAGCGACTGCACGAGAATGATGCCGCCGAACAGGATGAGCGCGCAGGCAAGGATCAGGGGGAAATAGCCGGGGCCCATTCGGAATGCCGTGCCGAGGTCCAGCGTCAGGGACTGAAGTGCAAAGAACAGGCCAAGGCCGATGAACAGCAGGCCGCAAAGAAGATTTGTGGTGTCGAATTTCGAGGATCTCATGGTCGCTCCGGAACTTGGAGGGGCGCAGCGGGCGCGCCAAGGAAAAATCCTCCCCCTGCAGGTCAGGGAGAGGATCTTCAACAGCGCAGCGGCGCTTAGTCGGCGTATTCGCCGGCAGCCTCGATGACAGGCTTCCAGCGGGCGATCTCGCCTTCGAGCTTCGCCTTGAGGGCCTCCGGAGTGGCGTCAGTCTCTGGCGACGGCTCCGTGCCGAGTTCGGCAAAGCGGGCAGCCACATTCGGATCGACGAGCGCCAGCTTCAGCGAGTCCGACAGGCGGGTGACGGCTTCTGCCGGCGTGCCCTTCGGAGCATAGATGCCGTGCCAGATGCCGACCTGGAAGTCGGACAGGCCACCTTCGGCAGCCGTCGGAACATCCTTGAGAACGTCCAGGCGCTCAGGCGATGTTACGGCGTAGGCCTTGATCGTGCCGCCCTGGATCTGCTTGGTGGTGTTCGTCGTCTGGTCGCACATGATATCGACCTGGCCGCCGAGAAGATCGGTCATGGCCGGGCCGGTTCCCTTGTAGGGGACCGTGACGAGCGGTGTCTCGAGAGCGCTCATGAACAGCATGCCGCACAGATGCGAGGCAGCGCCGATGCCGGCGTTGGCAACGGTAACGGTATCCTTGTTGGCCTTGGCGTACTCGATAAGGCCCTGCAGGTCGGTCGGCTCGAGATCCTTGCGCGCGACGATGGTCATCGGAACTTCAGTGACGAGGCCTACATATTCGAAGGCGTTCAGCGTGTCGTAGGGCAGCTTGCGGTAGAGCGTGGCGCTGGTCGCCATGCCGATATGGTGCAGAAGCAGGGTATAGCCATCAGCTTCCGCATTGGCCACGCGGGCGGCGCCGAGCGTACCGCCGGCACCGCCGACGTTCTCGATGATGACCTGCTGGCCGAGGTCCTTGGACATGGCTTCGGCGACCAGGCGGGCAACCGTGTCGGTCGGGCCGCCGGCTGCGAACGGCACGACCATAGTGATCGTGCGGTCCGGGTAGGTCTGCGCACCGGCAGCGACGGACATGAGAGAGGCAGCCGCAAGCGCGGTGGCGCCAATGATGGCGTTCAGGGTTTTCATGGAACTCCTCCAGGATGAAAATCTCTTCGAGCCGGCGCAAGCTCCTCCAGCGCCAGCCTGCCGGAAGATTGATGCCCGAATTTCGAGAGTCGCAATCGCCCACCCGCTGCTGAAGACCCTATTATCGTCTGCCGCTCTGCAACATGGGTGGAAAAGGAAACAACCGGGCCGTTCAATGGGTGGAAATCCACCCATCGCGGCTGGAAACCGTAGGAAAGCTAGAGATCGCGGTCGTCGTCGGAGACCTGATCGGGCCCGTGGTTGCGCCGATCCAACCCATACTTCTGCATCTTCTCGTAGAGCGTCTTGCGGGAGATGCCGAGCGCTTCATAGACCGGTCGCAGCGCGCCGCCATGCGCCGCTATTGCGCTGGCGAGGATGTTCTTTTCGAATGCGGCGACCTTTTCGGACAGGCGGCCGCTGACGTCGCGACCGGCACCCGCGTCGACGGTCGCGGCTTCAAGCCCGAGTACCAGCCGGTCCGCGGCATTGCGCATCTCCCGGACATTGCCTGGCCAGTCCCTCTGCGCAACGGAGGAGATCACGTCCGGCGGCACCTCCATATCGTCGCGACCAAAGCGTGCGGCAGCCTCCCGCACCAGGTGGAGGAAGAGGAGCGGAACGTCGGCGCGGCGCTGGTCGAGCGACGGAACATGAATGGTCGCGACATTCAGCCGGTAGAGCAGGTCGGCGCGGAAGCGCCCTGCTGCCACCTCCGCCTCGAGATCCACCTTGCTGGTGGCGATGAAGCGGACATCGAGCGGCACCAGTTCGTTGGAGCCGAGCCGGGTGATCACCCTCTCCTGCAGCACCCGCAGGAATTTGGCCTGCAGGTCGAAGGGCAGCGAGCCGATCTCGTCGAGGAGGATCGTGCCGCCGCGACCGTGCTCGAACTTGCCGAACCGCGCCCGGATTGCCCCAGGGAAGGCGCCCGCCTCGTGGCCGAACAGCTCGCTCTCGATCAGGTTTTCGGGAAGCGCTGCGCAGTTGATCGCGATGAACGGACGGCTGGCGCGGGGACTGATGTCGTGGAGCGCGCGTGCCACCACCTCCTTGCCCGCACCCGTGTCGCCGATGATCAGCGTATCCGCGTCCGTCGCCCCGATGGCACGGATCCGGTAGCGCAGGTCGACCATGATCTGCGTCCTGCCCGGCAGCCGCGCCTCCAGATCGTCGCGCTTGCCGGCAACCGCGCGCAGCCGGCGGTTCTCGAGAACCAGGCCACGGCGGTCGAGCGCCCGGCGGATGACGCCGGCCAGATGCTGTGGCGTGAACGGCTTCTCCAGGAAATCATAGGCGCCTTCGCGCATTGCCTTGACGGCCAGCTGCACGTCGCCGTGCCCGGTCACCAGGATCACCGGGATTTCAGGATCAAGCTCGCGGATGCGATGCATGAGCGTCATGCCGTCGACGCCCGGCATGCGGATGTCGGTCACGACGACGCCGTCGAAGCTGAAGCCGGTCAGCTCCAGCACCGGGTCGGCGGTGGAAAATGTCTGCACCGACAGTCCGAACAGCTCGAGCGCCTGCGCCGTCGACCGGCGCAATTCCTCTTCGTCATCGACCAGCAGAACCCTCTGGTCCATCAATCCGCCGCCTCGAGCGCATTTTCGCTGGCGGCTTCCAGTTCGATCCGGAACACAGCGCCGCCCTCGGCAGCATCGGTGACCGTCAGGCTGCCGCCAAAATCCTTGACGATGTTGTAGGAAATGGAAAGTCCCAGGCCGAGCCCCTTCCCGACGCCCTTCGTGGTGAAGAATGGATCGAAGATCCTCTCGCGTATCGCGGCGGCAACGCCCGGGCCGTGGTCGCGAACCAGGACGACGACCTTGCCGGAATCGACCGTGGCCGTGAGGCTGATCTGCCGGTTCTCCAGCCCCTCCACCGCATCAGCGGCATTGGTGATGATGTTGACCAGCACCTGTTGCAGCCGCACCGCCCCTGCCCTGACCTGCGGAAGCTCCGGTCCGAGCATCACCGTCAGTTCCGCATCGGCCGCCTTCAGCCGGGCATCGACGATTTCCAGCGTGTCCCGCACCACCTCGTCCAGGGAGACGGCACCGAGCTTCTCCTTCGGCTTGCGGGCGAAATTGCGCAAATGGCGGCTGATCGACGCCATCCTGTCGATCAAGGCGGAGATCCGCCGCACATTGTCGCTCGCCTCGTCGATGCGTCCGCGCGTGATCAGGACCGCGGCACTTTCCGCGTAAGTCTTGGCCGCTGCCAGCGGCTGGTTGAACTCATGCGAAAGCGCCGCCGACATCTGCCCCAGGCCCGCAAGCTTGCCCGCCTGGATCAGATCCGCCTGCGTCTGTCGCAGGCGTTTCTCGGTCATCCGGCGTTCGGCGATCTCCTTCTCGATCCGGCTGTTGACCCGGGCGAGATCGGCGGTGCGCTCTTCCACCCGTCGTTCCAGCTCTTCCTTGGCCTCCGCCTGCATCTGCATTCGCTCGTTGAGACTGGCACGGCGCTGCAGGATGATCGCCAGGAAAAGGCCCGCCAGGCACAGGAACAACAGGATGGCGACGATCGTGGTCTTCGCTTGCGCGCGCACGGTGCCGGTATCGATCAGCACGTTGACGGTCCAGCCGGCATCGGCCATCTGCGCCGAGGCGACCAGATATTCCCGGTCCGTCGTCCCGTCCGAGATCGTCATGCTGTCGTGCCCGGCATAGGTGCCGCGTTTGACCGGCAGCTCGCGCAACCACGCGTCCGCATAGCGGCGGGATGTCTCGGTGCGGGCCAGGCGCTCCGGCGTCAGCGGCTCGATGGCGGAATAAAGCCATTCCGGGGAGCCGGTCATGAAGATGATGCCTTCCGGATCGGAGACGAAGATGCGGCTGTCGCCACCGCTCCAGGAACGCTCGATGGCGTCGATATCGACCTTGAAGACGATCACCCCGAGGATCTGGCCATCGACGCGAATGGGCGCGCCGAAATAATAGCCCCGCTTCAGCGACGTCGTCCCGAGCGCATAGAACCGCGATTGCCGGCCCTGGGCGGCCTCCTGGAAATAGGGACGATAGCTGAAGTTCTCGCCAACGAAGCTCAGGGGTCCATCGTAGTTGCTGGCAGCAACCGTATCACCGTCCATGGTCATGACGTAGATGTCGGACGATGTCAGCAGTCCGTTGATGTCCTTCAGATAGGCGTTGGCGACCGCCCTCAACTGCTCGTCGTCCGGCCGCTGCACGAGTTCCTCGATGTTCTCCTGGTCGGCGATCAGGGCCGGCAGCGCCTCGTAGCGCTTGAGATGTCCTTCCAGCGCCGAGACGGCAAGCCGCAAGGTGGTGCGCGCCTGCGCGGCGGTTTCCTCGAGATAGCTGCGGGATGCAATGCTTCCGCCGCCGAAGACGACGGACAGCACGACGGCAACACAGACGATCGACGCGATCAGGACACGATGGGGCAAGTCAATCCGGCTCCTCCCAGCAAGATGCCCTGATCATAGGGGCAGCCTGCGCCATTTGCTACAGATTGTTGCCGATCGACGACCGCTCCAGCACAGTCGGACAAGCTTCACTTGACTCCTGTCTGCAGCGTGATTGGATCAGGTACAGCATGCTTCCTCACGGCCGGAAAAGGGCTCGCCATGGTCTACCTCCTCGCACTTCTGATAGGCATCGTTGCGGGACTTCGCGCCATGACCGCCCCCGCGGCAGTCAGCTGGGCCGCCTACCTGGGCGTTCTCTCCCTGACGGGCACCTGGCTGTCCTTCCTGGGCTCCATCTGGGCTGTGATTATCCTCACCATTCTCGCCGTGGCCGAACTGGTCACCGACCAGCTGCCGTCGACACCGAGCCGCAAGGTTCCACCGCAGTTTGCGACGCGCGTGGTGATGGGCGGCCTGTCCGGCGCGGCCATCGGCGCCGGGTTTGGGATGTGGGCCGGCGGATTGGCAGCCGGTGCGATCGGCGCCGTGATCGGCACTCTGGGCGGAGCAGCTTTCCGGTCGGCGCTGGCGAAAGCGCTAGGGCGCGATACGCCGGCGGCCTTCATCGAGGATGCGGTCGCCATCATCGGTGCCTGGCTCATCATCAGTGCCGTGCCCATGGCGGCACTGTCGTGAAGACCTTCGACGCGATCATCATCGGCACCGGCCAGGCGGGCCCTCCGCTCGCCGGGCGACTGGCAGCCGCGGGCAAGACGGTTGCCATCATCGAACGCCAGCATGTCGGCGGCACCTGCGTCAACACCGGCTGCATGCCGACGAAGGCGCTGGTGGCGAGCGCCTATGCGGCGCACCTGGCCCGCCGCGTCGAGAATTATGGCCTCTCCTTTGAAGGTCCTCTGCGGGTCCAGATGGCAAAGGTGATGCAGCGCTCGCATCAGGTGACGCTCGATGCCCGCACCAACAACGAGAACTGGCTGGGCGGCATGGAGAATTGCACGCTGATCCGCGGCCACGCGCGCTTCGAGGGGCCCGACAGCGTGAGGGTCGGCCACGAACTGCTGCAGGCCCCGCAGATCTTCATCAATGTCGGAGGGCGGGCGGTGGTGCCCGATCTTCCGGGGATCGAGGACATCGACTACCTCACCAACAGCAGCATCGTCATGCTCGATCGTGTCCCGCGCCATCTGGTGATTGTCGGCGGCAGCTATATCGGCCTGGAGTTTGCCCAGATGTACCGCCGCTTCGGGGCCGAGGTCACCATTGTCGAGCAGGGCGACCGGCTGATCCGTCGCGAAGATCCGGGCGTCTCCCAGGCCATCCGCGAGATCCTGGAGAACGAAGGCTTAGCGATTCGCACCGGCGCCGAATGCATCCGCTTCCGCCGCCACGACGAGGGTGTCGCCGTCGGCCTCGAGTGCAGCGAAGGCGAGCCGGAGATTGTTGGCTCGGACGTTCTCCTCGCCACCGGCAGGCGCCCGAACACCGACGATCTCGGGCTGGAGACGGCAGGCGTCGAACTGGACGAGCGGGGCTACATCAAGGTCGACGACGGCCTCTCCACCACTGTCGACGGCATCTGGGCGCTCGGCGACTGCAACGGCAAGGGCGCCTTCACCCACACGGCCTACAACGACTTCGAGATCGTCGCCGCCAATCTGGTGGATGGCGAGAACCGCAAGGTCTCCGACCGCCTGCTCGGCTACGCGCTGTACATCGACCCCCCACTCGGGCGCGTGGGGATGACGGAGGCGCAGGCAAAGGACGCGGGGCACAAGGTGCTGGTCGGGACCCGCCCGATGAGCCGCGTCGGACGCGCCATCGAAAAGGGCGAGACCCAGGGCTTCATGAAGATCATCGTTGATGCGGACAGCCGCCGGATCCTGGGCGCAGCCATCCTCGGCACCGGCGGCGACGAGGCCATCCACGGCGTGCTCGACATGATGAACGCCGGGACCACCGCCGATCAGCTGCGCTGGGCCGTACCGATCCATCCAACCGTCTCGGAACTGTGGCCGACCGTCATCCAGGCGATGGAGCCGGTTTGACCGCCCGTTTACCGCCTCTGCCTCCGCCGTTTCGGCGCAGTGCGGGTTAACCGCTGCTGCACTCTCTGCGTTTAAGCTTGAGGGACTACAGGTCGGATCGGAAGAACATGTGCGGATTTGCGGGCTTTTTTGGAGAGGTTGATGTTCCGGATGGGCCGGAGCCTCTGCTGCAATCCATGGCGCAGGCCATTGCCCACCGCGGTCCCGATGGCCGAGGAACGTTCTCGGCGCCGGGGATCGGCCTTGCCCACGTCCGCCTGTCGATCGTCGGCCTCGGCGACAGCCATCAGCCGATGGCAAGCGAGGACGGAGACCTCGTCATCGCCTTCAACGGCGAGATCTTCAACTACGTGGAGCTGCGCGAGGACCTGATCGCCCGCGGCTGCCGCTTCCGCACCGGCGGCGATACGGAGGTCCTGCTCCAGCTCTATGCCCACTACGGCGACGACTGCCTTTCACGCCTGAACGGTGATTTCGCCTTCGCGATCTGGGACCGCCGGCGCGCTCGCATGCTGTTGGCCCGTGACCGTATGGGCGTGCGTCCGCTATTCTACACGGAAAGGCGCGGCGTCATCTACTTCGCCTCCGAGGTAAAGGCGCTGATTGCTGTGCCCGGCATAGAGGCGGAACTGGATCCATTTGCCCTGGACCAGATCTTCACGCTCTGGGCGCCGATCGCGCCGCGCACCGCCTTCAAGAATATTTGCGAGCTGGAGCCCGGCACTTCCCTGGTCATTGAAAACGGTCACGCCAGGGTCGCACCCTACTGGCGCCTTGCCTATCCCGATCTCGCCGACCTGCGACCGGATCGAGACGAGGGCGAAGCCGAGGAGGAACTGCGGGCGCTGTTGCTGGATGCGACGCGGCTACGGATGCGTGCCGACGTCCCCGTCGGCTCCTACCTCTCCGGCGGCCTGGATTCCTCGCTGATTGCTGCGCTCGCGGCGCCCATGGCTCCCGGTGGCCTCAACACGTTTTCCGTTACCTTCGACAGTGCCGAGCACGACGAGAGCACATTCCAGCGACAGGTCGCGGAAATCCTCGGCACCCATCACCGGTCAATAGCATGTCGACCCGAAGACATTGCCGACAGCTTCCCGGACGTCATCCGCTTCACCGAGCGCCCGGTGCTGCGCACGGCGCCCGCACCCCTCTACCAGCTCTCTGGACTCGTGCGGCAATCCGGCATGAAGGTGGTGCTGACCGGCGAAGGTGCCGACGAGGTCTTTGCCGGCTACGACATCTTTCGCGAGGCAAGGGTCCGGCGTTTCTGTGCGCGCCAGCCCGGCTCGCGCATCCGCCCGCATCTCTTTCGCAAGCTCTATCCTTACCTGCCCGGCCTGAAGCAGCAGTCGACCGAATATCTGGCGGCCTTCTTCAGTGCCAACAAGGATGCGCCCGACGATCCGCTGTTCTCGCATCGACCGCGCTTCCGCAGCACCGCCGCAGCGAAGATCTTCTACTCGGACGAACTGCGATCGACGCTTCAGGGATATGACGCAGCAGAGGATCTCGCATCCCGACTGCCGACAGAATTTTCCCGCTGGCACCCCCTTCACCAGGCGCAGTATCTGGAGGCCCGCTTTCTCCTGCCGGGCTACATCCTGTCCAGCCAGGGCGATCGCATGGCCATGGCGCATGGGATCGAAGGCCGCTTCCCCTTCCTGGACCATCGGTTGGTGGAATTTGCCAACCGGCTCCACCCAGACTCCAAGCTGAAGGGGCTGAGCGAGAAGGACATCCTGCGTCGGATCGCAAAAACTCTGCTGCCCGAGACAGTGGTGCGGCGTCCGAAGCAGCCCTATCGAGCCCCGGACAGCAGTTCCTTCTTTTCTCCAGAGCCAGGATACGTCCGCGATGTTCTCGGCAGCCAAGCTCTGGAGGCGGGTGGTCTCTTCGATCCGAAGGCGGTCACTCGGCTTCACCAGAAATGCCAGACCCGACCGGTCAGCGGATTTCGCGATAACGCTGCCTTCGTCGGGATCCTGTCGACGCAACTCTGGCTGCAGGTTTTCGCAAAGCCGCAGGCTGCGCGGCAAGCGGCGAAAGCTGGCCCGTCTCATCTGCCACGGGCTACCGCTGGACGGTAACATTGCTGTGCCACGTCCAACACCCGGCCATACGATTTTCCTGGATCCATTTTCTCGAGCAGCAGTTGGGCTCGTGTAGATCGCAAACGGTTCGCCGCTACGCGTGACGGACACGCAAGGAGAATGACATGGCCAATGCAAGTTCGAAGCATTTCGGATCCGGCGCTCAGGGAAAGCAGAGCGGGACGGGCGCAATGTCCGACATCGACAAATCGGTCCTGCCGGAGAACATGGTCCTTTCAAACCGTGACAAGGCGCAGCACTCGCGTGAACGTGGCCTCGACAGCAAAGCCGTGCAGACGGAGCAGTTTCAGGATCACGAAGCCAACCATCTTGACGACGAATAAGGGTTCCTACCGGTTCCCTCAGTCTCCCGCGTTTATCGCGCGGGAGATGTCTGCACCACCTCGTCTGGATTCGTGTCTCGCCGCGAGCAGCGCCGGTGGTTACCGCTTGGCCTGGAGTTCCCGTTCGTCACGCATGAGAAAGAGCCGCGTCGTATCGTCCAGGTTGTCCTGCAACCAGGACGCCATTGCCATCTCTTCCTCCAGGATTCCTTCGAAGACCGCCTGAGCCTCCGTCTCCCCCAGTTCGTCGGCTGCCGCGATCAGCACGCGGTATGTGGCGATTTCGACATGTTCGAAGGCATAGGCAGCCATGGCCCCTTTGACGACTTCATCCTGGGTCAGCGCCCCGCCCAGCACCTGCAGGGTTGCGGTCAGTCGCCCGGTGACGTCCTTCAGCATCGACATGCGGCGGTTCGGCAGTTTGTCGAGCAGTTTCTGCAGCGCCACGACCTGCTGTTTCGTCTCGGCAAGGTGCTGTTCGATCCGCGCTTTGAGAAGCGGATAGTTCTCGATCCTCTTTGCTTGCGCCGCAAGCATGGTCACCGCCTGCTCCTCCATGGCGTGGGCGTCCCGAAGCCAATTTGCGAAATGATCCTGCGTATGCGCCACCCTATCCTCCTTCCACGTCAATCCGTAATTCCGTAAACGAACGGCCGGCAGGAGCCGCCGGTTCCGCTCGACCAATGACGTCCACGCCGACTATGTCAGAAGAAGTCCGAGGAAGGGAGTGATCTTGGAACCAAAGGAGGCGCACCGGGTTGGATGACACAATCGCAATGGGAGCCATTGATGACTGATCCTCGCGAACCTCTTGAGACGCCACCCTTGCCTACGCCGGATGGCCGGCCCGAGCCGCCGATCGAAGAGCCGGAGCCCGACCGTCTGCCCGACGAGACTCCGAACCCGAACCCGGACGAAAACAACCCGCCCGCCTACGCCTGACGTGATGCCACGGCGGCGATCTCGCAGATAACCGTCGGACTGCGCGCTTTGCGTTGTCGATGGAACAAGCTGGAACAAAATACGTTCTCGTGAAATATTGCATGCGGGGGCGTATAGGTGGACGTGACGGCGACAGAAAACTCACAGCAAATTCAGAAGTTCGACCCGATCATCAAGCCCGGCCGCAATGCTTGGCGAAGTGCGCGAGCGGAGAAAGTTTCTTTCCTGATCGACGGCGCGGAATACTTCCGGCGGCTGGATCAGGTCCTGCGGCAGGCGCAGAGGTCGATCTTCATCGTTGGCTGGGACTTCAATCCCGACATCAAGCTTTGCCCGGCCGACCCCGGCTGCGGGACGCTTGGCGAACTGCTGCGTCATCTCGTCGAGACCAAGCCAGAGCTTGAGGTTCGCCTCCTGGTCTGGGGCATGGGTCCGGTGTATTCCGGCAAGAGCCTCAAGATGTTCGGAAAGATGGAATGGAGCAATCATCCGCGCATCTCGCTGAAGCTGGATTTCGAACACCCGCTGCGGGCCAGCCATCATCAGAAGATCGTATGCGTGGACGACCGGACTGCTTTCGTCGGCGGCATGGACCTCACGGCGCGACGGTGGGACGACCGGGAGCATCTTGCTGAAAATCCGCTTCGCGTGGCACCGGATGGTACCTCGTACGGAGCGGTTCACGACGTTCAGGCAATCGTCGCGGGTCCGCCCGCACTCCTCGTGGGCGACGTCGCCCGCGCTCGATGGAAGCGGCTGACGAAGGAAACTCTGCAGCCGGTTGCGGCCACATCCGGCGATAACCCATGGCCTGAGGATCTCCAGCCGGCCCTGACGAACTGCAATACCGCCCTGGCGCTGACGGAAGCCTGGAGATGGAAGGGCCGACGGGGTCACCGCGAAGCCATCCGGCTGACGCATGCGGCCCTGCGTGCAGCGGAGCATCATCTCTATATCGAGTCACAATACCTCGCGTCCTTCGGGGTCGCCCGCACGCTGGCAAGGCGCCTGAAAGCAAGCAGGGGACCGGAGATCATCGTGATCGTCACCCGGGAATCCCATGGCTTCCTGGAGCAGGCGATGATGGGACAGAACAGAAACCGTTTGATCCGCCGTCTGAAGCGAGTGGATCGCCACGGCCGCCTGAGGGTCTGTTACGCCGTTACGCCGGACGGCAAGGGCGGCGAGAAGGAAGTGATCGTCCATTCCAAGGTCATCATCGTCGACGACCGGTTCATCCGGGTCGGCTCTTCCAACCTCAACAATCGCTCCGAAGGCCTCGATACAGAGTGCGACATGGCCGTGGAAACAGCCACGCCAGAGGGGCGACTTGCCATCGAGAATGTCCGCAATGATCTTCTGGCCGAACATCTTGGGGCCTCACCGTCGGACGTCGCACAGGTTTTGAAAGAGACGGGCTCGCTTTTTGCGGCCTTCGACCGTCTGAACGTCAATCCGAGGGGCCTCAGGCCTTTCGATGTGGACGCGCAGCAGGGAGATACGGACTCGCTGGTCGGAACCGGCATTTTCGACCCGAAGCAGCCTTTCTGGCCGATTCGACCAATGGCAAGCCTTGCCCGGCGCTCCCTGGTCCGCCTAAGCCGCCGTCTGTTCGGCTAGCGGCGGCTGGCGGCGGAAGTAGGCTTCGCTGGCAATCAGGGTCGGCACCCCGATGAGAAGCGGCACGAAGAAGTAGAGGACGCGGAACGCCACCAGCGCGCCGATCGTGCCGCTTGCAGGCAGCAGCCCCAACATGGTCGCCTCTAGGACCCCCAACCCGCCAGGCACATGGCTGATCAGTGAAGCAATGTTCGACGTCACATAGGCAGTCGCGACCTCCAGAAAACGCACCTCCGAGACGGCCAGAAGCAACTGATGGATCGCACCGGCGACGCAGGCGAAATTGAGAGTGCCAATCACGACCTGGCCAAGAGCGAGCCGCAGCGGCGGCGGGTCGAAGCTCCAGCGTCCGATGACCAGCGAACGCCGCACCCGCCAGCAGATGATCAGATAGGATCCGGGGAGCGACAGGATGACGAGCGCCAGAACGACGGACGCCGTGGCCGAGAGACCCAGCATGTCGCCCCGCCCGTTCGGTGACGAGAGGAGAGCGATGCCAGCCAGCATCTCGAGGCCGATTGCAACCGTAAATCCACAGAATACGATCACCTTTGCCACCTGCTCCGGCGACATTCCCCAGCGCGAATAGAAGCGATAGCGCACGGCACCGCTGCTGAGCGCTGCCATTCCGACGTTGTGGCCGATGGACAGGGCGGTGAAGGACGCGAGCAGCGTCCGGGGGAAGGACAGCGGCTTGCCGGCATAGCGCACGGCGAGCCAGTCGAAGCCGCTGAGGCATATATAGGACGCGATGACGAAGCCGAATGCGGACAGAAGATTGCTGAGCGGGATCGACTGGACGGACAACCGAACCTCTTCCCAGGTATATCGTCCGAGGCTCCTGTAGACGATCACCGCAGCGACGATGACCGCCATGACGACCAGCAACTTGAAAATCCGTCGTCGTGTGATCATCTCTCGCCCTTCCCCTGCCCGCAATCAGGGAACGAAAGCACGTCAAACGGGTTCCCATCGTCATGGCATCCACGCAGCAGCAGACTGATCCTTCCCGGCGCGTTCTCAAGATTCTCAGCTACAACGTCCACAGTTGCATCGGTACCGATCGGCGACTTGATCCGGCACGGGTGGCGGAGGTCATTGCGCGGCTTTCTCCGGACATCATCGGACTGCAGGAGCTGGACGTTGGTCGCCGGCGCACGGGTGGCGCCGATCAGGCGGAGATCATCGCCGCGCTGCTTGAGATGAAGTTCCACTTCCATGCGGCCCTCCATGTTGCCGAGGAACGATATGGAGACGCCATCCTGACGACGCTGCCGATGAAATACGTGAAGGGCGGCATGCTGCCGTCCCGGGGCGAGCAGAGAGGCGCGCTTTGGGTCAAAGTCACCGTTGGCGACAGACAGGTTCAGGTCTTCAATACACACCTTGGGCTCTCCAGGCGGGACCGAATTCAGCAGATGACTACGCTGCTGGGTCCTTCGTGGATTGGCAACCTGGAAAACAGGAAAACGCCGCAGATTTTGATCGGCGACTTGAACTCTATCGGCCATTCGACGGCTTACAAGCAGGCCGCGCGATGCTTGAGGGACGTTCAGCTGCAAACCGGCGCCAAAGCGTGCGCGACGTTTCCGTCACGTTTCCCCCTCATGCGTCTCGATCACATCATGGTGTCGGATGACATAGAGGTTCTCGATGCACAGGTGATTGCGGATCCACTCACCCGCAGGGCATCAGACCATTTGCCGCTGATGGCGACTGTCCGGATTTGAAATGGCGCAGA
The DNA here is from genome assembly GCF_056530405.1 of Rhizobium sp. PK7-22. NCBI lineage: Bacteria > Pseudomonadati > Pseudomonadota > Alphaproteobacteria > Hyphomicrobiales > Rhizobiaceae > Rhizobium > Rhizobium sp. PK7-22. The sequence goes on from NZ_CP096514.1 coordinate 3,622,525, forward strand.
AGGCGCAATCATGCCGCGCCTTCTGCCTTCTTCGGCTACTCGCCTCCAGTACCCTTGTGGTGCTCGCTCTCCTGGTTGACGCCGCGGACGATCGACGGATCGTCCTCGTTCAGGGAGAGCTCTGCCGTCCGCATGCTGAGATTGTCGCCTTTGCGGAATGCGTCTCGGGCAGCATCGCTGCGCTCAAGGTCGGCCCGGGCGTCAAAATCCTTGTCCGCGTTTGACGTATTCTCGCGCTTCTCGATAATGTTGCGCTGCTGCTGGTGTGTCTTGTTGCCCTGCATGTCACTTCTCGCTTTCCCTATCTGTTGGCCCGGCCACGCTGGTCCGGGTCGATACCACCGGAGGGCAGCGTGTCGTTCATCACGTCGCCCTCCTCCGTGTTCTCTCCTTCGATAACGCCTTCGACCACTTGGCCGTGCCTTCCTCTGGAGGTTCCGATCCCGGGATTGCCCTTGAGATCCGCGTCGCTCGGCCGATCGGTCTTGAAGTGCTTGGAACTTGTCATCACGATCTCCTTTCTGCTCTGTAGTTCTCAGTCGTTGGTGCGGGAGACGAACTTGTTGAACCGGCTGGTCCCGCCGCTCGAGGTCTCCTCCTGATAGAGGAAGCAGAGCTCGTTCTCGTCAAAGATGGAAAAGAAGTCGTCCCAGCCGATCTGCTCGAGCGACTCTTCCGGCTCGCCAAAGTCGACCCGCAGGATGCCTCCCTCACCGGAGGTCTTCACTCGCGCAGGATGGCCCCCGCGCGCTTCGATCCAGCTTCGGATTTCCTTGTGATCTGTCGTCTGAACGGATTTGCTCATGCCTGCCTCCTTTGAGTGGTTCAAATGTCAAACCGGGCCGCAGACATGATTGTTCCCCCAGAAAAAGGTGCGACCGGTGGAGGGAACATCTCAAAAAATGACGTGTTGTAGGGCTGCCGGAGCCGACAGGGCTCCCGCCAGTGTCTAAGTACCCTCCCCACCTGGCGCTTCCTCTGGAAGCGCCATTTTTCTTGCTCTGCGGCAAACCGCCTCGCTGCGGCGATCCGCCCGTATTGACCTTTGGCCCTATGGCCGCATCTTAGGGGAACGGAAACCCACGTTGTGGACCGGTTAGAAAAGGTCTCAGGCTCATGTTCGAGAATTTCGACGCCATCGTGCTGGCTCGATTCCAATTCGCCTTCACGGTCTCCTTCCACATCATATTCCCGGCCTTCTCGATCGGGCTGGCCAGCTATCTCGCTGTGCTGCAGGGGCTATGGCTGTGGACGAAGAACGAGGTTTATCTCGAGCTCTTCGACTTCTGGAAGACCATTTTCGCACTCGCCTTCGGCATGGGCGTCGTCTCCGGCATCGTCATGTCCTATCAATTCGGCACCAACTGGAGCGTCTTCTCCGACAAGGCTGGGCCGGTCATCGGCCCGCTTATGGGCTACGAGGTCCTCTCGGCCTTCTTCCTGGAAGCAGGCTTCCTGGGCGTCATGCTGTTTGGACGCCACCGGGTCGGTCCCAAGCTGCACTTCTTTGCCACGCTGATGGTGGCATTCGGCACTCTGATGTCCGCCACCTGGATCTTGTCGGTGAACTCCTGGATGCAGACGCCGCAGGGCTTCGGCATGAACGACGTCGGCCAGTTCATCCCGCTCGACTGGTGGGCGATCGTCTTTAATCCGTCCTTCCCTTACCGCCTGGTCCACATGGTGCTTGCCGCCTACCTGACGACCGCGCTCGTCGTGGGAGCGGTTGGCGCCTTGCACCTTATCCGGCGCACCTCGCCGCTTCGTGCCGGCAAGATGTTCTCGATGGCCATGTGGATGCTGACGATCGTCGCCCCCCTGCAAATCCTGGCCGGCGACATGCACGGCCTCAATACGCTGGAATATCAGCCGACTAAGGTCATGGCCATGGAGGGCCATTACGAGAGTCATCCGAACGGTGCGCCGCTGATCCTGTTCGGCATACCCAATCCGGACGAAAAGCGGATCGATTACGCCATCGAGATCCCGAAGCTGTCCAGTCTGATCCTGAAGCACGACCTCAATGCGCCTCTCGATGGCCTGGATACCGTGCCGGAAGAGCTGCATCCGCCGGTTGCCATCGTTTTCTGGTCGTTCCGCGTGATGATCATGCTCGGCTTTGCGATGCTCGGGCTCGGCGTCTGGAGCCTCTACTGTCGCTGGCGGGGCACCCTCTACCAGAACGACTGGCTCCACCGTGCGGCGCTGGTAATGGGCCCGGCAGGCTTCGTCGCCGTGCTGGCCGGCTGGATCACGACGGAGGTCGGCCGACAGCCCTACACGGTCTATGGTCACCTGCTGACGGCAGACTCGATCTCGCCGATCTCGGCACCGGCCGTCGCATCGTCGCTGATAGCATTCATCATCGTCTACTTCCTCGTCTTCGGCGCCGGCACCTTCTACATCCTTCGACTGATGTCGCGCCTGCCCCGCGATCCGATGGACGATCTCGACGAAGGCCCGATCCGCACCGCCGGCATCACGCCTGCGCCACACCTTGCCCGGAAGCAGGAGTTCGATCACCATGGACATTGATCTTGCGTTCATCTGGGCGGGTATCATCGCCTTTGCCGTTCTCGCTTACGTGATCCTCGACGGTTTCGATCTGGGAGTCGGCATCCTGTTCCCCTTCTTTTCCGAGAAGCGCGACAAGGACGTGATGATGAACAGCGTCGCTCCCGTCTGGGACGGCAACGAGACCTGGCTGGTGCTGGGTGGCGGCGGCCTGCTGGCCGTCTTCCCACTCGCCTATGCGACCATCCTGCCGGCGCTCTACGCGCCGATCATTGCCATGCTGCTGGGTCTGATCTTCCGCGGCGTCGCCTTCGAATATCGCTGGAGGACCCATCGTGCGGAACATCTGTGGAACTGGGCCTTCACCGGCGGGTCGGTGGTTGCCGCCTTTTCCCAAGGGGTTGCTCTCGGCGCCCTCGTTCAGGGCATACCGGTCGTCGACCGTGCCTATGCCGGCGGCTGGTGGGACTGGCTGACGCCCTTCTCGATCGCCACGGGGTTTGCCGTTCTGATCGGCTACGCCCTTTTAGGCGCCACCTGGCTGGTGATGAAGACCACCGGGGAGCTTGCCGAGAAGGCCCGCCGCTATGCCTATCTGACCGCCGTCGGGACGCTCGTTTCGATGGGTGTCGTCAGCCTGTGGACTCCCTTCCTCGAGCCGCTTTATCTGGAACGCTGGTTCAGCTGGCCGACCGCCGCCTTCAGCGTCATCGTGCCACTGCTGGTCGGCGGGTGCTTTCTGCTGATGCTTCACGGTCTTCGCACCCACCACGACACCCGCCCCTTCGTCGCGGCACTTGGCCTCTTCGTTCTCGGCTTCGCCGGCATAGGCATCAGCTTCTATCCCTATATCGTACCCCCTTCGGTCACCATCTGGGACGCGGCCGCGCCGGATTCGAGCCTTGCCTTCCTGCTTGTGGGCGCCGTTGTCCTCGTGCCGATGATCCTCGGCTATACGGCCTATGCCTATTGGGTCTTCAGGGGGAAGGTCGATCCGGAAGAGGGCTACCACTGATGGCCGAGCCAGGCACCGGCAAGCGCCTGCTCTGGTTCGTCGGCCTGTGGCTGGCGGGCGTGGTGACCATCACCATCGTCGGCCTCGCGATCAAGTTCTGGCTCGGCGTCTGATCACGCTTCGCCTGGGTACTGGTTGGCCTTCAGAAGCTTGGCGAGGTGGACCGTATTGCGCGCCAGCATCGCCACTGTGCTCGTCACCTTCTCGGGGATCTGCTCCAGATCCGTGAAGTTGGTGCTCTGCATCGCCTCGCCCACCCAGTAGGCCACCGCATTGGCGGGAATGGTAAAACCGACGTCGCTCAAAGCCTGGTAGAACTCCGCAGAGACGTGATGCGCCCCGTCTTCATTGCCAACCACGGCAACGGCCGCAACGCGACCGTAGGAGACCATCCGTCCCTCATCGTCCGTCTCGCTGAGAAAGGCGTCCATCCGTTCCAGCGCCCGCTTGGCGACGCTGGAGGGCTGCCCCATCCAGATCGGCGTGCCCATGATCAGGATATCGGCATCGAGGATCATCTGGCGGATTTTGGGCCACTCATCGCCATCGCCTTCATCGGAGCTGACGCCCGGCTTGATGTTGTAGTCGGCGAGCCGGAGGATGGTTGTCGTCACCCCCATCGGCTTCATGGCAGCATCGATCAGGCCGAGCATGCGATCGGTCGACGAGGGCTCCCCGCCGCTCGATTTCAGCGTTGCGTTGAGAGCGAGAGCGGTCAGGGCCATGATCTTCTCCTTGGGACGGCAATGGTGTCATCGCCGCTCCAACTGTCCGTCCCGCAGCATGTTCCAGGACGTCAGGGCCGCTACCGGCGCACGAGCGCGATGGCGTAGTGCGCAGGGCTCTTTCCGGGATTGTAGAAGATGCAGTCTGATGGCGGCCCCAAGAGCAGGCAGTCGCCCTGCTTCAGATGATGGACAACATCGCCTTCCCGAAACTCCAGCTCGCCCTCGAGCACCCAGATCTGCTGCTGCTGAAAAGCGAAGGCGGACGCGGGATAAGGAACCCGCACGCCCGCCGGAAGCGCGACCTCGATGAGTTCGACCAAACTGTTGGCAGGCGAGATGGCGCGCCTTGTATAGCCCGTCTCCGGATCCTGCCACACCGGCTGCCCTTCATGGGCACTGAGCCGTTCCGGCTTGCGTTCCGCCAGGGCCAACAGCACCGAGAGCGGCAGCCCGAATGCGCCGGAAAGTCGCCCGAGCACCGTGGCGGTCGGGCTTGCCTCCGAGCGCTCGATCTTGCTGATCATCGCCTTTGAGACGCCGGAACGTTCGGCAAGCTCTGCCAACGACCAGCCGCGCGCCTCCCGCTCGACCTTCAGCCGCGAGGCGATCGCCTGAACCGGATCTACCTGGATGTCCTGCACCGTCTTGCCTTCCGTCAATCGTCTTCTATAGTGGACGACGAAATCCTATATGAGACAGACCTCGTCGGCAACGAGGCAAAGGGGACTGACGTGACAAAGAAGATCTTGTTCAATGCCTTCGACATGAACTGCGTCGGCCACATCCAGCAGGGGCTCTGGGCGCATCCGCGCGACCAGTCGCGCCGCTATGCCGAACTCGCCTACTGGACGGACTATGCCCGCAGGCTCGAGGCCGGGCTGTTCGACGGCATTTTCCTCGCCGATGTCGTCGGCGTCAACGACGTCTATGGCGCCAGCAATGCCGCGGCCCTGCGCGGCGCGGTGCAGGTGCCGGTCAACGACCCCATGCTGCTGGTGCCCGCCATGGCGGCGGTGACAAAGCATCTGGCCTTCGGCATCACCGCCAACCTGACCTATGAGACGCCCTTTCTCTTTGCCCGCCGCATGTCGACGCTCGACCATCTGACCGGCGGACGGATCGGCTGGAATATCGTCACCGGCTACCTCGACAGCGCCGCCAAGGCGATCGGCCTTCACGCCCAGGCAGCCCATGACGACCGCTACGATCTCGCCGACGAATATATGGAAGTGGTCTACCGCCTCTGGGAGGGCAGCTGGGAGGACGATGCTGTCGTCAATGATGCGGCACGCCACCTCTATGCCGACCCCTCCAAGGTCCACAAGGTCCGCCATGAAGGGCCGCAGTACAACATCGATGCCATCCACCTCTGCGAACCGTCGCCGCAACGCAGCCCGGTCCTCTATCAGGCCGGCTCCTCCACGCGCGGTCGCCAGTTTGCCGCAACCCATGCGGAATGCGTTTTCGTCAACGGCCAGAAGATCGACGGCGTGAAATCGATCATCGACGATATCCGCGCCCGCGCCGTGGACTACGGCCGCTCGGCCGACGACATCAGGGTCTTCATGGGTGCGACGATCGTTACCGGCCGGACGGACAAGGAGGCGCAGGAGAAGTTCGAGGACTACCGCGCCTATGTCAGCTCCGAGGCAGCACTGGTGCATGCGGCAGGCTCCATGGGCATTGATTTTGCCAGATACGATCTCGATGAGCCGATCGAGACCGGCAAGAGCGCCGCCATCGTCTCCAACATCGAGGCCATGACTCGCAGCGCCGGCCCACAATGGACGCGGCGCAAGCTCCTGGAACAGATGGTGCTGGGCAGCCGCCAGCCGCCGATGGTCGGCGCCGCCGACAAGATCGCCGATGAACTGGCGACCTGGAGTGCAGAGGCCGGCGTCGACGGCTTCAACCTTTCCCGTACGGTGGTGCCGGAATGCTTCGACGACATCATCGAGCTGGTGATCCCCATTCTGCAGGAGCGCGGGCTCTACAAGACAGGCTATGATGAGGGCCCGCTGAGGCAGAAGCTGTTCGGGGCGCCGCGGTTGCCGGAGCGGCATATCGGCGGTCGTCACCGGGTTGCAAGAACGGTCTGATGGAGTTGGAAGCGAGCATGGAAAAGCAGGAATTCCGCGATGCCATGGCCCGGCTCGGCGCAGCCGTCTGCATCATCACCTCGGACGGCGAGGCGGGCCAGGCGGGCTGCACCGCGACCGCCGTCTGCAGCGTCACCGACGATCCGCCGACGCTGTTGATCTGCCTCAACCGGTCGAGCCGCAACAACGTAGCCTTCCGCGCCAATGGCACGCTCTGCGTCAACGTTCTGGCGGCAAACCAGGAGGACCTCGCGCGTCGCTTCTCCGACCCGAACCTCTCGGCCGGCCAGCGCTTTGCGTCCGGCGCATGGTCCGCAGGTGACAACGGCTGCCCTGCCCTGCAGGGTGCGGCTGCAACGATCGAGTGCCGGATCACCGACATCTCGGAAGTCGGCACCCATTCGGTCTTCTTCTGTAAGGTCTCTGCGGCACACACCCGTGCCGAGAGCGATGCGCTGATCTACTTCGGCCGCTCCTTCCACCGCCTCGAGCTGCCCGTTTCGGAGGCGGCCGGATGACGGCGGCTGTGACGGCTTCTGGGAACGCCGGGCGGTGGCGGATGCTCGCCATCCTCTGCGGCGCAGTGGTGCTGTCCTTCTCCACCTGGTTCTCGGCCAATGCGATCGCCCCGGAAGTCAGCCGAGCCTGGGCGCTCTCGCCGACGGCTGCCGGCTGGCTCACCAACGGGGTTCAGATCGGCTTCGTCATCGGCGCGCTGCTGGCGAGCCTCTTCAACCTGCCGGACCTGGTGCGCATGAACCGCCTGATGGCGGCATCCGCCGGGCTTGCTGCGGTCTCCAACGCCGCCCTGCTGCTGGAACCCGGCCCGGTCGGGGCCACGCTCTGCCGGATCGCCACCGGCTTTGCCCTCGCCGGCGTCTATCCGCCGGCATTGAAGCTCGTCTCCACCTGGTTCGTCACCGGTCGCGGGCTCGCCTTCGCGGCCGTCATCGGCGCCATTACCGCCGGCTCCTCCCTCCCCCATCTGTTTCGCGGCGCCGTTTCGGGCATTCATTGGCAGACGGTGGTCACCCTTTCCAGCCTGGCCGCTCTTGTCAGCATGGCAGGCTTTCTGTGGTTTGCGCGCGAGGGGCCCTATCCCTTCGGGAAGGCACTCTTCGACCCGCGCCAGATTGGCAGGGTGCTGCGGGATCGCAACGTCGCTCTCGTCAATCTCGGCTATCTCGGACACATGTGGGAACTCTACGCCATGTGGGCGTGGCTCCTGGCCTATCTCAGCGCAGCCTATGAACGGAACGCGGTCGGAACCTCGACCGACGCATCGCTCTTGACCTTCGCCGCCGTTGCCGCCGGCGTCGTCGGTTGCTTTGCCGGCGGCGTACTGTCCGATCGTTTCGGCCGCACGGCAACGACGGCCGGCATGATGATCGCCTCCGGCACCTGTGCGCTGCTGATGGGCTTCGTCTTCGACGGACCGCAGTGGCTTCTCGTGCTGGTCGTGATCGTCTGGGGGATCACCATCATCGGCGATTCCGCGCAATTCTCCGCGGCGGTCACGGAGCTCGCGGACCGAAGCTACATCGGCACCGCCTTGTCGCTGCAGATGGGCATGGGCTTTGGGCTGACCATCCTGATGATCTGGCTGATGCCGCATCTCGCCGCGTGGCTGGGTGGCTGGCAGTGGACCTTCTCGATCCTCGCCATCGGCCCCTTCGTGGGCGCCGCCGCCATGCTGATGCTGAGGCGCTGCCCGGAAGCGGAGCGGCTTGCCAATGGCCGTCGGTAGCCCTTAGGCGACCCTGCTCCGGGGAACGACGGGAGCCTTTGCAACCGGATCGACACGATCGCGGGCAAGGCGCTCGGCGCTGCGGGTCTTGAAGCCGCGCAAAGCCGTCACGAGACGTTCGACCGCATCCCTGAGGTCGGATGTCTGTGTCGACGTCTCCCGCACCATCGACGAATTTTCCTGGGTGATGGCGTCCATCCGGCTGAGCGAGCCGTTCACCTCGCGAAGGCCCTGGGACTGTGTACCGGCAGCGGCGGCGATGGATTTGACGATCGTATTGATGTCGTCGATGCGAAGCGTGATCTGGTTCAGCGCATCGCCGGCGCTGTTGACGAGGTCGACGCCCGTCTGGACCTGGCGGCTGCTCCCGGAGATCAGATCCTTAATTTCCCTTGCGGCGTCCGCGCATCGTTGCGAGAGCGCCCGCACCTCCTGCGCCACCACCGCAAAACCGCGCCCCGCCTCGCCCGCACGGGCAGCCTCCACACCGGCGTTGAGCGCCAGCAGATTGGTCTGGAACGCGATCTCGTCGATGACGCCGATGATCTTGGAGATCTCGGCAGATGATTTCTCGATGGCGCCCATGGCCGAAACAGCCTGCTTGACCACCGGCCCGGATGCGCGCGCCTCCGACAGCGCCACGTCGACGGCGGAAGAGGCCTTGCTGGCGCCCTCGGCGGTTTCCGCCACGCTGTTGGTCAGCTCGTGAAGCGTCGCCGAGCTGGCTTCTACCCCCGTCGCCTGCTCTTCGGTCCGTCTGGCGAGATCCTTGGTCGCCTGCGAGATCGCACCCGAACTGGTCAGGATTTCCTCGCCGGCGTGACGTACGGTGGCAAGTGTGGTCCGCAGCGTCTCGACGCTGTCGTTGTAGTCGTTTGCCATCCGGGCGAAAGTCTTCGGCATATCCGACGGCAGCCTCGTTTCGAGGTCACCCTTGGCGAGACCGCCCAGCACCTGGTCGAGCGCCTCGAGCGCCGCCTCCTGCTGTCTCTCCACGGCAAGGCGCGCCTCCTCGGCCCGAAGCCGCTCCGCATCTTTCACTTCAAGATAGGCGGACAAGGTTAGATCCATGTCCAGCATCGCCGCCTTGACCACGGCGCTGATGTCCTTGGCGAGGCTGGCGGAATTGTTTCTGCCAAAGCGCGATTGCGGGCGCTTTTCGACAACCGCATGAATGAGCTTCTCGATCATGAGGGCATAGCTGCCCACATAAGACTGCGGCTGAAGGCTCGCCTGCGCGTGGCCGGCGCCGATGGCCCGGGCGCCATCGATGTAACGTTCGTCCAGATTGGCGCCTGCGACCATCTTCCAGTGCTGGAGCTGATTGGCCCTGGCCGCGTCGAGATGAGCGGCGTCGGGAAAGGACCGCGCAGCTTCGGGTGTGGTTTTTACCTTGTCGTGGATCTGGTTGACTGCCTCTGGCAATGCAGCCTGGAGAACGGGAGCCAAGGCGCGGATAGCCTCTTTCGCCTCTTCATCGAGACCGATAAACTTGAGCCGCTTCTGCAGCCCCTGATCGTCGTCCATCGCCATATGCCCAACAACCTCCGCTTCGGTGCCTCGAGAGAGTTTGTAAGCTGGCGGTGTAGGAACGGTTAAAAACATCCCCTGGAAAACGAAAATATCGATACTTAGTCACATTATCGGGGTTGAATGGTGCCGGCAGAGCCAATGTCGGGATCACCATAGGCTTGCATGTTATTATGCGCCTGTATAACAACACGCAGTGCCACCATGCCGCCCGCTCATCGATGAGGAGATTCATGTCTGTCAACAGTACCGTGTTGCGCGTTCTTTGATGATCGCCCGCAGATCCTATCATCGGGCCAGCGAGGCCGAAAGGCGCGAAGACCTGATTGCGGCGACACTTGACTGTATTGCCGAGGTGGGAATCCAGGGGGCGACCGTCCGCCAGATCGCCGCTCGTGCCGGTGTCACCGGCGGCCTGATCCGCCACTACTTTTCCACCAAGGACCAGATGCTGCAGGCGGCCTACCGCCAGCTGATGAGCGGCATCACCGAGATCACCAAGGCGGCAGCCGAGGGCGACAGTGCCTGCACGCGACTGAGGCGCTTCATCGTGGCGAACGTCACGCCGCCGGTGACGGACAGCCGGACCCTCTCGCTCTGGGCGGCCTTCATCAGCCATATCCCGCTGGATCCTGCCTTCGCGGCCATTCATCGGGAAAGCTATATGCTCTTTCTCGCCGAGCTGGAGGCTCTGCTGTCTGCCTTCTTCGCCGAACGCAACCGGCACGTCACCGCCGCTGAAATCCGCACCTACGCCATCGCCCTGAACGGGTTGATCGACGGTCTCTGGCTTGAGGGAACGCTCGCTCCGGATCTGTTCAAGGACCAGGAAATTGCCGAGACGGCGATCATTTCGGTGGAGGCCATGTTGCGGCTTGCGCCGGGTGAACTGTCCTGAGGCCGAAGACAACAAAGGAATGACCATGCGCTATGCCTCCATCACCGACCGTCTCGCCGATCTCGGCTCCGGCCGCTGGGCCGTCCATGCCGAGGCCCGCCGCATAAAGGCGGCAGGCGAAGAGATCATCGAGCTGACCATCGGTGAACCGGATGTGGCGCCGGACAAGGCGCTGCTCGATGAAGCCGCCCGCGCCATGTACGCCGGGCGCACCCGCTATTCCAACGGCCGCGGGGAACCCTCCGTCCTGAAGACACTGGTGGACAAATATTCCAGGCGCCGCGCCGACGTCACGGCGGAGAACTTCCTGTGCTTTCCCGGCACGCAGACGGCCCTCTTCACCGTCATGGCAGGCCTCGTGGAGACCGGCGATGGCGTGCTGGTCGGCGATCCCCTCTACGCCACCTATGAAGGCGTGATCGCCTCCACCGGTGCGCACCCTGTCTTCGTGCCGCTGCGGCCGGAAAACCGCTTCCACATGCAGGCGCAAGACCTGGAGCGGGCGATCACGCCGGAATGCCGCGTCGTCATGCTGAACACGCCGCACAACCCGACCGGGGCGGTGCTGACCGCGGATGAAATCCGCGCGATCGGCGAGGTCTGCCGCAAGCACGACCTCTGGATCCTCTGCGACGAGGTCTACGAACAGCTCGTCTTCGACACCACGGAGTTCGCCTCGCCCTTCGACATGCCGGAGCTTGCAGAACGGACGATCGTCGTGTCTTCAATTTCAAAGTCCCACGCCGCACCGGGTTTCCGCAGCGGCTGGGCTGCCGGTCCTGCAGAGTTCTGCGCCAAGCTGCTTCCCGTGTCGGAAACCATGCTGTTCGGGGTCCAGCCCTTCATCGCCGACATGACGGCCATGGCCCTTTCGCAGGATTTCCCGATGGCCCCGACGATGCGCGCAAACTTCAGCCGCCGCGCGCTGATCGCGGAGAAGGCGCTTGCCGGCACCAACCTCGTCAAGCCGATGCTGCCGGAAGGCGGCATGTTCATCCTGATCGACGTGTCGGCAACGGGACTGTCGGGGACGGATTTTGCCTGGGAGCTGCTGCGCCAGGAAAAGGTGGCCGTCATGCCGGGCGCCTCCTTCGGCGCGCAGGCCGCCGGCTTCCTGCGGATCTCGCTGACTGTGCCCGACGACGTCGTGGTCACCGCGATGCAGCGGATCGCCAGCCTCGCCGCCCGCCTGGTGTCGCCTTCTGCGCAGCGCGCCACCGCTTGAGATCCGAGAGCGGTTGTCCGCAATCGCTTCCACCACGAGCGCAAACTGTGCTTGTGGTGGCCTCCGCGTCAGCCTTCGCGGGCCTTCGTCGCGGAAAGCTCTTCCTCCCAGCCGAAGATGCTGCGCCCGCCCAGCTGGGCTGAATCACGATACTCCCCGGCGACGATCTCCTTCAGATCGGGGCCGGTGGCGTAGTGCTCGAGCCGCCGCGCCTGGTCGTCCAGCCGTTTCAGCGCCTGCAACTCCTCCTCGCGCCCCAACCGCCCCTTGCTGACGGCGGACTTCATGACCTTGATCGTCTCGTCATAGACCTTCAGCGGCACAGGAAAGGGATGGCGATCCTTGCCGCCATGGGCCAGGGAAAAGCGGGCGGGATCGGAGAAGCGGCACGGCGCGCCATGCACCACCTCCGCCACCATCGCAAGCGCCTTGACCGTGCGGGCGCCGACGCCGGGCGTCAGCAGCAACTGCGGAAAATCCTCCGGCCCTCGGTCCGCCGCCGCCGATAGCGTGGCGTGCAGGCGCTTCATGTTGACGTCGCCTTCCCGGACGTCGTGATGCCCCGGCATGATGAGATGCGGCAGCATGGGCTGCGCCGGCTCCGGCTGCCGCCGTCCCTCCAGTGCGATCACCTCCGCAATGACCTTGTCAGGGCCAAACGAAGCAAGGAGGTCGAGCTGCCCCCGCCGCGAGGCTTCGGCCCTGCGGTCCGCCAGATTGACGATCTCTCCCTGCCCTCTGCCCTCGATGGCCGCATGCGGGGAATCCACGAAGCTCTCCAGTCCCTCCGAGAGCCAGTGGTAGCGCCGCGCCTGACGACGGTCGCCGTTCATGCCCTGCTGCACCACGACCCACTTGCCGTCGTCGGTGACGATGAAACCATGCAGGTAGAGATCGAAGCCATCCTGCAGGGCCGCGCTGTCGACCTTGGCGACCAGCCGGCTGGCGGTCCCGAGCCGGATGCCATCCAGCCCGACGCGATTGCCGATCGCCAGAAGCTCGTCCGGGGTCTTGCGAGAATGGCGGCCACGCCCGCCGCAGACATGGATGCCGAGTTCGCCCGACAGTGGTGTCAGGCCGCGTTTCAAGGCGCCTATGACGCTGGTGGTGATGCCCGAGGAGTGCCAGTCCATGCCCATGACGGAGCCGAAGGACTGGAACCAGAAGGGATGCGCCAGCCGCCGCAGGAATTCGTCCCGGCCATAATGCTGGACGATGGCCTCTGTGATCAGCATGCCAAGCCGCGTCATCCGCTGTCCGAGCCAGGCGGGGACGCGGCCGCCGTGAAGCGGAAGATCTGCGCTGCCTGCTCGTTGTGCCATGGTTTCCGCCGATGTTTCAGATCGGACTCATATAGCAGCCCGCCTGCAACAAGGCACGGCCCCGCTCTCAGCCGGTGGTGAAATTCTTCAGCCGCGCTTCCAGAAGAGCGATGGTCGGCACGTCGGCATTGGCGAAGGCGAACCGCAGGTAGTGCTCCTGGTCCTCGCCGAAATACATGCCGGGAATGCAGACGACACCCGCCTGCTTCGCCAGCCGTTCGGCAACAGCTGCGGAATCGAGGGATGGGAACGGGTGGCGCACGAAGGCGAAATAGGCGCCGATCGCATCGATCCGCCAGTCCGGCACCTGTGCCAGCGCCGCCTTCAGCGCCTCGGCGCGCCGGCCGATCTCCTGCCGGTTTTCCTCCCGCCAGTCGGCGAGCACGGGGAGCGCCCTGGCGACCGCCGCCTGCGCCGCCCGCGGCGCGCAGATCTGCAGATTGTCCATGATCTTGGCGATCTGCTCCACGGCCTTGGCACCGGCGGTGATGGCGCCGAGCCGATGGCCGGGAATGCAGAAGGATTTCGAGAAGCTGTAGAGACCGATCAGCCGGTCCTCCCAACCGTCCTGCGCAAAGAGGTCATGCGGCGCGCGACCGGCCTCCGGAAGGAAATCCCGGTAGGTCTCGTCGAGGATCAGCCAGATGTCCCGGCTGCGGCAAAGCTCGAAGACCTCGCGCAGCAGATCAGCGGGGTAGATCGCGCCGGTCGGATTGTTGGGCGAGACAAGCGCCAGCGCCCGCACGTCCGGCGTGATGGCAGCCGCCAGCGCCGCGACCTGCGGCACGAAGCCGTCTTCCGCCGCGCAGGCGACGGTGCGGATCTTCACGCCCATCATTGCCAGCGTCGTCTCGTGGTTGAAGTAGAACGGGTTGGTCATCAGCACCGTCTGGCCGGGCCCCGCCACCGCCATGGCGGCGCTGACGAAGGCCTCGTTGCATCCCGACGTCACGTGGATGTTGCGGCTGTCGATCGCGGCGCCGTAGACCTGGCTCACGTGCTCCGCATAGGCCTCGCGAAGCACCGTCTCGCCCTCGATCGGTCCATAGCCGCAATAGGTGGTGGAGCCGGCCATTTCGCCAAGCAACGTCAGCATGTCGGGATGCGGCGGATAACCCGGCACGGCCTGCGACAGATCGATCAGCGGGCCGCGGGACCCGTCATAGGCGCGTCCCCAGGCAAAGACGGAAGGCACCGGAGGCGGCGCAAGTTTCTCGACGAGCGGATTGAACGCGGGCATGGGCATTCCAGGGATCGATGGCCGGAGACGGCAGGGGAGCGATTGATTTGCCCACTCATTTACCAGATTATCGAAACTGGCAAGGGATGGGATTGTAACGGAAGGACAGCACATGGCCGACGAGCCCATGCAGACCGAAGACACGAAACTCACCCGCACCAAGCGCAAATGGGCGGAGGAAGGGCGTTTTCTCACCGGACGGATTTCCCGCCCGGGGCCCGAGGACAGGCTGCCGCCCGGTCAGCATCTGGTGAAGAACTGGCCGGTGCTCGATCTCGGTCAGCAGCCGGAGGTGTCGACGGCGCAGTGGCGGCTCGACGTGCGCGGCCTCGTCAACAATCCGCTGTCCCTCGACTGGAACGGCTTCCTCGCCCTGCCGCAGGCGGAGCTTCGCTCCGACATCCACTGCGTCACCACCTGGTCCCGCTACGACAACGACTGGACCGGCGTCTCGACGCGCGATTTCCTCGATGCCGTCGATCCGAAGCCCGAGGCGACGGCGGTGATGCTGACCAGCTACGACGGCTACACCACCAATCTCCTGCTCTCCGATTTCGCCGCCGAGGACGCGGTCATGGTGCATCGCTGGCAAGGCGAGCCGCTGACGGCCGAACACGGCGGACCAGTGCGGCTGGTCGTGCCGCACCTCTACTTCTGGAAGAGTGCCAAATGGCTGAAGCGGATCGACTTCCTGTCCGCCGACAGCGCCGGCTTCTGGGAAAACAACGGCTATCACATGCGCGGCGACCCCTGGGCCGAGGAGCGCTACTCGGAGGATTGAGGCGACCCCTGGCGTCCTTGGCTCAGGCGTTCTCACGCAGGAAGTTGATCAGCCCGGAGAAATCCTCGCCGCCATGGCCGCCTTCGGCAAATCTCTCGTAGAGCTTGGCGGCATGCGCGCCCATCTCCGTCGTCGCGCCCGCCGCACCGGCTGCCTCCTGCGAGAGCTTCAGGTCCTTCAGCATCAGCGCGGCGGCAAAGCCCGGCTTGTAGTCGTTGTTGGCGGGCGAGGTCGGCACGGGGCCCGGCACCGGGCAGTAGGTGGTCAGCGACCAGCACTGCCCGGACGAGGTGGACGCGACATCGAACAGCGCCTGATGCGAGAGCCCGAGCTTTTCGCCGAGCACGAAGGCCTCGCAGACGCCGGCCATGGTGATGCCGAGGATCATGTTGTTGCAGATCTTGGCGGCCTGTCCGGCACCGGCATCGCCGCAATGAACGATCCGCTTGCCCATGGCCTGCAGGATTGGCTCCCCGCGCGCAAAGGCAATTTCGTCGCCCCCCACCATGAAGGTCAGCGTTGCACCCGCGGCCCCCACCGTCCCGCCCGAGACCGGCGCATCGAGCGAAAGGCAGCTTGCCGCCTTCGCCAGGACATGGGCCTGCCGCGCGCTGTCGACGTCGATTGTCGAGCAGTCGATCAGCAGTGTCCCGGGCTTTACCGCAGCGGTCAGCTCCTGCCAGACCGCCAGCACATGCCGCCCCGCCGGCAGCATGGTGACGACCACATCCGCCTCCGCAACGGCCTCGGCCGCGCTGGACGCGACGGTAATGCCGGTCGCCGCGGCGGTCTCGCGGGAGTCCGGCGACAGGTCGAACCCCTTGACGCCATAACCCGCCTTCACGAGGTTGGCCGCCATCGGGCCGCCCATGTTGCCGAGACCGATGAATGCGATGCTGATTGCCATGTTGTTCCTCCCGACTGCGGACGGAGGCATGGCGTCTGCTCCATCCGGACTGATCACTCTTGCCGCGGCAGTGAAGGCAGAGCGATGCTCCTCCCATCCCTCATCGACCGCGCTTCCAGATGTCGCACAGGCGATTGCCGTGCGCCAGCCTCTTGAAGCCTCTCGGAGGCTACCGTTGCAGCGCCACGGACTTGATGACGGCGAAGGCGGCCTGGCCGACGTGGAGCTTCAGCCTCGCGGCGGAAAACGAGGTGATGCGGGACGCGATGATATTTCCGCCGCACGCCAGGCTCACGAGAACGGCACCGTCGCCATCCGTCTCGATGGCATCGATGGTTCCAGGCAGGATGTTGAGGGCGCTCAGCCCCACCGGCTCGGTTGTGGCTATGATGACGTCGCGTTCCGGGATCTGCAGGCGCACGGCGGCGCCTTGCGTCAATCCGGCGTCCGGCACGAGGAGGCACAGGTCCTTCAGTCGCACGCTCGCGAGCCCGTTGACCGCGTCCACGCTTTCGACGCGACCGGAGAGGATGCTCCCCGCCTCACGTCGGTCGAGCGCTGAGCCACGGCGGCCGGCAAGCACCTGCCCGGGATCCCCGACCGCGGCCACCCGGCCCTCCTGCATCAGCACCACCTGGTCGGCAAGCCGCGCGACTTCGGCAACCGAATGGCTGACGTAGACGATCGGGATGCCCGCCTCATCCCGCAGCCGTTCCAGATACGGCAGGATCTCCGCCTTGCGCTCATCGTCGAGTGCGGCGAGCGGCTCGTCCATCAGCAGCAGACGCGGCGCGCTCAGGAGGGCCCGACCGATGGCCACCCTTTGCTGCTCTCCTCCCGACAGCGCGTGGGGCTGCCGGTCGAGGAGCGCTGCGATGCCGAGCATCTCCACGACCCGGTCGAACTCGTCCCGTCGTGACCGGTCGCCCGAGAACCACTCCCCATAGGCGAGATTGCGCCGCACGCTGAGATGCGGAAACAGCCGCGCCTCCTGAAATACGTAGCCGAACCGGCGGCGATAGGGACGGACGAAGATGTTCCGTTCGGTGTCGAGAAACACATCACCGTCCAGCACAACCCGCCCTTCTTCCGGACGCGAGAGGCCGGCGATGATGCGCATCAGCGACGTTTTTCCGGATCCCGATCGCCCGAAGAGCGCCGTCACCCCCCGCTCGGCGGAGAAGCCGGCGTCCAGGCAGAAGGCGCCCCGGCGATGTCGAGCTTCGACGGTCAGCGTCATGACTGCCGCCCTCGCCGTCCGATCATCTGGGCGAGCGCTTCCGAGGCCAGCAGCGCCCCGAAGGAGATCGCGATCGCGACGAGCGTCAGGCGCATCGCTCCCACGTCACCGCCGGGAACCTGAGTGAAGGTATAGATGGCCGCCGAAAGCGTCTGCGTTTCGCCGGGGATGTTCGAGACGAAGGTGATCGTCGCGCCGAACTCGCCCATAGCCTTGGCAAAGGAGAGGATCATGCCGGCAAGGATGCCCGGCAGCGCAAGCGGCAGCGTCACGGAAACGAAGACCCAGGCAGGACTTGCCCCCAGCGTCCCGGCCGCCTCCTCCAGCTTTCGGTCGATGGCTTCGATCGACAGGCGGATCGACCGGACCATGAGCGGAAAGCCCATGATGGCGCAGGCGAGTGCCGCTCCGGTCCAGCGGAACGAGAAGCTGATGCCGAACCATTCGTAGAGGAATGCGCCGATCGGACCGCGCCGGCCGAAGCTGACGAGCAGCAGGAAGCCGGTCACCACCGGCGGCAGGATCAGCGGCAGGTGTACCAGCCCGTTGAGGAGCGATTTGCCCCAGAACCGGCCTCGGGCGAGGACATAGGCGATGACGATGCCGAAGGGCAGACTGCAGATCATCGCGACGCTCGCCACCTTCAGGCTGAGCCTCACTGCAGTCCATTCCTCCTCGCTCAGCGCCAGCCAGTCCAATGCCGTCCCCTGCGGCAGTTCCTGCAGCCCGGTGCCGCAACTCTCCCGCCTTGATCTCTGGATAGTACGAAGACTTGCAAAAAGCCATCCGACCCCGCTGCTGCTGATCCGAGTTCCGGAACATTTACAACGTCCTGCGGTTTGAGCAATGACCTCAACCCCTTGGATGGAGAACCACTATGGCTGATACCAGCGCAATCCGCGAAATCTTCGTGACTGGCCTCAAGAACGCTCACGCAATGGAAAACCAGGCCCTGTCGATCATGAAGCCGCAGGTTTCGCGGATCGAGAACTACCCAGAAGTCGCTGCCCGCCTCGAACAGCATGTCCGTGAAACGGAAGGTCAGATGACCCGCATCGACGAACTGCTCCAGCAGCTGGATGAAAGCCATTCGTCCCTGAAGGACATGGCGCTGTCGTTTACGGGTGGCATGGCCGCCATGGGCCATACGGTCGCCGGTGACGAGATCCTCAAGAACTCGTTTGCCAACTACGCCTTTGAGCACTTCGAGATCGCGTCCTACAAGTCGCTTCTGACACTGGCAGAACTGGGCGGCTTCTCGTTTGCCACCTCCCCGCTCCAGGCCAATCTTAAGGAAGAGGAGCAGATGGCCCAGTGGATTGATGAAAACCTCCGGACCGTCACCCTCCGCTTTGCGAGCCTCCGCGAAGCCGGTGAGACCGCGAAGGTCTGACCAAAGCGCTTTACAGTCGACAACGGACAGGGCGGCATCCATTCGGATGCCGCCCTGTTTATCCGTTTACTTCCCCAGGCGGCCCCGCAAAACCGTCCGGGCGAGACTTGCGGGCTCCGGCAGGCGATCCGCCTCCAGAGAGGCAAAGAGCCAGTCGATGAAGACGCGCACGATCGGAGCGGAGCGCATCTCGTGCCGGCAGGCGACGTAGAAGGCGTCATTGGCGGGTACACTGAGATCAAACGGCACGAGCAGTTCCCCCTGCGCAATCAGCTTGGCAGCGGTGATCGTATCACCCAGGGCGACGCCCTGGCCGTGCAGCGCAGCCTCGGTCGAAAAGCGGGCGTCTCCCATGAAGTGCTGTCTGCGGCGAGGGAAGTCGGCCCCCTCGGCCGCCGCGAGCCAGGTATTCCACTCCCGCCCGTCACGATCCCCATGCAACAGGACGTGATCCTGCAGATCGCGCATCGAGCGCAGCGGCCGGCTGTTGAGCAAGGTCGGGCTTGCGACGGGAAAGAGCTGCAGGTTGCTCCAGAGCCGTGTCCAGGCGTCCGGCCAGTTTCCGTCGCCGTAGAGAACGCAGACGTCCACGTCCTGGGAATAAAGCTGGGCGGGGTCGTTGGAAGCGGCGAGGTTCAGCGTCACGTCGGGGTACTGCTCGGTGAAGGACGCCAGACGCGGCACGATCCAGAACGAAAGAAGGGCCGGCACGCAGGTGATGGTGAGAGTGCCGGTCGTCGCCGGCCGCCGCATCTGCGCCGTCGCAGCGGCGATACCGCTGAACGCCTGCGTGACGGCCGGCAGCAGCAACGCACCCGCGGCCGTCAGCTTCAGGCGCCGTCCGCCACGTTCGAAAAGCACGATGTCCAGCGATTCCTCCAGCGCCCGGATCTGGTGGCTGACGGCTCCATGCGTCACCCGCAGCTCCCGTGCCGCCGCCGACACGGAAGCATGGCGGGCCGTCGCCTCGAAGGCGCGAAGCGGATTGAGCGGAGGCAGACGAGTTGTCACGGAATGTCTCGCATGTGAATTTTTCTCACGGCGACTGCTAGAACATTGTCAGTTGCATTTCCAGCCGGACTTTGCCGATAATGCTCAAAAGGCAGGCGGCAACGCCTTGAGAATTAAATTTAGGCACAGGCGAGGAAACGGTCGGACATCATGGCATTGGACGAAGCAAAGCTGCGCGAACTTCGGGATAAATACGGCTCGGGTCACGGCGGCGACCTCTACGATCCTGAATTCCGGAAGGTGGCCGACAAGATCTTCTCGGCGAGCGGCACCCGACTTGCCCCCTATGCCGGCGTACCCACCTTCGTCTCGGCGCCTCATATGCCTGTTGATGCGGAAGATCCGGACTTCGGCAACCTGCAGGTGGCAATCACCGGCGTGCCGATGGACCTCGGCGTCACCAACCGGCCGGGATCCCGTTTCGGACCGCGAGCCTTGCGCACAGTCGAGCGGATCGGGCCCTACAACCATGTACTGAAGACCGCACCGGTCTTCGACATCCGCGTCGCCGACATCGGCGATGTGCCGCTGCGCAGCCGCTACAATCTCGAAATGTGCCATGAGGACATCGAGAAGCGCTTCAACCAGATCGTGGATGCCGGTGTCCTGCCGCTCGCCGTCGGCGGCGACCATTCCATCAGCCAGTCGATCCTGAAGGCCGTCGGCAAAAAGGCACCGGTCGGCATGATCCATATCGACGCCCATTGCGACACGAGCGGCCCCTTCGACCACAGCAAGTTCCACCATGCCGGCCCCTTCCGCAACGCCGTGTTGGATGGCGTCCTCGACCCGACGCGCACGATCCAGATCGGCATCCGCGGTGCGGCCGAATACATCTGGGAGTTTTCCTACGCCTCCGGCATGACGGTCATCCACGCGGAAGACGTATCCGGCATGGGCATGCCCGCGATCATCGAGAAGGCAAAAGCCATCGTCGGCGATGGTCCCACCTATCTGTCCTTCGACATCGACAGCCTCGATCCGAGCTTTGCCCCCGGCACCGGAACGCCGGAGATCGGTGGCCTGACGACGCGCGAGGTGCTAGAACTGATCCGCGGCCTCAAGGGCATCAACCTCGTCGGCGGCGACGTGGTGGAAGTGGCACCGCAATACGACACGACGACCAATACCGCCCAGGCCGGTGCACAAATGCTCTTTGAAATCCTCAGCATGATGGTCTTCAGCCCTTCCTTGAAGGGCAACGACTGACGTAAGATAGCGACAAGAGCGGGAACGCGCTGCGCAGGCAATAGAACCTGCCGGCAAACAAAGGAGAACAATATGCGTGACATCATGAAAACCACAGCCAGCCGCCGTGCGGTGCTGGGTGCCGGCCTCGCCGGAGCATCCTTGCTGGCCATGCCGTCGATCCTGCGCGCGCAGGACAAGTCCCTGACGGTCGGCGTCTACGGCGGCTACTTCAAGGATTCCTTCGACAACAACATCTTCCCGGAATTCACCAAGGCAACCGGCATCGCCATCCAGTCGGTCGCCGAGCCGACGGGTGAAGCCTGGCTGGTGCAACTGGAGCAGGCCGCACGCGCGGGCCAGGCTCCTGCCGACGTCTCCATGATGTCCCAGGTTGCCCTGCTGAAGGGCCAGTCGACGGATCTCTGGGCTCCCCTCGACATGGCAAAGATCGAGAACGCCTCCGGCCTGATCGAGACCTTCATCAACAAGTATCCGGACGGCCGCGTCGCCGGCATTGGCGCCGTGTCCTGGTACATCACGCTGGTCACCAACACCGATAGCTATCCGGAAGCGCCAACCTCCTGGGCAGCGCTCTGGGATCCGGCCAATGCTGACAAGCTCGGCCTGCTGGCGCTGGTGTCCAACTCCTTCCTGCTGGAAGTCACCGCCAAGACCCACTTCGGCGGAACCGAGGTGCTGGACACGGAAGAAGGCATCCTGAAGGTCTTCGACAAGCTTGCTGAAGTGAAGCCAAACGTCCGGCTCTGGTACCGCGACGAGGCGCAGTTCGAACAGGCCCTGAAGTCCGGCGAGATCCCGATGGGTCAGTACTACCACGACGTCACCGGTCTGGCGGCTGCGGATGGCAACCCGGTCCGCTCGACCTTCCCCAAGGAAGGCGGCATCCTCGATTCCGGCAGCTGGGCGGTATCGCGTGCTTCGGAGAAGCTCGAAGAAGCTCATGTCTTCATCAACTACATGTGCCAGCCGGAAATCCAGGCGATCCTGTCGCGCAAGGTCGGCACCTCGCCGACCGTCAAGCGCGATCTGCTGGACCTCACCGCCGAGGAGTTCGCGGCCGTGTCTTCCGACATCGACCCGATCGTTCCGCGCTACGACATGTACCAGCAGAAGTCCGACTTCCTGAACCAGAAGTGGACCGAGATGATCGCCGGCTGATCCGGCCTTCTCTACCCACCCTCACCCTTTGCGGTGGGGGTGGTTGTCCCGTTTCAAATGCGCTAATCGACGCCCCGACAAAACGAGCGGAGAGCGAATGTCCGGACTGATCCTCAACAATGTGACGAAGCGGTTCGGCAATTTCACCGCGGTCGACGAGGTGAACCTGTCGGTTCCCGATGGCACCTTCGTGTGTCTGCTTGGCCCCTCCGGTTGCGGCAAGACTACGCTGATGCGCATGATCGCCGGTCTGGACCTTCCCAGTGCCGGATCGGTCACGCTGGGCGGCGAGGACATCACCGAGGTTCCGACGCACAGGCGTAACCTCGGCATGGTCTTCCAGTCGCTCGCCCTCTTCCCGCATCTGACCGTCGGCGAAAACATCGCCTATGCGCTGCGCATCCGCGGCGTCGACAAGGCCGACCAGAAGAAGCGCGTCGACGAGCTTCTGGCGATGATCCACCTGTCGGGTTTCTCCGACCGCTCCGTCAGCAAGCTTTCGGGCGGCCAGCGCCAGCGCGTCGCAATCGCACGCGCCTTGGCGATCTCCCCGAAACTGTTCCTGCTGGACGAACCGCTCTCGGCGCTCGACGCCAAGCTGCGCGAAGCCATGCAGGTGGAGCTGCGCCAGTTGCAGCAGCGCCTCGGCATCACCACCATCGTCGTCACCCATGACCAGCGCGAAGCCATGACCATGGCCGATACCGTCGTCGTCATGAATGGTGGCCAGATCCGCCAGGCGGCAGCACCCGTCGACATCTACCGCCGCCCGGCCGATTCCTTCGTGGCCGACTTCATCGGCTCCACCAATCTCATTCCCTTCGCCGCGGAAGCCAGTGGCCGTGCCACCCTTCTGGGTGCTTCGGTTGATGGGTTGCAGCTCGGCACCGCCAAGACCGGCACGATCTCCGTGCGCCCGGAAGACGTGCAACTGACCGCGCCCGGCGGCGAGCCCATCACCGGCACGGTGACCTTCATCCGCGACCTCGGCGGCACGGTGGAAACCTTCGTGGAAGCCGCCGGTCAGCAGATCGTCGCCGTCTCCTCCCCCCGCGACCGGCCCGTGGTCACCGTGGGACAGGACGTCGGTATTCGCCTCGATCCGCAAACCAGCGTGGTGCTGGCGTCATGAGACGCGAAGCGCCGCAGCGCCTAGCCGATTACGGACCGCTGGTCTTCCCGGCCGGCATGCTGATCGTCTTCTTCGTCATTCCCTTCGCGACGATGATCGCCGTCTCCTTCTTCGAGCGAGAGCAGGGCGGGTTCTATCAGCCAGCCTTCATCTGGGACAACTATGCCCGCTTCATCAGCCTCTTCTTCGGCAAGGTGCTGGGCTTCTCGCTTTTTCTGGCCATGGCCGTCGCCGCTGCCTGCGTGGCGATCGGCGTTCCCTTCACCTACCTCCTCTCGCGGTCGGCGCGAAACGTCCAGATCCTCTGGCTGGTGGTGCTGCTCTCGATCCTCTCTCTCTCCGAAGTGATGATCGGCTTTGCGTGGTCGACCCTGTTTTCGCGCACGGCGGGGATTACCAATCTCTTCGCCTACTTCGGGCTGATGGAGGGACCGCAGGCGCTGACACCAAGCTTCGGCGCGGTCATGACGGCCATGACCTATCAGGCCCTGCCCTATACCGTTCTGGTGCTCTACCCCGCTCTGGTGCGGCTCGATCCGACGCTGACGGAGGCCGCCCGAACGCTCGGCGCCTCGCCGATGCGCGCCTTCTTCACGGTGGTCGTCCCGGCCCTGCGCAACACCGTCTTGGCAACGCTGATCATGGTCTTCATCTTCGCGCTCGGCTCCTACCTGCTGCCGCAGCTTCTCGGCCGTCCGCAGCACTGGACGCTGTCGGTGCTGATCACCGACCAGGCGATCTACCAGTCGAACATGCCCTTTGCCGCGGCCATGGCCGTCTTCCTGGTGCTGGTCTCGCTGGCGCTCGTCGGGCTTGCCGTC
Organism: Rhizobium sp. PK7-22; assembly: GCF_056530405.1. Classification (NCBI taxonomy): domain Bacteria; kingdom Pseudomonadati; phylum Pseudomonadota; class Alphaproteobacteria; order Hyphomicrobiales; family Rhizobiaceae; genus Rhizobium; species Rhizobium sp. PK7-22. Next base: position 3,646,498 of record NZ_CP096514.1, read on the forward strand.
TACGCCGGACGCCGGAGGGAGGCCGTATGACGACGTTCCTCAGCCGCCTCTTCTTCTTCGCCGTCGCGCTCTTCATGGCCCTGCCGCTGATCGTGATGGTGGGCGTGTCGATCAACGAGAAGCAGACGCTCGCCTTTCCGCCGCAGGGCTTCTCGCTCTCCTGGTACGGCGAGATCTTCACCGACGACGGCTGGCGCAACGCCCTTTTTGCGTCGCTGACGCTGGCTGCCCTGTCGGCGGCGCTGGCGCTTCTCGTCGCTCTGCCGCTTGCCTGGTTCCTGTGGCGCAGGGTGGCGCCCTGGGCCAGTATCTTCCAGTTGCTGGGCGTCGCCCCCTTCACCCTGCCGCCGGTGATCACAGCGCTCGGTCTTCTCACCTTCTGGGCCACCACCGGCTTCTACGGCCAGCCCTGGACGGCCGTCGTCAGCCACGCGATCTTCTTCGTCACGCTGCCGCTGGTGACGCTGTCGCTCGGCTTTTCCGCCATCGACCGATCGCTGGTGGAGGCGGCCGCTACCATGGGCGCCAACGACCGGGTGATCTTCCGCACCGTCGTGCTGCCGCTGATCCTGCCTTATCTCGTCTCCGGCTATGCCTTTGCCTTCGTGCTGTCGCTCAACGAATACATCGTCGCCTACATGACGGTGGGCTTCACGATGGAGACCCTGCCGATCAAGATCTTCAACGCCTTGCGCTATGGCTACACGCCGATCATGGCCTCGGTTACGGTGCTGTTCCTGGCCATCGCCGCGCTGGTCTTCGGGCTGATTGCCCGCTTCGGCGACCTGCCGAAACTGCTGGGCGCCATGGCGGACGACCGATGAAGATCGCCGGCTTCCAGATGCAGGCGATCCGCGGCGACGTCGAGGCGAACCTTGCAAAGATCGACGCTGCGGCCGGCAAGGCCGCGAGCCAGGGCGTTCGGCTGCTGATCGCTCCCGAGCTCGCCTTGACCGGCTATGGCGCTGCTGACCGCTTTCCCGCCCTTGCCTCACCGGCAGAGGGCCCTCAGACAGAGCAACTGTCGCAGATCGCCCGCCGCCATGGCCTGACTATCGTCGCGGGCTTTGCCGAGAAGTCCGGAGAAAATGTCTACAACAGCGCCTTCCTGACGGATGGCGAAGGGCAGACGGCGACCTATCGCAAGTCGCATCTCTACGGCCCCTACGAGCGGCAATGGTTCCGGCCGGAGACGCCCTCTTCCATCCTGGCAACCGTCGACGGCATCCGGCTGGGGATGCTGATCTGTTACGACGTGGAATTTCCGGAAAACGTCCGCCGGCTCGCCCAGGCAGGCGCCGATCTGGTGGTCGTACCGACGGCACTGCCCTCAGGCTGGTCCGGCGCCTTCATCGCCGAGCACATGATCCGCGTGCGGGCCTTCGAGAACCAGGTGTTCGTCGCCTACGTCAACCACTGCGGCACGGACGACCGCTTCGCCTACGCCGGCCTGTCGCGCATTGCGGCACCGGACGGAAGCCTTCTTGCGGAAGCTCCAGCAGAGGGTGAAGCGCTGCTCATCGCCGAGGTCGACGCCGCGGCCTTCCACGCCTCCCGCTCGGAAAACACCTATCTCACCGACCTGGGCTGAGGTCGGGATCTCGTCCACCGAGCAGATGATCCGCACGCGCCTCTCCACCGTAAAATCGGATAGCATCCGGCAGGGCCGGCACATTGATGTGATCGTCAACCACAGGAACATCCCGCCGATGGCGGCATTCTAGGGTTGTTGAGTGAAGGGGTGGAGGCGCATGCAATCACAGACGATGACGGATGAGGCCTGGCACTATCTTCGTAGTCTTCGCGAAGACGGTACGGTCCAGGCGCGTCGGCCGGGATTTCAGTCTACCTGCTTCCCCCTCTACGAGCCGGTCGCAAGATCCACCGGCCCTTTCGTGCTGGCGCAGGTCGGGCAGTCGCTCGACGGCCGGGTCGCCACGCCGACGGGTGACGCGCAGGATGTCTCCGGCTGCGACGGCATTTCGCACCTGCACCGCTGCCGCGCGCTGGTGGATGCGGTGATCGTCGGCGTCGGCACCGTGGTTGCCGACAACCCAAGCCTGTCCGTCCGTTCCGTGCCCGGGAAAAGCCCTGTGCGCGTCGTGATCGACTGCAATGGCCGCATTCCCGCAGGCGCCAAGATGCTGAGTGACGGCGGCACGCCTGTGCTGATCATCCAGGCGGACGATGTGCCGCTGCGGGATCTGAGCCAGGAAGTTGTCTGCCTGCCCCGCCGCGGCGAAGGCCTGCATCCGCAGGACATCCTGGACTGCCTGGCGAAACGCGGCCTGACGACGGTGCTCGTCGAGGGTGGCGCCAACACCATTGCGCGCTTCCTGGACGCCGATCTCGTCGATCGGCTTCACGTCTCCGTGTCGCCGATCATCATCGGGTCCGGCCCGATGGGCATCACGCTCGCACCGGTCGACCGCCTGGCGGAGGCGCGCCGTCCCGATGTCACCGTCTACAACATCGGCACGGACATCGTGTTCGACTGCGATTTTCGCAACCGCAGCCGGCAGGCAGTGTCACGGGAGAGCGAGCACGTCCTGATGACCGACACGGCATGAGCTATCGGTAGCCTCAATCGAGGCACGCCGGAACGCCAGCCATTGTGCAACCGCGTCCTCTGGCAGATGCGCCGCCTCCCGGACGGCCTGGGCGACGCCTTCCAGGAACATGCGCTGAAGGTCAGCATCCTCGCCACCCATGATCCAGGGGCTCGAGGCGGTGCTCACCGAAAATCCCTCGGCCTCGAGCCGCTCGGCCAGAACCTGCCATGCTTCTGGTCCAGCGGACGTCCCAAAACCTTTGTCCGTTCTCTGGTGATCGTTGAAGACCTCCGTCACCGCTTCGTCGAGGGGATGGGCGACAGACCAGGGCATCTCGCCGTCGTAATTCAGCGCCGCATAGAGCCCGACATTTTTCTCCCGGAGCCGGGCCACGAAGCGATCGATGAAGGCCGGCGAGCAGAGGTCGAACAGTGCCGATGCCGTCACCACCGCCGTGCCTTCGAGCGGCAGGGATGCGATGTCGTTGAGGTCCCCCTGGAGGAACGTGATGCCCTGATCCGGATGGCGTTGTTTTGCCTCCGCCAGCAGCCGCTCGTCGTAGTCGAACAGCGTCCATGTGGTAGCCGGTGAAAGCCCGTTAGACAGCGTGCGGTAGGTCGATCCGGTGCCGCAGCCAATATCCAGGATACGCCCGCCTTCGCCGACGATACCCACAGCGCGTTCCAGCAGCCCCCGATCCCGCGACCTCCGATCGACAGGCTCGCGCAGCGCCAGCCATTCCTTGTCGAAACCGCTCATGCTCTGCTCTCCAGGAAATGGGCTATGGTCGCCGCGGTGTCGCGCCAGGATGGCAGTGCAGCGCCGGCCCGGGTCGCGCCATCGGCCATCGCCTTCCGCATCGGCGGCTCGTCCAGCAACCGCCGCAAGGCAGCGGCAAATTCTTCGGGACTGTCCGGTGCAACCAGGAAACCTGCAGCCGCGGGAACAACCTCCGGCACGGCACCAGCCGCACAGCCGACGATCGGCAGGCCGTGGGCCAGCGCTTCGGCAAACACCATCCCGTAGCCTTCGTAGCGGCTTGCCAAGGCGAAGATGTCGGCGCGCGCGTATTCCGCCTGCACATCCTCGACCTCGCCCACAAGGGTCACCCGATCCTGAAGCTGAAGCGTCTGGATCAGTCTTTCCAGCGCGTCGGCCACGTCGGGGTCCAGATCACGGCTGCCGACGATGCGGCATGTCCACGAAAGATCGCGCAGCGTCGCGAGCGCGGCAATCAGCACGTCGTGCCCCTTGCGCCGCGTCAGTGAGCCGACACTGAGGATGCAAGGAACATCGCCACTCCCGGTCGCGCCCGGCACGGGATCCGTGCCGGGTAGCGCCGTGACGATGTCCGCGCTCGCAACACCGAAATTTGCGACCAGTTCTCGGGCGGTCGCGGCGGACGTGACGACGACGCCGCGCGTGCAGGCCAAGGCCGCCCGCTCCCGCGTCGCAAGCTCCGCCTTCGCCTGGTCCGAGAGACCGGTTTCCAGCGCCAGCGGATGATGCACGAGCGCAAACAGCCTTACCCTTCGGCCAAGCGTCTCCGCCACCTCGTCAAGGACCCCGAAGGCTAGGCCATCGACCATCAGGATGCTGTCGTCGGGAACGGCAGCAAGCACGCTGTCGGCCTTCGCGAGATCCGGATTGGCTGGAAACCCCGCGCCAAGCGGCACGAGTTTCACATGCCACCCAAGATCCCCCAGCGCCTCGATCACCCGCCGGTCGTAGCCATAGCCGCCGGTCCTGGTCTGCAGCTCTCCCGGATAGGCAAAATGGAGCGTGCGGCTCAAAGGTCCGCCTCGTACCAGCCACGTGCGGTATGCGACTCGTGCAGCATTACCTTCAGCCGGCGGATGCGGCCGCTGCCTTCGCCGAGCCGCCCGCCTGCGATCGCCTTCGCCAACTGGTCGAAGATGAATTTCGCCAGAAATTCGGTCGTGGTGACCTTGCCGGCAAACGCCTCGACCTCGTCGAGGTTCTGGTAGTTCAGCGGCTTCAGCACCTCTCCCAGCACCTGCATCGCAAGACCGATATCGACGGCAAGCCCGTCCTCGTCGAGATCAGCTGTGAAAAAGGCGGCATCGACCACGAAGGTTGCACCATGCATCCCCTGGGCTGGCCCGAAGACGGGCCTCGGGAGGCTGTGAGCGATCATGATGTGGTCGCGGACTTCAACGGCAAACATGGCAATTCCTTTTCAGTATCGAATGCGGTGACACAGCGTGTCGGGAGACGCGAGAACGCCCGAATAGGCATCTGCGATGGAATTAAATGAAGTTTCGCCGGAGATCAGGGCATCCAGCCGGTCGTCGCAAAGAAGCTCGAGAGCCTTGCTCATGCGCCGCGCGTAATCCCACCGGGCGCGGCGATTGGCGGCGATTGCGCCGACCTGCGAGCTGATGATCGACAGACGCCGCGCATGAAACGCCCGTCCCAGCGGGATCTCCGCCCGCTTTTGCCCGTACCAGCTCGCTTCCACGATGCGCGCTTCGAAGCCTGCATGATCGAGAGCGCTTTCGAGGGCAGCAGGCGAGGCCGACGCGTTGATCAGGACATCGCAGTTCTGCGGGACATCGGCGGGCGCGCAGAAGCTCAACCCCAGCGCCTCCGCCACCGGACGCCGCGCAGGTGACGTGTCGCAGACCACCGTATCCGTCGCTGCGATGCGTGACGCAATGTAAGCCGTCAGCAACCCGACGACGCCTGCTCCGTAGACTGCCACGCGGTCGCCCGGCATGATCCCGGCGTCCCAGACGATGTTGAGCGCGGTCTCCACGTTGGCGGCCAGAACGGCGCGTTCTGCAGGCAGTCGCTCCGGCAACAGACGGGCATCGTCAGTCCTGATACGAAACTTGTCCTGGTGAGGATGCAGGGCAAAGACGGCTCGACCGAGAATCTCGGCCGGACCGTCCTCGACAATCCCGACAGCTGCATAGCCGTATTTCACCGGAAATGGCATGTCGCCGTCCTGGTATGGCGCGCGCATGCGTTCAAATTCGCTCTCCGGCACCTGCCCGTTGAAGACCAGTGCTTCGGTTCCGCGGCTGATGCCGCTGAACAAGGCGCGAACGGTGAGCTCCCCCTCCTGACGCGGCAGCAGCGCTGCAGTCCGCAGGGCGCAGCGGGCTTTCGCCTCAAACCAAAGCGCTGTTGCGTCTCCAGTTTCGCCCGGCATTGCATGGACCTCTTGTTTCACTGTCACAATTGCCCCATTTCTGCTCAGGCGTATCGCTAACTTAGAGGCATCTACGGTTGCGGCAAGGGAATGGACTTTCCTTAGCCTGCTACGGGAATATCACGTTTATTTGACGATCCTTACAGATCCGTCGCCTGCCCAGACCCGTTATGTGCCCCATGTACAGCTGTCGAGGAGACTGTCATGAATGTATCACCGAACCTTTGGGCGCCGAACAAAAGTGCCGACTATCAGATTGACGATTCGGCGATGCGCCTGGAGCGGGCAGTCTCGGAATTCCGTTACGGTCGTCCGATCATTTTGAATGGCCCGGATGGCTCGATCGCGGCCCTTGCGCTTGACGCTGCATCCCCGGCTGATTTCGCCAGGTTTGCGCGCGCAGCCGACGGCCAACACACCCTTTACCTGTCCCGCCATAGAGCGTCACGACTGGGTCTGGATGCAGTAAGCGGCGTAGCAATTGCCGCAAGAGACATGGACTTCGCATCAGCGTCAGCGCTGGCCTACGCTCGCCATGCAGGTGCCCCGACCGATTGGAAACCCGCGACTGCGCTGATGCAGACGGCCGGAGAGGTTGCGGGACTTGCGCTTTTGCTGCCGGCGATGATGTGCGTGGAGGTTCCAAGGCGCGCCCGCACGTTCGCGGCCTGCGCCGAGGTCGATCATCTGGATCTGCCCAAGAGCCGCCGTATGGCGAGGAGCTTCGAGGTGGTCGTCCGCACGCCCGTGCCTCTTCGCGGCCTCGGCGATTGCGAATTTGTCGTGTTTCGTGGCGGTGTCGCGCAGAAGGATCAGGTGGCGATTGTTGTTGGTCAGCCGGACACCTCTGGGCCTGTGCCGGTGCGGATCCACTCTTCATGCCTTACCGGTGACCTCTGCGGCTCGCTGAAATGCGACTGCGGCGACCAGCTGCGCAATGGCCTGTCGAGCCTGAAAGAACAGGGAGGCGGCGTTCTCCTGTACCTCGACCAAGAAGGCCGCGGCACCGGCATCGGCGCCAAGATGCGCGCCTATGGCTACCAGCACGAAGGACTCGACACGATCGATGCCGACGCCGAGCTGGGCTTCGGGCCTGACGAACGTCGATACGACGCAGCTGTCGCCATGCTCGGCGGCCTTGGCATCAGCGCGGTCAACCTGCTCACCAACAACCCTACGAAGGTTTCAGCCCTGCTGGCTGGCGGCATCGCGGTGAACGGGCGTACCGCTGTGACCGGCCGGATCACGCCGGACAATCTGGAGTATCTTCGCACGAAGACATTGCGGGCCGGCCATGCTCTCGACATCGACCTGCTCACCCGGGCCGCCGCGGAGCTCTCCGATGGCTGATCATGCCGGATGGGCGGGTCTGACGCTTTCGGAGCGGGCACCCCCCCACCCCAGGACGCCGCCTTTGGTCTACGCGCAGGCTTTGAGCTCCATGCTGGTAGGGGCGGCCGCGATCGTGCTGGTCCTTCGCACCTTGGGCACCGACCTCGATGTCGGGAGTAAAGCGCTGTCGGTAAGCCTGGTCATTTATATCGTCATCTCGTTCCTGGCTCTCATCAAGCTGCCGACCTACCCCCACAGCCGCTTTGGCCCCGCCAATATCGTCACCACGTTGCGTGCAGCAGCGACAGCAATGATCGGCGGCATTATCCTGGCGGCTGAGCAAGTCACCGGCGCACCCATGCTCTGGTTCGTCACCTGCAGTGCAGCGGCTGCCCTGGCTCTCGACGGTTTGGATGGATACCTGGCGCGCCGAAGCGGCACATCATCACGGTTTGGTGCCCGCTTCGACATGGAGGTCGACGCGCTGCTGATCCTGCTGCTGGCAACGGCCGCTCTTCTCCTCGGAAAAGCGGGGATCTGGGTCCTGTTGATCGGGCTGATGCGCTACGGCTTCCTGGCGGCCAGAATGGCGTATTCACGGCTCGCCGGCGAGCTCCCTGAATCCATGCGGCGCAAGGTCGTCTGCGTCGTGCAGGGTGTGGCGCTTTGCATCGCAATGGCTCCGATCGTCGATCCGCTGGTAGCGCAAGTGGTTCTGGCGATGGCCCTGTTGTCGCTGGTGTACTCCTTTGCCGTCGATGTCGCCTATCTTTTGATGAAGGCGAATGGAGACAGACGTGTCGCTTGACCTGTCACGCGCGCTGGGTTTCGGCCGGTCGCTGCTCATCTACTATGGCCAGCCATGGCGGCGGCGGGCACTGCGGCAGTTTTACGGGAAACTCGTGCAGCCGGGCGATCTGGTGTTCGACATCGGGGCTCATGTCGGGAGCCGGTCGAGAACCCTGCTTGGCCTCGGCGCAACGGTGGTGGCCGTCGAGCCGCAACCTGATTTCGCCGATTTCATCACCCGGACCCTGCGGCACCCGAAGCTGACGCTTCTGCGCAAGGCCATCGGCCGCGAGGAAGGAGCCATCGACCTGCACATTTCCAGCAGGCACCCCACCGTCACCAGCACCTCGCAGTCCTGGATGTCGACCGTCAAGGAAAGCTCCGGCTTCCAGAACGTCGCCTGGGACCGCGTCGAACGGGTCGAGATGACGACCCTCGACCAGATGGTGGCGGCCTATGGGCGCCCATCTCTGTGCAAGATCGATGTCGAAGGGGCGGAAGCCGATATTCTGCGCGGGCTGAACGCACCGCTTCCCCTGATCATTTTCGAGTACATCCCCGCAGCCATGGGTGTCGCCCGAGAAGCGATGATGGAGCTCAAGCGTCTCGGCCACTATCGCTTCAACCGCGTCAGCGGTGAACGGCACCGTTTTCTGCATGAAGACTGGATTTCGCACGACGCGTTGCTCGCGGAACTTTCGAGCCTCGATGTCGCGTCGCCCTCCGGGGATATCTACGCCCGGCTGTACGATCAGTGATCGGCTCGGCCAGCCTTCTTCCTTCGAACCAGCGCCAGGACGGCCACGACAAGCCCGGGCGCGGCTCCGACCAGGGAAAGGACGCCGTAGAAGATGCTCGCCGCCACGCCGTCCGATGCGGCGTAGCCGAACAGCGGCCACAGCAACGCCGCCGCCGCCTCTCGCGCACCCCAGCCGGCGACCGTGAGCGGAATGAGCATCATCAGCAGACAGATCGGCACAGCCGTCACCGCAGCCAAGAAGGGCAAAGGCGCCCCGACGGCCGCCGAGGCGAGCATGAACATACCGGCATAGCTCGCGACGATCAGCAGGCTCAGCAGGGACTGGATTTTCCAGGCGCCGCCCGCGATGAAAACCTGGCCGAGTGCGGCTTTGCCGGCCTTCAGCCGCTCGGCAAGAAACGCAGGGGGAAGGCGCAGGATCACGAAGCCGACAACAAGCGCGCAGACCACCACGATGGCGAGGATCAGAAGGATCCGCGACAGGGTGGGAGGAAGTTCGCCGGCGTCGGCGAAGGGCCAGATCACAAGCCCCAGTCCGGCAAGAACAAAGAACACGCCCTGCCCCGCAACCCGTTCCAGAAACACTCCGAGCGCTGGTGCCTTCCATCCTCCCGTCTCTTCGGTACGATGGCGCACGGCGCGCACCGCATCGCCTGCGACACCGCCGGGAAGGACCTGATTGAGGAAAGTGCTGAGATAATAGTCGCGGATCGCATGGCCGACAGGCAGGACCATTCCCAGCCGTCCTGCGGTAAACTGCCATCGACATGCCGACAGCACGATCTGCAGCTGCACCAGAACAAGTCCTGCGATTGCATACGCAGGCGGTATGGAGGTGAGACTTCTCCCGATCTGCCCCGTATCGAGCGCATAGAGAACGCCTGCCAGGATTGCAAAACCGACGATCGGCCCGAGATATCCTATGCCTCTCATGCGGCCCATCCCTGGGCGCGGCATTGACAGTGAAGGGAGACAGGATGAAGGGGCGGCTTGCGAGGACTCATGGAGAAAGCTTAAGCCACAGCTCCGCACCGCGGGCAAATGCAATCGGCTGGCTGCGCATGGCGACGGCGCTTGTCCTGGCATTTGCCGTACTTGCACTTCCCTCCAATCCGGCCGCTCTGACCCATGCCTTCCCGCCGAACCTGCCGTTGGAGATCCTCGGCCTTGCGGTGGCCGCCTTACTGCTCCCAAGGCGCGGTTTTCTGGTGCTGCGCGCATTCGCGACGGCGCTGTTTGCCGCCATCCTGTTCCTGAAGCTGGCGGATCTTGGAACCGGCAGTGCCTTCCAGCGTCCGTTCAATCCCTATCTCGATCTGAAGATCATGACCGACGGCTGGAACCTGCTGAGCGGGTCCATCGGTCGCGCCGAAGCGGCGGCCTTTGTTAGCGGCGCAATCATTCTGTTGCTCGCCCTCTCCGCCCTCTTCTTCTGGTCCCTGGGCGGCTTCAGATCCTTGCACAGGCGGGCTGCGCGCAGCCTTGCCGCTGCCGCTGCACTGCTGCTCCTGGCGGGTACCGCGACATTGTCGATGGATATGCGGCCTGTCCCGGTCTCGGCCGATACAGCTTCCTATCTGACGAACCGCATCGCCATGATCCGGCAGTCGGTCGCGGACCTCGCGGCCTTCGAGACGGAGCTCAAATCCGATCCCGCCGCGTCCATTCCGCCAGACCAACGGCTCTCTCGCCTGACAGGCACGGATGTGGTCTTCATCTTCGTGGAGTCCTATGGACGAAGCGCGATCGAGGATGCGCAGTATGCACCCCGCATCACGACAAGACTGAGCGGCGTCGCGCAGGCGATCGCCGAGGCCGGATTGGAGGCCCGCAGCGGCTGGCTGACGGCGCCAACAGTCGGCGGCCTCAGTTGGTTGGCGCATGGGGCGCTGCTCTCCGGCCTCTGGACCGATAGCCAGGCGCGCTACGACCGCATGATCGCCAGCGAGCGTCCGACGCTCAATGCGCTGTTCCGGCAAGCCGGATGGCATACGACCGCCATCATGCCGGCCATTACCATGGACTGGCCCGAAAGCGGCTACTTCGGCTACGACAGGGTGAGGGACGCAAGCGGGCTCGGCTACCGCGGCAAACCGTTCAACTGGGTCACGATGCCCGACCAGTACACCCTCTCCGCCTTCCAGAAGATGGATCGTGAGAACGCCGACAAACCGGTCATGGCGGAGGTCGCCCTGATTTCGAGTCATGCGCCCTGGACGCCGATCCCCACGCTGGTGGACTGGGACAAGATTGGCGATGGCCGGATCTTTGATGAACAGGCCGTCTCGGGCGATCCGCCGTCGGTGGTCTGGTCGGATCCGGCGCGGATCCGAGAGCAATATCTGGCCTCGATCGACTACGCACTGGAGACGCTCGGCTCCTACGTTTCGCGCTATGGTGACAACACGCTCTTCGTGATCCTGGGCGACCACCAGCCGGCCTCCGTCATCACCGGCGAGGAAGCCTCGCGGGACGTTCCCGTTCACATCGTCGGCAGCCCAGAGATGATCGAGCAGCTCTCGTCCTGGGAATGGAGCGAAGGGCTGGTGCCCGCATCGTCCTTGCCGCCGATGCGGATGGACCTGTTCCGGGAGCAGTTCCTGCAAACGTTCAGTGGCCCGGCCTGAGGTTCTCCTCAGACGGTTACCCGGTGCCCTGTTTCCGCGGAGCGCAGCAGGGCCTCGATCAGCCGGTGAACCTTGAGAGCCTCGCGTCCGCTGACCCTGGGCTCCCGGTCCTGCTCCACCGCATCGACAAAATCCTCGATGACCGCGCGATGGTGCGCATGCGAGAAGGCCATCGGGTCCGCACCGGCGCCGCCGCCCAGCTGCCCGTCGTCCAGTTCGATCGTGGTGCTGTCGTGAAGGTTTGCGAACAATCGGGCGCCCTCGATCCTCGCGGTACCTTTGGTGCCGATGATTTCGATTGTATCGGGAATGCCCGGATAGGCGCAGGTTGTCGCACTGACCGTGCCGAGTGCCCCGTTGGCGAATCGAACCGCGCCGGCAACCAGATCCTCGGTTTCCATTCGGTGAACCGGGGTCGTCGTTGCGTAAGCCATCGCTTCCACAGGCAGCCCGGCGACTGAGATCAGCAGATCGAGGGTATGGATGCCTTGCGTCAGTAGCACGCCGCCGCCGTCGCGCGCCCTGGTTCCCCGTCCCGGCTGGTCATAATAGCTCTGCGGCCGCCAGTTGGAGAGCTTGGCGGAGGCACCGACGAGTTCTCCAAGCCGTCCATCTGCAACAAGCTGCAGCAGCGCGAGACTGATGGGCCGGAACCGGTGTTGCAGCACGGTGCCAAGTTTGACGCCCTTGGCCTCGGCAATCTCGACCAGAGCTGTCGCACGCTCCATGGAAATGTCGAGTGGCTTCTCGAGAAGGATATGTTTACCTGCCTCGGCCGCACGCTGGACGAGTTCGAGGTGGCTGTTGGGCGGGGTGAGGATCAGAACCGCATCGATCGCCGGGTCTTCGAAAAGACCGTCAAGATCGTCCGTCACCGGAAGTTTCCATGTCTCCACAAACGCGGCGCGTCTTGATGCTGTCGGACTGTAGGCGCAGGCAACCTCAAGGCGTTCCTGCAGGTCGATCAGGCTCTGCGCATGCGGCGCCGATGCCATGCCAAGGCCAATGATGGCAATACGCATTCACTTCTCCTCACTCCGCCCCGTGATAGCGCAGAGAAGCCCGCCCCACAACATTTGTCATACAACATTTGATTTTTGTATGTTGACTTACCTTCGCCACGTGTTAGCGATTGTGGGCCGAAGGAGGAGCGGCGACCAGCATGAAATCACTTGTACATCCAGACGTCCTGTTTCCGCCCGAGCCCGGCGTGCGCTCGATCGCCCGTGCCCTCTACAAGTCGGTCGCCGACCTTCCGATCGTCAGTCCGCATGGTCACACGGATCCCCGCTGGTATGCTCTGGATGAGCCCTTTCCCGATCCCGCCCAGTTGCTGATCGTCCCCGACCACTACATCTTCCGCATGCTGTTCAGCCAGGGCGTTGCGCTCGAGGATCTGGGTGTGCGCCGGCTTGATGGTTCTGCAGTGGAGATGGATGGCCGTCGCATCTGGAAACGGTTTTCCGAGAACTACCACCTCTTCCGCGGCACCCCGACGAGGCTTTGGATGGACTACGTCCTGTCCAACCTGTTCGATATCGACGAGCCGCTGGACGCCAAGACCGCCGACAGCAGCTACGACCAGATTGCCGAAAAGCTGCGCCAGCCGGAATACCGTCCGCGCACCCTCTTCAAGCGCTTCAACATCGAAGTCATTGCGACGACGGAAGGCGCGCTGGACGATCTGCGCTGGCACAAGATGATCCGCGACAGCGATTGGGACGGGCGTGTCGTGACCGCCTATCGGCCGGATGCCGTCGTCGATCCGGATTTCGAAGGGTTTTCCGCCAATCTGGACAAACTGGGCGATATCTCCGGCGAAGACACGGGATCATGGTCCGGCTATCTCGCGGCCCATCGAAACCGCCGCGCCTATTTCAAGACCTTCGGCGCCACCTCCTCCGACCATGGCCATGCCACGGCGGACACGGCCAACTTGTCGTCTTCGGAAGCTGCCGCGCTGTTCGACAAGGTCAGAAGCGGTAAGGCGGACGCTGACGACAGCCGCCTTTTCCGAGGCCAGATGCTGACCGAGATGGCCAAGATGAGCCTTGACGACGGATTGGTCCTGCAGATTCACCCCGGCTCCTGGCGCAGCCACTCCCCTTCCATCATGTCGCGCCATGGCCGCGACATGGGCTTCGATATCCCGACCCGCACCGACTACGTCAAGGCGCTGAAGCCACTGCTCGATGCCGTCGGGCTGGAGCCGAACCTCACGGTCGTGCTCTTCACGCTGGACGAGACGTCCTACGCCCGCGAGCTCGCACCGCTGGCCGGTGTCTACCCCGCGCTGCGTCTCGGGCCCGCCTGGTGGTTCCATGACAGCCCCGAGGGCATGCGGCGCTTCCGGGAAATGACGACGGAGACCGCCGGCTTCTACAACACCGTCGGCTTCAACGACGATACGCGCGCCTTCCCTTCGATCCCGGCGCGCCATGACATATCCCGGCGAGTGGACTGCGCCTTCCTGGCGCGTCTGGTTGCCGAACACAGGTTGCAGGAGGAGGAAGCCTTCAGCCTGGCAAGGGAGCTTGCCTATACGTTGGCTAAGGAGGCGTATCGGCTTTGAGTGGCGCGTAGTGCGCCGGTGCAAATGGGAGGAGAAATCATGTTGCATTATGGAAAACTCGCTGCCGCCTTTACGGTCGCAGCATCATTGATGGCAGGGACAGCCATGGCACAGACGGTGCTGCGGTCGTCCGACACCCACCCGGACGGTTATCCGACCGTGGAAGGTGTCAAATACTTCGGCGAGCTCCTAAAGGAGCGCACAGACGGCCGGTATGACGTCGAGGTCTATCACTCGGCGCAGCTGGGCGAGGAAAAGGACACCATCGAGCAGGTCCGCTCAGGCGTTCTGGAACTGAACCGGATTTCGATGGCGCCGTTCAACGGCACCGTGAAGGAATCCATCGTCCCGGCGCTCCCCTATATCTTCCGGTCCGAAGAGCACATGCACAAGGTCATGGACGGCGCCGTCGGTGACCAGATCAAGAAAGCATTCGAGGGCGCCGGGCTCGTCGTCCTGGCCTTCTACGATGCCGGTTCGCGCTCCTTCTACAACAGGCAGAAGCCGATCAATTCCGTCGAAGACATGAAGGGCATGAAGTTCCGCGTCATCCAGTCGGACATTTTCGTCGACATGGTGGCCGCTCTCGGTGCCAACGCAACGCCGATGCCTTACGGCGAAGTTTACTCCTCTATCGAAACCGGCGTCATCGACGGTGCCGAGAACAACTTTCCCAGCTACGACACTGCCAAGCACTACGAGGTGGCCAAATACCTGTCGCTCGACGAGCACACCATCCTTCCGGAGGTGTTCGTGATGAACAAGGCGGCCTTCGACAAGCTGACCCCAGAGGATCAGGCCATCTTCAAGGAAGCGGCCACCGAGAGCGTCGCCAAGCAGCGCGAGCTGTGGGCTGCGAAGGTGAGCGAGTCCCGCAAAACAGTGGAAGCTGCCGGCGTGGAGATCACCAATCCGGACAAGCAGGGCTTCATCGATGCCATGGCGCCGGTCTACGCAAAGCATGTGACCGACCCCGTCCTGATCAAGATGGTCGAAGACGTGAAGGCCGTTCAGTAGCTTCAGTTAGGGGCGGCGATCTTCGGCCGCCCCTTTTCTTCTCGACAGGATCAACCTGCGAACCAGCCGTTCTTCGGTGAACCCGCAAACAAGTGTGCACCATGTCCGAACCTCTCAAGGCTGCCGCCAGCTTTCTTGGCCGCATCAATACGCTTGCGCTCTGGAGCGCCGGCATCGGCCTCGTGCTGATGACGGGGTTCGTGGCCTGGCAGGTCTTTTGCCGCTACATTCTCAACGATTCACCCAGCTGGACCGAGCCTGGCGCCGTCATGCTGATGAGCTGGTTCATCTTCCTCGGATCGGCAGTCGGCGTTCGCGAGAATTACCATCTCGGTTTCGACGTGCTGCTCTACGTCCTGCCGGACAGCGGCAAGAAGTGGCTACGGATGATCACCGACTTCGTCGTCTGCGCCTTCGGCGTGGGGATGATCTGGTACGGCTGGCAACTGGTTGTGCTGACCTGGGATACCATCCTGCCATCGCTCGGCATCTCCGGCGCGTGGGATTACGTGCCGCTCGTCGGCGGCGGCATACTGATCGTTCTGTTCACCCTCGAGCGCATCGTCCTTCGGGCGGCGGGCGCTCCCATCGACGAAATCCTGGATGAGATGCCGCCTGCGGAAGTCGCGGCGGAACTCGACATTGCGAGCGGGAAGGCCTGAAGCTGATGGAATACTGGATACTGTTTGGCGTCTTCACGCTTCTGATGCTGATCGGCACGCCGATCGCCTTCTGCCTGGGCATCGCCAGCTTTGCCACAGCCGCTTACATCGGCCTGCCGCCCCTAATCGTTTTCCAGCGACTGAATTCCGGCATGAGCGTCTTCTCGATGCTCGCCATTCCGTTCTTCATCTATGCCGGCGACCTGATGGTACGCGGCGGGATTGCCCAGAGGATCGTTGCCTTCGCTGCCTCCCTTGTCGGCCACGTCCGCGGCGGCCTGGGCCAGGTCAACATCGTGACGGCAACGCTTTTCGGCGGTATTTCCGGCTCGGCCGTCGCCGAGGCAGCAGCCGTTGGCGGCCTGATGATCCCGCAGATGAAGCAGAGGGGTTACGGCACGGACTACGCGGTCAATGTCACCTCGATGGCCGCGCTGATCGCGCTGCTTCTGCCGCCGTCGCACAACATGATCATCTATTCCATCTCCGCCGGTGGCCAGATCTCCATCGCGGACCTCTTCACCGCCGGTGTCATTCCGGGCATGCTTCTCGCACTGGCCTTGATGATCACCGCATATTTCGTCGCCCGCAGCCGCGGCTACCCCGTCGAAACCTTCCCCGGTTTCCAGATGGTGCTGCACCTGGCGGTCGTCGCCATTCCGGGGCTGCTGCTGATTGCGATCATCTTCGGCGGCGTTCGCTCGGGCATCTTCACGGCCACGGAGAGCTCCTGCATCGCCGTCATCTATGCCCTGCTGATCACGGTCTTTGTCTATCGGCAGATGACCTGGGAAGGGTTCGTCCACGCCACGAAGGGGGCCGTGCGGACCACGGCCATGGTCTTGCTCATCATCGGCATGGCCGCCGCCTTCTCCTGGCTGATGGCCTTCCTCCGGGTGCCGGCGACATTGATCGCCTGGATGAACACTATCTCCGATAACCCGCTGATCATCCTGCTGCTCCTCAACGTGATGATGCTGTTCCTCGGCACATTCATGGACATGGGACCGACAATCATCATATGCACCCCGATCTTCCTGCCGGTCGCGCAGGCCTATGGGGTCGATCCGGTGCATTTCGGCGTCATCATGATCCTCAACTTCGGCCTCGGTCTCAACACACCGCCGGTGGGAGCCGTTCAGTTCGTGGCGTGCGCTGTCGGGAAGATCACCGTGTGGGAGGCAATGCGCTCCATCTGGCCCTTCTACTTCGCTGGAATTGCAGTCCTGGGCCTCGTCACCTATGTGCCGGCGATCTCCCTGTGGTTGCCCGGCGTCTTCAAGTAGGACGAGACATGCCCGCTGATCTTACCGTCACCACCAGGATTGAACGCAAGCCGAAGCTCTCCGAGCACGTGGCCGCGTCCCTGCGGTCACAGATTGTCTCCGGCGAGATCCTGTCCGGGGACAAGCTGCCGACCGAGAGCCAGCTTACGGAGACCTTCGGCGTCAGCCGCACGGTGGTGCGCGAGGCCGTGGCCAGCCTGGCGGCGGACGGGCTGGTGGAACCCCGCCAGGGCGCCGGCATCTTCGTATGCCAGCGGCCGGCAATGGCATTCGCCTCCATCACGCAGGATGTAGGAGTGAAGATATCGCATGCCCTCAACGTCATCGAAGTGCGCATGGGACTGGAGATCGAAAGCGCCGGGCTTGCTGCCGTTCGCCGCAATGCATCCCAGGAAGCCTTGATCCAGGAGGCCTTCTTTGAATTCGACCGGCTTCTCTCCAACGGTCAAGCCACCGGGCGCAGCGACTTCATGTTCCACCGCTCGATTGCGGTGGCCACCAACAATCCGTTCTACGTCGAAGTTCTGGATGCCTTGGGACTGCGGGCCATCCCCTGCGACATCACCTCCCCCTGGGGGACAGACAGCGTCTTGACGCGAGAGTACCAAGCCACGCTTCAGCGCGAGCATCTTGCCATACTACGAGCCATTTCCGCCGGTGACGCGGATGCAGCGCGGACCGCCATGCGCGCGCATCTGACCGAGAGCCAACAACGCTACCACGATCGTTTGACGGGCCAGCAGGCAGACTACCAGTTCGGCTCCAATGCTGTGCCCTGACCCTAATTCCAGAAGTAAAAATGAGGATGCCATGACTGCAAACCATATGGACTATTCAATCCGCCAGGCGTTTGATCCGGCGACCGGATCGCAGATGGGCAGCGGCGAGCTCCGCGAGAATTTCCATATCGGCGATCTGTTCAATCCCGACCGCATCAATCTGGTCTACACCCACTACGACCGAATGATCGTTGGGGCTGCGGTGCCCACCACCGCCACCTTGGAACTGGAAACGATCAGGCCGACGGGCACGCCGGGCTTTCTCGACCGTCGCGAGATGATCGCGGTCAACGTCGGCGCAAAAGGCTCGATCACCGTGGACGGCGAGAGCCACGCGCTCGACACCCGCGACATGCTCTACATCGGCATGGGCAGCAAGGTCACCTTCGCCTCTGACGAAGCGGGCACGCCCGCGAAATTCTACCTCCTCAGCGCGCCGGCGCATCAGAAGTACCCGACCAAGCTCATCCGCATCGGCGACGCCAAGCGCGTCGACCTCGGCAGCCAGGCAACCTCCAACGAGCGATCGATCTTCCAGTTCATCCACGCCGAGGGCGCCAAGACCTGCCAGCTGGTGGTCGGCATGACGCAGCTCGCTCCAGGCTCGGTCTGGAACACCATGCCGTGCCACGTGCACGACCGTCGCATGGAGGCCTATCTCTACTTCGACCTGCCGGAGACGGCCCGGGTCTTCCATTTCATGGGCGAGCCGGACGAGACCCGCCACATGGTCATGGCGAACGAAGAGGCCGTCATCTCGCCTCCCTGGTCGATCCATTCCGGCTGCGGCACGTCCAACTATGCCTTCATCTGGGCCATGGCCGGCGATAACGTGGATTATACCGATGTCGACGCCGTTCCCATGGATATGCTTCGCTGATCCGCCAATCGATGAGAGTGCATCATGACTGACCTGAAGATCTTCTTCCATGCCGGAGACGGCGAATGGACCGACCTTGGCGGTGGCAACCGGCGACGGGTGCTGTTGCATACCGACGAACTGATGATGGTGGAATTTTCATTCGAGAAGGGCGGCATCGGCGCCCTTCACAACCATCCGCATGTCCAGGCGAGCTATGTTGCGGAAGGCCGCTTCGAGGTGACCGTCGGGGAGCATACCGACACGCTTGACGCCGGCGAATCCTTCATCGTGCCGTCTAACGTCGTCCATGGGGTGAAGGCACTGGAGGCCGGCCGGCTCGTCGACAGCTTCACGCCGCACCGGGCAGACTTCCTGGTCTGAGAAGCAAAGTGAAAATCGACAGGTCGCAGCGTTAACGCGCCTGCGACCTGTCGAGATCGACCCGATCCACCTCGAAATGGTCGAGGATCATCTCGATGTTGCGCTTATGGGCCTTGAAGTAGACATCGAAGAGGTCGCCAAGCAGGGGCACACTGCCCACCACAGCATCCAATGCGACATTGCCGACCATGCGCCCGAGCTTGTGCGTGGGCACGCCAAGCCGCCGGGCTTCGTAGATGATGGCAAGGCCGACGATTGCGCCGCTCGCATCCCCGATACCGGGAACCAGCCCCATCAGCGAGTCGGCTCCGAAGCGGATATTGGTACCGGGGATCCGCAGCGCAGTGTCCATGAGCCGTGCCGCACTGCTCAGACGGCGCAGCCGCCGCAGTCGCTCGGTCTGCTCGAAATCTGGGTCGTCCATCCGTCCTGCCATGCCCGTCTCCTGCTCTTGGGCCTTCAGCCCAACCCGTAATAATGGAACTCGAGGCGTGGAGTTCCACGCAACCGCGGAACAAGCATCAGGTAATCGAGTTGAACTTCCTCACATGCTGGGAGGAAGACATGGGTATCGAACAGGCACCGACGGAAAAGGGCAAGGATTCTGCCCGAGGGTTGAAGGACAGCAGCAGGTCCGAAGAGGAGCGCGTTGAGGACAGCAAGGGGTCGGATCTGGCCAAGGGCGCCGATCGTGTGGACGAACGCTCCCGTAGTTCCGATGGGCGCGGTCCGGGCGAAAAGCAGATCGGCTGACGGCGGGAAAATCGATGTGAAGCGGCATCGGCGTCCGCCTCGGCCGCTCTACCCATCCGTTGCTTTCCGGGTCAGATCTCGCTCAGGTCCTTGAACAGCACGTTCTGGTCGATCAGATAGCGCGCAAAGATCGGCAGGCTGGCCCCGCCGATGGCTCGCGCCTGTGAACCCACCTGCCCTTCTATGATATCGGGCATGATGACGCCCTGCAGGTCGAGATCGCCCACGGCATCGATCGTCGCGGCGACGAGCCGCTGCCGCACCCAGGGCGGAAAGCCGCCATCGATCACGGCTGCCCCGAAGTCGATGACGGAGGCTGCAGCCACGATGGCCTGAGCCAGCGCCGCTGCACTGTTGCGGATCCACAGCTCCATCGGTGCCCCGAAATCGATCCAGTCGTCCGCCGAATACCAGAGCGGCTGCGGGTCGATGCCCCGCTCGCGCAAAAGATTTTCGAGCACGAAGATGGAGGCGATGTCGAGCAACTGCCGGGTTTCTCCGGCGCTGCCCCGCACCGGCAAGGGCCCCACGGCTCCAGCCGTTCCGGTTCGGCCTGAAAAGACCGCCGAATTGAGGACGATGCCGCCGCCGATGAAGGACCCGACGAAGAAATAGATGAAATCGGGATAGGACGGACCGACGCCGAACACCAGTTCCGCACCGCAGGCACTCGTCGCGTCGTTCTGAAGGAAGACGGGATGGCGGACGCGCGCCGTCACCTCGGCCTGCAGATCGAACCCTCTCCAGAGGTTCATCGCTTCGGGAGGCGCACCCACCTCGTCGGCCCAGTTCCACAACTCGAACGGTGCGGCGATTCCGACGCCGGCGATCCTGTCCTTCTGGCGGGCATCCAGCTGCGTCTCCAGGCGTGCGATCCCGGAGGTGATGATCTCCATGATCTGGTCCGGTTGCGGGTAGGCATAGGTCTGGTGATACTGCAGACGGATCTCGCCGACGAAATCCATCAGCACCACATCCGCGCTGCGTCGGCCGATCTTGACGCCGAAGGAATAGACGGCGTCCGGATTGAGCCGCATCGGCACCGAAGGTTGACCGACCTTTCCGCGCACAGGCTCTCCGCGCAGCAACAAACCTTCGCTTTCCAGCGAACGCATGATCACTGAGACCGTCTGAGCCGATAGCCCGCTACGCCGGGTGATGTCCGCCTTTGACAGAGAGCCGTGCAGGCGGACGAGCGAAAGCACGAGCCGCTCGTTATACGCGCGAACACGCACCTGGTTCGCACCGCCGGAAAAGCCGGAGTGTTGACCAAGTGAACTGCTCCTGAACCCAATGTCTGCTGCGGACATGGCGTGCTCCTCGCCGCTATGGCACCGGCAGACAATGGCACCTCGGATAAATAAATCAATCGGAATTATTTATTGACAAGCCAAACCTCTTTCCTCTTAATGAAGACAGGGATCGAGGACGGCCTTGGAGGAGGTTTCTGACGCCGCACGACGATAGTCCCTGATCGAAAATCAAAGGCTCTGGGAGGAGACCATGAAGACATCAATTTGCGCCACCGCGTTTGGCGCGCTTGTTCTGGGCACTGCACTGTCGCTGCCCGCACAGGCACAGGAAGTATCCGCCTGCCTGATCACCAAGACCGACACCAATCCCTTCTTCGTCAAGATGAAGGAAGGCGCGACGGCCAAGGCCCAGGAAATCGGCGTCAACCTCAAGTCCTATGCCGGCCGGATAGACGGCGACAGCGAAAGCCAGGTGGCCGCGATCGAGACCTGCATCGCCGATGGCGCCAAGGGCATCCTGATCACCGCCTCCGACACCAAGGGCATTGTTCCGGCCGTGCAGAAGGCCCGTGACGCCGGCATTCTCGTCATCGCTCTCGATACCCCGCTTGAGCCGGTGGACGCGGCCGACATGACGTTTGCGACCGACAACCTTCTGGCCGGCGAACTGATCGGCAAATGGGCCGCAGCAACCCTTGGCGACGCCGCAAAGGACGCCAAGATCGGCTTCCTTAACCTGACGCCGTCCCAGCCGTCGGTCGATGTCCTGCGCAACCAGGGCTTCATGAAGGGCTTCGGCATCGATGTCGCCGACATCAACCGCATCGGTGACGAGAGCGACTCGCGGATCGTCGGACACGACGTGACCAACGGCAATGAAGAAGGCGGCCGCACGGCCATGGAGAACCTCCTTCAGCAGGACCCGACCATTAACGTCGTTCACACCATCAACGAGCCTGCCGCAGCCGGCGCCTATGAAGCTCTGAAATCCGTCGGACGCGAAAGCGACGTGTTGATCGTTTCGGTCGATGGCGGTTGCCCGGGCGTCAAGAACGTCTCGGAAGGCATCATTGGCGCCACCTCGCAACAGTATCCGCTGCTGATGGCATCCAAGGGGATCGAGGCCATCAAGGCCTATGCCGACAGCGGCGAAAAGCCGAAGGCGACCGAAGGCAAGAATTTCTTCGACACGGGCGTCGCGCTGGTAACCGACAAGCCTGCCGAAGGAGTCGAGTCGATCGACACCAAGGAAGGCATGGAGAAGTGCTGGGGCTGAGCATGCCACAAGCCACCATCGACGAGGGGCGCGCCAGCGCCCCTCGGAGCCCTGGCGCCATCGGGTAGATCACCGCTCGGCGAGCATAGCCCGGTGGACTAGCGCGATCCCAATTCAGCATGAGGGACCTACTCGGGAGAGCCCCAATGAGTGAACCGCACGCCGCGTCGAAATCGACGACCGACTACGAGAGTGCAGTGTCCGGAGGACCGTCGTCGGTAGCCGCCTTCGACACACACGACCGGAATTTCCTTCAGAAGCTGCAGCATTTCCTGCACTCCAGCCCTGCCGCGGTGCCACTGATCGTGTTGATCATGTCGCTCGTGGTCTTCGGCCTGCTCTTGGGCGGCAAGTTCTTTTCCGCCTTCACGCTGACGCTGATCCTGCAGCAGGTCGCCATAGTCGGCATTGTCGGTGCGGCACAGACGCTGGTTATCCTGACGGCCGGCATTGACCTCTCTGTCGGCGCCATCATGGTTCTGTCGTCCGTCATCATGGGCCAGTTCACCTTCCGCTACGGTCTGCCCCCGACCATCGCCATCCTGTGCGGCTTCATGGTCGGCGCCTTCTGCGGCTGGATCAACGGCGTGCTGGTCGCGCGCATGAAGCTGCCGCCCTTCATCGTCACGCTGGGCATGTGGCAGATCGTGCTGGCCTCGAACTTCCTGTACTCGGCCAACGAGACCATCCGATCCCAGGACATCGCCCAGAACGCACCCATCCTGCAGTTCTTCGGCGAAAACCTGCGCCTTGGCGGCGCTGTCCTCACCTATGGGGTGATTGGCATGGTGCTGCTCGTCGCCTTCCTCTGGTATGTGCTCAACAACACCGCCTGGGGCCGCCACGTCTACGCCGTCGGAGATGATCCGGATGCGGCCGAACTTGCCGGCGTCAACGTCAGGCGCATGCTCATCTCCGTCTACACCCTGTCCGGCCTGATCTGCGCCTTCGCCGGCTGGGTCCTGATCGGCCGCATCGGTTCCGTTTCGCCCACGGCCGGCCAGTTCACCAACATCGAGTCCATCACCGCAGTGGTGATCGGTGGCCTGTCGCTGTTCGGCGGTCGCGGCTCGATCCTCGGCATGCTGTTCGGGGCGCTGATAGTCGGCGTCTTCTCGCTCGGACTGCGGCTGATCGGCACCGACCCGCAATGGACATATCTGCTGATCGGCGTCCTCATCATAGCCGCCGTGGCCATTGACCAATGGATCAGGAGGGTAGCAGGCTGATGACCCAGGAACCCATTCTCAGCGCCCGCGGCCTCGTCAAGCGCTACGGCCGCGTCACCGCCCTCGATCATGCGGACTTCGACCTCTATCCCGGCGAGATTCTCGCCGTGATCGGTGACAATGGCGCCGGCAAGTCTTCGATGATCAAGGCGATTTCCGGCGCGATCACTCCCGACGAAGGGGAGATCCGGCTGGAAGGCAAGCAGGTTCAGTTTCGCTCCCCAATCGAGGCCCGCAAGGTGGGGATCGAGACGGTCTACCAGAATCTTGCCCTGTCGCCGGCCCTCTCGATTGCCGACAACATGTTTCTCGGCCGGGAAATCCGCAAACCCGGCTTCATGGGCAAGTGGCTGCGCAAGCTCGACCGCTCCGCCATGGAGAGCTTTGCGCGCGACAAGCTCTCGGAACTCGGCCTGATGACCATTCAGAACATCAACCAGGCGGTGGAGACGCTGTCCGGCGGCCAGCGGCAGGGCGTCGCTGTGGCCCGTGCCGCAGCCTTCGGTTCCAAGGTGATCATCCTTGACGAGCCGACCGCCGCACTCGGCGTCAAGGAAAGCCGCCGCGTGCTGGAACTGATCCTCGATGTCCGTGGCAGGGGCATCCCGATCGTGCTCATTTCGCACAACATGCCGCATGTCTTCGAGGTCGCCGACCGCATACACATTCATCGCCTCGGCAAGCGTCTGACGGTGATCAACCCGAAGGACTACAGCATGTCGGATGCGGTCGCGCTGATGACAGGCGCGAAGGCACCGGAGGAGCCGGTCGCCGCATGAGTTCATCCATGAGGCCGTTTGCCGACGCCATCCTGCTTCACGCGGAAGGCCGTTCGCGGTTCCTTGTCGCCATCGCCGGCCCACCGGGCTCGGGAAAATCCACCTTGGCGGAAGAGCTTGCCGCCGAGCTTCGCAACCGCGGCGAACAGACCGCGGTTGTTCCCATGGACGGCTTTCACATGGATGACGCCGTGCTGCGGGAGAAAGGCGTTCTCACCCGCAAGGGAGCGCCGCAGACCTTCGATATCCGGGGACTGGTAGACATCGCACGCGCCCTGCGGCAAGCGGATGATGAGGTGCTCGTTCCGCTCTTCGACCGCAGCCGCGAGCTGGCAATCGCCGGCGCACGCGTTGTCGATCGACAGGAGCGCTTCGTGCTGATCGAGGGCAATTACCTTCTTCTCGACGAGCCCGGCTGGGACAGGCTGGCGCGGCTCTTCGACTGGACGATCATGCTGCTGCCGCCGGAAGATGTCCTGGAGGAGCGGCTGATGCGCCGCTGGCTTGACCTCGGTCTCGGCGCCGACGCAGCACGCGCCAAGGTCGCCGACAATGATCTGCCGAACGGCAGGCTGGTCAGGATGCGCAGCCGACAGGCGGATGTGACGCTACCCTGACGTCGCGACGCCCCTTCCTAGACCTACCAGAGCGCCACATGCCGGTTGACGTCCTTGTAGAGCAGATAGCGGAAACGCCCCGGCCCGCCGGCATAGCAGGCTTGCGGGCAGAAGGCGCGCAGCCACATGAAGTCACCCGCCTCCACCTCGACCCAGTCCTGATTGAGCCGGTACACCGCCTTGCCCTCCAGCACGTAGAGCCCGTGCTCCATGACATGCGTTTCCATGAACGGGATCGTGCCGCCGGGCTCGAAGGTGACGATGTTGATGTGCATGTCGTAGCGCACGTCCGAGGGGTCGATGAAGCGCGTCGTCGCCCATCTGCCGTCCGTGTCCGGCATGGCGAACATCTCCTGCTCGCTCTCGCTCGTGAAGATGGCCGGCGGCGCTTCCAGCCCGTCCACCGCCTGGAAGGCCTTGCGGATCCAGTGGAAACGGACCGGCTCGGACGAATGATTGTGGAGTGTCCAGCCGGCACCGGCTGGAAGATATGCGAATGATCCGGTTCGCAGGACATGCGCGGCGCCATCGAGTTCGACCGTCATCTCGCCCTCGGTGACGAAGAGGCCCGCCTGCGCCCGCGCATCCGGCTCCGGCCGACGGCTGCCGCCACCGGGCGCAACTTCCATCACATATTGAGCGAAGGTTTCGGAGAATCCGGTCAGCGGCCGGGCGATGATCCAGGCCCGCGTCTTCTCCCAGTGCGGCAGGACGCTGGTGACGATGTCCGTCATCACCGTGCGCGGGATGACCGCGTAGGATGTCGTGAACACCGCCTTGCTGGAAAGCAGCTCGGTTTGCCCGGGCAGACCGCCCAGGCGGGAGAAGTAGGTGGTGTCTTTCGTCGTCATCTACGGCATCCATTTGCGCAGGCGGAAGGGAAGGCCGCAGCATCGACATCGGCTCTGCTGCAGCCTGTCCATTCGGTTTAGGCGCGGGGCATTCTGCACGCAAATAATTTCGCGATCACCGGAAACGGAACCGACGGCGGTCCACCGGGTTTTTCTGGTCTGAACAAAGGAGATCAGGAATGTCTGACCACGATGACACAGCCAAGGTATGGGAACTCATCGACAAGATTGGCTTTTGCATGCTGGCCACCCACGACGGCAGCGAGATCCGGTCGCGCCCCATGTCTGCCTACACGAAGAGACACGACGGCGCTGTGTACTTCCTGACCGACGTCGCCAGCCATAAGGACGAGGAGGTCGCACGCTTCCCGAACGTCTGCCTCGCCTTCGCAGACACCAAGGGTCAGAAATACGTCTCGGTATCCGGCACCGCAGAGGTCCTCAACGACCGTGAGTTGATCCGCGAGATCTTCTCTGTTCCGGCCAAAGCCTGGTGGGATAGCCCCGACGATCCGTCGATCCGCCTCCTGAAGGTCAAGCCCGCCTCTGCTGAATACTGGGACAGCCCCGGCACCATCGTCAGCTATATCAAGATGGCTGCAGCCGCCGTGTCCAGCTTGAAGCCCGACATGGGCGACAACGAAAAAGTCAGCCTCTGAGCTGTCACAGAAGCCTAGCCGACGCCGGTAGATCCCAACGAAATATCGGCGTCGACACCCGCAGATTTTTATCGTCAGGCGAGATGCAACTTTCGCCCTGAGCATTCGTTGAGGTGCCCGAAAGCATAGGGTATCGCAATGAACATGATGATCAGAACCGGCGACGTGCGCTGGTCTTCTCCCATCCGCGTCAGGATCGGCTACGGGTTTCCCGAAACCATTCGTGGGCCGCGGGAGGCATTGAGCTACCTGAACTTCCGCTGGCCCGCCGTCGATGGCGACTACTGCCGCAGCGCGAAGGCAATTTGTGCCGAGGCGCTGGAATTCCGCGTCTCTCCCGATGTCGCGCGAGACGCGTTCCTCAATGCCTGTATAGAAGCCGAGATGCTGGACTAGATGCCGTTGACCGCCAGGTAGACGGCATAGAGGCTCCTGGTCGCGGTGATGAAGAGGCAGTTGCGGCGAGGTCCCCCAAAGGCAACATTGGCCACCACCTGCGGCACCTTGATTTTGCCGAGCAGCGTTCCCTCGGCGGAAAAGCAGTGGACCCCGTCTCCCGCGCTCGTCCACACATTGCCGTCCGCATCGACCCGGAAGCCGTCGGGCACGCCGTTGTCGATCGTGCAGAACACCCGGCCGTTGACGAGCCGGCGGTCGTCTGCAACGTCAAAGACCCGGATATGCCGCGGCGCGTCGATGTCGTGGCTTGCGGCGGAGTCGGCCACGTAGAGCCTGCTCTCGTCGGGCGAGAAGGCCAGGCCGTTGGGCTGGCCAAAATCCGTCGCGACAGGTTCCAGCTCTCCTGTGCGGGGATCAAGACGATAGACATTGCGCGTCGCCTGCTCCGGCTCGGCCTTGTAACCCTCGTAGTCGGAGAGAATGCCGTAAGTGGGGTCGGTGAACCAGACGCTGTCGTCCGACCGCACCACCACGTCGTTCGGCGAGTTGAGCCGCTTGCCCTGGTACCGGTCGGCGAGCACCGTCAGCGACCCGTCAAGCTCGGTGCGCACCACCCGGCGCCCGCCATGCTCGCAGGAGATCAGCCGCCCCTGGCGGTCGCGGGTGTTGCCGTTGGCAAAGTTTGAGGCCGACCGGAAGACGGAGACGCCGCCGCCGTCGACCCACCGCAACATCCGCTGGTTGGGGATGTCGCTGAAGAGGAGGCACTGCATGTCGGCAATCCACACCGGCCCTTCCGCCCATCGGCATCCCGCGTATAGCTCGTCGAGGCCCGAACTGGCCACCGTCAGCTGGCGGAAACGCTCGTCGTGGATTTCGTAGATCGAAGGTGACTGCGGCATGTCTGGCATCCGGGAACTGTTGTGGCGGGAGAAGACGTTTGGTGCGGTCATCGCAAAACCCTCCTGCCGCCGGCGGCGAGAATGACGGCGATGATGATGACGCCGGTGAGGATGAGGCGGACACCGGCGCCGAAGCCATAGGTGTTGAGCATGGAGACGACGAGGAACATGAAGAGCGAGGCCCCCCAGATCCCGGGAACGTTGGAGTTCCCGCCGGCAACGGCCGTACCGCCGATGACCACCACCGCGATCGACATCAGCAGGTACTCGGCCCCCATGTTGAGCGCCGCACCTCCGGAGAAGCTGGCGAGCATATAGCCGGCGACAGCGGCCAGAACGGCGCAGAGGACATAGGTGATGAAACGTGTGCCGTCGACCGGTATGCCGGCCATGCGCGCCGCAAAGCTGCTCTGGCCGATCGCCGAGATCCACCGGCCGTAGGTCGTCTTTTCCAGCAGGAACCAGGCCGCCAGGGAGAGAGCTAGCGCCACCAGCGCGACGTTCGGAATGCCGAAGCTGTAGGAGGTCGTGAAATCTGACAGCATCTCCGGCGGCTTGATGCGCAATCCGCGGTTCGTCCAGATGGCGCAGGACTGCACGATGAAGCTCATCGACAGGGTCGCGATGATCGGCGGAATGCGCAGAAGCTTGATCAGCGCATAGTTGCCGATGCCGATCGCAACGCCGACCAGGATGGCGATCAGAAGGCCCAGCGCGATCATGCTGTCCTGGACATCCATCACCTTCAGCGCCAGCGTTCCAGACAGCGTCATGGTGGCGGGGACGGAAAGATCGATGTTGCCGGGCCCCAGCGTGATCACGAACATCTGGCCGATGCCGACGATCACGGAGAAGGCCGCGAAGGTGAGTGTTGCCTGAGACAGGCCGACGGAACTCGATCCGCCGGTGAACAGCACCGTGACGATCCACACGAGGATCGCCGCGGCAAAGGACCAGATCCAGGGCTTGGCGGTGAGAGCAGTCATCGGTTCTTCTCCCGCTTTTCCAGGCGGTTCAGGAAAAGGCGCAGCGCCAGGACCACGATCAGGATGGCGCCCTGCGCACCGATCTGCCAGTCCGGCGAGATCCGCATGAAGGACAGGAACGAGCCCGCGAGCGTCAGCGTAAGTGCTCCGATCACGGCTCCGATGGGCGAGACACGGCCGCCAACGAACTCGCCGCCGCCGAGGATCACGCCGGCAATCGAGAGCAGGGTGTAACGCAGAGCGATATTGGCGTCCGCCGCCGTCGTCAGGCCGACGAGGGCGATCCCGGCCAGCACCGCGAAGAGCCCCGCCAGCGCATAGGCGGCCGCCCGGATGCCGACCACCGACCAGCCGGCCCGCTCCACCGAGCGGGTGTTGCCGCCGACGCCCCGGACCAGCACGCCGAAGGAGGACCGCATCACCACGTAATGCGTGACGGCGGCGATGATGACGCTGGCGACGATCGCCATCGGCACGAGCGGCGGCTTGACGGTCATCAGCCACCGGACCCATCCCGGCGCGGCGCCGCCCGGCGAGGGCAGCAGCAGGACGGCGAGCCCACCCCAGACGAAACTCATCCCCAGCGTCACGACGATCGACGGCAGCTGGCGCAGGTGGATGACGACGCCGATGCCCGCATAGACGGCTATGGCACCGAGGAAGATCAGGACGCCGATCACCGGCGAGGTTTGAAGGAAGGTTGCCGTGACGCAGGCGCAGAAGCTGACGAAGGCGCCCATCGACAGGTCGAGATCGTTGACCGACATGATCAGCATCTGCGCGATCGTGGCGAGCGCGATGGGGACGGCGAGATTGAAGAGGAGGTTGAGGCCGGTGTAGCTCATCGCCCGCGGCTGCATGTAGAAGACGGCGGCCAGAAGCACGGCCAGCGATGCGGCGGGGATGATCAGGCGGACGGCGCTGGAGGACAGTCTCATGCTGCTTCTCCTCCGGCAAAGGACGCGGAGAGCACGCCGGCCTCCGTGATGTCATCTCCTACCAGTTCGGCCGCTATGGCTCCGTCGCGGAAGACATAGACGCGGTCGCAAAGCCGGATCTCGTCCATCTCTGTCGAGTACCAGATGAATGTTCTCCCCGAAGCTGCCTCGGCACGAAGGATCTCGTAGACCTCCTGCTTTGTCCCGACGTCCACGCCGCGCATCGGGTCGTCCATCAGGACGATCTTTGCGGTGGTCGCGAGCGCCCGTGCAAACAGTACCTTCTGCTGGTTGCCGCCGGAGAGGGAAAGGATCGGGTTGTGCATGTCCGGCGTGCGAATTTCGATGCGTTTCTTCCAGCTCTCGCTCACCTGCTTTTCCCGGTCGGTGTCGATGACGCTGCGGGAAGAAAGCCCCTTGAGCGAGGAGATGCTGAGGTTCTTGAGGATGCTCCAGAGCGAGAATGTGCCGTTCAAGCCGCGGTCGCCGGCCACGAAGGCCATCTTGGGCTCGCCGGCCGGCCACCAGTTGCTGTTGGCGGCAAGATAGAGATCGAGAAGCGCCTCGGTCTGGCCGTGACCGCCGAGCCCCGCGAGACCGACGATCTCACCGGCAAAGGCTTCCAGCTGGATCGTTGCGTCCTTCAGCGGCGGCACCGAAAGCACTGGCGCACCTGTCTTCGTTCTTGCCGAGCGCTGCCAGCCCTGTTCGCGCACCACGCTGCCCATGGTTTCCACCAGCCGGCGGGTGCCGAATTCAGATGCCGGCCGGTCGGCCACCACCTTGCCGTCCTTCATCACGACGATGCGGTCGGAGGTGGAGAGAATTTCGCCGAGAATGTGAGAGATCAAGAGCACCGAGCCGCCCCTCTCCACGAAGCGGCGAACATAGGCCATCAGCTGCGCTGCCAGCCCTGCGTCGAGCGACGATGTCGGTTCGTCGAGGATGACGAGCTTCGGACGTTCGTCAACAGCTGCAAAGCTGATCGCGATCTCGACCATCTGGCGCTCGGCAATGGTGAGGTCCTCGACGACACTTTCGCAATCGATGCCGTGGCCGGGAAAGATGTCCGCCAGTTGCTGCGCCACGAGCGCCAGGCCGCGCCTGCGCCAGCCTGCGCCCTTCAGGTCGCTCAGCATGACGCGGGCGTTCTCGGCAATCGTCAGGTTCGGGCAGAGCGACAGCTCCTGGAAGACGCAGCGTACGCCGCTGGCGCGCGCCGCCGTGATACCGTGATCGACGGAAGCGCCGCCATAGCTGATCGCGCCTTCTTGTGGGGTCAGGCCACCATTGATGACGTTGACGATCGTCGACTTGCCGGCGCCATTGTGGCCGACGAGACCGACGCATTCGCCGGAATGGATCACGAGATTGGCACCGTCCAGTGCCTTGACGGCACCGAAGGCAACCTTGACCTCGCGCGCGGCCACCACTTCCTGTTTCGGCACTCTGTCATTCATGGGGAAGGATCAACTGGACAAGAGGGGTTCCACCGGATGCGACGCCACGCGCCGCATCCGACTGGGAGGTGGAGCAATGACTGCTCCGTTACATGGCCGCGTCGATGACCTTCTGCGCATCTTCCAGCGAGTATTCGACGTTGGCAACGCCGCCCGCTTCCGTGGTCTCGAGGTTGGCCTCGAGATTGTCCTGATCGATGCGCAGGAAGGGGACGACGAGCTCTTTCTTCACATCTTTGCCGTCGAGGATCTGCTGGGCGACCCAGAAGGCAAGCGTCGAGACGCCCGGCGCAATGGAAACCGACATGGTCTCGTAGCCGTTGGCGTCCTTCTGCTCCTTCCACCAGCGCAGCTCGTCCTCGCGGTTGCCCATGATGATCGTCGGAATTGGACGATCGGCTGCGGCAAACGCCTGAGCAGCACCATAGCCATCACCACCCTGGGTGACGACCGCCTTGATCTCGGGCAGGCTCGGCAGGATACCCGCGACGGCACGCTGCGCGACATCCTGCGCCCAGTCGCCGTTGACGGCGCCGGCGATCTTGAACTGCGGGTGCTTTTCGACACCGGCCTGGATGCCGGCATGGATTTCGTCGTCGACCGATACGCCGGCCAGACCGCGGATCTCCAGCAGGTTGCCTCCGTCGGGCATCTTCTCGGCCAGGTATTCGATCTGGCTCTCGCCCATGCCCTTGAAGTCGACGGCAATTCGCCAGGCGCAGGGCTCTGTGACGATGCCGTCGAAGGACACGACGACGATGCCGGCGTCGCAGGCTTCCTTGACCGCGCCGTTCAATGCCGTCGGCGATGCCGCATTGATGACGATGGCGTCATAGCCCTGCAGGATCAGGTTCTGGATCTGGGCCGCCTGTTCCGTCGCCTGGTTCTCGGCGGTCGTGAAAGGATCGGCAGCAGCGACGACGCCTTGGCTGACGGCGTCCTTGGTGATCTTGTCCCAGCTCGTCAGCATGGCCTGGCGCCAGGAATTGCCGGCATAGTTGTTGGACAGCGCGATCTTCTTGTCAGCCGTCTCGGCCGACGCAGAAACGGGTGCTGTCACGCATGCGATAGCGATCGATGCCAGAAGCATCCTCTTGATGGTCATGATTTTCCTCCCTTTGGGCCTCACGGGCTCATTCATCAGGTCCCGCTCCTCAACGGTATCAGACGAATGTCTTCACTGGCGCCAATGCGTCAGTCAGCGGAGAATGAAGCAGAAGCGCAAACTTGCAAAGGTGAATCCATGCAAGCATCTTGCGGAGACGCGCGCGAAATATGCGGGATCCCGCAAGACAATCGCACCGAGGAAGCGCTTAATCGTGCCGGGTGGCCATCCACCTTAAATCCGACGGCTGGGAGGACGTCGCCAATGCTCATTCCGACACGAAGCGCGCTCTTCGATCACTATCTCGGCATATCCCGGCTGCTGGCCGGCCAGCTGGACTTCCATTCCATCATCCAGGCCGTCGCCATCGAGATCGGGCACATCATCCCTCATGACCATCTGGATGTCTGCATCAAGATGGTCGACGGGAAGTATCACATCGCCTACGAAAGCGGCCTTGAGACGGACTGGAGCAAGCAGCCCCCTGCCCTGCTGACCGGAAGCCCGATCCGCAGCCTGCTCTCCGGCGAGGTCGACTACCTGCTGTCCGGCGATGCCTGCAACGATCCCCGCTTCCACTTTGCCGGCGCCTTCTCGCGCCCGATCATCGAGCTCTCGCTGCGCAGCCGCCTGCATGTCCCCTTACGCGTCCAGGGCGATTTCATCGGCGCCCTCAGCTGCTCCAGCCACCAGGCTGATCACTATACGATGGACGACGTCGAAAACGCCCGTTCGATCGCCGACCTGCTGGCACCCTATTTCTTTGCCCTGCGCGCCGCCGAGCAGGCAAAGCGTTCCGCCGTGGTGGAAACGGAGGCACGGGCGCGCGAAGAGGGACTGAGGCTTGGTGCGTTGAAACTTACGGAAGCCCTTGAAGCGGAACGGCAGCGGATCGGCATGGATCTGCACGACCAGACCTTGGCGGACCTAACGCGGCTGGCCCGGCGCATGGAGCGGATGACGCACCTGCCGGATGTGCCGGGAGAAGCGCTGGAGCCGATGTTCCGCAGTCTCCAGCACTGCATGCACGACCTGCGGCAGATCATCGAGGAGGCCAAGCCCTCCGTCCTGCAGCTCTTCGGCGTTGCCCAGGCGATCGAAAATCACCTCGACAGGTCCGTCCGGGAAAGCGGCCTGCCGATAGACTGGCAGATGGTCGACGAGAGCGAAGGCAAGCTTGACGGCCTGGAAGAGACGGTGGCGATCGCCCTGTTCCGGATCGTCCAGGAGGCGATCAACAATGCTGTCCGGCACGGTCAGCCCGCCAACATCATCGTCGTACTCCAGAGCGCCCCGACCGGCCTTTCCGTCGCCGTGACCGACGACGGTGTCGGCATCGGCAACCCGCAGGAGCAGGCCGGCCACGGCATCGACAATATGCGCACCAGGGCCCGTCTCATCGGCGCGCGGTTCGAAATTGGCAGCAGCGGCGGGCAAGGCACCCGCATCCGCCTGTTCCTCGGTGAGGACGGCACACGCACAGCATGAGCAAGGAAACCACCATGGAAGTCCTCATTATAGAAGACGATCCTCTTCACCGGTCCTACCTGCACGATGCGGTTCGAGCCGCCCTGCCGGAATGCGATACGGTGCTGGAGGCCGAGAACGGCAGGATCGGCGAAGGGCTGGCGCGCCAGCACCGCGCCGCTCACATCGTCATGGATCTGCAGATGGCGGAACGCAACGGCATCGAGGCCGCCCGCACCATCTGGAAGGAAAGACCCGACACCCGCATCCTGTTCTGGTCGAACTATGCCGACGAAGCCTATGTGCGGGGCGTGTCACGCATCGTCCCGGAGGGTGCCGCCTACGGCTACGTTCTCAAATCTGCTTCCGACGACAGGCTCAAGCTGGCCCTGCGCGGCATCTTCATGGAATCGCAATGCGTCGTCGACCGCGAGGTCCGCGGCATGCAGCAGAAGAGCCTCGGCAACAGCCATGGCTTCACCGATGTCGAATATGAGATCCTCATCGACATCGCTCTGGGATTGACCGACCGGATGATTGCAAGGCGGCAGAACCTCTCACTGCGCAGCGTCCAGAACCGGCTGCAGCAGCTCTACGAGAAGCTCGACGTCTACCAGCGGCTGGGCGAAGACGGCGACGAAGGCCGCTACAACCTCCGCAGCCGCGCCGTTTCGGTCGCCTTCCTGCGCAAGCTGATCAACTACAGCGCGCTGGAGCGGGCGGAAGCCGAACTCAACGAGTGGTTGGGCATCAAGTGAAAACGAAAGTGCCGCAGCAGACGCCGCGGCACCAGGGTCAGGTCCTTTGGATGAATCAGGAGAACGTCAGCGGGCGTTCGCCCTCTTCGTCCCGGATCCAGGTCGGCAGGCCGATGTGGTTCAGGATATTGAGGAAAGGCTTCGGCGCCAGTTCCTCGACATTCGCCATTTTCTTCACGTCCCACTCGCCTGTGGCGACCAGCATGGCCGCCGCAACCGGCGGCACACCGGCGGTGTAGGAAATGCCCTGCGAGCCGACCTCGTTGTAGGCTTCCTTGTGGTCGGCGACGTTATAGATGAAAACCGTCCGTTCCTTGCCGTCCTTGATGCCCTTCACGAAGTCGCCGATGCAGGTCTTGCCTTCGTATTCCGGCGCCAGTGACGACGGATCGGGCAGGCACGCCTTGACGACCTTGAGCGGCACGACCTCGGAACCGTCGGCCAGCTTGACCGGCTGCTCGGACAAGAGGCCGATCGACTTCAGCACGGTGAAGACGTTGATGTAGTGATCGCCAAAGCCCATCCAGAAGCGCACGTCGGCGCCGTCCATGTTCTTGGCCAGCGAATGCACCTCGTCATGACCGCAGAGATAGGCTCGGCGCGTGCCGACGACCGGCAGGTCGTAGTCCTTGCCGATCTCGAACATCTTGTTGACCTGCCATTCGCCGCCCTGCCAGGAATAGACGACGCCGGTGAACTCGCGGAAGTTGATTTCCGGGTCGAAGTTGGTGGCGAAATACTTGCCGTGGCTGCCGGCATTGATGTCGACGATGTCGACGTCGGTGACCTTGTCCAGGTACTCGTCCTTGGCCAGACGCGCATAGGCGTTGACCACGCCCGGGTCGAAACCGGCGCCGAGAATGGCGGTGATGCCCTTCTCCTCGCATTCGGCCGCACGCTTCCACTCGTAGTTTCCGTACCACGGGGGCGTTTCGCAGATCTTGTTCGGCTCCTCATGGATCGCGGTGTCGATATAGGCGACGCCGGTATCGATGCAGGCGCGCAGCACCGACATGTTGAGGAAGGCCGTGCCGACATTGATGACGATCTGGCAGCCGGTCTTCTGGATGAGGGCCTTGGTGGCCTCGATGTCCAGCGCGTCGAGCGCATGGCCTTCCAGTACGCCCGGCTGCTTCATCGCCTTCTTCTCGTGAACCGAGGCGATGATCGCGTCGCACTTGCTCTTCGTGCGCGATGCGATGTGAATATCGCCCAGCACGTCGTTGTTCTGAGCGCACTTGTGCGCCACCACCTGCGCGACGCCGCCGGCGCCGATGATGAGGACGTTCTTCTTCATGATAGGGACTTGCTCCTTCGTGTCCAATCGTCAGAAGCCTCAGGAGAGGCTTTGCTCGTAATCCGCATAGTCGAACTCACGGACCGTCCTGATGCTGCCATCCAGTTCGCGAATGGCGATTGACGGCATTTGCACGCCGTTAAACCAGTTTTTCTTGACCATCGTGTAACCGGCCGCGTCCTGGATCGAAATCCGGTCGCCGACCTTCAGTTCCTGGTCGAAATTGAACTCACCGAAAATGTCGCCGGCGAGGCAGGACTTGCCGCAGACCATGAACCGATGCGGTCCTTCATTCGGAAGCATCTTGGCGCTCTCGCGGTAGATCAGCAGGTCGAGCATGTGCGCTTCGACGGAGGAATCGACGATGGCGAGGTTCTTGCCGTTGTAGAGCGTGTCGAGCACGGAGACTTCCAGCGTCGTCGACTTGGTGACTGCGGCTTCGCCGGGCTCCAGGTAGACCTGCACCTGATGCTCGCCGGCAAACCGCTTCAGCCGCTCTGCGAGCTTTTCGAGGGGGTAGTCTTCGCCGGTGAAGTGGATGCCGCCGCCAAGACTCACCCATTCAGCCTTGCGGAGAAGCGGCCCGAACTTTTCCTCGATCTGGCCGAGCATGCGGTCGAAGAGCTCGAAATCGCCGTTCTCGCAGTTGTTGTGGATCATGAACCCCGACACGAGGTCCATGACCGGCTCGACCTTCGCAAGATCCCATTCGCCCAGCCTTGAAAACGGGCGGGCGGGATCGGCAAGATCGAAGCTGGAGGAGGATACGCCGGGGTTCAGCCGCAGGCCGCGGGTGATGCCGGAGGCCTTGTCGGCAAACCGCGTGAGCTGTCCGATGGAGTTGAAGATGATCTTGTCGGCGTGGCTGACAACCTCGTCGATCTCGTAGTCGGCATAGGCGACGGAATAGGCGTGCGTTTCCTTGCCGAACCGCTCATGACCGAGGCGTACTTCGTTGAGCGAGGACGAGGTTGTGCCGTCCATGTAGTCGCGCATGAAGTCGAACACGCCCCAGGTGGCAAAGCATTTCAGCGCCAGCAGTGCCTTTGCACCGGAGAGTTCGCGCAAGGTGGCGATCGTCTCCATGTTGCGAAGAAGCTTCGACTTGTCGATCAGGTAATAGGGGGTCTGGATAGTGCTGGTCACGCCTAGCCTCGGAGCTTGCTCGTCACAAAGGGGGCCGAATACCCCGGATCGCCCGGAGGTTCAACCCAACAGCGCATATGTGACAGACAAGCTTGCGAGAGCACGGCTGCCCGCAGAAGCGAATGGCCCTCCTGGAAGAGAGGGCCATTCGTCAGATTAGCTGGCCGGCGTCAGCGTCATGGACGTGCCGGTGGCCGCGATGTTGAGGCCCAACTGTCCCTGGACGCTGACGGTCTGCAGATGGATCGACCCGGAGGTGCCACCGATCAGGATGTTGGCACCGATGCCGGCACCGACGGTCGCCTCGGCGGTTGCGCCCTGGTAGAGACCACCGAGCGAGCCCGTGTGATATCCAGCCGTCGGTGCAAAGACGGCCCACACCATCTTGCCGCGTGTCGTGAAGCCGAGGTCGATGCCCATCTTGCGCAGGCTGCCGACGTAGGCGTCGCTGCGATCGCCGTCGGTGGAGGTGAACACGCAGCTTACTTCCTTGGCCGAGCCCAGCACGTAGCCGACGCCGCCACCGATGTCGCAGGCCAGATAGCCGAGCTTCACGCCGTTGCGCGCGCCAGCGTCCTGATAGACCGGTGCGGTTTCCTGATAGCGAACTGCGTCAGCGGCGAATGCGGCCGGTGCCGATGCGAATGCGGCGGTGGCTGCGGATACGGTGAGCGCAAGAATCTTTTTCATTTTTAGCTCCTTCTGAAAATGCTGTCGCACATCGCCTCATGGCGCCATGCGTGCTTTCAGTTGAAGAGAACGAATGTGATGGAAAAATGATCCATCGCCGGTGATAACGGTTCATTAAGATGTGTTTCAGGCGGGGTGCGAACGTATGCCTGGGCGAAGGGTCGACGCCAGCTGCCGCTTTCTCACACCGTCGTGACTAGAAGCCTCCCGCTCCCGCCCTAATTGCGGTCGTGAACAGTCAAGCCAAGGGATGGGTCACGGAATGAGTTGGGGAGTCGGATCGGCGACCGATGGGCTGAATCGAGGATCTTCATGATCCTCAGCCTGAAGTTTCTGCATATTGCCGCGATCGCGATCTGGGCGGGAGGCCTCGTCAGCCTGCCCGGCCTCTATGTGCAACGCGCCTATGTGGAGGACAAGGACTCGCTCTACCGCCTGCAGATGATCGTTCGCTTTGCCTATGTGGCCATCATTTCTCCGGCGGCCTTCATAGCAGTTGCAAGCGGGATCATGCTGATCTTCGGTCAGCAGACCTTCGCCGGCTGGTTTTCGCTCAAGCTCTTCTTTGTCGCCCTGCTCGCCGTGCTGCATGTCCTGACAGGACTGGTCATCATCCGCCTGTTTCGCGAAGGCGAGGTCTATCCCGTCTGGCGCTTTGTCATGACGACCGTCCTGACGGGCGGCGTGGTCCTCGCAATCCTGTTCATCGTGCTCGCCAAGCCGACGATCCACGCGGCGATCATCGAGGGCATGTTCGAGCCCGGCGGACTTCGACGTCTCGTGCAGTCCGTCAGTCCTTGGGCGATACCATGAGGCCAATGCCATGATCGAAGATGAGCTTGCCGCCATGCCAACCGGCCATTCCCGTCACGACTGCCGCCATCATGGAAACCAGCAGCCCGTGAGGCAGGACTTCGGCCGATTCTGTCACGCGCAGACCCCAGTTCAATCCGGCGAGCGCAATCAGCATGATGGCCGCGATGGCATGCGCCCAGCTGGCGACACGCTCGCGGATGCCGGCAACCGAAAGCAGCTCGATGGTCCCGACCACACCGGCTGCCGCGCCCATGAAAAAGGCACCGCCCGAGGACCACAGGCCGGCCCGCAGCCAGAACGCATCTCCGGACCACCAGTAGATGACGTCGATCGCCAGGGTGACGAACACGAGTGCAATGGGAAAATGAACCGTCATCGCATGCAGCGGGTGCCCGGCCACGGCAACTGCGGAGGTCACGTCCTTTTCCATAACCTCGGAGACTACCGGATTTTCCCTATCTTCGACGTCCGCCATGACCGTTCTCCCTTTCGCGGGATAATCCGGCAATGCCGCCAGTGGTTCCCAAGGTTGCTGTTCGGCCTTGGTACTCCCCTCCTCGCCAGCTGCAACGGCAACCTGTCGGCCCTGGATCCGGCGGGGCCCTCCGCGGCGTCGATCGCGCGGCTGTGGTGGGTGATGCTGGGGGCATCCGTTCTGCTTTTCCTGTTGGTCATGGGGCTGCTTTTCGTCGCCCTCATGTTCCCGCACTTCGGCAGGCGGATCTCGCAACGATCGTGGATCCTGGCGGGCGGGCTCGCGCTGCCGATCCCGATCCTGTTCGCCCTGACCTTCTACGCCTTCTGGCAAGGCGAGTACTTGCTAAGGGGTGGCGGCACAGAAGCTGAGGAGCTCATTCGCGTCGAGGCCCTGGGAACGCGGTGGCAGTGGGAATTCCGCTACCCGGAAACAGCTGAGAGCCCGGTGACCTCGGGCGTCCTGCACATTCCCGCCGGGAAAACGGTCGAGGTTGCGGTCACCAGCATCGACGTCATCCACAGCTTCTGGATCCCGCGCCTGGCGGGCAAGATCGATGCCGTCCCGGGTCATGTCACCTATCTGCGGCTGCGCGCAGATAGACCGGGTCGCTACGGCGGCCAGTGCGCGGAATATTGCGGCACCGGCCATGCCGGGATGAACTTCGAGGTCCACGCACACGCGGAAGAGGATTACGCCGCCGCCCTTGGCATCGAGAAAGCTCCATGACAGATCACCACGACAAACCCTCTACGCCGATTGCCCTTCACCATGCGCTGGACCGGATCTGGGCGACGAAGCCCGGCTGGGCCCGGCTGGCGACCGTCAACCACAACGTGGTCGGCAAGCGCTTCATGCTGACCGCGCTTATCTTCTTTGCCATCGGCGGATTGCTTGCCATGCTGATCCGCACGCAGCTTGCGTCGTCGCAAAGTGCCTTCATGGATGCCGAGCAATATGCGCAGGTCTTCACCATGCATGGCTCGGTGATGATGTTCCTGTTTGCGATACCGTTCTTCGAGGGATTGACGATCTACCTCCTCCCGAAGCTCCTCGGCACCCGTGACCTGGCCTTCCCGAGGCTTACCGCCTACGGCTTCTGGTGCTATCTCTTTGGCGGCAGCATTCTGATCATCGCCCTGATCGGCGGCGTGGCGCCCAACAGCGGCTGGTTCATGTACACGCCGCTCTCCTCGGACATCTATTCTCCGGGCATCAACTCCGACGTCTGGCTGCTGGGCATCACCTTCGTCGAGATCTCCGCGCTTTCGGCAGCCATCGAGATCATGGTGACGATCCTGAAGCTCCGGGCGTCCGGCATGTCGCTCGACAGGATGCCGATCTTTGCCTGGTACATGCTGATCGTCGCAACGATGATGCTGGTCGGCTTTCCGCCGCTGATCCTCGGCTCGATCCTGCTCGAGACCGAACGGGCGTTCGGCCTGCCCTTCTTCGACCCGAACCGCGGCGGCGACCCGCTCCTGTGGCAGCACCTCTTCTGGCTGTTCGGCCATCCGGAGGTCTACATTATCTTCCTGCCGGCGGCCGGCGCCATATCGACAATTCTCCCGGTCTTTGCCGGAGCACCGCTTGCAGGCTACAGGATCATCATATCGGCGCTCGTCGCGACGGCCTTCCTGTCCTTCGGGCTCTGGGTCCACCACATGTATACGGTGGGGATCCCGCACGTCGCGCTCTCGTTTTTTTCCGCCGCCAGCGCGCTCGTGGCGATCCCGACCGCCATCCAGATTTTCGCCTGGCTGGCGACTATCAGCCACGGGCGACCGCGCTTTTCCATTCCGATGCTGCACATCATCGGCTTTTTCTTCGTGTTCGTGATCGGCGGACTGACGGGCGTGATGCTGGCCATGGTGCCTTTCGACTGGCAGGCGCACGACACCCACTTCGTGGTCGCGCACCTGCATTACGTCCTGGTGGGCGGCTTCGTGTTTCCCATGCTGGCGGCCGCCTATTACTGGCTGCCGCACATCACCGGTCGCCAGCCCGTGCAGCATCTGTCGCAGGCCGCCTTCTGGATGATCTTCCTCGGCTTCAACATCACCTTCTTCATGATGCATCTGACCGGCCTGCGGGGCATGCCGCGGCGAGTGTTCGAATATCCTCCGGAATCGGGCTGGGAGATGCTGAACTTCTTCTCCTCCCTCGGCAGCTTCGTGATGACGA
Source organism: Rhizobium sp. PK7-22 (assembly GCF_056530405.1). NCBI lineage: Bacteria > Pseudomonadati > Pseudomonadota > Alphaproteobacteria > Hyphomicrobiales > Rhizobiaceae > Rhizobium > Rhizobium sp. PK7-22. The sequence continues at coordinate 3,687,335 of NZ_CP096514.1, forward strand.
TGGGCTTTGCCCTGGTGGCACTGGACTTCATCCTCCTCTTTCGCTTCGGCCGCAATTACCACCGCAACCCCTGGCGGGCCGGGACGCTGGAATGGGCGATGCCGACACCGCCACCCTCCTACAATTTCGCGTCCCTCCCGGTCATCGATCGACGGGCGGACCTGCTCGATCCCGATGTCATCGGACCGCAGCTTGCCGCCGGCAAGGGACTGCTCGGCTTTCCGCGCGACGGGCGCATGGAGCTTCTGGCCGTCGACATCGTGACCGGCAAACCCGAGCACGTGGTTCGTCTGCCGCGCCAGTCCTTCATGCCGCTCTGGACAGCGATCGGCACCGGCTTCTTCTTCCTGTCGCTGCTCTTCAAGTTCTACTGGGTGACGCCCTTCGCCCTCGCCTCCGTGGTCTTCATGTTCCTCCTGTGGAGCAGGGACACCGCAGAAAAGAATGACATCGGAAACCTCCCGATCGGCAACGGCCAGGAATTGCCGTCGCACATCGAGGCGGAGCGGCCGCCATCGTGGTGGGCCATGGTCTTTGCGCTCGTCGCCGATGCGACCGCCTATATCTCGCTTCTGTTCGGGAGCCTCTTCCTCTGGATCTCAGCCCCGAACTGGCCACCTCAGGACATCGGCCAGATCGGCCTGCTGGGGCCTGCAATCGCCGCCGTCGCGCTGGTGCTGGCGGCGTGGTCCGGTCGCCAGGCTTCCGCCGGGGGCGGCAAGGGCGCGATCGGCTGGCTTTCGCTTGCCGCTATCGGCCACCTGATCGCCACCACCGTCTTCCTGTGGCTGGCGTTGACTGCCCTCCCATCCCCCCGCAGCCATGCAGCCGTCGCCAGTATCTTCGTCGTCTTCATCTACGCCGCAATGCACAGCGGGCTTGGAGCCGTGTTTGCCGGCTACGGGATCTGGCGGGTGCGCAGCGGCTTCGTCTCGCCGAGACGCAATCTGGACCTGCGCATCGGCATGCTCTGGCACGGTTTTGCCGCCATGGTGGGGCTCGCCGCCGCGGGCTTCCCCTTCGTGCTCGCCAGCCTCACCAGCGAGGTTTCTCCATGACCATTCATCCGATCATCTACATCATCGCCGGGTTTCTGTTCTGGAGTGTCCTTTTCCTGCTGTTCTACGGCGTCCAGGCAACCGGCTGCCATCTTGCCGGCGATAATGTTTCGGCGCTCGGCGAACATCCCGTTCTGCGGTCGGTGCTGATCGGATTGCTTCTGCTGTCGATCGCGGCGGGAATTATTCCCTTCCTGGGAGCCCGAAAACGCAGGGCAGAACGACAGCCCGCCGACGACACGGCGCAATTCGTGCGCGAGGTTGGCGGCTACGTTTGGCTTGCCGCAGCCATTGCCATCCCCTTCTCCTTCGGCGGCGTCGTCTGGCTCACCCTCTGCGGAACATGATCCCACCGACGTTGCCGCCTGGATACGCAGCACTGGTTTTCGGTTTTTTTTGCAAAACTGACATTGTTGGTGCCTAGGAGGAACGAACCAACAGCATCAGGAGATTCGGTCATGCCAAGTGCGCCAGCGACCCCACTGTCACCCCGGCGCCGCGTCCGATGAGCGACTGCCGAGGGCTCGCCATATCCCACGAGGGTCACATCACCCGCCTAAAATGGCACCGCCTTCGCCGCCGGCTCGACGACCCCTTGTTTTCAGCCACAGTCATGAAGGACGGCTTCCGCCTCGGCGCCTCCATGGAACTGGACCTGAAGGTCCGAGCCGACGGTGGCTTCGTGGTTCTCCACGACGATGTTCTGGAGGGAGAGACGACCGGTCGCGGCCCCGTGCGCGATGCCTTGGCTGCCGACCTCCGGGAACTGCACATGAAGGTTGGTGGCGAGGCTCTGACGCTCAGCGAAGATCTGGCCGACATGCTCCCCACGGCGCATCCGGATGCGCTTCTGCAGTTCGACATGAAGGATGATCTTGCCTTGATCAGCGAACGGGGACTGGACCATCTCGCGGATCATTTCCGTCACCTGGGGCAGCACGTGATCGTCAGTGCATCCGACCTGGATCTGATCCTCGCCATCAAGAAACGCATGCCCGATCTGCGGCGCGGGATCGACCCGACCGATCAGCTGGTGGATCTGCTCCACGGCGCGGGCCCGGGCGCAGTCGAGAAGGCCCTGATCGCAGACATCACGGGTCCGACGGAACCCGAGACCATCTATCTGGCCTGGCCGCTTCTGCTGGACGCCGCCAGGCAGGGGCTGGACATGATCGGGATCTGCCATGACCACGGCAAGATCGTCGACGCCTGGACCTACAACCTGCGTGATCCTGCCCGCGGCTTCAGCGAAACCGAATGGCAGGAATTCCGGTCGCTGATGGCGCTCAAACCCGACCAGATCACCACCGACGAGGCTCCGGCCACCGAACGCGCCTGGGCCGCCAGAGTGGCCGCCGCGGCCTAGGCGACAGCAGCGCTCGCAGACAAGCCGGCCGCTTCCAGCAAGAAAGCCAGTTCGGCGGACAAGCCTGGCGTGCAGGCGACAACTGGGCCGCCACGGGCGATCATCTGCGCCAGCGTCGGCGCAGACACGTCCACGCCAGCCTCGCGGGCAATGAGGATGCCGGCCAGCATGTCCCAGGCCGACAGCTGCCGCTCGTAGTAGAGATCGGAGATGCCTTCCGCGACCCGGACAAGCCCGATTGCGGCCGCTCCCATGCGCCGATAGTCGATGCCGCGGTCGTAGAGGTCGCGAGCAACAGCGAGATAGTCCTCGAAATCCGTGCGGCGGGAGTGGCCAAGGATGGCGATGGCATGCCCGGGATCGGTGGTGGTGGATGCCTTGATGGCCGCGCCATCCTTGAAGGCACCTTCACCGCGAACGGCGTGGAACACCTTGTCCTGCGCGACGTCATAGATCACCCCGATCAGGATCTCGCCCGCGGCAACGAATGCGATGGAGACGCCCCAGTGCCGGAAGCCGCGGATGAAATTTGTGGTTCCGTCGATCGGATCGACCACCCAGGTCCCGCCTTCACCGGCAACTCCGCCCCCCTCCTCGCCCATGAAAGCGTCCTCCGGGAAGTCGCCCAGGAGCGTGGTCCGGATGGAGTCTTCGGCGCGCTTGTCGGCCACGGTGACGAAATCCTGGGTTCCCTTGCTCTCCACGGCAAGCGTCTCCGGCAGGGCTTCGGCCCTGAAAGCGGCAGCCGCTCGACCAACCTTGCGGGCAACGGAAATGGCTGCCTCGGCGCGGGGCTTGAGCGAGGCGATATCGAATGGTGTCATCTATGCACTTCTTCTCGTGATCAGGGTGACGGGGGTGAACTCTACCCGCGCCACGGCATCCGGTTCGGACATGCGGCTGGTCAGCAGGTCGACGGCCTGGCTCGCCTGCACGTCACAGGGCTGCAGGAAGGTCGTCAGTTGATAGGGGCTCCAGCTTGCCTGGGGGATGTCGTCGTGACCGACGAGTTTGATGGACCCGTCGTTGCGGCCCCTGGCTGAGAGACCGTCCAGCACGCCGCAGGCCATGTAGTCATTCACGGAGAAGACGCCGTCGATGCCCAGATCGAGCAGCTCTCCTGCCACCTGCTGACCATGGAGGTAATCGTTGATCGCGACCGGCACCAGCTGCGCCTCGACACCGAGCGTCACACAGCGGGCCAGAAAGGCCTCCGCCCTTCGGCGTGACGAATAGGAGACGGCGGTTCCCGAGACCACGGCGAGCTTTTTCGCGCCCGACTTCAGAAGAACATCGGCAGCCGTGTAGCCCGCCATGCGATCGTCGGAAACGACCCGGTCGACGAAGGGAAAGTCTTCTCCCTTGTTGATCAGCACGACCGGAACGCCCTCGGCGGCACACTCTTCGAAAATATGGGAGGGAGGCGCGTCGGAGGTGACGATCACGCCCGACACGGCGTAATGCAGCAGCTGACCGATGACCGTCGCGCTGTCGGCCTCCTTGGATGTCGGCAGCAGGATCGGCCGGAAATTGCGTGCGATCAGCGTGTGCGCCAGCTGCTCCAGCTGCAGCGTGCGGAACGGATTGTCGAGACCCGCGGCGACAAGCCCCACGAGGTCGGAGCGCTTGTTGGTGAGGCTGCGGGCCAGATAGTTGACGCGGTAGCCAAGCTCCTTGGCCGCCTGGTAGACCTTCTGCCGCGTCTTGTCCGAAACGCTGGCATCCGGTGTGAACGCCCTCGATACAGCGGCGCGCGACACGCCGGCCGCCTTTGCCACGTCGAAGGAGGTGACCCTGCGCAATTCGCGCGCCTGGCCGTTGCCATTGCCCGGCTTCGACCGCATCAGATCCGGCAGATCGGTACAGATGCCGAGAACCGGAAGGGTCATGATGTCGCTCAGGACCTCAGGTCTCTCCTCGTGCCACAGCACGATCTGCCTGCCGTCGGCGAAGGCTCTTTCCAGAAGCGCCTCGGTGACGAACTGCTGCGGCGTCTCGCTTGCCCGCTCCCAGCAGAGGTGCAGGATATCGGCGCCCGCTTCATCACCAAGGGTATGCGGATCAGCCCCGACCCGGATCAGCACGGAGAGCGGGTAGTCGCATCCCAGATCCCGCAGTTCGCGCACCTGCGCCACGTCGAAGGAGCCGAAGCAGGCGAAGCGCTGGTCCTTATCCTTCAGGTGCTGCCAGCAGAGCGGGCCTGTGCCAGCCCGCTTCAATTCGACGTAAAGGCCGCAGCCGGTCTCGCGCGCCAGGGCCGCCACGTCCTCGAAGCTCGGCACATCCGGAACCTCTCTCTGCAGGTCCGCAAACGAGATCTGCGAAATATGCAGATCCTTCTGGAAGACCCGCTGGAGATGGTCGTCATGGGAGACGACGACCACGCCGTCGGCCGTCATCTGAGTGTCCAGTTCCCACATCTCGGCACCGAGTTCGGCAGCGAGGCGAAACGAAGACAGCGTGTTCTCGACGCTATGGCCGCTTGCCCCTCGATGCCCGATGCAGAATGGCCGGCTCGATGCGGCAGACGGCCAGGCAAAGCGGGCGAGGAAGTCCGAGAGATCGTTCATGCTAAAGTCTCCGGCCATCCTCGGCAAAGACCAGCGCCGCGGCGCTCTCCAGCTTCCAGCTCACGCTGTCCCCTGCCCTCACATCGTCCTGCGCGGGCTGGACCGAGCGCAGCACGGAGCCGTCCGGCAAGGCGACATCATACAGGTTTTCGCGTCCCTGCGTCTCTGCAAACACCACCTTCCCCAAGATCGGCACATCGCCGGTCCGGCCGAAGTGTTCCGGCCGAATGCCGAGCGTCAGATCGATCCCCTCCGGGATCTCGGAGGCGACGGGAAGCGGAAACGTCAGGCTGCCACCATCGAGAAGGAAGTTGCCTCCCTGCGCCCGCCCCTTGAGAAAGGAGATCGGCGGATTGCCCAGGAAACCGGCCACGAAGGACGTGCGCGGATTGCTGTACATATCCTTCGGCGTGTCGATCTGGATGATCTTGCCTCCTTTCATGATGGCGATCCGGTCGCACATCGACATGGCCTCCACTTGGTCATGCGTCACCAGGATAGCGGTGATTCCGGTCTCCAGCTGGATACGGCGGATTTCCGAGCGCATCTCCAGCCGCAGCTTGGCGTCGAGGTTGGCAAGTGGCTCGTCGAGCAGCAGCACGTCGGGCTTGCGCACCAGGGCCCGCGCCAGCGCCACCCGCTGCTGCTGTCCGCCCGACAGCTGGCCGGGACGCCGCTCTAGGAGTTCGGTGATATGTGTCAGCTCGGCGATTTCCCGAACAGCGCGATCGACATCCGCCTTGCCGTCCTTGCGAACGGTCAGCGGGAAGGCGATGTTCTCGAAGACGCTCATGTGCGGGTAGAGCGCGTAGTTCTGGAACACGACGCCCACATTGCGCTTCTGGCTCGGCAGATTGCTGACATCGCGGTCGCCGAACAGGATCTGCCCGCCGTTGACCCGATGGATACCGCAGACGGCAAAAAGGGTCGTCGACTTCCCGCACCCCGATGGGCCGAGAAGGGCGAGCATCTCGCCGTCCTCGACCGTCAGGTTCATGCGGTCGATGACGGTATTTCCGTCGAATGTCTTGGTGAAATCTTTCAGGACGATTTGCATCAGCCTTTCGTGCCTCCGCCGAAAATGTTCATCAGTCGGTCCCGGAAGATGGCGTAGAGCGCCAGGATGGGCAGCGTGTAGAACAGCCCGACCGACTTGAAGAGGTTGAAGTTGTAGGTGGTGGAATCCGGGTCCGAGACGGTGTTCAGGTAGATCGACAGCACCTCGAAATCGGCCGACGGCGCCAGGATGCGCGGCAGCATGTATTCGCCCCAGGCGTCGATGGCCGCAAACAGCGCCAGCGCGAACAGGCCGGGTTTGACCTGCGGCAGGATCAGCCGACGCCAGACCGTGAACCGGCTAGCACCATCCTGCACGCCCGCCATTTCGATCTCCCACGGAACGGTGTCGTAGAAGCCCTTCATGATCCAGATGCCGAAGGGCAGCATCAGCCCGGCCTTGACCAGAACCACGCCCGTCAGCGTGTTGTAGAGGCCGACGTACTGCAGCACGAGGAAGACGCCGATGATCAAGGTCACCAGTGGAAACGCGTGCATGACGAGAATGCCGCCAAGGAAGAACCGGCGGAATGGCATATTGAGCCGCGATAACGCGTAGCCGGCGGTAGAGGAGATCCCGAGCACGATGAGGACGATGCTCGCCGTGAACAGGATCGTCGTCAGCGTCGGCCCCCAGACGTCGCCGGTCGCGGTCGGATCGATCAGGAAACGCCAGTGCGACAGCGTGAAGCCGTTCGGGATCGCCGAGCCGGGCGGCGAGGTGGTGACGGTGTCGATCAGCAGGAAGGCATACATCACGATGATCGGCGCGCTGATCAGGAGCAGCACCAGGATGATCGGCCAGTTGGAATAATTGCGTGTCATCTGCTCTTCCCTCAGAATTCGATTTTCGGCCGGCCGAGAAGCTCGTCGAACCGGAACAGCCTGAGGTAGATGATCGACAGCGAAACGCCGACGACGACCAGGATGAGCGCCATGGCGGCACCGAGGCCATACTGGAGGTTGCCGGTATAGCTGTTCAGCGCCGTGTTGAAGGATTCCAGTGCCCAGACGGTCGTGGTGCGACCGGGACCGCCGTTCGTCGTCAGCCATATCTCCTGGTAGGAGGACAACAGCGACAGCGTCTGGTAGCTCGTCACGAAGAGGATCGGCCAACGCAGGTGCGGCAGGATGATGTATCGGATCTGCTGCCAGCGGCTCGCCCCGTCGACCTCGCTTGCCCAGAGCTGCTGGACCGGGATGGCTTTGAGCGCGCTGGAAAACAGGATCATTGCGAAAGCGGCACCGATGAAGCCGTTGACCATGATGACGATGGTCCAGGCGGTGGGCACCGAGCCCGTCATGTAGTTGAAGGCGGGCAGACCGAGAGCATCCGCGGCGGTGTAGAGGAAGCCGCCCTCCCAGGTGAACCACTTCCACATGACCGCATAGAGGACGATCGGTGTGATCCGCGGCAGGAGCCAGAGCATGCTGAACGCGCTTGCGGCGCCCGCAGGCAGATAGAACGTTGTCACGGCCAGGAACAGGCCGACGAACACCGTGAAGGATAGCGTGACCGCCACGTAGAAGACGGTATTGAGCACAATCCGCCACGTGTCGCTGGTGGAAAACAGCTGCTTGAAATTGGCCGTCGTCCAGGTCCAGCCGGTGTAGCTTGCCTCGACGATCTGATCGACCGTATCGGCAGGCGCCGAAGGCAGGAACTTGGCGATCGCCTGACGCGCCGTGGCTTCACCGGTGAAGCGGGTATTGAGGATGGAGAGCTCGAACTGGTCGACCGCAAGCTTCAGGTCGCGGATCGAGCGCGGCCGGTTCTGCAGCGCCTTCAGCTCGCGCTCGAACAGACGCTCATCCGTAAACGTTCTGCCGCCGAACTGCTGCTCGATCTCTGCAAGAAACGCCGAATCGGTCCCAGCCTCCCTGGCCTTGGCGATCCCTGCCGCATCGACGACGAAGCTCGCCTTGGCCAGCGCATCGGCGACTTCCGCCGGAACGCCGTTTTCTTTCAGCGTGGTCAGCAGGTTTCCCGTCACCACATAGGAGCCGCCGCTGATGCCGGTCGACGTGCTCATGTTGGTGAAGGCGAACACCGCCGTCAGCACCACAGGGAGGAAGAAGAACCCTATCAGCACGACGAGCGCAGGGCTCATGAAGGCGAGCCCGACCATGTAGGATCGCGTACGCATCGGTATCTCTCAAATTTAAGGGAATGGTGCCGGGCGGAACATCAGCTCCGCCCGGCAATCGGCTTCAGCGGATGACGACCTTGTCGCCCAGCGTCGCCTTGATCTCGCTCTCCACGCCGCTGACGGCATCGGCGACCGGGGTCGTCTTGGTCCACGACGCTTCCAGCCCCTTGTACATGGCTTTCCAGACAACACCGAAGTCCGGATCGTTCGGGAGCGACGTCGCGTGCGGCAGCAGGGCCTCGGTCGCAACCGTCGTCCAGCGATCGTTGGCATAGAGCGGAATGTCCGCTTCGGCGGTGCCGATGGCGAGGTGGCCGGATTTAACCGCATGCAGGGCGTTGATGCGCGGCTCCGAAGCGATGGTGATCAGTTCGGCGGCAATCGTCGCGTCATCGTCGGTGCCTGTCGTGGACAGGAGGTAGACCAGCGGATGAGTGATCGTGTTGGCACGACCCTTCTCGTTGCCGGCCGGGATGAGGCTGTACTGCATCTGGCCGAAGAAGTCCGTCAGGCCCCATTTGGTTTCCCACTCGGCCTTGTGCCAGGTGCCGCCATGCCAGATGCCGGCCTTGTCGTGGGCAACCGCATCATGCCAGCTGTCCCAGGTGGTCCCGAGGTAGGTCGCCGGAACCACGCCCTTCTCCACCGCATCGACGAAGAACTGATACATGTCCGTCAGCGCCTGCCGGTCGAGAACCAGCTTGCCGGATTCGCGGTCGGTCATCTCGCCGCCGAAGCTCTGGTAGAACTGCCAGTAGTCGGTGCCGTTCGACGGACGCGGCATGAAGCCCTTACCCGGTTCGACGAGCTTGGCGTCCTGCATCTTCTTGGCATCATCCAGCATGGAATAGAGCGTGTATTCGCCGCTCTCGACCTTGCTCGGCAGCGCCTCGATATCGGCATCCGTATAGCCGATCGCCTTCATGTGGCTGCGCGAGAAGAAGAAGGGACGCGACTCGGCGTCCTGCGGAATGCCCCAGATCCGGCCGTCGAAGGACGCGACGTCGATCAGGTTCGGGTAGAGCTGGTTGAGCGGCCAGGCATCGAAATCGACGTAATCTTCGATCGGGCGCAGAAGGCCGGACTGCGACCAGGTGCCGATGTCCTCGTGACCGGAAACGATGATGTTGGGTGCCGTATTGGATTCAGCAGCCAGCGTCACCGCCTGCTTGAAATCGTCCCAGGTGGTCCAGGTCTGGCCGTCGACGGTAATGTTCAGTTCTTCGCCGCGGATCACCGCCTCGCGTTCCAGGATATCGGCCGCCATCTTGATGGCTTCGATACGGTAGTCGTTGGTGGGGCCGGTGCCGCCGGCCCATACCTTAATGGTGACATCCTTGGCGGACGCAAGAACCGCAGTCGACGCAAGCAGCGCCGCTGCCAGCGTTGCGGATTTCATGAATGAAGCAACGGTCATGGTTGAACCTCCGAAGAGAAAATGGACTCTTCTGCTGCCCGCCGAACGGTGCGCGAGATGCCGCAGAAGCGTTGAAACGATCATCAACGGATCCGCTTTAGAGGCCTCGCATAACATCCAAATGACAAATTGCACGCGTGTACAAAAAACATCGCGGGGCGCATCTGCTGAGGGTCAGGGTAAGGCTAAACCGGTCGTTCCGGAGGACTACGTCGGCTGGAAGCACATCCGACCGACGCTTGGGCCTACAGATTCACCTCTCTGAACATCAGGCGACCGCGCGTTCCTTTTCGCCGCGCTCAGCCGTGGCGATCGGAGCATCGGACCACCGAGGCTCATCGATGTTCTCGAGCATGATCCGCATCATCGTCGGCAGCGCCATCAAGAAGGCCGACACGCAGGCCGGGTCGAACTGCGAGCCTCCGCGCTTCTGAATATGCTCGACGGTCCGCTCCACGCTCCATGCTTCCTTGTAGGGTCGCGCGGTGGTCAGAGCGTCGAAATTGTCGGCAAGTGCCACGATGCGGCCTGCCAGAGGGATATCCGTACCCGACAGGCGGTTGGGATAGCCCTGACCGTCCCACCGCTCATGATGGGTGGCGGCGATTTCGGCGGCGAGTTGCAGCAGGCTGCAGTTCGATTCCTGCAGAATACTGCGTCCGACCAGGGTGTGGTGCTGCATCTCGGCAAACTCCCGCTCGGTCAGCTTGCCCCTCTTCAGCAGGATGGCGTCCGGAATGCCGACCTTGCCGATATCGTGCATCGGCGAAGCCAACCGGATGTCTCGACAGTATTCCGGATCGAGACCGTAGGCGCTGGCAATGGCTTCCGAAAAGGCGCCGACCCTTCTCGTGTGCTTGGCCGTGTCGGAATCCTTGTAGCTGGCAGCGATGGTGAGCCTCTCGATGATCTCCTCCTCCCGCGCCCGCAGTTCCTTGAGCGCCTTGTCGACCTCCCGCCGCAACCATTCCGCCTTTTCGGCAAGCTGATTGCGGGCCTCGACGAGCGCTCCAAGGTTGCGCATCCGTGCCTGGAATTCCAACGGGTCGACCGGCTTCGTCAGGAAGTCGATCGCGCCTGCATCCAGTGCCGACATCCGCACGGACATCTGCGTGTCGGCGGTTACGAAGACGGCGGGCTTGTCGCGGTATTTCGGAAATCGACAGATTTCCGCCAGCAACTCGACGCCGGTATAGGCTGGCATCAGGTAGTCGATCACCGCCACGTCGTAGTCGAGATCCGGCATATCCGCCAGAACCGCTTCGGGGGAGCTATATTCCAGAACATGGTAGCCGAGTTTTTCGACCAGGTTCTTCAGAAATGAGAGGTTGGTGCTATTGTCGTCTACAAGCAGGATACGCATCAAAATTTCCCCTATGCCGCTACGCGGCGCCGTTGTTCGTTAAAGGTCGCCGCCAAGGCGTCCACTTCGGTGGCGGCCAAACCTGACGCTTCCAGAGCCAAGCATGAGCTGACAACACTTGTGAAACCGAGGTTTGCCGAGGCTCCCCGAAGCGAATGCAGCAGTCGCTCAGTCCGCTTCACGTCGCCCTCATTTGCCGCAGTCTTGATCTGCGCGAGCAGCTTCACCGCATCCTCGAAGAAGTCCGAGAGAAGCTCTTTGAAACCGTCATTACCAAGCGCCTCGACGAGCTCCAGGCGACGCGCTTCAAAACCCGTCTCCTCCTGAACCACGGTCCGCGCCCCTGGCGCCACGGTGGCTGTCTCAAGAACGATCTTGCGCAGGGTTGCCATCGTGATCGGCTTGGACTGGAAACCATCCATTCCGGCGTCCGCACAGAGCCGCCGGTCGTCATCGGAGGCATTGGCCGTCATGGCGATGATGCGCAGTCGCGCCAGGCCAGGCAGTGCCCGGATCATCCGCGTGGCCTCCAGTCCGTCGACCACAGGCATCTGCATGTCCATCAGCACCAGATCGAAGTCTCCCTCGCTCACCTCCCGGACTGCCTCCAGCCCGTCGCTGGCCACCGTGACGTGCTGGCCGAGGCGCAGGAGGAAACCCTTCGCCACATCCTGGTTCACCTTGTTGTCTTCGACGAGGAGCACCTTCAGCTGTGGAAGTTCCCGCGGGCCTGTCGTTGCGACATCGCTTGCTCCCGCCTCGGGTTCGGCAGCGGTGGCCGGGATCTCGAACCAGAAGATGCTGCCTTTTCCCGGTATGCTCGACACGCCGATCTTGCCCGACAGGCGCTCCACGATCTGCCGACAGATTGTCAGACCAAGGCCTGTCCCGCCAAAACGCCGGTTGATGGAGGCATCCACCTGGCTGAAGGGCTGGAAGAGCTTCCCGATGCCGTCCTCGTCGATGCCGATGCCGGTGTCGGAGATCTCGAACCGCATCCGGTCGCCGCCATCCGCCTGAAACTGGCTGATCGTGAGCGTGATGACGCCGTCGGAGGTAAACTTGCAGGCATTGCTGAGCAGGTTCAGCAAGACCTGCCGCAGGCGCGTCGGGTCGCAGAGGATCACTGGAAACACGCGGTCCTCATCGATCTCGAACTGCAGGAGGTTCCTGTTCTCCCGCGCCCGGTCCTGCACGATGCCAAGCGCCGAGCAGGCGACGGACCGGATCCCCGTCGGCCGGGCCTCGATCTCCAGCATGCCGTTCTCGATCTTGCCGTAGTCTAGGATCTCGTTGATGATCTCGAGCAGCGCTTCGCCTGAGCGACGAATGGTTGCAACGCTGTGATGGGCAGCGGCGGGGATATCCGACAGATCGAGCAGCTCGGCGGTGCCCAGAATGGCATTGAGCGGCGTGCGAACCTCGTGGCTCATGGTCGCCAGGAACTGAGATTTCGCCTGGTTGGCACTCTCGACGGCACGGTAGGCCAGCTCCAGGTCTCCCGTCATCGCCTTGAGCTTCGATCCCGCAGCCCTGACCGACTGCAACTGCCGCCGGAGAAGATGGACAAGGACGCCGACACAGACGACGAGGAGGATCACGAGAAGGCCTGACTTGACCTGCAGGGAAAGCAGCTGTGATCTGTTTTCGGCGCGATCCAGGCTGACGGCGCTGTTGGCGTAAAGGAGAAGATCTTCGGTATCGGCCATCAGGCGGATGACCTGAACCTTCGCGGCCTGAAACGACGCTTCCGATGTGCTGCCTGCGGCGGCAATCTCGTTGAAGACCGGCTCGATGGCCGTAATGCTCGACTGGATCGATGAAAGCAGCGGAGCAGCGTCCCTGTCGCCTCCGAACTTCGGGTCGAAATCGCCATAGTTGAGGATCGCCATGCGCGAATACAGGATGTCGTAGCGTAGCAGAGCCGGACGAAGGCTGTCGGGGTCATAGTCCCGCCGCGTCGTAAGATCGTGCATCGTCTCGTGCAGCTTTCTCGTCTCCCGATCCAGCTGATAGATCGACCACAGTGCATTCTCGCGGATGCCGTCCTGAAGGCTGGAATAGCGGTTGGAGATCAGCGCGAAAACCACCGCCAGCCCGAGCAGCAGGACGACGGAGAACGTCTGCAGGACGGCGGTCGCCCTGCTTGCCTTCCGGATGGCGTCGGTATCGGAAACTTCGCTCAATCCGACACCTCGATTTTCACGATCTGCCAGACGGAACGGGAGAAGTACTTCTCGTTGTAAAGATTTGGATCCAGGTCGAAGGGATAGATGAGGAAGAGCGGCCCCTTTTCACGAACCGACATGGTCTTCCCGTGAAGACGGGTGGCCAGGATTGTGTCCAGTTCAGCAACGTCTTCCATCGGCACATCGGCGTAGTAGTCGTTGAGAGCGGTGATGCGAAGCTTTGCTCCCCTGGCACCGGCTGCCTCCAGGACGCTCCGCAGGTATGGCCCCGAGAACTCGACCTCTCCCGATGTCCATGGCGTCCTGACCGTCGCAGATCTCCCGGCGAGCGCTTCCAGCATCTGCAGATCAAATTGTGCGGTCGCGCCGACGTTGGGATGATCGAGCACCGGCGACAACACCGTCAGCACGACGGGACCTTTGGGAGCCTCCAGAGCCATGGCTGGAAGTGCGACCGACATCGCTGCAGCGAAGAAGCCGAAAAACCTGGAGAGCAGTCTGCTGTGCATGGGGCGCCCGGATGTCGGCCATATCTGGGCCGAGCTGTTTGACTGAAACATCATCCTGCCGAACGAGAGGCCGAGGCCTTGACGTGTCTACCGCCGCATCATGCTGGTGGTCGTGGGTCTGAGCAGACCCTGATTTCTAACGTAGAAATGTATACCGCTTTTAAAGCAAACCGCTAAATTACGCCGGATCGACAGGAAATCGTCTGAGTGACGGACGTGTCGCGCACCAGCCGTCATGTAGCAGTCATCTGAAGAACTGAAATTGGTGGAGATCTGTGCGCGACAGTCAGTCGTAGAGAGCCCTCCTCATGGACCGAGAGCTCCTTCACGGCAGAACCGCGAGACCTATTCAGGCAATCGAGTGCAGGTGCACTGACGGAAGAAGTGGAACGTGTCGAACGCTCCACCTCCCCTGTCAAAGGCAGACCCCGTCAGGAGGAGGCTGCGGCGGCCTGTCTGGCGGGAAGGATTTCCTGCCAGGCGGCATAGGCGGAAAGAACGGTTTCCATCTGGGCGGTGTGGCCGGCGATGAACGCGTCACCGTAGATGGTCTCGTCCGGATACTCGGTGATCAGCGTCATCGGCACCGTATGGCGGTCGTCGATCGAGGACAGGCACGGGAAGCCGTTGATGATCCGGAACCCCGTCTCGCCCGCATGGATCTCGTAGAGGGCAATCTGCCGGTTGTTGTAGTCGAGGAGACCCGGGATGGCGCCGAGGTGGCGCGTGACCCGGTCGAGCAGCGCTTCGGCCTCACCTTCCCAGCTGGCGTGATGCCGCATGATGAGAAAGAACCCCTTCGGCAGCGTCCACATCCCGAACCCGCGCGGCACATAGCCCGACAGCGGTCGTGTCCATTCGTGCGACGGATAGCCGTGCAGGTTCACGTGCAGCGCCGCGCCACTGATCTCCTGCGCCTTGAAGCGGATTTCCTTCTCGTTCAGATGCGGTCCGGCGTTCTCCGGCGTGCGGTATTCGAGATCGTCGCCAAGGGCAGTGTAGCGCGCCGCATGATGCATGTGGCGCGGGTTATCAACCCTCAGGCGCTGGTGGATGGCATAGCCGTCCGGGTTTTCCAGCGGCGAGATGGTGAAGTGGGCCTCCGGCATCTGGCGAAGCCTGTCGGCCGCGCGCAGGGCCCCGACGATACCGGTCGTCTCGTTGGGGTGCTGCCCGCCGCTGATCATCACCGGCACATCGTGACCGGCCACATAACGGGCGGAAACGCTGCGCCCCGAGCGCGAGCTTGCCGCAAAGGCCTCGCCATCGATCGCGCCGAGTAGCTTGGCAACCTGCGCGGCCGCCAGCGGCTCCCGTGCATTGTCGGCATCCTGCTCGTCACCGTCCAGGAAATGGATCGAGAGCGGCCTCACTTCAATCGCGACCGAGATCTCGCCCTGGCTCTTGACGATCTCCGGCACGATCTGACCGGGCTTCAGTCCGCGATCGCCGAGCGGCCGACCGGACTTCTTCTGGAAGAACTCCAGCAGCGAGAAGTAGAAGTCCTCGTGAAGCGCCTCGCGCAGGCTGACCACTTCGTCGCCCACTGCCAGCGGCTCGTCCTCGGCAGGATGCGCCACCCGGATGTTCAACTCCTCGAAATAGGGTTCCTCCGAGCCCCAATCCTGATCGGCGACAGCACCGATCGACGCCGCAAACAGCGCCTCGTAGTCCGTCTCCACGCGCTCACCCTGTTCGTCGCCGGCGGCGCGATACCAGCCTGTCGGCGACACATTGGTTTCGCCGACGATATCGACATGCACGCGGTTCGGCGCCAGAACCTTCAGCATCTTCACGCCGGCAGCCCGCGTCAGCAGCACGTCGTAGTGGAAATCGCCGTCCGCGCGTTCGACGAAATCGATTTTCGCATCGCCGACGAGTGCCGCCAGCGGATAGGCCTCGAGACGGAACCGGTTGCGCGGCGCGTCGGGATGCACCGGATAGCGGATTTCGATCGCCTCGACCCCGCGCAGGTCGACCTCTTCGAGGAAGGTGTAGAGGAGCGGCTTGTAGGCGCTGCGGATGCGGGCGGTCACGCCCCTCTCCGCCAGTCGGCGCTCCGCCGCGCTGCGGCTGTTGCGGTCGTCGAAGGTCCAGGCCTCGAAGGACTGGCCGGCCACCGCGCCCGCCACCAACTGGTCGAGCGTGCGCTCGAATGACGTCGTCAGGATCTTGGTCATGGGAAATTACCTTGAGCTTCTGCCGGTCGGGTCGAGGCTGTCGCGCAGCCAGTCGCCGAGGAGGTTGAGACCGAGCACCGTCAGAAGGATGGCAAGGCCCGGAAAGACGCTGACCCACCATGCTGTCTGCAGATAGGTCCGGCCATCGGCCAGCATCCCGCCCCAGCTCGGGATCGTCGGATCGACGCCGAGCCCGAGGAACGTCAGGCTGCTTTCCAGCAGGATGTTGTTGGCGACGTTCAGTGTCATCAGCACGATCACCGGCCCGATCAGGTTCGGCAGCAGGTGCTGAATGATGATCCGCCAGTCGCGCACGCCGATGGCACGGGCCGACAGGATGAATTCCCGCTCCCGCAGGGTCAGGACCGAGCCGCGCACCACGCGGGCGTACTGGACCCACTGCGAAACGATCAGCAGGATGATCGTGTTCGTCAGGCTGCCGCCGACAATGGCGATGAAGGTGATGGCGAGAAGGATGAAGGGCATCGCGAGCTGCAGGTCGGCGAAGCGCATGACCAGCATGTCCCAGAAGCCGCGGTAGTAGCCGGCGATCAATCCCATCAGCACGCCGAAGATGACGGCGCCGATGACCGACGTGAAGCCGACCAGGAGCGAGATCTTGCCACCCGCCACCACGCGCGCCAGCACGTCGCGGCCCAGCGGATCGGTCCCGAAGATATGCGTCATGTCGCTGAAGGGCGGCACCAGGCGGGAAAGCAGGTTGACCTTCTCGGCGCCCGGGAAGAGCACGTCCGAAAGAAGCACGGCACCGCAGATGATGACGGTGAGCGAGGCGCCGAGGATGAACTCGAGGCTGTAGAACCGCTGCAGGGGGGAAGTTTTTGCGGCCATGGTGCTTACTCCGTGCGGATGCGGGGATCGATGAGCCCGTAGGCGATATCAACCAGGAGATTGATGCCGACGATCAACAGCGAAAGGACGGTGATGACGGCCTGCAGGACCGGGTAGTCACGCGCGCCGACGGCGTCGAAGGCCAGCGTTCCCAGACCTGGCCAGTTGAAGACCCGCTCGATGACGACGATGCCACCCAGCAGGCCGCCGAACTGCAGGCCGAAATAGGTGATGAGCGGGATCGCGCAATTGCGCAGCGCATGCTTGTAGAGCACCTTCGTCTCGCTCAAGCCCTTGGCGCGGGCCACCATCACGTACTGCGACTGAAGCGTATCAAGCATGGTGGTGCGCACCAGGCGGACGTTGGTGGCCGTCAGGATGATCGCCATCGTGGCGCCGGGCATGATGTAGCTCTCGATGCCGCCCATTCCGCTCGGTGGCAGGAGACCAAGCGTGATCGAGAACAAGAGCACCAGCATGGTGGCCAGCCAAAAATTGGGGAAGGACAGCCCGATCAGCGAAAAGATCCGGATCGCCTGATCCAGCCCCTTGCCCCGCGAGGTTGCGGCCATGATGCCGAGCGGGATCGACAGCACGATCGAGATCGCCATGGAGACGAAGGCGAGCATCAGCGTGGCCGGAATGGCATTGCCGATCAGCGTCGAGACCTGCGTCCCGCCCACGAAACTGCGGCCGAAGTCGAGGGTCAGGATGCCCTTGAGGAAATCGAAGTACTGGACGAAAAACGGCTTGTCGGTTCCGAGCGCTGCACGAATGCGCGCCAGATCGTCCTCCGTCATGCTGCCGCCACCCTGGAACATGGTCACGGCAGGGTCGCCCGTCAGCCGGATAGCGAAGGAGACGAGCAGTGTGATGGCGATGACGACGAAGATCGCCTGCAACACGCGTTTGAGAAGAAAGCCGGCCACGTTCTTTTCCTTGAAGTCGAGTGGGGTGCCGCCCGCGAGCCGGGCGGCACCGGTTTGGCGATTATTCGACGGTGACGTCTGTCAGCTTCAGGCGGTTGTCCGGAGCTGCCGTGAAGTTCTGCACCCGCTTCGAGACGCCGTAGATGGCGTTCGAGTTGTAGAGCGGAAGCTCCAGCGCACGATCGGCGATATAGGCGCCGACTTCCTTCAGGATCCGCTCGCGCTCGGCACGATCGGTCAGCGGCCGCTGGGACTCCAGCAGTGCGTCGAGCGTTTCGTCCTTCTCGTAGGGGTTCCACTTTTCGCCCGAGTGGTACATCGAGTAGGCCGTGTTGTCGTAGTCGAAGGTCCAGCCGCCCCACTTCTGCTGGAACATCGCGCCGGTCTTGCCCTGCGGGATGATGTCGTTCAGCAGCACGTTCGTTTCATAGGGCTGGATGGTGGCGTTGATACCGACCATCTGCAGGAAGCTCGCCACGACCTGCGCCACTTCGTTCATGGTGGCATCATTGCCGCGGATGTCGATCTGCAGCGGCGTGCCGGCAGCAACGCCTGCTTCTGCAAGCAGTGCCTTGGCAGCTTCTGGATCGTAGGGCAGCGGAACAAGTTCCGGGTCATGACCAAAGGAGAGCGCGCTCTGGAAGGTCGCGATCTCGGCGCCCTGGCCGGCAAGGATCGATTCCACGATGGTCTTGCGATCGACCGCCATGATGATCGCCTTGCGCACGCGAGGGTCGGCGGTGATGCCGTCGCGGGTGTTGAAGCGCAGCGCATCGACGGTCGGGCCGGGCACGCTGACGATCTCGAGGTTATCGTCGGCTTCGATGACCGGGATCATGCCGATCGGAATGATCGGCGGGATGACGATGTCGACGCGACCGGCCTGCAGCTCGGCAACGGCTGTCGCCGGCTCCGTGATGAAGCGGTACTCGAGCTCGGAGAGCCTCGGCGCGCCGCCCCAGTAGTCGGCGTTGGCTTCCAGGTTGATGGCGACCTTCGGCTGGTAGGATACGAACTTGAAGGCGCCGGTACCGACCGGGTTGAGGTTGAAGAAGTCCTCACCCTTTTCCTCGATGTACTTCGGCGGAACGATCATCGCGCCGTAGCCGGCAAGCTTCGTCAGGAGAACCGGATCCGGCGTGGTGAGCTTCATGTCGACCGTATACTCGTCGATGACCTCGACGCTCTCGATCGCGATGTAGTTCGAGCGCTGCGGACCCTTGGCACCTTCTTCGCCCAGCAGGCGGTCGAAGGTGTACTTCACCGCTTCGGCATTGAAGGGCTCGCCGTTGTGGAAGGAAACGTTCTGGCGCAGCGTGAAGCGGATGCGCTTGCCCTCGTCCAGCTCTTCCCAGCTTTCCGCAAGGCCGGGCACCAGCTCCATGTCGGGGCCGCGGTAGGTCAGGCCGTCGAAGATGTTGGTGGAGACGGCAGCCCATGCGACCAGGAAGGTGTCGACCGGGTCCCAGCTGCCTGGATCCTGCGAGCTCGAAAGCGTTAGCTTGCCGGCGGCCAGCGCCGGGCCGGAAAACGCCGTTCCGGCCATGGCCAGCGCGACGGCTGCCGATAGAAGTCCCCGTTTCATTATGGTCATGTATCTGTTCCTCTCAGATGCGTGCGATGTCTTCGCGGTTGTTCAGGCGCTCTTCGCGATGAAGTGGCCTGGATGGATTTCCTCGCGGGCGAGGATTGCGGGCTCCTCGCCGACACGGTGGACCGGATTGGGGATGTCCCCCTCGATCAGCACCGTGTTGCGCTTGGCGGCGGGATCTGCGACCGGCACGGACGCGAGCAGCCGGCGTGTGTAGTCGTGCTCCGGCGTCTCGAAGACCTGCCGGCGGCTGCCCATTTCCATGATCTGGCCGAGATAGAGGACGGCCACCCGGTGGCTCATCTTTTCCACCACCGCCATGTCGTGGCTGATGAACAGGTAGGCGAGCCCGCGCTCCGCCTGCAGGTCCATGAACAGGTTGATGATCTGCGCCTGGATCGAGACGTCGAGAGCAGACAGCGCCTCGTCGGCAATGATCAGCTTCGGATCGGACGCCAGCGCGCGGGCAATGCAGATGCGCTGCCGCTGGCCGCCGGAAAACTCGTGCGGATAGCGATCCGCATATTCCGAACCCAGTCCCACACGCTCCAGCAGTTCGTCCACCCGGCGCCGGACGGCCTTGCTGCCGGAGATCAGGCCATGTGTGTTGATCGGCTCGGCAATCGAGAAGCCGACCGTCTTGCGCGGATCGAGCGACGCGAAGGGATCCTGGAAGATGTACTGGATTTCCTGGCGCATGCGGAAGCGGTCCGCCGCCGACATGTCCGAATAGCCCCGACCGTTGAAGGAGATGTCGCCGGAATGGGCCGACTGCAACTGCTGGATCGTCCGCCCGATGGTGGATTTTCCCGATCCGGACTCCCCGACCAGCGCCAGGGTCTCGCCCGGATAGATGTCGAAGGCGACCTTGGAGACGGCGCTCAGCCGGTGCGTCACCTTTCCGAAGATCGTCTTGCGGATATCGAAGCGGATGGAGAGGTCCTTCACCGAGAGGAGCGGCTTCTCCCCGTAACGGGCGGTGTCCTGGACGCGCTCTTCACCCACCAACTTCGGCTGGCCATCTTCCAGGACGGTGAGCGGCATGCGTTTCGGGAAGGCCTCGCCGGTCATGCTGCCGAGACGTGGAACAGCGGCCAGGAGCGTGCGGGTATAGGGATGCTGCGGATTGGCGAAGATCTCCTCGACCGGCCCCTGCTCCACCTTCTTGCCCTTCCACATGACCACCACGTCGTCGGCCATCTCGGCGACGACGCCCATGTCATGGGTGATGAACACCATGCCCATGCCGAGATCCTTCTGGAGCTCCCGCATGATGGTGAGGATCTGCGCCTGGATGGTGACGTCGAGCGCCGTGGTCGGCTCGTCGGCGATCAGGAGCTTCGGCCGGCAGGCGAGCGCCATGGCAATCATGACGCGCTGGCGCATGCCGCCCGACAGCTGATGCGGATAGCGCGATACGAGCTCGGCGGAATCCGGCAGTCGGACGAGGTCCAGCAGCCGCGTGGCTTCGGCCAGAGCCTCTGCCTTGTTCATGTCTTCGTGCAGAAGCAGTACTTCGCAGATCTGGTCGCCGATCGTGAAGACCGGATTGAGCGAGGTCATCGGCTCCTGGAAGATCATGGCGATCTCCTTGCCGCGGATCTTGCGCATCTCTTTCTGCGACGCCTGCAGCAGGTCCTGCCCGCCAAACATGATGCGCCCTGCGGCAAACCTTGCGCCCATCATGTCGGCAAGCCGCATGATCGACAGCGACGTCACGGACTTCCCGGAGCCGGACTCGCCGACGATGGCAACCGTCCGGCCCGGCTGGACGGAAAACGAGAGATCCTCGACGACCCGACTGGCGCCGAAATCGACACTCAGCCCTTCGACCGACAGAAGCGGCGTGTGATTGTCCATGGTGGCGCTCATGTCAGTGTCTCCGGCACGCTCGGCCCGGCAAGGTTGGAACTGGAAGGCGAGATGCGGGCAATGACGCCGCCTGCGTTCTGGAAGGATCCTGCTTCCGCGAGGAGAGAGATGACGCCCGCTGCCGGTGCCGAGACGGCAGTTTCCATCTTCATGGCGTCCATGACCGCAAGCGCGTCCCCCTTCTTCACCAGGTCGCCATCGGCAACATTCCACTGCACCAGCGTCCCGGGCACGGGTGCGCGAACATCGCCCGCGTCGGCTTGCGCGTCCGGCTCCTGCTGCGACGAAGACGGCGCCTGACCCAGCAGTTTGAGAAAGGCGTCCGGGATGCCGAGGCGGACGAGCTTTCCGTCGAGTTCGACGGTGGCCCGCAGAAGCGGCGCCGTGTCCGGCTGCAGCGGCCGGGACTCGGCCTCCAGCATCCCGGCGAAATCGGTCTCGATCCAGCGGGTGTGAACGCGGAAGCTCTCGCCGGCGAAATCGGGATGGTCGACGACCCCCCGGTGGAACGGCAGCACCGACGGCACACCCTCGATCCGGAACTCGCCGAGCGCCCGGCGTGCGCGGGCAAGCGCCTGCGCCCGGTCGGCACCCCAGACGATGAGCTTGGCCGCCAGCGAATCGAACATCGGCGGGATGACGCAACCGCTGGCAACGCCGGAATCGAGCCGCACGCCCGGACCGGAGGGTGCAGAAAAGTTAGTGATCTCGCCAGCCGAGGGCAGGAAGCCGCGGCCGGGATCTTCCATGTTGATCCGGAACTCAATGGCATGGCCACGCGGCAGAGGTGTTTCGGTCGTGCTGAGCGGCAGGCCTTCGGCGATGCGGAACTGCTCGATGACGAGATCGAGCCCCGTCGTCTCTTCCGTCACCGGATGCTCGACCTGCAGCCGCGTGTTGACCTCCAGGAACGAGATCATCCCGTCGGCGCTGAGCAGGAACTCCACGGTGCCCGCACCGGTGTAGCCGGCCTCGGCACAGATATCGCGGGACGCGCCGTGGATCTTCTCCCGCTGCTCCGGCGACAGGAACGGGGCTGGTGCTTCTTCGACGAGCTTCTGGTTGCGTCGCTGCAGCGAGCAGTCGCGGGTGCCGACGACGAGCACATTGCCTAACCGGTCCGCAAGCACCTGCGCCTCGATGTGGCGCGGACGGTCGAGGAACTGTTCGACGAAGCATTCGCCGCGCCCGAAGGCGGCGACCGCCTCGCGGGTCGCCGACAGGAACATCTCCTCCACCTCGTCGAGGTGGCGCGCGACCTTCATCCCGCGCCCGCCGCCGCCATGTGCGGCCTTGATGGCGATCGGCAGACCGAAGCGCTTCGCAAACGCCAGCGCTTCCGCCGCACTGGAGATGGCGCCCTCGCTGCCGGCAACCAGCGGTGCCCCGACCCGCTGGGCGATGCGGCGCGCCTCGAGCTTGTCTCCCAGCGCCTCGATCACCTGCGGATCCGGGCCGATCCAGATCAGCCCCGCGTCGATCACTGCCCGCGCGAATTCGGCGCGCTCGGAGAGAAAGCCGTAGCCGGGGTGGACGGCATCGGCACCCGACCGTCTGGCAATCGCGATCAGCTTCTCGATGTCGAGATAGGTGTCCTTCGCGCTTGCCCCGTCCAGCGCATAGGCCTCGTCCGCCTGGGCGACGAAGAGCGCACCGACATCGGCATCGGCGTAGACGGCGACGGAGGCCAGCCCATAGTCCTTGCAGGCCCGGATGATCCGCACCGCGATCTCGCCGCGGTTGGCGATCAGAACCTTCTTCATGTCTGTTTCCCCGGAATAAGTCTGTCGACGAAGCGGTGTGTCGGGTTGAAGCGTATGAGTGCACCCACCGGGATCTGCCCTGCAAGATCGAGGTGGTAGCCCGAGACATTGGCGATCACCGGATAGCCACCGGTCAGCGGATGGTCAGCGAGGAAGAGCACAGGCTGGCCGCTGGCCGGCACCTGGATGGCGCCATGGACGGTGGCTTCACTGGGAAGTTCCTTGATGATCGCCCGTTCCAGTGCCTCGCCCGTAAGCCGGATGCCGACGCGGCTCGATTGCGCCGTGACCTGCCACGGCTGGGACAGGAAGCTTTCCACGGCGCCTGCGGTAAACCAGTCCGTTCTCGGGCCCATGATTACGTCCAGCACCACCTCTTCGCCGGCACGCGGCAGGGAGACGGGCGGCAGTTCATCGATCGTGACCAGGCTTCCGACCGGCGCGTTGCAGACCGCAACGTGATCGCTCGCCGCAAGCGGCGCTGGACCAATCTGTGCCAGCGTGTCGGTGGCAGCGCTTCCCAGCACCGGAGCGACGGCAAAGCCGCCGCGCATCGCCAGGTAGGAGCGCATGCCGACGGGAGGGGCCGCGAGCGTCACCACATCGCCGTCGTCAAGCGCCAACGGATGGGCATGGGGAGCCGTCAGCCGCACACCTCTGGCGCTGACGATCGACACAGGCGCCGGAGCCCCGGCCACGGCAAGAACACCCCGACCGCGCATCCGGAACGCCAGCCCACCGAGCGTCACCTCCAGCGCCGCTGCATTCGGCGAGTTGCCGACCAGCCGATTGGCCAACTTCAGGGCTCCACGATCGGCTGCGCCGGACCGGCTGATACCTTGGTTTGCCTGTCCCGAACGACCGAGATCCTGGAACAGGACCGGGAGGCCGACGGAGAGAATTTCAATGCCAGCCGCGCCCTCGGCCGGTGGCTGGCTGATCTTGGCCAGAGCCTTTGGCGCGTCGGCCATCTGGTAAGGCTTGGCACTCGCGGTATCGATGAAGCGGACACGGCTTCCGGGCTGCAGGAGCGCCGCCGGATCGCGGTCGATGTCGAACATCGACAGCGGAGTCGTGCCGATCAGCTGCCAGCCGCCGGGGCTCGTCTTGGGATAGACACCGGTAAATTCGCCTGCCAGTCCGACCGCACCGGCCGGCACATGCGTGCGTGGCGACTTACGTCTCGGCACTGCCAGCCGCGGATCGCCGCCGGCCAGATAGGCAAAGCCGGGCGCAAATCCGGTAAAGGCAACCAGATATTCGGCGGCGCCATGAAGGCGGACGACCTCTTCCGTCGTCATGCCCAGAATGCCTGCGACCTCGCCGAGATCCTCTCCGTCATAGTGGACAGGTATCTCCACCAGGGATCCGGAAGACGCCTTGCTGTCCCCTCCGAGATACGAAGCAACAGCAGATCCGAGCGCATCAGCAGAGATCTCCAGCGGATCGAAGTCGATCAGCAGCGTGCGGGCAGCGGGAATGATCTCGCGGATGCCCGCAATCGGATGGTCCTGCAGGGCCTCGAAGAGCGCAAGCGTTTCGCCAAGATCGGAAAGCTCCACGAGAATGCAGTCTTCCCTCACGGGCAGGACACGCATGGACGGAGTGCGCAGCGGTGCGGGAACGGTTGCTTGCATGCCAGTCTCAGCCTGCCGCGCCGGCGCAGGGGCCGATCGCAATGCCGGCCTCCTCGAGCACACTGCGCAGACGCTGCGCGATCGCAACGGCACCCGGGCTGTCGCCGTGCACGCAGATGCTCTGGGCATCGATCTTCGTCATCGTGCCGTCGACGGCCTCGAGCACGCCCTCCTGGACAAGACGCACCATGCGCTTGGCAATGACCTCCGGATCGTGCAGGACGGCTCCGGCCTCACGTCGGGAGACGAGTGCCCCCTCCGCCGTGTAGCCGCGATCCGCAAAGGCCTCGGCCACGACCGTCAGACCGGCAGCCCTCGCCTGCGCGATGAGCGGCGAGCCCGCCAGCGCCACAAGCGCCAGCGAAGCATCGACGGTCAGAATGGCGGCGATCACGTCGGCCGCCTGACGCGTGTCGAAGGCGATGGTGTTGTAGAGGGCGCCGTGCGGCTTGACGTAGGTGACGCGCGTGCCTGCCGCTGCGGCAAGCCCTTTCAGCGCGCCGATCTGGTAGATCACGTCGCCGATCAATTCCTCGCTGGTGGGGTCCATGTTGCGCCGACCGAACCCGACGAGATCGCGGTAACCGACATGGGCGCCGATAGCGATACCCCGCTCTGCAGCCGCCCGCAGCGTCCGCAAAATGCCTGCCGGATCGCCCGCATGGAAGCCGCAGGCCACGTTCGCGCTGCTGACGACATCCAGCATCGCGCTGTCATCGCCCATGCGCCAGGCGCCGAAGCTTTCGCCAAGGTCGCTGTTAAGGTCGATCATCCTCATGAGACCTGTTTCCCACTCATTACTGCGGTGAAAGCTAGCAACTCCCGATATCCCTGTCCAGACTGTTGAACAATTTTCATACATTGCCCTACAAATAATCATTCGGTTAGGATGGCGCGGCTGTTCCATGGCGGCCGCACGGATTTCTATTGAACTCCGCAGGGGCTCCTGCGATTGGCTTGGGTGAAGCGGGGACGGGCATTCTGATGACGATTTCAAGGACAGGTGATCTGAACGAGAACGAGCAGGAAGCCTTGATTGTAAAGCGGCCTGCGCGACTGAACGGCAACGGCGTCGAGCCCTCCCCGACGCTTGCGGAAACGCTGGCCGGGCGGATTCGCGAACAGGTGATTTCCGGCAGGCTGGTTCCGGGCAGCCATCTCTCCGAGCAGAACCTCAGCGACGAACTGCAGGTCTCCCGCAACACCCTGCGGGAGGCGTTCCGGCAGCTGACCAAGGAAGGGCTTCTGCGCTACGAAGCCAATCGCGGCGTCTTCGTAACGACGCCCAGCATGTCGACGATCGTCGATATCTACCGGGTGCGTCGCTTCATCGAATGCCCGGCGCTGGCGCAGGCACATCCCCGCCATCCGGCAGCAGCCAAGATGCGGACTGCCGTCGAAGCGGCCCATGATTGCCGGGACAAGGGTGACTGGCTGGGCGTCGGCACAGCCGATATCGCATTCCATGCAGCAATCGTCGAGCTTGCCGACAGCCCGCGTCTCAGCGATTTCTACAGGCAGATCTCCCTGGAACTCAGGCTGGTCTTCGGACTGCTGCACGACCCTGAATTTCTCCACGCGCCCTTCATCGACCAGAACCGCAGCATCGTCACGCAGCTGGAAGCTGGCAATCCGAAAGGTGCTTCCGAGATCCTGGAAGCCTATCTGTTCCAGGCGGAAAGATTCATCCTGGGGGCCTATGCAAGGGTCTCGGCAGATCCCTGATAAACCAGAGCCGACCAATGATCGGATAGCGATCAGGAGAGGTCATCCCCCTCCGGCAACTGCTGCATCCGCATTGTCATCCAGGCGCTGACCGCCTGCCAGCCCGCCCGCATATAGCTGTCGGCCAGATAAAGACCCCTTTCCGGATCGTCGCGAAGGGGCGCCATGCGCGCGCTGAAGTCCATGAGGTCCCCCAGAGCCCGAAGCGCGCCCGCCGCCATGTCCGGATGCTGGCCGGCGAGAGCCTCGATCTCCGTCCTCGCCCGCTGCTCGGACACCCGCAGGCCGCGCCCCTCGTCCCGCCACAGCCGTCGCGTCAGAAAGTCGATGGCCTGCATGCCGGTGGTGCCTTCGTAGATGGTCATAACGCGCGCATCACGCAGATACTGCTCGAGCGGCCAGTCGCGCGTATAGCCGGCTCCGCCCAGCACCTGGATGGCGGCATTGGCAACATCAAAGCCCGCCGCAGCGCCGAAATTCTTGATCAGCGGCAGCATCCATCCGGCAAAGTCTGCAAGCGCGCGGCGATTGTGCTCGTCCGGCTCCAGACGCGCGAGATCCATGATGGTCGCCAGTTCCAGCACCGCCGCCCGCAGCACCTCCGTCTGCCAGCGCATCTCGTGCAACTGTCGCCGGACGTCCGGATGCGTGGCGATCACGACCGGTGGCCGCTCGGCACGTCCACCTTGACGCCGCTCTCGGGCATAGCCCACCGCAATATCGGCCGAAGCCGAAGCGAGCCCCAGGCCCTGGCAGGCGGTCTGCAGGCGCATCAGCTCGATCATCGTGAAAAGCTGCGACAGCCCGCGTCCTTCGTCACCGATCAGGATCCCGCCAGCCTCCTCGAACCGCATCGCGCAGGTCGGCGAACCATGCAGGCCCATCTTCTCCTCGATGCGCTCGACACTCACGCCGTTCCGGCGCCCATCGATCCCGTCCGGCACCAGGAACAGGCTGATGCCACGGGTGCCGGGTTGGTCGTTGGTGCGGGCAAGCAGGCAGTGGCCGATACGGTCGGCCATGTCGTGGTCCCCGAACGAGATCCAGATCTTCTGGCCGGTGATCCGCCAGGTCCCGTCACGGCATTGCGCCCTCGTGCGCAGACGGCCCACATCGGATCCGGCCTCCGGCTCGGAGATGCAGATGGTCGCCGCCCACTCCCCTGTCAGAAGCTTCGGCAGCCATTCATCCGCGACTGCCTCGTCGGCAGCCTCAGCCAGCAGGTGGGCGGCAGCGCGCGTTGAACCGGCAGCCATCATCAGCGCCACGCAGCCGCGCTCGAACAGTGGCGCGCAGGCCGCCTGGACGGTCAGCGGCAGCGCCTGTCCGCCGTAACGATCGGAGACGTCCATCCCCAGCCAGCCGGATGCGCCGTAGCGCTGGAAGGCCTCTGCAAAACCGGTCGGCGTTCGCACCCTCCCCTCGACGAGTTGCGCCCCTATCCTGTCTCCGGGAATGTTGAGCGGTGCCAGAACCCCTTCGGCAAACTGCGCCGCTTCCTCGACGATCGCTGAAACCGTCGCGTCGTCGCAGTCCGGGCTCAGCTCCTTCACCCGCTGCCAGCCCGGCGTCACTGCCAGAAGCGCCAGTGTCCGCCGCGCCTGGTCGGAATATCCGTTCGCCGTCACCGGGGCTGCATCCGGATTCCGCCGTCGAGGCGAATGACCTCGCCGTTGATGTACTGGTTCTCGATCACGAAGCGGACAGCATCGGCAAACTCGGCCGGATCGCCGAGCCGTGCGGGATAAGGGATTGCCGCGCCGAGACTGTCCTGCGCCTCCTGCGGCAGCCCGGCCAGCAGCGGCGTCAGGAAGATCCCGGGCGCCACCGTGTTAACCCGGATGCCGAACCGCGCAAACTCGCGCGCGGCCGGCAGCGCCATGGAGACGATCCCGCCTTTGGACGCGGCATAGGCCGCCTGCCCTACCTGACCTTCGAAAGCGGCAACGGAGGCCGTGTTGACGATCACGCCCCGCGCCCCGTCGTCCAGTTCGGGGTTTGCGGCCATGCATTCTGCCCCCAGGCGCATCATGTTGAAGGTGCCGATGAGGTTGACGCGGATGACGCGCTCGAAATCAGCGAGCGGCATGGGGCCCTCCTTGCCGAGGATACGTCCTGCGGTGCCGATGCCGGCGCAATTGACGAGAATACGCAGCCCGTCGCCGGCCTTGGCTGCAAGTCCGAAGACCTTGGTGGCATCCCCCTCGTCCGTGACGTCTCCCGTGACGGCCACGCCGCCGATGTCCTGCGCAACCCGCTCGGCAGCATCGCCATTGCGGTCGAACACGTGCACCACCGCCCCAAGCCTTGCGAGAAGGCGCGCCGTCGCCTCGCCGAGGCCTGAGCCCCCTCCGGTGACGATCGCGCTGGATCCTCCGATCTTCATGCCGCAAGCTCCTTGCCCACCTGAATGACACCCGGCGCATCGGCGTAGAGCGCCTCGACCAGCTCACCGCGATGCGCCAGCACCGCCCGCTGGTTGATCGAGCCCTTGTCCGTCACCTCGCCCTTCTCGAACCGCAGCGGCTCCGTCATCAGCAGGATGCGCATCACCCGCGTTGCCGACCCGCTCGACTGTCGCTGGTGTTCCAGGAGCCGTGCCGCAATCGCCGCCCGCACCTTGGGATGGGCAATCACCGCCTCGTCGCTGAGGTCGGGCTCGCCGGCGACCAGATCCCGAAGCGCCGGCATGAAGGGAACGGCAAGCGCCCCGAGCTCTGCTCGGCTCTCGCCGGTGATCACCGCATCGCGGATCAGGCCGCCGAACTGGTTGACGAGCTGTGCTCGCAAAACCCCGACCGCCACCCAGGTGCCCGTCTGGAGCTTGAAGTTTTCCGCCGTTCGCCCATCGAAATAGAAGCCTCGTCGCGGGTCGTCTGCCTCGACGAATTTGACCGCGTCGCCGATGCGATAGAAGCCTTCATCGTCGAAGGCCTCCGCCGTCAGCCTCTCGTTTCGCCAATAACCCGGCGTGACGTTAGGGCCCTTCAGGCGCAGCTCGTATCGCTCGTCCGCAGGCACCAGCTTCATCGTCACCCCTTGCGCCGGAATGCCGATGTTTCCGGGCTTGTCCTGTGGCTCCGTGCAGAAGAGTGCAAAAGGTGCTGTCTCCGTGGAGCCTATGCCGGTGCAGAGCGGGATCCTCCGGCCGGTTGCCATCTCCGACAGCTCGAGCAGCGCATCCCAGGTATGCTGAGCCATCCCGGCGCCGGCATACATCAGCAGCTTCAGATCCTTGAAGAAGTTCTCCCGCAGCGCCTGATCCTCGCGCATCGCCTGGATCAGCATCTCGAAGCCGGCGGGAACGTTGAAGTACCAGGTCGGCGAGACCTCCTGGAGATTGGCGATCGTCTGCCCGATCAGCCCCGGCGCCGGCTTGCCGCGGTCGATGTAATAGGTGCCGCCGTTGTAGATCGCGATGTTGAAGCACTTGTTGCCGGCGGCCGTATGATTCCAGGGCGCCCAGTCGACGAGGATCGGCGGCTCGTCGCGGAAATAGCCGTAGCAATCGGCAATCATCTCCTGGTTCGAGCACAGCATCCGCTGCGTCTGGATGACCGCCTTCGGCGAGCCGGTGGTCCCGGAGGTAAACAGGAATTTCGCCACGGTGTCGGGACCGACCCTGTCGAAGGCACGGTCCACGGCCGCGGTCGGCTCCGTCGTCAGGATATCCTGAAACAGGAATGAACACGGTCGCGCCGGGGGCAGGTTGCGAACGGCAGCAAACGGAATGTCGGCCCCGAAGGCCGCAGTGACGCCTTCGAGGAAAGGTCCTGCGTCTTCGGCAAAGACCAGTCCCGGCGTGATCTGCCGGGCGATGTCGCTGAGCTTGCCAAGCCCGGAGGGATTGGTGGTATAGGCGGGGGCGATGGCAGCGGAAGGGATCCCCACATGCTGCGCCCCGAGCGCCATCAGCGCATGCGGGATGGAGTTCTCCGACAGGATGACGAGGGGATTTTCCGCCGACAGCCCGAGATCGAGCAGGAACTGGCCGATGCGCCGGATCTGGCCGAGGGCCTGGCTGTAGGTGACCGTGGTCCAGTCACCCATTCCCTCGCGGTCCGCCATCCACACCCGGTCCGGCGCGATTGTCGCCCAATGCACCAGACGCTCGTTCAGCTTGTCGGGATAGGCGCCCAGCGGATCCTCCCGCCAGACAAGCACCTCCCCGTTCGGTCGCTTTTCCCAGTTCACCACTGGCGACCACAGCTTTGCATCCTGCACGGCGTTGTCGGCCATGACATCTCCTCCCAGAGATTGATACTCCCGAATTTTGTTTACAAGGAAACATTCTCTCTGTAAACAATCATGCAATAAAGACGGCTCCGGGAGGCCCGTCACCAGAGGAGTGGATGCACAATGGCCGACGCAACGGCGAGCAGCTTCGTCACCTATGAGCTTCGCGACGAGATCGCTCACATCGGCCTCAACCGGCCCGAAAAGCGCAATGCCATCAGTGACCGTTTCGTCGAAACCATCGCAGAGACTGTGGCCCGCGCCGAAGACGAGGCAAAGGCCGTCGTTCTCTACGGCCACGGCGATCATTTCTGCGCCGGGCTGGACCTCGCCGAACACATCAAGAAGACACCCATGCAGGGCGTTCGCGGCTCACGGCGATGGCACGTGGTCTTCGCAGGCATAGAACATGGCACCATTCCCTGGATCTCCGCACTGCACGGCGCCGTCGTCGGCGGGGGCCTGGAGCTTGCCGCCTCGACCCATATTCGCGTTGCCGATCGTTCCGCCTTCTTCGCGCTTCCGGAAGGCCAGCGCGGCATCTTCGTCGGCGGTGGCGGCTCCGTCCGGGTGGCACGCCTGATAGGCGTGCCACGCATGACCGACATGATGCTGACCGGCCGGGTGGCGGCCGCCGAAGAGGCCGAGCGCTGGAACATCGTCCAATACGTCGTGGACAAGGGCGAGGCGCGCCGCAGGGCCCATGAGCTCGCCTGTGCCGCCGCCAGCAATGCCGAAATCTCCAACTATGCCGTCATCAACGCCCTGCCGCGGATCCAGGACATGGCCAAGGAAGACGGCCTGTTTGTCGAATCCTTCATCGCCTCCTTCACCGCCACCACCCCGGAAGCCGAGGAAAGGCTTCGCGCCTTTCTCGACAAGCGGGCGGCACGGGTGAAGGCGCCCGGTGCAGGCTGAGGGAGAGGCCGGAATGGATGTATCTACACGGCGTTCCGACAAGGTCCAGGTGGGTGAACTCGCAGGTTCGCTCGGCTTTCTGCTGCGGCTCGCACAACTGCACGCTTTCGAGGATTTCTTTTCCGAGCATGGTCCCCGTGGGCTGAAGCCGGGCGAGTTCTCCGTCCTGTGGGTCATCGCCTGCAACCCCGGCATTCGCCAGAGTGCGCTGGGCCAGCGCCTTATGATCAAGCGTGCGCATATGACGAAACTCGTCCGGGCCCTGGAGGACGCAAGTCTGGTGTCCCGGGAAATCCCGGACGCCGATCGCCGCGCGGTGGAACTGACGCTGACGACGCTGGGTCGCCAGACCGTGGACAAGGCCAGTGCCGCCTTCTTCGGCTATGAAGAGACGACCGGCGCGCCGCTGAGCCGGAAAGAAAGGGCACAGCTGATCGCGCTCCTGCAGAAATATGTGGGTCTGGCGGAGGAGACGGGCCAGTGAACATCGACGACCTGATCGCCATAGACATCCATACTCATGCGGAGGAACCCTGCTGCGGCCACCGCGACGACGGCTACGACGAGTTCCAGGCCGGCATGGCGAAATACTTCAAGAACCCGGCCGGCGCCAAGGGCATGCTGCCGACCGTCGAGGAAACGGCGGCCTACTATCGGGAACGCAGGATCGGCTGCGTCATCTTCCCCGTCGATGCCGAACGGGAAACCGGCTTCCGGCGCTACGAGAACGAGGAGGTGGCACAGATCGCCGCTGCCAACAGCGACATCATGATCCCCTTTGCCTCCATCGATCCGGCGAAAGGCAAAAGCGGTGCCCGCGAGGCGCGACGCCTGGTGCGCGAATTCGGCGTCAGGGGCTTCAAGTTCCACCCCACCATGCAGGGCTTCTATCCCAACGACCGCAGCGCCTATCCTCTCTATGAGGCGATCGCCGAAGAGGGAGCTATCACACTCTTCCACACCGGCCAGACCGGGGTGGGCGCCGGCATGCGCGGCGGCATGGGCATGCGCCTGAAATACTCCAACCCCATCCACCTGGACGATGTGGCGGCCGATTTCCCGGACATGCCGATCATCCTGGCGCATCCCTCCTTTCCCTGGCAGGAGGAGGCGCTGTCTGTCGCGACCCACAAGCCCAACGTCTACATCGACATGTCCGGCTGGTCGCCGAAGTACTTTCCACCGATCCTGGTCCGCTACGCCAACACGATGCTGAAGCACAAGATGCTGTTCGGCTCCGATTGGCCGGCGATCACCCCGGACCGGTGGCTGGCGGATTTCGAGAACATCGAGATCCGTGACGAGGTCCGTCCGTTGATCCTCAAGGAGAACGCCCGGAGACTGCTGAATCTCTGAACTGCTATCCGCAACATGTTCTGAACTGGGAGGAAATGAACATGAAATATGTGTTGTCCATGATGGTCGGACTGGCGGCGCTTGCCGCAACCACCGCCAACGCGCGCGAACTGCGCATCGCCCCCGGCGCCCCGCCGGCCCACCCCTCGCACAGCCACCTGTACTCGAAGCTGGCTGAAATCCTGCCCGAGGTTTCGGGCGGCAATCTCACCGCACAGATCCTCGGCCCCGAGGTCGTCGGCCTGGGCCAGATGAAGGACGGCCTGCAGAGCCAGCTCGTGGAGGTCGGCAACCTCTTGCCGCTCTACTTCCCGGCTGATCTGCCGAACATGTCGCTGGCGGGCGAGCTTGCTCTCTCCGGCCGCGAACCGCATGCCATGGCCGCGGCCATGACCGAATACATGGTGACCTGCGACACCTGCCAGCAGGAGCTGAAGAAGTTCGGCGTCACCTATCTCGGCTCCGGATCGTCCGACGTCTATGCGCTGCTGACGAAGAAGCCGGTGCGCACGGCCGAAGACGTCAAGGGGCTGCGCCTGCGCAGCGGCGGCGCGCCCTTCTCGCGCTGGGCGGAGCACTTCGGTGCCGTACCGGCCAACATCGGTGTCGGCGACACCTTCGAGTCCATGTCCCAGGGCGTGATCGACGGCTCCATGGCCTCGATCGGCGATCTCCTGTCGTTCCGGCTGGTCGAACTCGTCACCAACATCACCTTCATCCCGCTCGGCACCTACCACGCGACCTCCGACTTCACCGTGGCAAACGTGGCCTGGGAATCGCTGAGTGCGGAAGAGCGCAAGCAGTTGGCGACCGCCGCCAACCAGGCCAACGTCACCTTCACCCAACGTTGGGGCTACGACATGGCCGCCGAGGCGAAGGCTGCCGCGGAAAAGGCCGGCATTGCATTCATCGAACCGGATCCCGCCTTCGTCCAGGCGGCCGAGGAGTTTGCGGAGGCCGACAAGGAAACGGCAGCCAAGGTCGCGCAGGAACGCTTCGGCTTCGATGATGCGGCAGAACGCGTGGCCCGTTTCTCGCAGCTCGTCGAAAAGTGGAACGGCATCGTGAAGGAGGCCGGTGGCGATCCTGATGCCATCGCCACGCGCCTCGACGAGGAGGTCTGGAGCAAGGTCGATTTCGCGACCTACGGCATGTGAGGCAAAGGGCCTGCGGGCATCGTCCCGCAGGCCCTGCCTGCCCTGAACAATGCGCAACGGGATCGTCCATGTCCTATGTTTCCGGTCTAGCCGATAAGCTCTCGCGCATGATGGCATTCATCGCGGCCATCGGCGTGCTTGCCATGATGATCCATGTCTGCGCGGACATCCTCTCGCGCGTCTTTATAGGCGCCTCCCTGCCGGCAACGGTGGAGATGGTCTCCTATTACTACATGCTCCTGGTCGCCTTCCTGCCACTGGCCTGGGTGGAACGCCGGGGCGGCATGATTTCGGTCGAACTGCTTGACTTCATGCTGCCGCCACGCCTGCGCCGTGTCTCCGATCTGCTGATCGCCGCGCTTGGCGTCGTGATCTATGCGGTGATGGCCTATGCCAGCTGGCTGACGGCCGTGAGGAACTACGATACCGGCACCTTCGTCGTCGCGCTGCAGGTCAAGATCATCACCTGGCCCGGCTACTTCCTGCCGCCCGCCGGCTTCGCACTGGCCGCGATCATCGTCACCGTGCGCCTTCTTCAGATCATCACCGGCAACGAACAGCCGGCGCGGGAGCATCAGGCATGAGCGTAGACGTCGGTCTCTATGGTGTCGGCATCCTGATGCTGCTTCTCCTGCTGCGTGTACCTGTGGCGCTGGCGATGATCACCGTCTCCTTCGGCGGCATCGCCATGCTTCTCGGCTTCCAGCCGGCCCTCGGCATCGTTACCTCGACCCCCTACAGCTTTGTCGCCAGCTGGACGATGAGCGCGGTGCCGATGTTCCTGCTGATGGGCTTCATCGCCTTTCACGCCGGCCTGACCACCAGTCTCTTCGATGCGGCCAAGGCAATTCTCTGGCGGGTGCCGGGCGGGCTGGCGATCTCCTCGATCTTTGCCTGCACGGGCTTTGCCAGCGTCTCCGGATCCTCGATCGCCTGCGCTGCGGCCATGGGGCGGATCGCGATCCCGGAGATGGTCGCTGCCGGCTATCGCCCGAGTTTCGCCGCTGGCGCCATCGCTGCCGGAGGCACGATCGGCGCACTGATCCCGCCATCGATCCTGATGATCGTCTATGGCGTCTTTGCGGAAACCTCGATCACCCAGGTCTTCGTCGGCGGCATCGGCGTCGGCATCCTGACCGCCGTCTCCTACTGCCTCATTGTTTTCGCCTATTGCTGGCTGCGGCCGGACATCGTGCCGCGCCACCTGGCGGCCGGCTTTGCCGATGCCGGAGGGCTGCCGGCGATCCTCCGGATCTGGCCGATCGCCATCCTCGTCCTGCTGGTCTTCGGCGGCTTGTTCTCCGGATATTTCACGGCGACCGAAGCCGGTGCGGTGGGCGCAGGCGGCGCCATTCTCCTGTCGGCCGTCACCGGCAAGCTGACGCTGCAGGTAATGCGCGTCTCGCTTCTGGAGACCCTGACCACCTGCGCCTCGCTGTTCATCATCGGCATCGGTGCTTCGATGTTCACCCGCTTCCTGGGCATCACCGGCCTCTCCTCGTTCATCGGCTCCTTGGTAGGCGGCGCGGACCTCGGCTACGTGGAGTTGATGACGATCATCGTGGCGATCTATCTGGTCCTGGGGATGTTCATGGAGCCCTTCGGCGCCCTGCTGGTGACGCTTCCCGTATTGCTTCCGGTCCTGAAGGCAGAGGGCATCAGCCTGGTCTGGTTCGGGGTGTTCGTGGTCAAGATGCTGGAAATCGGGATGATCACGCCGCCGGTGGGGCTGAATGTCTTCGTCATCAAGAACGTGGCGTCGCGCTATGTCAGCGTCGTGCAGGTCTTCAAGGGCGTGGTACCCTTCATCCTTGCCGACCTCGTGGTGATCATTCTCACCATCGCCTTCCCCGCCATCGTCCTCAGCCTGCCGCAACTCGTGTTCTGATCGGCGCAGACCGTTCTCGGGCCTTAGGCTATTCGACGTCTGCACCGGACAAATGGTTGCTGGCCGAGCTTTTGACCCGCCCGATATCCGACCAGAGCGCATCCACCGTCTCGGCGTCTAGATCCGCGAAGAGCTCGCGCAGCCAGTGCTCGTGGGCCTCGGCCATTGCCGTGAAAAGCTCGGTCCCGGCCGGCGTCAGCTGCGCCACGGTGACCCGCCGGTCCTTGTCCGGCGTCACCCGCTTCACAAGCCCGTCCGTCTCCAGCCGCTCCACGAGGCCCGTCACATTGCCGTTTGTGACCATGGTCCGCTTGGAAAGCTCGCCCAGCCGCAAACCGTCCGCCTCCCGATAGAGCTGCGCCATCAGGTCGAACTGCGGCAGGGTCGCGCCGAACTCGGCGCGAAGGCGACGACGGATTTCGGTGGTGATCAGCTTTGTCGTGGACAGCATGCGCAACCACAGCCGCGTTTCCGGCTTGTTGCGTCCGCTGGGACCATGCACGATCATTTCCAGATCGCCGCTGGTCGATTGGCTGTCGGTGATATCCATCCGCACTTTCATCCTCCACCTCAACGAACAACTACGAAGCACAATTTGAAATGTCAAAGGATCGCTGACTTGCAGCTGCCGCAACCCCAAAAAGCGCTTGACGCTCCTTGAAGCGATTATATAGTTTAAACTTAAAATAATAAACGGGAACTTCAGGAGGAGTGCTTCATGCGCATCGTCTGCATCGGCGGCGGACCAGCCGGGCTCTATTTCGCGCTTCTGATGAAGAAGCAGCATCCGGAGCATCAGATCTCGGTCGTGGAGCGTAACCGGGCCTATGACACCTTCGGCTGGGGCGTAGTGTTTTCCGACGCAACCATGCAGGCCATGCGCGTTTGGGATCCCGAGAGCGCCGCCGAAATCGAGGACGCATTCAACCACTGGGACGACATCGAGGTCTGGTTCAAGGGCACCCGCCAGCGCACCTCCGGCCACGGCTTCGTCGGCATCGGGCGCAAGAAACTCCTCAACATCCTGCAGCGCCGCTGCGAGACGCTGGGTGTCGAGCTCGTCTTCGAAACCGATGTCGCCAGCGATCTCGACTACCCGGATGCCGATCTCGTCATCGCGTCGGACGGCTTCAACTCGAAGATCCGCAACCGCTATGCGGAGGTCTTCCAGCCCGATCTCGTGACGCGGCCGAACCGCTACATCTGGCTTGGCACCAACAAGCTCTACGACGCCTTCACCTTCGATTTCCGCAAGACCGATAACGGCTGGTTCCAGGCGCATATCTACAAGTTCGACGAGAACACCTCGACCTTCATCGTCGAGACGACGGAAGAGGCCTACGAGAAGCATCAGCTCGGTGAGATGGACCAGCAGGGCTCCATCGACTTGTGCCAGACCCTTTTTTCCGAGGTGCTCGACGGCGCGGAGCTGATGACCAATGCGCGCCATCTGCGCGGCTCGGCCTGGCTCAACTTCAACCGCCTGATCTGCGGCAAGTGGAGCCATTTCAACGGCCAGTCGCATGTCGTGCTGATGGGGGACGCCGCCCACACCGCCCATTTCGCCATCGGCTCCGGCACCAAGCTTGCGATCGACGACGCCATCGAGCTTGCCAACCAGTTCAACAAGCACGGCCACACCCGCGACCAGATCCCGGCAGTCCTCGAAACCTACGAAGAGATCCGCCGAGTCGATGTTGCCCGGATCCAGAATGCCGCCCGCAATGCCATGGAATGGTTCGAGGTCGTCGGTCAGCGCTACGCCGACACGCTGCCGCCCGAGCAGTTCATGTACTCCATGCTGACCCGATCGCAGCGCATCAGCCACGAGAACCTGCGCCTGCGCGACAAGACGTGGCTGGAAGGCTACGAGCGCTGGTTCGCCGCCGAGGCCGGCGTGCAGCCGAATGCCGAGGGCAAGGTGCCGCCGCCGATGTTCACGCCTTACTCGCTGCGCGGCGTGACGCTGAAGAACCGCATCGTCATGTCGCCCATGGCCATGTATTCCGCAACCGACGGCCTGATTGACGACTTCCATCTCGTGCATCTGGGCGCCCGCGCACTCGGCGGCGCCGGCCTGATTTTCGGCGAGATGACCTGTGTCTCGCCGGACGCGCGCATCACCCCCGGCTGCCTCGGCCTGTGGAACGAAGAGCAGGCGACGGGCTGGAAGCGCTTCGTCGACTTCGCCCATTCCAACAGCACCGCCAAGGTCGGCATCCAGCTCGGCCATGCCGGCCGCAAGGGCGCCACGAAACTGGCCTGGGACGGCATGGACCAGCCGCTCGAAGCGGGCGGCTGGCCGCTGATCTCGGCCTCCGCCCTCCCCTACCTGAAGCACAGCCAGGTTCCGAAGCCCATGGACCGCGCCGACATGGATCGGGTGAAGGCAGACTTCGTGCGTGCGACCGAGCTTGCCGCCAGTGCCGGAGCCGACTGGCTGGAACTGCACTGCGCCCACGGCTATCTGCTGTCGAGCTTCCTGTCGCCGCTGACCAACCGCCGCACCGACGAATACGGTGGCAGCCACGAGAACCGCGCGCGTTATCCGCTCGAGGTATTCCGCGCCATCCGCGCCGTCTGGCCGGCGGACAAACCCATCTCTGTTCGCCTCTCGTGTCACGACTGGTTCGAGGGCGGCAACACGCCGGAGGATGCGACGATCTTCGCGCGGATGTTCAAGGAGGCGGGCGCCGACATGATCGACTGCTCGTCGGGCCAGGTCTGGAAGGAGGAGAAGCCCGTCTACGGCCGTCTCTTCCAGACGCCCTTCTCCGACAAGATCCGCAACGAGGTCGGCATTCCCACCATGGCCGTGGGCGCCATCTCCGAGGCCGATCACGCCAATTCGGTGATCGCGGCCGGCCGCGCCGATCTCTGCGCCGTCGCCCGCCCGCATCTCGCCGATCCCGCCTGGGTGCTGCACGAAGCCGCCCGCATTGGCCTCACCGACATTGCCTGGCCGAAGCAGTATTATTCCGGCAAGCAGCAGTACGAGACCAACCTGGCACGTGCGGTCGCAGCAAAGTGAGGATCGGCTGATGGACGGCAACAGGAAGCTGGAAGGACGCCACGCACTGGTGACCGGTGCCGGCAGCGGCATCGGCTCGGCCATCGCGGTGGCGCTCGCTGCGGCCGGCGCCCACGTCACGCTGGCCGGTCGTCGTGCGACGCCGCTGGAAGCACTGGCGGCGCAGATCGGTCCCTCGGCGCAGACTGCCGCCGGCTTCGACGTGACTGACGCGACGGCCATCAACGACGGCATAGCCAATGCCCGCGCCGCCTTCGGCCCGATCGACATCCTCGTCAACAATGCCGGCGAGGCCCCGACAGCACCCTTCGAGAAGACCTCGCTCGAGGTCTGGAACCACGTGCTTGCGGTGGATCTGACCGGCGTCTTCCTGGTCACCCAGGCCGCCCTTGCCGATCTGAAGGCGCATGGGCCCGGTGCGCGCATCATCAATGTCGCCTCCACCGCCGGCCTCACCGGCTATGCCTATGTTTCGGCATACACTGCCGCAAAGCACGGCGTCATCGGCCTGACGCGGTCGCTGGCGCTGGAACTGGTCAAGTCCGGCATCACCGTCAACGCCGTCTGCCCCGGGTTCACCGACACGCCGATGATTGCGCAAGCGATCAAGACGATCATGACGAAGACCGGACGCAGCCACGAGGAGGCGGCCTCCGCCTTCACCAGAAACAATCCGCAGGGGCGGCTGATCACGCCGGAGGAAGTGGCAGATGCCGTTCTCTGGCTGGCGTCACCCGGCGCGGGCTCGATCAACGGCCAGGCGATCGCTATCGCCGGCGGGGAGGTACTGGCAGGATGAGCACGGTTTCAATGGCAGGTCATCTGCGACCCTTCAAGGACTATCAGGCACGACACTTTCTCTGGGAGGTGAGCGAAGACGGCCGCGTCGCGACGATCCGGCTGAACCGTCCGGAACGCAAGAACCCGCTGACCTTTGAGAGCTACGCCGAACTGCGCGACCTCTTCCGTGATCTCGCCTATGCCTCCGACATCCGTGCCGTGGTCCTGACCGGCGCCGGCGGCAATTTCTCCTCCGGCGGCGACGTCTTCGAGATCATCGAGCCCTTGACGCAGATGGCCATGCCGGACCTCCTCGCCTTCACCCGGATGACCGGCGATCTCGTCAAGGCGATGAAGAAATGCCCGCAGCCGATCATCACGGCGATCGACGGCATCTGCGCCGGCGCCGGCGCCATCCTCGCCATGGCCTCCGACATGCGGCTTGCCACGCCCGAGGCAAAGACCGCCTTCCTCTTCACCCGCGTCGGACTGGCGGGCGCCGACATGGGCGCCTGCGGGATCCTGCCCCGCATCATCGGACAGGGCCGCGCCGCAGAACTTCTGTTCACCGGCCGCTCGATGAGCGCTGAGGAGGGCCATGCCTGGGGCTTCTACAATGCGCTGCACAGTTCTGAGATTGTCGAGGCGGAAGCCGGCAAGCTTGCCCATTCGCTGGCCGACGGACCGTGGTTCGCGCACACCATGACGAAGACCATGCTGAACCAGGAATGGGCCATGGGCATCGACGAGATGATCGAATCCGAGGCTCAGGCCCAGGCTGTCTGCATGGCCACCAAGGATTTCCGCCGCGCCTTCGAAGCCTTTGCAGAGAAGCGCAAGCCCGTCTTCGAGGGGAACTGACATGGCGGCGCAAACCCGGCTTGTCGGCCCGACCCGCGAGCATCTGGACTGGCCGTTCTTCGATGCAAGTCACCGTGCGCTCGCGGACAGGCTCGACGCCCATGCCGCCTCGGGCGCCCTCTCCGGCATCGACCACGACGATACCGATCGCGCCTGCCGCGCCCTCGTCCGGTCGCTGGGCGACGCCGGATTGCTGGACGCCGCGACCGGTGCAGGCGGAACGACGTCCATCGATTCCCGCGCCGTCTGCCTGACTCGCGAAACGCTCGCCTGGCACGATGGTCTGGCCGATTTTGCCTTCGCCATGCAGGGACTGGGGACCGGAGCCATCGGCCTTTCCGGATCCGAGACGCTGCGCCGCGCCGTACTGCCGAAGGCCCGTTCCGGCGAGTGGATTTCCGCTTTCGCCCTCTCCGAACAGGAAGCAGGCTCCGATGTCGCGGCCATGACCTGTGCGGCCCGCCGGGACGGCGATCATTACGTGCTCGACGGCGAGAAGACCTGGATTTCGAATGGCGGCATCGCCGACGTCTACACCGTCTTTGCGCGCACCGGCGAGGCACCCGGGACGCGCGGCATCTCAGCCTTCGTCGTCTATGCCGACGATCCGGGCTTCTCGATTGCCGAGCGCATCGACGTGATCGCGCCGCATCCGCTGGCGACCATCCGCTTTGACGCCTGCCGCATCCCCGCCGATCGGCTTCTCGGCGCTCCTGGCGAGGGATTCAAGATCGCCATGCGCACCCTCGACATCTTCCGCGCCTCCGTGGCGGCCGCGGCGCTCGGCTTTGCCCGCCGCGCCATGGACGAAGCCCTGGCGCATGCCAGGAGCCGTCCGATGTTCGGTGCGACGCTTTCGGACCTGCAACTCACGCAGGCAGCCTTCGGCGACATGGCGGCCGGCATCGATGCGGCGGCCCTTCTCACCTACCGCGCCGCCTGGCGGCGCGACGTCCAGGGCCTGCCGACCACCAAGGAGGCGGCCATGGCCAAGATGACGGCAACCGAAACGGCGCAAACGGTTATCGACCGCGCCGTCCAGATGTTCGGTGGCCGGGGTGTGCGACGCGGGGAGATCGTCGAAAGCCTCTACCGCGAGATCCGGGCGCTGCGGATCTACGAGGGCGCCACCGAAGTCCAGAAACTCATCATCGCGCGCGAGCTCCTGAAGGCCGCGCCTCCGGAGAAGACGCATGCATGACATCCTTCAGCCCGAAGGCTGGGCGAAGCCGATCGGCTATTCCAACGGCGTGGCGGCCCGGGGCCGGCAGATCTATGTGGGCGGCCAGATTGGCTGGAACAGCCAGTGCCAGTTCGAAACCGACGATTTCGCCGAACAGGTGCGCCAGACGCTGGAGAATGTCGTCGCCGTGCTGGCTGCCGGTGGCGCCGGCCCGGAGCATGTCACCACCATGACCTGGTACTTCACCGACAAGGCGGAGTATCTCGCCAACCTCAAGGGCATCGGCCGCGCCTACCGCGAGGTCATGGGCCGCAACTTCCCGGCGATGGCGGCCATGCAGGTGGCGGCGCTGCTCGAAGATCGGGCAAAGATCGAGATCCAGGCCATCGCCGTCGTGCCGGAGTAAACCGATGACGACAAGCGCGATCTTCTTCTCCGACAGCGTCCGCGGCGAGATCCGGCAGGACGTGCTGCTGGTGACCATCGACAATCCGCCAGTCAACGCGCTGTCACAGAATGTTCGCGCCGGCCTGGTGGCGGCACTCGATCACGCGGCCGCATCCGAAAGCCTGCGTGGCATCGTCATCACCGGAGCCGGAAAGACCTTCATCGGCGGCGCCGATATCCGGGAATTCGGCCAGCCGCCGGCTGCCCCTCTCCTGCCCGCTGTCATCGAACGGATCGCGTCATTCGACAAGCCGGTCATTGCCGCCATCCAGGGCGCGGCGCTCGGCGGCGGCCTTGAAGTGACGCTCGCCTGCCATCACCGCATCGCCTCGTCGGTCGCTCAAATGGGCCTGCCTGAAGTGAAGCTCGGCCTCGTTCCCGGCGCCGGCGGCACCCAGCGCCTGCCACGCCTCATCGGCATCCCCGCGGCCATCGACTTCATCGGCAGCGGCCGCAGCGTCAAGGCGGCGGAGGCGCTGTCGCTTGGCATCATTGATGCGGTCACAGACGGACATCCGCTGGAGGCGGCCATCACCGCCGCGCAGGACATGGCTGGTGGCCCTCTCCGCCGCACCGGTGTGCTGACGGTCCCCTCCGCCGATCCAGCCGCGATCGACAAGGCACGCTCG
Source organism: Rhizobium sp. PK7-22 (assembly GCF_056530405.1). Classification (NCBI taxonomy): domain Bacteria; kingdom Pseudomonadati; phylum Pseudomonadota; class Alphaproteobacteria; order Hyphomicrobiales; family Rhizobiaceae; genus Rhizobium; species Rhizobium sp. PK7-22. The sequence goes on from NZ_CP096514.1 coordinate 3,730,048, forward strand.
AAGGTCCTTGCCAGGACACGCGGCCAGCAAGCACCAGCCGAAGCCGTCAGGCTCGTGGAGATGGCAGGACGACCGCTTGCCGAAGGCCTGGCCGACGAACGGGCAACCTTCCTGCGTTTGCGCGACAGCGCCGAGGCGGCAGCCCTGCGGCATGTCTTCTTCGCCGAACGCCAGGCGTCGAAGGTCGAAGGTCTGGAAGACACCGAGCCCCGTCCGATCGCCACGATCGGCGTCGCCGGGCTCGGCCTGATGGGCAGCGGCATTGCCGTCGCAGCGCTCGCCGCCGGCTATAGCGTCATCGGCCTCGACAGGGACGAGACGGCAGCGGCACAGGGCCGCGAGCGCATCCTCGGCCTCCTGGATCGCGCCGTGGCAAGCGGCCGAATGGACCAGGACGCCCGGGACAAGCAAGCCCAGCAGTTTGCCGTGACGGCCCGCGACGAAGACCTCGCCCCTTGCGATCTCGTGATCGAGGCCGTGTTCGACGAGTTCGAGGTAAAGGTCGATCTCTTCCACCGCCTCGACCGCGTGCTGCGCGCCGACGCCATACTGGCCACCAATACCAGCTACCTGAACCCGGACGAGATTGCCGCGCGGACGCAACATCCGGAGCGCGTGCTTGGCCTGCATTTCTTCTCGCCGGCGCATGTCATGCGGCTCCTAGAAGTCGTCCGTTGCGCCAGGACGGCGCCGGACGTGCTGGCGACCGGCCTTGCGGTGGCAAAGAGGCTGCGCAAGCTCGCCATCGTCACCGGCGTTACGGAAGGCTTCATCGGCAACCGCATCTTCTCCGCCTATCGCCGCGAGGCGGAATATCTCCTGGAGGATGGCGCGCTGCCGCAGGAGATCGATGCGGTGCTGGAAGACTACGGCTTCCCCATGGGCCTGTTTGCCGTCTACGACATGGCCGGGCTGGAGATCGCCTGGGCCCGCCGCAAGCGGCAGGCCGTGACGCGCAATCCGTTGGAACGCTATGTGGAGATTGCCGACCGGCTCTGCGAGGCAGGCCGTCTCGGCCAGAAGGCCGGGCGTGGCTGGTATGCCTATCCGGACGGCAAGCGACAGGTGGCTCCACAGGTCACCGCGATCATCGAGTCATGCCGGGCAGCGAAGGGCATAACGCCGCGCCACTTCTCTGCCGCCGATATCGTCCAGCGCCTGCTGGCCGCCATGGCCAACGAAGGCCGCACGCTGCTCGAGCAAGGCATTGCCGCGCGCGAGAGCGACATCGATCTGGTGATGATCAACGGCTACGGCTTTCCGGCCCACAAGGGCGGGCCGATGTTTGCGGCGGCTCAGACGCCGAGATAGCGATCCTGCACGTCGGCGGTGAGCTCTGCCGATGTGCCCTGCCACACGCTCTTGCCGTTTTCGAGGATGACGCAGCGGTCGGCGACCGGCAGCAGCTCCGACAGCGTCTTGTCGACCACGAGGATCGACAGCCCCTCCGCCTTCAGCTTGCGGATCGCCGCCCAGATGTCCTGGCGGATGACCGGCGCCAGGCCTTCCGTCGCCTCGTCGAGGATGAGCAGGCGCGGATTGGTCATCAGCGCACGGCCGATCGCCAGCATCTGCTGTTCGCCGCCCGACAGCGACCGCGCCATCTGCGCATGCCGTTCGGCGAGACGCGGAAACAGCGTGTTGACCCGCTCCAGCGTCCAGGGTCCCGGGCGTGCAGCGGCAACCAGGTTCTCGTGGACCGTCAGATTGGGGAAGCAGCGCCGTCCTTCCGGCACGAGGCCGATACCAAGCCTGGCGACCCGGTGCGAAGGCTTGCCCTTCAGGTCGGTGCCGGCAAGCCGGACCGATCCGGCCCGTGGCGGTGTGAGATTGCAGATTGCCCGGATGGTCGTCGTCTTGCCCATGCCGTTGCGACCCATCAGCGCCACGGCCTCGCCTTCGGCAACGGTCAGATCGACGCCGAACAGGGCCTGGCTTGCACCATAGGAGGCTTCGATCTTCGAGACGTCGAGCAGCATCAGGCGTGGTCTCCCAGATAGGCCGAGCGGACGGCCGGATCGCTGCGGATCTCGTCGACGGTTCCGGTGGCGATCACCTTGCCGTAGACGAGCACGGAGATGCGGTCGGCGAGCGCAAACACCGCGTCCATGTCGTGCTCGACGAGCAGGATCGGCGCTTCCTGGCGCAGCCCGTCGAGGAAGCCTGTCAGCGCCTTGGAGCCTTCCGGTCCCATGCCGGCCATCGGTTCGTCGAGCAGGAAGGCCTTCGAGTTGAGCGCCAGGGCGATCGCGATTTCAAGCTTGCGGCGCTCCCCATGCGACAGTTCGGCCGAGGGAAGCCGGGCGCGGTCCTGCAGGCCGACGCGCTCCAGCATCGCCATGGAGGTATCGATCAGCGACGCGTCGCCCATCACCGGCTTGAAGAAGCGGAAGCTCGATCCCTGCCGTGCCTGCACGGCCAGCATGACATTGCGCAGGGCAGAGAATTCCGGCGCCAGCGAAGACACCTGGAAGGTTCGTCCCAGCCCCAGCCGCGAGCGCTCGGCAACGCCGAGGTGGCCGATATCCTGGCCGGCAAAGCGGATGGTGCCGGAATCCTGGCGGAGCGTGCCGCAGATCTGGTGGATCAGCGTCGACTTGCCGGCGCCGTTGGGGCCGATCAGAGCATGGATCTCGCCGGGCCGAAGATCGAGAGAGACGTCATCCGTCGCCCGCAGCGCGCCGAAGGATTTTGCAAGGTTGGACAGTTCCAGGACGGGCTCAGCCATGACGTGCCTTTCCGGCCAGAAGCCCGAGCAGCCCGCCGCGCGCAAAGAGCACCGTGCCGAGCAGGATCAGGCCGAGGAAGAACTGCCAGCGTTCCGTCAGCCCGCCCAGCACATACTCGAAGATGACGAAGAGCGCGGCACCCGCCAAGGGCCCGAACAACCGCCCCGTACCGCCTAGAATGATCAGCACGATCAGTTCGCCGGACATGTGCCAGGACAGCATGGAGGGGCTGACGAAGCGGTTGAGATCCGCAAACAGGGCACCCGCAAGTCCGGTCATCGCGGCGGACAGCGCAAAGGCGGTCAAGCGGATCCGGTAGGGCGCGATCCCGACGGTAGCGACCCGCACCTCGTTCTGCCGCGCCGCCTGCAGTGCCGAACCGAAGCGCGAACTGCGGATCAGCACGAAGAGGCCGAGCGCCACCATCAGCGCCACGTAGCAGATCAGGAAGAAGTTCACGGGCCGCATCGTGTTGATGCCCGGGAACTGGTTGCGCACCAGGATCGACAGCCCGTCCTCACCGCCATAGGCCGGCCAGGAGATGGCGAAATAATAGACCATCTGCGCAAAGGCGAGCGTGATCATGATGAAGTAGACGCCGGATGTCCGCAGGCTGATGGCGCCGATCAGCAGCCCCACCAGGCCGGCGGCAACCATGGCCACCAGCCAGATCACCGGCATCTGGTTCGTGCCCGACAGCCCGAAGAAGAGGGGATCGCCGGAGAAGCCGTGCGTGGCAAGGATGCCGGCGGCATAGCCGCCGATCCCGAAGAAGGCCGCATGCCCGAAGGACACGAGCCCGCCAAGCCCGAGCGCCAGATTGAGGCCGGTGGCCGCAAGCGCCAGAATGGCGACGCGGGTGGCGAGCGTCACATAGAAGGGCTGGCCATAGGCATTGGCGGCCAGCGGCGCGGCCAGCAACAGCACGGCCAGCAGGATGTTGATAAGGCTTTCGCGGCTCAGCATGGCGGCGGCCTCACGCATGCGCCGCGGGGAAAAGCCCGCGCGGCTTGACGGCCAGGATCAGCGCCATCATCACATAGATCAGCATGGACGCCGCGGCGGCACCGATCATGCCGGCCTGTGACGGCGGCACGAAAAGGGAGAAGAGCTGTGGCAGCAGCAGGCGTCCCATCGTGTCGACCACGCCGACCAGCAGAGCGCCGAGAAGTGCGCCCTTGATGGAGCCGATGCCGCCGATGACGATCACCACGAAGGCAAGGATGAGAACCGGCTCCCCCATGCCCACCTGCACCGACTGCAGCGCGCCGACCATGGCGCCCGCAAGCCCCGCTAGGGCTGCACCAAGGGCAAAGACGACGGTATAAAGCGTGCGGATGTCGACGCCGAGCGCACCGATCATCTCGCGGTCGCTCTCGCCGGCGCGGATGCGCATGCCAAGCCGCGTCTTGCCGATCAGCAGGTAGAGGCCGAGCGCCACCAGGGCGCCTGCGGCAATGATCGCCAGCCGATAGACGGGATATTGCGCACCGCCGGGAAGCGCCACCGCGCCCTGCAGCAGCGGCGGAATGTCGAGATAGAGCGGAAAGGATCCGAACATCCAGCGCGTCCCTTCCGAGAAGATCAGGATCAGCGCGAAGGTCGCCAGCACCTGGTCCAGATGCTCCCGATCGTAAAGCCTGCGGATGACGAGGAGCTCGATGATGGCTCCCGCCGCCGCCGCGCAGGCGAGGCTGGCGACGAGACCGAGCCAGAAGGACCCCGTCGCTGCCGCCACTGCCGCGCAGGCGAAGGCGCCCACCATGTAGAGAGAACCGTGTGCCAGATTGATCAGGCCCATGACGCCGAAGATCAGCGTCAGCCCGGCAGCCATGAGAAACAACATGACGCCGAGCTGAAGGCCATTGAGCAACTGCTCAAGAGCAAGTGCGAATGTCACTGACTGGCCTTACATCTTGCAGTCTTTGGCATAGGCGTCTTCGTGATCGTCGAAGATCTTCTCGACGGTCTTGTTGGTGAGAACGCCATCCGCACCCTTCACCACTTCCGTCAGGTAGATGTCCTGGATCGGATGCTGGTTGGTGTTGAACTTGAAGTCGCCGCGCGGCGACTGGATGTCTGCCTTGAGAAGCTCTGCGCGGAACGCTTCGGTGTCCTTGACGTCGGCCTTGGCAGCCGCCGAGAGGATCAGCTGCGCCGCATCATAGGCCTGGACGGCATAGATGGACGGCAGGCGGCCGTATTCGGTCTGGAAGTCGGCAAGGAATTTCTTGCTGACATCGGTATCGAAATCCGGAGCCCATTGGCCGGAGGCCTTGGCGCCGAGCGCTGCGTCGCCGATGGCGGGAAGCACGTCCTGGCTGAAGGAGAAGCCGGGACCCATGACAGGGATCTCGACGCCCGACTGTGCGTACTGCTTCATGAAGGCGATGCCCATGCCACCCGGCAGGAAGGCGAAGACGGCGTCTGCGCCGGATGCGCGGATCTGGGCGATCTCGGCGGCATAGTCGGTCTGGCCGACCTGCGTGTAGACTTCCGAGGCCAGTTCACCCTTGTAGTAGCGCTTGAAGCCGGTCAGCGAATCCTTGCCGGCCGGATAGTTCGGCGCCATGATGAAGATCTTCTTGTAGTCCTTGTTGGCGTATTCGCCCATGGCCTCGTGAAGATTGTCGTTCTGGTAGGCCGCATTGAAATAGAGCGGGTTGCAGTTGGCGCCGGCAAGGGCGGCGGGTGCCGCATTGGTGGACACGTAGAACTTGCCCTGGGCCACCGCGCTTGGGGCAACGGCCATCAGCAGGTTGGACCAGACGATGCCCGTCAGGATGTCTACCTGATCGCTCTGGATCATCTTGTCGGCGATCTGGACGGCCAGTTCCGGCTTCTGTCCGTCGTCTTCGGTGATGACTTCGATCTCGCTGTTGCTGGCCTGCTTGATGGCCAGCATGAAGCCGTCACGGGTATCGATGCCGAGGCCGGCACCGCCGCCCGACAGGGTGGTGATCATGCCGATCTTGACGGGTTCGGCCAAGGCGAGGCCGGAAACGCTCATGCTAAGCGCAAGCGTGGCTGCGGAAACCAGTGTCTTCATTTTTTGAACTCCCAGTTGTTCTTGTCGTCCCAGTCCAGGCACGGACCCCTTGATCTCGCAGCCGGATATCCGGGTCGGCTTTAGAGCCGACCGCTATTGGCGATACCTTCCATACTTGCAAAAGAACGTCCACTGCCGAAGCGGTGCGCTTGCGGCTTTTCCCGCCGTCCGCCGCCTCATGCCGCCCTCGCCTGCTTCAGGCGAAAGCGCTGGATCTTGCCGGATTCCGTTTTCGGAAGCGTATCGGCAAAGACGATGGACCGTGGATATTTGTAAGGAGCGATGATGCTCTTGACGTGCTCCTGGAGGAGCTTGGCCATGGCGTCGCAGGCCTCAATGCCGTCCACCAGAACCACATGCGCTTCCACGATATGGCCGCGTTCGGTGTCCGGCACGCCGATGACCGCGCATTCCGCCACCGCCTCGTGTTTCAGCAGTGCCGCCTCCACCTCAGGCCCGGCGATATTGTAACCGGCGGAAACGATCATGTCGTCGCAGCGCGCCGCGAAATGGAAATAGCCGTCCTCGTCGCGGATGAAGGAATCTCCCGTCAGGTTCCAGCCGTCGCGGACATAGTCTCCCTGGCGATCGTCGGCGAGATAGCGACAACCGATCGGCCCCTTCACGGCAAGCTTGCCCACCGTCCCGGGTGCCACTTCGCGCATGTCGTCGTCGACGACGATGGCCTCATAGCCGGCCAGCGGCTTGCCTGTGCAGGCTGCCCTGGAGTCATCAAGCCGGTTGGAGATGAAGATGTGCAGCATCTCTGTCGAGCCGATGCCGTCGACGATCGGCTTGCCGGTCTTGCGCACCCATTCGTCGTAGACGGGTGCCGGCAGGGTTTCCCCGGCGGAGACGGCGACGCGGAGCGACGAGAGATCGGCGCCCTTGTCCATCGCCGCCAGCATGGCGCGATAGGCGGTCGGCGCGGTGAAGCAGATGGTTGCCTTGTAGGTCTCGATGATCTCGATCATCTTCGCCGGCGTCGCCTGCTCCAAAAGTGTCGCCGCAGCCCCGAAGCGCAGCGGAAAGACGGCAAGCCCGCCGAGCCCGAAGGTGAAGGCGAGCGGCGGCGACCCGACGAAAACGTCGTCTGGCGTCACATTGAGCACTTCCTTTGCATAGGCATCGGCAATGATCAGGATGTCGCGGTGGAAGTGCATGGTCGCCTTCGGCACGCCCGTCGAACCCGAGGTGAAGCCGAGCAGCGCGACATCGTCGCGGCCGGTCTTCACGGCCTCGAACTTTACCGGCTTGTCCAGCGCCGCGCGGTCCAGCTCGGCATCGTGATTGGCGGTACCGTCGAATCCGATCACCTGCGTCAGGAACCGGCTTTCCTTGGCGACGGCCACCAGTTCGTCCATCAGGCGCGTGTCGCACAGCGCCATCGTCACTTCCGCCTTGTCGACCACCTTGGCGATTTCACCGACACGCAGCATCGGCATGGTGTTGACGACTACGGCGCCTGCCTTCGTCGCCGCCAGCCAGCAGGCAACCATGGCCGGATTGTTGGCGGAGCGGATCAGCACCCGGTTGCCGGGCTTCAGTCCGTAGTCTTCCGTCAGCGCCCGGGCAATGCGGTTCGTCCAGTCGGAGAGTTCCTTGTAGGTGCGACGCCGGCCGTTGCCGATCAGGGCCGTCTGGTCGCCGAAGCCGCGCTCGACCATGCGGTCGGTAAGCTCCACGGCGCAGTTCAGCCATTCCGGATAATCGAAGCCGTCGAGACGGATCTCCGGCCACTGATCCGACGGCGGAAGATTGTCGCGGGCAAACGTATCCAGGTGGCCTGTCGGTCCCAGTTTCATCGTCGAGTTCCCATGCGTTCTTCTGGTCCGACGCCCGGATGTTTCCGGTGCGGCGGCCGCGGCATTTTTGCCTTTCCACCAGAAAAGCACCGCTCCCGCCCGCTGGCAAGAGAGAAGTTTTAAGTTTGTAATAATTTTGGTCTCGCCCGATCACTGGCCTCTTCCGCCTCAAGCGGGCAGGTGCCAATATGGGCGACACAGCAAGCCGCACGATGAGGACCACATGCGCCACCGCATCACCGACTGGGACGACGCCTACGCCAACGGTCCGAACATTGCTGGCGGCGAGCGCTGGCCCGGGCTCTGGATCGAGCCGGCGCGGACCTATCGGCAGGCCATGCTGGAGGCGGGCCATACAAGGCTCGACATCCCCTACGGCGAGGCAGAGCGCAACAAGCTGGACCTGTTCCTGCCGAACGGGAAGCCGCGCGGACTGGTCGTCTTCGTCCATGGCGGCTTCTGGCTGCGGCTCGACAGGTCCTACTGGTCCCACCTCGCCCGCGGCCCGATCGACGCAGGTTTTGCCGTCGCCATGCCCTCCTACACGCTCTGCCCGGACATCCGGATTTCCGGCATCACCGCCGAGGTGGGCGCCGCCATCGAAAAGGCGGCGGAACTGGTCGCGGGGCCGATCCGGCTGATCGGACATTCCGCGGGCGGGCATCTGGTGACGCGGATGATCACCACCACGTCTCCACTCCCGCAAGAGGTGCAAGCCCGCGTCGTCCACACGGTTTCACTCTCGGGTGTCCACGATCTGCGGCCCCTGATGCACACGGCCATGAACGCCCAGCTCAACATCGACCGCCAGGAAGCCTGGCGGGAAAGCCCGGCGCTGCTGGAACCGATGCCCGGTGCAAGACTCACCTGCTGGGTCGGAGCAACGGAAAGATCGGAATTTCTGCGACAGAACGCCCTGCTCGCCAACCTGTGGAAAGGCCTCGGCGCCGAGACGGAGGCGGTGGAAGAGCCTGACAGGCATCACTTCAACGTCCTCGACGGGTTGGCCGACCCGAACCACCCGCTGACGCAGACGCTGCTGACCTAGGCGAGGTCGAGGGCATCCTTCAGCCGCGTGACATCACGGACCTGCAGATCCAGATCGGCCTCGATATGGTCGATGTGGTGCAGCATCAGGTCTCGCGCCCTTTCCCCATCACCTGCCTCCAGGGCCGCAAGGACAGCCATGTGCTCATTATGGCCGCAGCTCGAAATACCCGACCGCCCATAGAGGGCGATGACCAGTGAGGAACGGGCGATGAGCTCCTCCATGAACTTTTCCAGGATCGCATTGCCTGCCATCGAGGCGAGCAGTAGGTGAAAATCCCCGGACGCCTTGATCTCCGCGCGACGCGCTGTCGGGCCGCGTTCGTTGAGGTAGCGGCTCTCTTCCTCCAGCTGGTGCCTCAGGATCGCGATCTTGTCGGGATCGAGACGCTCGAGCGCCGACATCACCACACCCGGCTCGATCAGCCGGCGTGAGGCAAACACCTGGCGCGCCTCCTCCGGTGTCGGATTGGAGACAAAGGCGCCGCGGTTGCGCTCCAGACGCACCAGACCTTCGAACGACAGCATCTGCAGCCCCGCCCGTGCAACCGTCCGGCTGACGTCGAACAGGGCCCCCACCTCGCTCTCCGTAAGCTTGGTCCCGGGCGTCAGCCGGCGGTCGACGATGGCATTGCGCAAGGCGTCGCGGATCGTGAGAGCACGATCTTCTGTAGCGGACTCGGATGGAGAGATGTCTTCTTTGATGTTCATGGACTGCTTCCGGATCACACACTTCTACCGTTACCCATCGCCCATGCCAAGCGCTCACAAACCTACATCATGATTGCATACAATTTAGTCACGCCAGTGACAGCAATCGCTTCCGGTTTATGCAGGCTGGCCGAAACTCCGGGCGTCGACTGCGGAGCAGGAGCGAAAATCTGCGTCCACGGCAGGCAAAGCGAAACTGGCACGAACCCTGCATGATTAGGTCAGCAGGGGTGACAGTGATGAACAAAGCATCTGAGATAGACATTGCTTCGGTGACCAAGCTCTACGGCACGACGACCGCCGTGGAAGCCATCAGCATCAAGATCCCGGGCGGGACATACTGCTGCCTGCTCGGCCCCTCCGGATGCGGCAAGACATCGACGCTTCGCATGATCGCGGGCCACGAGACGATCACCAGCGGCGACATCCGGCTCGGCAACACCGTCGTGACCGACCTACCGCCGGCGCGCCGCGGCACCGCGATGATGTTCCAGTCCTATGCGCTGTTCCCGCACCTCGACCTCGTCGACAACGTCGCCTTCAGCCTCAAGATGAAGGGCGTCGCCAAGGACGAGCGGCGGGCGAAAGCGATGAAGATGCTGGAGCTCATGGAGTTGCAGGCCTATGCGACGCGAAAGCCGGCACAGCTCTCCGGCGGCCAGCAGCAGCGCGTGGCGCTGGCCCGGGCCCTGATCACCAACCCGCAGGCGCTCCTCCTCGACGAGCCGCTTTCGGCGCTGGATCCGTTTCTCAAAGTCCGCATGCGCGCAGAGCTGAAGAAGCTGCAGGCTTCTCTCGGCATCACCTTCGTACATGTGACCCACAGCCAGGAGGAGGCCATGGCGCTCGCCGATGTGATCGTCGTCATGAACGACGGGCGCATCGAGCAGGCCGCCGCACCGCGCCAGGTCTTCGAACGTCCGGCCACCTCTTTCGTGGCGCGCTTCATGGGCAACCATAACGTCATCTCCGGCCGCATCGAGGACCATCGCGACGGCATCATGACGCTCGTGGTTTCGCAAGGCGGCCGGTTCATTGCTGCGGATGCAACAGAACAACTCGGCGAAACCGCCGACCTCGCGATTCGAACCGACCGAGTGCGCATCGGGATGGCAGCCAAGGAAGGGCTTGGCTTCACTGGCACGGTCACCAACATCGAATACCGAGGCGCCTCGGTGAAGATTTCCGTGGCCGGTGCAGGCATCGAGGATTTCACCGCCATCCTCAGCGACAGCGAATTCTTCGCCACCCCCGTCAGGATCGGCGATGCCCTGCATCTCTACTGGAACCAGGAGGACGTTATCGTCCTCGGCCGCACCGGCAGTGAATTCCATCAATAACGAAGGCCAAAGGCTAACAGAGGAGAACTGACATGACGAAAGAAAATCAGCCGAAGGGCGTCACCCGCCGATCCCTGCTGAAGACCGGTGCGGCTGCGGCCGGCTTCGCCGCCGGCTCCGGTGCCATCACCGGCTTCCCGACCATCTGGGCCCAGAACCCGATCACGCTGCGCCAGTTCGGCACCGGCGTGTCGAACCTCAATGCGATTGCCGAGAAGTGCAAGGAAGATCTCGGCATCACGCTGGAGATGACCGCGACCGACAGCGACGCAGCCGCCCAGCGCGCCGTCACCCAGCCGAACTCCTACGACATTGCCGACATCGAATACTGGATCCTCAAGAAGGTCTATCCGGCCGGCGTCATCCAGCCGATGGAGATCAGCAAGCTTAAGTACTACGACAAGATCGTGCCGCTCTTCAAAAACGGCAAACTGACCCCCGACAGCGTCATCGCCCAGGGGACCGCGCCGCATACGGTCGGGTACGTCGAAAAGGCAGGAGACAAGACCTTTGCCAAGGGTGAGACCGACCTCTTCACCATGGTCCCGACGATCTACAACGCCGACACGCTCGGCATCCGCCCCGACCTCGTCGGCCGCGAGATCACCAGCTGGGCCGACATCATGGACCCGGCCTTCAAGGGCAAGACCTCGATCCTGAACATTCCGTCGATCGGCATCATGGATGCCGCCATGATCATGGAGGCCATGGGCAACATCAAATACGCCGACAAGGGCAACATGACCAAGGAAGAGATCGACGCGACGATCGACTTCCTGATCCAGGCCAAGAAGGATGGCCAGTTCCGCGCCTTCTGGAAGAGCTTCGACGAGTCCGTCAACCTGATGGCCTCGGGCGAAGTGATCATCCAGTCCATGTGGTCCCCGGCCGTCGCCGCCGTGCGCGGCAAGGGCATCGCCTGCAAGTACCAGCCGCTGAAGGAAGGCTATCGCTCCTGGGGCGGCGGCCTCGGTCTGGCGGCACACCTGTCCGGTGCCCACCTCGATGCAGCCTATGAATACATCAACTGGTACACCTCCGGCTGGGTCGGCGCCTACCTCAACCGCCAGGGCTACTACTCCGCCGCCATGGATACCGCCAAGGAACACATGTCCGCCGACGAATGGGGCTTCTGGGTCGAGGGCAAGCCGGCCCAGGGCGACATCGTCGCGCCCGACGGCAAGGTCATGGAAAAGGCCGGCGCCGTGCGCGATGGCGGCTCCTTCGAGGAACGCATGGGCAAGGTCGCCTGCTGGAACTCGGTCATGGACGAGGACCGCTACATGGTCCGCCGCTGGAACGAGTTCATCGCGGCTTAAGCGAAGGCTCGGCCGCCCCCCTCCCCCTTGTGGGGAGGGTTGGGGAGGGGTCTTGGACCAGGCACTCCTCCCGGCCTGCAGGCCACCCTCCCCACAAGGGGGAGGGAGACCCGCAGCCAAGCCTTCAACCCGTCTGGCGTGGGCGAAACGTCATGTTCAGCGACTGAGATAGGGAGACGATCCATGACCACAGCACAGATCGCGGACGTCGAAGAGGCAGAGGCCAGGCGCGAGATCCGGATGCCATCTTGGCTCACCTCCTATCTGCAGGCGGCGCCGCTGGCGATCATACTCTTCTGCTTCCTGCTCCTGCCGATCCTGATGATCACCGTGGTCAGCTTCTGGGACTATGATTTCGCCCAGATGTACCCGGATTTCGTCACCTTCAACTATGGCGAGACGCTCGGCTCCTGGGTCACCTGGAAGACCTATCTCAACACGCTGAAGTTCGCCTTCATGGTTTGGGCGATCACCCTCTTCGTCGGCTTCTGGGTCGCCTATTTCCTCGCCTTCCACATCCGCAGCTCCGCCATGCAGATGGTGCTCTTTCTCATCTGCACCGTGCCCTTCCTGACCTCCAACATCATCCGCATGATCTCCTGGATCCCGGTGCTCGGCCGCAACGGCCTGGTCAACACGACGCTGGTGAACAGCGGGCTGATCTCGCAGCCGGTCGAATGGCTGCTCTACTCCGATTTCGCCGTCGTGCTCGCGATGGTCCACCTCTACACGCTGTTCATGGTGACGCCGATCTTCAACACGCTGATGCGCATCGACAAGTCGCTGGTCGAGGCGGCGCGCGACGCCGGCGCCTCCGGATGGCAGACGCTGACCAACGTGATCATGCCGCTCGCCAAGCCCGGCATGGCGATCGGCACGATCTTCGTCGTCACGCTGGTGATGGCCGATTTCTCCACGGTCCAGGTCATGTCCGGCGGGCAAAGCGCATCCGTGGCGCTGATGATGAAGAACCAGATGTCGCTCCTGCAGTATCCGGCCGCTGCCGCCAATGCCGTGGTGCTCCTGGCCCTGGTTCTCCTGATGGTCGCGGGCATCCTGCGCATCGTCGACATTCGCAAGGAGCTCTAGATGCACAGAGAGAAACGCTCCCGCGAGTTCTACGCGCTGGCCATCTTCTTCGTCATTTTCGTCCTCTTCCTCTACGGGCCGCTGTCGGCCATCCTCATCCTGTCCTTCCAGGGTCCAAACGGCGGGCTGACATTCCCCCTGAACGGCGTTTCCCTCCGCTGGTTCGCCAATCTCTTCGAGACCCAGGCGGTCGGCGATTTCGGCGGTTCGTTCCGGCGTTCGCTGATGCTCGGGCTGATTGTGATGGCAACGACTGTCGTCGTGTCTCTGCTCGCAGGACTTGCCTTCCGCAGGCGCTTCATCGGTGCCACGGCACTTTTCTATCTGGCGGTGGCAAGCCTCGTCGTACCCTCGATTATCATCTCGCTCGGGATCGGCGTGCTCTTCCAGCAGGCAGGCCTGCCGCCGGCCTGGTATTCCTCCGCCTTCGGTGCCCACCTCACCTGGACGCTCCCCTTCGGCGTGCTGATCATGTTTGCCGTCTTCAACCGCTTCTCGCCGGTCTACGAGGAAGCCGCGCGCGATCTCGGGGCCTCCTCCTGGCAGGCCTTCCGCCACGTGCTGCTGCCGATCATCGCCCCCAGCCTGATCGGGGTCGGCCTTTTCGGCTTCACCCTCTCCTATGACGAGTTTGCGCGCACGCTGATGACCTCCGGAACGTACAACACCCTGCCGCTGGAGATCTATGCGATGACCACCAATGTCACCACGCCGGTGCTCTATGCGCTCGGCACGGTCACCACGGCCTTCTCCTTCCTCGTCATCGCGGCAACCCTGTTCCTCATCGTCCGCCTCAACCGGCGACGTCTCAAGGCCTGAATTGAAACTCTGATGCGCATCCTGATCGTCAACCCGAACACCACCGCCAGCATGACCCGCCGCATCGCCGCGGCGGCAGAGCGTGTGCTGGCCGCCGGCACGGAGCTCGTCGCCGTCACCTCGTCGATGGGACCGGCCTCCATAGAGGGCTACTACGACGAGGCGCTGGCCGTGCCCGGCCTGCTCCAGGCCATCCGTCAGGGAGAACGCGATGGCGCCGACGCCGCCATCATCGCCTGCTTCGACGACACGGGCCTCGACGCCGCCCGGGCCATGGCCGGCATCCCGGTGATCGGCATCTGCGAGGCAGCCGTGGCGACCGCCTCCTTCATCGCCCAGCGCTTCACCGTCGTGACGACCATGGAACGCTCCCGCCTGCCGATCGAGGCGCTGGTTCACCGCTACGGCATGGGCATGCGCGCCCGTGTGCGCGCGGCAGATATTCCGGTGCTTTCGCTGGAAGATCCTGCCTCCACGGCCCGCGAACGTCTCTGCCGGGAGATCGAGATTGCGCTGAGGGAAGACCGGGCCGAGGCGATCGTCTTGGGATGCGCCGGCATGGCCGATATGCCCCGGCAGTTGCAGCTGGAATTCGGCGTCCCGGTGATCGACGGCGTCGCGGCGGCGGTGAAGCAGGCCGAGGCACTGGTGACCCTTGGGCTTTCCACCGCCAAGCGCGGCGCCTACGCCTTCCCCGTGGAGAAGACCTACACGGGCATGCTCGCGGGCTTTCAGCCGGACGTGGCTCCTGCTGCCTGACTTTCGCCGAAGCCGCGAGGTCGTTCACCCAGCAGTGCTGCCGCCTCTCCAAGGATCTCGATCATCTTCCTCTGCGGATTGGTCGGGCGCCAGCCGGCCCTGAAGGTCAGCCCGATGGGCCTGACCAGGTCGTCGGTATCGAAGGGGAGCTGCCGCAGAAGCCCACGGTCGCATTCGGTGCGCGCCTGGACATGCGAGATACAGCAGAGATGATCGCTTTCCAGAAGCAGCCCACGCATCAGTAACAGTGATCCGGACTCGATCAGGCACCGGGGCGGCTGTCTTCCGGCAGAGGAAAAGATCGTCTCGAACTGCGCCCGCGTCGGCGTGCCGCTGTGCGGCACGACCCAGGGGTAGGCGAGGAGATCCTCGACGGAGATGACCGATTGCGCCGTCAGCGGATGATCGGGCCGCGACAGGAGCGCCAGCCGGTCGTCAAACAGGGCCTCCTGCACGATGTCGTGGATCGGCGCCGGCTCCCGCAATGCGCCGACCAGGATGTCGAGACTGCCTCGACGTAGTTCGCTTAGCATGCCGGGATAGGGACCATCCACCACCCGCACCGCCATCTCCCTGTACTGTTGCCGGAACCGGACGAGCGCCGTCGGCAACAGAACCGAGCGCGCCAGGGGCATGGCACCGATCACGATCGACCCCGCCTCGCCGCCGTCGAACTCCGCCAGTTCCGCGTCCGCCTGATCGAGCTCGTAGATCGCCAGCCGGGCGGCCTGCGTCAGCGCCTGGCAGAGACGCGTCGGCAGGATGCCGAAGGCCGTGCGTTCGAAAAGGCTGCGGGCCGCCTCCTGTTCGATCTGCGTGACGGCGCGGTGGACGGTCGGTTGCGCCAGCCCCAGCTGTCGGGCGGCGAGCGTGAAGTTCTCGGTCTCGCTGACGGCCACCAGGGCCTGGAGCTGCGCGTAGGTGAGCGAGATCCGCAACCACGGCGAGATGGTCGCCAGCACCGGGTCGAGCAACCCGAATGCGCTCTCCACCCGCCGCAACAGGATGTCCCCCCGCGGCTTCAGAAAGAACCCGTTGCGGCTGCGCTCGAACAGCGCCCCGCCGGTCTCGGCCTCCAGCTTGTTGAGCGCCTGCGTCACGGCAGGCTGTGAGACGTGCCATCGCTCCGACGCCTGTGTCACGGACTTCAGCTCCGCCACCGCCACGAAAAGCCTGAGATGCCGCAGGTTCCGCGAGATCATAGCTTGCCCAAGATCAGATCTGCGCGCGTCGCCAGATCATCCTCGCCGGGCTCCAGATCGAGGTCCGAAACCATTCGCTGCCATTCGACCGTTCCGCGGCTCATCCAGTCGGGTATCCCCAGCTCCTGCAGGGTGACGCAGACCTCCTCCATCTCGGCGGCCCGCCGCGCGCCATGCACCATCATCCGCTCCAGGTTGTAGGCGCCGCAGGCGCGCCAGTCGATGCCGGGGTCGGACGCCTGGAGCGAGGCCAGCACCGCCTCCTCGACACCCGCCCGCCGCGCGCCCAGCAGACACTCCGCCGTCAGCGCCTCCAGGCCCTTGATCATCACCGAGCGAAGCATCTTGACGCTGGAGGCGTCGCCGACCTTCCCGCCGGTGATCGTCGGACGCATCTCCAACTGCTCGAGCAGCTCCGCAGCTTCCTGCGCATGCGGGCCGGCCAGCAGGAGAGGCACCTGATGACGCTTCGGATAGACCGGCGCCATGACCGCAACGTCCACGTACTTTCCGCCCGCCGCCTCGATGACGAGAGCCGCCCTCTCCTTGGTCTGGGGCGCACAGGAATTGCAGTCCAGCCAGAGCACTCCCTGTTCCAGATAGGGCGCCGCAGTCCGCGCCGCCTCCAGGGCCTGATCGGCCGTCACGAGGCAGAAGATCAGCCTAGCGCCCTCGAGCGCCTGCCCCAGTCTCTCCACGGCGTCGATCCCGGCATCGGTGCAACGGTCCCGCACTGCCCGCCCCTCGTCACCGGCTTCAGCCAGGGCGATGTCATAAGCGCGGACCGTTCCGCGCCAGGTCTTCGACCAGCCGGAGGCGATTGCATGACCCGCCTCTCCGAAGCCCATGAAGACGATATTCGAAAGGTAATCCTCGTTGCCGTCAGCCATATCTGCACCTCCTCCGGGGCGGTAAATGTCGCAGATGTCACCCGTCACTTCCACGTACTATAGCTAAATCTTATGGCATGAGGCGCCTTTTTCATTTGTCGTGCGACGGCTGGCGCGCAAGTCTGGCGGAGGTTGAGGAGGAACCGTCATGTCCACGAACAAGTCTGCTCTCATCATCAGCGCGCATGCAGCCGATTTCGTCTGGCGTTGCGGCGGCGCGATCGCGCTCCATGCCCAGCTGGGCTACAACGTCACCGTCGTCTGCCTCTCCTTCGGCGAGCGCGGCGAGAGCGCCAAGCTCTGGAAGCAGGAGGGCATGACGCTCGACAGGGTCAAGGACGCCCGCCGCGCCGAGGCCGAACGCGCCGCGCAAGCGCTTGGCGTCCACGACCTCGTCAGCATGGATCTTGGTGACTACCCGCTGGAGCTAACGCGCGAGAACAAGAACCAGCTCGTCGACGTCATCCGCAAGGTGCAGCCGCGCTTCATGCTGAGCCATTCCCAGTACGACCCCTACAACACCGACCACATGTACGCGACGCAGGTGACCCTCGAGTGCCGCATGATCGCCCAGGCCTGGGGCCACAATCCCGGTGAGAAGGTTCTGGGTGCGCCTCAGCTCTACCTCTTCGAACCGCATCAGACGGAACAGATGGGCTGGAAGCCGGATACCTTTCTCGACATCACCCCGGTCTGGGAAAAGAAGCGCGCCGCCATCGAATGCATGGAGGGCCAGGAGCATCTGTGGGAATATTACACCCGCGTGGCGATCAACCGCGCCAACCATTTCAAGCGCAACTCGGGCGGGCAGTCGGGCGGCCGCGACTGCAAATATGCCGAAGGCTTCCAGTCGATCTTCCCGCGCACCGTCGACGAGCTGTAAGGGAGCATATCGTGGAACAGTGTCACGACATCGCCCATCTCGGTCACGTGGAAATGTACACGGACCGCTATGACGAAAGCCTCGACTTCTTCACCCGCGTCTATGGCCTGAAGCTCACGGCCGAGGATGAGAACTCCGCCTACTTGCGGGCCTGGGACGACTACGAGTTCCATTCGCTCAAGCTGACGCGCCATCACCAGACGGGCCTCGGCCACATCGGCTACCGTGTCGCGTCGCCGGAGGCGCTGGAGCGCCGCGTCAAGGCGATCGAAGCCTCTGGTTACACGGTCCACGGCTGGAGCGACGGCGACCTCGGCCATGGCCGCGCCTTCCGCTTCGAGGATCCGTTCGGCCATCTGTTCGAGATCTACTGGGAGACCAACTGGTATACGCCTCAGGTGGAGTCCGATCGTGCCGCGCTGAAGAACACGGCCTCCGCCTTCACGGGCGCTGCCCCGCGCCGGCTCGACCACCTGAACCTCTTGTCGAGCGACGTCACAGAGTTTCGCCGCTTCATGGAAACCTGCCTCGGATCGAGGGTGACGGAGATGATCCAGCTCGACAACGGCCGCATCGGCGGCTGCTGGTTCACCGTCAACAACAAGACCTATGATCTTGCCTGCACCGAAGAGCACGGCGGCGGCGAAGGACGCCTCCACCACGTCACCTATGCCACCGACCAGCGCGAGGACATCCTGCGGGCCGCCGACATCTTCCTGCAAAACGGCGTCCACATCGAGACCGGACCGCACAAGCACGCCATCCAGGGCACCTTCTTCCTCTACGTCTGGGAGCCGGCCGGCAACCGGGTTGAACTCGCCAACGCCGGCGCCCGGCTCATCCTGGCGCCTGACTGGCAGCCGGTCGTCTGGACGGAGACCGACCGCAAGAAGGGGCAGGCCTGGGGCCTGAAGACCATCGAGACATTCCATACCCACGGCACGCCGCCCGTGAACAGGGAGCACTGACATGGCTGTCGTGGTACAAAACATCGAGCGGGCCGATCCGCAGGTCATCGATCGCCTCGCGGCAGCCGGCGTCGCGACCGTTCATGAGGCGCAAGGCCGCCGCGGATGCCTTGCCTCCTACATGCGGCCCATCTACTCGGGCGCCCAGATCGCCGGCTCCGCGGTGACCATCTCGGCCCCACCCGGCGACAACTGGATGATCCATGTGGCGATCGAGCAGCTGCGCGAGGGAGACATCCTCGTGCTCGCACCGACCTCGCCCTGCGACAACGGCTATTTCGGCGATCTACTCGCGACCTCCGCCCGGGCGCGCGGCTGCCGTGGATTGGTCATCGAGGCAGGCGTGCGCGATATCCGGGATCTGACCGCCATGGGATTTCCTGTCTGGTCGAAGGCGATATCCGCCCAGGGCACCGTCAAGGAGACGCCGGGGTCGGTCAACATCCCGATCGTCTGCGCCGGGGCGGCCATCGAGGCGGGAGACGTGATCGTCGCCGATGACGACGGGGTCGTCGTCGTCAAGCGCGCCGAGGCCGAGACGGTGGCGAACGCGGCCGAAGCGCGGGTGGCCGCGGAAGAGGCCAAGCGCAAGCGTCTGGCCGCGGGAGAACTCGGCCTCGACATCTATTCCATGCGCGAAAGGCTGGCCGAGAAGGGGCTGAAATATGTCTGATCCCTATGCCGACGGCATTCCCTGCCTGTGGATGCGCGGCGGCACCTCCAAGGCTGCCGTCTTTTTGGCGTCCGACCTTCCGGCAGATCCGAAGGACCGCGACGCGCTGCTGCTTGGCACCATGGGATCTCCCGACAGCCGCCAGATCGACGGCATCGGCGGCGCCGACCCGCTGACCTCGAAGGTGGCGATCCTGTCGCAGTCAACGCGGGCCGATGCCGATGTCGACTACCTCTTCCTGCAGGTCTTTGTCGATCAGCCGGTGGTGACCGACGCGCAGGGCTGCGGCAACATCCTGGCGGCCGTCGGTCCGGCGGCCATCGAACGGGGGCTGGTACCGGCCGAGGACGGGGTGACGCCGGTCCGTATCCACATGGTCAACACCGGCGAGGTGTCGGTCGCGCAGATCGCGACCCCCGGCGGCAAGGTCAGCTACCACGGCGATGCGCGCATCGACGGCGTTCCCGGCAACCACGCCGCCGTGCCGCTCCTGTTCCAGAATACCGAAGGCTCGATGTGCGGCGCCCTCCTGCCCTCCGGAAACGCCCGCGACGTGGTCGAGGGCATCGACTGCACGCTGATCGACAACGGCATGCCGATCGTCATCCTGCGCGCATCTGATTTCGGCCTGCGCGGCACCGAAAGCCGGGAAGATCTTGACGCCAGCGGCGACCTCAAGGCCCGCCTGGAAACAATCCGCCTCGCCGTTGGGCCGCTGATGAACCTTGGGGACGTCACGGAAAAATCGGTGCCCAAGATGACGCTCGTTGCCCCGCCGCAGCAAGGCGGCACGATCAGCACGCGCAGCTTCATTCCGCACCGCTGCCATGCCTCCATCGGCGTCTTCGCCGCCGTCAGCGTCGCCACGGCCTGCACCATCCCGAATTCCATCGCGGCGGAGCTGGCGCAACTGCCGGAGGACGGGCGCTTTATGATCGAGCATCCGTCCGGCGCTGCCGAGGTACTGGTGCATCGCAACGCCGAGGGAGAGATCGAAGGCATCGGCACGTTGCGGACGGCCCGCAAGCTGTTCGAGGGACGCGTCTTTCCCGCGCCAGCACCCTGAGCAACATCCGCAAAGCGGATTTCCACAGGAACGGCCTCCAACCCACAACACAGGCCATTCATCCAACAAGGGTCAGAAGAAGAGCGACGTTCTCGTCGATCGCCCTGCCCGCATCGAGGTGCAGCCAATCGATATCTTTCGGCCGGCGATCCAGTTGCTGGGCGAGAACTTCGGTGTTGGCATCGGAGGCGCCTCCGGAACGGCTGGAGACACGCTCCCAGAGCAGCAGCGGCTCGGCCTCCAGCCATGCGCCGAGAAAGGGAACACCCGCTTCGGCTGCCGTCCGCTCGACCTTCAGCCGATCGTCATGCCGCTCGAAGACGGCATCGACCACGGCACATCCACCTTGTCCGAGGATCACTGCCGCGCGCCAGGCCATCTCGGCATAGACCTTCTGCGAGACCTCCGGCCGATAGGCTGCGGGCGGCAGCCGGGTTTCGGCCGGCACATCGTGCAGCGCCTTACGGATGCGGTCGCTCTCGATGATCCGGGCACCCGGCGCGGCGCCGAGAACGGGGGCAAGCGCATCCGCGAGGCTGGACTTGCCGGACCCGCTCAGGCCGCCGATGGCCACAAGCCGCGTTGGTGCCTTCTCCAGCAGGGCAAGAGCCAGCTTATAATACGACCGGGCTTCGGCAGAGAGCGCAGACGCCGCCTCGCCTTCCGCCTCGGAGGCCTGGGTTGCTGTCACATGGGCGCGCACGGCCGCCCGCGTCGCCATGAAGAACGGCAAAAGGCAGAAACCATCCTCATCCTGCGCCTCGTCGAGGTAGCGGTTCATCACCCAGTTGGCGCGCATTCGGTCGCCGCGGTGCCAGAGGTCCATCAGCAGGAAGGCAAGATCGTAGAGAACATCGGTGGACGCGATCTGCAGGTTGAACTCGATGCAGTCGAAGAGCCGGGGCTGTCCCTGCATGAGACAGATGTTGCGCAGATGGAGATCGCCGTGGCAGCGCCGGATGCGACCGGCATCCGAGCGACGGTCCAGCACCTCCGCGTGCTCACCGAGACGGCTGCGGAAAACTGCCGAGATCCGGGAAACCTCCTCGGCCGTGAAGATCTGGCTCGTGCGGAAGCCGGCCTCATTGATGGCCAGCACATTGGCGATGTTGTCCGATCCCGTGCCCGAGGAGATCACCGGCGCTGACCGATGAAACACCGCGATGGAACGGGCCGTCGCCGTCAAGAGCGGAAGCGTCAGCCGGCCGTCCGTCGCCATGCGGTCGAACAGTGCCTCCTGTTCGAAGCGCACCATCTCCACCACGACCTCGACGAGGTCCCCCGCCCCGTCAAGCGCCAGACGGCCGTCGCTGTCGCGGGTGATCCGGCGTATGCCGAGATAGAGATCGGGAGCGGTCAGGCTGTTGAGCGACACCTCATCCTGGCAGGCTTCGAGGCGACGCTCGATGGACGAGAAGTCGACATAGGGAAGCCTGACCGCCCGCTTCATCTTGTAGGCGCGTCCTCCTGCGAGGAAGACCTCGGAGATATGCGTGCGAATGACCTCGACAGCTTCGCCGAGGCCATAGGTTTCGGGAGCGAAAAGGAAGGCGATGACGGCACTCTGATCTTCGATAATCATGGCGGACCGTCCTTTCCGAGGTCTGAACCAGAAGCGCAGAATCCGCTACCGTGCCAGAAGGACCGGTAGCTGTGCCTCTTCCATGATGGACGTCGTCACGCCGCCAAAAATGCGCTGGCGCATTCGGGAATGCCCGTAGGCGCCCATCACCAGGAGGTCGGCGTCCAGATCCAGCGCGTGCTGTTGCAGCACCGTCTTGACTGGCCGACCGGCGCTGGGAAGCTGGTCCACGACCACCTTCACCCCATGCCGTGCCAGATAGGCCGCAACGTCGGCGCCCGGCTCCTCGCCGGTGCGTCCGGAAAAACCATCTGGATCGACGAGAGTGACGTTCACCTGTTCGGCGCCGATCAGCATTTCGAGCGATTCGCGGGCGGCACGCGCAGCCTCCAGCTTCGAATTCCACGCCAGGAGGACCCGTTTTGGACGGAAACTCATCTTTCCACTGGCCGGGACGAGGACAAGCGGCCGATGCGCCTGGAAAACGGCGGCATCCAGCACCGAACGCGCAAGCTCGGCGGACCGGATGACGCCCTGCCCGATCACCACGACATCGCAATAGAGCGCCCTCTGGAAGAGGATTTCCTCAAGGAACGCACGTTCCGAATAGGCCAGATCGACGTCGCAGGAGATGCCCTCGGCCCGGCAGCGTTCGAGTACCTCTTCGCGAACCGCTCGAAGCGCCTTCAGGTCATTGTCGCGCTGCTCGATCCAGCCGATGCCGACGGGATAGTCGCCGATCGTGGGAGCGGTCGCTATCCCTGCGATAACGACCGTCAGATGCGCCCCGATTTCCGATGCTGCCTGCAACGCAGGAGAAAGATCGCCTTTTGCGCCATCGCTGCCGACAACCGCCAGAACCGTCTTGAATGTCATGATACTGTTCCTTTCTTTTTGTGTCTCTAAGACTAGGCAGCCGGCAGCCCGGCGCCATGATCTTGGTCAAACTGGATGCCAAGCGCTGCACCGCGCAGCACCGCCGTTGGCGAACGGGCCAGGAACAGCGGGAGCCTGGCGACGCCGGAGCCAGTGCGACCGGCCTCGAAGCCCTGGCGCAGGGCGTGCGGCGAGAGCACGTCGAGCCCGTAGCTCCCCTCGTCGGAGACAAGATAGGCACCGCCTTCTGCGCCGTTGAGTAGAGCAAGATCGCCAATCCGCCGGCCAAGCCAGTGAGAAAAGATCTGCGATGCTTCCACTGCAACGGCATCCTGCTTTGCTAGTCCGGTGGCCAGGCTGTCGTGCAGATTGCCGTCCGCCACTCTTCCCTCGCGGCTCAGCAGGTGGACGTAGAGCCGTTGGAGGGCCTGGCTCGACAGCAGGTTGGCGGCCGACATCGGACCGTCGGCCCCGGCATGCTTCAGAAGCTCGATCTCGTCGGCATCACAGCCTCCAAGGGACATCTCGCCGGCGGCGCCAGCAAGCGCCATCCAGCCGTCCTCGACGGGAATGATGGTAGCTGCTTCAAGGAAATGGCCAAAGCTCATGACGATCTTTGGCCTGTCTATGAAGGGTGCCTCGCCGGCGATCTGCTCGATCTCGTGCGGCTCCAGCAATGGCAGGGCGAGCGCCATGGCCGATATGTCCCGGATCAGGGTCACATGCCGCATCGACATTGCCGTCTCCAGGTGCCGGCGCGTGAAGTGCCAGCCGCTGCCTACGACGGAAGCGCGATCGTGAGCGACGGTGCCCGCGACGGCAAGGCTCAGCACATCGGGATGCGCCGGCAGCGAGCGCAGATAGGAGGCCAGTGCCTGTTCGATCGACGTGAAGTCGCCGCACCGGAAATTGACGAAGTGATCGAGGCGCAGTTTATCGATGTCGATGACGGCAAACCGGACATGTGTCGGTCCGACCTCTCCGGCAATCGCCGTCCGTCTCCTGGGTATCATGGTGCATCTCCTTGTCCTCACCCGGTCCAAGGTGTGACAGGGAGAGCCCCGTCACCTTGACAAGGATCAAGGTTGCGGACGCGCCCTGCAATTAGCCTCACGTCATCGCAAGCAACCGCATCCGGCGAACCGCTTGCCTATGGAGGTCAGCAATGAGTGATGCATCTTCTCCCGTCGTCTGGTTCGAAGACCTCAGACGCGTCGACGTCGCCAAGGTGGGTGGCAAGAATTCCTCTCTCGGAGAAATGATCCAGACGCTTGGCAAACAGGGCGTGGACGTTCCGGCCGGCTTTGCCACCACTGCGGACGCCTATTGGAACTATGTGGACGAGAACGGCATCCGCGCAGCAATGACCGAGCTGATCGGCGAATGGACCAAGGGCAAGGCCAGCCTTCCGGAAACCGGCGCGGCTGTCCGGAAGCTCTTCCTCCACGGCGAGTGGCCGAAGGCAACCGCAGACGCGATCCTCACGGCCTATCAAGAGCTGTCGAAGCGCGCCGGTCGCGACAATGCCAGCGTCGCGGTGCGCTCCAACGCCACGGCCGAGGACCTGCCGGACGCAAGCTTTGCCGGCCAGCAGGAAACCTATCTCAACATCGCCGGCGAAACATCGCTGCTCGACGCCTGCCGGCGCTGCTACGCCTCGCTGTTTACCGACCGCGCCATCTCCTACCGCCAGACAAAGGGCTTCGACCGCATGAAGGTGGCGCTTTCGATCGGCGTGCAGCAGATGGTGCGCTCCGACATCGGCGGATCGGGCGTGATGTTCTCGATCGACACGGAGACCGGCTTCGACAAGGTCGTGCTCATCGATGCCGCCTGGGGATTGGGTGAAAACGTCGTGCAGGGCACCGTCGATCCGGATGAATACCAGGTCTTCAAGCCGCTTCTCGGCGACCCTTCGCTTAGCCCGATCATCGCCCGCAAGCGCGGCGCCAAGGCGATCAAGATGATCTACGGTACGCAGGAGCAGCCGACGCGCAACGTGCCGACCTCCAGGGCGGAGCGCGCGGCGCTGGTGTTGCGCGACGACGAGATCCTGAAGCTCGCCCGCTGGGCCGTGACCATCGAGCACCATTATGGCTGCCCTATGGACATGGAGTGGGCGCGCGACGGCGAGACCGGGCAGCTCTTCATCGTGCAGGCGCGGCCGGAGACGGTGCAATCGAACCGCGAGGCCGCCGTCTTCAAGTCCTATCGGATCCAGAGCAAGGGCAAGACGCTCGTCAGCGGCCTGGCGATCGGCGATGCGATCATCTCCGGCACCGTCTGCCTGATCGATTCCGCCAAGGACATCGACCAGTTCGTTGACGGCTCGATCCTCGTCACCTCGACCACCGATCCGGACTGGGTGCCGATCATGAAACGGGCAGCCGCCATCGTCACCGACCATGGCGGGCGCACCTCGCATGCCGCCATCGTCAGCCGTGAACTCGGCCTGCCGGCGATCGTCGGCACCGGCAATGCGACGCATCTCCTGCATACGGGACAGGAGATCACCGTCTCCTGCGCCGAGGGCGACGAGGGTCAGGTCTATGAGGGCTTCGCGGACTACGCCGTCGAGACGCTGAACATGGACGACGTGCCGGAAACGAAGACGAAGGTCATGCTGAACATCGGCAACCCAGGTGCCGCCTTCCGCTGGTGGAAGTTGCCGGCAGATGG
Organism: Rhizobium sp. PK7-22; assembly: GCF_056530405.1. Taxonomy (NCBI): domain Bacteria; kingdom Pseudomonadati; phylum Pseudomonadota; class Alphaproteobacteria; order Hyphomicrobiales; family Rhizobiaceae; genus Rhizobium; species Rhizobium sp. PK7-22. The sequence goes on from NZ_CP096514.1 coordinate 3,755,534, forward strand.
TGTCGGCCTTGCCCGCATGGAGTTCGTCATCAGCAATGCCATCCGCATCCATCCGATGGCGCTCGTCCATTTCGACCGGCTGAAGGACGAGGCGGCCAAGCAGGAGATTGCCGCCATCACCGCCGGCTATGACGACAAGCCGGCCTATTTCGTCGACCAGCTCGCCGAAGGGCTCTCGCGCATCGCCGCGACGCTCTATCCGAAGCCGGTGATCGTGCGCATGAGCGACTTCAAGACGAACGAATATGCGGGACTGATCGGCGGCGCCGAATTCGAGCCGGACGAGGAAAACCCGATGATCGGTTTTCGCGGCGCGTCGCGCTATTATTCCCCGCGCTACCGCGAGGGCTTTGCGCTCGAATGCCGGGCCATCCGCAAGTTGCGCAATGAACTCGGCTTCCGCAACGTGATCATTATGATACCCTTCTGCCGGTCCGTCGCGGAGGCGAAGAAGGTGCTGCAGGTCATGGAGGAGAACGGTCTGCGCCGCGGCGTTGACGGATTGCAGGTCTATGTGATGTGCGAGATCCCCTCGAACGTCATCCTCGCCAAGCAGTTCGCCGAGCACTTCGACGGCTTCTCGATCGGCTCGAACGATCTGACCCAGCTGACGCTCGGAGTTGACCGCGATTCCGGCGAGCTCGCTGAACTTTTCGACGAGCAGGACGATGCGGTGAAGTGGATGATCCACAACGTCATCACCGAGGCGGGCAAGGCTGGCGCGAAGATCGGCATCTGCGGCCAGGCCCCGAGCGACCACCCGGAATTCGCGAAGTTCCTGGTGGATTGCGGCATCGACAGCATCTCCGTCAGCCCGGACAGCTTTGTCGCCGTGAAGCAGAAGGTGGCCGAGGCGGAGGGGAAACGAACGGCTGCTGCCAGCCTCAGGGTATCTGCCGGTGGATAAACTCAGGACACCGGCTTGATGGACCCACTGTCGCACAGCCGCCTCAACATCGCTTTGCTGGCTGTGGCGCTGGCCGGTCTGGTCTCCGGCCTGGGGCTGATGGCGGCAGAAAGCGAACTCGCTGACGTCGTCTGGGCGGCGGGTGTCCTGCCGGTGCTCGCCGCCCTGCTGGTCGAGATCGTCCGGAGCATCGCAAAGGGCGAGGTCGGCCTCGACATCGTGGCGGCCCTGTCGATGTCGGCGGCGCTCTTCTTCGGCGAAACGCTTGCCGCAGCCGTTGTCGCCGTAATGTATGCCGGCGGGACCTTCCTCGAAAGCTATGCGGAAGGCCGTGCCCGGCGCGAGATGAGCGATCTTCTGTCGCGCGTGCCGCGGACGGCGACACGGCACGGCGCGGGATCGCTCGAGGAGGTGCCGCTCGCAGACATCCTGCCGGGCGATCTGCTGCTGATCCGCCAGGGGGACGTGGCACCCGTGGACGGTACGGTCGAGAGCGACCGGGCCCTGCTCGACCAGTCCGCCTTGACGGGGGAGCCCATGCCGGTGCGGCGTGATCGGGGCATGGAGGTGATGAGCGGCTCTACCAATGCCGGCGAGGCCTTCGATCTGCGGGCAACCCACCGCGCTGCCGACAGCACCTATGCCGGAATCGTCCGCCTGGTGGAGGCGGCACAGAAGTCCAAGGCGCCGATGTCGCGGATGGCGGATCGCTATTCGCTCTGGTTTCTCGGCCTGACGGTATTCCTGGCGACCGCGGCCTGGTGGTTAACCGGCGATCCCATCCGCGCCGTTGCGGTGCTGGTGGTGGCGACGCCCTGTCCGCTGATCCTCGCCGTTCCGGTGGCACTGGTGGCCGGGCTGTCGCGTGCGGCCCATTTTGGCGTGCTGATCAAGGGCGCCAAACCGCTGGAATCGTTGGCGCAGATCAAGACGCTGATCCTCGACAAGACCGGCACACTGACCGACGGGAGGCCGCAGATCGTCTCCGTCGAGACGTTCGGCGAAATGTCGGCTGACGAGATCGTCGCCCTTGCCGCCGCCCTGGAGCAGGCATCGAAACACCCGATGGCGCAGGCGATCGTCGCTGCGGCCCAGGCGAAGGGCATGGCGCTTGCCCTGCCCGCCCATGTGCTCGAGACGCCCGGCGAAGGGCTCACGGGCACGGTCGGCAGCAGGGAAGTCGTCGTCGGCGGGCCAGGCTTCGTGAGAGCGCAGATCGGCACGAGCCTGAAAGCAGGGTGCAGGACGCGGGTTCGGTGATCGTGGCCGTTGCGGTCGACGGGAAGCTCCAGGGTCGCCTGGTGATGTCGGACGCGCTCCGCGAAGGCACTGGCGACCTGTTGGCGGGGCTGCGACGGCTGGGCATCGCCCGCATCCTGCTGGCGACCGGCGACCGGCGGGCCGTCGCCGAGGCAATAACGCAGGGGCTCGGCCTCGATGGCGTGCGCGCCGACCTGATTCCGGACCAGAAGGTCCTTCTGGTGATCGCCGAGCGCAAGAACGGTCCGGTGATGATGGTCGGCGACGGGGTCAACGACGCGCCCGCCCTGGCTGCCGCCGATGTCGGCGTCGCCATGGGCGCGCGCGGGGCAGCGGCCTCTGCCGAAGCGGCGGATGTGGTTCTCCTGGTCGACCATCTGGATCGCCTGCTGCCGGGGATCGAGGTGGCGCAACGGGCCCGACAGATCGCGCTGCAGAGCGTCGCGGCGGGGATCGGACTGTCGGTTGCCGGCATGATCGCTGCGGCGCTCGGTTATCTCAACCCTGTGCAGGGGGCGCTGCTTCAGGAGGTCATCGACGTGGCGGTCATCGTTAATGCGTTGCGCGCCCTGCGCATCAAGCCCCGGCTCGAAGGCGTGTAACTCCCCGTCAGGCGAAGAACTCTCCCCAACTCTGGTAGAGCATGTATCCGGAGACGACGAGGACAAGGGCCGCGAACAGGCGGTTGAGGATGCTCCTGTAGCCGCTGAGGCGCACGGCGAGCAGCATGCCCAGAATTCCGCCGATAACGCCGCCGCCGATGAACTGCGCCGCCAGCACCCAGTCGACGAGGCCGGAGCTTGCATAGTTCAGAGCGGTCGCAAGCCCGAAGGTGCCGACGGAGAGAAGCGAGGTGCCGACGGCGTTGATCATCGGCATGCCGGTCGCCAGCATCAGGCCCGGCACGATCAGGAAACCGCCGCCAATGCCGAAGAAACCGGAGGCGGCACCGGCCGCCAGCGCCACGGCACCGGTCGCCAGGCACATCTTCAGATCGACCGGCCGGCATTCAACCTCGACGAGCTTCTTCGGTCGCAGCATCAGGAGGCCGACGACGGCCATCAGGATGGCGAAGAAGAAGACCAGCCGATCGCCGTCCATGGCCTTGCCGAGGCTCGAGCCGCCGAGCGCCCCGATGGCGCCGAGGACGGAGAATGCCGCCGCGCATCGCCACCAGACGTGCCCCTTGGCGGCGTGGCTGGCAAAATTGGCAAAGGCATTCACCGAGACGGCAAGCGCGCCCGTGCCGATCGCCACATGCGGCTGGCTGACGCCGACGACATAGAGCAGCAAAGGCGTGGCGATGATCGAGCCACCGCCGCCGAGGAGGCCGAGCAGGAAGCCGACCGCGCCGCCCGACGCCACCGCCGACAGGATGGAATAGGTCACGTCCGTCTGCTCCACACCCGGTCATGGAAGGTCATGCCGACCAGCATGGCGACGACGAAGACGACCGTCTCCGGCAGGCCGATCATCAGGGCGGCAATCGCCGGGCCCGGGCAGAAGCCACCGATCCCCCAGCCGAGGCCGAAGAGAGCCGAGCCCACCACCAGCGGTGCGTCGATGCGGTTGTTGGTCGGCACATGAAAGCTGTCGTCGAAGGCCGGATGCTTCATCCGTTTCATGGTCCGGACACCGACGAAGGCGACCGCGACGGCGCCGCCGAGCACGAAGGCAAGGCTCGGATCCCAGGCGCCGAAGATGTCGAGGAAGCCCTGGACGCGCGCGGGGTTCAGCATCCCGGACAGAGACAGGCCAAAGCCGAAGACGATGCCCGACGCCAGTGCCGACACAACTTGAAGAACGGTCCGGTTCATAGGCCAAGCCCCCGCAGGAGAGCGACCGCGACGACACCCGCAGTCAGGAAAGTGGCGACCGCGACCATGGAGCGCTGCGACAGGCGCGCCAGTCCGAGGACGCCGTGGCCGCTGGTGCAGCCGGATCCCATCCGCGAGCCGAAGCCGACCAGCAGTCCGGCCGTAACGATGAGCGGCAGGCCAACCGTCATGCGCACTTCCGGCCAGCCGCCAAAGGCCAGGAGATAGACGAGCACGCCAAGAGGCAGCCCGATCACGAAGGCCAGATTGGTCGCCGTCTGGACGCCCTGGACAAGGCGTCCGACGATGCCGCTGATCCCGGCGATGCGGCCGTTCAGAAGCAGAAGCATGACGGCGGAGGTGCCGATCAGCATGCCGCCGAGCAGAGATGCAAGGTAGGTTCTCATGTTACGTCCTTTGCGCAGAAGATCTCGTAGAGGGCTCCCACCAGTTGCGCGGCCTTCTCCTCCGTCAGCCGGTAAAAGATCTGCTTGCCCTCGCGGCGCGTTTCGACGATGCCGGATCCGCGCAGCACGGTCAGATGCTGCGACAGATGCGGCTGGTGGACGTCGACCTTGTCTTCCAGTTCGCCGACGGAATACTCGCCGTCCACGAGGGTGCAGACGATCATCAGGCGCGCCGGATGAGAGAGGGTCTTCAGAAGGTTCGCGACCTCCCCGGCGCGGCCGGCCATCTCCGTGGGGGACAATCCGGCCTTCATCATCTGCTTCAGATCTCCGTTCATTCCCATGCGGCTCCCTGCAGGGCATCCAGCGGAAACTTGAGGTACCGCTTGCCGTTGGCTTCCGGTTCCGGCAGACGCCCGCCGCGGATGTTGACCTGCAGAGCATGCAGGATCAGCTTCGGCATCGGCAGTGTCTTGTCGCGTTTCGTCCGCAGCGCCACGAAGGCCTCCTCCGTCACGCCGGCGAGATGAGCATTGAATTTCTTCTGGTCGGCCACCGTGCTTTCCCAACGAGGAGCCCGGCCGCCCGGCTGGTAGTCGTGGCCGGTGAAGATGCGTGTCTCGTCGGGCAGGGCGAGGATGTCCTGGATCGAGCGCCACAGCACCCGGGCGTTCCCGCCGGGAAAGTCCGCCCGTGCCGTGCCGCTGTCGGGCATGAACAGGGTGTCGTGGACGAAGGCCGCATCGCCGATCACATAGGTGATGGAGGCCAGCGTATGCCCTGGAGAAAACATCACTTTTGCCTCGATGGAACCGACCTTGAAGGTGTCGCCATGGGCAAAGAGCCGGTCCCACTGCGAGCCGTCCGTGTCAAGCTCCGGCCAGTTGTAGATCCCCTTCCACAGCTTCTGGATATCGACCACGCGCTCGCCGATGGCGGTCTGCGCACCGGTCTTTTCCTTCAAGTAATGGGCTGCGGAGAAGTGGTCGGCATGCGGATGCGTGTCGAGGATCCATTCCACCGTCAGGTCGTGGTCGCGGATGTAGCCCAAGATCTCGTCCGCGCACTTGGGTGCCGTCGCTCCCGCCTTCTCGTCGAAGTCGAGCACGGGATCGATGATGGCGCATTTGCGGGTCTCGGGGTCGGAGACGACGTATTGGACGCTCCAGGTGCGTTTGTCGAAGAAGCCCTTCACCTGAGGCCGCTGCGCGGCGTGCTTCTTCAGCCAGGCTGCGGCGGATGTCGTGTCGAAGCCGCGGCTGCGGCCGAACTCGACGACCTCCTCGGCAGCCATGCGGCCATCCAGAGCCTCGCCGATCAGATAGAGGTTGAGCGAGCGCGTGCCGGTCTTGCAGTGCGCCACCACCGGTCCCTGCGACCCTTCCAGCACGCGCTGGAAGGCGCGGACATCCGCTTCAGTGATGGTCTCGGAGGTCACCGGGATGAAGGCATAGGCCAGACCACACCGTTCGGCCTCCTGCCGTTCCGCCTCGCTGCTCGGCTGCGAAGGATCCTCGTTGTCGGGGCGGTTGTTGAGCAGCGTCATGAACCCCTGGTCGCGGAATAGCTTAATCCCTTTGACGTTGGGCTGCTCGGACACCGATAGCTTCTCTGTAATTGCCGTGAAAGACATGATTGGCTCCTGGTTGATCACCTGATATTAAAATACATAATGTAATATTGTATATTATACAAGTATGAGCCGACGATTCCATCCTGATGTGCCGTCACCTCCTGAAAAAATCACCGCCTCAAGCCCAGCCGGATCTGCTTTTCGATCTCGATGATGGCAAAGAAGACGGCACCAACGGCCACGATCAGCAGGCCGTCCAGCAACGCGACCGGCCTGGTGCCGAGGATCGCCTGCAGCGGCGCCACATAGGTGACGGCGAACTGGGCGACGATGACCGTGATGACGATCCCCCACACGACCTTCGTTCCACGGATGGCCGCCCAGGTCAGCGAGGTGCTGTAGATGTTGCGGATGAAGAAGAGGTGGAAGACCTCCAGCACGACCAGTGTGTTCATCGCCATCGTCTGTGCCAGCGCCAGCGGATAGCCTCGGTCGATCGCGTAGGAGAAGACCCCGAAGACGGCCGCGAGGAACAGCAGGCCGACCAGCGAGACATGCCACACGAGCTCGCCCGACAAGATGGGCGTATTGCGTCGGCGTGGCGGCCGCCTCATGGTACCTGCCTCCGTGGGTTCGAAGGCAAGTGCGACCCCCAGCGTTGTGCTGGTGATGAGGTTGATCCAGAGGATCTGCACTGCGGTCACCGGCAAAGCCAGCCCTACCAGCAGCGCCAGCACCACCACCAGTGCCTCCCCGGCATTGGTGGGCAGCGTCCAGCTGATCACCTTCCTGAGGTTGTCGTACACCGTACGCCCCTCGCGGACAGCCGCGGCAATGGAGGCGAAATTGTCGTCGGCAAGCACGAGATCGGCAGCCTCCTTGGCAGCTTCGGACCCTTTTCGCCCCATCGCAATGCCGGCGTCCGCGCGTTTAAGGGCTGGCGCGTCATTCACACCGTCGCCGGTCATGGCGACGGTCAGGCCATTGGCCTGAAGCGCCGTGACCAGCCGCAGCTTGTGTTCCGGGCTGGTGCGGGCAAAGACATCGACGCCTGCGACCTCAAGCGCCAGCTGTGTCTCGTCGAGCTTGTCGAGATCGGCACCCGTCAGGACGCGGGTCGGGTTCTCCAGACCGATCTGAGCCGCGATTGCGGCAGCAGTCCCGGCATGGTCCCCGGTGATCATCTTGACGCGGATGCCGGCCGCACGGCATTCGGCCACGGCCGCGATCGCCTCCGGGCGTGGCGGGTCGATCAGACCGACAAGGCCGAGAAACCGGAGGCTTCCCTGCAGGGATGCGGGATCGATGGTGTCGCTGCTTTCGCTCCGTTCGGCAAGGGCGAGGACACGCAAACCGCGCGAGGCCATTGCCTCGACCCGATCGTGCCAGTGGCCGAAGTCGATGCCATCGCACATGCGCAGAACGCGCTCAGGTGCCCCCTTCACGAAGGTGGTGCGGCCATCGCCCCCCTCGCTGAGGACCGCCATGAAGCGGTGGCGGGAGTCGAAGGGGATGACGTCCAGCCGGCGCATGTCCGGGCGGCTTCCGGTGAGGATCTTGCCGGCGAAGGCCAGCAGTGCCCCTTCCATCGGATCGCCTTCCACCATCCACTGACCGTCGCGCATGGCAAGTTCCGCGTCGTTGCACAGGCTCGCGGCGAGGGCCAGCCGCGCAAGCTCTCCGCTTGGCGTCACGACGCCCTCCGGGGCATAGCCTTCGCCGGAAATCTCGAACGCACCGTCAGGTGTCTCGGCGGCGGCCACGATCATCTCGTTGCGTGTAAGGGTCCCCGTCTTGTCGGTGCAGATCACGGAAACGGAGCCGATGGCCTCGATCGCCGGCAGACGCCGGACGATCGCATGGCGTTGCGCCATCGCCTGCACGCCGATTGCAAGCGTGATGGTCATGACGGCGGGTAGACCCTCGGGTATGGCCGCGACGGCCACGCCGATGACGACCATGAACAATTCCGCGAAATCCCGATGTCCGACGAAGTAGCCGTAGAGCAGAAGCAGAGCGGAGATGAGCAGGATCAGGAAAGACAGCCAGCGTGCGAAATAATCCATCTGCGCGACCAGCGGTGTCGTCAGTTGCTCGACCCCCTCCAGAAGTCCGCCGATGCGACCGACTTCGGTCGAGGCTCCGGTGGCAACCACCAGCCCTTTCGCCGTCCCTTGCGTGACAAGCGTGCCGGACCACAGCATCGAGCTGCGGTCACCAAGGGCGGCATCCTCCGCGACCGGATTGGTCGCCTTCTCGACGGGGACGGATTCTCCCGTCAGCATCGCTTCCTGCGCGGCCAGACCCTGTGCCTCGATCAGCCTCAGGTCGGCGGGCACCTTGTCACCGGCCTCCAGCAGCACGATGTCGCCCGGCACAAGCTCGGTGCCGCTGACAGTCACCCGCGCGCCGTCGCGCAGGACGGCGGCATGCGGAGCCAGCATGTCCCTGATCGCCGCCATCGCCGCTTCTGCCTTGCCCTCCTGCAGGAAACCGATCACCGCATTGGCCAGCACCACGGCCAGGATCACCCCCGTGTCCACCCAATGCTGCAGCAACGCCGTCACTAGGGCCGCCCCCAGGAGGACATAGATCAGGACGTTGTGGAACTGGGTCAGAAACCGGCGAACAGGTCCGCGCCGACGCGCTTCCGGCAGCTGATTGTGTCCGTGCACCTCCAGCCGTCGTGCCGCCTCCGCCGCGGTGAGCCCACCCACACTCGTCTCCAGAGTGTCGAGGCAAGTATTGAATGCCTGACTATGGGGATCTTTCAACTTCATGCCTCTGCCCTCCCGTATCGCCGTAGCCCGCCACCGCTGGGTGCCTGCCCGACTGCATCGCCGGCAGCACCTATGGTGTCGGAGATGACATCCAGATGCAGGGACCGAGCGGCGGCTGCATTGATGCAGATCGTATCCGGCGATGGATCTCGACCAACGCAGCTTCAGGTTCCGCGGGGCCTTCGATTGCCTCCGCGAACCCAAGTGTATCGGGCAGCTCGCCCTGCGGATTGATCCTCGTCAAGGATCTGCGGTGCGAAGAAGCGCATGAGGATGCACTCCAACGTGCCACAGCAGGAGGGCAGATTGACCCGATACTGGAAGATGGGCGCCATCCTCGCCACCCTGGCCATCGCCGGCTATTTCGGCTGGCAGTACTGGTCCACACGCGTGGGCGCACAGGCAATGGCCGGGATCGCCAGCGGCAACGGCCGCATCGAAGCCGCCGAGATCGACGTCGCCGCGCGGACAGCTGGGCGACTGTCGGATGTCCTCGTGCGCGAGGGTGACTTCGTCGAGAGGGGCACGGTGGTCGCCCGCATGGACATCGAACAGCTCAGCGCCCAGAAGCGGGAAGCCGAAGCCCAGCTTGCGCGCGCCAGCGTCAGCATCAACACTGCCCAAAGCGTCGTGACCCAGAGGCTGGCTGAAAAGGAGGCTGCAGCGGCCGTCGTCGCCCAGAACGACATCGCGCTGCAATCGGCGCAGAAGCGCCTCGGGCGCAGCGAACAGCTTTCCCGCAGCGGAACAGTGTCCGAACAGGCGCTCGACGATGACCGCAGCCGGGTCGAGACCGCCAAGGCCTCGCTGTCTGCTGCCAAGGCTCAGCTCGCCGCCACGGACGCGGCGATTGGTGCCGCCCGCTCCCAGGTGATCGATGCGGAAGCTTCGGTGGATGCGGCGCAGGCGACGATCGAGCGCTTCGAGGCGGATCTGCGCGATGCCGAGCTCAAGGCGCCCCGCAGCGGCCGGATCCAGTACCTGGTGGCGCGTCCCGGCGAAGTGGTCGCGGCCGGCGGACGCGTTCTGAACATGCTCGATGTCGGCGACGTCTACATGACCTTCTTCCTGCCGACGGCGGATGCCGGCCGCATCGCCATTGGCAGCGATGCCCGCATCATCCTCGACGCCGCTCCGCAATACGTCATCCCCGCACGAATTTCCTTTGTGTCGGATGTCGCACAGTTCACGCCGAAGACGGTGGAGACTGAGGAGGAGCGCCAGAAGCTGATGTTCCGCCTGCGGGCGCAGGTGCCGGAGGAACTGCTGCAGAAATATGTGGCGCAGGTGAAGACGGGGCTTCCCGGCGAGGCCTACGTCAAGCTCGACTCGGCTGCCGAATGGCCGGCCCTTCTTGCCAATCCCATCACGCCATAGACGGGGAGCGACTGCCATGCGCGACCCCGCGGAGCCCGCCTATGCCGCACGGCTGAAAGAGCTGAGCCACACCTATGGCAAGCGGGTCGCGCTGAACGATGTCACGCTGGACATTCCCGCCGGCCGGATGATCGGCTTCATCGGACCGGATGGGGTCGGGAAATCGACGCTGCTATCCCTGATCGCCGGCGCACGCGTCATCCAGAGGGGCGATGTGGAAGTGCTGGGCGGCGACATGCGCAGCGGCAGCCACCGCAGCCGCGTCTGCCCGGCCATTGCCTATATGCCGCAGGGGCTTGGCAAGAACCTCTACCCGACGCTCTCCGTTTTCGAGAACGCCGACTTCTTCGGCAGCCTCTTCGGACAGGGACGCGAGGAACGACAGCGGCGCATTCACGCGCTCCTGAAGCTCACCGGGCTTTCCGGCTTCGAGGATCGGCCGGCCGGCAAGCTTTCGGGCGGCATGAAGCAGAAGCTCGGCCTCTGCTGCGCCCTCCTCCACGATCCGGACCTCCTGATCCTCGACGAGCCGACGACCGGCGTCGACCCTCTGTCACGGCGGCAGTTCTGGCGCCTCATCGACGGCATCCGCCGCGAACGGCCCAACATCAGCGTCGTCGTCGCCACCGCCTATATGGAGGAAGCCGCCCGTTTCGACTGGCTGGTCGCGATGGACCAGGGCCAGATCCTCGCCACGGGCACCCCTTCGGAACTGCTGGCAAAGACCGGGGCCTCGACACTCGACGAAGCCTTCATCGCCCTGATGCCGGTCCAGGACCACGAGAAGCACCGTCCCCCACCAACACCCGATCTCTCCTCCGAGAGCTCCGACTTCGCCATCGAGGCGGAGCGCCTTACCATGCGCTTCGGCGACTTCACGGCCGTCGACAATGCCAGCTTCCGGATCCACCGGGGCGAGATCTTCGGTTTTCTCGGCTCGAACGGCTGCGGCAAGACCACGACGATGAAGATGCTGACCGGCCTTTTGCCGGCCAGCAGCGGCACCGCCCGGCTGTTCGGCAAACCGGTCGATCCGCGCGACATGGAGATCCGCAGACGGGTCGGCTACATGAGCCAGGCCTTCTCGCTCTACACCGAGCTGACGGTCCGGCAGAACCTCGAGCTGCACGCCCGCCTCTTCCGGCTCGCGCCGAGCACGATACCGACGCGGATCCTGGAGCTTGCCCGGCGCTTCCAGTTGCTCGACGTGATGGAGGCGCTGCCGGATGCGCTGCCGCTTGGGATCCGCCAGCGCCTGTCACTGGCGGTGGCGCTCGTCCATTCACCCGAGATCCTCATCCTCGACGAACCCACCTCCGGCGTGGACCCGATCGCCAGAGACCAGCTCTGGGAGATGCTGATCGCGCTTTCCCGCCAGGAAAAAGTGACGATCTTCATCTCCACCCATTTCATGAACGAGGCGGAGCGCTGCGACCGCATCTCGCTGATGCACGCCGGCCATGTGCTGGTGACCGACACGCCGGCCGCCATCCGCGACAGCCGCCATGCTGCAACGCTTGAAGACGCCTTCATCGCCTATCTGGAGGACGAGGTCGGCGCGCAGGTGGAAGACGGCTCCGAGGTCGCGCTGGAAGAACCCGCAGAGCCGCCGAGGCCTGCTGCCATGCGGCGTCGCCGCCTTTTCGACCCGCGCCGCGTCTGGAGCTTTAGCCGCCGGGAGACGCTGGAACTGCGGCGAGATCCGATCCGGGCAACGCTGGCTCTGGTCGGCAGCGTCATCCTGATGTTCGTCATTGGCTACGGCATTAACATGGATGTCGAGGCGCTGACGTTTGCGGTTCTCGACCGCGACAATACGTCGACGAGCCGTGACTATGTCGCCGACATTTCCGGGTCCCGGTATTTCATCGAGCAGCCGCCGATCCAGGACTACGCCGATCTCGACCGACGCATGCGCGAAGGATCTCTTTCGTTGGCGGTCGAGATCCCGCCAGGCTTTGCCGAACGCATCGCACGCGGCAGCAATGTCGAGGTGGGAGCGTGGATCGACGGGGCGATGCCGCAGAGGGCGGAGACGATCCGCGGCTATGTGCAGGGGATGCATGCCAGCTGGACGGCCCGTCAGGCCCGCGCCCTTTACGGCGACGCCGCAGCGGCTTCCTTCGCCATCGAAACACGCTTTCGCTACAACCCGGGGATCGAAAGCCTCATCGCGATGGTGCCGGCGGTCATCCCGCTGCTCCTGCTGCTGATCCCGGCCATTCTCGCGGCCCTGTCGGTGGTGCGGGAGAAGGAACTGGGCTCGATCATCAACTTCTACGTGACGCCGGTCACCAGGCTCGAATTCCTGCTCGGCAAACAGCTACCCTATCTGGCACTTGGGGTGGCGAACGCGGTGCTGCTCTGGCTGTTTGCCGTCTTCGTCTTCCAGGTACCCTTCACCGGCAGCCTGCCGACGTTTGCGCTGGCAGCGGTGCTCTATGTCGCCTTCTCCACGGCCTTCGGCCTGCTCGTCTCGAGTTTCCTGTCCAGCCAGATCGCGGCCATCTTCGGGACGACGATGATGACGATCATTCCCGCCACGCAGTTTTCGGGGATGATGGATCCCGTGTCGTCGCTGCAGGGATTCGGCGCCTGGATCGGCGCGATCTATCCGACCACCTATTTCAACATCGTCGCCCGGGGCACCTTCTCCAAGGCGCTGGCGTTCGGCGATGTCTGGGATGCCCTGCTGCCTCTCCTGGTCGCCGGACCGCTGCTGATCACGACCGCCGCCCTTCTCCTCAAGAAACAGGCGCGCTGACCATGCGGCTCGGGACCATCTTCCACCTCGGCGTGAAGGAATTTCGTGGCCTGATGCGCGAGCCAGCGCTCCTTGCCTTCATCCTCTACGCCTTCACCATAGCCGTCTACACGGAAGCAAAGGCCGTTCCGGAGACATTGAACAATGCCCCCATCGCCATCGTCGACGAGGACAACTCCCCGCTGTCACGGCGGATTGCCGACGCTTTCCTTGCGCCCTTTTTCAAGCCGCCGGTGATGATCTCGACGGCGGAAATGGACGCGCGCATGGATGCCGGTACGGATACCTTCGCCCTCGACATCCCGCCGAACTTCCAGAGCGACCTGATCGCCGGAAAGGCGCCGGTCATCCAGCTCAACGTCGACGCCACCCGCATGACCCAGGCCTTTTCGGGCTCCGGCTACATCCAGAACATCGTCACCTCCGAAGTCGCTGGATTCGGCGCAATGGATGCGGCTGGTGCCGGCGCGGCTGTGGGCCTGACGCTCCGCGCGCGATTCAATCCCGAGCTGAACCAGATGTGGTTCGCGTCGGTGATGAACGTCATCAACAACGTCACCATGCTGTCGATCATCCTGACCGGCACCGCCCTCATCCGCGAGCGCGAACACGGGACGGTGGAGCACCTGTTGGTGATGCCGCTGACACCCTTCGAAATCATGGCGGCAAAGGTCTGGTCGATGGGGCTTGTGGTGCTTGTCGCGACTTTCCTGTCGCTGATCGTCGTGGTGCAGGGATTGCTGCAGGTGCCGATCGAAAGGCTCGCTCCTCCTGTTCATGGCGGGCGCCACGCTTCATCTGCTGGCCACCACCGCCATGGGCATCGCGCTGGCCACCCTTGCCGGCTCGATGCCGCAGTTCGGCCTGCTCCTGATGCTCGTCCTCCTGCCGCTGCAGATCCTTTCGGGCGCAACCACGCCGCGCGAAAGCATGCCGGAGATGATCCAGACGATCATGCTGGCGGCGCCGAACACGCATTTCATCCTGATGGCACAGGCGATCCTCTACCGCGGCGCCGGGTTGTCCGTGGTATGGCCGCAGTTCGTATGGCTGGCGGCAATCGCCCTGATATTCTTCGTCTTCTCGCTGCGCAGCTTCCGCAGATCACTGGTCTAGGCGGTGACACTGTCCGTGCCCCGTTGCCGGTTCCACGAAACAGCATCCGTGCCCTGTGGCTCACTTTGCATCACCGGCTTGCCCTGAAGCCGGTCCCTGCGGTATCGGTGGCCATTGCTGGCAATTCTCTCAGGAGCACACGTGATGGCCAAGGAGCCGAAGCTCGAGCACTCCGAATTTTCCGGGGAGTTTGAAGACGACGGGATCACCGTCCTCGTCGACATCTACCGACCCGCCGGAACGCAAGGGGACTGGCAGATGGAGGTCATTTCGCAAACGGAGGATGTGACCACCTGGGATGAACCCTTCGCCACGGACAAGGACGCATGGGAGGAGTTCCTCGCCACGGCCGAGCGCGACGGTCTGGCGTCTTTCGTCGGCGAGGACGATCCATCGGTGCACTAGCAGCCTCCCGCCACTTGACGAATGCAGCGGGTTGCGCTCTTCCTCCTCGCAATTTGAGGGGAACTTATTGCAATGCGTCAAAGGCTCGTAAAGCTGCTCGGCTCCCGGCTTTGGGAGCAGGTGATCATCGCGATCATCGTTGTGAATTCGATCGTGCTGGGCCTCATGACCTATCCGGACATGATCGCCACCTATGGTCCGCTCCTCCATCTTCTGGACCAGGCCATTCTGGCGATCTTCGTGGCGGAGTTGGTGGTGCGCGTCTACGCGTTCGGACCCCGGTTCTTCCGCGATCCTTGGAACCTGTTTGACTTCGCGGTCGTCGCCATCGCCGTCATCCCGGCCACCGGTCCGTTCCAGGTGCTGCGTGCCCTTCGGATCCTGCGGGTGCTGCGGCTGATCTCGACGATGCCGGCGCTGCGACGGGTGGTGGGCGGCCTCATCTCGGCCTTGCCGGGCATGACATCCATCCTGGTGCTGATGGCCATGCTCTTCTACGTCGCTGCGGTCATGGCCACCAATCTCTTCGGCCAGAACTTCCCCGACTGGTTCGGCACCTTGACGGCCTCGCTCTACACGCTCTTCCAGGTGATGACGCTGGAAAGCTGGTCGATGGGCATCGTCCGGCCAGTCATGGAGGTCCACCCGCAGGCCTGGGCCTTCTTCGTGCCCTTTATCCTGCTGTCCACCTACGCGGTTCTGAACCTGTTCATCGGTGTGATCGTATCCGCCATGCAGCAGGATTCCGAGGCTTCCGCCACGGCCGACCGACAGACGCTGCACGACGATTCGATAACGGTGCTGGCCGAATTGCGCGCCCTGCGGGCCGAAGTCACGTCCCTGCGCAATGACCTCCGCGTTCGGGAGAATGCAAAGCGCCAGGAAGACCTTCCATAGCGTACGACGGCGCGGCCTCGGGCCTTGCTGGCGGACCGGGGATCATAGTGCAACTTTCGCAAGCGCCGCACGTTCGGTCCTGCTGAGTGCGCAGTGATCCACAGCCGAGGCAGGAGATAGACAGATGGATGCGAGACAACCTCCTGCGTCGCGCCAGCAGCACCGTGTTTTTCAGCTGCTGTTTCCGATCGGGCTCGCGCTTCTCTCGCTGTGGGCTATCAATTTCGAGTTTCCGCGTGTCGTGTCGGATCACGGCTTTTGGGATTTCGGCGCCTTCGTCGCCTCCGGGCGTGCTGCCGCAGCTGGATTGGATCCCTACGGCATCTACCCCCCGCTGACGCCACATGTGGTCTTCCCGGGCTTTGAGGCCTGGAACCCGAACCTGAACCCGCCGATCTCCGCGCTCCTCTTCCAGCTCTTCGACGTCGCGGATCTGGACACCGCGCTGCGGGTCTGGTGGGTCATTTCCCTCGTCTGCTATCTGGCCGCTGTCGTCCTGCTGCTGCGACGCTACAGCGAAGGTCTCGAAGCCATCCTCCTCGGGCTCTGGGCCTTTGCCTTGGCGGGCTTCTGGGACACCCTGTTCCTTGGGCAGATCTATACGCCGCTGGTGCTGGCGGCCGTCGTCGCCTGGCTGTCGCTGGAGCGGGGAAAGCTTGTTCAGGCGGGTATCATGATCGGCCTACTGGTGTCGATGAAGCCGAATTTCCTCGTCTGGCCGGTGCTCCTCTTTCTTGCGGGCTACTGGCGACCGCCTCTTGTCGCAGCCGCCACGGCTGCCGTCGTTGCCGCAATTCCGCTCGCCGTCTTCGGGCCGCAGATCTATCTCGACTGGTTGAGCCTGGTGGCCTCCGATGGCGATCGCGCCGTCTTTCTCACCAACGCCTCCCTCGCGGGACTTGCGGCGCGGGCGGGGCTGCCCTTGCTCGGGACCGTGCTCAGCGCCCTCCTGCTCCTGACGCTTGCGGCATGGGCTGCTTGGCGAAAACCCGTGACGATGGATGTCAGCAGCTTTGCGCTCGTCGCAGCGCTTCTGGCGTCACCGCTCGGCTGGATCCACTATACCCTGTTTCTGCTGCCGGTCCTCCTGCATCACTGGCGGAGACCCTGGACATGGCCGGTCGCAGTGGCCCTCACCATCCCGGTGCCGCTCGTCCTGGCGCAGTTCGGCGCGGCTCCCTGGGTGCAGCTTACGATCGGCTCTGTCTACGGCTGGTCGCTCGTCCTGCTTCTCCTTGGCCTCATTGCCAACGAACGGCAGACGTCATACCCGGCTCGTCAGTTTGTTCGGCGGTAGATACGCCAGTCGCCCGTCTCCGCGACCAGCCGGTACCGCGAGGCTATATAGTCCGCATAGATCTCTCTCATGCCGTTGGCCGTCCAGACCTCGATGGGTGACTTCGGATCCATGATCACCGCGACATCCGCAAAGATCTCCTCCGCCGGCGGATAATGCTGCCGGTTCAGGGTGCGGCCCCAGTGATACCAGGGGCTGTCGCCGACCGGCGGCAGGAGCGCCATGCCCGCGGAAAAGGGATTGACGAAATCCAGCACCGCAAGGCGTTCCACGGGCCCGTCCAGGTTGGCGAGCGCGGCAGAGCCATCGGCGATCGAGAGGTTATACCGGCGAAAGAAGTCATACTGCCCCTGGCTCCACATCGGGACGAGCCTTATCCCTTCAAAGTCCGCAAGCGCCAGCTGCTCGCCCTTGTCGGCGACGGCATAGACCGCATGCATCGACAGGCTGATGGCATGACTGGCGGAAGCCGGCACAAGCAGCACCGGCAGCAGCAGCGGGAAGCCTCGCGCCCAGGTTCGCCGACGTGACGGAAGGTCCGCCCGCAGCAGCAGTTCGGCGATGACCGCTGCGCTGGCGCCCAGCGTCAGGATGCCGACGATCTGAAAGTTCTGCTCGATGATCAACAGCCCGCTGGCGCCACAGAAGCCGACGAACAGGAGATCGCGAAGACGCCGTAGAAGAAGGAGCAGCGCCACCGCGAAGATTGCGTAGACGGCGATGTCCGCGAGGTTCTTCAGGACAATGTCCGCCATCACCCGAAAGCTCGGCAACTCGCCGCTGACGCTGCTCGCCAGCCGAAGGTCTGCGATGTGGTTGAGGCTGCCCCGCCAGACGAGGCCGATGACGGCGACGGAGACGACGATCATGGCCAGCGCGATGGCAGCCCAGGTACGCTGCCGGCGATCGAGGAGCATCAGGCTGAGAAACGCCACGGCCATCAGGCCGTAGGTGATCTTGGTGTACAGCATCAGCAGCGAGAGGCAGGCGGCGCAGAGCGCATCCAGCACGTCGCGCCGGGGCTGGTCCGGCTGCCGGGGCAGATACAGGACCAGAAGCAGACCAAGGCAGGCCCAGCCGATGCGGTTGTAGAACATGGCAAAGGTGAGCTCGCCGATCCATTCGCCGGGATTGGCGGGAACGGCGGCGATCAGAAGCAGGAAAACCGCAAGCGGCAGGCCGATCAATGCGCTCATCCGGCTTGCGATCACCTCCGACGCGATGACCGCGATCACGAGGACCACCAGTGCCATTCCCACCGGCATGGCGGCGCTCATGGCGCCGGAGAGACCGTAGCCGGCAGCCGGAATGTAGAAGGCAAGAGGGCCGAGCGATGTGTGGAAGTCGACGTTCGGGACCTGGCCCGACCAGATCCGTTGCGCCCCATCCAGGAAGATGAACAGGTCGTTGACGTATTTCGTCGTCACCGTCTTGCCGGGCGCGGCCAGAAGCGCCGCGAGAACGAGGCCCAGCCACAGGATCGCACCTCGCAGGCCTATGGCCCGCAGCCACGTCGGCAGACGAGGTGCGGAGGCAGGTCGTCGGGCGTCCGTTGCCTCCGTCACCGCATCGTCTCCCGCGGCTGCCGTTTCTCGTAGACGATCCAAGCGTCGGTCTCCTGCACGAGTTGGAAGTTTCTGGATATGAATGGACCGTAGAGTTGCTGCAAGGGCAGGCTGTTGATGCCGACCTTGGGGATCATGACGAACTGGGCATCGGCGAACATGACTTCAGGGTCGGGATGTGTGTTGCCATCGATATTCCTTCCCCAGTGCAGCCAGGAACTGTCACCGGCGGGGGGGCGCAGCCCAAGCCCCGCAGAGAACGGATTGACGAAATCCAGAACCACCACGCGCTCGGGTTTGGGTGACAACGACAGCAGCAGCTTGCCGCCGCTCTCGATGCTGTCGTGGTAGCGGGTCATGAAACCGGGGGAGTCGGCCCGTTCAGGAATCCGCAGGTCCCGCAGCTTTGGCAGACCGAGAGATCTGCCGGCATCTGTGGCGGCAAGCATGGCATGCCGTGCGAGAACGGCTCCATGATGGACGATTGGGGGCAGCAGAAGAAAGGCGAGAAGCAAGGGCAGACCGTCGGCGAGCGAAGGGCGTCGTACGGCGACATCTCTCTCTATTCCGGCGTGGAGGCGGAAGAGCAGTTCCGTTGCAACCGCCGCTCCCGAGTAAAGCGTGATGATGCCCCAGCCATGCGCGTTCTGAGCGAGAATGAGAAGGCCGGCCGTGACGCAGAAGCCGTAGAAGAGAAGGTCGCGAAGACTGCGCGTTCGCCACAGGGCGACGCCGGCGGCAATGGCGAAGACGGTAAGATCCGCAAGATTGTTCAAGCCGGGCCGGACGAGGCTCGCCAGATCGCGACCGCCGCTGACCTGCGCCGCAGCCATCAGGTCCTCGACATGCTGCCGGGTGCCGCCCCAGCCCAGCTCGATCACAGCCGCTGCGACCAGGGTGAGCAGCAGGCTCCCGGCAGCCCAGCGGCGCTGCTTCTCGTCCGTCAGCATGAACGCGATGAAGCCCAGGCTGACGAGCCCATACGTGGCCTTGGTGTAGAACTGCAGCAGCAACAGCAGGGCAGCGGCCATGGCATCCGCAATCTCGCCCGTCACGCCCCGCTCTCGCGCAGGCAGGTACATCACGAGGAGCAGACTCAAGGCCACCCAGCCGATGCGGTTGTAGAACATGGCAAACGAGAGAAGCGAGACAGGGCTTCCCAGGTTGATCGGAGCGGCGAGGATCAGGATCAGGAAGGCCCCCAGTGCCACCGCGATCGGCGTATGCAGGCGAGAGTTCAGGATCGCGATGAATGCCGGCATGACCGCGAGAAGAAGAACGGCCATTCCAACCGGCATGGCAGCCCCGAGATTGCCGGTCAGCCAGTAGCCTGCCGCAGGAATGAGGAAGACGAGCGGGCCGAGAGCGGTGTGAAAGTCCCGGTTGGGGAGCTGACCGGAGGCGATCCGGTGGGCGCCGTCGAGGAAGATCAGCACATCGTTCGTGAAAGCAGCGGTCACCGTACGACCCGGCAATGCCAGCATTAAGGCGCAGACGATCGTCATCGCCGCGATGCAGAGGGCTGCCGCATGGCGTCGGGCCCAACGGGGAGCGGTCGCGCTCATTCCGGAACGGCGGTCGGCTGGCTTCGCCGGAACAGGATCCAGTGTTGGCTCTCGCCGATCCTGGAGAAGTTCCGGTTTGCAAATTCGAGATATTGCGCAGCGGCACCGGCCGGCGTTTCTCCCGGATTTCGGAACAGGATGGTATCGGCTCCTGCCAGGCTGCGCTCTGGGGAGATGGCCTGCATGCCGCTCCAGCGCAGGTCCATGACGCCGCCCTCGGCAGCAGACAGGCCAAGCGCGGGGCTGAAGGCGTCAACGGCTCCCACCACGGTGAGGCGTCCGATCGGCATCTCCTGCCGGGCAAGAAGAGAAAGCCCGTCGTCCACGGTCGAAAGATACCACCGGCCGCCGCCAAAGTCGCCGCCCGTCCAGAGATCGGCGAGGCGGATACCGGACAGGCGGGGAAGCTCCACTGCCTGCCCCGCCCGCACCGTCGCGGCGCCGGCATGCAAGGCAAGCGCCATGCCGCAGTGAAGCGCCGTCGGCAGCACGAAGGCGAGGAAGAACAGCTTGACGCCGCTCCGGTTGACGAATCCGCCTTCGTAGGCTTCGGACCCCTCGTCGATCTGCTGCAAGAGCCGCTGGGCGGCCACGGCGGCGGCCGCATGGACAGAGATGATCCCCCATCCCTGGACGTTCTGGCTCAGGAGCCAGAGCCCGACTGCACAGCAGAAGATGAAGAAGACGAAGTCCCTGTCGCTCCAATGGCGCCACAATGCCAGCCCGGCGAGAAGCGAAAGCAGCAGGAAATCGGCCAGATGGGCCACACCCAGCTGCAGATAGTCCGCGCTCGTCTCACGCATCGCCTGCCAGGAGTCCCGCAGATAGGTCGAGCTGCCACCCCAGAGGAGTTCGACGACCAGCAGCACCAGCGCAGTCAGAACAATGGCCAGAGCGGCCCAGCGAAGCTGACTGCGATCGGTCGTCATGAACAGGAGAAAGCCAAGCCCAACGAGCCCGTAGGAGACGCGCAGATAGATCATGATGAGGGTCAGCGCGGCGGCGGCGACGGCATCCAGCAGGATGGAGCCGCGGGCCATGCGATCAGGCGGGAGATACAGTACCAGCAGAATGGCAAGAGCCACCCACCCGATCCTGTTGTAGAACATGGCAAACGACAGGGCCGTGACGGCGTCGCCGAGGTTCATCGGCGCGGCGAGAATAAGCAGCAGAAACGCTGCGAAGGCGATTGCCAGAAAAGGGTGCAGGCGTGAAACCAGAACATGGCTGGCGATCAGCGCCATGATCGCCGTGAACAGTGCCATCGCAACGGGCATGGCGGCACCCAGGCTGCCGGTCAGACCGAAACCCGCAGCGGGACCGTAAAAGGCAAGAGGGCCGAGCGCCGTGCTGAAGTCGCGGCTGGGGACCTGCCCCATCACGGCACGATGGATGCCGTCGAAGATCAGAAACAATTCGT
Organism: Rhizobium sp. PK7-22; assembly: GCF_056530405.1. Lineage (NCBI taxonomy): Bacteria > Pseudomonadati > Pseudomonadota > Alphaproteobacteria > Hyphomicrobiales > Rhizobiaceae > Rhizobium > Rhizobium sp. PK7-22. The sequence continues at coordinate 3,776,684 of NZ_CP096514.1, forward strand.
CGAGGGATTTGGTCGTGATGGTCACGCCCGGCAGAGCGAGAACCAGGGCACAGACGAAACCGATCGCCAGGACGACAGCTGCCGGAGACAGCGAAAGGCGCGTGCGTCCCTCCCTCGCCGTGCTTTGGACCGCCCCCATCACTACAGCCGCAGCTTCTTGAAGATCGGCTCGGGGATGGACCGGATCACGGCCATCAGCGGCCACCAGATGCCGCGCACATAGATCACGTCGCGCCTCGACTTCGCTTCGGCTGCGGCGAAGATCGCAGCGGCGACCTCCTTTGGCTCCGCCGTCAGTGGTCCGGGAAGCTTCATTCCGGCTGTCATGCGAGTGCGGACGAAGCCGGGCTTGATCGTGACAACCCGCACGCCTGCGCCGGCAAGCCTGTTCCTTAGACCGGAGAGAAAGGCAGTAAAGCCGGCCTTGGCGGCGCCATAGATATAGTTCGAAGCCCTGCCACGATCCCCGGCCACCGAACTGATGCCGACGATGGCGCCCGATCCGCGCACAGCAAAACGCTCGGCGATCAGCCCGAGAAGCAAGGCGGGGCCTTCAAAGTTCGTCCGCATCACCACCCGGGCGTGCTCGGCGTCCTTCTCCGCGCGCGGCTGCTCTCCGAGTTCACCGACCGCGCAGACCACTGTGTCAGGCAGGGCAGGCAAACCTGCCAGAAACTCCTCGAGCCGCTCGCTGTCCAGGATATCGAGGCGATGGACGCTGACGCTTGTGCCACTCTGCGTGCCGATGTCGTTGGCCTCTCGCTGGACCGCCTCCAGGTTACGCCCCGCCAGTTGCACGTCCCAACCTGCCAGCGCGTAGGTGAGGGCGGTGGCCCGCCCAATGTCGGAGGTAGCGCCCAACAGTAGAACGCTCTTGCCAGTTTTGGTCATATGCCAAGCCTTGTTGCGAGACGGGATCCGAAGCGGTGGTCTGCACCGATCGAACGCCGGATATCTCTGAATTCGGGTAATTGCGGGTAGCCGGCCTCGAATGTCTGGCGCGACTGTCGCGCATCCTTGGCCAGATAGAGCCGTCCCCCCGCGTCGACAACGGTCCGGTCGATTTCTTCCAGCAGAGGAAACACATCGTCGGTGACCGGAAGATCGAGCGCAAGCGTGTAGCCGGGGGTGGGAAAGGAGAGGAGACCGGTCCCGGAGCCGAGCTTTTTCAGCACCGCAAGAAACGATCCCTTGCCGGAGTCGGCAAACCGCTGAAGGATCTCTCCGAGCACCGACAGCGCGTTGTTATCAGGCACAACGCACTGGTGCTGCAGGAAGCCGCTCTTGCCGTAGAGGCGGTTCCATTGACCGATGCCGTCCAGCGGGAAGAAGTAGGGGTTCCAGTGCACCAGCGACGGTGCCGCCGCCTTGCGCGCTCCGGCCCGGAAATAGGCTTCGTTGAAGAGAGAAACGCTGGCGCGATTGAGCGCCCAGGCGGGAAAGTCGATCGGAAGCGCGAGCTTCGCCTTTTTCTGCGGCGGGAAGGCATCTGCAGCGGGCATGCGTGCAGACAGCTGCTCGCGGGTTGCGTGTTCACCGGCAAAGATCAGCGAGCGTCCGAGGGAGGCGCCACGGGAAAGGCAGTCGATCCAGGCGACGGAATAGGAGGTGTCGTTCACGGCCTGCAACGCGGCCAGAGCTTCGCCAAGATCGCGCGCGACGATCGTGTCCTGGCTGATCCAGCCCGTCTCGATCCGGTTCAGGTGAAAGGACGCCTCGATGATGACGCCCGTCAGGCCCATCCCGCCGATCGTGGCGAAGAAAAGCTCGGGGTTTTCATCGCGGCTGCACGTGAGCACGCCCCCATCCGGCAGGACCAGTTTGAAGTTGACGACATGCGCGCCAAACCCGCCGTCCCGATGATGGTTCTTGCCATGTACGTCAGAAGCGATCATCCCTCCGACCGTGACGAACTTCGTGCCCGGCACCACCGGTGGGAAATAGCCGCGGGGAACGAAGGCGTCGAGGATGTCAGAGAGCATCGTGCCGCCCTCGACCGTCAGCAGTCGCGTCTCGGGATCGAAGCTCTTCATCCGGCCGAGCCCGCGGCACATGAGGGTCGCAGCATCACCCAGGGCGGCGTCGCCGTAGGAGCGACCGTTTCCACGAGCGATCATACCGGATAGGTGTCCCGTAGCATCTGCCACCGCCGCAGGCGTTGCGCAGTCATGCACCTCGCTCACAAGCCGGGGATATCGGCCCCAACCTTCTAGTATCATTTCAAGCCCCTTCTGAGCGGAACACGAACCTGCGGTCGAGGGCGTATTTGGACACATATCCGATCGCCAAGCCAAGGGCGCCGCCGGCATATTTTGCGAAAGTCGTTCCCCAGAGGGTCCAGAAAGCCACTTCGAAGCTCCAGAAGATCACCGTCGTCAGCACGCTGAACAGGCCATAGAGGGTAACCTTCCTCGCCTCGCTCCGATGCGAGGTGTAGTCGTCGAAGAAAATCCACTTCTTGTCGAGGACGTATTTGACGACGAAGCCGGCTATGGTGCCAACGAAGATCGACAGCATCAACGGGTGGCCCGGCAGGATCTGCACCGTGGCTTCCTGGGCAGAAAAGTTGATCAGGGTCGAAAGGACGGCGAAGGCAGCGTAGCGCACGACAAGGTTCATCCGGCGCCGCCCCGACGGCGAAGTTGCATGGGTGGATCTCGTCATCGCTGCCTCACAGGGCGCCGATGACGAAGAGACCGACCGCGCCGAGTGTCGCCAGGCTGACCCTGTCCTTCAGCGCAAAGACCACCGGGTCATCGTGTACCTGTCCCCGGTGCGCCAACATCAGCACTCTTGCGATCCAGTAGGTCAGGATCGGGGCGACCAGCCACAGGATTTCTGGCCGCGTGTAGAGGGACTGAACGTCGGCGTCGGAAATATAGAGGGAAAACAGCGTCAGCGCGTTGAGGCCTGCAGCCGCGGCCAGGGCGCCGACCATGCCTGTATCCGTGTTGCGATAGCCCCGGCTCCTGGAATCCGGCAGGTTGGCCTCGCGTCGGGCCAGAAGCTCGACGTATCGTTTCACGAGCGCCAGCGACAGGAACCAGCTCATCATGAAGGCGAGCAGCCAGGGCGAGACCGCGACCGACAATGCCACGGCACCGCCAATCACGCGGGTTGTGTAGAGACCGGCGAGCGCCACCACATCCAGGATCATCTTGCGCTTCAGCAGGAAGGAATAGGCGGTCGTCAGCGCGAAGTACCCGACCAGAACGGCCAGGAATGGCCACGATATCTGGGTTGCCACCGCAAACGAAAGAAGCAGCAGAATCGGAATAGCCACCAGCGCGTGAGACAGAGGGATGTCGCCACAGGCAAGCGGTCGCCGGCATTTCGTGCGATGGGCGCGGTCGTCCTGGAGGTCGACGAGGTCGTTCAACAGATAGACGCTCGACGCGCAGAGGGAGAAGGCGACGACCGCCAGCAACGCCAGGACCACACTCGTCCAGTCGAACAGGTGGTTGGCCAGCAGCGGCACGAAGACAAGCCCGTTCTTGGCGTACTGGTGGACACGCAGGAGCCGCGCCCAGGTGCGCCAGGTCGGTCCTTCATGCGAGACATATTCGACGTCGTCGCACTGCGCTGACAGCTGCCGCGCCACCTTGGCGGGCGTTCGAATGGCGTAAGCCTTTGCGGCGTGACGCCATACGGGCAGATCGGCGGCATCATTGCCGATGTAGTCGAACTCGCCTTCGCCGAAGGCGGCTACCAGGAGACCCGCCTTGATCTCGCCGGCACAATTTCTACTCGCATCTGTTGCAAACCAGCCCGAGAAGAGGCCCAGATGATCTGCGACGGCCGAGACGAGGCGCTCGTGGCTAGCCGACGCCAAATAGACAGGCCGGCCCTGCTCACGCGCACGGTGAATGATGTTCAGCACTTCATTATCATAGGGAAGCACCGCTGGATCGAAATCTTCCGGCTCCGAAAGGCGGTGCTTGAGGTTTGCCTTGCCCTGCCCCAGCGCAGACAGCATTTCGACAATCGCGTGCGGTCGACGACTCAGCTCGGAGAATGCGCATTCGATCAGAAGATCTGAACGGATCAGTGTTCCATCGAGGTCAACAACCAGCGGGTGGCGCCCCTCGTCGCCGGCGGTCCGCTTGGCAGAAACCTGCACGGACGCAGATTGAGGCTCCTTCCGCCCGCCCCAGCGCTCCCGAGTCCGAAGTTGACCCCTTGCATTGGGCTGGAGAAGCTCATTTTGAAGTTCGCTCACGTGAGGCCTTTCATGGGAGCAGAGGACATAGAACTGCGGATAGAAGAACCTCATGTCCCGTAAATAGTTCCCGCCTTCTTCAGCTCCATCGCACTCATGCTGCGCGCTGCATGCATAAGATCAGCACCGCGGTCCGGCCGAACTCGCACACCCAACGCGGGTCAGAATGACGTGATTGTCACCGCCTTCGGAGTGAATCCTGATCGGCTGCGCTGCCATATCCGACGCCAGCGAGCAGGCAGGGACGGGCGGAACTTTCCTGTCGATCACGGGTTCGAAGCACCCGAAGCACAGGAGCAGACCATGAACCGGAACGTCATCATCGGAATTGTTGCGATCGCTGTGATCATAATCGCAGTGCTTTTGCTTATGCCGGGCGCTGAGCAGCCAGCAGGAGACGTTACCGCTCCCGCTTCTCAGCCGGGATTGGCGCCAAATGCACCGGCGCCGACGAACTGAGGTAAACCGCCAAAGATCTCTACCGGAGGAACAATGGAGACTGAGACAATCGAGCGATACCGGATGCGGCAGGAAGAGGACGAAACGTGGACCGTCATCGACACAACGATGGTGGCCACTCGCGAAAACCGCATGATTGCAGGCGTTTCTGAAGACCGCGCCCGACAATACTGCGCTCGGCTGAACAAACTGCATTCGCCTAGATCCTCACCCACCTCGGAGGGTAGCGGGGACGAATGAGGACTTCTACGCACGAGTTGATGACGATCCAGCCTCTGGGCGGGATCGTCATTCATAAAGTGATCTAGGCTTCTGCGCATTTGAATCAGGCGCAGAAGCCAGACGAGGTCGTCGTCGCCGGCAGGCCGCCGCCCCTCAGAAGGAGGCGGGGAGACCGGAGATTTAGATCGGGTAGTGGATATGGCCGTCCTGGACTGTGATCCACCTCAGTTCAGTGAATTCTGCGATTCCGGCCTTGCCTCCAAAGCGGCCGTAACCGGAGTCCTTGACGCCTCCGAACGGCATCTGTGCCTCATCATGCACAGTTGGTCCGTTGACATGGCAGATGCCGGATTCGATGCGGCGTGCGACGCTCATCGCACGGTTGATGTCGCGGCCGAACACGGCTGCCGACAAGCCGTATTCCGTGTCGTTGGCCACACGAACCGCCTCGTCGATCGAACCGACGCGAACAACCGAAGCGACGGGACCAAAGCTTTCTTCGCCGTAGATGCGCATGGCGGGAGTGACCTTGTCCAGAAGTGCCGCGTCCATGAGCGTGCCCTCGACGCTGCCGCCTGCTACCAGAACCGCCCCCTTGGAGACTGCGTCCTTGATCAGGCCCTCGATCCGCTGGGCCGCCTTCAGATCCACCAGAGAACCAAGCGGTGAGTCGCTGCGGCGGGGATCGCCCGCCTTTAAGGTCCGCACCTTGGCCGCCATGGCATCGACAAATTCATCCGCGATTTGTTCGTCCACCACCAGGCGTTCTGTCGACATGCAGATCTGGCCCTGGTTCATGTAGGCGCCAAACGCGGCGGCAGCGACGGCTTCGTTGATGTCCGCGTCATCGAGCACGATCAACGGCGCCTTGCCTCCAAGCTCCAGCAGAACCGGCTTCAGGTGACGCGCGGCCGTTTCCGCAATGACGCGACCGACACGCGTCGATCCGGTGAAATTGATGCGACGCACCGCCGGATGGGCGATCAGTTCTCCCACGATCACTCCGGCATCGTCCGGAGCATTGGAGATGGCGTTGAGGACCCCTTCCGGCAGGCCCGCCTCATGCAAGGCGTCAACGATCAGCCGGTGAGTGCGCGGGCAGATTTCGGACGTCTTCATGACCACGGTGTTGCCGCAGGCAAGTGGCAAGGCGATCGAACGGACACCGAGGATGACCGGTGCATTCCACGGCGCAATGGAAAGGACGACGCCGGCCGGCTGCCGCACCGCCATGGCAAGACTGCCGGGGCGGTTGGAGGGGATCACCTCGCCGGTGATCTGCGTCGTCATCGCCGCCGCCTCGCGCAGCATATCGGCAGCCAGGCCGACATTGAACATGGCCCAGCCTGCCGTCGCGCCGGTTTCCTCTGCCATGGCGGCGACGAAATCCGGTGCTTTCTCCTGCAGGCGATCGGCAGCCGCCATCAGCAGCTTGCGGCGTTGCCCCGGACCGATGGCAGCCCAGGCCGGAAATGCCTTTGCCGCGGCATTGGCTGCCTGGCGCGCGTCCTCGACCGAGGCGGCGGCGACTTTCGATGCGACTTCGCCGGTGATCGGATTCAGGCGCTCGAACGTCCGCCCGTCGGCGGCTTCCATCTCCACATTGTTGATCTTCAGGCCCAGGATGCTCATGCGGTTCTCCGTTTGATAGTTTGAGGGATGCTCATGCGGCACGGTCCAGAAAGGCACGCTGCAATGATTTGTCGTTCATCAGGTAATAGACGGTATCTTCGCCGCCAATGCGACCGGCCTTGTCACAATTGCCGCAGTTGGACTTCTGCACCCGGCACGGGATCTACCACCTGCTGGCCAGGTTCTCACGGTTTCGCAACCTGCCCCTATCCTTGACCGCTATGGTGACGAGCGCGCTCCTGGTGGAGGTGAAGGCCCCGCTTTCGGGGAGAAAGCTTGCCGACGTCAACAATGACATTGATCTATTCGATGCAAAGTTCTGTCGGGCAGGGTGCGCCCGTCTCTTTATTTCAGAGGGAAATGGTCGATGACAGACTGGGCCGGACGATTGATCACTGCTACGAGATGAGCGCCCTGCCCTTCATTTCCTGAGGCCAATCATGACAGATATTTCGCCGCTTCGCGCTGCTTCCGGACGCATCAGCTTTCGCGCAGAGGATCGCACGCGCCACGCCGTCGATCGCGTGATGGCACTTCCGCCCCAGGTACTGGCCTCGATCTTCACGCGCTTCGACGCCGCGCGGATCATGAACGAAGCCGCCGCTCTCGATGCCGATGCAGCGCTCTGGAAGCAGCCTCTAGCCGGGCTTCTCGTCTCCATCAAGGACCTGTTCGACGAGGCCGACCTCACCACGACCGCCGGATCGGCAATTCTCTCCGGCGCGCCCGTCGCGCGTCAGGACGCAGAGGCTGTCCGTCGGCTGAAGGCTGCCGGCGCAATCGCCTTCGGACGCACGACCATGTCCGAGTTTGCCTATTCGGGCGTCGGACTGAACCCCCACTTCGGCAACCCGCAGAATGCTCTCGGTCCGCGTCGTATCACCGGCGGATCGACATCCGGTGGCGCCGTGACGGTGGCCCTTGGACTGGCCGACGTTGCTCTCGGCTCCGATACCGGCGGCTCGGTTCGCATTCCCGCCGCGCTGAATGGCCTCTCGGGCTTCAAGCCCACCCAGGCGTCAGTGCCTCTGGACGGCGCCTTTCCGCTCTCCCAGAGCTTTGACAGCATCGGGCCGCTGGCGCGCAGGATTGAGCAATGCGCTGCCGTCTACGCCGTGCTGTCGCAAACCGAGCGTCCTTCATCCGTTGCTGGCGACAAGCCGCAGATCGGCGTCGTGCGCGGCTTTCTGATGGACGGTCTCGATGAACAGGTGGCCCGCGACTTTGAGGCTGCCCTGGGACGGCTTTCGGTCGGCGGGTTCGACCTTGTCGATGTGGAAATGCCGATGCTGGAAGGCTTTGGCAACGCCAATCGGGTCCTGGTCGCGACCGAGGCGCATGCCATCCACAAAGATCGGCTTGATCACCTGGAAACTGTCGGAGATCCGCGCGTCCTGAAACGCATCCGTGCAGCAGAGCAATTCGGCCCATCCGAGGTCTCCAGCGCGCTTGCTCAACGAAAAGGTGCCATTAAGGCGTTCGAGGCGATGAGCCGGAACTTCGATGCTTTCATTATGCCGACGGTTCCGACCGTTGCGCCTCTGATTGCCGACGTCGAAGCCGATTTCGACAGGCTCAACGCGTTGATGCTGCGCAACCCGTCCACGGTGAACTTCCTCGACGGCTGTGCGGCAACAATCCCCATGCAAGGCAAGCAGGCACTTTCGACCGGGCTGATGCTGTTTGGACCGGGCGGCGCCGATTGGCGCGTGCTGGAACTCGCCGAGCGGGCCCAAGCCGTTTTGGAAGCATGAGCGACTCCGGCCTGTGGCAGATCTCCTGGGCCGGATGTCGCCCCCACGGCCCTCGTCGTCGTTTCATCACCTGGATCGCAGCCCGGCTCGGTCCAAGGGTAGGCGGCGTCCTGGATTGGCCTGCCGATTGTCCTGGCGCCGGGCTTCCTCTTCATGCTGCGAGAAATTTCGTAGGCTCCAGCGCGTAGGGAGCCCTCTACTCGCTCGTCGACGTCGAGGATTGGATGTGGTGCGGCAACGACGAATTGGTGGCGTGACTGATAGCAGCTACTCTCTGCATCCACGAAGCTGGCAGGTTGCAGTGGACGCCGCCTGCCGATATCGCTGGCACTCAGACGCCAGGAAGCACGCCATGAAAGATCGCAAGCGGACAAAGGTCACACTGCTGGACGTCGCGCGACAGGCAAACGTCTCACGCGCCACCGCTTCGCTGGTGATCAGGAAGAGCCCGCTGGTCGGCGCGGCCACCCGTGAACGGGTGGAAGAGGCCATGCGCGCCCTCGGCTATGTCTACAACATGGGCGCAGCACGGCTGCGTGCGGAGCGCAGCCATACGATCGGCGTGATCGTGCCGAACTTGACCAATCCGTTTTTCGCCGAGCTCCTTGGTGGCATCGAGGCCGCGGTCGACAGTGCAGGCCTCGTGATGATCATCGCCAACAGCGGCGACCAGGTATTACGGCAGCGCGCCGTGATGCAACGCATGCGCGAGCATGGCGTCGATGGCATCATTCTTTGCCCCGCCGCCGGTACCGAGCCGGACCTCCCCTCCCTGATCGCGTCCTGGAACCTCCCCGTTGTGCAGGTGCTCCGCCACGTGACGTCGGACCTGGACTACGCCGGGGCCGACTATGCAGCCGGCATGCATCAGGCGGTGGACCATCTCGCCTCGCTCGGCCATCGCTCTGTAGCATTGGCGGTGCACGGGCCGCTTCATTCCGCATACCAGGAACGCGTCGAGGGCTTTCGCCAGGCCATGGCGGAGCGAGGGTTGCAACCGGCGATCATCCGCGTCTCGGACGAGCTTGCCCAGATCGCTAACGCCGCGCATCTCTTCGTGGATCGTCCGGAACGCTTCACCGCAATCGTCTGCTTCAACGATCTGGTGGCACTTGGAATGGCGGCAGGGCTCCACGATTGCGGCTTGACCGTCGGCCGCGACATATCGCTTGTCGGGTTCGATGACGTCAGCGACGCCGAGGCAATGCGCCCCCGCCTGACATCGGTCTCCACGGCACCAGTGACCATCGGAAAGAACGCCGCCACCCTGCTGGTGGAGCGGATAGAAGAACCGTCTCTGCCCCCTCGCTGCATCATCAGCCCGACCTATCTAAGAGAGCGGCAGTCGTGCGAAGCCGTCTCGCCCTCGGCGGTAAAGATTGGGTGACTGCCGGTTGACGCAAGTTCGCAATGGTTTTAGATCGATCTAAACGGCTGCGTGGTGGCGCGCCGGGACTGGGAGGGTCCGCTCGTGTACGCTTTCAACTTCGCCCCCGTGTTTGCGTCCTTCGATCAGCTTCTGGTCGGGGCCTGGCTGACGGTACAGTTGTCGTGCGCCGCCATGCTGCTCGGCCTGATCGTCTCGATCGCCTGCGCCTGGGGCAAGACCGCTGGGCCGTTTCCAATCCGTTTCGTGATCAACGCCTATATCGAGATCATCCGCAACACCCCGTTCCTGATCCAGATCTTCTTCATCTTTTTCGGACTCCCGTCGCTCGGCCTTCGGTTGTCGCCCAATGGCGCGGCCCTTCTGGCCCTGGTGATCAACTTCGGCGCCTACGGCACAGAAATCATCCGCGCTGGAATTGAGTCCATCCAGAAGGGGCAGATTGAGGCGGGCACGGCACTTGGTCTTTCGAAGCTGCAGATCTTCCGCTACGTCATCATGAAACCGGCGCTGCGGACGGTTTATCCGGCACTGACCAGCCAGTTCATCTACCTGATGCTGACGTCCAGCGTCGTCTCGGCGATCTCGGCCGACGACCTCGCCGCAGCGGGCAATGATCTCCAGTCGGCGACCTTTGCAAGCTTCGAGGTCTATATCGTCATCACCCTGATGTATCTGGCGCTGTCGATCGGCTTCTCGACCATTTTCGCCGCGGTGGAGAAGATGGCCTTCAGATACCCTTTGAGCCGATAGGGATGCATCATGATTAGACCCTTCGGCTGGAATGAATTTCTGATCATCGTCATGGCGGCGCAGTGGACCCTGGCGCTTTCGGCCATTGCCTTTGCGGGCGGCGGGATCGGCGGCCTTCTCGTTGCACTGGCGCGTGTTTCCGACGTCCGCCCGCTGCGCATCCTCGCTCTGGGCTTCATCCGCGTGTTCCAGGGCACGCCGCTGCTGATGCAGCTGTTCCTCGTCTTCTTCGGCATGAACATCTTCGGCCTTGCCATCAATCCCTGGTTCGCCGCCAGCATTGCGCTGACGCTGCATGCCAGCGCCTTTCTCGGCGAGATCTGGCGCGGCTGCGTCGAAGCGGTTCCGCCCGGTCAGCGCGAAGCGGCGACTGCACTGGGGCTGAAGTATTTCAACCGGATGCGCTACATCATCCTGCCGCAGGCGATGCGGATCGCCGTGGCGCCGACCGTCGGCTTCCTGGTGCAGCTGATCAAGGGAACCTCCCTTGCAGCCATCATCGGCTTCACCGAGCTGACGCGCCAGGGACAGATCATCAACAATGCCACCTTCAGCCCATTCATGGTCTTTGGAACCGTGGCAGCCATCTACTTCGTGCTGTGCTGGCCGCTGTCGCTGCTGGCACGGCGCATGGAAGTACGATTTTCTCGCTCGACAGAGCGTTGACGTAAACCCAGCCGGCGGGAGGCCGGTTTTACCGAGAGGGTAGGAAACATGACCATCAACATCACCAGGAGACTGGCATTGGCGCTCGTCGGCGCCGGCTTCATGGCTGCGGCGGCGTCAATGCCGGCCATGGCGCAGACAGTCGAGAGCATCAAGTCCGCAGGAACCGTCAAGATCGGCATGCTGGTCGACTTCCCACCCTTCGGGATCATGAACGAGAGCAATCAGCCGGACGGCTACGATGCCGATGTTGCGAAGCTGCTGGCAAAGGAGTTCGGCGTCGAGGTCCAGATCGTTCCGGTGACGGGTCCGAACCGTATCCCCTATCTGCAGAGCAACCAGGTGGATCTGCTCGTCGCGTCGCTCGGCATCACCGAGGAGCGCGCCAAGAGCGTTGATTTCTCCGATCCCTATGCCGGCATTTCGATCGGCGTGTTCGGCGCCGAGGACGTGGACATGTCCACGGCAGAGGATCTCTCCGGAAAGACCATCGGCGTGGCACGCGCCAGCACACAGGATACGGCTGTGACCAAGATCGCGCCACAGGACGCCACGATCCAGCGTTTCGATGACGACGCCAGCGCCGTTCAGGCCCTTCTCTCCGGTCAGGTCGAATTGATCGGCGTGTCCAATGTCGTTGCCGCCCAGATCGAAGCCGCGGCCCCCGGCCGTTTCAACCAGAAGCTTGAACTCACCCAGCAGGTCCAGGGCATTGCCGTACGCAAGGACTCTTCTGAACTTCTCGAGGCGGTGAATGCCTTTCTCGACAAGGTGAAGGCAAACGGCGAGCTCAGCGCCATCCACGAAAAATGGCTGGGCACTCCGCTGCCGAGCTTCATCGCCGACGCCAACTAAGACACGATGAAAGGAGTTCCTGGCATGACCGAGGTCAACACAACTGCATCGACAGCGGGCATGCCGGGAACATCCGATCTCGCCGTGACGATGAACGGCGTGAACAAGTGGTATGGACAGTTCCACGCCTTGAAGGACATCACCCTGACGGTCGCGCGCGGCGAGCGCATCGTCATCTGCGGCCCTTCGGGGTCGGGAAAATCCACGCTCATCCGATGCATCAACAGGCTTGAAAGCATTGAGAAGGGGCAGATCGTGGTCGACGGCCATGATCTGAGCGCCGGTGCCAAGAGCGTCGACATCGTCCGTCAGGAAACGGGCATGGTGTTCCAGAGCTTCAACCTCTTTCCACACATGACGGTCCTCGAGAACTGCACCCTCGCACCCATCAAGGTGCGCGGCGTGTCGAAGTCGGAAGCCGACGCGACGGCGCGCAAATTCCTGGAGCGCGTGCGCATCCCGGAACAGGCGGACAAATACCCCGCGCAGCTGTCTGGCGGGCAGCAGCAGCGCGTTGCCATCGCCCGGGCGCTCTGCATGAACCCGAAGATCATGCTGTTCGACGAGCCGACCTCGGCGCTCGATCCGGAGATGGTCAAGGAGGTTCTCGACACGATGATCGATCTGGCCAGCGAAGGCATGACGATGCTGTGCGTGACCCACGAGATGGGCTTTGCCCGCCAGGTCGCCGACCGCGTCATCTTCATGGATCAGGGCGAGATCGTCGAAGAGGGTGCGCCAGAGGCGTTTTTCTCCAGCCCCAAGCACGAGCGCACGCGCAACTTCCTGGGCCAGATCTCCTGAACCGACCGGCGCGCGATGACAGCGCCTGCCATCGACATCCAACCGCAAGCATCAAACCATTGGGCATATCATGATCGTTCGGCAGGCCTTCTTCGACGGCAGCATCCATCCCGGCAAGGAAGCCGAGTTCAGGGCCTATGTCTCCGACGAGCTGATGCCGATGTGGCTGCAGTTTCCGGGGGTGAAGGAAGTGCGCGTTCTATATGCGATCGAGCGCGATGACGGCGCGCCGGCCTATCCGATGGTCCTCTGGACGATGTACGACAGCCGCGAGGTGCTTGCTGCGGCGCTCGCATCACCCGTCCGATACGCGAGCCGTGAAAAGACGCAGGGACTGCTCTCGATGTTCGAGGGCCGGATCCACCATCACGTCTTCGACCTTGCCGAAGCAGAGACACTTGACGCCTGAGCAGGTAAAGATCGGCAGCGATCCGAGGCGGTTCACCACACCAAGCCGAGGCTGTAGCTGCATCGAATGACCTTCTAGTGACCGCTTGATCTGTCTCGTACCGTTGCATCCGATAGCTTCAGCGCATAGTCGATTGCGTCCAGCAGACTGGTGGCCTGCGCCCTGCCGGTGCCGGCGATATCGAAGGCGGTGCCGTGATCGACCGACGTGCGGATGATCGGCAAGCCGAGCGTGACGTTGACGCCGCTGAGGGCCGTCCATTCGCCCGTCACCGCATCGACGCCGAAGCCGAGCAGCTTGACCGGAATGTGGCCCTGGTCGTGATACATGGCGATGACGGCATCGTACTGGCCGGCCCGCATCTTGACGAAGACCGTATCGCCTGGAACGGGGCCGTCCAAACGCAGGCCTTGCGCCCGAACCTGCTCCACCAGCGGCGCGGTGATATCGATGTCGTGGCGGCCGAAGATGCCGCCTTCGCCCGCGTGCGGATTGAGCGCGGCGACCGCAATGCGCGGGTCGGCGATCCCGAGATCCTTCAATGCCTTGTGCGTCAGATCGATGACGCGCGCGATGCGCTCTGCCGTCGCCTTCTTCGGCACGTCTTCCAGCGCACAATGGGTCGTGACGTGGCTCACGCGGAAATTTTCATGCGCCAGCATCATCACGCTGTCGCGAACGCCGGTGAAGTGCGCCAGCATCTCGGTATGGCCTGCAAAGTGATGGCCGGCGAGATGGAGCGCCTCCTTGTTGAGAGGCGCGGTCACCACGGCGGCCACCGTCCCGGCAAGCGTCAGATCGACAGCCATCTGCAGCGCCTCGAAAGCCTGCTGTCCGCAGACGGCGGAAACCTTGCCGATGTCGGGTGGGGATGCGAGCGCCGTCGTCGCCACGATTGCAGCACTCGGCCCGTCGCCGATCCGGTCGCGGCCGATGACCGGCGGACACGGCATGCCGAGCTGGTCGGCGGCTCGCTCCAGTGTCCCCGCATCGCCGACGAGAAGCAGGCGAAACTCTCCGCTTGCCAGTCTCTCAGCCAGGGCACTGACGGCCTTGATCGATATCTCCGGCCCGATGCCAGCCGGATCTCCGAGGGTGATGGCAAGGGTCTTCGGGTTCATGGCTCTGCTCTCATTCGGGGACAGGATCTTTGCAATCCAGGCCAGAGAAAACTTACGGCCGGACAGGCCCGGTCGGACTACTAAATCACACTACGTCATTTTCTATCATCTTCAATCACACAGATGAACGAACTTGCCGCAATGTGAACTGTGTTGCTATGCTCGTGGTCTCCCGCAGGGCCCCCCGCACCCCTTGCAGAGCATCAACGAATGGACCGCCGGACATGCTGCAAGCCCAGAGACGCGCCAGGATCATCGAACTGCTGCGCAGCGAAAGCGCCGTCTCGATGCACGACATTGTCGATGCCCTTGGCACATCCATTTCCACGGCGCGCCGGGATGTCGATTATCTCTGCGAGGCCGGCCTGCTCGTGCGCACGCACGGCGGTGCCATGCTGGAAGCCTCGGGGCTGAAGACACTGGAACCGGCACCAGAGATCGCCGTCGCCATCGCAAGCCGGGAAAAGCTGGCGATCGGCCGCTGGGCCGCAAGCCTCATCCAGCCCGGCCAGACCGTGATCTTCGACAGCGGCACCACGACGGGAGCGGCTGCCCTTGCCGCCAGGGATCGCAACATCCCCTTTACTGCGGTGACCAACGACCTGACCATCGGCGCGATCCTCGCCGGCAGCGGCATCATCCACACGACAGTCACGGGCGGACAGGTGCGTCCGGGCTCCGCAACCTTGATGGGAGCAACCGCCGTGCAGATGATGGGTCGCCTTCGCGCCGACCTGGCCTTCGTCGGCACCCACGCCCTGACCGAGGAGGCGCTGTCCGATACGTCCACGGAGCTTGCGGACATCAAGAGCACGATCCTCCACGCAGCCGAACGCATCATTCTCCTGGCCGACAGCAGCAAGTTTTTCAGCACCGCCTTCTGCACATTCGGGCGGCTGGCGGATGTGCACCTCGTCGTCACCGACGACAAGCTGCCGGCGGAGCATGGGGCAGCCATCCGCGCGAGGGGCATCCCGCTTGAGCTTCTCCCGTCATCGCCCCTGGATGCGGAGGTGCGCCCATGACCGGATTGCGGCTGCTGGCAGACGACTTGACCGGAGCACTGGACAGCGGCTGCGCCTTCGCCGCACCCGGAAAGCCGGTGCATATTGCGGTGCCCGGCCGGCCCCTGCCGGCGGGAAGCCGCCTGGCAATGAGCACAGAATCGCGCGACATCCCTGTGTCCGATGCCGTCGCCCGCGTCTTCAAGGCGATGGCGGAGATGGCCTGCGAGGACCCGGCAACCCTCTGGTTCAAGAAGATCGACAGCGTTCTGCGCGGCCATCCATTCGCCGAAACGATGGCGGCATTGGAGGCCGGCAATTTCTCCCATTGCATCTTCGCGCCCGCCTATCCGGACATGGGACGGATCACGGCCGGCACGCAGCAGTTCCTGATCGGAGGGTCCGGCCCGCCGCAGCCGGTCGGGACCGATTTCCGGCATGCCTTCGCATCGGTTGCGCAGTCTTCTGTCGCCGCAGCCGTGACGATGGCATTCGTGGACGCCGACAGCCAGCACCTCCTGCACCAGCGAGCGCTTGCCGCGGCATCCTCGGCTAAGGGAAGGACGCTCTGGGTCGGCACCGGGGGGCTTGCGGCTGCCCTTGCGCCCGCGCGCGGGACCATGCCTCCCCTTCCTCCCATCCGCGGAATGATCGTCGGCACGAGCCATCCCTCAACGCGAGATCAGGTCGCGGCGGCGCTGGCAGCCGATATGCTGCGTCCGATCTCAGAACGGGTGGATCGCCGTGCAGCAGACCGGAAACCCTGGCTGCTCTCGCCGGGCCTCACGTCCGCAGACGCCGGGGAAACCGCGGATGTCCTGAGGCGGGAGCTGCCGGTGATCGTGTTTGAAGATCAGGCTTCGACATCCCTGCTGGTCACCGGTGGCGACACCCTCTCCATCGTCCTCGAGGTGAGCGGTGCCGACTCCCTGGAGTGTTTCGGAGACGCGGCGCCCGGCGTGCCCATCTCCCGTATCCGCGGCGGGAGATGGCATGGCGTCACGCTTCTTTCGAAATCCGGCGGCTTCGGCGATCCTGCGCTGATGCTGCGACTGATGTCCGGGTATTAGCGGCTTCAAGCCGGAAGGCATCAAGCGAGCGGGCTTTTGGCCGACCCGATCGTCACGCTGCGACGTGGCTGACGTGCTTAAGACATCTTCGCGGGGCGTTCGGTGTGAGCAGACGCCATCTTCAACAAGGAGCCTGTGGCGTAGCTCTTGGTGCCGCCGAACGGCCTATTGCCTGTCAGACACCGCGATCTTCAGTTCCAGCATCGCCTGCCGCTTCTCGCGACGGATCACGGCGATGGCGCGCTCCAGGGCGGCGGGAAGGTCGCGGCCGTGTTCGACCCTTTCGGTATAGGCCCGGCTTGCGGCGGCGATCTGCCGGTAATCCGGCGACGGCTCAAGGGAGACGAGCGGCATCCTGTTTGCTTTGACGGCGGCGCCGTCCGGATAGCTGGCGACGACGGAGCGGCGCACCGCGTTCCAGATGCCGTTGTTCTTCACGATCGTCAGCACCGGAAGCTCCAACGCCTCGGCGATTTGGTGGCAGGCGACAGGATTGGCGAACATGTAGGAACCGTCGCCGATGCAGGCGATGCAGAGCCTGTCGCGGTCGGCGAGTTGCGCGCCGAGCGCTGCCGGCAGGCCCCATCCGAGCCCGCCGGAATGCGGATTGTTGAAGATCCGGTTCGGACCGGAGACCTGCATGACCTCCGGCACGACGCCGAGCTCGGAAAATACCACTGCCTGCTCGTCCATCGCGTCCGATATGCAGCGGCTCATCCACTCGGCCGTCATCGGGCTTTCGCCCCCCTCGCGCGCCAGCGCGTCGGCCCGGTCGCGGCGCTGGCTGGCGCGGGTAGTGATGGCATGGCGGCGCTCCTGCGCATCGCCGGCCAGCGGTCGCATGGCATCGGCAAGCGCCGCAATCCCGGCCGCCGGGTCACAGGCGATGGAGAGGTCGCTGCGATAGCCGCGAATGGGCATCCGCTGGAACTGCGGATCCGGCCCCAGGTGGATAACCCGCGTCGCGTCGCCAGGTCGATGAAGCGACTCGATCCAGGGGATGGCGCTGTCGACCACCAGCACCACATCGGCCTCCGCGAGCGGCGCCTTGACGTCATGGCCGAGGAACATCGGGTGGCTGGAGGGCATGACATTGCGAACCATGAACGGCTCGACGACCGGAAGTGCATATTCCTCCGCAAACCGCAGGATTTCCGCGGCAGCCTTTCCGCCAGCGTCACTGCGCTGGCAGATGACCAGCGGCGCGCGCGCATGAGCGAGCCACACGGCGGCCTGGCGGATTGCTTCGGGGTCGGGATAGGCAAGCGACGAAACGGCCTGGGGCGAGGCCGGACGCGCGGCAGCGGGCGGAACCGCCTCCATCAGGGGCTCGCGCGGCAGGCTGACATAGACCGGCCCGCGAGGCTCGCTGAGAGCAAGGCGGGTGGCGCGGGTCGCCAGGAGGTCGCCCTGCTCCGGATAGCGCATCTCGTAGTGGAACTTGGTGACGTCGCTGACCATGGACGACTGGTCGTACATTTCCTGGCCGTACTGGATCGGCGTCACACGCGCGCCGCGGCGGCCGCTTTCGGTGATCGGCGTGCGGCCGGACAGCACCAGGACGGGAATGTTGTCGCTTGCGGCATTGATGACGCCCATGACGGAGTTGGCCAGGCCGACGTTCACATGCACCATGGTGGCCTGGGCCCTGCCGGTCACCAGGTAGTAGCCGTGCGCCATGGCGACGCTTGCGGTTTCGTGCGGCACCAGTATCGGCGTCGGAGCCTCGTATTCCTCAAGTTGCACGAAGGCCTCGACGATCGGCGGGAAGTCGGTTCCGGCGTTGGCGAAGATATAGTCGATGCCGTTGCGCTTGAGCCCCCTCAGCAGGGATTCAGCGCCGGTCTCGGCCACCGGCGTGTCCGTGTGTTCGTGTGTGATGTCCATGAGGTCCTCCCAACCGTGAACATCCGCAAGACCATGCCCTCCGTCCTGCGGAAAACTCGAGAGGCTCCAAAATGCACTTGTAAAATGCGGAAAGGCAAGAGATGATCTGTCAATAATCTCTCAGAGTGAGATTTTATATCGGTTGCTTGGCCGATGGAGGAAAGCAAGCGGAGGAGAACGACATGAAGCATCAGCTCTTTGCGGCCGCACTTGCGGCTGGCCTTGCCGTGTTCGGCAGCGCGTCCGCCCAGACGGTAGGCATCGCCACCTCGAACCCCGGCTCGATCTTCCACAACATCGGCACGGCCGTCGCCAAGGCCGCCAATGACGCCGGGTTGAATGCGACGATCCAGCCTGCCACGAGCCCGAACCAGTACATGCCGCTCGTCAACCAGAACGACGTCGAGTTCGGCGTCGGCAATCTCGAGGAATTCAACAATGCGCTGTCGGGCGAGGCCTGGTTTGCCGGCAGCGTCAACGACAGGCTACGCGTCGTGGGCCTTATCATGCCGATCAAGGAGGCGATCTTCGTGCGCGCCGACAGCGACATCAAGACCACGGCGGACCTGAAGGGCAAGCCGATGGTCGACGGCTATACGGCGCAGCAGACCATCCTGCCGCAGCTCGACGCCATCTATGCGACTGCCGGGCTGAGCCGCGCCGACATGCAGCCCGTGCAGGTGCCGAGCGTGGTTGCCGGTGCCGATGCCTTCATCTCCGGCGAGAGCGTCGGCTTCATCTTCGCCCACGGGGCCGGAAAGGTCCGCGAGGCCGACGCCGCCGTGGGCGGACTGCGGGCCCTGACGATCCCCGATACCGAAGAAGCAAAGGCTGCGATCCGCCAGCACTGGAAGTCGGGATACATCGTGACGATGGAGCCCGGCCCTGCCAATCCCGGCGTGCTGGAAACCGGCAGCTATATCGCCTACCCGCAGCTCGTCTTCACCAATACCGAGGCCGACGAGGAGGCCGTCTACCGGATGACCAAGGTTCTCTACGAGAGCAAGGACGCCATGAAGGCCGCCTTCCCGCCGTTTGCCGCATTCGAGCCCAAGGACATGGTGGGCGATACGACGCCCGGTGAGTATCACCCAGGCGCCATCCGCTTCTACAAGGAAGTCGGCATCTGGAAGGAGTAAGGTCTGTGGAAGCGAAACCTCCGATGGACGCTCCCTTCGGCAGCATCCCGTCCTGGCTCTGGAGACCTTTGGCTGCGGCACTCGCCGCAGCCATCACCCTCACCGCCATGGCATGGTCGCTGGGCGTGCCGCGGATGATGGGCGTCTCCTATTATCCGCAGCAGTTCCTGGCGGTCATCCTGGCGCTGACGCTGCCGCTGACCTTCATGCTCTACAGGCCCGATCGCGTAAAGCGGTGGGACGAGGCTCTGCCCTGGCACGACGCGGCCGGGGCCATCCTCAGTTTCGGCGCAGCCATCTTCATCGCCCTCAACTACGCCACCGTCGTCAATTTCGTCTTTACCCGCCCTATCGAGGCCTGGCTTCCCGGCATCATCCTGCTGGTCCTGCTTCTGGAGGGACTGCGGCGCTCGACCGGCTGGGTGCTGGTCGCGATCATGATCGTCTTCCTGCTCTACGCGATGTTCGGAAACATCGTCCCCGGTCGTCTGGCGGGGAGACCCCAGGACTGGCAGAAGCTTGCGGGCTACATGGCCTATGACGTCAACGGCATCTTCGGGCTCTCGCTGTCCGTCGGCGCCACGATCGTCGTTGCGTTCATCTTCTTCGGAGCGCTTCTCGGCGCCACGGGCGGCACCAGGTTCTTTACCGACGCAGCACTGATCTCCATGGGTCGCTACCGCGGCGGCTCGATGAAGATCGCCGTCTTCGCCTCGGCGCTGTTCGGCTCCATATCCGGCTCTGCCGTCGCCAATGTGGTTGCGACCGGCGTCGTCACCATCCCGATGATCAAGCGCGACAAATATCCTGCCCACAAGGCCGCCGCCATCGAGGCGGTGGCCTCCACCGGAGGGCAACTGATGCCGCCCGTCATGGGCGCGGCCGCCTTCCTGATGGCGGAGTTCCTGCAGGTAGGCTATGCGGATGTCGCGCTGGCGGCGCTCGTCCCGGCCCTGCTCTACTACGGTGCGCTCTTCATCCAGGCCGACCTCGAAGCCGCCAAGCTCGGCATCGAGGGCGCTCCCCAAGACGAGATGCCGGGCAAGCGCACGATCATCGGCGGCCTCCATTTTATCCTGGCGTTCGTCCTGCTGATCTATGCGCTGTTCTGGATGAACTGGCTGCCGGAACGGGCAGCCTTCCTCGCCTGCGCCAGCGTCGCCGTCACGGCCGCAATCTTCGGCTATGACGGCATGCGGGCCTCGTTGCGCAAGATGCTCGGCACGATCGTCGAGACGGGCGAAGCGGTGGTCGAGATCATCGTCATCTCGGCCGCCGCCGGCATCGTCATCGGTGTGATGAACATCACGGGTCTCAGCTTCAACCTCACCTATGCGCTGGTACAGTTGGGCGGCGGCAGCAAGATCGTCCTGCTACTGATGTCCGCCATCGTCTGCATCGTCCTCGGCATGGGCCTGCCGACGCTTGCAGTCTACGTGCTGCTCGCCTCGCTGGTCGCGCCGGCACTGGTCGAGGTCGGCCTGCATCCGATGGCCGCCCACCTTTTCGTGCTCTACTTCGGGATGATGTCGATGATCACGCCGCCGATCGCACTTGCGTCCTTTGCGGCGGCCAGCATTGCCAAGGCCGATCCCGTGAAGACGGGATTTGCCTCCTGCAAGTTCGGCTGGATCGCCTTCGTCATTCCGTTCATGTTTGCCTATTCGCCGAGCCTTCTCCTGATCGGTGAGACCAGCGAGGTGACATGGGCGGTGGTCACCGCAACGTTTGGCATGTGGCTGGTCTCGGCGGCGCTGGCCGGCTATTTCGCGCGGCGCCTCTCGCCGCTGATGCGCGGCGTGTTTGCCGTGGCCGGCATTCTCGCCCTCATCCCGGCAGGCGCCTTCCCCGGCGCGATCTATACCGATGCCGTGGGACTTGTGGTCGGGATCACAGCAATGATACTGGCCTATCTCAACGGCAGGAAAGCGATGGAACAGGCGGCGACTTGACAGCAAAGACGGCGAACAGTCTCGAACGCCTCCAGGCGGTGCTGGAGGTCTTCACCGAAGACCGTCTTGAATGGACGCCGGAGGAGATGATGGAGGCGTTGGGCTACAGCCGCCCGACCCTCTATCGCTACCTGAAGATCCTGAAGGCGGCCGGCCTGCTGACCTCCATGCCGAACACCGGGTTCACGCTGGGGCCGAAGATCGTCGAGCTCGACTATCTGCTGAGGAAGTCGGATGCGCTGATCCTGAACGGCCTGCCGCATCTCGAGTTTCTCACCTCGCAATACAGCTGCACCGCCCTCCTGGTGCGCTGGTATGGCGACAAGATCCTCTGCGTCGACTCCCGCAGCTCCATCAAGAACCCCGTCACCTCCTATGCGCGCGGCCGGCCCATGCCGCTCGGCCGGGGCGCGATCGGGCGCTCCATCGTGGCCTTTCTACCGAAACGCCACCTTGTTCCGCTGATCGAGAAGACCATGGCGGATATGGCGGAGGTCGGGCTGGGCAATACGCTCGACGATATACAGGAAAGTCTGAAACGCGTGCGCAAGACAGGTTTTGCTGTCGCCTACGGCGAGGTGACACCCGGCGTGGTGGGCATAGCGGCGCCGGTCTTCGACGCGGGGCGGAGCCCGATTGCGAGCGTCTGCGTCACGATTTCCGGAAGCCTCGTCAACGGCACCACCATTGACCAGATCGGCCAGCAGGTTCGCCATGCGGGCAGCGAGATCAGCGCCGCCCTCGCTGCCCATCGGCACCAATCGTCAGATCGCTAAAAATCTCACATAGAGAGATTATCTGTTGACTTGATCTTCCTGCCTCAGCATCTTGGGCAGCGGGAGGAGAGAGCTCGCGACATCGTCGCCAGCCTCGCTCCCTAGGGACGGCGACGTGGAAAAGCAGTTTCCCGACGCCGCCAGAGCGGCAAGGAGGAGGCCACCCATGAAGAAGATCGACATATTCAACCACATCTGGCCGAAGCCCTTCTTCAACGCGCTGATCGATCATATCGGCACGATGACGGACATCACCATGCGCTCCGGCGCGGTGCCGATGATGACGGAGCTCGACCGCCGGTTCGAGGTCATGGACATGTTCGGCGAGGACTACCAGCAGGTCCTGTCGCTCGCCTCGCCGCCGCTCGAGAAGCTCGCCGGCCCGGAAAAGGCCCACGACCTCAGCCGCATCGGCTCCGACTCTCTGGCCGAGCTTTGCCAGAAGTATCCGGAACGCTTCCCGGCATTTATCGGCACGGCGGCGTTGAACGACCCGCAGGCCGCGGTCCGAGAAGCAAAGCGGGCCGTCGAGGAACTCGGCGCCGTCGGCATGCAGATCTTCACCAATGTCTCCGGCAAGCCGCTGGACCTTCCCGAGTTCGAGCCCTTCTTCGAATACATGGGCTCGGTCGGCAAGCCGGTCTGGCTGCATCCGGCCCGCGGCGAGAACTTTCCCGACTACCTCAGCGAGACGCGCTCGGAATACGAGATCTGGTGGACCTTCGGCTGGCCCTACGAGACATCCGCCGCCATGGCGCGGCTGGTGTTCTCCGGCGTCTTCGACAGGCATCCCGGCCTCAAGGTCATTACCCATCACGCCGGCGGCATGATCCCCTTCTTCGAAGGCCGCGTCGGCGCCGGATGGGACCAGATGGGCAAGCGCACGACGGACCGGGATCTCGATGCTGTGCGCCGCTCGCTGAAGCGGCCGCATCTGGAGTATTTCAAGGACTTCTATGCCGATACGGCAAGTTTCGGTTCGCGCAAGGCGATCGAACACGCGATCGAGTTCTTCGGCGAGGACCATGTCATGTTTGCCTCCGATGCGCCCTTCGATCCCGAAGGCGGCCCGATGTACATCCGCGAGACGATCCGCATCCTCGACGAACTGGAGGTGTCCGACGAGCTTCGCCGCAAGCTCTATCAGGACAATGCCGTCGCACTTCTCGGGCTGGAGATCTGAGGGAGACGAGCATGCTGGCGCAGCTTCCAAGAGCGGACAACTACATCAATGGCGAATGGATCGCCGGCAACGGGACGGCCGAAAGCATCAATCCCGCCGACGGCAGCCTGCTCGGCCACTACGGCCCCGGCACGGCGGCGCTTGCCGACCAGGCCGTCGCCGTGGCGCGGGAGACCTTCGACCAGACAGGCTGGGCCGCCTCGCCTCGGCTGCGGGCAGCGGTGCTGTTCGAGCTCGCCGACCGGCTGGAGGCCGCCCGCGACGAGATCGCCGACCTGATCGTCGCCGAGAACGGCAAGCTGCGACGCGAAGCGCTCGGCGAGACGATGGGAGCGATCTCGGAGGCGCGCTACTATGGCGGGCTGGCTCGCACCATCCTCGGCCGCACCATCGAGACCGCGCCTGGCAATTTCTCGACGATGAACCGGGAGGCTGCAGGCGTGGCGGCGATCATCGTGCCGTGGAACGCGCCGGTCACGCTCCTTGTCCGTTCGCTCGGGCCGGCACTGGCGGCAGGCTGCACGGTGGTGATCAAGCCGGCGCCGCAGACGCCGCTCGTCCACCACCGGGTGATGCAATGCCTGCACGATTGCCCGTCGCTGCCGAAAGGCGTGGTGAATTCGGTCAACGAGTACGGCACCGGAGTCGGTGAGGCGCTGGTGGCATCGGACGCGGTCGACGTGATCAGCTTCACCGGATCGAGCGCCACCGGCAAGCGGATCATGGCGGGCGCCGCACCGACCCTGAAGCGCCTGTCGCTGGAACTCGGCGGCAAGGCACCGGCCGTCATCTTCGAGGATGCCGATCTGGATGCGGCCGTGCGGGAACTCACCGGCGGCGCGCTGGTCATGGCCGGCCAGATCTGCGTCGCCGCCACCCGCTTCCTCGTGCACCGCGCCATCGAACGGGATTTCACCGGCCGGATGACGGCCGCCTTCTCCGCCGTCCGCACCGGCCCGGGAGCCGATCCGCAGAGCCAGATGGGCTCGCTCATCGACCTGGCAAACCAGAGCCGCATCGCCCGTATCATCGAGCAGGCGGCCGACGAGGGCGAACTCCTCCTGCGCGGCAGGACGCTCGGCCGGGGCGCCTTCATCACGCCGAGCCTCTTCCGGATCGACAATACGGCATCTGAGCTGGTGCAGGAGGAACTCTTCGGGCCGATTGTCTCGATCGAGACCTTCGAGGACGAGAAGGAGGCCGTCACCAAGGCCAATGCCACCCGCTACGGTCTGGCCGCGAGCGTTTTCACGCGCGATCTGACGCGCGCGACACGCGTTTCACGGGCGATCCGCGCCGGTACGATCTGGCTCAACTGCCACGGCCGGCTGTTTGCGGAGGGAGAGACCGGCGGCTACCGGCATTCCGGCCTCGGCCGGCTGCACGGACCGGAAGGCCTCAACGACTTTCTTGAAACCAAGCATGTCTACCTGGAAGCTGGCGTCGTCTGAGGCGCCCGCGCCCGGCAGTGACGCAAGACGGGAAACGACAATGGAAGACAACACGGCAGACGTCGTCATCGTGGGCGGCGGACCGGTCGGCACCGGCCTGGCGATCGAGCTCGGTCAGCGCGGCATCCGCACCATCCTCGTGGAACGCTATCCCACGCCGCAGCAGGTTCCGAAGGGCCAGAACCTGACGCAGCGCAGCGTCGAGCATTTCCATGCCTGGGGCATTGAAAAGGAGCTTCGCGCCGCGCGAACCGTGCCCAAGGAATACGGTATCGGCGGGCTAACCGCCTATGGCACGCTGACCGGCGACTACCACTATGACTGGCTGCAGCGGGAGCTGGTGCGACCATACTATTTCACCGACAACGAACGCCTGCCGCAGTACCGCACCGAAGAGGTGCTCCGCGAGCGGGTCAAGGCATTGCCGTCGGTGGAAGTTCTCTACGGCTGGACCGGAGAGGACGTTCAGCAGGACGAGGACGGCGTCACCGTGACCCTTGCCTGCCGCGACGGCGGTGGCGAGCGCCGCCTGCGGAGCGCCTATGCCGTGGGCTGCGACGGCAGCCGTTCCGTCATCCGCGAAAAGTCCGGCATCACCCAGACCCAGTCCGATCACGACCGGGTGATGGTGCTGCTCGTCTTCCGCTCCACCGGTCTGCACGAACTGCTGAAGCGCTTTCCCGGCAAGTCCTTCTACAACGTCCTGCATCCGGACCTGAAAGGCTACTGGCAGTTCTTCGGTCGTGTCGATCTCGGCAACACCTGGTTCTTCCATGCGCCGGTGCCGCCAGGAACCAACAGGGACAATTTCGATTTCAGCGGTTATCTGCACCGCGCGGTTGGTGCCGACTTCGATATCGAGTTCGAGCACGTCGGCTTCTGGGACCTGCGGATCGCGACGGCCGACAGCTACCGCAAGGGGCGGATCTTCATTGCCGGCGACGCGGCACACAGCCATCCCCCCTACGGCGGCTATGGGATCAACACCGGCTTCGAGGATGCCCGCAACCTGGGCTGGAAGCTTGCAGCCCGGCTGCAGGGCTGGGGCGGAGATGGCCTGCTCGACAGCTATAACGAAGAGCGCCGGCCGGTCTTCGTCTCGACGGCACGCGATTTCATCGAGAAGTCGATCGAAAGCGACCGGGCATTCCTGGAGAATTTCGATCCTGCCCGCGATCGAGTGGCCTTCGAAGCCGAATGGAAGGCGCGCGGAAGCGGCGCGCGCGCGGAGGTGAACGCCTTCTCTCCGAACTATCGCGGCTCGCCGATCGTCCGCGGGGAGAAGGGTGACAGCGTCAGTGCTGTCGGTACTCATGAATTCCGCGCGGTGGCTGGCTGCCATCTGGCACCGCAACTCCAGTCCGACGGCCGAAACATCTTCGAATGCCTCTCGTCCGGCTTCACGCTTGTCGCTTACGACGGCGACGAGGTGGTCCTGAAGGATTTTGCCGCTGCCGCAGAACAGATAGGCGTGGCCTTGGAGATCGTTCTGGACGACGGTGGAAAAGCTCGAGAGAACTATCAAGCCCGCTACATCCTCGTCCGTCCCGACCATTTCGTCACCTGGGCGTCGGAGGAACCTCCACTGTCTGCCAGGCGCATTCTGGCCCAGGCAACCGGCTCATCGCAGTAACGGAGGTGCCGCGTAGCACTTGTGGCTCCTGATCTGCATCCTGAGGTGATCATGCCAAGGCGCGTCGATATCTACAGATGCAGACGCGTTCTCATTGTCAGACTGGTGGTCCGTTGCCACCTGCATGAGGCGATCGAACTGAAGTTGCTGGTTCGTCTTTTGTGCAGCACCTGATAGAGCAATAGACCAGTCGAGTACGACGGTCGGACGTAATCTTCCGGATTTGCAATCGCGGGCCGAAACTGGAGAGCCTCTATGGGTTGGAAGACGCCAAAGTTTGAATATGTAAACGGGTATAGGGTCGTCGAAATCGAAGGGCCCGCCTTCCTGGTTTACGACGGCGACCGTCAACTGGGGGATCATTTCCCCTACTCCGGCGAGGCTGCTGCTTACGCAAAATCTCTGCCCAAGCGACAGCACAACTGAAACGAGATGCGAAGACGAATTTGACGAACGCACCTCCCTCCTCGACGTTGGAACTGCTCGGCTGGTCCGACTTTTTCGCCGATCAGGTCATGCCGAACGAAACGGACCTCCATCCCACGCGCGTCGCATCCGTTCATCGGGCACGCATCGAAGGGATCGGTGTCGCAGGACCCGTCAAGCTGGAACTCCCAGCCAATGCCAACACGGCTGACTTTGCAGTGGGCGATTGGCTGCTTGCCGATCCCCACTCGGATATGCTCGTCCGCCGGCTCGACCGAAAGACCGTGTTTCAGCGACGCCCGGAGCTCGGTCGGGCTCAGCAGCTTGTTGCCGCCAACATCGATACCCTGTTGATCGTGACGTCCTGCAATGCCGATTTCAATATCGAGCGGCTTGAGCGTTACCTGATCATGGCCAACCAGACAGGAAGCAATCCGGTCATCGTGTTGACGAAGGCGGACACCGTGGACGACATTGGCCCCTTTCGCGCACAGGCCGAAGCTTTGCAACGTGATCTGCCCGTCGTTGCCCTGAATGGACGCTCTGCCGATGCACGCTCCGTGCTGGCGTCCTGGTGCGGCATCGGTCAGACGGTCGCCCTGGTGGGATCCTCCGGGGTCGGAAAGTCCACGCTGGTGAACACTCTGACCGGGGCTGCATCCGATGCAGAGCAGAAAACCGGGACCATTCGCGAGCATGACGCACAAGGCCGGCACACCACGACCGCCCGATCTCTGCACGCCATTCCGGGAGGCGGCTGGGTCATCGATACGCCTGGCATCAGAACCCTCTACGTCAGCGACGCCACCGACGGGATCGAGACGCTGTTTGCCGACATCACGGAACTGGCGCCGCTTTGCCGGTTTCGCGATTGCACCCATGCGCATGAACCGGGTTGCGCCGTTCAGGCAGCCGTCCGGGACGGCACCCTGGCCGGTGACCGCGTCGAACGCTGGCGAGGCCTGCTTGCCGAAAACCGCGACAGAACTCCGGTCGTCAGCGGAGCACGCGGCAACAAGACCGTTCGCAAGAAGAAATACTGAACTGCTGGTCAGTCGGAGTCCCGCTTATGGCAGGCTGTCGCTCCTTTCGAGGCTAGACCATCACCAGTTCGTAAACGACCCATCGGTGCGGCGCAGATGCGGCGGCTCGGAATAGTCGAACGGCATCTTCTCCAGTTCAGCTTCGTCGACGTCAATTCCAAGCCCCGGTGCGTCCGGCACCACGTAGAAGGCGCCGTCCATCTGGATCTGGCCGGGGAAGAGCGTCGTATCGTCAAAGCCCCAATGCTGTTCGGCCGGGCTCTGGCGGCATTCGAGCCAGGCGAAATTGGCAACCGCCGCGGCCAGGTGGACAGATGCGGCGGTGCAGACCGGACCGAGCGGATTGTGCGGCATGAGGTCGACGTAGTGGGCCTCGCACCAGCCGGCGACCTTCATCGCCTCGGTGAAGCCGCCGACATTGCAGATGTCGATCCGGCAGAACTGCAGGATGTCGCGCTCGATATACGGCAGGAACTGCCATTTGGAGGAAAATTCCTCGCCGATCGCAAACGGAACGTCGGTCATCTTGCGCAGCGCCTCATAGGCGGACGGCGTCTCGTCGCGGATCGCCTCCTCTAGGAAATCGATCGTCCCCTGCGGCATCTTCTGGCAGAAGGACGCCGCCTCCGCCACGCTTAAGCGGTGGTGATACTCGACACCGAGCGTCATCGCATGGCCGACTTCGGCACGCGCGCGGGTGACCCATTCTGCCGTGACCGCGATGGATTCCCGCGGCTCGAAGCGCTCGCTGTTTTCCTGGCCGTCCGCGATGAAACGCACGCAGTTCCAGCCGGCCTCCTTCAACAACACCGTCTGCTCGATCATTGCCTCGCCGGGCTCGGCCGAGGTGGTGGCGAACGCCGGCACCAGGTCGCGCTGCTTGCCGCCAAGAAGCTGGTAGACCGGCACGCCGAGCGCCTTGCCCTTGATGTCGTGAAAGGCGATGTCGAGCGCCGCGATCGCCGCAGTCAGCACCCGGCCGCCTTCGAAATACTGGCTGCGGTACATCTCCTGCCACAACGCCCCGCAGCGCATCGGATCCCGGCCCAGCAGGAACTGCGCATAGTGATCGAGCGCCCCCGCCACCGCCTTCTCGCGATAGGAAAGTCCCGATTCCCCCCAGCCGTGGATGCCGCTGTCGGTCTCCACCTTGACGACGAGCTGGTTGCGCACGCCGACCCTGGCGATATACGGCTTGATGGCGGTGATTTTCATGGTGATGTCGAAGCCTGTCTGCAGCAGCGATAAAAGGTCAGAGCGCCAGCCCGCTGTTGCGGTCGAATACATGCACCCGTTCGGCAGCGATCGCCGCTTCGAAGGGCGCGCCGTAACGGGCCGGAAAGGCGCCGTCGACGACCGCCGTCACGGCCTCTCCCGCGAGCATGAAGACGACATGGGTCTGCGCTCCGGTCGGCTCGACCACCAACGTCTGGCCGGTCACGACGCTGTCGCCGTCTGAAGCACCCGGCACGATATGTTCAGGACGAAGGCCGAGCTTCACCGCCTGCCCGCGCTTGACCGCAGAGGAAGGGTCGAGCCGGATCACCGTGCCGTCGGTCAGCCGTGCCGCGGGCCCGCCCGCGTCGGCATCCACGTCGGCGTCGAGGAAATTCATGGCCGGCGAGCCGATGAAGCCGGCGACGAAGATGTTGACCGGTGCGCGGTAGAGGTCGAGCGGCGTTCCCACCTGCTCGATTCGGCCGCCGTTGAGAACGACGATCCGGTCCGCCAGCGTCATCGCCTCGATCTGGTCGTGGGTGACGTAGACGGAGGTAGTGCCGACCTTGTGGTGCAGCGTCTTGATTTCGGTGCGCATCTGCACCCGAAGCTTGGCGTCGAGGTTGGAGAGCGGCTCGTCGAACAGGAAGACGGCCGGATCGCGAACCACGGCACGGCCCATGGCGACCCGCTGGCGCTGGCCGCCCGACAGCTGGCTCGGCTTGCGGTCGAGGAGTTCGTCGAGCGCCAGCATGCGCGCCGCCTCTCCCACCCGCCGCTCGATATCCGGCTTTGAGACGCCGGAAAGCTTCAGGTTGAAGCCCATGTTTTCGGCCACCGTCATGTGCGGATAGAGCGCATAGGACTGGAACACCATGGCGATGTTGCGCTCGCGCGGGGTGAGCGGATTGACCACCGTGCCGCCGATGAAGATCTCGCCGTCGCTGATCTCCTCCAGCCCGGCGATCATCCGCAGCAATGTCGACTTGCCGCAGCCCGACGGCCCGACCAGCGCGATGAACTCGCCGTCGTCGATCGCCAGCGACACCCCGTGGATCACCTCCACCGCGCCATAGGCCTTGCGGACGTCTCTCAGTTCGACAGATGTCATGTCATTCTCCGTATCACGACTTGACTGCGCCAGCCGTCAGGCCTGCGATGATGTGTTTCTGGGCGAGGAAGAAGACGATGACCGTCGGCAGGATGGTCAGCGTGATGAAGGCGAGCACCAGCTGCCATTCGGTGCCGAACTCGCCGCGATAGACCATGATGCCGAGCGGCCAGGGATATTTGGTCTCGGTGTTGAGCATGATCAGCGGCAGGATGTAGCTGTTCCAGCTGTTGACGAAGGTGACGATGCTGACGGTGGCCACGATCGGCCGCGACAGCGGCAGCGACACGTACCAGAAGAAGCGGATGTAGCCACAGCCGTCGACAAAGGCCGCCTGGAACAGCTCCTCCGGCAGGTTGCGGAAGTAGTTGCGGAACAGCAGGATGCTCATCCCGAGCCCGAAGGCCACCTGCGGCAGGATCACGCCCCAATAGGAATCGAGCAGTCCGAGATCGCGGATGCGGATGAACAGCGGCAGGATCGCGGTCGCCACCGGAAACATCAGCCCGATCAGGAAATAGTTCATCAGGTGGCCGGAACCGAAGAAGCGCACATGGGCGAAGGTGAAGGCCGCCATGGCCGAGGCGACGACCGTCAGGAACACCGTCATCACCGCGATGAACAGCGAATTGGCCATCTGCCGCCAGTAGCGCTCGCCAAACAGGATGTCGGTATAGTTGGACCAGACCCAATCCGATGGCAGTCCGAAGGGGCTGGTGCGCAGGTCGCCGAGCGACTTGAAGCCGCCAAGCGCCGTGGTGACGAGCGGCACCAGCACCAGGGCTGCGACCAGCGACAGCGAGATGTAGAGATAGAGGCGGGTTCCCGCCGTCATGCGGACTTGCGTTGTCGTATCAGTCATGGCGCATGAAGATCCGTTTGTAGCCGAAGGCGAGCGTGATGCAGATGACGAAGAGCACGACGCCGACGGCGCTGCCGAGCCCCACCTGCATGCGGGTGACGCCATAGGTGTAGAGGAAGGTGACCATGGTCTGCGTCGAGTTCGACGGCCCGCCGCCAGTCAGCGGCATGATCAGGTCGAAGAGCTGCAGCGATCCGATGATGGCAAAGAATACCGACAGCCGGACCGTGGAGCCGAGAAGCGGCAGCGTCACGTAACGGAACTTCTGCCATCCGGTCGCACCGTCGATCTCGGCCGCCTCAAGCACGCTTTTGTCGACCGCCTGCAGGCCGGCGATGAACAGCATCATGTGGAAGCCGAAATACTTCCAGACGATGACGGCGAGCACCGCATAGATGGCAAGATCCCGGTCGGCGAGGACATAAGGCGTGGCGATCCCGAAGAAGCCGGCGAGCGCGGCAAACAGCCCGTAGTCGCCATCGTAGACGAAGCGCCAGATCAGGCCCGCCGCGACGTCGGCCAGAACATAAGGCAGGAAGAAGATCAGCCGGAAGGCGACGACGCCGGCAATTTTGTGGGCCAGCATCGTCGCCAGCCAGATGGCCAGCGGGATCTGCAACAGCAGCGAGATGACGATGATCAGCCCGTTATTGATCAGGGCCTGCGAAAAGGCGCCATTGTTGAAGAGAACGGTGAAGTTGCGGATGCCGACGAACTCCGTCGGCGTCCCGTAGCCGTTCCAGCGGTACAGGCTGTACCAGGCGGCCTCGCCCATCGGCAGGATGACGAATAGCGTGAAAAGCAGGAGCGCTGGTGGAAGAAACAGCACCAGGACGGGAAGCCGGCCGCGTGCCGTCGGGCTTTTGTAACGGACCTTGGGTCCGGTCACACCTTGGGTTGCCACTGCCGCGGCAGTCATGTCGGTCATGCCTTGCTTTCCTCCCTGCAAAGCCGGCTGCATGGCGTGCCGCCGGCGCAAGCGCCGGCAGCGGTGTTGCAACGGAGCGCTACTCGAGTTCGCGTGCGTCCTGGATCATCTGCGCGCCCTCCTCAGGCGACATCTGGCCCGACAGGATCTCGACGGAGACGTCGTTGACGACGCGACCGACCGACGGTCCCAGATCCTGGTCGAAGAAGTTCTGGTGCCATGTGGACGCGGCAAGCTGGTCCGCCGCTTCACGCATCAGCGGGTTCTTCAACCCTTCTTCCGCACCGGTGGCAGCAGGGATGATCATCCCGGCAGCGGCCATCTTCTGCTCCTGTTCCGGGCTGGTGAAGAACCGCAGGAAGTCCACCGCGGCAGGCGACGCGCCTTTCGTGACGGCCCAGCCGTTGAGACCGCCGAGCGTGTCGGTGACCTTGCCGGCTCCACCTTCGACCACCGGGAACGGGAAGCGTCCGATGTTTTCCGGCGCCAGGCCCTTGCCGTCGCCCGCATTGGTGCGCTGGTTGGCTTCCGTATGCTCGAAACCGAGCAGCATCGCGGCGCGGCCGTCACCGAAGACGCCGAGCGTCTGCGGCCAGGACGCACCGAGATAGCCGCCCTGGAAGGGTTCCAGCTTGCCCAGTTCGGCCAGCTGCTCGCCGGCCTTGATGATCGCCGGATCCAGGAAGCCCTCGCCCTCGTTGTTCTTGGCGTTCTCGAAGACCTCCTGGCCGCCGTTGCGCATCACCAGATAGCTCCAGTAGAAATGCAGCGGCCACTTGTCGCCGCCACCGCCGGCAATCGGCGTGATGCCGGCTTCCTTCAGCGTCGTCACCGCTGCCAGAAAGTCGTCCCAGGTCTTTATGTCTTCGGCCTTGAGGCCGGCCTGCTGGAACAGCTCCTTGTTGTAGTAGAAGCTGATCGTGCCCATGCGATAGGGCACGGCATAGACCTTGCCGTCATAGGTCAGCCCGTTCAGGGCCGCCGGCTTGTAATCCTTGGCCCAGGCGCCGCCATCGGCGTTCATCGCCTCGGTCAGATCCATCAGCGCGCCGGTCTGCGATTGCTGGCGCAGCACGCCGCCACCCCAGCTGTAGAAGAAGTCCGGCGCGGCATCCGATTGCAAAAGCGTGGGCAGTTTCGCCTTGAAGGCCTCGTTTTCCAGGAACTGCAGCTGGACGTCGACGTCCGGATGTTCCTGCTCGTAGGCTGCCGCGATTTCTTCCCAGACCTCGATATAGGCCGGGACGGTTTCGACATGCATCCACTTCACGACGGTCTGCGCAGAGGCGAGGCTCGCCCCGCTGCTGACGGCGAGGGCTGTCAAAGCGCCCAGATTCATGAAAAGTTTGGTGCGCGTCAGCGCTGTCCTGTTGTCTAGCGTCATCCTGCTCTCCTCCCAAAGTGCACATTTATTCCCTGACGCGTACAAAATCAGTGCAAGAACATGCTGCTGTCAACCGGAAAATAATAAATTCTGCGCGAACACGTTGACAGCCCGCGAAATATTGCCTCTATTTTGTCCGGATACCGAAGATAATATCAAGGCGAGCGCGCATCCTGCGATGAAAACTGCCGATCCGGAACTGATGCGCGCCATCAATCGCTTCACCGTGCTGGACACCATCCGGCGCTACGGCCCGATTTCGCGGGTCGAGATCAGCGAACGCTCGCAGCTGTCGACGACGACTGTCTCGGCCATCACCGGCTCGCTGCTGGATGATGGCCTGATCCTGACCCGTCACGAGGGCGACATTCGCAATGCCGCAGCCCGTGGCCGGCCGCGCGTGATGCTGGAGCTGAACCCAAATGCGGCCCGCGTCGTCGGCGCCAAGATCGCCGCCAACCACATGGTCTTCGTGGTCAGCAATTTCTGTGGCGAGGTGATCTCGACGCTGTCGCTGCCGATCAGGGTCAACCGGCAGCCGGTCAGCGTCATCGCCGACCTCGTGGAGGATGGCATTCGCCGCTGCGTCGTCGATGCCGGGCTTGGCCTGCAGGATATCTCCACGGTCTGCATCGGATTTCCGGGCGTTGTAGAGCACCGCACCGGGCTTGTCCGTTCCAGCCCGATTGTTAGCGATCCGGACATCGATTTCGCCAGCGAGATGACCAACCGGCTGAACGTTGCCACCATCGTGGAGAGCGACGCACATGCCATCACGCTTGCTCACCACTGGTTCGGCAAGGGCCGCGACCTTGACGACATGGTTCTGGTCTCGTTGGAACACAGCCTTGGGCTTGGCGTCCTGCATGGCGGACAGCTGTTCCGCGGCGCCGGCGGGCTGAGCCACAATCTCGGCGACCTGATGATGGGAATTGGATTGCCGGAAACGGTCCGGCTGTCCGCGCTCGCCGGCGAAGCCGCCATCCTCGGAGAACAGACGCAGCAGGGCAGGTTTGCAGATGCCGTCAGACTAGGCCGGGGCATGGCGCTTGCCGAAACTCTGATTGCGGCAGAGGACAATGCTCTCATCGTGGCCGCGACCCGTGCCGGAGAAGCTGTCGGAATAGCCGTCGCCAACATCGTCACGCTCTTCGGTCCGCCGCGCGTGATCATCGTCGGCTCGAGCCTCTCGCTCGGGGAGTTGTTCCTGAAGACCTTGTCTGACTCCTACAGGTCCGCGATCCCCTCTTCGATCCGCGAGATCGCCGAACTGGTCTTCGACCCCTCGCCGGACGAGATGTGGGCGCAAGGGGCGGCGGTTGTCGCCCTCTGCGAGCTCTACGAGTCGCCATGGGGCACCACCGGCCCGGCTCCGGCGCCGCAGCCGGCAAAAGGCTGACAATTTTCATCGAGGCAATCTGGGAGGATTCATGAACACGGTAGGTATCGGCATCATCGGCTGCGGAAACATCTCGTCAGCTTACCTGAAGGCTATGGCCTCCTTCGCCATTCTCGACATCCGAGGCGTGGCCGATCTCAATCGGGAGCTTGCCGAGCAGCGCGCCGCGGAATTCGGCCTGACGGCGCGCACCGTCGAGGAGCTGCTGGCAGATCCCGCCATCGAGATCATCGTCAACCTGACGGTGCCGAAAGCCCACGTCGCGGTCGCGATGCAGGCGCTCGACGCCGGCAAGCACACCTATTCGGAAAAACCGCTGGGCATCAACTTCAAGGAGGGCCAGGCGCTGGCGCAAGCGGCCAAGGCGAAGGGGCTTCGCATTGGCGCCGCCCCCGACACCTTCCTCGGCGGCTCGCACCAGACGGCGCGTGCGCTGATCGATTCGGGCGTGCTCGGCATGCCGGTCGGCGGCACCGCGACCTTCATGTGCCCCGGCCACGAGCGCTGGCACCCCAATCCCGACTTCTATTACGAGGTCGGTGGCGGCCCCATGCTCGACATGGGCCCCTACTACATCACCGACCTCGTCAACCTGCTCGGCCCGGTGTCGCAGGTGGCGGGCTTTGCCATCGCGCCCCGTAGCGAGCGACTGATCACCAGCCAGCCCCGCAACGGCGAGCGCATCCCGGTTCATATCCCCACGCACGTGGCAGGCGTCATGGCCTTCGATTGCGGTGCCGTCGTCCAGATCGGCATGAGCTTCGACGTCGCCGGCCACAAGCATGTGCCGCTGGAGCTCTATGGCACCGAAGGCAGCCTGATCGTTCCCGATCCGAACCACTTCGGTGGTCAGGTCGAGCTCCTGAAGAAGGGCGGCACATTCGAGCCGCAGGATACGACCCAGCCCTATGCGGACGGCAACTACCGCTCGATTGGCGTCGCCGACATGGCGCATGCGATCCGCTCCAACCGGCCGCACCGCGCCAATGGTGACCTGGCGCTGCACGTGCTGGAGGTGATGGAAGCCTTCCAGCACGCCGCCGACAGCGGCACCACCATCAAGATCAACACGAAGACGGACCGGCCGGCGCCCTTGTCGGCCTCGCTGAACGACGGCCAGTTGGCCGCCTGACACTGAAATCCACATTGGGAGGAGTTAAAATGCGTGAAGCCCTGATCGTCTGGGGTGGCTGGAGCGGCCACGAACCGGAACAATGCGCCGAAGTCATCAAGGACATGCTCCAGCAGGACGGCTTCAAGGTCTATGTCGAGCGCAGCACGGAAGCCTTCGCAGATCCATCGATCCACGATCTCTCGCTGATCGTGCCGATCATGACGATGTCGAAGATCGAGAAGGAGGAGGCCAAGAACCTCGCCACCGCAATCGAGAACGGCGTCGGCCTGGCGGGCTATCATGGCGGTGCGGGCGACGCTTTCCGCGAATGCGTCGAATACCAGTTCATCGTCGGTGGCCAGTGGGTCGCCCATCCGGGCAACATCATCGACTATACCGTCAACATCACCCGGCCCGACGACCCGCTCATGGAGGGGATCTCCGACTTCCCCTATCACTCGGAGCAATACTACATGCATGTCGACCCCTCCAACGAGGTGCTGGCGACGACGACCTTTACCGGCGAACACGCCTGGTGGATCGACGGCGTCGTCATGCCGGTCGTCTGGAAGCGCCAATACGGCAAGGGCCGGGTCTTCTACTCATCGCTCGGCCATGTGGCGCAGGAATTCGAGGTGCCGCAGATGCGCGAAATTTTCCGCCGCGGGGCAGACTGGGCGGCGCGCTGACGAAGTCGTCACGACATGGGGTGGCCATCTGCCGGAACGTTGATCGCAGGCACTGAGCCGAGACGGCCTGCGATCTCCTCTGCTCCAGCCAACGCACACCCTGAATCTGCCGGCCCGCCACGCGATCAGCCTGCCCGGTCTCATGTTCTGGCGGATCGCGTGTCCTGCGATGCTCGGCATAACGAGTGATCGAAGCCTTCAGCATGGAACAAGCCGATCACGACCGGGTTCTTGCAGGCCGGCAGATTGCCGGCGGCAGAATGGCAGGTTGATGTGAAGGTCGTTGAGTACAAAGATGAAATTTCCGTCACGTCCCTCGCCGCGGTCGAAGAGGCGCCAGGTGTCAAGCTGCCTCCCGGCCTGGTGGCAACCAGGTTGGCCGCTTCGCTGCGAAAGTCGGGGCGATCGCTGTGCTATGTGGCACTGAGCGAAAGCGCGGCCGAAACCATTGCCGAAGCCGTCAGCACCCTCTTTCCTGACATCGGCCTTGTTGTTCTGCCGCCCTGGGACTGTCTTCCCTACGATCGTGTGCCACCTTCGCGCCACTGCATGGGACGGCGAATGGATGCTCTGCGGATCTGGAACAGACCCTGCGACGCCCCGAGACTGTTGCTGACCTCGCTGGAGGCGATGCTGCAACGCATTCCGCCGGCGAAGGTCATAGAGGAAAGCCAGCTTGAACTGGTGGTCGGCACGACGTTCGACCGCGACGCTTTTTCGGACTTTATCCGGCGGACCGGCTACGTGGAGGAAGGCGTCGCCGACGATCCTGGCGAAGTCGCGGTTCGCGAGGGCGTCATCGACATCTATCCCGCCGGCGCACCAGGTCCGATGCGGATCGTCCTGGCGGAAGACGATCTCCTCCTGGAACTGCGGGGTTATGACCGGGTCTCGCAGCGAACGGAGAGCTTTCTCGATAC
The DNA here is from genome assembly GCF_056530405.1 of Rhizobium sp. PK7-22. Classification (NCBI taxonomy): domain Bacteria; kingdom Pseudomonadati; phylum Pseudomonadota; class Alphaproteobacteria; order Hyphomicrobiales; family Rhizobiaceae; genus Rhizobium; species Rhizobium sp. PK7-22. Next base: position 3,814,154 of record NZ_CP096514.1, read on the forward strand.
GGTCATCTTCGGGCCGGCTTCCGAGGCGGTCCGAAGCGAGAACGAACCGGAGGCGCTGGCGCCGACGCCGGACACGATGGAGCGCGTCCTCTGCCGCCAATATGCCGAGATGCCGGCCGTGTTCGACATCCTGGGCAATACCTCCCTGGTGTTCGCTCCGGGTTGCGGCGAAAGGGTTAAGCGGCACCTGGACATCATCGAAGACGCGCGACAGTCCCGGAAGAATTTCGGCGAGCCGGACAGCCTCTCGCTTCGCTCGCTCTACCTCGATCCTGCCGAATGGGACCGGTACGCCGGCAGCGCGGCGACAGGCGTGCTGGACCTTGAGCAAGGCAGCGACCTGCCGGCAGACACCGTCAACGCTGGCTTGCGCAGACGGCTGGTGCAATTCGTGCAGGATGGCCTGCAGCAGGGGCGAAAGACCGTCATCGCCGGAAAGGGCAAGGGAGCCGACGCGCTCGGTCGGCGTCTGGCAAAGGCAACTGGGACGGACGTTCGGCCCGTCGACAGCTGGGACACCGTCCTGCAGACCGGCGCCGGATCACTGCTGAAGCTGGACTGCGACCTTCAGCAGGGATTCGTCGATGCTGCGCACAACATAGCTGTTGTCGTCGCCGCCGACGGGACGAGTGGCATCACCAGCTCCGCTGGGCTTCTGGCCGAGCCGGAGCTTCGCATTGGCGACGTCGTGGTTCACGAGGACCACGGCGTCGGCGTTCTGAAAGACCTCGAGAGCATCACGGTGGAGGGTGTCTGCCGCGACGCCGCGCGTCTGGAATACCGCGACGGAGGCTCGATCCTCGTGCCGATGGAGGAGTTCGGCAAACTGTGGCGCTATGGCTCAGACGCAGAGTCCGTGACACTTGACCGGCTTCACACCGAGGCATGGCAGAAGAAGCGCGACAAGATCGCGAAGGACATCCAGTCCACCGCACGTCATCTTGCGACCGTCGCAAGGCAGAGGCAACTCGCGCAGTCGGAGAAGTTCGTGCCGCCTCGCGCCGCATTTTCGGCTTTTACGCGACGTTTTCCCTTCGCGGAAACCTCCGATCAGGCCGAGGCCATCCGCGCCGTCACCGCCGATCTCGCCTCCGGCCAGGCGATGAACCGCCTGATCTGCGGGGATGTCGGCTTCGGCAAGACGGAGATTGCTCTGCGCGCCGCCGCAGCGGTTGCCCTTGCCGGCGGACAGGTGGTCGTCATCGCCCCCACCACCGTGCTGGCGCGCCAGCACTTCGCCACCTTCGAGCACCGCTTCGCAGGGACCGGCATCGCTGTCGGCATGCTGTCGCGGTTGGTCAAGCCGGACGCCGCAAAACAGGTGAAGGCGGCGCTCGCAGAAGGCCAGATTGGCGTCATCGTCGCAACCCAGGCCATTCTTGCCAAGGATGTGCGTTTCGCTCGGCTTGCACTGCTCATCGTCGATGAAGAGCACCGCTTCGGACTGAAAGAAAAGCGGGCGATGACCGCGCTGGCGCCGTCCCTTCACACGCTTGCCATGTCGGCCACACCGATCCCGCGGACGCTGCAGTCGGCGATGGTCGGTGTTCAGGAGGTGAGCCTTCTGACGACACCGCCCTCCAGACGCCGGCCTGTCCGCACCGGGCTTGCAACCTTCGACAGCGCATCCTTGCGGATCGGCCTGATGCGCGAACATCGTCGCGGCGGACAGAGCTTCGTCGTGGTGCCGCGTATCGAGGACATCGAAGAGGTCGAGGCGATCCTGCGGCGGATCGTTCCGGAGCTTTCGGTCAAGGTCGCGCACGGCAAAATGCCGGCCGCGGCCATCGACGAGGTGATCGTCGGCTTTGCCGACGGCGACGGCGATGTGCTGCTCGCCACCAATATCATCGAAAACGGCCTCGATGTGCCGCGCGCCAACACGATGTTCGTCTGGCATGCGGAACGGTTCGGGCTGGCGCAGCTCCACCAGTTGCGCGGACGGGTGGGGCGCGGCGGCAGGCAGGGTATGGCAACCCTGCTGACGCAGGAAGACGCCGCCGTTGCCGAGGAGACGCGCTTGCGGCTCTCGACCCTCGTCGAGAACGATCGCCTCGGCAGTGGCCTGGCGATCAGCTTGCGCGACCTTGATCTGCGCGGCGGAGGCGACATCGCTGGCGAGGATCAGGCGGGTCACATGCGGGCGATTGGCGTCGGCCTCTACCGGACACTGCTGGCAGGCGCCGTCGCGAAATTGCGCAAGCAGACATCGGGAAAGCGCCATCGGGCCGTTCTGAACCTCGGCCTCACCGGGACGATCCCGGCGGACTATGTGTCGGATCCGGCCGTCCGGCTCAATCTCTACGCCAAACTTTTTCGAGCTGCCGCGCCGACGGAAATGGACGACCTGGAAGAGGAGCTCGAGGACCGGTTCGGCGTGCCGCCGGCGGACGTGCTGCTTCTGTTGCGGACGACACGGCTGCAGCTTGCGGCAGGACGATTGGGGATTGCCCGGCTGGAGGCCGGTCCGAAAGCGCTGGCGATGACGCTCACAGAGAAGACGCCGGCAAAGGTGATCGCGGCATTGACGAGAGAGGCCGGAGCGGTCCGTCGGGAAGACCGGCTCGTGTGCGACGCTGCCGGCATGACCGGCGACGAGCCGCTGCGCCTGTTCGAGCGGATCGTCGAGGTAGCCGGTCGAAGCGGCCGGTTACCCCGAGCTCGAAGGAAGAGCGACACCTGAGCCAGCGCCCGGGTGGCTCTCCCGTCCCTGACGTGCCTTTCCGGTGACAAGGGAGAGCATCGGACGATGCTGTCGCAGCCATGCGACCCAGATCTCGTCAATCCCGATCAGCCTCAACCTTCCGGCCCGACCTGCACCGGGGCGGTTGATGAAAGGATCTCGCGCTTGCCGACATGGTTCGGGGGCCCCACAAGACCCTCCTGCTCCATCCGCTCGACCAGGGATGCCGCGCGGTTGTAGCCGACGGACAACCGACGCTGGATGTAGGAGGTCGAGCACTTCTTGTCGCGCTGGACGATCTGGATGGCCCGCTCGTAGAGCTCGTCGGCACTGCCTTCGCCCGCCATGGAAGACTGGTCGAAGACGGCGGGATCATCACCTTCCTCCGCGTGGCCTTCCTCGTCTTCCGTCACCCCACCAAGATACGCCGGCTGCCCTTGCGCCTTGAGATGCGCGACGACCTTCTCCACCTCGTAATCCGAGACGAAGGGACCATGCACCCGGGCGATGCGACCGCCGCCGGTCATATGCAGCATGTCCCCCTGCCCCAGGAGATGCTCTGCACCCTGTTCGCCGAGGATCGTCCGGCTGTCGATCTTGGACGTGACCTGGAAGGAGATGCGGGTCGGGAAGTTTGCCTTGATCGTGCCGGTGATGACGTCGACCGATGGCCTCTGGGTCGCCATGATCAGATGGATGCCGGCGGCACGCGCCATCTGGGCGAGCCTCTGGATCGCACCTTCTATCTCCTTGCCGGCCACCATCATGAGGTCGGCCATCTCGTCAACGATGATCACGATGAACGGCAACGGCGACAGGTCGAGCTCCTGGTCTTCGAAGAGCGGCTCACCGGTACCTTTATCGAACCCGCAGGGCACGCTGACCAGAATGGTCTCGCCCTTGCTGCGCGCCTCGCCGACACGGCTGTTGAAGCCGTCGATATTGCGCACGCCAAGCCGCGACATCTTGCGGTAGCGCTCTTCCATCTCGCGCACCGCCCATTTCAGCGCCAGCACCGCCTTCTTGGAATCTGTGACGACGGGGGTCAGAAGGTGCGGTATGCCGTCGTAGACCGAGAGCTCGAGCATCTTCGGATCCACCATGATCAGCCGGCATTCGTCCGGGCTCAGATGATAGATCAGCGACAGGATCATCGTATTGATCGCGACCGATTTACCAGAGCCAGTCGTTCCCGCCACCAGGAGATGCGGCATCTTGGCCAGCTCGGCGATGACAGCTTCCCCGCCAATGGTCTTGCCCAGGCAGAGCGGCAGCCGGTAATCGGTCGCAACGTAATTGCTGCTCTCGATCAGTTCGCGAAGATAGACAGTATCGCGGACCTGATTGGGCAGCTCGATGCCGATCACATTGCGTCCTGGCACCACGGCCACGCGCGCCGAAAGTGCCGACATCGACCGCGCGATATCGTCCGACAGGTTGATAATGCGCGAGGACTTGACGCCGGGCGCTGGTGCAAATTCGTAGAGGGTCACGACCGGACCCGGGCGAACGTCGATGATCTCGCCTTTGACCCCGAAGTCTTCCAGCACGCTTTCCAAGAGCCCGGCGCTTTGCTCCAGCGCCTCCTGGCTCATGTCCTGGGACTGGCGCAGGCCCGGGGACTGCAGCAGATCGACCGACGGAAAGAGGTAGTCGTCCGAAGCGCGGATGCTGGTGGGTGTCAGCCCCAGCGCCGTGCGGCGAGCAGAGCGGCGAAAGCTCTGTACGTCCTCGGCTGGCCTCAAGGCCGAAGCCGCGGTCGCAAGAGGTGCAGCCAACGGTTCTGTCGGCGCAGAAGCCGTTGCTTGGACGGTTACGGTGCGAAGCGCGACCTGCCGGTAAAGATGAACGGCTGATCGACCCGCCTGCTCGCCACCATCTGCGGGAGGCAGGACTTCAGGGGCGATGACTTCAGGGGCCCGGACCGCGGGAGCATTGAATGACGGCGGCTGCGGGGTTGGGTTCTCCTGCAGCAGGCGCTCTGCTTTCGTCGTCACGGAAGCCGCTGGCTGGCGTTTTGCAGTGACCACCTCCAAGGGAGCCTCCTCGGCATCCGACAGCCCAAGGCTGATCATCTCCCAAAGCAGGTGATCCGGCATTGCCGGAAAGGCGCGTTTCGAAGCGGCAAGATCTTGGCGAACGGCCACACGGGGAGCAGCATCCAGCGCTCCTCCGGCGACGGAAACCTGTGCCGCTTCAGACCGCTTGGCATCGTCACGCCGACCGGCTGGTTGCGTCGAGACACTCGGCATAGGAACGGCGGACGTCGCAGCCCTTGCTTGTCCCGCAGCCGCCATCGTCAGCGCGGCGGTCCGCCCCTGCAACGAGCTTGCGAGCCGCATTTGCAAGAGACTGACCGGCGAGCCGACAATCAAGGAGACGGGTTCCGGCGAAGGATTTGCGTTGCTGGGCCCACTCGCCTGATCGACGAGAGCTGGAACCTCAACCTGCGGCTCGGACCAAGGTTCGACGGAGGGTATCGCCACGCCGAGGTCAGGTCCAGCCAGCGCAACAGATGCCGGCTCGAGATTACGAACAGAGCGTCCAGGCGTGCGAGTGAACCGCACGTTCGGCTTCAAGACGAAGGGTCTTTGCCAGCTGGGAAGCTGATCCGGATCCAGAATGATGGCATCTGGCGACGACACACCGGTCGCGTGAACCACCGTCACGTCGACCGAGGATTCAGACTGCTCTGATGGAAGGATGGAGGCGGGATAGAGGGATTTTTGCATGTTACGCAGGACCGATCAACAAGCTGTCACACCAGACCCGTTAATAGAAAGAAAACCTTAATCAGGCGTTTCCGACGGCTAATTTAGAGCGCTGATGATGACATTGACTGGTCGCCGGCTGAACAGGCAGGCAGCAGTCACGACCGCCTGCGAACCTCATGGAAGGGGCGATCGGTGACCGTTGGAGTGCATCCTTATCTTTTCTTTATTCTCCTGCTGCGCCTTCGCAATCGAAGCCTGACCTGAAACACCCCTAATGCTGTCTCCATATCAACAGGAGACACGGACATGTCCGACCTCATCTTCCTCGCGCTTGGCGGCGGCACGCTTGTCGTGCTTGCCCTCTATGCCCGCGCCCTCGACCGACTGTGAGGGATGCAGAAATGCTTGAACCCCTCTTCGGCCTCTTCGTCGCCATCGCCCTTGGCATCTATCTCGTCGTGACGCTTCTGCGTCCCGAGCGTTTCTGATCGGGAGTAGATCCATGACCCTTATCGGATGGCTGCAGATCAGCTTCCTCTTCCTCGCCGTCCTTCTCGTCGTCAAACCACTTGGCCTCTACATGGCACGGGTGTTTTCCGGCGAGCGGAGCATTCTTTCACCCGTGCTCGGCCGAGTGGAGAGAGATCTTTATCGCGTGAGTGGCATCAACCCCGAGAAGGAACAGAGTTGGCTCGGCTATACGCTTGCCATGCTCGCCTTTTCGCTGGCCGGTTTCATCGCGCTTTACGCCATGCTGCGACTACAGGCCTACCTGCCGCTGAACCCGCAGGGCTTTCCGGCCGTGCCGGCCGATCTCGCCTTCAACACCGCCGTCTCCTTCGTCACCAATACCAACTGGCAGAACTATGCCGGCGAGACGACGATGAGCCATTTTTCCCAGATGGCAGGCCTCACCGTGCAGAATTTCCTCTCGGCTGCGACCGGCATGGCACTCGCCGTGGCTTTCACCCGCGCTCTCGCCCGCTCCAGGGTCGCGACGCTCGGCAACTTCTGGGTCGACATGACCAGAGCCACCCTCTACGTGCTCCTGCCGCTCGCCATCGTCGTCGCCCTCGCCTTCGTTGCCATGGGCCTGCCCCAGACGCTCGATGCCTCGGTGACGGCCACGACGCTGGAAGGCGCCAACCAGGTGATCTCGCTCGGCCCCGCCGCTTCCCAGGAAGCGATCAAGCAGCTCGGCACCAATGGCGGCGGCTTCTTCAACGTCAATGCAGCCCATCCCTTCGAGAACCCGACCGCCTGGTCGAACTATCTCAACATCTTCGCCATGCTGTCGATCTCGGCGGCCATGGTCTACACCTTCGGCCAGATGGTCGGAAACCGCAGGCAGGGATGGGCCCTGATCTCGGCCATGGCCGTCCTGCTGATATCCGGTGTAGCTATCGTCTACTGGGCCGAAGCCCAGGGCAACACCATCCTGACGTCCATCGGCGTCGATCCCGCACTTGGCAATATGGAAGGCAAGGAAGTCCGCTTCGGCCAGGCCATGACCGCGCTCTATGCCGCGGTGACGACCGGACTGTCGGATGGCGGCGTCAATGGCATGCACGGCTCGTTTACCGGGCTCGGTGGCCTGGTGCCGATGTTTCTGATCCAGCTTGGCGAAGTTCTGCCGGGCGGCGTCGGCTCTGGCCTCTACGGCATGCTCGTCTTTGCGGTGCTCTCCGTCTTCGTCGCCGGCCTGATGGTTGGACGTACGCCGGAATTCCTCGGCAAGAAGATCGAGGGTCGCGAGATGAAGTTCGCCATGCTCGCCGTGCTCATCCTGCCGCTGGTCATCCTCGGCTTCACGGCCGTTTCGGCCATGCTGCCCTTTGCGGTGGCGAGCGTCGGAACATCAGGCCCGCACGGCCTGTCGGAGATCCTCTATGCCTATACGTCGGCTGCCGGCAACAACGGCTCGGCCTTCGGGGGGCTCACCGGCAACACGCCCTGGTACAACACGACGCTCGGCATCGCGATGCTGCTTGGCCGCTTCGCCTATGTCGTGCCGGTCATGGCAATCGCGGGGTCGCTCGCCGCCAAGGTGAAGTCGCCGGCGTCTGCCGGCACCTTCCCGACCGACGGCCCGCTCTTCGTCGGGCTCCTGATCGGCATCATCCTCATTCTCGGCGGTCTGCAATTCCTGCCTGCCCTGGTGCTCGGCCCCATCGTCGAACACTTCGCCATGCTCGCCGGCCAGACCTTTTAAGGAACCAACATGTCCAAGGACCATAAGGCTCCCAGTCTTCTCGACCCGTCGATCCTGCTTCCGGCGATCCGCGACGCGTTCGTCAAGCTCGATCCGCGCAAACTCCTGCGCAATCCGGTGATCTTCGTCACCGAAGTCGTCGCTCTCGTCGTGACGATCCTCTTCATCCGCGACCTCGCCACCAATCCGGGCGAGGCCAGTTTTTCCGGCCAGATTGCCGCCTGGCTCTGGTTCACCGTGCTCTTCGCCACCTTCGCCGAAGCCGTGGCGGAGGGTCGTGGCCGCGCCCAGGCCGACAGTCTGAAGAAGACCAAGTCCGAACTCGTCGCTCGCCGGCTCGGCGCCAACGGCCAGACGGACCCCATCCCCGCGAGCAGCCTCAAGATCGGTGATATCGTGCTTGTCGCGGCCGGCGAGTTGATCCCCGGCGACGGTGAGGTGATCGAAGGCGTCGCCTCGGTGAACGAAAGTGCGATCACCGGCGAATCCGCGCCCGTCATCCGCGAATCCGGCGGGGACCGCTCGGCCGTGACAGGCGGCACGCAGGTTCTGTCCGACGAGATCAAGATCAGGATCACCGTCCAGCCCGGCTCTTCCTTCGTCGATCGCATGATTGCGCTGATCGAGGGCGCCCAGCGGCAGAAGACCCCGAACGAGATCGCCCTGTCGATCCTGCTGTCGGGCCTCACCCTGATCTTCCTCTTCGTCTGCGTCGCGATCTGGGGCCTCGCCGGCTATTCCGGCACGGTGCTCTCGGTCACCGTGCTGGCAGCCCTGCTCGTCACGCTGATCCCGACTACGATCGGCGGGCTGCTGTCAGCCATCGGCATTGCCGGCATGGACCGCCTGGTGCGCTTCAACGTGATCGCCACCTCCGGCCGCGCCGTCGAAGCTGCTGGCGACGTCGACACGCTCCTCCTCGACAAGACAGGCACGATCACCTTCGGCAACCGCATGGCCAGCGACTTCCTTCCCGCTCCGGGCGTGACACCTGCCGAACTCGCGGAAGCCGCCCTCATTGCCTCGCTGTCCGACGAAACGCCCGAGGGGCGCTCGGTCGTGGCACTGGCGACGGGTGAATTCGGTGTGCCGATGCCAAAGGCCGAGTTCGACGCGGTCATCGGCTTCACTGCCGAAACCCGCCTGTCGGGCGTCGACATCGGTTCGCGCCGCCTGCGCAAGGGCGCCGTCGACGCGGTCCTGAAATTCGCCGGCCTCACCGAACAGGACGCGCCGGCCGAATTCCGCCGCGCCGTCGACCAGGTCGCCCGCTCCGGCGGTACGCCGCTCGGCGTTGCCGACGGAAACCGTCTGCTCGGCGTCATCCACCTCAAGGACGTCGTCAAGCCCGGCATCAAGGAACGCTTTGCAGCACTGCGCGCCATGGGCATTCGTACGGTCATGGTGACCGGCGACAACCCGGTCACGGCAGCCGCCATCGCGTCTGAAGCCGGCGTCGATGATTTCCTCGCCCAGGCGACCCCGGAGGACAAGCTCGCCTATATCCGCCGCGAACAGCAGGGCGGTCGCCTGATCGCCATGTGCGGAGACGGCACCAATGACGCCCCGGCACTCGCCCAGGCCGATGTCGGGGTCGCCATGCAGACCGGCACCCAGGCCGCCCGCGAGGCCGCCAACATGGTGGATCTCGATTCCAGCCCGACCAAGCTCATCGAGATCGTCGAGATCGGCAAGCAGCTCCTGATGACGCGCGGGTCGCTGACGACGTTTTCGATTGCCAATGACGTGGCCAAATACTTCGCGATCATCCCGGCGCTGTTCGTGGCCACCTATCCGGCCCTTGCGGCGCTCAACGTCATGGGGCTTGCCTCGCCGCAATCGGCCATCCTGTCGGCGGTCATCTTCAATGCGCTGATCATCGTGGCGCTGATCCCGCTGGCGCTCAAGGGCGTTGCCTATCGTCCGGCGGGTGCCGCTTCGCTGCTTCGTCGCAACCTGCTGGTCTACGGTCTCGGCGGGCTCGTCCTTCCCTTCGCGGGCATCAAGGTCATCGACCTTGCCGTCAGCGCCCTTCATCTGGTGTAACCATGCTCAATCAAATCAGACCCGCTCTCACCCTTGTTGTTGCCATGACCCTCCTGACGGGTCTGGCCTATCCCTTGGCCATCACCGGCATCGCCAAGGCGGTGATGCCCGGGCAGGCAAACGGCAGCCTGATCGACCGGGAAGGTACGATCATCGGCTCGACGCTCATCGGCCAGACCTTCACCTCGGACCGCTATTTCTGGCCCCGTCCTTCCGCCACCGGCCCGGAAGCCTACAATGCGGCGGCCTCGTCCGGCTCGAACCTCGGTACGACCTCGGCCAAGCTCAAGGACCGTGTCAGTGCCGATGTCGCCCGGCTGGCAGAAAGCGGCATGACACAACCCGTCCCCGCCGATGCGGTGACGACCTCCGGTTCGGGTCTCGACCCGCATGTCTCGCCCGCCTTTGCAAACGCCCAAGTCGCACGTGTTGCGCAAGCGAGAGGATTGGAGCCCGCTGCCGTCACATCGCTTGTCGTGCAGCAAACCGAAAATCCGACCTTTGGCGTTATCGGTGAAGCAAGGGTCAATGTGCTAGAGCTCAACCTGGCACTCGATGCCCTTTAAGATGTGAGACCTGGATGGCGGATGAAGACCGCAGGGACGCTAGACGTCCCGATCCCGATGCCCTGCTTGCCCTGGCGGATAAGGACCGCCGGGGCAAGCTGACCGTTTTTCTGGGGGCCGCTCCTGGCGTCGGCAAAACCTATGCAATGCTGTCGCGGGCAAAACGCCTCAAGGCGGATGGCGTAGACGTGGTTGTCGGCCTGGTCGAGACCCACGGCCGCGGCGAAACGGCCGCCCTGTTGGAAGGCCTTGAGATGTTGCCCCGGCGCAGGACTGCCCATCGCGGCCGCATGCTGGAGGAATTTGACCTCGATGCCGCGCTCGAACGGCGGCCGCGCATCGTCATCGTCGATGAGCTCGCCCATTCCAACCCCGAAGACAGCCGCCACCCGAAGCGGCACCAGGACATCGAGGAACTGACCGCCGCCGGCATCGACGTCTGGACCGCGATGAACATCCAGCACCTCGAAAGTCTTGCTGATCTTGTCGCCCAGATCACTGGGGTAACGGTGCGCGAGCGTGTGCCGGACATCGTTCTGAAGCGAGCCGACGAGGTGCTGCTGGTCGACCTCGCCCCCTCCGAACTCATCGAGCGGCTAAAGGAGGGCAAGGTCTATTTGCCCGAAAGCGCCAACCGCGCCGTGGATCGTTTTTTCCGCCTTGGCAATCTGACGGCACTGCGGGAACTCGCGCTTCGCCGTACAGCCGATCGCGTCGACGACCAGATGGTCGACTATCTCAAGCAGAATGCGATCGACGGTCCCTGGGCAACGGGCGAGCGCCTGCTGGTGTGCGTCGGCTCCGACCCGCTGTCGGAGAAGGTCGTGCGGGTGGCAAGCCGGCTCGCTTCCGGCCTCAACGCGCCCTGGCTGGTCGTCTCCATCGAACGGGCGGATCGAGAGGTCGAAACTCCGGAACGCCTGCAGCGCATGGAAACGGTCTTCAGGCTTGCCGAACAGCTTGGCGCGGAGACGCGACGCGTCATCGGCAATGACTTCGTTGAGGAAATCCTGAAGCTTGCACGGCGCGAGCACGCCACCCAGATCGTGATCGGCACGCGCAAGCGCAGCCGCTGGCAGACGCTTTTCACACGATCGCTGCCCGATGCGTTATCACGCCAGGCGTCTGGCGTCGGCATCCATATCGTAACGCCCGACACCGCCGCGGGTAACCTGCGGCAATCTTCATTCCAGTTGCCAAGGGCAACGACACTGCGCCAGTCGGCGCTGTCGGCAGTCGGTTTCGTGGCAGCGACCGCCCTGATCGGCAAGGGCATCGACGTGTTTGTCGATTTGCCGAACATCTCGCTCCTGTTTCTGCTCGCTGTGCTCGGAGCGTCCGTTTCCGGTGGTTACCTCGGGGCTTTCCTTGCCGCGATCATGTCGGGGATGGCTTATAATTTTCTCTTCATAGACCCCGTCCACACGTTCACGATCGCGGCCCCCCACGAGGTGTTCGCACTTCTGGTCTTCCTCGCTGTGGCGATGATTGCCGGTGGCTTCACCTCGCGGATCCGCGAACAGGCAGAGGTCGCGCGGGTGCGGGCAACTGCGCTGCAGTCGCTCTATGATTTCTCCCGCAAGCTCGCCAGCACGGCCAAGGGTGAGGACGCCATCTGGCTCGCGGTCTCGCAATTGCAGGCCAGCCTGAAGCGCAAGGTCGTGCTGCTTGTTCCGAGCAAGGGTGACCTCGGCGTGGCCGCCGCCTGGCCGCCGGATACCGAGCTCGACGTCACCGATATGACGGCCGCCCGTTGGACGCAGGACAAGCGCGAGCCGGCCGGCCACGGCACGGGCACGCTGCCCAACAGCCGCTTCGAGTTCCGCCCACTGCTCGGACCCCATGGTATCGTGGGGGTGTGCGGCATCGAACATGCCGGCGCGCGTCTCGACCTCAACGCCGAGCGTTCCCTGACCGCCATCCTTGATCAAACAGCAATTGCACTTGATCGGGCGCGTCTTGCCGACGAAACGGTGGAACAGGCCGCACGGCTGGAAGGCGAACGCTACCGCGAGGCCCTGTTGTCCTCGATCTCACATGACCTGCGCACACCTCTCGCGACCATCACCGGCGCGGTCACCGGTCTGCGCCAGCTCGGCAGTCGAATGACAGCGGAAAATCGCGACGATCTCTTGCAGTCGATCGAGGAGGAGAGCGGCCGCATGAGCCGCTTTGTCGCCAACCTGCTGGACATGACCCGGATCGAAGCAGGAACGCTGAAACCGAAACAGGATTGGGTGGATGTCGCCGACGTTGTTCAGTCCGCGGTCGAGCGAACCCGGAAATACGTCCCTGGCCGGATCATTGAGACAGGCATTGCGGCCGACCTTCCACTCGTTCGCGGTGACAGCGTGCTTCTGGCGCAGGTGCTGTTCAACCTCCTGGACAATGCCGTGAAATATGGCGGTGACGAGCCGATCAATGTCTACGCCCGCCGCGACGGGCAAGATGTGCTGGTTTCCGTCACCGATCACGGCAAGGGTATTCCGCCCGAGGATCTGGACCGCATCTTCGAAAAATTCTATCGCAGGGGAAAATCGGATGGCCGCGCGCCGGGGACCGGTCTCGGTCTGTCCATCGCACGTGGCTTCGTCGAGGCAATGGGTGGCAAGATCCACGCGGAGAGCCCGGCTCTTCGGAAACGCGGCACGCGTATTGTCATGCGGTTCCGGCAAGCCGAAAAGACGTCGAGAACGGAGCCGCAATGACCCAGCCACGCATCCTCGTGGTCGACGATGAGCCACAGATCCAGCGTTTTCTAAAACCGTCCTTGGCCGCAGCAGGCTACGAAGTGCTGGAAGCCGCCACGGGCGCGGAAGCCTTGAAGGCCGTTGCAACCCAGGCACCGGACCTGGTGATCCTCGACCTGGGCCTGCCCGATATGGACGGCAAGGACGTGATCGCGAGCCTTCGGCAATGGTCGGACATTCCGATTGTCATCCTGTCGGCCCGCGACCGCGAGAGCGAGAAGATCGCGGCCCTCGATCTCGGTGCCGACGACTACGTCGAGAAACCCTTCGGGATCGGAGAACTGACAGCCCGCATCCGCACCGCTCTTCGTCATCGTGGCCGTCGCGATGCCATTCCGACCGTCTTCGACATCGACGGGCTCACAATCAACCCGATCAAGCGGCTCGTCAGCCGAGACAGCGAGACGGTGCATCTGACGCCGAAGGAATATGACCTCCTTCTTCTCCTCACCCGCCATGCCGGCCGGGTCGTCACCCACCGCACCCTTTTGACGACCGTGTGGGGCCCCGCCCACGGCGACGATCTGCATTACCTCCGCGTCTTCATCGGCCAGCTGCGGCAGAAGATCGAGCGTGATCCCACTCAGCCGCGGATCGTGCGTACGGAACCCGGCGTGGGTTATCGCATGGCGGAGCAGGAATAAAGCGAGCGTCAAAAGCCCGTGCCGGTCTCACCATTCCAAGGACGACGCGGAGCGCTTAAGCGTCGCTTTATGCCTCGCGCACCAGATCGAAACCATGGCGATCCATTTGAAGTCGTCGCCGGTAATAGATGCTGTTCCGTCGCGAGTGATCTCCATCAGCTTGCGATGAGCGTGTGCCCAAGAACAGGCATTGATGTCTAAGCCGCAACGGTCCGGCGCGATCAGCCCCGTTGTACCGGGCATGTCCGTCTGCCTGATAGGATGCCGTTGAAGCCTCGTAATACCCGACCGGCATGATGCTCCTGACCGCAACGTGGGCGAATACCAGATCGCCATGGAACCGGAAGCGCAGTTGATTCATTCCGTTCGGCAACTGACCAGATGAAGCTACTGATGGACGAGATCAACAAGGTACGAGGCGCTCAGGAGGCAGGTGACCGGCTTGTCGGAGGGCACGCCTCTGAAGATCCTTTTCCTGCCGCTTTCAAGGCAACACGCATGCCTATGATCATCACCGATCCCAGGCAGGACGACAATCCGATCATCTTTTCCAATCGGGCATTCTCCGAACTAACGGGATATTCCCAACAGGAGCTCGTGGGTCAGAACTGCCGGATGCTTCAGGGCCCTGAAACGGACAGGGCGGCGGTCGCGAAGATCAGGGAGGCGGTCGAAACAGCCCATGACCTTTCCATCGACATCCTCAACTACCGCAAGGACGGCAGCACCTTCTGGAACGCACTCTTCGTCAGTCCGGTGAGGAACGATGCTGGAGAGGTTATATACTTTTTCGCATCACAGCTCGATTTCACGCACATCAAGAGCAAGGAGGCAGAACTTGCTCGTGCAAGGCATATTGCCGAGAAGGAGGTCGCCCGACGTACGAGCGATTTGAAGCAAGCGCTGGCCACCAAGACGTCTCTCGTCCATGAGGTCGATCACCGGGTCAAGAACAACCTCATGACGATCGCGTCTATCGTCAAGCTGCAGGCCCGGATGACAGAAGACGACGTCGCCAAACGGACGTTGAAATCCATTCTTAACCGGGTAGAAGCGCTCAGCACGGTGCAGAGAAAGCTGCTCAACGACGAGGACGTCGGGCATTTCGACGTTGCGGATTTCGCGAATGCTCTCGTCACGGACATAATCGGCGCCTTGAGGCGCGGCGACGTCAGGCTGACGACGGAGCTTCACGAGGTGATTGTTCCGGCGACCAAGGCCTCTCCAATAGCACTCATCGTGAACGAGCTCATTGGCGACGTGGTCCGGCGTGGCCTCGGCGAGGCCGGAGGCGACATCCACCTCGAGATCAGGCGGCTTGACGGACGCCTGTTGATCAGGGTCGCGGACAATGTCGTTTCCACTGTTGCGAACACTGAAGAAGATGCTTTCAGTCAAGCGATGCTCGATGCCTCGGCACGACAATTGAAAGCTAAGATTGAACGCCATCTTGTAGACGGCAAAACCGACGTCCGCGTGACGCTGCGCATAGAAGATTGAGAGGGCATATCTTGAGAGTGATGATTGTTGAGGACGAGGCACTTCTGGCCATGGAGCTGGAGAGTGAGATCGAGGCTGCTGGCCACGAGGTCGTGGCTCTTGCGGCTGACAGCAAGGAAGCCATGGAGGTGGCAGTCTCGCACAATCCGGACTTCGCCTTCGTGGACATCCAGTTGCTGGACGGGCCGACGGGCATCGATGTTGGACAGTTCCTGGCATCCAAAGGGGTTTTGTACGTGTTCGTCTCGGGTAATCTGAAACGCCTTCCCGACGATTTTGCGGGGGCACTGGGCGCTATCGAGAAACCCTACACGTCCAACGGTCTGCAGAACGCCTTGAATTACGTCGAAGGTGTCATGTCGGGGCAAGTGGGTTTGACTGTCCCTCCCAGCCTTGTCATGGCGGCCTGAGGTAAGGTTCATGCCAGCAAGCCTTCCTGATATCCATAAGGTGTCTGGTGCCGAACCTGCAGCTCATACTTCGTATCTTGTCCAGTCTTCGGGGGCGAACCATCGTCCTGCGCGGTTCAATCTACGGCACTCGGTTCCTTCGGCTTCTGCTTGCCCCGGGACGGTGTCTCCTTCGTCGGGCCGCTCGCGACCCGGTCTCGCCGGCGGGAAAGTGATGACGACACCACTGGTCGTCGGGCTACTGTTACCTGGCATCTCGACCTACCGCTCCGCTATTTCTCCTTAGAGAATTTGCAACACCGCCCGATCTTTGCTTGTTCAGCTTCGGTCTGTGTGGCTAGCGAACTGGATCATCTCGGCAAAGTTCCAGCAGCTCGTGTATAGAATGCGAACGATGCTTCCGAAGTGCATCTTGTGTCTCAGGAAGGGAAGCCCGCGCCTGAAATCCGCGAAAACTCTGCCGAAGAGGTACGGTTTCGTACTCAACCTGCAATGACCAGGTCGATCTGCTATCTTTCTAATGGTTGAAATAGCGGAGGGAACCTGATGTCCCTGCATCTGACATTTAACCCAAGTGTACTCGACAGCACCGGTGTGGCAACGCTCCGGGAAGCTGTCAGTCTAGCAGCAAAAGCTGCCGGGACGACCAATGAAGATGAACGCCAGCATCTGGCCAGCCTCGTCTTCTGCTTCTACAGACGTGGTCTGCTTGACCCGAGCCGTTTGGCTGAAATCGCGGTTCTCGCCTCCAATTCGCGGCTCTTCAGGAGCCGGTATTATGCCGGATCCGAAGCTTTGCACCCTGCCGGTCAGGCAACCACCGCTCGGCAGGAATAGACCGCCTGTATGGATCAGCAGCTCCCGCCGACAGGGGGTTGCAAGGCTTCCTCCATCAGCTTGCGGTAATATTCCTCCGGCTTCCCATACGCTCCGCCGGCGAACTCCTGCATTGCCTTGCGATCACGCATGGTTATCAGGCCGCGCTCGGACCTTAAGAAGCGGTTCCCTTCCAGGACATGCAGTGCCGTCGTGACGCTCGGACGACGTACGGCCAACATCATGGCAAGATATTCGTGAGTCAGGCGAAACTCACCGCCCTGAATGCGGTCGTCGCACATGAGCAGCCAACGCGCCAGGCGCTCTTCGACGCTGTGAAGAGCATTCGATGCTGCGGTGTAGGACAGTTGTACGACAAAAGCGGCGACAGAGCGCTGGATCACTGCACGGATACTCCGGCTTGTTTCCATGGCCGTCTGAAAGGCGTCGAACGTCATTCGGTGGCCATCTGCCTCCACCTGAATGACAACTTCATGAGGGCTCAACCGGACGCCCGCAGCCACATGAGCCGGCGCGTAACCCTCGAAACCGAACAGACCGGCTTCGATACGACTTCCCTCGCTGGTCACAGCGATGACCGACCCTATTCCCCTCGTCAAAAAATAGACGTGCTCCACCGGTTCACCCGGTTCGGCGAGAACCGTTCCCTTCGGCAGATCAACAGGCTCCAGATGTGGAGCGATCGTTTCGAAATCTGCAGGCGGAAATGCTGCAATCAGCTTGTTTCCCATGCGTGACTGCTGCAAGTCTGTCATGCTCGTTCCCTTCAAATAGGAAAGAGCAGAAGTTGTCCTCCTCAACACCTTCTGCTCCGCCTCTCGTAATCCTGAAGAAGAGTAGGGCGCTGGCGCCAAGCCGCAATGAAGGGTGCGAAACCGCACAGAGGCTCAGGTTTCACGCGTCACGGCATCGGCAAAGGGCACCGTCAACAGGACGTTCCCCATTTCGTCACAGATCTGGATGCTTCGCGAGGATATGTCCTGGCCTTGCAGCATCGCATTGCTCATCAGGCTGCGAGCGTCCAGGACAGCCTCCGCTCTTGCACGATCCAAATTGGGAAGGTTGGTGCCCTCAAGATCAGAGACGTGGCCGGCTTTCGTAACATGATGAAAGAAGTACCTCGGCATGCTCCCGTCACTCCAAGCGTGTTCTAGGGTATCTGGCATGCCGGAACAGCGGCCATCGTTTCTTCGAACAGATCACATAGGAGCGGCGGGCGGGACGGCTAGACCGCGTGTGCGGTCTGTACCGAACTGACGGAACAAGGATGCTTAGCCACGGCCGTCGTGCGAGCCCATAGGCCTCTCGCCGTTCACTGGCTAAGGCAAGACATCCGCCTTGTTTAAACCGCTATTGAATGCAACGAATATTCCATCGCCCGCCGTTGAAGACAGGCGCGGGCGGCTGAGAGACCGCTTTTGCTCTTGCCTGGACAGGAGCAGCTGACACATGACGCGGTATTTCTTCAATCTTCATGACGGCATTTCACTCCCCGACAGCATAGGGTCTGAGCATCCTGATCTGCTTTCTGCCCGGCGCGAAGCCGTTGAGACCATCGGCGAGCGGCTGAAGGGAAGTCTTCTGAAGACCGCAGATGTTTCATCCTGGCTGATGAACGTCACTGATGAGCATGGGTTTACCGTCATGGTCCTCTCGTTCTCCGCCGCAGTTCAGATCGTCGATCAACCTTCGCTCGCAGCGGCAAGGGCGGCCGCGGAATAGAAATGTCAAAACCGTACACAACGCCTCTGGCTCTTGGCCGATCAAGCCAGTTTGACGCATAAGCTTATCATTGCTGACGCCTCGCCACACGTCGCATGAGACCGGGCTCGTTCCCGCCGAGGCTGGAAGATGTCTGACCTTCTTCAAGAGAATACTTCAAATCTTCTTCTGCGTGCGCTCTCTCCTGAAGCTTACGCGCTTCTGCAACCTTCGATGCAGCGTGTCGAACTACCATTGAGGTTCGATCTTATCACCGCCAATGTGGCCACCGACCTCGTCTACTTCCTGGAGCGGGGTTTGGGATCGCTTGTGGCGACCAACTCGGACGACGAATCCGTCGAGGTCGGCCATATAGGCTTCGAGGGCATGACGGGCTCCCATCTTCTCCTGAAGGTAGAGAAGACGCCGAACAAGGCCTTCATGCAGGTCGAGGGGAGCGGCATCTCGGTACCAGCGGCTATGCTGTTGTCGATGGTTCAGAAGGTACCGACGGCCAACGATCTTCTTCTGAAATATGTTCATTGTTGCGACCTGCAGCTTGCGCACTCCGCTCTTGCCAATGGCCGATACAACATGCCCGAGCGCCTGGCTCGCTGGCTGCTGATGTGCCATGACCGCCTGCGGGAAGATGATCTGCAACTGACGCACGAGTTCCTCTCGCTGATGCTGGGCGTGCGTCGTTCAGGCGTCACCAACGAGATACATGTCCTCGAAGGGGTTGGTGCCATCAAGGCCACGCGGGGTAACATCAGGATAGTAAATAGACAGAAGCTGGAGGAGATCGCTGGCGGCTCCTATGGAATTCCTGAGCAGGAATACGAACGTCTTATAGGATTTCCGATCAGACGGTCTTGATCTCCCGAGGACCAGAGACATCACAGGCTGAGGCTACCTCGCGACCGGCAGTTGCTGCGCCGCATTTACGCTGAAGGGCTCATGCCAGCCTCGCAATGAGCATTGATCGCCCGCGGCTCACGCGACTTTTCAAAGTACCGATCGGGCAGCCGGACTGTTCAGCCGCAAGCTCGTAGCTCACACTGTCGATCAGGACGAGCTGGATAGCGGACCGGTAATGCAGCGGCAGAAGGTCGATCTCTCTCGCGAGTTCTTTCGCCCGCAGGGACCACTCTTGCGGAGCGCTGATGGACGGTTGTCCGGCCACGCAGTCGTCAATTCCGACGGGCTCGCGCTTGCTCCGCCCATACTTCGTGCAGAATGTGTTGCGCATGATGGTGAACAGCCAGGATTTGAGGTTGGTACCCTGCTGGAACTTGTCGAGGTTCGCGAGCGCCTTGGCGAGCGTATCCTGCACAAGGTCCTCGACGTTGCTGGGATTGGGATCAAATCGACGCGCGAACGAGCGCAGGTTCGGGACCAGCGCAACCAGCTGATGTGCCGTGCATTTCGAGATCTGTTCTTCGAGCATTGCGAGTACCTCCAGTAGCTAGATGGCTATCATTTTCCGCCACCGAATGTTCCTCGTTTCCAGGCGACGAGGCAGGTGTGTCCGGTGCCGTACCAGGGCTTGAAGCTCGTGGTGCCGCTTGCTGACACCCTCTCGCAAGCGACGGCTATCAGCGGGCTGTCTGCTACATGACAGAAATCGGTTCATGGCGAAGACACGGGAACCCGCTTCTTCGAAGCTGGTTCGAGCCGCGGCGGGCAAGGAGAGAAAGCCAATGAACAGACGTCATCTCTTGATCGGCACGGCAGCCACGGCGGCAGTGCTTCCTTTCACAAGCTCTGCTTTCGGCCAGGGTGCTGCGTTAGATCGGGCGAAGATGCCCGCCCTCATGGGCGGCGATTTCGCCACCGCAACAAGCCAGCTTGCTCTGCAGAAGGCGGAGCATCGGGCCGTGAAGACATTCGCGGAACTCGAGATTGCCGAGCAGGCAGCCGTCGCCGAAGCTTTCGGCTCCCGTCCGGGCGCCGCGGGCATCAGCCAGAAACATGCGGCAATGCTGGAAAAGCTCGAGGCTGCAGAAGGGGCTGAGTTCGATGCGATGTACATCGACGGACAGATTGACGGTCATGAGGAGCTCCTGGCAATCCACAAGAAGTACGCGCGCAATGGCGATGACCCGATGGCCCGCGGGGCTTCGATTGTCGGCGTGACAGGGATCCAGAGCCACCTCGCGATGCTGAAGGGCATCCGGAGCATGATCGGGTAGACCAGCCCGCCCTTCCTTGGCCAGTCACACAGATAGCGGGCGCGGATCGACATGCGCCCGCTATCCCCGCCGTAGTCCAGCGAACTTTCCTCAGCAAGCCGGCCCGATCCTTCCTATTTCAACGAGCTTGCTCCCTCTCTCGCTGCACGACGGCAGGCCACCTAGTAGGCAAGCTCTCAGGAAACGGACTCCTCCAGCTCGCCACGCAGGATCGAACCTGTGCGGCGTCGCGGTTGCATCAACCGACACGCCCCAGGCGCTGCCACCACGCTTTCCGGGCCTCTTCCGTATGCATTCTCGCCTCCTGTGGATGGCTCACCAGTCCAGGGCCCGCGCCGCATCATCGGCAATACGCCAGCCAGAACCGCAGCGGCGATCACGACGACGGCAAGAAGCGGCAGATAAGCGGGAAGGCTCGGCCTGCGTTCGCCTATGATTTCAGGCGGGCCCCTCCTCTGCTTTGCGTTTCTGTGGCGGGGGCGATCCGTCGTCGGGTGTGAGCGGGGCGCCGCCAGCTCCGGAGTCGGTCTCGAGCGGCGCCATGGCCGGGTCGACGCCCGGCCTTCTGTCAGCACTAAGTCCTCGCTGGAGGTCGCCTCTGATTTGCGCCGGGTTGGGGGCCGGATCGTGTGATCTGCTTGGCATGGCTTCAGTCTCCTTTGGCAATGCCAACCGGCAGAATGGGGCTGGTGTTCCTGCCAGTCATCCATGCGGTATGGTAGGTACAGGAGCGTACGGTCGGCTGCGAACACTCAACTCCAGGAACTTTCGCAGTCGTGGCAGCATCGCGAACGGTCCCGGGCGACGTTGTCCTTAGCGCCCTCGTCCACGAGTGTCCCGCCGGAGCAGTCGGACAACGGAGAGATCGGCGACTTGATACCAGAGCTCCACGCGCCGCAGTGTTCAGCGCAGGTGCTCGGGGACGGCGATGTCGAAAAAGTTGTCGGAGAGCTTGTTCAATGCCGCAAGCATTTCCGCGCCGGCGGCCGGTCGTCCGTGACCGGTCACGACAAGTCTTGGTCCAAGGGCGGCAAGCTTTGAGACCGATGCTCCCGCGGCTTCCCAGTCAGGCGTGAAATACCGGGGTGGACCATGCATTTCGAGCCGTTGAAGGGCTACCTCATACGCCGACTCCTGCCCGGTGGTGATGAACGCATCGCCCGCGATCAGAGACCTGTCGCTGGCTCGCCACAGCGACACATGGCCAGGAGTGTGGCCGGGCGTATGGATCCAGACCCAGCCCGGCATCGGCGGAATGCTGCCGCCTTCAGGTAACGCGACGATACGATCAGCGACGTTGACGGGCGACCGGGGAAACAGAGGCGCCAGTTTTGGCATGACGCCTCCACCGGCTGCTGTATCCGGCGCCGAATAGCTCCGTGTGCCATCCAAGTACGGCAATTCTTCGGGATGCGCATAAACTGGCACGTCCCAGTCAGCGCTGAGTTCCTCCAGCGCTCCCACGTGGTCGAAATGACCATGGGTTTGGACGATTGCGCGTGGCCGCGAGGAAGATCCAAAGCGTATTTCTGCCGCTCTGGTGATGCTGGCCTTCGATCCCGCCACGCCAGTGTCAATCAGCACCCATTCTCGATCACCAGCACCTTGGGGGCCTACGAGGATGACGTTGACCAGTACCGCCCGGAGATAGGCAATGTCCGGTGCGACCTCATGCAGCCCACCGCCTAGATCCAGGTGAGGGGCAGTCGCTTCTTGGGGCAGCTTGATTTGAAGAGCCATGGAGAATTCCTGCTGATGCTGGAGCGGGTCTCTGTAACCGGCATCGAGACCGCGGGTTCCACGCCCCATTTCAGCCGGGCGACAGCAAGCAGAAAAAAATGCATCCGCGGTGGAATGCTACTCCGGAACGATGCCTGTGAAGCCTTGTTCTATCCGGACGCAACATGGGAGATTGCAAGATGATCGACAACGCTGACAACTCGGCCACGAACGTGACAGTGAGCAGCGAAAGTCCCACCACCTTTGGACGATCGGTCGAGAGCCAGGCGCAGCTTTCGGATGCCGCAAAACTCGCCCACGGCACGGAGCCCGGCGAGCCGCTGAACATCTACCGGCTGGTTCCTGTGGCGCAACACAATGATGCTCGATGGCACGATGCACCCGAAATCGGCGAGTTTCTGGTCGCTGCCAGGACGCCCGGCGATGCTCGCATCGTGGCGGCAGGTGCCGAATTCGACTTTACGGAGGTCCGGGCGCTACCGGGGGAAGACGTCACCAGCAGGCACGGCAGTATCTACCGGGATGAAAAGGCCTACACCGTCATAGAAGTGGAGCGGGGAAGACAGGATCTGACCCGCGGCCCTTTGGATCGCCCGCCGCGCAGTGACGCGATCGTGCCGGTCCAGCGCGAATGACATTCGTCGGCTGCCGCAATTGAACCTTCGGTCAGGAAGGATGCCTCACGCAACACGCCTGAGGCCTGCACCTGAATAGCGTGCAGCACCTTCAGCCTTCGTACGGAAGGTTGCCATCTGCTCTCTCAGTAGCGCAGCTTGCTGGGCCAGGGCGGCACTTGCAGCAGTAGCCTCCTCGGCCATAGCCGCATTCTGCTGCGTCGCCTGGTCCATGGAGTTGACGGCGACGCTGATCTGCTTGACCCCCGCCGATTGCTCCCTGGCTGCATCGGCGATGGCGCTGATGTTGGAGTCGACGCTGGCGATCTGGTTCAGGATCTGGTTCAAGGCGGTGCCGGTCTGGCCAACCAGATCCACACCGTCACCCACCAAGCGGTTGGAGGTCGAGATCAGGCTGTTGATCTCCTTCGCAGCCGCAGCCGACCTTTGCGCCAACTCGCGCACTTCCTGCGCGACGACAGCAAATCCCTTGCCTGCTTCGCCAGCCCGGGCGGCCTCGATACCGGCATTCAGTGCCAGCAGGTTTGTCTGGAACGCGATCGTGTCGATGATGCCCAGGATGCCTGCGATCTGTTGCGAGGATTTCTCGATCTCACCCATGGCTGCCACAGCCTTTGCGACGACAGCTCCCGATGCCTCTGCGCTGGCCTTCGTTGAAGCTGTGAGAACACCGGCTTCCTGAGCGCTGTCACGGGTACTGGTGATCGTGGTCGTGATCTGTTCGAGGGCCGCGGCAGTTTCCTCGAGAGAAGCCGCTTGCTGCTCTGTCCGCTTTGAAAAGCTGGCACTTGCGCCACTGGTTTCGGTGGATGCATCGGCAATGACATTCGCACTCTCACCGATGGTCGCCATGGTGGAATTCAGGCGCGCCATCGACCGATTGAAGTTCAGCCTGAGCTCTTCCATCGATGGAACGAAAGGCTGTTCAAGGGCCACTGTCAGGTCGCCATCCGAGAGAGCTGAGAGACCGACGTTCACCTCGTTGATGGCACTCATCCGCTCCGTCACGTCGGTTGCAAACTTCACCACCTTGGTCACGCGGCCGGAGGAATCGATGATGGGATTGTAGGCCGCCTGGATCCAGACCTCGCGCCCACTCTTGGCGATGCGAACGAACTCGCTCGAAATGAACTCACCTTGATCAAGCCGCTCCCAGAAAACTCTGTACTCCTGCGTACTGATGTAGTCGCTTCGGCAGAACATGCGGTGATGCTTGCCGATAATTTCGTCTTGTGAATAGCCCATCGTCCGGCAGAAGTTTTCGTTGGCAGCGATGACTTCGCCGGCGGGCGTAAATTCAATGACCGCCTGAGAGCGCGAGATCGCTTCCAGCTTGCAGGCGTCTTCGATCGCTTGCGTCTTGGCAGAGGTGACATCAGCAGCAATTTTAAGGATCTTGTAGGGCCTGCCGTTGCGGAAGACCGGATTGTAGGAAGCCTGGATCCAGACCTCGCGTCCGCCCTTTGCGAAACGTCTGTAACTCCCGGCGTCGAAGGTCCCGGCGCCCAGACGTGACCAGAAGGTTGCATATTCTGGGGATGCGACCTGACTTGAGTTACAGAATATCTTGTGATGCCGACCGACGATCTCCGAAAGATTGTACCCGAGTGCCTGGCAAAAGTTCTCGTTTGCCGTGAGGATGATGCCTTCAAGATCGAACTCGATGAGGGCTTGCGAGGTCGAAAGCGCCCGCATCATCGCCACTGCGTCAGTTTGCCTACCAAGCATCATCACTCAACCTTTCAAGGGACCAGGTCCCGACCTTCCATCAACACGATTAACCGATTACTTTAGTTAAACAGTGAATTCTAATAGATGATTGATTGACGTTCGAAGACCGTTCGCTGGCAGCGGCCGAGACAGTCCTTTTCCATCGTCGACGGTCTCCATGAACGGCGCGATTGCAGCAGGGAGTTTTGAGGCAAATACGCCGCAAGATGGGATGCTCCTGCCTCGCAGAGCTAATAGGTGACCGTGACGACAACGGTATCGGTGTAGGTGCCGGCGGGCGGTGTCGTCTGCGCCGGAACCCGCCCGTAAACCGTGAGGTTCTGAATGATGCCGCTTCCCGTACCGGCGGCCAGCAGCCCGGTGGCGCTGCCCCAGGGTTGGCTTCTCGCGGAATCGCGGAACAGACCATAGGTGATGGCGTGGGTGCCGTTGGTCATCTTGCGCTCCGCCGGCGCTGCATTGGTGAGCCCGCCGTTGAGGCTGATGGCAAACGGCAGTCCGGATGTACAACTGACGGCAAGCTGACTTGCCGCATCGATCCGGTTCTTCAGGAGGCCATGGCGGCCGAAGTCAAGGTTCTGTGCCGAGACACTGCAAGTCCGATCAACGAAGCTCTGGATGGCAAAGCTGGGCGAACTGGGGTTTTGCGTGAGCGAACTGCAGGACGGTGGGATGAGGGTGTACGTACCCCAATTGACGCGCACGTCGCCGCCCGTGAAGGTCGAGGAGTACGCACCGCCAGGCACTGTCTGCTGGTTGGGCAGGATGCGAGCATGAATGGTGCGGCTCGCCGTGAATGTCGAGAGCGGCAGGAGAGCGAAGTCGAAGGTATGGGGAGCCCCCAGCGAGGGTAGGTTCGCTGCGCCCCAGGAGGTGGTGCGGGAGGCATCCTGGTAGAGCTGGTACTGCAGACGGTTTGCGCCATTGGCCATGGTCCTGACGGGCGCGGACATGCCGCCGCTTCCGGCCCCCAGATGAACGCAGAGCCGAACGCTGAGGCTGAGACCGAGAAGATTGCGGCAGTTGACGTTGACGGACCCGGAGCTGTTAACCCCCGAGCCGCCCAGCAAATTGACGGTGCCGAAGCTGATGTTGGACATGCTGACGTCACAAGCCTGTCCAAGCGCAGGGGTCCCCGCGAGAGCGGCTGATACTGCCGCAAGAGCGCCGATAGCTTGCCTGTTCATCCACCGTCCTCTGTGCATGTCGTCTCCATGATCCTGTCCCTGTCCTCGATCTCGTCCAGGTCGATTTCAAAGGAACAGCCGCTTGCGCTGCCCGGATTGACGGTGAAGCGAGTGCGTCCGCTGATGCCGGCGAGATAGGACTGACCGTCATAGCCGACCAGGAACGTCTCATCGGCTTGGTCGGCCGCAATCACCGAACCCGGCTCGACGAAGGTTCCATCCGGCCGACGCAGCGAGATGGTTAAGGGTCGTTCGTGCACTTTCACGGCAAATCCCACGGTCACGCCGCTCTTGTGATGCGGCACAGTAGTCTTGGTCAGCGTCTCCAAGGTCGCATGCATGGGAAGTGCTGCGGGGTCGATGCTGATCCGATTCGTCTCATAAGCCCGAAGGTCCGGCACCAGCATCCTGCCGTGGCGATTGGTCTTGCCGATCGGCCGGTTCTCGAAATGAATTTCCACATTTGGTGCGCCCGCGTCGACGATGGCAAAAGCATCCTCGACGCGATCACTGAGGAACACGTCGCCGCCGGCTACGATCAGCGCGCCATCAACCTGGCCACGGACGCTCATCATGTCCTGGCCCTGTTCCACATGCGCCTCCACGCGTCCTGCCGAACCGTTATAGACCGCCCCTGCTCCGCGACTGCGGCGGCTGCCCTCCGAATCGCTCACGCGCCATTCCAGATCGCCGTGCTTGAAGGCCCGCCGGCCGGATGCTTCGGAAATGAAGCTTGTTCCGTCGCCGTCATGCTGGATACCGGAAGATACCGCGCCGTTGTTGCCAAAGGTCCAGCTTATCCCGGCAAAAATGCCGAAGGCGTCACTTCGGCCGAGGTCCGCATATGCCGTGACAAAGGCATTGCCGCGGTCGCCGATCGGCCTGCTCGCTGTGGCGCCGACGATCCGCGAATGCTCATGCGAACTCGTCTCCAGATGCGTGAAATTGAGGTTCAGGACAGTCTGATCGAAGGAGAGCGGAATGGACACGCCAACCTGATCGAGCGCCCGTGGCGGAGCGCCGCTGCGATTGCGGGGAATGCTGCCGGTCACGGTCAGATCGGCGGTGACGGAGGCGATGTCGGCATAGTCGCCGAAAGTACGCTGGGTACTTGCGTGCCACTGCAGGCCCCAGATTTCCGTCTCCAGGCTTGCGGATGCGAGATAGCCGCTGCCCTGATGGCTGCTTGCTGCTCCAGAAAGCGTTCCGATGCCCCAGTTGCCGAGTGCCATCGTCGTTCCAAGACCCGCATTCCAGAAACCGGCACCGGCCTCTGCATGTCCTTCCAGCGTGAACCAGTCCGTGACGCCGTAGCGCGCTGTCGCGCTTCCCAGCAGCCGCTCGTCATAGGAAAAGGACTCCGCCCCGTAGAGGCGGCGGGCGAAACCTGCCTCGGCGGAATAGTCGAAGAAGCCTTCGGCAAGAAGGTCGGAAGAGGTAAAAAACGGTGTTTCGCTCACGGTCTCGCGGCCAAGGGCGTCACGAACGACAAGCCTCGCCGTCGCGTTTCCGGTGAAGACGGGGACGTCGGATATGGAGAAGGGTCCGGCGTCAACCTCCTGCGACAACCGGCGGGTGTTGTCGACATAGACCTCGACGGTTGATGGGACGGCGGCACTGCCGGACAGTTCCGGCAATGGCATCGTCACCAGATCAGGCCGCAGGCCGAAGTTCCGCTGGATCTGGACACCCCCGAGACGAACAGGCCGGGTCCAGCCCAGCCCGCCGGTGATGACGTCGCCCGCGTGATAGCTGATCATGCTGCCCGGATCGCTGTACCGCCACGTCGTGTCCAGCCGGGCTGTGGAGTAAAGTTCGTTCGGCGAGACCGTCAGAAGCTGAGAGGAGGTTAATAGGCCGAGAGGTCCGAAAAGCCGCCCTTCAAACGAGCCCGACATGCCGCTGAACGACCAGGGGTCACCGAGATCCTCGGCGGAGGTGGAGGCATAGAGCGTATAATTCACCAAGCCGCCGAAGCTGCTTTCTGGATCCGCTGGCTCTTCGTCGCCTGCAAGAGCCTCGCCGCCCAGTTCTTGAGGGGCAAGTGCTGCAAGTTCCGTGATGAAGGCCACCGTCTGCAAGGCCTCGTCGAACTGGTAAGTGACGCCTGGCAGCAGGGCGATGTCGATCCGCCCGTCAGGGAGGGTCGCTTCCGGTGCGGGCTCCAAGCCACAATTGTGCAGTTGCTCTGCCTCGATCGTCAGGCGGCCGTCACCGGTCTCGTGGAAGGCCGCGATGAAGCCGCTTGGTGTGCCGTTGACGATGACCTCAAGCTGCAGGTCGCGACTGCCAGACGTGGTCCCGTCTGCTGCTGCCCGTGCGCCGCTGCTGGCGCTTGTCAGCAGGAGGCAGGCCGTCAGAAGAAGTCGCGCACTATTTAAGGGCAACCTTGGCATCGAACCCGCCGCCCTCGTTCTGGCCAGTGACGGTGACGGAGCCATTACCGATCTTCTCGCCCGGCACGAACCAGCTTACGCTGGATCCTCCAAGTACATAGCCGACCAGACCGCCACGCCGGGCAAAGGTTTGGTTCCCGGACTTCAGTGCAAGGTCCGAGACCTTCAGTCGGCGATCACCTCTGTTGATCACCGTCAGTTCATAGCCTCCGGAGGCTCGCCTCACCCTCCATTCCAGCTTGGGATCGCTGGCGGTATCTTCCGAGAAGAAGACGGGGATAGAGTGCCTCACGACCATTACCACCGTGGCGGCCTGGCGACCGGCGCTTGGCAACTCATCCACTACCAGCCGATAGGACTCCTCTCCCCGCACCGGTTGCTTGCCCGTTCGGACGATGCGAACAAGGTTTTCGCCGCCGGCCTTCAGGGTCGTGATCGGCGGGCTTGCCACTACCTGCTCCGCCGGGACGAGAACGTCTTGCCCGTTTTCCTGGCGCCAGCGGAACACGCGGACCTGGACGTTGATCGGCTTGGCTGCGTCGTTCCAGAGGCGGATGTGCGAGGTTGCCGTCGGGGCAGAGAGATCGATGATGACGGGAGCAACGCGCAGCGATGCGGCGGAGCCGGAACTGGGGCCGCATAGAGAGACCGCAACGACCGCAGCGGCGATGATGATGCGCATGAGGATCAATACCGTTCAGTAGGTGAGAGTGACGGTGACGGTATCCGTGTATGTGCCGGCAGCAGGAGTATCCTGCAAGGGAACCCGGCCATAGACGGTGTATGTCTGGGCAGCACCACTGCCGCTGGCACTCATCGTGTTGGTGTTGACGGTATCGCCCCAGACCAGGCTACGCCCGCGTCCGTGTAGAGCGAATAGCCGACGGTCGAGGAGCTCGGGCCCGTCATCACGCGTGACGCGACCGTCGCCCCCGCACCTAGTCCTTCATTCAAGCCTATGTGGTAAGGTGTGCCGCTGGTGCACTGGACAACGATCGAGCTCGCCACGTCACGATTTCCCGCGATGACGCCGGTGGAGCCGAAATCCAAATTGCCGGCCGAATTGATCTGACAATCCGACGTAATGGTCATCTGGACGTTGAACTGCGACGTTGCGGTTTGGGTCAGCGCCGGTGCTGCGGCGAGGAAAATCGCAGCGAATGCGCCACCTGACAGGATCATTATGGGTTTCACGTTTTCTAGCCTCCTACGCCGGAGCTGCAGCACCCTCGACCGCAGCAAACATCAGAATACTCTAATTCAACCAATATCAAAAATATAAACTCAACCGAAGGGTGAATTAGCATATGTGATATTTGCTAATTGAACAGCAGATGACACTGCTTCGCGCGCGCAATCGAACGATGATCACATCCGGATGTGTCTCGTGTTCCTGAGGAGTAGGACACGCGAGCGCCGCCGGCGCTGAGATCCTCTGACGGACAGCCGCCACACTTTCTTCTGGAGCTGCGACTGATGGAGGAAGGCAGACGCAGCACTCCGGATATCATCAGGCCAATCGACGTCTACTCAGCACCCTAGGCAGAACGTATGACGACCGGCGACTTGAACCACTGAAACTCCCTTGGAATCGGGAGACGGACGATTGGAGCGTTTACGCGCAAGCACGGCATCTCGGATGCGATTTTTGACAAATGCAAGGGGAAGTATGGCGGCATGGACGTGTCCAATGCCCGCAAGCTGAAGGCGTTCGAGGATGAGAACGCCAAGCTGAAAAAGCTCCGCCGTCTCCATTGCGAGGAGAAGCTCACAGTGCGCAAGCGCAGCGGTCGAAAGCAGGCCTGCCTTGGAGACGAGACGTTCGTTGGATCTGCCATCGTCGCGTCCCGACGAGCGTCTGAGCCTGGACTTCGTGTTGCTTGTTCGCCTAGCCCCGCCAGCGCCGACCAGACCGTACGTGTTCGGCTAAATCAACAATGTTCGCCAGAAAGCCGCACTCAGCGCAAAGCGCGAATGTAGCTTTCAATGGATTTCACAGCCGCGCGAAGATGCGGTGCACTGCGCAGGTCGCGGTGGTAGACAAGATAGAGGGGCTGGGTCGGCCCTGCGCTCTCGGTGGTGAGGCGGACCAGATCGGCATGTTGCTGCTCCTGCTCCACCAAAGCAGCCAAGCCCATGCCTTGGCGAACGGCCTCTTTCACTGCGTCCATCGAACTCGACCGCAAGGCGAAGCGGATGGCCCCCAGCTGCACCATCCAACTCTCCTGGGGTAATTCCTTCCACCGGGTATCCAGTCCAATGAAATTATGAGCTGCAGCATCCTGTTTCCGAAGCCGTCGATCCGGCAACCTGCGGCGGGCGTAGTCAGCCGAAGCGAACAGGGAGAAACGCAGCGTCGCAACTTGTTTCTGGACCAGGAGGGTCGACGTCGAACGGACGAG
The DNA here is from genome assembly GCF_056530405.1 of Rhizobium sp. PK7-22. Lineage (NCBI taxonomy): Bacteria > Pseudomonadati > Pseudomonadota > Alphaproteobacteria > Hyphomicrobiales > Rhizobiaceae > Rhizobium > Rhizobium sp. PK7-22. The sequence goes on from NZ_CP096514.1 coordinate 3,844,500, forward strand.
CCGCAGCGCAATATCCGCTTCCCGTTTTGCCACGTCGGCCATCCTGTTTTCGCCGACAAGCTCGATGTCGATACGCGGATGTTCGCGATGAAAGGTCATCAGTGCTTGGGCGATGGCTGCGGCCAGGCCGTCCGGCACGGAAACCTTGATCGTACCGGCGACGAGTTGCTTGTCCCGCTGCTGCGCAAGTAAGCCGTGTTCGAACCCCTCTGCCAGTTGCACCAGGCGCACCGCGGCAGGGGCCAGTTCCGCGCCCTTCTGATCACGGTGGACCAGCTTCGCACCGACAGCCGACTCGAGCGCGTCCAGGCGCCGGCCGGTGGTCGACGTCGAAAGACCGAGCAACCGGCCAGCGCCGAGCAGGCTGCCGGCACGATGGACAGCCAGCAGCACACGCAGATCATCCCACGATATGTTTTCCATAAACGGTAATCGGCTTTCCATGTTTTTCCATTTTCAGAATATCCACGTCGCGCTATCATGGCGATATGAAAATCATCATCTTAGGCGCTGGCCGAATTGGAAGCGTTTTTGCTTTCCATCTTTCTCAGACAGGACATGACGTCACGGTCGTCGCGCGCGGCGCCCGTCTCGAAGCGCTGATTAGTGACAAAGCAATTATCACCGTCGATGGCCAGGCCGCGCCTGTCGACGCCGTCCCGTGCGTTGATCCGACGGAACCTTATGACCTGGCTATCGTCACAGTGCCGGAACATCAGATTCAAGCCTTGTTGCCGCAATTGCAGAACAGTGCTGCAAAGACGATATTGCTCATGTTCAACACGTTCTACGGCACTGAGAGATATAGCGATGCTCTCGGTTCCGGGCGTCTGACGGCTGGTTTCCCGAACATGAAAGCGTTCCTTGAAAACGACCGGCTAAGTCACAAGGTCGACGGGCCCGGTATGGTCACGACGCTGGCACGTCCGGATTTGGCTGAGGTTTTCAAGGAAGCGGGACTGCCGACCGAGGTGGAGCCCGACATGAATGCCTTCTTGCGCAGCCATGTCGCAATGACCGTGCCATTCTTCGTAGCCGGGCTTTGGACATGGCAACGCAGGGAGGCGCTGACATGGGCCGAGGCGAGAAAGCTTGCTTTGGCCTTGAAGGAGGGCGCGACTGTTGTACGGAACATGGGACACGTCTTGCGCCCGCGCTTCTTCGCGGTGCTGTCGCGTCTGCCGTCACCGTTACTGACAGCCGCTGTTTGGCGATTCAGCAGGTCTCCTTCGGTCAGGGATTTGGGAGAGTTCGGGCCGACTGAGACGCGCTGGCTGATCGACGCCGTTGGTAAGCTTTCAACGACTGCGATACCGCACTTGCTCGCAGTACGCCCTTAAGGCGCATGTAAGAAGCACAATGTCCGCTTCCGATTGCGTGGTCATCTGGTCAACCATCGACGACGCGGGCACAGGCAACATCACGGCCAGAAGGCATGTCCGTTTTACGGCGCATAGGGGGGTGGCCTCTGCGCCGGAAATGAAGGCGCGAAGCTGTCGCGAATGAGGCTCTTGCCTGGACCACGAGGCTGGCGCTGAGTTATTTGGCTACGCTGCGCTGAAGCATAATCATCGGTTCGCCCCGATAAATTGCCTCGCCGAATGCGGCGTAACCCAACCGCCCTGCCATCTTGCGGGAAGACGTGTTTTTCTCATGAATAAGGCATACCGTGCGGCACTCGAGCATGCGATCTGCATACCATCCGTGAGCAGCGTCGGCCGCTTCAAATGCAAGGCCAAGACCATGTACTCTTGATGAGAACGTCCAACTGGCTTCCCCGAAATCATCGAAGTTTTCACCAAGGCCTCTGCAAACGTTAGCTAGCCCTGTTTCACCAATGTAGTCGCCGGTGCTTTTCTCGATTACGGCGAATATTCCGTATCCCAACAGCGACCAGTGGCCGGCGTAGCGCAACACGCGATTCCACGCGTCCTCCGCCGAGAAGGCTTGCCCACCCAGGAAGCGAGTAACGACTGGATCAGAACACATTGCCAGATACGGCTGATAGTCCGCCAACGAATAGGGACTTAGCGTCAACCTCTCGGTTTCGATCTTTTCGGTGTTCATCTTCGATGACTGTCCCGTTGGGCTAACGTTTTCCATGCCGGCCGCCTAACATCGCGATGGCCGTGATTGGCGCATATCGATCACACGCCCTGAACTCGCTCCCGGTAAGCGCACTCCGGCCGAGTGTCGTCAAGCGCCTTTGCCGCGCTTGACGACATAGTGTGTACGGTTTTCGCTTAGCTATTTCACTGCGGAGTTTCCACCGTCTGCGAACAATGCAGAACCGGCAACAAAACTTGACATGGAACTGGCGAGGAACAGGGCAGCTTGGGCAATCTCTTCCGGCTGCGCTATCCGTTTCATGGCGTGCAGACCTGCTGCCCATTCCTTCTGCGCTTCATCGCCAGCCATCGCAGTATCGGAGCCGCCGGGCAGGAGTGCATTCGCCCTCACACCCCTGCTGGCATAGTCGGCGGTGATCCCCTTCACGAGCCCCATCAGTCCCGCCTTGGACGCTGCGTAGGCCCCCATGCCGGGAAGACCGACACTGGTGCCGACGAAACTGGATGTGAATATGATGGAGCCACCGCCCCTTTCCAGGAGAAGGGGGATCTGACTGCGACTTGCAACGAAAGCTGAGGTGAGGTTGGTCGCAAGTGTTTCTTGCCATTCTGACAAGGTGACCTCTGCGAGTGGCTTTATGGGTCCGACCGTCGCTGCATTGTTGAAAGCGATGTCCAAGCCACCAAAAACTCGCACGGCGTCAGCAACCAGTTCATCGTGAGTGTCCGGTAGGCCTACATCGCCAACCACCAGGTGAACACGTCCACCCTGAGCCCGGATTGTCTCAGCGACTTTTTCTAAGCCTGATTTTCCGCGAGCGTTCAAAACCAGGGCAGCACCTTCAGCGGCGAACAGCATCGCTGTGGCGCGGCCAATCCCTGATGATGCACCCGTTACAATAGCGACTTTGTCTTGCAGCATTCCCATGGTCCACTCCTTGTTGGAAGCTCCGACATACGCATTGGGCCAAGCAACCCGCCACCCGATTCCTGCAGACGGCCACGCTCTGCGCCTACAAGGCACAAACGCTTTCGGCAGCCCCCCGTCGACTATAGTGGCGGCTTGTCACAGCTCACGACGCTCCCCCAACAGCGCAAGACCAGCGCGGAAAAGTTCCCTGTGTGGTTCTCCATGAATTGCATCGGCGCTTAAAGCTCGCCTGAATCCGCGAGCCTTGTTCATCGGCCTTGTCGGCTCTTCGGAGCGTTTGGCTACGCCTCCGAATGAGCCATTGGCCTCCCCTTCGACTGGATGACGGGTCTAACCGCGCAAGACGTGCCGGCAGAACCTGAAGGCTGCGAAGACACCTCGGTGTCGACAGAATTAAATCCATCACTCGATGTCACGTCGGCGTCTCTTGTCTCGTCTTGTTCGTGAAGCATCCCAAAGGAGCCACGACCATGAAAATCGTCATCATCGGCGGAACCGGCCTGATCGGGTCCAAGACCGTCGCAAAGTTAAGAGAACGCGGCCATGAGGTCATTGCCGCTGCACCATCAACCGGCGTCGATACGATCACGGGCGCTGGTCTCAACGCAGCACTCGCGGGAGCATCGGTCGTCATCGACCTCGCCAACTCGCCCTCCTTCGAGGACGTCGCTGCGATGGAGTTCTTCCAGACCTCGGGCCGCAACCTTCTGGCTGCCGAGAAGGAAGCCGGCGTCGGGCACCACGTTGCATTGTCCGTGGTCGGGACAGCAAAACTGCAGGCCAGCGGCTATTTCCGCGCCAAGCAGGCGCAGGAAGATCTGATTGCAGCCTCCGGCATTCCCTACACGATCATCCATTCGACGCAGTTCTTCGAGTTCATGGGCGCTATCGCGCGCGGGGCAACGCAGGGCAACGAGGTGCGGCTGTCGTCGTCGCTGATCCAGCCGATCATCTCCGACGATGTGGCCGAGGCAGTGGCAGACATGGCCCTGGCGGCGCCTGTGAACGGTCTGGTCGAAATCGCCGGCCCGGATCGTCAGCCGCTCGACCGCATGGTCGCGCGCTTCCTCTCCGCAGCGCATGATCCGCGTGTCGTCGTGACGGATCCGGCATCGACCTATTTCGGCGTCCTGCTCGATGAAACGTCGCTGGTGCCCTCAGGGCCCGCCAGGATCGCCGCCACCACCTTCGAGACATTCCTGCATCGCGGCGAGCTGAGGGCATGAAGCGGATGAAGCTCTATTACGCGCCGGGCGCCTGCAGCCTGGCCGATCACATCGCGCTGCATGAGGCGGGACACGCGTTCGAGATCGAGCGCGTCGACATCCGCACGCACATGACGGAACACGGCATCGACTTCAGAACCGTCAGCGCCAAGGGTTATGTCCCCGCTCTCGTTCTGCCCGACGACCAGCTTCTGACAGAGAACATCGCCGTGCTCGATTATCTGGCGACGCTCTACCCGCAGTTGGCGCCGGCGGGACCGCTCGGTCGCAGCCGGCTGATCGAGGCGCTTTCCTTTATTTCGACCGAGTTGCACCGCGCATTCAAGCCGATGTGGCATGGCGGATCGGAGCGCGAGCGCTCTCACGCGGCTGAAACAGTAACAGGGCATCTTCGCCTGATGTGCGATGCCATGAAGAGCCCGTTCCTGTTCGGAAAGGAACCGACGGTCGCCGACTTCTACCTGTTCGTCATGCTGGTCTGGGCAGAACGCTTCAACATCGAGGTCCCGCAACAGATGGTCGAACTGAAACGGCAGATGCTCGAGCGTCCCGCCGTGCGCGCTGCGCTGCAAGCCGAAGCTCCGGTTAGAACCGAAATCTGATACACCCTTCAAAGGAGATCCGTCATGGTACCCCGCATAGCCGAGCCCTTCTCATTGGCCGCCGCCGGCATCAAGGCCATGTATGCCGTCGAAGTTGCCATCGCGGCAAACCTCGACAAGACCATATTGCACCTCGTGAAGCTGCGCGCATCGCAAATCAATGGCTGCGCCTTTTGCCTTCACATGCATGCCAAGGCCGCCCGTGCCGACGGCGAAACGGAGATGCGGATCTATCTGCTCGACGGCTGGCGTGAGTCCTCGCTCTATTCCGCCCGCGAACGTGCAGCCCTCGCCTGGACAGAGGCCCTCACCAACGTCGCCCGGACCGGCGCGCCGGACGAGGACTATGCCCTGGTGGAGGCTGCCTTCGACGAGGCAGAACGCGTGAACCTGACGCTCGCGATCGGTGCTACCAACCTGTGGAACAGACTCCAGGTCGGCCTTCGTGCCGTTCATCCGCAAGAGGAAAGCAATGGACAGGTTGCCTGAAGCGACCAAAATATTCGAGGCGCAGCGGCCACGGTTGCTGCGTCTCGCCTACCGGATGCTGAGTTCGGTTTCCGAGGCCCAGGACGTCGTGCAGGATGCCTGGCTGCGCTGGCAGCGCGTCGACCTGTGGGAAGTGCAAAACCCATCCTCCTTTCTCAGTCGGATCGTCACCCGGCTCTGCCTCGACGCGATGAAATCGGCACGGGTGCGTCGAGAGACCTATATCGGGAGCTGGCTGCCCGACCCGCTTCCAGAACCGGACGACGAACTGCGGGCCGACAACCTCACGCTGACACTGATGCTCGCGCTCGAGCGGCTTTCGCCCCTGGAACGGGCGGCGTTCCTTCTGCACGACGTCTTCGATACACCGATGGACGAGATTGCCTCGATCCTCGATCGTGACGTCGCGGCGGTCCGGCAACTGGCCTCCCGTGCCCGGCGCAACGTGCAGTCCGATACGCCTCGCTATCCCGTGGCGCGCGGCGAAGGCGAACGGATCGCTACGGCCTTCCTCGACGCGACGCGAACCGGCGATATCGGAGGCCTTCGGACGCTCCTCGCCGAGGGCGTCAGGATCGTGTCTGACGGGGGCGGCAAGGTCTTGGCCTTTCCAAACGCCATTGCCGGGATGGACAGGGCCTTGCGGCTCTACGGGGGCCTGTTCCGTAAGTACGGCGACGTCGAAACCCTTGTGCGCACAGTCTGGATCGACGGTCTTCCGGGCTACATCAGCCTATACAACGGTACCCTCCAGACGACGTCGTTCGAGATCGAGGACGGCCGGATACTGGCGATCTACAAGACCCGAAACCCGGACAAGCTGGCGCATATCTCCGCAAGCAGCCGGGTCGGCCACTGAATCGTGACCCGCAATCTGTCAGCTATCCTGATACGGGCATGAAAAAGGTGTGCCATCGCTCCCAACCGAGCGTGGTATGAACGCCGAAGGGAAGTCCAAACCGCAAAGCGGCGGCTCGGTGTCGGGCCGGCTGCAGACTGTCCGCTGGTAGCGCACCGCTTGAAGAAGCGGACATCGTCAGTGATCCCAAAGGCAACCTCGTCATCTTGTGTCTTTCGTGAGGTGTGCGCCCGCGTCGATGTCTTCCCTGGTGACATCGAGCACGGCCTTATGGATCGACACCTGTACCGTCTGATCCCCGAACATCATCAGGATCACTGTCTCCTTCGGCGGACATCCGGGCACGTGGCAGGCAAGTTCGTTTACGGATACCACCGCGTCATCGGAAAGACCAAAAAGCTCGCGCGCCCAGGCTTTGATCTCGCGTGCCCTGCCAAGGACACTGGCAGAACCACGCGAAAGTGGATTGACGAACGGCGCGCTCATCTTCGCCTCCATTGTTTCCTTGCCGCACGTGGCGCCAGCACTTCGAAGAGGTCTCGGATCGGCTTGATCGGCATGTCCTGGCCAATGAGCACCACGCGGCTTGTGCGATTGTCGTCCGGCCACTGTTCCAGCCGCAGAGGCGGATGGAGCCTGTGCTGCACGGCATGGGCGACGAGCGGACGATCAGGATCGTCCGTGAGTGCGAATATGCCCTTCATGCGAAGGAGGCCGGAACTGATGTTGGTCGTCACGATGTGAAGGAACATCTCCACAGCCTGTGGAGACAGCGGCACATCATGGCTCAAGCTGATGGCTTCGATCTCATCGCCATGCCGGTTCGGGTCGTGAGCATGGTCGGGGTGCTGGGCAAGCCGTTCCATCGCGAGCCATCCGGGAACGTCCTCGGCCTTTCCGGAGATCGTGTAGTTGCCCTGTCCGAACAGCACCGGCAACTGGAAGCCCGGCTTGTGACGGTCGTGGTAGCAAGTAGAAGGATTGAGAACACCAAGTTCAGCTGCCCAGTCCCGCTGTTGCGTCGTCAGATCCGTCTTGGTCAGGATGACATGATCGGCGAAAGCGAGCTGCTTCCAGCCTTCCAGGAAACCGTCGAGCGTTGCCCGTCCGTTCAGGACATCGAAGGCGGTGACCACACCCGCAAGATGGAAATGGCGCGCCACCGCATGGTCCCGAAGCGCCATGGCCGGCGCACCGCCAGGGATAATGCTGTTGATGATGGGCGCGGGATCGGCAAGGCCGGTCGTTTCGATGACCACGCGCGCAACCGGCGGAACCTCACCCCGCAGCCGCGCTTCGTGCAAGTCGGACAAGGACATTCGTATGTCGCTCGAGGCGGTGCAGCAGATGCAGCCGGTGGTGGTGCGGACGTAGGTCTCCGACCCTTTTCGCACCAGATCATGATCGATCGGAACCGTGCCGAACTCATTGATGATCACGGCAGTGCCCGCCATCTGCGGATCGGCCAGGATCTCGTTGAGCAGGGTTGTCTTGCCGGATCCGAGAAAGCCGGTCAGCAAGATCACCGGCACGGAATCGTAAAGACGCCTCACATCAGGCTCCTGTAGAATTTCACACGCCAACTTGCGCCGATTGAACAGCCCGCCAAACATCCAGGAACCCGCATTACATTGTCGCTGATGAGGGGCCCGCCCGGCCGTTCGCCAGGCGGGCCAGCCGGATCAGCGGCCGACGATAGCGGACGTGATCGTGTTCACATTGTATCGAAACATGTCGATGTAGGTGGACGCCTGGCCGTCTTCGCCCGAGAGCGCGTCGGAGTAGAGCGTGCCACCGACGGTGAGGCCGGTTTCCGATGCGATCTGCTCGACAAGGCGCGGATTGGCGATGTTTTCGACGAAGATCGCCGAGGCCTTGTCCTCCTTCACTTGATCGATGAGCCTGGCCACATCCGCCGCGGATGCTTCTGCCTCTGTCGAAACCCCCTCGGGGGCAATGAAATTCAAGCCGTAGTCACGCTCGAAATAACCGAAGGCATCGTGCGAGGTGATGATCGTGCGCTTCTCGGCAGGAATGGCCTCGATGGCGGATTTGATCTCGGTCTCCAACTCGGCGAGCTTTACCAGATAGGCTTGCGAGTTGGTCGTGTAGGTGGCGCAACCGGCCTTGTCCGCTTCGCAGAAGGCGTCCGCGATGTTCTTCACATAGGTCTCGGCATTGTGGATCGACTGCCAGGCGTGGGGATCGAACTCGCCATGGTGATGATGGCCTTCATGACCGTGATCATCGTGGCCGGCTTCGGCATGGTCCTCGCCTGCGTGATCATGGCCTGCCTCGGCCGCCTCGCCCTCGTGCTGCTCATGCTCTTCTTCGGCGTTCTTCAGAGGCTCGATGCCCTTGCTGACTTCCACCACGGCGGCCTGGGTGCCGCTGGTCTCGATCAGCCGCGACATGAAGCCTTCGAACTGCAGACCGTTGACGAGGACGACGTCCGCGCCTTCCAGCGCTGCGGCATCGGCCGGGCGAGGCTGATAGACATGTGCGTCGCCGTCGGGACCGACGAGCGAGGAGATCTCGACGCGGTCGCCGCCGACATTCTTGGCGAGGTCGGCAATGATGGAAAAGCTCGCGACCACTTTCAGTTCTGCGGCAGATGCGCTGGATGCGATACCGCCGATCACCAGGATGCTGGTGCAGGTGGCGAGACGTAGGGTTCTGAACATGGGAAACTCCTTTTGTTATCAGGCTGTCTTGTGGCGACCGGAGACGAAGAGGCTGGCGAGCACCCCCCGGCGGCCGACCAGTGCGGAAAAGAGGTAGAAGGCACCGGCGATGAAGATGATCGCAGGGCCGGAGGGCATGGATGCGTGGTAGGACAGCAGCAATCCGCAGACCGAGGACAGCATGGCGATGGCGACCGCGATGACGCAGAGGCTGCGAACATCGTTGGACCAGAAACGGGCACCGACCGCCGGCAACATCATCAAGCCGACCGACAGAAGCGTTCCCAAAGCTTGAAAGCCGCCGACAAGGTTGAGGACCACCAGCACGAGAAACAGCAGGTGGACCGGCCCGCCGATGCGGCTAACCGACCGCAGGAACAACGGGTCGAGGCATTCGGCGACCAGCCCCCGCCAGAACACCAGCAGTATCGCGTAGGTGAATACGGCGATCCCGACGATCAGGCTAAGCGCCTGGTCATTGAGCGCCAGGACCGATCCGAACAGGACATGCATCAGGTCGACGCTCGATCCGCGCCACGACACGATCAGGACGCCGACGGCAAGCGAGATGAGATAGAAGGCTGCCATCGAGGCATCCTCCTTCTGCACCGTGAAACGCGAAACGAGCCCCGAGCCGAGGGCAACGAGCAGTCCGACAGCAAGCCCCCCGACGGTCATCGGGATGATCTCGAGGCCGAAGAACAGGAAGCCCAGCGCGGCGCCCGGAAGAATGGCGTGCGACATGGCATCGCCGGTCAGGCTCATCCGCCGCAGCATCAGGAACACGCCGACCGGCGCGCAAGTAATCGACAGGATCAGCGACCCGAAGAGCGCTCGTTGCATGAATCCGTATTGCAGGAAGGGACCGAACAGATAATCAAACAAGGCGGACCACCTTCTTGTTCAGGGTTTCCGCCTCGAGATGGACATGCCCGTGATCCGCTTCGGGCAGCCGCTCCTCGCACCAGCCGGCGTTCTCGTCCCAGGCCTCCTGGAACCCCCTCGCCCGCACCAGATTGTCGGGCGTCATGACCGCCGCCGTTTGTCCCCAACTCACGAGCTTGCGCGCGAGCAGCATTGTTTCCGGAAAATGCTCATGCACCAGCGAATGATCGTGCAGGACGCACAAGACGGTTCGTCCTTCGGCAACCCAGGCCTTGATGAGCGCGATGAGGTCGCGGATGGTCCGGTCGTCAACGGCGTTGAAGGGTTCGTCGAGCAGGATCAGATCGGCATCCTGCAGCATGGTGCGCGCAAACAGCGCGCGCTGCATCTGCCCGCCGGACAGGCTGTCGATCGGTCTTTTCTCGAAGCCGGCAAGACCGACGGCCTTCAAGCAACCGGACAGATCCGCCCGATCGCCGGGGGTCATCCGCCCAAGCAGGCCACGCCGCTGCCAGAAGCCCAGAGATACAAGATCGATCACCCGGGCGGGGAAGCTGCGATCCAGCTCCGACTGTTGGGGAAGATAGGCAAGGCGCTTGAATGACGATGCGCATGTGCCGCTCATCGGCCGCAGAATGCCCGAAATTCCCTTGAGGAGCGTCGACTTCCCCGATCCGTTTGCCCCCACGACAGCCGTCAGCGAGCCGCGCTTGAGTGCACCGCTCAGATGATGAATGGCGGCATGGCCCTGATAGCCCAGGGTGAAGTTATCGAGTTTCAGGCAAATGTCGCTCATCGCATCCTCAGGGATTGACAGCGACTGCTTAGGTAATGTTATTACGTTCGTCAACGGAAAACGTTACGGTATAACGTACGGTTCGACATCGGATCCGATGCGCCGTCCAGGAGAGGCCCATGTCACAGCAGAAGTCAGAACCCACGGGGGCTCGCTGTCACCGACGATACCGTGAAAGTCGGCATCCTGCACTCCGTCACCGGCACCATGGCGATCAGCGAGACCGGCTCGGTGCAGGCCGAGAAGCTGGCGATCGAGCAGATCAACGCCATGGGCGGCGTGCTGGGCCGCAAGATCGAGTTCATCCAGGAAGATGGCGCCTCGGACTGGCCCACATTCGCCGAGAAGGCGAAGAAGCTGCTGGTCCAGGACAAGGCCGCAGCCGTCTTCGGTTGCTGGACGTCCGCCTCGCGCAAGGCCGTGCTGCCGGTCTTCGAGCAGTACAACGGTATGCTCTACTATCCGACATTCTACGAGGGTCTGGAGGAAAGCCCGAACGTCATCTACACCGGCCAGGAAGCCACCCAGCAGATCCTTGCCGGCATCGACTGGGTCGTGAAGGAGAAGGGCGCGAAGTCCTTCTACCTCCTCGGCTCGGACTATATCTGGCCGCGCACCTCCAACAAGATCGCCCGCAAGCACATCGAAAAGCTCGGGCTCGAAGTGGTCGGCGAGGAATATTATCCGCTCGGTCACACCCAGTTCAACTCGGTGATCAATAAGATCAAGCTGAGGAAGCCAGACGTCATTTATGCGATCGTCGTCGGCGGCTCCAACGTCGCCTTCTACAAGCAGTTGAAGGCCGCCGGCATCGATCTTGCCAAGGAAAAGCCTCTGCTCCTGACGATCTCGGTGACGGAGGACGAAATCCTCGGCATCGGCGGCGAGAACATGGCCGGCGCCTACGCCATGATGAAATACTTCCAGAGCCTGGACAACGACAACAACAAGGCCTTCGTCGAAGCCTTCAAGAAGATGTGGGGCGACGACATCGTCATCGGCGACGTCACCCAGGCGGCCTATCTCGGTCCCTGGCTGTGGAAGGCCGCCGTCGAGAAAGCCGGCTCCTTCGACATCGACAAGGTCAGGGCAGCCTCGCCGGGCATCGAGCTCACCACGGCGCCGGAGGGCTACGTCAAGATCCACGAGAACCATCACCTCTGGTCCAAGGCCCGTGTCGGCCATGCCCAGCTCGATGGCCAGTACAAGGTGGTCTACGAGACGAGCGACCTGATGGAGCCCGATCCCTTCCCCGAAGGCTACCAGTAAGCCTCGCCTGACGCTGCCCCTCGGCTCCGGGCGGGCAGCGTCCTTTCTCCTATCCAACGACTGCGAACCGGCGAGGCCACGATGATTGGCGACTATACCTTCGGCGAATTCAGTTCGATCCTGGCCATGCAGGGCTTTGCGGGCCTCAGCCTGTTTTCCGTGTTCGTGCTCATGGCGCTCGGCCTGGCGATCATCTTCGGACAGATGGGCGTCATCAACATGGCCCACGGCGAGTTCATGATCCTCGGCGCCTATGTCACCTACCTCTGCTCGCACCTGGTGACGACCTATGTGCCGGTGCTGTTTCCGGTCTACTTCTTCGCCGCCATGGTGCTCGCCTTCTGCGCCTCCTTCGCGCTGGGGGTTCTGGTCGAATGGGCCCTCATCCGGCATCTCTACCGGCGCCCGCTCGACACGCTTCTCGCCACCTGGGGCCTGTCGCTGATCCTGCAGCAGCTCTACCGCTCCGTCTTCGGCGCCCGCGAGGTGGGCGTCACGCTGCCGGACTGGATGATGGGATCGGTGGCGCTGACTGACATGATCGAGATCCCGATCAACGGCCTTTTCGTCATGGGGCTGACGATCCTGATCGCCTTCGGCGTCTACCTGATGATGGCCCGCTCGACCTTCGGCAAGCAGGTGCGAGCCGTGCTGCAGAACCGGGTGATGGCCGGCGCCGTCGGCATCAACACCAAGCGCGTCGACCGGCTGACCTTCGGGCTCGGCTGCGGCATCGCCGGGATCGCCGGTGCGGCCTTCACGATGATCGGCTCCACCGGCCCCACCGCCGGCCAGCTCTACATCGTCGATACCTTCCTGGTGGTCGTCTTCGGCGGCGCCGGCAGCCTGATCGGCACCATCGCCTCCGCCTTCACCATCTCGCAGGCCCAGTCGACGATGGAATTCTTCATGAGCGGGTCGATGGCCAAGGTCCTGACCCTGCTCACCGTCGTGGGCATCCTGATGCTGCGCCCGCAAGGCCTGTTCACTCTCAACATCCGCCGCTGAGGACCAGCCCATGACCTCCGATACCCAGCTTTTCAGACCCCGCGAATGGCTTGCTCTCGCCCTTCTCGCCGCCATCATCCTGATCGTCATCCCGATCGGCGTCGACACCTTCCGCCTGAACCTCGTCGGCAAGTACCTGACCTATGCCTTCGTCGCGATCGGCCTCGTCTTGTGCTGGGGTCTCGGCGGGATCCTGAGCCTCGGCCAGGGCATCTTCTTCGGGCTCGGGGGCTATTGCATGGCCATGTTCCTGAAGCTCGAGGCGTCGACGCCGGAGGCCACGAAGATCCAGTCGACGCCGGGCATTCCGGACTTCATGGACTGGAACCAGATCACCGAACTGCCCTTCTGGTGGCAGCCGTTCCATTCGCTCAGCTTCACGCTCGTCGCCATCGTCGCCGTGCCTGCGATCTTCGCCTACATCATCGGCGCGGCGATGTTCAAGCGGCGCGTCGGTGGCGTCTATTTCGCCATCATCACCCAGGCCGTCGCGGCGATCCTCACCATCCTCATCATCGGCCAGCAGGGGTATACCGGCGGCGTCAACGGCATTACCGACCTGCGGACGCTGCTGGGCTGGGACATCCGCACCGACGACGCAAAGACGGTGCTCTATTTCGTCAACGCCGTGCTTCTGATCGCCTGCCTCGTCGCGGCCCAGTTCGTGCGCGTCTCCAAGTTCGGCCGCCTGCTGGTCGCCATGCGCGACCGCGAGGACCGCGTCCGCTTTTCCGGCTATGACGTCGCCAACTTCAAGATCTTCATCTTCTGCCTGGCGGCGGCCTTCTCCGCCATCGGCGGAGCGATGTTTACCCTGCAGGTGGGGTTCATGTCGCCCTCCTTCGTCGGCATCGTTCCGTCGATCGAAATGGTCATCTTCTGCGCGGTCGGCGGACGCATGTCGCTGTTTGGCGCCGTCTATGGCGCCCTTCTCGTCAACTTCGCCAAGACCACGTTTTCCGAGAGCTTTCCCGAGCTCTGGCTGTTTGCCATGGGTGGGCTGTTCATCGCGGTCGTCATGGCCTTCCCGAACGGGCTTGCCGGCGTCTTCCGCGATCATGTCGAACCGGCACTTCTGAAGCTTGCACAGCGCCTGCCCCTCTGGCGTGCCGGTGGCGTGCCCCTTTCCTCCTCCGCCAAGTGAAGGGCTTTCAACCATGGATCCCAGCGCACCTGCCGATTTCCTCCTCAGCGTCGAGGGCCTGACGGTCTCTTTCGACGGCTTCAAGGCCGTCAACGACCTCTCCTTCTATGTCGATGAGAACGAGATCCGAGTCATCATCGGCCCCAATGGCGCGGGCAAGACGACCGTCCTCGACCTGATCTGCGGCCGCACCAGGCCGACGGAGGGCTCGATCCGCTTCAAGGGCCAGGAGCTGACGGGCATGCGCGAGCACGAGATCGTCCATGCGGGCGTTGGTCGCAAGTTCCAGAACCCGTCGATCTACGAGGACCTGACGGTCTTCGAGAACCTCGAGCTGTCCTTCCCTCGCGGCCGCAATGTCTTCGGCGCGCTGTTCTTCCGCCGCGATGCCGAGGTCCGCGACCGGGTCGAGGAAGTCGCCGAGATGATCTTCCTGAAGGAGCACCTCGACACCGAAGCCGCGATCCTCAGCCACGGTCAGAAGCAGTGGCTGGAGATCGGCATGCTGCTGATCCAGAGCCCGAAGCTCCTGATGCTCGACGAGCCGGTCGCCGGCATGAGCATCGCCGAGCGGGTGAAGACGGCCGAACTGCTCAACACCATCATCCGCAACCAGTCGGTGATCGTCATCGAGCACGACATGAAGTTCGTCGAGGACATCGCCCACCGCGTCACCGTGCTGCATCAGGGCAAGGTGCTGTCGGAGGGCACGATGGACCGCGTCAAGCACGACCCCAAGGTCGTCGAAGTCTACCTCGGGCACTAGGAGACCGCCATGCTCGCAGTCGAAAACCTCCACGTCGCCTATGGCCAGAGCGAGGTCATCCACGGCCTCGACCTCTCGCTTGCCCCCGGCGAGATCGTCGCCATCATGGGTCGCAACGGCATGGGCAAGACGACGCTGATGAAGTCGCTGATCGGCATCGTCCCCTCCACCATGGGAAGGATCCACATCGGCAGCACGCCGATCGAGACGATGGACAGCTACCAGCGCGTCGGCGCGGGTCTCGCCTATGTGCCGCAAGGGCGCATGATCTTCTCGGCCATGACGGTGAAGGAGAACATCGAGACCGGTCTCACCGTCACCGGCGACACGGTCGTGCCCGACCACATCTACGAGCTGTTTCCGGTGCTCCTCGACATGAAGAGCCGCCGCGGCGGCAATCTTTCGGGCGGGCAGCAGCAGCAGCTGGCGATCGCCCGGGCGCTGGCCTCCCGGCCCAAGGTGCTGATCCTCGACGAACCGACCGAAGGCATCCAGCCGTCGATCATCAAGGAAATGGCCCGCACCCTTTGCCGCATCCGCGACGAGATGGGTCTCTCGATCCTGGTCTCCGAACAGGTGCTGAGCTTCGCGCTCGACATGGCCGACCGGGTGCTGGTGATCGAGAAGGGCCAGATCGTCCACCAATCCCCCCGCGACGGCATCGACGAGCAGAAGGTCTCGGCCTTCCTCTCCGTCTGACCGGCAACCGACACTCAATCAACGCACCACCCAAGGAAGGAGAACAGCATGCCCGAGACGCTCATCAAGGTCGACCTCAGCGAGTCCGCCCACAGCAACGAGAAGATCCACAACCGCTGGCATCCCGATATCCCCATGGCCTGCTGGGTCGAGCCGGGGGACGATTTTCGCATCGAGACCTATGACTGGACCGGCGGGCAGATCAAGAACGACGACGATGCATCGGACGTGCGCGACGTCGACCTCAGCCAGGTGCATTTCCTCTCCGGCCCGATCGGCGTGAAGGGCGCGCAACCGGGCGACCTGCTGGTGGTCGACATCCTCGACATCGGCGCCTTCGACAACAGCCTCTGGGGCTTCAACGGCTTCTTCTCCAAGAAGAACGGCGGCGGCTTTCTGACGGAGCATTTTCCAGAAGCGCAGAAGTCGATCTGGGACTTCCACGGTATGTTCACCTCGTCGCGCCACGTCCCGGGCGTCAAATACGCAGGCCTGATCCACCCCGGCCTGATCGGCTGCCTGCCGGACCACAAGATGCTGGAGACGTGGAACACCCGCGAGAAGGCGCTGTTCGATACGGATCCAGCCCGTGTGCCGGCGCTGGCGACGCTGCCGGACGGCGGCCCGAGCGCCCACATGGGCAGCCTCAAGGGCGAGGCACGCGACAAGGCGGCCGCCGAGGGCGCACGCACGGTCCCGCCGCGCGAGCATGGCGGCAACTGCGACATCAAGGACCTGTCGCGCGGCTCGAAGATCTATTTCCCGGTCTACGTCGACGGCGCCGGGCTCTCGATGGGCGACCTGCATTTCAGCCAGGGCGACGGCGAGATCACCTTCTGCGGCGCCATCGAGATGGCGGGCTGGCTGCACATCAAGGTGACGCTGATCAAGGATGGCATGGCCAAATACGGGATCAAGAACCCGATCTTCCGCCCCTCGCCGATCACGCCGAAATATGACGACTACCTGATCTTCGAGGGCATCTCCGTCGACGAGGGCGGCAAGCAGCACTATCTCGACGTGCACATCGCCTACCGCCAGGCCTGCCTGAACGCCATCGAATACATGACGAAGTTTCGGCTACACCCGCGCCCAGGCCTATGCCATCCTCGGCACGGCCCCCGTCCAGGGCCATATTTCCGGCGTCGTCGACATCCCCAATGCCTGCGCCACCCTCTGGCTGCCGCTCGACATCTTCGAGTTCGACATGAAACCCGGTGCGGACGGACCGAAGATCTTTCTTGACGGCAAGATCGACGTGCCGCTCGCGCCTGACCTTTGATCCTGCCGAGCGTGTCGAGGCGGCGAGCGCTGCCGTCTTCGGCACGCCGTGGAATGCCATCATCTGGAGCCAGCCATGCCCTATTACGACTATCGCTGCGATGCCTGCGGAACGTTTACCGAGCTGCGCCCGATGGCGCGCTCGGCCGAACCCTGCGACTGCCCAGGCTGCGGCCAACCCTCAGACCGGGCCTTCCTCACCATGCCCTTCGTTCCCGGGATGGAAAGGAGCACAAGACTGGCACTTCAGACGAACGAGAAGGCCAGGCATGAGCCCAGGATGTCGAAAAACCTCAGTCACGCACCCGGATGCGGCTGTTGCAAGGACCCATCGAAATCAAAATTGATCTATCGCCCTAATGGCGAAAAGACATTTCCCTCAGCGCGCCCCTGGATGATCAGCCATTAATCAGGTCCTGGAGTGCCCCCGTCGTGTCGGACACATCGGTCAAAGCAGGTCCTGCTCAACTCGTGTCTTGCCGGACGTCTGACGTAATACCAGCCGGCAGCCCTGCAGATCCATGGCTTATCGCCGACATCATGGCGTCGATGGAGGCGATCGACATGCTGGGGCAGCAGTTCCTGGCCGCGGCTCAGGACGACTTCATGGCTCGATCGCCACCGTCATTGCGTCGATGAACGTTTGGGGATCTCGACGGCGAGCACAAACGCAAAAAGCCCCACGTGAGGGGCTTTGTCGTCAAATGCATTTGGACTGTTGATTTGGTTGCGGGGGCAGGATTTGAACCTGCGGCCTTCAGGTTATGAGCCTGACGAGCTACCGGGCTGCTCCACCCCGCGTTATTGGTTTTATGTTTTGGGTCTTTTGACCGAGATCTGTTTTCGTTGAGAAGATTGTTTTGATTGCCTTTAGCAGACCTGGCAGCGACCTACTCTCCCGCGTCTTAAGACGAAGTACCATTGGCGCTGGGGCGTTTCACGGCCGTGTTCGGAATGGGAACGGGTGCGGCCGCCCCGCCATGACCACCAGGTCGGCTAAGGGCAATCCACCGATGCGGCTACGCATGGGTGATGTGTCGAGAAGCTGGTTTTGTTTAGAACACGTCGGTTTGTTCTTCGATGGCCTGGAGGAGTGCTTTGGGCACCCATACAGGCCGATAGGCCGTCGCGCCGAGTGGCGCGGGGCCGTCCGCAGCCTAGCATCCGAAGGATGCGTCAGCGTCAGGACAAAGAACGGCATCATCACCGCGCCGAAGGCGCGTTGATGAGCATGGTCAATGAGAACGATCAAGCCAATCGGGCTATTAGTAAGGCTAAGCTTCATGCATTGCTGCACGTCCACACGCCTCCTATCAACGTGGTCGTCTTCCACGGCCCTGATAGGGAACACTCGTTTTCAGGTTGGTTTCCCGCTTAGATGCCTTCAGCGGTTATCCATTCCATATATAGCTACCCTGCTATGCCCTTGGCAGGACAACAGGTCCACCAGAGATATGTCCATCCCGGTCCTCTCGTACTAGGGACAGATCCTGTCAATATTCCTACACCCACGGCAGATAGGGACCGAACTGTCTCACGACGTTCTGAACCCAGCTCACGTACCGCTTTAATTGGCGAACAGCCAAACCCTTGGGACCTGCTCCAGCCCCAGGATGCGATGAGCCGACATCGAGGTGCCAAACAACCCCGTCGATATGGACTCTTGGGGGTCATCAGCCTGTTATCCCCGGCGTACCTTTTATCCGTTGAGCGATGGCCCTTCCACGCGGGACCACCGGATCACTATGACCGACTTTCGTCTCTGCTCGACTTGTCAGTCTCGCAGTCAGGCGGGCTTATGCCATTGCACTCGACGACCGATTTCCGACCGGTCTGAGCCCACCATCGCGCGCCTCCGTTACTCTTTCGGAGGCGACCGCCCCAGTCAAACTACCCACCATACACTGTCCCGGATCCGGATGACGGACCGCGGTTAGACATCCATGACGATAAGGGTGGTATTTCAAGGATGGCTCCACGAGAACTGGCGTCCCCGCTTCAAAGCCTACCACCTATCCTACACATGCCGACACGAATGCCAGTGTAAAGCTATAGTAAAGGTGCACGGGGTCTTTCCGTCTGACCGCAGGAACCCCGCATCTTCACGGGGAATTCAATTTCACTGAGTCTATGTTGGAGACAGCGGGGAAGTCGTTACGCCATTCGTGCAGGTCGGAACTTACCCGACAAGGAATTTCGCTACCTTAGGACCGTTATAGTTACGGCCGCCGTTTACTGGGGCTTCAGTTCAGAGCTTGCACCCCTCCCTTTAACCTTCCAGCACCGGGCAGGCGTCAGACCCTATACGTCGTCTTTCGACTTCGCAGAGCCCTGTGTTTTTGATAAACAGTCGCTACCCCCTGGTCTGTGCCACCCCAAAATACTTGCGTAAAATGGGGTCACGCTTCTTCCGAAGTTACGCGTGCAATTTGCCGAGTTCCTTCAACATAGTTCTCTCAAGCGCCTTGGTATACTCTACCTGACCACCTGTGTCGGTTTCGGGTACGGTCTATATTGGTGGAGCTATTTCCTGGAACCGCGTCCCTGCACAATCAATCCAATAAGACTGTACAAGTTGAGCAATCCGTCACTACCACCAGGCCCACGAATATTAACGTGGTTCCCATCGACTACGCATTTCTGCCTCGCCTTAGGGGCCGGCTAACCCTGCTCAGATTAACTTTAAGCAGGAACCCTTGGTCTTTCGGCGAGGGGGTCTCTCACCCCCTTTATCGTTACTCATGTCAACATTCGCACTTCCGATATCTCCAGAGGCCCTCACGGGTCCTCCTTCACAGACTTACGGAACGCTCCGCTACCACATACACGTTAAGTGCATATCCTCAGCTTCGGTGCATGGCTTTAGCCCCGTTACATTTTCGGCGCAAAGACCCTTATTTAGACCAGTGAGCTGTTACGCTTTCTTTAAATGATGGCTGCTTCTAAGCCAACATCCTGGTTGTTTTGGGATCCTCACATCCTTTCCCACTTAGCCATGACTTGGGGACCTTAGCTGGAGGTCAGGGTTGTTGCCCTCTTCACGACGGACGTTAGCACCCGCCGTGTGTCTGCCGACTAGTACTCCTCGGTATTCGGAGTTTGGTTAGGATCAGTAAGACGGTGAGTCCCCATAGCCCATCCAGTGCTCTACCCCCGAGGGTATTCGGTCGACGCTCTACCTAAATAGATTTCGCGGAGAACCAGCTATTTCCGAGTTTGATTGGCCTTTCACCCCTAGCCACAAGTCATCCCGATCTATTGCAACAGATATGGGTTCGGTCCTCCAGTTGGTGTTACCCAACCTTCAACCTGCTCATGGCTAGATCACTCGGTTTCGGGTCTAATGCAACGAACTGAACGCCCTATTCAGACTCGCTTTCGCTACGCCTACACCTACCGGCTTAAGCTTGCTCGTTACACTAAGTCGTTGACCCATTATACAAAAGGTACGCAGTCAGGCTTTCGCCCTCCTACTGTTTGTAGGCATCCGGTTTCAGGTTCTATTTCACTCCCCTTGTCGGGGTGCTTTTCACCTTTCCCTCACGGTACTTGTTCGCTATCGGTCATGCACGAGTACTTAGGCTTGGAGAGTGGTCTCCCCATGTTCAGACAGGATTTCACGTGTCCCGCCCTACTCAAGGACAATGAGTGTTCTACGCCTACGGGGCTGTCACCCACTATAGCCAGGTTTTCCAACCTGTTCAGCTTTATTCCTCATTGCCACTGGCCTGGTCCGCGTTCGCTCGCCACTACTTACGGAGTCTCGGTTGATGTCCTTTCCTTCAGGTACTTA